>CAVVSY010000001.1:0-27101 GCA_963751005.1 uncultured bacterium
AGAGGTCCTGGTTGCGGATGATCTTGTCGGTCGCCAGACGGTGTGGTGGGGACATGTGCTCACCAGATGCGACGAACGGTGTGATCACATGGGCCATCTCGCCGCCCAGTTGGAACAGGGTCTGCATGGCGTCGGCGGCCACCTCCAGCTCGCGTCGACCCGCCCGGGTCTCGTCCAGGCGCGTTGGGTCACCGAGTCGCCGATGGCACACGCCTCCTCGATGACCGCCACCTCTGTGTCTGTCTTGATCCAGCGAGCCTGCTGCATCACCGTGTCTCCGTCGATGAGCTCGATGTCGGGGAGATGCGCCTGCAACGACTGGATGAATGAGATGTTGGCCTGATCGACGGCGAGACGTCCCGACTCCAGGCCACGATCCCTGAGCAGGGGAGTGAGGATGTCAGTGACGAACCCGTCGACGAGCTCGCGCTGCTCCATGATGGGGACGGCGTGGGCTTCGCCGATCCAGCTCATCCCGAAACGGGCCTTGTCGATCTCGCCACCCGAGCCGAGCAGGACAGGCTCCTCGCCCGGTGCCAGCAGCGCCCCGTTGAGCGAAGTGGTCTTCCCGGCGATCAACTGGGCGCGCAGCCCCGTCAGGTAACGGACGTTCTCGTCCTTCCAGACGAGGAGCATGTCGGCTTCAGAGGCGGAGAGGGCGTCCTGAGTCTTGGAAACCCGGTCCGCTCGAAGCTGGGCGAAGTCGTAGCGGTCCTCCCAGTCGACGGCGAAGGGACCCTTGGCGTAGCTGGCTATGGCTTCTCCTGACTCCGGGGCGGGACGACGCCGTGGAGGCCCACGGCTCGTGGGATCCCTGTCGTCTATAGTCGGTATAGTACAGAAAACGGCCGATTCGGGGCAAGATCACCCCGGCCGGTGCCCACACAGGGAAAGGCGTCGAGATGACCGGGGAGCAACGGATCAGCCTCATCGCCGCCGCCAGCTCACGTCGGGTCACTGCCGTCGACCTCGTCCGAGAGAGTCTGCGTTCCGCGATCCTCCGGGGTGACCTTCCGGCGGGACCCGGCTCGTCCAGACCGAGATCGCATCACAACTCGACGTCAGCACCACACCAGTGCGGGAGGCGATGCGTGATCTCGCCTCCGAGGGTCTGATCACCCTGGACAGCCATCGCATCGGCACCGTGCGCCAGCCCGACTGGGAGGAGATGTCTGAGATCGTCGAGATCAGGAGGGCACTGGAGCCGGTGGCGTTGCAGAGGGCCATGGGCAACCTGACCGATTCCCACATGGCGCAGGCGTGGGAGCTCGCCATCGAGCTCCAGCAAGACATGGATCTCGGGACATGGGTGCAGAAGAACGCCGAATTCCACTCGATCTTCCACAAAGCCAGTTCCACCCGCCGTCTGGCCAGCTTCCTGGTCGCTCTGGAGAGTGCGGGCGGTGTGTTCGTCGCCCAGGCACAGCGTCTCCATCCCGACATTCGAGAGCAGGCCATCGCCGATCATTTCGCCCTGCTCGACGCGGTCGAGGCCAATGACATCGAGACCGCTATCGAGATCCAACGCCGACATGTCAATCTGCCACTGGAAGCGGCAGAGATGGACGCCTGAGCCTCACCAGATCTCGTCGAACCTCTGACGCATCGTCTCCATGCCGTTGGTGACCAGCTTCACGTCGTTCACCGTCGAGATGAGGGTGCATCCCCGATCGAGGAGCAGACGTGCGTAGTCGGGAGTGGGGGTCACGGCGCCCCAGTGCTTCCCGTTGGCCTCACAAGCCGCGGCCACGGCATCGATGGCCTCGAGACATCTGGGGTGGGTGAGATCGCCGGTCACGCCCAGCGCCTGACTCAGGTCCGACGGCCCGACGAACAGGAAATCGACGCCATCGATGGCTGCGATATCGTCGATCTCGGCGACCGCCCCCACGGTCTCCACCTGGACGGCGACGAAGTTCTCCTCGTTGGCACGAGCAGTGAACTCGGCGAGGGGGACCGTGCCGAAGCTGCCGTCATGGCCGAGCGGGTTCAGACCACGACGCCCTCGTGGGTGGAACTTGGCCCACGTGACGAACTCCTCGGCCTGTTCCGCCGATCCGATCTGAGCAGCCATGACGCCGGACGCACCGCTCTCCAGGCATCTGGTGACCGTGGCGTAGTCGGTGGGCGGGATCCTGGCGAAGCTCTCCAGACCGTGGGCCTTCGCCGCACTCACCGCCGACTCCACCTCCCGGGTGGAGAACCCGGTGTGCTCGACGTCGATCCACATCCCATCGAACTCCCCGGTGGCACCCAGGTAGTGGACGATGTTGGGGTGGAACATCCGGCCGACGGCGAAGACGTTGACTCTCTCCCCGGCGATCAGCTTCTGCTTCAAGGTCGTGCTCATGTGCTGTCAGGTCCTTTCTTGGGGCTGAATCGCCCGGATTCCGCAAAATGTAGGATGCAGCCTATGAGATTTGCCCACCGCTGCGAGGAGCCGCGCCCATGCCCGTGATCGACATGCACGCCCACCTCACTCCCGAGCGCTACAAGACCGCCATCCGCGACTCCGGCACATGGCTCGGTCTCGACGCCACAGCCGGCGAGTTGGCCCATGGCACCTTCGCCCAGCCGCTCGACTCGCGACTCGCCGACATGGATCGCGACGGCGTCGACATGCAGCTGATCACCCCGACGATCGGCTTCTATCAGTACGAGAACGATCTCGAGCAGACCAAGCTCATCCACAGGGAGTGCAACCAGGAGATCCACGACGTCGTCGTCGAGCACCCCGAGCGATTCAGAGGTCTCGGGATGGTTCCGATGCAGGACGTCCCCACCGCCATCGCCGAGTTGGAGCGGGTGGTCACCGAGCTCGGCCTCGAAGGGATCATCCTCAACGATCATGCGGCGGGGGTCACTTACGACGACGCCCGATTCCGGCCGTTCTTCGCCGCAGCGGAAGAGCTGGGGGCCCTGCTCTTCTTCCACCAGGGTGGACAGACGATCACGACCGGGCGCTCCAAGAAGTACAAGCTGGCCAACGCCGTCGGCAACCTCACCGAGCGAGCCCTCCTCTTCGCCACGCTGGTGTTCGGCGGGGTCCTCGACGACTACCCGGACCTGAAGATGTTGCTCGCCCACGGTGGGGGATACACGCCATATGGTGTCGCCCGCATGGACAAGGTCGCCGGTGCGCTGCCCGGTGACTTCGATGGTGAGATGAGGCCGCCGTTCGGTCCCAACGACGGGTTCGACCACGACAAGCCACCGAGTGAGTACCTCGATCGATTCTTCTACGACTGCTGCACCTACAACGGTCCGGTCCTCCGCTTCCTGATCGACACGGTGGGGATCGACCGGGTCGTGCTCGGGACCGACTACCCGGCACCGATGTTCCTCCACGACCCCGTCAACTGGGTGCGGGGCCTGTCCGAGCTGGGCCCAGCCGAGCAGGAGGCGATCCTCGCTGAGAACCCCAGCCGCATCCTCGGGGTCTGAGACCTCGTCATGCTGAGGTGGGGCGCCGTCGGAGTTGGGGCCTTCTTCGAAGGGACCATTGCCCCGGCCATGACAGCCGACCCCAACAGCTCGCTGGCCGCAGTGGTCAGCCGGGATCGAGGGCGAGGCGAGGATGTGGCTCGCCGATGGGGCGCAGAGGCTTCGTACACGAGATACGAGGACATGCTGGAGAGCGACGACGTGGACATGGTCTATGTGGCCACGCCCAACGCGATGCACGCCGACCAGGTGGTTGCCGCAGCACGAGCCGGCAAGCACGTGTTCTGCGAGAAGCCTTTGGGGATCGACCCGATCGGGGCCGCCCGAGCGGTCGACGAATGTCGAGCAGACGGCGTGGCGCTGGGGATCAACTTCCACAACCGATACATGCCCTGGGTTCAAGACGTGACTGGCATGCTCGCCGACGGCGTCATCGGCGATGTCATCCTCATCGAGGTCGACGTGGGCTCTGGCCCGCGGAACTACACGAACTGGCGGGCCGACCCGACGATGGCGGGGCTGGGAACGGTGCACAACGTCGGGGTCCACGCCCTGGACTTCCTGGGAGTGCTCCTCGACAGCGAGCCAACTGAGACGTTCGCCATGTTCGACCATCCTCCCGGGGAGGGAGCGATCGAGACGCTGGCGACGATCCTCCTCATGTTCGAAGGGGGCGTGATGGCGTACGCCAACTGCAGCGAGCGGCTCACCAGCCCTCCTAACACGATCAGGATCCACGGGACGGAAGGCACGATCACCGGTGCCGGCGTGACCCGCTCCCGCGTGGGTGGGGACCTCCATGTCGACACCGCGGCGGGAGTCGACTCCCGTCACTACCCGGCGGTGGAGGCACACCGCCTCTGTCTGGAGGCGTTCACGGCAGCGGTGGTCGCCGGCAGCGATCCGGTCCCATCGGGTATCGACGGGCTCCGCAGTGCCCGGCTCTGTGCTGCCATCGGTACCTCGGCGACGGAGGGGAGACTGGTGGCGGTCGAGCAGGGCCCGGCCGAGCATGAGTGACCCGAGCCTGCCGGCGGACGTGTCGACGATCGGGCAGATCGTGGCGGCCGCCCGCGGGACGCTCCCAACCGAGGTTTGGGCGTGGGCCGCCGCCGGAGCGGGGACCGAGGTGACAGTCGCCAGGAACGCGCTCGCCCTCAACAGCCTCGCCCTCGTCCCTCGGGTCGGGCGGGACGTGTCATCCATCGACACGTCCTCGTCATTCGCCGGCGTGCCGCTGGCGGTCCCGGTGATGCTGGCGCCGGTCGGCGCCCTCGGTGTCTACGACCCGGGCGACGCGGCCGCGTCGGGCCGCGCCGCAGCGAGTGTCGGGACGTCGGCTTTCTGCTCCATGTTCAGCACCGCGCCTTGGACAGAGGTGGCCGCCACCTCCCCGGGCCGGCACTTCTTCCAGATCTACGTCTCGGGTGACCGGGAATGGCAGACGGAACTGATCGCCCGGGTGGAGGCAGCCGGTTTCGCCGGGCTCTGTGTGACCATGGACTCCCCGACCATCGGGCGTCGCGATCGGAGCATCGAGACCGGATTCACCTGGTCCCACCCCGACGACGGGACCTCCGATCTCGACTCTTCCCTCCTCGACCCCTCGAGAAGGGCCGCCTTCACCTGGTCGGACCTGGAGTGGATCGCAGCGAGCACCGCCCTCCCGGTGATTGCCAAAGGTGTGATGACCGGCGAGGACGCACAGCTCGCGGTGGGCTCGGGGGCCCGGGCGGTCTACGTGTCCAACCACGGGGGCCGGATGGTCGATCAGGGCTTGAGCACGATCGAAGCGCTATCGGAGGTGGTGGCCGCCGTTCCCGACGGGGTCGATGTCGCCGTGGACAGCGGGTTCACCAACGGGGCCGACGTGTGCAAGGCGCTGGCCCTCGGGGCCAAGGCGGTGGCCATCGGACGTCTTCAGTGCTGGGCTCTGGCCGCCGGGGGAGAGGCGATGCTGGCCAGGGCATTGCAGCTGCTCCACTCCGAGGTCGAGGTCACGATGGCCAACACCGGATGCCCCGACCTTGCGGCGATGACCCCGGACCTGGTGAGATGGTCGATCCCGGCGGTTCCGCAATGGGGCTAGCCCGACCTAGTCGAGTCGCGGACCGGTCAGTCCCGGATCGGGATGGTGAGATGACGCAGGGTCACCTCGGTCAATGTGTGCGCGTCTCCGATCCCAGGCCGCCCGGAGCATTGCCTCGTGATCGGCGGTGGCGGTGTCCTTGAGGGTCGGGCTTCGCCTGAGGGTGGCACTGACGAAGAGGGCCTGGGTGTCCTGCAGGCTCTTGATGAGCGACACCAAACGACGCGAGGTGGACGCTTCGTACAGCTTCTGATGAAACGCCCGATTGCCGTGGACCCATGCGTCCCAACTGTCGGAAACGGCCATTTCATCGAGGATGGCCCTAGCGTCGGCGAGGATCTCCTCGGTCATCCCCACCATCGCCTCCTCGATCGCCATCGGCTCGAGCGTCTGGCGGATTCGGACGATCTCCTCGACGTCTTTGCGGGTCACGGCCGTGACCACGCCGCCTTTGTAGTTGCCCAGTTGGACCAGACCCTCGAAGGACAGCTCGCGAAGCGCCTCGCGCACCGGCGTGGTGCTGACGTCGAATATCTCGGCCACCTCGTTCAGCCCGAGCTTGGTGCCGGCGGCGAGATCCCCGGTGAGGATGGAGCGACGCAACGACGTCGAGACATGATCTGTGGCCGTGCGGGGGCGGGCCTCTTTGGCCAAACTCGATTCGAGCGAGTCGCTCTTCCGCTCAGTGTCCGTCATTTGCCCCACCTCATGTCGCCGCGTGAGCAGGATACATCCCCGGGTCACGATCTACGGTGGCCGCCCTCGTGACGACGATCGACATCCATGCCCACGCCATTGTTCCCGAGGCGCTCGATCTCATGAGCTCTGCCCATCCCGAATATGGCCCGAGCTTGTATCGCGAGGACGGCCAATCGTTCCTCAGCTACCCGGGCCGGGGACCACTCGGCCCACTGCCGGCGGCGATCTTCGACCCGGAGACCCGTCTCGACGACATGGACCGGCAGAGGGTCGACATGCAGGTGATCGCGATCCCGCCGCCCAACTTCCATTACCACGTGCCCGTCGACGTGGGTGTGGAGTTCGCCCGCATCCAGAACGACGAGTTGGTCCGGCTGAGCGACTCCCAACCCGAACGGTTCCATGTCTTCGCCACTCTTCCCCTGCAAGACGTCGGGGCCGCTGTCGCCGAGATCGAGCGTGTCGCCTCCGTGTCCCGGGTGCGCGGGGTCCAGATCGGCTCCAACATCGCCGGTGTCGACCTCGATCATCCCGACCTCGATCCGGTCTGGACGTCACTCGCAGGACACGGGCTGCCGGTATGGATCCATGCCGACCAGCGTGCGGTAGCCGGTGCGGAGAGGCTCGGCGTCTACTACCTGCAGAACCTGGTGGGCATCCCCATGGAGTCGACGATCGCCATCGCCAAGCTCATCTTCGGGGGCGTCCTGGGACGTCACCCGACGCTCCGTTTCGGGATCACCCACGGCGGCGGGTTCGCCCCCTACCAGGTGGGCCGGTGGCAGCACGGGTGGGAGGTGCGCCCCGAACCACGGGTCAACGTCACCGACGCCGACCCCCGGGCCTTGTTCTCCACTCTCTATTTCGACAGCCTCACTCACGACCCGGTGTCGCTGCGGCTGCTCGGTGAGAGGGTGGGGTGGGACCACATCGCGCTGGGAAGCGACTACCCGTTCGATATGGCGGCCATCGACCCGGTCGGCGCGCTGGATGCGGCCAAGGTCGACGATTCGACTTGGGAGCGGGTGGTCGAAGGGACCGCCGGCGACTTCCTCAGACCCATAGAAGGAGAGCAATGACCAAGATCTTCGTTCCCCAGCTCATTCCTGAGCTCGCTTTGGAGGAGCTGGAGCAGCTCGGGGACGTCACCGTCTACCAAGGCACCGATGGCCCGATGCCGCACGACGAGGTGGTCGCCGCGGTCCGCGACAAGGACATCCTCTTCGCCATGGCCGAGATCGACTTCGACGAGGAGGTGATCGACGCCGCCGACAACCTGAGACTGGTCGCCGCCATGCACATGAAGGCCACCTTCGTCGACCAGAGGGCCTGCACCCGACGCGGGGTCCCGGTGAGCGGCCTGCCCAACTTCGTGAGCAAGACCGCCGCCGAGTTCACCTTCGCCATGTTGGTGGCGACGGCGTGGCGTCTGCCGGAGGCCGACCAGTTCCTCCGTGCCGGGAAGTGGACCCAGAATCAGTCGACCGCCTTCATAGGCACCCGTCTCTATGGCAAGACGCTCGGCGTCGTGGGCATGGGCACCGTGGGCTCCCATGTGGCCAGACGTGCCGCCGCCTGCGAGATGGACATCATCTATCACAAGAGGAACCGGCTGATCCCGGCCGAGGAGTTCGCCCTGGGTGGTGCCTCCTACCGGTCGCTCGAGGATCTGTTCATGGAGTCGGACTTCGTAGTGCTGAGCACGGCACTCACCGCCGAGACCAAGGGGCTGGTCGGCGAGGAGCTGATCTCATTGATGAAGCCGAGTGCGATCCTCATCAACACCTCGCGGGGCCCGATCCTCGACGAGGTCGCCTTGGAGAAGGCGCTACGCGAAGGCCGGATTCGCGGCGCCGGTCTCGACGTCTACCTGACCGAGGTCCCCGAGCCCAACCCCGGGCCGATCCCGGGCCTGCTCGAGCTGCCCAACGTGGTGCTCACCCCGCACATGGGCTCTGCCGCCCGAGAGACACGTGAGGAGATGGCGATGCGGACGGTGAACAACATCGAGCGCTTCCTCCAAGGAAAACGCCCCTTCGACGTGCTCAATCCCGAGGTCTACGGCGACGCCGCCCGCCACGAGGAAGCCATCGGCTGAACCCGTCTGCCGCGGGGGCGTCCAGAGTGGGAAGCGGCTCCGAATTCGAGGATGAGATGAGAACGATTCGTGCCCTTGCAGTTGTGGGTCTGGTGGTCATGGTGGCGATGATCGGCTTCGCCGTGGCCTCCGGGTCTTTCGTTGAGGAGGGAGCGGCGATCTGGGGACTGGCTTGGGGCAAGGTCACCCTCGTCGATCTCTACGTTGGGCTCGTGTTCTACGGCGTATGGGTGGCCTGGCGGGAGAGGAGCTGGGCCGCCACCGCCCTGTGGTGGGTGGCGTTGGCGGGTCTCGGCAACCTGGCGGCGGCCGTCTACCTGGTGCGGGCTGCCTTCGGCTCAGAAGACGTCAGGGAGTTGCTCACCGGGGAGCGCACGTGGTGAAGGCACCCGAGATCCTCGAAGAGTTGCGCGAGACGATATTCGGGAAGGTTCCCCTCGCGGACGGGATCATCCCGCCGCTCATCTTCGTCGTGGTCAACTCGGTGTGGGGTGTGGCGCCCGCCGCGTCCGTCGGCGTGCTGTCGGCAATCGCAATCACTCTCTGGAGGCTTTCCCAGGGCCCGCCGCTGCGGTTCGCAATTGCCGGTCTCGGAGGCGTCGGCGTGGCCGCGGCGCTGGCGCTCCGCTCCGGCAACGCCAACGATTTCTTCCTGCCAACCATCGTCACGGGTGCGCTGACCAGCGCTGCCATCGCTGTCTCGATCGTGGCGAGAAGACCATTCGTGGCCTGGACCAGTTGGCTGACTCGGGGTTGGACGCTCGACTGGTACTGGCATCCCAAGGTGCGTCCGGCCTACACCCGAGTGAGCTGGCTCTGGCTGGCGTACTTCGCCGGCCGCGCTGTTCTCCAATGGCGGCTCTACCTGGCGGAGAGCACGGGGAGTCTGGTGGTTACACGGGTCCTGCTCGGTTGGCCCGCACTCCTGATGCTGTTGGTGGCCACCTACGTCTTTGGTCGCCGATGGCTCATCAGCCTCGGCGGGCCCTCAGTGGCCGAATTCGATTCCGGAGCCGAGGAGCCTTGGGAGGGTCAGACGACGGGGTTCTAGGCATCGACTTTGACCAGGCTGGTTGCCAAGGTCCGCGAGCTGACACACCAACCCGGGTTCTAGCGCGTATAGGCGCCGCACGTTCTGGAGAGAGATGGTTTCCCACCCTTCACCGCGGGGTATCCGGGCGTTCAGGACGTCCCCGTACGGTCGTCGCCGACACAACTCAGGAGGAAACCCAAGTGTCGAAGATCGCCCTCGCCACCGTCAGCATCCTGGCCATGCTGGCCACCCTCATCCCGGTCACGTCGGCCCATGCGGCCGGTGACGGGATCACCATCAACGAGATACGCATCGACCAAACCTCGACCGACACCGACGAATACTTCGAACTGAGCGGTCCTGCCGACGCCTCCCTCGCCGGTCTGACCTACCTGGTGCTCGGCGACGGCACCGGAGGGTCCGGAGTGATCGAGAGGGCCATCCTCCTCGCCGACGACGCGGTGCTCGATGCCAATGGCCTCTTCTTCATGGAATTGGCCACCGACACCTTCGAGAACTCCGACAACTTGACTCATCTCCTGGTCGAGGGGTTCACCGGCGTCGCCGGCGACGACCTCGACACCAACGACGACGGGACCCTCGATGCCACACCATGGACCACCGAGCTCGACCGGATCGCCATGGTCGAGACGGCCAACCCACCCACGGTCGCCGGCAACGAGTGGCACTACGGGCCCCCCGCCATCGGTCCCGACGGCACTTTCGTCCCCGGACACATCTACGACTGCCCCGACCCTGACGGCTGGCAGATCGGCCCGTTCGACTTCCTCTCCGGTGTCGACACTCCAGGTGCGGTCAACGACTGCACCGACGAGCCGCCGGTGGAGGCCATCGATCTGACCATCCCCGAGATCCAGGGCGCTGCCCACACCTCACCTCATGACGGGGTCGTGGTGCGGACCACCGGTGTCGTCACCGCTGACCTCCGGTGTCGGGTTCTACCTCCAGGACCCGGCCGGTGACGGTGACATCGCCACCGCCGACGCAATTTTCGTGTTCACATCCTCGGCCCCGGCGGTCGCCGCCGGTGACGGGGTCACCGTGGTGGGCACGGTGGACGAGTTCATCCCTGGTGGCGCCGCCACCCGCAATCTGTCCACCACCCAGATCGTCGGCCCGACCACGTGGTCGACACGTCCGACAACACGCTTCCCGCGCCCGTCGTGATCGGAACGGCGGTCGGATCCCGCCCACCGAGGTGATCGACGACGACGTCTTCGCTCCTTCGACGCCGAGGACCGACGGTCTCGACTTCCTGGAGTCGTTGGAGGCGATGCGGGTTCTGGTAAGCCGCCCACCATGGTGAGCGGCACCACCATCTTCGGTGAGCTCTACACCGTTCCCGAAGGTGTCGATGCCACCCAAGAGGTTGAGCCAACGTGGAACCCTCAACATCAGCCCGGACGACTACAACCCGGAGCGGATCCAGATCGACCCAGACACCTGGGTCTTCGACATCGCCGCTCCATGGTCGACACTGGCGCCGTTCTCAGCGACGTGACCGGCGTGGTCGGCTACGACTTCGGCTACTTCGAGGTGATTCCGACCGAGACGTTCTCGGTGTGAGGAGGAGTCGAGGTTGCAACCGGAGCGGACGCATATTCGTCCGCTCAACGATCGTTTGACCATCGCCTCGTACAACGTTCTGAACCTCGATCCCAATGACTCCGACACCGACACCGATGTCGCCGACGGCAGGTTCACTGCCGTCGCCGTGACATCGTTGGGAACTTGCGCAGTCCCGACATCGTGGGCTTGCAGGAGGTCCAGGACGGTTCCGGCTCCACCGACGACGGTGTGACCTCGGCCGCAGCCACTCTGCAGATGCTGGTCGATGAGATCGTGGCGCAGGGTGGGCCGAACTATGAGTTCATCGACAACCCATACATCGGTGAACAACACGAGCGGAGGTGAGCCCGGCGCCAACATCCGCGTTGCCTTCCTGTACAACCCGGCACGGGTCGACACCGTTGGTGGCACCGACAGCGTGGTCGACCCCACTGATCAGCAGACCAACCCGGCGAACCCGTTCTGGGACACCCGTCCGCCATTGGTCCAGACGTTCGAGTTCGATCATCGAGACTTCGTGGTCGTCAACAACCACTTCGCCTCGAAGACTGGTTCGCACCCTTGTACGGAACTGTCCAGAACTCGACCGAGCGGCAAGAAGATCCGGCAGTGAACGGCAGTCTCGATCAACGGCGCGACCAAGCCGACGCGGTGAATGCCTATCTGGCCCCACTGTTCGATGCCGACGCCAACGTGATAGTCACCGGTGACTTCAACGAGTTCGAGTTCATCTCGCCACTGCTCACGCTGAGCGAAAGCATGGTCAACCTGACCTTGCAGCAGCGTCCCGATGAGCGATACAGCTACAACTTCGAGGGCAACTCCCAGTCACTCGACCACATCCTGGTCAGGGATCACCTGAGCCGATGGACCTCGTTCGACGCGGTCCACATCAACTCGGAGTTCGCGGCTTCCTCGGCTCGCTCCAGTGACCACGACCCGCTGCTGGTCTCCATCGAGGCCAACAAGGTGCGCTCCGGTCTCCCCGATCCTGGTCGGGGCGAGTACCGGCTCGTGGTCCTGCACAACAACGACGGGGAGTCCGACCTGCTCCCCGACGACGCCGGGGCCGGGTCGATCAGCCGTTTCGGGGAGCTACTCATCGACGAGAAGAAGGAGTTCGAGCGGGGTCATCGGGAAGGGGCCATCGCCCTGACCGCCGGGGACAACTTCCTGGCGAGCCCCGAGTTCACCGCCAGTCTCGACAAGGGGGTGCCGTTCTACGACTCGATCGCCCTCGATTACCTCCCTTACGACCTGTTCACCATCGGCAACCACGAGTTCGACTTCGGGCCCGACATCCTTGCCGACTTCATCAACGGGATCGGAGACTGTGACGAGACCCCGTTCCTCACGGCGAACCTGGTGTTCGACGCCGAGCCTGCTCTCGACGAGCTGGTCGACGACAACTGCATCGTGCCTTCGACGGTGTTGCGACGTGATGGCCGGCGGATCGGGATCATCGGGCTGACCACACCCGAGCTGCGTGAGGTGTCGTCGCCGGGGAATGTCGAGATCCTCACCGACCTGGCTGCGATCGCCAACGCCGAGGCGGAGCGGATGACCAACCTGGGCATCGACATCATTCTCGTGGCCAGCCATCTCCAGGACCTGGACAACGAGGTGGCGTTGGCCGCCGAGTTGTCCAACGTCGACGCCATCATCGGCGGTGGCGGGGGAGAGGCGCTATCAGCGCCGCGAACAGCGGTAGGCGCCGACGGGACCACGATCCCGATCGTGACCGTCCCCGGTGACTACTTCGACCTGGGCGAGCTGATGCTCGAGTTCGACGACGACGGCAACGTCACCGACTTCGCCTGGAGGCTGGTGCCGGTCACCGGCAGCCTCGACCAGGACCGGTTCCTCCTCCGCAAAGTCGAGACCCCCGTGGCCGAGTTCGTCGCAGCGCTCGACATGGAGATCGTGGCCAACAGCCAGGTGGGTCTCAACGGAGTGCGCAACGACGTGCGCAGCCGGGAGACCAACGTCGGCAACCTGATGACCGACTCGTTCGTGATCACCGCCCAGACCCGGGCGGCAGAGTTCGGAGTGACCCTCAGCGGCCCGATCGTTGGTCTGCAGAACGGTGGCGGCATCCGCAACGACACCGTGATCGGCCCCGGTGACATCACCCTGCTCGACACGTTCGACATCGCCCCGTTCGCCAACTTCGTGGCGGTGGTCCCCGATGTGAGTCCCGAGGACCTGGTCTTGGCCGTGGAGCACGGTCTCGCCGGTCTGCCCGACCCGGCCGGCTCGTTCGGTCAATGGGGTGGCCTGGTGGTCGAGTACGACGAGTCGGCGGCGCCTGGGGATCGGGTGGTCGATCTGACCGTCAACGGGATCCCCTACGTCGTCGCCGGTGTTCTCCAGCCCGGCTTGGAGCCGGTTGACGTGGCCACGATCGATTTCCTCGCTCAGGGCAACGATGGCTACGACATGTTTGCGACTTACGAGTTCACCCGACTCGGCACGTCCTACCAGCAGTCGTTGCGAGAGATCCTCGAAGTGGCCGACTTGTCGGCGACTTCGGTGGAGTACCGGGAGCGGGCCGATGTGGCCCTCCGCACCCGGATCATCCCAGTCGGTTAGGCGGTCAGGCAGCGAAGGGCCCCGGGCGACTCCATCGCCCGGGGCCCTTTCGCATACCCGGGGTTGATAGCGCCACATATGGCGCTATCAACCCCGGGTTCGAGCCTGGTGTCGAAAATGTGGTCTCCCGTTCGACATCCAACTGAGTCGACCCAAGTGGGGTCGGACGACAGAGGAGCTGCAATGTCGAAGTTCGTGCTCGTGTATCACGGTGGCGGAATGGCCGAGACCGAGGCCGCCCAGGCCGAGGCGATGGCCGCATGGGGAGCCTGGATGGAAGGCTTGGGGTCCGCTCTGGCCGATGGCGGCAACCCGGCCGGCGCCACGAAGACAATCGCTGCCGACGGTTCGGTCAGCGATGGCGGGGGTCTGAACCCGGTGACGGGCTACAGCATCATCACGGCGGGGTCACTCGACGACGCCGTGACCCTGGCCAAGGACAACCCGATCTTCGCGTCGGGCGGGTCGATCGAGGTGGTCGAAGCCATCGAGATGTGACACAAGTGAACCCGGGGTTGATAGCGCCACATATGGCGCTATCAACCCCGGGTTCGAGACTCGGTCGTCAGGCGGGGCTGAGACCGACGCGACGCTCGAAGACCTCCGCCCGGCGGAGGACCTGCTCGGGGATCGCCATGATCTTCTCCTGGAGCTCCGCTGCGGCCGGCTTGAGGTCGGTGATGGCGGCGATGTTCCATTCCTTGATGAGCGGGAGCAGGACCCGGTCGTGATGGATGCGCAGGTTGTAGACGCCCGCCTTGGCGACGTCGATCGACCGCCGCACGAAGTTCGGCATGGCCACTCCGGGCATCTGGAAGTTGCTGAACACTTCATATATCCCCCCCATGACCAGGTCGGGCGCGGTGTCGAGCATCGCCTGCATCACACCCTTGTAGAAGATGAAGTGGTGGTTCTCGTCGGTGGCGATGTTGCGCATCAGCTCGAACGCCGCCGGGTCGTCGGTGATCTTCCCGGCGTTGCGGTGGCTGACCCTGGTCGCCAGCTCCTGGGTCGCGGTGTAGGCGAACACTTCCATCGGGTCGTCGAACTTGGGCTGGTAGCCGTTGAACATCGTCTGCTTGCGATCGTCCTCGAGCTGATTCGGGTCGCAGTTGCGCGAGGTGAGGAGATAACTGCGGATGGCGATGGCGTGCTGACCCTCTTCGGCCGTCCACAGGTGATTCCACTTGGAGAATGCGGGACTGTCGGGGAGGTTCGTCTCGAGCAGGGCGTGGTAGTAGGGGAGGTTGTCCTCGGTGAGGAGGTTCAAGACGAGGGCGGTTCGTGCGTTCTCGCTGATGGTGCACTGGGAGACGTCCCAGGGCTTGTCCCGGAAGCTCTCGCCCCGTTCCCAGGGGACAATGTCGTGGAAGTACCAGTCGGCACGACGGGACAGGTGCTCTTCGGTGAGGCGGGCGACGTCATCTTCGATGGCTCCGACCAACTCGAGTTTCTCGGCCAGAGCCATGAAATTTCCTTGGTTGTGTAAGGCCATGTTAGGGCACCCGCGTTCCACCCCCGAATACCCGCCGGAACTGGCTGGTTCTGATCGTGAGGCGCCCACTTGGCCGAACCCGGGGTTGATAGCGCCATATATGGCGCTATCAACCCCGGGTTCACGTACCGCGTCGGGTGCGTGCCGGTGCTACACCGGGTTGGCCCGGGCGTAGGCGACGATGGCGTTGGCGTGACCGTGACCCATCCCGTGCTCGGTCTTGAGCCAGTTCACCGTCTCCATGTGCTTCTCGTCCGATCGGGCTCGCACCATGTCCAGCCACTCGTCGATTGGACGACCGTAGGTCTTCTCGATACTGGGGAAGTAGGAAGCGGGCCCGGTGACTTTCTCGGTCATTCGATGACCTCCTCGAGGACGATGGCATGGGTGGGGCAGGCGATCACGATCTCCCGCAGTGTGTCGTCGTCCACGGTGGACAGGTCGACCACCTCCGGTTTGAGGAAGTCGCCCTTGCGCCACTGCAACGCCGTGGGAGCGAGCGTGATACAGGTGCCCGCACCGATGCAGCGTCTCCGGTCAATGACCAATCTCACTGCCACGCAACACCGGCCTTGATCGCATACTCGATGGCCTCGTGCTCGTTGGCGACCCCCAGCTTCGCCAGGAGGTCGTCGACCGGGCTCGGGCCGTCGCCGCCCCGAGCGGGGGCCGTCCCCGAGGTCACGGCACGCAGCAACTCCAGGTCTTCCTCGGTGAACTCGATCCCCTCCGAGGGTGCGGCGTCGACCTGTGCCGGGTCGAAACCGACGATCTCCGCCATCTCCCGTCTGATGGGGTGGGAGAACCACTTGTCGCGGACCTCAGGATCCCCCATGGACATGCTGACATAGGTCAGCCCTCCGATTATCTCCTTCGGTGAGCTCCGGCCGCCTCGGGGTGACCAGTCCGGATCAGTGTCCTGGCGCCGACCCACAGGATGGGGACCAGGTAGAGAAGGTGCGTCTCGCCCATGGAAGTTGCGGGAGTTGCGGGCCTCCTCGGCGGCCGGATCTCGCATCGCCTGCTGCTTCGGCGACCAGGGCGAGGGCGGCGTGGGCGAGAGCCGTGTATGGCGTTTCTCCCTTGATATGACGGCCCAACGCCAGGGTCTCCTGCGCGGTGTCCTTGGCCCGGTCGAAGAGTGACGGGTCGCCACCGAACGCGGCGATGCGGGCGTATTCGAAGGCGAGATCGGCCAACGCCTGACATGCTCTCCCCGATGCTGGTCTGGCCGGCCAGACTCGGCGGCGCGGCGATAGTGACGGGTCATGGCGTCGACGTCATCCCGGGCGGCGGCGTGGGCCCCACGCCACAACTCGAGACGGCGGGCCATCGAGGTCGAGGCGACGGACATCGCGGCGGTGACGGCTCTTTCCAGCCATGCGGCGCAGTCGTCGCTCCCTCCACCTGGAGGCAGGTCATCGCCATGCCGCCTGCGGCGAGCGCCTCCAGCCAGCGGTCACCAAGGGCCCGGGCGGCGTCGAACGCCTCCCGTCCCCGCTCCAAGGCGAGGGCCGGTTGCAGGTTGAGCCGGGCGTAGGTGTGGATGCCGTAGAGCATGTGGGCGTCGTCGACCGCGGACTGGCTATCGGTGACGTCGCCTCTGCTGCTGTGATGCAACGCACGGACGTGCTCGATTCTCCCCGCCATGCCCTGGGCGCTGGGGTCGGCCACATGAGCGTAGGCCAGGGTGATCAGAGCCGACATCGACCCTTGCTTGTCGCCGAGCTCCTCGTAGATGCTGAAAGCCTGTTCGGCCAACGCCTTGACGCCTGCGAACAGCTCAGGAGCTTGCATCACGATGGCGATCGTCGGGGACCCCCGCCTCCTGTAGCTCGACTGCCGCGTTCTTCACCCGTCCGGCCTCGATGACCGAGAGCTCACGCAGGGCGTCGGCCTCGGCGGAGCGCGACCCGATCTCACGGGCGATCTCGAGCGCCCGGTTGTATGGCTGCTCGGCGGCCTCGACGTCGATCTCGGCGGGCGGCATATAGGCCTCGCCGATCGGTGACCGGGTCAGTGCCTGTCCCAACTCGAAACACGCTGACAGCTCGAGCTCCTTGTCGCCCACGGTGACGGCCCTGTCGCGCACGGATCGGGCGAGATCGGCGGCGAGGTCGAAGTCTTCCCCGGCTCGCGCCGCCGGACGCCTTGCGCAGCTTGACCTCCGCGTCCAGCGCCGGCGAGCCGGCGGCGAGGGCGGTCATCTCGGCCAGATTGGCCATCCGATCCACATCCCGGTCGAGGACGGCGAGGGCGTCGTCTTTGATCCGGAGCATCTCGATCCGGCGGGCCGGATCGGAGGCTGCGGTGAGAGTGCTGTCGATGAGACGGACCGCCTCCTCTGGCGCCGACATCGCCAGAGCCGACTCGGCGGCGCGGAGCCCGCTGGTCACTGCCAGGTCCTGGTCACCGGCCTCGAGGGCATGGTGGGCCAGCATCGACAGGTTCTCGGTCCCTCCTTCCTCGGCGAGCATCTGGGCGAGTGCCCCATGGATGGCCCGTCGCCGCTGGCGGGGCATCGAGGCGAGCAGCGATGCCCGGATCTGATCGTGGGAGAACGAGAAGTCGTAGCCCGAGCCCGGTCTCTCCTCGATGAGCAGACCCAGGTCGACCGCATTCTGCAGGTGCTCGGCCACCTGCCAGTCGGGTATGGTCTCGGAGTCGACCCGGGCTAGGACCTGGCTCATGTCGGACGAAACGGAAACGACGGCCCAGGATCCCGGCGTCGGCGAGATGGGAACGGCAGTCGGGAGTCAGTTGGGCGAGACGCCGCTCCACCAGGGTCTGGATGGAAGAGGGCACGCCCGGGCCACTCAGCTTGGTCATTGTCCATGTGCCGTCGATGAGCTGGAGCGCCTCGGCCTCCCGATAGGCCCGGGCCAGCTCCTCGATGAAGAAAGGGACACCCTCGGAGCGAGCGTGGATGCTCTCCAGGGTGGGGGCCTCGAGGGGACCGCCGAGAAGGTTGACGAGCAGCTCCTCGCTCTGGCGGGGGTTGAGCCGCTGGAGACGGAGCACCTGGGTGACCCCCCGCATCCGGTCGAGGTCGGCGATCAGCTTGGAGGCACCACCGGTGGCCGAGTCGGAGTAGGGCCGGAGACTGATCAACAGGAGCATCGGGGCCGAGCCCATGGTTCGCACCAGATACCTGATCAGCTGGATGCTGTCGTCGTCGGCCCACTGCAGGTCGTCGAGCATGAGGAGCAGGGGGCGCTCCCGGGTGAGGGCGAGCAGGGTGGTCGCCACCTCGTCGAACTTGCGCAGCATCTGCTCCTGTGGGGAGAGGCCCTCCAGACGGGTGCTCCGGCCCGATATGGCCTCTTGAGCCTGGTCGAGAGGCTCCATGGCCATCGCCTCCCGAGCGACTGTGGCCATGGCCGGCGAGGTGAGCAGAGTGCGGAAGAGCAGGAACGGCCCTCGAAGCTCCTCGTCGGCGGTCACCTCGAGGACCCAGAACGGTGACGAAGCCTCGTCGGCGAGTCCGGCGGCGGCGTCGAGCATCCTGGTCTTGCCGATCCCGGCCTCACCTTCGAGAACGACCGCCCGAAGCCCGGCGGTCGGGGCTGCTGTCAGCTGTTGGTCGATCACCTCCAACTCGTGGGATCTACCCACCACGGGACCTTGGGCTCGTGCGGTCTGGGTATCGAAGGCGGCCGCGGAGGCTGCGCGGGTCTCCCGGGTGACACTTCGCTCTTCGTCGGCCCGCCACAGGACTTCGAAAAGTCGCCAGCGGTCGGGGAAACCCTTCAGCCAGAAGAGGCCCGATCGACGGTCTTGACGTCACCGAACGACCCGGCCAGGTCGTGGACCACCTGGGAGACGAGGATCTGCCCGCCCTGGGCGGCGCCGGCGACCCGGGCGGCGGCGTGCACGGCGGTGCCGTGGGCGTCGCCCGCCGACTGGGTGACGTCGCCGCTGTTCAGCCCCATCCGCACCGACAGCGGCATGTCGGGGTTGGCCTGGTTGTGGTCGGCGATGGCACGTTGGATGGAGACGGCGGTCTCGATCGCCTGGTTGGCCGAGGTGAACAAGGCCATGAACCCGTCACCGAGCGACTTGGTCTCGACGGCGCCGGCGATCTCGAGTCGGGAGCGGACGAGGTCGTCGTGGAGTCGGATGATCTCGTTGGCGACGAGATCTCCGACCCGCATGCGCAGGTCGGTAGAGCCCTCCACGTCCGTGAACAGGATCGTGAAGGTCCCCTGGACCGACGTCGTCTCCACCTCGCTCAAGCGGCCTCCCTCAGAATCTGGCCAAGATACCCAGAAAGCCGGTGATTGTCGCCGGTGGGAAGGTGAGTGGATGCCTACAGCGAGAGGTGGAGCCTGAGGGCTTCGTCGACTCGGAGCATCAGTGGCGCGGGCACCGAACCGAGGGCTCGTCCGACGCGTTGATCGACACCGACCGAACCTGCTCCGCCTGCACCTTGGAATCGTGCTCGAGCCCACTCTGAGCCGCCGGCACCAGGACCTGGAAGGGGTAGACCCGGGTCACGTTGGTCGTCATCGGCGCCAATGTGATGACTCCGTGTCCGAGCCTGGCTGCAGTGGAGTTCGCTCCGTCATTGCTGACGACGACCGCCGGTCGCCGGCTGGCCGACTCTCCTGGCAGGGATCGACCGAGATCGACCAGTCGGATCTCGCCGCGCAGCATCAGGCCAACCCGTCGGACGTCGCCACGTCCCACAGTTCCGTGTCGCCTGAGCTCTCCCATTCACGCCATGCCTCGGCGTAGGCATCCCCGAGCTTCGAGGATCGAAGCATGCGCACCGCGGTGTGCACGACCGCCGACCGTGAGTCGAATCCCTGGGAGGCGGCGTAGCTGTCGAGGAACTCGACGTCGTCGTCGGGCAGGCTGACGCTGATCTTCATACTCATAACCTACTCCAGGTAGGAGCCCTTAGCTACCAGCTCCATCCGGCGAATTCGGGGTCCGCCCTGCGTGCGTGTAACGGCTGGCGGCGCTGACCGACAGCACGAGGTCGACGAAGCCGTCCAGCGACGCTGATCCGGTGTTCGTGGCTCGAATGGGGCGCCGGTCGACTGGTCAGCATCCTCTTTCGAAGACACGTAGTCTCCCTCCTCATCAGTGCCCGGAGGAATGGTGTCGCCACTTCGTTCGGGATCTCTGCGGCGAATCGCATCATCCCACCCCGCCGCTCGGTGATCCGAAAGTACGGAAAGATGCGGATGAGAACCTCGACATCCTCGCCGAGGACCTTGGTCGTTTGGCTCATCTTCGAACGTATCGACCCCGAAGGACAGATTCAGGCGTGGCCCCGAACGGCGCCGTCGGTCGGTGCTCTCCAACCTTCGAGGAGGGCGTCGATGAACCCTTCGGCCCAGGCGTCGTGGGGTTCGCGGTACCGGCTCAGGAGCTTGGACACGATCAGTGGCCCGAGGAGCATGTCGACCGCCATCTCGACGTCGAGGTCGCTGCGCAGCTCCCCGCTGGAGACGGCATCGGAGATGTGACCGGCGAGGGCCTTCCGCCCGGGATGATCACCGTCTCCGCATAACGACGGCCCACGTCGGTGCCTCGCGCCACCTCGGCGATCATCCAGGGAGGATGACGCCGGCGGTGGTCTTCGACATGAAGGACCTGATCCGCCCCAGGGCGTGAAGCAGCACCTCCCTGATCCCGTCACCCTCGGGGATCTCGATTCCGCCAACCAGCCCGGCCACCGCATCGACGATCAGGTCCTCCTTGGATGACCAGCGGCGGTAGATGGTCGTCTTGCCCACTCCTGCCCTCTCGGCGATGGCGTCGATGGTGACGGCGCCGAGCCCGATCTCGTCGACCAGTTCGAAGAGGCTGCGGACGATGTCGTCGTCGATGGTCGCGTCACGGGGCCGGCCCGGCGATCGGGGCTGTGCCGTCATGCCGAAGAGGCCTCCATCACCTCGTCGGCTCCGGTGCTGCCGGGGGTCGGTCGTGCCGGAGGTAGAGCCAGGTGAGGACGGCTCCGGGGAGGGCCACCCCGGCCGCCACCCAGATGGCGGTCCCCATGCCGTCGATGTACGCAGCTTTGGCCGCCTCGGCGAGGGCGGCACCGGCTTCGCCGATGGTGGAGGCCACCGCCAGGGCGCCGCCGATGGAGTCGGAGGCTGCGTCTGCCGCCTCCGGGGGAGCGCGCGCCGACCACGGGAGACATCGCCGAGGAGTAAACCGAGGCAAGGATGCTGCCGAGGATCGCCACGCCAAGGGCGCCGCCGATTTGACGGGTGGTGTCGTTCATGGCCGAGCCGACACCTGCCTTGGCCAGGGGGAGCGAGCCCATGATCGAGTCGGTCGCCGGCGCCATCGCCGTCCCCATCCCGAGACCGAGGAGGGAGAGGCCAGGGCAACCTGCCCGTAACCCGAGGCGGTGTCGATCGTCGCCAGCACGGCCATAGCTATTGCCACGATGACCAGGCCGGCCGCGACCACCCTTTTGGTTCCGAATTTCTCGGTGAAGCGGGCCGACAGGGGCGCGGCGATGACCATCGTCGCCACCGGCATCACCCGGACACCAGCCTCGAGCGGGGAGAACCCGAGCACGAACTGGAGGTACTGGGTGAGCAGGAACACCGTGCCGAACATGGCGAAGAAGACGAGAGTGATCGCTGCGCTGGCCGCACTGAATCGGGGATTTCGAAGAAGCTCAGCTGGAGCATCGGATGCGGGGTGCGGGTCTCCCACCAGAGGAAGAGACCGAGGGGGACCACCGCCACACCGAACGCGGCGAGCACGGTCGGGTCGGTCCAGCCCTTCGCCGGCGCCTCGATGATCCCGTAGACCAGGGCGACGAGCCCCACGATCGAGAGCACCGCCCCGACCGGGTCTAGAGGGGTGGCGTCTGGGTCCTTCGACTCGGGCACCAGGAACCACCCGGCGATGAGAGCGGCAACCACGACGAACACATTGATAGGAAGATCGAGCCCCACCAGAAGTTCTCCAGAAGCCAACCGCCGAGGGCGGGCCCGACGATGATGCCGAGCCCGGCGACCGCAGCCCAGGCGGCGATGGCGCGTCCCCGCTCGGCGCCTTCGAAAACGTTGGTGATGATCGAGAGGGTCGACGGCATGATCAACGCCCCACCGACGCCCATCACCGCCCGGGCCGCGATCAGTCCCGTGGCGCCGTCGACAAATGCCGCTGCGACCGAGGCCCCGGCGAAGATCATCAGACCGGCGATGAGCGCCAGCTTCCGCCCGAACCGGTCACCGAGGGCGCCCATGGTGAGGAGCAGGCCGGCGAAGACGAGGACGTAGGAGTCGACCATCCATTGCAGTTCGCTGGCCGTGGCCCCTAGCTCCCGGACCAGTGTGGGCAGGGCCACATTGAGGATGGTGTTGTCGAGACCGATGATCACCAGGCTCAGGGAGAGAACCCCCAGTGTCGCCCAACGTCGCCGGTGAATGGTTGCCGCGTCCATCGCGCACCTCTCTAATACGAAACGAAACCGTATCGTATCGAAATCGAGGCCGGACTGTCAAGCAGGCAAGAGGATCTCGGCCGCGCCGACTCGGGGCTCAGGTGAAGATCAACCACCAGACCAGTCCGGTGAGCGCCATCGTGCCGAGGAGCATCCAGGCGATCGCCGCCCACGAAAGACCCGCACCTTGTCGCGAGGAGCCCCGGACCAGGCGGTCCCGTTCCAGTAGCGCTCGACGTCTTTGCGTCCCTCCGGGTCGTCATACCAACCTTCGGCGTCCGGCTGCTCGGCGGGGTGTTTCGACATGGGGAGAGCCTACGACCTCGATCGGTGGGTGGGAGTCCGGGCGAGATTCTGAGAAGTAGCCTCGTCCCGTGACCCGTCGAGTCGAGATCGAGTTGTCGGAGAGCGTCTGGGCGGAGTTGCAGCGGCGAAGACGGGGGAGCGAGGCGAGCATCTCGCAGCTGGTCGACGAGGCGCTGTCCGAGGCTCTTCAACTGGAACGCCACTCCCTGTTCCAGGTGTCGACTTCCAACGTGCTCGCCCAGGGGGTATTCGCCGGAGCTGTCACAGTGGGTGAGTTGAGACGCCACGGCGACTTCGGGCTGGGGACTTTCGCCGGGCTCGACGGTGAGCTGATCATGATCGAGGGTGCCTGCTTCCGTGCCGGAGCTGGTGGGACCATCGAAGAGGTCGACGACGGACGTGAGTGCCTTTCGCTCTGGTCACCCGGTTCGCCGCTGACGTGGAGACGATGATCGATACCGCCAAGGGGATGGCCGATCTCGCCACGAGACTCGACTCGCTACGGCCTTCCCGAAACCTGTTCGCCGGGATCAGAATCGATGCCACCTTCGATTCGCTGACCCTGCGGGCCGCCTGCCTGCGTGCCGGGAGAGGGGCTGTTGGAGGCGACCCACCATCAGAGCGAGTACACCCTCGCCGCCGAGACCGGGACACTGGTTGGGTTTTGGGCGCCGCAATACGCCCGCGCTGTTAGCGTCCCCGGTTATCACTTCCACTTCATATCGGAGGACCGCCGGATCGGTGGGCATGTCCTCGCCCTTGCCGGTGGGTCGCTCCAAGTCGGTATGCAGGTCGAGTCCGGCCTCCACCTCGCCATCCCGGAGACGGCGGCCTTTCTGTCCGCCGACTTGAGTGGGGAGCACAGCGCCGAGATCGAGGCGGCCGAGACACGTCCGGGGTCAGCGTCTCCGTAGGGCCACGTTGAGGGTGAGGAAACCGGTGACGATCGTGCCGACGACCGGGGCCACCAGGGCGGCGATCGGGATCCGGGTCGGATCGGCTCCGGTCACGAGCTCGGGGGCGAAGATGCTGGTGGCGGCGACTGCAGCCCAGAGGATGGCCACCGACAGCCCAAAGACCGGGTCGGCGCCGTCACGTCGGACGAACGACAGGTATCCGATCGCCGCCGCACCCCAGACCCAGAGGGTCAGCGGCGCCAGAGGCAGATGCTCTTGTTCGGCACCCGAGATCATGTCGGGGGAGAAGATGCTGGCCAGCAGCACCGAGACCATCACGCTGCCCACCGCCACCAGCCACCACGTATCGAAGGTCGCCGTCGTCGGTCGGTCGAGCTCCACGGTCGCATGGAGTGTCATCTCAGCTCCTTTCGCTGGACATCCATGGACGAATGTTCGGTGGTAGGTCGCTTTGGGCGCTAGGGCCGGTCGACTCTGCTGGTAGTGACCATCGGTAGGCTCTTCCTCTATACTTAATTAAATTAAACGGTAGTCGCCGAGCGACCTACCGGTCGCGAAACAGGCCACCGACGAGGTTGACCACCAAGGTGAGACCGATGCTGACGACGATCATGGAAGTGATCGGGATGAACACCGTCGAGTTCTCGTTCGATCCTGATGTCGCCGGGCAAGTGACCGAACCAGGCGAACAGGCCGGGGGCGAATCGGACCAAGGCGCCGGTGACCAGGAGGGCGGCCCCCAGCAACATGAGGATGGTCCCGGGTTTCACGAGGGTCAGAGTACGACGGTCGGGCTCCGAGGCGCCGCCGAGGTCAGGCCCGCATCTTGGCGATGGATCTGAAGACCAGCAGCGCCACGACGGCGAGCGCCTGGCCGGTCAGGACCACCCGGGTCACGTCGACCGCAGGCACCCACTTCACATTGTCACCACTGATGCGATACGCCCCGATCGGTCGGGCCGAAATGCCGAATCCACCACCACGACCTGAGGGTGGTCTCGTTGCCTTCGCCTTCACCACCACCGAGACCGCCTTTGACGGAGGCTGCCGGTATGAAGACCACGCCGTCCGCCTCGTAGGGGGTTCCATAGACCCTCTCCACGGTCATCTGATCGTGGGCATTGCCCAAGAACTCGTTGAATCCGGTCACTGTTCTCCCTTTCGATTGGGTGTCTCGTCCGAGCATCGGTGAGAGCACGGACTGTCGCCAGAGGCGAAAGCCCTCTGTGAGCGTCGCCGTTCGTCGGTCAGACGAGTGAACTCACTCGTTCGGCGCCCACGTTCATATGTCGTGCTCGTCGACCCAGATGGTCTCGGTCGGCGCCGGCACCCAGAGCTCGTAGAAGGCGAAGGGCTCGTCTGTTCGGGTTCTCGAACCAGTGGATCTCGCCGTCGGCGGCGGTGGCCACGTCTCCCTTGGCGATCTCGAACGTCTCATCTCCGAGGTGGAATACCCCGCTCCCCTCGGACACGAACCAGATGTGGCGTGCGCCCACGTGGTAGTGGGCGGCCGCGGTGTCTCCGGGCCGGTAGGTGATGTGGTCCGCCTTGAGATCGGTGAAACCGAACAGCTCCTCGGTGACGAGGTCGATGCGATGGCGACCGTCTCTCGTCGACTCCAGCGTGGGGAGATCGTCACTTCGGATGACGCTCGGCATGCCGCCAACCTACCCCCTCACGAGGGGAGGCAGGTCCGGCGACCCGCCCTCATCGGTGCCCCTCCCTCTGTTGATCAGCTCAGCGGAGCTGATCCGCCGCTTCGATCTCCGCGGCGATGGCATCGAGATCGCCGGCGACCGGAGTATGGGTCCATACCCTCACTCCTCTGAGCAGGTCGGCGTATTCCTCCTCCTGCCCGGGTCGCACCATGACCCGAATCGGCACGTCGTCACGCAACTGGCTCTGGTACTTCCTCAGGATGGCACGATGCTCCGGACGCTCGAGATCGAGTTCGAAGACGATGCCGTGAGCGTTCTCCGCGAGCGGGCACCCTCGCCCGGCGACCAGGGGGCACACCGTTTCGCCGCCCGGGCCATGGCACACCTCCACGGGGTGACCCAGTCGCACCAGGAAGCCGCTGTCGACAGGAGTCTGGCCCTCCGGGATGTCGAACAGGACGTAGCTTCCGGATTGGCTCATCGAGCCCTCCTTTCGGTTCCAGCTTTGGAGACCTGGCGAAGACGCAACAGGGCCGAAGGTCACAGAATGTGTCGGTGTGCCGAGATGGTCGGGCGTGGAGTAGCTTCGAGGAGCCTGGGAGGGTCGATGCCGATCGAGACGATCGAGAGTCTGCGCAGTCATATCGAGCTGGCGATACGGGTCGAGCTTTCCACGATCCCGCCCTATCTGTTCGCCATGTACTCGATCGAGGACCATGGTTCGGACGCCGCCAAACTGATCCGGAGCATCGTCGCCGAGGAGATGCTGCACGCCGCCTTGGCAACGAACCTGCTGCTCGCCGTGGGCGGCGCTCCTTCGTATGGCGATCGAAGCTACATGCCGTCCTACCCGATGGATCTTCCCCATCATCGGCCGCCGCTGCCCCTGGAGCTGGCTCCGTGCTCGATGGAGACGATCCGCGACGTCTTCATGAGGATCGAGCAACCCGAGCTCCATGACTCGCCACCGGAGCCCGACGACTACGAGTCGTTGGGCCAGTTCTACCACGCCCTCGAGATCGGTCTCCAGGAGATGTCCGACCGATTCGACTTGTTCGAGAGCCCTCAGACCGATTCCCAGATGGCCAACCCGTCCTACTACCGACCGGTGACATTCGATGCCGAAGACAGCGGGGTCTGCTGCTGATCGACGATCTGGCGTCGGCGATCGAGGCCATCGAGATCATCATCCATCAGGGAGAAGGGCTCAGCGACGACCGATGGGCCGATCCCGCCCATCAAGAGCTGACCCACTTCCACAAGCTGGTCCAGATCTACGAGGGGCGGAGCCCACTCGGTCGTGTCGTCCCGGTGCGGCGGAACCCGACCACGGCGGGTTATCCGGAGGAGATCAGAGTGGTCTCGGACCTGTTCAACGCCCTCTACCGGGGCGTGTACCTGACGTTGAATCAAATCTTCAGCGGCCAGGCAGAGCAGCATCGAGCCGTGGGTCTGCTCTACGTGGTGATGGGCGACCTCATGTCGCGCACCGTGTGGTTTCTCGTCGAGCAAGAGCTCGAGGACGGCACGTTCGCAGCGCCCACATTCGAGTACTTCGAGTTCAGCGGTGACTCGGCGGTGGACGATGTGCGGCCCGGCGGAACGGGCCGCACTCGACTTTCCCGACATGATGTCGGTCCGTGACGCGATCGAGGGGCTGTCCTTGATGTTCTGAGCCGATCCTTCCGGCTCGGTGGCTGTCTGCCCCGCTGCCACTGTCGTTTGCGCGTGATCGCATACGGGTAATCGATTGCATCCAT
>CAVVSY010000002.1:0-42156 GCA_963751005.1 uncultured bacterium
GATGTATCGCGCTCGAGGTCTTCTACTTCCTGGTCGCCAACGCCGACGTCGTCCTCGACAATTTCAGACCGGGGGTCATGGCGCGGAGCGGCATCGACCACGCCACCCTCGCATCGACACAACCCCGACATCATCACCGTCTCGGTGACCGGCTTCGGCGAGTACTGGCCGGCGCGGGACAATGCCGCCTTCGATCTCGTAGTCCAGGCCTACAGCGGCCATGTCGACATCACTGGCCCTGAGGAGGGCCCCCAGCACGGGTCGGATCCCGCTCGCCGACCTGGGAGGAGCCATCTACTCATGTATCTCGGCGCTGGCCGGTCTGGCGGGAAGAGGGTCTCCATGGCGTCGGCACCCACGCCGATGTCGCAATGCTCGACTCCCTTGTCTCCTTGCTCTCCTACGACGCGTCGACTATCTGAACAGCGGTCGACGGCTGACCAGACGCGGGACGGCTCACGCCCACATCGTGCCCTGGCAGGTGTTCGCCACCCGTGACGGTTACGTCGTCGTCGCCGCCCGCGACGAGAAGTACTGGCGCAACCTGTGCGACGCCGTGGGACGCCCCGACCTCAAAGACGACCCTCGCACGTCCGACAACTCGGCCCGAGTGGCCAACCGGGACTTCGTGGTGGCCACCTTCGAGGAGATCTTCGCCGGCCGCAGTCGCGCCGAGTGGCTCGAGGTGCTCGACGCCTACGACATCCCCAATGCACCGGTCAACGACATCGAAGAGGTCTTCGCCGACAAGCACGTGTTGGCACGCGGCATGATCCAGGAGTACGAGCACCCCACCGTGGGGACCGTCCGATACCCGCCGACACCGGTCAAATTCACCGGTTGGGAGTACCCGAGCTCGTCGGCGCCGATGCTGGGAGAGCACACGGTCTCCGTTCTCGCCGACCGCCTCGGTCTCGACGAGGAAAGCATCGAGGATCTCCTCGGCGCCGGGGTGGTGCTGGCCTGGGATCCCCCGAGCACCTCCTGACGGTGGCCTTTGGACGTCCCTGACCTCCATCGTCTCCTCGACCCGAAGACGATCGCCGTTGTCGGGGTCTCCGCCGACGCTCGAAAACACGGAGCACGGGTCGTTTCCAATCTCAGGAAGCTCGGCTACGACGGGGCGATCTGGGGTGTCAACCCATCCCTGCCCGAGATCGTGTCGGTTGAGACCTTCGCCTCGGTGCTCGATCTCCCCTCGCCCCCTGATCTGGTGGTGGCAGCCGTCCCCGCCCCGGCCGCAGTCGGTGTGGTCGCCGAGTCGGTTGGCGCCGGAGCAGTCATCGTGTTCGCCTCCGGTTTCGGCGAGGCGGGACATGGTGGGCTCGAGGAGTCACTTCGAGAGACCGCCCGCTCCGTAGGAGTCAGGGTGATCGGCCCCAACAGCGGAGGGGTGATCAGACCCGGTCGTGGGTCGGCGGCG
This sequence comes from uncultured bacterium, assembly GCA_963751005.1. Taxonomy (GTDB): domain Bacteria; phylum Actinomycetota; class Acidimicrobiia; order Spongiisociales; family ZC4RG35; genus JANQRA01. The sequence continues at coordinate 1,424 of CAVVSY010000002.1, forward strand.
AGCTTTCTCACCTGTCTCGACCGTCCATCGGAGTCGATCGTCTCCGGCCCGGTCGCCGTGGTCTCCCAGAGTGGCGGAATCGCCAGCTACCTGAACAACCTCGCCAGCAGCCGGGGCGAGGGAATCGCAGTCACGGTGTCCACCGGCAACGAGGCCGACGTCGACCTGGGAGAGGCGCTGACTTCCGTCTCACGCCTCGACGAGGTCTCGGTCGTGATCGTCGTCCTCGGACGGTGCGTGATGGCCCGGTCTGTTCGCGGCGATCCGATCCTGTCAGTCGATGGGCAAGACAGTCGTCGCCTGTCGTCTCGGCTCCGGCGAGTCGTCGGGACGTCTTCTCGCCTCGCACACCGGCGCCATGGGCCTCCCCGAGAAGATCCTCGAGGGTGTGATGACCACTTTGGGTGTGCCTGTCGCCGCCACCCCGGCGGAGGCGTACGACGTGGCGACGATCGCGGCGAGGTGAGCTCGCCCGGCGGGATCGCGCATTGGCGTCGTCACCCACTCTGGCGGTTTCGCCATCCTTCTCTCCGACCTGGCTGAGCGAGCCGGTCTCGACCTCCCCCAGCCGAGCCCTGGTCTGGCTCACGCCGTCGTTGCCTCACTCGATCACGGCGCGGCGACCAACCCGCTCGACCTCGGAGCGATCATCGGGGGGCCGGAGCGATTCGCCAAGGCGGTCGGCCAGTTCGCCGACTCGGGCGAGTACGACGTCGTGCTCTCCGTCACCACCGCCCATCCCCCGGATCACACCGAGGCCCGGGTGACCTCATTGCTGGAGCTGGACAGTCCGGTTCCAGTGGTCAACCTCTGGATGGCGGGAGATCAGGGCGAGAGCGGGCTGCGACGACTGCGCTCGGCCGGGGCGCCGGTGACAGACGAGCCCCGGGCGGCGGTGGCGGCCCTCCGTGCTCTCACCATCTCGGGCGAGTACTCACCCCCGCCGGAGCCTCTCACCGGCCCTCCGGAGACTTGGGGCCTGCCCGGCATCCTCGGGGAACTCGTCGCCACGTCCGAAGAAGCCGTCGCCATGGCGAGGAGCTTGGGGTTCCCCGTCGTCGTCAAGGCCGAGGCCGACGGTCTCCTCCACAAGACCGAACTGGGTGCCGTCCGACTCGACCTTCGCGACGAGGAGGAGGTCAGGGTTGCCTTCGAGGAGGTGACGAGAGGCGCCATCGAAGCCGGCTGGGCCCCGACACGAGCTCGCGTTCAGCCCTATCGGCCCGGTCTCGAGATGATCGTCGGTGGTCTCGTCCATGACACCCTGGGGCCTCTGGTATCGGTTGGCCTGGGAGGCGTGACGGCCGAGCTCAACCCCGATGTCGTGTTCGCCCCCGGTCCCATCGGGGTGGCCACGGCAGGTCGTCTCATCGACCGGCTCATCGGGAGGACTCTCCTCGACGGGTACCGGGGAGCCTCACCAGCGGATGTGGCCGGGCTCGCCGAGATCGTCAGCCTGATCAGTCGTGGAATGGCCGGAGGCGCGATCACCGAATTCGAGATCAACCCCCTTGTCTGGGACGGCGAGGGATGGGTCGCCCTCGATGGCTCGTTGTCACCTGAGGTCGAGCCGGGTCAAAGCGACGTACCCGGGGTTGATCCCCGTTCTGTGAGTGTTCTGACCGGTCTGGGCGGTCAAAACACTCACAGAATGGTGGTGGACGGTCCCGGGCTGACGAAACGGCCACCCCGGGCGTCGGAGGGGACACCCTCGGTGGCGATGGCGGTGCCACGGAGATAGGTGGCCACCACCTGACCCTGGAACCGACGTCCGGAATATGGGCTCCAGCCCGCCTTGGAGATGATGTCGTCGTCGGCGACCAGCCACGAGCCCGCAGGGTCGACGAGGACGACGTCGGCATCGGCTCCCACATCGAGAGTCCCCTTGGGTAGTCGATACCACTGTGCGGGCTGGGTCGAGTAGAGACGAACGACATCGCTCATCGTGATCCGCCCGGCGAGGGCGGCGTCGATCAGGAACGGCAGGGTCGTATCGAGACCGGGGAGGCCGAAAGGAGCGTCCCAGATGCCACCGTTCGCCTTCTGCTCCAACGTGGATGGTGCGTGGTCGGTGGAGAAGAACGAGAACCGGTCGGCGCGGACGGCATCCCACATCGCCGCTCGCTCCCGTCGTCACGGATCCGGGCCGGAGGTGTGAACTTGCGCAACGAGCCCTGAGCACCGACCTCCGCCTCATCGAGGGCGAAGTACTGAGGGCAGGCCTCGGCCGCGATGGCGGCGCCAAGGTTGCGGAAAGCGTCGACGACGTCGAGGACCGCCGGATTGGAGACATGGGCGAAGGTGACCCGGGCCTGTGTGCTCAAGACAGCCGCGGCGGTGGAAGCGACGGCGACGTGTTCGGCGGAACGGCTCCGCCACTCGGTCAAGAGAGCAGGATCGGATCTCTGCTCGGAGCGAAGCCTCTGCTCCGCCGCCGCGGTGAGGGACTGGTCCTCGTTGTGGACCAGGGCGCGGCCATCGGACACGGCGATGCCGGTCAAGGCTGCATCGACCAACGCTGGGTCGAGACCGGGCACCCCGTGGGTGTCGCAGGTGAAGATCTTGAAGAAGGTGATCCCGGCGTCGACCAGGGACGGGATGTGCCCGATGGTCTCCGGCCAGACGTGTGCCGCCAGACCGAAGTCGACGTTGGATCGACCCTCCAGGTAGGAGCGCTTCTCCATCAGGTCGTCGACCGACCGCACTGGTCGGGCGTGAGTGTGCTCGACGATGGTGGTCACACCCCGAGCGGCGGCAGCCAGGGTCCCGGTGGGAAAGTCCTCACGCTCCATCGGGCCGGGTCCATGAGATGGACATGGGTGTCGACCATCCCCGGCAGCACCAACAAACCGGCAGCGTCGACGATGTCCCCTGACGGGTCGAGATCGCCCACCCCGACCACCCGGCCGTCCTCGATCAGGAGATGGCCCGGGCGCGATCCCGTGGACGAGACCAAGGTCCGCCCTTGATCGTGATTCGCATCGGGTCGAGCCGGGCACTTCCCGAGGCTACCGGCACATCGGCCATCAACGGATAGATCCCGCATCCTACGGCAGAGGAATCCCTGATGGGAACGTGCCCCTGGTGGCGATCGTCACGGCCGCGGGGAGAGGAATCGGCGCAGCCGTTGCCCGCCGGCTCTCCGCCGACGGGTATCGACTTTGTCCTCATGTCGAGCTCAGGAGGCGCCCAAACTAAAAACGCGAAGAGATCGACGCGGTCGGTCTCGAGGGATCGGTGACCGAGCCCGACGACCTCGCCGGGCTCGTCGCCACCGCCACCAAACGGTTGTGGGGTGTCGACGCGGTCGTCAACAACACGGGCAACCCGCCCAAGGGGCCGCTGCTCGATATTGCCGACCACGACTGGCACGCCGGGCTCGACATACTGGTGCTCAACGTGGTGCGCATCGCGCGCCTCGTCACGCCGGCCATGCGCGCGCAGGGCGGCGGCGCGATCGTCAACATCTCGACGTTCGCGGCCTACGAACCGGACCCCCGCTTCCCGATCTCTGCGTCGCTGCGCGCCGCGCTCGGCAGCTTCTGCAAGCTGTACGCCGACCAGGAAGCGAGGCACGGCATCCGCATGAACAACGTTCTGCCGGGCTTCATCGACACGCGCCCGGTCAACGAGGCGATCCGCCCGGCATCCCGGCCGGGCGTTATGGAAGCGTCGACGGCGGGCCGCCACCGTCCCGGGCCTGCTCGCCATGGCGATGTCTGAGGCGGCGCCGGGGGAGAGCAGGAACGCGACGGTGGCGGCCAGCTCGTCGACACTTCCATAGCGTCCGGCAGGAATCCGGGTGATGATGTCCTCCGACTCGGGATAGCTGTCCATGAAACCGGGAAGGACGTTGTTCATCCTTATGGCGTCGGGCCCGTAGCGGTCGGCGTACATCTTGGCGAAGGTGCCCAGCCCGGCGCGAAGGGTGCTGGACACCGGGAAGGTGAGACTCGGCTCGTAGGCGCTGAACGTGGAGATGTTGACGATCGCGTCGCCACCTCGTCCTTGCATGATCGGGGTAACCAACCGGGCCATGCGCACCACGTTGAGCAGAACGAGGTCGAGCCCGGCGTGCCAGTCGTCGTCGCCGATGTCGAGGAGATCCCCCTTGGGGGGATGACCGGTGTTGTTGACCACCGCGTCGACACCCCCGAAGCGTTTGGTGGCAGTGGCGACGAGCCCGGCGAGGTCGTCGGGCTCGGTCACCGATCCCTCGAGACCGACCGTGTCGATCTCTTCGGCAAGTTGTTGGGCGCCTCCTGGAGCTCGACATGAGGACGAGTCGATACCCGTCGGCGGAGAGCCGGGCGGGCAACGGCTGCGCCGATTCCTCTCCCCGCGGCCGTGACGATCGCCACCTGGGGGCGTGTTCCATCAGGGATTCCTCTGCATAGGGTGCGGGGAACTGGATCCGTTGATGGCCGATGTGCCGGTAGCCTCGGGAAGTGCCCGGCTCGACCCCGATGCGAATCACGATCAAGGGCGGACCTTGGTCTCGTCCACGGGATCGCGCCCGGGCGATCTCCTGATCGAGGACGGCCGGGTGGCCGGGGTGGGCGATCTCGACCCGTCAGGGGACATCGTCGACGCTGCCGGTTTGTTGGTGCTGCCGGGGATGGTCGACACCCACGTCCATCTCATGGACCCCGGCCCTACGGAGCGTGAGGACTTTCCCACCGGGACCCGGGCCGCCGCCGCTCGGGGTGTGACCACCATCATCGAGCACACCCACGCCCGACCGGTGCGTTCCGTCGACGACTTGATGGAGAAGCGCTCCTACCTGGAGGGCCGATCCAACGTCGACTTCGGTCTGGCCGCACACGTCTGGCCGGAGACCATCGGGCACATCCCGTCCCTGGTCGAAGCCGGGATCACCTTCTTCAAGATCTTCACCTGCGACACCCACGGGGTGCCCGGTCTCGACCCAGCGTTGGTCGATGCAGCCTTGACCGGCATCGCCGCGTCCGACGGCCGCGCCCTGGTCCACAACGAGGAACAGTCCCTCACCGCGGCGGCGGAGCAGAGGCTTCGCTCCGAGCAGAGATCCGATCCTGCTCTCTTGACCGAGTGGCGCAGCCGCTCCGCCGAGCACGTCGCCGTCGCATCCACCGCCGCGGCCGTGTTCAGCACACAGGCGCGGGTCACCTTCGCCCATGTCTCCAATCCGGCGGTCCTCGACGTCGTCGACGCGTTCCGCAACCTTGGCGCCGCCATCGCGGCCGAGGCCTGCCCCCAGTACTTCGCCCTCGATGAGGCGGAGGTCGGTGCTCAGGGCTCGTTGCGCAAGTTCACACCTCCGGCCCGGATCCGTGACGACGCGGAGCGAGCGGCGATGTGGGATGCCGTCCGCGCCGACCGGTTCTCGTTCTTCTCCACCGACCACGCACCATCCACGTTGGAGCAGAAGGCGAACGGTGGCATCTGGGACGCTCCTTTCGGCCTCCCCGGTCTCGACACGACCCTGCCGTTCCTGATCGACGCCGCCCTCGCCGGGCGGATCACGATGAGCGATGTCGTCCGTCTCTATTCGACCCAGCCCGCGCAGTGGTATCGACTGCCCAAGGGGACTCTCGACGTGGGAGCCGATGCCGACGTCGTCCTCGTCGACCCTGCAGGCTCGTGGCTGGTCGCCGACGACGACATCATCTCCAAGGCGGGCTGGAGCCCATATTCCGGACGTCGGTTCCAGGGTCAGGTGGTGGCCACCTATCTCCGTGGAACCGCTATCGCCACCGAGCGGTGTCCCCTCCGACACCCGTGGTGGCCGTTTCGTCAGCCCGGGACCGTCCACCGCCGTTCTGTGAGTGTTTTGACCGCTCAGACCGGTCAGAACACTCACAGAACGGTGGCACTGCAACCCCGGGTAGGTCGGTTTGGACCAACTCCGGCTCTCAGGTGACGACGAGCCAGTCGAGGGCGACCCATCCCTCGCCGTCCCAGACAAGGGGGTTGATCTCGAATTCGGTGATCGCGCCACCGGCGATTCCACGACTGACCAGGCTGACGATCGCGGCGAGCCCGGCCACATCCGCCGGTGAGGCTCCCCGGTATCCGTCGAGGAGAGTCCTCCCGATGAGCCGGTCGATGAGACGACCTGCCGTGGCCACCCCGATGGGACCGGGGGCGAACACGACATCGGGGTTGAGCTCGGCCGTCACCCCTCCGAGGCCAACCGAGACCAGAGGCCCCAGCGTGTCATGGACGAGACCACCGACGATCATCTCGAGACCGGGCCGATAGGGCTGAACGCGAGCTCGTGCCGGGGCCCACCCGGCTTCGATGGCGCTTCTCGTCACCTCCTCGAAAGCAACTCTGGCCTCCTCCTCGTCGCGAAGGTCGAGTCGGACGGCACCCAGTTCGGTCTTGTGGAGGAGACCGTCGGCCTCGGCCTTGACGACGACGGGGAACCCCAGACGCCTCGCCATGGCGACGGCTTCCTCGGACGTGGCGGCGACTTCTCCGAGGATGCCGGGCAAGCCCCAGGTCTCCGGGGGGCCGGCGAGAGGCTCCGGCGGGGGTGAGTACTCGCCCGAGATGGTGAGAGCACGGAGGGCGGCCACCGCCGCCCGGGGCTCGTCTGTCACCGGCGCCGCCGGCCGAGCGCAGTCGTCGCAGCCCGTTCTCGCCCTGGTCTCCTGCCATCCAGAGGTTGACCACTGGAACCGGACCGTCCAGCCCCAGCAATGAGGTCACCCGGGCCTCGGTGTGAGCCGGGGGATGGGCGGTGGTGACGGAGAGCACGACGTCGTACTCGCCCGAGTCGGCGAACTGGCCGACCGCCTTGGCGAATCGCTCCGGCCCCCCGATGATCGCTCCGAGGTCGAGCGGGTTGGTCGCCGCGCCGTGATCGAGTGAGGCAACGACGGCGTCAGCCAGACCAGGGCTCGGCTGGGGGAGGTCGAGACCGGCTCGATCAGCCAGGTCGGAGAGAAGGATGGCGAAACCGCCGGAGTGGGTGACGACGCCGATGCGCGGGCCCGGACGGGCGAGCAGATCTCGCCACGATCGTCGCCACGTCGTACGCCTCCGCCGGGGTGGCGGCGACAGGCACACCCAAGGCGGTCATCACACCTCCGAGGATCTTCTCGGGGAGGGCCATGGCGCCGGTGTGAGATGCGAGCAGCCGCTCGGACGACTCGCCGGAGCCGAGACGACAGGCGACCACAGTCTTGCCCATCGACTGACAAGATCGGATCGCCGCGAACAGACTCGGGCCATCACGCACCGTCTCGAGGACGACGATCACGACCGAGACCTCGTCGAGTCGGGACACGGCAGCCAGCTGCCTCTCCCATGTCGACGTCAGCCTCGTTGCCGGTGGACACCGTGACTGCGATTCCCTCTCCCCGGCCGCTGGCGAGGTTGTTCAAGTAGCTGGCGATTCCGCCACTTGGGAGACCACGGCGACCGGGCCGGAGACGATCGTTTCCGACGGACGGTCGAGACAAGTGAGAAAGCTCGCCGCCAACCCGCGACCGGGTCGGATCACCCCGCCACTGTTGGGGCCGATCACCCTGACTCCCACGGAGCGGGCGGTCTCTCGAAGTGACTCCTCGAGCCCACCATGTCCCGCCTCGCCGAAACCGGAGGCGAACACGATGACCGCTCCGGCTCCGACCGACTCGGCAACCACGCCGATCGTGGCCGGGGCGGGGACGGCTGCCACCACCAGATCAGGGGGCGAGGGGAGATCGAGCATCGAGGCGAAGGTCTCGATCGAGCGGATCTCGGGCAGGGAGGGGTTGACCCCCCAGATCGTCCCGTCGTAGCCGAGATTCCTGAGATTGGATACGACCCGTGCTCCGTGTTTTCGAGCGTTGCTGGAGACCCCGACAACGGCGATCGTCTTCGGGTCGAAGAGACGATGGAGGTCAGGGACGTCCAAAGGCCACCGTCAGGAGGTGCTCGGGGGGTCCCAGGCCAGGACCACCCCGGCGCGGAGGAGATCGTCGATGCTTTCCTCGTCGAGACCGACGCGGTCGGCGAGAACTGAGACCGTGTGCTCACCCAGCATCGGCGCCGACGTGCTGGGGTACTCCCAACCGGTGAACTTGATCGGCGTTGGCGGGTAGCGGACCGTGCCCACCGTGGGGTGCTCGTACTCCTGGATCATGCCGCGGGCCAACACGTGGTCGTCGGCGAAGACCTCTTCGATGTCGTTGACCGGTGCATTGGGGATGTCGTAGGCGTCCAGCACCTCGAGCCACTCGGCGCGGCTGCGGCCGGCGAAGATCTCCTCGAAGGTGGTCACCACGAAGTCCCGGTTGGCCACTCGGGCAGAGTTGTCGGACGTGCGGGGGTCATCTTTGAGGTCGGGGCGTCGCACGGCGTCGCACAGGTTGCGCCAGAACTTCTCGTCGCGCGCGGCGACGACGACGTAACCGTCACTGGTGGCGAACACCTGCCAGGGCACGATGTGGGCGTGGGCCGTCCCACGTCTGGTCAGTCGTCGACCGCTGTTCAGGTAGTCGACTGCGTCGTAGGAAAGCAAGGAGACAAGGGAGTCGAGCATGGCGACATCGGCGTGGGTGCCGACGCCATGGAGATCCGCGACCCACCAGACCGGCCAGCACCGAGATACACGAGTAGATGGCCCCTCCCAGGTCGGCGAGTGGGATCCCGACCCGTGCCGGGGGCCCGTCATCGGGGCCGGTGATGTCGACATGGCCGCTGTAGGCCTGGACGACGAGATCGAAGGCGGCCTTGTCCCGGGCCGGCCCGTACTCGCCGAAGCCGGTCACCGAGACGGTGATGATGTCGGGGTTGTGCGATGCGAGGGTGGCGTGGTCGATGCCGAGCCGCTCCATGACCCCCGGTCTGAAATTGTCGAGGACGACGTCGGCGTTGGCGACCAGGGAGTAGAAGACCTCGAGGCCCTCGGGATTCTTGAGATCGATGACGACGCTCTTCTTGCCTCTGTTCATGAAGAGGTGGATCGAGCTCTCGTCGCCGAGGGGGGCGATGTTGGGGTTGCGGGCCGTGTCGCCGGACGGTGGTTCGATCTTGATGACCTCGGCTCCGAGGTCAGCGAGGATGACCCCGCCGAAAGTGCCGGCGATCACCTGCCCCAGCTCGAGGATGGTCACTCCGGTCAGGGGGCCGATGGTCATCCGCTCTCGCCGGTCGCCTCGGCGCGGGCGATGATCGTCCGCGCCACTCGGGCGACTGCGTAATCGACCATGCGCCCGTCGACGGCGATCGAAGCCTTACCGGCCGCTTCTGCCTCCTCGAACGCGGCAAGCACCTTTCGCTGGTACTCGACGATCTCGGGGGAGGGTGTGAACACGTCGTTGATGATCGGGATCTGTCCCGGGTGGATCGCCACTTTCCCGACATAGCCCAGAGTCCGTGCGATCTCGGACTCGACCCGCAATGCATCGTTGTTGCGGAAGTCCATGAACACGGCCTCCATCGGATACGGCACCCCCGCGGCGCGTGCGCTGAGCAGGACCTGGGAGCGGGCATGCATGAGACCGGTTCCCTCCGGGCTCCACTCCGCACCGAGATCGGCCACAAGGTCCCCCTGCTCGCCGCCGCCGAACATCACACACTCCACGCGGTCACTCGCCGATGCGATCTCGAAGGTGAGCCGGACCCCCAACGCCGACTCGATCAGCGGGATCAGGGTGATGTCACCCTTGGATCGGTCCGAGCGCAATTCGCTCACCGTCAAGGCCCCGTCGACCTGGCTGATCACCGTGGGGCTCTCCGCCTTGGGGAGTATCAACCCGACGACATCGGCGGCACCCACGGCGGCGACGTCGTCCCAAAACCAGGGAGTGGTGGCTCCATTGGTGCGCACGTAGTAGGGCACCGTGGAAGGGGGCAGATCGGAGAGGTTGGCGCGTGCCTTTGCCTTGTTGTCGTTGGATACCGCGTCCTCGAGATCGACGATCACCGCGTCGGTGCCGGAATGGACCGCCTTCTCCACCATGTCGAGGCGGTCCCCAGGGGTGAAGATCATCGAGCGCACTGGTCTCACATCGACTCCAATCGTCAGTTCGCGGGCCCGGGTCGACAGGTCGAACCTAGGGTCAGTTGACCGGATTCGTGATAGTCGGTATTTTACATAGTGCAGCACACGGACCCCAAACCGAGCGTCTGCGACCAGTCCTTTATCGACTATGAACGGTACTGAGACAGAGGAGGACACGTGCAGAGTGCGAACTGGCTAAGAGGTCGAGGTTCGAAAGGAGGGTCCAGAGGTCGTCTTGCGACGATGCTGATTCTCCTCCTTGCCCTCGCAATGGTGGCGGCGGCCTGCGGAGATGGAGACACCACCGAGACCACCGGCGATGGCGGGACAGACACGACCGCAGACGGGGGAACCGACACCACCGGGGGCGGCGAAGAGCCAGCCGGCGATGTCGAGCTCCTGGTCTGGGTGACCCGGCCCTACTACATCCCGCCCGACGAATTCGCGAGCTTCACCGCCGAGACCGGGGTCACCGTCACTTACGACGTCCAGTCCAACGACGACATCCTGCAGCAGTTGCTGACCAGGGTCGACGCCGGACAGCCTCTGCCCGACGTGCTCGGTGCCGAGGACTCGTTCCTGATCGAGAACTTCGTCGAGGCTGGGCTGATCGAGTCGCATGACGAGATCGCCGCCAACTGGGAGGCCGAGGATCCAGAGCAGTATGGGCTCCTCTTCCCCCTGGCGTGGGACGAGACCAGCATCGACGGCGTCAAGTACGGCCTGTCGGTCACGGCCAACTTCGACGTCCTCTACTACGACCCTGAATGGTTTGCCGAGGCCGGTGTCACGGTGCCCTTCGAGTCGCTCGACGCCGTTTTGGACGGTCTGCGTGCCATGAAGGCGGCGCGGCCCGATTCGATCCCCTTCACGGTGCAGGCCGTTCAGGGTCAGGGTGTGACCACGCTGAAGACGGTGCTGGCAGCTGCCGGCGCCCCCTTCGAAGGTGCGGTACCCGACCTCGAGTCCGAGGGTGGGATCTACGCCATCAATTGGTTCCTGCAGGCAGCCAACGAGGAGTTGTTGCCGCCCGAGGCCATCGCCTGGGGTGAGGACGAGTCTCGTGGCGCCTTCGTGTCCAGAAGCGCGGGGATGATCCTCGACGGGTTCACCACCGCAGGTGACTTTGCTGAGGCGTCGAACTTCGCCTACCCGGACCAGTGGGATCTGACCCCGGTGCCGTTGTCACGGTCAGGTGGCGGCGACGACGGTGTCGCCCTCACCGCCGCCCGCACCTGGGCCGTCCTGGCCGGGACTGAGCATCCCGACGAGGCCGCCCTGGTTCTCCGCTACATCGCGGAGACGAACAACCTGATCGAGGCGGCGGGCAACGGCTCGGTGCCGATGAGACAGACCGAGGCTTTCAACAGCCCCGAGCTCCTCGAGGTCTGGCCGTTCTTCAATGACGCGCTCAAGGAGGCCTACCTCGGCAGCTCGCCGGCTCCGGCCGGGCCCAACGCCGGTGAGGTCGAGGGCATCCTCGAGCAGATGTTCGGCGAGATCGTTGTCGGGACCGACAAGACCGCCGAGGAACTGGCAGCCGAGTACCAGCCCCTGCTGGACGGAGCCTGATTCAGAACAGGTGCCCTCGAACGAGTGCACCAGAATGACCGAAGCGCTCCTGCATTCCAACGGATGCAGGAGCGCTCTGTTCGATTAGACATCCACCGGCAGGATCAGGGGCTTGACCACTACTACCGAACGACCCGAGACGAAGCCGAGCCGTCGTCGCTGGTGGCAGCGTCCGAGCAAACCGGCGTCGTCGGGTGGCCAGTTCGTCATCGGGCAGAGCAAGGCCACCCCCTATCTGTTCTCGCTGCCCTCGATCGTCCTGGTGGCAGCGATCCTCGGCTTCCCCGTCATCTATGGGGTGTGGCAGAGCCTCTACCGGCGGGAGCGAATCGGCGCCCCACTCGAGTACGTCGGTCTCGAGAACTGGGCGGACATGTTCTCATCGGAATCCTTCTGGCATTCCATGAACCGAACGGCGATCTTCGTCACCGGCTCGTTGATCGTCGGGATAAGTCTCGGGTTGTTCTTCGCCTTCGCCCTCTTCCGGGTGGTGCAACGGCTCCGTTTCCTCCGTGCCGTCACCGTCGCGCCCTACATCATCTCCAACGTGGCCGCCGCGGTGATGTTTCGAATCCTGTTCAACGACCAGTTCGGAATGGTCAACCAGGTCTTGGACTTCGTCGGGATCGACGGGCCTTCCTGGCTCGCCAGTCCTACTTGGGCAATGGTCGTCGTCATCTTCACCCAGGTATGGACCGACTTGCCGCTCACGATCCTCCTGCTGCTGGGTGGCCTGATGACCGTGGACAAGTCCTACCTGGACGCCAGCCTGGTCGACGGTGCGACCGGCTGGACACGTGCCAGGTACGTCGTCATCCCACTACTCGCCCCACAAATCCTCATCTCCACGATCTGGCTCAGCTACTCGACACTCACCGGTCTCGGTGTGGTGCTCGCCCTGACCGGTGGTGGGCCTCTGAACGCTACTCAGACCGTCGCCATGGAGATGTACACGGTGGCTTTCCGCAACCTCGAGTTCAACCGGGCCCTGGCCATCGCCACATTCATCCTGGTGCTCAATGCGATTTTGACCCTCTTCTATGTGTGGATCGGGCGGAAGTACGACTACGAGCAATGAGTGACAGAGACGCCGGCGCACAGCCGGCCTTCAGCACCGCAACGGCGAAAGCCGCTACGGCGGTCACCGGGAGACCGCCGGAGCGACCACCGGGCGTCGGATCGCGCGCCATGAGGGTGATGCGAAAGGTCCTGTTGGCGCTTCCGCTCGTTGCCCTCGTCGTGTGGACGCTGGCCCCGTTCCTGGTGACCATCTCTGTGTCCTTCAAGGAGAAGGCAGCGGTCTTTGCCAGTCCCGGGCTGATCCCCGATGCTCCCAACCTCGACGCCTACCGCGAGGTCCTCTCCAGCGACAGCTTCACCACCTCGCTGCTCAACAGCCTGATCGTCGGGATCGGGACGACGTTGCTGACCATTGTCATCGGGGTCCCTGCCGCCTACGCCTTCGCACGGTTCAACTTCCGCGGCCGGCATCTACTGCTGTTGTTCACCCTGCTGCCTCGTCTCGTCCCCAGCATCGGGATAATGGTGCCGATCTATCGTCTGGCGGTGGTCGCGGGGGCGCTGGACAACCGGCTCACCCTCATCGTGGTCTACACGGGGATGCTCCTGCCCCTCGCCGTGTGGCTGATGGTTGGCTTCTTCCAACAGATCCCGCGCGAGATCGAAGAGGCGGCCAATGTCGACGGGGCCACACTCTGGGGACGGCTTCGTTATATCGTCGCCCCTCTGGCCGCACCGGCGATGATCACCATCGGCGTCCTGGCGTTCCGCGAGGCGTGGAACGAGTTCACCCTGGTCCTCGTGCTCACCAACTCCCCGGGGAAGCGGACCCTTCCCTATGAGCTCTACCTGATGCAGGGGATCGAGGGCATCGCCAACTTCCCGGGTGAGGCCGCATTCACGATCCTCACGGTGCTCCCGTTCATCCTCATCTACACCCGCATCGAGAAGTACGTGGTCGCTGGGATCGTCTCCGGCTCGGGCAAGTGAGCCCGGATCCCAAAGAGGGATCGTCCCGCTCGCTGGTGGTGGTTCCGGAGTACCTGCCGCCCACGACATCTGGACGTGCTGGAGGCGGAGGCGGACGTCCATTACGACCCCGATCTCCACAGCGACCGGGACGCCCTCCTGGCACGCATCTCCGATGCCTCGGCCGTCCTCATCCGCAATCGCACGATCATCGACACCGAGTTCCTGTCCGCTGCCCACCAGCTTCGGATCATCGGCAGACTCGGCGTGGGTCTCGACAACATCGACGTCGCGGCGCTGGAGATGGCGGGTGTGGAGTTGGTGGTCGCCTATGGCGGCAACGCAGTATCGGTTGCCGAGTATGTGATGGCGGCGATGCTGGTGTGCCAGCGTGGTGTCTTCGGGATGACCGGATCGATGCTGGCCGGGCAATGGCCTCGGCAGGGGCACGCGTTCGGTCACGAGTTGAAGGACAAGACACTGGGGCTGGTTGGGTTCGGGGCGATCGCCCGAGAGGTGGCGAAGCGGGCGGCTGCCTTCGACATGCAGGTCCTGGCCTTCGACCCCTATCTGACCCCGGATGCCGCGTGGGGAGAGGTCCGGCCCACGACGTTCGAAGAGCTCCTCTCACGCTCTGATGTGGTCAGCATCCACGTGCCCCTCAACGACGAGACGAGGGGGCTCGTCGATGCCGCGGCGCTCTCGTCCATGAAGCGCGACGCCACCATCGTCAACACCTCCAGGGGAGGGATCGTCGACGAGATGGCCCTCGCCGAGGCGCTTCGGTCGGGGACCATCGGCTCGGCCGCTTTGGACGTATTCACGACGGAGCCCCTCGGTCCGGAGGCGGCAGCCGTTTTCGAAGGTCTGGACAATCTGCTGCTGACGCCTCATCTCGCCGGCAATGCCACCGAGGCGGTGGACCGCATCGCTACATCCACCGTCGAGGCAGTCCTTCGGAAACTGGCCTCCGACTAGATCAGAAGACGCTCCTCGTACTCGACACGGGAGAGGAGATGGGGGTCGCCGTCGGTGATGAGCACCATGTCCTCGATGCGAACTCCGCCGCCGCCACGGACGTCGGGCACCCAGACCAGGGGCTCGACGGCGAAGACCATGTTGGGTTGGAACTCGTAGGTCGTCGCCCCAGGGAGGGTCTCACCGATGTATGGCGGCTCGTTCGCTCCCATCCCGATGCCGTGACCGATGAAGAGGCTGAAGAGGTTGTCCCCGAAACCATGCTCGGCGATGGTGGAGATGATGGCGTCGGCACAGTCCTGGTTGGTAAATCCGGGCCGCATCTTGGCGATCCCCGCCATCAGCCCCTCGTACACCGCGGTGTAGATCTGCTGCTGGATCTTGGTGGGGCGGCCGACGATGGTCGTCCTGCCGATATCGGCGAAGTAGCCGTTCCACATGGCACCGATGTCGATGAAGCAGAGGTCCTGGTTGCGGATGATCTTGTCGGTGGCCAGACGGTGTGGTGGCGACATGTGCTCACCAGAGGCGACGAACGGTGTGATGACGTGGGCCATCTCCCCGCCGAGCTGGAACAAGGTCTGCATGGCGTCGGCAGCCACCTCGAGCTCGCGTCGTCCCGCCCTGGTCTCGTCGAGGGCGCGTTGGGTCACCGAGTCGCCGATGGCACAGGCCTCCTCGATGACCGCCACCTCCATGTCGGTCTTGATCCAACGGGCTTGCTGCATCACCGTGTCACCGTCGATGAGCTCGATGTCGGGAAGATGGGTCTGCAGCGACTGGATGAACGAGATGTTGGCCTGGTCGACGGCGAGACGGCCCGACTCCAGCCCCCGGTCTCGAAGCAGAGGGGTGAGGATGTCGGTGACGAAACCGTCGACCAACTCGCGCTGCTCCATGATCGGGACCGCGTGGGCTTCTCCGATCCAGCTCATCCCGAACCGGGCCTTGTCGATCTCGCCACCCGAGCCGAGCAGGACGGGATCTTCGCCCGGCGCCAGCAGCGCCCCGTTGAGTGAGGTCGTCTTCCCGGCGATCAGCTGGGCTCGGAGCCCGGTGAGATAGCGGACGTTCTCATCTTTCCAGACGAGCAGCATGTCGGCGTCGGAGCCGGAGAGGGCCTCCTGGGTCTTGGACACCCGGTCGGCTCTCAGCTGGGCGAAGTCGTAGCGGTCCTCCCAGTCGACGGCAAAAGGGCCTTTGGCGTAGCTGACTATGGCTTCTCCTGACTCCGGTGAGTGTGGTCAGGTCCCCGTGATGCCCAGGGTCCCTGTCGTCTATAGTCGGTATAGTACAGAAAACGGCCGACCTCGGGCAAGCGCCCCGGCGCGGCACTCAGACAGGGAAAGGCGTCTAGATGACCGGGGAGCCACGGATCAGCCTCATCGCTGCCGCCAGCTCGCGTCGGGTCACCGCCGTCGACCTCGTCCGAGAAAGTCTCCGCTCAGCGATCCTCAGGGGTGACCTCCCCGGTGGCACCCGGCTCGTCCAGACCGAGATCGCATCCCAGCTCGACGTCAGCACCACACCTGTGCGGGAAGCGATGCGCGACCTCGCCTCCGAGGGTCTGATCACCCTCGACAGTCACCGCATCGGCACTGTGCGCCAGCCCGATTGGGACGAGATGTCCGAGATCGTCGAGATCCGTAGGGCGTTGGAGCCGGTGGCGTTGCGGAGGGCCATGGCCAACATGACCGATTCTCAGATGGCGCAGGCGCAGGAGCTCGCCCTCGAGCTACAGCAGGACATGGATCTCGGCACGTGGGTGCAGAAGAACGCTGAGTTCCACTCGATCTTCCACAAGGCCAGCTCCACCCACCGCCTGGCGAGCTTCCTGGTTGCCCTGGAGAGTGCCGGCGGTGTGTTCGTCGCCCAGGCGCAGCGTCTCCACCCCGACATTCGGGAGCAGGCCATCGCCGATCACTTCGCGTTGCTCGATGCGCTCGAGGCCGGCGACATCGAGAAAGCGCTCGAGATCCAGCACCGACACGTCAACCTGCCGCTCGAGGCGGCGGAGTTGGATGACTGACCCGGTCTCACCAGATCTCGGCGAACCTCTGACGCATCGAGTCCATCCCGTTGGTGATCAGTTTCACGTCGTTCACCGTCGAGATGAGAGTGCAACCCCGATCGATCAGCAAACGGGCGTAGTCGGGGGTGGGAGTGACGGCACCCCAGTGCTTACCGTTGGCCTCACAGGCAGCGGCAACGGCCTCGATGGCCTCGAGACAGCGGGGGTGGGTGAGGTCGCCGGTCACACCCAGGGCCTGACTCAGGTCGGACGGCCCGACGAACAGGATGTCGACCCCGTCGATGCCGGCGATATCGTCGATCTCGGCGACCGCGCCCAGCGTCTCCACCTGGATCGCCACGAAGTTCTCCTCGTTGGCCCGAGCGGTGAACTCGGCGAGGGGGACTGTGCCGAAGCCGCCGTCATGGCCGAGCGGGTTCAAGCCGCGACGACCGCGCGGGTGGAACTTGGCCCAGGTGACGAACTCCTCGGCCTGTTCGGCCGATCCGATCTGAGCGGCCATCACGCCCGACACTCCGCTCTCCAGACACCTGGTGACTGTGGCGTAGTCGGTGGGCGGGATCCTGGCGAAGCTCTCCAGACCGTGGGCCATTGCCGCACTCACCGCCGACTCCACCTCCCGGGTGGAGAACCCGGTGTGCTCGACGTCGATCCACATCCCGTCGAACTCACCGGTGGCACCCAGGTAGTGGACGATGTTGGGGTGGAACATCCGGCCGACGGCGAAGACGTTGACTCTCTCCCCGGCGATCAGCTTCTGCTTCAAGGTCGTGCTCATGTGCTTTCAGGTCCTCTCTTGGGGCTGGACCGCCCGGATTCCGCAAAATGTAGGATGCAGCCTATGAGATTTGCCGACTGCTGCGAGGAGCCGCGCCCATGCCTGTGATCGACATGCACGCCCACCTCACTCCCGAGCGCTACAAGGCCGCCATCCGCGACTCCGGTACCTGGCTCGGTCTCGATGCCACAGCCGGTGAGTTGGCCCACGGCACCTTCGCCCAACCGCTCGAGTCGCGACTCGCCGACATGGATCGCGACGGCGTCGACATGCAGCTGATCACCCCCACGATCGGCTTCTATCAATACGAGAACGATCTCGAGCAGACCAAGCTCATCCACAGGGAGTGCAACCAGGAGATCCACGACGTCGTCGTCGAGCACCCCGACCGATTCAGAGGTCTCGGGATGGTTCCGATGCAGGACGTCCCCACCGCGATCGCCGAGTTGGAGCGGGTGGTCACCGAGCTCGGTCTCGAGGGGATCATCCTCAACGACCACGCGGCAGGGGTCACCTACGACGACCCCCGATTCCGACCGTTCTTCGCCGCAGCGGAAGAGCTGGGAGCCCTGCTCTTCTTCCACCAGGGCGGACAGACGATCACGACCGGGCGCACCAAGAAGTACAAGCTGGCCAACGCCGTCGGCAATCTCACCGAGCGAGCCCTGCTCTTCGCCACGCTGGTGTTCGGCGGGGTCCTCGACGATTACCCGGACCTGAAGATGTTGCTCGCCCACGGTGGGGGATACACGCCATACGGCGTCGCCCGCATGGACAAGGTGGCCGGTGCGTTGCCCGGCGACTTCGATGGTGGGATGAGGCCGCCGTTCGGTCCCAACGACGGGTTCGACCACGAGAAGCCACCGAGTGAGTACCTCGATCGATTTTTCTACGACTGCTGCACCTACAGCGGGCCGGTCCTCCGCTTCCTGATCGACACGGTGGGGATCGACCGGGTCGTGCTCGGGACCGACTACCCGGCGCCGATGTTCCTCAACGACCCCGTCAACTGGGTGCGCGGCCTGTCCGAGCTGGGCTCAGCCGAGCAGGAGGCGATCCTCGCTGAGAACCCCAGCCGCTTCCTCGGGGTCTGAGATCTCGTCATGCTGAGATGGGGCGCCGTCGGAGTTGGGGCCTTCTTCGAAGGGACCATCGCCCCGGCCATGACAGCCGACCCCAACAGCTCGCTGGCCGCGGTGGTCAGCCGGGATCGAGGGCGAGGCGAGGATGTGGCCCGCCGATGGGGCGCCGAGGCCTCGTACACGAGATACGAGGACATGCTGGAGAGCGACGACGTGGACATCGTCTATGTGGCCACGCCCAACGCGATGCATGCCGACCAGGTCGTTGCCGCAGCACGAGCCGGCAAGCACGTGTTCTGCGAGAAGCCTTTGGGGATCGACCCGATCGAGGCCGCCCGAGCGGTCGACGAATGTCGAGCAGACGGCGTGGCGCTGGGGATCAACTTCCACAACCGATACATGCCCTGGGTTCAAGACGTGACCGGCATGCTCGCCGATGGCGTCATCGGCGATGTCATCCTCGTCGAGGTCGACGTGGGCTCCGGCCCGCGGAACTACACGAACTGGCGGGCCGACCCGGCGATGGCGGGCCTGGGAACGGTGCACAACGTGGGGGTCCATGCCCTGGACTTCCTGGGAGTGCTCCTCGACAGCGAGCCCGCTGAGACGTTCGCCATGTTCGACCCTCCCCCCGGGGAAGGAGCGATCGAGACGCTGGCGACGATCCTCCTCAGGTTCGAAGGGGGTGTCATGGCATACGCCAACTGCAGCGAGCGGCTCACCAGCCCTCCGAACACGATCAGGATCCACGGGACCGAAGGCACCATCACCGGTGCCGGCGTGACTCGCTCCCGCGTTGGTGGAGACCTCCATGTCGACACCCCGGCGGGAGTCGAGTCCCGCCACTACCCGGCGGTGGAGGCACACCGCCTCTGTCTGGAGGCGTTCACGGCAGCGGTGGCCGCGGGCAGCGATCCGGTCCCGTCGGGTATCGACGGGCTCCGCAGTGCCCGGCTCTGTGCTGCCATCGGGACCTCGGCGGCGGCGGGGAGACTGGTGGCGGTCGAGCAGGGCCCTGACCGAGCATGAGTGAGCCGATTCTGCCGGCGGACGTGTCGACGATCGGGCAGATAGTGGCGGTCGCCCGCGAGACCCTCCCAACCGAGGTTTGGGCGTGGGCCGCCGCTGGAGCGGGCACCGAGGTGACGGTCGCCAGGAACACGCTCGCATTGAACAGCCTGGCCCTGGTCCCTCGGGTGGGTCGGGACGTGTCATCCATCGACATGTCCTCGTCGTTCGCCGGCGTGCCGCTGGCGGTCCCTGTGATGCTGGCGCCGGTCGGCGCCCTCGGTGTCTACGACCCGGGCGACGCGGCCGCTTCGGGCCGAGCCGCGGCGAGTGTCGGGGCGTCGGCTTTCTGCTCGATGTTCAGCACCGCGCCCTGGACGGATGTGGCGGCCACCTCCCCGGGACGGCACTTCTTCCAGATCTACGTCTCGGGTGACCGGGAATGGCAGACGGAACTGATCGCCCGGGTGGAGGCAGCCGGTTTCGCCGGGCTCTGCGTGACCATGGATTCCCCGACGATCGGCCGACGCGATCGGAGCATCGAGACCGGATTCACCTGGTCCCACCCCGACCACGGGACCACCGATCTCGACTCTTCACTCCTCGACCCCTCGAGAAGAGCCGCCTTCACCTGGTCGGACCTGGAGTGGATCGCATCGAGCACCACCCTCCCGGTGATCGCCAAGGGTGTGATGACGGCCGAGGACGCGCATCTCGCGGTGGGGTCGGGGGCCCGGGCCGTCTACGTCTCCAACCACGGGGGCCGAATGGTCGATCAGGGCTTGAGCACGATCGAAGCGCTATCGGAAGTGGTGGCGGCTGTCCCCGAAGGGGTCGATGTCGCTGTGGACAGCGGGTTCACGAACGGCGCCGACGTGTGCAAGGCGCTGGCCCTCGGGGCAAAGGCGGTGGCCATCGGACGTCTTCAGTGCTGGGCGCTGGCTGCCGGGGGAGAGGCGATGCTGGCCAGGGCGTTGCAGCTCCTCGCCTCCGAGGTCGAGGTCACGATGGCCAACACCGGATGCCCGGACCTCGCAGCGATGACCCCGGATCTCGTGAGATGGTCGATCCCGGCGGTTCCGCAGTGGGGCTAGCTCGACCTCGTCGAGTCGCGCACCGGTCAGTCCCGGATCGGGATGGTGAGATGGCGCAGGGTCACCTCGGTCAGGGTGTGCGCGTCTCGATCGCGGGCCGCCCGGAGCATTGCCTCGTGATCGGCGGTGGCGGTGTCCTTGAGGGTCGGGCTTCTCCTGAGGGTGGCGCTCACGAAGAGAGCTTGGGTGTCCTGCAGGCTCTTGATGAGCGACACCAACCGACGCGAAGGCGAAGCCTCGTACAGCTTCTGATGAAACGCCCGATTGCCATGGACCCATGCGTCCCAACTGTCGGAAACGGCCATTTCGTCGAGGATCGACCTGGCGTCGATGAGGATCTCCTCCGACATCCCCACCATCGCCTCCTCGATCGCCATCGGCTCGAGCGCCTGGCGGATTCGGACGATCTCTTCGACATCTTTGCGGGTCACGGCCGTGACCACGCCGCCTTTGTAGTTGCCCAGTTGGACCAAGCCTTCGAAAGACAGCTCGCGAAGGGCCTCGCGCACCGGTGTGGTGCTGACGTCGAATATCTCGGCCACCTCGTTGAGCCCGAGCTTGGTGCCGGCGGCGAGATCCCCGGTGAGGATGGAGCGACGCAACGACGTCGAGACGTGATCGGTGGCCGTGCGGGGCCGGGCCTCTTTGGCCAAACTCGATTCGAGCGAGTCACTCTTCCGCTCAGTGTCCGTCATTCGCCCCACCTCATGTCGCCGCGTGAGCAGGATACATCCCCGGGTCACGATCTACGGTGGCCGACCTCGTGACCACGATCGACATCCACGCCCACGCCATCGTGCCCGAAGCGCTCGATCTCATGAGCTCGGCCCATCCCGAGCATGGCCCGAGCTTGTATCGCGAGGACGGCCAATCGTTTCTCAGCTACCCGGGTCGGGGACCTCTCGGCCCGCTTCCCGCGGCGATCTTCGACCCGCAGACCCGTCTCGACGACATGGACCGGCAGAGGGTCGACCTGCAGGTGATCGCGATCCCGCCGCCCAACTTCCACTACCACGTGCCCGTCGACGTGGGTGTGGAGTTCGCCCGGATCCAAAACGACGAGTTGGTCCGACTCAGCGACTCACATCCCGCGCGGTTCCATGTCTTCGCCACCCTTCCCCTCCAGGACATCGGGGCCGCTGTCGCCGAGATCGAGCGTGTCGCCTCCGTGCCCCGGGTTCGCGGAGTCCAGATCGGCTCCAACATTTCCGGTGTCGACCTCGACCATCCCGACCTCGATCCGGTCTGGACGTCCCTCGAGGGACACGGGCTGCCGGTATGGATCCATGCCGACCAGCGTGCGGTCGCCGGTGCGGAGCGGCTCGGCGTCTACTACCTGCAGAACCTGGTGGGCATCCCCATGGAGTCGACGATCGCCATCGCCAAGCTCATCTTCGGGGGTGTCCTGGGACGGCACCCCACGCTCCGTTTCGGGATCACCCACGGCGGCGGGTTCGCCCCTTACCAGGTGGGCCGTTGGCAGCACGGATGGGAGGTGCGTCCCGAACCACGGGTCAACGTCACCGACGCCGACCCCCGGGCCTTGTTCTCTTCTCTCTATTTCGACAGCCTCACCCACGACCCGGTGTCGCTGCGTCTCCTCGGAGAGCGCGTGGGGTGGGACCACATCGCTCTGGGAAGCGACTACCCGTTCGACATGGCGGCCTCCGACCCGGTCGGCGCGCTGGAGGCGGCCGGGGTCGACGATTCGACCTGGGAGCGGGTGGTCGAAGGGACCGCCGGCGACTTCCTCAGACCGATTGAAGGAGAGCAATGACCAAGATCTTCGTTCCCCAGCTCATTCCTGAGCTCGCCTTGGAGAAGCTGGAGCAACTCGGGGACGTCACCGTCTACCAGGGAACCGACGGCCCGATGCCCCACGACGAGGTGGTCGCCGCCGTCCGCGACAAGGACATCCTCTTCGCCATGGCCGAGATCGACTTCGACGAGGACGTGATCGACGCCGCCGAGAACCTGAGACTGGTCGCCGCCATGCACATGAAGGCCACCTTCGTCGACCAAAAAGCCTGTACCCGACGGGGGGTCCCGGTGAGCGGTCTGCCCAACTTCGTCAGCAAGACCGCCGCCGAGTTCACCTTCGCCATGCTGGTGGCGACGGCGTGGCGTCTCCCGGAGGCCGACCAGTTCCTCCGTGCCGGGAAGTGGACCCAGAATCAGTCGACCGCCTTCGTCGGCACCCGTCTCTATGGCAAGACCCTCGGTGTCGTGGGAATGGGCACCGTTGGCTCGCATGTCGCCAAACGGGCCGCCGCCTGCGAGATGGACATCATCTATCACAAGAGGAACCGGCTGAGCCCGGCCGAGGAGTTCGCCCTGGGTGATGCCTCCTACCGGTCACTCGAGGACCTGTTCATGGAGTCGGACTTCGTCTTGCTGAGCACGGCCCTCACCGCCGAGACCAAGGGGCTGGTCGGGGAGGAGCTGATCTCGCTGATGAAGCCGAGTGCGATCATCATCAACACCTCGCGGGGCCCGATCCTCGACGAGGTCGCCTTGGAGAAGGCGCTGCGCGAAGGCCGGATTCGCGGCGCCGGACTCGACGTCTACCTGACCGAGGTCCCCGAGCCCAACCCCGGGCCGATCCCCGGCCTGCTCGAGCTGCCCAACGTGGTGCTCACCCCGCACATGGGCTCCGCCGCCCGAGAGACACGTGAGGAGATGGCGATGCGGACGGTGAACAACATCGAGCGCTTCCTCCAGGGAAAACGCCCCTTCGACGTGCTCAACCCCGAGGTCTACGGCGACACCGCCCGCTACGAGGAGGCGATCGGCTGAACCTGCCCAAACAACGAACCCGGGGTTGCTAGCGCCACATATGGCGCTAGCAACCCCGGGTACGAGTGCCGCGGGGGCGTCCAGAGTGGGAAGCGGCTCCGAATTCGAGAATGAGATGAGAACGATTCGTGTCCTTGCAGTTGTGGGTCTAGTGGTCATGGTGGCGATGATCGGCTTCGCCGTGGCCTCCGGGTCTTTCGTCGAGGAGGGAGCGACGATCTGGGGACTGGCTTGGGGCAAGGTCACCCTGGTCGATCTCTACGTTGGGCTCGTGTTCTTCGGCGTATGGGTGGCCTGGCGGGAGAAGAGCTGGGCCACCACCGCCCTGTGGTGGGTGGCGTTGGCGGGTCTCGGCAACCTGGCGGCGGCTGTCTACCTGGCGCGGGCTGCCTTCGGCTCAGAAGACGTCAGGGAGCTGCTCACCGGGGAACGCACGTGGTGAAGGCCCCCGAGATCCTCGACGAGTTGCGCGAGACGATATTCGGGAAGGTTCCCCTTGCCGACGGGATCATCCCGCCGCTCATCTTCGTCGTAGTCAACTCGGTGTGGGGTCTCGCGCCCGCCGCGTCCGTCGGCGTGCTCTCGGCAATCGCAATCACTCTTTGGAGGCTTTCTCAGGGCCGGCCGCTGCGGTTTGCCATGGCCGGTCTCGGAGGCGTCGGCGTGGCCGCGGCGCTGGCGCTCCGGTCCGGCAACGCCAACGACTTCTTCCTGCCAACCATCGTCACGGGTGCGCTGACCAGCGCTGCCATCGCTGTCTCGATCGTGGTGAGAAGACCGTTCGTGGCCTGGACCAGTTGGCTGACTCGGGGTTGGACGCTCGACTGGTATTGGCATCCCAGGGTGCGTCCGGCCTACACCCGAGTGAGCTGGCTCTGGCTGGCGTACTTTGCCGGCCGCGCTGTTCTCCAATGGCGGCTCTACCTGGCGGAGAGCACGGGGAGTCTGGTGGTTACCCGGGTCCTGCTCGGTTGGCCCGCACTCCTGATGCTGTTGGTGGCCACCTACGTCCTTGGTCGCCGTTGGCTCAGCAGCCTCGGCGGGCCCTCGGTGGCCGAATTCGATTCCGGAGCCGAGGAGCCGTGGGAGGGTCAGACGACGGGGTTCTAGGCATCAGTGACGCCACGGGCCGGACTCACGTGAACCCGGGGTTGATAGCGCCACATATGGCGCTATCAACCCCGGGTTCGTGACTCGGTCCTCAGGCGGGGCTGAGACCGACGCGGCGTTCGAAGACCTCCGCCCGGCGGAGGACCTGCTCGGGGATCGCCATGATCTTCTCCTGGAGCTCCGCTGCGGCCGGCTTCAGGTCGGTGATGGCGGCGATGTTCCAGTCCTTGATCAGTGGGAGCAGTACCCGGTCGTGATGGATCCGCAGGTTGTAGACGCCCGCCTTGGCGACGTCGATCGACCGTCGCACGAAGTTGGGCATGGCCACCCCGGGCATCTGGAAGTTGCTGAACACCTCGTAGATCCCCCCCATGACCAGGTCGGGCGCGGTGTCGAGCATCGCCTGCATCACACCCTTGTAGAAGATGAAGTGGTGGTTCTCGTCGGTGGCGATGTTGCGCATCAGCTCGAACGCCGCCGGGTCGTCGGTGATCTTCCCGGCGTTGCGGTGGCTGACCCGGGTCGCCAATTCCTGGGTCGCGGTGTAGGCGAACACCTCCATCGGATCGTCGAACTTGGGCTGATAGCCGTTGAACATCGTCTGCTTGCGATCGTCCTCGAGCTGATTCGGGTCGCAGTTGCGCGAGGTGAGCAGATAGCTGCGGATGGCGATGGCGTGCTGACCCTCTTCGGCGGTCCACAGGTGGTTCCAGTTCGAGAAGGCGGGACTGTCGGGGAGGTTCGTCTCGAGCAGGGCGTGGTAGTAGGGGAGGTTGTCCTCGGTGAGGAGGTTCAGCACGAGGGCAGTGCGGGCGTTCTCGCTGATCGTGCACTGGGAGACATCCCAGGGCTTGTCCCGGAAGCTCTCGCCCCGTTCCCAGGGGACAATGTCGTGGAAGTACCAGTCGGCACGGCGGGAAAGGTGCTCTTCGGTGAGGCGGGCGACGTCATCTTCGATGGCTCCGACCAACTCGAGTTTCTCGGCGAGAGCCATGAAATTTCCTTGGTTGTGTAAGGCCATGTTAGGGCACCCGCGCCCCACCCCAGAATATTCGCCGGAATTGACCTGTCGGCCCCCGTGCACACGACCGGGGTTGATAGCGCCATATATGGCGCTATCAACCCCGGGTTCACGTCCGCGCCGGGTTCGCGTCCGGTACGCGTCGGGTCCTACTCCGGGTTGGCGCGGGCGTACGCAACGATGGCGTTGGCGTGACCGTGACCCATCCCGTGCTCGGTCTTGAGCCAGTTCACGGTCTCCATGTGCTTCTCGTCCGATCGGGCTCGCACCATCTCCAGCCACTCTTCGATGGGACGATCGTACGTCTTCTCGATGCTGGGGAAGTAGGACGCAGGCCCGGTGACTTTCTCGGTCATTCGATGACCTCTTCGAGGACGATGGCATGGGTGGGGCAGGCGATGGCGATCTCCCGCAGCGTGTCCTCGTCGACGGTGGAAAGGTCGAGTACTTCCGGCTTGAGGAAGTCGCCCTTGCGCCATTGCATGGCGGTGGGGGCCAATGTGATACAGGTTCCGGCACCGATGCAGCGCCGTCGATCGATGACCAGCCTCACTGCCATGCGACACCGGTCCTGATCGCATACTCGATGGCCTCGTTCTCGGTGGCCACCCCGAGCTTCGCCAACAGATCGTCGACGGGGCTCGGGCCGTCGCCGGTGTGCGAGCCGGCCGTCCCCGATGTGACAGCCCTCAACAGCTCCAGGTCCTCGTCGGTGAACTCGATCCCGTCCGACGGCGTCTCGTCCACGTGTGTCGGGTCGAAACCGACGATCTCAGCCATCTCCCGCTGGATCGGGTTGGCGAACCATTTCTCCCGCAGGGCAGGGTCGGACATCGACATGCTCACGTAGGTGAGTCCACCGATGATCTCCTCGGTCAGGCCGGCGGCCTCGGGCTGGCCGGAGCGGATGAGGGTTCGGGCGCCCACCCAGAGGATGGGGACCAGGTAGAGGAGGTGAGTCTCCCCGTGGAAGGACTGGGCATTGCGCATCTCTTCGGCTGCGCTGTCGGCATCACCCGCCGCCTCGGCGACCAGCGCCAGGGTGGCGTGGGCCAGAGCGGCGTACGGGGTCTCGGCCTTGAGCTGACTTGCGATCTCCAGAGTCTCTTCGGCGGCAGCCCTCGCTTGTTCGAAGAGCGATTTGTCACCCCCGAACACGGCGATCCGGGCGAGCTCGAAGCCGAGGTTGGCCAGAGCCTGACAGCTCTCCCCGATGCTGGTCTGGCCCGCCAGGTCGGCGGCCCGCCGGTAGTGGCGGGTCATCGCCTCGACATCGTCTCGGGCGGCGGCGTGGGCCCCGCGCCAGATCTCGAGTCGACGGGCCATCGATGTCGAGGCGACCGCCATGGCCGCGGTGACGGCCCGATCCAGCCAGGCGGCGCAATCGTCGCCGCCTCCAACCTGGAGACAGGTCATGGCCATGCCGCCGGCGGACAGAGCCTCCAGCCACCGGTCGCCGAGCCCTCGAGCCGCCTCGAACGCCTCCCGACCTCGCTCCATGGCCAGTCCGGGCTGCAGGTTGAGCCGGGCATATGTGTGGATGCCGTAGAGCATGTGGGCGTCGTCGATTGCCGACTGGCTGTCGGTTACTTCGCCCCTCTTGCTGTGGTGGAGCGCCCTGACGTGCTCGATGCGCCCGGCCATCCCCTGGGCGCTGGGGTCGGCGACATGGGCGTAGGCCATCGTGATCAGCGCCGACATGGACCCTTGCTTGTCACCGATCTCCTCGTAGATGCGGAAGGCCTGTTCGGCCAGTGCTTTGACCCCGGCGAACAGCTCAGGCGCCTGCATCACGATGACCACGGAAGGAACTCCCGCCTCCTGCAGCTCGACTGCAGCCTTCTTTACTCGTCCGGCTTCGATGACCGAAAGCTCACGGAGGGCATCGGCCTCGGCCGCTCGATTCCCGGTCTGGCGGGCGATCTCGAGGGCCTGGTTGTACGGCTCCTCCGCCTCCTCGACGTCGACCTCGGCGGGAGGGAGATAGGCCTCGCCGATCGGGGAGCGGGTCAGGGCCTGCCCCAACTCGAAACACGCCGCCAGCTCCAGATCCTTGTCGCCGGTGTCCACGGCAGCGCTGCGTACCGAACGGGCTAGCTCGGCGGCGAGGTCGAAGTCCTCGCCCGCCCTCGCCGCCGACGCCTTGCGCAGCTTGACTTCGGCATCCAATGCCGGCGAGCCGGCAGTGAGGGCGCTCATTTCCGCCAGATTGGCCATGCGCTCCACATCGCGGTCGAGGACTGCGAGGGCGTCGTCTTTGATCCGGAGCATCTCGATCCGGCGGGCCGGATCGGAGGCCGCGGTGAGGGTGCTGTCGATCAGACGGACCGCCTCCTCGGGAGCCGACATCCCCAATGCCGACTCGGCGGCTCGAAGCCCGCTGGTCACTGCCAGGTCCTGGTCACCGGCCTCGAGGGCATGGTGGGCCAGCATCGACAGGTTCTCGGTCCCCCCTTCTTCGGCGAGGTACTGGGCGAGAGCGCCGTGGATGGCACGTCTCCGCTGCCGCGGGGTCGAGCCGAGCAGCGATGCCCGGATCTGGTCGTGAGAGAATGAGAAGTCGTAGCCCGACCCCGGCCGTTCCTCGGTGAGCAGTCCCAGGTCGACTGCGCTCTGCAGATACTCGGCGACCTGCCACTCGGGCAGCGTCTCGGAGTCGACCCGGGCGAGGACCTGGCCGACGTCGGAGAGCCGGAACCGCCGACCGACGATGCCGGCGTCGGCGAGATGGGATCGACATTCGGGCTCGAGCTGGGCGAGACGCCGCTCCACCAGGGTCTGGATCGAGGACGGCACGCCCGGACCACTCAGCTTGGTCATCGTCCACGTGCCGTCGATCAGCTGGAGCGCCTCTGCCTCCCGATAGGCCCGGGCCAGCTCCTCGATGAAGAAGGGCACACCCTCGGAGCGGGCGTGCATGCTCTCCAGGGTGGGGGCGTCGATGGGACCGCCGAGAAGGTTGACGAGCAACTCTTCGCTCTGCCGGGGGTTGAGCCGCTGGAGACGGAGCACCTGGGTGACCCCCCGCATCCGGTCGAGATCGGCGATCAGCTTGGAGGCACCTCCGGTGGCTGAGTCGGAGTAGGGGCGGAGACTGATCAATAGGACCATCGGAGCCGAGCCCATGGTCCTCACCAGATACCTGACCAGTTGGATGCTGTCGTCGTCGGCCCACTGCAGATCGTCGAGCATCAGGAGCAGGGGGCGTTCCCTGGTGAGGGCGAGGAGGGTGGCCGCCACCTCGTCGAACTTGCGCAGCATCTGCTCCTGCGGGGAGAGGCCCTCGAGACTGGTGCTCCGTCCCGAGATGGCCTCCTGCGCCTTGTCGAGAGGTTCCATGGCCATGGCCTCCCGGGCGACGGCGGCCATGGCAGGGGACGTGAGGAGACTGCGGAAGAGGAGGAACGGGCCGCGGAGCTCCTCGTCGGCGGTCACCTCGAGCACCCAGAACGGAGAGGGAGCGTCGGCGGCGAGACTCGCCGCAGCGTCGAGCATTCGGGTCTTGCCGATCCCAGCCTCGCCTTCGAGGACCACAGCACGCAGCCCCGCCGTCGGCGCTGCGTTCAGCTGTTGTTCGATCACCTCCAACTCAGGGGCCCTGCCCACCACGGGCCCTTGGGCCCGGGCCGTTTGGGTATCGAACGCGGCTGCCGAGGCGGCGCGGGTCTCCCGGGTGACCCGTCGCTCGTCGTCGGCTCGCCACAACACCTCGAAGAGACGCCATCGATCGGGAAAGCCCTTCAACCAGAAGAGCCCGCGGTCGACGGTCCTGACGTCTCCCAGTGACCCGGCCAAGTCGGAGACAACCTGGGAGACGAGGATCTGGCCGCCCTGGGCGGCTCCGGCAACCCGGGCAGCGGCGTGGACGGCGGTGCCGTGGGCGTCGCCCGCCGACTGGGTGACGTCGCCGCTGTTGAGCCCCATCCGCACCGACAGTGGCATGTCGGGGTTGGCCTGGTTGTGGTCGGCGATGGCGCGTTGGATCGAGACGGCGGTCCCGATCGCCTGGTTGGCCGAAGTGAACAGAGCCATGAACCCGTCCCCGAGCGACTTGGTCTCGACGGCGCCGGCGATCTCGAGCCGGGACCGGACCAGGTCGTCGTGGAGTTTGATGATCTCGTTGGCGACGAGGTCACCGACGCGCATCCGCAGGTCGGTGGAGCCCTCCACGTCCGTGAACAGGATCGTGAAGGTCCCCTGGACCGACGTCGTCTCCACCTCGCTCAAGTGGCCTCCCTCAGAATTTGGCCAAGATACCCAGTAAACCCGTGATTGGTCGCCGGTGCGACGCGAGGTGGATGTCTACAGCGACAGGTGGAGTCTGAGGGCTTCGTCGACTCGGAGCATCAAAGGAGCAGGCACCGACCCGAGGGGTCGTCCCACTCGATCGATCGACACCGACCGGACCTGCTCCGCCTGCACCTTGGAATCGTGTTCCAGCCCACTCTGAGCTGCCGGCACCAGAACCTGGAAGGGGTAGACCCGAGTCACGTTGGTCGTCATCGGCGCCAGGGTGATGACTCCGCGTCCGAGCCTGGTTGCAGTGGAGTTCGCCCCGTCATTGCTGACGATGACCGCCGGTCGCTGACTGGCAGACTCACCCGGCAGAGACCGACCTAGGTCGACCAGTCGGATCTCGCCGCGCAGCATCAAACCGTCCCGTCAGACGTCGCCGCGTCCCACAGTTCCGAGTCGTCTGAGCTTTCCCATTCACGCCATGCCTCTGCGTAGGCATCCCCGAGCTTCGAGGATCGCAGCATGCGCACCGCGGTGTGAACCACCGCCGACCGCGAATCGAATCCCTGTGAGGCGGCGTAGCTGTCGAGGAACTCGACGTCGTCGTCGGGAAGGCTCACGCTGATCTTCATACCTATAACCTACTCCAGGTAGGAGCTCTTAGCTACCATCTCCATTCGGCGGTTTCAGGGTCCGCCTGAATGGGTGTAGCGGCTGGCGGCGGTGACAGACAGCACGAGATCGACGAAGGCGTCGGCGCGACGCTGATCCGGTGTTCGCGGCTCGGATAGGGCGTCGGTCAGCTCGTCAGCATCCTCTTTCAGGAGACGGGCCTCCCTTCTCATCAATGCCCGAAGGAACGGTGTCGCAATTTCGTTCGGGATCTCTGCGGCGAATCGCATCAGCCCACCCCGCCGCTCGGTGATCCGAAAGTACGGGAAGATGCGGATGAGACCATCAACACCTCGCCAAGGATCTTGGTAGTCGAGCTCATCATTCGAACGTATCGACCTCGACTGACAGATTCAGGCCTAGGCCCGAGCTTCGCCGCCGGTCGATGCTCTCCAACCTTCGAGGAGGGCGTCGATGAACCCTTCGGCCCAGGCGTCGTGGGGTTCGCGGTAGGGGCTCAGGAGTTTGGACACGATCAGCGGCCCGAGGAGCATGTCGACCGCCATCTCGACGTCGAGGTCGCTGCGCAGCTCGCCGCTGGAGACGGCATCGGAGATGTGACCGGCGAGGGCCTTCCGCCCCGGGATGATCACCGTCTCCGCATAGCGACGCCCCACGTCCGTGCCCCGCGCCACCTCGGCGATCATCCAGGGGAGGATCACCCCGGCGGTGGTCTTCGACATGAAGGACCGGAGTCGTCCCAGGGCGTGGAGCAGCACATCCCGGATCCCTTCGCCTTCGGGGATCTCGATCCCGCCGACCAGGCCGGCTACCGCATCGACGATCAGGTCCTCCTTCGATGACCAGCGGCGGTAGATGGTCGTCTTGCCCACACCTGCCCTCTCAGCGATGGCGTCGATGGTGACCGCGCCGAGCCCGATCTCGTCGACGAGCTCGAAGAGGCTGCGGACGATGTCGTCGTCGATGGTCGCGTTGACGGGGCCGGCCTGGTGATCGGGGCTGTGCCGTCATGCCGACGAAGCCTCCACCACCTCATCGGCTCCGGTGCTGCCGGCGGTCGGTCGTGCCGGGAGGTAGAGCCAGGTGAGGACTGCTCCGGCGAGGGCCACCCCGGCCGCCACCCAGATGGCGGTCCCCATGCCGTCGATGTATGCAGCTTTGGCCGCCTCGGCGAGGCGCGGCACCGGCTTCACCGATGGTCGAGGCCACCGCCAGGGCGCCGCCGATGGAGTCGGAGGCTGCGTCTGCCGCCTCGGGGGGAGCGCGCCGACCGCGGGAGACATCGCGGAGGAGTACACCGAGGCGAGGATGCTGCCGAGGATGGCAACGCCGAGCGCACCGCCGACTTGACGTGTGGTGTCGTTCATCGCCGAGCCGACCCCGGCCTTGGCGAGGGGGACCGAGCCCATCACCGAGTCGGTCGCCGGCGCCATCGCCGTCCCCATCCCCACTCCGAGGAGGGAGATGGCCAGGGCCACCTGCCCGTACCCCGAAGCGGTGTCGATCGTCGCCAGCACGGCCATAGCCCCGGCCACGATGACCAGGCCGGCCGCAACCACCCGTTTGGTGCCGAATCGCTCGGTGAATCGGGCCGACAGGGGAGCGGCGATCACCATCGTCGCCACCGGCATCACCCGTATCCCCGCCTCGAGTGGGCTGAACCCGAGCACGAACTGCAGGTATTGGGTGAGCATGAAGACCGTGCCGAACATGGCGAAGAAGACGAGAGTGATCGCTGCGGCGGCCGCGCTGAATCGGGGATCTTCGAAGAAGCTCAGCTTGAGCATCGGATGCGGGGTGCGGGTCTCCCACCAGAGGAAGAGACCGAGGGTGACCACCGCCACACCGAACGCGGTGAGCACGGTCGGGTCGGTCCAGCCCTTCGCCGGCGCCTCGATGATCCCGTAGACCAGGGCGACGAGCCCCACGATCGAGAGCACCGCGCCCAACGGGTCGAGTGGGGTGGCGTCGGGGTCCTTCGACTCGGGCACCAGGAACCACCCGGCGATGAGAGCGACCACGACCACGAACACGTTGATGAGGAAGATCGAGCCCCACCAGAAGTTCTCCAGCAGCCAACCGCCGAGGGCGGGCCCGATGATGATGCCCAGCCCGGCGACCGCCGCCCAGGCGGCGATCGCCCGCCCGCGCTCGGGGCCTTCGAAGACGTTGGTGATGATCGACAGGGTCGACGGCATGATCAACGCCCCGCCGACGCCCATCACCGCCCGTGCTGCGATCAGTCCCGTGGCGCTGTCGACATATGCCGCCGCGATAGAGGCCCCGGCGAAGATGATCAGACCGGCGTTGAGGGCGAGCTTTCGCCCGAACCGGTCACCGAGGGCTCCCATGGTCAGCAGGAGACCGGCGAAGACGAGGACGTAGGAGTCGACCATCCATTGCAGTTCGCTGGCCGTGGCCCCCAACTCCCGGACGAGTGTGGGCAGGGCCACGTTGAGAATGGTGTTGTCGAGACCGATGATCACCAGGCTCAGGGAGAGAACCCCGAGTGTCGCCCAGCGTCTCCGGTGGATGGTTGCTGCGTCCATCGCGCACCTCTCTAATACGAAACGAAACCGTATCGTATCGAAATCGAGGGCGGGCTGTCAACCAGGCAAGAGGATCTCGACCGCGCGACTCGGGGCTCAGGTGAAGATCAGCCACCAGACGAGCCCGCTGAGCGCCATCGTGCCCAGGAGCATCCAAGCGATCGCCGACCAGGAAAGACTCCGCACCTTGTCGCGTGGTGCTCCGCTCCAGGCGGTCCCGTTCCAGTAACGCTCGATGTCTTTGCGCCCTTCTGGATCGTCATACCAACCTTCGGCGTCCGGCTGCTCGGCGGGGTGTTTCGACATGGGGAGAGCCTACGACCTCGATTGGTCCGTGCGAGCCCGGGGCCGAGATCCCGAGCTGTAGCCTCGTCGCGTGACCCGTCGAGTCGAGATCGAGTTGTCGGAGAGCGTCTGGGCGGAGTTGCAGCGGCGAAGACGGGGGACCGGGTCGAGCATCTCGCAGCTGGTCGACGAGGCGCTGTCGGAGGCTCTCCAACTGGAGCGCCATTCCCTGTTCCAGGTGTCGACATCCAACGCGCTCGCCCAGGGGGTATTCACCGGAGCCGTCACCGTGGGTGAGTTGAGACGACATGGTGACTTCGGTCTGGGGACTTTCGCAGGGCTCGACGGTGAGCTGATCATGATCGAGGGTGTCTGCTTCCGTGCCGGCGCAGGTGGGACCATCGAAGAGGTCGACGACGGACGCGAGGTGCCTTTCGCTCTGGTCACCCGGTTCGCCGCAGACGTGGAGACGCTGATCGATGTCGCCGGGGGGATGGCCGATCTCGCCACAAGACTCGACTCGATACGGCCTTCCCGGAACCTTTTCGCCGGGATCAGAGTCGATGCCACCTTCGATTCGCTGACCCTGCGTGCCGCCTGTCCCGCCCGCGCCGGGGAGGGGCTGTTGGCGGCGACCCATCACCAGAGCGAGTACACCGTCGCCGATGAGACGGGGACACTGGTTGGGTTCTGGGCGCCGCAATACGCCCGCGCTGTCAGCGTCCCCGGCTATCACTTCCACTTCATATCGGACGACCGTCGGATCGGTGGGCATGTCCTCGCCCTGGCCGGTGGGCCCCTTCAGGTTGGGATGCAGGTCGAGTCCGGCCTCCACCTCGCCATCCCGGAGACGGCGGCATTTCTCGCCGCCGACCTGAGTGGCGAGCACGGCGCCGAGATCGAAGCGGCCGAGACCGGGCCGGTGTCAGCGTCTC
This sequence comes from uncultured bacterium, assembly GCA_963751005.1. Taxonomy (GTDB): domain Bacteria; phylum Actinomycetota; class Acidimicrobiia; order Spongiisociales; family ZC4RG35; genus JANQRA01. Next base: position 35,501 of record CAVVSY010000002.1, read on the forward strand.
CGTAGGGCCACGTTGAGGGCGAGGAAACCGGTGACGATCGTGCCGACGACCGGGGCCACCAGGGCCGCGATCGGGATTCGGGTCGGATCGGCTCCGGTCACCAGCTCAGGGGCGAAGATGCTGGTGGCGGCGACTGCAGCCCAGAGGATCGCCACCGACAGCCCGAAGACGGGGTCGGCACCGTCACGTCGGACGAACGACAGATATCCGATCGCCGCCGCGCCCCAGACCCAGAGGGTCAGCGGCGCCAGGGGCAGATGCTCCTGTTCGGCACCCGAGATCATGTCGGGGGAGAAGATGCTGGCCAGCAGCACCGAGACCATCACGCTGCCCACCGCCACCAGCCACCAGGTGTCGAAGGTCGCCGTCGTCGGTCGGTCGAGCTCCACGGTCGCATGGAGTGTCATCTCAGCTCCTTTCGCTGGACATCCATGGGGGAATCGTCGCTCCTCCGCGGCATTGGGCACTAGGGCCGGTCGACTCTCCTTGCCATGACCTTTCGGGACGTCGTCTGCTGATCGCGAGCCATGTGCGCGGTGGAGGCGACCGACCTATCGGTCGCGAAACAGGCCACCGACGAGGTTGACCACCAGGGTGAGGCCGATGCTGACCACGATCATCGAAGTGATCGGGATGAAAACCGTCGAGTTCTCGTTTTCGATCCGGATGTCGCCGGGCAAGTGACCGAACCAGGCAAAAAGGCCGGGGGCGAATCGGACCAAAGCCCCGACGACCAGGAGAGCCGCACCCAACAACATGAGGATGGTCCCGGGTTTCACGAGGGTCAGAATATGACGATCGGGCGCCGATGCGCCGCCGAGGTCAGGCCCGCATCTTGGCGATGGATCTGAAGACCAGCAGCGCCACGACGGCGATGACCTGGCCGGTGAGGACGACCCGGGTCACGTCGACCGCAGGCACCCACTTCACACTGTCGCCACTGATGCGATACGCCCCGATCGGTCGGGCCGAAACGCCAAATCCACCACCACGACCTGAGGGGGTGGTCTCGTTGCCTTCGCCTTCACCACCGCCAAGGCCTCCCTTGATGGAGGCTGCCGGTATGAACACCACCCCGTCTGCTTCGTAGGGGGCGCCATAGACCCGTCTCCACGTTCATCTGATCGTGGGCATTGCCCAAGAACTCGCTGAATCCAGTCACTTTTCTCCCTTTCGAAGGTGTGTCTCGTCCGAGCATCGGTGAGGGCGGCGGTCTGTCGCCAGAGGCGAAAGCCCTTTGTGAGGGTCTTCGGTCGTTCGTCAGACGAGTGAACTCACTCGTTCGGCGCCCACGTTCATATGTCGTGCTCATCGACCCAAATGGTTTCGGTCGGCGCCGGCACCCATAGCTCGTAGAAGGCGAACGGCTCGTCGTTCGGGTTCTCGAACCAGTGGATCTCGCCGTCGGCCGCGGTGGCCACGTCTCCCTTGGCGATCTCGAACCTCTCATCTCCGAGGTGGAATACCCCGCGCCCTTCGGACACGAACCAGATGTGGCGTGCGCCGACGTGGTAGTGGGCGGCGGCGGTGTCTCCGGGCCGGTAGGTGATGTGGTCCGCCTTGAGATCGGTGAAACCGAACAGCTCCTCGGTGACGAGGTCGATGCGATGGCGCCCGTCTCTCGTCGACTCGAGCGTGGGGAGATCGTCACTTCGAATGACGTTGGGCATACTCGCCAACCTACCCCTCACGATTAGAGGTAAGTCCGGCGGCCCGTCCTCATCGGTGACCCTGCCTCAGTTGATAGTCAGCGGAGCTGATCCGCCGCGTCGATCTCCGCGGCGATGGCATCGAGATCGCCGGCAACCGGAGTATGGGTCCATACCCTCACTCCTCTGAGCAGGTCGGCGTATTCCTCCTCCTGCCCGGGTCGCACCATGACCCGAATCGGCACGTCGTCACGCAACTCGCTCTGGTACTTCTTCAGGATGGCACGATGCTCCGGACGCTCGAGATCGAGTTCGAAGACGATGCCGTGAGCGTTCTCCGCGAGCGGGCACCCTTGCCCGGCGACCAGGGGGCACACCGTTTCGCCGCCCGGGCCATGGCACACCTCCACGGGGTGACCCAGTCGCACCAGGAAGCCGCTGTCGATAGGAGTCTGGCCCTCCGGGATGTCGAACAGGACGTAGCTTCCGGATTGGCTCATCGAGCCCTCCTTTCGGTTCCAGCTTTGGAGACCTGGCGAAGGCGCAACAGGGCCGAAGGTCACTTAGTTGTCGGTGATGCCGAGAGCGTAGGGCGTGGAGTAGCTTCGAGGAGCCTGGGAGGGTCGATGCCGATCGAGACGATCGAGAGTCTGCGCAGTCATATCGAGCTGGCGATACGGGTCGAGCTGTCCACGATTCCGCCCTATCTGTTCGCCATGTACTCGATCGAGGACCATGGGTCGGACGCCGCCAAGCTGATCCGGAGCATCGTCGCCGAGGAGATGCTGCACGCCGCCCTGGCAACGAACCTGCTGCTCGCCGTGGGTGGCGCTCCTTCGTATGGCGATCGAAGCTACGTGCCGTCCTATCCGATGGAGCTTCCCCATCATCGGCCGCCGCTGCCTCTGGAGCTGGCTCCGTGCTCGATGGAGACGATCCGCGACGTCTTCATGAGGATCGAGCAACCCGAGCTCCACGACGCTCCGCCGGAGCCCGATGACTACGAGTCGTTGGGCGAGTCTACCACGCCCTCGAGATCGGGCTCCAGGAGATGTCCGACCGATTCGACTTGTTCGAGGACCCTCAGACCGATTCCCAGATGGCCAACCCGTCGTACTACCGACCGGTGACCTTCGATGCCGAAGACAGCGGCGGTCTGCTGCTGATCGACGATCTGGCGTCGGCGATCGAGGCCATCGAGATCATCATCCATCAGGGTGAAGGGCTCAGCGACGACCGTTGGGCCGACCCCGCCCATCAGGAGCTGACCCACTTCCACAAGCTGGTCCAGATCTACGAGGGGCGGAGCCCACTCGGTCGTGTCGTCGCGGTGCGGCGGAACCCGACCACGGCGGGTTATCCGGAGGAGATCAGGGTGGTCTCGGACCTGTTCAACGCCCTCTACCGGGGCGTGTACCTGACGTTGAATCAGATCTTCAGCGGCCAGGCAGAGCAGCATCGCGCCGTGGGTCTGCTCTACGTGGTGATGGGCGACCTCATGTCGCGAACCGCGCGGTTTCTCGTCGAGCAAGAGCTCGAGGACGGCACGTTCGCAGCGCCCACATTCGAGTACTTCGAGTTCAGCGGTGACTCGGCGGTGGACGATGTGCGCGCCTTAGCGGAACGGGCCGCCCTCGACTTTCCCGACATGATGTCGGTGCGTGACGCGATCGAGGGGCTGTCCTTGATGTTCTGACACCGGCGCCCAGCCCTCGGGCACCGTCGTAGGCTCGGCTCATATGGAGACCTTGGGCGTCGTCACCGCATGCGCGAACTGTGGCTTTTCCAACCCCGAGGGAGCCCGCTTCTGCAACCACTGCGGCCAGCCGCTCGAGGGGCAATCGACGCGAAACGCCGAACGAAGGCAGATCACAGTCGTTTTCAGCGACCTCTCCGGGTTCACGGCGATGTCGGAGAATCTCGACCCGGAGGACGTTCAGACGGTGATGGGCGAGATATTCGCCCAGGCCACCGAGATCGTCGAGCGTTACTCGGGACGGGTCGACAAGCTCCTCGGCGACGCGGTGATGTCGGTGTTCGGCGACCCGGTCGCCCACGAAGACGATGCCGAGCGCGCGATCAGGGCCACCCTCGAGATCCACGCCGCAGTAGACGAGATCAGCCCGCGATTTGAGCCCCAGATCGGAACTTCACTCAGGATGCATTCCGGGCTCAACACCGGTGTCGTCGTCACCAGCGCCGGCAGTTTCGACATGGCGGACACAGGCCCCCTCGGTGACACGATCAATCTGGCGGCGCGGCTCGAGGACCTGTCGGAACCAGGGGAGATCCTCCTCGGCCCCGAGACCGCCCGCTTCGCCGACAGCGTCTTCGAATTGGCGGACTACGGGACCCACGACCTCAAGGGCAAGTCCGGCCCGGTGCCGGTGATGCGGTTGATCGGGTTCAAGAAGGAGCGCAGCCGGCCTTCTCGCCGACAGGCCGGCTTCGTGGGGAGGCATGAGGAGCTCGGTGTCCTCCTCGCCGCCGTCGAGCGGGTCCAGGACGGGGAAGGATCGGTCATCGGGATCCGGGCAGAGGCAGGCTCGGGGAAGACCCGCCTCCTCGAGGAGTTCCGGTCGAAGATCGGCGATCGAGTTCAGTGGCTCGAAGGGCGGGCATATCCCTACGGGGAGAACATCCCATATGCGGCGCTGATCGACCTCATCTCCAACGCCATCGACGTCGGTGAGGAAGACACCACCGAGTCGATCTCCGACAAGCTCCGCATCGTGATCGGCCCCCTCGTGGGGGGCGAGGCCCGAATCCTCGATCCTTTCGCACGTCTCTACGGGCTCCCCGAACGAGAAGACGCCGCTCTGGACAAGGACTCGTTTCAAGACCGCTTGCTCGAGTCACTGGTGGCTGTCGTCGACTCCCTCTGCAGCGGTGCCCCGACGGTGCTCGTCTTCCAGGACCTCCACTGGGTGGACCCTTCGACCATCACCATCATCGACCGTCTCATCACGACTGTGACCGCCCCGGCGGTCGTGATCGCCAACTACCGCCCGTCCTTCGAAGGCACCCTCACGAATGTGCATGAGATCGAGCTCGCCGCCCTGTCGCCCCGGCAAACCGGCCTGATGCTCTCGTCATTGCTCGAGGTCGAAGACCCCCCGGGCGACCTGGTCCGGTTCGTGGTGGACCGGACCGATGGCAACCCCTTCTTCATCGAGGAGATCATCAATTCACTGATCGAAACCGGGACCCTGACGTCAGGTGACGAGGGCTGGTGATCGAAGGCTCACTGGACGACGCGGGGCTCCCCACATCGGTGCGGGGCGTGATTGCGGCCAGGATCGATCGGCTGGAGGCCGATCGAAGACGGGTGCTTCGCGAGGCATCAGTGGTTGGCCGGCAGTTCCTCTACGAGGTGATCAAGCGGGTGGCCACCGTCACCGCGACTCTCGACCCGAGTCTGGCCGATCTGGAGCATGCCGATCTCATCCGGGAACGCTCCGATCCCGACCTCGAGTACTTCTTCAAACACGCCCTCACTCAGGATGTCGCCTACGAGGGGCTGCTCAAGAAGGAGCGGAGAGAGCTCCACACCCGGGCCGCAGCGGCCATCGAAGACCAGTTCACCGACCGTCTCGGCGAGGTGACCGAGACCCTGGCATACCACTACACCCAGGCGGGGGTGACGGACAAGGCAGTGAGCTTCCTTCGTCTTGCCGGCACCAAGGCGATCGACCGTTACGCCCTGGTCGAATCACAAGCCCATTTCGAGAACGCATATGAGCTCTTGGCGAATCTGGAGGGGAGTCTCGAACGTGACACCGAGCTCGTCGACCTCATCCTCGACTGGGCGCTGCTGTTCTACTACCGGGCTCGACTCCTCGACTTGCGCGAGCTCCTCGACCGGCACCAGGACAGCATGGAGCGTCTCGATGACGACAGCAAGCGGATGTGGTGGTTGATCTGGCGTGGCCACACTGCCGGCTTCACACTCGACCAGGCCGACAATGTGGCCCATCTCGACCGGGCTGTCGAGATCGCGCAACGGATCGGCGACGAGACCGGATATGCCTACGCCAGGACCTGGCAGGTTTGGGGGCATTTCGTGGCCGGCCGCCCCCGTGACGCCATCGAGGCGGCGAAGTCGATCGAAGAATGGGTGATCGCCAATCGTGAGGTCGATCCATATCCGTTCTTCAAGTCGCAATGCGTGTTGGGCTTTGCGCTGAGCTTCTCCGGTCAGTTCGCAGGCGTCGAGGGGATGTGCACCGACGTGATCGAGTTCGGTCACAAGGTGGGAAACAACCGGTGCATCGCCTTCGGCATCCAGGCGCTGGCCATGTTGCATGTGTCGCTGGGCAACTTCGCCAAGTCGATGGCATTGGCGAAGGAGGCGAGCACCACCGCCAAGGACCCCATGTATCGCGATACCGCCCAGATCACGCTCATCTGGCGGGATCCCTGTCTGGGGATCTCGACACGTCCGGGCCGGCATTACCCACCTACGTGCCATCGTCGCGACCGGAGTCCAGTTGCCCTGTCCGCTCTTCGTCGAATCGGCGACGCGTTGGTCGTGATGTCGATGGCGAGCTGACCGAGGGCATCGCGTCCTCGAGAGGACCATCGAGGTGGCCTCGGAGACATCTCGGGGCTGGAGTGGTTGTACGGCCGTAGGTGAAGGCCGGTCCTGGCTCGCTCGCGAGTGGAGAATGAGGCGGGGATTTCAAGACAATGGTCCGCAATCCTCGCTGGCCGCTCTACATGCGGAGGGCGAAGTCGAGTGCCGGGCATGAGTTGGTGGCGGTGCGTGAGACGCTCACGCCCGGGCCTTCGAGATGACGTGGGACATCTGTGACGTGGAGCAGGCCAAACTCCTGCTGTCCCAGGGTAAGCCCGACGAGGCCCGCCCGCTCTTGCAGCGAATCCCCTCGACCTCTTCGCGCAAACGACGGGATTCGGAGGGTTCGAGGGTGGTCGTGGAGCTGTTGGCGCGGACCTGAACCTCTTGCCGTTTGCACGGAAAGTCATACGGGTATCGATTGTCTAGAC
>CAVVSY010000003.1:0-16150 GCA_963751005.1 uncultured bacterium
GGCCGGACCGGCGACCGACTGCCTCCAGCGACTACGTGCTGCGGGTGACCCAGGTTTACCGACGCGAGGATGGCGAGTGGAAGGTCGTACACCGCCACGGCGACTACGACCCCGAGGAGACCTGACTGATCCCGGACGGTGTCGCTCATATCTGACACCGCCCGGGAACGGCACATATGTCCGTCTAGTCTATTTGACTTGGGTGTCCTGCTGAGGTGACGCCGGATTCAGGTTTCGGATTCGATGAGGGACTTGATGTTGGTGGTGCTTCGCCCCATCATCATCCGGATCTCCTCTGCCGTGGCTTCGTCGATCCCGGGGATCTCCCCACCGATGGTGAGCTTCGTCTTCTGATCTCCGACAGGTTCGAACAGCGCCCACCCGTCGATCCTCATCGGTCCGTCCTGTGTTCGAACCCGCATCGCCGATTGGGGTTCGAACTCGGTCACCTCCATCGTCCCTTCGGTGACCTTCCCGAACCTGTTTACCCGGCGCTTGATCACTGTCCCCAATTCGATAGGGCCATCTGACGTGGCCTCCAACTCGATCGTTTCATCCCATCTCGGATGATTCTCAATGTGGTGCACCGCATAGAACTCCCATACGGTCGCAACGCGCCGCTCAACTACCGCAGAAGCCTCGATTCGCATCTCTGTCCTTCCATACCCACGAACCATACGCTTCCAGCACCCAGTAGATCAGGCGCACATGACGGCACGTATGCGCTCGCTACCGCCGCGGTTTTGGATTGCCTGCGGTTTGGCCTGTGGAGCACCAGGTCGGTGAGTAAGGATTCGACGTGTCTCCGTCACTAGCTCGGACGATGATTGGAAAGGCGGAAGCGGGCAGTCCTGATATGACCGTAGCTTGGATGGGAATGAGCAACACTCGGATACGCGTGGTGCCGGCAGGCGAAGCCGGATGGGGGGCCGTCGAGTCTGTATTCAGGACGGATGCATCGACCCGCAACTGCTGGTGTCAGTTCCATGTCCTCGATAACGGGGAACAACGCTCGACCACGCGGGATTCGAGACGAAAACTGCTCCGCGAGCAGATCATCACTCTCGACCCTCCACGGGGTTTGGTCGCTTTGGCCGGGGATGAAGCGGTCGGGTGGTGTGGTGTCGAGCCACGGACCCGCCTGAGACATGTGCTCGCCAGTCGGTTGGTCACGCGCAACAGCCTCTACACAGCCGACGACCCAGACGTATGGGCGGTCTATTGCATCCTTGTGCCTTCGTCGTTTCGTCGACAGGGCATCGCAACAGCTCTTCTGGATCGTGCAATCGACCACTCGCGCAGTCATGGTGCGCGGGCCATCGAGGGCTACCCCATCGACACGTCCAAACGTGATGGACAACTCCCTCCCGGCTTCTCCACTGGAACTCTCGCAATGTTCGAACGCGAGGGATTCCAGGCATTGGCCACTCTTCCTTCCGGTCGAACACTGGTCCACCGCGATTTCTCGTGAAGGTGAGGGCTCTCCCAGGCCCCGGAAAGGCCTATTGATCTGCTCGGAGATCGTCGATCAGTTCCAGCACAGGTTCTCGAGTAGTCCTTGCGCCAGCGGTCAACAGCGCAGACCAACATTCTTGAGCGGATAGCGAGCCCTCCACAGGGTGTACGAGATCGGCACTTCTGCACTCGTACTATCGAGAGTTGGGTACTCGCCATGAAACGTCCATACCGCAACCTGACCTCGGTGATTGTCGGGGTCGTTGCTTTGGTCGTCGGATACATGCTTCTCTTCCCGACTGGGTGCAACGAACCCGAAGGCGTGCCGAGTTGGGACCGATGCGTAACTGTTATGGGCAACCCTGCCTTCTCGCTTTCGGACTGGGGTCTCGCCAACCAATTCGACATCCTCATCCCGCTTGCTCTCGGGATCCTGGTGGGTGGCCTGACGTGGTGGCTGCTTGGACCGAGAACGGACCATCCCGAGCCGTGATGCTGGACAACTAATGCCGATCAACTGATCCCGGGCGATAACACCACTTCACTCACCCGCCCATATCGGCGCTCATGCGTAGACGTGGAATATCCATCAGGTCCTGCGTGTATCCAACATCACGACCAGAAAGGGAGGAATCGTGAGGAATGTCATCGCCACTATCACCACGTCTGTGGATGGGTTCATCACCGGCCCTGGGGACGGGCCGGGGAGCGGGCTCGGGGTAGGTGGCGAGAGACTCCATTACTGGGTGATGGGTGGTCCGTGGACCTACGAGACGGAGCATGAGAGTGTCGGCATGTCGGATGCCGACCGGGGAGTTCTTCGATAACCTCACCTCCGGTATTGGAGCCGGGATCTGTGGACGTGGCATGTACGACTCCGCCGAGGCGTGGGGTGGCACCAACCCGTTTGGCGGACCGCTCTGGGTCGTTACTCACCGGCTCGACGACGCACCCGACCCCGAGACCGGATTCAGATTCATCGACAGTCTCGACTCAGCATTGGAGGAGGCGACCGCGGCGGCCGACGGCAAGGACATCGCCATCAGCGGCGGAGGCGACGTGATCCGTCAGGCACTGGCTGCCGGATACGTCGACGTCCTAGCCATCTCCACCGCCCCGGTCATACTCGGTCGAGGCAAACGGCTCTTCGGCGGCTTCGATCACGACATCGACCTCGAAATCAGCAGCGTCTACATCTCCCCCTACGCCGTCCATACCATCTATACCGTCAAACAATGACCGCCCGGCATCGGCTGCGGTTCGCTGTCGACAGCGGGAATCCCACGGCCTGCTTGCCGATATCGGGCGGGTGCGGATAGTCTGAATGGTAAGAAACGCTCATCTAGAGCGGCCGAGGGAACAGGCCCTGCGAAGCCGCGGCAACCGACCTTCACCGGCACGGTGCCAATGCCTGGATTCGATGAGTGACCTCGAGTTAGTCGCTCGTGGTGCTCGCAGCGTTTCGAAAGAGACCAAGGAGCGAGATGAGCGACAAGCGAACCTTTCTAGAAGCTGTCGGGGATGGCGTCGTCATCTTCGACGGGGCTTCGGGGACCAATCTGCAGCGAGTCGGGCTCACCGCCGACGACTTCGGAGGCGAGGACCTCGAAGGCTGTATCGATCTCCTCAACCTCACCCGTCCGGACGTCGTCGCCGATCTCCACAGGTCGTTCCTCGATGTGGGGGTCGACGTGGTCGAGACCAACACGTTCGGGGCTTTCGCCGTGCCTCTCGGTGAGTACGGCCTGGAGGCGCGTTCCTACGAGGTGGCCGCCGCAGGTGCCAGCATCGCCCGGAACGGTCGTCGACTCGTATGTGGCCGAGGACGGGCGTGACTCGTTGGGTGGCCGGCTCGATCGGTCCCGGCACCAAGTTCGCCACCCTGGGTCAGATCGCGTTCCGGGACCTCGTGGATGCATACGAGGAGCAGTCGAGAGGCCTGCTCGACGGTGGGGTCGACCTCTTCGTCATCGAGACCCAGTTCGACCTGCTCGGGGCCAAAGCCGCGATCGCCGGCGCTCGCCGGGCCATGGCGGCCAACGGCCGGGAGGTGCCTCTCCAGGTCCAGGTGACGATCGAGCTCACCGGACGGATGCTCGCCGGCACCGAGACCGGCGCCGCGCTGACCGCCCTGGCCCCGCTCGGTGCCAACGTGATCGGGCTCAACTGCGCTACCGGCCCCACCGAGATGTGGGAGCCGTTGCGCCATCTCACCCGGCACTCCCCGGTGCCCGTCTCGGCGATCCCCAACGCCGGGCTGCCCAAGGTCATCGACGGGGAGATGGCATACGACCTCGATCCCGACGGTCTCGCCCGTCATCTCTCCGAGTTCGTCGCCGAATTGGGAGTCGGCGTGGTTGGCGGTTGCTGCGGGACGACGCCGGAGCACCTCGCTGCGGTCGTGGCGGCGGTGCGAGGCTTGGAGCCACACGACCGGCAACCGGACGACATACCGTCGGCGTCCTCCATCTACTCCCAGGTCCCTTTCGATCAGGACACCTCGTTCCTGATGATCGGCGAGAGGGCGAACACCAACGGCTCCAAGGCCTTTCGCGATGCGTTGCTCGCCGACGACATCGAGGGCTGTGTCGCCATCGGGCAGTCCCAGCTCCTGGAAGGGGCGCATCTCGTCGACCTCTGCGTCGATTACGTCGGCCGGGACGGTGTCGCCGACATGTCCCGGCTCGCCGCGTCCTTCGCCACCGATGTCGCCGCCCCTGTCGTTCTCGACTCCACCGAGCCCGAGGTCATGGAGGCGGGTCTGGAACGTCTCGGGGGCAGGTGTGTGCTCAACAGCGCCAACCTGGAAGATGGCGAGGCCGAGGGCTCACGGCTCGACAAGGTGTTCAAGCTCGCCGGCCGGCATGGAGCCGCGGTGATCTGTCTCCTCATCGATGAGAAGGGGCAGGCGCGGACGTTGGAGTGGAAGCTGGAGATCGCCCATCGCATCCATGACCTCGCGGTGAATCGGTACGGGCTCCGGGCGGAGGACCTGATCTTCGATGCGCTCACCTTCCCCCTGAGCACAGGTGGCGAGGACCTGCGTCGGGACGGCATCGCCACCCTGGAAGCGATCACGAGGATCAAGGCCGAGATCCCCGGGGTGCGCACCGTGCTCGGGGTGTCCAACGTGTCCTTCGGTCTCAACCCGGCGGCCCGGCAGGCCCTCAACTCGGTGTTCCTCCACGAAGCCGTCGGGGCCGGGCTCGACGCCGCCATCGTTCACGCCGGGAAGATCGAGCCGTTGAGCAAGATCGACGAAGACCAGCGTCAGGCCTGTCTCGACCTGATCTACGACCGACGCCAGGAGGATTACGACCCGCTGGAGAAGATCCTCGAGCTCTTCGCCGGAGTCACCACCACCGACGACAGCATCGATCACTACGAGGGCCTCGACACCGGCCAGCGTCTCGCCCGGCGGATCGTCGACGGTGACCAGAAGAACGTCATCACCGATCTGGACATCGCGCTGGACGAGGGGATCCGCCCACTCGACATCATCAACGACCACTTGCTCGACGGCATGAAGACCGTCGGCGAGCAGTTTGCCTCGGGGGAGATGCAGCTCCCGTTCGTCCTGAAGTCGGCCGAGACCATGAAGAAGGCAGTGGCCCACCTCGAACCGGGGATGGAGAAGGCCGACACCGCGACCAGGGGATCGGTGGTGCTCGCCACCGTGTCCGGCGATGTGCACGACATCGGCAAGAACCTGGTCGACATCATCCTCCGCAACAACGGCTACGAGGTCTACAACCTGGGAATCAAGGTTGGCATCAACGAGATGATCCAGGCTTACGAGGAGAACCGCGCCGACGCCATCGGGATGAGCGGCCTCCTGGTGAAGAGCACACTGATCATGAAGGACAATCTCGAGGAGCTGGAGCGACGCGGCCATGGCGACGTGCCGGTCCTTCTCGGTGGAGCCGCCCTGACCCGGAGCTATGTCGAGGCCGACCTGCGCTCTCGCTACCCAGGGCCCCTCTATTACGGCAAGAACGCATTCGCCGGGCTCGACGCCATGGGGAAGATCGTCTCCGGCGCAGAGCCGCCCAAGCCGGCCCAGCCCCGGGAGCGTCATGTCTCCGACGAGGTCGCCGACGAGGTTCCCGCTCGGGCACCGTCGGTCGCGCTCGACAACCAGGTCTTCACCCCACCGTTCCTCGGCTCCCGCGTGGTCAAGGGGATCAACCTCGACGAGATCGTCCCTTATCTCAATCTCACCGCCCTGTTCCGCAACCAGTGGCAGTATCGGCCCGAGCCGGGGGAGCGGGATCCCGACTTCAAGGAACGGCTGCAGCCGGTGTTGCGTGACCAGATGGCGCGGGCCCGAGCCGAGGAGCTGCTTCTGCCACAGGTGGTCTATGGCTACTTCCCCGCAAATGGGGACGGCGAGGACCTGGTGATCTGGGAGACCGAGCGGAGGGACACCGAGCGAGCCCGGTTCTCCTTCCCCCGCCAGCAGGAAGAGCCGTTCTACTGCATCGCCGACTTCTTCCGCCCGATCGACTCGGGGGAGGCCGATTACGCCGCGTTCCACATCGTCACCATGGGAGCGCGGGTGTCGGAGCGGACCCGGGAGCTGTTCGACCAGGACCGATACCATGACTACCTATTGCTCCACGGTCTGGGGGTCGAGATGGCCGAGGCGCTCGCCGAGTTCTGGCATCACCGGGTCCGGACCGAGTGGGGGTTCGTCGCCGAGGACGGGCCGACACTCACCGGCCTCTTCCGTCAGAAGTACCGGGGCGGCCGCTACTCCTGGGGCTATCCGGCGTGCCCGGACCTCGAGGACAACCAGACCGTGGCCGAGCTGCTCGGGGCCGACCGGTTGGGCATCGAGGTCAGCGAGGAGACCGGGTACCAGTATCAGCCGGAGCAAACCACCTCGGCCATCATCTGTCACCATCCCCAGGCGAAGTACTTCATCGCTCGCAAACCGAGGGAGACACGTCTTGCTGACGCATGAGCAGGGGTGGCTCCGGATCGCCGAGATCAACCCGCCGGAGTTCCCGGAGTCCCGCCACCACGACCTCTTCCCGGCGTGGCGCCACGTCCTGGTGACGGACAATGTGTTCGGGAGGATCCGGCTCTCTCCCTATGCATTCTCCGCTCGTATCGCCCACGACGTGCCCCACGTCCACCCCACAGTGGTGGTCTCGACCCGGGATCGGAACATCCTCGCCATCGAGTCCGAGGTCCGTGGCGCCCTGATGAACGGGGTCGACTCGTTCCTGGTCGTCATTGGTGACACCGTCCCCCATGTCGACCATCTCGCCCATCATCACGAGATCGTCGACCATCTCACCTCGCTCCAGGAGGAGCTGCCTCTCTTCGAGGTGGGGATGCCGACCCGTTTCGCCGAGTGGCAGTTCCGACGACGCATCGAGCTCGGCACTCAGTTCTTCGTCGTCGGGCCGGTCCTCGACCCCGACACGGTGGAGCCACACATGGCCAAACTGAAACTCGGTGAGGACGACCCGCCGGTGTTCCTGATGGTGATCCCGCCCTTCCACGTCGAGTGGCTGGAGCGCATGGAGAGCATCGGGGCGGTCCCGGCAGGAGACAGGCTGAAGCGACGGCTCGAGGAATATGCCCCCGACGTGCGTCGCAAGGCCGGGTGGGAGATCACAACGGAGATCGAGCGTCGGGCCCGCGATGCCGGCGCGGCTGGGGTGATCCTGATGGGGCTCCGCTTCGACTCGGTGGTCAAGGAGGCCCCAGGAGCCTGGCCCCGCCTGTAGTCGACATCCCGGGGGGCCAAACGGCCTATACGCCGGTTTTTCGGCCCTGCCGATCTCTTTTGATGGCCACAGTGGCGCGTCCGCGCTCCACATCACGTCGTCGTTCGGTCGTCTACTCGGTGGGCGCCGGTGTCGTCGTGCTGCTCCTCGTCGCCGGGCTGGCGTTCGCCAACTCGATGAGTGTCACGCGCGTCACCGCCAACGCCCGTTCCCTCCACTGGACCAACGCCACCCTGGGCACCGCCGCCCTCACCCGTGCCGGTCTCGCCCAAGCGATCACCTTCGCCGAGCTGGAGGGGAGCGGTGTCGTCACCCAGGACGACCTCGACTTCGCCATGGATCAGCTCGACGCCGCCATTGGCGAGCTGAACCATCTCCTCGAGATCGGCACCGATCACGATTCGCACCCCGCACTCGCCCGCTACGTGGCGCCTGTCAACACGGCCGCAGCACAACTCGACGCCCACGACATCGACGGCGCCAAGACCGTCGTCACCTCTGAGGTGGAGTCGGCATACATCGAGCTCAGCGATGAGCTCGGCGTCGAGCAGGACGAGATCCAGGCAGCCATCGAGGAGAACAGCCAGGCGGGGCGTGCCCTCAACGGGTGGATCGTCTTCATCCTCACCATGGCCGTCCCCGGATCGGCAGTGCTCGTCTACTTCGTCGTCGCCCGCCGTCAGGTCCGGGCGTTCCGGGAGCGGGGTCGGATCGAGCTCGAGGCGGAGCGCACCATCAGCCGCGCCAAGGACGGTTTTATCGCCGGGCTCTCCCACGAGCTGCGCACCCCTCTCACCTCCATTTATGGGTTTGCCGAAATTCTTGCCGACGGTGCGATCAAGGGGTCGGAGGCCACCCAGGAGACGGCCGGGATCATCGCCAACGAGGCGGCCGAGATGACCCGCATGGTCGACGACCTGCTCGCCGCCTCCCGGCTGGAGAGCACAGGTCTTGAGATCGAGCTCGCCCCCACCCGAATCCAGGACGTTCTGGAGGCTGCCGTGACACCATTCGAGCGGGCCGGTCTCGACGTTCGTCGCGAGCCGACTCCGGCCGTGGTGGTGGCGGACGCAGCGCGTCTGCGTCATGTGCTCATCAACCTGTTGTCGAACGCAGCCCGTCATGGTGGAGAGATCTGCGGGGTCGAGGTGACCTCCGGTGACGGGAGTGTCGACATCGAGGTCTGGGACAACGGCCCGGGAGTGCCCGAGGACATCGCCGAGTCCCTCTTCGAGCGCTTCGTCCACGACGGCGACAAACCCCTGCTCACCGGTAGCGTCGGTCTCGGGCTGGCGGTCGCAGCGCGTCTCACCTCCCTGATGGGCGGCTCCCTCCAGTATCAGCGTTTCGGGGCCAAGACCTACTTCGTCATCACTCTCCCCATCGCTTCGGCCACGACCGACAGCGAGGACGACGACGAGGTGTCGGTGGCATCGATGATCCGGGCCATGTCGTCTTGAGACGCGGACTCGGCCTCATCGTCTCACTCATGGTGCTGGTCCCGGTGCTTGCGGCATCGGCCACCGAATCGGGGCAGTACCGGGACGACTTCGGGCACGGCGACTACTCGGGCAACGACGGCAGTCTCGAGTTCGCCGGGCCGTGGGCGGAGTTCGGCGACACCGGCGGTCCCGGTGGGGGCAACGTCCATATCGGGCCTGATTACTGCTCGAACAACGACTGTCTCCACATCGAGGGCGGCGAAGGGCTCCTGAACCTGGGTTTGGTCGCCGCCTCCTTCGGTGTCCAGAGGGCCGCCGATCTATCGATGTTCACCAGCGCCGAGCTGTGCTTCGACATCCAGGTCATCCCTCAGGAGGGCGTGACCAACGCCGAGCTCTGGGTGCAGGTGTACGACGGGACACGCTGGGTCACCATCAAGGAGTACGACCTCGCCCAGTCGACCAACCACCACAAGACACTCGACGTCACCTCGTACCTGACTGAGGCGTTCCAGGTCCGCTTCAAGGTGCCGAACGCCGTGGAGTCGGGTCTGCTCGGTCTGGACCTCTTCTACAACGGCTACACCACCATCGATCGGGTCGAGATCTACGGCGAGGCCCCAGCCGCCACGACCACCACGACGTCGACCACTTCGACTACGAGCACGACGCTTGCCTCGACCGCGACGACCAAGCCCGGAGCGACGCCCACCACGACGACCGCGGCCACCGACACATCCCGCCCCGACGATGCCGCGGTCACCACGACGACCACGGAGAGGGCCGCATCCGGTGAGGAGACGACCACGACCACCACACCCGGCGATGACACCTCGACCACGGTTGTCGCGATCGGAGCAGGCCCACCCACACCACCTCCGAACAGTGGTCTCCGCGACCCCGGGACCGGGCTTCTCGCCGACTACTCGGAGGGCATGATGGGTGACATGGCCAAGGTCGAGGTCCTCGGTGCCGAGCTCACCGCCGACTTCTCGCTCGCCGTCGAGGCCTTCGAAGGGGCCAAGGTGTGGATCGCCGTCCTCACCCTCCTCATCGGGGCTGTGATCGTCAGCGGGATGGACACCCGCCGCGCCGAGAAGACGGGTCGGGTCTAGGAGCCCAACTGCTTCTCGTGTGGTGACGGGAACCGTGGCGTGACAGTCACCCCGCCGAACCACTCCTCCAGCTCTCGTGCCCGAGCAGCAATGGCTCGACGCGCCGCCGCCGGTATGTCGTCGAAGATCTCGTAGACGATCTCACCGGTCTTCCTCTGGGTCCAACCCCCCACGATGCGCCCGTCGTGCCAGACCGTGGTGCCGCCATTGCCGTTTCGATCGAACAGAGCCCCGGCGTGAGGACCGAGATACCAGGAGCGCTCCTTCCAGCCCATGGTGGTCGGGTCGAGCGAGGGGAGCAGCGCGACCCACGATTCGGGGGCGGGCAGCGGATCGGTGTCGTCGGGGAGGACAAACCCGATCCCACCGTCGTCCAGAGCGACCGACACCGCCTCGATGTCGACGAGGGCGCGGCGCACCTGTCGGAGCGGCCAACCCGTCCACCACTTGATGTCGACCTCGGTGGCCGGCCCGAAGGCATGGAGCCAAAGAGTGAGGAGGTCACGGCTCGCATCGTCCGACCCGACCCGTGGCAGCGGCGCTCCCAGCCATGATTCGGTCACCGCCCAGCGATACTGCCCGCTTACCCAGGTGCCCGCCGGTCGGGTGCGCACGAGGAGACTCTCGAAGCCGAGCTGGTTGAGGGCCCGTGACCCCACCGCTGGGGAGCCCATCAGCCTTCCCTGTTGGTTGTAGAACGGCATCTGCTGCCCGAGACGGGGGACCTGTCTGGTCACGTCCCGGGTGAGCACCTCACCGCCGGCCGCGATCACGTCGAGTATCTCGGTCGAGGCTTCCTGGAGCCACGCCTCCCCGTCTTCGGCCACCCCGCCCGCCTCGACCATCTTGGCGGTGCGCCGACGTTCGGCGGCTGCGACCGCGCGCGTAGACGAGCCATAGACCAAGGGCGCCCACTCGGTCGGGACCACCCACAGTGTGCGTCGCATCCCGTGCATCCGCAGGACGACCCGGTCGTCATAGAGCGCCCGTTCCAGATCGGGGACGGTGAACCCGGAGACACGGGCCCAGGTCGAGAGGAACACGGTGACGGGGTCGGAGGAGTGGAGGACGACCATCGAGCGGGCGGCGGCCACGCAGTCCGGTGCCGCCGTCGCTAGCGCATGTCTCCTGCCCAGACGGGCCCGTCGCTCGGAGGTGTCGACCAGTCGCACGTCACCTTGTATAGCCGTCTACCTTTGCGGTCATGCTCATCGACAACCCAGCCCTGGTGAAGATCCTCGACGAGGAGCTCATCGGATTCCTCACCGCCGTCTCTCCCGACGGCCAGCCCCAGGCCTCGCCGGTCTGGTACATCCGCGACGGCGAAGACCTCGTGGTCTACAACCGGCCGTCGTCACCACGGCTCGTCTCGATCGCCGCCAATCCCAAGGTCGCGTTCAATCTCCGTGGGGACCGTCATGGCGATGTGGTGGTCACCCTGGAGGGCGAGGCCAGGGTGGAGGAGCTTCCGCTAGCCACCGAATTCCCGGGCTACTCCGACAAATACGCCGGCGAGATCGAGCGTATTGGATTCACACCCGAGGCATTTGACACCGGTTACAACATCGCGGTGCGGATCGTGGTCACACGGGTCCGAGCCGAGGGGCTCGATCGCAGTCAGGACTGAGTGGTTCGAAGCGGCGGTAGTCTCGGGCGCTCATCGATAGGAAAGGTCGATTGACATGGCATTGCAGAGCACCGGCAGCACCCATTGGGAAGGCACCCTCTTCGAGGGCTCCGGGACCACGACACTCGACAGCGGGGCGGCCGGCCCTCTTCCCGTCACCTGGAAGGCGCGCGCCGAGGAGCATGGTTCGGTGACCAGCCCGGAAGAGCTGATCGCAGCCGCTCATTCCGCGTGCTACTCGATGGCTTTCTCCAACGCGTTGGCGAAAAACGAGACCCCGGCCACCAGCCTCGATGTCACCGCCACGGCGACGTTCGTCCCCGGGACGGGCATCACCACCATGGAGCTGACGGTGGTAGGGGATATAGCCGGGATCAGTGCCGAGGACTTCGCTGCACTGGCCGAGACCGCCAAAGACGGGTGTCCGGTCTCGAAGGCGCTGGCGGGCAACGTCGAGATCACACTGGACGCCAGTCTGGCCTGAAGCCGCGGTCTGGTCTCAGTCGGACTGACGTTTGCGATAAGCGGCGACCGCCTCGCGCGTCGAGCAGGTGTTGGAGCAGTGACGGCGCGACTTGTTGCGCGACGTGTCCACGTAGACGTCGGCACAGGTCCCGGAGTCGCAGACGCCGAATCGATCGACCCCGTTTTCGACGATGACACTGGCCAGGCCCATGGCCGTGATCGCTCCCAGCCAGCACACCATCGAGCTCTCGACGGGCTCGAAGTGGAGGTGGGGGGTACCGCTATGGGTCGACAGCCGAGGCGAAGCCCCGTATTTCTCCAAGAGCAGGTTGACCCTCTCGGCGGCGAGCTCCTCGTCACCAGATTCGAAGACCTCACGTAGAGCGGAGCGCAGCGTGCGCACCGCTTCGAGGTCGGCCTTCTTCGGTGGCTTGGCCACACCGTCCCAAAGGGACCTGTACCCGTCGAGGAACTCGACGAGCTGATCGGCGTCGGCCAGTTGATCCTGGGTGATCCCCTGGGTGTTGGTCAATGACACCGCCAGCTCGACTGGCGTGGTCGTGTAATGAGAGAAATCCATTTGACTCGTTACGCCTCTGCGTCTATTGTAATGAGTGTAAACGGTAATGCTTCTTACCGCAACGAGAGTTTGGATATACGAGAAAGGGCCCACGGACATGTTTGACGTAGCCAAGAGCATTCAAGAAGACCGCCGGCACGAAGCCGACATCCAGAGGATCGTCTCCAACCTGCCCAGGGAGCGCTCTCTGTCGGTGGGTCGCTACCGGGTGACCGTCTCCAAGCGGTCCGGTAGGACCCTGCCGGCGGCCTGACCCGTCGGGACGGCCGGCAGCGTCGACTCCTCCATGCCTGCCGGCCAACCCGATTCCCCAGAGCCCGAGTCTCCTAGCCTCGAAGCAGATCTTCGTAGATGCTCAGATTCTCGAGTTGGAAGCAGACGAAGACGACCCTCTCGAGAACCGGGTTCTGCTCGGTCCAATTCATAACCGCGGTCACGGCGACCTCAGCCGCCTCGCGCTTCGGATAGCCGAAGGCCCCCGTCGAGATGCTGGGGAAGGCCACGACTGCGCATTCGTGGGCCGCGGCGAGGTCGAGACTGTTGCGATAGCAGTCGTTGAGAAGCCGTCTGCTGATCTCGGCGGGGTGCTCACCCCATATCGGCCCTACGGTGTGGATGACGTAGCGGGCGGCCATGTCACCGGCGTCGGTGATCATCGCCTGACCGGTGGGGAGGGGCCCGTGAGCCTTCACCCAGGCGCGGCACTGTGTCGATATGACCGGTCCCCCGGCCCGATGGATCGCCCCGTCGACCCCACCCCCACCAGCGAGAGCCGAGTTGGCCGCATTCACGACCGCATCGACCTGCTGGGTGGTGATGTCGCCTTGGAGGGCTTGAATCGCCGTCATCTCGAACCAGGTGGTGAGTCGAGATGCCGTGCCCCCATGGACGGGATCTCGAGTCGAGCTAGCCGAGTGAGGAGACGGGTCGCTCCGACACCCTCTCGAACTGGCTGCGGCTGGCGGTTCCGGACAACCCCTCCGGTGCTGAGATACTCACATTCCCGCACTGTTCGCAAACCGATCTCTCGATCCCGGCGGTGCGGATCGTGATGGTCCTGTCGTGGTCGCATTCGGCGCGAGCCACCTTGTTCTTCCTCGCAAACACTGAGAAGCCTCCCTGGCATCAAAGTTGACTTGGGCGGATTCTCACCCCACCTGGCACGTCCGACCATGAGTCTCACGAATCAGACTTGCCCTTGCGACGTCACCTCCAGGACGTCCGGTTCCGGGATTTTCGGGTCCTGTTCGAAAATCTCTCCCCGGAGTCTGGTACCACGCAGAGTGGTCGACTATCTTGACCGGCAGGGAAACCATTTGCGAGGGGAAACCTGTTGGGAGGCAGGCATTGAAACGGAGGCGGAGTCTCGTGCGCTGTTCGCATCGCGACACGATCACGACTGTCACAGCCGGACTGGCGCGCGAAGCATGCGAAGATTGCGCTTGGGTTCGGATCAGCTACGTGGAACGGGCGGTGCACTTGCGGCCAGTGCTCCCGGTGGCTGAGGACACCCCGGAGATCGACCTGGAGCTCGAGCACGTGATCGGGGAGGTCTTCGCATTCGAGGCGGAGATCAGGTACCTCAAGTGCAAGC
The DNA here is from genome assembly GCA_963751005.1 of uncultured bacterium. Taxonomy (GTDB): domain Bacteria; phylum Actinomycetota; class Acidimicrobiia; order Spongiisociales; family ZC4RG35; genus JANQRA01. The sequence continues at coordinate 14,020 of CAVVSY010000003.1, forward strand.
TGTGCACCCAGCCGGCCGTGTTCATGATCCCCGACGGTTTGACCTGTGACGAGCACGCCTGGCAGGCGGCAGCCCGGCTCAGGTGGGACGACGTCGACCCGTGGGTCCCGATTCGGATCGATAGGTCCAACGCCTGACCTCAGGCGAAGGTGAGCCAGCCGGCGAGGAGAGCCCCGAGCCCGGCGATCGGGGCGAACAACATCCGCTCCCAGGTGGTGCCCCAGATCAGGCTGGCGACACAGGCGAGCCCCAGGAATACGGTCACGGCGAGCGTGGCCGCCTGCGTGTACTCCTCGGGAATGGCCACGACACCGACCACTCCCGTCACCGAGAGCAGCACCCAAGCCGAGACGACCAGGCCAAGGGCGTAGAGGGCCGAGCGGATCCTCCACTCCGGGGTGAGGAGACGGGGTTGACGCCCTGCCCAGACCAGTTCACCGAGACGCAGCCCGGATGCCATGGCTATGTGGACCATGGCGACCCAGCCGAGAAGCAAGGCGGCGATGAGGGCTGCGGTAGTCGTGGTCACCTGACGAACGTAGTCTCCTGACGAACCAATCGGTCGGCTGGCTACCGTTGAACTCATGAAACAGATCCAGCATTGGGTCGACGGCGCCTATGTGGCGGGGGCATCGGGTCGTTCCGGCCCCGTCTTCAACCCGGCCACCGGGGACCAGACCGGGGAAGTGGCCCTGGCCTCGTCGGCCGATGTCGACCGGGCAGTCCTCGTCGCCGGCCGAGCCTTCGAGACCTGGCGCTACTCATCACTGACCCAGCGACAGAACATCATGTTCGCCTTCCGTGAGTTGGTGGCGGCGCGCCGGAAGGAGATCGCCGCCGTCCTCACCTCCGAACACGGGAAGACCCTCGACGACGCCCTCGGAGAGGTGCAGCGGGGGCTCGAGGTGGTGGAATTCGCCTGCAACATCGCCCACCTCCTCAAGGGTGACTTTTCCGAGCAGGTCTCGACCGGCGTCGACACCTACACGATCCGGCAGCCACTGGGGGTGGTTGCGGGCATCACCCCGTTCAACTTCCCGGCCATGGTCCCGATGTGGATGTACCCCATTGCCATCGCATGCGGGAACACGTTCATCCTCAAGCCATCGGAGAAGGACCCGTCGGTCTCCCAGCTCGCCGCGGAGATGCTCACCGAGGCCGGTCTGCCCGACGGGGTCTTCAACGTCGTGCATGGCGACAAGGAAGCGGTGGATGCCCTCATCACCCATCCCGGGGTGGCCGCAGTCTCGTTCGTGGGCTCGACGCCGATCGCGCGCTACATCTACGAGACGGGAACGAGCCATGGCAAGCGGGTGCAGGCCCTGGGCGGCGCCAAGAACCACATGATCGTCCTTCCCGACGCCGACATGGATCTGGCCGCCGATGCCGCCGTCAGCGCCGGCTACGGGTCTGCGGGGGAGCGATGCATGGCGATCTCCGCAGTGGTCGCCGTCGGTGAGGCCGGTGACGAGCTCATCGAAGGTGTCCGCACCCGGATCGAGAAGCTCACCGTCGGCCCCGGCGACCAGCCGGGCGTGGAGATGGGCCCGCTGGTCACACGACAGCATCTCGACAAGGTCCGCGGCTACGTGGACGCCGGTGAGTCCGAGGGCGCCCTACTCGTCGCCGACGGCCGCGGTCTCGTCGTGGCAGGCCATGAGCACGGGTACTTCCTCGGCCCGACCTTGTTCGACAACGTCGACCCGACGATGTCGATCTACACCGACGAGATCTTCGGCCCGGTGTTGTCCACCGTCCGCATAGAGCACTTCGAGGACGCCATACGTCTCATCAACGACAACCCCTACGGAAACGGGACGGCGGTGTTCACCAACGACGGTGGCGCGGCCCGCAAGTTCCAGCAGGAGATCCAGGTCGGGATGGTGGGGATCAACGTGCCGATCCCGGTGCCGTTGTCCTTCTACAGCTTCGGTGGTTGGAAGGGCTCGATCTTCGGTGTCACACGCCATTTACGGGCCCGAGGGTGTTCACTTCTACACCCGGCAGAAGGTGGTCATCTCGCGGTGGGCCGACCCGATCCATCGCGGTGTCGACCTCGGCTTCCCCACGCACGGCTGACCCGACCAAACGGCCGGACCCGAGTAGGTTTGGGGCTCCCTAGGCCGAATCC
>CAVVSY010000004.1:0-2075136 GCA_963751005.1 uncultured bacterium
CCGGTGTAGAAGCCGGCCGTGGCCAGGTCGGTCTGGAGGGCGGAGACGTAGTCGGAGACCCACTGGCTGGCTTCGGCCTCGTCCTCGATGCATCCGGCATCGGCGAAGAGCCGGACCCAGGCGACCTCGAGCGAGTAGGCCGCCGAGGAGAAGGCGACTCCCGCCTCGGCCACCGTGGTGTCGTCGGAGACGTCGCCGGCGGCGGCGAACGCCGCCTCGGCGGCCTCCACAGCCTCGATGGACTCGGGATCGACCAGGTCGACGGTGACCCCCGGCGTCGGGTCGGCCTCCACGGCCTCCTGGAACGCCTGACCTGACTCGACCGCGGCGTCGCGCGCCGGCTCCAGATCGGACGCGGCGTTCCTCACCGCCCCGACAGTGACTTCCACGTCTTCGAAGAGACCCCCATAGTCACCAAGGGCGGAGATGTAGGCCTCCATGTCAGAGCAGAACTGGGCTTGGAGCACGGCGACGTCGACCGCCTCCTCGTCGCCGAACAGGGAGCAGCCGGTTAGGGCCACGATCGCCACGACGGAGATGACCAAGAGACGGGATCGGCTCACGGCACGTCCTCCGTCAAACACGAGCCGGCTCCGCTTCGTTGGCAGTGAGCGCCTTGGCGAAGTGGGTGAGCGCCGTCTTGGTCTTGGTCTGCTGCTCTCCGGTGACATCTACACCCCTCTCGATCAGGTAGGACCTCGTCTCTGCCGCAACCCGAAAGATGTCTGCCGGCGGGCACTTGGTGGATAGCTCCAAGACCCGTGTCCCGTTCGGGTAGAGCCAGAGCTCGGCGACCATCGCGCGTTTCAGGCCGCGAGGCTCGAACTTGAGCTTGAAGATGTTGATCGGGCCGAGGATGCTCAGGTCCGAGAGACGAAGCCCCTCGGGTGCGTGCTGACGGTAGAACTCCTTTTGCGTCTTGGAGAGGAGGTCTCCCACCTTGGCCTTCCGACGCACCACCCGGCGCACCTCGTCCGCCGTGGACTTCCCTTTGACCGAGGCGGAGCAGACGAAACCTCCGGGCATGGCGTCGACTTCGACCGAGGCCCCGCTGAGCCTGCCCACGATCTCAGGGGTGACCGGACGGAGCTTGACCACGGTGTCACCGGCACCGCCCTGGATGCGGCGGGCCCTGACCACGAGGCCGGCCGCCTGAAGACTCAGATCTGGTGTGTCGAAGAAGATGACCTGCCTGATCTGGGCGTCGAGAGGATCGATGCCGAGGAGCTCGCCGACCGACCGGATCTCGGTGTCGGGGACGGTGAGCTTCAACTCCACCGTGTCCGCGACCTTGGTCAGACGAAGCAGCTCGGCCAGTTGGGCGTCGTCCAGCACTCTTCTCGTCGTCATCTCCGGACCTCCGGCGGTTTGGTGGCGGCTGATTCTGATGATCAAGCTACTGCGAAGGCTGGTGGCGGCCTTCATCCACATGGGGCGATTGAGATCGCGCCATACTCGTCGGATGGCGAGAACCGACAGACGATGAGCGCGCTCGTTGTCATCGCAGTGGTGTTCATCGCCTACTCGGTGGTGGCGACCCGACTCGACCGTTGGTCGATCACCGCCCCGATGGTGTTCGTCCTCACTGGAGCGGCTTTGGGGCTAATCGCCCCGAGTTGGGTCGGATTTCTCGGCGAGCCCGAGCCGGTGAAGCTGATCGCAGAGGTCACCCTGGCACTCCTGTTGTTCGCCGACGCCTCGACCCTTCGGTGGAAAGAGCTGCGCGAAGACGGTGTCCTTCCCACGCGGTTGCTCCTCGTCGGGTTCCCGTTGACCGTATTGGCCGGTTTCGGGGTGGGGATGCTGCTCGTGCCCACCGCTGGGTGGGCCGCCGCTGCTCTGATCGCCGCCATCCTCGCACCGACCGACGCCGCCCTGGGTCTCGGCGTGTTCACCAATCGCCGGGTCCCCGGTCGGATCCGCCGAGCCCTCAACGTGGAGAGTGGGCTCAACGACGGCATGGCCACACCCCTGGTGACCTTGTTCCTCGCATTCTTGATCACGGAGGAGGGAGGAACGGGGAATTGGGTGAGCGAGTCTGTGATCGATCTGGGCATCGCCCTGGTCGTCGCACTGGTCGTCGGGTTCGCCGCAGGGCGCCTGATCGCCATGGCGCAGACCCGGGGTTGGACGTCCGCCGTGCCCGAGCGTTTGGCGGTCCTCGCCACCGCCCTCCTCTCCTATGCCGGCGCCGTCGTCATCGGGGGGAACGGCTTCGTAGCGGCGTTCGTGGCAGGCCTGGTGTTCGCTGTCGCCTCACGTGGCGAGCTCCACGAGGCGACCGAGTTCACCGAGGACCTGGGGCTGTTCGCCTCGTTCCTGGTGTGGGCGATCTTCGGGGCTCTCCTCCTGGCGCCCGTCCTCGAGAATGGTTTCCGCTGGGCGCCGGTCCTCTATGCAGTCCTCAGCCTGACGGTGATCCGCATGATCCCGGTCGCGTTGGCGATGGTCGGCTCCGGGCTTCGTCTGTCGAGCAAGCTGTTCATGGGGTGGTTCGGGCCCCGGGGGCTGGCGTCGGTGGTGTTCACGTTGCTTGCCTTCGAGACGCTGCAACACGAGGGTCTGGTCTCCGCACCGCTGGTCGAGTTCGCCTCGTGGACCGTGTTCCTATCGGTGATCGCCCACGGCATCACCGCCCGGCCCCTGGCGAGGATCTACGGCGCCGGTGTGGCCGACGAACCGGTCGAGCAGATGACCACCCGCACCCCGCACCGGGAGCCGGTGCCGCGATCCCTCGCCTCTCCGGGCAAGGGACACGACCTCACCTGAGGAAGGCGCGGCTCCCTGCCGGGTGTTTCAGCTGCTCGCCATCCGATTCCGGGTCATCGTCGCCGAGCCGGCGTGAAGCGCCACGTCGAGGAAGAGCCCGATGAAGATGCCGAGGATTCCCCATGGCGCCGCGGCGTCACCCGCGACGTAGCCCACGGTGTAGAGGGCGGTGGTCCAGGGCAGGAAGACGATCCCGAGAATGGGGAGGATGACCCCGCCACCGAAGGCCCGCTCGACCCAGTCGGTGAAGATCCACAGGGCACCCACTCCGAGCCGGGGGCTGACCCCGATGAGGATGAGTAAGAGACATCCCATCGCCTAACCGTCCGCTCTCAGAAAAGCACACATCGAAGACCCTCCTCACTGGCGTGGCGTAAGTAAACACCAAACGCGCCGGCCGCGGCATCATCCGATGTGGGCGAACCGCGATTCACCCAAAGTGGGCGAGGCATGCTCCAGCACGTTGGATCAATCTGTGGCCAATGAGAGCCCACTGGGAGACCATTCGATGACCGACGGCCAAGCACCGGTGAGGGCACCCGTGTCCCAAAAGGAGCGTCGGGTCGAGATCGCCACGGTGATCATTCTCGGCGTGGCCGCCCTGGCCACTGCCTGGAGCGGCTATCAGGCATCCCTCTGGGACGGCATCCAGTCGAGCAACTACACCCAAGCGTCGGGGTCCCGCACCAACGCCGCCCAACAACGCACCGCTGCCAACCAGTATCGACTCGCCGACCTCAGCATCTTCGAGGCCCACATCTCGGCAACCATCGACGGCAACGAGGACGTCGCCACCTTCTATGAGGAGCGGTTCAGGGACGAGTTCCGGGTCGCCTACGACGCCTGGATCGCACTGGACCCGCTCAACAACCCTGACGCACCGTTCAGCCCGCTCGGAATGCCCGAATACCAGGTGGCCCAGGACATCGAGGCCGAGCGCCTCGAGACCAGGGCCGACGAACTCTTCGCCGCAGGTGAGGAGGCCAACACGATCTCCGACATCTACACCCTGACGACGCTGCTGTTCGCCGCAGTCCTGTTCTTCGCCGCGATCTCGGAACGATTCGAGTATCTGGGCGCCCAGGTCTCCCTGCTGGTCATGGCCGGCATCGGGTTGCTGGTGGGTATCGGCATCGCCGCGGCGCAACCGATCACATCGGGCTGAGCGGAGCTCAGGACGTCTCGGCGCGAAGTTGCTTCCCACCGGAGGCGGCCCACGACTCGCGCAGGGACTGGCGCAGGGCCATCGTGCTGCGCATCCTCACCCCGCTCTTGGGGCGGTCTCGTCATCCTCTTCGTCGTCGTGGTGTTCATCGTCATCAACCGGGAGAATGTTCAGGTCTCCCTGGTGTTCGCCGAGGTGACCATGTCGCTGTGGCTGGCCTTGACTATCGCCGGCGGGCTCGGATTCGCCGCCGGGTGGCTGATCGGTCGAAGACGCCGCTGAAGCTCCTGCCCGATGCCGCGTGGGTCATCCCCAGAGAGGTCCGTTCACCTCGAAACCGAGGGGCTCACCCCACCGATCGCGATAGGTGACCTCTTCGACAGGTTTGCGTTCGGCGACGTCCCATCGGCCGAGAGGATGCCCACACGAGACCGCAGCCGACAACTGCCAACCCTTGTCGGGAGGCACCCCGAGCACCTCGAAGGCCTCCGCGCCCTTGAAGACCCCGAGAATCGTGGTGAGACAGGTGCCGATCCCTTCGCCCCGTGCGGCGAGCATCGCACTCCACACCGCCGGGTAGATCGACGATCCGGACGGGTCGTTCCGGCTGAAGAACATGAGCCACAACGGCACCGTCTCGAAGTTCTCCGCCAGCCAGGTCGACGAGCGCATCACACGCAGGGTCTGTGTGTCGCCCGCCTCTTCGGCTGCCTCCCGGCGGCCGGCGTAGACGCTCCCGGTGAGGATGGCGTAGGCCTCCCGGTAGATGGGGCCGAGACGCCGCCTGGTCACCTCACCGGTGACCACCATCATCCGCCAGTTCTGGGCGTTGCTGCCCGACGGGGCACGGATCGCGGCGTCGAGGATCCGTGCGATGGCCTCCTCCGACACCGGCTCGTCGCTGACCCGTCGCATGGCCCGGGTGGTGTAGAGCGCTTCACTGAGTTCCATCGGGCCAACCCTAGGGAGCCGGCCCTCGCCTCAGGAGGGCCGGCTCTCGGACAACCCCGATAGTGCAGCCCCAGTAGTTCGTCTCAATAGCCGTAGTCGACGAGGGCGCCTTCGTCGGCAGCGGCTTCGATCATCGACCCGTCGGCGTCCACGACGAACCAGACACCGTTGAAGCCCTGACCGGTGGTGTCTCCCGGTGCGGTGTCCGGGGTGTAGAGGTAGAGCGGCATCCCGTTCACGGTGAGCTGTTCGCTGCCGTCGTCTCGGGTGGTGCTCGAGAACAGCGAGGCGTCCAGATCGGCCCCTATCGGTGAGTCGGCCGGGACCGGTGGCCACAGCTCGGCGCAGCCGTCGTAACAGGTGCTGACGCCATCGGTGTCCAGCGGTGAAGATGTAGAGGGTGAAACCGTCGGCATCGACGAGGATCGGCCCCAGGTCGGTGTCGGCGACGTGGATCCCCTCGGCTGCCCCTGGGGCTGCGGTCGTGTCGCTGCTCGGAGACGTGGTGGCGACCGAATCGGCCGTGGAGCTCGTTGCCCCCTCTTCCCCGGTGGTGTCGGTCGGCTCGTCACCACCACAAGCGGCGACGACCGAGGCGAAGATGGCGACGGCAGCGATCTTGCGGACGTTCATTGACAACTCCTCGTTTGCTCCCCGTCAGTACGCACGATGGTCACCGATGGTTCGCGCCCTGGCAGAATCAGGTCGTGGATCGCGAAATCCTGGAACGCTTCCGCGACGGCGACGAGGCCGCGGTCAAGACCGTCTATGAGCGTTTCCGCGGCCCCGTTTTCGCCATCTCGATGCGGATCCTGAGGGACCACGGGTTGGCCGGTGACGCCACCCAACAGACCTTCGTCAAGGCATGGCAGGCCGCGGCCGGGTTCGACCCCGACCGCGACCCCGGGCCATGGATATTCGCCATCGCCCGGAGGACCGCCATCGACGTCTATCGCAAGAACCGACGCACGGTGCCCAGCGACGACATCACCATCGAGATCGCCCCGACCGGCATCGAGACCGTTTGGGAGGTGTTCCAGGTTCGCGCTGCACTCGATCGGCTCCCCGACGAGGAACGCGAGGTCCTGCGTCTGAGTCACTTCGAGGGGCTCACCCACGTCGAGATCGCCGAGCACATGGGCGTTCCCGTCGGCACGGTCAAGTCCAGGTCGCACCGAGGCCACCAGCGGCTCATCGAGATGCTCGGTCACATGAGGGAGACGGAGTGACCGGGAACCGCGGCCAGGCCGCCTCTCGTAGAGGAGATGGACATGACTGACGAACGTGCCGAATACCTGGCCACCGGGTCGGGAGACCCGGCCGACCGGGAGCGTCTCGACGAGATCCTCGCCCTCATGCGGGAAGACACCACCTGGGCGGAGCCACAACCCGAGGTAGGCGATCGCATCATCGCGGCGATCGCAGGAATGGCCGACGAGGGCCCGACTCCGCGGCGCCGGCGAGTCGGCGCCTACATAGCCGCCGCCGTCGGGATCGCCGCCGTGACGGCATTAGTCCTCGGGTTGGCCGGTGTCTTCGACGCACCGGACGAGCAGCTCGTCGCTATGGAGGGCACCGAGATCGAGACGTCGGCCATCGGCGAGGCAGCCCTCCGCCCCACCGGGAGCGGTTGGTGGATCCGTCTCGAAGTCGCCGGCCTTCCCGCCGCCGACCCGGGGACGTACTACGAGGGCTGGATGTGGAACGACGAGGGCGAAGGGGTGAGCATCGGCACCTTCCACCTCAGGGGAGGCGAGGAGCCCGTGATCCTCTGGTCGGGGGTGGATCCTGCCGATTATCCGGCGATCTGGGTCACCCGGGAGCCCGAGGACGGTGATCCGGGGGCGTCGGATCAGGTGGTGATGAGGGGACGCATCGAGGGCTGAGCCGACACCGGCGATCCAGGACTAATCTCTGACCATGGCAGAGACCATCACCTGGAAAGGCCGATTCGGGCCAATGGACCTGACCGTCGGGCCGGCGACCTTCCGGCCCAGCACGATCTCGACCCTGCTCGCCGATGCGCTCGAGTTCAAGCCGGGCAGCGTGGTGGTCGACGTCGGGTGCGGATCGGGAATCCTCTCGATAATCGCCGCCAAACTGGGCGCCGCCCGCGTCTACGGGGTCGACGCCGCCGACGAGACGGTGGAGATCGCCACCGCCAACGCCAGGGCCCATGGTGTGGCCGACCGGGTTCAATTCGCCCAGGGAGACATGTTCGAGCCGCTCGATCCCGATCTCGAGGCCGATGTCGTCATCGGCGACGTTTCCGGCATCCCCGACGCCATCGCCACCGCCTCCGGCTGGTTCCCATCGGGTCTCTCCGGAGGGCCCACGGGTGCGGAGCTGCCCATGAGGATGATCGAGGAGTCGAAGCGTCTCCTCAGGAAGGGCGGCGCGCTGTTCCTCCCCACCGGGTCCCTTCAGGACGAGAACTCGATCCTGGAACGGGCCAAGGCGGTGTTCGGGTCGATGCGGCAGGTGACGGAACGCAACATCCCACTCCCCTCGTCCCTCGCCGAGGACCCCGCCGTCCTCCGCGCCCTGAAGGACCGGGTCATAGCCCTCAAGCAGCGGGGCAGCCGCTTCCAGTGGACCGCCCGCGTGTGGAGGGTCGAGGCCTGACCCGACTTGAGCGGGTTTCCGCCGGATATGGCGCTGCCCATCGAATGGAATTCGATGGGTCGGGAGTTCCTCTGGAAACTCCAACATGTCCGCAGGACAGGCCAACCCCGGGTTCGCTGAAAGTGGCCAGCCGGTAGCCTTCGGCGATGCGGAGAGTGGCCGTCATCCTGGTCGTGGTGCTGGTCGGCTGTGCCGCCGAGCCCCCGGAACGCTCACCTCTCCCCGACGTGGCCGAAGTGCTCCCCGAGGTGGTCGGTTGCCGACTCAACGTGGGGTCGCCGCTGGGGGTGAACGTCGAGTCGGTGCTCGTCGGCGGGCCGGCCAACGGGATCCTCGAGGAGAACGACGTGATCACGGCCATCTCCGGTGAGCCCACGCCCGACCGGCCGACCCTCAGCGAGATCATGGCGGACTACGGCCCGGGTGAGACGATCACGGTCGCCTTCACCCGCGATGGGAGCCCCGACGAGGCCTTGGTCACTCTGACCGCCAGCTCGGCCGACCCCGACCGGGGGGTCATCGGGATCACGGTCCAGACCGCGTTCGATCACATCGCCCCCGACGAGGCGGACAGCACCATCACCCCTACGCCGACGACACGCCCCATCCAGATCGCCGGGAGTCTCTTCATCCTCGATCCCCTGACGAACAGCTGGCAGGAGACAGGGATCGTCCCTCCCGAGGACACCCGCTGGGTGTCCACATCGACCGGTCTGTACTCGGTGACCGGCACCGAAGACGTCGCCGTCCTCGACCTCTTCACCGATGAGCCCGTCGAGGACGACGGGTTCCAGGACTGGGATGCCCAGCGGCTGATCGGGTCGGTCGACGATCTCGTCCTGCTGGTGGTGACCAGCGACATCCCGGAGCAACCGGGTTTCGTCAACCTCGCCATCGCCGGCTTCGACCCTCGCACCGGAGAGACCGCATGGGTCAGCGAGGTGACGAGTGAGGCGGGGATCCCGGTGGCGGCGTACGGGTCACCGGATGGCACCGCGTTCGTGTCGGTCGGTGCCGACCCCGACTCGGGCGACCTGGTGGCCGTCACCCTCTACGACGCGGCCGGCGCCCCCCAGAACTCCGACGGTCTGTCCACGCTGGGGGACCCGATGGGTTGGTTCGACAACACGTCACTGTCTTTTCGGACCAGCGAGTCCGAGATATCTGTCTTCAGCTTCATCGACGGCTCCACGACGGGCTACGACCTTCCCGAGAGCTCCTTCGGTTCGGTCACCGCCGCGGTCGGCGACGGTCGTCACATCCTGGTTCTGGGCGGCCGCGACCTGCTCCTGCAAGATCTCACCGACCCCAACTTCAACTCCCCCTTGGCCGACAACTGCACCATCGGACGCGCCGGCGACCCCGGCTGGGGTGTCTGAATCTGGTTGCGTGGAACAAAGCGTGTGCAGTTGAAGTCGCATAGCGACTTCAACTGCTCACGCTCGATTGGGTCAACCGGGGTCGGGGTGTCTTCGCCGGCGGGCTCGGATTCGGCGGCGTCGACCTTCTCCCGGCCACTGCGCAACAACGCCTCCCGCTGACGATCGCCGGCGACGGTGTCCGAGACCGCCTGCCATCCCGTGGGCTCCCGCATCGTGCGTGAACCGGGGGTCGATCCCATGATCTCGGCGACCTCGTCGCCGGAGATGTTCTTGCGCTGCTCGAGGACCGCGGCCAATTCCAGCACCTTCTCCCGATGCTCCTCGAGGAGCCCGGCGACGTCGTCGTAGAGATGGGCGAGGTTCTTCTCGATTGCCTCGCGGTTCTCCCGCAGTGAGATGGACACCGCATTCGCCGGCCCGCCGCCGGCGTTCTGCCGGGTCCCGTTCGCCGAGGTCAGACTGGCTCCCATGCCGAACGACCCCTCCATGAGGGCCGCCACCCGGGATGCCGAGCTGAGATCGCCGGAGACCCCCGAGCTGTTGTCGTTCTCGAAGAACATCCGCTCACCGGCCAGGGAGGCGAGGCGACACCATGATGTCGGTCTCGAACTCCGACTTCCACTGCGTGTAGCGCTCCTCCTCCGACTGGCTCTTCACCATCCCCAGGGTCGACGACCGCTTCTCGATCGACACCAGGTCGATGCGGCGGTGGGCGCCGAGCAGATGGGCGGTGACGGCGTGCGAGGCCTCGTGGATCGCCACGGCGTGACGCTCCCGCTGCACGTAGTCGACATCCTCGGGCGGGCCCAGCTCCTTGAGGGCCTTGGCCTTCCAGATGTCGGGCCACTCGATCGACTCGCGACCGTCGCGGACGGCGAGGATGAGCGCCTCGTTGACCATGTCCTTGATCATCGCCCCCGAGTAGTAGGGGGTGACCGTGGCCAGCTTGGTGATGGCGGCCTCGTCGAGCTGGTGCTCCACCTTGTTGAGGTAGCCCACGAGGGTCTGACGGCGGCCCTCCTTAGACGGGAACCCGACCTTGTAGATGCGGTCGATGCGGCCCGGGCGGAGCATGGCCTCGTCGAGGGCGTTGGGCATGTTCGTCGCCATGATGTGGAGGATCCGGTACTTGGGTGGGGGCTTGGGCCGGAACCCGAACAGCTTGCGCAGCTTGTTGGTGAAGCCCCGTGGCTTGGTGAGACCGTTCATCTCGGTGAGCAGGGCCTGCAGAGTGCCCATGCCACCGCCACCGGCCATCCCGCCCATCATGATCCGGTCTGTCCACCGGCGTTGGCGTCGGCTCCTCCTGCGGAGCCGCGGTCGGGTCGTTGTTCCACTCCTCGAGAAGCATCTGTTGGGAGGCCGTGCTCAGATAGGAGAACCCGTTGCAGGAGAAGTTGGCGTCGTTGCGCAATGGTGTATCCGGGCTGACCCACCGGCGAGCCGCCGATCTGACCGCGGGAGCCGAGGGCGTCCGCCTCGTCGAAGAAGACGATCACCCCGCCGTGTCGCAGCGAGAGCTTGCGCAGCTTCCGGTACAGGCTCTTGACCTTGAGGACGCCGATGCCCATGAACATGTTGATGAAGGCCCCGGGCTCGACGAACACGAAGGGACGGCCGGTCTCCCCGGCCGTGGCCTGGGCAAGCAAGCGTCTTTCCGGTTCCGGGAGGGCCCCACAAAAGGATTCCTCCCGGTATGTAGCCGCCCTTGGCCTCGATCTCGTCGGGCTTCTCCAGGAAGGCGATGTTCTCCCGGATCAGGTCGAGGACGTGGTCCTGACCCCAAACGTCGTCGAATCTCGTGGTCACCTCCTCGGGGAGGATCACGTCCATCCCACCCCGGGAGAGCAGCCAGAAGATCCCGATGAACTGGACCGCCACGAAGAGGAACCCGAACATCAGCTGGAAGATGAAGGGCAGGGCGTCGACCAGGATGCGGGGGGCCTCGACGATGGCCTCGATGGGCCCGTTCACCTCGGCGATGAAGTAGTCGAGGATGACCCCGAGGATGAGCAGGTAGAAGGTCCAGCGGAAGAGCCGGCCTACCCGGAATCGGGTCCACGGCTTGAAATGGCTGTGGGTGAACCGCTCGAACCCGCCGAACACCCGGTCACGCCAGAAGGAGTGATATGCCGCCGACCTCTCCGACACCAGGTAGTGGATCTGACGCAACAGCTCGAGACCGAAGAGGATGCCCAGCACCCGGCCGGCGGTGGTGTTGAAGAAGATGGTGACGACCTCACCGAAGCTGAGGAAACCCAGGTCCGGGGAGCTGGCGATGATCGCGATCATGACGATCACGAGGAGGATCAGGAACTTGATCCGGTCCCAGGTGTCCGACTTGCGTCGGGTCGTCCGGATGTCCCGCTTGCGGGTGTTCAGCCCTTTTTGTTTACGAGCCATGAGTCGACCACCTTCGTGATGGTGTCTTGGTTGGCGATGAAGCAGTCACGGTTGCAGCCGGCGATGATCGAGTAGATGCGACTGTCCTCGGGGTTGGACACCGAGATGAGGTAGCCCACACCGAGGTCGTTTCCAGCTCTCGCTCTCGTAGGAGAACAGGATGCGAACCCCGTCGAACCCGTTGCCGAACGTGAAGTCCTCCTTCGTCAACTCATCGGGGTTGGCCAAGGTGTGATAGGGGACGACCGACTGGGTGAGCATGGCTCGGGAGAGGAAGTCCCGCTCGACATCGCCAACCTGACGCACGGTCGCCGCACCGATCGGGTAGTCGGCCTCGGCGATGCCGGCGTTGAGCTGGGTCACGTCGGAGACCGGCGCCCCGTCGAAGCCGACACTGGTGATCGCCGGGAACGTGAAGTTCTGATAGCCCACATCGAATGGCAGCTGCTCCAGGGTGGAGAGCTCGGATAGGTCGTAGGTATGCCAGTCGTGGGGCAGGTCGAACCGACTCAGACTCTGGTCGTCGGTGATGGTCTGCACGTCCGAGCTGGCGTCGGAACAGGAGACGAGGAAGAGCCCCGAAACCACGATCAGCGTCGACAGCCTTGCCATCCGCAGCGACCTCATCGCTACAGGATACGACACGATTCGAGTTGGGACAGTGGGCACGGCAGCGCGGGACGGTTTGGTGCGTATAGTTCGCCGGCAAATCCGCTGATTCGAAGGAGAATCGATGCCCCTATTGGACCTGTTCTGGACCATGCTCTGGCTGTTCCTGTTCATCATGTGGATCTGGCTGCTGATCTCACTGTTCTCCGACATCCTCCGCCGTGAGGACATGTCGGGGTGGGGCAAGGCGGCTTGGGTCCTGTTCCTGATCGTGCTCCCGTTGCTGGGCGCCTTGATCTATCTCATCGCCAACGGTAGCGGCATGGCCGAGCGTCAGGTCAACGACGCCAAGGCGATGAAGGCCGCCCAGGATGAGTACATCCGTAGCGTCGCCAGTGGCGGCGGCGGGGCCTCCGCGGCCGACGAATTGGAGAAGCTGGCCAAGCTCAAGGCTTCCGGCGCCCTCACCGAAGAGGAGTTCTCCGCCCAGAAGGCCAAGCTGCTCGCCTAACGCGAGACCCGTCTACTCGAACCCGGGGTTGATACCGCCATATGTGGCGGTATCAACCCCGGGTTCGTTCTGTATCCCCCTTGACAAATGGTCGGGAATTGCCGACCATACGGGAATGGCCGACCATAAGGCTCCCGACTACGACCTGGAACCGACCCTTCAGTTCGACCAACCCGAGCAGTACAAGGCCCTCTTCGAGGAGACCCGTCTTCGCATCGTCGACCTCCTGCTCGAGCGCGCCGCCACCATCAAGGAACTGTCGCTCACTCTCGACAAACCGAAGGGCACGATCGGCCATCACGTGTCGGTTCTGGAGCACGCCGGGTTGATCAAAGTGGTCCGGACCAAGATGTTCCGGGCCATCGAAGCGAAGTACTACGGGCGCACCGCCCGCACTTACCTCATCGGCGACAAGACCCAGATCGGCTTCGATCTGGCACCGACCCATTTCCTCGACGCCGCCGCCGCCGAGTTCGCCACGGCAGACCCGAACGCCGACGGTGCCGGCCTTGAGCACCTTGCGATTCGCCCGCATCCCCGACGAGCGCGCCGACGAGTGGAAGGACCGCCTCATCGACCTGGTCCATGAGTTCACGTCACGAGCCCCGCGGGGGCGAGACCACCTACGGGCTGCTCGTCGCGATGTACCCCACGGATCGGCCCCATCTCCCCGACGGGGACTAGCCATGAGGGCGAGATTGGGTGCCAACTACTGGAAGCTCTGGGTCGGCTTCCGTGGTGTCCAACCTGGGTGACGGTGTCTCGATCGTCGCCTATCCCTGGCTGGCGTCCTCGCTCACGAGGAGCCCGATCCATATCGCCGCGGTGGCATTGGTCACCCGGCTGCCCTGGTTGATCTTCACCCTCCCCGCCGGGGTGATCACCGACCGGATCGACCGACGCAAGCTGGCGGCGTGGATGGACGTCTTCCGATTCCTCCTCACCCTCGGAGTGGCGGTCGACGGTCCTCCTCACCGAGGCCAACCTCTCGGCGCCGGATGACATCGCCAGCGGGGCGGCGTCGCCACCCGAGATCGCCGGCGCCCTGCTGATCATGGTGTACGTCTCGGCACTCCTCCTCGGGACCGCCGAGGTCTTTCGGGACAACTCGGCGCAGACCCTCCTGCCCTCCATCGTCGCCAAGGAGCACCTCGAGGTCGCCAACGGCCGGATGTGGGGAGCGGAGATGGTCATGAACTCGTTCATCGGCCCGCCCCTCGCCGGTGTCCTGCTCGCCGTGTCCTTCTCCTTGCCGTTCTTCCTCGACGCAGCCACCTTCGCCGTGGCCGCCGCCCTGGTGTTCCTCATCGCTGGAGAGTTCCGGCCCAAGCACGAAACGACCGAGCCGCAACCCCGCGCCTCGTTCTCGACCGACCTCAAGGAGGGATTGGCCTGGCTGTGGCGACATCCACTCTTCCGGCCGATGGCCATCGCCCTCGGAGTCCTCAACGGGACGTCGATGATGGCCCTGGCAACCTTCGTCCTCTTCGCCCAGGAAGTCCTCGAGCTCGACGCCACCCGGTTCGGGCTGGTCACGACCGGTATCGCGGTCGGTGGGGTGATCGGTTCGTTCGCCGCCCACCGGATCGCCCTCTGGCTCGGTCAGGGCGCCTCCCTGTTCGCCACCATCATCGTGAGCGCCGTGGCGACCCTGGTGAGCGGTCTCACCTCGTCGTTCTGGGTCTTCTGGGCGATGGGGATCCTCTTCGCCCTCACCGGCACCCTCTGGAACGTGATCACCGTCTCTCTGCGTCAGGCCCTCATCCCCGACCGGATCCTGGGTCGGGTCAACTCGGTCTACCGGTTCATCGGATGGGGGATCATGCCGATCGGATCGGCTGCTCGGCGGTCTGGTGGTCGCCTTGGTGGAGCCCGTCTCTGGGCCGGGAGTGGGCACTGAGGGCACCGTTCATCGTCGCGGCGATCCTCACCGCAGCCTTGTTGCCATACGCCATCCCCCGCCTCAGCACGGCCCGGATCGAGGAGGCCCGGGCCAATGCAGCTGCATAGGTGTCTTCAATGCAGCGAGATGTGACCTCATACCAAGTGGAGGATTCGCTCCGCGGCCTCCTCCAATAGCGTCAGTTCAGCCACACGAGGAGTGCTGGGTGGACATGAGCGCAACCGAAGATCTCCAACCCCATCGACTCTCCATCCGGCAGGCGGCGTTCATCGGCGTCGGAGCCATGGTCGGAGCCGGGATCTTCTCTCTGCTCGGCCCGGCAGGGGAGGTGGCCGGCGCCGCGGTGTGGGTGTCGTTCCTGATCGCCGGGGCGATCGCCGGTCTCCAGGGCTACTCATTCGCCAAGTTCGGAGCCCGCTATCCCACCGCCGGCGGTCTCCTGGAGTACGTGGAGAAGGCCTATGGCGAAGGGCACTTCACCGGGATCATCGCCTGGCTGATCTATGCCACGAACATCATCGTCACCGCGATGGTCGCCATCTCCTTCGGGAGCTATGCCACCGAGATGTTCACCGACGGCAACGCCGCCTGGCTCCAGGGTTTCGCAGTTCTGGTCATCGTCATCATGACGCTGCTCAACGTTGCCGGCTCCAAGGCCGTCGCCCACGCCCAGACCGTGGTGGTGATCGTCGTCCTGGGCTCGCTCACCGTGTTCGCCGTCGCGACACTCGCCAACGTCGAGCCGGGGTTGCTCGACTGCGTACCAACTATCCGCCCTTCTCCGACATCGTCGCCAGCGTCGCCCTGACGTTCTTCGCCTTCCTCGGCTTCGGCGTGATCACCTTCACCGCCAAGGA
The DNA here is from genome assembly GCA_963751005.1 of uncultured bacterium. Taxonomy (GTDB): domain Bacteria; phylum Actinomycetota; class Acidimicrobiia; order Spongiisociales; family ZC4RG35; genus JANQRA01. The sequence continues at coordinate 15,176 of CAVVSY010000004.1, forward strand.
CCTGGCCGAGCCCAAGCGCCAGCTCCCCCGCGCCGTTTTCCTCGCCCTCGGCATCGCCACGACCATCTACGTCGCGATCGCGCTCGGTGTGTTCGGGACACTGCCCGTCGGCGAAGTCATCGCTGCCGGAGCGACCGCGATCGCGGTGGCCGCCGAGCCGATACTCGGTGAGGTGGGGTTCTGGATGATGAGCATCACCGCCCTGTTCGCCACCGCCGGCGCCACCAATGCCGGTCTCTACCCGGCGACGGGTCTGGCTGACGAGCTCACCTCGGACCGTCAGTTCCCACCCGTCATGGGGGCGCGCACCGCGAGGATCCCCAACGGGCTCCTGATCACGGCCCTCGCCTCCATCGTCTTCGTCCTGGCTGTTCGACCTCACTGCGGTGGCATCGATCGGGAGTGCGATCGCCCTGGTCGTCTTCACCCTGATCACGGCGGGCCACCTTCGGGTGCGGCGCGAGACCGGCGCGCAGACGTGGCTCCTGATCCTCGGTGTGGCTCAGCTCGGGGATCGTCCTCCTCACGTTCGCATTCACCACCCTCGTCGACGAGCCCGGCACGGCCATCGCCATGGTCGTCATCCTCGCGATCAGCGTCTTGATCGACCTCACGTGGAAGCGACGTCGGGATGCGATGACGACGAGCAACGCATCGTGACCCAGGAGAGGAGCCTGGTGGATTCTGAGAGCGCGCAGGCGACACCGGAAGTAGGCGGTTGGAACCCGAAGCTGGCCATCCTGCTGGCCATGGCGATGTTCGTCCTCGTCGTCGACACCACACTGATGAACGTGTCGATCGCTGCGGTCGTCGAGGATCTCGGCACCACGGTCAGCGACGTTCAGGCTGCGATCGCCATCGAGGCCCTGGTCTCGGCGGCGTTCATCCTGATCAGCAGCAAGGTCGCCGACCTGATCGGACGCAAGCTGGCATACGTGCTCGGACTGTGCGCCTATGCGGTCGGCGCCCTGACCATGACCCTCACCACCAGCATCGTGCCGATGATCCTCTTCTGGGGCGTCCTCGGCGGCTTGGGAGCCTCCCTCCTCCTCCCGGCCATGCAGTCTCTCATCCACGGGAACTTCGCGGGGACGCGCCCAGCGCCGGGTCTACGCACTCGTCGGCGCGTCGGCCGCCATCGCCGCCGCGGTCGGCCCGCTCATCGGCGGCTTCGTGACCACCTATCTGTCCTGGCGCATCGGCTTCGCCATGGAGGTCGTGATCATCGCCGTCGTGCTGCTCGGGATCGGGCTGGTGCGTGACGTCCCCTTCACCGGGGATCGCCGCATGGACCTGGTCGGGGCGCTCTTCTCCATCCTCGGCATGGGCGGGTTGGTGATGGGAATCCTCGTCTGGCAGGAAGGTGGCGAGAGTGTCGGCGTCCTGATCGCCATCGGGGCCGTCTCTCTCACCGCTCTCGGCTTCTGGCTGGTGCGCCGGAAACGCCAGGGCAAGGTCCCGCTCCTCGACCCCGACCTGCTGCGATCGAAGATGTTCCGGCTCGGCATCACCGGGCAGATGATGCAGCAGATCGCCCTCGGTGGATCGATGATCGTGGTGCCCATCTTCTTGCAGATGGTGCTGGAGTACAACGCCATGCAGACGGGTCTCACGCTGGCCCCGTTGTCGTTGACGATGTTCTTCGTGGCGATGCTCGCCGGGAAGCGAGCAGGCAAGAGGAGGCCGGCGGGCATCATCCGCGCCGGGTTCGCCTTGCTGGCACTGGGCGTGCTGGTGATGATCCCGATCGTGCCCCGCACCGATTCGGGGTGGTGGCTGGCCATTCCCCTGTTCATCATGGGGATCGGGCTCGGGCTGCTGGTGTCGCAGCTGAACAACTACGCCCTGGCACCGATCTCCGAGGAGCGGGTCAGCGAGGCAGCCGGGGTCAACTCGGCGGCCGGATCCTTCGGGCTGTCATTCGGTCTTGCCTTCGCCGGAGGCATCATGCTGGCGACGCTGTCGTTCACCTTCGTCTCGATGACCGAGGCCAGCACGGTCCTCCCTGCGGCGGAGCAGGAGCAAGTCGCCACGGTCCTCGAAGAGGACGCCCAGGTGCTGAGCAACACCCAGCTCGAGGAGCTGCTGGCGGCTCAGCCGGACGAGATCGCAGACGAGATCGTTCGCATCAACACCGAGTCCCGACCCCGGGCCTTGCAGGCGGCGCTGTTGATCCCGCTCCTCGCCGCTCTGGTCGGGTTCGTCAACGGCTTCCGGATGATGCGGCTCCCCGACGTGACTCCCTCGACCGACCTGGAGGGCATGACCCTCGGGGGATGAGCTCGAGGGTCCCGGTCTAGTGGCCAGAGCGTGAGGGGTTCAAGCGTGTGCAGTTGAGGTCGCATAGCGACCTCAACTGCACACGCTCGTATCTCCCCGACGCCGCACTGGTGGTCTCAGGCTGCGCTGAACATCCCGAAGCGCTCGGCGATGAGACCGTGACGTAGCCCCCGGTCGCTCACCACCACCGAGGTCCCGGCGAGCTTCTCCATGACGGTGGCAACGATCAGCGTTCCCGCCAGGATCACGGGAGCCCGGTTCGGCTGGAGACCGACGACGGCACGACGGGCCTCGTGACTCATCGATGCATACAGCGCGATCTGTCGCTCGATCTCGTCGGTCGTGACAATCGCCCCCTGCACTACGTCGGGGTCGTAGCGCTCCAAGGACAGGGCTACGGCTGTGATGTTGGTCATCGCCCCACCCATGCCCACCAGGGCGTCCGGCGAGGTCCGGCCGTCCAAGCTGCTCAGATCGTCACTCAGCGCCCTGCGTGCCTCCTGGAGGGTCGCTTGGTCGACCGCCTGGTCGAGCCCGAAACGCTCCGTGTAGCTCACCGCGCCGACGTTGACGCTGTAGCGCTCGTCAACTTCGCCACCGTGTCCGAATGTGAATTGGGTGCTGCCGCCTCCGGTGTCGAAGACGACCACGTTCCCGTCGGCCAAACCCACTCCAGCACTCACCGCCAGGAAGGCGAGCCGGCTCTCCTCCTCCCCCGAGACGACCTGTACCGGCGTGCCGACCCGCTCCCTGATGCTGTCGGTCGCCAGGGAGGAGTTCGTGGCGATCCTGAGCGCGGCGGTGCCGACGGCCGCGATCGCCAGAACGTCGTTCTCCCTGGCCTCGGCGACCATCGCGTCCACCGCCCTGACCGTCCGCTCCAGCGGCTCGGGTTGGATCTCACCGGTGTCATCGAGGCCTTCACCCAGCCGGGTGACCTCGGCGCGGTCGACCACCCTCGTCCACGAGCCGTCTTCGTGCTGTTCCCCGATATGGAACTTCACCGAGTTGGTGCCGATGTCGACGACGGCGTAACGCACCGGTGCCATTCCCAGGACACAGCGGAGCCCGCGGCTGTAGCTGGTGTTCACGTGACCGCTGAGGCCGAGGCTCTCGATCGCGGCGGCAACGGCATTTGGGTCCTCGGACTCGGCTGCAATGGTCTTGACCTGCCGGCCGTTGGCGGTCAGAGCGGTCAGCTCTGCCATGCATGTCTCGATGGAGTAGCGAACCCGCCGCTTGTGGACCGAGACGATCTCGAGACCGGGATGCGGGGCTACCAGTTCCTCCATGAACTGGTCCATCGTGTGGACCTCACGGGCTGTCTCCGGGCGGGAAACCCCGATGGCGTCGAACACGGCGAGGACGTCGTCCTTCGCCATGGGAAACTCGGACTTCGAGATCGGGGCCCAGAGCTCCAGACCCCGCTCATCGACCTCGATCAGCTTCTTGACGTCGAGCAGGTCGAATCGGAGCTTCAGATTCGAGTCCTCGTTGCTAAGGAGATAAGTCTCATCGGTCTCCTGGGCCTCGCCGAGTGGCGTCATACGAGAGAGGACCTCCTCACCCGGATCGAGACGCACCCCGAAGACGCGCCACTCCCACCTATGTGCCACGGGGACGGCGGTGGCGGATGTCAATCTCAGCCCAGGGTGGCGACCAAGAGGGCCTTGATCGTGTGCAGTCGGTTCTCCGCCTGCTGGAAGACGACGCTGTTCGACGATTCGAAGACGTCGTTGGTGACCTCGATGCCGTCGGGCATGTCGGTCAACTCCATGATCTCTCGACCCACCGTGGTGTTGGTGTCGTGGAATGCGGGCAGACAGTGCATGAATCTCGTCCGTTCGCCAGCCGCCTTCATCAGGGCGGTATTCACCTGATAGGCCTTGAGCTCTTCGACACGGCTCTTCCAGACGTCCTTGGCCTCGCCCATCGAGACCCAGACATCGGTATGGACGAAGTCCACCCCCTTCACGCCTTCCTGCGGGTCCTCGGTCACGGTTATCGACGCGCCGGTGCGTTCGGCGATGGCCCGGGCGGCCTCGAGCACGTCGTCGGGTGGGCCGAGCTGCTTCGGTCCCACCAGACGGAGATCGGACCCCATCAGCGCCGCCATCACGGTGTGGGAGCGGCCCATGTTGAACCGGAGATCGCCCACGAACGCGTACGAGATCTGGTCGTATGGCTTCCCACTCGTCTCGTGCATGGTCAGGAAGTCGGCGAGCATCTGGGTCGGGTGCCACTCGTCGGTGAGGCCGTTGTAGACAGGTACCCCGGCATGCTCGGCCAACGCCTCCACGTCGACCTGGCGGTTCCCCCGGTACTCGATGGCGTCATACATCCGGCCCAGGACCCTTGCGGTGTCGGCGATCGACTCCTTGTGCCCGATCTGCGACCCCGAAGGGGCGAAGTAGGTGACATGGGCACCCTGGTCGTAGGCGGCGACTTCGAAGCCCGCCATGGTCCGGGTCGACGTCTTCTCGAAGATGAGGGCGATCTCTTTCCCCGCCAGCCGCTTCGCTTCGGTCCCCGAGTACTTCGCTGTCTTCAGCGCCTGCGACAGGTCAAGGAAATAGCGCATCTCATGTGGTTCGAAGTCGATCTCCTTGAGAAAGCTCCGACCCTTCAGGTTGTATGACACCTCAGAACTCCTTTCGAGGATCCAGTCAGATCCCGAGGTATGAGCCGTGCTCGACCTCCGGTCGGCTCACCGCCTACCCAACCGTGGACACCGGGCCCGGACATCCCCCACGACGGGTGAATCTGCAGCCCTAAACCTCGGTGTCCACTTCGTCGACCGAATCGGTCAGCCCCGGGGTGTGCTCCCCCACTCCCGGCGTCCGGGGCTCGGGGGGCGCAGCGCTCGGTGACAACTGGAAAGGCAACATGTCCAGGGCCGGACGCACGGCATGGTGGTACAAGGGTCGGACCGCGTCGATCACCACGTATCCACAGAGCACCCCGATCGCCACTGCCACCATGGCCCCCAATGTCCCCAGCAGGGTCTCGATCCCGAGCGTCGGGCCCGACGCGATGTACTCGGTCACGCCGATCAGACCGAGAGCGCCCGGCACCAGCAGCCAGAAGCCGGGGAGGAAGGAGACCAGCGCAGGTGGCCCGAACCTGGTTCTTTCGACAAAACGTGCCGCGATGGTCATCGCCATCGCCCCGATGAACCCCCCGACATAGCCGCCGAAGAACGAGGCGCCCACTTGTTGGCCGAGAAATGCCACGACGAGCACCAGGAAGAGGCCAGGCAACGAGCGCTGCGGCGCCGTGTAGAAGACGGCCACCCCGATCCCGAACACGACCACTCCCAACCAAGGGGCCCACCAGCCGATCAGGTTCTGTGGGTTGTCGACCAGTAACTCCGCCGCCGGGACTCCGAACGCCTCCGCGGCGCTGACGATCCCGAATGCGAGCAGGGTCAGCTGCAATGCCCCGAAGACGAGACGGCTGGCGCCGCTGACCATCTGGGCAGCCGAGAGCTCGATGACCGACATCGTGAGAGCGGCACCGGGAAGGAAGGTGACGAGGGGGGCGATCATCGATCGCAGGTTGGCGTTTGCCCATCCCTGGTCGGCGAGGACGAAGGTCAGCGCCGACACGCTGAAGGCGGCAGCCACGGGCAACAGGGTCTGTGTGGTCGACCAACGTGCACCGAAACGGCTCAACACCCCGACCAACAGGCCGAAACCCGCGGCGAGGGCGACGTCGGCCCAGGTCGGCTGGAGGACGAGGCAGATCCCGACCGTGAGGACCATGTGCCCGATCAACGCGTGGATCGAACGGTGACGGGAAGGCCGGGTGATGACCCCCAGGACCTCGGCGCTGCCTTCGGCAGGGTCGATCTCGGCCTTGGTAGCACGTTTCAGGATGTCGAAGAGGTCCGACGTCTGGTCGAGGCGGAGCAACCCGCTCAGCTGCGACGTGGGCTCGAGCGTGGCCGGCCGTCTCGGGTCGAGGGCGACCACCAGGAAGGTGGGGAGAACGACGAAGCGGGCCTCGCTCGCGCCATAGGCCACCGCCACCGCTTGGAGATGCTGCTGGACCTCGTTGACGGCCTCCCCGGCCGCGGTCAGCGCGCTGCCGAGCTGGAGCAGGAACTGTTGCAGCGCCTCGTCGTCTACCGCAGAAGACGGCGGTTGGTCCCTGTCGCCATCTGACACCATCGATCAGGCTCCGAACGGCAGGCGAGATCTCGGGCTCACGCCAACAGCGCGCCGGCTCCCAAGACGATGATTGTGAGGATCGCCAGGAAGAGAAGCAAGGGCCACACCCATTTCAGATAGCGACCGTAGGGGACGCGAGCGATGGCCAGTCCACCCATCACCACCGCGGATGTCGGGATGAACAGGTTCATCAGCCCGTTGGCACTCTGGAACGCGGTGACCACCAGACGGGCAGGCACGTCGACGAAGCTCGCCAGCGGGGCCATGATCGGCATAGCCACGGTGGCCAACCCCGACGACGACGGGATCAGGAACGACAGCGGCAGGAACAGCAAGTACATGACCACGGCGAACGCCGCCTGACCGACGTCGCCCAGGGCGACCTCCGCCCAATTCAGCACCGTGTCCGTGATCTGGCCGTTGTTCATGATCACGGTGATGCCACGGGCGATCCCGATGATCAATGCGACTCCGAGCAACTCGCCGGCACCGGTCACGAAGGTCGAGGTCAGGTCGCTCTCCTTCATGCGTGCTATCAGCCCGATGATCACGGAGAAGATGAGGAAGGAAGCGGTCATCTCCGGGAACCACCAGTAGAGAGTGGGGATGGAGACCCCGAGGTCCGCCCAGGGAATGACCGCGTACATCATCACCAGGAAGGCAAGCCCGAAGACGAAGAGGATCGTCTTCTGGGTCGACGTCATCGCAACTGTCTCGCCGGCGTCGTCCTGGGCCTTGAAATGCGCCTCGTTGTCGTCCTTCATGTCGTATACCAACGAGGCCGTCGGGTCCCTCTTCACCTTGGCGGCATACCGCATCACGAAGAAGATCCCGATCGCCAGACCCACGATGAGGATCACCAGGCGACCGATGATCCCGTCGCTGATGGGAATGTCGGCGAATCCGGAGGCGATGCCGGTGGCGAAGGGGTTGATCGTGGAGCCGAGGGTCCCGACCCCGCACCCGATGAGGACGATCGCCGCCCCGGTGAGGGCGTCGTAACCGGCGGCGATCATCACCGTGATCACCAACGCGTAGAACGCCAGACTCTCCTCGGCCATCCCGTAGGTGGTCCCCCCGATGGCGAACACGGTCATCAGGATCGGGATCATCCAGCTTTCCTTGCCCCGCAGTCGGGCCACGAGCCGGCCGATCCCCGCCTGGATCGCACCTGTCTTCATCGTCACCCCGAGAAATCCTCCGATGACGATGATGAACAGGGCGACGTCGATGGCCCCGAACAGGGTGCCGCTGTTGTAGTAGTTGATGTTGCCGGTCTCGTCTTCGATGCCGTAGAGACCGTTGATCGGGGCCGTCACCGAGTCGACGATGATCCGCTGCGGGTTCGATTCCACCTCGTGATACGTGCCCGGGATCGGGCTCGCCGTCCTCGGTGACGTCGTAGGTGCCGGCCGGCACCAGCCAGGTGGCGATCGCGGCCAGCACGATCAGCGCGAACAGGATCGTGTATGCGGAGGGGAGCGTGAACCGCTTCTTCTCCGGGGTGCCGGTCTCCGGTGCGTCGAGAACCTCAGGGCCGCTCATGACTTCATCCTCTCATTCGTCGATCACGCCACCGCGGCCCGGTCGCTCGAGACAGTCGACACAGCCGTGGCCGGCTTCGGTCTCACCTCGCTGGCGCTCGCCCCGGGCATAGGCGATCAGCAACACCACGAGGACGACACAAACGGCGACTATCAGCCATCTCACCCAACCGCTCACAGGCTCACCTCCTCTACAGCGGATCCCTCTCGAGCGGGCAGGTCATGCAATGCCCACCACCACGGCCCTTGCCCAGCTCGAATCCCTCGATCGTCACCACCTCGACACCGGCCTTGCGCATCTCGGCGATCGTGTAGGTGTTTCGCTCATAGGCGACGACCACACCGGGCTCGAGTGCGACGACGTTGTTGCCGTCGTCCCACTGCTCCCGCTCCTGCTGGTAGCTGTCGCCCCCGGTCTCGACCACCTGGAGAGATGAGACGCCCAGGGCATCGGCCACCGCCGGGATGAATCCCTCTTCCTCGGTGACGTGGAACCCGCCGTTGGCGCCGGGACGCAGGCTGATGGCACGCACGTTGTCCATGACCTTTGGATAGGCCGTCGCCTTGTCCCGGTCGAGCAGTGTGAACACCGTGTCGAGGTGCATGTGGGCACGATCCTTGGTCATCACGACCGCGATCACCCGCTCTGCAGCCCCCTTGGCGAAGAGGGCCTTGGCGATCTGCTCGATCATCCGGGCCTGAGTCCGCTCGCTGAGCCCGATCAGGACCGTCCCGTTCCCGATCGGCTGCACGTCCCCGCCCTCGAGGGATGACCGGCCGAAGTCGACGGCGTTGAACCGCCCGTCGTCGCCCAGCTCGGGATACCAGTAGTCGAAGTCGGCGTCGGCGAACATCGGGTGATACCGGTAGATCATCGCCACGTTGTATGCCTCGAGACGACGCGCCGGCCAGTACATCGGGTTGATCGAGACCCCGCCGTAGATCCAGCACGAGGAGTCACGGGTGAACAGTGTGTTGGGCAGCGGCGGAAGGACGAACGCACTCGTGTCGTCGAGCGCCGCCGCAGGCAGCGAGAACTCCCGGAACTTCCCGAGATCGATGTCTGCCTCCGCGACTGTGAGCCCCCCGATCAGGTGCTTGGCCAGGACGTCGGGCGCATAACCCCAGAGCGTGGCCCTGAGTGTGTCGACCAGGGAGACCCCGACGGTGTACTCCGACACCGCCAGCTCGATCAGGCGCTTGCGACCCTCGTCACTCGCCGCCAGCGCTTCCGAGAGCAGATCCCGCAACAGATAGACCTCGACGCCGTGGGCCCGCATCTTCTCGACGAACTGGTCGTGCTCGAACTGGGCCCGCTCCACCCAGAGCACGTCGTCGAAGAGGAGCTCGTCGTGGTTCGTCGGGGTCAGCCGCTGCAGGCTCAGCTCCGGTCGATGGACCATCACCTTGCGCAGCTTCCCCACCTCTGAATGTGCTCCGAACCCGGTCATGCTCAACTTCCTTCCATCAGCCGGGAACCACCTGTGTCCCGGCGTTGCCATTCACTATGTCGACGATCTGGTCGAGCCCGCCGATCGCTGCCCGCTTGCCGGTCCTCTCCACGAACCTCACCGCGGCTTCGACCTTCGGTCCCATCGATCCGGCGACGAAGTCGTAGTCCCGCAGCTGACTCGGAGTGGTGCTCTCCAGACGTCTCTGATCGGGTGTCCCCCAATCGGTGTAGACCCCGTCCACGTCGGTCACCATCACGAAGACATCCGCCTCGACCTCGCGGGCGAGCAGTTCGCTGGCCAGGTCCTTGTCGATCACCGCTTCGACACCGATGAGCTTCCGATCCGCATTCGGGTCGTACATGGTGGGGACGCCACCCCCACCGGCACAGATGACAACCGCGCTCTTCTCCAGCAGCCAGCGGATGGGTCTGATCTCGAAGATCCGCTTCGGCTCGGGTGAGGGCACCACACGGCGCCAGTACTCGCCGTCCGCCTTGAACACCCAGTCCTTCTCGGCGGCGAGCGCGTCGGCGGTGTCCTTGTCGTAGACCGGGCCGACGAACTTGGTCGGGTTGGAGAAGGCCGGGTCGGCCGGGTCGACCTCGATCATGGTCAGGAGCGTGGCGAACGGGACCTCGAAAGGCAGCACGTTCCCCAACTCCTGCTCCAGCACATACCCGATCATCCCCTCGGTCTGAGCTCCCAGGACATCGAGGGGGTATGGCTCCACGTCCTCGTAGGCCGCCGCCTGCAACGCCAGCAGACCCACTTGTGGGCCGTTGCCATGGGACAGGAGGAGGGCGTGCGTCGCGCGCCACACTCGCCAGCGCTGGAGCCGCCTGACGGACGTTGGCGCGCTGCGCGTCCGCGGTCATCGGCTCTCCCCGCTTCAGCAGGGCATTGCCTCCCAACGCCACGACGACTCTCATGCGCCCACCCCTCTCAAACCGCCACTGCCGGACGCAGCGGTGGGGCGAGAATCCACGGCCTGGAGCCGGCCTCGCATGACGACCTTGATCACCTCGTCGACCAGGACCAGGGCCGAGCGCCAGGCCCAGGGCGATCAGCCACTGGTTCCCGGTGAGGTCGGTGAGACCGAGCCAGCCCTTGAGGAAGTCGAGCTGCGTGGGCAGGACCGTGAGGGCGAAGGCCGCTCCGATCAGGATCAGCTGTCGGCTCTCGGAGACCGTCTCCCTGCTGAACACCGAATCGGTCTCGCTTCGTGACATCGGGCCGAGAACGATGTTGAACAGGCTGAAGACGACGAACCCCATGGTGGCTGCGGCCGCCGCACCGCTCGGACTCGTAGGCCGCCTCCACCGCGATCGTGGCGATCGCCATGAGCAGACCCATGAACGTGACCCTGACCCACTGGGCACGGGAGAGGATCGGCTGGCGCAGCGGTCGGGGCTTGCGCTCCATGAGACCCGGCAGGGCCTTGCCGAAACCCAGCGTGATCGCGATCGGCACCTGGATCAGGAAGTTGACCCACAGCACCACCAGTGGCGTGAAGGGGATCCCGCCCAGGACGAGGAAGATCGCGGCGAGCAGGTAGGCCGCGATGAACGCGACGAGGGCGGTCATCTGGAAGCGGATGTACCCGAACAGGTTGTTGTAGATCGCCCGCCCGAACTCGACCGCCTTCACGATCGTCGAGAAGTTGTCGTCGGTGAGGATCATCACGGCCGCGCCCTTGGAGACCTCGGTGCCGGTGATTCCCATGGCGACCCCGATGTCCGCCTTCTTCAGGGCCGGGGCGTCGTTCACACCGTCACCGGTCATGGCGACGATGTGCTCCTCCTGCTGGAGCATCCCGACGAGCCTGATCTTGTCCTCGGGCGCCACCCGGGCGACGACACCGATGTCGTCGAGACGACGGACCAACTCGTCGTCACTCATCGCGGCGAACTCGGCGCCGGTGAGAGCAGTCCCCTCGATCCCCAGCTGATGCCCGATCGCCGCCGCGGTCACCGCATGGTCACCGGTGATCATGCGCACCTGGATCCCGGCGCTGTGGCACTTGGCGATGGCGTCCTTGGCCTCGGCTCGGGGCGGGTCGACGATCCCGATCATGGCGAGCAGGGTGAGGTCGTCGACCTGTTCGATGAGGTTCGACCTCGCGTCGAAGGTGCGGGGGTCGAAGTCGCGACGGGCGACCACCATGACCCGCTCGCCTCGCTCGGCCATGCGGTCGTTCTCGGCCAACGCCAGGGCGCGGTTCTCCTCGGTGATCGCGCTGTTCGGGGCCGCCGGGCTGCCAGTAGCTGCCCCCACGGGAGATCAGGACATCTGGGGCGCCCTTGACGAAACAGCGGATGACGTCGTTCCCGCGGTCGTCCTTCATGGCATGGAAGGTGGCCATGAACTTGTACTCGGAGTCGAACGGCACCTCGGCGACCCTCGGGTACATCTCCCGGGCGGAGTCCACGTGGACGCCGCCTTTCTCGGCAAGCACGATGAGAGCTCCCTCGGTGGGGTCGCCGATCAGAGCCTCGCCATCGAGACGGGCATCGGCGCAGAGCGCCATCGGGAGCATCACGTCTTCGAGAGGCAGGGTCGCCCCCCCGGCGTGGAGGATCTCCCCGGTGGTGCTGTATCCCTCGCCCTTCACGGTGTAGCGGTTCTGGCCGGGAACGGTGAACTCGACCGCGGTCATCTTGTTCAGGGTGAGGGTGCCGGTCTTGTCGGAGCAGATCGCCGAGACCGAGCCCAGCGTCTCCACCGACGGGAGACGCTTGACGATGGCGTTCATCGCCGCCAGTGCCCTGGTGCCCATCGAGTACATCGTGGTGACCACCGCGGGAAGACCGGTCGGTATGGCCGAGATGGCCAGCGCGATCCCGGAGACGAAGATGGCATCCAGCTCCTGGTCGCGGGCCAGACCGAGGAGCACCATCGCCAGGAACGCCAGACCTGCCAGACCTGAGATGATCACGGTCAGCCGGTCGAGTTGCTTCTGCAGCGGTGTCTTGTCCGCCTCGGTCGTGTTGAGCAGTTCTGCGATGTGGCCGATCTCGGTGCTCATCCCGGTGGCGGTCACGATCATCTCGCCACGGCCTCGGGTCACCGGTGTGTTCATGAACGCCATGTTGAGGCGGTCGCCCAGCCCGACGTCGGGCTCGCTGATCGTGTCGGTGTTCTTCAGCGTCGGGGTGCTCTCTCCGGTCAGCGCCGCCTCCTCGATCTCGAGGGTGGCGGCGACGAAGAGCCGACCGTCGGCGGGGACGACATTGCCCGCCTCGATCAGGACGATGTCTCCCGGGACCAGATCAGCCGCATCGACCTCGACGGCATCGCCCATCGCGACGCACCCGGGCGATGTTCTTCATCGTCTCCGAGAGGGCGGCGAGGCTGGCCTCCGCCTTCGATTCCCCCCGGAGCCCGAGCACGGCGTTGAAGACCGTCAGGAGAACCAGGACGACAGTCGTCGACCAGACACCGGTCACCACCACATTGACCACGGCGGCGGTGAGCAGGATGATCTGCATGAGGTCCTGGTACTGGCGGAGAAAAGCCTGCCATCCGGCCTCCTTCTTCTTCTCGGCAAGACGGTTGGGCCCATAGCGACCCAGCCGGGCCGTCACTTCGTCTCTGGACAGCCCTCGCTCTGGGGTGACCCCGAGCTCCTGGGCAACCGAGGACACGTCCAGGTCGTACCAAGCAGGTCACCTGACGCTGCATTCGTGTCGCGCTCGGTCACAGGTTGCACACCCCGCTCGGCAAGGCGGATCTCTGGGTCTGGAGCACCTGAGTCGAGCAGAGGCATTGGATCTCCTAACTCACCGAACAACAGTCTGCGGATTCGAGCAAACATCCCCGAAGGCGACCAGGCATCCCCCCTCATGGGCGAAAAACCGCTCGGGTCCGACCTCACCCATGGAGGGGGATGCGTTTCCACCTGCGAGGAGTGAACCTCGTCCTGAAGGACCTCGATGAGACCACAGCATCTCGAACTCCTGCGTCGGCTGGCCCTGAACGACGAAGCGGCGCTCGCAACCGCGCTGGACGGCTTGGATCAGAGCGGAGACGCCTTGATCGACGACAGGACCAGATCACTCGTCCGTATAGCCGGTCTCGTGGCGCTGGACTCTGGGACTGCATCGCTTCAGGCAGCGTCGATCATGCCCGCTCGTTCGGGGTGGACGACGACGAGATCCTCGACGTGGTGATCGTGATCGCCCCGGTCGTCGGCACGTCTCGCATCGGATCGGTCCTGTCCAGACTGGCGAGGTCATCGAGGATGACGGGTGAGTCGGGTGATGCCGTCGCTTGGCGGCCCCGCAACGGGGTAGTGACGCGTTTGACCGCCCTGACAAACCGTGCCGATCGAAAGGGTTCGTGAGCGCCCTGGCGGACCTCGAAACGGCTCCGCCGCCGCTCCACTCGGTCTGGTCGATCGGAAACGCCTCATCGAACGTCTGGTCGAAGCCGGCAAACGGACGTGGTAACGGTCACGGCGCCTGCGGGATTTGGCAAGACCACACTGCTGGCCCAATACGCTCAGGGGTCGTCGCCGACCGCCGGCATGGCTGACCCTGAGCCGTATCGACAACGATCCGACGACACTGCTCACGGACCTGGCCGCCTCACTGCACCGGGCCGGCATGATGCGGGTCGATGACCTGTCGACGCTGCGATTCGGCGTCGATACGGGTATTTCGAGGGGAGTCTCGATCCTCCTCGAGGCAGTCGACACCGACCGCGAGGCCAACCCTCATCCTGGACAACACCGAAGCTACTGAATCGCAATGCCTCCCGTGACGTCCTCAGGGAGCTCGTGCTCCGGCTCGGGGGCAACGCACAGGTCATGATCGCCTCGAGATCGTCGATCCCACTTCCCATCCCGAGGATTCGGTCGAGCGGTCAATTCTGGAGCTGACCGAGCACGAGCTGGCGATGACCCAATCGGAGGCTCTCGAGCTGATCGCCGCCGAGGGCCTGCCGCTCGACGAGACCACCGACCGCATCATCGAGCTGTGCGAAGGTTGGCCGGCTGCGCTCCACCTCGTCGCTCTCGCATTCTCCAGAGGTGAGCGGGAATGGGCTTCCTTCGCGATCGGCGGCGATGCTCGGTTCATGACCGACTATCTGGCCGACGAAGTGGTCAAGGGGCTGTCCCGCAGCCCAATACGAGTTCTTGATGAAGACTTCGGTCCTCGACCAGCTGAACGGGCCGCTGTGCGATGCCGTCCTCGAGATCGACCGGGTCTTCCCGTCGCCTTCGCAAGATCGAGGACAGCGACGCACCTGGTACACGCCGTCGACCCGGTCGGGGACTGGTTCCGCACGAACCGGGTCGTCCGGGATGCGCTCAATGTGGCGTTGCGCCGGGAAGCGACACCCGACACGATCATCGGCCTCCACGAGCGGGCGGCCGCGTGGTACGAGAGCCAGGAGATGCCGGACGCGGCGATCCACCACGCCCGTATGGCTCACGATGCTCCGCGGTTCGCACGTCTCCTCGGACAGCTCATGCGAACCCGTTATGCGGCCGGAGGTGCTTCCCTGGTCCAAGGCTGGATGGCGTGGCTGAGTTCGGCGTCATCCCTCGACCAGTTTCCCTGAGATCGCGGCCGTCGGCTCGTTGATCCATGCCCTCGAGGGCGATGGTCTCGAAGCCGATAGGTGGCGCGAGTCGGCCATCAAGGGATCGGACCAGGATCACGCCACTCCACTGGTCCTTTTGGTGCGTGCCCTCGCCACGCCAGACGGAATCGATGTCATGCTCGCCGACGCCAGTCCGCCGCCCATTCGGCCATGGATCCGGGTTCGGAGTGGCTCCCTGCGGCGATCCTGGTCGAAGGTCTGGCACACTGTGGCTGGGTGACATCACGAAGGCCGAGCCTCTGCTGGCCGAGGCGGTGACTCTGGGAGAGCGCTCCCAATCCGACCTGACCATCACCGTGGGCCTGGCCGAGCGGGCTCTCATCTGCATTCTCCGGGGGGAGTGGGATCCCGGCGACGAGTTCACGCAGACGAGCCCTGGCGCGGATCGACGAGCAAAGCTCGACGGTTACGCCACCAGTGCCCTGGCACTGGTGATGGCGGCCAGGACGGCTCGCCATCGTGGCGACGTCCCGCAGGCGCAGACGATGCTGGCCCGGGCTGCGCAAATTCGACCTCAGCTGAACTCAGCCATTCCAGGTCTGGCGGTCCAGGTTGGAGTGGAGATGGCTCGCGCCTACGTCGAGCTCTCGGACGTTGTCGGTGCCCGCGCCGTCATCCGTGACGCCAACGACGTCCTGCTGCAGCGACCAGATCTGGGCACCCTGCCCGCTCAGCTCGAGGAGCTCAAGGACGCCCTCAAGTAACCTCGGGACCGGGGACCGTTGGACCGTCGGCCCTCACCAAGGCCGAGCTCCGACTTCTTCCGTTGCTGGCCACCTACCTGACCTTCCCCGAGATCGGCGACCGGCTCTTCATCTCTCGTCACACCGTCAAGACCCAGGCGATGTCGATCTACCGCAAGCTGGGCACCTCTTCGCGAAGCGAGGCAGTGGCGAGAGCGCTCGAGATCGGCCTCCTCGTCCAATAGGCCCGTTTCACCCAGCGGGGGGGATGTCCCACAGTGGGTCTTCCGGTTTGATCGAGCTTGGCTGCCGCACGATGCTCGATGCGGCGGAGGTTCAGGACGATGACGAGGAACGCGCAATCTGGGCCTGCTCCTCCGACGGCTCGAGGCCGGACGGGATCCGGGCCGCGTGGTCGCGGTTGCGACGTCGCTCGACGGGCGTAGCCCAGGCGTTGACACGAATCGGTGCCGCAGTCTGCGAAGGCGCACCTGGGTCGATGTTCGGCGTCCTCGTTTCGGAGGCCAGGGCCGCTGGAGCCACCGACGAGGAGGTATTGGGTGTGCTTCTCTGTGTCGCGTGCACTGGCCGGCGAGGCCGACTCGTCTCCGCCGTCCCCGGGATATCCCACGCCCTGGGCTACGACCTCGACGAGGCGTTCGAGAGCGGATGAAGCCTGGCGGTCCGCCGGACGGCTCTACTCGAACACTGCCAGAGCACTCCCGGCGTCGTCGAGCAGTGTGAGGGTGTCGCCCTGCACCTCGAACGTGGCGGCGCTGCTGAGGGCCTCGAGATAGGCCTGCTCCTGGGTCATGATCGGGTCCTCGCATGCCATGAACGTCACCGCGAAGTTCGGGCCGAGGGAGATCATGTCATCAGACACGCTCGCCGCCCCGTTGTAGGTGTTGCAGCCGGAGCTACCAGCCACCGTCTCGTCCGCGATGGTCATGTCGAGGGTCGTCCCCTCGACGGGGGCCTGACCTGCGAGCTCGGTGACCTGCCAAGTGCGATCGGTGATCTCGGCCTGGTCGTCGCCCCCACACGCGGTGGCGGCCACGATCAGTGCCAGCCCGGCGAGGGCTCTGACGATGATTCTCATCCGCCGGATTCTCGCAGCTCGAGGACGGTTCGCTGCCGGCCCACCGCTGCACCCGATCAGAACGCCCAGAAGACGGGGACGAGGAGAACCGAGGCTCCGAGGAAGAGAAGCAACATGAGCGAGCCCAGCTTCCAGTAGTCGGCGAAGCGATATCCGGCGGGCTCCATGATCATCAAGTTGGCCGGCGTGGCCACCGGGGTGAGGAAGGCGGCAGCAGCAGCGACGGTCAGCGACATCAGCACCGGTCGGACCGAGACACCCAGGTCGGTGGCGGCGGTGACGGCGATGGGGATCATGATGAGCGCCGTGGCCGTGTTGCGAGATGAGCTGGCCGAACACGGCGGTGATGACGAACAGACCGAGGAGCAGGGCGTACGGGCCGGCATCGCCCACCACGTCGACGAGGACCTCGGCGATGTCGCCGGCCGCCCCGGATTGCTCCACAGCCACCGAGACCGGGATCATCCCCGCCACCAGCACCACAGTGGTCCAGGAGATGGCGCGATACGCCTGCTTCATGGTGAGGACCCGGCTCGAGCACCATCGCGCCGGCGGCGAGCACCGCCGCCACCGCCGGAGTCATGACACCCGTGGCGAGCACGACGACCATCGCCAAGAGGATCACCAGGGCGCGGCGCGACCCGGGCCCCATCGGCACCGCCTGGCGACGAACGGTGGAGGGCTGATCGACGACGAGGACCTCACCACTGGTCTCGAGACCCCGCTCCAACCGATCCCAGGTCCCCTGCAGCAACATCGTGTCCCCCACCGCCAGACGGGAGGGCTCGAGGCCGAGGTCCTCGCCCTGGCGTTGGACGGCCAGGATGACGAAGTCTCCGCTGCTGGTCGACCATCCCGGGGAAGACGTGCTCTCCGACGATCTCCGACCGCGGTGGGATCACCACCTCGACGACACCGACCTCGCGGTCGATCAGGCGGCGACTCCCCACTCAACGCGCAGGGCGCGGCGGGTCAGCCCGTGAGTGGCGGCGAAGTCGTTGATCTGCTGCGACGGGCCGCGCACGGTGAGGACCGACCCGCCCGGCATCGGGGCGGTCAGGTCGACGCCCCCGATCCTCCCGGTCACGTCGACGATGCGCAGATCGGGGTAATCCGGGCCGGTCAGGTCGATCGGCAGCCCGGCCAACCAGCGGCGACTCCGGATCCAGCTCGAGACGTGCCAGCCACTCACCCGGTGCGTACTGGCGAATCAGCGTCCGGGCGTGCCCGGAGAGGTCGGGAGGGATCGTCTCCGGCTCCCGATCGGGCAGGAGACGCCGCCCGAACAAGAGGACGATCGCCACCGCCCCGATCACGACCGGCACCCCACCAGACCGAAGTCGAAATAACCGAAACCCGCCTCGCCGGCCTCGACTGCAGCGTCGGACACGAGGATGTGGATCGGCGTGCCGGTCAGCGCCAGGAGTGAACCCGGCATGGGCGCCGAACGCCAGGGGCATCAGCAGCCGTGATGAGGGGATGGCGGTGCGAACCGCCACCACCACGACCATCGGCAGCAAGGCCGCCACCGCGCCGTTCACACTGATGACGGCGGTCAAAACGGCGACCATGACCATCATCAGCACGAGCAGACGCGACTGGCTGTCACCCGCCTTGGCCACCATCCACCGCCCGGCGGCACGTCGTGACACCCGTGGAGTCGATCCCCTCGCTGACGATGAAGAGTGCGGCGATGAAGATCACGGTCGTGTCCCCGAAACCGGCGAAGGCTTGACCGACGTCGAGCACCCCGGTCGCCAACAGCGTCAGCGAGGCTCCCACCGCCACGATCTCGACGGGGAACCTGTTCCAGACGAACAGCACCACCACCCCGGCGAGGACCAGATAGACGATGGTGGCGTCTGTCATCCCTTTGGGGCCGCGGACGGGTTCGGGTCAGGCACCGATCGGATAGCCGGGCCCCAACGGCACGTCGAAGAGGAACCAGACCGCGAACAGGAGTATCCAGGCGACCAGGATCGCGATCACGAACGGGATCATCAGGGCCACCACTGTGCCGATCCCGGCGTCGCTCTTGTAACGCTGGGCGATGGTCACGATGAACGGCAGGTAGACCATCAACGGCGTGATCACGTTGACCGGCGAGTCGCCGACTCGATAGGCGGCGAGCACGGTCTGTGGCGCCACCCCGAGCCGAACGAAGATCGGGATGAACACCGGGGCGAAGATGGCCCATTTCGGCACCACTCCGGGCAGGATGAAGTCGAGGACCACGATCACGAGGATGAAGCCGATCAGCAACGGCAGTGCTCCGATGTTGGCCCGCTCCAGGATGTGCGCCATCTCCACCGCCGCCACGCGGGGCAGGTTGGTGAAGTTGAAGAAGGCGATGAACTGGGAGATCATCAGCAGCATGAAGATCAGCCCGGCGAGCCCGGCGAAGGTCTTCGTGACCCCGGTGATCACGTCGCCGCTGCCCGACATGGTCTTGGCGCCCATGCCGTAGAAGATCCCGCAGATCAAGAAGATCAGCGAGATCACGAAGAGCAGGCTGTCCATGAACGGCGTGGTCCCCACGATCGCCCCCGTCTCCGGGTGACGCAGCGGAGCCCACGAGGGGAAGGTGAGCAGCGACACCACCGCGACCGAGCCGAGGAAGCCGTAGAAGGCGAAGCGCAGGCCCCGTGCCTCGGCGGCGGCGCCGAGCCTCGTCGAGCTCCTCCGTCGTGGCGTCGGATGCGCCATCGGCCGGGTTGTAGGGGCCCAGTCTCTTCTCCACGACTCGCTGGGTCACGAACATCGCCACCAGGGCGAGGACGATCGACGAGACGATCGAGAAGTAGAAGTTGGCGGTCACCGTGAGGGGCTCGGAGCCCGTGGGGAGCGCCTCGTTGGTGATCTCGGTGAGCATGCTGTCGATCGGGGTGATCAGCAGGTTGACCCCGAAGATCGCGCCGACACCGGCGAACGCCGCCGCCATCCCGGCGAGGGGATGCCGTCCCAATGTGAGGAAGGCCGCAGCCGCCAGTGGGATGAGTATCAGGTACCCGGCGTCGGAGGCGACGCTGGAGAGGACGCCCACGAAGATGAGGATGAAGGCGATCACCTGCCGGGGCGCCACCTTCACCAGCTTCCTGATCAACGCCGCCATCATCCCGGCGTGCTCGGCCACACCGACGCCGGCCATCGCCACCAGGGTGACCGCGACCACGGTGAACCCGGCGAAGTTTGAGACGAATGAGGTGAAGATGAACCTGATCCCCTCCACGGTGAGCAGGCTCTCCACGGGGATGGTCTGGGTGACGACCTCGTACTCGGGGTCGTCGTTCGGTGACTCCGGATAGATCGGGTAGTCACATCGGAGCCACCCAAGCCCCCGTGCTCGTCGACGATGCCTTCTTCGGCGACCGGGATCGCGATCTCCTCGGTGACACTGACGTCGAAGAGGTAGAGGATGTGGGAGAGGACCGCGATGAAGAGGATGAGGTAGAGGAACATCATCACCGGATGGGGGACCTTGTTCCCCAGGCTCTCGACCCGGTCGAGCAATGGTGGGCTTCTGCTTTCGATGGTGTGCCACGCTCATCGGTCCTCTCCTCCGTCGGAATGCGATCGCCATCTCGGCGAGCAGCCTCGCCCCGAACCCGGTGCAACCCGGTGGCCGCCAGGTGGCGTCGGTCTCGTTGTCCGCCACCCCGGCGATGTCGATGTGGGCCCAGGGCTTGCCGGCGACGAACTCCTCGAGGAACAACGCGGCGGTGATCGACCCGGCATTGGCCCCACCCAGGTTCTTGATGTCGGCCACAGTCGAATTGAGCTGCTTGCGGTAGCGATGGGCGAGGGGCAGCTCCCATACGGGCTCATCGGTGGCCTCCGCTGCCGACTCGATCAGGGCGAGCAGCCCATCGTCGTTGCCGATGGTCACGGCGATTTCGGTGCCGAGGGCGCGCATCGCGGCACCCGTCAGCGTGGCGATGTCGATGATGGCATCGGATGGCCCCTCGGTGGCGAGCACGAGGCCGTCCGCCATCACCAGACGCCCTTCGGCGTCGGTGTTGGCAACCTCGACGGTGGTCCCTCCCCTGATCCGCAACACGTCGCCCATGGCGATCGCGCTGCCGGATGGCCGGTTGTCGGTGCAGCAGAGGTAGCCGATCACGCGGTCTGGCAACCGAGACGACCCAGGTTGGCCATGGCTCCCATGATCGCCCCTGCACCCGACATGTCGTTCTTCATCGCGGCGTGGACCGGGTCGGCCGGCTTGAGGGCGAGACCACCGGCGTCGTACATGATCCCCTTGCCCACCATGGCGAGTGTGCCGACGGGCTCACCCTCCGGCTCGAAGGTGAGCTTGATCAGGGCCGGCGGCTCGGTGCTCCCGGCGTTGACCCCGAGCATCCCGCCACATCCCATCTTGATGAGAGCGGCCTCTGTCGTAAGACCTCGACAGTGAGACCCCGCTCGTCGCCGAGACGGGTGGCGACGTCGGCCATCTGCATCGCCGTGAGCAGGGCGGGCGGTGTGTTGGCCAGGTCACGCGCCAGGGTCGTCGCCTCCGCAAGGGCCCGACCCCTCTCGGCCCCTTCCTCGGCGCCAGCTACGTCGGTGGAGACAAGGGTCAGCAAAGTCAGGGCCGCGACAGTCGGCTCCTTCTTCAACGCGTCGTAGCGATATCGGGCGAGGACGATCCCTTCCACCGCCATCTGGGCTGCGGTGGCAACGTCGACCCGATCCGGGAGTCGGAAAGCCAGCTCGCCGACCTGGGAGTTGGCCCGGGCGAAGACGGCCGCCGCATCGCGGATCGCGCTCGGCTCCGAGGCTCCGGCACCGCCGGTGCCGATCAGGATCAAGCGACCGCCATCTGCGGTGGGGAGCGGCACAGTCTGACCCGTCGTACCTTCGAAGCCGACTGCGCGGAGACCCGACCAGTCCAGGGGAGACGCCTCGGGGAGCTCACCATCCGGAGATACGAGAACACCGAGGGTGACGCCGTCCGGCGCCCCGGTGGCGGTGGAGATCTGGAGGTTCTCGACAGCCTTCTTCGATGGGACCGGGTCGAACTCGGTGAGCCCGGTGAACGCAGCCAACGCCAAAGACCACTCCCTGTGTATGAGTGGGGAGAAGTTACACGAGCGCCGACGACCCGATCGCGCCCCCAGGCTATGGCGCCCAAGCGGCCCAGGAGCCGCCCGAGATGAGTACCGGCTCGCCGCCGTCGAGATGCTGCACCCACACCCCCAGTTGGCCGTCGATCTCTCCCACCAGGGCGAACGCGCTCGAATCGGGCGACCAATACGACATCGACTGGGCGTACTGAGGAAAGAACGGGAAGACATCCCGCACCTGCGCCGGGTGGGGGAGATAGCCGACGTACTCGCGCGTCTCGCCACCGCTCCAAACCGAGGCGTTCAGGGCATCGCGGTCGGGGTTGACCGAGAGCAGCAACAGCGATTCGCCATCCGGGCTCCAGAAGAAGGCGATCGCCTCCCCGTCGTGGGCCACCGCCACCTCGCCGCTATCCAGGTCGACCACCGACACCGTGTTCGGGGCGATGGTCACGCCTTCTCCGAGGGCAACGGAGACCGCCGGGTCGGTGGAGGTGCCCAGCACCGCCACCATGGTGCCCTGTCTGTTGGCGACGAAGTAGGTGGGTGCGGCCACCTCGGCAACCGGCATTCGGGCGCCATCGGCGGGGTCGATCACCAGATGCCCGGCCTCGACGTGGAGCACACCCTGGTCGAGCCACTGCGGGGCGAGATATGCGGCGTCGGTGCTGCTCGTCTCCAGCTGCAGCCCATCGTGGTCCCGGCTGACCAGACGAGTCGGCCCGGCATGGCTCACCAGCTCCCCACCGTCAGGCCGCCAGGAGAAGTAGAACGGGGTGGCGGTGTCGGTGACCGCAGTGCTCGGCCCGGCCAGGTCGACGAGCTCGAACACGACTCCGGTGTCGCCATTGCGCAGGAGCCCGAGATGCGTGCCGTCGGGTGACCACGAGGCGTAGAAGGGGAACTGCTCCAGGGAGACCTCGGACGGCTCGCCCCCATCCAGATCCTGGATGACATAGGCGAATCCATCCGAACCGGCCTTCGCGTAGGAGACACTGGAACCGTCGGTCGACCAAATCGGTTGACCCAGCAACGGCTCGTCCTCACTGGGTGCTGCGATCTCGACGGGATCCGATCCGTCGGGGTCGATGACGACCACGCGGCCTTCATCGTCGAGCACAGCGAGACGGCCGAGCCCGGCGGGAACCGTTGTGGATGTCGACGATGGGGCGACCGTGCTGGTCGTTGCCGTGTCAGCGGTGCAGCCGGCGAGACCCACGGTGGCCAGGCAGGACACGATCACCACGCCGATGCGAGACACCACCAGAGACTACGAGGTCAACCCCCTCGCCGGTTCGAGCCCGGCTCGAATCGATGGCTACGTGCCCGCCTGCCCCCACCAACGCAGCCGGCCCACGTCCTCGAACCCGACACCCTCATAGAAACGCGTGGCGGGCCGATCATCGTCGGTGCAGACACGGGCGCTCGTCATCCCGGCCCGCCGCATCTCGGCGAGACCGTGATGGATCAGGGCGCGGCCGATCCCCATGCGATGGAAGTCGGGATGTGTTCCGAAAGGCTCGATCTGGGCCATCCCCGACTCGGAGTCCCCCCACCAGATCATGAAAGCCGCGACCGTCCCCTCGGGCGACACCGCCACAAGGTCGCGCTCCGGGACGTACACGGGCGATCTCATCAGGTCGAGATATCGCTGCAGATGCATGGTCGACTCCATGGTCGACTCGAAAGCGGCGTGAGATGCTCGACGTCGGGAGTCGGCCTCCGACTCTCCCTGGACGGCCCGCAGCGTCCAGCCCTCGGGTAGGTCGGGAACAGGCAGGTCTGCACCCAGGTCCCAGTCGATAGGAGCGAAATGCATACCTGGGGGCATAGCCCTCGGTCCGGAGGGCATCGATCAGCTCATGGTCGTCATCTGACACCCATCCCACCTCGCCACGGTCGTCGAGACGTCTTTGCGCCCATTGGATGAGGGGAAACCGGTCGATCCCGGGTCGGGCGAACACATTGATCTCGTACGGCTCGATCGAGTCGATGGTGACGAATCCGTCGTCACCCTGGAGCCAGGTGGAGAAGTGGTCAGGGTTCCGGGGGTCGTCGTGGAAGACCCACCACCCGTAGTCACCGGGGTGTATGTAGTACCGGTCGCCACCCGCGGCGAGACCTGCGCTGAGGATCGCGGTCACCCGGTCGAGGTCGTCGCGGCCTGCGGGGGCAACGCCGGCAACCAGAGGATCGGGGATGGCATGCACCTGCAACGCCCCGGCGCCGATGCCATGCTGACGGGCACCGGCGACCGCCATCGACACATACCAGTCGTATGCGGGCCGCTCCGACGTCACACCGTCGTAGGCGAAGGTGAGCGTCCACCCCTCCTCGAGCTCGACGTGGATCGGGCGATAGCCGGGCACGGCCTGCTCGAGCCGGTCGAGCTCGCCATCCTCGATGTCGTACACGACGCCTTCGACCCGGGAGCCAGGACGGGAGCGGATGTTGAACTTGGACGAACCGTCGACGGAGGGTTTGTCACACACCACCTCCCAGTCGTCGAGGTGAGTGGCCCCGACCACTTGGGCGGAGGGACAACGGCTGCGCATTTCGGGCAGCCAGAGATTCGAGCCGTAGGCGAAATAGGTGAGGCTCACACCCGATCCATTCCCAGATCGCGGGCAAGGAGGTCGTCGTGGGTCTCGCGCCGCACCACCTGACGTGCATCGCCATCGTTGACGAACACCACGGGGGACGCGGGCACCATGTTGTAGTTGGACCCCATGGTGTGGCCGTAGGCGCCGGTGACCGGGGTGGCCACGATGTCGCCGAGCTGGAGGTCGGACAGGCACCTTCCCTCCCAGACGATGACGTCGCCCGACTCGCAGTGCTTGCCCACCAGCCGCACCGGGCGATCGCGGTCTGCCGTGACCGACTCGAACGAGGAACACCTCGTACCCGCTGCCGTAGAGGACGGGACGGGGGTTGTCGCTCATCCCCCCATCCACCGACACATAGGTCCTGACCCCGGGGATCTCCTTGATCGTCCCGGCCGTGTACAGGGTCACTGCCGCCTGCGCCACGATCGCCCGTCCCGGCTCGGCATGGACCGCTGGCCTCGAGTGCCGGTGGCAGTGACGGCCATCGAATGGCGGCCCCCCATTCGTGATGGTGGGGGCCTCTCTCACCTTCGACGTAGGGGACACCGAGCCCTCCTCCGATCGACAGGGCGGGAACCCCGATGCTGGTGACGAAGGCTGCGAGCACCTCGACCGTCTTGGCGAAGGAGGCCACGTCGAATACCTGGCTGCCGACATGGGCGTGGATCGCCGACCAGCTCGAGAGAGGGCACAGAACGGACACGGCGCACTGCCGCCGCGGCTAAGCCGTCGGCGAGGGTGATGCCGAATTTGGAGTCGGCGGCACCGGTGCGGAGGAAGTCGTGGGTATGCGCCTCGATCCCGGGGTTGACCCTGATCATGACGCGAGCCGCGTCTTCCCGGAGCCATCGAGGACCGACTCCAGCCGGTCGATCTCGCTCATCGAGTCGATGACGATCGTCCCCACCCCGGCTTCGACTGCGGCGTTCAGTTCGGTGACCGACTTGTTGTTGCCGTGGAACACCAGCCGCTCCCCGGGGACGCCGGCCATCCGGGCCACGTGGAGCTCTCCACCGGTGGCGACGTCCAATGCCATCCCCTCCTCATGGGCGAGCCGGGCCATGGCGATGCAGAGAAAGGCCTTGGTGGCGTAGGCGACCCCGTCGGGGAAGGCCGCGACGGCCTCCCGGCAGCGGGTGCGGAGGTGGGCCTCGTCGTAGACGAAGAGGGGGGTCCCGAACTCGGCGGCCAGGTCGGCGAGATCACAACCGGCGATGGACAAGGCTCCCGTCTCGGTCGACAGCGGAATTGTCGGGCAAGAGGTGCCAGGGAAGGGCGCTCATCTGAGGCGGCGATGCTGCCAGATGCAGGTTCGGATGTCAGAACGTGATTTGCGGGGCCCCGGCTGGTGGGGTCCGGGAGCCCCGCAAAGGGGGGTTGCGACGCGAGCGGAGACGAGGATGAGGAGGAGGTTTGCCACTCGGGGAAGTGGCGAGACATCATCTCCGCTCGGTGACTTCCGAAGGTCGTCACATGTCGCAAACTCGATGTGAACTCGGTCGGTTCGGAGAACCATCGTCGATTCGACGAACCGAGACGCTTGTGCGTCCGTTCACAAAGTTAGGACGTCAGTGTCAACCGAACGGTTCCCGGGTTTCTTCCGTGATATGTGAGGGGGGCGACCCCCCTCGGACCCCCCGAATTTTGGTTTTCACCATTCCGGACCTCAGTTGCTGAAGGTCACCGAGAAGGCCGGTGCCCAGCGGGTCACCACCCGGGCGTAACACTCGCCGGCACGGAGCATGTCACCGGCGGCGAGTGCTTCCAATGATTCCGCCACCTGATCACAGGAGTCGTCGAACAAGAGCTCCTCCGGGTCGAACAGGGAGGCGACGTCGCCGTAGTCGAGCTCGACCATGGAACCGTCGGGGAAAGGCTCGAGCCAGTCGAGCACCTGGCTCAGCTCCTGGGCCGGACTGACGAACACGGTGAGCTTGGTCAGGGTGTCGTAGGCGTCGGCCAGACGCCGGCGGGCCTTCCCGATGTCGGTGCGAAAGCGAAGACGGGGGCCCTCGTCGCCTTCGTAGACCTCCTTCTCAGCCGGGTCGAAGAGGGCGAACCAGCGAACGGGGACGTGCCAGGCCGAGGTGAGGATGTGGGAACGGTGCTCGGGGTGGCTGCGGTGATACGCCTTGAGCTCCTGGTCGGCGGCGACCGCCGCAGCCTCGGGTATCAACCCGGCTCCCAGCCCACGAAAGGCGTTGGCGAAGGCAACAGTCGACTCCAGCACCCGGAGACGCAGATTGCGGGGGCAGACCAGACGTCGCCCTTGCCATTCCACGGTCCAATGGCTGTCGCCCTCGGCCTCGGACAGCAGCCCGTACGTCCTGACGAACCCGGGCACCGGGTCGCTCGAGCCCGTGGCCTCCGGTGAGTAGACCCGGAGACATGCGGACTTCGTCATGGGCTCCATCCTGGCACAAGGTGGCAGTGGAGGGCGCGGACACGAGGAATGAGGCCCCGGTAAGATCGAGCCCACCCCGTTCGATCGAGGAGGACAGGACCTTGGGTGTATTCGAGGCTGTGGCCGTCGACGGGCACGAGCAGGTGCTCTACGGCTTTGACGATCTGTCCGGCCTCCGAGCGATAATCGCGATACACAGCACGGCCCTCGGTCCCGCCCTCGGCGGGACCCGCTTTTTTCCGTACATCTCGGAGGACGACGCCCTCGTCGACGTCCTGAGGCTCTCCAAAGGGATGACCTACAAGGCAGCCGTTACCGGTCTCGACCTCGGCGGTGGCAAGGCGGTCATCATCGGCGACCCCCGCACGATGAAGTCGGAGCGACTGTTTCGCGCCTACGGCAGGATCGTCGACTCCCTCCAGGGCCGCTACATCACCGCGGAGGACGTCGGCACCACCACGGCCGACATGGACATGGTGCGAACCGAGACCCGCTGGGCCCTGGGCAACTCGGTCGCCCAGGGTGGCGCCGGCGACCCTTCACCGGTCACTGCCCGTGGGCTGCTCGCGGCCACCAAGGCGGTGGCCAACAGGCTGTGGGGCGACTCCGACCTCTCCGGCCGCAGGTTCGCGGTCCAGGGAGTGGGGAAGGTCGGGCTCCGCCTTCCTGACACTGCTCGTCGAGGCAGGCGCCGAGGTGATCGCCACCGACGCCGACGAGTCGGCCCTGGATGCGGCGGTGGAGACCTTCGGCGTCAAGCCGGTGTCGCGCGAGGACATCTACGAGGTCGACTGCGACTTCTTCTCCCCGTGTGCCCTGGGAGCGGGGTTGAATGCCGACACCATCCCCCTCCTCAATTGTCAGGCGATCGTGGGCAGCGCCAACAACCAGTTGGCCACCGACGCCGACGCCGAGCGCATCGCCGGGCGGGGGATCCTCTACGCCCCCGATTTCGTGGTCAATGCGGGAGGGCTGATCAATGTCTACGACGAGTTGAACGGATACTCGAGGACGAGGGCACTGCACCGGGTCGACGCCATCTACGACACGACCACGAGCATCCTGGCGAAGGCCGAGGACCTCGCGGTGACGCCCAACCAGGCCGCGATGCTGATCGCGGAGGAGCGAATCAAGGACATCGGCGATCTGCGACGCTTCCGTCGCAGCGGAGACGATCGGAACTAGATGCTCACTCGACGGAACATTGGACCATCGCGATCTCGGGCTCAGCGACGAGCCAGGTGATCGAGATGTACCGGCTGATGCTGATCACCCGGCGCGTCGACGATCGGATGTTCGCCCTCAACGCCAGGGCAGAGCCGCATTCGTGTTCGGGTCCTCCGGCCATGAGGCGGTCCAGGTGGCGTCGACATTCGCCCTCGACCGGGAACGGGACTGGGTCCTGCCCTACTACCGCGACATGGGAGTGGCCTTGGGCTGGGGGTTCACCCCGCTCGAGGTGTTCCTCGCCGTCTTCGCCAAGCGGGACGACCCGTTCTCCGGGGGACGCCAGCTTCCCAACCACTGGTCCGACCCGGACCGCAACGTCTTCACCCAATCGTCGGTCATCGGCACCCAGTTCCCCCACGCCGCCGGGATCGCCCATGGGCTCAAGCAGCGTGGCGAGGGTGGCGTCGCCGTCGTCTACGGCGGTGAGGGCGCCACCTCGGAGGGCGACTGGCACGAGGCGATGAACTGGGCCGGCATCCACGATCTCCCGCTGATCTGTGTCATCGAGAACAACCAGTACGCCATCTCGGTGC
Organism: uncultured bacterium; assembly: GCA_963751005.1. Lineage (GTDB taxonomy): Bacteria > Actinomycetota > Acidimicrobiia > Spongiisociales > ZC4RG35 > JANQRA01. The sequence continues at coordinate 43,854 of CAVVSY010000004.1, forward strand.
CGGTCGGAGGAGGAGGTGGCCGGCAAGATCGCCGACCGGGCCGCCGGCTACGGGTTCCCAGGTCATCCTGATCGACGGCAACGACCCCTTCGCGGTGCTGGCCACGATGCAAGAAGGCGGTGTCCCGGGCACGGGCCGGTGAGGGGCCGAGCATCATCGAGGCCGAGACCTACCGCTACTACGCCCACACCTCGGACGACAACGACACCCTCTACCGCTCCCGGGACGAGGTCGAGCGGTGGCGGAGGAAGGACCCGGTCTGCGCGGCTCGAAGCAGTACCTGATCGAGACCCGCCTGCTCACCGAATCGCGTGAGGAGGAGATCGACGCCGCCGTGGTCACCGTCCTCGCCAGGGCCGTCGAGGAGGCCGAGGCCGCGCCGAACCCCGACGAGCCGACGCCATGCGTCTACGCCCGGACGATCGAGCCCGGGCCGGCTGCCACCGAGCCCGAGCCGGCGCCGGTCGGCGAGACGGTGAACCTGATCACCGCCATCAATCGAACCCTTCACGAGATCATGGAGCTGCACGAGGACACGATCCTCTTCGGTGAGGACGTTGCCCGGCGCAAAGGTGGGGTGTTCAAGGCAACCGAGGGGCTGACCGACCGTTTCGGGGCCGACCGCTGCTTCAACACCCCGATCGCCGAGTCCTCGATCATCGGCTGTGCCATCGGGATGTCGGCCACCGGCTATCGCGTGCTCCCCGAGATCCAGTTCGCCGACTACATCCATCCCGCCTTCAACCAGATCGTCTCCGAGGCGGCCCGGGTCAGCTACCGCTCCAACGGGCGTTGGAACGTGCCCATCGTGATCCGGACCCCGTTCGGGGCAGGGATCCACGGCGCCCAGTACCACTCGCAGTCGATCGAGGCTTTCTATGCCCACGTGCCCGGGCTCAAGGTCGTGGTCCCGTCGACGCCCGCCGACGTGAAGGGGCTCCTCCATGCCGCGGTCGAGGACCCGGACCCGGTGATGTTCCTCGAGCCCAAGAAGCTCTACCGGCTGGCCAAGGGTCCCTTCCCCGAAGGGGAGCACCACGTTCCGCTGGGGAAGGCGGCCATCCGCCACCCGGGCAGAGACCTCACCATCGTCACCTACGGCGCCATGGCCCATTTCGCCATGGATGCGGTGCCTCTCCTCGAGGAGCTGGGGATCAGCCCCGAGGTCATCGACCTCAGGACCCTGAAGCCGCTCGACTGGCCGACCATCGAGGAGTCGGTCAAGAAGACGTCCCGGGCGCTGATCATCCACGAGGACAACGAGTTCGTCGGTTACGGGGCCGAGATCGCCGCCCAGATCGCCGACAAGACATTCGAGTGGCTCGACGCACCCGTGAAGCGCTACGGCCTCCCCGACGTCCCGATCATGCCCTATGCCGGCTCCCTCGAAAACGCCCTCTACCCCACCCCGGAGACCATCGTGGAGCGGGCCCAAGAGCTGGCCAAGTACTGAGCAACAGCGAACCCGGGGTTCGCTTGTCCTGCGACAAGGCCCCATCGAATTTCATTCGATGGGCATGACCATATCCGGCGGTTATCCGCTCAACTTGGGCACGGAACTGTCACCCAAAGTCCGTACGTTGCTACGTCATATGGGCATGAAACGGACTCTCGCCTTCGCCATCACCGTGCTGGTCGCCGCCTGTGGTGGCGATGCGGGCGGCGCCACCACCACATCCATCCCGCCGGCGAGCACGTCCACGTCGCGGTAGCGACCACCATGCCCGAGCCGAGCACGACCACGACGGCTCCGGCAGTCACGACGACCACCGGCCCGGCAACGACCACCACTGTCGTCGCCTCGCCGACGACGCTCGCCGGGCAGCCGATCGACTTCGGACCGGCGGAAGGGGATGTCCTCATGGTCGTCGGAGTGCGTCACGACGACACGCTCAACCTCCGAGCGGGCCCCGGCACGATCGCACCGGTGGTGGACGAGATCCCGCCGATCTACATGGATCTGATCGCAGAGGGCAACACCAGGGAGCTCCCCAGGTCGTTCTGGATCGAGGTCGACTACGAGGGCACGACCGGGTGGATCAACATGGTCTTCGTCGGCTACGAGGGTGACACCACCGACGAGACCGCGTCGGTGATCGACGAGCTCGGCGAGCGCCCGACGGCAGCGACGATGGTGGGGCTCGGCTTGGAGGTCGCAACTGTCTTCGCCTCCGAATCCGACCCCGAGTCCGACATCGTCCAGGTCACCCCGGTCGTCGAAGGCGACCTCGCCGACGTCACCTTCGACGTGATTGGCTTGGCTGACGATTCCGTGCGCGGCGTCCGCCTCCACATCTTCGCCGAACCGGTCACCGGAGGCTTCAGCCTCAGATCGGTCGAGGTCACCGCGATCTGCGGCCGCGGAGTCGACGCCGACCTTCTCTGCGCCTGACATACATCGTTCTGTGAAGGTTTTGACCGCTCTGACCGGTCGGAAACCTTCACAGAACGGCCTCTACTTCTTCTTGTCGAGGTCCCCGATGATCTGCTGGGAGGCGAATCGGCCGGGGGCGCCCATGACACAGCCGCCGGGGTGGGTCCCGGATCCGCACTGGTAGTAGCCCTCGATCGGGGTGCGGTACTGGTTCCACCCGGGTGCGGGCCGGAAGAAGAACATCTGGGGGGCGAGGAACTCGCCGGCGAAGATGTTGCCCTCGGTGAGACCGACGGTGCGCTCGATGTCGAGTGGGGTCACCACCTCCCGATGGAGCACGAGGTCGCCGAAGCCGGGGAAGATCTCCTCGAGCCTCTTCTGGACGATGTCGCCCAGGTTCTCCCGCTCGGTGTCCCAGTCGCTCTCCTTGAGGTGATACGGGGCGTACTGGATGAAGTTCGACATGACCGCCTTGCCCGGAGGCGCCATGTCGGGGTCGACGTTCGACTGGATGCACCCGTCGATGTACGGACGCTGGCTGTACCAGCCGTACTTGGCGTCGTCGAAGGCACGCTCCAGATAGTCGAGGCTGGGGCCGACGTTGATGAACCCGCGGAACTGCTCGGAGCGACCCTCCAGCCCGGGGAAGGTCGGGTTGGCGTCGAGGGCGAAGTTCACCTTCGCCGAGGTGCCCTGGAACTTGAACCGGGAGATGTCCTCGACGAGGTCGGAAGGCAGCTCGCGGGGATCGACCAGCTGCATGAAAGTGCGCCGCGGATCGACTGCGCTGACCACCGTCTTCGCCTCCAGCTCGGTCCCGTCCTCGAGGACGACGCCACGAGCGCGGCCGTCCTTGGTGACCACGTGATCGACACCTGATTCGAGCCGGATCTCGGCGCCGAAGGACTCGGCGGCGCGGGCCAACACCTGGGTGAACCCGCCATTGCCACCTTTGTGGAACGCCCATGCCCCATAGGCCGAGTCGTGCTCGCCGAAGGAGTGGTAGAGCAGCACGAGACCGGAGCCCTGGGAACGTGGTCCCACCTTGGTCCCGATGATCCCCGACGAGGCCAGCCAGCCCTGCATGATGTCGGACTCGAAGTAGTCCTCGAGGATGTCGGCGGCGCTGCCGGTGAGCAGGCGGACGAGGTTGTGGAGGACGCGGGGCGGCAGGTCGGCGAGATAGGAGCCGATCGCGGCCATGCGAGCCCGCTCCTCGGGATCCTTGGACGTGATGTCGGGTGGGATCGAGTCCATCAGCGGGCGGATCGCATGGACCACCTGCTCCATCATGTGCCCGTAGGCGTCGTAGGCATCGGCGTCGTGCTTGGAGACCTGGGCGATGGCGTGATGGTTCTCGGCCTTGTCCTGACCCAGGAGCAGGTAGTTGCCGTCCTCCATCGGGGCGAAGCTCGATGGCATCAGGAGAGGCATGAACCCGTGCTTGGTGAGCTCGAGCTCGTGGATGATCTCCGGCCGGAGCAGGCTCAGGGCGTAGGAGAACGTGGTGAAGCTGAACCCCGGGTACAGCTCCTCGGTGATGGCGGCGCCCCCGACGAGGTGCCGCTTCTCGAGGATGAGTGTCTTCAGACCGGCCTTGGCCAGATAGGCCCCGTTGACCAGGCCGTTGTGACCGCCACCGATGACGATGGCGTCGTACTTGTTCTTGTCAGCCATGGCTACCTCAGGCCGTCTTTCTCGGTGGGTTGTAGAAGGGCATCCGGCTCACATAGGAGTCGACGACCTCGTAACGATGGTCGATGGTCACCTCGAGCCCGACTTTGGTCCCCAGTTTGGCGTGCTCGGGACGGAGCCGGGCGATGCCGATGTGCCGTTGCAGCATGGGCGAGTAGACGAAGCTGGGGGTCCAGCCGATGCGCTCGATGTTCTCGTCGTAGAGCATCATCCCGCCATGCTCGGGGGTGTGGTCCTTGGGGGTCACCAGCCCACGGTCGTTGTGGACCTTGGCCCAATGCTCCCAGTCGACCATGACGCCGACCGTCTTCCAGCGGGAGGTGCCTTCGGCGATCTCCCTCTCGATGGCCTTGCGGCCGATGAAGTGACGGTCGTCCTCGGCGAGGTCGCGGAGCATCCACCCCATGTTCAGCTCCATGGCCGTCGCCCTCTGGTCGTCGTTCCAGGCGTACCGCGCCGAGTAGAAGTCGACGTCGATGAGGATCAGGCCGGCCTCGATCCGGCTGATGAGCAGGGCGGTCTGCCCGGCGGGGATCACCCCGTAAGGAGCGGCCACCTCGAAGAGACGATCCCAGACCTCGACGGCCGAGTCGGACTCGACCCAGATCTCGTAGCCGAGGTCCCCGGTGTAGCCGGTGCGGGAGATGACGACACGGGACGTCGCCGATCTTGGCCGGAGTCAGGTGGAAGTACCCGATGTCGTTGATCTCGGGAGCGAGCTTGCCCAGGATCTCCCGGGCATACGGCCCTTGCAGCGCCAAGGCCCCGTAGTCGTCGGAGACGTCCTCGATCTCGACCCGAAGCCCGGTCTTGAGGGCGGTGAAGTAGGCGAGGTTGGGCTCGGCAGCGGTGAGGAGGAACTCGTCCTCGGAGTGACGGAGGATCACGCCGTCCTCGATGACCCAGCCCTCGTCGTCACACCATGCGGTGTAGTGGGCCTGCCCGGGGCGGCACTTGCGGATGTCACGGGTGAGCACACCGGAGAGGTACCTCTCTGCGTCCGGGCCGTAGATGCGGTACTTGTAGAGAGGCGAGGTGTCGATGACGGCAGCCGAGTTGCGGATGGCGAAGTACTCGAACTTGTCCGACATCTGATACCGATCGGTGGCCAGGTAGCCCGACCAATGGCTCCAGAGACCGGTCTGGTTGGCGGCGCTGGTGCGGGGATGGAACGGTGTCTCGCGGATCATCTCGTGAATTCCTGAACCATGATTCAGGAAAGGTAGCGTGCCCGTCATGCGTGTGCTCGTGGTAGGTGCCGGTCTTGCCGGATTGACCGCCGCTCATGAGCTGCAGACCCAGGGTGTCGACGTGACCGTCCTCGAGGCCAGGGACCGGGTCGGGGGCCGGGTGTGGTCCCACCAGTTCGAGAACGGGGCGGTCGTCGAGCTGGGTGGGGAGTGGATCGACTCGGCCCAAGCCGCGGTGCGCCTCCTCGCCGAGGACCTCGACCTGCGGCATGATCGACACCGGCCAGGACTTCATCACCAGGGACCTGATCGGTGCCGCGCCCATCCCCGACGACGAACATCGCCGTCTCTCCGAAGCGCTGTTCGATGTGATCGAGTCGATCGATCCGGCCCGGTTGGAGACGATGACGATCGCCGACCTCCTCGCCGGCATCCCCGACGACGGGCCGGCGATGACCGTTCTCCGCTCCCGTCTGGAGGGAACGATGGGCGCCGAGCTATCGGCAGTCTCCGCCGCCGACCTCGACGCGGAGTTCGGTCTGGTGCAGGCCACGACCTATCTCCGCGTCGACGGAGGGAACGACCGATTGGCCCGGGCCCTCGCCGGGAGGCTCGATGTCAGGACCGGCACGCCCGTGATGTCCGTAGGACAGGACGATGGGCGCGTCATCGCCCACACCGATCACGGCGAGCACACCGCCGACGGAATGGTGGTGGCCGTCCCGCTCCCGATCCTCCGGTCTCCCGGTTTCCTCACCGGCGCCGAGCCCGGGCTCGTCGATGACGCTGGCCGGTCTCGGGATGGGCACGGCGGTCAAGGTGGCGGCGCCGACCCAGGGCGAACCGCCGATGTTCCGACGGCAGGAGCCCGACATCCCCGCCTGGTACTGGACGGGCGCCGACTCCACGGGGGCCGACCCGCCATGCGATCACCGGTTTCGCCGGCACCAGGCGTGGAGTCGCCGCGCTGACCTCCGATGCTGACGCCAGACTGGCAAGGGCCCTGCCCGAGACCCCCCTGGCCGGGTCGCCGATCGTCGTCGACTGGGGTGCGGACCCGTGGGCCGGCGGCTGCTACACGGCATTGGGCCCCGGGCAGCGGGGACTGCTCGGACGGCTGCGAGCAGCCGTGGAGGCGGGTCGTCTTCGCCGGGGAGCACGTGAACGGGACCGGGACCATCGACGGTGCCATTCGCAGCGGGACCGACGCCGCTCGCACTCTGCTGGAGACGAGTTGAGCTACCCGGTGAAGATCGACCGCAAGGTCTTCGTCCCCATGGACGACGGTGTCCGCATCGCTTTGACGACGTATCTACCCGATGCTCCCGGGGACGGGCCCTTCCCCACCGTCGTGGAGTCGATCCCGTATCGCAAGGACGACGAGTTCATGGCCCCCGACTTCGAGACCTACACCTATCTCGCCGAGCGGGGCTTCGCAGGGGTGCGCATCGACATCCGAGGGACCGGGGCCTCCACCGGGATCATCCACGACGAGTACCTGGAGCGGGAACAGCGCGACACACTCGCCGTCTTCGACTGGCTGGAGACCCAGGACTGGTGTGACGGCAACCTGGGGATGTGGGGGGTTTCGTGGGGTGGTTTCAGCGCACTGCAGACCGCCATGCTCCGGCCCGCACAGCTGCGGACGATCGTCCCGGTACATGCCACCCACGACCGATTCGCCTGCGACGTCCACTACACCGGAGGGTCGGCCCACGCCGCCGAGCAACTCGACTGGCCCGGGGCGATGGTGGCCTCCAACGCCCTGCCGCCCGACCCGGACATCTTCGGAGACGGCTGGCACGAGGAGTGGATGCGTCGGCTCGACCAGACCCCGCAGTGGATCTTCGAATGGCTGCGACACCAGCGTCGGGACGACTATTGGCTCCACGGCTCGCCTTCCGCCGATTACGCCGCGATCGAGTGCCCGACCCTGTTGATCGGGGGGTGGCTCGACGGATATGTCGACGGGATGCTCGCTCTCGCCGAGAACCTCACGTGTGAGACCCGAACCGATCATCGGGCCCTGGGGGCACTATCGCCCCGCCACTGGGTGTCCCGGCACCGACCTTGGACCACTTCGACCTTCTCGCCCGTTGGTTCGGGCACCATCTGCGGGGAGACGAGAACGGAGTGATGGATATGCCGCCGGTCACCGTCTTCGTCCGGGATGGCGCTCCCTACGACACCGACGTGGTCTCGGGGCACTGGCGCGCCGAAGACTCCTGGCCCGCACACGACCGGACCGAGGACCTGACGCTCGCCGAGATGGGACACGTCTCGACCACATGGTCCGGACCGCAGTGGGTCGGCTCCCACGCCCCGTTCTGGGACCGCGGCGGGTACGAGAGCGGCGACTCGACACCCGACGACGACTGTCTCGATCGCATTCACCGGTCCTCCGCTCGATCACGACCTGGAGATCCTGGGCACGCCGATGGTGACCGTCACGGTGAGCACCGACCGCGAAGTCGGTCTGGTGGCGGCCCGCCTCGTCGCCGTGGATCCCGATGGTCGGGGCCATCTGATCTGCAGGGGCAGCCGCAACCTGGTGTTCCCCCGAGATCTCACGTCTCCCGTGCCGCCCGTCCCCGGAGAGCCGCTCGAAGTGACCTTCCCCCTCCTGGCCACTTCCGCGGTCATCCCGGCCGGATGGCGGTTGCGTCTCGCCTTGGCCGGTGCCGACTTCCCCGTGGTGTGGCCGCCACGGGAGAGGTTCACTCTCACCCTCGACCCGGCTCGCTCGTCGCTCTCCTTGCCCGTCGTCGACCAGCAGGCCCGAGTCCGCCAACCTCGACATACCGCCGGCGGCGACGATCTCCCAGTGCGCCGGTCACGTCATTGCGCGATCTGAGCGATTGGGAGGTGACAGCCGCCGATGGCACACACACGCTGCGCCGGTCTCGGGGCAGCACCGACCACCTTCCCGAGCGCAACGATCTCACCTACAACAGCGACCAGTGGTGGACCGTGACGGTGGACGACGCCGACCCCGTCGTCCACGCCATCACCGAGGCGAGTGTGTCGTTGGAGCGGCCAGGCTGGTCGGTGAGCACGCACGGCACGATCAGCATCATCGCCGGACCGGCGTTCGAGGTGACCGTCGGGCTCGTGGCCACCCACGACGGGGCGGAGGTGTTCCGCCGCGGAGTGGACGGAATCCATCGATCGGGTGTGGGCCTGACCTCGCCCGATTCGCTCGAGTCTGACTTCACCCGTACATGAGCGAGCCCGGAGTGGTCAGCAAGCCGCCGGTCTCGAGCCAGGTCTTCAGCCCGGACAGGACCATGGGCCAACCGCCGTACAACTCCTCACTAGCCCCTTCCCTGAGCTGGTCATGGGTGAGGCGGAGCCGGCAAGAGTCCTCGACTTGCTCGATCTCCCAGGTGACCCGGCTCGGTGCCTTCCGCTTCGGCCTCGGGGCCCCACTCGCCCACATGGTCTGCACCAGCCGCCAAGGCGGATCGACCTCCAGGTTCTCGCCCTCGACCAGGTTTCCCGGCGACGCCTTCGTGGACCAGGGCATAGCCAGAGCCCGGGACCCAGTCCGATTCCACCCGTGACCCGAAGTGGTACTTGGCCCGGGTCTCCGGGTCGGTGATCGCCTCCCACAGCCGTTCCGGCGTCGTGCGGATGTAGATCTCGAACACTTTCTCCATGGTCTTCTCCAGTTCGCTCTTGAGACCGACGAGACCGCCGGCCCACTCCTCGGTGTACTTGCTCACCCAACGGTCGTGGACGAGTCGGATCGGGACCGGGTTCAGGAAATGCAGCTTCTCCCGTCCCCGCCGGATGGTGACCACCAACCCGGCCTCCTCGAGGATGCCGAGATGTTTGGCGACACCGATCCGGGTCATGTCGAAACGGGACTCGAGTGCTGAGAGCGTCTGACCGTCGTCGTCGAACAGCGCGTCGAGCAATGCTCGCCGTGTCGGGTCAGCCATCGCCTTGAACACCAGTTCCATGGGGTTCACTTTATGTAACCAAATGGTTTCGTGTCAAGGGCGAGAACGTAACGCAACCAGCGTTCGATAACGTCCGCGGATCGCTGCCGTCCCCGATTCCATCCAGACTGTCGCTCATCACCGGTCCCTACGGGTCGGGCAAGTCGACCTTGGCGGCTCAGATCGCCGACTTGATCGAGGCCGAAGGTGTCCGCTACGCCGCCATCGACCTCGACTGGCTCACCTGGTACCACGATCAACGCCCGGTGATGACGACGATTGGTCCCTCCTCCTGCGCAACCTCGTCTCCGTCGTGGCCAACTACAGATCCGTCGGTGTCGATCACTTCGTGCTGGCGTTGTCGCTGGAGACTGCTGAGCACCTGGCTCGCATCGAGAAGGCGATGGGGGCGCCGGTGCGGACCGTGGAGCTGACCGTGCCCATCGCGGTGATCGAGCAACGTCTCGCCGCCGACCCGACCACAGGACGCCGTGACGACCTCGAAGACCGCCCGGAAGTGGGTCGCCGATTCGGTGGGAACAGGGTTCGCAGATCTCATGGTGGACAACGACAGGCCGGTCCTCGACGTAGCCCATGAGATCATCCACTGGCTGGGATGGGCCGACTGAGCGGTGCCCTGTCGACCGGTATCCTGCGTCGATGGAGAAGACCCTCCCCCGCACCGCCTACGTCGACCGAGAATGGTTCGACCGGGAGCGTGAGCGGATCTTCCAGAACCAGTGGTTCTCGGTCGGCCGGGTCGAGGAGATCCCCGACGCCGGCGATCACCTCGTCTGTGACATAGCCGGCGAGAGCATCATCGTCACCCGGCTCCGCGACGGAGGGCTGTCCGGGTACGTCAACCTCTGCCGCCATCGGGGAAGCCGGCTCACCGACGCTCCGGGCAAGCCGGCGCAGCAGGACTTGGGGCCTTCCGGGACCTTCAAGGGCTCGATCCAGTGCCCGTACCACGCCTGGACCTACTCCTTCGACGGTCGTCTCCGGGCCGCCCCGTTCCTCGACGAGGAGGACGGGTTGACCAAGGAGACGCTCCCGCTGCACGCGGTCGCCGTGGACACCTGGGGAGGGTTCGTCTGGGTCCACCTCCGACCCGATCAGGCCGCGCCCCTCGTCGACCCAGTTCCAGGATGGGGAGACATACCTCGCCAACTATCCCCTCGACCGATCTGAGGGTGGCGGCTCGCATCGTGTACCCGGTCGCCGGCAATTGGAAGGCGGTCGTCGAGAACTTCAACGAGTGCTACCACTGCGGGCCGGTGCATCCCGAGTTGGTCGAGCTCGTCCCGGCCTTCCGCCAGCGTGGCGGGTCCGACCTCGACTGGGAGTCGGGGATACCCCACCGTGAGGGCGCGTGGACCTTCACCTTCTCCGGGACCTCCGACCGGCAGCCGTTCCCCGGGTTGAGCGAAGAGGAGAAGACCCGCCACAAGGGCCAGCTCATCTATCCCAACCTGATGCTCAGCGTGTCCGCCGACCATGTCGCCGCCTTCACCCTGTTCCCCCATGGTCCCGACGCCACCACGATCGTCTGCGACTTCCTGTTCCATGTCGACGAGATCGCCCGGCCGGGCTTCGACCCTTCCGACGCCGTCGAGTTCTGGGACGTGGTCAACCGCCAGGACTGGAAGATCTGCGAAGAGGTGCAGAAGGGCATGACCTCGCGTTGGTTCGAAACCGGGTTCTACGCCCCCATGGAGGACTACTCCATGGACATCCGTCGCTATCTCGACGGTCTGATGTGACCGAATCGCACCGGGTGATCGTCCTCGGGCTCGGGGGCATCGGGAGCGCCGCCGCCTATTGGGCGGCGCGTCGGCTCGGTGGCGAGGTGCTCGGGCTGGAGCAGTTCGAGCTGGGCCATGGCAACGGAGGCTCCGAGGACCACAGCCGCATCATCCGCCTCTCCTATCACACACCCGCGTACGTGGAGCTGGCAAAGGCCGCCTACGCGGCCTGGCACGATCTCGAGGGGGACAGTGGCGAGACAGTGGTGTTGAAGACCGGGGGTCTGGACCTCGCCCCCGCCGACGCCACGATCGGCCTCGACGACTACCGGACGTCGATGACCGCCGCCGGCGTCGAGTTCGAGGAGCTCGACGCGGACGAGGTGATGGCACGCTGGCCGCAGTGGCGGCTCGGCGAGGACGTGACCGCGTTGTTCCAGGAGGAGTCCGGCATCGCCATGGCCTCCGTGGCCAATGCCGCCCACCGCCGGATGGCCCAGGCACACGGAGCCACACTCCTCGCCACGAGCGAGGTGACCTCGATCTCCGAGACCGACGATGGCGTGGTGGTGACCACGAACGAGGGCACCTACGAGACGGACCGATTGATCGTGGCCGCCGGGGCTTGGACCAATCGGGTCACCGGCCATCTCGGTGTCACCTTCCCTCTGGAAGTGACCCAGGAGCAGGTGGTGTATCTGACCCCTGGCGACCCTGCCCGTTTCGCCCCGGAGCGATTCCCCATCTGGATCTGGATGACCGAGCCTTCGTTCTACGGCTTCCCGGTGTTCGGGGAGCCGGCGATCAAGGTGGCCTGGGATCGGTGTGAGCTGGTGACCGACCCGGAGACCAGGGAGTTCGAGCCCCGAGCCGACGTCACCGATGCGATCAGGGCCTTCACCAGGGCCCACCTCCCCGGAGCGGACCACGGGGTGCACTGGCCAAGACCTGTCTCTACACCCTCACCCCGGACCGGGACTTCATCGTCGACCGTCTCCCCGGCTCGCAGCGCGTCTTCGTGGCGGTGGGCGCCGGTCACGCCTTCAAGTTCGCCTCAGTGCTCGGCTCGGTCCTGGTCGACCTCGCCCTCGACGGCACCACCCGTCATGACATCACCGCATTCGGCGCCGACCGGGCCATCCTCACCGAGCCGGACCCGGTCCGCTCCTACATGGTTTGACCGGGCCGGCTCAGCGCCGGTCGGAGGAATCCCACGTGCCGCCCAAGCCCGGAATGACAGGGTGAAAGGCGCCGGTGGCAGCTCTTCGCGGCAGAGAGCCTCCAGACGAGCCTGGTCCTCGGGGGAGAGGCCGGCGGCATAGGCTCCAGCCGGCCCGACGCCGAGCTTGAACGGCTCCCACCACTCCTCGAAGCTGGAATGCTCCACCTCGAAAACCAGGCCCTCTCCTTCCACCCGGTCGAGACCAGCGTCCTCGAAGATCTCCACCAGATGGCCCTCCCTGGTCCCGGCGAATCCGGACTCGCCAATACGGTGGGGTCGTGGTGCTTCACCGCCCTCCAGAACGGGCTCAGGGGATCCCTCCCCGCCGCCCAAATCCCAAACGCACGCCGCCACCGTCCCATTCGGCCGGGTGACCCGGCCCATCTCCCCAATACCTGCGACGGGGTCGGACATGTGATGGACGACCAGCTGGGCCAGGGAGAGATCGAACAAGTCGTCGTCGAAGGGCAGGCTCTCAGCCGCGGCTTCTCTCACGGTGACGCCCGGGAATCGCTCCCGCGCTGCCGCGACGAAAGGAGGCGAAGGGTCGACAGCCGTCACCGCCTCAGCGCCGAGCCGGTCGACGAGCACGCCGGTGAGGGCACCCGGCCCACAGCCGACCTCGACGGCCGTCTGGTCGCCGGCCACACCGGCGAAGTCGGCGAAGATCGGCGCCAGCAGAGACGAGTAACGACCCATGAATCGGTCGTAGGAGTCGGCGGCAACGACGAAGCTCATCGTCACCAACCTACCTGCCGATAATCCGGCCGACCGAGTCGCATCGCCTCCCTACATTCGCCCGATGCGTGACGATGGATATTTCGACGAGGCGGTGGCGGCTGGATACGACGACTTCGAGCTGGGACATGTTCAGTCCCACAAGATCGACCCCGTGATCGACTTCCTGGCCCCTCTCGCCGGCACCGGTCGAGCGCTCGAGCTGGGTGTCGGAACCGGTCGAATTGCCCTTCCGCTCGCCCAACGCGGCATCCCTGTGTCCGGGATCGACATCTCCCAGGCGATGGTCGCCCGGCTCGCGGCCAAGCCAGGTGGCGAGGACATGGAGGTGACAATCGGTGATTTCGCCACCACCCGGGTCTCGGGCGAGTTCACGCCTGGTCTATCTGGTGTTCAACACGATCATGAACCTGACGACACAGCAGGGCCCAGGTCGAGTGCTTCCGCAACGCTGCCACTCACCTCGAGCCCGGGGGCTGCTTCGTGATCGAGGTCGGCATCCCGGACCTGCAGCGGCTCCCGGTGGGCGAGACGACGGTGGTCTTCCGCTCCGACGACACCGGTTGGGGGCTCGACGAGTACGACATCGCCACCCAGAGCCAGACTTCGCATCATCTCGACATCGTGGACGGGCGCATCGAGCGGTTCTCGATCCCGTTTCGCTACGTCTGGCCATCCGAGCTCGATCTGATGGCCGAGATCGCCGGGATGAGGCTCCGGGAGCGATACGGCTCCTGGGATCGCGATCCCTTCACCAGCGACAGCCGCCAGCACATTTCCGTGTGGGAGAAGAGCTAGCCGGCCGGCGTCGCGGCCTGGTCGACCACAGAGAGGATCTCTTCGACCACGAGGTCGGGAGCATCCCAGATCACCATGACGCCGCTCCCCGATGCCGTGACCGAGGTCGAGTTGGTGGAGAGACTTGCGTAGAAGTCGAGCCCTTGCTGCCAATACTCCTCGACCTGATCCGCAGCCTCCCGACCGAATGCATTGACGAAGCCGGCGTTGAGATACACCCGATCAGGGTCATGGCCGATCACTGTCATCGGCAGGTCGTCGAAGTCACCGAGCTCGTCGACCTGCCCTTCCGCCGAGGTCAGCCCATGGCGGATGGCCCGCGGCGTCGGGAATGAGCTCGTCGAGGAAGTCGGGGAAGCCGATCGCCATCGGATCCACCAACACCACACCGACGACGTCATCGCGGCCTTCGGCAAAGAGACGGGTGGCATGCACCCCGTCTCCACTGGAGGCGAGGACGAACGGACCGTCGAGATCCGCCTCGTCGAGTGCCTCGGCGAGTTGGTCGGCCCGAGTCTGTGGGGTGGCCTCACCCTCGACGAAGCCATTGACGCAAACCAGGTGACCTTCGGCCGACAGCATCGCCTGGACGACCGACCACGAGCCGTAGTCGACCCAGTCGTAAGGCTCCAAGATGATGGTGGGCCCAACGGCTTCGCCGTCACCGGTGCACAGGAGCCGATGCGGGAACCGGTTCCAGTCATCGACGGCGACCGGCGCCGCCTCCACCAGGCCATCTGGCTCAAGTCGAACCAGCGATCCCCATTGGTACACGGTGGCCCAGAGCGAGCCATCAGCGACGAAGACGCCTCCCACCTTTCCCGGCAGCGGGTATCGCACCACCTCCGCGGTGGACGGATCGATCCGGGCGATCAGATGGTCGGTGTTCGAGGCCACCCAGAGGAACCCATCGAACTCGGTGAAGCCGAGGAGGCCGAACGTGATACCGACGAAGGAGGACAACTCGCCAGTCGACGGGTCGAACCTGCTCAGGTTGGTCCCCCACGGATAGTTGCCGTCGAGGAGCCAGAGGTCGCCACCGGCCTCGATCACGGAGCGCACCCCGAAGCCGTCTGCGGTGTCCAGCCCGGCGTGGGTCGGGATGACGACATCACCCATCGTTCCGTCCTCGGCCAGACTCGATATGAGCCCTGTGTCCGGATCGTTGACCCAGAGATAGCCCAGTCCATCACCCTTCAACTCGCCTCGGATCGTGGTGACGATCTCCCCGTCGGCATCGATCCGATGCAGATCGCCCTGGTCGTTGCTCACCCAGAGACTGTCGAACGCCCAGCGTGCCGCATGCCACGGTTGGCCTCCGATGGGGGTGCTCCGGTCGACGATGCCCGTCTCCGGGTCGAACCGCAGCACCTCGCCACCGTTGTCGTAGCTCAGGAGCCAGACGAAGCCGCCACCAGTCACGACCCCTTCGACATAAGGCTCGATCGAGTGGGTCGCCAGCAGCTCCCCACTCGATGCCGACACCTCCTGAAGCTGATGGGCGAGCGAGCTCATCACCCAGATCGTGTCGCCATCCACCGCCGTCGTCTGCACGCCACCACTCGCCAAGCCCAGGGCGGTTTCGACCCCGGGATGCCGCTGCAGGGCTCCGAGATCCGGGGAGATGCCGCCGTCCCGACGCAACAGCGCCGGAAGCCCCACCAGGACCACGAGGAGGAAGGCGGCAGCAGCCACCAGCCAAGCCCTGGGTCGGGATCGACGCTCGCGGCGCAAGGTGGTCGAGATGCCAAGCCGCTCGTCCACGAGAGCGCGCAGTCGCTCGCTGTCGACTTCGTGCCCGACAGCAGGGTCGAGACTCTTCATCAGGTCGATCATGTCGACGCCTCCTTCGGGCGAGTTTCCTTCGGGCCACCGGAGACACGTCCCAGCTCCACACGTAGACGCGACCTGGCTCGGTGAAGACGCTGATCGGTGGCGTTCTCGCTGATCCCGAGAACGGCCGCGATGGCGCGCCGGTCGAGGTCGTCCCAGGTGGACAATTTCAGGATCTCGCGATCGGAAGCGTTGAGCCGGCCGAGGGCGGCCAGCAGCAGCTCGCTCGTCGGAGACGTCGTCGGATGGCGCCGACGAGTGCATCGAGCCCTGGACTCTGGTGGTCAGGCGGGCGCGTCGTCGGGATGAGCGATAGCGGTTGCCGACCACACGGAAAGCCACGCCGTAGAGCCACACCCTGCTCGCGTCGCCCTCCGGGATCGCTTCCCGGCGCCGCCACGCCACGGCGAAGACCTCGGCGGCAGCATCCTCGGCGTCGGCTGCCTCCAATCGACGCAGGCAGTACCTGTAGATCGCCTGATGATGAGTTCGGAACAGTTCTTCGAAAGACTGCTCGTCATCGCTCGTGGGGCTCACGACACCACCTGTGGGCACAGGTCTCCTTCCGGATGTTAAGTGTCCGGGTCGGGTCGGTCGCTTACCGGTCGGAGCCGGCCAGCACCGGCCAGCAAGCCGCGGCGGCGAGACGCTTCGAGCGGGACCGGGCCGGGGTCCTCGGAAACGCAGCGGGTGGCCATCGTCTCCGAGAGGGTGCCCGACTGCAACAGGGGGCAGCGGGGGTGGAACCGGCACCCGCCCGGCATCCTGGTGAGATCCGGGATCTCACCTTTGAGGATCTGTTGCTCCATCTCCCTCATCTCGGGGACCACCGAGAGAAGCGCCCGGGTGTAGGGGTGCTTGGGCTCGTCGAGGATCTCCTCGGTGGGGCCGGTCTCCACGATCCGCCCCAGATACATCACGGCGACCCGGTCGGCGATGTTCCACGCCAGACCCAGATCGTGGGTGACCACCAGGATGGCAAGACCGGTGTCGTCGACGAGCCCGCGCATCAGGGCGAGGATCTCGCCTCGAATGGAGGCGTCGAGACTCGCCACCGGCTCGTCGGCGAGGAGAAGCCTGGGCTCCATGACCATCGCCCCGGCGATGACGACTCGTTGCCGCTGTCCACCGGAGATCTCATGGGGATACATGGAGAGGAATCTCTCGGGCGGGCGCAGTCCGGCACGGGACAAAGCACGAGAGACCATCTCCAACTCGTTGCCGCGGTCCTTCCGGATGCGCAGGCCCTCGGCGACGATCTCGTAGACGGTCTGTCTCGGGTTGAGGGCGCCAGTCGGGTCCTGGAACACCATCTGCACCGACGGGTCGTGGAAGATCGTCTGGGTCTCGCCCTCGACCCGGATCGTGCCCGAGGTCGGCTTTTGCAGCCCCTGGATCGCTCGTACCAGGGTGGTCTTACCCGACCCCGACTCCCCGACCAGGGCCAGGACCTCACCGGGCATGACCCGCAGTGAGGCACCGTCGACGGCACGGGCGTCACCGAAGTGGACATGGAGGTCCTCGACCTCGACGAGAGGGCTCACACCAGGATGCACGCGGCGCTCCTGCCCGCCCCGGAGGGTCGCAACTCGGGCTCGGCCAACTGGCACTCGGGACGGGCCAAGGGACAGCGCGGATGGAAAGGGCAGCCCGCGGGCAGGTTGCCAGGTGTTGGCGGGTCACCGCCTAGTGCCGAGGGCTTCATCCGCGAGCTCTGGTCACCGATGGTGGGGAAGGCGGCGGCGAGTCCTCTGGTGTAGGGGTGTAAGGCGTCGGCGAAGACTTCCCAACCGGGCCCCTGTTCGACGATTCGACCTGCGTACATGACCGCGAGACGACTGCAGGCATAGGTCAAGACCGAGAGGTCGTGGGTGATGAACATGAGGGTGAGCTCGCGTTCCGTGTGGAGGTCTCCCAGCAAGGCGAGCACCTGGGCCTGGACCATGAGGTCGAGGGCCGTGGTCGGCTCGTCGGCGATCAGCAGAAGCGGGTCACAGGCCAGGGCCATGGCGATCAACACCCGTTGCCGCTGCCCACCAGATAGCTGATGCGGGTACGAGTCGGCGCGCGATGCCGGGAGGCCGACCCGTCCCAGCAGCGCCTCGGTGCGTTCTCTGGCGGCCTTCGCCGAGTCGGCGGTGTCATGGACGAGCATCGGCTCGCCGATCTGCTCGCCGACGGTGATCACCGGGTTCAGGGCGTGCAGCGCTCCCTGGAACACGATCGAGCCCGCCGTCCAACGCACCGCCCGCAACCCGCCGGGGCTCGAGGTCGAAGACCGACTTCCCGTCGAGGACGACCTCTCCCTCGACTTTCGTCCCTTCGGGGAGGAGGCGGAGGATGGCTCCGGCGAGGGTCGATTTCCCGCACCCTGATTCCCCAGCCAGACCCAGTGAATCCCCCCGGGCCAGATCGAAGCTGACACCACGAACAGCCGGTACCGGTCCCCCCGCGGTCTGGTAGGTGACGCTGAGATCACGCACGCTGAGCAGGGCACCGCTCATGTCTGGCCCCCCAGCCTCGGATTGGAGATCTCCTCGAGAGTGCGCCCGATCAGGGTGAAGGCGAGGACGACGGTGAGGATCCCGAGACCGGCGGGAAGGAAGTACCACCAGGCGTTGCGGGTCATCGCTCCGTTGACGAAGGCCTCCTCGAGAGTCTTGCCCCAGGAGGCGGAGGAGGGGTCGCCCAACCCGAGGAAGGCGAGCGTGGTCTCGGTGAGGATCGAGATCGGCACGGCGAGCGTGGCGTTGGCCAGGATGAGCCCGCTGACATTGGGGAGGATGTGGCGGCTCACGATGTGCCATCCCCTGGCCCCCAGCGAGCGGGCCCGGTCGACGAACAGCCTCTGTTTCACGGTGAGAACCTGGGCCCGCACCAGCCGAGCCGTCGACGGCCAGGACGTGACGCCGATGACGAAGATGATGTTCCACACCGACCGTCCCAGCACCGAGGCGAGGACGATGGCGAGGGGGAGGAATGGAATGACCAGGAACCACTCGGTGACCCTCATCAGCACCGCATCGAGACGCCCGCCCACGAACCCGGCGACGATGCCCGACCACCGACCCGATGAAGATGGTGAGAACCGTTGCGGCGAGACCGACGAAGAGGCTCACCCGGGATCCCCAGACGAACTGAGCCCAGACCGACCTCCGGATGTAGTCGGTTCCGAGAGGGGGGAACTCACCCGGCGGCGCCCACTGCGGGTTGCCCTGCGCCCGGGCGTATACCGGGTTGAGCTCACGCACGTCGGCGAGCAACGGGGCGGCCAGCGCCATCAGGACGAACACGAGGAGGACGCCGAGCCCGATCATGCCCTGCCGTGACGTGCGGAACTGCCGCCACACCCTCCCGGCGGTTGCCCGGCGCCGCTGCATGGCAAGGCTGGTCATCAGTCCTCCACCCGCGGGTCGAGATAGGCGTACATGAGGTCGGCGGCGAGGTTGAACACGATCACCGCCGCGCTGAACAGCAGGAACAAGCCCTGCAGCATGGGCAGGTCGGGGCCCCTGATGGCGTCGGCGGTTGCCTTGCCCAGACCGGGCCAGGAGTAGACCGCCTCCACTGCGATCGCTCCGGAAAGCACGAAGCCGAAATTGATCGCGGCCAGGGTCACCACGGGTAGGAGGGCATTGGGCACGGCGTGCCGGCGACGCACGATCTTGTCGCGCAGCCCCTTGGCACGGGCGACGGTGAGGTAGTCCTCACCCATCACATCGAGGAGCGAGCTCCGAGTGATGAGGGCGTACTCCCCCAGGTAGGCGAGAGTCAACGTGAGCGCGGGCAGGAAGAGGTGATGCAGACTGGTCGAGGAGCAGGGCGAGGCCGGTCTCATTCGACCCGGGGTCGGTGATACCCCCCACCGGGAAGATGGGGATCACCACGGCGAAGCCGACGAGCAGCAGCATGCCCAGCCAGAAGTCGGGCATCGAGTAGAAGAGCATCGTCCCCGAGGTGATGGTGTGGTCCTTCCAGGTGTTGCGTCGCCAGGCGGCGACGATCCCGAGCACCGTCCCGATCACCGCAGAGAGGATCGATGAGATGCCCACCAGCGCCACCGTGGCCGGGATCGCCGAGACGATCTCGTCCCAGACCGGCTGGCGGCTCTGATAGGAGATCCCCAGGTTCCCGGTGAGGGTCTCCCGCAGGTAGAAGAAGAACTGGGTGAGCAGCGGCTGGTCGAGGCCGAAAGCGATCCGGAGGTTGTCGATCGTCTCCTGGGGCACGTTCCGTCCGCGGAAGAGCGATCCGATCGGGTCGGTCTGCACCACCCGGAACAGGAAGAAGTTGAAGACGAGGACGAAGATGAGGGTGAGGACCGAGCCCGCCACCTTGCGGGCGACCATTCGCCCCCGGCTCCCCTTCCCGGCCCGTCGATCGTCATCAGGGCGATCGACGGAGCCGAGAAGATGCTCAGTGGCCAGGAACTACTCCCGCTCGTCGGCGGTGCCCCGGCGACGGGTGGCGAGGACCACCCCGCCCACCACGACCACCGCGGCGATCCCACCGATGAGCAGCCAGTTGACGCCACCGCCGTCGGCGCCGTCGGCGCCGATCGGGGTGAGCAGCACGTAACTGGGCGATGAGTTGGAGAACATCACCGGGCCGACGTCGGCCGGCTGACGTACCCACCCCTCGAAGGTGTCCGTCCGGTACGCCTGCAGGTCGGGCCCGAGGTACATCGGGATGTACACGGCGGCATCGTGGAGGATGGTGAGCATCTCCTGCACCATCTCGATACGGGTCGCCTCGTCGAGCTCTTGGTTCTGCTCGAGATAGAGGGCGTCGAATGCCGGGTCGAACCAGTTGGCGTCGTTGTAGTTACCCAACTCGGCTTCGGTGAAGTACGACAGCATCGGGTCGGGGTCGACGAACGGGACCCAGCCCCAGAAGAATGTGTCGTACGTCCCCTCGACGATGACACCGAACAGGGCGTCCTGGTCGTAGGACTCCAGGGTGACCCCGATGCCGATCTCCTCCATCCAACCCTGGAAGAGGTTGCCGATGGCGTCGGCGAAGTCACCGTCGGTGTTGACGGCGTGGCGGAGGATGATCGGGTTGGTGCCGTCGGGCATCTCCCGGATCCCGTCGCCGTCGCTGTCGAGGTACCCGCCGTCGTCGAGGATCTGGTTTGCCAGGTCGACGTCGTAGGTGAGCTGGTCCTCCTCGGGGATCTCGGCGAGCCACTTGGGGTCTGCGGAGGGGCTCATCACCTCGAGGGGCGAAGCCAGACCAAACCAGAGGTCCTCGATCACCGCGTCCTTGTTGATGGCGTGGGCGATGGCACGACGCACCTCGACGTCGAGAAGAGCGGGATGGGGTTGGCCCTCGACGGCGCCACCGTTGATGGCGATCTCGTCGAACCCGCCCTGCTGCCCGGCGACGACTTCGATGTTCTCGTCGGCCTCGAGCTGATCTGCTGATGCCGGCGGGAAGCCATGGATGGCGTCGAGTTGGTTCTGGAGGAGGGCGGCGACCATGGCGTCGGGGTTCTCGAACAGCTGGAAGATGATCTTGTCGTAGGGAGGCTCCTCGCCCTCCCAGCCGTAGAAGCTGTCGTTGGCCTCGAGCACCACCGACTGTCCCTTGGTGTACTCGGTCACGACGAACGGGCCCGATCCGGGCACATCGGCTCCGGGGTCGTACTGAGTGACGGCGTCGTAGTCGGTGGCGATCGGCTCCCAGATGTGCTTGGGGAGGATGTAGACGCTGATGCCGGGCAGCTTGGGGTCTGGGACCGAACTGGTGATCTCGACGGTCCGATCGTCGATGACCACGGCGTCGAGATTGGCGACGACCGAGCACATGTTGTCCCAACACTGATCACGGCCGGTGTTGATGTTCCAGGCGACGTCTTCCGCGGTGATCGGTTCACCGTCCGACCAGGTGAGCCCCTCACGCATGGTGTAGGTGTAGGTGAGACCGTCGTTGGATTCCTCCCACGATTCGGCGATGCCCGGCTCGATGGAGAAATCCGCCGCGGCGAGATTGGTGAAACGGCGCGTAGTGAACGTTCCACACCTCGTACTCGGGGACGGCGAAGCCCGACGTCGGGTTTAGGGTCGACCAGTCTTGGGTGAGACCGATGCGAAGTACGATCTCGTCGTCCTCCTGGGCCGACGCGATCGGAACGAGCGAGACGGTGAACATCGCAACCGCCAACAGGACGAGGACCCGCCTCATAACTGAACCTCCATTCAGGACTCGGGGAATGTAACCCATTCCACCAGGGCGTGTACCCGAACCACCCCTCGAAGCCGCCTTCCGTTTCCTGAACCGCCGTTCAGGTTTGAGTGCTAGCGTGATCGGCGATGGACCTGACACCGCGTGAGCAGGATCTGCAGCGCATCACCCGCCAATTCGTCGACGAGCTCATCCCCTATGAGGTCGAGGCGGAGATGAACCACGGGGACCTCGCCGAGGACGTCGTTCGCGGCCACCACGAGCGGGCCGCCGAGCTCGGGCTCATCTCCATCAACATGCCCGAGTCGATGGGCGGACCGGGCTATTCCATGATGGAACAGACGATCATCCAGGAGCAGACCGGCCGGGTCACCAACGCCCTGGGCTGGGTGGTCAGCACCGGGCCTTCGTGGATCGCCGACGTGGTCACCGAGCATCAGATGCAGCGTTGGGTGGGTCCCACCGTCGCCGGTGACATCCACGAGTGCTACGCCATCACCGAGGAGGGCGCCGGCTCCGATGTGGACGGGATCGCCGCCACGGCGCAACGCGATGGAGACTCTTACGTGCTCAACGGGGAGAAGTGGCACGTCACCTCGGCCAACCTCGCCGCCTACGTGTTCTTCCAGGCCAAGCTGGTCGACGGGCCGAATGCCGGGCGTCATGTGCTCTTCTTCGTCGACATCGACGCACCTGGCGTCGAGTGCCTCAGGGTGCCCGAGTACAGCCCACACCTACGGGCATCATCACTGGGAGATGCGGTTCACCGACGTGCGGGTTCCGGTCGAGAACCTGGTGGGCACCGAGGGCGACGGCATGAGCTTCTCGCACAGCTGGTTCCGCTACGAACGCCTGATGATCGCCGCCCGATGCTGTGGTGCGGCGGAGCGGCTGATCGAGGAGGCCACCGCTTTCGCCGAGCAGCGTCAGGCCTACGGCTCACCGATCGCCGAGTACCAGGCGATCCAGTTCATGCTCGCCGACTCGCTGACCGAGCTCTGGGCGGCGCGTCTGATGACCTACGACACCGCACGTGCCATCGACGCCGGTGCCGACCTCAAGGTCCAGCACGCCCGTTGCTCGATGGCCAAGCTGTACGCCTCCGAGATGGCCAACCGGGTCGCCGACCGGGCGGTGCAGATCTTCGGCGGGCGCGGGTTCATGCGGGAGAACGTCGCCGAGCGCTTCTACCGCGAGCTGCGCGTCGACCGGATCTGGGAAGGCACCTCCGAGATCCAGCGCATCATCATCGCCGACCAACTCCGCAAACGAGGCCCCGGCCCCCTCATCGCCTGAGCTCCCGAACCGTTCTGTGAAGGTTTTGTCCGCTCACAGCGGTCAAAACCTTCACAGAATGGTCTAGCGGAGCTCGCGGACCGCCAACTCGGGGACCACGAAGCCCTCTCCTAGGTAGAGATGGCCCATGAGGGCGAGGAACTGATAGACGGTGCCCTCCCAACTGGAGAGGGGGCCGGGGCGGTAGCCCTGGTGGCGGACGCCCTTCATCACGTTCTCGCAGGCCGTCCAGTCCTCGCGGTTGGTGATGTCCCAGAAGTCGACGGCATATGCCGGGTCGAACCCTTCGAGCTCGAAGGCCTCCGGGGGGAACAGCCAGGCGCACTCGATGAAGGTCTGCCCCGACGACAACGGCGTGAGCCGATGAGTCATGACGTAGTCGGGGTGCATGGAGAGCAGCAGGTTGGGGGTGACCGTCAGATACCAGACCTCACGGGCCAGCTCCCCGTCGACGTTGCGGAAGTTGACCCCATTGGACACGCCATCGAGGGACATGGTGACGGCGTGGTCCTTGAGGACCATCGTCCCCCCGCACCACATCCCGGTGGGCTCATGGTCGCGGCCCGAGTCGGGTGGGGTCACCTCGCACAACTCGGGGTGGATCGACGAGCAGTGGTAGCACTCGTTGTAGTTCTCGACGATGATCTTCCAGTTCGACGTCGACCACGTAGGAATGCACCGCCGCGGTGCGGAGACGCTCCGTCTCGTATGGCGCTGCCTTCTCGGCGAGGTTCCCGAAATGCTGCTCGATCGGCGGCGCCTGGCCGGACAGGTCGACCCAGATCCAGCCCAGGTACTCGGCAACGGCGATCCCGACGAGGGGGAACTCCGACATGTCGAATCCCGGCGTCTGGGTGAAGGTCGGGGCTGCCCTGAGGTCGCCGTTGAACCGGTACGACCAGGCGTGATAGGGGCAGCGGATGAGCCGGGCGTCGATCGCCTCCCCGACAGGAGCCAGCTCGTGCCCACGGTGACGGCACACGTTGGAGAAGGCCGTGACCTCACCGCTGTCCCGGTCTCTGGCGAGCAGGACACCCTCCCCTGACACCTCGACAGCCCGGATCTGACCCGGGGCGACCAGCTCGTCGCCACGTCCGACACATACCCAGGTGGAGCGGAAGACATTGGCCATCTCCCAGTCGAAGACGTCTTGCGCCACATAGGCCGCGGCAGGAAGGGTCCGGTTCTCGCCGAACGGGGCGACGACCCTGGCGATCTCGTCGAGGTTCAAAGGCGCGACATTCATCGTTATCTCTCCGACCGGCTGGCTGACCCGAGTGTATCCTGAACGACGAGTCAGGATACTCAGAAAGTGCAGGTGACTCATGCTCCCCTCGGTCGATCAGTCCTCGGCGATGCTGGACGGGCTGATCCAAGACGAAGAGCGCAGATTCCTCGAGCGTGCCCCGGAGGCAGCTCGTTACGCAGCCAGAGCCAACGGTTCCCTCCCCGGAGGGGTCACCTCGAGCTGGCAGATCTCCCGGCCCCAGCCGGTGTGGATCGAGGAGGGGCAAGGGTCCAAGGTACGTGACGTCGACGGCAACGAGTTCATCGACTACCACGGTGGATACGGTGCGATGCTCGCCGGCCACGCCCACCCCGCGGTGGTGGCGGCGGTGACCGAGCGGGTGCGCAAGGGGACCCACTTCGCCCAGCCCACACCCGACGCCATCGTCGTCGCCGAGGAGCTGGTGGGCCGTTACGGGATGCCCATGTGGCGTTTCGGGAACTCGGGCACAGAGGCCACCATGGACGCCATCCACCTGATGCGCGCCATCACCGGACGCGACCTGATCATCAAGTTCGAGGGCGCATATCACGGGCATCACGACGCCGCCATGGTCTCGGTGTGGAACGAGGAGGACCTCGGGCCCGAGGACCGTCCCCGTTCGCTGGCGGCCGGGGGCGGGATTCCCCAGGCCATGGTGGACCTCACCCTGGTCGCGACCTTCAACGACCTCACCCTCGTCGAGCAGCTGTTCGCCGAGCACCCGGGACAGATCGCCGGGGTGATCGTCGAGCCCATCCTGCAGAACTGCGGGGTCCTGGTCCCCGACGACGAGTTCCTGCCCGGTCTGCGCGACATCACACGGCGACACGACGCACTGTTGACCTTCGACGAGGTCAAGACCGGTCTCACCGTGGGCAGGGGCGGCGCCACCAAGCGGTTCGGGGTACAGCCCGACATCGTCTGTCTGGCCAAGTCCCTGGGCGGCGGTCTGCCGATCTCGGCGATCGGCGGCACCGAGCAGGTGATGGGAGCCATCAGCGACGGCACCTACGAGCAGGTCGGGACCTTCAACGGCAACCCGCTCAGTCTCGCCGCCGCCCGCGCAATGCTCACCGAGATCATGGTTCCCGAGACGTATGCCCATCTCGAGCGGCTCCAGGAGCGGATGCAGGTCGGGGCCGAGGACGTCATCGCCAGGCACCATCTGACCGCTCATGTCGCCACGGCAGGGGCGAAGGGCAGTGTCATCTACTCGGCGGAGCCGATGCGGACGTACCGCGACTTCCTGCGTATCGACGGGCGTTATGCAGTCGCCGCATGGCTATACCAGTTCAACCGGGGAGTGTTCCTCCCCCCGTGGGCCAAGGGCGAGCAGTGGCTCATCTCGGTGCAACACACGCGAGGCAGACATCGACCGCTATCTGGAGACATTGGACGACTTCGCCGGCGTGATCACCGTCGTGAGACCGTAAGCTCGCCGCCAGCATGAGCGGTGTCGTCGAACTGGTGGGTCTGGTCAAGACGATTCGGCGATGTCGCCGCGGTCGACAACATCGATCTCCGGATCGACGATGGCGAGTTCTTCTCGCTGCTCGGGCCGTCGGGCTGCGGGAAGACCACCACGCTCCGGCTGATCGCCGGGTTCGAGCGACCCGACGCCGGGGCGATCATGATCGACGGGGTCGACATGGCGGCGACACCCCCGCACAAACGGCCGGTGAACACCGTCTTCCAGAGCTATGCCCTGTTCCCCCACCTCACGGTGGAGGAGAACGTCGGGTTCGGCCTGAAGTACCAGAACCTGAGCAAGGACGCCGCCACGGGGCAAGATCGGCCGTGCCCTGGAGTTGGTGCAGTTGAGCGGGATGGAGAAACGCAAGCCCACCCAGCTCTCCGGTGGCCAGCAGCAGCGGGTGGCGCTGGCCCGGTCCCTGGTGCTGAACCCGTCGGTGCTGCTCCTCGACGAGCCGCTGGGGGCCCTCGACGCCAAGCTGCGCAAGGCGCTCCAGATCGAGCTGAAGGCGCTCCAGGAGGAGATCGGGATCACGTTCATCTACGTGACCCACGATCAGGAGGAAGCCCTCACCATGTCGGACCGCATGGCGGTGATGTCACACGGCAAGGTGGAGCAGCTGGGCACACCGGCGGAGGTATACGAGAGCCCGGCGAGCAGCTACATCGCCGAGTTCCTCGGGGTCTCGAACCTCATGGAGGTGATGGTCAAGGCGGAGACCTCGAGTGGTGAGGCGGTGGTCCAGCTCGGATCACACGAGTTGGTGGCCGCCACCAAGTACCCCTGGCCAGGGCCGGCGCTCGATCTCGATCAGACCGGAGCGGATAAAGATCGTGACCGGCGAGAGCGATGGCCCCAACATCGTCCCCGCCATCGTGGACCGCACCGTCTACGCCGGGCCGATCCTCAACCTGCTGGTCCACGTCGACGATCTCAACGAGATCCAGGTCACGGTTCCCAACGAAGGTCACATGGCGACCTATCGGCACGGCGACGTGCTCAAGATCTACATGCCCGCAGAGGCGATCCAGGTCCTCGACCGGGACGAGGCGGTCACGGCCTGATCGGACCAGCCTCGCTCGAGGTGGTCAGATCTCGAAACGACCCACGGTCTCCAGCGCCGAGCCGTCATCTGCGCCGAACCGCTTGCCCAGATACTTCATGGCGACGCCGGCGAGGACGATGGCGCCGATGGTGATCACCATGAGCACGGTGGCGAGCGCATTGAGCGACGGTGGCGGGGCGAGACGCGGCTCCCGAGTAGAGCCGAACCGGGATCGTCACCGTGTCGGCCCCGCCCACCAGGAACTGGCTGATCACGAAGTCGTCGATGGAGAGGGCGAAGACGATCGCGAAGGAGGCCAGCAGAAGCCGGGGTGAGCAGCGGCAGCAGAACCCGGCGCATCGCCTCGTTCGGTGACGCCCCCAGGTCCATCGCCGCCTCCTCGTAGTCCCGCCCGATCGCGAACAGACGCCCCCGCACGATGATCACCACGAACGAGATCGAGAAGGTGATGTGTCCGAGCGCCTGGGCGACGGTGCCGAAGGGAACGAAGTCGTAGAGGTTGTCGAAGACCAGGAACAGGGCAACGCCCATGACGATCTCCGGCGTGACCAACGGGAAGAGCATCAGGAAGTTCGACGACTTCGCCCCGCGCCCCCGCCATCGGGCCAGGCCGATGGCCAGGGCGACCCCGATCGGAGTGGCGATGAGCATCGTTATCAACGCCAGCTTCAGGCTCTGGGTGAGGGCAAAGCGGAGTGAGGGGTCGTAGAGGACGGACGGCTGCGTCGGCCGGGTCGCCCACGTACCACTGGGTCGAGAACCCCTGCCAGGTGGAGCGGGAACGCCCGGCGTTGAACGAGAAGCGGATGGCGATGACCACCGGGATGATCGACCAGAGCACGTACATGGCCGTGACCAACGGGAGATCCGCGGGGCTTGTCCCCACTGGTTTCTCATCGTCTCGCCTCCTCCGTGGCGCGGTTGATCGAGAACAGGTAATAGAGCATCAACCCGGCGACGAAGAACATGAGAACGATGGTCAAGGCTGCGCCCACCGCGCCCTGGCTCGTGGTCTGGTTGATGAACTGGTCGATGGTGTTGCCCAGCATCCGGGTCCGCGGCGACCCGGACAGGAGGTTCGGCGTGTAGTAGTCGCCGAACATGGGGAGCATGATGATCACCAGCCCACCCAGCACCCCGTTTCGAGACAGGGGCCAGGTGACCCTCCAGAAGGTCTGCGAGTTGCTGGCACCCAGATCACGGGAGGCCTCCAGGGTGGCGTCGTCGATCCGGTCGAGGGCGGCGAAGAGGGGCAGGATGAAGAAGGGGATGTACCCGTAGACCAGGCCCAGGATCACCACGAAGTGGTGCCCGGCGAGCCAGTCGGGGAAGTTCTCCACGCCGAACAGACTCAGGAACTGGTTCACCTGACCGTCCGGGCTGAGCAGGTTGACCCAGGACATCATCCGCATCAGGTAGTTGATCCAGAATGGGGCGAGGATCGCCAGGAGCCACAGCCAACGCCAACGTCCGGCGCGTCGCGACACGAAGTAGGCGACCGGGTAGCCGATGACGACGCAGAGCAGCGAGGCGACGAACACATAGCCGATGGTGCGGAGGGCGATCTCCCCGAGCGCGCCCACCGAAGAGATCGCGCCAGCACCTCGGCGAACACCGTCGGGTCCCAGTAGATCGGGTTCCACTCCGGCACCGGCCGGGAGAGGATGGGGTCGATCGTCCCCATCGCGATGGCGAAGATCGCGTAGAACGGGACCAGGAAGAGCAGCAGCAGCCAGACGACTCCGGGGATGGCGAAAGCGGGCCAGACCCACTTCTTCTGACCGACTGTGTCGTAGTCGGCCCCCGAGGCGAGGTTGGTGGGCAACTCTGCCCTAGCTCAGGCTCTCAACCACCGGAAGTGGCCCTGGTCCACTGTTCGGACCAGAGTGCCTCGGTCTCGGCCGGGATCGGGCCCTGGACCCAGGCGGTGTCTCGTTCGAAGTCCTCAGGGGCGACCAGCGCCGGGACGGAGGTCCTCGGAGGCGTACTCGTTCTCGATCAGGTAGTCCGGGGTCAGATCGTTCTGGGGTGGCTGGTAACCGAGCCACTCGAAGTTCGTGAGTGCGTTGCCGGCATCGAGCATGAAGTCGATGAACTTGTGCGCCAGGACCGGCCGTTCGGCGTTCTTGGGAATGGCCATGGTGTCGTTGGAGATCGGACCGTTGACCGTCGAGCCCTCGGCGCTGGCAGGCCAGAGGTAGCGGGCGAAGCCCAGGTCCTCGCCGTTGGGCCAGTAGTACGCGGAGTTGACCAGGTCACCCGACCAGGCGTGATGCAGTCCGAACCGACCCTCGGGGATGCCCACGTAGGCGCCGTCGATCGTGTAGCGGACGTTCATCAACTCGATCAACTCGACCAGGGCGTCACCCGCCGCCTCCAGCTCCGCCTCGGTGGCCTGTGACGGGTCGGCGACACCGTTGCGGAACAGGGCCATGGCGATGGTGTCGGTGAAGGAGTCGAGCAAACCCATGGACCCCGCATACTTCGGGTTCCAGAAGACATCCCAGGGGTTCTCCACACCCTCGATGTCGGCGCTGTCGACCATGTCGTTGCGCCAGCCGATCCCCGTCGTGTACATGACGTACGGGGTCGTGTACCGGGACCCCTGGTCGTAGTACGGGTCCGCGAGCTGGGGCCAGACATTGGCGCTCAGGTTGGGCAGGTAGTCGTGATTGAGCGGCTGGATCAGACCGGCGGCGACTGCCACCGGGACTCGCTGGGACGTGGGGAACCAGACGTCGTAAGCCACCTCACCCGAGGCCATCCGGGCCAGGGCGTCCTCCTCGTTGAAGAAGGTCGCCTCCTCGATCTCGACCCCGAGCGCCTCCGCGGCGATGGGGATGATCTCGGGGTTGATGTAGTCCTCCCAGTTGTAGAGCTTGAGTGGCCCGTCTTCGGCCTCGAGACCCGACTCGATCGCCGGATTGTCATCGAAGAGTGGCTGTTGCACCGGGTTGGCATGGGGTACCCACGGCTAGCTCGCCGCCGGTGCTGCCCTCGCGATCGGCACATGCGGCCAGGATGCTGGGCATGGCCGGGACCACGATCCCGAGCACCGCCGCTCGCTGGAGGAAGTCTCGCCGGGTGTAGACCCTGCGCCGACCGGCGACGTTCCAGTTCTGTCTCGGGTGATAAGCCATTTGGGTGCTCCTCGTTGAACCGACGCCCGATCCTAAACGGCCATTCAGTCAGGATGACGGCCTGTCCAGCCCTTTTGGCTCCACTTGCCTACACCCGCGACTTCAACATGTTGTGAGCGAAGGAGCGGGCGAGCTGGCTCATGCGATCGGCGTCGACCGTGGGATCGCCGAGCATGGCCTCCATGGCCATCCCGTCGAGCATGGATGCCAGTTGGATGGAGAAGTCCTTGGAGTCGACTGCCGACGAACTCGCCGGTGGCGATCCCGTCTTCGACGATGACGACGATCTGTGCCCTCCAGGCCTCGTCGAGCCGGGCACGGGCAGCGGCGAGCTCGGGATCGAGCCGCGCCATCTCCCAGGTGGCCGGCCAGAGCGCCCAGCTGTCCGGCAACTCGCCTGCCTTGGCTGGGACGGGGGCAGCTCTCCTCGATCAAGATGACGAGCCGGTCCTCGGCGCTGGTCGCAGTGGCGAGCTTGGCCGCGACCCGGTCGTAGAAGACCCGATCGAGGTGGATCAGTGCCTCGGCGAGCAGGGCTGTCTTCGTCGGGAAGTAGTAGAGGACCAGGGCGGGGCTGACTCCGACGATGTCGGCGACGTCGGCGATCCGGGTCTCACAGAGGCCCCGTTCGGCGATCGCGATCGACCGTCGCGATCGAGAATGTCACGGCGTCGGCTCTCGGTCATGCTGGGCCGCGGGCTCATGCGCTGATCATGCCACACCCGTTTCGACACGGTACCCTGAACTGCCGTTCAGGAATCCTCGATGCACCCTCTCGATCACATGCTGCGCGCTCGCTCGGTCGCCGTCGTCGGCGCCTCGCCACGTCGGGGAACGGTCGGCGACATGACCCTCCGCCAGCTGCAGACAGGCGGGTTCGCCGGCTCCGATCTACGCGATCAACCCGGGCTATCAGGGGATCGGCGACGGGCCATGCCTGGCTGTCGATCGAGGAGATCGGACAACCCGTCGACCTGGCGGTGCTCGCCGTCTCCAACGGGAGGCTCGAGGAGGAGACGAGCAAGGCGATCCAGGCGGGCGCCCGAAGTCTCGCCATCTTCGCCAGCTGTCATGGTTCCGCCGCCGACGGCTCACCTCTCCGGGACCGCATCGCAGCCCTCGC
Organism: uncultured bacterium; assembly: GCA_963751005.1. GTDB lineage: Bacteria > Actinomycetota > Acidimicrobiia > Spongiisociales > ZC4RG35 > JANQRA01. The sequence goes on from CAVVSY010000004.1 coordinate 74,948, forward strand.
CGGCACCAGCGGGCGTGCCGATCTGTGGTGGCAACGGGATGGGGTTCCTCAACGTCGAGGATGGCCTCCGGGTCTGCGGCTTCTACCAGCCCGAGACCCTCGTCCCGGGCGGAGTCACCTTTCTCAGCCACTCCGGGTCGATGTTCTCGGCAATGCTCCACAACGAGAGGGGCATCGGGTTCAACCTCGTCGTCTCGACAGGCCTCGAGCTCAACACTCGCGATGAGCGACTATCTCGACTGGGCCCTCGACCTGGAGAGCACCCGGGTCGTGGCCCTCTTCCTCGAGACTGTCCGCGATCCGGAGCGGTTCATCGCGGCATCTGCAGAAGGCCAAGTCCCGCCAGGTGCCGGTGGTCGCCCTGAAGGTGGGTGCCAGCTCCCGGGGTCGTCAGGCCGTGGCCACCCACAGCGAGGCCATCGCCGGTGATGACGCCGTGTTTGAGGCCCTCTTCGACGAGTACGGAGTCCATCGGGTGCTGACGGCCGACGAGTTGGCCGACACCATCGAGCTGTTCGCTGCGGGACGGCCGGCAGGGCCGGGTGGTCTGGGGGCGGTGCACGATTCCGGTGGGGAACGCGCCCTGCTCATCGACACCGCGGAGCGTGTTGGCGTGCCTCTCCCTGACCTCGGCGCCGAGGCCGTGGCCGCTCTCACCGAGCTGCTCGACCCTGGTCTGGAACCGGCGAACCCGGTCGACGCCTGGGGCACGGGCCGCGACGCCGAGGACGTCTTCGTGAGTGCGTTGGACGCTCTGGCCGCTGACCCCGGAGTGGGTGTGGTGGCCTTCTCGGTGGACCTGACCGAGGAGGAGGATCCGGAGCACGCCTACAGCGCCGCCGTCCTCAAAGCCGCCGCCCACACCGCGAAGCCCGTCGCAGTGCTGGCCAACCTCAGCACCACGGTCGACCCCATCCAGGCAACCGGTATTCGTGCCGGCGGTGTCGCCGTCCTGGAGGGCACCGAGACCGGGCTCCGCGCCATTCGCCATCTCCTCGATCACGCCGAGCGGGCGGCCGTGCCGCCGCGAGCGGCACGCGTCACCGCACCGAGGCCGCCGGCCGCACCGGGTTCCGACCCGTTCGACCTCCTCGCCGAGTACGGCATCCCACACCGGCCACGGTCTCTGTCTCCAGCCTCGTCGGGGCCCTGACGGCGGCTGAGGAGATCGGGTACCCCGTGGTCCTCAAGACCGTGGGCCACGACCACAAGACCGAGGTCGGTGGGGTCGCCCTCGGTCTGAGCGACCCGGCAGCACTCGAGCTGGCCTATCTGGACATCTCGGAAAGGCTGGGCCCGGCCGCCATCGTCGCCCGACAGGTCGGTCCCGGGACGGAACTGGCCGTGGGGATGTTCACCGATCCCCAGTTCGGGCCGGTGGTCGTCGTGTCTGCCGGCGGCGTCCTCATCGAGTTGCTGCGCGACCGTGTTGCCCTCTTCCCGCCGTTCGATCGTCCCCGGGCGCGAGAGGGCAGTGGGCCGGCTCGCGTGTCCGACCTGCTGCTCGACGGCCATCGCGCTGCCCCCGCCGGAGACTTCGAGTCGCTCGTCGACGTCCTGGTCCGCTTCTCCGAGCTGGTCGTGGATCAGACCTCCATCGTCTCCGCCGACCTCAACCCGGTGATCGTCGGGCCCGGCTCGGCCGTTGCGGTCGACGTCCTGGTGAGCTGGGCCTGATGGCAGACCTGGTCTTGGTCGCCGACCACGGTCCGGTGCGCATCCTGATGCTCAACCGGCCCGAGAAGCTGAACGCCATGTCGACGGCCTTGGTCGAGGAGCTCTCCCATCGGCCTCGCCGAGACCCGGGACGACTCTTCGGTCCGGGTCGTCGTGATCGGTGGGACCGGGCGCTCGTTCTGTGCCGGCTACGACCTCGACGAAGCGGCGCCGGGCGACGACGACGCCGTGGTGAGCGGGCTGCGTCACAGCATGACCCGGCTGCTCGAGGTGTTCGACCTCCCCCAACCGGTGATCGCCATGGTGCAAGGTCACTGTCTGGCTGGCGGCTGTGACCTCATGATGATGTGCGACCTGGTGGTGGCGGCCGAGATGCCGTATTCGGCCAGCCCGAGATCAGGTTCGGCTCGGCGATCGTGGCCCACGTCCTGCCCTGGCTGATCGGGGCCCGCCGGGCCAAGGAGCTCGTGCTCACCGGGTTCGACCGGGTCAGCGCCGCCACCGCCCTCGACTTCGGGCTGGTGAACCGGGTGGTCGCCGCGGAGCCAGACTCGACGAGGAGACGATGACGCTCGCACGCCAGCTGGCGGTCGTCGATCCCGAGGTGATGCGTCTCACCAAGCGCGCCATCAACGCAGCGTGGGAGCGGCCGGATTCCGGGATGCCCTCGTCGACGGGGTCGCCATCGCCGGCGAGATCGAGACGTCCGGTCTCCGGAACGGGTCGAGTTCGACCGGCTTGTGAACGAGCGAGGGTTTGAAGGAGGCAATCGAGTGGAGGGACCGGAGGTTCGAGCCATGACCAGATACGTGCTCACCCTGCAGTGCCCCGATCGGCCCGGGATCGTCAACCGGGTGACCGGCGCGTTGCTCGAGGTCGACGGGAACATCGCCGAGAGCGCCCAGTTCGGCGACCCCGACACCGCGAGCATCTTCGCGTTGCGCACGGTGTTCGACTCGCCGGCCGCCGAAGACATGGTGACCGGGAAGCTGACGGAGGTCGGCCGGACGCCGCTGTCGGCGTGCTGACCATCACGGCCCGGCAGTCGCGTCGTCGCCGGGTGCTCATCATGGTCTCGACGCTACGACCACTGTCTGCTCGATCTCCTCTTCCGGCACCGCAACGGCGAGCTCGCGGTCGAGATCCCTCTGATCATCTCCAATCACACCGACTGCGCCCGCTCGCGGATCGCTACGGCATCCCGTTCGAGCACGTTCCAGTGACACCGGAGAGCAAGGAGGAGGCGGAGCGGACCCTCCTCGCCCGGATCGACGAGCACGACATCGACTTCGTCGTCCTCGCCCGGTACATGCAGGTGCTCTCCAACGACGTGTGCTGCGGCGTATCCCGGCCGGATCATCAACATCCACCACTCGTTCCTCCCGGGTTTCAAGGGGTCACGCCCCTACCACCAGGCCCATGCCCGCGGGGTCAAGCTCATCGGGGCCACCGCCCACTACGTGACCCCGGACCTCGACGAAGGGCCGATCATCGAACAGGACGTGGCCAGCGTCGGGCACGCCCACACCGCCGAGGACATGGTGAGCATCGGCCGCGACGTGGAGCGCATGGTCCTCTCCCGTGCCGTCCGCCATCAGTCCGAGGACCGCGTGATCCTCGTCGGCTCGAAGACGGTGGTGTTCGCCTAGGCCCGAAACAGACCGTTCTGTGAAGGCTTCAGCCGTTCACAGCGGTCAAACCATTCACAGAATGGTGGAAAGCCGGTGGATCCCTAACCTCAGGTGAGATGTCGTTGCAGAGTCACCTCTCCGGTCTCGCCGCCAAGGCCTTCGCCGAGCAGGGGCTCGACGCCGAGCTTCGGCGAGGTCCTGCCCTCGCAACGACCCGAGCTCTCCCAGTTCCAGTGCAACGGGGCCATGGCTGCGGCGAAACAGGCCGGCCGGGCGCCGCGGGAGATCGCCGAAGCAGGTGGCCGACGAGTCTCCGGGAGTCGGCTGAGATAGCCAAGGCAGAGGTGGCGGGCCCGGGCTTCATCAACATCGACCTCACCGACGAGGCGCTCGCCGACTGGGCGAGCCGGACCGCCTCCGACGACCACCTCGGGTTCGAGCGCGCAGACGACCCCGGACCCGGGTCCTCGTCGACTACGGCGGGCCCAACGTGGCCAAGGCGATGCATGTGGGCCACTCCGGGCCACGATCATCGGCGACTCACTGGCGCGGCTGTTTCGCTTCGCCGGTCACGACGTGATCCGGGACCCCCACTTCGGCGACTGGGGCTTCCAGATGGGTCTGCTCATCGCCACCGTCGACCGAGCAAGGGATCGACCCGGCGTCCATCACCCTGGAGGACCTGCAACGCATCTACCCCGAGGCATCGGCGCGGGCCCAGGACGACCCGGCCTTCGCTGCCCGGGCACGGGAGACGACCGTGGCCCTGCAGCAAGGGAGACGAGGGCGCCCGCACCATCTGGCGGCAGATGAAGACCGTGTCCGAAGCCTCCCAGCGCGGGGACTTCGCCGCCCTCGGCGTCGAGTTCGACCTCTGGTACGGCGAGTCGGACGTGGCGGACCACCTCAACGATCTGGTGGCGAAGCTCGAGGAGACCGGTGTCGCCGAGATCTCCGACGGGGCCCTGGTGGTCCGCGTCGAGGAGCCCGGCGACAATCGTGAGTGGCCACCGCTGATCCTCCGCACCTCCGCCGGCGGGTTCCTCTACTCGACGACCGATCTCGCCACCGTGGCGATGCGGGTCAGCCCTCGGGGTCGATCTCATGCTCTACGTGGTCGACCATCGTCAAGGCGGACCATTTCACCCAGGTGTTCCGGGTCGCCCGCAAAGCAGGGATCGCCGGCCCGGAGGTCTCCCTCGAGCACATCGGGTTCGGGACGATGAACGGGCCCGACGGCAAGCCGTTCAAGACCAGGGAGGGCGGCGTGGTCCGTCTCGCCGACGTCATCGACATGGTGCAGACCGCCGCCCGTCGGCGCATCGACGAGGCGCACATCGCCGAGGACTACCCGGAGGAGGAGCGGGACGTGATCGCGGCCCAGGTCGGGGTGGCCGCTCTCAAGTTCGGGGATCTGATCAACAACCGGGTGCTCCGACTATGTCTTCGACCTCGACCGCTTCAGCTCCTTCGAGGGCAAGACCGGCCCCTATCTGCAGTACGCCGCGGTGCGGATCAAGTCGATCCTGCGCAAGGCCGCCGAACGGGGCCTCGATTCTGCGACGATCGTCGCACCCACCCACCCCGCCGAACGAGCCCTGATGCTCGACCTGTTTCGGTTTCCCGAGGTGGTGGAGCGCACCATCGACCTGAGGGCCCCCAATCACGTGGCCGAGTACGCCTACGCTGCTGTCGGGGTCGTGGAACCGGTTCTACGACGAGTGTCACATCCTCAGCGAGCCGGACCCGACCCGCCAATCATCCTGGCTAGCCTTGGCGGCCTGGACCGAAGCGACGCTGGACCACCCTGCTCCACCTCCTCGGGATAGAAGTCCCCGACCGGATGTAGCGATGGGGTACAAGACTCGCCTGGGACGCCACGAAGACGTGGCCGCGGTGACGTCCTGGACGGCGAGACACCTTCGCCTGGGGCGACTACATCCCGGAACGGCTCCCTCGCTGGCTCGACGATCCCGACTCGGTGGTGCTGGTGTCGGCCGACGACGAAGATCGGCCGGTGGCATTGGCCCACGTCGCGATGCTCTCGGCGACCGAAGGCTGGATCGAGGGTGCCCGGGTCCATCCCGAGCATCGGAGAATGGGGCTGGGCACCGAACTGAACAACGCCGGGGTGGCGTGGGCTCGGGAGCGTGGGGGCCGGGTGATGCGGCTCGTCGACCGAAGAGGACAACACGGCAGCGCGGAATCAAGTCGCCGCGCTCGGACTATCGGGAGGTCTCACCGTGGGTGTACGCCGAGTTCGACGTCGACCCGAGGTCATCGCGCCCGCGAGCAATTCCGGCTTGCGACCCGCGCCCGGGTCCGACGCCGACGCGGCCTGGCTGTTCTGGGCGGCGAGCGACCTCGCCCGGCACGGTCGGGAGATGATCGCCATCGGGTGGCAATGGCGTACGGCGCGACCGCGGGACGTGACCACGTCCGGAGAGCTGTTGCAGTCGGCAGCTGGCTGGGTCACGGTCGCCCAGACGGACCCGAAGCGGATCAGCGCACGTTGGATGGCGACGACCCCGGACGACCTCCTCCCGCTCCTCGACGGGTTGCTCGACCTCGCCGCCGAGCGCGCGAGTCGACGAGCTCGACATCAAGCTCCCCGACCTGGGCTGGACCGCCGAGGGAGTCCGCCGGGCCGGGGGACGGATCGACCGGATGATCGTCCACTCCAAGCCGATCTGAGCGGGGAAAACGGAGAAGCGTGAGCAGTTGAAGTCGCCTGGCGACTTCAACTGCTCACGCTCGACGCCTCTTACGTGAGGATGATCATCGAGGCCACCGCCCAGACCACGAACATGACCGGGATATCGGCCTGACGCACCCAGGCGTACTCGTCGGGGGCGGACCGAGCGAGCAGCGACAGCGGGACGCCGAGCAGAGGCATGACGGTCATACCGGCGATGCCCACCGCCCGGATGCCCTCGGTGCCCTTGTACAGAGGTGAGGGGACCGAGTCGAGCAAGCCACCGATGAAGTCATAGATCAGGAGGGCGATGAGCCCGGTGATGAAGACGGCGATGGTCCGTCCGATGCCCACTTCCCAGACCCGGAATCCGACCAGCCGGCGGCCCCGTCCCAGGGGCCCCTCCGAGGCGACACCGAGACAGAACAACCCGACCACGGCGAGCACGATCGCCGAGATCAGCATCTCCCCGGTCGACAGCTCCTCGGCGGTGACCTCGACCAGACCGAAACCGCCCAGCAACACGGCGAGAGCGAGCCCCACGAGAAGACTTCCCAGGACCATGAGACCGACGTCGGCCATGGTCCCGAACGCCCCGTACGCCAGGATGGCGTAACGCTTGAGCAAACCCTCCCGGGTCGGTTTGGCCGTGCTCTCAGTCACGAATCCCGACCCTAACGCTCAGAGAGCGGCCTTCTGCGGACAAGGCCGCCACGTACCACTCGATCGGGTGACGGATGTCGTGCTGATCGTCGAGATGGCTCCTGAGCTGCATCTCACAACCGGGATTGGCGCTGGCCACCTTGGTCACCCCGGTGGCCCGGACCTGATCGGCCTTCTGATTGCCGAGGAGGGTCGACGCCTCGGGGTGGTGGACTGTGTACATGCCGGCGGCGCCACAACACATCCCCACCGGGTCGGTCTCGACGACCCGGTATCCGGCGGCGGCCAGGATCGCCCGTCGGCTCGGCGACGACTCGTTGGGCGTGGCGAAGATGACAAGGGTCCTGGATGGCGATCGGGCCGTTGTCGACGGTGAGACTGGGGAGGTGGCCGGAGGCGATCGCCCGGGCCACCGCCACCGTGATGTCCAGGGTCTCCGGTCGGTGCCCAGGCCACCGGTAGTCGTGGAGATGGGCCGAGCAGCCGGCCACGGTCGCCACCATCAGGTCGAACCCGCCGAAGGCATCGGTGTTGCGGTCTTGCATCTGCACCGCCGCATCGGCCTTGCCGTCGTGGGCGGCGAGGGCGCCGCAGCAGGTCTGACGCTCGGGCACCGCCACGGTGTAACCGGCCATCTCGAGGAGCTGCACCGCCACCCGGTTGACCGGGCGAAACCACTCGTCCTGGATGCATCCGACGAGGAGACCCACGGTCCCCAGCTCTCCCGACCCGCCGACGTGGCCAACCGTGGACGCCCCTCGGCCGGCGAAGTCTCCTCATGCCGCCGGTGAGTCTCCGGTACTTGCCCGGGGCCAGAGGGCGTCAGACCCAGCGTCTGAGCCATCGATAGGGCGAAGCCGCTCAGACGGAGCAGAGGGCGCTTGGTGAGGCCGGTGGTGATCAACCACCGGTTCTCACGTCCGACGTCCCCGGAAGCTGGGCGTCGATCTCGGCGCGAGCGCCTTCCAGTGTCCTCCCGTACTGGACCAATCCCGGGCAGACCGGCTCACAGGCGCGGCAGCCGAGACAGAAGTCGATGATGGAGGCGAACGACTCGTCGACCGCGACGACCCCGCTGTCCACGGCCGACATGGCGTGGAAACGGCCCCGCGGTGAGGCGGTCTCCCTTCCGGTGAGGCGAAACGTGGGGCACACCGGGAGACAGAGACCGCACTGCACACAGGCGTTCAGCTCGTCGGTGGTGGGATGGAACTCGGTGACCCAGCCCATCAGATGCCTCCGGGAGGCGACCCGGGTTGAGGATGCGCCTCGGATCGAACTCGGCGATCAGCCGACGTTGCAGATCGAGACCCGGGTGGGGGCTTCCCCCACGGGTCGAACCGCGTGGGTCGCCATGGGTCATCACCAGACTGCCCCCGAGCCCCTCCGCCCACGACCTCAGATCCTCGGCGCCGTCAGGAGAGCCCGATGCCGCCCGGATCTCCCCCACCCCGTGGAGGGCGAGGTAGCCCCAGCCCTGAGGAAGCGCCGTAACGCCTTGGGAAGTCATGCCCGGTGGTACCCGCAGGGACCACCGCCACTCACCTATCGGGGTCGGCGGGCCATTCCAGACCCGGAGACCGTATGGCCACCGAGCCGGTCTTGCCTGGGCATCCACTTCGGCCTCGGTGCCCCGGAGGAAGACGGCGACCTGCCCGTCCCATTCGAGGATCGACAGCGGGCGGACGACGGCGTCGGCGTGACGGAGATCCTCGACGGAGACCGTCCTCGTCCCCGGCGGCGTCGGCCACAGCTTGAGACAGACCGACACGATCACGCCCGAGGGACCCGAACGCCCCCACGGCGAGACGGTGCAGGTCGTAGCCGGTGACGTTCTTCACCACCCGCCCCCCGCTGCGGACCGTGCGCCCATCCCCGGTGACCATCGTCACCTCGAGCACCCGCTCCCTGGTGGCGTAGAGACGCCCCCGTCGCAGACTCGAGATCCCGGCGGCGACCGCTCCGCCGATCGTGCCGGCACCGGGACGCTCCGGCATGACGAGACTCTGGTTCCTGCTCGGCGAGCATGGCTTCGAGTGCCTTCGATCGGGGCACCGGCCCCGACGACGATCGTGAGGTCATCCGGCTCCCACCGCTCCACCTCGCCGAGTCGCTCCATCGACATGACGAAGTCAGGCGGCGGCGGCGAACCGTGCCCGGAGTGCGTGCCCCCGCCCCAGACCTGGACGATCAGGCCCTTCTCCGAGCAGTAGCGGAGCACCGACTCGACGTCACGAATCGTCTTCGGGGCGAGATGCAGGTCGGCGTCGGGTGCCCCCGGGATCTCGACCTCCAGCCACGAGATGTGTGCCGGGTGATAGGTCAAACCCAGACACCGTCCGGCAGTTCACGGCGGGCGCCCCCGAAGTCGAAGCAACGGGAGCCCGACGGGAGGACCTTGCGTGGGTTGAACACCCCGGCCGGGTCGAAGACCTCTCTCAGCCTGGCCTGGGCATCGAGGTCCAGCTCGGTGAAGTTGCCCCGCATCAGATCGCGCTTCTCCACCCCGATGCCGTGCTCACCGGAGAGGGCGCCCCCCACGCCGGAGACATGCGGCGACGATCTCCTCGCCCGCCTGATGGACGATGCGATTCGTCTCCTCGTCGGTGGCGTCGAAGGCGATGAGGGGATGGAGGTTGCCGTCCCCGGCATGGAACACGTTCGCCATGGTCAGACCGTGCTTGTCGGCGATCGCGTAGACCGCCTTCATCGTCTCGACGAGACGGGTGCGGGGGACGACCGCGTCGTGGAGGTAGTAGTCGGTGGCGAGTTGGGCGATGGCGCCGAAAGCCGACTTGCGAGCCTTCCACAGCAAGCGCACGGTGCTCGGGAGTCTCGGCGATCTCGACGTCGGTGGCGTGATTCCGACGCGGCGATGTCGGCGATCACCCCGGCCTGGGAGGTGACGCCGTCGGTCTCCCCGACCACCTCGGCGAGGAGGATCGCCTCGGCATCGACGGGGATCCCCGCCTGCAGCCAGTTCTCCACCACCTGGCACATCCGGCGGTCCATCATCTCCAATGCGGCGGGGACCAAGCCGGCCGCGATCGTGTCCGACACGGTGCGAGCCGCGTCCTCGACACTGTCGAAGCTCATCAAGAGGGTGCGGACATCGGGCTCGATCGGCAGGAGACGGACCAGGACACGGGTCACGACGCCGAGGGTCCCTTCCGACCCGACGATGACGCCCTTGATGTCGAGCCCTGGCGGGTCGGGGGCCTGGCTTCCGAGGATGGCGACCTCGCCACCGGCGAGGACGACCTCCATCCCGAGCACATGGCTGGTCGTGCTGCCTTCGGCGAGACAATGGGGTCCGCCCGAGTTGTTGGCGACGTTCCCACCGATGGTGCACGCCGACTGTGACGAAGGGTCGGGGGCGAACTGGAGGCCGTGCGGAGCGGCGGCGTGGGAGAGATCGAGATTGATGACCCCGGCGCCGACCCAGGCGGTCCGGTTGGGCACGTCGATGTCGATGTCATTCATCGCGGTGGTCACCACGACGATCCCACCCTCGGTGGGGCTGGCCCCGCCGGCGAGCCCGGTGCCGGCACCCCTGGCGACCAACGGCACACCGATGTCTCTCGGCGATCCGGACGATCTCCGCCACCTCGTTGGCGTCGGTGGGGAAGACCACACAAGCCGGCTCACCCCGCATCAGGGAGGCATCCTTGGAGAAGAGGTACAGCTCCACCGGCTCCTCGAGGACGTCCTCGTCCCCGAGGACGTCCCGAAGCTCACTCACGAGATTCACCGGGTCAGGCTACCCCGGACGTGGAAACACCCTTCTGTGAAGCGAATGACCGCTGGAGCGGTCATACCCTTCACAGAACGGGTTCAGGGGCTCCCCAGCCACCGCCACCCGGGGTGAGGACGATGAGGTGGTCGCCGGCGGAGACCGGCACGGTGGTCTTCCCGGCGAGACGCTCCCGTGATCCCGTCGCGATGGACGAGCCAGTCCTCGCCGGTGGCGCCCGGGCCACCTCCGGCGAGACCCCAGGGGTGATTGCGCCGCCGCTCCCCCATGAGGGAGAGGGTGGCATCGGCGGTGAACTCCAACTCCCGTCTGATCCCGTCGCCACCGCGGTACCGGCCGGCTCCACCGCTGTCCCGTCGCAGCGTGTACGCCCGGACCCGGAACGGATAGTGGTCGTGGAGTGACTCGATCGGGGTGTTCTGGGTGTTGGTCATCCCGGTGTGGATCCCGGACTGCCCGTCGCGGAACGGGCGCGCTCCCTGCCCCCCGGCGACGGTCTCGTAGTAGGCGAATTCGTCGTTGCCGATGAGGACGTTGTTCATCGTCCCCTGGCCGGCCGCCGGGACGCTGTCCCGGAGCCGCCTGTGCCAGGGCGCCGAGCAGGACGTCGGCGATCCTCTGGCTGGTCTCGACATTGCCGGCGGCAACTGCCGCCGGTGGTCGGGCGTTGACGATGCTCCCCAGCGGTGCGACCAGTTGGATGGGGCGGTAGCAACCACCGCTGGCAGGGATCGTCGGGTCGCTCGCCACCCGGACCGCGTAGTAGAGACAGGACCGGGTGACGGCCTCCACGGCGTTGAAGTTGGCCTCCACCTGATCGTCGCTGCCGGTGAAGTCGGCGATGAGATGCTCGCCGTCGACGGTGACGGCGACCCTGATGACGACATCGCGTCGCCGATGCTCCATGCTGTCCTCGAAGCGGTATACGCCATCGGGCAGCTCGGCGAGGGCGGCCCGGGTACGCCGTTCCCCGTAGTCGAGCAGGGCGCGGCCACCTCCCGAAAGCGGGGGATACCCTCGCTCTCCACCAGCTCGGTGAGACGTCGCACTGCCACTGCGTTGGCCCCCATCTGCCCGTCGAGATCGCCCCGGCGCTCCCAAGGCGTCCGCGAGGCTGCGAGAAACGGGTCGAGGAACTCGTCGGCCCACACCCCGTCCCTCACGGCCACCATCGGCGAGACCACGTGACCCTCCTGCTCGAGTCGGGTCGGCGTGGGCCGGCATCGACCCGGCGCCTCGCCCCCGACATCGGCATGATGGGCCCGGTTGGCCACCCAGGCGACATGACGATCCGCCCACGAACACCGGGGCGAGGATGGTCAGGTCGTTGAGATGGGTCCCGCCGTGATACGGGTCATTCACCGCATACTGGACCCCGGGCACCGGCTCGAACCGGTCGAGACATGCCTCGACCGAGGCGGGCATGGACCCGAGATGGACGGGGATGTGCTCGGCCTGGGCGAGCATCTGCCCCTCGGCGTCGAATACCGCTGCCGAGCAATCTGCCCTCTCCTTGATGTTCGGTGACAACGAGGTGCGTCGGAGCACGACCCCCATCTCGTCGGCGATCGCGGAGAAGCGATTGCGGGCCACTTCGAGGGTGATCGGATCGATCATGTCGGGACGAGGTGACCGATGTGCTTGGTGGCCTCGCGACAACTGAGACGGGGAGAGCCCTTCCCGATGCCTGTCGACGAAACTCGCCACCGCCTCGGGATCGGTCTTGGCGTGCTCCCGCAGAGCCCAACCGATCGCCTTGCGGATGAAGAACTCCTGCTCGTGCATACGGCGCTCACAGAAGCGAAGAGCCGGTCGACGTCGGTGCGCTCCTTGGCGCCGATCTGGCAGAGGATCGAAGCCCGGCGCAGCCACATGTCGTCCGACTCGTTCCAGCGATCGACGATGGGCCAGGTCTCGGCCGGAAACCCGAGGACCAGCTCACGGACCATATGCGTGGCCGTCTCGTCGACGAAGTCCCACCATGCCCCCTCGACGATGAAACGCAGATACAGAGGCATCGAATCGGGAACGATGAACTGGTCGAACTGGGTGGCGACAGCCTGGGCGAGGTACTTCTCTTCGCGATGTGACAGATCCCACAAGGCCGAGGCCAACGCGTCGTACTCGGCGAGGGTGCCCGGGGGGAACTCGTCCCGGAGACGCCGCAGGATCTGGGTCCGGGCCGGTTTCTGCACCCCGTAGAACGGCATGTCCGTCTTCATGTACGCCGCCATCCCCGCGGCCTTCGCCGGGTCGGCGATCTCGGCGAGAGACGACGACACGAGACGGCACGCAGCGCTCACGTCTAGGGACATGAGCGCATTGTGTCATCTCCGTGCTTTGCGGAACCCGTCGATCACATCCCACACCACGACGCCGATGATCGAGACCACGGTGATCACGACGATGGAACCCCCGGCCGCCGGCTCCTGTCCCCACCCGATCTCGGCGAAGAACTCGGGATTGAAGAGCTGCTCCGACATCAGCAGGTAGATCGGCAGGCACCGCGAACAAGACGTTGAGCGCCAGGTTGACCGAGGCCAAGGCCCAGGTCCAGTGCCCGACGCGGTACTTGACCACCTCGAAGACGATCTCGAGCGCGAGCACGACCAGCAACAAAGGGAACCAGAACGACCAGAGGTCGGGGTCGAAGATCGGGATCGGATCGCCCTCGGGGGTAGCCACGGGCGACACCGTGCGAGAGACCAGAAGGGCGGCCATGGCCAGGACGAGCACCACCACCGTGGCGACGGTCTCCCCGAACTTGATCGATCCGGCCACGGGCATGGCGGGGAGGTCGTCCAACGTCCATTCCATCCCCACCGTCTTCTCGTCGCTCCGCTCGATGATCGCGAACACCAAGGTGGTCCAGAACACGATGTGGACGACGAGGTTGACCACCAGGCCGAAGGTCTGACCGAGCACCGACCCGATGCCCGCCCCTGAGATCGCCTGGAGCACGGCGATGACTACCGCCACGATCGGCACCACCGTCACCAGGAGCACGGTGAGCAGCCGTTTGTAGGCGAAGAAGTGCTCAGGCCCGATCAGGAACCCGGGTCTCCCGACATAGCCCGAGGCGAGCCGATCGGGATCACCGAGATCGGTGAGTACCTCCCGCTCCACGTCGACCGTCGCCGGAGCGGGACTTCGCCTCGATGGCGTCGTCGATGGCTCCTCTCAACTCGGCTTCGATCTCTGCCTTCTGCTTGTCGGGTATGGATCGCAATGTGGCCATCACATAGCGATCGGTCAGTTCGGACATCAGGAGTCTCCTCTCTCGAGCTCTCGAAGCGAGCCGGTCATATCCAGCCAGGCGGTCATGAGAGCCTCGGCCAGCTCGATCCCCTGCTCACTGGTGGCGTAGTACTTCCTCGGCCGGGTCCCGTCGGTGTCCCACTCGCTGGTGAGGAGACCCTGTTTCTCGAGACGGCGCAGCATCGGGTAGAGGGTGTTGGCATCGACCTCGACCCCTACTTGTCCCAGCCGCTCCAGCAGCCCATACCCGTAGCCGGGGTGACGGAGGATCAACAAACAGGCGAGAAGCACGGAACCACGGCGCAGCTCCTTGAGATGTGGTTCCAGCTCGTTGTGATCGGTCGCCATTCCCGACACGATACTGTGTGTCGCACAGTATTGTCAAGGAAACGTTATTACCGGTTCATACGTCGATCTGTAGGGTCCCGTCGGCGAGGACGGTCAGATGGTCTCCGGGCTCGAGCAGTGTCGCCGAGTTGTCCTCGACGATCACTCCCGGGCCGGAAATGGCGAACCCCGGAGGGAGGGAGTCACGGGCCCACACCCCTCCCGACCCCGATGGCTGCCGGCCATCCACCTGGCCGGGGAGATCGGTCCATCTCATCGGTGCCTCTCCGCCAGCGGTGGCACGCACGTTGACCACCTCGACCGGCTCCCCGATGCGATCGAACCCGAAGCGCTCGCGATGCATGGCGTGAAACCGCTCTCCCAGGTCGGAGAGACTGCTCCAGGGCACTTCGAGCTCGTGGGACTGACCCCGGTACCTCATGTCAGCCCCCAGTCGCACCTCCGTCGCCTCACGGCCGAACATCGACCGATACCTCTCCTTGGCCAGACCCGCGATGGAGGCCGCCTCGGCAACCAGGGCGTCATCGTCGGCGCCGAGCATGACGGTGCGGACTGCATCCGCCCTCGGTGTGGCCAGAAGGAGGCCGAGTGCGGAGAAGACGCCCGAATGTGGTGGCACCAACACGGTGCGGATGCCGAGACGGCGGGCCAGACGGCTGGCATGGAGACCACCGGCGCCACCGAAGGCGACGAGAGCCGAATCACGCGGGTCGGCGCCTTCCTCGACCGTCACGGCGCGGAGAGCCCGTTCCATGTGGGCGTCGACCACTTCCAGGACTCCGGCGACGACACGTTCGAAGTCCAGACCCGACGTCTCGGCGAGTCGGGAGGCCGCAGCTCGGGCCGCATCGGGGCTCAGCCTCACGGTCCCCCCGAGCTCCAGATCGGTCGGGATGTGCCCGGACAGGACGTTGGCGTCGGTGACCGTCAGCTCCAACCCACCCCTTCCATACGCAGCCGGGCCGGGATTCGCCCCTGCGGAACGCGGGCCGACCCGCAGGGCTCCGCCGGAGTCGATCCAGGCGACACTTCCTCCCCCGGCCCCGATCGTGGTGATGGGTATCGAGGGCACTCGATTGACCCGACCAGCCACCCGATGACCGGTCCCCACCGACGGTGCGCCACCGGTGATGCGAGAGACATCGGTGGAGGTCCCTCCCATGTCGAAGGCGATCACGGAATCGTGTCCGTGATGGGCACCAACGGCTGCGGCCGCCACGGCTCCGCCCGCCGGCCCGGAAAGGATCAGTCGCCCTGCCATGTCCGCGGCCTCGTCGAACGGCACGAGACCCCCAGCGGAGGTCATCACCAGACGGGTCTCGAAGTCGAGGCGCTCGTCGAGTGATCGCAGATAGCGAGCGACGGACGGGGTCAGGTATGCCGACAGGACCGTGGTGGCCAGACGCTCGTACTCCCGGAACTCCGGGGACACTCGAGACGAGAGCACTGTGGGGGAGGTCAATGTGGAGGCCAGTTCCTCCTCACGGGTGGGGTCGCGGTAGGAGTCGAGGAGGCTCACGGCGACGATCTCGACGTCGCCGACGTCCTCCGGTCGGGAGAGACGTCGCTCGCGGGGGACCAACGCCTCCGGCCGATCGACCGCGGAGTCGTACAAGGAGGGTCTCTCCTGACGGGCGATCTCGATGAGGTCCTCGTACCCGGGGTCGGTGAGAAGTGTCACCTCGGCACCCCGCCCTTCGAGCAGGGTGTTCGTCGCTGCGGTCGTGCCGTGCAAGAAGAGGGCCGGGCCCGTGTCGGCCAGGGCCGAGACGACCCCCTCGGACTGATCCTCCGTGGTGGGGAGCTTCCGAGCACTGACCCCGGTGTCATCGACCACGACGACGTCGGTGAAGGTGCCGCCGACGTCCACCCCGATGATCGTCGGCATGTGGTTACGCTCTCGTCCTCATGGCAATCCGAGTCGAGCAGACCCCGAATCCCAGCGCACACAAGTTCTCGGTCGGCCAGTCGGTCGGGGGACCGGGCACATATGTGTCCGGCGCCGAGCCCGAGGAGGCGTTTCTGCGTGACCTCCTCGCCATCGACGGAGTGGCCAGCGTCTTCATAACTGCCGATTTCGTGACCATCTCCAAGACTCCCGGTGGCTCATGGGAGGCGATCACCCCCGCAGCCTCGGCGATCCTAGAGACTCGGTTCGGCAGCTAGGGAACCTGGACCCGAACCGGTCGGGTCACTCCATCCGACCCGGGCTGCATGACCACGACCTCCCAGGAGCCGTCGGTGTGCTGACGTCCACCGAGCACCCGATCTCCCGCGCCCATCGGGACCGACAGGTCTGCGGGGACATCGACGAGGCTCATCTCGACCGGGTTGGCGATCGTCATCGCGTTGATGGCGGGCAGACTCGCCAGACCTGGCTCGCCTTCCTCATCGAGGACGACCTCGAGGACCAGGAGCCGCGCCGGGAGTCTGGAGAAGCCGGCGTCCGCCGAAGAGGTGAGGGACCGGACCAGCACCTCGACCTCGTAGGTGAGGGCTCCCGTCTGGGTGACCTCGATGGCTCCGACCCAGTCGACGAATACCTGAGTCCCCTCTGACGCCTCCGGCAGCGGCGATCCGGTAGGGAGGAGAGCGGCGAGTGTCTGGCGCGACTCATCGGTGCCGTCATATGCCACGTATTCGACCGCCAGCCACTCGGCGTGTGCCGACACGCGGTCGATCAGTCGCTCGGGATCCAAGGCGAAGAGGTCGGCCTCGGCCACGACCATCGGCCCGGCAGAAGTCGTGGCGGTGGTCTCCGCGACCGTGGCGACTGGCGGGCCCTGCATGGTTGCGGCAGGTGCGGGGACTGCGGCGTCCTGCCCCGGCACGGTGGTCCCGATCGCCATACTCGCCGTCGCCGGCACCGAGACCGGCTGATTGCGGGTGAAGGAGTAGGCAAGCGCCCCCAACGTCACCGCCCCGGCCACGGCGTAGACCAGCCACTGGCGTTCGCCGCGCTTCCGCTCCAGCGTCTCCCAGGGGATCCGTTCGTAGACCTCGTCTCGTTCTGGGCCCATCTCCGCAACGTATGAGACGGGCGAGGGCGACACAAGAGGGTCGACCGTCCCGCCTCCGGGAACCCGGGAACCAACCGGGGCATGGCTATCGTCTCTCTGGTAATGGCTGTAAACCCCGACCCGAAACCGGGCCGCTGGATCCTCCCGTTGGTCGTCCTGGGGATGGTCGCGTTCACCTACTTCTTCGTCCGCGAGCTGCCCGAGGCGTCCACCGAGACATCGCTGGTCTCCGGAGGGAGCACGACCACGACCGTGGCTGGTGGCGATGGCGACGGGTCGAGCACCACTCAGGCGACCACGGCCCTCGACCCGGCCGTGCAGGCCTATCTCGACACCGTGGACAGCATCAACGAAGAGCTGCAGGTGCAGCGGACCGAGATCGTCACTGCAAACGACGGCTTCAACGCCGATCCGAGGACCGTCGAGTTCCCCGACGCCGAGACCAGGTTCGAGGCCGTCGTCACGGCCACTCAGGGACTCGCCGACCAGCTGCGCGCCCTCACCCCTCCAACCGGGCTCGAAGGAAACCAGACCAACCTCCAAGCTTCTGTCGATCTGGCGACCGTGAGCGCAACCGAGGCGCTCGAGGGTCTTCGCTCCACGGACACCGGTGAACGCCGCAACGCGGCCGTCGACTCCTATGCCCAGGCCGCCACCGACTTCGGCACCGAGCTCACCAACACCCACAATGCCGCCGGCGGCGCCGGCGCCTGACCGCGTCGGGCCAGGCGAGACGCACGGCCACAAACCCCGGATCGCACGTCTGAGGCCACCCCGTCGTCGGCGTATCGGGCCGTGACATGAGAGTCGCCATCCTGGCGCCGATCTCGTGGAGGGTGCCTCCACGTCACTACGGCCCGTGGGAGCAATTCGCCTCCCTGCTCACCGAGGGACTGGTCAGACGCGGGGTGGATGTGACTCTGTACGCCACCGCCGATTCGATCACCTCGGCCCGGCTCCGCTCCGTGGCATCCACCGGCTATTCGGAGGATCCCATCGATCGACGCCAAGGTCTGGGAGGCCCTGCACATCGCCCTTCTCTTCGAGGAGGCGGCTGAGTTCGATCTGATCCACAACAGCTTCGACTTCCTCCCACTGACGTTCAGCCGACTGGTGGACACACCGGTCGTGACCACGATCCACGGGTTCGCTTCCGATGCGACACTGCCGGTCTACCTGGAGTACGCCGACCGGGTGAGCTACGTCGCGATCAGCGAGGCCGATCGTCATCCCGCCCTGCCCTACGCGGCGACGATCCACCACGGCATCGACATGGCCGGCTTCGAGCTGGGCCCGGGTGGCGGGCCGCTCGTCTTCCTGGGACGCATCCATCCCGACAAGGGAACGGCCCGGGCGATCGAGGTGGCCAGGCAAGCCGGTGTCCCGCTGGTCATTGCCGGGATAATCCAGGACGCCGAGTACTTCCGCCGCGAGGTCGAGCCCCACCTCGGTGGTGACGACATCACCTACATCGGTCCGGTGGACCCACCCGGCACGGCAACGTCTTCTCGGTGAGGCTCGGGCCCTCCTCCACCTGATCGAGTTCGAGGAGCCGTTCGGGCTTGAGCGTGGTCGAGGCCATGGCGTGCGGGACGCCGGTCATCGCCCACCAGCGCGGCTCGATGGGTGAGATCATCCAGCACGGGGTCAACGGGTTCCTGGTCACCGACCTTGCCGGGTCACTGGAGGCGATCGACGACCTCGTACTGATCGATCGTGCGCTCGTTCGCGAGTCGGTGGCCGCCCGCTTCGATGTGAGCAGGATGGTCGACGACTACCTGGCCCTCTACGCACGAGTGCTCGACGCAGGCGGCGGCCCGCTCAGGCAGGGGTAAGGGAGCCGAGAAGGGCATCGAGAGGCACGGTCGCGAACTTGGTGCTCGTGTCCGAGGCCCCGTAGGCAATCACCACGTTGCCCTCGTGGAGGAGCGATCCGCACGAGTACACGACATTCGGGACATACCCGTCGCGCTCGTCCTCCTCTGCCACCAGGAGCGGCTCGCTGAGATGTCCGATCAGACGATGGGGCTCGTCGATGTCGAGCAGGACGGCCCCCAACGCATACTGACGCATCGGCCCGACCCCGTGGGTGATGAAGAGCCATCCGGCCTCCGTCTCGATGGGAGCACCGGCGTTGCCGATCTGGATGATCTCCCAGGGTCGAACCGGCAGCTGGATCCGCTGAGTGTGGTTCCAGAATCGGACGCGGTCCGTCCACATCAGGTAGTTGCTCTCGCCGTCGGAGCGGCCCAGAGCCATGTACTGGCCTCCCACACGTCTCGGGAACAGGGCGATTCCCTTGTTCACCGCCGCCGTGCCATTGAGCGTGGCGATGCGGAATGTCCGAAAGTCGGCGGTCTCGATCAACTGAGGCAGGATGTTGAAGCCGTCGAAGGCGGTGTAAGTCCCGTAGTAGGCGCTCGAACCGTCGGTCTCGGTGAAACGGACGAAGCGCGCATCCTCCATCCCGTGACTCTCCGACGGCCCGTTCGGGGTGAGAATTCGCTGAGGAGAGGTGGGAGTCCTCGGCGAAAGTCACCCGGTAGTTGGAGGACGCGAGCCAATGCATCGTGTGCATCATCTGCTGCGTCATCGGGGTCGACGTCGGGTCTGATCCGAGTTCGGTCAGGACCAGGTCGAGGTCCGCCATCGTGAACTGCTCGTCGAGGGAGCCCAGGGCGACGTCGACCTCCGCATCCGCTCCGAGCTCGGCGAGTTTCGCGCTGAACACGGACTTGTCGAAAAGCGGCGTCTCCCGTTTCCCATGGACGAGCGGTTGCGGCGTCTCGATCGAAATGGCCCCTGAGGCGTCCACTTGCCCGGTGCGAAACTCCACCGACGAGATGTGGCCTTCACCAACCGCACGAAGGCTGACGACTACCCGAACCTCTCCTGACCGCAGTCCAGCCTGATCGGGATGGGCCACGATCGAAGGATTGGTGAGCGCGGCACCCTCCACGGTGTACTCGTGGAGGAAGTAGCTCCCGATGAGACGCCGATCGTCCGGCTCCAGATCGTCCGACCCGGACACCCAGGGCTCGACCACCGAGAATCCGGCCAGGAGTGTCTCCTCGATGTCGGCGACACGGTGACGGAACTTCAGGTACACTCCATCCAGGGTCTTGGCTCGCTCCTCGTGCGTGAGGGTCAGGATCCTCTCCAGGACTCGCTGCACCCGGACCGGCACACCCGGGGTCGGGAGTGGTTCGGGGGGAGAAAGGTCCGGAGGAGTGTTCGAGTCCGATCAGGTGCGAGCGTCACCGGCGATCGGACGACATTCAGCTCGGTCATCGAGGCCGGCGCTCGCTCAACTGGATCTGCCCCGCAGGCTGGCCGCGACTTGCAGAACACCCAGACCGGCCAAGGTCGACTCCGCACCTCGGTTGAGGTTCGCTCCATTGGCGGTGAGCCCGTCGTAAGTGCCCCCGCTCGCTTCGTCGTACATGTCGACATGGGCGTCGTTGGCGCCGAGGAGCCACCTTCCCGCCCGGAGCGTCAGCTCATGCCAGCGGAGATCCCCGGTGACCGAGAGCGCCCGGTGAGCAGGCGTCGGCCATCGCCCAGGCCTCGATCGGCTGCTGATCGAAGGCCGGCACCGCGCTCGCCAGGGTTGCGGCCCGCGACCGGGGTGAAGCTGAAGTGGCTGTCTCTGGTCTCGTTCACTGTGAGCCAGTCGAGCAGTCGCATACCGACAGAGGTCCGCCGTTCGTCGTCGAGAACGTCGCCGGCGGCGACGAGCGCTTCGGGGATTCGAGCATTGTCATAGGTGAGCCTGCCTTCTGGCCACGGTATGGCCGACCGGGCTGCCCGGAGGATCCTGGTGGTTGTCCGGTCGAGCAGTTCGATCGCCGGCTGGAACCCTGGATGTGACCGGGCTATCTCGGCAGCGCCCAACGCCGCGTAGGCATTGGCCCTCAGGTGTGGTGACACGAACCGAGCGGACGACTCGAAAGCATCGAGGGCCGGCGCCCGCATCCACTCACTCACGGGGCGCGCCGCGATCGCTCCGAGACCCCACCACGCTCGTCCCTGACTGTCGTCGCTGCCGCCCTCGTCGGCCCACGTCCCCGCTGCATCACGACGGTTGCGGAAAGTCCCGTCGGGTCTGCGTGACTCGAGGACGTAGCGCAGATAGATGACCGCCAGATCGGTCACGTCTTCGGACATCTCTCGGGAGGCGATGACGAGGGCACGGGCGTTGTCGTCGTTGCAGAATCCGTGGTCTGGCCGGGGGGAGTCGTAGCGGGCGTGCTCCCAGAGGCCTCGTTGGTCGGTCAGGGAGCGGAGATGGGCGAAAGTTCGGCCGGGGGAGGCTGAATCCGCTCGTCGATGGATGACCCTCGATGGTGTCATCCTGTGGCATGCCGCCGACCCGGGCTCGGTGCTGCATACGGCGAGTTGGAGACGACGGTTTCCGCCATGAGCTCGGCGAACCTGTCGCCGATCGTCGGCCAATACCAATCCGTGGCGAGCTTCCGCGCTCGCTGGGCCATGAGGGAGCGAGCGCCGCGATCGGAGATGATCTGCCGCAGCTCTCCGGCGAGACGCTTGGGGTTGCCGAACGGGACGACCACGCCTGCACCGTCCGAGAGCAGCTCGACGGCATGAGGAAACGGGGTAGCCACCACCGGTTTGGAGGCGGCGATCGCCTCGACCAGGACACCTGAGGTCACCTGTTCCGTCGACTCGTAGGGAAGGACCACGACGTCGGCGCTGCGAACCAGACGGGCCAGGTCGTGGCGACGCATGTATCGGTCGTCGAATTCGACGATCAGCTCCAATCCGAGGCTCTTGGTGAGTCCCTGCAAGCCCTCTCGATAGCTCTCGCCTGATGCCCGCACCACATGGGGGTGGCTGGCGCCTGCGATCAGATATCGAGGAAGGGGCTCCAGGTCGGTGAGGTCGGCGAACGCCTCGATCGCGAACTCCAGGCCCTTGCCTGGTCCGATGAGCCCCCAGGTCAGGACGAGCGGCCGATCGCCGGCGACGAGTGAGGGACCGGCGAAGTTGGGGTCGGCTCCGTGGGCGATGACACTGATCTGGTTCGGGTCGACTCCGTAGCGGTCGACGAGACGATCGGAGGCCGTCTCGCTCATGACCACGATCCGCTCGGCAAGGGTGCAGACCTCGCTCGATGATGTGCCCGCTGGTGTCGGGTCGGATTCGCTGAGGACGGTGTGGAGGGTGACGACCGCAGGGAACCTCGAGCCTCGACATGAGGTCGAGGACTTCGACACCGTCGGGGCCGCCAAAGATCCCGAACTCGTGCTGGATCGACACCACGTCGTAGGTGCTCAGGATCGCAGCAGCCGTGCGCAGCGAAGAGGGGTTGCCGGTCCGGTGGTCGAAGACCACGGGCGCATCGGCTTCCAGGGTTGGCGCCGTCCGACAAGCGGACCACGCCCACCTGTCTCAGCGAGCTCACCGTCTCCGACCGGAAGGGATCCGACGAGTGAGGCGGTGTAGCTGGCGATGCCGCAAACCGTGGGTGGAAATGTCGACACCACTCCGAGTGATGAGTCCGAGCGAATTGTCATTGTTCCTTCTGCCTGCGCTTACGAAGAGCACTTCGTGAGTCTCACTGGTCCAGGCAGTGGTCTCCGATTGAGTGGACCGGAGGATCCGCGAGCAAGAGTGAGCGGCACGTTCGGCCGCATCTCCACAGTAGTCCTGATGCCGTGCTGTGAATCCGTGCCGTGATAAGACGAGGGACCGGGCTGCCGCCCGGTCCCTCATTTCGATCGGCGTGCGATCGAACCGCTAGATGTCGTGGCTAGATGTCGTAGTAGAGGTGGAACTCGTAGGGGTGCGGGCGCAATCGCACCGGATCGACCTCGTGCACCCGCTTGTACTCGATCCACGACTCGATGAGCCCCTCGGTGAAGACCCCACCCTGGAGGAGGAACTCGTTGTCCGCTTCCAAAGCCGCCAGCGCCTCGGGGAGGCTCCCCGGGACCGACGGCAGACCGGCCAGCTCAGCCGGCGGCAGGTCGTAGATGTCCTTGTCCACCGGGTCGTGCGGCTCGATCTGGTTCTGCACCCCATCGAGACCCGCCATGAGCATGGCGGCGAAGGACAGATACGGGTTGCAGGACGGGTCCGGGCAACGGAACTCGAGACGTTTGGCTGCCGGGGCCTGGCTGTACTGCGGGATCCGCACTGCCGCCGATCGGTTCCGGCTCGAGTACACCAGGTTGACCGGAGCCTCGTAGCCGGGGACCAGACGGTGGTAGGAGTTGGTCGTCGGCGCAGCAAAGGCGAGGATCGCCGGTGCATGCTTGAGCAGTCCACCGATGTACCAGCGAGCCAGGTCGGAGAGACCGGCGTAGCCCGACTCGTCGTACATCAGAGTCTCGCCGTCCTTCCACAATGACTGGTGGGTGTGCATCCCCGAGCCGTTGTCCTCGAAGATCGGCTTGGGCATGAAGGTCACCGATCGGCCCGCTTCCCACGCCGTGCTCTTCACGATGTACTTGTAGAGGGTGACGTTGTCGGCGGTGCGCAGCAACGTGTCGTAGCGCATGTCGATCTCCGCCTGCCCGGAGGTGCCCACCTCATGGTGCTGGACCTCGATGGTGATGCCCGCCGCCTCCAGGTTGTGGGTCATCTCCGAGCGCAGGTCCTGGAAGTGGTCGGTGGGGGGCACCGGGAAGTAGCCCTCCTTGTACCTGGGCTTGTATCCCAGGTTGCCGCCCTCCTCGAACTCACCCGAGTTCCACGCCCCCTCGATCGAATCGAGGAAGTAGTAGCCCGAGTTCTGGTTCTGCCCGAACCGGACGTCGTCGAAGATGTAGAACTCGGCCTCCGGCCCCCAGTAGGAGGTGTCGGCGATGCCGGTGGAGACCAGGTAGTCCTCCGCCTTCTTCGCGACGTAGCGGGGATCCTTCTCGTAGGGCGCATTCGTGATCGGGTCGTTGACGAAGCAATACAGGATCAGCGTCTTGCGCGAACGGAAGACATCGTCGACTGCCGTGGTGGGGTCGGGGATCAGGAGCATGTCGGACTCCTGGATGTCCTGGAAGCCACGAATCGACGAGCCGTCGAAGCCGAAGCCATCCTGGAACGAGTCCTCTGTCAGCTGATGGACAGGTACGGTGAAATGCTGGACCTGGCCGGGCAGGTCGCAGAAGCGCAGATCGACGAACTCGTACTCTTCGCTCTCGACGAGAGACAAGACGTCGGCAGCCGTCTCGGTCACGATGCCTCCTTCGTTGTTGGCGTGAACCAGGGTTTTGTATCCGACGGCAGTTGCTCCGCCGTTGCTGCAATGTGAACGCTGTGTTTCGTGGTTTCCACAGGCTCCAATCCCACGACGCCGCGCCGGTGGGACCGATAATCGAAGCAGTGATACGAAGCTTCACATGGGTGGGCGGGGAGCAGGGCCCGTCGACCAGGACTGTCGACCTGGTCCCGGATCGGCCGGAGGGGGGCTGGATGTGGCTCGATCTCTCCGCCGAGAGCCCGGCAACGATCACCGCGACCTGCCTTGCCTTCGGGATACCCCAGACGTACATCGACGAGGCACTGGAGGAGTCCAGCCTCCCATCTGCTCGAGGAGCGGCGTGATCTCATCTACGTGGTGCTCAACGCCTTTCGCTCCACCCCCGACGGACGTCTCGAGCCCAGCGAGGTGGACTTCTTCATCGGAGCCGACTTCGTCTTGTCCATCCACGACGGCGATGTCGTGTCGACAACCACCGTCATGGAGCGTCTCGAAGAGGGGATCGGGCTCAGTGCGCCTTCGCCGAGCGGGCTCCTGGCCCAACTGGCGATGGTGGGGAGCCGAAGGGTGCCCTACCTGATCGACCATCTGGAGAGCCAGCTCGACTCGCTCGAGGAACTGGCCATGCGGGCGGACCCGAGGGCACTGACCGACGTCTACGCCCTCCGACGCGACGTGATAGTCATGAGACGGATCCTCATCCCGCAGCGTCAGATCTACGAGGACCTGTCCGAGCCGGGGATACACCCCCTCGTCGACGAGCAGAGCCGTCACGAGTTCGAGAGGATCGCCAGCTATCAGACCCAGATCCTGGAATCGCTGGAGGCAGCTCGCTCGCTTCTCGGATCGGTGCTCGAAACACATCGCGGGGCCATCGCCGACCAGACCAACCAGATCGTGCGAGTGCTCACCGTCTTCTCGGCGATCCTGCTCCCGTTGAGCCTCATCTCGGGCATCTTCGGGATGAACTTCATCGACATCCCCCTCGCCGACCAACCGTGGGGGTTCTGGGCGACCGTGGGCGGGATGGCGGGCATCGCCGTCGTGCTCTGGGTCTATTTCGGGCTGCGAAGGTTCGTGGGGACCCCACGGCTCAGCGAACTGCCAAGGTCCGTGGGCCTCGGCATCTATCACGTCGGCACCGCCCCGATCAGGGCGGTGGCCGACGGCATCGAATCGACAATCCGCCTAGTCACCGGCAGCCAGCCCACCAGCGACGACGAGACCGACGGCTGAGCCCCGCTACCGTCGCAGTCCGTCATGGTTGCGACGATCGTTCTGGGAGCCCAATGGGGTGATGAGGGCAAGGGTCGGGTCGTCGACTACTTCGCCGAGACCGCCGACTACGTCGTGCGTTTCCAGGGCGGGAACAACGCAGGGCACACCATCATCGTCGGCGAGCAGAGGCTTGCCCTATCCCTGATCCCCTCGGGCATCCACTACCCCGACTGCATACCGGTCATCGCCTCCGGAACCGTGATCGACCCGGCCGTGCTCCTCGCCGAGATGGACATGGTGGCGGGAAAGGGCCTCGACCCGTCGCGGGTCAGATTGTCCTCGAACGCCCATCTCATCATGCCCTATCACCGCAAGCTCGACGCCGCCATCGAGCGCTACCTCGGCAAGAACCAGATCGGGACCACCAAGAAGGGCATCGGGCCGGCCTACACCGACAAGTACGCCCGCTTCGGGATAAGGGTGCAGGACCTGTTCGACCCGAAGATCTTCCGGGAGAAGGTCGTCGCCGCCCTCGAGGACAAGAACAAGATCCTGCCTCGGGTCTACAACACGCTCCCCATGGATGCAGAGGAGATCATCGAGGAGTACCTGGGATACGCCGATCGCCTCCGTCCTCATGTGGCCGACACCTCGCTCCTCGTCCACGAGGCGATCCAGGCCGGCAAGGAGGTCCTCTTCGAGGGGGCACAAGGGACCCTGCTCGACATCGACCACGGCACCTATCCATTCGTCACCTCGTCGAACCCGACCGCGGGGGGCGCCGTGGTGGGGACGGGGATCGGTCCCAAGGCGATCGACGAGATAGTGGGCGTGGCCAAGGCCTACATCTCACGGGTCGGCACCGGGCCCTTCCCCACCGAGCTCGACGACGAGATCGGTGACACGATGATCGAGCTCGGCGGCGAGTACGGCACGGTCACGGGCCGGCGCCGGCGCTGTGGATGGCTCGACCTGGTCGCCCTCCGCTACGCGGCCCGGGTCAACAGCCTCACCAAGATCTTCCTCACCAAGATGGACATCCTCTCCGCGTTCGACACGATCAAGGTGGCCACGGCGTATCGCGCCGGTGACGAGCACTACGACCAGTTCCCGTCCCAGCAGTCGGTGCTCTATCACTGTGAGCCGGTCTATGACGAGCTCCCCGGGTGGAAGACCGACATCACCGGTGTTCGCGTCTTCGCCGACCTCCCCGCGGAGGCCCGGGCGTACGTGGAGTACATCCGGGACTCGGTGTCGACACCGATCGGTTGGGTATCGGTCGGACCGGAGCGATCACAGCTGATCGAGGTCCCGTGAAAGTCCTGCTCATCGGATCAGGTGGCCGGGAGCATGCCATCGGGTGGAAGCTGGCCCAGTCGCCCCGGGTGAAGGAGCTGATCTCGCTGCCGGGGAATCCCGGGCTCGCCGAGCTCGGCCCGGTGGTGGAGGGCATCGGCGTCGCCGAGGTCGGGGCCATCGCCGCCATGGCGCGGGTCCACGGTGTCGACCTGGTCGTGGTCGGCCCCGAGGCGCCACTGGCCGCCGGGGTGGCGGATGCGCTGCAACGTCTCGGGATACCCGTGTTCGGCCCGACACGTGCCGCCGCCCGGTTGGAGTCGTCCAAGGCGTTTGCCAAGGACGTCATGACCCGCGCCGGCGTCGCCACCGGCGGATCGGAGCACTTCGACGACCCAGAGGCGGCCAAGCGCTACCTCGACCGGAGCGATGGCCCCTATGTCGTCAAGGCCGACGGCCTCGCCGGCGGGAAGGGCGTCCTCGTCACCGAGTCCCGCTCCGATGCCGCCTCGTGGGTCGACCACTGGATCGAGTCCGGCCCGATCGTCATCGAGGACTACCTCGAGGGCCCCGAGGTCAGTGTGTTCGCGGTGTGCACCCCATCGGGGGCCGTGCCGCTGGAACCGGCCCGCGACTACAAGCGGCTCCTCGAGGGTGACGAGGGCCCCAACACCGGGGGAATGGGTGCCGTACTCGCCGGTGGGCGACCTCCCCGCCGGTCTCGTCGATTCGACCATGCGCGACGTCATCGCCCCCACGCTGGCGCAGATGGAGGAGGACGGGACCCCCTTCACCGGGTTCCTCTACGCCGGTCTGGTGCTCAGCCCCGAAGGCCCTCGGGTGCTCGAGTTCAACGTGCGCTTGGGCGACCCCGAGACCCAGGCCGTGCTGCCTCGTATGACCAGCGACCTCGTCGACGTGCTCGAGGGAGCCACCCCCGAGTGGTCCGATCGGGCCACGGTCAACGTGGTCCTCGCCGCCCGCGGGTATCCCACGGCGCCACAGGCCGGCGACGAGATCCGGGGGGTGAACGGAGGGCTCGGCGAGGACGTGCTGGTGTTCCATGCCGGCACCGCCGCCGAAGGCAAGAAGCTGTTCGTCGACGGTGGCCGGGTCCTCGACGTGGTCGGGATCGGTGACACCCTCGAGATGGCCCGCGACCGCGCCTATGAAGCGGTGGGCCGGATCAGCTGGCCGGGCATGGAGTTCCGGAGCGACATCGCCGGACAGTGAAGACGTGACGAAGGGGGGCCGATGGCCCCCCTTCGAACAGGATCGGTGGTGCTATCGAGGACCGCTGGGCGGAGTGCCCTCGGTCCGAGAAGCGAGCCACTTGTCCAGGGCTCGGCCGTATTCGCCGAGCGTCTCGACGTTGTCTTGCATCGCCGCGCTGCGCACGATCGACGGCTCGGTGGCGGTCGATGCGCCGACCCGGCCATGGATGGCTGCGAGCTCGTCTTCGAGCCCCCAGCCTCTGCCGGCCTGGTTCAAGGAATCGAGGTAGGCAGTGCCTGCCGCGATCTGAGCGTTCATCTGATTGCCGGAAGCGGCCGTCGATGAGCCGACTTGGCCTTCCAGAGCCTGCTTCTGGGCCAGACTGTGCCGGAACTGGTCGGCGGCGACGCTTGCGCCGGCAAAGCCTTCCAGCGCCTGCTTCTGCGCCAGGTTCGACTCGAACGAGGACGACTGGGTCGCCGTCGCCGTGCCGGGCTCGGTGTCATCGATGACCTGGCTGATCCCGTAGGCAGCACCCAGTCCGACGACCACCATCGCCGTGCCGATCACGAACTTGCCGAAACGGTTGGAGCCAACCCCACCCGCTGTGTTTCCCTGTAGGACAGTCATGTTCTCCCCTTTCGTGTCCCCCGCGGTGTTTCCGCTCGTCATCGCTCTCCCGCGATGACATGGGATAGAGCAAGGTCAACCGCTGCTGATACGCGATACTCAGGGAGACAGCAGGTCGGGGAGGAAAGTCATGTCGGTGACGGTGCGATGCTCGAGCACGACAGTCCCGTCGATGATTGCCTGCTTCGCCGCTTCGACATCGGCAGAAATCGCATCGACATGTCCGCCTGACGTAGCGAGCTCGAGACGGCCGTTCTCGATGGAGATGTACATCGATTCGAGGGAACCCTTCTCGAAGTACGACGTGATCGCTTCGGCGACTGCCAGGTCGAGTCTCTTGACCACCGAGGTGAGGATGAACGGTTGAACGGCGTCGATGAAGGAATCCAACCCCGGGTCCTGGCCCCTCAAGGACTCGAACTTGGCATGCTCATCGACGTCGACGCCGATACCCCAGATCTGGGTCTCCGATGATCCGTTTGCCTGCAGGATGGCGTCGAACATCCCCTCTCCTGAGCCTCCGGCGGCATGGAACAGGACATCCGCCCCGTCGTCGATCAGGACCTCGGCGCCGAGCATGCCGAGCGTCGGGCTGGTAGAAACCGTCGAACAACAGACTCAGATAGAGGGCCGAGACCTCCGTTTCCTCATCGACGAAGGCGACACCCTGCTCGAATCCGGTCTGAAATGGCTCCATGAAGTCGGCACCGGTCCCGATGAGCACCCCGACGTGGCCCGTCTCGGACTGCGCTGCGGCAGCTGCGCCGGCGAGATAGCCCATCTCGTCGTGTCTGGAGAAGATGCATGCCTCATTGGGTGCCAGCCCCAGTGCCACCGCTGGATCAGCGGTGCCGATTCCGACGGGATACTGACAATCGATCCACACGAACTGGGTGTCGGGGAAGTCGGTGATCAGTGCTTCCACCTCCGGGATCCCAAGGAGAGATTGAGGGATCAAGATCAACCGGCTGCCTTGTTCCAGATGTCGTCTCACATCGACGACGGCGCCTAGCGCCTCGTCCGAATAGCTGGCGAACGTGAGATCGAGCGCCTCGGTGGCCTCGACCACTCCTTCGTTGATCATGAGGCCAAAGCCCGAGCCGCTGGTGGCCGACCAGACCACCACGTCAGGTGGTGGGTCGGGGATCAATGTGATGACCAGGATCGTCACGGCCGCGGCCAGGGCGGCGACGGCGCCGCCGAAGGCCCAGAGACGCCGTCGGGCGGTGCGTTGCAGCGTCTCTTCCTGGGAGGTTCGTTCGCGGGCTTGCTCCTCCTCTCGCAGTTTGAGCTCGACCGAGGCGTCGAGGAAGTCGTTCTCGGTCCGTGTCAGCCGTAGAGACGTCTCTTCTCGCCACCGATGGAAGCGCTCCAGCCGCTCGCCGCGGAGCACATAGTCATGCGATCGGTCGGCGTCGACCCACTCGCCGGCCGAGAGTTGCAGAGCACGGAGACGATCGAGGTCGTCGGAGTGCTCGGTGAGCCACGTCTCCATCTGCGGCCACTCCGAGATCAAGTACTCGTGGGCGATCTCGACCGTGGCGGCGCCAGACGAGTCCCGATCGAAAGTGATGAGTCGTCGTGAACCGAAAGCCTCGAGCACGCGTTGCAGATCGACACTGTCGAGCCCGAGGTCGACCAGGTCGCGCAGGGCCACGGGACGCGCCGTGTTCATGGTCCTGCCTTTCTGGATCATTCGCATCATCAGCTGCTCGGCGAGAGCCCTGCCCTCGTCGTCGAGCTCGACGAGAAGCTCGTCGGCGCCGCCGGTCAGAGCGTCATGGATCCCACCCAGGGCGGCATAGTCGGCCAAGGTGAGCGCACCGCCGGTCCGCTCGTACATCTCGAACAGGGTGAACTGGAGCAACGGGAGAGCACCCGGTTTGTCCCTCATGTCCGCCACCAGCTGGGCGAGGAGGGACGACTCGACGGTGATCCCTGCCACCTTTGCCGGGCCTACGACCGCGGACTCGATCTCGTGTGGCGTCATCGGCCTCACCGAGACCACCGAATCGGAGAACACCTCTGCAAGGGCGGGCATCGAGAGGGGCCGGTCGTAGTAGTCGGCGCGCAACGTGGCCACGACCCGCAGCGGTGTCTGATGATCCCGGACGGCCGCGGCGATCAGCTCCGCGAAGCGGATCGCAACATCTGGCTCGGCGAGGGTGAACAGCTCCTCGAACTGGTCCAGGATCAGGACGACACGTCGTTTGACGATTTCCTTGAGGCTCTCGGGGTCGCTCTCGAAACGACGGATGAGCGTTGCTCGGGATCCGTATCCCGCCCTGTCGAGCGCACCGGCGAGCTCCCATAGGGGACGGGCGCCCGGTTGCAGGACCAGTACCGTCTCGCCGGCCTCACGAAGGGCAGGGGTGACCCCGGCCCTGGCGGCGCTCGACTTGCCGGACCCGGAGGGCCCGACGATCGACACGAAACCGGGTCCGTTCTCCAAGCGTTCGAGTACCTCTCGCACCAGGGTCTCCCGACCGAAGTAGACGTCGGCGTCGTCCTCTGAGAACGCGCGTAGACCCCGATAGGGGTTGCCTTCCTCGACCGTGTCGGCGGAGAGATGAAGTGTCGGGTCCTGCAACAGCATCCGCTCCTCGAGCTCGCGCATCGCTTCGGAGGGCTCGATGCCGAGATCGTCTGCGAGGGCTTCCCGATAGCCGGCGAAGTGGCGGAG
Source organism: uncultured bacterium (assembly GCA_963751005.1). GTDB lineage: Bacteria > Actinomycetota > Acidimicrobiia > Spongiisociales > ZC4RG35 > JANQRA01. Next base: position 106,258 of record CAVVSY010000004.1, read on the forward strand.
CGCCTCCGCCTGTCGGCCGGAGCGATAGAGCGTGAGCATCATCACCCGGCGCGGCGCCTCCCTCAGCGGGTCGGCCTCGATCGCCCGACGTGCCGCCTCCCGGGCGGCCTCGATGTTTCCTTGGGCGAGCTCCAGATCCGCCAGGGTCTCCAATGCGTCCGAGCGAAGCTCGCCGAGCGAGCGGATGTATCCCTGGGCGAAATCGTCGTAGGCGAAGTCGGACAGTGGCTCGCCGGTCCACGCAGCAACGGCAGCTTCCAGCTTCTGTCTGCCCTTGCTCGCGTCACCGGAGCGGACGGCCGATACCCCATCACGAACCAGCCGCTCGAAACGCAAGGAGTCGACTGCGTCGGGTGGGACGTTGATCACGTACCCGGGGGGACGGGTCTCGATGACGTCCGAACCGGCTCCGTTGGCCAGCGCCTTGCGCAGCTCTGACACGTAGATCTGCACCGAATGGTCAGCGGTGCGTGGGGGGGAATCGCCCCAAACCAGGTCGATGATCCTATCGGTGGGGACTATCTCGTTCGCATGGAGCAGGAGGATGGCGAGAACTGATCGCTGCTTGGGAGCGCCCAACGGGATCACGCCATGCTCGCCCTTGACCCCGAGTTGTCCCAGTAGCTGGAACTCCAACTCCGACCCTCTCGTCCTCGTGGTCAACAGTAACCCCATGAATGGAGGGGAGGGCTGTTATCAGCCCTCCCCCGATGTGACTCAGTCGCCGGTGGTCTCACTCCGCAAAGCGGCATAGGTCGAGTAGGACTGAACGAGGGCCCTGAGCTGATCACTGAGACCATCGTTAGCCACCCCGGTGCGAAGGGCCGCATACGTCGAGTACGACTGGACGAGGTCCCTGAGCTGATCACTGAGACCATCGTTAGCCACCCCGCTCCGCAAAGCCGCATACGTCGAGTACGACTGGACGAGGGCCCTGAGCTGATCACTGAGACCATCGTTGGCCACCCCGGTGCGAAGGGCCGCATATGTCGGGTAGGACCGGACGAGGGCCCTGAGCTGATCGCTGAGATCGTCGGTGGCCACCCCGGTGACCGATCCGATCTCCTCAGACGAGACCGCGGGCTCATCCACGAACTCGCCGAAGACCAATGCCACGGCGATACCGACGAGCAGGCCGAGCATTCCCACCCAGACGAACGTCCCGATTCGCTTGCTCTCGAAGTCATTTGCCGCTCGCTTCTCCAGGACAGTCATTTCTATCTCCTTCGTGTCCCCTCGCGACGGTCGATCCGTCACGTCTCACACCTTGGGAGATGACCCTCTAGATACTCTGCAGACCCGCTCTAGAACCGCTCTAGGCGCTCCATGGCTCTCTGGAGGTGGTCTCGAGCCGGTACCGTCGGGAGGATGAGCTACAAAGTCGCCATCCTCATGGGGTCGGGCACCGACCGGCCGGTAATGGAGAAGGCCGGTGAGACACTCGACGGGTTCGGCATCGAGCACGAGACCAGGGTGCTCTCGGCACACAAGACACCCGACGAGGCGATCGCCTTCGCCGAGGGTGCTGCCGCCAACGGCTTCGGCGTGATCATCGCCGGGGCCGGGAAGGCGGCGCATCTCGCCGGGGTCATGGCTGCGAAGTCTTTGCTCCCGGTGATCGGGGTCCCGCTCAACGCGAGTCTCGACGGGTTGGACTCGCTTCTCGCCACGGTGCAGATGCCCACCGGGATCCCGGTGGCGACCGTGGCCATCGACGGCGCCACCAACGCCGCCCTGCTCGCCGTGGCCATCCTCGCCGTTGGCGACGAGGAGCTGACGGCGAAGCTGGTGAAGTACCGGAAGGACCTCGCCGAGAAGACCCTCGCCGGGTGACCGGCAGCACCTGACCCGATACCATCGACACCTAGATGAGCGAGATCTCCTTCGACAAGCCCGATCCCCTCGACTTCCTCGATATCGACGCGTTGTTGAGCGAGGAGGAGATCCTCCTCCGAGACACGGTGCGCAATTTCGTCGACAAGGAGATCAAGCCCCACGTCGCCGATTGGTGGGACGAGGGGGTCATCCCCCATGCCGACCTCGCCAAGGCGTTCGGTGACCTGGGGATGCTGGGGATGCATCTCGAGGGTTACGGCTGCGCCGGCACCTCGGCCACCGCCTATGGGCTGGCCAGTCTGGAGCTGGAGGCGGGTGACTCCGGGATCAGGTCTTTCGTCTCGGTCCAGGGGTCACTGGCCATGTTCCCCATCTGGAAGTTCGGTTCCGAGGAGCAGAAGCAGGACTGGCTGCCGCGTATGGCCGCAGGTGAGGTGATCGGCTGCTTCGGCCTCACCGAGCCCGATTCGGGGTCGGACCCCGCCTCGATGCGGACCAATGCCCGCCGCGACGGAGGCGACTGGGTCATCAACGGCACCAAGATGTGGATCACCAACGGGTCGATCGCCGACGTCGCCATCGTCTGGGCCCGGACCGACGAGGGGATCCGCGGGTTCATCGTGCCCACCGACACCCCGGGCTTCTCCGCCCACGACATCAAGAAGAAGGCGTCGTTGCGTGCCTCGGTCACCTCGGAGCTCGCTTTCGACGACATGCGGGTCCCCGACGAGTTCGTGCTCCCCAATGTGGCCTCGATGCGAGGGCCCCTGTCCTGTCTCAACGAGGCCCGATTCGGGATCGCCTTCGGGGTGATGGGGTCCGCTCGGGACTGTTACGAGACGGCGCTGGAGTACTCCAAGGAGCGGGTCCAGTTCGACCAGCCGATCGCCTCCTTCCAACTCACCCAGAAGAAGCTGGTCGAGATGATGGTCGCCGTCCAGAAGGGGACGCTTGCTCGCCCTCCATCTGGGACGACGAAAGGACGAGGGAAAGCTCAGCCCGGAACAGGTGTCATTCGGCAAGTTCGACAACGTCCGCAACGCCTTGGAGGTGGCCCGCACCGCCCGGTCGATCCTGGGAGCCAACGGCATCACCCTCGAGTACCCGGTGTTCCGTCACATGGCCAACCTGGAGACGGTCTTCACCTACGAGGGCACCAACGAGATCCACACCCTCGTCATGGGTCAGGCCATCACCGGCATCAGCGCTTTCGTCTGATCACAAACACGTTCTGTGAGTGTTTCCGTCCAGATTCCGGACGGAAACACTCACAGAACGGATTCGGCGAGGTCACCGTTTCGTGAGATCTCGATCTCGTCGAGCCCGAGCCACGATGCGGTCAGCTCGAGCTCCTGGGCGAGAGCCCGGCCCACTGCCACCCGGTCCACACCGGGCTCGGCGAACGCTCCCCGCACCCTGAGGACACCGGATTCGCGGTCGGTCTTGAGATCGACTCGGCCCACGAGGTCCCCGTCGAGCAGGAAGGGGAGCACGTAGTAGCCGTAGATCCGCTTCGGCGCCGGGGTGTAGATCTCGATTCGGTAGTGGAAGTCCCAGAGTCGCTCCACCCGGTCACGGAAGAAGATCAGGTTGTCGAAGGGGGAGAGCAAGGCGGTGCCGACCTTGTCTCTGGGGAGGGTCGCTTCCGGATGGAGATACGCGGGCCGGTTCCAGCCGACGACCTCGACCTCCTGCAACGACCCTGAGTCGACCAGCCGCTTCAGCACCGGGCCGATGTGGGTGAGCCGGTAGTAGTCGGCCAGATCGGAGGCCGTCCCGACACCGAGGGAACGCGCCGACATCATCAGCAGTTCGGCGATCGCCTCGTCGTCTGCGGGGGTCGGTGCCTCTAGATGCTCGGCCGGGATCACCCTCTCGGTCAGGTCGTACATCCGGGTGAAGTTGGGTCTGGCGGCCGTGGAGACGTCGTCCCTTGATGAACAGGTACTCGAGGGCCATCTTCCCCTCGTTCCAGTTCCACATGGTGTCGTTGCCCCACTTGCTCCCAGGGTCTTCGAGATCACTGGTCTGGATGGGGCCGCGCGCTCTGACCTGGTCGAGCACCCGGTCCAGGTAGTCCGGCTTCTCGTCGAGCACCTGTTGGAAGACCTTCCAGATCCTCTCCTTCCTCATGCGCCAGCGAAAGAGACGATGGGTCGGCGCCGGCACCACCGATGCCATGTGCGCCCAGTACTCGAACATCTCCCGGGAGCCCCAGAGCCAGCGATCGAGTTGTTCTCGCGTCGTAAGGGCCGAGACGACTGAAGAAGGGCAGGTAGTGGGTTCGGGCGAAGACGTTCACCGAGTCGAGCTGGACCACTCCGATCCGTTCCAGAAGCCGGCGGTAGTGGCGCACATCGACTTTTCCGCTCGGCCGCTGCTGGGTGAACCCCTGGGCGCCGAGGGCGTAGCGCTTGGCCTGTTCCGGAGTGAGACGCCGCATCGGAGGTGGGAGGGTAAACGGCATGGCATCATCTCCCGGCGTGATCGAGCGGTACACACTTCCGGAAATGGCGGAGATCTGGTCGGACCAGCGTCGTCTGCAGACATGGCAGGACGTGGAGGTGGCCACTCTCGCCGCCTTCGAGCAGACCGGGGTCGTTCCGACCGGGGTCGCCGACGCCACGAGGGCTGCCCCCTGCCCCACCCCAGAGGAGGTGGCGGAGCGCGAGGCGGTCACCAACCACGATCTCGCCGCATTCGTCGACCTGCTCGGTGCCGCTGCCGGCGACCAGGCTGCCCAGTGGGTCCACTACGGCCTGACCTCCTCCGATGTCCTCGACACCGCCGGCGGAATGGTGCTCCGCGACTCGGCCGACCTCCTCGCCGCGGCCCTCCATGACTTGCGCACGACCGTCGTGGCCCGGGCGAAGGAGCACCGCTCCACGTTCATGGTCGGGCGGACCCACGGCATCTGGGCCGAGCCCACGACATTCGGGCTCAAGCTGGCCGGTTGGGCGTTCGAGCTGATCCGCGACGAAGAGAGGCTTGCCGCGGCTCGTGAGGCGGTGGCGGTGGGGAAGATCTCCGGGGCCGTCGGGACCTATGCCCATGTGCCCGCGGAGGTCGAATCAGAGGTTTGCTCGAGCCTGGGTCTCGCCATCGAGCCGGCGTCTACCCAGGTCACAGCTCGGGACCGCCACGCTCAGTACCTGTCGACCCTCGCCCTCATCGGCGCCTCGATCGAGCGCATGGCGACCGAGATCCGCCATCTGCAGAGGTCCGAGGTGGGCGAGGCCCGCGAAGGCTTCCGCCCCGGGCAGAAGGGCTCCTCGGCGATGCCCCACAAGCGCAACCCGATCCTGTCCGAGCGCATGACCGGCATGGCCCGGTTGCTCCGGGGCTATGCCCAGGTGGGGTTGGAGAACGTCGCCTTGTGGCATGAGCGCGACATCTCCCACTCGTCGGCGGAGCGGGTGGTCCTCCCCGACGCATCCATCGCCCTGCACTACATGCTCGTGAAGTTCACCGGCCTGGTCCGCGATCTGGTGGTCGACGACACCCGGATGATGGCCAACCTCGAGTCGACCAGAGGGCTGGTCTTCTCCCAGGCGGTTCTGCTCGCCCTGATCGACTCGGGACTGGGTCGAGACGACGCCTACCGCATCGTCCAACGCAACGCCATGAAGGCGTGGGACGGCGACGGGGATCTCCGTGACCTGCTCGCCGCCGACGACGCGGTGACCCTCGACGACGCAATGCTGGAGCGCTGCTTCTCCCTGGAGCGCATCTTGGATACCTCGGCGCCGGTCTTCACCCGTCTCGACGCCGCCACCGACCTGTAGCGAGGACTTCAGCCGAGGAGCTTGGCCTTGGCTGTGGCGAACTCCTCGTCACTGAGCACACCCGAGCTGTGGAGACTGGCCAGCTCGGTGAGCTGCGTCGTCATGTCGCCACCGGCGGGCGCGGTGGGCGCCTGCTGGGCAGCCATCTGGGCCTGAAGGTCGGCGATCTGAGCCTGAGACTCGACAGCGGCCTGGTTGGCGGCAGCCTGTTCCTGAGCAGCCTGCTGCTTTCCTTGCTGACTGGCACTCACGCTTCCGGCGACGGCGGTGGCCGTGCCCGCGATCACTGCGGTCCGGGCCATGGTGCCCACCAGACCGGGGCGGCCTCTTCTTCTCGGCATCTCTATTCCTCACCTTCGATTGCAGCCAGCACCTCGTCGACGACGATGCCGGGGACTCGCATGTTGGCTACCAGCACCCCACCCGAACTGACGATCGCGTCGCGGAACGGCTTGGCCCAGGTGTGTTCGAACACCAGAGCGGCTGCCGAGTCGCCCGGCGCCAGGGCCGCGGCGAACTCCTCGACGTCTTCGTCGCTGAGGAGGCCGTTCGCCTCGTCGATGATGGCCGCCAGCCTGGCGACCTCGGGATCCGATCCGACCTCTTCGATCTCGAGGAAGTCGACACTGCCATCCTCGTTCTTGGTGATGAGCAGGCAGTCGACGATGGAGACGATGTCCCGATCCACGACATCGATGAGGGCGGGGAGGATGGAACCGTTGAACTGGCTCCCCGGAAACCCCACCACGAGTATCTCAATAGGGCCTAATGGCATCAGGCCTCCTTTCACCGATCGACTTTAGGGGCCGGGCCGGTCAGTCAATCCAGGTCGTGAACCGAGGCCAGTTGGACGATGAACGGCTCCGTCGGCAGCAACACCGCCTGGCCATAGGACGTGCGGTAGTCGTCCACTTCGATGGCGAACCGCTTCACGTCCTCTTTGGTGATCCCGCGATAGCGCCACGCGGCACCGACCGCCGAGGCAAAGCTCCACTCCGAGTCGAGTCGGACGGCCGAGGCAACGGCCGACAACCGATTGGTGAGCGAAGCGGGCGACGAGAACGACGCCGCATTGCCCGCCAGCTGGAAGAGGGCATCCTGCTGATGTCGCTGCCGCCCGAAGTCCGAACCGCCCACCCCCCGCCACTGGCCATTCACCAGCTCCTCGGGATGGCGGGAGCGCACCCAGGCCAGGGCAACTGCACCGTCGACGACCCGACACCCCGTCGTGGGGAGGTCGAGGTGCGACTTGAGGTCGCGCATCGGGTTGTCGTTGCACACGGTGATCCCGCCCATCACGTCGACGATCCGGGCGAACCCGTCGAAGTTGACCCGGGCGAGATGGTCGATGGGGATACCTGTGTAGTCCTCGACCATGATCGCCAGGAGCTCGAAGCCCGAGGCGCCCGTGCATCCTCCGAGACCGGTGTTGAGCCGGGTGAACGTCTCCTTGCAGAGGTTCCACACATAGAGGTCCCGGGGCAGGCTGACCATGATCGGCGCCCCGCCGTCAGTGGGTTGGAGGGCGAGAATGATCGTGTCGGCCAGGAATCCGGACGCATCGGTGCCGACCAGTAGGTAGGCGTCGAAGACGGAGTCGTCGATGGGCTCGCCGAACGCCGCAGCGTTGAAGGTGTGTGGAGCGTTTCCCGCCGCCATGCGCTCCTCGATGATGGCGAGCTCGGCCTCCAGGTCGTAGACCGGCTCGTCGGAGAAGTCGAGGACCGTCGGAGTGGGTGCCGTGACCGGGGGCGTCTCCGGTGTCGCCGCTATCGCACGACGCGCCCCTCCGGGGTCGAAGTCCTCGACCGCCACCGCGCCCAGGGCCGACTGGACCTGATACCCGTAGAAGGCGACCAGGCCGAGGAGGGTTCCTATCGCCAGGACGGTGAACGCCTTCCAGGGATGGAACACGACGTACTCGACTAGAGCCAAGACGGCGAGAATCTAACCCGGTGCCCTCGTGTCACCCCGGTTGATGAACACAGTCCCGGTGAACAGCCCCACCACTCGCCCGTCACTCCTCGTCACCTCGGCGCGGTAGGTGCCCAGAGTCCGTCCTCGGGAGAGCTCACGGACCTTTGCCTCGAGACGATCTCCGGGCCGGCTCGCCGCGGTCAGGACGAGGTGGGTGTCGATGGCCACAGCATCGTCGCCGGCGGCGTTGGACGCCAGCGAGAAAGCGCAGTCGGCCAAGGAGAACACCATCCCACCGTGGCCCACACCGAGGAAGTTGGCGTGGGCATCGGTGACGTCGAGACCCACCACGATCTCGTCCTCGGACACGGCGACGAGCCCGACACCGAGACCTCGGGCATAGCTGTCGGCGGCGAGGAGACCCTCGACTCGCTCTCTCTCGAACCCACTCACCCGACCAGGCTAGGAGATCGCCATGGGGCCGCTACGCTCCCGCGGCGTGCTGGCTCTTCCCCATATCGCATCCGGAAAGGTCAGGGAGATCTACGAGATCGACCCGGACCACCTCCTCTTCGTCGCAACCGACCGTATCTCCGCATACGACGTGATCCTGAACCAGGACATCCCGGACAAGGGACGTGTCCTCACCGGGCTGTCGCTCCATTTCTTCGACCTGCTCGACACGCCCAACCACCTCGTCACCACCGATCTCTCGACGGTCGCCGGTCTCACCGACGAGCAGAGGGTGGATCTCGCCGGCAGGGCGATGGTGGTGCGACGCGCCGAAGTCGTCCCGGTGGAGTGTGTCGTTCGCGGGTACCTCTACGGGTCGTCGTGGCGCGAGTACCGCGACGGGGGCGGCCCCACCACCGAGCACCTCCCCGCCGGGCTTGAAACTCGCCGACCAACTGGACGAGCCGATCTTCACCCCGGCGACCAAGGCCGCCACCGGTCATGACGAGAACATCACCGAGGCCCAGACCCGGGATCTCCTCGGTGACGCCCTCTACGAGGAGCTGCGGGCACGGTCGATCGACATCTACGAGCGGGCCAACGCCTACGCCGCGGAGAAGGGCGTCATCCTCGCCGACACCAAGTTCGAGTTCGGGCATGCCAACGGCGAGCTGCTGCTGATCGACGAGGTCCTCACCCCGGACTCCTCTCGCTACTGGCCGGCCGACGAGTACGTCCCCGGCGGCGACATCCCCTCCTTCGACAAGCAGTACGTGCGCGAATGGCTGGAAGGCCAGCCATGGGACAAGACCGCACCGGCACCGGATCTCCCCCCGGAGATCGTCGAGGGGACCAGGCAACGCTACGTCGAGGCCTACGAGCGGATCACCGGGAAGAGCTTCGCCGACTATCTCGCCGGCTCGTGAGGGTCACCGTCACCATCGACCGACGGCCCGAGATCGCCGATCCGGAGGGGACCACGGTCTTGCGGGCCCTGCACGACCTCGGGTTCACCGAGACCCGGGCGGTGCGCATGGACCGGGTGATCCATATGGACGTCGACGGACCCGATGCCGCCACCGTCAAGGCGAGGGTCGAGGAGATGTGCCGGCAACTGCTGGCCAATCCCGTCCTCGAGGACTTCCAGGTGGAGGTGAGCGGATGAAGACCGCCGTGATCGTCTTTCCCGGGGTCAACTGCGAGCACGACGTCGTCCATGCCCTGCGGGCGCTCGGGGGTGAGGCCGAGCTGGTCTGGCATCGAGAGACCGACCTCACCGATTTCGACGGCGCCATCCTTCCCGGTGGGTTCGCCCACGGAGACGCCTTGCGCACCGGGGCGATCGCCCGTTTCTCCCCGGCGATGGGCGAGGTGGCCCGGCTCGCCGCCGAGGGCGCCCCTGTTTTGGGCATCTGCAACGGCTGGCAGATGCTGTGCGAGTCGGGGTTGATCCCCGGCGCCCACATCGCCAACCGTGACCTCTCCTTCATCTGCCGCTTCGTCGATGTCGAGGTGGTCGACACCGATTCCATCCTCACCGCGGGATGCGAGCCCGGTCAGCGTCTCCGGATCCCGCTCAACTCGTATGAGGGCAACTGGGTCGACCCCTCGGGGAGCGGGCGGGTCGTCGCCCGCTACGTCGACGATCCCAACGGGTCCCAGGACCGGGCGGCGGCGGTGGCCAACGCCACCGGCAACGTGGTCGGCATCATGCCCCACCCGGAGCGGGCCAGCGACGAGCTGCTCGGCTCGAACGACGGTCAGGTGCTGCTGACCAGCTTCCTCGAAGCTCTCGTCCCGGCATGACCTCGGTCGCGGAGCCGACTCATCGCCGGCTGGGGATGACCGACGACGAGTACCGGTCGGTGATCGACATCCTGGGCAGGGAGCCCCTACCCGCCGAGCTGGCGATGTACTCGGTGATGTGGTCCGAGCACTGCTCCTACAAGTCGTCACGCCGCCATCTGCGTCGCTTCCCCACGGAGGCGCCCTGGGTGGTGGTCGGGCCCGGTGAGAACGCCGGCGTCGTCGACATCGGTGACGGCTGGCTGGCGGCGTTGCGGATCGAGAGTCACAACCACCCCTCCTTCGTCGAGCCCTACCAGGGGGCGGCAACGGGAGTGGGAGGCATCCTGCGAGACGTGTTCACCATGGGGGCCCGGCCGATCGCCCTGTGGGATCAGATCCGATTCGGCCCCCTCGACCAGCCCAAGAACCGATATCTGTTCAAGGGCGTGGTCTCGGGAATCGCCGGCTACGGCAATGCGGTCGGGGTACCCACTGTCGGTGGCGAGGTCGAGTTCGACGACTGCTACACCGGGAACCCCCTGGTCAACGTGATGTGTCTCGGCCTGCTCCGCCGCGACCAATTGGTACTGGGCACGGCGGGCGAGCCCGGATCGGTGGCGGTTCTCCTGGGCAAGGCGACCGGACGGGACGGCATCGGCGGGGCCAGCGTCCTGGCGTCTGCATCATTCGACGAGGACTCGGGCGAGAAACGGCCGGCCGTCCAGGTGGGAGACCCCTTCGAGGAGAAGAAGCTGATCGAGGCCTGTCTCGAGCTCTACGACCTCGGATTGGTGGTCGGTGTCCAGGATCTCGGGGCCGCCGGTCTCTCCTGTGCGACTTCCGAGCCGGCCGGCCGTGCCGGAGTGGGGCTCGACGTGGATCTGGATGCCGTCCACACCCGGGAAACCGGCATGACCGCCCCCGAACTGCTGATGTCGGAGTCCCAGGAGCGGATGATGGCCTTCGTCGCCCCGGAGAAGGTGGAGCAGGTCCTGGCGGTTGCCACCAAGTGGGAGATCGAGTCGGCCGTGGTCGGTGAGGTCAAGACGGGCCGGACGCTGACCATCCGACACCAGGGGGAGGTGGTCGCCGAGGTGCCGGCGGCGTCGCTCGCCGACGACGCCCCCCTGTACGACCGACCGATCGCACGGCCGGAGTGGCTCGACGAGCTGCAGGCGAGAGAGTTCCGACGGCTCCGGGCTCGACGTCGGCTCCACGTTGCTCTCGCTGCTCGCCGACCCGGCCATCGGGTCATCCGCCTGGGTCCACGAACAGTACGACCACATGCTCTTCCTCAACACCGTTGATCGGCCCGGGATCCGACGGGACGCTGCTCCGGATCAAGGGGACCGAGAAGGCCCTGGCAGTGTCGACAGACGGCAACGGACGGCTGTGCCATCTCGACCCGCGCATCGGTGCAGAGCGTCTCGTCTACGAGTCGGCGCTCAATGTCGCCGTCACCGGGGCACGGCCGCTCGCCCTCGTCGACAACCTGAACTTCGGGAATCCGGAGAAGCCGGAGGTGATGTGGCAGTTCCGGGAGACCGTCGAGGGGATGTCGTCGGCCTGCGAGGCGCTCGGGATCCCCGTCGTCGGCGGCAACGTCTCCTTCTACAACGAGACCGACGGTGTCGACATCCACCCCACACCGGTGGTCGGCGTCCTCGGCCTCGCCGACCCGATGCCGACGTCGCCACCTCGGCTGACACGGGCCGAGGCCGGCATGGAAGTCTGGGTGGCCGGCCCCGCACCCACCGGGAACCTCGCCGGTTCGGCGGTGCAGAGGCTCCACGGGGATCTCGGCGGGCGCCCCACGGCGGTCACGCCTGACCTGGGCGCGGCCGTGATCGAGCTCGCGGCCCGGCTGGCCCATGAGGCACCCGTGCTCCACGACATCTCCGACGGTGGCCTCGCCGTCGCCCTCGCCGAGATCTGCATCGCCTCGCGAGTGGGGGCGGAGGTCACTGCCGAGCATCCTTTCGGCGAGGACCCGCATCGGTTCCTGGTCGTCGCCCATCCCGGCAGCATCGACGCCGACGCAGGGATGATGAGGCAGTATCGGGACCGTTGGGGGCGCGGACATCGTGATCAACGAGGCTCGAGTAGCGGTGGACGATGCCGCGACAGCCTGGAGCGGCGCGCTCCCGATGGCCCTCGGCGGCTGACGGAGCAGCCAGGACGACCGGATACGATCGCCCGGTGCAGCGCAGGATCGGGATCCTCACAGCGGGCGGCGACAGCCCCGGTCTCAACGCAGCCATCCGGGCCGTCGGCAAAGCAGCACAACGTGCCTACGGCATGGAGGTGCTCGGGTTCAAGGACGGTTTCCTGGGCCTCATGCAGAACCGCTACGAGGAACTCCACTCCGACCATCTATCCGGGATCCTCACCAGGGGTGGCACGGTGCTCGGGACCTCACGGATCAAGGTGGACAAGATCGAGCTGGGCGAGGGTCGTCGCACCGATGGGCGCGATGCAATGCGAAGGGTCGTGGAGAGCCACGGTCTGGAAGCCCTGGTGTGTCTGGGTGGCGACGGCACCGCTCGGAACGCGCTCAAGCTGGCCAACGTCGGTGTCCCGGTGCTCACTCTCCCCAAGACCATCGACAACGACGTCGCCGGGACCGACATCACTTTCGGGTTCGACACGGCGCTGCATATCGCCACGGAGGCCATCGACCGGCTCCACTCGACCGCTCATTCCCATCACCGGATCATGGTCGTGGAGCTGATGGGCCACAGCGTGGGTTGGCTCGCCCTGGGGGCGGGTCTCGCCGGCGGCGCCGACGTGATCCTGATCCCCGAGATCCCCTACGACGTCGAAGCAGTCGCCTCGTCGATCTCGGCGCGGAGGGCGGCCGGCTCGAGCTTCTCTATCGTCGCCGTGGCCGAAGGGGCGATCTCCTCCGAGGACGCCGCCATTCGCGGCTCGATGGAGAACCGCTCCGAGGCGGCCGATGGCTTACGAGCGTCGTGCCCTCAAGGCGAAGATGAGGGAGTTCGAGGCGGCACGGGTCGGGAGGCACCGTGCAACTGGCTTCGACTTTGAGTGAGCTCACGGGGCTCGAGTCCCGGATCACCATCCTGGGCCACGTGCAGCGTGGCGGGACACCGAGCGCAGCAGACAGACTCCTCGCCACCAGACTCGGGACTGCGTGCGCCGACTACATCGCCGCAGGCATCCACGGCGTGATGGTGGCGGCGCGTGGTGAGGGCACCGAGGCCGTGCCTCTCGAAGAGGTGGCAGGCAAGACGAAACAAGTGCCGGCCGACCACCCCTGGCTCACGACCGCCCGGCAGCTCGGGATCGCCCTGGGAGATTGAGCACACGCAACCGTCTCGAGGCCGGGCTCAGGTCCGCGATGGTCGGTCGTGACCATCTCGCCGTGAGCACACTGCGCTCGTTGATCGGGGCTATCGACAACGCCGGCGCAGTGACGCTCGAGAGCGGGCCGTATGAGGTCAAGCTGGGTCTTGGGCACGACGTTGCTCGACGCGAGCTGACCGAATCCCAGATCGCCCTGATCATCGAGGCCGAACGCGACGATCTGATCGCCGCCTCCGAGCAGTACCGCCTTCTCGGCGAGGACGAGCGCGCCGATGAGCTCGCCCGCCAAGCCGCGATCGCCGGGGAGTACGTGCCTGATCCTGGTCTAGCCTCCTCCCCGTGAGCGAACGACCCCTCGGCGCCATCCTCACCGGCGGACGCAGCACCCGGATGGGTGAGGACAAGGCGGATGTGGTGGTCACCGGCCGTCCCATGCTGGACGACGTAGCCCGGGCGATGCGTGTCGTTTGTGACCGCGTGGTCCTGCTCGGCCCCGATCGCCCGGGCTGGGAGACGTGGCCCGATTCCGTTCACGCCTCCGGCCCCCTGGCCGGGGTCGCAACTGCGCTGGGGCGCGCCGTCGCCGATCGGGTGCTCCTGGTCGCGGTGGACCACCCATTCGTCCGTGCCGAGACGCTGGAACGGCTGACAGCCATCGTCAGCGATCTCCCTGTCGTCCCGGTGGACGACGAGGGGGCCCGTCAGGTGACATGTGCCGTCTACCCGACTGCGATCGCCGCCGAGGCGGCCGACGAGGCCGGCGCCGGGGGGTCGATCCAGACGCTCCTCGACCGGGTCAGCTTCGTTCCCGTGACACCCGACCAGTGGATGTCGTGGGGGGAGGACGGCCGCTCCTGGTTCTCGGTGGACAGCGTCGAGCGCAGGGACGAGGCCTTGACGAGATTTGGCTCCGGGTGACGGCGGCGGGGTCAGGCCAGCAACGACTCCAACCGCTCCTCGATCAGACGCCGCTCAGCGACATTGGAGCTGAGCTCGAGCGCCCGCTCGAACTCATCTCGAGCAGCAGCCGGGTCCCCGGCCCTCCGCAACAGCTCGGCCCGGGACGCATGGAAGGCGTGATATCCGTCGAGATCCGCTCGACGTCCGAGTTGATGTCCGGCATGGGCAGGCCAATAAGGTTGGCACACATGGGTGAGCCCCCGACCTGGTCCGTGCCCACGATCCACCCTTCCGCAGTGGTCCTCCCGTCTGCCCAGATCCACGGCCGAGTGACCATCGCCGCCGACGCATTCGTGCTGTTCGGCGTGGTGATCCGGGCCGAGTTCGATCAGGTCGCCGTGGGCGCCGGTAGCAACGTCCAGGACAATGCCGTCATCCACTGCGACGAGGGGGCGCCGACCGAGGTGGGACAGCGGGTGACGATCGGTCATGGTGCCGTCGTCCATGGCGCGGTGGTCGGTGATCGGGCGCTCGTCGGCATACGGGCCGTGGTGCTCAACCGCGCCACCCTCGGTGAGGGCGCCTGGCTCGCCGCCGGGTCGGTCCTCCCCGAGGGCCACACCGTCCCGCCATGGACCCTGGCCATGGGGACTGCCGGCGCGGCCGGTGCGGGACCTGACGCCCGACGAGATCGAGCGCGCCGACGAGGGCGTGGACCGGTATCTGGGTCTGGCCCGGCGATATCGCGAAATCTTCGGCTGAAAGCCGAACCCGTGACTGTGATGTGGAACGGGGCCGCCCTACTATCGACTCGTGCCCGATGAGGCAACCAACTCGCTTCAGGATGGGCCCCGCGAGGCTTGCGGGGTCATTGCCGTCTACTCGACGACTCAACGGGTCTCCCATCTCCTCTACTTCGGGCTCTTCGCCCTGCAGCACCGCGGTCAGGAGTCGGCGGGCATAGCCACCTCAGACGGCCAGACCGTCACTGTCTTCAAGGACCTCGGTCTGGTCCCCCAGGTCTTCGACGAGCCGACCCTCGCCGGGCTGGATGGGCTCCTCGGCATCGGGCACACCCGCTACTCGACGACCGGGTCGAACAACTGGGCCAACGCCCAGCCCGCCCACCGCCAGGTCGGGCACACCAGCGTCGCCTTGGGTCACAACGGGAACCTGACCAACACCGAAGAGCTCGCGGCCAGTCTCGGCGTGTCGGGCGCCACCACCGACTCCGACCTCATGGCCGAGAGCCTCGCCCGCGCCATCGACGACAACCGGTCCGACTCCCGAGGTCTCGAGCTCGCCCTGATGAAGGTCGCCCCCACATGGCAAGGGGCCTTCTCCCTGGTGATCATGGACCAGGGGCGGATCGTGGGGATGCGCGACCCGCATGGATTCCGTCCCCTGTGTCTGGGACGGCTCCCCGACGAGGGTGGATGGGTGGTCGCATCGGAGTCCTCGGCCCTCGACCTGGTCGGCGCCAAGTTCGTGCGTGAGGTGGCGGCCGGCGAGATGGTGGTGATCGACGCCGGCGGGCCCAAGTCCTACTACCCCTTCGAGGAAGTCCAGCCCGGGCTCTGCCTGTTCGAGTTCGTCTACTTCGCCCGACCCGACACCCACATGTACGGGCGGTCGATCCAGGGGGCACGGCAGGAGATGGGTCGAACCCTCGCTGCCGAGCACCCGGCCGAGGCCGACGTGGTGGTGCCGGTCCCCGAATCGGGGATACCCGCAGCTCAGGGATTCGCCGCCGCCTCGGGGCTCCAATACACGGACGGCCTGGTGAAGAATCGGTATGTGGGACGGACGTTCATCGAGCCCACCCAGCTGCTCCGGGATCAGGGGATAAAGCTCAAGCTCAACCCGATCCCCGAGAGTCTCCAAGGACGCAGGGTCGTCCTCGTCGACGACTCCATCGTCCGGGGATCCACCACCCGGCAGCTGGTCAGCATGGTCCGCGAGGCGGGGGCCACCGAGGTCCACCTTCGGGTGTCCTCCCCGCCCTATCGCTGGCCGTGCTTCTACGGGATGGACACCTCCGACCGCTCGACCCTGATCGCCGCCCGGATGGAGGTCGACGAGATCAGGGAGCACCTGGGGGCGGACTCACTCGGCTATCTCTCGCTGGAGGGCCTGCTCGCTGCGACCGGGGTCGCCGACGCCGGTTTCTGCACGGCTTGCCTGTCCGGCAACTACCCGACAACCGTGCCGGAGACGGCGGACAAGTACCAGCTGGAACGTTCCTGAGGTGACCTCGTACCGCCAGGCCGGGGTGGACCTCGACGGCGCCGACCGGCACACCGAGACGATCGCCGGCCCGGTGACGGCCACTTGGACCGAAGATGTGATCGGCGGCTTCGGGGGGTTTGCCGCCGGGGTTCGTCTCCCCCCCGGCTACCGCGAGCCAGTGCTCATGATGTCGACCGACGGTGTCGGGACGAAGCTCGAGATCGCCCGACGCACCGGGATGTGGTCCGGGGTCGGATTCGATCTGGTGGCGATGTGTGTCGACGACCTCGCCGCGGTCGGCGCAACCCCGATCGGTTTCGTCGACTATCTCGCCGTCGGCGCCCTCGCCCCCGAACGTGACCGCACCATCGTGGAGTCGATCTCGGCGGCGTGTCTCCAGGCCGGCTGCCCGCTGCTCGGCGGTGAGACTGCCGAGCACCCTGGGGTGATGGAGCCCGATGCGGTGGACCTGGCCGGTGCCGTGATGGGAGTCGTCGAGGCGGGTCAGCAGCTCGGGCCGCACCGGGTCGTCACCGGCGATGTCGTGATCGGCCTCCGCTCCCCGAATCTCCGGTCCAACGGGTTCTCGCTGGTCCGTGCGGTTCTGGGCGACGACGTCCTCGCGCATGCCGTGGCACTTCTGGAGCCCGCCGTGATCTACTCGCCGGCCGTGACAAGGGCCGTGGCGACCGGGGGCGTCCACTCGGCGGCTCACATCACCGGTGGCGGTCTCGCCGCCAACCTCGCCAGAGCGCTCCCCGAAGGGCTTGGCGCCACCATCGAGATGGGCACGTGGCCCCGTCCCGTGGTGTTCGACCTGATCTCGGACCGTGACGTAACCGAGACCGACATGCGACGCACCTTCAACCTGGGCATTGGGTTCTGTCTGGTCGTCGACGCCGCGTCCATCGCCGTGGCCATCACGGCCACCGCCGAGCACTCGCCAACGGTCATCGGTGTGGTCGACGAGACCGGCGAGGTGACTCTCGTTTGAGCTTTCGTGAGGCGTCCGCGGTCACCGGGGGGCCGGGTCGATGGTCGGCCAACCTCGTCGACGGCTGGGACATCTTCGGGGTCACCAACGGCGGGTACCTGATGTCGGTCTCCACCCGTGCCATGGCGGGCCAATGCGCCGGGCGGACGCTGATCTCCGCCACCGGCAGCTATCTCAACCCGGCGAGCGCCGGGCCGGTGGAGATCGACGTCGAGGAGCTGAAGACGGGACGGACCCTGAGCACGCTCCGGGCCACGATCCGTGCTGCCGACAAGACCCTCGCCTACGTGACCGCGGTGTTCGCCGACCCGGCCCGGTCGGTGCACGAGCAGAACCTGGTGCTGGCAACGCCACCCGAGTTGCCTCCGCCCGACCAATGCATCCGGGCCCTCCCCTCACCGACCGGGCCGCTCCCGCCACCATTCGTGGGAAACGTCGACCTACGGATCCACCCCGAAGATGCCCGGGCCCTGATCGGCGAAAAGACGGGGGTGCCGGAGATGCGAGGCTGGCTCCGACTGCTCGACGACGAGCCGTTCGATATGCACGCCGTCGTGCTCGCCACCGATGCCTTCCCACCTGCGATCTTCAACGCCGATCTCACCGTCGGCTGGACCCCGACCGTGGATCTCACGGTTCAGGTGCGCGATCCGTCGCCACGGGGATGGCTGGCCTGTCGTTTCTCCACACGGTTCGTGACCGACGGGTTGCTCGAAGAGGATGGGGAGATCTGGGACGAGATGGGGAACCCGGTGGCCCTGTCCCGTCAGCTCGCCCTCGTCCCGCGCTGAGCTACGGGGTGACGGTCTCGATCTCGGCCAGGAGATGGCCCTTGGCGTCGTCGTCGAGGAAAGACGACTCGATCGAGTTGGCGGCGAGCATGGCGAGCCGTTGCTCCCCGAGCCCGAGGTCATCGCTGAGGGCGAAGTAGTTCTCGCCGACATATCCCCCGAAATAGGCGGGGTCGTCGGAGTTGACGCTCACCAGCAAACCGGCCTCCATCATCCGGGGGATCGGATGGTCGGCGAGACGATCGACGACCCGGAGGGCGACGTTGGAGAGGGGGCACACGGTGAGCGGGATCTGCTCGCTTCTCAGCCGTTCGACCAGGGCGGGATCCTCGAGGGAGCGGACTCCGTGATCGATGCGCTCGACACCGAGGGTGTCGAGCGCGCCCCACACATACTCCGGGGGGCCCTCCTCGCCGGCGTGAGCCACGGCCCGCAGCCCGAGCTCACGTGCCATGGCGTAGGCGTCGGCGTAGATCTCAGGCGGGTAGCCCACCTCGGACGAGTCGAGCCCCACGGCGATTACCCCGTCGAGGTGGGGCTCGGCGGCTCGGATCGTCTCCAACGCCGCCTCGCCGCCGAGATGACGCAGGAAGCAGAGGATGAGGTCGGCGCTGATCCCGTGTCGCGACCGGGCATCCGCGATCCCCGACCGGAAACCTTCCATGAACACCTCGAACCCGACTCCCCGCCCGGTGTGAGCCTGGGGGTCGAAGAAGATCTCCGCCCTTCGCACTCCATCGGCGGCCGCCCGGTCGAAGTAGGCCATGATCAGCTCGTAGAAGTCCTGTGGGGTCTGCAGCACCGCGGCGCCCTGGTAGTAGATGTCGAGGAACGACTGCAGATTTCGGAACCGATAGGCCGCGGCGACGGCGGCTACGTCGGAGTAGGGCAGGTCGTAGCCGTTACGTCTCGCCAGGTCGAACATCATCTGCGGTTCGAGGGTCCCCTCGATGTGTAGGTGCAGCTCGGCCTTGGGGAGTCTCCTGATGAACTCTTCCATCCCGGAACGCTAACGGAGGATCGGGCCTGTCGACCACCCACACGACTGACAGGGCAGGCTGGAACGCCTCGTTCACCACCCCGGCGAACCTCGCGGCGATCTCCCCGGCGTCGGTCTCCTGTCGGAACGCTGCAGCGAACTCGCCGATCATCTTCTGAGCATCGAAGTGAGACCGATTGAACCGACGATCGACCGCGGTTCGCACCCTGCGCAAGACTGGGTTGAACAGCGCAGCCACCACGAGGGTCGAGATCGCCACCCGCCAGTTCCCGGGCCCGGGGACCAATGTCGCCAGCGATGTGACCACTGCGAAATAGCAGGCTCCCAAGAAGACGGCGACCAAGGTGTAGGACACCGCACGGGAGATGATCCGGTCGATGTCAAAGAGGCGATAACGCAGGATGGCGACGCCGAACGACATGGGGAAGAGAGTCATCATCAGGAAGACGACGATCCAAGCCGAGTCTCCAGGGTCGCCATATCCGAGTGCGATCGAGCCATAGATGAAGGCGAAAGTGAGACACACCGTGACACCGAACAGGGCGAGGGCGAAGACCACCCAGGTCAGCTGGGCACGTTCCACCCCCCGGGAACGACGACGCTGCACCACCAACGATGCAGTGGCGAGAAGGAAGATCCCGACCACGGCCAGCAAAGCCGGGATCCCCCAAGACGAGGGGAAGATCCCCACCGGGTTGGGCACCTCGCCTGTGCTGGGTCCTCCCAGTGTCTCCGTGGTCGCCGCTACGAACGTCAAGACCGGCAACGCCACCAACGCTGCCCGCCCTAGGCGTGCGGTCACCTTCGGCCCCCGCGGGGGGTGACCCGAGGGGAAAGTGAGAGTGAGGGCGCCGTAGAGGGCGAAGACCGCCGTCCACCCCCAACTGGAGACCCACTCGACCAACACATCTCCTGCCCAGGGCTGACGTCCTATCCCATCGGCGAGGGCCACTGCCAGACCGAGCATGGCCAACAGCCATCCGGTGAGATGACCGTCGCGGCGGAACACGATCAGACCTCCGACCGTGACATAGGCGACAAACCCGATGGCGGCCAGAGCGGGGTCGGCGAATCCTGCCCCGGTGAGCATGGGCACGACGATCAGTGACAGCCCGACCGCCACCAGAATGCAGAATCCGACGACACGAGGCATCGTGTGACAGTTGTAGCGGGCCAGCGTCACGCGATCGTTACGAATCGAGGGCGATGTCCTGAGGGCGGATCGGGGCCCGGTCGATCGGCCGGCCTGTGGCCGAGCGAACTGCAGCCAGGACCGCCGCCGTCGAGGAGATGGTCGGTGGCTCACCGACACCCTTGGCCCCGAACGGGCCCCAAGAGCCCTCCTGTTCGATCAGCAGCGCCTCGACCTCCGGAGCATCGAGGATGGTGGGCAGCAGATAGTCGGTGAAGTTGGGGTTACGGATGACACCGTCCTCGATCACCAGCTCCTCCATGATCGCCAAGCCGACGCCCTGGAGGATGCCGCCTTCGATCTGGCCCCGGACCGAGTCGGGGTTCAGCGCCTTGCCCACGTCCTGGGCGGTGTCCACCCTGATGACGCTGAGCAGGCCCAGCTCCGGGTCGACGTCCACGACCGCCCGATGACCGGCGACGGCGAAGTCGGCATGCACGACCCCCTGCCCGTCGGCGTCCGAGGCCTCGGTCGGGGGATGACGGAAGGTCGCAGTCTCCTCCCAGCCCTCGCCGACCAGGACTTCCATCGGGACGATGAGACGCCCCTCGGCGAGGACCCCGTCGTCGTTGAGGTCGTCGCCACCGTGTGCGGCGATGATCCGGTCCCGCAACCGAGCCGCGGCCTGCAGGGTCGCGCCACCGGAGACCTGGGTCTGTCGTGACGCGGAGCTCGAACCGGCCGACCCGATCCGCGACGTGTCCACGAACTCGACACGGGCGGCGCTGATACCCAACGCCGAACGGGCGATCTGGGCCAACACCGTCACCAGGCCTTGACCGACCTCGATGGCCGCAGTCTCCACCACGACACCATCGTCGAGGAGCCGCACCCGCGCCTGGGCGTAGTCGTCCGATCCCTCGGAGAAGGCCAGGTTCTTGATTCCCAGCGCGTATCCGACCCCCCGGATCACCTGATCGGGCTCGGTGGTCCTGCCGCTGCCTCCCGGAGGTGTTGCCGGGTCGCCCGGGCCAGGCAACGGCATCGCCGCAAGGGAGTCGATCACCTCGACGACCGGAAGCGGGGTTTCGATCAGCTGCCCGGTGGTGGGCATGACATCTCCGGTGGCGAGGGCGTTGCGCCGCCTCATCTCCAGGGGGTCGAGGCCCAGGGCGGCGGCGAGCTTGTCCATCTGCGCCTCGTAGCCGATGCAGACCTGGACCGCCCCGAAGCCTCGCATCGCCCCACAGGGCGGGTTGTTGGTCCGGGCTCCGACCCCGTCGACGGCCACCGAATCACATCGGTAGGGCCCCACGGCGAAGTAGCAGGCGTTGGCCAGCACCGCCGGAGTAGTCGAGGCGTATGCGCCACCGTCGAGGACGACCCTTGCCTCGACCCTGACCAACCGACCGTCGGTATCGGCCTCGTGGCGGAACCACATCCGTGCCGGATGCCGATGGACGTGGCCGGTGAACGACTCCGACCGGTGGTACACCATCTTCACCGGCCGGCCGGTGTGGAGAGCCAGCATGCAGAGGTGGATGTGGAGGTTGACGTCCTCACGGGCACCGAAGGCTCCCCCCACGCCGGTGGGGTGCGAGCGGACCTGGTCGGGGCGGAGCCCGAGACTCTCCACCACCTGCACCTGGTCGATGTGGACGAACTGGCTGGTGGCGTAGAGATCGACACCACCGGTGCCGTCGGGGACGGCGAGACCGGCCTCGTTGCCCAGGGGCGCCTGGTCCTGCATGCCGACCTCGTACTCCCCTTCGACCACCACCGTCCCGCGGGCGGTCTGGTCCCCCCTCCTGATCCGCATCCTGCGGAAGACATCGTCGGACTCGTCGGCCACGGCGGCGTCGACGACAGGATCCAGGACCTCATACGTGACGACCACGGCAGCCGCAGCCCTCTGCGCGGTGTCTTCGTCTTCGGCAGCAACCACCGCCACCGGCTCTCCCCAGTAGCGGACTTCCTCGCCGGCGAGGACCGGCTGATCCGGATGCTCCAGACCGAAGACGGCTCTGCCCGGCACATCGCCGGCGGTGAGCACGGCATGCACCCCGCCGATGGCCAGGGCGGGCGCGACGTCGATCGACACGATCCGGGCACGGGGATGCGGGCTCCGGGTCGTAGCTCCCCAGAGCATCCCGTCGGCTTCGAGATCGGACGCGTAGGCGAACTCGCCGCGCAGCTTGGCCATACCGTCGGGGCGGAGTGGCGACTCACCCACACCCCCGGGCACGGTCACCGGTGGAGCCACGGTTCGGGTCGTCATCGATTCTCTCCGGCGAGGCCCTCGAGGGCGCGAACGATGGCCCCGTAGCCCGTGCAACGACAGATGTTCCCGGCGAGGGCCTCTCGAATGCTCTCCCGGCTGGGGGTCGGGTCCCGGCCGAAGAGCTCGGTCGCAGCGACCACGATGCCGGGAGTGCAGAACCCGCATTGGACCGCGCCTGCCTCCTGCATCGCCCGTTGGACTGCGTTGAGGGCATAGGGCTCGGACACGCCCTCGACGGTTCCGACTTCTGACCCGGCCACGTCGGCCGCGAGGACGAGACACGAGCAGACCAGCTCGCCGTCGAGCATGACCGAGCAAGCACCGCATTCCCCCTGGTCGCACACACTCTTCGAGCCCGGCATCCCCAGCTGGTCGCGGAGCACGTCGAGAAGGCTGCTCGGCGACATCACCCGGGCAGAGACCGCCTCACCGTTGAGGGTGAACTCGACGATCATCGGAGACACCGCTCCAGGAGGCGGCGAGCGAGGACCCCGGCGGCATGCCGGCGGTAGGTCTCGGTCGAGCGGTGGTCTGTGATCGGCGCGATCTCCTCGCCGACGAGACGCGAGAACTCGCGGAGATCACTCGGGGACGGGTTGGGGACGGACGAGATCATCGCCTCGGCCCTCGGGGCCCGTACCGGCGTCGGTGCCACCGAGCCCAGCCCGACGGTGGTGGTGTGATCGTCGCCCCTGGTGACCACGACGCAAACGGTGGCGATGACCATCGCGTTGCGCACTCCGACCTTTCCGAACTCTTGTCGCTCCGGGAGCTCCTCGGGAAGCACGACTGCGCTGATGACTTCATCTTCCTCGAGGGCCGTCTTCTTGACTCCGGTGAAGAACTCACGCCAGGGGATGACCCGCTTCCCACGGGGCGACACCACTTCGATCTCGGCGTCGACTGCGACGAGGAAGGGGTGACCGTCACCGGCGGGGCTCGCCGTGGCGAGATTGCCCCCGATGGTCCCCGCATTGCGGATCTGGGGCGACCCCACGGTCGCCGCTGCCTGGGCCAAGCGCCCTGGGCCCGTCGCGCTCGATCCGGCGCCAGGTCACCCCGGAGCCGATCCGGCTGCCCTCCCATTCGGTGAGCTCTTCTACGCGTCGCAACCCGACGAACTCGGTGGGGCGGGTCTTTCCGTAGTTGATCTCGACCATCAGGTCGGTGCCCCCGGCGATCGGCGTGGCGCCTCCGGCGACTGCAGCCACGGTCTCGTCGAGTGACGTCGGATGATGGGCGTGCACGGCGTCGAACTTACTCGTGGAGGTCCTCTGCCAGCAGGTTGTGCGCTCGCACCAGACTCTCCACGTCGACACCGGCCACCGCGCCGTCGACGACCAGGGGGCGGCCTCCGACCCAGGAGTGATCGACGGTGACCGGAGCGCAGAGGACCGCCGCAGCCACCGGGTCGTGGAGGGCACCGGCGAACTCGAGCCGGTTGAGGTCGATCGCCACGAAGTCGGCGACGTTGCCCGGGCGCGAGAACGCCGAGGTCGTCACGTCCCAAGACCCGGGCCCCGCCCGCGGTGGCCAGCTCCAGGGCGAGACGCGCCGTCATCTGCGGGCCTGCCCCGATCCCCGGGGAGACCGCCAAGCGGTTGAGCAGGAGGGCCTGCCTGGCCTCGCCGAGGAGGTGCGATGAGTCGTTCGACGCCGAGCCGTCCACACCAAGCCCGACGGGGACCCCGGCCTCGACGTAGCGGGCGATCGGGGCGAGACCGGAGGCGAGTCTCATGTTGGACGTGGGGCAGTGGGCGACTCCGGTCCCCGCTGCACCCATCCTGGCGACCTCGAGGTCGGAGACGTGGACGGCGTGCGCGTACCAGACGTCAGGCCCGGCCCAATCGAGGGTCTCCAGGTACGCGACCGGCCGATGCCCGAATTCGTCGAGACAGAACTGCTCCTCGTCGTCCGTCTCGGCGAGATGAGTGTGGAGCCGAACGCCGGTGTCGCGAGCCAGCGCCGCCGACTCGCGCATCAGGTCTCCGGTGACCGAGAACGGAGAGCACGGTGCAACCGCGACCTGCCGCATCGCGCCCCACCCCTGCTCGTGGAAGGTGTCGATCGCACGGGCGGTGTCGGCCAGGATCGCCGCCTCGTCCTCGACGACCGAGTCGGGGGGCAGGCCTCCCGCAGACTCGCCGAGGCTCATCGAGCCGCGGGAGGCGTGGAACCGGATGTTGAGGCCCTCCGCCCCCTCGAACTGGTCGTCGACCCGCGCCCCGTTGGGCCACAGGTACTGATGGTCGAACACAGTGGTCGCTCCGGAGAGGGCCAGCTCGACCAGCCCGAGCCGTGTCGACACCCGGACGTGCTCGGGAGTCATCCTCGCCCAGACCGGATAGAGGGTCCGCAACCACTCGAAGAGCCCGGAGTCCTGGGCTCCGGGGAAGACCCGGGTGAGCGTCTGGTAGAGGTGATGGTGGGTGTTGACCAGCCCCGGGAGGACGAGGTGCCCGCGGAGGTCGACGACCTGGTCGGCTACGGCGGGGATGTCGGGGGTCGGGCCGACCACCTCGATCCGGCCGTCCCGGATGAACATCCCACCGTCCCGGATCTCGCGCCCGTCCATCGTGACCAGGACGTGGGCGTTGGTGACGAGCAGCGTCGACATCGGGCACCAAGCTAACCGGGACCCATAGAGTCGAGGCGTGATGACACTCAACACCGATTCCATCGCCGGCTGGGGCGCCCGGCTGGCGGAGACCTCGGCACGGGTCAACGCCGGGTTCCCCGGTGAGGGCCCCGCTCGCCAGCCGGTTTCGACCGTGTACGGGGGAGCACAGCTGTTCTCGGCGACGACACCGGCCAAGCTCGGGGAGCTGGCCCGCGCCTTCGCCGACAGGTGGGCATCGACTCCGGGGACCTCGCTGCGATCCTCGGGCTCCACCCGGTCCTGGCGGACCGCGTCCACCCGGCCGTGCTCGAGAAGCTCACCCGCGAGCCCGTGGAGGACTTCCGGATCGACTTCGAGGACGGCTACGGCCACCGGCCCGACGAGGAGGAGGACGGTCATGCCGTCGCCACCGCCGAGCGAGGTCGCGCCGGGATGGAAGCGGGGTCGTTGCCACCGTTCATCGGGATCAGGATCAAGACCCTCAGCGCCGAGCTGCATCGCCGGTCGTTGCGCACCCTCGACCTGTTCGTGAGCACTGTGGTCGACAAGGCCGGGGCCTTGCCCGCCGGGTTCTGCGTCACGGTCCCCAAGCTCCAGGACGTCGAGCAGGTGCGGGTGATCGTCGAGGTGCTCGACGAGCTGGAGACCGGGCTCGGCATCGAGCAGATCCCCATCGAGCTGATGGTGGAGACACCGCAGATGATCGTCGACCGTGACGGGTCGACCGGGGTCCGCAAATGGGTCGAGGCTGCCGGGGGACGGGTGCGAGGGGCCCACTTCGGCACGTACGACTACACCGCGTCCCTCAACATCACGGCCGCCTATCAGTCGATGGACCACCCGGCATGTGACTTCGCCCGTCATGTCCAGCAGGTGAGCCTGGCCGGGACCGGGGTCTGGATCTCCGACGGCGCCACCAACGTGATGCCGGTGGGTGACGACCCGCGATGTGGTCGGCGATCGCCATGCGTCTCCACTACGAGCACATCCGTCACTCGCTGTCCCACGCCTACTACCAGGGCTGGGACCTCCACCCGGCCCAGCTGGTCACGCGCTACGCCGCCGTCTACGCCTTCTTCCTCGAGGGGCTCGATGCCGCCGGGTCGCGTCTGTCGCAACTTCGTCCAGTCGGCGGCCAAGGCGACTCTGGTCGGCGAGGTCTTCGACGACGCCGCCACCGGCCAGGGGCTGCTCAACTACTTCCTGCGCGCCGTCGCCTGCGGGGCCATCACCGAGGACGAGGCCATCTCCCGCACCGGGCTGACCGTCCCCGAGCTCCGCACCCGCTCCTTCCTCCGCATCATGGAGAGCCGACGCTCGACGTGACGCAACATCGTTCTGTGAAGGTTTTGGCCGCTCTCACCGGCTATTTCCTTCACAGAACGAAGTCAGGCTTCCAGGAACTTCCGGATCTCGCTCACGACCAGATCTGGTTGTCTGCGGACGCGGCGAGCGCTGAAGCGGCGGATCTCGATCCCGAGATCCATGAGACGGTTTTGTCGGACCAGATCGTCGTCGAGACTGTCCGCCGACGAGTGTGCGTCAACGCCGTCGACCTCGACCGCCTTGCCGAGTGCCGGCCAGTAGAAATCGGGGACACGCCGCTCGCCATCGACGAACAATTCGTGCTGTAGCTCCGGTCTCGGAAGTAGGGCCATCTGCATGTGGTAGAGCAGTTCGAACTCCGAGCCCGACCCCGTCGAGATGTCGTGGATCCGCTCCATCAGCACCCATCGGAACCTCCTGGTTCCTTTGACGCCCCGGCCCCCTTTCCAACCAACAGGTCATAGCAGCGGTCGACGTCGGTCAGCCCCTTCCGGATGGCCGAGTCGAGAGCCTTGCCCACGACGATCGCGGGGAGTTGCGCGGAGCAACCGAGCAGGGTCCTCTCGACCGTGGTGACTGCTATCCCCCGGGCTTCTGCCGGTTGCTGTGAGCGGCGGGTGCGATGAACGATCACACCATCCGGGATTGGACGCGAGTCGTAGGGAACGGTCAGTTCGATCGGCGCCCTGCTGATTCCGTCGAGGCCCCAGAGGACCAGGGCGGCTCGGTGCGACACGAGGGCGTTGGGACCGCAGGCGAGCACCGCGGCCTGCAGGTGGGTCTCCCAGTCGAGGGCACGGCCGTCGATCTGGTACACCCCGGCGTGAACTCTCCGCCACAACCCGCGACTCACTCTGTTGTCGATCAGGTGGCGCGAGCCTCCGAGATCACAAACCTCGTCCATGGTGATCAGGAATCTCTGGCGGGAAGCCACTTCCTGTATGCGTTTCTCCACAGCCCCCATGTCCCGAGCATGTCCAACGAGGCCGACAAATTCGTTCTGTGAACGTTTTGACCGCTCTCACCGGCCTTTCCCTTCACAGAACGACCTTCGGGTCGGTCAGCCGCGGGTGAGGGTGAGCGAGATGTCGCCGTAGGGCTCGGACACGGGGTGAAAGACCATGCCGGTGTCGTCGACGCCGAATCGGGTCAGGTCGAAGGGGAGATGGTGCTGGTTGGGCAGACGCAGCGTGAGCTCGGCGATCTCGGGGACGGTCTGGAGGACGGCTTCACCCATCTGGTACCCCTGGTGTTGCATCGACTCCGAGGGGTCGGTGAAGAATCGATCGATCAACGTCTCGCGCACCAGTGCCCAAGTCGCCCCCGTGTCGTCCGGGACCGTCGTGTACAGCCACTCGGCGGTCACCGAGGAAGCCAGGATCCGGTCCGACGTCTCGGGGAGGACGGTGTACTCGTCCGCGGGGAAACCCGGAGAAGGCGGACCCTCGGGTCTTGAGCAGGACGAGACCGGCGATACCTGCGGTGGTCGACGACCTCGAGCCTCGGCTGATCGTCGCAGTCCGGCGCTCCGTTCCGCCACCAACGAAACCCGACGGGGACCGCCGATCCCAGATTCGCTCCTCCAGCACCACGTGGCAGTCGGTGACATCCTCACGGCTGAGGAATCGGGCGCTCAGGATCTCGCCGAAACCTTCGAGGTCATGACTCAGATGCTCCTGGGCGAGCCCGTAGATGGTGTTGCGCACGGTGTCGGTGGGCAGGACCGACGAGTTGTCCCCGTCGGTGAACGCCGGCGCGACCTGTCCGCCGAGGATCACCGACACGGTCAGGTCGACGAAATCGTCCTCGTCGGGGCCGCGCAGGAGCTTGGACACCCGCACCGCCGACTTGCCCCACGTGTTGGCGCCGAGCACCTCAGCTGCCCCGGTAGGTGGTGTACCCGAAGGGGCTGAGCAGCAACGGGACATGGAGATGCGGCCGGGTCTCGTCGACCTCGAAGACGACGTGGACGAACGGGAAGAAGGTGTTGCCATGGCGCCCGGTCTCGAAGCCGAGCTGGTAGCGGCCGGCTTCCAGCTCACCGAAGTCCGAGACCCTCCCGTCGTCGTCGGTGGTCGACCCGGCGAGGGAAACCCAAGACCCGTCCACCCATCGAGAGAGATGGACCTCCATCCCGGCCGCCGGCTCACCGGTCGCCGTGTCGAGCACATGCGTACTCAGAGTCGTCATGTCAGGTCCGCGCACAGCATGCGTCGCAGTCTGGTCGCCGTGATCTTCCGCTGCTCAGCGGCGGCGTTCTCGATCTCGTCCGAGCGGGTGTTGCCCAGACGCGACCGGGCGATCTCCAACATCTCGGATGCGCCCTTGCCGGTGGCGTAGACGATGTAGGTGAACCCGAACTTGTCCTCGTACGACCGGTTCACGTCGATCAGGTCGCGCAGCATCTCCCGGGTCGCCGAGGCGGTGCCGGACTGCTCCCGGTTGGCGAGCGAGTCTCCCCGCTCCCCGATGCGGGGATGCGACGCGAATGCCTCGAGCCAGTCCGATTCGGCGAGAGTCGAAAAGGCGCTCTCCGAAGCGGCGAGCATCGCCTCGAGATCCGAGAATGGGCGGGCCCGGGCCATCTGCTCCACCCATCGGGACGCGCGACACGCAGTGGCCAGAAGGCTGCGGGCCGGCTGGTCGAAGAGTGAGTCGACGTACTCGAGCTGCCCGACTCACCGCGACCTCCCGGTCGGGCCGCCCGAGGACCCGGAAGCGGGCCACGCCACCATCAGGGTGGATGGCGAGCCGGACGAAGCGCGCCAAGGCCGGCGTTTCCAGATCGACCCGGTTGACCCGGTCGGGGAGGACGGGCGCCCGGGAGACGGCCTCGGTCCAAACCTCACCGTCTTGCGAGACCTGCGCCGTGACCGAACCGGGGGCGTTCCCCTTGAAGTGGGTGGTGTCGACCACGAGCTGCTCGACGGTTCCAGGAAGCCCGAGCCGCACCACGATCCAATCGTGGCCCTCATCGCGTCGGCGCCGGGTCTCCCAACCGTCCCACATCCCTGCCGGCTCGGTGGGCCGGAGACAGTTGGCCGGATGGGAGTAGTGGAGGTCGGAGGCATCGACGATCTCGCCCCCGACGGTGGACGAGGCGAGATCGATGGAGCCGTCGGGACAGACTTCGCCGATCCCGGGAATGGGGTCGCCGTCCAACCGAAGCCGGGCCACGCCGCCGTCGGGGAAGATGTTGAGACGGACCAACTCCAGCCGGTACGGGGACTCCGTGGGAAAGGTGGCCACGGAGTCTCCTTCCAGCGGTGTCTTCGGAATCAACTCCACCCAATGGGCGATCTCGGCGTCACCGACCCCTGCCCCCTCCAGGGAGAAACTCTCCGGGTAGTTCCCGGTGAAGAAGGAGGTGTCCACCGTGACTTGCCTCACCCGCCCCGGAATGCCGAGGGAGAGCACGCACCAGTCGTGTCCCGGCTCGCGGCGACGACGGGTCTCCCACCCGTCCATCCACTTGCCCCGATCGGTGTACTCGCCCTCTCGCCACACCGGGTCGGCGACCTGGAGCAGATTGGCCGCCGGGGCGAAGAACTCGTCGTTGCAGGAGACAACCCGGCCACCGACCCGTTCCGAGAGGAGATCGATCATCTGCGTGCGAGCATCCTGCCACGACCCTCGACCACCGTGCCCTCGCCGTAGACGACGACGCCTCCGAGGACGGTCGCGACCACCGCCCCACGCAACCTCCGTCCCTCGTATGGGGTGATCGGATGACGATGGAAGAGGTCCCGTCCCCGCACGACGGTCGCGGCATCGGGGTCGAAGACGACCAGATCGCCGTCGTGACCGATGACGATCGAGCCTTTGCGATCGTCGAGCCCGGCCAGTCGGGCCGGCGCAGTGGCGAGCCATCCGACCAGTCGATCCCATGAGTGGCCCCGAAGCGAGGCCTCGGTGAAGGTGGCGGGGAGACGGAGCTGCAACGAGGAGATCCCTCCCCAGGCCGTGGCGAAGTCGCCTCGCTTCAGATCTGGGGGCGACGGTGAGTGGTCGGACACGATCATCGTCAGAGAGCCTGTGGCGAGCCCCTCCCACAAGGCCTCGCGATGGCTCCGATCCCGGATCGGCGGCGCACACTTGAACTCCACGCCGGTGACATCGGAGTCGGTGAAGGTCAGATAGTGCGGGCAGGTCTCGCCGCTGATTTTGTCTCCGGACGCGGCAATCGCCGCGACACCATCGGACGAGGAGACGTGGAGGATGTGCACCGGTCCGGCGACGCCGGCGAGGCTGCGGATGGCGTCCGCCTCGGCCTCGGGAGGCCGGGAGGCGAGATACTCCGGATAACTGGGCCCGGGGTCACCGAGCAACCGTGGCGTCTCGGCGTGCACCAGCAGCGGGAGATCGAGACTCATGTCACGCAGCGCGGTGGCCTCCATGGGCGGGTATTCGGGAACACCGGAGTCGGCGAGGAACACCTTGAACCCACACACGCCCGCTCCGGCCAGGGCACCCACCTCACCCTCCGAGCCGGGGACGATCCCGCCCCAGAAACCGACATCGACCGAGATCCGACCACTTGCGGCGGCCCGTTTCGCCTCCAGTCCCGACAACGTCGTCGTGGGCGGGATCGAGTTGAGCGGCATGTCGACGATGGTGGTGGCTCCACCGGCCGCCGCCGCCCTGGTCGCCGTGGCGAACCCCTCCCATTCGGTTCTCCCCGGCTCGTTGACGTGGACGTGGGAGTCGACCAGGCCGGGGAGGATCACCAGGTCGCCAAAATCATGATCGGCGGTGCCGGTCTCCGATCTCGACGACAGCTCCGTCCTCGATTCGCACCGTCGCCGGCCGGGTCGCTTCGGGGAGCACCACGCGGCTGGAGCGATAAGAGGTCACACAGCCACGCTACCGGGGCTCCGACGGGGTAGTTTGTCGGTCATGACCACCGAGTACTCGACCGATCGGACCATCAATTACGCGTTCCTCCTCGGGGGGATCACCGCGTTCATCTTCGGCATCATCCTCCTGGTACGTCAGGACGCCGCCCTCGGCATCGTCGCCCTGCTCCTGGGGCTCTGGTGGCTGATCCAGGGCGCCTTCCTGGTCTTCTCGGTGTTCATCGACCGCGAAGACATGTGGTGGAAGCTCATCCTGGGTCTGATCGGGGTCACCGCCGGTCTGGTGGTCCTGGCCAACCCGGTGCAGTCGGCAGAGTTCCTCGGCAGCACGATGGCGATCATCCTCGGGATCCTCGGGGTCATCGGCGGCGTCGTGTCGATAATCGGCGGGTTCCGAGGCGGAGGTCTATCGGCCTTCCTCTTCGGCGTGGTCACCGGTGGCATCGGCCTGTTGCTGATCTTCTTCCCCGAAGGCTCGTTCAACGCTTTCGTGACCATCATCGCCTTCATCCTGATGGTGCAGGGGCTGGCTGCGATCGTCCTGGCGATCATCGCCAAACCGCCCTCGACCACGACCGGGTAGCATTCCCGGATGCACGCCCCGCTACCGCGGGCCGCTAGACAAGGCGTATTTGCTTCTCCATAGAGAGACTCCGACCCGGAATCGCAGGTAAGCCCGCTATCGGTCCAAAGGAGTCCAAATGGCCGATCTCTTGTCACGTCACAACGACGTTCTCGCCCCCGTAATCGCCTTCAACACCAAGATCCACGCCGAATCGGCCGAAGGCATCTGGATCACGGACCCCGACGGCAATCGTTGGGCAGACTTCGCCTGCGGCACCGCGGTCACCAACCTCGGCCACCGTCACCCCGCAGTGGTGGAGGCGGCCAAGGCCCAACTCGACAAGCTGATCCATTCGGGGATGATCGTTCACTTCGATTCCCTGGTGGAGGCGGCCGAGCGCCTGCGCGACATCACACCGGAGGGCATCGAGAAGTTCGGTTACGCCAACTCCGGGGCGGAGGCGGTCGAGGCGTCCGTGAAGATGGCCAAGTACGCCACCAAACGGCAAGGGGTCGTCGTATTCCGGGGTGGCTTCCACGGCCGCACCATGGGCTCGGTCTCGTACACGACTTCCAAGGCGAAGTACCGCGACGGCTACCACCCGGTGCTCGGGTCGGTGTTCGTGGCCCCCTTCCCCCATCCCTATCGCTGGGGCGTGGACGACGAGACGGCCACCGACATGGCCCTTTCCGAGCTCAGGCTGATGTTCAAGCACGTGGTGTCGCCGCACAACATCGCCGGATTCCTGGTCGAGCCGGTTCAGGGTGAGGGCGGCTACTACCCGGCGCCGCCCCGGTTCCTCCACGAGCTGCGTGGCATCGCCAACGAGCACGGGATCATGCTGATCTACGACGAAGTCCAGACCGGTTTCGGTCGCACCGCCGAGTGGTTCGCCACCGACCACTTCGACGCCAAACCAGACATCATGGCCTTCGGCAAGGGCATCGCCAACGGCTTCCCGCTCTCGGCATACGGGTCGAGTCGTGAGATCGTCGATGGCTGGCCGGCGGGCTCTCACGGGACCACCTATGGGGGCAACCCGGTCGCGGCAGCGGCGAGTGTCGCCGTCATCGACACCATGGGCGACCTTCTCCCCCACGCCCGCGAGCTCTCCAGCCATGCGTTCGACCGCTTCGAAGAGCTCGCCGGGAAGCATGAGACCATCGGGAGTGTGCGTGGTCTCGGGCTCATGATCGGCATCGAGTTCGTCGAGGACCGGGAGAGTCGCAACCCGGACGCGAAGGCGTTCCAGCACGTGGCCTCGCACGCCTTCGACAACGAGCTGATCATCATCGAGTGCGGGCCGGACGGGAACGTCATCCGGTTCATCCCCCCGTTGATCACCACGATGGACGAACTCGACTGGGCCATCGATCTGATCGATCAGGGTCTCGACTCCTGGGAATCGATGTAGTCGACTCGGGGCGGAACCGCTGAGGTCCGCCGGTCATCTAAAACACCATGAGAAGGAAGTCCCTGGGTGTGCTCATTATGTTCGCGCTCGTCCTGGCCGCCTGCGGGGGTGGTGACGAGGACGCCGAGACATGGGGACCTGACGACCCCGTCCTGCAGATCACGTCCGAGGGAGGCTTCGTCCCCGTCGAGTTCATGCTCAACAACGGGCCCCGTTACACGCTCCTCGGTGACGGCAGGCTCATCTTCCAGGGGGTGCAGACCATGCAGTTCCCCGGGCCGCTGGTCCCGCCCTATCTGGTCGCCCACCTCGACGACTCCCAGATGAACGCCGTTCTCGCCATGGTGGAACGGATCGGTCTCCCCGACATCGTCGACGAGAGCGACGACAGCGCAGCCGCTACGAATGCCGACGCCGCCACCGACGTGATCACCTATTGGGATGCGGCCGGCACCCACCGCTATGCGGTGTTCGGTCTGGGGCTCGACGAGTCGCCTTCTGAGCAGAACGCCGCATTCCTGGAGCTGATCGAGACCTTCGACCGTTTCACCGCCGAGACCCGGTCCGAGCCGTACGCCCCCGAGCAGGTTCGGATCATCGCCGGACCGGGCACCATCGACCCCGCCTTCGAGGATGTGCGTCCCTGGCCGCTCGACGACGACTGGGACGAATGGTCGGAGCTGCCCAACACGTGGGCCTGCCGGGACTACGACGCGGAGGTACTGGAGTCCTTCGGTGACGCCAACCAGGCGACGACATGGGAGGTCCCCGAAGGGTCGTTCGCCTTCCCCGCCCCGGTCCAACTCCTGGTGCGCCCCCTGGTCCCCGGGGAGACCGGCTGCCCCTGACCCTGCAGACGCTTCTGTGAGTGGAACCGTCCAGATTCTGGACGGTTCCACTCACAGAACGGTGTTCTGCCCCCGCCCGAGTCCGATCCCATCGGACTCGAAGCGGATCTCAGGAGCCCGAGTCCGATCCCATCGGACTCGAGGTTGATCTCAGGAGCCCGAGTCCGATCTCATCGGACTCGAAGCGGATGTCATCCGCCGGATACCACCGGGACCTTGGCCATAGCCGCCTCGATCTCGGCCTCGGGGTGCTCGTAGTCGACCAGCTCGCCGTTGAAGTAGGCCTGGTAGGAGGCCATGTCGAAATGACCGTGACCACTCAGGTTGAAGAGGATCACCCGCTCCTCACCGGCCTCTTTGGCCCGTTCCGCCTCGTTCATGGCCTCGGCAACGGCATGGGTGGGCTCGGGGCCGGGGACGATCCCCTCGGCACGGGCGAACTGCACCGCTTTGGCGAAGGTCTCGGTTTGATGCAATGACGTCGCCTCGATTAGCCCCAGCTCCTTGAGGTGGGAGACCAGAGGAGCCATCCCGTGATAGCGGAGCCCACCGGCGTGGATCGGGGCGGGAATGAAGGAGTGGCCCAGCGTGTGCATCTTGACCAGCGGCGTCATCTGCCCGGTGTCCCCGAAGTCGAACTGGTAGCTGCCCCGGGTCAGGGAAGGCGCTGCGGCCGGCTCCACGGCCCTGATCACCGGGTCCATCGTGCCGGCGAGCTTCTCGCGCACGAAGGGGAAGCTGAGCCCGGAGAAGTTGGAGCCGCCACCGGCACACCCGATCACGACATCGGGCTTCTCCCCCACCATGGCCATCTGTTTCAGGGCCTCCTCACCGATGATCGTCTGATGCATGAGGACATGGTTGAGCACCGAGCCCAGCGAGTAGTTGACGTCGTCGTTGGTGGCCGCCACCTCCACGGCCTCGGAGATGGCCATGCCGAGACTTCCCGGCGTGTCCGGGTCGCTTTCCAGCACCGACCGCCCGTAGTTGGTGTTGGACGACGGTGACGGGTAGATGGTCGCCCCGTATGTCTCGATCAGCGCCTTGCGATATGGCTTCTGGTCGTAGGAGGCACGCACCTGATAGACCTCGCACTCGAGCCCGAACAGGGAGCAGGCGAAGGCGAGGGCCGATCCCCACTGCCCGGCACCGGTCTCGGTGGAGAGCTTGCGGACCCCGGCCCGGGCGTTGTAGAAGGCCTGGGCCACGGCGGTGTTCGGCTTGTGCGACCCGACCGGGCTCACCCCTTCGTACTTGTAGTAGATGCGGGCGGGACCGCCGATCAGCTTCTCCAGACCGTGAGCCCGGTACAGCGGCGACGGGCGCCACATCCGGTAGACCTCACGGATCTCCTCGGGGATCTCGACGTAGCTGTCGGTGGAGACCTCCTGGAGGATGAGGTCCATGGGGAACAGGGGGGCGAGATCGTCGGGGCCGACCGGTTGATGTGTCCCGGGATGGAGCACCGGCGGTGGCGGAGCCGGCAGATCGGGGACGATGTTGTACCAGTGGGTCGGAAGCTCGGCCTCCGGCAGGATGATCTTGGTCGGCATCGGCGAACCATACGCACCCCCATTCCCGGAGGCGGCCTAGCCTGGCGGGGCTTTGGAGCTGCACGACTTCCTGGCCGGGGCTCGCCGTCCTCGCCGGCCTCATCGGGATCGTGGTCGTCTTCCTCCCCGGGATCGTCCTCCAGGTCGTCGCCGTGGCGCTGTGGGCATTCGAGGAGTCGAGCGCGGTGGGATGGGTGGTCTTCGGGTTGGTGCTCATCCTCGCCATCACCGCCACCGTGCTCAAGTACGTGTTCCCGGGGAGGAAGCTGCGTGAGCACGGGATCCCGGGGTGGGTCCTGCTCCTCGCCGTCGTGGTGGCCGTCGCCGGTCTGTTCGTGATTCCCATCGTCGGCGCCCCGATCGGGTTCGTGCTGACGATCTACTTCTTCGAGCGGGTGCGCCGCGGCGCCCAGGAGGCCTGGCCCTCCACGAAGGTGGCCTTGCGGGCCGTGCTCACCTCGATCGGGATCGAGCTGACCGGCGGCTTCCTCATCCTCGGCGTCTTCGTCGCCGGCGCCTTCGCCACCTGAGCCCAGCCCGGTCAGTCGGTCGTGGAGACAGCCGCCTTCTCGGCGATCTCGGCGACGATGTCCGCATTGGCCAGCGTGGTCACGTCCCCGAGCTGGCGATGCTCGGAGATGTCCTTGAGCAGACGACGCATGATCTTCCCGGAACGGGTCTTGGGCAGATCGACGGTGAAGACGATCGACTTGGGCTTGGCGATCGGCCCGATGACGTTGGCGACGTGGTCTGCGCAGCTCCTCGATGAGGGCCTCGTCACCGACGACTGAGCCCCGCAGCGTGACGAAGGCGGCGATGGCCTGGCCGGTGATCGTCGTCGGTCCGGCCGACCACCGCCGCTTCGGCCACGGCGGGCATGGCTGACCAGGGCGGACTCGACCTCGGTCGTCGAGATGTTGTGCCCCGACACCAGCATGATGTCGTCGACCCGGCCGAGCAGCCAGAAGTAGCCGTCCTCGTCGCGTTTGGCACCCGTCCCCGGGAAGTACCTGCCCGCGAAACCGGGACCAATAGGTGTCGACGTAACGCTCGGTCGTCGCCATGGATGGTCCGGGCCATCGCCGGCCAGGGCTCGGTGATGACGAGGAACCCTCCACCGCCCAAGGGCACCGAGTTGCCCATCTGACGTCGACGACGTCGGCGAAGATCCCGGGCAAGCGGCTTGGTGGCCGACCCGGGCTTGGTCGGCGGTGAATCCGGGCAAGGGCGAGATCATGATGGCCCCGGTCTCGGTCTGCCACCAGGTGTCGACGATCGGGACAGCGCCCCTCGCCGACGTGCTCGTGGTACCAGATCCAGGCTTCGGGGTTGATCGGCTCGCCGACCGACCCCATCAGGCGCAGCGAGGCCAGATCGTGCTTGTCGACGTGCTCGTCTCCCCACTTCATGAACGCCCGGATCGCGGTGGGGGCGGTGTAGAAGATGGTCACCCCGTAGTCGTCGATGATCTGCCAGAGACGGTCGAGATCGGGGTAGTTGGGGGCACCCTCGTAGATGACCGAGGTGGTCCGGTTGGCCAGCGGCCCGTAGACGATGTAGCTGTGCCCGGTGACCCAGCCGATGTCGGCGGCGCACCAGTACACGTCGCTGTCGGGTTTGAGGTCGAACACCAGGGAGTGGGTGGTGGTGACCCCGGTCAGGTAACCGGCCTGGGTGTGGACGATCCCCTTCGGCTTCCCCGTGGTCCCCGATGTGTAGAGGATGTAGAGGGGGTCTTCGGCGTCGAGGATCTCGGGCTCACAGTCCTCCGATTGACCGTCGACCAGGTCGTGCCACCAGATGTCACGCCCCTCCACCATCTCCACGCCGTGATCGGTGCGTCGCACGACGATCGAGTGGGTGACGTCAGGGGTCGATCGAGCGCCTCGTCGGTGTTCACCTTCAGCGGAACCACGTTGCCGCCGCGCCATGCCCCGTCCTGGGTGATCACCACGCGGCAGTCGGAGTCGAGGATTCGCGATCGACAGGGCGTCGGCGGAGAACCCGCCGAACACGACCGAGTGGACCAGGCCGAGCCGGGCGCAGGCCAGCATGGCGACCGGCAGCTCCGGGATCATCCCCATGTAGATGGCGACCCGATCGCCCTTGCTCAGACCGAGGCTCTTGAGCCCGTTGGCGAGCCGGCCCACCTCGGCGGCGAGGTCGGCGTAGGTGACGGTGCGAGTGTCGCCGGGCTCACCCACCCAGTGGTAGGCAACCTGGTCGCCATGCTCGGCGAGATGCCGATCGAGGCAGTTGTACGACAGGTTGAGCTTCCCGTCCTGGAACCACTTGAAGAAGGGAGGGTTGGAGTCGTCGAGGACTTCTGTCGGAGGGGTGAACCAGGAGATGCGCTCCAGCGCCTGCTCCTGCCAGAAGGCCTGGTAGTCGAGCGGCCGCCGCTTCGTGGATGCCGGGGCCGGCGTTGGCCTGTGCGGTGAAGTCCGCAGCGGGCGGGAAGGTGCGCCCTTCGTGGAGCAGGTTCTCCAGAGCCTCCGTCATGTCTTCAGTCCTCCTGGCTGTTCGGGCGCCGCGAACCTACCAGCGGGTATGCCCAGACGATCAGCCCGCCCAACGCGGCCAGCCACATCACCAGATCGCCGATCCTGACATATGGGGTGGTCGTCGCCGGGCCCGCGACACCGGAGAAGACCACCGACTCGCCGGTCCTGGTGGTCTCTGAGAACGACCCACGCGCGTCGATGACCGTCGACTTGCCGGTGACCGCGGCGTGGACGACCGCGACTCCCAGCTCGACGGCGCGCATCCGGGTCATCCCGATGAACTGGTCGGATGTCGGCGCATCGGGGCCGTATGAGGACTTGTTGGTGGCCACCACCATCAGGTCGGCGCCGAGCCGGCGATGCTCCAGCGAGTACCTGGAGAAGCCGCCCTCCCAAGAGATGACAGATCCCAAGACGAAGTCGGGAAACGCGAAGACGACCGGCCCGTCGCCCGGCACCATGTCACGGGGGACCCGATCGAGTGCGGGGATCCACTCGAATAGCGGGCGCAGCGGGATGTACTCGCCGAAGGGGACGGGGTGCTGCTTGCGGTATTCGCCGATCACCTCGCCGGTCTCGTCGAAGACGACGTTGGCGTTGACGAACTCGGTCTCACTCACCACACGGTCGCCGCCGATCAGCAGCGGTGCTCCGATGCGACGTGCCTGGGCGCCGATGGCATCCCGGATCTCCTGATTCAACACCGGATCGGCATTGGTCGAACCTGTGGAGCTCTCCGGCCACACCACCAGCTCCACCGACCCCGATTCGATGGTCTCGGTGAGGGCGAGATGCTGCTGGAAGGTGCGCAGACGCTCGTCGGGAGGGCAGTGCTCGAAGGGACACGGAGTCGAGCCCTGGACTATGGCCACGGGGACCTCCGGCCCATCGAGGCTCCTGCTGCCCAGGAGGAGAGCCGGGACGATCACCAGCATCACGGTTCCGAGGGCGGCGGCGCCCCACCGCCACGATCGGGAGAAGACGGCTGCAGCGATCTCGGCGCCGACCAGCACCACGAGGACCGTCAGCCCCGACGTTCCCACCAATGCCGCGGGGAGCCGGGTGACGAGGTTGTCACTCAGCGCATATCCGGCCGCTCCCCACTCCTGGCCACCAACCGGGAACCGATACCTGACCAGTTCGAAGACGGCCCAGCTCCCCACCGCCATCGACACCCAATGGAGAGGCTTCCGGTCGTTCCGCCTCGCCATCCACCAGCCGTATCCGGCGAAGAACAACGCCTGGACCGGAACGAGCACTAGGGCGATCAGCTCGAGCTGGGACAACCACCACATCAGCCCGCCGAAGAAGGCCAGGCCGAACGTCAAGCCGGCGAGGAGGCCTTCCCGTGGGCCGCTCGCCCGGCGCAGGGCGAGGAGGAACAGCGCCGTTCCGGGGACGATCAGAGCGCCCGGCCCGAAGGGCGGGAAAGCCAGCACCGACAACGCCGCGCCGGCCAAGGCGACCAGGACCGTGTTCACCGCCGGCAGGGTACGAGTGTGGCCCGGCAAGGACCGAACCTAGAGTCCCGCCGATGTGGGAAGGTGACGTCTGGGTTGCTGTTCGCGCCGCACGCGCCGGTGCCGACATCGTCCAGACCGGGTTCTTCCAGAACCTCGACATGGAGATGAAGAGCGCGGTCGACCCGGTGACCCAGATCGATCGTGACGCCGAGGACGCCATCCGGGCCGTCATCGCGGCCCATTTCCCCGAAGACGGGATCCTGGGTGAGGAGGGTGGCGGCGGCGACTGGCGGTCCGGTCGGGTATGGGTGGTCGATCCACTCGACGGCACCGTCAACTTCGTGCACCGGCTGCCCCAGGTGGCCGTCTCGGTCGCCCTCTGGGACGAGGGCGTCGCCGCTGGTCGGGGTGATCATCGACGTCGCCCGCAACGACGAGTTCGTGGCCATCGCCGGGGAGGGAGCCACCCTGAACGGCGAGACGATCACGGTCTCGACGACACCCACGCTCGACCTGTCTCTGGTCTCCACCGGGTTCCCCTATGACCGGCGCCAGCATGCCGGGGCTTATTTGCGGGTGGTCGAAGAGGTGATGCTCCGCAGCCAGGGGACGAGACGTCTCGGCGCCGCCGCCCTCGACCTGGCCTGGCTGGCCGCCGGGCGTTACGACGCCTACTGGGAGCACGGGGGCACGCAGGGGATCAAGCCATGGGACGTCGCCGCAGGGATCCTGATCGTGACCGAGGCGGGGGGGACCTACACCAACGAATCGGGCGAGACCAACCAGTTGGAGGCGAGGGCCCATGTCGCCAGCAACGGAAGGGTCCACGAGGAGTTGCGCTCGATCGTGGCCCGTACGATGCCCGAGCACCTGCGATGACCTTTCACGATCACCACCTGCACCCGTTCGGATACGCAGCCCTGGTCAACGGGTTGGAGCTGATGGACGCGCCCGACCTCGCCACCGTCCTACGTCGGGTCGCTGACCACGGAACCCGAGTCGAGGGGCCCATCGTCGGTCAGCGGCTCAACGACGAGGGCATCGCCGAGCTCCGGCTCCCCACCGCGGCCGACATCGACGACGTGATCTCCGATCGTCCCGTCCTCCTGTACCGGTATTGCGGGCACATCGCGGTGGCCAACAGCGCGGCCATGGCACTGGCCGGCCTGGACTCATCGACCCCGGACCCTGCTGGTGGGTCCTTCGACCGCGACCGCGCCGGCCGTCCCAACGGGATCCTTCGGGAGACTGCGATCACGGCCGTGGGCCGGGTCGTCGAAGGCCTGATCCCTGACCCGCCAGACGCCGACATCCTCACCGCCCTCGCCACTCTCCCCGCGATGGGGATCGGCTCGGTGACGGGGATGATCTCGGTCGGTTCGGCGGTCTGGTGCGCCGTCGACGACGAGGTGGCGACCCTGGTGCGGCTGGCGCCCGATCTGCCCATCGACATCGACGTGCTGCTCATCGCCGACGACCCGGCCGGGTTCCTCGCCGCCAAGGACCGGATCGACCAGGCGGAGGGCAGGATTCGCTTCTCCGGCTACAAGGACTTCATCGACGGGAGCCTGGGCGGGCATACCGCGGCCATGTACGAGCCATTCGCCGACCGCGGCGACACCCGGGGCACGGAGCGCTACGACCACGACAAGATGGTGGAGATGGCCTCGACCTCGCTGGGGGTGGGAGGGGTGGTGGCGATCCACGCCATCGGTGATCGAGCCAACGACCTGGTTCTGGACGTGCATCAGGACCTGGTCGACGACGGCGCCGATCCGGCGAGATTGCGGGTGGAGCACGCCTCGGTCCTCACCGACGAGACCATCGACCGAATGGCCGGCCTCGGTGTCACCGCCTCGGTTCAGCCGGCCTTCCTGGCGTCGGAGACGACCTGGCTGGAGAAACGGCTCGGACCGGACCGGATGAGCCGGGCCTACCCGTTCCGCGCGATGCTGGAGGCGGGGATCCCGCTACTCGGGGGCAGCGACTCACCCGTCGAGCTTCCCGACCCCCAGACCGGCATCGGGGCCGCCGTCGACCGCCATGGCATCAACCCGAGCCAGGCGTTGACCCGCGAACAGGCCGAGGCGCTGTTCCAACCCCCTCCTCGCTGAGCCAGACCGCCAGGGCCTCGTACTCGGCGAGCGTGTTGTAGTGATGTGCCGAGAGCCGGAGGACCTGAGCCGGAGATTCCGGCCAGAAGGACACGACCGACTCGAAGCCGGCGTCGAGGAGAAGCCAGGTGAGCGGGGAGAGAAGACCCTCGCCGGGCCCTCCCTCATGGTCGCCGAGCGGCACCCCGGCCATCGATCCGAGCATCTCATCCGGGGCGGGAGCCTCGATCCCGAGCATCTCGCACACCACATCGCGTCCCCGCAACACCAACTGGTGATTCCGATCGATGAGGGCGGGCCACCCGCCGGTCTCGAGACCGCCCACCACCTCGAGTGCGTCGGGAACCACCAGCCAGGGGGTGAAGTCGTCGGTGCCTGTCCAGTCGAAGAGGGCGTGATAGCGACTCGTCCCGGCCGGGGGATGGTTCCAGCCATGTGAGATCACGGTGGGGACCGTCGACTCGACCCGATCCTCACGGGTGTGGAGGAAGGCGGCGCCCTTGGGGGCGCACACCCATTTGTGCAGGTTCCCCGTGTACCAGGAGGCGCCCAGAACGTCGAGACCGAGAGCGACCTGGCCGGGCCCGTGAGCCCCGTCGACCAGGACCGGGACATCGGGCTCCAGTGCGGCCACGATCCGCTCGATGGGGAGCAGCAGGCCGGTGGGCGAGGTGATGTGGTCGATCACGACGAGACGGGTGCGTTCTCCGACCGCTCCGAGGACGGCATCGACCACGGTATCCGGCGTGTCCATCGGGAACGGGACGGTGACGACCCTGACGGCCGCACCCACCCTCGCGGCGGTGTGTTCCAGGGTCTGGCGCACGGCGTTGTAGTCGTGATCCGTGGTGAGGATCTCGTCGCCGGCGACGAGCGTGGGGGCGATCGATCCGAGAACCGCGGCCACACCCTGGCTGGCATTGCGCACGAACGCGAGACCGGCCTCGTCGGCGCCCACGAACCCGGCGAGAGCGCGGCGAGCCGTCGCCAGAGCCGGCCCGAGCTCGTTGTGCACGAAAGCGGTCGGATTCGCCTCCCAGCGCCTGCGCCACTCGGTTTGGCGCTCCTGGACCGGGATCGGCACCGCCCCGAAGGATCCGTGGTTGAGGTGACGCACATCCGGCGAGAGTGACCACATGAACGATGAAATTAACTTCGAATTACCCTGGATCGCTCATGTCCAGCTACAGCACACTCACTCCGGGAGAGATCGAGAGCGGCGTCGATCGCGCCATCGCCGACGCCGAGGCGGTCGTCACCGAGATCGTCTCCGTCTCCGGTGAGCGCACCTTCGAGAACACCCTCCGACCACTCGATCGCATCGCCGACATCCTGGCCCACGCCTTCACCGACTACGCCTTCATGGGTTACGTCCACACCGACAAGGACGTGCGCGATGCGGCGAAGGAGGCCGAGGCGAAGACGATGAAGTGGGCGTCGGACGTCTACTTCCGCGACGACCTCGACGAAGTCGTCCGGGCTTACGCCGCCACCGAAGAGGCCGCGGCCCTGCAGGGCGAGCACCGGCGTCTCCTCGAGTTCGTGGTCCGCGATCTGCGACGGGCGGGCCATGAGCTCGACGCGGGGACCAGG
The DNA here is from genome assembly GCA_963751005.1 of uncultured bacterium. Classification (GTDB taxonomy): domain Bacteria; phylum Actinomycetota; class Acidimicrobiia; order Spongiisociales; family ZC4RG35; genus JANQRA01. Next base: position 149,547 of record CAVVSY010000004.1, read on the forward strand.
AAGCGGGTCCAGGAGCTCACCCAGAGGGAGATCGAGCTCGGCGTGAAGTTCCAACAGAACATCGACGAATGGGACGACTGGATCCTGGTCAGCCGTGACGACCTCGAAGGGACTTCCCGACGTCTACATCGACGGGCTGGAAGTCGACGAGGAGACCGGCAAGCACAAGGTGACCATCGCCTACCCCGAGATGTTCCCGTTCCTGGAGAACTCACCGCGTCGTGAACTGAGGGAGGAGCTCAGGTTCAAGTTCAACACGGTCGCCATCGAGGAGAATCGAAAGCTCCTCGAGGAGGCGCTGGACATCCGTCAGGAGATCGCCGAGGCGTTCGACCTCCCCACCTGGGCCCACCACCGTCTCGAGCTGCGCATGGCCCGGAGCCCGGAGCGGGTCAAAGAGATGTATGCGGAGCTCAAGGAGCCACTCACCGCCGCCGCCGGCGACGAGCTGGCCGCGGTGAGCCGGCTTCTCCAAGCGGACACCGGGGACACCAGGGTCCAGCAGTGGGACTGGGCCTACTACGACAACCGGCAGCGGAAGACCGACTTCGGGGTCGACAACTTCGAGGTCGCCCAATACTTCCCCCTGCCCCAGGTGCTCGAGGGCATGTTCCAGCTGACGTCGGAGATGTTCGGGATCAACTTCGTCGAGATCACCGACTTCGAGACCTGGCACCCCGACGTCCAGCTCTTCTCGCTCCAGGAGGCGGAAACAGGTGAGGAGATCGGACGCTTCTATCTCGACCTGTTCCCCCGGGAGGGCAAGTTCGGGCATGCCGCCGAGTTCCCGTTGGTCCGCAGCCGTCTCCTCGAGGACGGGTCCTATCAGAGCCCGACCTGCGCGATGGTCGCCAACTTCACCAAGCCCACCAAGGAGACACCCTCGCTGCTCCAGCACGGCGAGGTGGTCACCCTGTTCCACGAGTTCGGCCATGTCCTGCATCAGAACCTGGGGCGGACCGAGCTGGCGACCTTCTCCGGGACCGAGACCGAACGCGACTTCGTGGAGGCTCCCAGCCAGATCATGGAGCACTGGACGTGGCGAGCGGACGTGCTCAAGCGTTTCGCCCGTCATCATGAGACGGGCGAGCCGATCCCCACCGAGCTCGTCGACCAGCTCGTCGCCGCCCGCAACCTCAACAAGGCGGTCTTCCAGCTCCGTCAGATGCAGTACGGGTGGTGGGACCAGGAGATCCATGCCGGGCCGGATCGTGACCTCGACGCCATCTACACCGCCGGCTCCGAGATCACGATGCTCCCGCCCCACGAGGGCACCTTCGCGCTCGCCTCGTTCGGCCACATCATGGGGGGCTACGACGCCAGCTACTACGGGTACATGTGGGCCGAGGTGTTCGGTGACGACATGTTCTCCCGCTTCGAGGCGGAGGGCGTCACCAATCCCGAGGTGGGTCGCGACTACCGAAACAAGGTCCTCAGCCGTGGTGGGTCTTGGGACGCCAACGAGATGCTTGTAGACTTCCTGGGAAGAGAGCCCAACAACGAGGCGTTCCTCAGAAAGCTGGGTATCTCGGGAACCGGGTGAGGCGGTTCCTTCGTCTTATACGCAACGATGATCGGGGCGTTTAACCCCGCTTAGCGTTCCGGCACGCACCATCGATGCAACATCAAGGTCCCGAACCTTGGCCGGGTCAGGAATAGCCTGATTACCCGTTCTTTCCAACCAGTGCCGGCCCACCAGGAGGGCCAACATGACAGATACAGTGAGAGGTGCAGCGATCAAAGGCATGAGCCGCCCATCGAAGCGGTTCACCACCGGTCGCGTCTGCGCCAAGCCAGGGTGTGAGACCAAGCTCAGCCAGTACAACAAGGCCGAGTACTGCCACGCCCACGCTCCGGTTCGGTTTCCCCGAGTCCGCGGCAAGATCATCGACGGCGAAGAGTGATTCTTCCCTGACCTGACGATTCGAAGGCCCCCGACTGCAGTCGGGGGCCTTCTCAGTCTGGCAGCCGACCAACCTTCCAGTTGGCTAGAAGGTTTTCCTGCTATCCTCGCCCTATGAAGATCGGACAACTCGCCGAGCGGACCGGGGTCTCCACCAAGGCGATCCGCTACTACGAGGAGATCGGGGTCCTCCCCGAGCCGATGCGATCCGACAACGGCTATCGCGTCTACGAGCCTGGCGCAACAGAGCGGATCGCCTTCATCCAGGACGCCCAATCCGCCGGTCTCTCCCTCCTCGAGATCCAGATGATCCTCGAGCTCCGTGACGGTGGTGAGTCGACGTGTGGGCACGTGATCGCCACCCTCGAGACCCATCTCGCCGAGCTCGACCGGCAGATGGACGAGCTCAACCGCACCCGACGCCGACTCACCGACATCATCACCCGGGCCCGGACTCTCGACCCGGCCGTCTGTGATGACCCCAATCGTTGCCAGACGATTCCCGACAGACACCATGCGAAAGGACACCGATGAGCACCCAAACCACCCTCCAAGTCCCCGAGGTCCACTGCGATCACTGCAAGACCAGCCTCGAGGGAGCCGTCGGCGACCTCGCCGGCGTCGCCAACGTCGAGGTGTCGGTCCCCGACGCCACGCTCGAAGTCGTGTTCGACGAGTCGACCGTGACCCTGGACACCATCAAGGGCACGATCGAGGAGCAGGGCTACGCCGTCTTCGGATGACACCCGAACCATCCTCTTCGACGTCGAGGGGATGACCTGCGCCACCTGTGCGGTCCGGATCGAGAGGGTTCTCGACCGTCAGGAGGGTGTGGAGCAGGCTGCGGTGAACCTGGCCGGCGCCTCGGCCTCGATACGGGCCACCGCGATGTCGACGTGGACACCCTGGCCGCTGCCGTGGAGAAGATCGGATACGAGATCAAGGTCCACGACGCCTCATCCGATCCTCGAGACGTCGTCGAGATGTATTCACAGGAGGAGATCGTCCAGCGCCGCCGGTTCTGGGTGGCCCTGATCTTCACCACACCGGCGATGCTGCTCCACCTGTTCGGGCCGCACGAGCTGTGGAACTCGGTCCTCCAGGGGGTACTCGTGACCCCGGTCGTCTTCTGGTCGGGAGCCCAGTACCACCGCCGGGCGCTCCGTCAGGCACGCAACGCCAGCGCCAACATGGACACACTCATATCGCTGGGATCTCTGTCGGCATACGTGTACTCAGTGGCCGTGCTCCCGTCGCACGGCACGGTCTACTTCGAGACCGCCGGCATGATCATCACCCTGATCACCCTGGGCAAGGTGTTCGAGGCCCGGGCCAAGGGTCGGGCCTCGTCGGCAGTCCATCGGCTCCTCGAGCTGGGGGCCTCCGAGGCGACGGTGGTCACCGCTGACGGTGAGCGTCGTGTCCCCATCGAGCAGATCCTCCCCGGGGACGTGCTCTCCGTCCGACCCGGCGAGCGCATCCCCACCGACGGTGTGGTGCTCACCGGCACCAGCACCGTCGACGAGGCGATGCTCACCGGTGAGCCGTTGCCGGTGGCCAAGACCCCCGGCGACGATGTCGTAGGCGGCACGGTGAACCAAGCCGGTGCCTTGACGATGAAGTGCAACCCATGTCGGGGCCGACACCACGCTCGCATCCATCATCCGGATGGTCGAGGAGGCCCAGGGGTCCAAGGCTCCCATCCAGCGTCTCGCCGACATCTACTCAGGCAGGTTCGTGGCCGCCGTGCTTCTCATCGCCCTCGCGGTGTTCGGCTTCTGGCTGTTCGCCAGTGACGACATCGGGACGGCGGTCCGGATCGCGGTGTCGGTCCTCATCATCGCCTGTCCGTGCGCCCTCGGTCTGGCCACCCCGACGGCGGTGATGGTCGGGAGCGGGCGCGGTGCGGAGCTGGGGATCCTCTACAAACGAGCCGAGGTGTTCGAACGGGCTCGCGAGGTGAACACGATCCTCTTCGACAAGACCGGAACCCTCACCACCGGGGTCATGACCCCGAAGCGGGTCGAGACGAGCGAGGACCGCGACCGCTTCCTGCGGCTCGTCGGCTCGCTCGAGGTCGCCTCGGGCCATCCGATCGGGATGGCGGTCGGTCTCGCCGCCGACGAATCCCGAGTCGATCTGCTCACGCCTTCGACGATCGAGGTGGTCCCGGGTCTGGGGGTCTTCGGTGTGGTCGACGGGCACTCCGTGGCGGCCGGTACCGCTCAGCTGATGAAGGAACGAGCCATGTCCGGGACCGAGGACTGGGCCGAGGCAGTCCGCTCGGGCGAGAGCGAAGGTCTGACGACGTTCTATGCCGGCTGGGACGGAGAGGTGCGGGGCATCGCCGCGGTCTCCGACAGCGTCCGACCCGAGTCGGCCGAGGCGGTGAAGCGTCTGCACGAGCTCGGCATCGCCGTCGAGATGATCACCGGCGACAACCAGCAGGCGGGGGAACGGGTTGGCGAGGCCATCGGGATCGACACCGTGTACGGGTCGGCCACACCCGAGTCCAAGGCGAAGCGCGTCGGTCATAGTCAGGAGAAAGGCGAGGTCGTCGCCTTCTTCGGGGATGGGGTGAACGACGCCCCGGCCCTCACCCAGGCCGATCTGGGACTCGCGGTTGGCTCGGGGACCGGGGTCGCCGTGGAGGCCGGAGACATCGTGATCCTCAGGGACGACCCCCGCCTGGCTCCCGTCGCCATCGAGTTGGCGGCGAAGACATTTCGCATCATCAGGGGCAACTTGGTTTGGGCGTTCCTCTACAACACACTGGCCATCCCGGTGGCGGCGGCAGGTCTGCTCAACCCGACGGTGGCCGCGGCGGCCATGGCTTTCTCCTCCGTCTCGGTGGTGCTCAACGCCCTCCGTCTGCGACGTTTCCGTCCCTTCCATGCCGACGTCGCCGCTAACGATCTTGTGCGAGTAGTTTGACCGGGATGGGCTCCTTGGAGTGGATCGATCGGCCGGTGCTGAACGATCCGGTCGCACTGATCGCCTTCGAAGGCTGGGGTGACGCCGGTGACTCGGCGAGCCTCGCCGCCGAGCGCTTCATCGAGGTCTTCGACGCCGAGATCATCGCCGAGATCGATCCCGACGAGCACTACGACTTCCAGGTCCGACGTCCGATGGTGTTCATCAACGAGGGCGGGACACGCCGGATCGACTGGCCCGAGAACCAGTTCCACGTGATCCGCCGCCCGGAGCGCGACCTGGTCGTGCTCCTCGGCGAGGAGCCCAACTACAAGTGGAAGGCCTTCACCCAGGAGATCGTCGACGCCCTCACGGTGCTCGGGGTGCGCAAGGTGGTGATGCTCGGGGCGTTCATCGGCCAGGTGGCCCACACCCTCCCCGTGCCACTGATCGGCTCCGCTACGAAACCCGACGAGCTGGCGCTGCACGGTCTCATGCCTTCCGGATATCAAGGCCCCACCGGCATCCTCGGGGTGCTCAGCCACGCGTTCGGCAATGCTGGCATCGACGCCATCTCGGTATGGGCGGCCGTCCCCCACTACCTCTCCAACCAGGACTACCCGCCTGCCGTCGAGGCGCTCGCCATCAAGGCGTCCGAGCTCCTCGGCCTGGCGCTGGACATCGGCGATCTCACCACCAGGGCCCGTCAGTTCCGCGACACCGTCGACGAGGCGATCGAGGACAACACCGAGCTCCAGGAGTACGTCGAGCAACTCGAGAACGAGGCCGCCGACGACGACATCGAAGAAGCCGAACGTCTCCTCGAGGAGATCGAGGACTTCCTCAAGGACCGCTGAGTCACCGGCAACCCCGGGTTGGCCTGTCCTCTGGACAGGTTGGAGTTTCCGCAGGAAACTCCAACGTGTCGAATTTCATTCGACACGCCGCCGTATACGGTTGAAATCCGCTCATCTTCGACCAATAGAGAGAGGACCGGCCCCGGGCCGGTCCTCTTCTCTCACTTCTTGCGCTTGTGTCGATTCGCCTTGATGCGTTTGCGGTACTTGTGCTTCGACATCTTTTTGCGCCGCTTCTTGATAAGCGATCCCATGAAAAAACCTCTCGGAAAAGGGGAAGACCGCCTGCCATGGTCGCGGTTCGGCGAAACTAGGTCAAACCAACTTCCCAAGTGCCACTGGACAGACCGGGGCGGTAGACCCGTGAGATGCCGCCCGGCCACGCTCTCAAGTTCTGGAGCTATTGACTCATGCGCGATCGGCTGCCTCTCTCAACCAGCGAATGACCTCCTCGTCGATTTCATCAGGGTCATTCACCTCGAGATGGTGCATCCAGTGATTCCTCGCTGGGTGCACCACTTCTTTCCACCGAGAAGAGGCATCCTCACGATCGAGTGCCATCGAAAGCACGACTTCGGCGTCTGAGCTCCTGAGGTACTGGTCGGGAATCCACAGGTATGCGAAACCGCGATCCCGCCGGAACGCGACCTGGCTCTTCGTCACCCGAACCTCGAGCCGGCCGAGTTCGATCAGTCTGGCCTTGACTTTCTGAAAGATCGCCAGCCCTATCGGACGACCCGCAAAGAAGCCCTCGGGTGTCAAGGCATCATTGGTCACAGCAGTGTCGGTGGGTGGGTGGCGACGATCTCGAGCTCCAAGGGTCTACCACAGACAGGAGGGGTCCGCCGCGTATTGCTCACGGCGACCCATGCCCAGCCGCTCACACCAAACCGGTCGTGTCCACGGCCTCGTCGATGACCTCGGCACCCCATCGAGTGAAGGCTTCGACCACGCGAGTGGCGGTCTCGTTGGTGGCGAACGCCACAACGGACGGCCCGGCCCCTGACCTCGCCGCGTGGAGGGCACCGGCACGCCGGGCGACGTCGATGAGCTCTCCGACCTCCGGGGTGAGATCACCGCGATGAGCCTCATGGGTCTCGTCGCCGTGGGCGGCGGCGAGCATCCCGGGATCACCCGTGGTGAGACCTGCAGTCAGTGCCGCCATCCGCGCCAGGCTGCGGATCAACACCTCGCGGGGGTACGTGTCAGGGAGGACGGCGCGGGCCTCCTGGGTGGAGAGCCGGCTCGCAGGCACCGCCACGATCGGGCGAAGGGAAGGATGGAAGGGGAGACGCATCGGCATCCCCTCCGCCGGAATCAGGACAAGCCCGCCGTAGACCGCCGCCGCCGGCTGTTCCGCATGCCCTTCCATCTCGGCGGCGATGCGGAAGACTCGATCCGGAGATGCGTCGGCTCCGACCGCCCGCAGCGCCGCCGCGGCACCGGAGACGAAGGCAGCCGCCGACGACCCGAGACCGCGGCCGAGTGGGATCTGATTGTCCACCACCATCGCCAGGGGCTGGTCGCCGATCGCTCGTTGTGCCGCGGCGACGACACCGTCGGCCTCGTCGACGGCGAGACGATGGGCTCCTATGTGCTCCACTGACCACTCGTCGGCAGTGCGAGCGGTGACGGTGCAGCGGGGGTGGAGGGCAAGGGCGAGGGTGTCGAACGCAGGCCCGAGATTGGCCGTGGTCGCCGGTGCCGAGGCTGTGGCTGGTTGGTTCACGTTCGGAGCCTATTCACCGTTACGGTGCCGGCTGTGGGTGACCTCTTCGACATCGAGAACCTGCTCCCCGAGATGATCCTCGCCCTGGGGCTCGCCTTGCTCATCGGCAACGGTCTGGCCTGGTGGAAGCACCGCCGCGGCGAGGTTCCGAAGGGCGTCGTCGACGCCCAGTACCGGCCGGGGCGGGTCGTGTTCCTGGTCGTGGTCGGGGCGGTCCTCACCGTCTGGGGTGCAGTGACCCTGTTGGGTTAGGCGGCGCTCCGAAATAGGGTGATCGCATGGGTATTCGCGACATCGCACTGACCACGATCGACGGCGACGAGACCACACTCGCCGAGTACGCCGACGAAGTGGTACTGATCGTCAACGTGGCATCCCGTTGTGGCCTCAGTCCCCAGTACGAGCAGTTGGAGCAGTTGCAGAAGACCTATGGGGAGCAGGGATTCAGCGTCCTCGGGTTTCCCAGCAACCAGTTCCTCCAGGAACTGGGCAGCGAGGACGCCATCAAGGAGTACTGCTCGATGACTTGGGGTGTCACCTTCCCCATGTTCGAGCGGATCAAGGTCAACGGGAAGGACCGCCACCCTCTCTACCAGGAGCTCACCAAGGTCCCCGACAGCGCCGGCAAGGCGGGTCGTGTGCAATGGAACTTCGAGAAGTTCCTCGTGACACCCGACGATGTGGTCCACCGCTTCCGGCCCACGACCGTCCCCGACGATCCCGAGATCATCGCCACGATCGAGGCTGCGCTCTCAACCTGACAGAGCGGAACGAAAGACCTCGACGATCCGTCGTCCGTTGCCACCCTCACGATCCTTCTCCGGGTTGTAGCACCCGAGCGAGAACCCGGCGAGGGCCGGTGAAGCGAAGACCGGCTTCAGCAACATCGTGAGCTGATCCCAGTCGATCCCTGCGCGCATTGGGGCATCGTTGGCGAAGAACAATTCGGGGTCGACGATGTCGAGATCGAGATGGGCCCAGACCCCCTCGGTCGTGACCTCCAACTCGGCGACGGCCCGGTCCGCAGCCACCGTGAAACCGAGTCGTTCGAGTTCCTCGGTTGAGAGACATGCGATCGGCGGGTCGAGATCCTCGGGCATCAGCATCTCATCGGCCTTCGACTCCTCGCGGTCGCGGTAGCCGAGGATCCACACGTCGCCCGTGCCCACCGAGGCGCCACCGGCCGCCTCCACCCAAGGGGTCGGGCCGCCACCGATCGCCACTGTCACCGGCATGTCCGCCGCTTCCCCCGACGGGGAGGTCGTCTGGTCGTAGAGGTCGAGATGCCCATCGAGGTGGAGGAGGCCGGCGTTCCCTCTGGCATCTCGCACCCCCGCCAAGGCCCCTGGCACCAGGGCACAGCAACCACCGACGATGAAGGGAGTCTGGCCGTTGGCGAGAGCGCCCGAAACCGACTGGCGGATCATGGCAGTGGTCGTGCAGACATCCTCGAGCCCGACCACCCCGGTCACGGGATCGCGTTCCTCCGCCCGGATTCGGACGTCGAGATCCCCCAAATCGTCCGCTGCCATCACGTCTCCGAGACCGAGAGCACGAAGAGCCGCCGGTGCGAGCTCCGTGCCACCTGGCGTGCCGGCGGAGTCGATGGGAACACCGATCAGGGCGAAGGAGCGGTTCACCCTGCGAACGCTAACCACCTAGAATCGGTTCCTCGCGGGTGTAGTTCAATGGTAGAACACGAGCTTCCCAAGCTCGGGGCGAGGGTTCGATTCCCTTCACCCGCTCCACGAACAGCCTCCTCCCCGAGGCTAGACACCAGGGAAGTCTCGGATCCGGCGTACCGCCTCGGTCGTCCCGTCAGACCAGGGTGGCCCATGACCCGGCAGTACCCAGTGGGCGTCGATCGAAGCCAGCTTCTCCAGTGATGCCGAAGCCCCCGGTGGGTCGAGGGTGAATGGCGCCGGCTGCGGCCCCTCCACCCCGGTCAGCACATGACGGGTGGTCATGGCGTCCCCCACGAACACCGCGGCCACCGGAGGAACGTGGACGGCGATGCTGCCGGGGCTGTGACCAGGGATGTGGATGATCCGGGGCGACCCGGGGAGATCGAGGACCTCGTCCCCGCGCACCGTCTGGACCTCGGTGACCGGGGTCACCTTGAGACCACCGTTGCGCGCCGCGTACCAGAGGAATCCGAGCATGGGACCGATCTTGAACGGCCCCCATGGCGGGTTCTTCTTCTTCGTCTTCCCCAGCGCCAGGTCGGCGTCACTCTCGTGGACGTATACCGTGGCTCCGGTCTCGACTCGAGCGCGCTCGGCAAATCCGAGATGGTCGGAGTCACCGTGGGTGAGGATCACCCCCTGCACGTCCTGCAACGTCCGGCCCATGATCCCCAGTTCTGCGACCAACTCATCCCACTGACCGGGGAGACCGGTGTCGATGATGGTGACCCCCGTCTCGTCCTCGACCAGATAGCTGTTCACATGATCGGATCCGATGCGATGCAGATGTGGTTGGAGCTGCATGTGTTCCTTCTCTCTTGTCATCGCTACTCTACTTAGCTATCATGGCTAACGTCAATAGCGAAGAGAACCATGCCCACACCTCCCCGAACTTCACTGTCCGAGATCGTGTCCGCAGGTCGCGCCCTGGTGGAGTCTGAGGGACCGGACCGCTTGACCATGCAACGGCTGGCGAAGGCGGTCGGGGTGAAGGCGCCCTCGCTCTACAAACACGTCGACAGCCGCGATCACCTCATCCGGCTCGTCGCCGAGGACGTCGTCGCAGACCTCATCGTTGCCCTCGACGAAGCCGTCGCCGGTGTCGACCCAGGGGAGGACCTGGCCGCTCTGGCGCATGCGTTCCGCGTGACTTCGCCCACGCCAACCCCGAGGCGTACGGCCTCCTGTTCAGCCGACTCCCCGAAGAGCAGCGACCCGACGCCGCACTCCTGGAGCAAGGCGTGGCCGCCCTGTTCCGCACCACGGAGGCGCTTGCCGGACGCGACGATGCCCTCGAGGCGGCGCGCACCGTCACCGCGTGGGGACATGGATTCATCACGATGGAGCTCGCCGGGGCCTTTCGCATGGGTGGCGATGTCGACCGTGCGTTCGAGTTCGGACTGGATCGACTGGTCACGGTCCTGGCCGAGAGCGCACCGTGGGAGCCGCCTACCATGCCCGCTCGATGATCTTCTCCGACCGGTCCATCAAACAGGCCATCGAGTCCGGCACGATCCAGATCGACCCGTTCGAGGTGTCCTATGTCCAACCGTCGTCGGTGGACCTGCGAGTGGGTGACGGGTTTAGGGTCTTCGTCAACCACAAGTACTCGGAGATCGACCCACGGTCCCCGCAAGACGACCTCACCCAGCTGGTCGAGGTCGGCGACGACCGATTCATGCTGCACCCCGGTGAGTTCGTCCTCGGCTCGACCCTGGAACGGGTCAAGCTCGGGGAGGACGTGGTGGCCCGTCTCGAGGGCAAGTCGTCGTTGGGCCGGCTCGGGCTGCTCATCCACTCCACCGCCGGGTTCATCGACCCTGGTTTCGAGGGTCACATCACGTTGGAGCTCTCCAATGTGGCCACTCTCCCCATCGCCATCTACCCGGGGATGAAGATCGGCCAGATCAGCTTCTATCAGATGACCACCGCCGCCGAGTTCCCCTACGGGTCGCCGGAACTGGGATCGAAGTACCAGGGGCAGTCCGGGCCTACCGCGAGCCGCTCGCACCGCGATTTCCCCACGAACTAGCGCGGTTGCGTATATTCGGATTGAGCCCGGAATCGTCGACACGGCGGCCCGCCAGTTCGCGAAACTAGGCCTTGTTGGTCCGTGCCCAGCTGAGTCCCCACTCTGAAGCTTCCACAGGCTTCACAGGGCAGTGACGAACCACGCAGCCACCCTCCGCGGCAGCCACCAGGCTGCCGCACGAATGCCGTACGGCGTCCGGGATCAGGTGACGTCGCGTCCCAGGTTGGCGAACCGGGTGAATTCGGGTTGGAAGGTCATCTCCACCGGGCCTGTCGAACCGGCACGATGCTTGGCGATGATGATCTCGGCGATCCCCTTCTTGTCCTGGTCCTCGGGGTGGTAGTACTCGTGGCGGTAGACGAACATCACCACGTCGGAGTCCTGCTCGATGCTCCCGCTCTCACGCAGGTCGGAGAGACGGGGTCGTTTGTCTTCCCTCGACTCGAGGGACCGGTTGAGCTGGGAGCAGGCGATGATCGGCACCTCGAGCTCACGGGCCAGATTCTTCAGATTTCGGGAGATCTGGGCGATCTCCTGTTGCCGGTTCTCCGGGCCGTGGGCCTCCATGAGCTGGAGGTAGTCGACGACGATCAGGGAGAGCCCGCGTTTGCGCTTGAGCCGCCGGCACTTGGCCCTGATGTCGGTGACGGTCACCACCGGGGAGTCGTCGATGTAGATCGGCGCCTTGTACATCCGACCGGCGGCGTCGACCACCCGCTGCCAGAGCGGGCCGAGCTGGCCGGAGCGCAGCTTCATCGAGTCGACCTTGCCCACCGAGGAGAGGATGCGCTGGACGATCTCCTCCTTCGACATCTCCAGGGAGAAGATGGCCACCGGCTCGCCGGACGACGCGGCATTGGTGGCGATGTTCAAGGCGAGCGAGGACTTGCCCATCGCCGGCCTGCCCGCGATCACCACCAGGTTGGCGGCCTGGAGACCGGCCAGCTTCTTGTCGAGGTCGACGAACCCGGTGGCGAGACCCGTGATGTCACTGCCCTTGCTGCTCCAGCATCTCGATGTGCTCGAGCACGTCCTGGAAGAGGGGCCCTACCTCGAGCAGCGTCTGGGAGCTGCGCTTCTCGGCAACACCGAGCACGGCCTGCTCGGCCCGGTCGAGAACGCCGGAGATCTCCTCGTCGATGTCGAATGCGTACTCGGTGACGGCTGCCCCGGCCCGGATCAGCTCGCGGCGTTTGGCGTGCTCCTCGACGATGCCGGCGTAGTAGACGACGTTGGAGGTGGACGGGACGATGTCGACCAGCCGGGTGAGGTACTGGACCCCGCCGATCTTCTCCAGCTCCCCTTTGCGACGCAGACTCTCCGAGACGGTGACCGCGTCGATGGCCTGGTTGCCGTCGAACAGCTCGCGGACCGACTCGAAGATGGCTTGATGGGCGGGGATGTAGAAGTCGTCCGGGTGGATGCGGTCCATGACCTCGTTGACCGCATCCGATGACAGGAGCACCGCGCCGATGACCGACTCCTCAGCCTCCCGGGAGTGGGGTGGCTGCTTGTAGCCGGGGCGCATCTGGGTCTGTTCACCAACGGTGGTCATATATGTCCTCGTCCTCCATGACAATCAAGCACGCGCCACTGACAGATCTCGGGGTCTGCGCGAAAGACCCCGCCGGGGGCGGGGAAGCGGTGCCGCCAGCAGCGGGGAAGCTGAAGGCAACATAGGCGTGTGTCCGGAGCGGCACCAAGGTCACGCCCTCCTTGAATTTCCCGACCTCCCGTTTGTTTTTCGCGTACGCCGAGAACGCGAATCTCGTGGTCAGATCGGGAAAACCGTCACTACATCCCGAGGGCGATGATGACGCAGCAGACCGCGATCGCAGCGGAGACCGGGCCCCACCAGCGTTCCACGCGCGACCTCGACGCGAAGTTGGCCAGTGCCCCCAGACCGAACAGCCCGGCGAGCACCCAGATCCAGAGTGGGCTGACGTCCCAACCCACATCGATGACACCACTGCTGTCGAGGAGGAGGATGGCGACGGGTGGGTAGAACAAGACCGCGACCAGTCCACTGGCCACACGGAGACGGGTGGGAAGCACCCCCTTGTTGGACCCGCCCCAGGCGGCGGCACCCGCCGGGACCCCCAAGGCCAGAGCCAATTGGAAGACTGTCACCACCCCGATGAGGGCCGCGGCGACCCAGCCTGCTGTTTCCATGGTCGGACGCTAACGCCGTATCGATCAGGCGGGGATGACGTCGAGGGTGAGCGAGAACTCGACCTCGGGGTGCACCTTGATCTGGATCTCGTGGAGACCGATCGCCTTGATCGGAGCCTCGATCTCGACCTGGTTGCGCTCCAGCTCGATCCCGGTGAACCGCTTGATCCCCTCGATGATGTCGCCGGCGCCCACCGAGCCATAGAGCTGACCCTCGTCACCTGCCTGAGCGGCGAGCACGACCCGGCTCCCCACCAACTGGGTGGCGATGTTCTCGGCAGTGTCCTTGGCGCGACGATCGATCTCGATCCGGGCCTCCCGGACCGCCTCGGCCTGGGCCAGGGCCCCTTCGTTGGCCTTGATCGCCTTCTGCTTGGGGAGCAAGAAGTTGCGGGCGTACCCGTCGGCCACGTCGACCACGTCGCCCCGTTTGCCCAGTTCGTTGACGTCGGCGGTGAGGATGAGCTTCATCGTCCCCCCACATAGGGCAGAAGCGCCATCTCCCGGGCGTTCTTCACGGCCACGGCCACCTTGCGCTGGCATTGCGGGCACAACCCGGTGACACGACGGCCGCGGATCTTGCCCCGATCGGAGACGTACTTGCGGAGGAACGAGGTGTCCTTCCAGTCGACCTTGCCCTCGGGGCAGATCGAGCACGGCTTGGGTTTACCGCGGCGGAAGTCCTGACGACGACCCCGGACCGCCGGCTTCGGGTTTCTCCTGTTCTTACGAGCCATTCCGATATCTCCTAGAAGGGCGCCTCGTCGGGCCCATAATTCTCACGGGCCGCCGGAGCCGTGGCACCGGCGGACTGGTTGCTGTTCTCGGACCAGTTGTCCTGACGCTGGGTCTTGTTGACGGTGGCGGTCGCCCAACGGAGCGACGGCCCCATCTCGTCGACCTGGACCTCGACGGCGTATCGCTTCTCGCCCTCCTTGGTCTCCCAGCTGCGCTGCTCGAGACGTCCGGAGACGATCACACGGGCACCCTGCTGCAGGGACTCGGCCACCTGCTCGGCCTGCTCCCGCCAGACGACACAGTCGAAGAAGCTGGTCTGCTCCTGCCATTCGCCGTCCTTGCCCCGCCAGCTGCGGTTGACGGCGAGGCCGATGGTGGCCACGGCGACACCCGACGGCGTGAACCGCAGTTCGGGGTCCCGGGTCAGGTTTCCAATCAAAGTCACATTGCTCGACATCGAGTTCTCCTCTTTCTCGTCCCCGGTCCCGACTATGCCGGTGGTTGGGGACAGAATCCAGTCAGTCGCCCAGCCGGACGATCTTGTGGCGGACGACCTCGTCGGCCAGGGACAACATCCGGTCGACGCCGGCGACGGCCTCTGCCTCCGCCTTGAAGGAAAGGACGGAGTAGTAGCCCTCGCTGAGGTGGTCGATCTCGTAGGCGAAACGGCGCTTGCCCCAGACGTCCCGTTTGGTGACCTCTGCGTCAGCACCGCGAGAGAAATGTCTCGAGCTCGCCGATCTTGGTCTCGACGTCGGTCTCGGCCAGATCAGGCCGATAGATCGTCATCAGTTCGTAGTCGCGCATCGCACCTCCTGTGGACATCCGTTACGGAAGGCCCCACCAACTCGGTGGAGCAGGGGCCGGCGGCGCGTGTCGCCGGATTCAGGTCGCGATGGTAACCAGGCTCAGGGATTTTCCACAGTCGACAGTTGTGACCCCATGACGAACTCCCACTCGCCCGCCGGTGTCTCCAACGCCCAGCCGATCTCCCCCGGCGACCCATAGCTGGGGCAGGGGGTGGTCTCGCATGGCTGCATAGTCGGTCGAGCCGAGGAGGAGCCCGGCGCTGTCGAACCACCAGATGTCGAGGGCGATGAGCGTGTCCTCCATCCCGAAGGTGGCGGAACGGGGATCGTCGAAGACGAAGAGCATCCCCTCGTACCCGTCCAACTCCTCGACGTGACGGAGACCCTGACTGCGTTGCTCGGGTGTGGCGGCGACGGCTACCCGCAACGAGTCGTCCCCGACGCTGATGTCTTCGATGGCGAACTGCTGGAGGATCTCGGTCTCGCCGGCGCATGCCCCGACGAGGAGGGCGGCGATCAGAAGGAGACGTCTCAGCTGTCTTTGAGCAGCTCGCTGGCTATCTCGTCGGAGACGTGATAGCTCTCCTCGTCACCCGGGAAGCTCCCGTTCTGGACATCGGCCTTGTAGGCCTGGAGGGCAGCGACCGCCTCGTCGGCGAGATTGGCGTAGGGCCGGACGAACTTGGGGTAGTTGCCCGATCCCAACCCCAGCATGTCGTGGAACACGAGCACCTGTCCGTCGGTGTGGGGGCCGGCGCCGATGCCGATGGTGGGGGCGTCGACCTCTTTGGTGATGAGCTCCCCGAGCACGTCGGGAACCCCTTCGATGACGATGGCGAAGCACCCGGCGTCGGAGAGGGCCTTGGCGTCCTCGATCATCTCCCGGGCCGCGTCGACGACTTTGCCCTGGACCTTGAAGCCACCCATGGCATGGACCGACTGGGGAGTGAGGCCGATGTGGGCCATCACCGGGATCTCGGCGTCGAGCAGAGCCGAGACGACGGGGATCCGCTTCCGTCCGCCCTCCAGCTTCACCGCTTCGGCGCCGCCCTCGCGGACGAGACGGCCCGCATTCCGAACCGCGTCCTCGGGGCCGAGGTGGAAGGTGAGCCAGGGCATGTCGGCCACGACCATCGCTTCGGTCTTGGCCCGCTTGACCGCCCGGGTGTGGACGATCATCTCCTCGATCCCGATCTCGAGCGTGGTCTCCATCCCGTGGACGACATTCGCCACCGAATCGCCGACGAGGATGATGTCCATGCCCGCCCGATCGGCGATCACGGCCCCGGGGTAGTCGTATGCGGTGACTACGGCCAGCTTGGGGCCTCCCTTGCGAGCGCGTATCGCCGGTGCGGTCACTTTCGCCATGTTCTCCTCAACGGTACTTGAGTGAGGAAACCAGGGATTCGGGCCCCTGATTCCGCCTGCCGGCATCCGAGCGGGAACCAGCAACGCCCCGTGGGCATCCAACCGCCATGCCTGCTTCCCTAATCACGCTCGACGTCGTCCAGGATCGCCTCGCCGAGGCGGTGGCCACCCGCAGCGACCGGACACCGGCCGAGCAGAGACTTCTCCTCGCCGACCTCCTCGCCCAGGCGTTCGCCGCCCGCCCCAGCACTTCCTGACCTGACTCAGACCAGGGCCCGCACCCACTCGATGTCGGCGGACTGCTCGGCGGCGCCGCCGGGTGTCTCCACGACGACCGGCGCCGCAGCGGTCGCTATCGCCCGCGCCAGCTCATCTCGGGGAATCGCACCCGCCCCGAGGTTCTCGTGACGGTCGCGTCTCGAGTCGAAGCCGTCCTTCGAGTCGTTGGCGTGGACCAGGTCGATGCGACCGGTGGCGGCGCGGACCCGCTCCACCAGCTCGTCGAAGGGCTCACCGCCCGCCCAGGAGTGACATGTGTCGAGGACGAACCCGACACCGAACGAGCCGATCTCCTCCCAAAGCTTGCCGATCCACTCGACCCGACGTGCGAGCGCCTTGTCGCCTCCGGCCGTGTTCTCGATGAGGACCTGACGATCGGTGTCGAGAGCCTCGAGCGCCTTCTTCCACCGGAGGATCCCCTCCTCCTGAGGGCCGTCCCCGGTGACATGGCCCCCATGAACCACCACCGCGTCGGCGTCGATCTCGGTGGCGGCATCGCAGGTCTCCTGGAGGATCTTGCGGCTGGGGATGCGCACCCGGTTGTTGTCCGCGCAGACGTTGATCAGATATGGGGCATGAACGATCACCGGGATCGGTGCGCTCCTCAGCTCGGCGGCGTCCTCCCTGGGCTTGGGCTTCTTCCACGACTGAGGGTCGGAGAGGAAGATCTGGACGAGGTCGGCCTTGCGAGCGGCCGCCTCGACGAGCGGGTGCTCCGACGGGGTGTGGGCCCCGACCTGCATCAGGTCTCCTGCCAGAGGTTGGCGGTCGCCTCCCGCCTCTCTCGCTTCGCCGCATCGACTGCGTAGTCGGCGACCTGCTCCGCCACATCCTGTGGGTCGTCGGCCCAGTCCTCGGCGAGAACCCCCAGATCGCGCTCACCCACCCATCTCGCCCCCCAGGGGTTGTCGGGAAGACCTTCCCGCTCGAACACGCCGACCACGAACAGGGGCACCGTGTCGCCCTCGTCCTCGATGTCGGCGCCACCCACGTCCCTGATGTTCTCCCAGGCGATGACGGAAGGCGGCCGGAACGGGCCGTTGACGCGAAGGTGCAGCCCGTCGTCGGTGCACTCGACCACTTTGGTGGGCACGAACAGCTCCTTCAGGCCCCACAGCACGAAGAACGCCCCGAAGCCGAACATGACCCAGGCGAAGATCACATCTCTCGGCTCGTAGATCTGGACATCCTCGGGCCGGAACATCAGGTCGGTGAGCCATCGGGTGATCCGTCGCTCCGTCAGCACATCGAGCGAGATGATCAGGAGGGGGATGCCGCCGAGAGCCAGCAGCCACATGCGGAGGGCGGAGCGGCGCACGACCACCGTCACGATGTCACCCCCAGGTCGGAGGGGACGATGAGGGCGCGGTGCTCGATCCCCAGCTCTCCGAAGTTGGCTGCGGCCCGTCCCTCGG
Source organism: uncultured bacterium (assembly GCA_963751005.1). Taxonomy (GTDB): domain Bacteria; phylum Actinomycetota; class Acidimicrobiia; order Spongiisociales; family ZC4RG35; genus JANQRA01. The sequence goes on from CAVVSY010000004.1 coordinate 167,447, forward strand.
ATCGGTCGACCAGCGCGATCGCCTGGACGATGGTGAAGCCCTGATCCAGCAGATAGCGGGCCGCCTCGACGGCGGCGCCTCCGGTGGTGGTGGTGTCCTCGACGACGACCACCGGCATGGAGACGTCGATAGGGCCGACGAGACGCCCACCCACGCCGTGGTCCTTCTCGGTGGTGCGGATGGAGAACGCCTTGAGGTCTCTGCCCGATTCGGCCGCGACCATCGCCGTGGCCACCGCGATGGGGTCGGCGCCCATGGTCATCCCGCCGACGGCGCGAGCGTCGGGGTGGAGGACGGCGAGCACCGCCGCTCCCACGAGACGGGCCCCTTCACCGTCGAAGGTCGTCTGGCGTGCGTCGAGGTACCAATCGGAGACCGCGCCACTCCGCAACGTGAAAGGGCCATCGGTCCGTAGCGAGTTGGCGACCAGATGCTCGACGAGGGCTGCAAGCGGCACCGGCCCATCGTATTGGGGCACGGCTCCGAACATGTAAGTTGGGCGACATGGATCTGTTCCTGGTGCGTCATGGTCAACCCGATTGGGCACCCGACCGCATCGCCCGCAACGACCCCAACCTCACCGACCTGGGAAAGGAGCAGGCGACGCGGCTCGGCCACCGGCTCGCCTCGCTCCAGGACGTGGACGAGTTGTGGGTCTCCCCGATGAACCGGGCGATGGAGACCTCGGAGCCGGTATCCGCCGAGCTGGGTCACGAGCGTGAGGTCTATCCGTGGCTCAAGGAGATCCAGAACCCGCCCGAATGGGAGGGCGAGCCGGTCGAGGTGATCGAGCGGGGGTTCGAGCACGCCAACTTCCGGCACATGGACGAGATGTGGGACGGGCTGCCCGGTGGCGAGTCCTTCCGCGACTTCCACGTCCGGGTGGTCGAGGGATTGATCGAGACGCTGGGGTCGCACGGGGTGCGTCCCGCCGACAGCACCGGACGTCATCTGTGGAATGTCGAGGACCCCGACCGGAGAGTGGTGATCGTGGCCCACGCCGGGACCAATGCCCTGGTGCTCGGTCATCTCCTCGGTCTCGACCCCGTCCCCTGGGAGTGGGACCGTTTCCGCCAACCCCACACCGGGGTCTCCCGGGTGACGATGTTCCGGGTGAGCACCGGCTGGGCGTTCTCCCTGCGCCAGCTCGGCGACGTCACCCATCTCCACCCCGGCATGGTCACGGCGTAGGTCTGGTTCAAGCGTGAGTAGTTGAAGTCGCATAGGACTTCAACTACTCACGCTGTATCACGGCGGGGGGTCCGAGGGGGTCGCCCCCCTTCACATGTCACTGGCCGAAGCGGCGGCTGCGGCCCTCGTAGTCACGGAGGGCGCGGAGGAAGTCGACACGGCGGAAGGCGGGCCAGTTGACGTCGACGAACACGAACTCGGAGTAGGCGGACTGCCAGAGCAGGAACCCGGAGAGCCGCGACTCTCCCGAAGTGCGAATGATCAGGTCGGCGTCGGGGAGATCGGCGGAGTACATGTGCCGGGCGAGGGCCTGGGCATCGATGTGGTCGGCGATCTCGGCGGCGGGGACCCCCTCGGCGGCGAGACCGGCCACCAGGTCCTTGGTGGCGTCGACGATCTCCTGACGGCCCCCGTAGCCCATGGCGATGTTGAGCCGGCGGCTCCCGTCGGGGTGCTGCTCCTCGGCGGCCTTGGCCGCCTCGACCAGATCACGGGGCAACAGGTCGAGACTGCCGATGAAGCGCAACGACATGTCGAACCGGGCGCACTCGGCGGGCAGCCGGGAGAACAGGTCGATCAGGACGTCGAAGTAGGGGTCGAGCTCCTCGGCGGGACGGGACAGGTTCTCCGGGGAGAGGACCCAGGCCGTGACCGCGGGGATCTTGAGATCATCGGCCCACCCGAGGAACTCCTCGAACCGGGACATGCCCTCGGCGTAGGAGTCCCGATAGCTGGGCAGACCCTCGGCCCGGGCATGGCGACGGTGGCCGTCGAGCACGACTCCGATGTGCTTGGGGAGTCGATTGCGATCGAGGCCGGCGAGCAGGTTTCGCTCGTAGATGCGGTAGAGAAGACCGAGGGCCATATCCGGTAGTGCAATCGTACCGTCACTTCCGTCAGATCACTTGGGCCTCGCGCACCAGATATATGCGGGGCGGAGGGCATATCCTGGGGCCATGGACCGCATGACCCTCGGTCGCATGCAGAACCCGATCAGGGGATTCCTCCACGGTGGAGCTGCGGTGGCCACCCTCGCCGGCACGATCTACCTCGTCGATCGCGCCTGGGGCAGGCCCGGAGCCCTCACCGGCGCCCTCATCTTCGGGTTCGCCCTGCTGATCATGTACACGGTGTCCTCGCTCTATCACTCCGTGCCGTGGGGTACCGACTGGAAGCGTCGTCTGCAAAGGGTCGACCACTCGATGATCTACCTCGTGGTGGCCGGCACGTTCACGCCGATCGCGATCGCAGGTCTCGATGGTGCTGCGTTGTGGTGGTGTCTCGCCCTGATATGGACGCTGGCGATCGTCGGGATCTCGCTCAAGTTCGTCCTCCCCAACGTCTCCACCGGGCTGTCGGTGACATTGCAGCTCACGATGGGCTGGACGGTGATCCTCTGGCTGCCCCAGATCTGGACGACGTTGGGGCCGGGGGCCATCGTGCTGATCGCAATCGGGGGCGTGTTCTACACCCTCGGGCACCGTCATCTTCATGACCAAGCGCCCCAAGCTGTTGCCCCGGAGCTTCTCCTACCACGAGCTGTTCCACGTCTTCGTGGTCCTGGCCAGCGTGTCCCACTTCCTCGCCATCGCCTTGTACGCGGTGCCCGCGGCGAGCGGGGCCTAGTCGCGGGGAAGTCTCGAGGTCTCGGAGCACAGGGCCTCGACCTCGTCGATCTCCTTGGGCACCCCGGTGGTCATGTTGTCCCGACCGGTCTCCGTGATGAGGATGTCGTCCTCGATCCGGACCCCGATGCCGAGGAACTCGGCCGGCACCGTGTGGGTGATCTTCTCGGCGTTGGCCCGCTCTTCGGCCTCCAGGGCGGCAGCGGCCTTGCGCCCGAGACGGATCCGCCGCTCGTTCTGCTCCTCGAGGTCGTACTCCAGGAGCGTCAGCTCGATCTCGGCCTTGTCCGGGGCGACGTAGATCCCGGGCTCGACAGTGAAGCTCATGCCCGGCCCGAGGGGCCGTGACACACCGTCGATGCGATAGGCGCCCCGGTCGTGGACGTCGAGACCGAGCCAGTGGCTGGTCCCGTGCATGAAGAAGTGGTTGTAGTGGTGCATCGCCAGTGACGTCTCGACATCCTTGGGGAGCAGACCGAGCTCGACCATGCCCTCGGTGAGGATGCGGGTCGACTCGTCGTGGATCGTCCTCAGGGTCGAGCCGGGCGTGGCCAGCTCCACGCCCTTCTTCTCGGCCGACAGCACGATCTCGTAGATGGCTCGTTGTGGACCGGTGAACTTGCCGTTGGCGGGGAACGTCCTGGTGATGTCGGAGGAGTAGCCGTCGACCTCGGCGGCAGCGTCGATCAAGAGGAGGTCGTCGGCTCCGATCCGATCGTTGTTCTCGATGTAGTGGAGGACACAGGCGTTGGCCCCGGAGGCCACGATCGAGTCGTAGCCGTTGCGCCGCGAGCCGCGGAGCCGCCAGAAGTACTCCAACGCCGCCTGCACCTCGTACTCGAACATGCCGGGGGCGGCGAAGCGCATGGCCTCCCGATGGCCCTCCGCGGTCAGCTCACAGGCACGTTTCAGGCTGGCCGCCTCCTCCGGGCCCTTGAACAGCATCATCTCGCCCAGCGGCACCGAAACGTCGCGCACGGTGGAGGGGACCACACCCCCGAATCGCTCCCGATGAGCCCGGGCGTTGGCGACGATGCCGGCGATGCGATCGTCGTAGTGGTCGTTGCCGGTGGTGTACCAGAGCACCTCCCTGCCCAGCATCATGCGCTCGAGGACGGTGTCGAGGTCGGCGAGCTCGTAGGCGGCGTCGGCGCCGATAGACCTCTTTGGCGCCTTCGGTCCCCGCCCTGATCCCGGTCCACACCTCCTGGGAGGGGTCCTTGGGCCGGACGAAGAGGGTGTAGTCCCCGTCGGGATGACCCGGTGCGATGACCGCCACCGACTCGGGCTCCTCGAACCCGGTCAGGTACCAGAAGAGGGAGTCCTGACGAAAGGGATGGGGGACGTCGTAGTTGCGGATGACCTCGTGCGCAGCCGGGATGACGGCCAGGCCGTCGGTTCCGACGACTTCGGCGAGACGTCGTCGTGCCTCGGCGTAGTGGTTCGACATCGGACGATCGTATCCACCGGCACGGGGTGAGTGGCAACCGCGGCCGGTGCTCAGGGCGTGGCCACCACCTGCAGATCGACGACGATCGGGAAGTGATCGGACCCGAGCGTAGGCCCGAGCTGACGGGACGTGACCTCCAGCGCCCCCGAGTGGACGAGATGGTCGATCGGCACGCGGAGCAGGAGATTCGATGTCGAGGGGAAGGTCGGCTGCAGACCGAAGCCCGACTGGCTGTTGTGCAGGTCGGCGCTGTCCATGAGACGGCGGAATGGCCACGACCAGGGGGTGGCGTTGAAGTCGCCGACGACGATGAACGCCCCGGTCTGCGCCGCGGCCCACTCCCCGGCAAAGCCGAGCTGGGCATCCCGGATGCGCGGCCCGCTCCTGATCGGTGGGCGCCAGCGGGTGGGTGGCCAGGACGGAGAGAGGCGTGGTCCAACCCGGCGGGGTCAGCTCCAGCGACACGGCGCGAGGGGCAGCCTCGGCGAAGCCATGGGAGACCGCGGTGATGCCCTCACCCCTCGACCAGCACGAGGGTCCCGAAGATGAGATCGTCAGAGCGGGGCCGGATGACCTGGTAGTCGAGCTCGGCGGTCTCCACGGCCACCTCCCAGGGCCGGCTCGCCTCGTGGAGGAACACCATGTCCGGATCGATCGTCTCGATGTAGTCGATGACCTCCGAGTACTCCTCGTTGGTGGAGAGGAGGTTGAACGACATCACCCGCAGTGTCTCCGCCTCGACCCGTGCCTCGGCCGGCGCCCCGATGTAGAGGGGCAGCACGACGATCAGGTTGAGCAGACCCACGGCGAGGACGGCGTAGCCGGTCCGCCGCCACTTCGACATCGTGATCACGCAGACCGAGCACTGCCAGCGCGACGACATACTGCGCCCGGAAGTTGGCGAGCACGTCGAGCCACCACACCCAGCGCCCGAAGAAGGCGGCGAGGGTGACGACCGCCAGGGCCACCGCCGGAACCACAACGACAATCACCGTCGCCAGGCTAGGAACGTGCCGAGCCCTGTGAGGCCGGCGCATCGGAGTGCGACATCGAACCCTGTCAATCGTCTTCGACGGGAGGCGGTTCGCCGGGATCTGACATTCCCCGGTCGATGGCCCAATCGCGCACCACCTGGAACGCCTCCGTCTTGGAGTAGGGGCCCTCCTCGATGCGACGTTCCAACAGGATGTCCATGATCTCGCCGACGAGCGGGCCGGGCTCGATGCCGAGATAGGCCATCACCTCGTTGCCGTCGATCGGAGCCCGCAACCTGGCCAGCTCCTCACGCTGCGGAGAGCTCCTCGATCCGCTGCTCCAGTTCGTCGATGCCGTCCTGGATCGCCTGCTCGCGACGCTTGTTGGCGGTGGTGACGTCACACCGGACCAGCTCGTTCAGCGGCTCCAGCAGATGCCCGGCGTCGCGCACATAACGACGGACCGCCGAGTCGGTCCAACCCAGTTTCAGGGTGTGTGGCCGGAGATGGAGGAACACCAGCTGGGAAACGTCTTCCACGATCTCCTTGGGGAAGCGGAGCTCGCGGAGACGTCGACGCGCCATGCGCGCCCCGACCACCTCGTGATGATGGAAGGTGACGCCACCGGGTCCGAACTCCCTCGTCTCGGGTTTGCCCACGTCGTGGAGCAGCGCAGCCAACCGGAGCGTGAGCTCGGGAGTCGTCTTGTCGACGACCGCCAACGTGTGGGCGAGCACGTCCTTGTGGTGATGGTGCGGATCCTGCTCCATCGCCAGCCCGGGCAGCTCGGGGAGGAAATGATCGGCGAGGCCGGTGGAGACGATCATGCCCAATGCCGAACCGGGAGCGGGGGTGACGAGCAGCTTGGAGAGCTCGTCGCGGATGCGTTCCGCGGAGACGATCCCGAGCCGGGATGCCATCTCGGAGACGGCACCCACCGCGGCCGCATCGGGCTCGAAACCGAGACTCGACTGGAAGCGAAAGAGACGCAGCATCCGAAGCGGGTCGTCGCCGAACGAGATCTCCGGCTCCAGCGGGGTGCGCAGGATGTGAGCCGCCAGGTCACCCGAGACCGCCGTGGGGGTCGATCGGCGTCAGGTCGGGCAGGGAGAGGGCGATCGCGTTCACGGTGAAGTCGCGGCGGCTCAGATCGGTGTCGGACGTCGTCCGAGAAGGTGACGTGCGGTTTGCGGGAGTCGTCGCGATAGACCTCGCTGCGATACGTCGTGATCTCGACCGTATGACCGTCACGTTGCGCGCCCACCGTCCCGAACTGTGCCCCCACCTCATAGACCACGTCGGCCCAGGAGCGCAGCAGCTCGGCGATACGAGGGGGTCGGGCGCTCGTGGTGAAGTCGTAGTCGTAGTCCTGGGGCCGCTCCAGGAACGCATCGCGGACCGAGCCGCCGACCAGGAAGATCTCTTCACCGGCGGCGGCGAAGATCTCGGCCAGCTGAGCCGGGGGCAAATCGGGTCGGGTGAGGAACTGGAGCCGCTCGGGGATCACAGGGCGGCAGGTTATCGGTAGTGCCGGGCTGACCCCGGCGGTCTCAGATGGCGATGCCGGCGGCGAGCGCCTTGGCCCTGAGCTCGTGGGTGTTGCGCACGTACGGGAGCACCGACTCGATGCCGACACTGCCACCCGATCACATGGTTGAGCATGGCCTGGTCGAAGGTCTGCATCCCGTGGAAGCCACTCTCCTTGATCACCTCGACGAGGAACGACGGGTCCTCACGACCGATGATCCACTCCTGGGCGCGCTCGTTGCTGGTGAGCACTTCGCAGGCGAGGACCAGGCCCTGTCCCGACTCGACCAGGATCTGGCTGATCACGGCCTGGATCTGGGCGGCCAACTGGCTGCGCACCACGCCCTGCTGTGACTCGGGGAACATGGAGATCAGCCTGCTGACGGTGTCCGCAGGGTCACTGGTTCGCATGGAGGAGATGACGAGGTGCCCGGTCTCGGCGGCGTCGATGGCGGCGCGGGCCACTTCGGCGTCGGCGATCTCGGAGATGAGGATCACATCGGTGTCGTGACGCATCGCCGCCCTGATGGCATCGGCGGCATTCTTGGTGTCGACACCCACCTCACGCTGCACGACCACCGAGCGCTTGTCCGGATGGAGGACCTCGATCGGGTCCTCGATGGTGATGATGGCGCGCCCCTTGTTGGAGTTGATCCAGTCGATGATCGAGGCCATGGTGGTCGTCTTCCCCGATCCGGACGGCCCGGTCACGAGGACCAACCCCGACTTGGATGCGGCGATGCGCTCCATCGCCTTGGGGAGCCCCAAGCTCGGAGAAGGACTTCGACCCGGGCACGACCCGGCGCAACACCAATGAGACCGAGCCGCGCTGTCTGAAGGCGGTGGCCCGGAACCTGCCCAGCTCCTGTTTCCCGTAGGCGAAGTCGGTGGCTCCGGTCTCCTCGAAGCTCGGCCGCGGCGTTCTCGGTGAACATGGCATCGGCGTACGCCTTGGTCTCCGCCGGGCCCAGGGGGCCGTAGCCCTCGAGACGGCGTAACTCGCCGTCGATGCGGACGATCGGGGCAGAGCCCACCTTGAGATGGATGTCGGATGCGCCGTGGTTCACGGCTTGTTTCAAGAGGGCGTCGACGTTCGCTTCCATCGTGTTAGTTCCTCACCTAGCTCCGACCGGAACTATCGGCAGAAACAGGCCCAGGTTGAGTCGATTGGCCGCTTCAGAGACGCCAATGACGGGCCACCGCGTCGGTGGCGTCGATGAGGGCCATGGTCGCCTGGTCGGGGGAATGGAGGTCGGCCGGTGGTCCCCCGGGGTCACCTGCGGCGCCCTGCACGGTCGCCCGAGCAGACTCGTAGAGGGCCGTCAGGTCGTACCCGCCTTCGAGGGCGAAGATGGTCCGCTCCGGAGGGTGCACATCGGCGAGTTGTGATGCCATCCAGCCGTAGTCGGCCGTCTGGAGCCTCAGATCCGCCAACGGGTCGTTGACATGGGCGTCGTACCCGGCGCTGACCAGCACCCAGTCGGGCTCGAACTGGGCGACGACGGCGAGGGCGACCTCGGACCAGGCCCGCCGGTAGACGTCACCCGACGTTCCGGCCGGCAGGGGCACATTGATGACCGTGCCCTTGGCCTCGCCTGCCTCGATGTCCTCGACGTCACCGGCGAAGGGATAGAAGTGGCCCTGATGGATCGAGACGTACAGGGTCCCGGCGTCGTCGGCCAGCATCTCCTGGGTTCCATTGCCGTGGTGGACATCCCAGTCGAGGATGGCGACCCGCTCACCTCGGGAGCGGAGGTAGGCAGCGGAGACTGCCACGTTGTTGAAGAGACAGAACCCCATGGCCCGGTCGCGGAGGGCGTGATGTCCGGGAGGCCGGGTCACGGCGAAGCCCGTTGCGCCCGACCTGGTCTCCAACGTCTCGACGAGCGCCAGTATCCCGCCCGCGGCCGTCACCGCCGCCTCCCACGAGGCCTCCGAGGCGAACGTGTCCATGTCCAACGCTCCGCCGCCGAGACTGCAGAACGCCGAGATCATCTCGATGTAGGAAGGGTCGTGGACCAGGGCGAGCCGGCTGCGGTCGATCGCCGGGCTTTCGATCTCGTCGACGACGAGGCCGCTGTCCCGGATGCCGGCGAGCACGGCGCGAACCCGATCGGGCCGCTCCGGATGGTTCGGCCCGGTGTCGTGCTCCAGGGCCGCGGGGTGGCTGGCGACTACGACGTCCACACCCTTACTCTCGCACAAGTGGTCAACACAATCCGCGTCGACGGGACATGGCCCGGTCAGCTGAGTCTGTCGTCGGGTTGGTTCCGGGCGAGGGCCAGGCCGTGGAACGAGACGGTGACCGACCCCATGATCCGTCTCGAGCGTGGCGGCGTCGAGTTTCTCACCACGGTGACCGACCATCTCGGCGAGATGGGGAGCGGCGGCGCCTACTCGCCCGCCCTCTATCCCGGGTCGACCCGTGTCTGGAAGCGGGCCGGCTACCGCGAGGTCGCGGCACTGGCGATCATGGAGCGGGGGCTCGGGGGCACGGTTCCCGAGCCATCCCTGCCCATCTCCACGGCCGAGGTCCCGGATTGGGAGGCGGTGATGGCGATCGATCGTGCCGCGTTCGAAGGGTTCTGGGGGATGAGCGCCGCTCGGTCTGGCCGAGGCTCACGGGACCAGTCGGACCACCACCCTGCTCACGGCGTCGCGTCGACGATGACCCGGCCGGCTACGCCCTGGTGGGATGTCAATGGGGAGTCGCCTATCTCCATCGCATCGCCGTCCATCCCGAGGCCGCCGGGAGAGGTCTGGGCAGCTCGCTGCTCTCCGCCTCTTTCGCCTGGGCCCTCGGCGTCGGAGGCAGGTCGATCGTCCTCAACGTGAGACCCGGAAACCACCGGGCCCGGCGGGTCTACGAGCGGGCAGGGTTCACCGCGACCGGGACCGACCTCCTGATCCTTCGTCATGAGCCCCGGTAGCTGCTGAACTTGGCCGGTGCCCGCTGCAATCCCCGATCGATACCGTCTCGAAGTCAGGCTTGGCCGTGACGGCGACATCGAGGAGTGGCTGGCAACCGACACCTCCCTCGACCGCCCCGTCCTGATCCGCAGTGTCGGGCCCGAGTCGTCCCTCGACCGTCGTCGCCAGTTCGTCGCATCCGTGAGCGGTGCGGCCCGCACCACTCATGCCCACCTCGCCCGGGTCTTCGCGGTGAGCGAAGTCGACGGCGGGGCATATGCGGTGTCGGAGTGGACCGGTGGGGCCAGCGTCGCCGATCGGGTCGCGGCGCATCAACCCATCGACCTCCCCGACTTCCTCCCCAACGCGTCGGGTCTCGCCGGCGCCCTCGCCGCCCTTCACGAGAGCGGCGCCGTCCACGGGCGCATCGACACATCTGCCATCTCCTATTCGGGGGCCCATCCCGCCAAGCTCGGTGCCTTCGGTCGCACTGGCTCCAGCGATCCCGCCGCCGATGTGAGGTCTCTCGCCGGGGCGCTGGAGACCGCGCTCACCGGCACCGCACCGGGGGGACCGCCACCCTCCGAGCGAGTCGACGGAGTGCCCCGTGCCCTCGACACCATCCTCCGCAGTGCCCAATCGGGCGGGCTCGACGCTGCCGAGCTGGAGAAGGCGCTGCGCGCCGCCCCCACCCCGCGGGAGCCGAGATCGGACACCGGTCCCACCGCACGACGTCTGATCATCGCCGCCTTGAGCCTGGTCGTTGTCGCCATCGCCCTGGTCGTCGTGGGATTCGTGCTGTCCGGTGGGAGCGCCCCCGTGGTGCCGACTCCCACCAGCTCACCAGGGACCGAGCTGACCACGACCCCTGCCCCGGTGTCGACGACCCTGGCTCCGGGCGAGGTCAGCGCGACGGAGCCGCTGACACTCGACCCCTTCGGTGAAGGGGGCGAGAACGACCAGTTGGTGGCGAACGTGATCGACGGAGACGTCGGCACCTCCTGGCAAACGGAGCGCTACCTGGACCCACTGCCCCTGCTCAAACCGGGAGTGGGGGTGACGGTGCGAGTGGTCGGCACACCAGGCGGCGCTCCAGGTGGTCCAGATGACCCCGGGCACCGTCTTCGAGGTGTACTGGGCCACGTCGCGATTCGAGGATGTCGCCGCATGGGAGCGCATCGCCGGGGCTCACGCCTCACCCGCCGCGACTGCGATCGATCTCCCGCCACGCTCGGATGGCTACTGGCTCGTCTGGCTGACCGACCTCCCCGTCACCGGTGATGGGACCCATCAGGCATCCATCGCGGAATTACGCTTCCTCCCGTGACCACCGCAGCCCAGGACGCCGAATTACTCGCGCGTGTCGTGGGCGGCGATCACGACGCCTTCAACCAGATAATGCGGAACAACGAGGACCGGGTGTTCTCGGTGTGCCTGCGGATCATGGGCAACCGGGAGCAGGCTCTCGACGCCACCCAGGAGACATTCCTCACCGCCTTCCGCAAGGCCGACCAGTTCCAGGGCAACTCCGCCCTGGCCACCTGGCTCTACCGCATCGCGGTCAACACCTGTTACGACATCCTCCGCAAACAGAAGCGACGCAAGACCGACCCGATACCCGACCATCTCGACCCGGCGGACTTCTCCGCCGAGGAGGCCGTCGAGTCGGCTGCGTTGCGACCGGAGATCGAGCTGGCCCTGCAGGCGATCCCGCCCGATTTTCGCTCGGCGGTGATCCTGAGCGACATCGAGGGCATGGGGCTGCCCGAGGTCGCCGAGGTCCTCGGCATCCCGGTGGGGACGGTCAAATCGCGGGTTTTTCGAGGACGACGTCTGCTGGCACACGAGCTGGGGAACCAAAACACCTGATGAGACCATCAAAGAGACCGAATGCGTGATCACGAGCTGGAGTTGATCGCTGCTCTCGCCGAGGGACGGCTCGAGGACGAGTCCGAGGCCCGCGCCCTCATCGCCTCCTCAGCGGAGCACCTGGCGGAGTATGAGGCGCAGAAACTCGCCTTCGAGACCCTGCGCTCGACACCCCCGGCAGCCATGACCGACATCGAGCGGGCGGCACTGCATCGCGACGTCTGGACCGAGCTGCGCTCTCCCGTGCCCGTCGGAGCATCCGGCAATCCCTGGTACTACCGGTGGATGCCGGTCGCCGCCGGGATGTTCGTCGTCGTGGGGCTGGTGGCCGTGATCAACCAGGGCGGACAGGACGAGCACGGCCCCCGCCGAGCTGATGATGACGACATCGGCCGACGAGGGTCTGGCCGGTGAAGAGGCAGGCACCGTGAGCACCGCTGCCGAGGCGGGTGCGGATGGCGAGGACGCCGGGTCGGGATCGACCCCGCCAGTCACCGATAGTCGCGCCCTCGACTGCGCCCGAGGTCGCCTACTACGAGGCTGAAGCCGGACAAGGTTCGCGAGGGCGAGCTCGAGGGTGTCGAAGTGGAAGGGCTCGACGAGGAGACCCCCCAGGCGGTCCTGGAGTCGTGTCTCGAGGAGGCCGGTCTCAGCGAGTACGAGATCGTCGCCGCGAGCACCGCCCCGTTTCCCGAAGAGGTGCCCGACACCACCGTCGCCACCGATGGCTCCGGGGAGGGCTCGACGTCTCCCTCGACCGAGGACACGCTGGTGCCCGCTGGAGACACCACGCAGTACCTGGCCGCCGTCCCAGCAGGAGCCACGCTCGCCGATGCACCCGTCGCATTCGTCGACCTGTACAACTGCGTGTTGATCCACCTCGACGACTGAGGCATGGGGGTTCGCTCCCTGCACAACTAACCTCGTGGCGATGCACGAGTTCCCGTCGAAGTTCGCCGACCTCCTCGAAGGTGTCGCCGCAAAGGTGAGGGCGATGACCGTGGACCGGGTCGCCCGGTTCATCAAGCTGACCGGGCTGGGAATCGTGGCGGCCGTGATGGGGTTCACCGCGGTGGTCTTCCTGATCTGGACGATCTTCGGTGCGCTGGAGATCCCGCTCACGACGGCCGGCGCCTTTGCGGTCTTCGGCGTTGTCCTCGTCGTCGCCGGGGGCTTCCTTTGGTTCAAGAGGTCGAGAAATGACACATGAGAAGCTGATCATCATCGGGTCCGGTCCCGCCGGGCTCACCGCGGCCCTGTACTCGGCGCGCGCCGATCTGGCGCCGCTGGTCTTCGAGGGCGTCAGCGCCGGCGGCCAGCTGATGATCACCACCGACGTGGAGAACTACCCCGGATTCCCCGACGGGATCATGGGTCCCGAGCTGATGGATCAGTTCCGCAAGCAGGCGGAGAGATTCGGGGCCAGGATGCGTCAGGTCGACGTGACGAGGGTCGACTTCTCGAAGCGCCCCTTCGTCGTCGAGGTCGGCGCCGACCACTACACCGCCGATGCGGTCGTCGTCGCCACCGGCGCCCAGGCCAAGTGGCTCGGCGTGCCCGGCGAGCAGCTCCTCACCGGCAAAGGCGTCTCGGCATGTGCGACATGTGACGGCTTCTTCTTCCGCGACCAGGAGCTGGTCGTGGTGGGTGGCGGCGACACCGCCATGGAGGAGGCCCTGTTCCTCACCAAGTTCGCCACGAAGGTGACCATCGTCCACCGCCGCGACGAGTTCCGGGCCTCGAAGATCATGGCGGCCCGCGTCCTCGAGCACGACAAGATCGAAGTCATCTGGAACTCAATCGTCACCGAGATCCACGGCGAGGCCACGGTCACCGGGGTCACCCTGGAGGACACCGTCACCGGCGAGAAGACCCATCACCCGACCAACGGGGTCTTCGTGGCCATCGGGCACAAGCCCACCACCGATCTCTTCGTCGGCCAGCTCGAGCTCGCCCCCAACGGGTACGTCATCGCCGGACGCGATGGCGGGACCAGGACCTCCGTCGAGGGAGTGTTTGCCGCCGGCGATGTCGCCGATCACGTCTACCGTCAGGCCGTGACCGCGGCCGGGACCGGATGCATGGCCGCGATCGACGCCGAGCGCTGGCTCGCCGACCAGGAATGACCGGCAGAGGTTTCAGGTTCGACTACATGGATCAAAAGGAGAGTCAATGGCCGCGATAACAACCCTCAATGACGGCATGTTCAACGATGCCATCAGTGCCGAGAAGCCCATTCTCGTGGATTTCTGGGCGGAGTGGTGCGGGCCATGCCGGGTCATCGCCCCGGTGCTCGAAGAGCTCGCCGAGGAACAGGACGGCTTCACCATCGGGAAGCTCAACGTCGATCACAACCCGCAGACCGCCGGCGCCCACGACGTGATGAGCATCCCCACCCTCATCCTCTTCAAAGACGGGGTCGAGAAGAAGCGCATCGTCGGCGCCGCCCCCAAGCACCGTCTCCTCAGCGAGTTGGCCGAGTTCGTCAGCTGACCCGACCCAGGACGCCGTCCCGCGATGGTCGGCGAGAATCAGTTACATGAGGCCTCGATCGTAAGATCGGGGCCTCATGCGTCTCTACCGGGTCGGTGACGAAGGCCCAGCCGTCCGCGACATCCAGGACCGTCTCGCCGCGCTCGGTTTCGACCCGGCACCCGACGACCGCGCCACCTTCGGTGCCGGGACGGTGGAGGCCGTCCAGTCGTTCCAGAAGGCGAAGGGCCTCGATCGCCGACGGGATCGTCGGCCCGGACACGTGGCGGGCGCTCTACGAGGCCGGCTACCGGCTCGGGGACCGCATCCTCTTCATGCGCCGGCCCATGATCCGCGGCGAGGACGTGGCCGAGCTGCAGTCACGGCTCAACTCGCTCGGGTTCGACTCGGGCAAGGTCGACGGTGTCTACGGCCCGAAGACCGAGACGGCGGTCCACGACTTCCAGCACAACCGCCACCTGGCAGAAGATGGAAGAGTCGGCCCTGAGGTCGTCACCGAGATCCACCTCGTCACCCGGGGTGAGATGAAAGAAGGACGTCAGGCCATCCGGGAACGGGAGTGGCTGCGTCTGCTCCCGGCGACCATGGCGGGGGCGAGGATATTCCTCGACGCCGACTGTCGTGATCCCGACGAGGCCAAGGATGCCTGGGACGCCGCTTGGGCGGCGGCGTTGGCCATCCAGGAAGCCGGCGGGGTCCCGGTCATGTCACGGAGCAGTGACACCACACTCCCGGAACGGCTCAGGGCGCGACGGGCCAACCGGGTCGGCTCCGATCTCATCGTTGCGTTCCGGGTCAATCGGGACGGGGACGACTCCGTCTACTACTTCGCCTCGGACCACAGCTCGTCCCAGGCTGGTGAGGAGTTGGCTCGTGCCATCGCCCTCACTGTCGGGGGACGGGTGGAAGGCCGGGCCAGTGCGATGCTCAAGGAGACCAGGGCGCCGGCGGCGATCGTGGCGTTGCGACGGCTCGACGAGAAGACCGGGCTCGCCGTGGCGGAAGGGCTCCACCACTTCTTCGCCCGTGTGCTCGCTGAAATCGTCACAGGCGATGATCCGATAGATGCGCTCCAGGTCCTCGAGCGACCCGAATCTGATCTCGACCTTGCCCTTCTCGTTCCGGTAGTCGATCTTGACTCGGGACCCGAGATGGTCGGCGAGACGTTTCTCCAGCTCGATGATCTCGACCGGGCGCAACTGGGTCACGGTGCGAGCCGCCGGCGGGCGGCCCATCTCCGTCGGTCGCGGACGGCATCCTCCACCTGACGCACGCTCCAGCCCTCTGCGACACACTTCTCGGCGAGATAGACCGCGTACTTCTCGTCCTCCAAGCCCGAGCAGGGCGCGCGCATGGCCGGCATCTAGCTTGCCCGAGTCGATCATCGACTGCACCCGACCGGGGAGCTGGAGGAGCCGCAGGGTGTTCGACACCGCCGGACGCGACTTGCCCACCCGCTCGGCGACCTGCTCCTGGGTCATTCCAGTATTTTCCAGGAGTTGGCGGTAGGCGTGTGCCTCCTCGAGCGGGGTCAGATCCTGACGTTGCAGATTCTCGACGAGGGCCTCGACCAGGGTCGTACTCGCCGGTCACACCCCTGCACCACGGCCGGGATGGTCGACAGACCTGCCTGACGCGCCGCCCTCCATCGACGCTCCCCGGCGATGAGATAGTGGTTCCCGTCGTCTCCCCGGGTCACCACCACCGGCTGCAAGACACCGACTGCGGAGATCGAGGCGGCGAGCTCGGTGAGGGCGGTGTCGTCGAACCGGCTGCGTGGTTGATCCGGGTTGGGGCGAATCTCGTCGATGGGGATCTCGAGATAGTGTCGGCTCGTCCCGGGAAGGGATCGTTCGGGATGAGGGCTTCGAGACCCCGCCCCAGACCCGCCTTGCGTTTGGTGGTCATCAGACCCTCCTATCGATGTCGTTCCAGGAACTCACGTCCCAGATGGCGGTAGGCGATCGCTCCCCGGCTCATCGGGTCGAATGCCTCGATGGGCTCGCCATAGCTGGGGGCCTCGGAGAGACGGACCGAACGGGGGATCACGGTGCTGAAAGGCGACATCACCGAAGTATTCGCGGACTTGCTCGGCGACCTCCCGGGAGAGCTTGGTCCGACCGTCGTACATGGTGAGCACCACACCACCAACCTTCAAGTTCAGGGTTGAGATTGGAGGAGACCAGCTCGACGTTGCGTAGCAACTGACTGAGACCTTCCAGGGCGTAGTACTCGCATTGGATGGGAATGACCACCTCCTGGGCGGCGGTGAGGGCATTCACCGTGAGCAACCCCAGGGATGGGGGGCAATCGATGAGAACCAGATCGAAGTCGTCCTCGATCTCGGCGATGGCGGAACGAAGACGTGTTTCACGTGAAAACATCGAGACCAACTCGATCTCGGCCCCGGCGAGATCGATCGTGGCGGGAACCACGAACAGATTTCGTACCGAGGTCGGCTCGATGGCGTCGTCGAGCGGAGATTCCTTGAGGAGGACGTCGTATATCGAGACATCGATCGAACTGCGATCGATTCCAAGCCCACTGGTGGCATTGCCCTGGGGGTCGAGGTCGATGAGGAGGACCCGTTGCTCCTGAAAGGCCAGCGATGCGGCCGAGATTGATGGCGGTGGTCGACTTGCCGACCCCACCCTTCTGATTGGCCAAGGCGACCACATTGGGAGCGACCACTTTTGCTTTGGTCATTGGCGGCGAATCATAAGGAGCCAGACGGTGTGGTCAAGCACATCTCGGGATATTTCTATCAGTGGTCCAACCCGGGTGCTCCGGTCGTTCCAGCCAGGATCCCGCGGCAACCGCCACCCCACCGGGACCGAGATGCCGGAGTACCACCTCGCGAAGTGGTCCCGGAGGGAGACCGGCGCGGGAGACGATGACATCGACCTCACCGCGAAGACGTCGGATATCGGTCTGTTCTACCCGACAATTGCCCAGACCCAGGATCCGGAGGGCTCGTCGCATCAGATCGACCCGACGACCCGACCGGTCGACGAGAGTCACCTCGACTGTCGGGGAGGAGGATGGCAAGGGGTATCCCGGGGAGACCGACACCACTCCCCAGATCCCAGATCGACCCTCCGCCACCGAATCTGGCTGGCAAACAACACCGAATCGGCGAGATGTCGGGTTTCGACCCGGTCGACCTCGGCGGGGCCGATACCCCCGGCAGAGACAGCCTCGGTGATCAGCCAATCGCGAAAACGCTCGAACCGATCCAGACTGCTCAGGGGTGAGGACATGACCCGTGTATTCGACGGCACGTCGTAGATGTTCCACGTGAAACACAAAAATAGCCCGGACCGATGTGGTCCGGGCTATCGATTGGCCTCGATCGCCGGGGTGCTACTCCTCTTCGCCCCCATCGACCCGGGACAACACCACATATCGGCGTGGTGGCTCCCCTTCGGAGTATGAGGTCACCCCGGGGTGCTCCCCGGCGACATCGTGGATGACCTTGCGATCGGCAGGGCTCATCGGCTCCAACATGATCTCCCCACCTTCCGCGGTGAGTTGCTCGATCAGTTGCTCGGCATAGATCGACAACGCCTTGCGACGTCGTTCGGCATAACCGGCGATATCGAGACGGAGTCGGGCGGTGTCCTGGCTGTATCGTTGCAGAACGGTGCGGGTCAGCTCATGGATGGCGGAACGGACCGTGCCCCGCACCCCCACCATCGCCTCGGTTTGATCACCCTCGACATCGGCCACGATCACATCGTCTTCGATCCGGGTGGTGACCGTTCCCTCCAGACCAAAGGCGGAAACCAGACCTTCGAGGAACTCACGGGTCACCGTCGCCTGCTCCTCGAGAGTCATGCTGGGTCGGTCATCTGCCACTTTGGACTCCGTTCGTACGTGCTTGCCGCCCGATCTGGTCGAAGAACCACGACGTTCCGTGCGGCCGCCCCCATTCTTAGCCGTATTGGGCCGATCCTGCTGGCGATTCCTGGGGTTGTTGTCGGTGTTTCCGCTGGAGACCGGTTCTCTCCGTTTCCGATTGCGACGTCGTCTCGCCGGCCGTTTCTTCACCCGGACGACCGCATCCTGACCACCCATGCCCAAGAAACCCTTGACGGGCTCGGTGATCACCGAGACCTCGACATCCTCGCGGTCGGTGACCCCCAACTCCTGCATGGCCGCTTCGACGGCCAAATCGACCGTCCTCGCCTTGACTTCGATCTCGACGTAATCCACGTCATCTCCTCCTGCGCCGCCGGCGCTTGTCTGCGGCGCCCTGCTGTGGCTTCTTGTCGTCGTCCATTTCGGAGTCGTCATTGCCGGAACCGAGTTTCGGTTTCGGCGACTCTTTGGACTCGGACCCAGGCGAGGGTGGGCGACCATCGATCTTGAATATCAACACTTGCTGACCGAGACGGAAGAGGTTGGAGGTGGCCCAGTAGAGGACCAGACCGGCGGGGAAGTTCCACGAGATGAAACCGATGAACAACGGCATGATCTTGGTGATGGCCTGTTGCGCCCCGGCACCCGGCTGACCCGGACGGTCGAGTCTGACCATAGGTGGAGTGCCATTGCTGGACGTACTGGGTCGCCACCATGAAGATGATCATGAGGACATAGGGGAGCGCACCCCAGAAGCCCTCCGTGCTCACGGCTTCGCTGGGTGAGGTGTTCAACATCATTCCCAGGAAGGAATTGGCAGTTCCCGACGAGATCGACTGACCCAGGGCACTGTCCGCCGCGATGTGATCGAGTGGTTCGCTGAGCAACCGAAACAGGGCGAACCAGATCGGCATCTGCACGAGCAAGGGGAGCAGACACCCACCGGGTGTGGCGCCGGCCTCCTTCTGCGCCGCCATGAGACGTCGCTGCATCTCCTGGGGGTCGTCCTTGTATTCCGCCTGGATCCGTTTGATCTCCGGTTGCAGCGCGGTGAAGGCCCGGGTGGCCCTGGTCTGTTTCAGGGTGAGTGGGAAGACCAGGATGTTGATGGTGATGGTGAGCAGGATGATCGACAGGCCGTAGGCGACCCCGTCGTCCATGTAGTCGTGGAGCAGATCGAAGAAGAAGCTGAGGACCGACCCCAGTGCATCCACCAGCACGTTGAAGATTTCACCCATCTAAGAAGTTCTCCAATTGTCCGGGACCGGGTCGTAGCCCCCCGGTCGCAACGGATGGCATCTGCCGATCCGCTTCATCCCCAGCCAACCGCCTCGAAACACACCGAACCTCAGGATCGCCTCGGCGGTATAGGAAGAGCAGGTCGGCTGGTACCTGCAGTTTGCCCCGAGACGAGGACTTACCAATTTCTGGTAAATCCGGATCGGCTCCGACGACCCACATCCGCGGCTGCAACCACTCAGGCATGGGCCCGGTCCACGACGGCGCGCTCCAGCCAACCGGTCAGGCGGTCGAACGGCGCTTCCGCCACTTCTCTGGTCGCGATGATCACGTAGTCAGTCCCTGGTTCGAGCTCGACTCCCCGAGCGGAGGCGCGCAATCGTCTCTTGATCCGATTGCGCACGACAGCCGGACCACAACTCCTGCCGACGATCAGCCCGAGGCGGGGAGGCCCGGCCGGCCCTGGCGAGCTGACCACGACGATCCCGCCTTTGCGGCGGCGAGTCCCATCGGACAGGACTCTACGAAAGTCTCGCGAGTTGCGGAGGGAGTCGTAACTAGGCAGTGAGCCGCTTCCGGCCCTTGAGACGACGATTCTTGATCGTCGCCCGCCCGGCACGCGTGCGCATCCGGGTCCGGAAACCGTGGCGGCGCTTCCTGCGGCGTACTTTTGGTTGGTAGGTCCTCTTCATGGCAAGACAAATCTGGTCGAGGGGGGAACCGGCACAGGATACGGATGCTCCCGATGTTGCGCAATGCGACATCGACCTACCTGGTGACGGAATCGAGTCTCCGAGACCGGCGTGTCGCGAAACAACGGGCAAGCTCGCGAAAAATCGAGCAGGGCCGATTGGTCGCTTCGAACCGGTCTGGTCCGCCATCCATCATCTGGAAAATGGCCGGGTTAGCAGGGAATTCATTGTGGAAACGTCGACGGCGGTTCTTCCACAGCGGCGATTCTCGCGGTCTTGACGGGTCAGCGACGCCAACCAATACTCGCCCAACTCGACCCGGGATCGCCCCCGCCTTCCCCGTCGTTGCCGGATGACAACGGCGCGAACCCGGACCGAACGGAGTACGAACGCGCCGGAGGATGTGCACAGAGGTTTCCACAGATGTGGACGCTTCTGTGGACAAATTCGGCCCTGGGAGAAGTGGCCTTTCAATTGACGCAACGCCAAAGAGCAAACGACCTCTGGGGTGACTTCAGGGGCACCCTGAAGGCTGCGGTGTCCGAGGCCAACTGGGAGACGTGGTTGTCACGTCTCGAGCCAGACACCGAAGGTGACCGAATCGTGCTGGTCGCCCCTACCGAGTTCCACCTCCGCTGGGTGCAGGACAAGCACGGCGATCTGGTGGCGACCGTCGTATCGGTCGGTCTTCGCCACCGAGACCGAGCCCCAGTACCGGGTGAACGAGCGGGTCCCGGTCGAGCTCCCCCTCCCCACCCGGGAGGACGAGCACCTTTCCAGCAATCACACCGATCCCGCCGTCGTCGCCGTCGAAGGCGACCAACCTCATCAATCGCTACCGGTTCGAGAGCTTCGTGGTGGGCCAATCCAACCGGTTCGCGTCGGCGGCGGCCATGGCGGTGGCCGAGCAACCGGGGGCGCACTACAACCCCCTGTTCATCTACGGCGGCGCCGGGCTGGGAAAGACCCACCTGCTCAACGCGGTCGGGCATCAAGCACTGGAGATGTACCCCGACCTGGTGGTCCGGTACGTCTCGTCCGAGAACTTCCTCAACGACTTCATCGAGTCCATCCGGCGCAAACGACCCGACGACTTCAAGTCTCGCTACCGGAGCGTGGACATCCTGCTCCTCGACGACGTCCAGTTCTTCGAAGGCAAGGAACAGATCCTCGAGGAGTTCTTCCACACCTTCAACTCGCTCTACGAGTCCGGTAAGCAGATGGTGATCAGCTCCGATCGCCACCCACGAAACCTCTCCTCACTCGAAGACCGACTCCGCAGCCGGTTCGAATGGGGCCTGCTCACCGACATCCAGCCACCGGACGTGGAGACCCGTCTCGCCATCCTCCGCCGCAACGCCGAGTTCGCCCCTCGGCCGGTCCCGGTGGACGTGCTCGAGCACATCGCCGGTCTGGTGTCGGACAACATCCGCGAGCTCGAGGGCGCTCTGACGAGAGTCACGGCGTGGTCGGCGCTCAACCGGCGGGACATCGACCTGGAGACGGCAGAGCGTGTGCTCAAGGACATCGTGGCCAGCGACGAGCCGGTGCCGCTCGGCCCGGAGACGATCATCCGCACCACCGCCACATGCCTACGGGTTCTCGGTCGAGGACGTGTTGAGCTCGAGCCGGCGCCAGCCCCTCGTCCTCTGCCGCCAGATCTCGATGTATCTCTGTCGAGAGCTGACCGACCTGTCACTTCCCAAGATCGGCGAGCACTTCAACCGGGATCACACCACGGTGTTGCACTCCGTGGAGAAGGTGAAGCGGATCCTGAGGTCCGATCGAGCCGTGTTCGACCGGGTCAACCAACTCACACAGGAGCTGAGGAAAGGTGGTGGCCTTTCCCCAGGCTCTTGAGTTATCCACCGCCCGTCCCCAGGTCGCGAAGAATCATCGACAGGGATACCAACAGGTGAAATCCGTGTCAGCAGCAACCCAAAACCACCGTTTCAACATTTCCACAACCCCCTACTACGACTTCTAACCTTTCAAATGAGATTTCATAACAACAGAAGAAGGGACAACAGCCTGTGAGAATCCGAGCCCAGCGAGATGACCTCGCCGATGTGCTCGCCCGAGCGAACCGTGCCGTGGGCACCCGTACCGCCCTCCCGGTCCTGCAGGGTCTCCTGTGCGAGGTGGCGGGCAACACCCTCCGCGTCACCGGGACCGATCTCGACATGACGGTCCGCACCCAGGCAGAGGTCGAGGTGATGGAAGAGGGACGGGCGGTGATCCCGGGACGTCTCCTGTCGGAGGCGGTGCGGAAGATGCCGGTCGGCCAGGTCACCATCGGGGTGTCCGATACCGACATCGAGATCCAGGGCAACGGTCCGCGGTTCACCCTTCGCCCGCTCTCGCTGGACGACTTCCCGACCCAGGAGGATGTGATCGCCGATGGGGTCGAGGTCGACGGCGAGGCCTTCGCCGAAGCCATCAACCAGGTCACCGTGGCGGCGTCGGGAGACGGGGCCCGGCCGATCCTGACGGGCGTCCTCTTCGAGACGTCGGAGGAAGGTCTGCGCATGGTGGCCACCGATTCGTATCGGCTGGCGAAACGGGACCTCGCCGGGATGGGGCTCGAAGGCAACGGGCTGGTCCCGGCGCGTGGGCTCCGGGAACTGCCCCGGACCATCGGGGCCCCCAAGGTCACCGCCCAACTGCGGGAGCGGGAGGCGGTGTTCTCCTCCGACCGCGGCACGCTCCGGCTGCGGCTGATCGACGGCAACTTCCCCAAGTACCAGTCTCTCCTGCCGGATACGTATCCCAATCAGATCCTGCTCGACAAGGATGAGCTGCTCGATGCCCTGGGCCGGGTGACTCTCGTGGCCGAGGATCACATCCCCGTGCGGCTCAAGCTGATGGAAGGTGGCGTGGAGGTGACGGTGAGTCGTCAGGACGTGGGCGCCGAAGCCGAGCATCTCTCCGGCGAGTTTCAGCGGAAGCGACGAGGAGGTAGCCATCGCCTTCAACCCGCGATATCTCCAGGATGGGGTCTCCGCGATCGTCGGCGACTCGATCCGGCTTCGGGTCATCGACGCCTTCAAACCCGGCGTCCTCGACGCAGGGGACGGCAGCGACTTCCTCTATCTGTTGATGCCCGTCCGGGTCTGAATGCGCATCGACTGGGTCTCCCTGGTCGATTTCAGGTCCTACCGACAGCTCGACTGGAGGCCCGATCCCGAAGTCAACCTCCTCACCGGCCCCAACGGGGCGGGGAAGACGAATCTGCTGGAGAGCGTCGCCTACCTCGCCTCCCTCAAGTCGTTCCGCTCGGCACCGGATCAGGCACTCATCGCCGATGACGCCGACAGCGCGGTGATCCGGGTGGGGCTTGGGGGGGAGGAGCGGGAGAGGCTCATCGAGATCGAGATCCCCAGGACCGGTCAGCGACGCACCCAGGTCGACAAGACCAAGCTTCGCCGGACCGCCGATCTCCTCGGTGTCATCCGCGTCGTCGCTTTCCTCCCCGAGGACCTCGACCTGGTCAAACGGGGCCCCGCCTATCGCCGAGACCTCCTCGACGACATCGCGGTGCAGCTCTGGCCGGCGGCCCACCTCGATCAGACCGAGTACGAGCGGGCGCTTCGGCAGCGAAACGCCTTCCTGAGACAGGGCTACCACGACGAGGCCGACGTTGTCGGTTTGGGACTCCCGTCTCGCCCAGGCCGGGGGTCGGGTGATCGCCCGCCGCTCCCGCGTGATCGAATCGCTCGCCCCGATGCTGGGCGAGGCCTACGCCGAGATCGCCGAATCGGAAGTGCCTGCCGGCTTCACCTACGTCCCCACGTGGCCCGGCGACCTGGACCAGGCCTCGGCCGCGGACTTCGCCTCCCGGCTCGCTCGACGCCCTTGAAGGGAGTCGCCGCGTCGACTACGAACGAAGGATGACAACCGTCGGCCCTCATCGCGACGAGCCCGGCTTCTCCATCGATGCTCACGACGCCCGGGTCCACGGGAGTCAGGGGGAGCAGCGAACGATGGCTCTGGCGGTGAAGCTCGCCGCCCACCGCGCCGTGGCGTCAACTCTCGGCGAGTCCCCCGTGCTGCTCCTCGACGATGTCTTCTCCGAGCTCGATCCGGCCCACGCCCATGCCCTGGCGCGGGCGCTGCCCGAGGAGACCCAGACCCTGATCACATCGGCTCGGCCCGAGGACGTGCCCATCGCCGGCTCGGTGTGGACGGTGGGCGAGGGGATCACGAGATGAGCCCGGGCCGCGACCTCGAGCACTTCTCCGACTCTGTCGACGACATGTTCGCCAAGCTCGGTTTGCCCGACCCGGTGGTGATGGCCGCCCTCAGCTCGGAATGGGACGAGCTCGCCGGGCCGCCATGGTCGGGACGGTCCCGGCCCCTCTACATCAAGGGGACCACACTGGTCGTCGAGGCCTCGAGCAGCTCCATGGTCGCCTTTCTGCGTTACGGCGAGAGTGGTCTCATCGAGAGACTCGCGGCGCGCTTCGGGGCCGACACCGTCCGCACCGTCGACATCCTCCCTCCGGGGAGGGTGTGAGGGTCGAAAAGGCCAGCAATGGATTCGTTTTGGTGGGTCAGGCACCGGTAGAATGACACACGTGAAAGTTGCCGTGAATATCGGCGTTCTCCCCACCAGGACCGGGTCTTTCACCTTGTAGTTCCACCGTTGTAGCCGCACCATCTAGGAGGGTCGTGACGACCACTCGCGACAGTTATCAGGCAAAGGACATCACGGTCCTCGAGGGTCTCGAAGCCGTGCGTCGTCGTCCCGGCATGTACATCGGCTCGACCGGCCCGCGTGGTCTCCACCACCTCATCTGGGAGGTCGTCGACAACTCGGTGGACGAGGCGATGGCCGGGCACTGCGACAAGATCTCCGTGACGCTCCTCGCCGACGGCGGTGTGGAGGTCGATCGACGACGGTCGCGGGATCCCGGTCGACAAGGTCGCCAAGACCAAGATGTCGGCCCTCACCACAGTGCTCACCACCCTGCACGCCGGCGGGAAGTTCGAGCAAGGCGCCTACACCGTCTCCGGCGGGCTCCATGGTGTCGGTGTCTCGGTGGTCAACGCCCTCTCCATCCGGTTGGAGGCCGAGGTGCGCCGCGACGGCGGTGTCTTCACCCAGGAGTTCTCGGTAGGGGCACCCAAGACCAAGGAACCCAAGAAGGTGCAGCGACGGGAAGAAGCACGGCACGACCATCCGCTTCTGGCCCGACCCCGACATCTTCACCGAGACCACCGAGTTCGACTACGACATCGTCGCCTCCCGTCTCCGCGAGACCGCCTTCCTCAACCGGGGGCTGCACATCACCCTCGTCGACGAGCGCGACTCCGAGCCCCGCAGCGACGTCTTCCACTACAAGGGTGGTCTGACCGACTTCGTCAACCACCTCAACGCCAAGCGGGACCCGCTCCACCCCCACATCATCGATCTCTCGGACGTGTCCGAAGACGCCGAACTGGAAGTGGCGCTGCAATGGACCTCGTCGTACACCGAGTCGGTCCTCACCTTCGCCAACAACATCAACACCCACGAGGGCGGCACCCACGAGGAGGGGTTCCGCAAGGCCCTCACCAAGGCGATCAACGACTTCGCCCGCGCCAAGAACCTGCTCAAGGACAAGGACATCAACCTCACCGGGGAGGACGTCCGCGAGGGTCTCACCGCCGTCGTCTCGGTCCGGGTCAAGGAGCCCCAGTTCGAGGGTCAGACCAAGACCAAGCTGGGCAACACCGAGATCCGCTCGTATGTCGAGAAGGCGCTCAACCGCCGGCTGCCCGAGTGGCTGGAGAAGTACTCACCCGAGGCGCGGCGCATCGTCGACAAGTGCATCAACGCCGCCAAGGCGCGCGAGGCCGCCCGCAAGGCCCGGGAGCTGACCCGGCGCAAGTCGGGGCTCGAGTCGGGTGGCCTGCCCGACAAGCTGGCCGACTGCTCCAGTCGCGACCCCGGTGAGTCGGAGCTGTTCATCGTCGAGGGCAAGTCCGCCGCCGGCCCGGCGAAATCGGCCCGGGACTCCACGACCCAGGCGATCCTCCCCATCCGGGGCAAGATCCTCAACGTCGAGAAGGCGAGGCTGGCCAAGGCGCTGCAGAACACCGAGGTCCAGGACATCATCACCGCCGTCGGGACCGGGATCGGTGACGACTTCGAGCTCGACAAGGTCCGCTATCACAAGATCGTCCTCCTCGCCGACGCCGATGTCGACGGTGCGCACATCCGGACCCTGCTGCTCACGTTGTTGTTCCGTCACATGCGGCCCCTCATCGAGGCCGGGTACGTCTACGTCGCCCAGCCACCCCTCTACCGGGTGAAGGTGGGCTCGAAGGTCCACTATCTCAAGGACGACGCCGCCCTGACCGAGTTCCAGAAGGAGCATCCCAAGGTGCGGCCGACCCGGTTCAAGGGTCTCGGTGAGATGAATGCCAAGGAGCTCTGGGACACCACGATGAACCCGGAGACGAGGACCCTGCTCCAGGTCGACATGTCCGACGCCGCCCTCGCCGAGGAGGTCTTCGAGACCCTCATGGGCGACGACGTCGCCTCCCGCAAGGCTTTCATCCAACAGAACGCCGACGACGTCCGTTTCCTCGACATCTAGCCAGGTGATCCCATGACCGACGACCAGAGAGCCCTGGGCAACCTGCCCGAGATCGAGATCACCAAGGAGATGGAGGCGAGCTTCATCGACTATGCGATGTCGGTGATCGTCTCCCGGGCCCTCCCCGACGTCCGGGATGGCCTCAAGCCGGTGCAGCGTCGAATCATCTATTCGATGTTCGAGAACAACATCAGCCCGAGCTCGGCGCATCGGAAGTGCTCCAAGGTGGTGGGTGACGTGATGGGCAACTACCACCCCCATGGCGACCAGGCGATCTACGACGCCCTGGTGCGAATGGGTCAGGACTTCTCGATGCGTCATCTGCTCATCGACCCGCAGGGAAACTTCGGGTCCATCGACGATCCACCCGGTGCCGCCCGATACACCGAGTGCCGTCTCACCAAGCTCTCCATGCATCTCCTCGAGTGGATCAACGAGGACACGGTCAACTTCGTCGAGAACTACTCGGGTGAGCTCCAGCAGCCTTCCGTCCTCCCTTCCCGGTTCCCCAACCTCCTGGTCAACGGTTCCCAGGGGATCGCGGTGGGCATGGCCACCAACATCCCGCCCCACAACCTGGGCGAGGTGATCGACGCCGCTCTCCACATGATCGACAACCCCGACGCCACGTCCGAGGAGCTGCTCCAGTTCGTGAAGGGCCCCGACTTCCCCACCGGGGGGTTCCTCGTCGGGACCACCGGCATCAAGGAGGCTCTGACCACCGGTCGAGGCTCGGTCCGGATCCGTGCCGTCTGCGACGTCCAGGAGATCCGCAAGGGGCGAACCGCCATCGTCGTGACCGAGCTCCCGTATCAGGTGTCGATCGAGCGGGTCATGGCCAAGATCAAGGACCTGGTCGACGACAAGAAGATCCTCGGCATCGCCGACATCCGCAACGAGTCCTCGGACCGGGTCGGCACCCGTCTCGTCATCGAGCTCAAGCAGGGCGCCGTCCCCCAGGTGATCCTCAACCAGCTCTACAAGAACACGCCCCTGCAGGACAGCTTCGGATACAACATGGTCTCGCTGGTCGACGGGGTCCCTCGCACCCTGAACATCGCCGACATGCTCGGCTACTACCTCGATCACCAGATGGAGGTCATCGAGCGGCGGACCCGGTTCCGTCTCGAGCAGGCGCAGGCCCGAGCCCACATCCTCGAGGGGCTGATCATCGCGGTCGACAACATCGACGAGGTGATCAGGATCATCCGGGGCTCTGCGGACACCGCCGAGGCCGCGCCAACCTGATCTCATGGCTTCGACCTGAGCGAGATCCAGGCCAATGCCATCCTCGACATGCCGCTGCGACGGCTCACCGCCCTCGAGGTCGACAAGCTGCGCAGCGAGTTGGCCGAGCTCCAGGAGACCATCGCCGAGCTCGAGTCGATCCTGGCCGACCCGCAGCGGCGCTGGACCATCATCAAGGACGAGCTGGGCTCGATCAGGTCGGAGTTCGCCAACGAGCGGAAGAGCCGCATCATCCCCGACGAGGGCGAGCTCAGCCTCGAGGACCTGATCGCCGACGACGAGCTGATCATCACCGTGTCGGCGACCGGCTACGTCAAGTCGGTCCCTGCCTCCACGTACGCACCCAGGGCCGGGGTGGTCGTGGGGTCAAGGCCGCCGAGGTCAGGGATGACGACGTGGTCCGCCACATGGTCCACACCACCGCCCACGCCTACCTGTTGTTCTTCACCAACAAGGGTCTGGTCCACCGGGTCAAGGCCCACGCGATCCCGCGGCAATCGCGGACGGCGAAAGGGGTGCTCGCCCAGGCGGTGCTCCCCATCGGTCCCGAGGAGCGCATCCAGGCGGTGATCGACACCCGTGACTACGAGACCAGCCGCTATCTGGTGATGGTCACCAGCAAGGGGCAGGCCAAGAAGACCGAGTTCAAGGAGTACGACTCCCGGAATCAGACCCTCGTCGCCATCAGGCTCGAACGACGACGACGAGCTGGTCGGGGTGAAGACGTCGAACGGGTCGAACGACATCCTCATCTTCAGCAAGGAAGGCATGGGCATTCGGTTCGCCGAGTCCGATCTCCGCAGCATGGGACGGGGCACCCAGGGGGTGCGTGGCATCAAGCTCCGCACCGGCGACGAGGTGGTCGCCGCGGTCTCCAGCAACGAGGGCGAGGAGGTTTTACTGCTCACGTCGGGCGGGTATGGGAAACGGACCGAGATGGAGGAGTTCCGCAAGCAGACCCGTGGAGGCATCGGGGTGAAGGCGTTCAAGATCACCCGGGTGCGAGGGAACCTCGTCGCCGCCACCGCCGTTCGGAAGGAGGACGAGGTCTTCCTGATCTCGTCGGCCGGAGTCGGCAACCGTCAGGCGGTCGCCAAGATAAGCCGGCAGAAGCGTGATTCCACCGGTGTCCGGGTGATCGACGTCGGCGACGGCAACGAGCTGTCGGCGGTCGCCAAGATCTCCGAAGAGATCGAGTGATCGGAACCTCCGTCATCGCCGGTGACGTTGCTCAGGAGCGCGTCCCCCGTAGACTCGTGTGATACATCAGGTGGTGTGACCCCTCAACGCGGGGTCGGCCACCCGGAGAGAGGAGCCCCCATGGCAACCGTGCGTCGCGTCAGACGAATAATCCGCAAGATCGATCCCTGGACCACGCTGAAGGTGTCTTCGGTGATCTGGGCCGTGCTCGGTCTCGCCTTCGTGCTCGGAGCAGTCATCTTCTGGTCGGTCCTCGACCGCGCCGGAATCCCCGATCGTCTCGTCGAGTTCATGGTGGAGATCACCCTGATCGAGGAGGGCGCCGACCCCTTCGCCAACACCGAGCAGTTCCTCCGCTTCCTGATCTTCGGCTCCGTGGTGGGGTGGGTCGTCCTCACCGGGACGTCGGTGGCGATCGCCGTGGTGTACAACCTGGTCTCCGACGTGGTCGGGGGTCTCGAGATCGTCGTGCTCGAGGAGACGCTCAACCCGGTCGTTCCCGCCCAGCAGGTGCTCCACCCGCCCACCGACTATCGGGCGGTGAATGGTGGGGTCTCCTCGCCTCCGATCGAGCATGCCGACCTCCCCACCGAAGAGGTCGAGGTCGACCTGGAGACGGCGGAGAAGATCGAACGGATCAGCTGAGAGCGCTGGTCATCCGCTCTCGGCCATCACCAGCCCCATCTCGGTGACCGTCTGCAGGTAGGGCAACGCCGAGTCCCAGACCGAGCGTTCGACCCCATCGAGACATGACACAGCTGCGGCCAGTGCCACGCCGGCGAGAAACGCCCCGTGGTCGACCACGGTGACCCGTCTCGTCGCCCCCTCGACGAGACAGGCGGCGAACTCGTTGGGTGAGCGCCCGATCGCGATGGGCCGGCCGTCCAACTGCTCGTCACGCACCCCGACCCGACCAACCGGGTCGGGAAACCTGGTCAACCCTCGTCGTGGGGCCCTCGGGGATCTCCGGGTGCGCCAGCGCCACCAGCCTGGGGTCCGGCTCCCGTGTCGCCAGGGCGAGGACGATGCCTTCGGGGGAGGCGCCCCACACCGCGACTCCGGGGCGGCTCTCCGAACCGTCCCAGATGAGGGGAGCACCGTGGCGCTGCGCCAGACGAGGGGCTGTCTCGCCCGAACCGACGAGACAGTCACAACCTGCGGCGCTGCTCGACGACTTCGAAGCTCTTCGACTGGGCGGGTCCGATCACGACCACCTCGTCGACTCCGGGATGGGCCTGGAGCGAGTGGGCGGCGCGAACCGACGTATCGCCGGTCACGAGGAGCCCGATCCTCACGAAGGGCTGACCGGCTTCCAGTCGCGGTCGGGCTCGGGATCACTCGACGACCGCAGCAATGCGACCGCGGCGGCGACGGCGACGACGACCAGGACCAGAGGCGAGTAACGCTTCACTGGCGACGAGTCTATGCCTGGTGCCAGGGTCATCTGTGTGACGGGACCGCTCCGGGTCGAGAGTTTGGGTAAGGCACACCGGCCAGCCACTATGTGGGGGCTGTGCGCACCGCTCGCATCCGCCAGGTCTCTCTCCTCCTCGTCGCGATGGCGCTGGTCGCCACCGGGTGTGGCCGGGACGTCACCTCGGCCGACCTGCAAGGGGTGGTGATCGACCCGCCCCAGCCAAAACCCGAGTTCACCCTCACCGACACGAGTGGAGAGCCTTACGACTTCGTCGCCGAGACGGAGGGCAAGCTGACGCTCCTCTACTTCGGCTATCTGAACTGCCCCGACATATGTCCGGTCCATCTCGCCCAGATCGCCGAGACCTTCGACGCCATCCCCGAGGTGGCCCGTGACGCCGAGGTGGTGTTCGTCTCGGTCGACCCGGGGCGGGACTCACCCGGGGAGATCACGTGACTTCCTGGACAACTTCGACACCAGGTTCGTCGGGCTCACCGGCACCAAGGAAGAGCTCGACGCAGCCCAGACCGCCGCCGGTCTCCCCCCGGCCACCCTCGTCGGGGACGGTGAGGACTACACCGTCGACCACGCCGGCTGGGTGATCTCGTACGCCCCCGACGGTCTCAATCACGCCATCTACCCATTCGGGGTGAGACAGAGCCAGTGGGACAACGACCTCCGGATCCTGGCCAGAGTTGAGCGGGTGAGATGAGGAGGTCGATGGCTCGCGGTCGCCTGCTGCTGGTCGTCGCCCTCGCCGCCTGTGGCGGGGGCGGCTCGGGGATCGAGGTGACGGACGCCCGCATCGGCGAGCCGACCGGCCCCAACGCCGCCCTCTATTTCACCGCCGAGAACCATTCGGAGGGTGCCGACGTCTTGGAGAGCGCGAGCACCGGGGTGGCGGGATCGGTGGAGATCCACGAGACGATCACGCGTGACGACGGGACGACGGGGATGCAGCCGGTGGATGCACCACTCGAAGTGGCAGCCGGGAGCTCCCTGGTCTTCGAGCCGGGCGGGCTCCATCTGATGCTGCTCGATGTCGACCGGCTCGAGGTGGGCGACACCGTGGTGGTCACCCTCAATTGGCAGACGGCCGGCGACATGGAGATCGAGGCCGAAGTGGTCGACCCTGCCGAGACCTTGGAGCACGATGACCACGAGGGCTAGACCTCTGGTCGCGATCCTGCTCCTCCTCGTCCTCGCCGCGTTGCGGCGAGGAGAGGCGCACCGACGATCTCGAGGGCGAGGCCCTGGCCGCCGAGATCGGTTGCCTCGCCTGTCATTCCGAGGTGAACACCGACCTGGCTCCCACGCTGCACGGGATCTGGGGGACGGAGGTGAGTCTCGAAGATGGGCGTAACCTCACGGTCGGAGAGCAGTACGTGAGAAGTTCGATCACCACGCCACAGGCCGAGATCGTCGCCGGATACGACGGGCGGATGCCGACGTTCGCCCTCGACGAGTCGGAGATCGACCGTCTGGTCGAGTACGTCAGGAGCCTGGGTTGATCACCTGGTGGTGCACCGCCCTGGAGCGGCCCTGGACCTGGCAGTGGGTCGCCTATCCGGGCATCTGGGTGGCGACGTTGCTGCCGCTCGTCGCGTATCTGCGTGCGGTGCGCAGGCATCCCGGGCCCGTCGACAAAGTCAAGACGGGCCAGTTCGTCGCCGGGGTCGTCGTCTTCTGGCTGGCCACCGACTGGCCGCTGGGGGCGTTGAGCGCCGGCTACCTCGCTTCTGCCCACATGGTCCAGTTCCTCCTCTACACACTGGTGGCGGCCCGCCCTTCTGATGCTGGGCACACCCGAGTGGATGGCGCGGAGCGTGGTCGCGTCGTCTCCACGTCGAGAGAGCGGCGGTGCGCATGGGGTCGGCTTTGGTGGCTTCGGCGGTGACCTACAACGTGATCCTGCTCTCGACGCATGCGCCCAGCACGGTCGAGCTCTTGCGTAACAACCAGTTCGGCTCCTTCGCCATGGACGCCCTCTGGATGTTCGCCGGTCTCGTGCTCTGGCTCCCGATCCTCTCCCCCCTCCCCGAGGGGCGGGCCCGGACCAGCTGGGGCAAGATGGCCTACCTGTTCGTGACCACCAGCGTCGTGGCGGTGATCCCCGCCAGCTTCCTCACCTTCACGTCGATCCCGATCTACCGCATCTACGAGCTGGCGCCACGAATCGGGGCGCTGACCGCATTGGAGGACCAGCAGCTCGCCGGCATCATCATGAAGATCGCCACCGTCCCCATAATCTGGTCGACGATCGCCGTCATCTGGCGGCGTTGGACCGCCGAGGAGGCACTGCTGGCATGATCGGACTTCTCGCCTCCATCCCGTCGCCCCCCGTCAACGACTTCCACATCGGCCCGCTGCGGGTGACGTTCTACGGCATCTTCATCATGACCGGGGTCGTCGTCGCCTGGCTGGTCATCCGTCACCGTTTCGCCGAGCGGGGCGGGGACGTGGCGGTCGCGGAGCGGATCGTGATCCGCATGGTCATCTTGGGCTTCCTCGGCGCCCGGCTCGCCTACGTCAGCACCCACCTGAGTCGTTTCGAGGACGAGTGGTGGAAGGTGATCGCCATCTGGGAGGGCGGGCTGGCCCTCTACGGGGGCTCACCGTGGGGGCCATCGTCGTGCTCATCTACACGAGGAAGTGGGGGGCGAGCCTCCCCGACTTCCTCGACTCGGTCGCACCGGCGGTGCCGTTCGCTCAGGCGCTGGGGCGGTTCGGCAACTACTTCAACCAGGAGCTCTTCGGCACCCCGACCGACCTCCCTGGGGTCTGGAGATCGCCCCCGAGTTCCGGCCACCTGCTTTCCCCGATGACGAGACCTTCCACCCCACCTTCCTCTACGAGTCGATCCTGAACGTGATCCTGGCGTTCACCATCATCTGGGCCGGCAAGCGGTACCCATCACTGCGGGGCCGGCTCATCGGCATCTACTTCATCGGCTACGGACTGATCCGCTTCCTCATGGAGCTGATCCGGACCGACACGACCTACCGTCTCATCGGGCTGTCCCGGAATGCCTGGGTCTCGATCTTGGTGATGATCGTCGGGGCGGTGGTGCTGTGGTGGAAGCGGATCGTCGTCGAGGAGGACGACTACTCGCTGCGTCCGCGTCAGGCTCAGCGCGTCCAGTAGAGGAACGCCACGTCCTGGCGCGGATTTCGGCTCTCGCTGCTTGTTCGCTACGGGAGGGCGACGATGGCGTCGATCTCGACGAGGAAGCGGGGCTCCGCCAACGAGGCGACCACGAGGAGGGTGTTGGCGGGTGCGGGGTCGGGGAAGAACTCCTTGCGCACTGCACCGACCACGGCGCGGTCCTCGAGCCGGGTCAGGTACACGGTGGTTCGGGCGACATCGGCCATGCGACCACCGGCAGCGTCGACCACCTTCTCCATGTTCGCCAGGATCTGTCTCGTCTGGGCGGCGGCGTCGCCTTCACCGACGAGGTCCCCATTCTCATCCAGCGCCACCTGTCCGGCGACGTAGAGGGTTCGACCCGACGTGACGATCCCGTGCGAGTAGTGACCGGCGGGGGCCGCCACTCCCGGCACCTCGATGGCGTTGCGCTCGATGCTCATGCAGCGATCCTAGGCCGCCTCCCCGGCGTCCTCCGAGACCGGGTCAGACCGCCGTGAGCCCCTGTCTCCAACTGGGATGTGCGGGTTCCCAACCCAGTTCCCGTTTGGCCTTCTCGTTGGATGCGCCCCGGGACTCGGTCATCATCGCCAGACCGGTCTCCCCGGCGAACAGACGGCCGACGAAACCGGGCACCCGTCGCGGCTTCCGCGCACCCAGCTGCCGGGCAAGCTCCGGAAGCCACTCCGCGACTGGGGCCGGGTGGTCGTCGACGATGTTGTAGATGCCTGGTCTGCCTTTCTCCAGGGCGGCCACGGTCGCGTCGGCGGCGTCGGCGACATGGATGAAGGACCAGACACCCCCACCATCGCCGACCAGGGGGAACTTGCCGTCGCGAATCATCTCGAACTGGGGTGCTCCCGGCGCCATCGATGTCCCCGGGCCGTAAAAGGCGCCATAGCGGAGCACGATGCCTTCGATTCCCTCGGCGCCGAGGACGGCGCGTTCGAGATGACCGATGGCGGAGGAGACTTCACGCATCTCCCGTGGAGGGGTCGGATCGAGCGGGTCGTCCTCCGTCTTCACCGGGCCTCCCGTCCGCGCATACGACCAGACACCGATGCTCTGTGCCAGGAATCGCTTCACTCCGGCCATCTGTGCCGCCGCCAGGAGATTGTCCGTCCCCTCCGTTCGGAGCCGGTTGGTGAGCTCGAAGTCGCGGTCGAGTGTCCGGGTGTTCACCGCTCCGATCGCCGTCAGCTCGTGGATGATCGCCTCCGGCATGGCCTGATCGACCGCCGACGCCACTTGCCCCGCATCGAGGGCGTCGGCGACCACGGGCGTGGCGCCGGAACGGCGCAGCATGTCCTCCTTCGAGCCGGAGCGGGTCATGCCATGGACCTCATGGCCCTGCGCGACGAGACGCGGCACCAGCTGTCTTCCGATGGCTCCGGTTGCGCCCGCAACGAATACTCTCATCTCGTTTCCTCCTGTTCTCTCATTGGCCTTTACCGATCGCTGGTTCTCTCACACCCTGCGTTCGAATCTGGCCACTCACGGTCTGGAATCGTCGGCGCACCCACATTGTTGCGAGATGCGTGGTCGACGGCCCTATCACAATCGATGTCTGGTCGGACGTCGCATGCCCCTGGTGTTACATCGGGAAACGCAACCTCGAGACCGCCCTGAGCGAGTTCAACTCTGGTGATGGCGTCCCTGTGGTGGACGTCGAGTACCACAGCTTCGAGCTGTCGCCCGACACTCCGGTGGAGTTCGAGGGGAGCGCAGCCGACTTCCTCATGTCGCATCGAGGCGTCTCCCCCGGCCAGGCACGCCAGATGATCGATCGTGTCGTGGGAATCGCCGCCGACGCGGGTCTTGCCTATGACTACGACGCTCTGCAACACACCAACACGATTCGTGCGCATCAGCTCCTCCACTATGCCAAAGCCCATGGGCTCCAGATCGAGATGAAGGAGCGTCTCCTCAGCGCCTACTTCGTCGAGGGGCGTCACATCGGGCGGATCGACGACCTCGGTGACCTGGCTGCGGAGGTCGGGTTGGATCGGGAGGGAGCGATCCGAGCACTCGAATCGGAGGAGTATCTGGCCGACGTGAGAGCAGACCAACGACAGGCGATCGCCTACGGCATCAACGGAGTCCCATTCTTCGTCATCGGAGGCAAGTACGGAGTCTCCGGTGCCCAGCCCCCCGAGGTGTTCGTCTCGGCGCTGGCCCGGGTACAGGAGGAAGAGTTGTGACATGGGTCTGATGTCTTCCGAGTATTCGGTGGTGATCGCGGGGGGTGGCCCGACCGGGCTCATGCTGGCGGGCGAGTTGGCATTGGCGGGGACCGACGTGGTCATCGTCGAACGACGCCCCACACAAGAGCTGGCCGGTTCCCGAGCTGGAGGTCTTCACTCTCGCTCGATCGAGGTGCTCGATCAGCGCGGGATCGCCGAACGTTTCCTCTCGGAAGGGACGACCCATCCTTTTGCCGGCTATGCCGGGACTTTCCTCGACATCAGCGATTTCCCCACCCGGCACAATTACCTGCTCGCGCTCGAAGCAGAACCACATCGAGCGCATCCTGGCGGGCTGGGTCGGAGGAGCTCGGGCGTCACCTTCCTTCGCTCCCGCGAGGTGGTGGGGCTCACCCAGGACGACGATGCAGTCGCTGTCGATGTATCCGACGACACCTCGATACGAGCGGGGTATCTCGTCGGGTGTGACGGAGGACGGAGCCTGGTTCGCAAGACGGCCGGAATCGACTTCCCGGGGTGGGATGCGACGAACAGCTATCTGATCGCCGAGGTCGAGATGGAGGAGGAGCCACAGATCGGCATGCGTCCCGAGGGTGGTGGCATCGGTCCCGTCAACCCCGCCGAGGGGGGAGGGCCCTATGGGGTGGTGTTGCTCGAGAAACAGGTCGAGCACGCCGGTGAGCCCACCCTCGAGGAGGTCCGCCAGGCGCTCGTCGCCGCCTACGGGACGGATTTCGGGATGCACAGCCCAACCTGGGTATCGAGGTTCACCGACGCCACCCGTCAGGCGGAGACCTATCGCCAGGGCCGGGTCCTGTTGGCGGGGGACGCCGCCCATGTGCATGGGCCGCAGGGGGGACAGGGCCTCAACACAGGTCTTCAGGACGCAGTGAACCTGGGCTGGAAGCTGGCGCAGGTGGTGGCCGGCAGATCACCGGAGTCACTCCTCGACAGCTATCACGCCGAACGGCATCCGGTGGGCGCCCGGGTGCTGCAGAACACGATGGCCCAGGTCGCCCTGGCCCGCATCGACGAACGCAGCCAGGCTCTCCGGGCCACCATGCTCGAACTACTGGCGATGGACGGGCCGCGTCGGCGGATCGCCGGGATGATCTCCGGTCTGGACATCCACTACGACCTCGGTGAGGGCCACCCGCTGCTCGGCCGGCGCATACCTGATCTCGACCTGGACACCACCGACGGCCCCACGCGGGTGTTCTCCCTGCTGCACGATGCCCACGGGGTGCTTCTCTCCTTCGGCAAGGACTCCAGCTTCGGCATCGCCCCATGGGCCGATCGAGTCCGTCTGGTCGAAGCCCGTTATGACGGCGTCTGGGAACTCCCCGTCCTCGGAGAGGTTCCTGCGCCGTCGGCCGTGCTGATCCGACCCGACGGCCATGTCGCCTGGACAGGCACCATCACCGACCCCGAACTGCCGCGGACCCTCGACACCTGGTTCGGAGCACGCGGCTGACACCGTTCTGTGAAGGGAAAAGCCGCTGAGAGCGGTCAAAACCTTCACAGAACGGTGGTCAGGCGGCGATCTCGACCTCGATCACCACGATGTGAGGCAGGATCTGGGCGATCTTGTCGGCGACGATCTCGTCTGGTTTCAGACCGTATGCCTTGGCGTCGATGGGACGCTTCTCCAGGTAGCGGGTCATGAACTCCAGGTTCTCCTCGGCCCCGGTGTGGGCCTCGGCTTTCCCGACATACGTCTCGCCGGCCAGTCTCAGCTCGACTTCGGCCGGAGTCTCGAAGTTGCGCCACCAATTGCGCGCCCGCTTGGTCACCATCGTGACCGTGTCACCGTCACGTTGGTAGCTGACGGGCGTGGTGTAGGTCTTGCCGGTCCTGCGGCCAGTGAAGGTGAGCAAGGCCAGCTCCTTCCCCACCCAACTCTGGAGCACCGGGGTCCTGAGGACCCACTCCATGAACGAGTTGGCCCACGCCGGGGGGATGTCCTGAGGGATTTGGACCTCTGTGGTCATCGGATACCTCCTATCCGTGTTGACCTCGCGATCTTCGGTCACGGGCCCACCACGGCGCCAGAGCCGAAAGTCACGATTCACCGGGCGCTGTCGAACGGCTGGTCGGGGGCGGGGGGGGGGGGGGGGGGGGGGGGGGGGGGTGTGGGGGGGGGGGGGGAGGGGGTGGGGGGGGGTGGGTGGTAGGGGAGGGGGGGGATGAAGGGGTGTGAGGGGGGATGAAGGTGGTAGAGGGGGGGCGTAGATGTTGAGGGAGGTGGTCGCTGGAGGTGTTGGGAATGGGACGGCGTCGCAGGTGGGGGAGGTATGCTTGACATGTTGATCGTGCATAGGTTCACGGCGATCACCCGCTCGATATCCGGTAGTGGAGGTCGTTGGAGCCTGACGAAGGGCTGGTAATCCCGGCTTGTTGATCAGGCGTGACAGCTCCTAGAGCCGCCAGCACTTCGCGGCAGGTCCGCGTTCGCGGTCGTTATGTGACTATCTCGGTGTGGAGGGATCACCGGTCGGGAACCTCACGGTTGTGAGGCTGTCTGGGGATGTGACGCGTACACTGGACACGTTCAACAGCTCGAGCAACAACTGAGCAGATCAGTTAGCACAGTGAAAGAATAATTGTTGCTAGCTAATGAGAATATTGGTGAAAGTATGGGGACGTCTGTCGAGATAGGACACGGCCGAAAGTCCCTGGATCGGCCAAACTGCGGCGATGGCATCCACCCCCCTAGATCTGAGCGGTCTGACGCCCTCGGAGGTCGAGGAGCGGGTCGCCGCAGGTCAGACCAACACTGTGGCTGCGGCGACGAGCCGGACCGTCGGCGACATCGTCCGGGCGAACGTCTTCACCAGGTTCAACGCGATCCTGGGGACACTGCTGATCGTCATCCTGATCGTGGGCCCCCTCATCGACGCATTGTTCGGCTTGGTGCTGGTCGCCAACACGCTCATCGGCATCATTCAGGAGCTGAGGGCGAAACAGACGCTCGACCGTCTTGCCCTCCTGGTCGGATCCAAGGCGACCGTCATCCGCGGCGGCAGCCCCATGGAGGTGGAGCGCAGCGAGGTGGTTCTCGATGATCTGCTCACGGTCGGCCCCGGCGACGAGGTAGTCGTGGATGCCGTGGTGGTCGAAGCAGTCGGCCTGCAGGTCGACGAGTCGTTTCTGAGCGGGGAGTCGGAGCCGGTGCTGAAGGCCCCCGATGACGAGGTGTTGTCCGGGAGTTTCGTCTCCGCCGGCTCCGGTCATCTCCGCGCCATTCGCGTCGGCGAGGATGCCTATCTCGCCGGCTTCGACCGGGAGGCCCGCCGCTTCTCCCTGGTCCGCTCCGAGCTGCGCAGCGGGATCAACCAGATCCTCCGCTATGTCACCTGGGTGATGATTCCTGCGGCGGTATTGCTCATCGGGAGCCAACTGATCGCCCACGAGTCGCTGCCTGAGGCGATCCGGAGCTCGGTGGGAGGGCTGGTGGGGATGATCCCCGAGGGTCTGGTGCTCCTGACCAGCGTCGCGTTCGCCGTGGGAGTGGTAAGGCTCGGGCGTCAGCAGGTACTCGTGAACGAACTCGCTGCCATCGAGGGTCTGGCCAGGGTCGACATCCTCTGTCTCGACAAGACCGGCACACTCACCGACGGGACACTCACGCTGGCGAGCATCGAACCAGGCGAGCCGACAGGGATACTGAAGCGCTGCGGGCCGCGATCGGAGCGTTGGCGGCGGCGGACCCCCACCCCAACGGCACCCTTCGTGCCCTCGCCATTTCCTGCCCGGATCCCGGCTGGGACCTGGCAGGCCGTGGTCCCGTTCTCGTCGGAGCGGAAGTGGAGTGCCATCGATGCCGGCGATACGAGGCGTGTGGGTGCTTGGAGCGCCCGACGTGATCCTCTCCGCCTCGACGACCCACGACGGTTTCCTGGCTGCCGTCGATGCCAAGTCGGCGACGTGGTCGTCGTGTCGTCCTGCGTGGCGGCCGCCGACCAACTGGACAGCGAGGAGCTCCCAATGCGGGGTCCGCCCGGTCGGTCTGGTCGAGCTCGAGGAACAGGTCCGGCCCAGTGCCGCCGGGACCATCGAGTGGTTCGGCAGGGAGGGTGTCGAGCTCCGGGTCATCTCCGGGGACCATCCGGCGACGGTGTCGTCGGTGGCTGCCCGGGTAGGCATCGAAGGCGAGG
This sequence comes from uncultured bacterium, assembly GCA_963751005.1. Classification (GTDB taxonomy): domain Bacteria; phylum Actinomycetota; class Acidimicrobiia; order Spongiisociales; family ZC4RG35; genus JANQRA01. The sequence continues at coordinate 207,232 of CAVVSY010000004.1, forward strand.
GGTTGGATGCCAGAGACCTCGGTGATCCCGATTCGCTCGCCGAGACGATGGAACGCAATCGTGTGTTCGGCCGGGTCGTCCCCGATCAGAAACGGTCGATGGTGTCGGCCCTCCAATCGAACGGCCATGTGGTGGCGATGACCGGGGACGGGGTCAACGACGTCCTCGCCCTCAAGGAGGCCGACCTCGGCATCGCCATGGGGTCGGGGAGCCCGGCTACCCGGGCGGTGGGCCGACTCGTCCTGCTCGACAACGCGTTCGATCGTTTGCCCGGTGTGGTCGCCGAGGGGAGGCGGGTGATCGCCAATATCGAGCGTGTCGCCAACCTATTCCTGACCAAGACCGTCTACGTCACGGTGCTGTCGATCGCGGTTGGCGTGCTGCAGATGCCGTTCCCCTTCTATCCGAGACATCTGACGCTGATCAGTTCCCTGACCATCGGGATCCCGGCGTTCTTCCTCGCCCTGGCGCCGAACACGACCATGGCTCGGCCCGGGTTCGTGAAGAGGGTCCTCGAGTTCGCCGTGCCGGCAGGTGTGGTGGCAGCCGTGGCCACGCTGGCCGGGTACGCCGTCGCCCATGCCAGACCCGGGGTCGATCTCGACGAGGCGCGGACCGTGGCGACCCTCACTCTTTTCATCGTGGGTATGTGGGTGCTCACCATCCTGGCTCGGCCCTACACCATGTTCCGACGTCTTCTGATCGGTTCGCTCGTGGGTGTCTTCGCCTTGGTGTTCACGGTGCCGCAGCTACAGAGCCTCTTCGCCCTGGAGCCTCCCGAGATCGAGGTCCTGGCCTGGGGTGCGGCGACGGCTGGAGTGGCCTGTCTCCTCCTCGAATTGGCGTGGCGTTTCACCGGGTGGGTAGGTGACCGACGTCAGAAGAGACTCGAGTAGCGAAGTTCAGTCAGCAGGCCAGCGTTCCAGGGCATCTCATCTAGCCGCCGCTGTTCGTAGGCAATCAAGCCTCGCTTCTCGAGCTCGGAGACAAAGGCGTCCACATCGTCCTCCATTGTCTCCGGTGCCTCTGGCAGTTCGGAGCGCAATGTCTCCTGGAGATGTTCAACGCTGCGGCCATCAGCTTCCGCCCAGATGCGACAGCCCAGTCGATTGAGGCTGAAATACTCGCCTGTCTCGAGGTCGAGGAGAACACCTCCCTCCTTCACCTCCCGAAACACCACGCGCTCGTTCTTACGCAGGAGACCACTCATCAGTACAGGCCCAATGTCCCCATGCGTCGTTCCCTGCGTAGCGCCCAGTTCATGGCAGCGGATCCACCCCAGAGTGCCAGAACTGCGGACAACAACAACAGCAGCACGTCTGTTCGGAGATCAATCAGAGTTGCGCCGCCCAACAACGCTTGTCGGCTTGCTTCGAACGCCAGGGCTATTGGGTTGAACCGCACGAGCGGAGCCATCCACGTGGGAAGGAGCTCGACCGGAAAGTAGGCGCCCGACGAAACACTCAGCACGAAGCCGACAATTCCAACCAGCCCCCCTCCGCGGCGAAAAGTAAGCATGAATGCCGCACCCACCAACCCGATCCCGTAGGTCATCGGTATGAACAACAAAATGATCACCACGGCCGCCGGTAGGCCAACAAGCGTGAAGCTGATGCCATAAAGAGCGGCGACCAGTGCCAGGAAGAGCACGGTGCGTATAGGGACATAAATCAAGTTGTACATCGCCATCCCCACCTGCAGCAACGCCGGCGGGATGGGAGCAATCATCAACGTCTCCAGCGTTCCCATGTACTGCTCGGTTCGCACTGCGGTGGCAACCTGATTCAGGCCCAGCTGCAAGAAGCCGCCAAGGGCAATTCCGATGGCGACGTAACTCAGGTAACTGGTCGGCTGGTCGCCATACTGGGGCAGGGATTCCGAATCGACGATCTGCCCCACAAAGTAGAACAGAGCTGTCTGGAAGATGAGGTTTGCGGCGTCGGAGAAGAAACCGAGTCGATAACTCCATGCAATACCCAGGTCGCGCCGCATGAAAGCCGGCAGAGTTCGGAGTTCCCGAACCCAACGTCGTCCAGTGGTCTCAGTGACCTCAGTGGTCATACTCTTCTTTCGATCCATCGGTAACCCTCAGAAAGGCAGATTCCACCTCGGAACGTTCCTCGCTGCACGAGAGCACCTCGAATCCGACAGATGTGAGACTTACGATTCCGTCGCCAAGGCTGATGCCGGGGGCGAGTGCCACGAGGTATTCACCCGGATCCGTGCTCAACTCCACCTGACCCATTCCATCAAGGGCGGCACGTACCCGTTGTAGTTCATCGGAGTCACTTTGATGTTGGAGTGCTATGCGAAACCGACGACTGGGAGCCTGCTGGGTAAACCCCTGTAGGGAACCTTGGAACCGGACAACACCTTGATCGAGGACAGTGACGGTGTCCGCAAAACCTGTGAGCTCTTCTAGGCGCTGGGTGGCCCAAACCACAGCCGCACCTGCGCGCGCGCGTTCTCTCACCAGTTCCCTGATCTCCAGCGATCCGCGGGTCGAGATCGTGGGTGGCCTCGTCAAAGAGAAGAACCTCGGGTGCGGTCATGAGGGCCCTGGCAACGGCAAGACGTTTGACCATACCTTGGGAGTAGAGCCCAACTCGCCGCCGACTCGACTCGGTGAGGCCGACATCCTGAAACAGTCGATTCGCCCGCTCGGAGGCCTCCTTCCGGGTCATGCCGTGAAGACGCCCGAAGAAGGTGAGATTCTCGATTCCTGAGATCCGCAAATAGAAGGACCTATCGCCTGCAGGGACCCAACCGATCTTCCTACGGACCTCGGCGATTCGGGGTGAGGATGCCAAGATCTCCACGCGGCCGTCCGTGGGCTCGGTTAGGCCGGCGAGTATCCGAAGCAAGGTGCTCTTTCCGGCCGCATTAGGGCCGACGAGAGAGTGGATGACCCCTCTCCCTACGGAGAGACTCACGTCCGTGAGTACATCCTGTGTGCCGAACCTTCGGCTGACGCCAGTGACTTCGACTCCTGCAGCGTGTGTTGTCACGTCGAGTTCAGCCTAGGTGTCGGCCGAACGCGTACGAGGGCGCCTGAGCGCCCTCGTAGCAATTTGCTGTTAATCGGCGTTACGAGTGGGACGGCTCCTGCCAACAGTCGTTGATCGGAGCGGTTCCCTTGCCGCTGGGGCCTTGTCCTGGGGGTGCCCCATGTGGATGGTCGCACGCCCAAGGCCCACTGAACGTATGCTGAGATATGGAGCCCAGACTCTTTATGCTGGGTGCTTCGTACACGGATTCGCCTCCCTTTGCCGAACTAGAACGGACGATACCTGGTTCCACGCTGAGTGTCAAGGAAGTACTCTCAGTGACCGTCGACGAACCTTCGATGGCTCGCCGGGAATGATTGAAAGACGAGCAAGGGGAGGATTTTTGAGCGTTCCGGGAGGCAATCTGTGAGTTCTCTAGTAGCTGTCCGTAGTAACCGAGAAGCTTCGGTTGAGCTGGGGCTGAGGGCGGCTCCTCATCGTGGTGATCAACGCGAGTTGACGAGTCTGGGCGAGGTGACAATCGGTGTCAGCAGTTGGACATCTTCGCCCGATACCAAGGTGGCTCTGGCCCACGGTCTGCTAGCGGCGTTGGTGGGTCACTTGGGTAATCGAGTGGAACTGGCCACCGAGCTCGGGCTGGCCAAGGAAACGGGTGCGTCAGATGTTCTGCTCCATGCCTGGCGTCGCTGGAATCGAGGGACGCCGGCCAGGCTTCGCGGTGAGTTTGCTGCAACCATCTCGGACGGTCGCGACGTTTGGTTCTTTCGCGATCATTTCGGATTCGGCACATTGTTCTTTCGCACTGAAGGTCCCGACGTCTTTGTCGCTTCCGAGGCGAAGCAGGTCGCGGCTGCAGCAGGCATCTCTCGAGACCCCGATCTCGATGCGCTCGAGCGACTGTTCTGGGGTCGATCCGAGGACGGAGAACCACCCTGCACCCTGGCGGGAGTAGAGCGGGTACCTCGTTCCAATCTCATGCATTGGGGACACGACCTTCAGATGTCACGTTTCTGGGACCCGGCCGATCTCGTGGAAACCCTGAGGATGGACATCGGAGATGCGGTTGAGCAAACGCGTCACGTGTTGGATCAAGCCGTTCGCCGTTCACTGACTGGCCGGGATGCGGTGTCGCTGAGTGGCGGTATCGACTCGACGACCATCGCAGCGGTGGCAGCTCCTCAGCATCTCGCGATGTTCAATCGGCCTTTGGTCTCGATCTCGACCGTCTACCCACATGCTAAGAGCGTCGACGAGAGTGAATACATCGCAATGGTTGTGTCTCGACTCGGGCTCGAGTCACACACCTTTGTCCCTGGGTATCGACGCCTCCAGGATGTCGAACGTTGGGTCGACCTCCTCGACGGCCCGGGATCGCCGGCCGCTTATCCCGCTTTAGAGGAGTTCTTGCGGGTTGGTTCCGAGTTAGGCGTGACTAATGTTCTGCTTGGAGACTTAGCCGAGTTCATCTACGACGTTAGAGACCATGTGCTCGGTCACCTGCTCGCCACTGGCAAGTGGGCCACGGCGAGACGGCACTGGGTCGATCGAAGAAATTCGGGCCGAGAGTTTGGCTCACTCGCCCGTGAGACCGCGATTTCGCTGATGCCAAGCGCCCTGTCAGGCTCATACAGCGCTCTGAGGAAACGAACACAAACGCCACTTGTCGGTTGGGCCTACGACTCCGATTCGATTCGCGACACCGCACGAAGACACGACCTCGAGGCACCTGTTCGGCAACGTTGGCGCTCTATGCAGACCTGGTTTGCCATGGGACCTTCTTCGCACTCGATCGAGGCGTTCGCAATATGCGCCGAATACTGCCGATCCCAGGTGCTCAGGCCACTCAACGACGTCGACCTCGTCGAGTTCTTCATTGGTCTTCCAGCACACCTCAAGTTTCCAGATGGGCAGTCCAAGTCTCTCATCAGGCGGACCATGAGAGGTTCCTTGCCCGACGAGGTGTTGGATCGAGCCAAGAAGACCTCCTTCAACGAGGACACCCTTTCAAGGGTCGATTACCAGGAGTTGAAACGTTTGATATTCGGCAGCGAGTACCGCATGCCGGGAGTCGACTACGCAATGTTGAAGGAGCGACTCGACACCGAGCAAATGGGCTTCTGGGAGTTGAGAGTGGCACACAATCTGGCTGACTACCACGCGTTCGCAGCGTTGTGGGAGTAGCGCCAGTCTCCCACAAAGGGTCGTGTTACGGTTTCGGGATCGACTCGGCACTCGAGTTCGAGTTCCTGCGACACGGTGACGGGGAAGTTCTGGCAGTCGATCTTCACGAGGAGACTGGACCCGCTCGAGACGAAACTCTCTTGGTTGAGTGGCGTCCTCGTCCGGGGCAACCGTTTCATGGGAAGGTTTATCAGAATCCCACCGGCAGGCTGAGAATCTGGACAAGTGACGCGGGCTGGTACATCGCGGATGTCGATCGAGGCCGAATATCGATGCCCGCCGATACCGACCCGATCGTCCGTGAGGCGAGACTTTGGACAACTCCGATGCTGCTCACTTACGCCCAACGGGGAGCCCTTCCCCTTCATGCAGCTGCTGTCGATATCGGAGGGCAGGCATTTGTCTTCGGCGGTCCCAGCCGATTCGGAAAGACCAGCCTCGTTGCAGCCTTCGCCGCCCATGGACATCGGCCGCTAACCGAGGACGTGACTTGCATAAAGCTTGATTCTAAAGGCAATCACTTCGTGGTCCCGGGCCCATCTCTGCTGCGTCTGAGAACCGATGTTGCAGACTCTCTTCATGTGCCGGGGACTCGAGTCGTGGCCAGGACTCCTGAGCGGGTTTTTCTCACATTCGAACCTGAGTTGCGGGGCACTTCGGAGGAGGTCCCGCTGGGCGGGATCGTGTTGCTGCGGGATGCTTCCGAGCGAGTCGAACTGACACGGGCACTCGGCCCAGAGGTGCTTCGCGATCTGTGGGCTCTCGCCTTTAGATTGCCTATCGACCCCGATTCGTCCAGGGCCTTCAGCGGTGTTGTCCGACTCGCTGACGAGGTCGCGATCTGGGATCTCCGACGCCCATGGGAACTAGCGACGCTGCTGGATAGTGTCCACCAGATCATGGAGTCGTTGATATGAGCGATCGTGTCGTTTGGTGGGACTTCGGAGAAAAGTCGATCTTGGCTGCTCGCATATGGCTCTGGGCCGCCCGTATCAACATCGGGCTCAGACGACATCCCCTACCGCCGTATGTCACCAGGATCGGATCGATGTCTGGGAATCGGAGTAAGGGATCGAGAACACCTCAGCAAATGAGCCGAGCTGTCGACAAGACTCTGACTGTGGGAACCCTAGGACCAAGGTGCCTCGTCCGTGCGTTGGTTCTCTATCGACTGCTTAAGGAGCAGGGAGACAACCCGGAGATCGTGGTGGGCCTGAGCGAGTCACCAAACGACCACAAGGCACACGCCTGGGTAGAACTGGATGGCGTCGATGTTGGGCCCAAGCCTGGGCGCCACGGACATGAAGAACTAGCGCGCTTTTCATGACTGTTCCTTCGTTACTTTCTCATTCACGCTTGACAGTGAGCCCACGTGGCTGAGCCTCATGCCGCGTTGCTGTCGATCGCCAGAGGTGAACCTGTCGCACGAATCTTGGACGAGGTCGAATTCTTGCGGTCGTCATTCGAACACAGGATGGCCGGGCTCGTTTGGAGCCATATGAGCACAGGAGCCCTCGAATTGACTGAGAAAATAGCTCAAGAGATCGAGAATGTAGAGCTGGTCAATTGGGGTCGCCACATGAGGCTCTGGGAGGGCCTTGGCAATGTCAGCCGATCACTGGCCGACATGGGAGTGGAGTTCGCCGTCTTCAAGGGGGTCGTCTCCGAGGAGAGGTGGTTCGACCGTGTCGGAGAACGGCCGTGTTGGGACGTCGACATACTGATATCGCCAAGCGCGGGGCGGCCTCGACGAGATCGTCGCTCGGCTCGACCCCGATCATCGGTTAGCCGGATCAACCCAAAGGCTCTACGAACAAGGTCTGATCCAAGGAGTCAGTCTCTTGATGGGCGACATACCGGTTGATGTCCACTTCGACCTGTTCAAGTTGGGGTTCCCCTCGAGCTTGGACGCCGAGATTTGGGCTCGTTCCACCTGGCTCGAAACAGTGACGGTGCCACTGACCGTTCGTGTCTTGGACCCCGAGACGAGTTTGCTACACGCGCTGATCCACCTCGGCCGGGATCGGTTCCGCCGACTTCTGGGGTATGTCGATGTCGCTCACATGGTCGAACACGGTGAGATCAACTGGGACGAGATGCAATCATTGGCGCGGGCCGAAGGGATTGATTCCCCGGCTGCGGTGGCGCTGTCTGCCGTTGCCGATATCCAGCACCTCAAAGTCGGTCCAATCGAGTCACATGGGTGGCGCCTCCCACTGTGGAAGTTCCTTTGGCGCGACGAGACAAGGCTTCTCGGAGATGTTGGCAATTACAAATTCCGCAGGCGTGGCACGTGGTTGTTACCTCTGACAACGCGTGGCAGGGGACTCGAAGCCTTTCGATGGATCGTGAAAACGATCCTTCCGCCGGGTGCGCTCCTCGATGAGCTGCATCCTGGCTTGAGTGGTCCGTACCTCTGGCGCCTTATCTACGGACGCTCAAGGTTTCTGGTCCACCGGCTTCGTTCCTTGTCTGGCGCCAAACATCCGACGCAACCGACTATCTCATCTGACCCACCCTCGAAGGGTGCACCGGATGTCGGCGACCGATCTGGTGATACGTGACCGCTGAGCCCGCATCGCCATCTGACGACAAGATTCGGCCCGGTCGGCGAAGCCTATGCGCCCATCCGGGTTCGGATCCGCGCGGTCTCGCCCCCTCCCGGCTCGGCTCGCAACCTCTCGATCTCGTCCGCCAGACCGCCGGAGGCCAGCCGGGCGTTGCCCTCCACCGCCGACAGCGTGGTGTGAGCACTGGGCGTTTTGCCTGACCGACGTCGCTGACCGGACCTCGGCTGATTGAGGTGTGGGCCCACGTGGACCCCGCTGTTGGCCCCTCCCGGACGCGCTGAATCCTGGGGTGATTCGAGGTGGCCCTACTGGTACGTGACGTACACGGGGACCGGACCCGATCGAGCGTCTCCTGTGGGGTGTAGGGACCGTTGGGGTGGTCTCTCACGAAGAAGTTCTTCCATCCCCATCGCCAGTGATCGTCCTCGGTGCCGGCGGTGACGTTGTTCCAGGTCCCGTCTTTGTTGCCGAGGTTGCCCTGACCCTCACCGTCCATTTGGATCACCACCTGCACCTCGGGCCGGTCGGCGAGTTGGTCCCGGTCTTGGATCATGTCATCGCGGAACTGCTGGATGACCAGGAGCTTCTGAGGGAGTGCCTCGGAGTTGACCAGGTCGGCAAGCCAGTTGATCACCTGATTGATCTCTGCGGCGCTGACGGTTCCCCTCCGGTCGAAGTCGGTCTGGCCCGGCCATCCGCACCGCCATTCGGGGTCGATTCCCATCCCGACGTGGGGAAGACGAAGGGTGTCCTCGTAGAACTTGGCATGGGTGAGGAAGTCCTGGGAGCCCGGTTGAAGGTCGAAGACGACGTATCCGCCTCTTGGCGGCGACATCGATCCATCCTGGAAGTCCTCGATCGGGAACAGATGAGTTCCACACCGTGGCTGGGCGACGCTCGCGATGTAGTTGAACATCGGCACAACATGGGCGCCGTCCGAAGGCGAAACCGTCGAGCAGACCGGGTTGGACAGTGCCCTGGCAGGGCGACGGGAAAGCAGCCGGTTTGAGATACCCGTTGAGGGCCCCGCCGTCGCGCATGAGGTCGAGAGCCTCCTGGGGGGTGACCTGGCCCATGGCGCCCAAGGCCGGAGATGCCGGGTTGCCATAGAAGCCAACCAGACGACGGTTGATGTGGCCGGGGAACAGTTCGAAGCCACCTCCGGGAAGCTGTTGACCTCGGGCCAGAGTCCGAAGCTTCCAATCGTCCAGGGCCGAGGAGACAGGCCGACGACGCCGAGCGTCCGGTCCGGGATAGCCGGTGATGGCCACACCCACCTCAGGATGTCGAAAGAGATCATCTGCATCCACCGGGACGACAGAGGCGTTGGCTGCCTTGGCAGCCACTGCCGCCAACAGGACGGTCACCGGGTCGGCTGCGTCGACGATCCACACCGGTCTGTCCTCGGTCGGTCGAGCAAGACCGGTCACCAATCGATCCGGACGTCATTGATCTGGGCGTTGGCCGGTCCGGGAGGATCACCGTGTCCCCGTTCTCGATGGCGAGAACGGTCTCGACGACGGCGGAGAACTCGTCTGAGGGCCGTCACAGGGGCGCCCAGCAGGATGTTCGCCGGCGAATCCCGGCGTTTGTTGATGTCGTGGCGGACCAGTTCGGACCTAGAGGGCGGGTCGACGACTGCCGAGCCCACGACATGGACCCGGTCCGGAGTCAGGCGACCCAGCTCCGCGGCCAACTGGGGATGGGGAGAAAGAGTGGTGAATCCATCGCGGCCGCAAGCTGGGCGGCAACCACCACTTCGGAGAGGCTGCCTTCGGCGACCACCACGACGTCAGGGGCGCACCGGAAGTTCTCCCCGGACAGGGTGATGGCGTCGGTGGCCCGTGCGCCGGTAGCGACTGGTGACGTCCCACCGGTTGGCTCGATGCACCGATAGTCGCCGTGGTCGAGGTCGTCGTCGTGGGAGCGGGTCGTGCCAGGGCCACGGTCTCGACCGGGGTCTCATTGACGAGATCCGTGCAGCCGGTGCTCAATACCGCGAGAACGACGGAAATGAGGCGTGCCTTCGCATCAGTCCGACCACCGGCGAACGCAATGTTCATGCCACTGCCACGTTAGGTGTTCTCGGTACCGTGCTCGAAGTGACCGATCGTGAACGTCGCCCTCCCGGATCGCCTCAGACCAGTCTTCGGCTCCTCGTGATCATCCTCCTGGCAGTCTTCGCGCGTGGTCTTCCTCGTGTCACGCGGGGGTGGCAGCGGGACCGACCCAACCACCCCGCCCATCGGCGCCGACACCACCACGACGATCCGACCCCGGAACTGGCGATTACCGAGCCCCAGACCGGGACGACCGTTCCGGATCCGGCCAGCAGCACCACAGCCAGCCTGGCTCCACTGATCGGTCTCGGCCTGGAGGTGATCGACCAGGACTACAACCAGCCGACCGCGGTTCGGGCACCTGCGGGGGACGATCGTCTCTTCGTAGTCCAGCGGGTCGGCGTCATCAGGGCGATCGACGCCAACAACGAGATGCTCGACCCCGCCTTCCTGGCCATCGACGACCGTGTGCTCTCGACGGCATCGAGCAGGGCCTGCTGGGCCTGGCGTTTCATCCCGACTTCGCAAACAACGGCCGGTTTTTCGTCTATTACGTCAATCGTCAGGGCCAGCGTCAACTGTCCGAGTTCGCGGTGAGTGCCGACGATCCCAATCGGGCAGATCCTGAATCCGAGAGGGTCCTCTTCGCTCTCGATCATCCCGAGAATGCCACCGACATCCGCCACTACGCAGGCGACATCCACTTCGGCCCCGACGGGTATCTCTGGGTGTCCTCGGGGGATGGGGCCGACGCCAGAGGCCAGGGTCAGAACCCCGACACGATGTTCGCCGCCATCATCCGCATCGACGTGGACCAGGGCGACCCCTACGGGATTCCCGGGGACAATCCGTTCGTCGACGGCGGCGGGGCGCCCGAGGTTTGGGCGTACGGGCTGCGCAACCCGTACCGGTTCTGGATCGACCCGGTCGACGGCTTCGTCTTCATCGGCGACGTCGGGCTGGAGACGTGGGAGGAGATCAACGCCGTCCCCCTCGACGAGGGTGGCGGCTACAACTTCGGGTGGGGAAACATGGAGGGAACGAGATGTCTCTTCGAGGCGGACTGCAACCCCGACGACTACACCCAGGCGGTCCTGGCCTACCCCAACTCGATCCAGAGCCCCGACTCGGATCAGCCTGAAGGCTGTGCCGTCACCGGAGGGGTGGTCTACCGGGGTTCGGAGATTCCTGAGACTAGTCGGCCACTACTTCTATGCCGACTGGTGCTCGGGATGGGTTCGCAGCTTCCGACTGGTCGACGGTCAACCCACGGAGATCACCGACTGGACCGAGGACCTGGGTGAGATCGGCCAAGTCAACGGTTTCGGGATCGGTGGGGATGGTGAGATGTACCTGGTCACACATGACGGCGACGTGGCCAAGTTCGTGGCGCGTCGCTGACGCAGGCCCGCGCGGGTCGAACTAGCGCGTCACCCGGTAGCGGAGGTAGACGACTCTGGAGCCGAAGGTGCGGGTCTCGACGAGTTCGAGATCCACCCGGCGCTCGTGCCTGGGGAAAGTACGGAATGCCGCCGCCAACCAGCACCGGGTAGACCAAGACCCGGTACTCGTCGATCAGACCCAACGCGGCCGCCTCGGCGGCGAGCGTCGCGCCGCCGATGGCGATATCGCCCTCCTCCGGCTCGGCTCGCAACCGCTCGATCTCCTCTGCCAGACCGCCGGAGGCCAGCCGGGCGTTGCCCTCCACCGCCGACAGCGTGGTGGAGAACACCACCTTTGGAAGCGGGTTCCAGAGGGCGGCCCACTCGAGCTCGGCGTCGTCGAGCGAGGTCTGGTCGGCCGTCTCCCAGTACAGCATCGTCTCGTACAGCCGTCGTCCCAACAGGTGGACGCCGACCTCTCGTATCTCGTCGATCCAGAAGCGGAAGACCTCGTCCGATATCCCCCAGTCGAAGTCGCCGTCCGGCCCGACGATGTAGCCGTCCGCTGAGATGCTCATCGAGTAGGTCACACGGCGCATCAGAGGTCCTCCACGGTCGTCGGCGGGCGGTGGTACGACCGCTCGTTGAATTGTGGGCCCACGTGGACTTGAACCACGGACCTCATCCTTATCAGGGATGCGCTCTAACCGGGCTGAGCTATGGGCCCCCGTGAACGCCAAACTCTACAAGGGCGTTTGGGCGTTCGGGAAGTCGGCACGGGGCGCGTGATGAACAAGCGTGTGCAGTTGAAGTCGCATAGCGACTTCAACTGCACACGCTCGGTCCGGCGCACATGAATTCAGGCCTAGATCTCGGACGAGGGGTGTCGGTGGGGCCTTCCCGCTTGTGCCTCCGTGAGAGCGGGTTAGCTTCTATGCCTCCATGACGTGGTACCACCGACGTCTGGCCTGCGCTAGCCCCGAGACCGATCGATGAGTCGCCCCAACTGGAAGCCGACCCGACGCCAACGGGTGCGGGCTACCGCGGCCGGCACCACCATTCGCATCACTCTCGCGCTCACCCTGTTGGTGACGCTGCTCGGTGTGTCCGGTGTGGCGAGCGCCGCGGACGAGACGACCACCACGACGTCCTCGCTCCCGGAGGAGTCGACCACCACCACACCGAGCCGTCGACCACGACGACGACTCTCCCCGAGTCGTCGACTACGATCCAAGCCCGGCATCACCACCACCACGTTGCCGGGGGACACGACGACGACATTGCCCCCGGGTGTCCTTCCGGGGCCGGTCGTGCCGACGGTGCCGCCGGACACCGACATCGACGAGGGCGACTTCGTGGTGGGGACCCGGCCCGCGCCCCCGATCGTGTTCCCCCTGGCCGGTGATCATTTCTTCCACTCGACGTTTGGCGCGCCCCGTGATGGCGGGCGGAGACGTCACGCCGGGACCGACATCTTCGCCGACCGTGGCGTCCCGGTTCTCGCCGTCGCCGACGGGGTCATCGAGGAGATGGATCAGGCAGTCCTCGCCGGCCAGTACATCGTCATTCGTCACGACAACGGGTGGCGTTCCAAGTACCTCCACCTCGACAACGACACCCCCGGGACCGACGACGGTCTGGCGATCGGTTACGCCGAGGGCATCGAGGTCGGGGTCTGGGTGCCTGCCGGCACGGTGATCGGCTACGTCGGGGACAGCGGGAATGCCGAGACGACGGCGCCACATCTCCACTTCGCCCTGCATCAGCCCAACGGCCTCCCCATCGACCCATACCGCGCCCTGGTGCGGGCCCCCGAGGTGCCGCCTACATATCTGCGGCTCATACCGAGCGTCCTCAACACCTCGATGGTCGGCTATCTCGACCCGGACCGAACCGGGTTCAACGCCGGGATCGCGGTGGTGGGCGAATCACGTCTTCATGGGCACCTGGGGGAACGATCGCCGCTGTCCGGGAACCGGAGTGCGGGTGATCGACGTGTCCAACCCCAAGGATCCCCTCAGGGTGGCCGCCTTCGCCACTGCCGACGAGTTCCCGGGCACCGCGACCGAGAGCATCTGGGTGGGGACGGTGGAGACACCCGACTTCGCCGGTGAGATCGCGGTGGTGGGCGTCCGGCACTGTGACGTCGACGGTTGGGCGCGCTCCTCGGGACGGTTCGCCGGGCTCGCCGTCTATGACGTGTCCGACCCGCTCGAACCCGGGTCCTCCTCACCACGGTGCACTCCGGCGGCGGCACCGGTGGCGTCCAACACATCGACGTCAACACCGATTCCGGCCGAGTCCTCGTGGCTTCATCCGTTCCCAACTCGTACCTGGACGATCCGCTGGCCTTGGGTGACGTCCGGTTCTACGACCTGTCCAACCCGGCGGCGGCCATCCGTCTCTCCGACTGGGATTTCAGGAGGGATGCGCCGCTGCTCGAGGTGGAGCCACTGAGGGCGCGATTGGGGGATGACGACCTGTCCGCCGGCGACGTCACCTGGCTCGACGCCACCCTTGTGGTGGTCGCCCACCCCGCCGCCGGGCTGGTGACACTCGACGTCGCCGATCCGACGTCTCCTGCTTATCTCGACGTGGCCTCGCCCTACGGGACCTTCGACCTCGTCTTCGGTCCCGAAGAGATCGTCGGGCCACAACACAGTGCCCGCAACGGGAGGCTGCACGGTGGCTCCGTGCTGGTCCAGACCGACGAGATCCTCGAACCGCGACCCGGGGAGGACGACGACCCCGGTCAGTGGGGCGGCCAGATCCTCTATGACATGTCCGACCCGATCGGGCCGCGCGTCCTCTCCAGATTCGGCACCGAGAACTCCCGAGGGGGTGGTGACGGCGAGGTGGGTCGTGACGGCTACTACTCGGCCCTCGAATCGATCGCCTTCGGGGAGACCCACGAGCTGGTGGCGTGGATGTCCGACGGTGTCCGACTCGTGGATCTCGCCGACCCGTCGGCACCTCAGGAGCTCGGCTTCTTCGTGCCGCCGCCGCGCCGTGACCCGCAAGGCTGGTGGGTGGCTCCGGACCGAGCGCAGTCGTTCCCCTTGGTGTGGGGCGTGGTGAGCGACGGCGAGCTGGTGTACGTGAGTGACGCCAACTCGGGGCTTTGGATCTTCCGGGTGACCACCGGTGAGGCCGTGCCGGGTCGTCTCACCCCGAAATGACCTAGGTAGCCCGGACCACGTTCGGATCTGTGTTCTGGTGGGCATGATGCGGTCATGACCTCAGGCGATGTCCTCACCAGACGTGCCCTCAATCGGGCGACACTGGCCCGGCAGAATCTCCTGGAGCGCTCGGGGGATGTCGTGGGCACCATCGAGCATCTCGTCGGCATGCAGGCGCAGAACCCGCTCGACCCCTACTTCGCCCTCTGGTCACGGGTGGAGGCCTTCGATCCCGACGAGCTCGGGCGTTTGCTCCTCGATCGTGGCGCCGTGCGAGCCCAGCTGATGCGGGGCACGATCCATCTGGTCACCGCGGTCGACTTCGGCCGTCTCGAGCCCGTGTTCCGCCCGGTTCTCGAACGTGTCTTCGGGTCGACACAGTTCGCCAAGGACATCGCCGCGGTCGACCGTGACGAGCTGCTCGAGCTGGCGAAGGGCCGGCTGGATGAGCGAGCCGATCGGGCGAGCTGAGCTCGGCCGCTTCCTCGGGGTGCGCTGGCCCGACCGTCACGAAGGCTTCGCTCGCCCAGGCGGGCACATACCTCGTCCCGGTGGTCCAGACCACGCCACGTGGGGTGTGGGGATCCAAAGGGGCGGCGAAATGGGCCTCTGCCGACTCCTGGCTGGGGCGAGAGCGAGGACCGGCCTCGTCGGTGCGAGATCTGGCCCTCCGCTATCTGAACGCCTTCGGCCCGGCGTCCGTGTCGGACATGAGGAACTGGTCGGGTCTGACGGGGCTCAAGGACGTGTTCGCCGACCTCCGGCCCGGGTTGCGGGTCTGGAGGAACGAGGACGGGGCTGAGCTGTTCGATCTCGCGGACGCCGAGCATCCGGATGTGGACATGCCGGCTCCGCCCCGTCTTCTCCCCGAGTACGACAACCTCCTCCTCGGACATGCCGATCGCAGTCGCTTCTTCGACGGGGCGGTTCCTCCCGGTTGGGTGGGGTCGGTGCTGGTCGACGGCAGGTACGCCGGGTGGTGGCGGCACCAGGGCTCGGGAGCGGCGACGAGCCTGGTCGTCGACCTGGCGGTGAAAGTCTCGCGGGGAGACAAGGTGGCGTTGGAGACGGAGGCGGGAAGCCTCCTCGAATGGATGGGTGGCGACGCCGGCAACGTGAGGTTCGGCCGGCAATAGACGAAGGGCCCTCGGCAACCGAGGGCCCTTCGTTCCGTGACTGACGTCGCTACTTGGCGCAGATCACGTAGGCGGTCAAGGTCCAGTCTTTGTGGCCACTGAACCGCTCACCTTGGACCCTCCAGGTGGAGTCGCTCTCCGGGTAGCTGGACGTGATCCCGGCGCTGCTGGTCCCGGTGATCCGACCACCGCCCCCGACGGCGAACTCACCCGTCTGACACGATGCGCTGACCGACTTCGAATCGCCGTCACCCGAGGACGAGGATCCGGTGCGACGCACGAAGGTCGTCGTCGAACCGGCGTCGCCGGTCGCCCTTGTCGCCCTTCGGGCCTTGCGGCCCAGACGGCCCGGCCGGTCCTTGGGCACCGGTCGCACCGGTGTCGCCCTCGACCCCGGGGACACCCTGGTCGCCCTTTTCGCCCTTGGGGCCGGCGGGGCCTTCCGGGCCTGGTAGACCCTGGTGACCGGTGGGCCCGGGCTCGCCCTGCTCCCCCTGGAGACCCTGAGGTCCCGTCTCGCCCTGGTCGCCCTGGTGACCGGTGAGGCCTTGGGCTCCGGGCTCGCCTGTGTCGCCCGGCGCTCCCATCTCCCCCTGGAGCCCTTGGGCTCCGGTCTCGCCCTTCTCACCGGTCTCGCCCTGGCTTCCCTTGGCCCCGGGAACAGCCGGTGGCACCGGTGGCGCCGTCTGCGCCAGGAGCGCCCGTTGCCCCCTGCTCACCACGCGGCCCCGGCGCACCATTGGCACCAGTGGCTCCGTCGGCACCGTCCTGGCCCTGATCACCCTGGGCACCCGGAGGCCCGGCGGGCCCGGCGGGGCCCTCTGTGATCGAACTGAAGGCGGTTGCCCCTGCCATCGCCCCGAAGAGGAGGACGATCGTGGCGCCGACGATCACGGCTCTAAAACGTCTCAAAGTCATTGCTCCTTGCGCGAGGACCGACCTGGTCCCCCTGCTGGGTTCGCTATCGGCACGATGCCGATGCCGGGGAGATGACCATTCGCCGGTTGGGAGCAAAGGACTAGTCCGGTGTCGCCGGAGGCCCGCATCCATCCACGTACTGTCTCTGCGACCGAAACGATTGGAGAGACATTGGAGACCTGGGACGCGATACGGGCGCGGCGCAACGTGCGCGAGTACCTCGACCGGCCCATCGAGGAGGCCGACCTGGAGCGGATTCTCGAAGCGGGACGTCGCACGCCGTCGTCGAAGAACGAGCAGCGTTGGGACTTCGTGGTGGTGACCGACAAGGAGGACCTGAAGCGTCTGGCACTGGTGTGGCAGGGGGCGCGCCACGTCCCCGGCTCCGCAGCCACGATCTGTCTGATCGCCCCGGAGACGGATGTGCCCCGGGTCAAGGAGTCGATCCAGTACGACCTGGGCCAAGTCACCATGGCGATGATGATCGCCGCGGCCGATCTCGGCATCGGCACCGGGCATTCGTCGGTCCACGACCAGGATGCCGCCCGTGACGTCCTCGGCTTTCCCGACGGATACTTCTGCGGCTGGCTCATCGGTCTCGGCCACCCTGCCGACCGACCCCTCCGACCCATCCTCAACCCCAACCGGCGCCCACTCAGTGACATCGTCCATCGTGGGAGGTGGTGACCGGTTGAAGCGGCGGTGCCCTGCCCGAGGGGGGCCGTCGAGATGACCGTCGAGACTGGTGGCCGGATGAGGTTCGTCCTGGGCGGGATCCTTCCCTATCAGCGGAGCTGGCTGCGACCCGACGTGATAGCCGGGGTCAGCGCCGGGGCGGTGGTCATCCCCCAGGCGATGGGTTACGCCACCGTGGCCGGGCTTCCCGTGGAGATCGGTGTCTACACCTGCATCTTCCCCCTCGCCGTGTATGCCTTGCTCGGCGGGGCGCGCCGGCTCAGCTTCAGCACGACTTCGACGATCGTTGCCCTGACCGGGCTCGGTCTGAGCACCGTCGGTGTCGTGGATGGTCCCGAGGCGATGGATGCCGTTTCGACCCTCACCGTCATGGTGGGGCTCTGTCTCCTCTTCTTCAGGCTCATCCGTCTGGGATGGATGATCGAGGCCGTCTCGGAGGCGGTGATCGACGGTCTCAAGGTGGCGGTGGGTCTGACGATCATCGCCGACCAGTTGCCGAAGCTGCTCGGCATCGAATCTGCCGAAGGCGGCTTTCTCTCCGACGTCGCCGGCGTATGGGATCAGCTCGGGTCGGTCAACGCGCCGACGTCTGGTCATATCGCTGGTGACCATCATCGGGCTGTTGGCCCTCAAACGTTGGGCACCACGGGTCCCGGGCCCAATCCTCGCCGTCGCCGGCGGGATCCTCCTTGTCGTCCTGACCTCGGTCACCGAAAGCGGGGTGGCGGTGATCCCCGAGCTCCCCAGAGGTCTGCCGCTCCCGGCGCTGCCGTCCTTCGGGTACGCGAGTGACCTTCTCCCATTCGCACTTGCCATCGCCTTCATGGCCTATTTCGAGAGCATCACCGCAGGTCGGATCGCGAGAAGACCGGGTGATCCCCGGCTCGACAACGACCACGAGTACACCGCGGTCGGTTTGGCGACCATCGTCGGCGGTCTCTTCTCAACCGTGCCACCAGCCGGCGGCTTCTCCCAGACCCAGGTCAACGTGGAGGCAGGGGCCCGGACGCAGGTGTCACAGCTCGTCACCGCCGGCCTCGCCGTCCTGGTGGCGCTGTTCCTCGCCCCGGTCCTCGCCGACCTCCCCGAGGCCACCCTCGGCGCCATCGTCACCGTCTCGGTCCTCGGTCTGATCTCGTTCGGCGCCCTGGCACGTCTCGGCAGGATCGACCCGCTGGAGCTGACGATCGCCATCGTCACCGGGGTCATCGCCCTGCTGACGAATCTGCTCGTTGGTGTCCTGGTCGGGGTCCTCCTCACCTTCTACTTCGTGCTGCGGGCCCTCGAATCACCCGGTGGTCAGTGAGCTGCGCCGGACGCCGGAAGGGGAGTTCTCCCCGGTTCGCGCCGGAGACCCGACCCATCGAGGGAATGCTGATCCTGCGAATCGAGGGCGGCTTGTACACCATGAACATCCGGCGGGTCCAGGACGAGGTGTATCGCCGTTTCGAGGAGGCAAAGCCGAAGCCGGAGGTGGTCGTGATCGATGTCGGGGCGACGGTGGACACGACGGTGACCGTGGTCGACACCTTCCTGGAGATGGAGGAGCATCTCGCCGCCAACGGGTCGGCCCTCTGGGTCGCCTCCCTCCCGCCGCGGGCGCTGGAGAAGGTGAGACGTGTCGAGGTCTACGAGGAGTGGGTGAGGGCGGGGCGAATCCATCCCACTTTGAGCGCCGCGGTGGAGGCGCATTCGAGCCGGCGGCGGTCCACGGTGAGGACCGGGATGATCTGCGTAAGGTCGCACCCCGCCCAACGAGCATGAGAGATTGCCACCGATGACGACCGGCCAGCCGACCAAGACGAGAGGAGCCTTCCTCTTCTCGTCGTTGCGTGGCTATCGGTCGTCTTGGCTGAGTCGGGACGTGCTCGCCGGCTTGACAGTCTGGGCCGTACTCGTGCCCGAGGCGCTGGCCTACGCCACGATCGCAGGTGTCTCCCCGGTGATCGGGCTGTACGCCGCCCCACCCGCATTGATCCTCTATGCCGTCTTCGGGAGCTCCCGCCATCTGGTGACTGGTCCCATGGCGGCAACGGCCGGCCCTGTCGGCGTCGATCGTCGCCGACCTCACCACCGACGACGGCGAGTTCCTCGCCTTCACCATCGTTCTCGCTTTGGTAACCGGCGCCATCGCGCTTCTGGCGGGGATCCTGCGTCTCGGCTTCATCGCCAACTTCATCTCCGAGCCGGTGCTCAAGGGGTTCATCATCGGCCTCGCCCTGACCATCATCGTCGGACAACTCCCCAAGCTCTTCGGCGTCGAGGGAGGTGAGGGCAACTTCTTCGAGAAGCTGGCCGACTTCCTCGGCCAACTCGGGGACACCGACCCGACGACCCTGGCGATCGGGCTGCTCTCACTCGTGGTGGTCATCGGCCTCCGGGCGTGGAAACCGGTGATCCCGGCTTCGTTGGTCGTCGTTGCCTTGGGCATCGCCATCGTGAGCATCTTCGATCTGGGGGAGTCGGTCGCCATCGTGGGCGAGATCGAGTCCGGTCTCCCCAGTCTGGGGCTGCCCGATGTCGAGGTGTCCGACTACCTGGCGATGGTCACCGCCTGCATCGGGGTCATGGTCATCGGGTTCGCCGAGGGCCTGGGGGCGGCGAAGACCTACGCGTCCCGCTTCCACTACGACATCGACGCCAATCGAGAGCTCATCGGTCTGGGTGCAGCCAATGTCGGCAGCGGTCTCTTCGGCGGGATGGTGGTGAACGGGAGTCTCTCCAAGACCGCGGTCAATGGCGCCGCCGGGGCCCGCACCCAACTCTCCGGGCTGGTCGTGGCCGCGCTCAACCGTCGTCACCCTGCTGTTCCTCACTGGGCTCTTCTCCAATCTCCCCGAAGCCGCCCTGGCGGCCATCGTCATCGCCGCCCTCATCGAACTGGTCGACATCGCCTCCCTACGTGAGCTGTTCGCCACCCATACCGCCGCACTGGGGAGGATCTACGGGGTGGGAGCGTGTGCCGATTTCATTGCAGCCACTGCAACGTTGTTCGGGGTTCTTGTGTTCGACACCCTCGGTGGACTGGTCCTCGGAGTCGCGGTCTCCATCCTGCTGCTCGTCTACTGGTCGTCACACCCCAACGTGGCGCGACTCGGCCTGCTCCGTGACGCCGATGCCTATGTCGACTTGACCCGGCATCCCGATGCGGTTTCGCCCCCAGGCGTGGTGGTGGTGCGGGTGGAGGGTGGATTGTTCTTCGCCAACATCGATCAGGTCGAGACGACGATCATGGGCATGGTCGAACCGGGGGTGCGCGCAGTGGTCCTCGATGCGATGTCGGTCCCGTTCATCGATGTGTCGGCAACCCGGATGTTGGTCCGGATGAGCGACGAGCTGGAGAGCTCCGGGGTCGACCTGCTGATGGCGCGCGAGCGTCGGTCAGGTGCGTGATGTCATGAAGGAGTCGGACGATCAATCGCCTTCGATCGAGGCCTTCTACTCGGTCAGGGCGGCGGTGGAGTCGGTCGAGCACGGAGACGACATTGGGTCCGAGACATCCGGGTGACAGCCGTCTGGAGAGGTGCGTGGGTAAGTGGGGTGCACATTCAGCGACCTGGTCGATCCTGGTGTCGGCCCTGAGTGGCCAGCGCGTCGACATGAAGACGGCGACGGTGGCGGTTCTCGATTTCGACGAATGGGCCCTCCCTGGAAACACCGTCGGGACGTCTCGTCGCCGTCTATCAACCCCGCGACTACATCTGAGCTCCGTTCGGGTCGGTCGTTAACGTTCAGTCATGCAAGTGGGGACTGTGGAGACATTTCGGGGACCGGTGCCGTCCGATGGATTAGGGCTAACGCTGATTCACGAGCACGTCTTTGTACGGAACCTGGAGCTGGAGGTGAATCGCCCGGACTACGAGTGGGATCCGTCTCTAGCTGTGGAGATCGCTGTAGCGAGTCTCATGGACCTCCACGACCTTGGGGTGCGGACGGTCGTGGACCTGACGGTCCCGGGATTGGGCCGCGATGTTGAGCTCGTCTCTCAGGTGGCCGCTCGAGTACCGATCAACCTCGTCGCCGCGACTGGCTGGTACACGCCCAATGCACTGCCACCGTATTTTCGCTTCTACGGCCCTCGAGGTGTGTTCGGTGGTGACGAGCCGTTGGTCGAGATGTTCGTCACAGACATACGAGACGGCATTGCCGGAAGCGACGTCAAAGCAGCGATGCTCAAGGTGATGACGGACGAAGAAGGATTCACGCCCGATGTGGTCCGGGTCATGTCCGCGGTCGTGGCCGCCCATCAGGAGACCGGAGTGTCCATCACCACCCACTCTCATCCTGCTTCTCAGAATGGTCTCGGACAGCAGACCTTCTTGGTCGAGCGGGGAGTCGACCCGGAGCGGATAGTGATCGGCCACTCAGGTGACAGTGAGGACCTCGACTACCTCCGAGCGTTGATGGACAACGGCTCCACCATCGGCATGGATCGATTTGGCATGGAGCACGTTCTCACCGACGAACGGCGGGTTGATACCGTCGCGAGGCTTGTCGAACTGGGGTACGCCGATCGTATGGTGCTCTCCCACGATGCTTCCTTCTACAGCCACATCACCCCTCCCTCTTGGCGTGCTGACCATGCCCCCAACTGGCGGATGGACAACATCCCCAACCGAATCCTGCCGATGCTCCGAGCTGTTGGGGTGTCTCCGGAGGCTATCGACCAAATGATGGTCCTCAACCCCTGCCGTCTCCTGGAGAGATCGACGTGAAGGCTGCACTGCTGGTCGAACCAGGCAAGGTGGTCGTCGACGAAGTGGCCGACCCAGAGCCGGGCCTGGGGGAGGTTCGGATCATTGTGGGTGGCGTAGGGCTTTGCGGGTCAGACCAGAGTGTCTTCTCCGGCAAGTGGGAGGTTCGGTCCTACCCATGGATCATGGGGCATGAGGCGTTTGGCGTCATCGACGCCGTTGGTCCTGGCGTCTCGGCTGATCGAATCGGGGAGCTCGTGGTGGTGGAACCGAACGTCGCATGCTTCGAATGTGATGCTTGCCGCTCCGGGTTGACTTCAGCATGTCGTAACCGGCAATCGCTCGGGATGAATCGGCCCGGAGCCCTGGCAGAGCGAGCGGTCGTCTCCAGCGAGTTCGCTTGGCCGGTTCCGCCCTTCCCGGTCACCGACCTCGTATGTGTCGAGCCAGCCACCGTCGCCGGGGCGGCCCTGAGAAGGCTTCGGGCCCCCCTGCCGGAGTCGGCCCTCGTTGTCGGGGCTGGCGCTCAGGGGCTCACGATGGCCCTCGTCCTCATCGGCAGCGGCGTCGCGGCCTTCACTCATGACATCAGCTCGCATCGAATCGAGTTCGCCGCGGAGCTCGGCGTCGCTCCCGTCACGGATGGCTCGTCGTTCGAACTCATCGTCGACACGGTGGGCTCGCCGGCGTCCATGGCCACGGCGATGGATCACATCGCCGCCGGAGGGTCCGTGGTTTGTCTCGGTTTGGACAGCAGGCCTCTCGGTCTGACTTCCCAGGCCTTGGTTCGGTCCCAGGTCACGGTGCAGGGCTCGTTGACCTATGACCACCCGGTCGACTTTGCGACGACAATCGAAGAGCTCGCTGCAGGCCGGATCACACCCGGTCGCATCGTCACCGACGAGTACCCCCTGGACGACGCCCAGACCGCTTTCGAGAACAGTGCGGAGGCCCGCGGAAAGACCTGGATCCGCGTGGGTTCCCTAAATTGACTATATTCATTACAGTTCAAGCGGAGCCGGCTCCGGACCCACCGTTCGAGGCCCGCTCGCAGTGACTGATAACGAGGAGGAGAGATGAACAGGCGACCCCGCATCTTCGCCATTCTGCTTGCACTTTCCCTGGTGCTGGCCGCATGTGGTGGCGACGGTGGAGACGATGAGACGACGACTACGGCCGACGCCGGAGCCACTACCACAGAGGCCGCGGAGCCGACGACTACCGCAGATGCCGGAACCACGACGACCGGTGCCCCGGCGCAGACTGAGGTCGAGTTGGTTCTCGCCCACAGCTATCAAGAGGGACAACCTCAGGTGGTGTGTGGCACTGATGTGATCAAAGAAGTCGCTGAAGGAGCCGGCGTCGGAATCACCATCGAGGTGTTTGGTGCAAGTGAGCTCGGCGGGGACGCCGACCGCATCGAGTCGGTGATCTCTGGTGACATCGACATCGACATACAGGGTGCCTCGGCGCTCGCGTCCGTGTACGCCCCGATTGGAGTCGCCGACGGTGCCTTCGTCTTCGACGACAGCGACCACGTGTACAACTTCTTCTCAGGCGATGCCTCAACACCGCTGAAGGACGGATTCCTCGCGGCAACGGGGGTCCAGATCCTCGGTGCCTGGAACACGGGCGCCCGCCAGTTCACAGCCAACGTCCCGATTCGTGAGCCCGAGGATCTCGAAGGGCTTCGTATGCGCTTCCCGCCGTCACCGTCGTTCCTCCTGAACGCCGAAGCGATGGGAGCCGAGGCGGTCGAGGTTGCGTTCGAGGAGCTGTACCTCGCTCTGCAGCAGGGCACCGTGGACGGACAGGAGAACCCGATCACGAACATCGACGCAATCAACCTCGACGAAGTGCAGGACTACATCAGCCTGTCGGCTCATCAGCTGAGCACCAACCTCGTGGTGATGAATGGGGCAAGCTGGGACTCGTTGAGCCCCGAGCAGCAGCAGGCCATCGCCGACGGTGTCGAGCAGGCAATGGTCGAAGAGCCGCAGTGTGCGGCTGAGGCAGAAGAGACGCTCCTGGCGGCATGGCGAGATGGCGGTGAGATGGAGGTGGTCGACGATGTGAATCGCGACGCCTTCCGTGAGATGGCCGAGCCGTTCCTGCGGGAGAACTACACACCGGAGCAGATCGAGGTTCTCGACGCGATCCGCTCGACAGCCGGCGGATAGTTCCAAAACACCGGACAGTGCCCGGGATGCGTCCCGGGCACTGCCTGTTTGTGCTGTTTAGGTTTGTGAGCCACTTAGGCGGCGTCTGCCCCGGGTGAGGAGGACCGACTTCCGATGGATCAGCATGACAATCCGCCTGTGAGTGACGACGGAGCGAACAGCCCCAGTGCAATCGAGGAGCTTCACGAGACGGAGGCGGAGTTCTACGCCGCACAGGCGGAGGCGGCGGCGCGGGAGCAACCCTTGCTTCCTGCGAGCGAGCCGATGCGATCGATCTTCCGGGTGCTCGGGAATGTCGAGCAGGTGGTCGGCTCCCTTCTGTTGGTAATCGTTCTGATCCTCGTTCTCGCCCAGGTCGCATTGCGCTACATCCCCGGTGCTGCCGCCCCTTGGTCAGGCGAGCTGGCCCGACTGTCGATGGTGTGGGGCACGTTCCTCTTGGCGGGCTACCTGGTCGCCTACCCACCTCACCACATCGCAATAAAGGTCATCGACTATGTGGTCAAGGGCCGCTGGCTCGCGGGTGTCAAGCTGTTCGTGAACCTGGTGATGCTGGGCACCTGCGCTGTCCTGATCTATGGGAGCTATACGCTGGTCACGACAGGAGTCGATCAGGTGACACCGGCCGGCGAATTGTCGCTTCGGTTTGTGAACTCGATTCCCCTCGTCGGACTGATCCTGGTGGTGATCCGCGTCATCTTGGCGATCGTCATCCGTGACATCCCTGCCCTGAAGAACGGAAGCGAAGGGCCTGCATGAGTCTGGCGCTGCTGATCATTGCGATCATCGTGTTGTTCCTGCTGCGCGTCCCGATGGCTTTCGCCATCCTCGGGCCCTCTGTCGTGTGGTTCCTCATCGAAGGGAACACGGCGCATCTGGCAATTCGGTTGATGATGCAAGGCATCGACAGCTGGCCGTTGCTTGCGGTTCCGCTGTTCATCCTCGTCGGAATCGTCGCTACCCGAACCGAGATCGCCGACCGCCTCTATGACGCGGCAGTCTTGTTCCTTGGGCCTCTGCGTGCCGGTCTCGCCTATGTGAACATCGCCGTGAGCCTGGGGTTCTCCTGGATGAGCGGGGCATCGTTGGCCGATGCCGCCGGTCTGGGGGCGATCGAGGTCAACCACATGCGGAAGAAGGGCTATCCGGCTGAGTTCTCTGTGGGCCTCAGTGCCAGTTCCGCCCTGATCAGCCCGATCATGCCACCCAGCATCCCGGCGGTGGTGTTCGCGTCCGTGGCGGCAGTCTCCACGGGTGGCCTCTTCGCTGCGGCGGTCATTCCCGCGTTCTTGATGACCTTGGCGCTCATCGGGGTGGTGTACGTCTGGGCACGCAAACGTCCCGACTTGGTCGGTGACCCATACGACAAGGGTGAAGTTCGCCGTGCCGCTCTCCGGGCGCTCCCTGCCATGGGGGCACCGGTGCTGATCCTCGGTGGCATCCTCGGCGGCTTTCTCACCCCAACGGAGGCAGCTGGTGTCGGCGCCCTCTACATGCTCCTGCTGGCATTCTCGTATCGGACCCTGACCTGGAAGGGTCTGGGGCTCATATTCAGGGATACCGCCGTGATCACCGCTCAGATCATGCTGATCATCGGCGCTTCGGCCTTGCTCAGCTGGATACTGGCCCGCGAGCAGGTGCCCCAGAAAGTGGCGGAAGCCCTCGTCGGTCTCACTGACAACCCGTTCGTATTTCTCCTGATCATCAACGTGCTCCTGCTCATCTTGGGGATGCTCTTGGAGCCGACATCAGCTCTCATCATCGTGACGCCCATCCTGCTTCCGGTGGCGATCACGTTCGGAGTCGACCCTTTGCAGCTCGGTTCGATAGTCATCTTCAACTTGATGATCGGTCTGATGACCCCACCCATGGGAGGGGTGATCTTCGTGCTGAGCTCAGTCACGGATATACCCATCGAACGAGTCTTCAAAGGCGCAGCGATGTACCTCCCCGCGATGCTCATCGTTCTCCTGTTGATCACCTACGTGCCGGCGATCACTCTCTGGCTCCCAGGGCTCCTTGGCTTCTGAGGTTGTCCGGGCGGTCGCCCGTTGTCAGGTTCCCGGGTCGATCGCTGAAACCGTTACCTTGACCTCGCCGTTCAATCGCCTCCGACAGTCGCCTTCTCGATGATCGAGTCGACTTCGACGATCTGACCGGTCTGACTCGCCTCGATGACTGCCTCCACCACGGCGAGGCTACGTAAACCGTCTTCGCAGCTCACAATTGGGCTCTCCTCACCTCGGACCACATTGGCGAAGTGCGCGATCTGTCGGGCGTAAGGGTCGGCGCCGACGACCGCGAAACGTCGACTCTGCAAGTGTGACACCCAACCCGGGTCCTGCTCCCGATCGTCATAGCGCCAAATGTCGAGGCTGGGGAGACTCAGCGAGGCCTCAGTACCCATGATCCCCGCGTAGTCCTGGCCCGCGTTGTGGAAACCCATCCCTTCATTCACGGAGCCCTCCCAACTCCATGGAGCGGGGACCGAGTCGGAGAGGAAGATCGTGCCGACCGCGCAAGATCGGTAGTGAACCGTGATTGCGGCGGTGTCGTCGAAGTCCCACGGTCGGTTCAACCGCCGTGACACTGCCTGGACGGCCACGATCTCGTCACAGATGAACCGGAGGAGATCGACCTCGTGGACGAGGTTGATCAGCAATGGTCCTGCTCCAACCCTCCGCCGCCACTCGGGCACGTAATAGGCGTCGGGCTTGCGAAAGGTGATCAATGTCCATGACCCGACAAGCGCTCCGACCTCGGTGGCGATCACCTCTCGAGCACGCTGGACCAAAGGGTTGTGACGGCGATGGTGGCCGACCAGGATCGGTAGTCCCGCCTTTGCGGCGGTGTCGCACAGCCGAACACCCGCCTCGACGGTGTCGGCGATGGGCTTCTCGACGAGAACGGGAGATCCCTCTCTCGAGGAACCAGATCCCCATTTCGGCGTGAAGTACGTTCGGGGTGGCCACAACTACGGCGTCGACCTTGTGGTCTGTGACCGCCCGATAATCAGTCACGAGGTGGGTGCCGAGTCGTTCGGCGAGGGCTGGTGCGCCGTCGTCGAGACCACAGAGCACGGCCAACTCCGTGTCTGGGCAGACCGATACCTGTCCGGCGTGGATGCCACCGATCAGTCCGGTGCCGACCACTGCAATTCGAACTGGCTCGGTCAACCTCACCCCTTCATCTGGATCCATCAATCGGCACCCTGGGACTCTGGCCGCCAATTGCTTACACTCATTGAAGTGAAACTGGCACGGTCATGAGGTCGAAATCAGGGCGGGAATCGAACCAGGGCTGCGATGGTCGATAGATTGCAGTCCGTTCCCGAGTGGATCCGTGGGGTCCTGGAGGAGCGGATCACCAGCGGCGACTATCAGCCGGGCGATCGGCTTGGCCTCAAGTCTGACCTCCAGGGCGAGTTCCAGGTCGCCGGGCCGACTCTCGACCAGGCGCTAAAGCTACTGGTGAACGATGGACTGGTCAGTTTGCGAAGAGGTCCCAAGGGTGGCGTGTTCGTGGCCAGGTCGGCGCCGGTGCTCCGCCTCGGAAGCAAACAGCTCTGGGCCAGGAACGCTCAGTCGCTGGGCGAGAATATCGAGTTGCGAGAGGCGCTCACCTCGTTGCTTGGTGTCTCGGCGGCACGAGGCACGGATCGTGACCCGGTCAAGCTGGCCGATCTGAAAGGCCATAGCCGATGCCCTCGCCGACGCCGACATCTCATTCGAGACGCAGGGGTTGATCTGGAAGGGACATCGGATCCTTCTCGACCTCGCCGACAGTGGAACGCTCAAGATGATCTACTCCAGCCTCCTCGACGCCGCCGAATCTCTGATCATCAAGGTCGACTTTCCCACCGAAGGGCCTGAGGCGTCGCGGGAACGTCGCCGTATCGAAGGTCACACCAATCTGTTCCGTGCTGTTCTCGATGGAGACGTCGAGCTGGCTCAGGAGTATGGCGAGGTCGTCAGAGTCGTGTCTCCGCTCGGTCGGGATGGCCACGAGGTGACCGTGGAGTCTGGTCAGGCCACGCGGCTACGCCCCGTGGGTGAGGCTGACCCGGTCTGATTGGCCAGGTAGTTGGCTGACTACACCCCGCTGTCCGAGTTGCAGACAGCTTCTCAGTTCTCCGAGTACCTCGCCAGGCATGAGATCGCTCTCCCCTTCGACGAAGCGGTCGAGATCAACGAGGACGCCCCCATGGCTCAGCCGGTGTGGGCCCCGGGGTTCGAGATCGGCAACCGGTGGGCGATCCTCCCCCTCGAGGGTTGGGACAGCGACATCGACGGCCAACCCACGGACAAGTCTGTGGCTCGTTGGGAAGCTTTCGGCAGCAGCGGTGTGAAGACCATTTGGGGCGAGTCGGCCGCGGTACGGCGAGACGGACGCAGCACGCCCACCCAACTGCTCGCGTCGGAGGAGACGCTCCCCGGCCTCTCCAGGCTCGTTGCAGCGACACGCGCCGCACACGCCGCACGTTTTCGAGGAGCAGACGACCTCAAGGTCGGGATTCAGATCAGTCATTCGGGACGCCTCAGCCATCCCGCGCCATCGGGTGCCGCTGCGCCGGTGACGGTCCGCCATCACCCTTACCTCGACGAAAGACTCGGGCCTGCGTCCGAGGCTCCACTCCTCACCGACGACGACCTGCGCGGTCTGATCGATGACTATGTGTCAGCTGCGGCCGTGATCGCCCTGGCCGGCTTCGACTTCGTCGATCTCAAGGCGTGTCACGGCTATCTCAGCCATGAGCTGTTGGGTGCCTACGAGCGGCCCGGCGACTTCGGAGGCTCCTTCGAGAACCGAACCCGTTTCCTCAGGACCATCACCGAGCGGATCAAGGCGAACACTCCCGACCTCGAGCTGGCCCTCCGGCTCAGCGCCTTCGACACTGTGGTGCACACTGCGGGAGCCGATGAGATCGGGGTGCCGATCACCGATGGTCCCTATCGGTTCTGGTTCGGCACCGACGAGTCGGGACACGAGATCGACCTCAGTGAGCCGATCCGGCTCCTCACCGACCTCGAGTCCCTGGGCGTCGACCTGATCTGTGTGACCGGATCTTCCCCATACAACACTTGGCACTATCAGCGGCCGGCACTGAGCTCGAAGCCGGGTGAGTATCTCACCCCCGAAGATCCGCTGCGGGGAGTGGCACGGCACATCCAGGTGACCAGCGCCCTCCGGGCCGCCGTCCCCGGGATCGTGACGGTGGGGTCCGGGTACAGCTATCTCCAACAGTGGCTCCCGAACGTGGCGCAGGCCGCGGTTCGTTCCGGGATGACCGATATCGTCGGAATCGCCCGGATGCATCTCACCTATCCAGGCATGGTGTCCGACTCTCTGGCCGGGCGAGAGCTCGACTTGGCTGCCATCCGGCAGGGTTTCTGACCCGGGCTACGAGTCCTCGTGCCCCAGGTGTCGGAGCAAGGCCTCGAGGGCCACGAAGTAGCTGTTGCGACCGAATCCGGCGACCACACCGAGACAGACCGGCGCCAGGACCGACTCTTTACGGAAGGGCTCCCGGGCGTGGACGTTGGACAGATGCGTCTCGACCACCGGCAGCCCGATCCCCGAGATGGCATCGCGTATCGCAATGCTGTAGTGGGTGAATGCCCCCGGATTCATGACGATGCCGTCGACCTGGGTGCGTGCCTGCGTGCAGGGTGTCGAGGATCGCCCCTTCGAAGTTGGACTGGAAGTCTGTGAGCTCGACCCCGCGGGCCGAGGCATGGGCGTGCAGGTCCTCGAGGATGTCGTCGAGAGTCTCTGCTCCGTAGACGTCCGGTTCCCTGGTTCCGAGGAGGTTCAGGTTGGGTCCGTTGATCACCAGGATCCTGGTCACGACTGGGCAGCCTCCGCGGGCGCCGTGGCCATGCCCTCGAGCAGAGCGTGTGCCGATTCGAGGACATGTCTCGAGTACTCCATCACACCCATCTCTTCCTTCATCGCCTCGTTGGGGACCTCGAGGGAGTATGGCACTTGTGGAATGGCGCTCACGATCGGTGCCAGGTCGATGGATGCCTCGCCGGGCGGGTAGCGGTCGGATCGGGCGACTCGTATCAGTTCGTCGTTGTCGTTGGACGTCGCGGGTGCGGCGTCACACAGTTGGACGAAGTTGAAGAGCCCATCGTCCAGCATCGACAGTTGGTTGAGAGACGATCCCGAACGCTCGAAGTGGAGGGTGTCGACCAGGATGCCGCCATTGGGCCGGTCGGCTCCGATCACGATGTCAGCCGCCGTCCGCAGGTCCCTGGTCGAGGACCAGGGAATGAACTCGAGGTCCACGGTCATCCCGTACGGTGCGGCGAGATCGCAGATCGCGGCGAAGTCCGCGGTCGCTTTTGCCCGATCTGGCTCGGGCACCTGGGTGACGATGTGTCTCGCACCGAACTCGGCAGATACGTCCATGAACGGCTTGAAGTCCAGCGCCGTGGTGCCGGGGTCGGTACGCACCAGCTCGACGTCGAGGGCGGCGATTCCAGCGACCCGGAGACTGTTCCGAACGTCGCTGACGAACGTCGGGTCGGTGAAGAACGGGAAACTCGGCTCGTCGTCGGTGACCGGAGTGAGACGGAAGCTAACGAAGTCGTACCCGGTGTCGGCGGCGATCTGCACCATCTGCACCGGAGGGGTCCCGAAGACGGTCAGATAGGCGAGCGAGAACTGGGGCCGGCTCACGGCACCTCTGTGCCGAAGAACTCGCCGAAGAGCTCCTCCTCCGAGGGTCGGTCTTCAGCTATCGGGCGGCTGACCCAGGTCACGTTGAGGAAGTGCTTGAGGCCGATGTTCTCGTTGGTTACGTTGCCGCCCCAAATGCCGCATCCCAAGCTCGATGTCATCGGCATCCCGTTGGTGAAGGAGCCTGCGTTTGCTTTCGACTGAGGCTGGCGCACCATCATCCGGCTGACCGGGGCGACCTTGGCGAGAGCATCGATGTGTGCGTCGTCGAAGGAGTAGATGCCACAGGAGTGGCCCGCCCCGCCTACCTCGTAGATGCGACGCACCATGTCGAGAGCGTCGTCGAAGGTGTCGTAGCTGTAGATGGCCAGCAGTGAGGTCAGCTTCTCGGAGGAGAACTTGTGCTCCGACCCGATCTCGTCCTGTTCGACGATGATGAACGTGCGATCCTCGGGAATGTCGAAACCCGCCTGTGCCGCCAGCTTGGGAGCAGGCTGGGCCACGGTTTCGATGGTTCGTGCTCCGTTCTCGTCCCACATCGCCTTCTCGAGAAGCCCTTTCTCCTCGGGGGTGGCCAGGTACCCGCCTTCGGTCACGAGTTGGTCATCGCATGGCTTCGTAGATGCTCGAGTCGATGAGCGCATTCCCATCCGAAGAGCACCCGGACCCGAAGTCGGACGTCTTGGAGATCCGTGTGTTGCGTGCCGCCTCCTCGATGTCGGCCGTCTCGTCGATGACGATGGTCGAGTTGCCGGCCCCGACCCCGAAGGCCGGCTTGCCCGAGCTGTAGGCGGCCTTGACCATTGCCGGCCCACCGGTGGCGAGGGTCATGTCACAGATCGCCATCAGCTCCTGCGCCAAGGGGATCGAAGGCTCGGCCACACACTGGAACAGGTCCGCAGGCGCCCCCTCACGTGTCAGCACCTCGCGGATGATCCGGACGACCTCGTTGGTGGTCTTCTTGGTCCGGGGATGCGGGGAGAAGATCACTGCGTCCCTGGCTTTGATCGCGTTGATCGCGGTGCCAGGCGGGGTGAGGGCGGGGTTGGTCATCGGAACGATCGAGGCGATGACACCTGCCGGCTTGGCGTATTTGACGATGCCCTTGCGCGTGGTCTTCCTCGATGACGCCGACGCTCGCGCTGTCGGAGAGCGTCTCGCAGGATCCCGTGGATCTTGAACCGCTTGTTGGGCCTGCCTTCCCGGTCACCGGCACCGCTCTCGTCGACACCCATCTGGGCGAGCCGGGTGAAGGTCTGCTCGTTCCCAAGCGCCCAGCCGATGGCCTGGGCGAGCCGGTCGACCCGTTCCTGGTCGTAGTCGGCGATCTCAGCCATCGCCGCACGTGCCCTCTCCAGCATCTCGGCGGCCGTCTGCGTTCGTCGCGGTGATTTCCCTTGGCATATCGGCTGCTCTCAGTCGGTGGCGACGTGGGACACGTCGCCGTCCGGGCGAGTAGATGTCGAGGATGTTCCAGTGGCCCGTGGTCGGTGTCGGGTTGTTCTTCATCGGGACGTCGAGCACCACCGGGCCGTTCGATCGCCAGGGCCTTCTCAGCGCGGGTATGAACTGCTCGGCCGACTCGACGGTGATGCCCTCGGCGCCATAGGCCCGGGCGATGGCGGCGTAGTCGGGCAGCGCGTCAGCCGATCTCGCCGGGGAAAGTGGTGCCGTAGGTCGTGTCGAAGTGCGCCTTCTGCAGACCGGCGATGGTTCCGTAGGCGTTGTTGTTCATCACCACCCAGACGATGCCAGGTTGTGCTCGACAGCGGTGGCGAGCATCGCCGGGTTCTGGCCGAACCCACCATCGCCGACCAGACAGACCACTGTCCGATCGGGTGCGGCCAACTTGGCGCCGATGGCGGCGGGTGGCCCGAATCCCATCGTGGCGAACCCGCCGGGCGTCAGGAAAGTGCCCGGGGTCCGGATCGGATACTGCTGGCCCACACCGTTCTTGTTCCAGCCGACGTCGGTGACGAGGTAGGCGTCGTCGGCGAGGACGCTTCGCGTGTCGGCGAGGATCCGCTCGGGCATCATCGGCCAGGCGTCGCTGGTCGCCATCGCCTCATTGCCGGCCCTGAACTCCTGCCCGAGCCTCGGCGATCCGATCGACCATCTCACCGGAGCTGTCGACCGTCGGGATAGAGCTCGCGCGCCACTCGGTTGAGCACCTGAAGGGCGGCTTTCGCGTCGGCTACTGCACCGATCTAGGTGGGGAAATTGCGCCCGATCTCGCTCGGCTCGATGTCGATGTGGGCGAGCTCGGGCCGGCGGGATGTCGAAGGTGTAGCCCTCGATACCAGGAGCTGCTGTCGGCCTCTTTGAACCGGGTTCCGATGGCGAGGACGGCAGTCGGCCTCCAGCACGTCTCGTTGGTGAGGGCGGTGCCCCAGAAGCCAGTCATCCCGAGCACCAGCGGATGGTCGTCGGACAGGGCGCCCTTGCCCATCAGGCTGTGGGCGACAGGGATCCCCAGGTGGTCGACGAAGGCGCTGCAGCTCGTCGCTCGCCTTGGAGAGAACGATTCCGCCACCGACGTAGAGGACAGGCTGCTCGGCTGTCGACCGATCATCTCGACGATCTGCTCGCGGTCTGCTCGTCGAGTGTCGGGGCGCTCACGTGGCGGATGTTCTGCTTGAAACGCTCGAACAGGTCGGGGTCGATCCTCGCCGAGAAGATGTCCATCGGGACGTCGACCAGCACCGGGCCCGGTTGGCCGGACTCGGCGAGGGCGAAGGCCTTCTCGATGATCTCGGGCAACAGTTCCGGGGTGTCCACCCGCCAGGCCCGCTTCACGAAAGGGCGATAGATCTCGTACTGGGCACCGTCGGCGTGGAGGTTGACCTCCTGGTGGGGGTGCTTCCCGAAGTAGAACGAGGGCACGTCACCGGCGATGACCACCATCGGGATGCAGTCGAGAGCAGCGTTGGCCACGCCGGTGGCGGCGTTGGTGAGGCCCGGGCTCAGATGGCTCAGGACGACCGAGGCCTTGCCGGTGACCCGTGGCGTATGCATCGGCGGCATGACTGGCCACCTGCTCATGGCGGATGTTGACGAACTCGATCGGGCTGTCTTCCAGCGCGGACAGCACGGCGATGTTGGTGTGGCCGCACAGCCCGAAGATGTGCTCGACGCCTCGGTCGGCTAGGTAGTCGACGAGGTGCTCGGCAACGGTGGGGTTCAACGCTGTTCCTCCTCAGGTAGCGGTCTGGGGTCGGGGCCGGTGTAGGTGTGGTCTGGCCCAATGCGCCGCATGGGAGTCATCCCCTGCTCTTCGATGGCATGACGGAGCACGCCGCCGAGACGGGCGGTGATGAAGATCGCATTGGCGAACTCGGCTGGCACGCCGATGTCGCCGAGGACCGCAGCCATGGCCCCATCGATGTTGATCGGCACCCGATTACCGGCCGAAGTCCGCAGGGCGTCTTCGATTGCGGTGGCGGCCTCGATGTGCGGCGTGGCGATGCCTTCTTTGCCGGCAAGTTCGAACAGACGGTCGACCCTGGGGTCGCGCTCCTTGTGCTGGCGATGACCGAACCCCGGTACACGTTCACCTCTGGCTGCGATCTCCTCGATCACTGCGGCGGCGGGCTCACCGGAGACGACCTTTTGCAGCACTGCCATGCACGCCTCGACGGCCGCACCGTGATGGCGACCCATTGTGAGGAGACCCGCCGCCCCTGCGGCCTGCAGGGTCCCTCCACCCGAGATCGAACCACGGGCGGCGAGGGCCGAGGGAGTGGTGGGGCCGTGGTCGATCGAGGCGACCATGAGTGCCTCGATCAGGCGGGATTCGGCGGGCGTGGGGAGCTCTCCGGTGTAGAGGAGGAAGAGGGTCGCCGGATAGCTCAGATTCCCGATGAGCTCACTGAGGTCATAGCCGCGAATCCGAATCCCGTCGGAGGAGGTGTGAGTGAGTTGTGACTCCCAAGGTTCGTCGGGCATGTGGGTTTCCAACATGGAAGTAATTGATTATAGTGAATATAGTTGTTCTGCCAGAGTGGCGTCAAAGCCTTCTGTGCGGAACCTCCTCCGAATCGGGGGGCATCGACCTTTCCTGGTGCCCCCGATCAGTCTCAGGTGTATCCCCAGGATCAACTCTGATATCGAAGCTCGAATTGCAGTTCAGACCGGCTGCGCGGTCTCTGCCCGACTGCTCGAGGCACGCATTCCATCGAGCAGATCGAGAATCTCGGAGTCGTCTACATCGTCTGAAACGACGGGATCGCCCACATCGTTCAAGAGGACGAACCGAGGTCGTGAGTGACGTCTCTTCTTGTCGTGTCTCATTCCCGCGAGGATGTCCTGGGGCCGAATCGTGGCTGGAATCCGTCCATCCAGGCCTATATGACGGATCACCGCCTCGACCCGATCGACCAGGTCCGCGCTGGCGAGACCCTTGCTGTGGGACAAGCGAGCAGCGGCGACCAGGCCGATGGCTACTGCCTCGCCGTGGTTGATCTCTCCACCCGATGCGTACTCGATTCCATAGCCGAACGTGTGACCGAGGTTGAGATAGGTCCGCTGGCCCTTCTCCTCGTACGGATCAGCTTGGACTATCGAGATCTTGACCTGGATGGCTTGGGCGACGAGAGACTGAAGGTCGGCGAGCATGCCGGGAAGCAGAGTCGCCAGTCGTGGTCCACGAGGTGGACTCGATCCGTCCCAGGAGAGAGCTACTCGCTATCAAGCCGTGCTTGACGACCTCGGCCAATCCTGCTGTGAAGTCTCTCGTGGGAAGGGTCTGCAGGGTTCCGACATCGGCGAGGACGGCTTTGGGTTGCTTGTAGAGCCCGATGAGGTTCCTCCCCTGTGGAACGTCGAGACCGACTTTGCCTCCCACACTCGTGTCGACCATGGCGATGAGGTTCGTTGGGCAGTGGACGAGATCCAGTCCACGAAGGTAGGTAGCTGCTGCAAATCCCGCGATGTCGCCAATGATGCTCGTCCCGAGCGAGACCGCCGTGGCCGATTTGTCGATCCCGGCCTCGAAGAGATGTTGATACACGATTGCCACCGCGTCGAGAGTCTTCTGGGACCGACCAGCGGGGAGGGTGATGGTCAGGTCGACATCACCCAGGCTGGGGAGGTAGAGATCCCTGAGCACCTCGTCGGTGATCACAACGATCGGACCTTGGATGGACGCCAACTGCCGGATGAACGGGAGGATGCCGGCGCCGACCGTGTAGGGATAGCCACCGGCCGGGCTCGAGATGTCGTAGGTGCTGTGGCTCGACCACAGCTGAGCAACCTCGTCGGCGATGACGTTTGGTCCAGCATGATCGGTGACGAGCTGTGGGAATCGGCCGTAGTCGTCTTGCCTCTCGGACAACAGCTCGATGATGCGCTCCCTGGGGTCTTCGACCTGAAGAAGGGGGCGGTCCCTACGCGTCTCGTCATTGATGACGCGGTGGTGGATCTCTTCGGGTGTAGCGACCAGGCAGAAGATTCGACCGTTCTTGCTCAATGCTTTGAAGTTCTCGGGATCGAGGATCATGCGCCCGCCGGTGGCGATGACGAGGCCCGACTTCTCTCCGAGCTCGCGGGCCACTGCCTGTTCCATGGCGCGAAACTCGCCCTCGCCCCGCTCGGCAACGATCTTGGAGATCGGCCCGTGTCGCGCCTCGATGAGCTCGTCGGTGTCGACGAACTCCATCCCGAGCTTTTGCGCCAGCTGATTGCCGACAGTGGTCTTTCCCGTTCCCATGAAGCCCGTGAGGACGAGATTGTGCTCCGGGTGCATCCCATACAAGGTAATTGATGGGCCACACTCCGGAGCAATCGACGCCCCCGTAGACTGGGGACCTCACCAGCCCGGGGACGTAGCTCAGCTGGAAGAGCACCGGCTTTGCAAGCCGGGGGTCGTGGGTTCGAGTCCCATCGTCTCCACCAGGCATTCGCCTCGTCTGTCCGATCGCCTTCGCGCGGAATGAGGCGGGCGCCGGTACCGTTTCCCCGAGCAGAGGACAAGGAGACACATGAGAAACGCTGTCATCGTCGACGCAGTCCGCACCCCGGTGGGTCGTCGCAACGGGGTGTTCAAGGACATCCACCCCGTGGATCTCGCCTCGATCCCGCTGCAGGCCCTGGTGCAACGCAACGATCTCGATCCGGAGCTGATCGACGACGTCATCATGGGCAACGTCTCCCAGACCGGTGAGCAGGCCTACAACGTGGGGCGCAACGCCGCCCTCGCCGCCGGCTACCCCGAGTCGGTCCCCGGGGTGACCATCGACCGCCAGTGCGGGTCGTCGCAACAGTCGGCTCATTTCGCCGCCCAGGCGATCATGTCCGGCGCCCAGGACATCGTGATGGCCGCGGGTGTCGAGAACATGACGCGGGTCCCGATGGGCATCACCGCACAGAACGGCCCCGGTCTCCCGTTCGGCGCCCGGATGCTGGAGCGATACGCAAACGGTCTGGTGCCGCAGGGCATCTCCGCAGAGATGATCGCCGAGAAGTGGGCGATCTCACGTGAGGAGCTCGACGAGCTCTCCCTCGAGTCACACCAACGGGCGGCGCGGGCGACCGAGGAAGGCCGGTTCGACGGCCAGATCATCCCCGTCGAGATCACCGGCGAGGACGGCGCCACCGAGCTGGTGACCCGGGACGAGGGGATTCGTTGGGACACTTCCCTGGAGAAGCTGGCGTCGCTGCAGCCTGCGTTCAAGGCCGACGGTGTGGTCACCGCGGGCAACTCGTCGCAGATCTCGGACGGTGCGGCGGCGATCCTGATCATGGGTGAGGACAAGGCCGAAGAGCTGGGGCTCGACCCCGAAGGCCCGCTTCGTCAGCTTCTCGATGGCGGGCGTCGACCCGGTGATGATGCTGACCGGACCGATCCCGGCGACGGCAAGGCCCTCGACCGGGCCGGGCTGAGCATCGACGACATCGACCTGTTCGAGGTCAACGAGGCCTTCGCCGCGGTCACCGTGGCCTGGCGGATGGAGCACGGTGGCACCGACCCCATGGCCCTGTGGGAGCGGACGCAACGTCAACGGTGGCGCCATCGCTCTCGGTCACCCTCTCGGTGCGTCCGGGGCCCGTCTCCTCACCTCTCTCGTCTGGGAGTTGGAGCGCACCGGCGGGCGCTACGGGCTGCAGACCATGTGTGAGGGCGGGGGCATGGCCAACGGCACGATCATCGAGCGGCTCTGACCGGCGTCCTCTGGCTCGACATCCTGTTCGCCCTCGTCATCGGGCTGCTGATCTGGCGTGTCTCGCTGGCCGTGATCCGGATGCTGTCGACACCGCCCGACGAGATGGATCCCAACGACATCGTGCGTGGTCGACCAGGACTACAAGTGCACGGTATGCGGTGCGGAGCTGACGATGAGGGCGGTCAATCCCGCCGAGGACAAGCCCCCGCGAGCACTGTCGGGAGGACATGGATCCCGGTGTGGCGACCGGCTGACTAGTTACACCCTTGTAGTTATCCAGAGTTTTCTCCACAGACTGTTGAGAATTACACGTTTGTAACCGTGGGTTCACCCCGGCGTCGACACGATCCGGAACGACTACGCTCGCCGCCGAATGCCCGAATCGAAGAGACGCAAACCCAAGAATCGGCCGCAATCTCACGAAGGCGGCCGAGGCGGCCGCCAGGGCCAAGGACCCCAGTCCGACCTGGTACGTGGCGTTGATGGCGGGGCTGATGGTGGTGGGTGTCGTGCTGGTGCTGCTCCGTTTCATCCTGAGATGGCCCCAGACGTTGCTCTTGGTCGGGTCTCGGCGCTATCGCCGCCGGCTTCATGATGACCACCAACTATCGCTGCCGTCAGACTCTCGGTGCCGGCTGGCGGCCGTACCGCGCATATCCGCAGCTCGGGGTCGATACCGCCATCTGATGGCGGTATCGACCCCGGGTTCGTGGTCGCTAGGGCCCGGCTGAGTCGTCGTCGGTCGGGCTGGGTCGTGGTCGTGGTGGTCGGGGGTGGGGTGTACTCACCGAGGGTGACCGTGACCGTGTCGCCCTGGGTGGCGGTGGACCCCGGGCCGGGGACCTGGTCGACCACGAGACCGTCCTGACCGGGTCGGCCACCGGTTGGCGGGTGTTGGACACCCGAATCCCGAGACCGACGTCGTCGAGGGTGTTGGTGGCCTGTCCCTGGGTCATGTTGGTCAGATCGGGCACCGAGACCGGTGGTGGCCCCAGGGAGACGATGAGAAGGACGAAGTCGCCGGACTGCACCTCTGCGCCGGCTTCGGGATCGGTCGAGATCACCGTCCCCACGGGGGCGTCGTCGTCGAACTCCTCGTTGACGTTCACCCGGAGCCCGAGATCGGTGAGATGTGGCGGTGGCGTCACGCTCGGTCATCTCCGTGACGTCGGGGAGCACGATGATCTCCGGGCCCGGTCGAGACGATCAGGTCGACGGGGATGGACGGCCCGATCTCCACCCCGGCGATGGGGCTGGAGGCGATGACGGAGCCCTCTGCGATGTTGGCGTCGGGTCTGCTCCTCGACATGGCCCACGGTCAGGTTCGCGTCCTCGATCCTCTGCTCTGCCTCCTCGAGGGTCAGACCGACCACCGAGTGGCACCGGGATCCGCTCCGAGCCCACCGAGACGAACAGGTCGATCGTCGAGCCGACCTCGGCGAGCTCGCCGGCCGCCGGCTCGGTCCTGATGACCTCGCCCTCCTCGGCCTCGTCGCTGTTCTCGGGAACCGGATTGACCACGAAACCGTCGGCCTCGAGCAATCTGTGGTGGCCGCCTGCAGGGTGAAACCGGTCGACGTTGCGCACCTCGATCATCTCCCCTTCGGCGTGTCGCCGCGGGAGAGGTTCCACATCACGAAGAAGAGGATGCCGAGGGGACAGCAGGAGCCCGAAGGCGGTGAGGATGAAGGGGATCTGGGACCGAGGCTCATCCTCGATCTGACGGTAGAGCTCGTCGGGAGGCACGGTCGCGGGCGGGACCGTCGTTGTCATCATCCGGGTGGCGTCGTTGCCGTTGCCGATCGGGACCGGGACGACGGGAGGGATGTCGACGTTCTCCCCTTGCAGCACCGAGATGAGGTCGGCGACGCATCTCGTCTGCGGACTGGTAGCGCGCATTTGGGATCCTTTCGCAGTGCCTTCATCACCACCGCGTCGAGCGACTCGGGGACATCGGGGTTCAGTGAGGCCGGGGAGGGGGCCTCTGTCGAGACATGTTGGAAGGCCACCGACATGGGTGAGTCCCCGGTGAAGGGGGGACGGCCGGTGAGCATCTCGTAGAGGACCACGCCGAGTGAGTAGATGTCGCTGCGGGCGTCGGCGGGGGCGCCCTGGGCTTGCTCCGGGCTGAAATAGGTGGCGGTGCCGATGACGGCTCCGGTCCTGGTCAGCTCCTGGCTGTCGTCCCAGGCCCGGGCGATGCCGAAGTCGGTGACCTTGACGGTCCCGTCCTTGGCGAGCAG
The DNA here is from genome assembly GCA_963751005.1 of uncultured bacterium. Taxonomy (GTDB): domain Bacteria; phylum Actinomycetota; class Acidimicrobiia; order Spongiisociales; family ZC4RG35; genus JANQRA01. The sequence goes on from CAVVSY010000004.1 coordinate 247,323, forward strand.
GACGTTGCCGGGCTTGACGTCACGATGGACCAGCCCTGCCTGATGGGCGACCGACAGGGCCGCGGCGGTCTCGGCGGCGATCTCGGTGGCGCGACGGGGAAGCAGGGCGCCTTCGGACTTGAGGACGTCGCGCAGTGAGCGACCGTCGACGATCTCCATGACGATGAAGTAGGTGCCTTCGGATTGGCCCCAGTCGTAGATGCCGACGATGTTGGGGTGGCTGAGGTTGGCGGCCGCCTGCGCCTCACGACGGAACCGCTTGACGAACGCCTCGTCGGCGGAGAACTGGGAGTGGAGGACCTTGATCGCCACGGCCCGGTTCAGCTCGGTGTCACGGCCCTCGTAGACGTCGGCCATCCCGCCCCGTGCCAGGTGGGACGTGATCTCATAGCGATCGTTGAGGATGGAGGGGGTTTCCATGGGGGACTACGAGATTGTAGGGAGGCCCTGGTTGCAACTCATGGTCACGACGGACAGCCAGACCTCGAACAAACGAGAGGCGATGGGGGCGGCGAGGGAGCCACCGGAGGCCGACTCCCCGGAGGTCTCGCTCCCCTCGATGAAGACGGCGAGTGCGATCGTGGGGTTGTCCACTGGGGCGAACCCGATGAACCAGGGGTTGGAGAACCCGCCGGTGCCGGTGGCGGTGCCGGTCTTCCCGGCCACGCGAACCCCGGGCACGGCGGCGGCGGTCCCGGTCCCCTCGGTGACCACACGCTCCATCATCTGGGTGAGGGTCATCGACGTCTCCGACGACATGGCGCGGCCCAACTCGGCGACCTCCGTCTCCTCGACGGTCTCCCCGTCGGCGTCGAAGATGCGTCGCACGGCGTAGGGGGTCACGGCGACCCCGTCGTTGGCCACGGCTGCGGCAACCATCGCCATATGCAACGGCGTGGCCCTCACGTCGCGTTCCCCGATGCCGCTCTGGCCGAGGGCCGCCGGGTCCGACGCCAGCTCGGCGGTGTCCCAAACCGCCTCGGGGATCTCCCACTCGTAGTCGATCGCCTGGTTGAAGCCGAGGGCGTCGGCGGTGATGCCGATGTCGACGGCGCCGAGCTGGATGCTGAGGTCGGCGAAGATGGTGTTGCAGCTGCGCACGAACGCTTGGAGCATCGTGGCGGTGTTGCCGTCGTTACAGGCCCGGCCGTTGGCGTTGGAGATGGTCGCCGATGAGCCGGGGAGATCGAACTCCACACGGGTCGTCGAAGGTGGTCCCGGGCCCTGCTGCGCCGGTGTCGAGCGCCGCCGCCGACACCACCGTCTTGAAAGTGGAGCCGGGTGCATAGAACTCCAATGTTCCCCGGTCACGGGTGGGCTCGCCCGGAGTCTCGAGGAGGGTCTGCCATTGCTCGGCAGCGTCGTCGCCGAGGAGCAATGACGGGTCGAAGCTGGGGCTGGACACCGCGGCGAGGATCGCTCCGGTGGCCGGGTCGAGGGCTACGACCGCCCCGCGGTTCGGGCCGAGAGCCTCCAGGGCCGCCCGTTGCAGCTCGGGGTCGGCGGTGATCTCGATGCTCTCTGGACGAAGGTCCTGGCCGAGGAGTGCGCCGACCAGGTCACTGATGGTGAGGTCACGCCGGGAGCGCAGGTCGGAGGAGTACGCCGCTTCGAGACCGCTGTTCCCGATCAGGAACGACGAGTAGCCCACCAGGTGGGCGAAGGCGGGCCCCTCCGGGTACTGGCGGATGAACGAGCGCGGGTCGGCGGGGTCTTCCACGGAGCGTGCCACCACGGTCCCGTCGACGGTGACGATCAGCCCACGCTCCTTGCCCTGCTCGGACAGGGCCGGTACGCGGGTTGCGTGGGTCGTCACGGAGCTCGTCGGCCCGGATCACCTGATACCAGGTGACGCCGGCGAGAAGCATCGACATGCCGAGGAAGATGCCCACGGCCACCCGCCGGATCGGCCCGTTCACACCGCCTCCTCGTGGCTGATTCGGAGGAGCAAGGCCACCAGCACCAGGTTCCCCACCAGAGCCGAGCCTCCGTACGACATGAAGGGGAGAGTGATCCCGGTGAGGGGGACGATGCGCAGCACCCCGCCGATGATGAGGAACACCTGCACCGCCACGATGAACGTGAGACCGGCGGCGAGCAGCTTGCGGAACGTGTCTCGGCTGCGGAAGGCGATCCCCAGCCCGACCGCGATGACGAGGCCGTAGACGGCGAGGATGGCCACGGTCCCGGCGAACCCGAGCTCCTCGCCGACGGCGGCGAAGATGAAGTCGGTCTCGGCGTTGGGGATCAGGTCGGGTCGTCCCAGACCGGGCCCGGCACCGGAGAGACTCCCGGTTCCCAGGGCGAACAGACCCTGGACGATCTGATAGCCCTCGTCCTGATAGTGCTCGAAGGGGGCGATCCAGGCAGTGATGCGACGTTGCACGTGGTCGAACATGGCCGCGGCCGCGGCCGCCCCTGTGAGCGTCATCAGACCCCCCGCCACCAGGTATCCGGTGGCACCTGTTGCGGCGTAGAGGAGGAGCACGAATCCGGCGAAGATGAGGAGGGAGGCACCCAGGTCTCGTTGCCAGATGAGGATGAAGATGCTGCCTCCCCACGCCAGGAGGAGCGGGATCAGCTGTCTCGGCTCGGGGACGCGGATCGGCCCGATGCGACGATGAGCCTCACGCAGCGCCTTCTGGTGGTCGGCCAGGTAGGCGGCGAAGAAGATGACCATGCCCAGCTTGGCCAGCTCGGCGGGCTGGAACTGCATCTGGGTGAATCCGAGGTCGAGGACGATCCAGAGACGTGACCCGTTGACTTCGAGCCCCTTCAGGGGGAAGCCCCAGTCGCTGGGGAGGTTGGGCAGCATCAGGAGCCCGATGGAGACGATCAGGATCAGGTTCCGGTAGCGGCGCAGCACCGAGGTGGTGCCCCGGGAGAGCAGGAAGAGCACCAGCGAGGCGGTCCCGGCGGCGATCAGGACCCACCACCGCTGCAGCCCGGCCCGAATCGGGTCGAGCCGGTAGATCTCGAAGAAGCCGAGCGCGACGAGGGCGACCACCGGTGGGAGCAGCAGTGGGGTCGCCCGCGGGGCGAAGGCCCTGATCGAAGCCACCATGGTCCCGAAGGCGAGGAGGAAGACGAGGAAGGTGAGCCCGGTCTGGGCGTCGACACCCCCACCCTGGGCGAAGTTGACCAGCGCCACGCCGAACGCGGCGAGCAGGGATGCGGCCAGGATGAGGACGCCCTCGGCGTTTCGGCTCATGGCTCAGTCGGTGACTTCGACCACGACCACGGTGATGTTGTCGACACCACCCGCCTCGTTGGCCAATTCGACCAGTTTCCAAACCACCTCGTCTGGGGACCCGGACGAGAGTGTGCGGGCGATGGTCATGTCGTCCACCATCTCGGTGAGACCGTCCGAGCAGAGGAGGATCCGGTCGCCACGGGAGAGGTCGATCTTGTACTCGTCCACATTCACGAACCGGGTCAGACCGAGGGTCTTGGTCAGCATGTGACGTTGCGGGTGCGAGCCCGCCTCCTCCGGGCTGAGCTGGCCCATGGCGACGTACTCGGCGGCGACGGTGTGGTCCTCGGTCAGCTGGCTCAGCTCGTCCTGACGCAGGAGATAGGCGCGGCTGTCGCCCACGTGGGCCAGGGTGGCGACGTCGCCGTCGATGACGAGGAGGGTCATGGTCGTGCCCATGCCCTCCAGGCTCGGGTCCCGTGCCACCTCCTCGCGGATCGCACGATTGCCGGCGGCGACCCGATCGACGGGGTCGAGCTCGATGGAGGCGGCGGCGTTGATGGCGATGCGGGACGCCACCTCACCCGCGACGTGGCCACCCATGCCGTCGGCGACGATGAGGACCACGTGCTCGTCGGAGTCTCCGGAGGCGGTGGGGAACACCGAGTCCTCGTTGTTGTCCCGCACCATCCCCTGGTGGGTCGCAGTCGCCCAGAGATACCTCATGCCCACACCCGATCGAGATCCTTCGAGTATTCGAGGATGGCAGGCTGGTAGCGGCCGAGGGGCTCTGTCTGCGGTGTGGTGGCGATGACATCGAGGAGCGACTCACATGCTTCTTTGGCCCGGCCACAGTTGTACAGGGCCATCGCCCGGAACACCTTCATCCCCGGGTTGGCGGGGAACTCCTCCACGCCACGGGTCAAGGTCGTGAGGGACTCCTCGTATCGACCCAGGGTGCGATAGGTGCTGCCCAACCCGAGCAGGGCGTCGTCCCGATCCTCGGCGGCGAGCCCCAGGTCGAGGGCGCGTTCGTAGAACGGGACGGCCTCCGCCTCCAGACCGAGCTTGTCGTGGATCCAGGCGCATTGCAGGTTGACGTCCGGATCGTCGGGCCAGTCGGCGTGGAGGGCGAGTGCCATGGCCCGCGCCTCGTCGTCCCGTCCCTCGCGGCGGGCGGCGACGACAGCGCCGAGGCGGTCTCCGCGGTCGGATGTCATTTGATCTCCATGACGGTCTTGCCCACCTGGATGGTGTCGCCACGACGCAACTGGGTCGGGGCGGAGATGCGCCGACCGTTGACGTAGGTGCCGTTGGTGCTGCCGAGGTCGTGGAGCATCATCCCGTTCTCCTGTGCCACCAGGCGCAGGTGGAACTCGGAAGCGTAGGGATCGTCGAGGACAACGTCGGTCTCGTCCGATCGGCCCATCACCAAAACGTCGGTCACCTCGAACTCCTGTCCCTGCTGTGTCTCCGACCTGACGAAGAGGACCCGGGTGCCTTCTTTGCGCTGTCTCCGCACCGAGATCCCCAGGTGTGATCCTATGGCCCGCGCCACCTGCCAGACGAAGAGATAGACCAGGCCGAGGAAGATGATTCGCAGCAGCGCCAGGATGATGTCGGGCATCTGTCACACCTCCACGAACCGGTAGCGGTGATCGGCGAGTTCGACGACCGACCCGTGCTCGAGACGGCGCGCTTCCTGGCCGAGCCGGACCCCGTCGATCGAGGTCCCGTTGGCGGACGACAGGTCGCGCAGCCAGGCCTCCCCCTTCTCCCGGTAGATCAAGGCGTGCCTCCGACTGACCTTGTCGTGGGGGATGACCACGTCCCCGTCGGGGGAGCGGCCCAGGAAGGCCCGATTACGGCCGATCTCGATGTTCTCGGTCCGTGAGGTGAGACGTGCCCACACGACCGGCGGCCCGGGCGCCACCTCCACGTGGCAGTTGATTCGACCGGGTGCGGTCTCACCCGACGTCTCGATGCTGACGCGCACCGGTCCTTCGAGCCGTAGACCCTCCTCGGCGGCGTAGGCGGTCATCTCGGCAGCGAGGATCGTCTCCAGGTGTACCGGATCGACGCTCAGGTCGCCGGGGTTGACCTGGATCAGGAAGACATTGGCCGTGGCCGGCCCGGTCAGGTGCTCGAAACGGGCGAAGTCGGCTTCCCGGGCGAGTTTCCCGGCGAGCTCCGAAGGATGGAGACGTCCCGAGAACACCCGGCCCGCCACCCCTTCGATCAGGCGTTCCAGCCGTCTCTCCAGGCTCCTGGCAACACTCACGCACGGAGAGGTTAGGGGTCGCGGGCTGTCATCTGACTACCGGAACCCGGGTGCCGCCGGTACCATCGGCCTCCCTTCGGGCGAGTGGCGAAATTGGCAGACGCGCAGGATTCAGGTTCCTGTGTTCGCAAGAACGTGGGGGTTCAAGTCCCCCCTCGCCCACGATCACCTCCTCAGGTACGGATCCAGGCTCCGACCGATGCCGGTGAAAGGGTGGTGGACACCACGGCAACCAAGCCAGCCACGATCTCGTCGGCGTCGTGCTGGTCGCGGAGACCGTCCCCGAACCTCTGGGTGACGACTTCTGCGTCGTAGTGCGATCGGTTGAACCGACGATCGACACGCTTTCGCACCCGTTTTCGGATCGGGTTGAACAGCGCAGCCACCGCCAACGTCGATCCGGCGATGAGCACCGGGAGGGCTCGAGTCACCCGTCCCGACCACCAGCACCCAGGGAAGCCACACCAAGGCAATGAACACCAGGCTGAGCATGCCGAGCACCACGAGATAGGTGACCGTCCGTGAGACGAGCCGGTCGATCTCATAGAGCCGGAATCGGAGAATGGCCACACCGATCGATATCGGCACAGCCATCAGTGCCAGGGCGAGTGCCACGTCCCAGAAGGTCTGCGACACCGGCAGCCAGGTCGAGATCGTCTCCCAACCCAAGTTGAGGAGTTGCACCGTTATCACGGCGAACGCGAACCACTTGATCTGCTGGCGGACGATCCCGGATGCCCGTAGGTAGCGGACGACTAGGGAAATCACTGCGATGACGATGAACCAGGCGACTAGGAGGAAACCAACTGCCGCCACTTCCTGTCCGGGAGACACTTCAGCCTCGGGGCCATCGACGAAGGTCCAGATCAGTGCCAAGGCCTGTGCCGAGCCGGCAATCCACGACACCCACGTCCATCTCGGGCTGACGGCGTGTCCTGTGGGGAACCAAAAGATCAGCAATCCCGCGAAGAAGAGGGCGCTCGTCCAAGCGGTCAACTGCAGTTGGTCAGTGAGCGAGCCAACCGGAATCTCGTCGAGAAAGCCGTTGGCGGCGAACATGAGGCCGACTGCAGCGGTAACCCATCCGATGCGATGACCGATCCGGTAGACGATCAGGCCCCCGACCCAGATGAAGAAGAGTGCGGCGAAAGTCAAGGGATGACGTTCCAGCAGGGAGCCCTCGGAGGCCAAGAAGGTCGCGACGACTATCGCCGTTCCGACAACGGCGATGACCACACCTGCAATCCGACCCTTCACGGCATCAGCCTCGAATCGTCGTGGAGCTGCTCCAAGAACCGTTCTGTGAAGGGAATAGCCGCTGAGACCGGCCAAACCCTTCACAGAACGGGCTTCTAACGCATTTCTAGACCACCGGCGTTACGCAAACGTCACGGGCAGCGATCCTTTCACACTTATCAAACGGCGGGTCGACTGGGATAATCGGGGCTCGTGTTCGATGCCCCTGCCAAATCGAGGCGGAGATGGGTTACCCGTCTCCTCTGGCCCCTCCTCATCGTGACAGCGGTGGTCGTCGCCGTGGTCGTCACCTCGGCCGGGGAGGAGACGCGCGCCGAGCTCGAGTATCTCGACGAGATCAGGGCCCAGGCGACCGAGTTGTCCCGGAGCGGGGCCGCAATCACAGATGTCATGGGAAGGGTGCGTGACATCGGCCGGGCCGAGTTCACGACCATGCTCGAGGGTGTCAGCGAGGATCTCGCTCTGGCCACGGAGTTCGTCGCCACCGAGCCCCCCACCGACAATCTGATCCCCGTTTGGGCCCTCTATCGCCAAACGGTGCAGGCCTGGAGTGACGGCGTGTCCAGCCTGTCGACGTCGATGCTGCTCGCCGCCGACGAGCCAGGTGAGGAGACCGTGCTCAACATGGTGGGCGACGCGCTCGCCGACCTCCGGGCGGGGGACAATCTCTACGCCGATCTCAAGGTCGAGTTCGAGCGCAAGGAGATCCCCGACCCGGTCACTCCTCTCATGGACGTACGGCTGTCACCCGCCGACGGAGGGCTCGCCAGCCTGTCGGCCTCTTATGTCGCCGCGGCGCGGGCCTCGACCAACGGTCTCGGTCTGCGACCCAGCCTGCGGATCAGTCAGGTGCTCACCGAGCCGATCTGGCAGATCAACGTGGAGGCGCAACCCGTCGTGCCGGCCACCGAGACGATCGCGTTCTCGGTGGTCGTCACCAACTCGGGCAACGTCGACAGTCAGCCGGAGTCCCTCGAGATGACTCTGCGGGGCGGGGCCGAGCCCGTCCTCGCCCAGGTGGAGGTGCCGTCGTTGCGACCCAACGGGCAGACGACGGTCATCTTCGAGCCGGTCCCGGTGGTCTCCGAGATCGTCTACGAGGTCGAGATGTCTCTGGCGGTGACCGGTCTGGACTCGGACCGCGAGGACAACACCCGCGTCATCCAGTTCTCCGTCAACCCGGCCTAGACCCAGCCCTCGTTAGCATCCCGCCCTGATGCTCGACCCCAGACTCCTCCGCGAGAAGCCAGAACTCGTCGCCGATTCGCTCCGTCGCCGCGGGTCGAAGCTCGACCTGGGCGCACTCGTCGAGCTCGAAGCCTCCCACCGCACCGCCGTGCAGACCGCCGAGCAGCTGCGCGCGCTCGACAGAAGGAGGCGGGCAAGGAGATCGCCAGTCTCGATGGGGAGGAGAAGGACAGGGCAATTGCCGAGGTGGCGGGGCTCGCCGCGTCGGTCAAGGAGGCCACGGCCCGGGCCGACGAGCTCGCCGAGAGGTTCAACCTGGCCTGGCTCGAGGTCCCCAATCTCGTCGACCCCACCGCGGCCGACGGGTTCACCGATGCGGACAACCTCGAGGTGAAGCGGGTCGGCGACCCCCGCACCGAAGGGACCGACCACGCCACCCTGGGCGCGGCCCTCGGCATCATCGACACCGAGCGAGCCGCCAAGGTGTCGGGAAGCCGATTCGGGTATCTCAAGGGCAAGGGGGCGATGCTCGAGCTGTCCCTGGTGCGCTGGGCGATGGACAACCTCTCCGAAGCCGGGTTCACCCCGATGATCCCGCCGGTCCTGGTGCGCGAGCACGCCCTGGAGGGCACCGGGTTCTTCCCCGAGGCGCGCGAGCAGGTGTACGCGGTGGAGCGGGACGAGCTGTACCTGGTGGGGACGAGTGAGGTGCCGCTGGCGGCGTATCACGGGGACGAGATCCTCGACGGCGAGCCGATCTCCCGTTGCGTTACGCCGGGTTCTCCACATGTTTCCGCCGCGAGGCGGGAACCTATGGCAAGGACACCGCGGGGATCTTCCGGGTCCATCAGTTCGACAAGGTCGAGATGTTCGTGTTCACGACACCCGATGAACCTCCGCGACGGAGCACGACCGTCTCCTCTCAGTCGAGGAGTCATCTGGTCGCGCCAGCTCGAGATCCCGTACCGGGTGGTCAACGTGGCTGCCGGCGACCTCGGGGCGAGCGCCGCCAAGAAGTACGACATCGAGGCCTGGTTCCCCGGTGAGCAGGCGTTTCGAGAGATCACCTCGTGCTCGAACACCACCGACTTCCAGGCGCGGCGGCTCAAGGTGCGGTTACCGGGACGGATCAGGGCAACACCCTCGTCCACACGCTCAACGGGACGGCGTGTGCGGTGGGGCGGACCATCCTCGCCATCCTGGAGAACCATCAGCAGCCCGACGGGAGCGTGTTGATCCCCGAGGCACTGCAGAAGTACACGGGTTTCGACATCATCGAGCCGTGAGCGAGCTCTCCGATCCGATCTTCGCCAGGATCGCCTCGCGTTATGACCGGATCAACCGGATCCTCTCCCTGGGCAAGGAGCGGGTGTGGCGGGCCACCGGCGTCGCCATGCTCGGCCCCGGGACTCGTCCTCGACCTGGGTTGCGGCACCGGTGACACCGACTTCGGCAGTCGTCCGGTGATCGGGCTCGACCCTGTGATCGAGATGGTGGCGTTGAGCCCGGTTCCGGCGCGGGTCGTCGCCGTCGGCGAGCACCTCCCGCTCCGCGACGACACCATGGACGGGGTGTTCAGCGCATTCGTCTTTCGCAACCTGACATCGGTGGATGCGACTCTCGCCGAGATCGAGCGGGTCCTGGAGCCGGGCCGTGCCGCGGTGATCATCGATCTGGGACGTCCCCGGGGGCGGATCCTCAGGGCCATCCACCGCATCGGGACCGCTGTGGTCCTTCCCCTGGTCGGGTCTGATCTTCGCCGGCGCCCCGAAGGAGTACTGGTACCTCCATCGGTCCCTCGACTCCCTCCCCCAGCCCGAGGAGCTCTACGCCGACCGCTGACCTGGTTCTGGAGGAGGTCTGGCGCTCGGGTCTGTTCGGGTTCGTCTACGGGGCCCTGCTCCGCAAACGCCCCACTGGCCGGCGAGGGCGAGCCGGAGGCGGCGTGACGATCGTGACCCCGCCGTCGAGGCACGGAGGGCGTCGTCGGGTGCGGGCGACGGCTCAGACCAGGCAACCCTGCAGCACCCGGGATCGACCACTTAGGGCTGCTTCCTTCCGGACCTGACCCGATTCGTGGCGTCCCGCCGCGCAGGACCCGATCGTCAACACCGGCGACACCGCCTCCATGGGCTGTGCGCCCCGACGCGTCGTGCCCCTCAGGCGGGGAATTCGGCCCCGCATGAAGAGGGTTTCGGGTTCAGGGCACCCCTAGCGCCCCACCTACACGATCTACCGGGAGGCTAGGCGCGAATCCGAGGTTTACGACGATCGCGGGGTGGTGTTACCTTCGGTGGCGACGCCCATGGCGGTTCACCGATTCGGCCCCAACTTCCAGCGTTTGTTCAGCGCGGCCCTGCTCCAGGAGTTGTCGTTCGCCTTGCTCATCCATTCCCCCGGGTATTTCAGCGAGTTGGGGGCCACCGAAGGCAAGATCGGCCTCCTCTACTCGGCGACGGCCTTCATCTCCCTCTTGTTTCGCCCGTTGTTGGGGAGGATCCTCGACCTCACCCACCGACGCACAGTTCTCCTCGTCGCCGCGGTGGGAAACATCGCCGTCCTCGTCCTCATCGCCACCACCACCGTGTGGGGCCCGTATCTGTGGGCGTCTGTTCCTGGTCCAACGGACCCTGCAACTCGCCCTGTTCACCACGATGCTCACCTACGGCGCCGATTCGATTCCCGCCGAGCGGCGCACTCAGGGTCTGGCGATCTTCGGCCTCTCCGGTCTGGTTCCGATCGCCATCGGGGGCTACGCCGGCGATGTCCTCATCGAGAGCTTCGGGTTCGCCGGGTTGTTCTCGCACGGCTGCGGTCGTCTCGTTCATCTCGTGGCTGATCGTGTGGACCCTCCCGGTTCTCCCGATACGGGGCCACGAGCCACGCCGGACCTTCTGGGCGGCTCTCGCCCAGCGCAACCTCTTGCCTCTCTGGTTCGCCACTCTCATGTTCGCGGTCGGGCATGGAGGCCTTGTTCACGTTCACTCGTACCTTCGTCGACGAGCGTCAGGTGGGTACCGCCGGTCTCTTCTTCGCCGTCTACGGCGTGGCCGCGGCTGTCACCCGTGTTGCCGGGGGAGCTTCTACGACCGCGTGCCGCACCGGCCCCTCCTGGTGTGGTCGATCGCCGCCTACGGCGCCGCCCTGGCCCTGATGGCTGCGGCGCATTCGGTGCCGGTCCTATTGCTCGCCGCCGTCATCGCCGGGACCGCACATGGCGCCGCCTTCCCGATCCTCTCCAGCGAGGTGGTCAACCGGGCCCGGGTGACCGAGCGCGGGTCGGCGATGGCCACCTTCACCTCGATCTTCGATGTGGCGTTGCTCGCCGGGGCCCCGGCCGTCGGGTTCCTCATCGACGGATTCGACTATCTGGTCGGGTTCGGGGCGGCCGGTCTGGTCCTGGTCGTCGGGGCGGTCGTCTACAGGGCCTGGGATCGAAGGATCGACCCCGCCTCGTTCGTCGCCGAGGACGCGATCTGATGCTCCTCGCTCCCCGCCGTCAGCAGCATCAGGTCGAACGGGGCCTCCAACAAGTCGGACATCCGCTCGGGTTGGTCGGCAAGGGCGGCGACTTCGTCGACGGCCAGGACCAGTAGTGAGGTGCTGAGCTCGAGGTAGAACTCGACGGTCGGGTCGCTACTCGGTGCCTCGAGGACCATGACATGGTGGTTGCGGATGATGCCGGCGGCGACGGCGCGCTCCCGATCGTCCATCTCGGCGAAGGCGGCTTCGGGGTCGGAGCCGACGAGGCCGGTGCCATCGACCACGACGATGTCGGTTCCACGCGTCATCGCCTGGGCAGCCGCGGCTCGCAGAGCGAAGAGACTCTCGGCAGTGCCGTCGACGTGGACGACAACCGGACCTATCCCGGTGGGCACACCGCCGACTCTGGTGAACCCCGGGCGCGGCGAGTACGAGATGCTCTCCGTGGCGCCGGGGGTGCTCATGACGTTCGACCATACCCCTTCTCGGTCAGACCGAAACCATGCCCCGGTTGACCACTTCCTCGGCGGCGATGTCGGGGAACGGGGCTGGTCCGACGGTGGCCAGCGGGGTGATCGTCACGTTCCCCTCCTCACAGAGCACGGTGTCACTGGCCGGGTCGGAGACGTTCTCCCGCGAGCCCACGACGAACTGAAGCCGTCGGTCGTCGACGTCGGCGGTGGCCACCCGGAAATACCCGAACTCGTCGAGGTCGGCCCAACGCACGCCCTTGATACTTCGTCGGCGAGGAAGTCCCGGGACGTTGATGTTGAGGACGAACTGGGCGGCGTCGTGTGCGAGAGCATCCACCCGGCAGCCGAGGATCGCGTAGTCCGCCGCGGTCTGCCAATGCCACGGGTCGGACTGGGCAACGCTCACGGCCAAACCTCTCATCTGAAGGTGTGAGCGGTGAGGGCGGCCCCAACCGTTCCCGAGTGGATGACGGAATGGCCGGTGTTGATGCCGGCGTTGATCCCGGAGACCACGAGGTCGGGGATGGGCCCGAAGGCGCCGAGGGCTGCGGCGGTCACGGCGAGACCCGGGGGACCGTCGATGCTGTAGGCACGGGGAACACCGTCCGAGGTCGACGGGTGTCAGTCTCGACCCCTGCCTCGGCGTCGAATCGTCCGATGCCGGTCCCGGCCCCGGACATGTCGGTGGCCGGCGCCGCCACGATCACGTCGTAGTCTCGGGCGAGGTTGGTGGCGACGGCTCGGATTCCCTCGGAGACGATGCCGTCGTCGTTGGTCACCAGGATCAGGGGCTTGTCGTCGGTCATCGTCTCGTGGGCGACAGCTCTCTGACTGCCACCCGCTCCGACAGGCTGGCAATCAGGTCCCCGTCGGCGCTCCCCAGACCATGGCGGGTGACGTTGGCGGCACCGGCGGCGCACGCCAGTTCGAGGATGCTCGAGCGGGTCACGACCCGCGAAGCCTCCCCGCGGCGAGACCGGCGGTCATCGAGTCCCCGGCCCCCCGGTGGTCGGCGGGGTCCAGCTCGGGAGCAACGCGCCTCGTAGGCCTCGGGCCCCGAACCGAGCCAAAGCCGGTCGGTCCTGTCGGGAGAGGACCACCGCATGGGCGCCTCGTCCGATCAGTGCATCGACGCCGGCTCAAGCACCCCTCTGATCGGCCTCGACTTCGGGCGAGGAGCCCATCGGCGACGAGGTCCTCGTCGCTGACCTTGAGGATGTCGATCGGCCCCCCGGAGAGGAACTCGTCGAACTCGGGCCCATGCATGTCGGCGATGACACGTGACGTCGCCCGTGGCCAGGTCGTGGCCGAGCCGCCGGTAGAGTCCCGGGGAGGCACGATCTCGTGAGGCTGGCCGGTGATCACACAGAGTGGTCGAGCTGCCAGAGCATGGTCGAGGAGACGCCCATAGGCATCGTCCAGCTCGTGCCGGTCCAGCGCCTGCTTGGGGGACTCGGCCGAGATCTCCCTGTCACCGGAGCGACGGTCGCTGATGATGATGGAGGTGGGCGCACTCACCTTGATCGGGCTGAGTCCATCCCCCATTGGGCGAGAAGGCCGATGAACACCTGACCGGACTCGCCACCGAGCGGGCCGCAGAGGAGTGGCCGCTCCCCGAGATGCCGGAGCATTCGAGCGATCCAGAAACCCTGTCCACCGGGGTGTACGTGGATCTCGTCGCGCTCACCTGCCGCCTCGACGGTGACGGTGAGATACAGGGTCGGGCGCGAAGACGGTGACCGTGTGCTCGGAATGTCCCATGGGACCTTGGTTTTCCCCGTCGCGGAGACGACGAAACGCCGGCCGCCCGTCAGAACGGTCTCAGCTCGAGCGTTTGTCGGCGAAAAAGGTCTCCAGCAGCGTCTTCGACTCGGTGGCCAGGACGCCATCGATCAACTCGATGCGATGGTTGAGGCGGCGATCCTGGGGGATGTTGTAGAGGGACCACGCCGCACCCGCCTTGAGGTCGGCGGCTCCGTAGACGATCCGCTCCAGCCGGGCCCACACCGCCGCGCCGGCGCACATCGGGCAGGGTTCCAGGGTGACCACGAGTGTGTGCCCGAGGAGACGCCAGTCCCCGATCTCACGGGCTCGGGTGGAAAACACCAGCATCTCGGCATGTGCGGTGGGATCCCGAAGCTCCTCGCGTCGGTTCCGGTCGGACGCGACGACGTCTCCCATCGGGCCCGAGGAGGAGCGCTCCCACCGGCACATCACCGGCCTCACCGGCGGCACGAGCCAGGTCGAGGGCGCTCGCATCGGGGTTTCGTACGAAATGGGCTCAGTCACAGGGCGGCATTATCCTCCGTGACTCCGTCGCCTCAGACGGTCCCGTGGAGGGATCGCATAGTCCGGTCTAGTGCGCGGCACTGGAAATGCCGTTGGGGGTTTGCGCCCCCTCGAGGGTTCAAATCCCTCTCCCTCCGCGTTCGCGTTCCCGCTGGGCGGGAACGCTCATGGGAGTTTCCTGCGGAAACTCCGGCAATTGCATATCTGGAGGGGTCGCATAGTCCGGTCTAGTGCGCGGCACTCGAAATGCCGTAGGGGGCTGACGCCTCCTCGAGGGTTCGAATCCCTCCCCCTCCGCCTCCAAGCGTGTGCAGTTGAAGTCGCTATGCGACTTCAACTGCACACGCTCAACACAAACCAGGGGTGACCCACGTCGAGATGCTCACGCAGGAAAGCACCTTGCTCCGCGTTCAACTCTGGGATCACTTCTGCGGCGTCGAGATGGTCCTTGGGGCGTGGGTCTTTCGCCTTGAACAGCAATTGGATCTCCGGCGTCAGATAGGGGGCGCCGTCGGCCGTCTTTAGGATGGTCGTCTCCCAGCTCCGTCGAATCCCCTGGTCACGGCGGTAGACCCACTCGTCGGCGTTACCGCTGTTGATGGCCAGATCGAACAACCAGGACGACGCACTCCGCTCTCTCACCCAGACGTTGTTCTCACCGGTGTCGGCGTCGAGTTCTTCGCCCAGCCAGGGACGAAGGTCCCCACCGGCAGCGATCCAGAGTTCCCAACCGTCCAACCATCGATGGATCTGGTCCCCGTCGACGCGGAGGATGCCGATGTCGACGTCGTCGTGGGCTCGCCAGCTCCTCCCGAGGTGCAACTCGAGGGCATGACCGCCAGAGACCCACCAGCGGAACGGGGCATCGGCGAAAATCTCGAGGACTTGCTCCAAGCGTGTGCAGTTGAGGTCGCATGGCGACCTCAACTGCACACGCTCACACTCACGCCCTCCGCAACTCAGTCCCCGGAGAGGAGGCGCTGGCCTTCCTTGAAATGGGCGAGACCTTCCACCTGCCGGATATAGCGTTCCGTCTTCCTGAACTTGGTGGCGATCTCCTCATGGGACTCACCTTCGGAGCGCATGGCCAGAACGCGCCGTTCGACGGGCCGGAGCACGTGATCCGACGTCGACCCGGTTCGGGGGATGTCGGTCCAGGTCAGCACCCTCTCGACGAACTCGGGGCTCTTGTTGAACCTCGCCCCGATCTCGTCGACTCCGACACCGGAGGAGTGCATGTCCAGCACCCGCCGTTCCAGAGGTCGGAGATTGGTGACGTCGTTGTCGGTGGTCATATCCCCAACCTAGTGGTGTGTGGCGACCGACGGGCAGCGCTGGGGAGTGAGGGGCCCTGGCTAGCCTCGGCAGGGCAGCATCTCGAGGAGCGTCCGATGACAGACGACCACCCGAAACAGGCCCGGCTTCCACCCCGGTGGTTCGT
This sequence comes from uncultured bacterium, assembly GCA_963751005.1. Lineage (GTDB taxonomy): Bacteria > Actinomycetota > Acidimicrobiia > Spongiisociales > ZC4RG35 > JANQRA01. Next base: position 262,928 of record CAVVSY010000004.1, read on the forward strand.
GCGGTCCGCCTGGTCGGTGCACCGGGCCTTGTACCGCGTCTCCGGCGGCCAATTCGGGCTACGGCCTCCCCGAGGCAACCGATACGGCATGATGCGTCTGACGACCATCGGACGTCGGAGTGGCGAGGAGCGGAGTGTGATCCTCGGCTACTTCGAGGACGGTCCGAACCTGGTCACCATGGCGATGAACGGATGGGCCGCACCAGAACCTGCCTGGTGGCTCAACCTCCAAGCTCACCCGGACGCCACCCTCGATCTCGCCCAGGGCCGACTCGAGGTCAGGGGGAGGGCCGCAGTGGGTGAGGAACGGACCCGGCTCTGGTCCCGCTGGAGTGAGATAGACGAAGGTTTGGACGCCTACGCGGCGCGACGGCCGACGGAGACTGCCGTCGTCGTCCTGGAGCCGATTCAGACGCTCTGATCGATGGGGAGCGGCGGCGGTCGTGGAACGGGGCTGAGTTCGCAGTCCGCGGCGGTACCCTGGGTGTCTGCACGCCCCACAAGTCCGAGCAAGCCAGTCACAAGTCTCTGACCAGGGGGTTCAGGCATCCGGAGGGGTGTCCGAGTGGTCTAAGGAGACGGTCTTGAAAACCGTTGGGCCCTTTGCGGGTCTCGTGGGTTCGAATCCCACCCCCTCCGCGGCGCGTTCCCGCCAGGCGGGAACGCTTACGGGAGTTTCCTGCGGAAACTCCATGCGCAGGAGGAGCTGCGCTGCTTACGGGCGCAGCGGGCGGGTCCAAGGGAGTTCCTGAGAAACTGGAACTCGGTTAGCGTTTCCTCAACTGAAACTGGAGAGGTGGCCGAGTGGTCGAAGGCGCTCGCCTGCTAAGCGAGTAAGGGGTTTTAAGCCTCTTCGAGGGTTCAAATCCCTCCCTCTCCGCCCCGAGACAGTCAATTCGCCGTCGTCTCCTCGTTGTTGTTCGCCGGGACGAACGTGAACTTGCCATCGGTCTCGAGCACCGCGAAGGCGATGTCCTCGAGGTCACCGAAGCCCTCCAACCGTGCCGCCTCCTTCAGGTCGTCGAGGGTGAGCCGCTCCCGTTCCAAACGCCCCATCAGCGGCTCCCCGTCCTTGAGCACCACCAGAGGCTCCCCGGCGAGCGCACGCGATGCCTTGGGCCAGCGTCGCCCGGCCGCGTCGGCGACGAGGGTCCAGATCACGAACACCGATACTGCGACCGCTGCTCCGGTGACCGACATGTCCTCCTGGGTCACCCCCTGTTGGACGAAATCGCCGATCACCACGATCAGCAGCAGGTCGAGCGGTGTCAGCTCGGCCAGCGATCGCTTTCCTGTGCCCCGCACCACCAGCCACAGGAACCAGAAGACGGCGGTGGCCCGGATCACCAGTTCCATCGACACCCTCCTCATGGGGCCACCCAGGTCGTGAAGCCCACGGTGGCCGTCTCCACTCCGTCGATGTCGACGGCAACCACTCCGGAGCGGGCCCATTGCACCGCCGGCTCCAGGCGGGCGTCGAGATCGACCCGCAGTGACGACGCTCCCTCGGGCACGTCGAAGACCCACGAAGTCCACTCGGCTGTGTTGAACGAGTCCGCCGGCTGGGGCTCCATTCCGTTGTCGTCGAAGATCGCCAAGTAGTCGGAAGACACCCTCACCGTGACCTCTGCAGGCAGGAAAGCCCCGTCGGCGCTCGCCACCTCCACCGAGAAGGGAGTCGCCAGTCCCGGCCGGGTCACCACGGCGTAGTCGACTGTCACGCTGACCCCGCGGCCGGTGGCCGAGACCGCAGTGGTGCGCACTCCGAGTAGGCCGATCGCCGTGGCGATGGTCAGTACGCCGATCACACCGAGCGATACGAGACGCAGGGGTCGCTCCAAGGCATGTGTCCCCGAATCGGCTTCGGGGATCGTCGTCGAATCCGCGACGCGACTCATCACCAAGGACTACCCCCGCCTGAGGGTCGAGAAACCGGCCGACTGGGCGTTTCATTCATCCGCTTCCTTCGATCGCTCCGAAGAGGGCACGTGGAATCCCAGTTGCGCCCGCAACTGCACGACAAGGAGAAGATGTGATGAGGAAATTGAGGCTGGCCGCCCTGACGGCCGTGCTCACCGTGGTCCCCGCCCTGGGGGCCTTCGCCCAGTCCAACGAGGGCCAGGTGATCGTCGTCCACGGCGTCCCCGACCTCCTGGTGGACGTCTACGTGAACGATGCGCTGACGCTCGAGGACTTCGCCTACGGGGACGTAGCCGGCCCGCTCGCCCTACCCGAGGGCAGCTACGAGCTCGCCGTGTTCGCGGCCGACGCCGACCCGGCGACCGACATGCCGGCCCTCGAGGGCTCGGCCGACCTTCCCGCCGGTGCCGTGGCGACAATCGCCGCTTATCTGCAGGAAGGCGGGACGCCCACACTCGGGGTCTTCGTCGAGAACAATGGCGCCATCGATGCCGGTAACGCCCGTGTCACGGCTCGTCACCTCGCCGACTTCGGTGCAGTCGACGTCCTCGCCAACGACGGCGCCGTCTTCGAGGGGGTGACCAACGGCCAGGGTGGTGACGCAGATGTCCCCGCGGACACCTACAACATCAAGATCACGGCTGCCGGCGACCCGGCGACCGTGGCCTTCGACGCCGACGTTGCCCTTGCCGAGGGCACCAACACCATCGCATACGCGGTCGGCTCGGTGTCAGGCGGCAGCTTCCAGGTGGTCACTGCAGCGATCAGCGGTTTGGGGGATGCTCCGACGGGTGTCCCCACCGGGACCGCGGGTCTCGCCGGCTCGATGCACCCGGCACTCGTGGCGGCCTTCGCGATGCTGTCACTGGCAGCCATCGGTGGGTCGGTCGCCGTGGCTCGCAACCGCCGATAGTCGAAACCGACGCACCAACCACGAGGGAGGCCCTACCTTGGGCCTCCCTCGTTTCTCGCCACCATGCGCAAAGTCCTCGGTCTGGTCTCCATCGGCGTCTTCTTCGGCGCTCTCGCCATCTACGGTTGGATGAGCTGGCCGAGAGAGGTCGGCGACGTCGCCGGCGTCGAGTCGGAGCTCTCCACGACCACGACCACGACGAGCCCCGTCGGCTCTTCGACGATCGACGGCGACCGAGGGCCGGAACCGATTTGGACGGCCAACGAGCACTCCTCACTCACCGACCTGCCGGTCACGACCGGCCCTGACCCGGTGCGGCTGGTGATAGCCGAACTTGGCGTCGACGCCCCCGTCCAACCCCACGGCGTGGACTCCGACGGTCGAATGGATGTACCCGACAACATCGAGGATGTCGGTTGGTACCGGTTTGGACCGTCGCCAGGGGAACCAGGGCTCTGCGGTGCTTGCCGCCCATGTCGACCTGGCCGGCCCCGGGCGGGGCCTCTTCTACGACCTCGGCGACCTGGAGCCCGGGGACGAGGTCGAGGTGGGATACGACGATGGGACGACTGCCCGGTTCCTGGTGACGGCCCGCGCCATCTACGAGAAGACGGAGCTGCCGCTCGACGTCATCTTCAGTCGTGACGGCAGCCCGGTGCTGACCCTGGTCACGTGTGGCGGCGAGTTCAGCCGTTCGGCGAGGAGCTACGACTCCAACGTGGTGGTCTTCGCTGTTCCCGTCGATGGGCCCGCGACGGCGCCCGCTTCCTGACGATCAGGAGGCTGCGCGAAGCCGGTCCCCGGGTAGCTGGCGGAACATCTCCTCAGGGATCTCGGCGCCGGTCCGCTCCAGGGCGAGGGCCCAAGATGGCGAGTATCCGAGCGCCCAGCGGAGACTGCCCACCGCGGCGCGACCCATCAGCTCTGCGCCCGGTTTGCGTCGCAGTCCGAGCACCTCCCGGAGACGGTCGGGGACGATGGTGACCGCGGCCTCGAGCAGGGCGGCGTAGCCGATCTTGAGGGCCGGTCGCATCGGCGGGTCGCTGAGGAAGTCGACGACGTCGGTCATCTCCGGAGAGGGAGCGACCTCGGGATGTCCGGCGACCCAGGAGGCGAGCCCTGCGGCGGTCGATGGCATCGGATCGGCCCCGAGGAGGGCGCCGATCCTGGTCTGCTCCACCACGAACCGGTCACTGTCGCTGGCGCTGAGCGGATAGCCACCGTAGGCCTGGTTGGCGGCGAGGAAGGAGTCGGTCAGCACGTTGTGTACCCAGGCCGAGAAGCCGGGGTCGGCGGCGTCGTACGGAACGCCCCTGCTGGAGACGCCACGGACCACCCGATGGATGCGTTGCACCTGGCGCACTGCTGCTTCGACCTCGGGCATCGAGCCGAAGGTGGTCGCAGTCACATAGGCGGACGTTCGGGAGAGCCGACCGAACGGATCATCCCGGTAGCGGGAGTGGTCGCCGACACCGGCGACGACCTCCGGATGGGCCGCCTGGATGAGCAAGCCGCGCAACCCACCCACGAACGCAGCCGGGTCGGCGAGGAGCCGCCAGGAAACGGACTCGGGACCGAGCAGACCCGGGTCACCGGGATGGTCACGGGTGTGCTCGAGCGGGTAGGGGGCGTGCTCGAACAGCGACAACGTGGCGCGGGTCATCCCCTCTCGCATCGTCCCGACCAGAGATTCGACTCGATCTGACCAGGGAAGACGGGTCATCAGACCTCGGAGATGACTGACACGACATCACCGGCGCTGGAGATCACACCACCGGCGACCTCTCGGGTGAGGGCGAAGCCGGAGACCTCGCCGGTCCAGGTGAAGACCGCCGGGGCCGGGTCGGCGCCGAGGACTCCCGCAGAGATGACATCGGCAGCGTCGTTGATGACCCAGAGCTGATAGGTCCGATCTGATTCCAAGGCAGCCAGATCATCGGTGGGGATGACGTACCCGCGGCCGTCCGTGGTCAGGACGACCTGAGCCACGGCGACGTCGTCGACGAGGAAGTCGCTCACGATTGCCCCCTCCTCGGTGGCCGCCTTCTCGGCTGCTGCCACCACCGCGCCGTCGTCGACTTCACCGGCATCGAGCAGGTTCGTGACCAGGATCGCCCCGAACACCAGCGCCGCGATCGACGCAACTGCGGCCACCCACCTCCAGGCGCGGCTGTCATCCGAAGCGGTTGGGAGAGCGATGATCTCGGCGTCTGGGGCGGAGACGGCCGCCCTGATGCGTGCCCACGTCTCCTCCGAAGGGGCCTCGTCTACGACCAGAGCACCTGCGGCGGCACGATGACGGGCGAGCTCGGCCGCACAGGTGGGACACTCGGCGAGATGAGTCTCGAACGACTCGAGGTCTGCGCCTTCCAGGGCGTCGAGAGCGTAGAGCGCCACCAGATCGTGCATCTCGGAGCCGCTCACGAGGCCACCTCACCCAGTTCAGCCGACAGCTTTCTCATCCCGCTCCGTATCCGTGACTTCACCGTTCCTTCTGGCTGCTCCAGAGTCTGGGCCACTTCGACGTAACTGAGGCCGCCGAAATAGGCGAGGGAGATGGCGGCGCGCTCGTCCTCACTCAGGGCGGCGACTGCGCCACGCACCATCTCGGACTGTGAACGTTGCCATATCTCCGTCTCCAGGTCGATTATCGGCTCGGGTGGAGCGGTACCGCTCCTCCCTTGCGGATCGAGCCACTTCGGAGCGGACGGTATCCACCGCCCGACGATGGGCGATGGTGAGAAGGTAAGTGCGTAGCGAGCCCTTGCTGGGGTCGTACCGGTCAGGCGCCTTCCAGAAGCTCACGAAGACGTCCTGGACGACGTCCTCGGCCAGGGTGTCGTCGTTGAGCACGCGTCGAGCGATGGCTTTGACCGCCCCGCCATGGGCGCGGTAGATGATCTCGAGCGCGGACTCGTCGCTCGACGCGACACGTCGAGCGAGGTCGGCGTCTCGTGGTGGGGTCTCGGTCACGGTATGTGAGAGCTCACGGGCCTGCCATCGTATGTCGACCGGGCTGCGAGCGAGGGCGATCGTCATGTCGCCACTCATTCGTCGCGGCCCCTTGGTGCGGATGGGCACCGGTCGGGAGCTCCACCCTCAGCTCATGCCGGCGGCTCAGGTCTTGGTCAGACTCCCGTCCTGCTCGGAGATGTGGGCACGGATGAACCAGTGATTCAGCTCGAGCTCCGAGGCTTGCGAGATCAGGAGGTCCTCGGTGATGGGGTCGAGTTTCGACACCTGCTCGATGGCGACACGCTGACCCTCACCAACGTTCTCGTAGACCTCGTCGAATGCGTGGAGGTGGTCGAGCTACTTCGGCGCGTCCCAAGGCGTAGTCGCTGTCGGCGGAACGGTGCTCGACCACGTCGGTGGCCAGACCATGGGGCACTCCACCGAGGGTGGAGATGCGCTCGGCGACCGCATCGATCATGGCCCTGGTCTGGTCGGTCTGCTGGTCCATCAGCTGATGAACGGCGATGAAGCCGGACCCGACGACGTTCCAGTGAACGTGTTTCAGGATGAGGGCGAGATCCATCAGAGACGAGAGTCTCTCCTGGAGGATGGTGGCCAGCTTCTCTGCATCCCCGGTATCGAGGCCGGCGGGAGCGAATCGATGCTCCATTGGTGCGTCCCTTCGTTGTAAGCCTGAAGGTACCCCGATGGGTCATGTCGCGAAACCATCAGAAAACAAGTTTCACACCGCCATCTGACGGGTATCCGGCCGACCAAGACAGCAGGAGATTCGATCAATGCCCAAGTCAACCAAGCAAACCCACGAGTCCCACCCGTCGACTGAGCGAGAGCGCACCCTCCATCTGGGCTGGTTCGCCTTGATGGTCTTGGTTGGCGTCGTCGCCTTTCTCGTCTGGTTCATCGTCAACGGAGTCGATGAAGCCTGACCACCCTCCGGGTTCTGCCCAGCCCGGACCATCCGAAAGCCCCTTCGGAGCAGTGAGCCCCCCTCCTCGCGAGGGGGGCTTCTGCGAGGTCAGGACCCTCTGATTGGGTCGTCATCGCCCGGGGTATCAGCGCTGTACGACCTGTCCCAGGAGGAGACCATGACGAAGTACGGGTTCACCCTTTCCAGCGAGGAGCACGACCCGGCGAAGCTGGTGACGATGGGGATGAGAGGCCGAAGAAGCCGGATTCGACTTCGTCTCCATCTCCGACCATTTCCACCCCTGGATCGGTGAGCAAGGTCACAGCCCATTCGTCTGGTCGGTGCTCGGGGCCATCGCCAATGCCACCGAGACGATCGAGGTGGGCATCGGTGTCTCCTGTCCCACGTTTCGGCTGGGGCCGGTGGTGAGTGCGCATGCAGCTGCCACGACGGGATGTCTCCTCGACGGTCGGTTCACCTGGGGTCTCGGTAGCGGCGAATCGTTGAACGAGCACGTGACCGGGATGAGATGGCCCCCTGCCGAGATCCGTCTCGAGATGCTGGAAGAAGCGATCGAAGTGATCCGGGACCTGTGGACCGGTGAAAGCATCACCCACCACGGTGAGCACTTCACCGTGGAGGATGCGCGTCTCTATGACCTCCCCGCACATACGCCCCCGCTCCTGGTGTCGGCCTTTGGCGAGGAGTCGGCGAAACTGGCAGCCAGCCACGGCGACGGACTGTGGACCACTGGCAGCAATCGGCCGGTGATCGAGACCTATCGAGAGCATGGTGGCGACGGGCCGATCTGGGCGCAGCTCACTATCTGTTGGGACGAGGAGAGGTCGATCGCCATCGAGCGAGCCCACCGGTTGTGGCCGAACACCGCTCTGCCGGGGACGCTCGCCCAGGATCTGCGCACCGTTCTCCATTTCGAGGAGGCGGTGAAGCTGGTGTCACCCGAGGACGTCGCCGAAGATGTGCCATGCGGCCCTGAGCCCGGCCCGGTGCTCGAGCGCATCGAGGCGATGATCGGTCTTGGGATCGATCATGTATACATCCACCAAGTCGGCGAACTGAGTGACGGGTTTCTCGCCTTCTGGGCCGAGGAGCTGCGTCCGGCCCTGGATTAGGCACGAGAAAGGCGCCCCGTCGATGACGGGGCGCCCTTCCTGGAATCGACTGCGAACTACGAGTCGAGTCGTCTCTCGATCTCCTCTTGAGTCTCGCCGGTGCGCTCCTTGATGCGCCCGACTAGCTCGTCATAGTTTCCCTCGGCGACGTCGAGATCGTCGTCCGTGATATCCCCCCAGGTCTGCTTGACCTTGCCCTTGAGCTGGTCCCAGCGACCCTCCCACTTGATCTTCGTACCTTCCTGCATGGCATCTCCTTTCCTGGTGTTGCCATACCGTTTCGTTACCCGGGTCGGCGCCCCGGGAAACCCACGAGGTCGGTGCAACTCGGTGCACAGAGAAGGGCCCCCTCGAGAGGGGGCCCTTCGTGCTCCGAGGCCGTCCGCAGGGACGCATCGGCCTCGGAAATCGCTGTGGGTGGAAGCTGGGGTAGGTGGCCTATCGACTGTTGTCGCGTAGGGCTCGCACCCGCTCATGTGCGGTGAGCACCTCCTCATGCTGACGTTGCAGCACCGATCTCACCGTCATGGGCAGGTCCTCGTCGAGAGCACTCTCGAACTCGGCGACCGCATGGTCCTCGCCCTGCTCCGCCGCCGCCAGGACCGCATACGGGTCGTCGCCGCTGAGAGCATCACGGAGACCCATCATCGTGCGGTGCATCGCACCGGCGACGGTGCCATTCCCGCCTTCGATCGGTGGCCCTTCCGATGCAGCGAGCGCCTTGAGCTCGTTGGACATGCGCAGCCGTTGCTCGGCCAGAACGCGCATGTCGGCGGCGAGTGCCGGGTGCCCGTCGGCCTCCAGCTTGTCTGCTGCCTCGGCAAAGCCCTTCCTCCCGTTCTCAACGGTGCTCGAGGAGTCCCTCGATCGTCGAGTGTGTGGCTGTTTCCGGCATGATTCCTCCGTCGATCGCTGGTCGTTCGCTACGGGTGTACCCCTGGAGCAGAGGCCAACGTCGAGACGCGAGAACGGCCGGCATGGGCCGGCCGTTCTCTGATCGTGGGGTTTCCGTCGGCTACGGGATGGCTGTCGTGCTGGTCAAGTCTGCCATCGTGGTCGGGGTGGTCACACCACCGGTGTCAGTGGTGTCATCGACACCGTCATCGGGGTCGTCGGCGCAGGCCGAGAGTGACAGGGCCATAGCCAGGAAGATGCTGGCGACCATTGTCTTCTTCTTGTTCCGCATTTCGCTTCTCACTTTCTCGACCGGGGGTCGGCGCGCGTGCTCCCAATGCCCTCCGGTCTGGGGTTGGGCCCCATTTACCGCGAGGCGGGCCCACTGAAACCTGGTGATGCGAGATCCTCACGATGTGGGCAACGAACCGCCTGGGTGTAGCGTCGCCCGGTGAATGGCTGACCAGATAGCCGCCCCCGGGGTCCACACATCTGTCGACCCGAGAGTCGAAGCTCGTCTGGCCGCCGCCGGGAGGCTCTTTCGCTGGGCGGCCGTCGGCTACGGGATCATCATGATGCTGGGACTGGTGATCGTGGAGCTGCAGGCCCTACCCCTCGGGCCCGTCGCTGGTGCGGGCCACACCGATCGCCTCCGCCACGTCCCTGGCGATACTCGCCATCGGCTCGCTCCTCGCCGGCGACGTCAGCCACTCGGTGGGCTCCAACGTGGTGTGGCGCAGGGTCGGTGTCGTGCTCTCCCTCGCCGCCTCGGTCTTCGGGGCCTTCATCATCTTCGTGTTCTTCGCCGATCGCACCGACATCTGGGGAGACGTCCTCGCCACCCCGGCCTTCTCCGAGGGTGTGATCCTGCTGGTGCTGGGGGTCACGGTGCCTTTGAGCGTCAGTCGCATCGAGTGGCGCGTGGTCGCCGGTCAGGTAGGGGCTCTCCTCGTGTTTTCCATCACCGCCGTGATCTTCCTCGGCTATCTCTATGGCGACCCCTCGGTCGGACGGCTCTTCCTGTACCCGGAGATCTCGTTCCAGAGTTCGATCGAGGCGGTCCTCCTCGCCACCGGCATCTTCCTGTCTCGCCCGGCCACCGGGCTCCTCTCCACCGCGTCGAGCCCGGGGGCGGGAGGCAAGCTCTTGCGTTGGTTCGGCCCGATCGTCCTGTTGATGCCGGCGATCCTCCTGCTCATCACCCAGTCGGTCCCGTCGACGGAACGGGTGGACGTGCTCGCCTTCGTGTCGGTGGGTCTCGGTCTGTTCCTGCTCATCCTGCTCTCCTTCTTCGTCAAGGCGCTCGACGAGACCGCCATCGAGGCGGCGACCCTCGCCGCCGAAGCCGAACGAGCTCGCACCGGGTTGGAACAGGAAGCGCCGGTGGTCTCGGGAATGGCGGAGATGTTCCACCTCGTCGACGTCGACCGGGTCGACGGTTGGGACGTCGCCACTCGCTTCCGCCCTGGGAGGGGGTCAGTCGCCGGCGACTCCAGTGCGGTGCACCTGCTCCCCGATGGGACGTTGGGAGCGGTCCTGGTCGACCTCACCGGGCATGGCGCCGATCCTGCAGTGTGGGCCATTCGGCTTCGCGACCTGCTTCTGCAGACACTCGTGGCCGGCCGCTCACCCACCGAGGCGATGGGCCTCGTGGAATGGTCGGTGCCCGAGGACGCTCTCGCATCGGCCTTGGTGATGAAGCTCGATCCGGTGACGGGCGCCGTCAGCCTGTGCTCGGCGGGGCATCCCCCGGCCATCCTCATCTCCGCCCAAGAGGTGAGCCTGAAGTCCCCGACGGGGCCCCTTCTCTACCTGGAGCATTCCCTCCTCTACGAAGAGCACCTCTTCGAGATGGCCCTGGGCGACACCCTCGTGGCCTTCAGTGACGGCATCGCCGACGTGCAGCTGACTCGAAACGGGCGACCCGAGCCCGAGATCCTCGCCGACATGCTCCTTGCGGAAGGCGGTCAGGCGACACGGACCGCCGATCTGGCCCTCGGGTTCGCCGACCCCGAGCCGAGCGACGACCAGACGGTCGTGGTCATCCGTCGTAGTCCTTGAGTTTGCCTGAATACCAGAGTGGGTAGAAGGAGCCCTCCATCCGAGGGACGACACCATCACGCAGGTACACGATTTCGATGACACCGCCGTCGCCGTCTTCAGTGGCACCACGTCGATCGACGACGTGATCGATGAGCTCGTCGCCGCCGGTTACGACCCCGAAGTCATCCAGGGGGAGGAGGGCAAGAGACATCTCGACCCGGGCGGGGAACAAGGTGCCACGGCGACGCTGAAACGGCTTCTCAGCGCCTTCGGTGACCAGTACCGGCTCCTGGAGAGGCTCCGACGAGGAGCTCGACAAGGGCAATGTCGTCGTGTCGGTGGACGCAACTCCCGACGAGGCCACCGATGCGGTCGTCATCATGCAGGAAAACGGAGGCGAGTTCATCTGGAAGCTGGGCTCGTGGACGTATACCCAGATCGAGCAATGACTGCTTCAGCCGGTGCGGGGCGTGACCACGGCAACTGATACGATCCGGAGCCATGGAGGGACTAACGATTCGTAGCGAGGACTTGGCGAACGGGTGGGTCTCCATCGCAGTAGAGGGTGAAATCGATCTCGCCACCGTCGACCATCTCCAGGCAGCCATCGACGAGGTGTACGACCAGGCCGAGAAGGCCCTGGTGGTGGATCTGACGGCCTCCTCCTTCATGGACTCCACCGGGTTGAAGACTCTGGTCATGTCGCATCGAAGGTTCGACGGCGCTGGTCGTGGTTTCGCCATCGCGGTGAGTGGGGGGCCGGTCTCCCGGCTCATCGACCTGAGCGGGGTGAACAGCTCGATTCGGACCGTCGAAAGCGTCTCGGAGCTGAGTCCAGGCTGATCAGACGGGGTCGCGGCCCAGCTCGGCCCAGACCGTGAACTGACCGGCGGAGGTCAGGCCCCACCGATCCGAGAGCTTCTCGACCAGCATCAGCCCGAGCCCCTCTCCACGCGGGGAATCCTGAGTGAATCCAGGCCCGTCGTCGCTCACTTCGACTCTGATGCGGCCATCGACCGACCGGATCGTCACATCGATTCCGGCGGACTTGCTGTGACGGACGCTGTTGGTCACCAACTCGGAAACGACCAGCACGACGTCATCGTAACGGGACCCCAGGGAAGGTCTGAGTGGGGCTAGATGAGAACGTGAGACCCTGGGTGCATTCACGTTGGACTCAATGTGTAGAGCCACTTCTCTCATCTCATTCGTCAATCGCTGGCGAGGCGATACCCCATTCCCAGTGAGGATAAACCGGGAGTCACACGGACCCTGGGTCTGTGCCGATCGTGTTCTTCAGCGAATCGAGCGCCCTGGTGAGGAGACGGGAGACGTGCATCTGTGAGATGCCGACCTCCTCGGCGATCTCCGACTGGGTCAGGTCCTCGTTGAACCTGAGATGGAGGATCCACTGCTGGCGTTCTGGAAGCCGGGCAATCGCCTCTTCGACGACGAGCCGATCGTCGGTGAGGAGCAGCCGAGGATCGTCGTCCTCGAGTCGCTCGAGGAGACTCACTCCGGTGGTCTCGGCTGGTTTGTCCATCGAGCTCGACGCATAGGCCTGCCGAGCCTCCAAAGCCTCGAGGATCTCCTCCTCGGTCAGACCGAGCTCCCCGGCGAGCTCGGCCGGCTCGGGGGCGCGGTTCAGGGTCTGAGCCATGCGCTCCCCGGCCTTGGCCACTTCGAGGGCTCGTTCCTGGAGTGACCGCGGGACGCGCACCGACCAGCCCCGATCGCGCAGGAGCCGTTTGAGCTCACCCGAGATGGTTGCTGCCGCAAACGGGCGGATCGGCCCGATCGCGGGGTCGTAGCGCTGGATCGCCTTGAGCAGGGCCATGTTGGCCACCTGGAGGAGATCGTCGTCATCGATCCCTTTCCCCCGATAGCGACGTGAGATCGAGGCGGCGAGGTCGCTGTGTCGTCGCACCAGTTCGTCCGAGTAGGCAACCGGGTCCTCGGACATGGCGGCGAAGAGGACCTCGTCGTCCACTTCTGTGGACACCGAAGTGGTGCCAGGCGTGCGGAGGGTGAACCAGACAGTGAGCTTCTCCCCGTCGTGCTCGTGTCCCCAGGTCCTCCCGAGCCGCTCCAGGAGGAAGAACCCGACTCCAGGCTCCACTCTCATCGATCGGGTCGGGGTGTTCGTGGGTCAGCTTGACCACGAGACCACGATCCCGGTCCTGGTCGATGGCGAGGACGACGTCATCGGTGTCAGGCGAATGACGGATGGCATTACCGATCAGCTCGGTGACGAGGAGGTCTGCCTCGGCGTGACGCATCGAGTCGAGGGTGGCGTGCTCTCGCAGGAAGAGCACGGGCGGCGGCGGCCGAATCGGGCACCGCGGCGAGCGTTGTCTCTGCCTGCTTCGACATCGAGGTCATCCTATGGGCGGATGCCGCCCGTCTCGGATCGACCGTTGGAGCGGCTGAGTCGTATCCGCCGGCTCTCAACTCGGATACCAGGACTGACGGGCTCATAGGACCTCCTCGACGACTGAACGAACGAACTGCGTCTGCAGGTACCCGTATCATCCCGATGTCCAAACCCGAGCCCGGTTGATCGGCTCCGAAATGGGGTATCAGGCTGCGATGAGCGATGTCTCGAATCTGCGACGACGCTGGAATGACGCCGAGGACGAGGAGCACAGCCCGGAGGAGGTCGACGACCAGTTCCGGGCCTTGCTCGAGGGGCTAAGGACCACCATCCCCGGGGTCATGGTTCTCTTCTCGTTCCTGCTCATCTTGCCGATGCAGACCTCGTTCACCGAGCTCGAGCGCGGCGAATCGGATCGTCTACTACGTCGCCTTCGGTTGCGCGGCGATCTCGGCACTGCTGTTGATCGCACCGAGTGTCCACCAGCGGGTGAGGGGCCCGATCAGTGGGATCAAACGCCGCTCCTGGAGCCATGTCATGTACGCGACCAAGCTGGCAATCCTCGGCACGGTCGTCTTCTTGGTCGCGATCGCCGCTGTCGTCTACGTGGTCACGTCACTGGTTTTCAGCGACCCGTTTGCCATCGCAGCCACCGTGGTCGTGGTGGTGGTGGCGACATGGTCATGGTTCTACCTGCCGTTGATCGTCTTCAACCGGGACGAGGAGAGCTGAATCGGCTGTCCGGTTGGTCCGTCAGTGTTCGCGGAGCGCCTCGATCAGCTCGTCTGTGTCCATCTTCGACCGCCCTGCATTCCGATCTCGGCAGCGCGATCCTGCACTTCCTGTTTGGCCCACGGCCAGGAGGGGTATGGGGGAGCCACCTCGACCGGAGGTGTTCGCCAATGCACCCAATCGACCTGACCACGGAAAGGGCGGACGACACCACGCGGGTCTCCAGAACCGCATGGTGGGCACTCGTTGCCCTCGTAGTCGTCCTGGCGTTGCTCGTGACCGCGGTGCTCACTCTCTCCGGGAGCGAGTCGGAGCTGGAACCGACTGCACCGCAACCGACCGAAGCGCCACTCGAGCCGGGAGTGTGATCATGAGGTCTCCCCTTCATATGGGAGGCCTCATGGCCGACATTGATGGAACCGACACCCCAGGTCGAAACGTCCTACTGAGAGCACCCCGACTCACCCCGACCCCGATCCGAGTACCCGCTCTCATGACCCTCGCCGCAACCGTTGCCCCCCTCGCCGCGTACGCGGTCGTCTTCCAGACCATTCTCTACGTCTCGCTCCCCGTGCGTCTTCGCACCCGGGTGGCCCCCCTCGTCACCGGCTTGGTTGGGGCCGGCATATCGGTGGGGGCGGGTCTCTTGTTCGGATTCGAGCAGATAGGCCTCGTCGGAGGCCAGGTCCTGACCACGGTGGCCTGGGGGCTCGGTGCCGTGATCCTGGTGTCAATGGTGGGGATGGTGATGCTGTCCCGGGACGAGTTGCGTCCCCAACTCGCCGACCCTCGTCTCGCCGCACTGAGTAGGGGTGAGACCTTCACTCAGGTCTTCGTTCGGATACCGGTGTTCACCGCGCTGATCGAGGAGGCATTCTTCCGTGGCGTCCTCCATTCGGCCCTGATTGCTTTGTACCCGACCGAGGTGGCCGTCTTTCTCGGCGCCGGGCTGTTCGGGCTCTGGCACATCGGCCCCGGACTCGACCAGGCAAGGGCGGGGAGAGGTCGAGACGGGCCGGGGCATGGCACACGATCGTGACCGTCGTGGCCACGACTGTCGCCGGTCTGTTCTTGGTGTGGCTGAGAATGAAGACCGGGTCGATCTGGGCCCCGGCTGCGGTCCACGCCGCCATCAACATGACGCTGGCGCTGTTCTCCAGGGCGGCAGCTCAGGTCCACATGATCCAACGCGGCCGGGCGATATCCTCCGGCCATGACCCAGTATCCCCGCAGCGTCCTCTTCCGGCTCGCCGGAGCCATCGCCGGCGCCGCAGTGTGGATCGGCCTCATCGTCCTTGCCCTCGCCAACTTCGACACGCCGGCAGGTCTCCCCGAGGAATGGCGGGCCACCTGGCCCTTCTGGCTGGTGGCACTGGCGGTGACAGCGACCGTCTTCGTCGTGCGTCGCCGACTCGGGCCGGGTCCCGGGTGGGGCGCCTTTGCCATCGGCGCGGTGGCGCCATTCATCGGACTGCTGATCAACGCGCGTCTCGGCGACGGTGGTGGGCTCTGGTTCTGGCTCCCGATCCTCTTGATCGTCCTCATCCCCCTGCCTGCCCTCCGTGGAGAGGCACGAACGTGAGGGAGAGCTGATGGCCCGCTGGGAACGTCTCGGCACCAGGGGCAACGTCCAGGACCGCCGCGGATTGGGAACCGGAGGCATGGCCATCGGTGGTCTCGGCGGGGTGGGGCTCATCGTCTTCCTGATCGTGACGTTGCTGGGAGGTGGCTCCGGGTTGGATCAGGTGATGGATCAGCTCGTGACCGTGGGCCCGCCGCAACAGAGCGGGGTGCAACCCGAGGAGTTCCAGGGCGAGGACGACTACCAAGTCTTCACCGAGACGGTGCTCGGGTCCACGGACGAGGTGTGGACCGAGATATTCGCCTCATCGGACCTTCAGTACGCACTCCCGACCCTGGTCCTCTTCCGAGGGTCGACCCAGTCGGCCTGCGGCGGGGCGACTTCGGCGGTCGGCCCCCACTACTGCCCGTTGGACGAGACCATCTATCTCGACGAGACCTTCTTCGACGAGCTGACCACGAGGCTCGGCGCCGAAGGTGGTGATGTCGCCGAGGCATACGTGATCGCCCATGAGGTCGGTCACCACGTGCAGAAACGTCTTGGTGTGATGGAGCAGGTGCAGGCAGCCCAGCAACAGGCGGGCTCTCAGTCGGAGGCGAACGACCTCTCCGTACGGCTCGAGCTCCAGGCCGACTGCCTCGCCGGCGTCTGGGCGTACTCGATCCGGGATCTGGGTGTCTTCCTGCCCGGGGAGATCAACGAGGCGATCGACGCGGCTGCGGCGGTCGGTGACGACCGAATCCAACAGGCGGTACAGGGGCAGGTGAATCCGGAGAGCTGGACCCACGGCTCGGCGGAGCAGCGGGTGCAGTGGTTCACCACCGGGTTCGAGACCGGAGACCCCAACGCTTGCGACACGTTCGCCGCCTGAACCGGGTCGTTCGATCGACAAGTCGGCCAACAAAAACGTCTGGCCGATTGACTCACTAGGAGCCCCTCGGCCAGACAGGTGATTTATACATCGGTTTCCCCGCCGGATGCAAGCGGTTCACACCGAGTTTTTTCGCGATCTAGAGAGGTCTTCCTCGCACCCGCCCGAACCTAGCCGGGCTGTGCAGGTAGCAGAGAGTCTTCGGGTTGTACCTGCTGAGCCGGGTGTCACAGCCGTTCTCCGCGCAGACCCGAGTCTCGTCATTGGTTCGCGGCCGTCTCCCGGTTGCGCCGGGGATGCGGCCAACGACAGTCGGTGTGGTTTGAGACGTCATGGCCACCTGCTTACCCGCCACCGTCGGAGGGCAAAACGCCCCGCGCTGCAAGGCTCACGACTCGATGCGGTGGCGGCTCCTAGGCTCGGAAGGGCCATGACGATCAAACTCGATCACACCATCGTCTTCTCCAGTGACAAGCACGCCTCGTCGACCTTCTTCGCCGACCTGTTCGGACTTCCGGGGCCGGCACCGTTCGGACCGTTCCTCGTTGTCGAACTGGGAAATGAGGTGAGTCTGGACTTCTACGACGAGGAAGGTCAGGGGACTCCTCAGCACTACGCCTTCCTGGTCGGCGAAGACGAGTTCGATCAGATCTTCGGCCGCATCGAGCAACGAGGCCTCGCCTACTGGGCTGACCCCGCCCACAGGTTGGAGGGCGAGATCAACACCCACGACGGCGGACGTGGCGTCTACTTCGACGATCCGAGCGGGCACATGCTCGAGATCATCACGAGGCCATACGGGGAAGCTCGATAGGCCGGGCGTCGGCGATCAGGCACCTGGTGCCGTGGGAGTCGGCGGTGCCCCTTCTTCGAGGTGGGCCTGGACAGCCAGATATGTCTTGGTGTGTACCCGCCCGGCGCCGTAGACCTCGTAGAGGCCGTCAGCGGCCAAGACCTCTGCCACATTCGCTTTCAGATTGGACAGGTGAATCGCCAGACCCTGATCGGTGGCGAGCTCATGGAGCTCTCGAAGCTTCTCCGCGCCTTGGGCGTCGATGAAGTTCACGCTGCCGCAATCGAGGACGACGGTGCGTACCCGAGGTTCCCGATCGAGCAGGAGCTCCCTCAGACGATCGTCCAGCGTGTCTGCATTGGCGAAGAAGAGACCGCCATCGAAGCGAATGATCAACAGTCCCGGGAACGTGATCCCGTCCTCGAGGTTCTCCAGATCCCGGAACACCTGGGTCCCGGGCTGATTCCCCAGCTCGACGATGTTGGGGTGGGTCGAGACTCGGACCAGCCACACCATCGAGAGCACGATCCCGATGATCACACCCGCCAAGACGCCGAACGTCAACACCCCGACGATGGCAGCCACGGCGATCCAGAAGTCGAATCGCTTCACCTTGAAGAGACGTCGTATGGCCGGCACGTCGATCATCCCGAACACCACGGCATCGATGATCACCGCCGCCAGTACCGCCTTGGGCAGGTCGGAGAAGAGCGGAGCCAGGAACAGCATCGTCAGCACGACGAGCAGCCCGGTGACCAGCGAGGACATCTGAGTCTTGGCGCCGGACTGGTCATTGAGGGAGCTCGCCGAGAGGCTGGTCGAGACCGGTATCCCTTGGACCAGGCCGGATCCGAGATTGGCCAGCCCCTGAGCGACGGACTCCTGATTGATGTCGACCCGATAGCCGTGTTTCGACGCGAACTCACGAGCGTCGCCGGCCGACTGCGAAAACCCGATGAGGAGAACCCCGATTGCCGCAGGGATCACGACCGTGAGGTTCGCCGTGAGATACCCGATGTCAGGCAGGACCAATGATGGCAAACCACTTGGCACGTCACCGACCAGGGCGATGTCCAGGTCGGCAACACGCGTGACCAGGATCCCCAGCGCCACGAGGACCAAAGCTCCGGGTAACCGGCGACGCCAGAAGCGGATGCCCAGGATGAGGCCGAGCGAAGCGATCCCCACGAGGAGCGTCGTGGCGTCGGTCGAGCCCAGGGATCTGAGCCAGCTGCCGAGCTCGCGCCAGGCGTTGGTGCCCTCGGCCGAGGTGCCGGTCAGTTTCGGAAGCTCTCCCACGATCACCTCCAGAGCTGCCCCGAACAAGAAGCCTTTGACGACCGCCTTGGAGAGGAACTGGGAGATCCAACCCATCCTCAGCAACGCCAGCAAAACGAAGAGCACCCCGGCGAGCAGAGTCACCCAGCTCACGAGAGGTAGGGCGTCGCCCTCGGTCACTCCCACGAGTACGGCGGCGCCACCGGCCACGGCTGCAAGAGCAGAGCTAGGACCGGTCGAGATCTGGCGGGACGACCCGAAGAGGGCATAGATCAGGGCGCCTGCGGCCGCGGCGTACAGGCCGTACTCGATGGGGACCCCGACGATCCCGGCGTACCCGAGAGCCTTGGGAACGACGAGAGCCGCCACCGACACCCCGGCGATCAGGTCATATCGAAACCAGGGGCGTTCGTATGTACGCAGCCAATGCTGATCAGACCGGCGCGGGTCTGGCGACGTCATCGGTGCGATCCCATGGCCTTCGGATCTCTGGACACTTTGCCTGCCTCATGAATCGAGCAGCGTCTCCTGCCGGACGCTGACTACGGGATAGTGGAATGCGTGCAGGGTATTGCTTCGTGCGAGTCCGATGGCGTCAGGAAGCGCAGTCGGATGACGCAGGGATTGCGCGCAGCCTCTCCGGTGCCGGCTGGTCTTCCCCGGAGGCCTCTGCGTTCCCAGACCTAGGTTCGGCTGGTCCGTCGATAGCCCGGCTGCCCTACCTGGCATATGTCAGTGGCGCAAGCGGGAAGAGACCATTGAATACGCATGGGCAGCCTGGAGCGAAGACGGCGGGGCGTCACTTTCGAGGCGCAGGCAGTCACCCAATGATCGCGGTGGATATGGCGAAGTAGATCAGGATGGAGGCCAGATCCTGGATCACGGTTGCGAGGGGGCCGCTGCCATAGGCAGGGTCCTTCCCGAGGCGGTGGAGGAGATAGGGGAGGGCCATGGCCAGGACGGTGGCGGTGCTGCATGCGGCCAGCAGTGCCAGTGCCGCCGCAGCCGCGACCTCGAGGTCGCCCCATCTCCATAACGCCAGCGGGTAGAAGGCGATGGCCACTGTCACCCCTACCAGGACACCGGTGAATATCTCGCGTTTGACCACCTGGCGGACCGTTACCCCAACCGATAGTCCTCGGATCATCAGAGTCTCGGTTTGGGTTCCGACGGCGTCGGCCATGTAGACGATGCCCGGTATGAAGAATGCGAGCAGGACATTGGCCTCCAGTTCCCGTTCAAAGGCGCCCATCAGGCCTGCCGCCAGGAGCGCTCCGACCAGGCCGAGCAACAACCACGGCAGGCGGTGCCAGTAGCGGCGAAGGACGGGCTCCTGGCTCGCGGTTCGAGCCGCCTCGGCGTCGTGGATGAAGCCACCGAGGCGGGCCATGTCCTCATCGTGTTCCCAGAGGAGCACTTTCAACATATTCGATGGCGGAATGAAGCCGAGGAACATTCGGTCTGGATCCACTACCGCCAGTGTGGCCTCACCACTCTGGACGGCATGCCATGCCGCCCGCTCCTGATCGATACCCGGACCCACCACTGGGGGATTGGGATCCATCGCCTCAGCCGCCAGGACTTCCTCAGAGGCAGCCAGCAAGTCTTCGATCCTGAGTAGACCGATCAGCCGGCCCTCGTCGCAGACCGCCACTGCCGTCGCGGTTTCGAATCGTCGGCCCTCCAATCCGCTCCTGATGGCGCCGATAGTGTCTGCTGGTCCCGCTACCGGCACCGCTCGAGCCACATGATCACCGGCCGTCTCGAGAATCACCTGACCTTCTGTCGACACCACCATCAACCACCTCCTGCACGGCATGTAGAGCTTCGCACGCTTCGACATCCCCGCGACGCCAGGCTCCGCCCGACGATGAGCGTCGATCAACCAGCAACTCAACGAGGTGATCGTTCACAGGTCCGGGCTCAGTGTTCTCCTCTCTTTGGATGGGTGGTCGGTGCATGGGAGGGCCGAAGCTCGCCCCGAAGGCCAAGCGGCGGTTGGGGAATCGGCTGCATCCCGCTACCAATGAGTTCGAGCGTCTGATATGGCCTAGCATGCTCTGTATCGGCTGGTCTTCGCCGGGTACCCCTGCGATAATTGGCAATTCCCGCGCCCGTAGCTCAATTGGATAGAGCGTCTGACTACGGATCAGGAGGTTGGGTGTTCAAGTCGCCCCGGGCGCGCTGTCGAAATCCTTCGTGAACCTGTGGATTCGCATCGGGCTGGCTCGTTGACATTTCGACTTTCGGGAGCCATTCGTAGCTGCTGGTCCCCACGCGATCCAGCGCCCTAGCCTGCATGCATGAAGGCCTCCCCTCAGCCCTACCTGCCGCGGATGGTGCGGGAGTGGGATGAGGAAGCTCCCCGTCGATTGCACCAGTGTCTCGAAGGCTCGATGGTCTTTGTCGACATCTCGGGTTTCACCGCGATTTCCGAACGTCTGGCGAAACATGGAAAGCTCGGGGCCGAGGAACTCACCGGCGTCATTGCCACGACCTTTCATGAGCTCCTTGGAGCCGCCTATTCCTTCGGCGGCAGCCTCCTCAAATTCGGTGGGGACGCTCTGCTGCTCTTCTTCACCGGTGATGGGCACGCTCTCCGTGGCTGTGCCGCGGCCCGTGCGATGCAGCAGAAGCTGGTTGACGTGGGCGTTTGCGTCACCAGTGCCGGCAAGGTCACCCTGCGGATGTCGGTCGGCATCCACACAGGCATATTCGACTTCTTCCTGGTCGGCGGCTCCCATCGCGAGCTGATCGTTTGCGGTCCTGCGGCGACCCGCACCGTGGCGATGGAGGCCGTCGCTGGAGCCGGGCAGATCCTGCTCAGCCCGGGGACCGCTGAGTCGATCTCAACGGTGAACCGGGGACGTGCGTTGGGTCCTGGGGTCCTCCTCAGGGGTCACGTCGAAGCAGAGCGAATCGGAGCCACGGCAATCCACATCATCGAGCGAGGTGCTCGTGCAGTTCGTCCCGGTCGGCCTGCGTCAGTTGTTGCTGGGAGGCGAGGTCGAGCCGGAGCACCGTCCTGCCACGGTGGCGTTCGTCCAATACCACGGAATCGACGATGTGATCGAGGTCGAAGGCGCCGAGGAGGCTGCCCAACGGCTCGACAGCTTGATCCGGACGGTGCAAGAGGCGGTCGACGAACGCTCGGTGACATTCCTGGCGACCGATATCGCAGACAACGGTGGCAAGATAATCCTCACGGCAGGCGTCCCCACGACGACCGGTGGGGACGAGGAGGAAATGCTGCTCGCTCTCCGTCAGGTGACCTCGAGCCGACCTGCCCTTCCCATCTCGGTCGGCGTGTCGGGGGGCCGGGTCTTCGCTGGGGAGATCGGCACTCCCTATCGCCGGGCCTACACCGTGATGGGGGACACGGTGAACCTTGCCGCCAGGCTGATGGCCAGAGCACCTGCAGGTGAGATCTATGCCACGACCGAGGTGGTCGCCGGGTCACGAACCACCTTCGTCGTCGGTCAACTCGAGCCGTTCCTGGTCAAAGGCAAGAAGCTTCCGATCGATGCGGTGTCGGTTGGTGATCCGAAAGGGACCAAGAGCCAGCGTGAGGCCGGCGGTCTCCCACTGATCGGGCGCGATGCATGAACTGGCGATCCTGAGCGCCGCTTGGAAGAGAGCCCGAACTGCCGAAGGCCAGATGGTGGAGCTCGTCGCCGAGGCAGGGATGGGAAAGAGCCGTCTGCTCGACGAGTTCCTCATCACGGCTCGAGCCGGACAGGGTGATCCGCGCCGAATGCCGTCTCTATCAGTCGGCAACGCCGTACTTCCCGTTCCGCGAGCTGCTGAGCGAAGCTTGGGGCCTCGGAGGTCTGGGTCCGGGGGCCTCCGAGAAGGCCTTGGCGGAGCTCGTCGACACGCTGGCTCCCGAACTGCACCCCTGGCTTTCCCTGATCGGCCTTCCGCTCGGTCTGGAGATCGCTGAGTCCGTGGAGGTTTCACAGCTCGAAGATCAGTTCCGCCCGCAGCGCACGATCGCGGCAGTAGGCGCGTTCCTCGAGGCGACGGTCACCGACCCGGTGATGTTCGTGCTGGAAGACACACACTGGATGGACGAGCCCTCCAGAGAGCTGCTCGCCGACCTCGGCTCACGCCTGGAACGCCATCCCTGGATGTTCGTTCTCACTCGGCCGCCCGGAGAAGAGGGGTTCGTTGCCCCCATCGCGCCTTCCGTGAGCAGGATCGAGCTCGATCCATTGGGGCTGGACGAGGCCAGGGATCTCATCTTCGCTGCGACGGAGAGCGCACCGATTTCCCAGGAGCAGGCAGACGCGCTGGCGCGGCAGGCGAACGGGAATCCATTCTTCCTCATCGAGTTGCTGCAAGGCTCTCCGCTCCACAGGGTCGCTCATGGAGATCCCACAGAGTGTGGAGGTGATCGTCGCGACCCGAATCGACTCACTGCCACTGTCAGATCGGAACGTGCTTCGCCGACTCTCGGTGCTCGGCAAGCGGTTTCGCCTCGATCAGGTCTCAGCGGTACTGGCGAGGAAGGGGAGGACCCGCAGGATCACTCGCACGCGGTCGAGAGACTCTCCGATTTCGTGACCCTCGACGACGGTCAGGTTGGGTCGAGTTCAACAACTCGTTGATTCGCGACGTTGCCTATGACGGGCTTCCTTTCAAGACCAGGGAACGTCTTCATGCCCGGGTTGGTGATGCAACGTTTGCCGATTGCGTCGGTCGTCCCGAAGATCTGGCCGAGATCCTCTCGATCCACTATTTCCATGCCAAACGGTGGAGCCGTACCTGGCGCTTCTCGCTGATGGCCGCCGACAAGGCCCGCGAGGTCTATGCCAATCACGAGGCGGTGGATTTCTACCGGCGGGCGCTCTTCGCAGCACGACACCTCGACTGGGTCACTGCCGGGGAGCGGGCCGAGGTACTCATCGCTCTGGCGGGCGTTCTCCACGAGGCAGGCCGGTATGACGAGGCCATCGTCTCGCTGAGAGATGCGACCAGGGTGAGTGACCCGGATCCGGTCGTTCATGCAGATCTGCACCGCTTGTTGGCTCGTGCCTACCTGCAACTACGAAAGCCCTCTCTTGGGCTCCGCGAAACCGCCGTCGGGCTCAAGTTGCTCGAATCATCCGACCACATCGAGGCGAAGCGGGCGCGGGCGCGGCTGAGATCGCTACGGGCCGGCATTCTCTCCGACCTGTTCCGTCCGAGGATGACATTGAAGGTCGGTCTTCAGGCCATCGAGGAGGCCAGTGAATGCGGGGAAATGGACGCCCTTGCCCGGGCGTACACCTATGTCGATGAGGCTTACCAGACTCTTGGACAACGCGAGCTGGCCAACCATGAGCCGCGGGCACTGGAGATCTTCGAAGAATTGGGGGATCTGTCGGGGATCGCTCTGATCGCTATCAACCTCGGGGTCCAGGCATACGCCGACGGCAAATGGGACGAGGCGATCTCCATGTACTCCCGTGCCCGGGAGGTGAGCCGGATGGCCGGTAATGAACATGCCGAAGGGGCGGCCGCGGTGAATCTCGGCGAAGTCCTGATCAGTCGAGGCAGCTTCGATGAGGCGCAGACCATTCTCCAAGAAGCGCGACGTGTGCTCAGGGCGCGAAAGGATGTGCTCTTCGGAGCATTTGCTGAGGCTCAGCTCGGCCGTCTGATGATGGAGCGCGGGGACCATCAGTCCGCAATTGCTGCCCTGACCCGCATCGTCGACGAAGCAGTCGAATCCGGGCAGGCTTTCATCGCCGTCGACACCTCCGTTCACCTGGCCGATGCCCATCTGCGCAACGACGACCCCGAAGCTGCCCTCGAAGTCGTCGACGCGGCTTGGGAGCTCGCCAAAGAGGACGCCGCTCTCTACGAGGTGCCCCTGGAGCGTCTTCGGGTGGCGGCACTGGTGTCGTTGGGACGGATGGACGAGGCCGGCAGAGCGTGTGGAACTCGCCCTTCGCAGCGCCATTCGCCAAGGGCTGATCTATGAGGAAGCCCTTCTCCTCTTGGTTCGGTCCGAGATGCCCGGTGCGGCGTCAGAGAATGACTTCCAGGAGGCAACTCGCCTCCTCGAAGATCTTGGCGCGGCCCTGCCCAGCAGGTACAGCCTCTCATCACAAGGGGTCTAACCGAGATCGCTTCTGCATTGGCCATCTCTCCTGGC
Source organism: uncultured bacterium (assembly GCA_963751005.1). Taxonomy (GTDB): domain Bacteria; phylum Actinomycetota; class Acidimicrobiia; order Spongiisociales; family ZC4RG35; genus JANQRA01. The sequence continues at coordinate 287,486 of CAVVSY010000004.1, forward strand.
GGATGGGAACGCGGTATCCTCGGAACTGCCGATGCGGTCAGATGGCGTCAGATGGCACTGCCTGAGTCGGGCTCGTCCGGCTGGTCCGACGGAGGCGCTTCGATGCTGGCCAGGAAGTGGCGCAGATGATCCCTCACGGTTTGAGCTGCCGAGCCGGGGATGAACGGCAGGAAGAATGGGGCGAGAAGCCATCCTCGACCGCGCAGGTGCCGTAACGCTCGAATCTCCACCCGGCTACCAACACCCTCCGGGGTTGCCCACAGCTCCCAGGTGCTTCCCGGCTTGAACAGGTTGGAGTCGATCACCGTCCCTCGCAGCGCGCGTGGATCCGACCAGTCGTAGCGCAGTCGCTCCCAGACGTGGCCGATGGGCCAGGGATTGCCCTCCGTCACATCTGCGTAGTCCGCTCCGATCTCGTGCACCTCGAAGTACTCGAGATGCACATCCGGCCACATCTGCGCCCGCCGATCCGAGAAGTCACGCGCTGCCGCGAGGACGATCTCCGAAGGCAGGTCGCTGTGTTCGCTGACACGGACGCTGGGCACAGGCTCGACCGTAGACAATGAACCATCGCCTCGGGACGCTCCGGACGTCTAGTCGTGGGTGAGGCCGGGCACGATCTCCTCACGCAACCGACGCTTGTCGATCTTCCCCACCCCGGTCTTGGGGAGCTCGGGGACGAACTCGATCATGTCGGGCACCTGCCAAGAGGCGACCCGCTCGGCGAGGAAGGCCTTGAGCTCATCGGCGGTGGCCGAGCCCCCCGGAACCAGGACCACCAGCGCCGCGGGCCGCTCTCCCCATCGCTCGTGGGGCACGGCGACCACCGCCGACTCCATGACCGCAGGATGCGCCGCCAGCGCCCGTTCCAGCTCCACCGAGCTGATCCACTCACCGCCCGACTTCACCAGGTCCTTGGTGCGGTCGACGATCTCCAGCGTCCCGTCGGGGTAGAGCCGGGCCACGTCCCCCGTCCTCAGCCAGCCCTCGTCGAACTGGTCGGCGTTCGATCGATCTTCGGGATCGAGATAGGCGGCGGCGACCCATGGGCCGCGAGCCTCGAGCTCACCGACGGTCTGACCGTCCCATGGCGCCACCTCCCCGTCGTCACCTATCAGTCGCAGCTCGACGGTGGGGGCGGCCACCCCCTGCTTGGCGACGCTCCCCACGTCGGCGTGGTGCGCCCTCGATCCAGTTCCCCGTGCCGCTGGGAGACATCTCGGTCATGCCCCAGGCGTGGAAGAAGTCGATGCCCCGATCGGTGTACTTCTGGATGAGCGGCGGCGGCGCTTCGGCGCCACCACACAGGATCCTCTCCACTGAGGACAGGTCGTGCTCGCCCGAGTCGAAGACGGCATCCATCTGGACCCAGAACGTGGGGATCCCGGCCAGGACCGTGGGCCGGGTCTCCTCGATCAGCCGGGCGGCCGCAGATGGGCTGGTGTCCGCGCCGGCGAAGACCAGGGAGGCCGGCGCCAGCCCGGCGGCATAGGGGAGCCCCCAACAGTTCACATGGAACATCGGCGTGAGGGGGAGGACCACGTCTCCTCGACGTAGTGCGTGCCCGTCCACCATCAGCTCCGCCATCGAATGGAGGACGACGGATCGGTGGCTGTACACGACCGCCTTGGGCCGCCCGGTCGTCCCCGAGGTGAAGCAGATCGAGGCGGCGTCGTCCTCGCCGACTTGAGCCGGCTCGACAGGGTCGTGGGCGGCGATCAGGTCCTCGTAGCGCGGATCGCCCGCGAAGACCGGGTCGATGTCGGCTCCGTCCTCCATGATGACGAACTTGTCGACGGGTAGCCGGGAGCGAAGCGGGGCCAGCACCGGGGTCAGGGAAGCGTCGACGAAGAGCACCTCGTCACCGGCGTGCCCCACCACATACGTGACGACGTCTCCGTGGAGCCGCACGTTCACCGTGTGGAGGACCCGGCCGGAACAGGGGACGCCGTAGTACAGCTCGAGGTGGCGGTGACCGTTCCATGCGAAGCTCCCGACGCTCCCGCCGGGAGTCACCCCCAGCGTCTCCAGGGCGGCGGCGAGTCGCATCGCCCGCTCGGCCACGTCGGCCCAAGTGCGCCGGTCGGTGCCCGCCGGCTCCACCGAGATGATCGGCATGTCCCTGCCGATCGTGGCGGCGCGCCCGAGGATCATCGGGATCGAGAGGGGGATGTCCTGCATCAGACCATGCACGTCGAACCTCCGGCGTCCGATGGCGGCGGTCGAATATATCAGTTACCTTGATATCGTGACCTGCGGGTCTTCACACCTCGCCCTCTCCCGACTCTGTCTTCGAGGACGTCCGGGATGACTGGCTCGATCTCATTCCAGGACGTGGTCGCCATCGACACCCACGTCCACGTCGAGACCGGGCCCGACGGCTCCGACCATCTATCGCCCGAGTTGAGGTCCGCGGTGGCCCGCTACTTCCGGGGCGAGGCCCGCCTGCCCACCATCGACGAGATCGCCGCCCACTACCGGGAGAGACGGATGATGGCAGTCGTGTTCACGGTCGACTCCGCCCTCACCACGGGCCAGCCCAGGGTGAGCAACGAGCACGTGATCGAAGGGGCTCGCCGTCATCCCGACGTGCTCATCCCCTTCGCCAGCATCGATCCGAGACGTGGCGACGAAGGTGTCGCCGAGGCGCGGGAGCTGATCGGCGAGGGGTCGGTCCGCGGCTTCAAGTTCCATCCCAACCTCCAGCAGTTCGATCCGAACGACTCGCTCGCATATCCGCTCTACACGATCATCGAGGAGTCGGGCCGGATCGCTGCTGTTTCACACCGGGCACAGTGGCATCGGTGCCGGGCTGCCCGGCGGCGGCGGGATTCGGCTGAGATACGGCAACCCGATGGCGATCGACGATGTGGCCGTCGACTTCCCGGAGATGCCCATCGTGATGGCGCACCCTTCCTTTCCCGTGGCAGGACGAGGCGATCTCGGTGGCCCTCCACAAGCCCCAGGTGCGTATCGACCTCTCCGGTTGGGCGCCCCACCGCTTCCCGCCACAGCTCGTCTCCTACATCGGCGGCCCGCTCCGCGATCAGGCACTCTTCGGCTCCGACTACCCGTTGATCGCCCCCGACCGCTGGCTGGCGGAGTTCGCCGACCTCGGTCTCGACGAGGAGGTGCAGCAGTCGATCACGAAGGGAAATGCCGCCACGCTCCTCGGTCTCGGCTGACGAAGACGTTTGCTTGCGGCCGTGTTGCGCGGATGGGTAGTGTGTCCGCACCCCGCACATGTGTGCGGATACCGCACACCGGTGACGAGATCACGAGGCGTCGGAGGAGGAGAGTCGAGTTGGCCCAGATGGCTGGACGCAGGTCCCGCCGGCGAGGCGGCGTGCCCCGCAACGTGTATCCGGCGGCTGAGATCCGTGGCGGGCGAGGTTCGGTTTGCTCGAGCTCGTAGACGTCTCGGTCAATTTCGGCGGGCTCAAGGCGCTCGACGGGCTCTCCTTCACCGTGAATCAGGGAGAGATCCTGGGCATGATCGGCCCGAACGGCTCGGGAAAGTCCACCGCCTTCAACGTGATAACCGGCGCGATCAAGTCGCACGGTCGGGACGGTGACCTTCGCCGGCGAGGACATCACCAAGCTGCCTTCCCACCGCATCGCCCATCGCGGCATCGGACGCACCTTTCAGGTGGTCCGCCCGTTTGCCCAGCTGACCGCACTCGACAACGTGATGATCGGGAGGCTCTTCGGTGGCGAGGGCGCCAAGCGATCCGAGGAGTCGATCACCGAGGCCATGACCATCCTCGACACGATCGGCCTCGCCGGCAAGGCGCAGCGGAAGGCGGGCACATTCACCATCCTCGAGCGGAAGTGGCTCGAGGTGGGACGCGCTCTCGCCGGACACCCCAAGCTCGTCCTCCTCGACGAGTTCATGGCCGGCATATCACCCAAGGAAGTGCCCCATGCTGTCGACCTGGTGAAGTCGATCAACGCTTCGGGGGTCACCGTGGTGCTCGTCGAGCACATCGTCAAGGCGATCACAGGCGCCTGCGACCGGGTGATCGTCCTCGACGCCGGGAAGAAGCTCGCCGAGGGCTCGGTCGACGAGATCGTGCATGACCCGGCGGTCATCGCTGCCTATCTGGGGAGTCGCCATGCTGGCGGTTGAGGGCCTCGAGGTCGCTTACGGCGATCTGCAGGTGGTCTGGGACGTGTCGTTCGAAGTCCCCGAGAACTCGATCGTGGCCATCCTCGGGTCGAACGGGGCCGGCAAGACCACCACGCTGATGTCCGTGGTCGGTCTCCTCCCGCGCACTCGCAGGGCGAGGTGACCTTCAAAGGGGAGGCGCTCTCCAATGTGGCCACCCACCAATTGGTCGAGAAGGGACTGGTGATGATCCCGGAGGAGCGGGCCACCTTCTCCAGCATGTCGGTCGCCGACAATCTCGAGCTGGGGGCCTACGCCCGGAGAGCGCGGCCCCACATGCGGGAGTCGCTCGCCGAGGTCTACGAGATCTTCCCGCGACTCGCCGAGCGCAAGAGCCAGCGCGCCGGCACCCTCAGCGGGGGAGAGCGCCAGATGCTCGCCCTGGGAAAGGCGCTGATGGCCCGTCCCGAGCTCCTCGTCCTCGACGAGCCCTCACTCGGTCTCGCCCCGATCATCGTCGAGAACACGTTCAACGTCATCCGGGCCATAAGGGAGAAGGGTGTGTCGGTGCTCATGGTCGAGCAGCACGTCGAGATGACGCTCGAGATCGCCGACCACGCCTACATCCTCGAGATGGGCCGGATCGTCGCCGACGGGACCAGCGCACAGCTGGCCGGTGACCCCCGGGTCAGAGAGGCGTACCTGAGCCTGTGACCGCAGTTGATCCTGCAGAGCGCCGTGTCCGGGCTTCTCGTCGGTGGCATGTACGGGCTGGTCGCACTCGGGCTCGCCCTGGCCTTCGGTGTCCTCAAGGTGCTGAACGTCGCCCACGGAGAGCTGCTGATGCTCGGCGGGTATGTCGCATTCTTCGCCTTCAGCCTGTGGGGCATCGATCCGTTCGTCTCGCCTGCCCCTGGTGTTCATCACGTTGTTCCTGTTCGGGATAGTCCTCTATCAGGTGCTCTTCCGATTCGTCGTCCGCTTCGACATCGAGAAGCGCATCAAGAACTCGCTGCTGATCTCCTTCGGCCTCGTCCTCGTGCTCCAGGCCACGGCGGTGCGTCTGTTCACGGCCGACGAGCGCACCATCTCCACCAGCTACTCGTCGGAGGCCATCACCATCGGGATGATCAGGATCCCCATCGTCCGCCTGGGCGGGTTGGTGGTGGCGGTGATCGCTGCGTTGGCCTGGAGTGGCTGCTCAACCACACCCGTTTCGGGCACGCGGTGCGGGCGACAGCCGAGGATTGGACTCGCGCCGCCCTCACCGGCATGGACGTGAAACGCGTGTACATGATCGCCTTCGCCATCTCCGCCGGTCTCGCCGCGCTCGCCGGATCGCATGATCACGCTGGGATACAGCGGTCAGCCCCAGCATCGGCCTGGGCTGGACCCTCAAGGCCCTGATCGTCGTGGTGCTCGCCGGGCTGGGAAGCATGCGCGGGATCGTCGTCGCCGGGCTCTTTCTCGGGCTCGCCGAAAGTCTCGCTGCCGTGTGGATCGGTGGCGAGTATCGAGAGGTCGTCGCCCTGGTCGTGTTCCTGATCGTGCTCAGCTTCCGGCCGCAGGGGTTCTTCGGGAGGGCCCATGTCTAGCGCGGCGAGCCAAGACCGTGGCCTGGGTCGCCTTCGCTCGCGCTGGCGGCGGCGCTGGGGCGTCGTCACGGACGACCAGAAGATCCTCACCACCGCCATCCAGGTGATGATGCTGGGTGCACTCGCCGCGAGTTGGAACATTCTCGGCGGGTTCGCCGGGCAGATCAGCCTGGGTCACGCCACCTTCTTCGGTCTCGGCGCCCTGATCACCAGGGAGTTGTGGCTGGCCGGCCGCAACTTCGCCCTGGCCGTCACGGTTGCCGTGGTGGCGACGGCGATCGTGGCCTTCATCGTGGGAGTGCCGATGCTCCGGTTCCGTGACATCTATTTCTCGATCGGGACGCTGGCGCTGGGTGTGGCCGTGTTCATCACGATCGGCAACGTCCGCCCCGGCATCAGCTCGCTTCCGGTCGAGGCGCTGCGCGAGTACACCTTCACCGAGCCCTACTACTTCACCCTCCTGGTTCTGGTCGCCACGGTCGTGGCCACCGTCCTGTTGGAGCGATCCAAGCTCGGGCTGGGCATGATGGCGGTCAGGGACGACGAGGAGGCGGCGGCGGCGACCGGCGTCGGCCCTCTCACCCACAAGCTCAGCGCCTTCGTCATCTCGGCGGCGCTGGCTGCGCTGGTCGGTGGCTTCCTTCGCCCTGTTCAGCGTCAGCTACTACCCCAACTTCCCGTTCAGCGTGGTCTGGACCTTCGAGGCGATCCTGGTCGTGTTCATCGGCGGTCTCGGGACGATCGCCGGGCCCCTGATCGGTGCAGCGTTCTTCGTGATCCTGCGGGACACCCTGCCCTCCGACATCGAGGAGTTCCAGGTGATCGTCTTCGGACTGCTGTTCATAAGCGTCGTGCTGTTGTTGCCCGGTGGGTTGATCGAGGGCGGGCAACGAGTTCTCGGGTGGGTGTCGCGCAAAGGCACTCCCCCAACCACGGAAAGAGAAACCGGGGAACCAATAGGAAAGGAACTGTGATGAGGAAACGGACACTGCTGGTCTTGCTGGCGGTGTTGGCGATGGTCGTGGCTGCCTGCTCGAGCGAAGGCGGGGACACAACCACCACCGCCGACGCCGGCGGCGAGACCACCACCAGCGCCGGCCCCACGCCCACGACTGGTGGCACGGACACCACCGCCGGCGAGACACCTGAAGCTCCCGAGTCGATAACCATCGGCGCGGTGGTTCCGATCACCGGGCCGTTCGCCGGTGGAGGCGCACAGGTGGAGCGCGGCTACCGATATGCGGTGGAGGCGATCAACGAGGCCGGAGGCGTCTTCGTCGAGGAGTACGGGGTGGCATTGCCCCTCGAGCTCGATCTGCGCGACGATGCATCCGACCCCAACCAGACGACAGCCCTGATGCAGGAGCTGGGCGGAGAGGACATCGTCGCCTACCTGGGCGGCTTCGGCAGCCCGGTCCATGCCGCCGCCACGGCGGTGGCCGAGCAGAACGAGATCGCGTATCTCGGTGTCGCCACGGCGCTCCAGGCACTGCACGAGCAGGGATATCGCTACTTCTTCTCGCCGTTCCCCAAGTCTCCCGACATCGCCGTCTCCGTGTTCGAGTTGCTCGACACGCATCCCGGAGGCAGAGCGGCCGTCCCGGGTGGGCATCATCGCCGAGGCGACGGACTGGGGTGAGGAGCTCGGGGCGCTCTGGGAGGAGGCGGCAGCCGAGGCCGGCTACGAGGTCGTCCTTCACGAGACCTACGCACCGGCGACGACGGACTTCACCGACATCATCCTGCGGGCCCAGGCAGAGGACGTGGAGATCGCCCTGAGCCTGCCGACCCCGCCCGACGGCTTCGCTCTCTACCAGCAGATGGGCGAGCTCGGGTTCAAGGCCGCCGTTCAACCTGGTGGTCCGGGCCGCCGACGTTCCCACGTGGAACGACCTCGGCCCCGCCGGCGAGGGTGTGCTGCTCTCGGCCGGATGGCATCCGGCGCTCGGCTTCCCGGGGATCGAGGAGATGAACCAGCGACACATCGACGAGGAGGGCCGTCCCGCCGACCCGGTGGTCGGAGGCAGCTACTCCCTGGTCCAGATTCTCGCCGACGCCATCGAGCGCGCCGGGACGCTTGACCACGAGGCCGTCCGCGACGCGATCGCAGCCACCGACATGATGACGGTGGCCGGGGAGATCACGTTCCGCGAGGACGGCACCAGCCCGATCACCAACCCTCTGATGCAGCGCATCGAGGGTGGTGTCCAGCTGGTCTGGCCGGCCGAGTCGGCCACCCAGCCACTCGTCTTCCCCTCGCCCTGAGGTCAGACGAATCGAGTGACGACAGGACCGCCCTTCGGGGCGGTCCTGTCACGTCGTGGTCGCCCTCGTTTCGCCGTGTTCTCTATGTTCTGGTCGTGAAGACCACGACCACGACCGCCGGCCAGCCCCGTATCAGCTACCTGGTGGCTCGTCTCGACCGGCTGATCCGCTCCCGGCTCTCCGATGCCCTTCGCCCCTTCGACGTCTCCGTGACCCAATACACCCTGATGAGCGTCCTCGACCATCGTCCCGGCCTGTCCAATGCGCAGCTGGCCCGGCGGTCCTACATCTCGGCCCAGGCGATGCACCAGTTGGTGCAGTCGTTGGAGGGTCGGGGTCTCATCACCCGCGTCTCGTCGCCCAGTCACGGTCGGGTGCAGCTGGCCGAGCTGACCACCGAGGGACGCCAGCTTCTCGATCGATGCGATCGTGCGGTGGCCGTGATCGAGTCCGAGCTGTTTGGTGGGCTCGGCGATGGAGAGGAGTCGCATCTACGTCGTCTGCTCGTGGCGAGCATCGACGCCTCTCATCTCCCGACCGGTTAGACCGGGAGACGCAGCACTGCCTTCATGACCCCCGGATCGCTTCGAGCGTCTTCGAAGCGCGGGCCAGGACCGCGTCGATCTGAGGGCCGATCCCCGGTGATACCGGTCCGGAGGCACGTGACTCCATGCGGGCGGCGTCGACCTCGAGTGAGTCGAGACACCGCCTCATGGCTTCGACGGAGGCGCCGCAGGTCTGGAAGGCCAGTGGGATCGCCAGCCACTCGACATGCCACCCTCCGACCCCGCGGTCCAGTTCCACCGACGGGGCGGCAACGAGCATCGCCACGGCCCCGGTGCAGGCGGCGGCCGCCGCCCGAGCCCTGATGGGATCGAGCGGGTTCTCCTTGCCGGGCATGCTGGAGGAACCGCCCGAACGCACCCTGATCTCCCCGATGTCGGGGGACGTGAGGATGGCGACGTCGGTGGCGATCTTGCCCATCGTCCCAGCCACCCTTCCCAGGGTCTGAGCCATGGCGAAAGTGCTCGTGCGGTCGGCGTGCCAGGTGACGTCCGGGGCGCGTAGCCCGAGCCTCGCGGCGAGCGCGGTCACCACGGCGGCCCCGCGGTCGTCATACGCCGACAGGGTGCCGTTGCTGCCACCCAACTGCACCTGGAGGGATTCGTCAGCCGCTCGCAGCTCGGCGATGCGATCGAGAGTGGAGGCCAGCCACCCCGCGGTTCGCAGACCGAAGGTCGTGGGGAGGGCCGTCTGCAGGAAAGTCCGTCCCGTCTGGGGTCGGTCCCGATTCTCCGTCGTCAGTTCGACGAGACGCCGCACCATCCCGAACAGCCCTTCTTCCAGGATCGAGAGGCCCCGTCGAGATTGCAGCGCCCATCCCGGAGTCCACCGCGTCCTGTGTGGTGGCGCCATGGTGGAACCACTGGGCGGATTCCGGGGACATGCCGGCCGTCACCTCCTGGCGCAGCGCCAGCAACGGGGTGCCGGTCTCCCAGGTCGAGTCGAGGATGGCGGCGGGGTCGGAAACACCCTCGCGGCATGCCGTAGCGACTTCCTCGGCCTCCGCCTGTGGCGCGATCCCGGCGTCCGCGAGGGACAATGCGAGGGCCGCCTCGAACTCGAGGAGGGCTGGCGACCGTGGCCTCGTCGGAGAAGATCCGGCTGAGCTCGGGGGTGGTGAACCCGGAGTCGAACGTGGGTCGGGCCGTCACTGGATCAGAAGTCGAAGAAGACGGTCTCGTCTTCGCCCTGGAATCTCACGTCGAAATGGTATTGCGGGGGCACGGCCCCGTCTCTGCCGTCGGGCGATGAGAGTGTGGCGGCGCGATTGGGGGACCCCGCGCAGGACCAGGTCGTCGTCGTTGGCGTCGGCCTCGTCGTCGAAGTAGATGCGGGTGAACACCGGGTTGAGCATGCCCCTGCCCTGGACCATGAGAGCGATATGAGGCGCCTGGAACAGACCCTCGCTGTCGGGCACGAGCCCTGGCTTGAGGGTGACGAAGCTGTACTCGCCGGTGGTGAAGTCGGTCGCTGCCCTGCCAAACCCGGTGAACCCATCCTCCAGTGGCAGGTCGCGGGGGTCATCAGGGTGCCGATACCGGCCCGATGTGGAGGCCTGCCAGATCTCGAGCAGGGCGTCCTCGACTGGCCGGTCGTCGCCGTCGATCACCCTTCCCGCTGATGACGATGCGATCTGGCGGACGTCGTCAACACGTTCTGACCCGGGCCGGAGAATCGCATCGAGAAGTAGGGCCCGACGGTCTGGGATGGGGTGGGCCCGGGTGCGCTCACGAGCCCTCTTCGTCCTCGAACGGGGTGGCGGTCTTGCCTCGCAGGACGATGTCCCATCGCCAGCCCAGTGCGAAGTTCTCCATGGTGACCTCGTGGTCGTAGTGGGCGACCAGGCGGTGACGGGCGTGTTCGGGAACACCGAGTTGAATATCGGGTCCTGGAAGAAGAGGGGATCGTTCTCGAAGAACATCTGGGTCACCAGACGACTCCCCAGTGCCGGTCCCATCAAGGAGAAGTGGATGTGGGCCGGTCGCCAGGCATTGGGATGATTGCCCCACGGGTAGGGGCCCGGTTTGACCGTGGTGAACCGGTAGCCCCCGTCCTCGTCGGTGAAACACTGGCCGACGCCGATGAAGTTCGGATCGAGGGGGGCGGGGAAGTCCGTCTCCCGCCAGTGGGCGTAGCGGCCGCATGCGTTGGGCTGCCAGACCTCGACGAGTATCCCGGGGATCCCCATCCCGTCCTCGTCGAGCACGCGCCCGGTCACGATTATCCGCTCGCCGATGGCGGGCTCGCCCGTGGCGTTGGTGGTCAGGTCGGAGTCCTCCTCGGTCACTTCGGCCCACGCCGGGCCGGGCCCGGTGGTCTCCGTCAAAGTCTGGACGATGGTGAGGAGGTCGTGGGTCGGGGACCGCTTCACCGTCGACTTGTAGTCGGGATAGCTGAACGGCGGGTGATCTGCATAGGCCTTCGGCCCGTAGTGGCGGACGAGTGGCTCGCTCATCTCTCCTCCTCGTAGATTCGCTTGAAGACGCGGAAAGCACGGTTGGCGGCGGGCACGCCTGCGTAGACGGCCACGTGGAGCAGCGCCTCCGTGATCTCGGTGGTGGTGACCCCGGTGTTGCGGGCGGCCGTGAGGTGGAGCTCGAGCTCTTCGTGTCCCAAGGCGGCGAGGATGGAGATGGTCAGGAGGCTGCGTTCTCTCGTCTCCAGCCCGGGCCGGGTCCACAGGTCGCCCCACACGTTCTCGGTGATCCACCGTCTGGAAGTCGCGGTCCAGGTCGGTGATGGCCGCCGTCGCCCGGTCGACGTGCTCGTCACCGAGGACCTGTCGTCTCATCGCCATGCCACGCTCGAATGCTCGATCTGACTCGCTCATAGTGGCAGCCCAACGTAGTTCTCCGCCATGGCCCGTTGCGCGTTCTCCGAGGAGAACAGGTACTCCAGTTCGGTGCGCTGCAGCCGTCGGTCGAAGTCGTTGCTCATGCCCGGGAACCGGTGCATGGTCGAGGTCATCCACCAGGAGAACCGAACCGCCTTCCACACCCGGGCCAGCGCTCGATCCGAGTACTCGTCGAGCCCGGTCTCGGTGCCCTGTCGGTAGCGGTCGGCCAGAGCCTCGGCGAGGTAGACCACATCGGATATGGCCAGGTTGAGGCCTTTGGCCCCGGTCGGCGGGACGATGTGGGCGGCATCGCCGGCCAGGAAGAGACGACCGTGCCGCAGCGGCTCGGAGACCCAGCTCCGCAGGGGCGTCACCAGCTTCTCGACGGACGGCCCGGTGACCAACCGATGCGCCGCCTCGGCGGGCAGACGGGTGAGCAGGGTCTCCCAGAACCGGTCGTCAGGCCAGTCGGCTGTGCTGTCGTCGGCGTCGCCCTGCACGTAGTAGCGGCTCAGGTTCTCGTTTCGCATCGAGCAGAGGGCGAAACCGTCGGCATGATTCGCGTAGATCAGCTCGTCGCTGACCGGAGGCGTCTGGGAGAGGACGCCGACCCAGACGAACGGGTAGAGACGCTCGAAGGTCTGGCGCACCGCGGCGGGGATGTGGTCCCGGGTGGTCCCGTGGGCCCCGTCGCAGCCCACGACGTAGTCACAGGTCACCTCGCGTATCTCGCCGTGCCGCTTGAAGGTGACCCTCGGCCGCTCGGTCTCGAGCCCATCGATGGTGATCTCCTCCGCCTCGTCGACCATGGGGATCCCGGAGGCGTCCATCGCGTCGTAGAGGTCGTGCTGGACCTCGGTCTGCCCATAGATGATCACGTGCTTCCCGGTGAGCCCGGCGAAGTCGATGCGGAGCAAGGTGTCGGCGAAAGCGAGGTTCACCCCGTCGTGCACGTATCCCTCCTCGGCCATGCGCTCGCCCAGCCCGGCCTCTTGGAGCACCCGGCCACTGCCGTGCTCGATGACCCCGGCGCGGACTCTTCCCAGGACGTACTCACGGCTGCGCAACTCGAGCACGACGCTCTCGATACCCTCGAGGTGGAGCAGGAAGGCAAGCAGAGAACCGGCGGGCCCACCACCGACGATCACCACAGGGGTGTGTTGTGGCGTCTCCGTGTTGGGCCCGGTCATATCCGACGCTCTCCTCCTGGATCGAAGCTATCAGCCGGCGGTCCGGCGCCTCTCCGGGCGCTTGACACGTGTATAGCGCAATCGTACGCTTCCCGCACGAATGTTCGGCCTACGAACGAGGTTGGCTCCCATCCGGATGGCTGAACGCCCCTCAGGAGCGATCTTTGGCTGAATTCACCTCACTTCGGGAGGCTGTGGAGAGTCTGATACGAGATGGCTCCACTGTGGCGATGGAGGGGTTCACCCATCTGATCCCATTCGCCGCAGGGCACGAGGCGATCCGTCAGGAGAAACGTGACTTGACCCTGGTCCGGATGACACCCGATGTCATCTACGACCAGATGATCGGTGCCGGGTGTGCCTCGGCGCTGGTCTTCTCGTGGGGTGGCAACCCTGGGGTCGGTTCGCTCCACCGGTTGCGCGACGCCGTCGAGAACGGGTATCCCGGCCCCCTTCGCATCGAGGAGCACACTCATGCCGGCATGGCGGCGCGGTACACCGCAGGGGCGTCCGGTCTTCCCTTCGGGATCCTCCGCGGCTACGTCGGGTCCGATCTGGTGGGGCACACCAACGTCGCGGCGATCGTCTCGCCGTTCGACGGCGAGGAAGTCTCCGCCGTGCCGGCGATCAACCCGGACGTGGCGGTGATCCATGCCCAGCAGGCCGATCGCAGGGGAAATGTCGGCCTGTGGGGGATCACCGGTGTGCAACGCGAGGTCGCCCTCGCCTCGTCAGCGGTAATCGCCACCGTCGAGGAGGTGGTCGACGTCCTCGACCCGCGTGGGCCCAACTCTGCCGTCCTCCCCGGTTGGACCGTCGACGCCATCGCCGAGGTGCCGAGAGGTTCGCACCCGTCGTACTCGATGGGATACACCACACGGGACAACGCCTTCTACACCCGCTGGGACGCCATCGCACGGGACCGGGACACATTCGACCGATGGATCAAGGCCTACGTGACCGGCCCCGACGACTTCAGCGTCTATCTCAAGGCGCTCGACGACGGCAGTCTCACGGGTCTCGCCGATGAGTGACATCGAGTACACCTCCGACGAGATCATGTCCGTCGTGGCTGCCCGAAGCCTTCGCGACGGGCAGGTCTGCTTCGTCGGCATCGGTTTGCCCAGCGAGGCGGCCAACCTCGCTCGGCTCTCCCACGCTCCCGAGGTGATCCTCATCTACGAGTCGGGGACCATCGGGACCCGCCCCGATGTCCTTCCACTTTCCATCGGCGACGGCGAGCTGGCCGACCGCGCCGACCTCGTGGTGAGCGTGCCCGAGGTGTTCGCCTACTGGCTGCAGGCGGGCCGGGTCGACGTCGGGATTTCTCTCCGCCGCGCAGATAGATCGCTACGGCAACCTCAACAGCACGGTCATCGGGGACTACGACGATCCGGCAGTGCGGCTGCCCGGCGGCGGGCGGCGCACCCGAGATCGCGTCATCGGCGGGAGAGGTGATCGTCATGCTTCGCCAGTCACCGCGAACCTTCGTCGAGTCTGTCGACTTCGTCTCCTCGGTCGGCTTCGGGCGAGATGGCACGGGTCGGCGCGGACATAGCGGGTGCCGGGCCCACCGTGGTGATCACCGACCTTGGAGTCCTCGAGCCCGATCCGGCGGACCACGAGCTGACACTGACGGCGGTGCATCCCGGTATCTCAGTGGATGATGTGCGAGCCGCCACCGGGTGGCCTCTTCGGGTGACCGGGACCGTGGCCGTCACCTCCCCCCCTTCGGCCGAGGAGCTGCAGGTGCTGCGCGACCTCAAGGAGCGGACGGCCGTGGCCCACCGGGGCGGCTGACTGTTCGCTCTGCGCACAACGGGTCGGTAGTCTGGGCAGATGACCCAGGAACGCTCCACCGACTTCATCCAGTCGTTGGAACGGGGTCTCGCCGTCATCAACTCGTTCTCCAGGGAGCACAACCCTCAGACCTTGAGCGAGGTGGCCGGCCGCACCGGTCTCACCCGGGCGACGGCACGGCGGGTTCTGCTGACACTCGCCGAGCTCGGCTACGTGAGCCAGGCCGGCCGGTCTTTCTCGCTCACCCCGAAGGTCCTCGACCTGGGGTATTCGTTCCTGTCCTCGTTCAAGGTGGTCGATCTGGCGCAGGCGCCGATGGAGAAGCTCGTCGACCAGGTCAAGGAGTCATCGTCCATGTCGGTGCTCGACGGCGACGAGATCGTCTACGTGGCCCGGGTCCCCACCTCGCGGATAATGACCATTGCCCTCGCCCTCGGATCACGTTTGCCGGCATATCCGACCTCGATGGGACGGGTGCTGCTGTCCGGTCTCGACGACGCCGATCTCGATGCGTACGTGAAGGACATCGCCATGGAGCCACTGACCCCGCACACGGTGACCGACCGCGGCCGGTTTCGGGCGGTGATCGAGCAGACCCGAGCCGACGGGTTCGCCCTGGTCGACCAGGAGCTCGAGGAGGGGGTGCGCTCGATCGCTGCACCGATCAGAAATGGGCGAGGGGAGGTGATCGCGGCGATGAACATCAGCTGCCACGCGTCGCGGGTCGACGTCGAGCGCATGCTCACCGAATTCAAGCCGCCCCTGCTCGAGACGGCCGCCGAGATCAGCGATCGCGCCGGAGCTCTCCGCGTCTGAAGGCTGGGACCGCCGGCGTCCTTTGGTTCTGTGAGTGTTCCGTCCAGAATCTGGACGGAAACACTCACAGAACGGTGGTCAGGATGGCCGGGCCGACTCCTCGCCGACTCGGCCGGAGTAGATGACGGTCTCCTTGACCGGTTCGAATCCGACGCTGAGATAGAGATCCCTCGCGGCGGGATTGTCCTGCTCGAAGACGATCTTGATGCGCTCGGCCCCACACTCGGCGAGCAGTGCGACCCCCGTGGTGAGCACGTGGCGCGCCAGTCCTCGTCGCTGGTGATCGTCCTCGGTTCGCATCGGCTCGACGAGACCCGTTGCGGTCGCCGCGTCGTACCAGAACAACCCGTAGGCGGCAACGGCGTCGTCATGATCGTGCACCACCAGGTCGAGGTCGGGGCGGTACAGCGAGGTCTGGTGAAGACGCGGCTCGGGATCGGTGTGGTTTCGCTTGGGGCTGATCATGTGATGGGGACGATTCATGGTGTCGAGACGGCTCGACAGTCGATATCCCTCGTGCAGCGGGCTGATCTCGGGCAGCGCATCCGCGGCCAGCCACGTCTCGACCAGCCCGTCCTCCACCGTCGTGAGACCTTTCCTGGCCAACACTTCGCGCAGGACGTGATCGTCGCGATCTACCTCCAGTTCGACGGCTTCCAATCCCAACTCGGCGGCGTGAGCGAGCCCGCGCTCGAAGACATGTGCCGCCCAGTCAGGAGCAGCGTCGGGCATCACGATCGGGTCGAGGGCCACGTGTTTGCCCCAGTCGGTGGCGATCACCGCGGCTTCCGGGCGACCCTGCTCATCGAACCAGAACAGCTGAGGAAGCTGGTCGGTCGAGCGCGGGTTGCGCCACCACCACTGCAGATCGGCGGCTTCGTAGAGCCCTTTGGTGGGGTGAGCGCCGCGGACACGCTGGAGGAGCGCGGTCGCAGCCTCGAGATAGTCGAGACCAACCCGATGCTGCTCGCTCATCGCGCTCAGAGGGTCGGGGGCTCCAGGCTCGAGGACGCCACGGGGACGGTGTCATCTTCGATGATCTCGTCGACCCCGCGTTCCAACTCATAGCGGGTACGGGCAGCCATCCCATACCAGAGGAGGGAACCGAGCACTGCCAGGATCACGAGACCGGACAGCCAGGTGAGATCGACCAGCCACACGATGACGAGGGCCAGCACGACGGCGGCGACGGCCAGCGCATCGAAGTGACGGCCCACGAAGACGTCGACCTGGCTGGGCTCGGAACCGGCATCGGTGGCACGCCGAGCGGACTCCATCCATTTCTGGATCTGCTCGGGACGGCCGGCCAGCCAAGCGATGACTGCCACCAGCACGGCGATCACGAGCACCGCGATGCCCACCGATTGGGCACTTCTCTGGACCTCGACGAGGACCGAGCCGGCCGCAGCCCGGCCTTGTGGGGAGACGATGCGGTCCTGGATCGCGCTGACTGCTCCTCTGGTGGCGAGACCCGCCAACACGATTGCGATCACGGTGGCGACGCCCAACTGGATCGACGGTGCGGCGACGACGCGGGGAGACGGCGATCGTGATCGCAACCAATATCAGCGCGAGCGCGGTGAGGAGCCACACCCCTCGGTCGAACGTCGTCCCGTAGCCCTGGAGCGTCGTCAGGTCTTCGGTCGTCATCACCGTGATCTGGCCCAGATCGTCGGGGACCTGGAAACCCAGTGCCTCTGAGATTCGGTCGAGCGCGGCCGCCACGGTGGGGTTGTCCTCGAGGCTGGGAAGGGTCACGTCCTCACCGTCGAGGAGTCCCTGCTCGATCACGTGCTCGATGGTGGCGAGGAGAAGTGGGAGGGAGTTCCACTTGACGTCGCCATCTTCGATGTAGACGTTCTCCAGCGAATCGAGATCGTCCCGGACCAGGGCGATGGTGGCCTCGTGGCCCCTGGTGATCGCCCCTACCAGGGTATTGCTGAAGGCATCCGAGGAGACCAACGACACGATCGCGCCCTCGATGCGAGTGTTGGCCGCCTGGCTCAGTGGCCCGGCCAGGTCGGCGAAACGAGGAACGTTCAGATTGGCGATGATGTCGGTGGCTCTCGGCCCCAGGTCCAGCGCCTCGATCAGCTGCTCGGCGAGGAACTCGTCGACGGCGGTGAGGCGTGTCTCCAGTCGGGTCTCCAGATCGAGCGCGGTCACCGCTTCCTCACCGAGACGAGCCCCGAGAGCGTCGGTGAACTCGTCACTGGTGATCGCCGGTTCGACCACGCCCATGAACGCCTCGGTGTCGAAGACCACGTAGTGCACCCACCAACCCAGGGCGGCGACCGTTATGGACACTGCGGTGAGGATGACGAGGATGAACGACGCCACTCCTCGTATCCGGGTTCTGGCGCGACCCTGGCTGACGGCGAGCTCGGCGCGCAGTTCCTCTATCTCGGCCTGCAGCTCTTCAGGTGTCCTGTCATCTGCCGGCACGGTTCCCGCACCTTCTGATTCGGCCATCACGCTCTTTCCTCGAGTTGGCGAAGGATAGGGCCTGCCCTTCGACGGGGTCTGCCCCGACCTTCGGGTTTGGTCAGTTGGGTCCAGTGAGCTCGTCCGCCAGATCACCTCGGTGTGAATGCAGCGCCATGACCGGGGACTATGAGATCTGCTCGGTCGAGGACTCGTTGCCGGCCCGACGCCAGGCCTTCCGGGTCGGTGGCATAGGGGTCAACGAGCGGCCCCCCTCGATGCCACCAGAGATGGGTCAGTGCTGCCGTGCCCTCGGGGGTCTCCACGATCGTCGTGATGTCCTGCTGGGTGTGCCCCGGGGTCTCCCACAAAGTGATGCCTTCGGCAACCTCGAATCCCTCCGCGGGCCGGGACATCCACACGTCGTTGCGATAGATCGCCCAGTGATCGTGCACCAGGGCATTGGGGAAGAGGGCGATGTTGATGGTGTGGTCGGGGTGATGGTGGGAGATGACGACGTCGGTCACCTCACCGGGTCGATGACCGAGGCTCGCCAGGGGATCGAGGATCAGTGACGTGGCCGCCACCATCCCCGGGTCGACCACGACGAGGGCGTCGGTCGTCTCGATCAGGACGACGGTGGATGCCACCCGTTCGCCCACGTAGCCGGTGTTGAGGATGTGAAGGGTCGGCATCGGCGGATCCTAAGGGTGCTGACAGTCGACGCCGCTCAGACGTCGCCATCCCGCATCGTCTGACTCACGGACTCGGCGGCACCCCCGGCCCGGTCGAGGAACTCCACGATCCTGGCCAGCTCCTCGTCGGAGAAGTCGGAGCAGATTTTGGTGAGGGCCTTGCTCATCGGGGCGTACAGGCGCGCGACCTCGGGGCCGCGCTCGGTGACGACCTCGACGACGATCTTTCGGCGGTCGGTCGTGTCGGGTCGTCTCGTCATCCAACCTCCCCTCTCGAGACGATCGAGCATCCCAGTGAGGGTCGCCGGGTGGATTCCCGTGGCCGTGGAGATGTCGCGGGGTGACATCGACCCCCGTCTCCCGATCATGTCCAGGACCTCGAGATCCCCAGGCAGTAGCTCGATCCTGGAGCCCACCACATCGTTGAGCCGGTGCAGCTCGTGGGTCAGCCTCCTCAGCCCGGTCTGGACGCGGCGGAGCATCTCGCCACGGCGTCGCCGATGATGATTCGATACTCATATAATACGGTTAGCGTAGAATATGGTGAACGGAATGTATCTGCACAGGAGAATCATATGACACCGCACTTCCAGCCGCCACGCTGGTTCATGCTGGCAAACCGGATGGTCGCGCCCCTGGTTCGTTGGGGATTGCCCGTGGGAGGAAGGCAAGCCCCGATGGCTCTGCTCACGGTCGTGGGCAGACGTTCGGGTCAGCTGCGGACCACCCCGATCGCACTCGCTCGACACGACAGCGGCTGGATCCTGATCGCCGTCTACGGGGAGACAGACTGGTCACGCAACCTCGAGGCCGCCGGGGAAGGGTCGATCACGTTGCGGGGAGCGGTGATCGAGGTCAAGGCACGACGACTCGAGCCTGAGCAGGCGGCACCGATCCTCGAGGATGCGATGCGCGGCGCCCCCGCGGTGGTGAGACGGATGACGGCCCCCTATTTCGATGCCCCGGTCGACTCGGCGAACGTGAACTGGACGTTGGAGGCCTCACGGCACCCGGTCTTTCTGCTCGAGCCGCTCGAAGGTGCCTGAATCCCCAGCAAGCCCTATGTTTCCGTTGTGGCAGATGTCGTGATCCGACCGATGACCGATGACGACTGGGATGCGGTCGCGCGCATCTACGGCGAAGGGATCGCCACGGGAGAGGCCACCTTCGAGAGCCAGGTCCCGGATTGGGACGCCTGGGACGCCGGACATGCTGTCGAAGGTCGCTTGGTGGCCGAGATCGAAGACGACGTCGCCGGATGGGCGGCGCTGAGCCCGGTGTCACGGAGGTCGGTGTATCGCGGGGTCGCCGAGTCAAGCATCTACGTCGGGGCACACGCACAGGGCAGAGGCGTGGGCACGAGATTGCTCACGCCCTCGTCGACGCGAGCGAGGACGCCGGATACTGGACCCTGCAGACCGCCATCTTCCCGGAGAACCTGGCGAGCATCTCCCTCCACGAGCGTTGCGGATTCCGGAGGGTCGGGACGAGGGAGCGCATCGGCAGCCAGAATGGCAGGTGGCGTGACACCGTTCTCATGGAGCGACGTAGCGCTCTGATCGGCGGCTGAGACCCGAAAGGCAGGCATCCGACCGAAAGCACAGCAGCGAAGAGACCAGATGAGACTTCACGAGACACGACACATCGCCAGACCCGTGGGAGAGGTGTTCGCCTACACCGCGGACTTCGCCAACATCGAGGAGTGGGATCCGGGGGTGACCTCGTCGCATCGAATCGGGGCTGGTCCCGTCGGGGAGGGGGCCCGGTTCGACCTGGTGGCCAAGTTCGGCTCCAGCGAGGTGCCCATGATCTACGAGATAACGCGGTACGAACCGGACGAGCGGGTCGTCCTCGTCGGTCGGGGGAAGACGATCGAGGCCGTCGACGACATCAGGTTCGAATCCCGCGACGGTGGAACCCACGTCGACTACACCGCCGACCTGACATTTCTCAACTGGTTCAGGTTCGTCGCGCCTTTGTTGTCCCCGGTCATGAAGCGGGTCGGGACCAGGGCGCTCGACGGGCTCGTCGCCGCCCTCCAGCCGTGAACCCCCTGTCGATCACCGGCTTCACCAATCTCGGCTATCGACTTCATGCCCGTGCCTTCGAGCCGATCACGGCCGATCTCACCGGCGAGACCGCGGTCGGTCACCGGAGCGACCGGCGGTTTGGGTCTCGCCGCCGCTGCCGGCTTGGCCCGGCTCGGCGCCAGGGTTCTCATCGTGGGGCGAAGCCCGGAGAAGCTGAATGCTGCCGCCGCCGACATCGGTGGCGACGTCGTCCCTATCGAGACGGATCTCAGTCTCATGTCCGAGGTGAGGGACCTGGCGGGGATGCTCCTCACCACGGAGCCTCGCATCGACGTGCTCGTCAACAACGTCGGGGTCCTTCGACCGGAGCGTGAGATGACGACCGAGGGCCTGGAGATGACTCTGGCGGTCGACCTGGCCGGTCACTTCCTCCTCACCAACCTGCTGCTCCCACTTCTCGTCGAGTCGGCGCCGGCAAGAGTCATCAATGTCACGTCCGGAGGCATGTACGCCGAGCGGATACGACCTCACGACCTGCAATCGGAGATTGGTGAGTACAAGGGCGCCGCGGCCTACGCCCGGGCGAAGCGGGGCCAGGTCATCCTCACCGGCATGTGGGCCGAGCGTCTCAAGGGCACCGGCGTTACGGTTCACGCGATGCACCCGGGATGGGCCCGCACGGCAGGTGTCGCCGGATCGCTGCCCACGTTCGACAAGCTGATGCGGCCTCTGCTCCGCAGCCCGGCCGAGGGGGCCGACACCATCGTTTGGCTGGCCGCCGACCCGGAGCCGGCAAGCGACAACGGGTCGGCTTTGGTTCGATCGACGGCGTCGTCGAAGAGCACATGACCGACAGGACCCGGGAGAGCGCCGAGGAGCGGCGGGCACTGTGGGACGGTCTCGTCGAGATCACCGGAGTCGACTTCCCCGTGAGCATCGGAGCCGAGCTGATGGGTGCCGTCATCACCGGGACCGGTGTCTCGATCCCCGACAACGTCGTGACCAACCACGATCTGTCCCGAATCATGGACACCACCGACGAATGGATCACCTCTCGCACCGGGGTCAAGGAGAGGCGGTTCGCCGACCCGGGCATCGGCGCTTCCGATCTCGCTGTCGCCGCGGTCGCCGTCGCTCTCGATGACGCCGGCCTTCACCCACGCGACGTCGACGCCCTGGTCACCGCCACGATGACACCCGACTATCTGGCTCCGGGAATCGCCGGGTTGGTTCAGGCGGGAGTCGGGATGGGTCACGTCGCCGCCTACGACATCCGACAACAGTGCAGTGGCTTTCTCTACGGGCTCGATCTCGCCGACGCCTTGATCGGGAGTGGCCGCGCTGAGACGGTGGTCGTCGTGGGGGCGGAAGATCCATGCGGGCTTTCTGCCGTGGAGTGACACCACGTGGCGGGTGGTTCTCGGCGGGGATGGCGAGCTCACGCCTGAGGAGTTCGAACGCAATACCACATACCGCGCCTGGAGCGTCTTGTTCGGCGATGGGGCCGGGGCCATGGTCCTGCAACGGGGCCATGTCGGAAGACGAGGGGATTCTGGCGATCTCGCTGCACACCGACGGTGCCTCCTTCGAGTTGATCTGGGTCCCCGGAGTGGGATTCAAAGACCGCCCCTATGTGACCGCCGCCGACCTCGCCGCAGATCGGCATCTTCCGCAGATGGACGGAGGCGGCCTGTTCCGCAAGGCGGTGAAGCTGATGCCGGAAGCCGCGCATGCCGTTCTCGCCAGGAGCGGGCTCTCTCTCGACGACGTCGACGTGGTGGTCGCCCATCAGGCCAACGACCGCATCCTCGAGGGGGTTCGGCGCCAGTTCGGTGTCGGGTCGGAGAAGGTCCCGTCCAACATCGGCTCATACGGCAACACCACCGCGGGCACCCTCCCCATCCTCTTCCACGAGCTGAAGGAGGCGGGTCGGATCGCTCCCGGGTCACTGGTGTGCTTCGCCGCCTTCGGAGCGGGCGCCCACTACGGCGCAGCGCTCTACCGCGAGCCGCGCGCCTCCTCGTAGATCGAGATGGCACGCAGACGCGCCGACCGCGTGGTCGACGATCGGCTCTGGATAGTCCCGGCCCAGCTCGACCCCATGACCCGCCAGTTCGAGCGGTCCTGCCTCCCAAGGAGCGTGGACGACATCGTTGGGGAGGCTCGCCAACTCGGGGACCCACTCTCTGATGAAGACCCCGTCCGGGTCGAATCTCCGGGACTGTGCGACCGGGTTGAAGACCCGGAAGTAGGGGGCGGCGTCGGTGCCGGTCCCGGCCACCCACTGCCAGTTCCCGGCGTTCTGCCCGATGTCGGCGTCGCTGAGATGGTGTCGGAAGAATCGCTCCCCGATCGTCCAGTCGACCAGGAGATCCTTGACCAGGAAAGAGGCCACGATCATCCGCGCCCGGTTGTGCATCCTCCCCTCACGCACCAGCCGGCGCATGGACGCGTCGACCAGGGGATAGCCGGTCATGCCTTCCTTCCATGCTGCGATCTCGTCGGGCTCGTTGCGCCAGGCCAAGGCCCGGAAACGGCTGTCGAAGGCGGTGTCGACCATCTCGGGATGCTCGGCGAGGAGATGACCGTAGAAGTCCCGCCAGGCGAGCTGTCGTCGGAAGACGGCTGCCCCCGGTGATCCTGCCCCCACGGTGGCGGCCACCCTCCTCGGTCCGAGCCAGCCGAACTTGAGATCGACGGAGAGGCGCGAGGTGGCATTCAGGTCGACCCGATCTCGCGTCGTTCTCGTAGTCGGGCGCTCGTCCCAGGAAGTCGGAGAGCCGCCGCTCGGCACCGGTGGGCCCGGCGCCTTTCTCGGGCTCCTCCAGTTCGGGCAGCCCATCCCCGGGCGATCCGATGAACTGGATGTCTCCGGGAAGGTCGAAGGGAACGATGGGCCGTCCCGACCAGACTCGGTGGAACGGGGTGAAGACGCGATAGGGCCGCTCAGCCGTGGTGAGGATGCTCCCGGGTGGGTGCACGTAGATGCCGGGATGGCTCACGAGCGTGACCGCCCTGGAGACCAGCAGGTCTCTCTTCCTGCCATACGGTGTGATCTCCTCGCTGACATGCACCGCGTCCGGCCGAGGTCTCCCGGGCTACCCGCGCCACCACCTCGACAGGATCGCCATGCTCCACCCGGAGCTGTCCTCCGAGGGCGGCGATGCGGGACGCCAGGTCGGCGAGGCCGGCGACGAGCAGCCGGCGACGTCGTTCGGCCACCGCTCCGTAGAGAGCAGGGTCGACGACGAAGAGGGGTGTGACGGCTCCCGACGACGCCGCGGCGCAGAGACCGGGGTTGTCGTCGAGACGGAGGTCGCGACGAAACCAGAAGACCGAGGTCACACCGGGACTTCGCCGTTACGTGGGTGTGGACGCCGTCACCCATTCGTCGACAGCCGCCCAGGCTCGGAACAGCCACTCCCTCCGCTCCCGGGCACCGCCCGGGATCTGGTCATGAGCGATTCGCCACAGGGCGACCGTCACCTTCGAGCCCACCATCCCGCCGGCCCAGATGTCGCGGGCCGTTGCCAGTCCCTCCAGGCCACGGTGCGCCAGGATCACGACATCGGCATTGGATGCCTCCAGCAGTGCGAGTGTCCCACCAGGACGAGGTGGGAGAACGGCGCGGTAGCCGGCAGCCAGCTCACCGATCACACCGCCCTGGCCGGCGGCGCGGGCCACGAGACGTCGGTGCTTCTCGGCCGTGAATCGGGTGCCTTCCGGGAAGACGAGGACCCCCTCGTCGGTGTCCAAATCGGTGGCGAGCCGTTTCAGCGCCTCGATCTCGGCGAGGCTCTCCCCGGATCGGCGGTCGATGAAGTGGTTGGGAAGCCGGTGCCCGCCGATGTCGAGGACGGGATCGACCAGTAGCTCCTTCTTGAGCACATATCTGAGCCGGAGACCGAAGGGGTTGGCGATCAGTCGGGCGGGTAGCAGCGTGTCGACCATCGACACGTGCCGGGAGAGCAGCAGGATCGGCCCCGGCAGCACACAATCCTGGCCCTCTACCTCGAGGTCCAACGAGAAGACACGACGCAGGGCCGCCAGGTTCCACCTCGTCCACAGACCCTGGAGTCGCACGGTGGCTCTCTCCTTCGCCGCCCGGGACAATGGTGCGGTCACCAGGATGCAGACCAGGGCCCACACCTGCCCGAGCAGGTAGACCCAGAGAAAGGCGAGGCCCCGGATCGTCATCCATGGTGTCCCCGACCGGAGGGATCGGGTCAAGTCGACCACGCCCCCGGCCGCCAACCACAGGGGGGCCAGCACCGTGACCAGGGCGAACAGCACCACGACGGTGGGGATCGTGATCAGACGGCGGAGTAGGGGATTGTCGGGCATCGGACGGGGCTCACACTATGTTCGACGCCGATGCCGCCGCGGATGCCAGGTCCCCGGAATTGATCTCCGCCATCTTCTTCACCTGGTTCTTCGCCGCGTGTGTGTGGACGGTCAATGCGTTGCGGCGCCCCGTCCCACCGAACCGCCGGTTCCCGCCGCTGTGGTTGCCGGGGATGATCGTCTCCGAGCTCGCCCCGATGTACCTGGTCGCTCGGGTGTTGATCGCCATCGGGCTCATCGCCCTGGGGGCACTCGATCGGCCGATCGGAAGGGCCGGGCTCGTCCTGTTCATCCTCTCCGAGATCGGCGCGTTGGTGCTCATCGCCCGGACCATCCGCGGCGCCGCCGCCACCGGGCACTCGCCTTCGCCGGTCACCCTCTTCCGGCTCACCGAGAGTCTCCCGCCCGGGGTGGAGCATCTGGTGGAGGTCCCGCTACTGGGAGGGCTTCACACTCGACGTCTACGCACGTCCCGGGGTGGTCGATGCGCCGACCCTCCTCTATCTGCACCCCGGATCATGGATGCGGGGCCGTCCGGGCCGTCAGGCGCGGGCATTGCATCACAGACTGGCGGCGCAGGGTTGGGTCGTCATCGACGCTCGCTATCCCTTGTCCCCTTCGGCCACGTTTCCCGACCACTTGGTCGGGGTGAAACGTGCGCTGGCGTGGGCCAAGGGGAGTGAGGGGGTGGCTCTCGGCGTGGATCCGGGACGGATCGTGGTGTCGGGGGCCTCCTCGGGGGCCCATCTTGCCGCCTTGGCCGCTCTGACTTCCCGGAATCGAGCACTGCAGCCGGGCTTCGAGACGGCCGACACCGGGGTAGCCGCTTGTCTCGTCTTCTACGGGATCTACGACCTGTTCGTGCGCAATCCGACCCGATATGACTGGCCTTTCGTGGCCCGGCACGTCCTCAAGACGGATCGGGACCTCGACCCGGACCTGTACACCCTCGGCTCTCCGATCGATCAGGTGCATCCGGGGGCGCCGCCCTTCCTGGTGATCCACGGCGAGTTCGACTCGATCGTCCTCCCGGCGGAGTCCGAGCATTTCGTGTCCGCCCTGCGGGCGGCGGGAGTGCCTGTCGAGTACTTCGAGGTGCCCGGCGCTCAACACGGGTTCGATGCGATCGCTTCGCTCCGGACTCGAGCGGTGGCCGAAATGTGCGTGGGCTGGCTTCGAGGCGAAGGCGGTGTTCCCGGGACCTGACGCCTCGTATCGTGTGCGCATCGTGAGACAACTGTGAGGGGCGCGCGTCGGGTCGTGACCATGGTCGCCGCGATGAATCTCGTCCTCGTGGCCTGCACGGGGGGCGCAGAACCCACCACCACCACCACCAGCGCGGCTTCCACCACTCTGCCCGCCCCCGCCACGACGACTTCCACCGAGGATCCTCTCCTTCGCCTCGCCCTGCCGCTCGACCCCGCCGTGGTCAGGGGCCGGCTCGACAACGGGCTCACCTACTACATCCGGGAGAACGACTCACCCGGTGGTCGCGCCGAGCTTCGTCTGCTCGTCGACGCCGGGTCGGCACTCGAGGACGCCGACCAGGCCGGTATGGCTCATTTCCTCGAGCACATGATGTTCAACGGCACCGAGCGCTTTCCCCGGAACGAGCTGGTAACGGTCCTGGAGTCGTTCGGCCCGCGTTTTGGTCCCGACATCAACGCCTACACCAGCTACGACGAGACGGTGTACGAGCTGGGGCTGACCACCGAGGACCCCGCTCTCGTTCAGCTGGGAGTCGATGTCCTCAGGGAGTGGGCGGGACGTGCGACTCTGACCGAGACCGATGTCGTCGAGGAGCGCGGCGTGATCCTCGACGAGTGGCGGCTCCGCGCCCAGGGTTTCTCGGCGAGGGTCAACGAGCTGCTCGATGGGCTCATCCTCTCCGACTCGCCGTACGAAGATCACGAGCCCATCGGGACCGCAGAGTCGATCGAGAGCACCTCGCCGTCGGCGCTGGCCAGGTTCTACGACGACTGGTACCGCCCCGAGCGGATGGCCGTCGTGGCGGTAGGTGACTTCGACAGCTTGGCCATGGAGTCGGCGATAGTCGATGCATTCGGTGACCTGACGGCGACCCAGCCGGCCCGGGAGGCCGCGCCGGCCGAGTACGTGCCCGCGAACGTGCCGCGAGTTGGCGTCTCACACCGACGCCGAGGCCACCGAGGCGGGTTTGTCGGTGGTGTGGCCGGTGGCATCGATCCCCGATGACGACCATTGGTGACTATCAACGGTCGATGGCGGTGTCACTCGGGCTGGGGATCTTGGCGGACCGTCTCGCCGACGATGCCGCGGCCGGTGAAGGCCCGCTTCTCTCTGCCACCGCAGTCGACTCGCCGTGGACCCGGCAGGTAGCGGTCCGCGGTGTCGATGTCGAGGTGCGGGCATCCTCGGCGGACGAGGGTCTGGTGGACGTACTGGCGGAAGTGGAGCGGATCCGTCGGGAGGGGGTGGGCATCGACGAGGTCGAGAGGGCGCTGAGCGGGTTCGCGGCACACTCGCGCCAGGTCTTCGAGGAGCAGGAGAGTGCCCAGGACCTGATGTTCGCCGGTCAGATCGTGGACCATCACCTGGCGGGTGCCGATCTGATGAGCCCGAGCCAGAGATTCGAGATCGAGTTCGACATCCTGGAACGTCTCGACAAGACCTCCATCGACAGCGCCTTGCAGAGCCTGTTCGCCGGCGCCCCTGTCATCCTCGCCCTGGGACCCGACGACCCCGACGTCGCGATCCCCGACACCGAGCGAATCCTCGAGGTGTGGGAGGGTCTGGCCACCATCGACCTCGAGGAGCGGGCGACCGTCGATGACGATGGGGGCGACTTGATGACCGCCCCGCCTCCGGCCCGGATCCTGACGACCAGCGTGGACCCGCGTTTCGGGTACACCACGCTCGAGTACGCCAACGGGGCGACGGTCCATCTCTGGGAGAGCGACATCTCGACGAAGGGGGTGCATCTTCAGGCAGAGGGCTTCGGGGGCACCTCGCTGGTCGAGGTCGAGGACCTCCCCGAGGCGTTCCTGATGACCGAGATCGTGGGTCGGAGCGGTGTGGCCGGGCTGACGCTGCCCGCATTGCGCCGGCGTCTCGTCGACCGAATCGTGTCGGTGCAACCGTGGGTCTCGGAAACCCGCCAGGGGCTCGTGGGCGACTCGTCGTCCGATGATGTCGAGGTGATGCTCCAGCTCCTCCATCTCACCATGGTGTCGCCTCGGTTCGACGACGCCGCCGTCGACGCCATCCTCGACGAGATGGGCACGCTCAACGACGCCCGGGCCGACCTCCCCGATGTCCTCTTCGACGAGGCGGTCGGTCAGGCCTACTACGGCAACGACCCGAGGTACTTCGTCCTGCCCAGCGCCGACCAGCTCGCCGGGTTCGACCTCGACGTGGCCCGCCGTGTCTACGCCGAGCGACTCGGTGACGTCTCCGGGTTCGTGTTCGCTCTGGTTGGGGACTTCGACACGTCCACGATGGTGGATCTCGTCTCCCGTTACATCGGGACCCTCCCCGGAGACGACCGGCCGGTCTCCTATGTCGATCACCAGCCTCTGCCCCCTCGGGTGGTCTCGGTGACGACGGTGGAGGCGGGCGCCGGTGAGCAAGGACAGCTGGGCATGTTCTTCACCAACGAGCTGTCACCGGCGCCGGAGGATCGCTTGACCGCCGAGGCTCCTCGAGCTGATCCTCACGGCCCGGCTCAGGGAGCGCATCCGGGAGGAGCTGTCGGCCACCTACTCGATCACGGTCGGTGTCGACCTCCAGCGAGATCCCGATGCCTTCGCCGAGGCGTCCATCCTCTCCACCGGCGCTCCCGACGGTCTGGAGGCGATCGCAGGCGAGATCGTCTCCGAAGTGGAAGACCTGCAGACCAGCGGGCCTGACGACGACGAGTTCGACACGGCCGTCGCGCAGCTGCGGGACGATCTCGACCTCATCGACAACGGCGTCCTGGCATCGGCCCTGGTCACGGCCCATCTGTATCCCGACGAACCGGTCATCGAGCTCGTCGACCGATACGCCCGGGTCGACGTCATCACCGCCGACGACGTTCGTGAGCTCGCCGCCGTCGTCTTCGACCTCGACCAGCGCATCGAGGTCCGCCAGGTTCCTCGTCCCTGATCCTCCCCGCCGAATGTGCCCGGCCTACTCTCCCGGCCCATGACGCACATCCTCGGGTTCGGGGGCTACACGCCGGCGCGGGTCGTCACCAACGACGAGTGGGCGCACTTGGTGGACACCAGCGACGAGTGGATCACGCAGCGAACCGGGATCAAGCGGAGACGATTCGTCGCGGACCATGAGTCGACCATGACCCTGGCCGCCGACGCCGCCCTGGTCGCCCTCGAGGACGCCGGTCTCACCCCTGACGACATCGACGAGATCGTCCTCGCCACCGATACACCGGAGATGATGACGCCGGACACGGCTGCCCTCGTCCAGAACCACCTCGGCTGCCGGCATATCCCCACCTACGACCTCGGTGGCAGCGGCTGCGCCGGGTTCGTCCAGGCTCTCGACGTCGCCCGCTCCCGGATTCTCGTCGACCCCAAGCGAATCCTCGTCATCGGGGTCGAGGTGATCAGCACGGATGATCTCGATGGAGGACCGGGCCACGGCCGTCCTGTTCGGCGATGGTGCCGGGGCGGTGGTGATGGGCCCGGAGCCTGCCCGAGCCGAGGTGCTCGGGGTGGTGGCCGGCACGGACGGGAGTGCCGCCGAGATCCTCACTCTCGCCGCCGGTGGCACCCGCAACCCTTTCAACGAGGCCTCGTTGGCCAGCGGTGACTACAACCGGCTGGTGATGGACGGCCGTCGCATCTTCGTGGAGGCCGTGAAGCGGATGAGCGAGGCGGCCCTCGACGTGCTCGACCGGGTGGGCCGTTCGATGTCGGAGGTCAGCCTGGTCATCCCGCATCAGGCCAACCTGAGGATCATCGAGGCGGTCCGCAAGAAGCTGGGTCTCGCCGAGGAGACCGTGTTCGTGAACGTCCACGAGTACGGCAACACCGGCTCGGCGACGGTGCCCTTGGCCATGTGGGAGGCGGTCCGCGACGGTCGAATCGCCCCCGGTGACCTGGTCGTCCTCACGGCCTTCGGTGCCGGGTTCCACTGGTCGGCGGCGGCGGTTCAGTTCTAGCTCGAGCGTCGCGATCCGTCCCAGGAATCCTTCGAGGATGCCCTCGTAACGATCCGGGTCGGCGTTCCAGCTCATCACATGGCCGGCGTTCTCCGTCTCCACCAGTTCGACCAGGTGAGGCACCCGTGCGGCGAGCTGTTGACTCTCCGAGATGGGGACGGTGGCGTCGGCGGTGCCGTGGAACACGAGCGCAGGCACCCGGAGGATCTGTTCGGCCCGTGACACGTAGTCGGCGGCGGCCCAACCCACCTGCCAGCGAACATCGGCCAGCCACAACCCGACGCGGAACATCTGCGGAGTGACCGAGGAATCGGTGGCGTGACGAAAGGTGTCGGCGAGGACGATGTTCGGGGCGTCGAGCACAACGGCGTCGACCCGACCCGCCAGACTCGACTTCTCCAGGAATCTCATCACCAGGGCCCCGCCCGTGCTGCAGCCGGCGAGGACCATGGATTCGGCCGCCTCCGGGACGAGGCCAACTGCGGCCTCCAGGTCCTCCCACTCGCTGAGACCGAACCGGTAGCGCCCGGAAGGATCCACCGGGGCACCGATGTCGTTGCGGTAGTCGATCACCACGCTGGTGAATCCCTGCTCGTGAAACGCCGGGAGCATTCGGACCAGCTCCCGGCGCTCGGCGGTCCAGCCATGGCACATCACCGCCCAGCGCCGGCCATCACCGCCGGGAACCACCCAGGCACGAGTCGGGCCCAGCGGGGCGTCGTAGGTGATCTCCTCATAGTCGAGGCCCACGTCACCGGGGCCGGTGGGGAATGCGTAGCTGTCGAGGGCGAGCGGCGGGCAGTCGCCCAAGGGCCCGACGCAGACAGGTGGTTCACCGATCAGCCGTTCCCATCTCCGGGTGACGAGCCCGTCTGCGGCCTCGAGGACCTCCCCGACTCGTCCGTACCCCCCGCCCAGGCCAACCCGATCACCCCCGGATGGGCGATGTCCTGACGCGGCGTGGGTGCCTCCAGCACGATGTGGTCGTCGGCGACCGAGCGAACCCTGATCCCCAGGTCCTTGGGTTTGGGCCCGACGGATAGCGCCCCTTCGTGGAGCCCAGTGGCGACGCGCCACCCCACCACCAGGTGGACGGCGACCACGGCGGCACTGGCACCGGCCAGGATGGCGAGAGGCGTCAATTTTCGGGACGGTCGACGTAGCCCTCTTCGTAGGCGAGGGCGGCGAGCTCGTGTCGACTGGCGACCGAGAGCTTCTCGAAGATGTGGCCCATGTGCGATTCCAGGGTCTTCACCGAGATGCTGAGCCGGGCGGCGGTCTCCCGATAGGAGTAGCCGCGCGCGATCAGGTTGACCACCTCCCGTTCCCGAGGCGTGAGACGCTCGATCGACGATCCGGCAGCGATGTCCTCGTCGATGTCGAGGAGGAACCCCGCCACGTCCGGTGACACGGGTCGTAGCCCCTCGACGGTCTGTTCCACGAGATCGGGCAGCTCGGTGCTGGCGGTGGTCTTGGTGATGTAGCCATCCACCCCGGCCTGCATCATCTGCACGACATCGTCGCGCGATGTGGCGACGGTGAGGGCCATGTACTTGACGTCGGGGATGACGGCATCGACACGTGCGATGACCTCGGCGCCTCCGCCTCCGGGGAGCTTGACGTCGAGGACCACCAACTCCGGCCGCCTGGCAAGGATCCCCTCGACAGCCGAGGAGACGTCGGCGGCCTCGCCGACGACGTCGAAACGATTCCCGAGCGCCGCTTTGATCCCGGCGCGAACCACATCGTGATCGTCGACGAGGAAGATCCGGGTGGCCACTCAGGCACCGACCGTGATCTTGACCTCGGTCCCGCCGACCCCACCGGAGTCGATGTCGACCAGACCGCCCACCGACTCGACCCGCTGGTTCAGCCTGCTGGACACCCGGTTCAGGTCGCCACCTTCGATCCCGGCGCCGTCGTCACGGATGTGGATGAAGGCTTGGCCGTCTTGGACCTCGGAGAAGATCGATATGCGCTGTGCCCCCGAGTGCTTGACCGCGTTGGTGACGGCCTCGCGGGCGGCCTCGATGCCCGCCTCCAGGTCGGGGGTCAGGGCGGTGTCGTCGCGGATCACGGCCTCGATCTCGACCCGATGGATGTCCTCCACGTCGTCTCGCATCGCCAGGAGGGCCGCCCGGAAGCTGTGGTCGTACTGAGAACGCCACTCCTCGATGTTGCGTCGCAGCTCTCGTTCCTGGCGTCGGGCGAGATATCGGGACTGCGCCGGGTCGTCGGCGCCCATGCGGATGGCGTGAAAGGTCTGCAGGACCGAGTCGTGGAGCTTGTTGACCAGACTGAACCCTGGCCTCGTGCGCCGCCACCGCCTCCCGTTCCGCAGCCAGCTCTCCCTCGGCCTTCTGGCGAGCGATGTCGTAGTCACGAAGCCGGTCGAAGGTCCATCCCACGATGGCGGCGACGACGAAGAAGATGATGCTGCCGGCGGCCCGCACCGGGTTCAGGTCGGCGATCACGTGGACGGCGAACTGCTCGACGGCGAGCAGCACGGCGGCAATCAGCGATCCGGGGAGGCCGCCCCACAACGCCCCGACGAAAACGTAGGAGAGAGGGAGGCCACCGTGGAACAGCTCGTCGGCTCCGGCGGCGATCGACGCCGCCCCGATCGCGAGCATGACGACCGTGTCGGCCAGAAACCACGCCGTCCCGGCGAAGGCCACGGGTTGCTGACGGGCCATGTACCAGGTGAGGAGCGTCCAGACACTGGCCAACGCGACCGTGGCATAGACGATCCACAGCCGCGGAGGCGGGTTGGAGACGAGAGTGACTGCGACGAGGAGGACCATCCAGATCCAGCCGAGGAACCGGAAGACCACCACCATGCGACGAAGAGTCGCCTCCAGCTCGGGGCTGCCCCGATGACGAAAACTCCCCTTGAGCATCGTGGGGAAGGTAGCTGATCGGGCAGTGACCATGACTCGTGGGGACTCGTAGAGCACGGGGAAGTCGTCGGGAGACACGGGCCTGGGGGACCGTCGTGACGATCCCCCAGGTGAGGTCCCCATTGTCGCTTCGAGGGACGATTCGGTTGCCCTGAAGTCCCCCAGTCCTGTGAGCATCGCGCATCTGCCCAGGGATGTATATGGGGAATGTCCCCTATATCGACGCGTTGTCAGGGACCCGCCAACGGGCAACGGCCACCGTAAGCCGGTGGCCGTTGCGACGTGCGGATGCCCTTAGCGGGCTCCGGAGATTCAGAGGGTCTCGAGCGCCAACGGGATCATGAGGACGATGGCACCGAGAGTCATCAGTCTCGCCGCCGACGGGACACGAGCTGCCAGCACCGACGCCGCAGCCAGGGCGGCTCCGAGGATCACCTGGACCCATGCACCGCTCTCGATGACCGCAGCCGTCATCAGGACCAGGGTCGCCATGATCATGCCCAGGACGGCGAGGGCGATACGTGCGGCTTTGCCGAGGGGCCGGGTGGCCCATGTCTGGAGTACGGGCGTGGAGGCAGTCATGACGCGAATTTCGGCAGCTGTCCCTCGACGCTTGAGGGTCGCTGGACCTATGCGGCCCGGCGGCCGCGGGTCACATGAGGTGCCAGTCGAGGAATCGCTCCAGACGCTCGTGGAAGTGGATCGCGGACTCCCGTCGCAAGAGACCATGGCCTTCCTGGGGGTAGGTCACGTACTCGAAGCGCTTGTCCAGCCTTCGGAGATCGGCGACGAGCTGCTCTGCTTGTTTCGGGTGCACGCGGGCGTCCTGTTCGCCGTGGGCGATCAAGACCGGCCGCTCCAGGCTGGCGATGACATGGATCGGCGAGCCGGCGAGATATGCCGCGCGGTTGGTCGAGGGGTGGCCCATCATCCGCTCCAGGTCGTCGCGCCCCTCTCGATCTCCCTGGGCCCAGGACGTCAGGATGTCGCAGTCGCCGTACTTGAGCACGCCACATGCGAACGGGTTCTCCGGGTGGACCAGCGAAGTCAGCGCCATGTAACTGCCGTAGCTGGCTCCGAAGATCGCGATTCGGTCGGGATCCACCCAGCCCAGTGATTGGAGAAACCGGGCAGCTGCGATGCAATCCTCGGTGTCGCCGACACCCCAGTCGTCGTGGTTGGCCCGTTCGAAAGTGCGCCCGTATGTGGTCGACCCCCGGAAATTGATGGCGAGCCAGGCGTAGCCCTTGTCGACGAAGTACTGGGCGTACCCGTCCCATTCGTCCCCGTAGACCGACGTCGGCCCGCCGTGGGGGTAGACGACCGCCGCCACCGGAGTCTCTGTGTCGACGGGTCGGAAGAGGAAGCCCTCGATCTCGGTCCCGTCGGTGCTCGGGTAGGTCACACGTTCGAACCCACGGTGGGGGGCAGCGGTGATCGCGACCGGTGCGCCGTCGTGGAGAGTGGCGTTGGCCGGCCCCACCCTGACCAGGCGGGACACCGTGGCGTGGGACTCGTGGACAGCGACGATGTCGTCTCCGGACCAACCCGGGCCCTGCCACGCTCCGCCCTCCTCGACGAGCTCGACCTTCCCCTCGCGATCCAACGTGACCAGGTCCCATTGCCCGTGACGGGCCCGCACCGCGGCGAGGCGGTCGCCGTCCGGCGACCAGGCCAGCTCGCCGAAGTCGGCGTCCTCCCCGACGAGGAGCCGGTGGTCGGCGCCCTCGAGATCGGTGAGGTACACGGCCCTCCATTCCGGCGACTCCATCACATAGGCCACGGTCTCGCCATGGAACTCGGCACCCAGGGCCCTGGTGCCCTCCTGGCCGACGAGGGTCGTCCACCCACCCTCAGGGTCGGCGACGACGATGTCGGAGCGGCTGAAGTCGTCACGTGGCCAGAAGACCGCGAGGACGCGGCCGTCGCCGGTGGCGCGGACCCCGCCGACGTCGCCACCGGTGGGCCCGAATGGCTGGGGCCAGGCGTCGGAAACCGAAACGGTGGCGAGTCGCGTGGTCCGGTCCCGCTCGACGACGACCACGAGGCGATCGTTGTCGAGCCATGCGCCCGGAGTCATCTCACCGACACGGAGGGCCGGGCCCCCGGTGACGGCCACGACGAACGTGTCCCCGCCAGAGCCGTAGGCGAGACGTGTCCCGTCGGGTGACCAGCAAGGGCTCGAGTCCTCCCAATAGGCGACCGAGGCGCGGTCACTGGTGAGGGCGCGAGCTTGCCCGCCCCCAACCGGCATCACATAGATGTCGTTGGTGCCTTCGACACTGAGCACGAATGCGACCATCGAGCCGTCCGGGGAGACCGATGGGCTGTGGGGGCGTCCCGTGGCGTAGACGGTCGCCAACCGCCAGTGCGGGGGCGGTTTCGCGTCCGGGCGAGCCTGACTGGGGACACCGTTGTGCTCGTCTTTGCCCAGCCACTCGGTCGAGCCCATGGTCACCGCCTCTGTCAGTCGAAGCGGGTCAAGATAGCGGTGAGGTCGGTCTCCAGCGCCTGGAGGTGGTAGCCCCCCTCCTGGACGAGCACGGTCGGCAGCGCCAGTGCGGCGAGGGTGGACGCCGCCGCGGCGAAGCCTTCGGTAGACACCTGAAGAGGCGACTCGGGGTCCTGACCCCCGGCGTCGACCCCCAGAGAGACGACCAGCGTCTCGACACCGTTGGCCGCCACCCACTCACAGGCGCTCTCGACGGCGGCGGCGAACTCGGTGTCGCCAGAACCGGGCGCGAGCGGCAGGTTGCGGTTCATCCCGAGACCACGCCCGTTCCCGGTCTCGTCGGCGAATCCACACCAGTGGGGAAACCATCCTTGGCCGGGATCGACGTGCACCGACGTGTAGAGCACGTCGTCGCGGTCGTAGAAGACCTGCTGGGTCCCGTTGCCGTGGTGGGCATCGATGTCGACGACCGCCACCCTTCCGCCCCCGTTGGTCACCAGGTGCTGGGCGGTGATGGCGGCATTGTTCAGATAACAGGAGCCGCCGAAGTAGTCGGTGCCGGCGTGATGCCCCGGCGGTCGGACCGCGGCATAGGCGCTGCCCCGTCCTGAGAGGACGAGGTCGGCGGCGGTCAGGGAGGCGTCGACCGCATAGCGGATGCCCTGGTACGAGCCCGGACCGATCACGGTGCAGGTGTCCATGCAGTAGACACCGGCCATGGCCGTCCGGCTGCGGGGGAGACGGTCGGCGACATGGCCGAAGGCGCCGGGATGGCGAAAGGCGTAGGCGACGACACGGTCCTGGCCGGGGTCTTCCGGGTATCCGGCGGCCACCCATTCCCCATATGCGGTGGCGAGGTAGTCGAGCATGCCCTTGTCGTGGACGGCCGTGATCTCCGTGTCGGGGTACGGATTCGGCGTCACCACTTCGAGACCGGCAGAGTCGATGGCCCGCTGCATCGCCCGTCCTCTCTCCGCGGTCTCGTCTCCCTCGATCCGCACCCCGATCCAGACTTCGCCCTCGGGGTCGTGGGCGAGACTTCCTTCGGACCAGACCCCAGTCAGACTCATCTCGATCTCTCCAATGCTCTCGCCAGTCTCGCCACCAGGGCCTCGACCTCCTCTTCCCGGATGATCAGCGGCGGTCCCACCATCAC
This sequence comes from uncultured bacterium, assembly GCA_963751005.1. Taxonomy (GTDB): domain Bacteria; phylum Actinomycetota; class Acidimicrobiia; order Spongiisociales; family ZC4RG35; genus JANQRA01. The sequence continues at coordinate 323,804 of CAVVSY010000004.1, forward strand.
GAGGTCGCCGTCTCCGTGACCGGCGCAACCGGTCGACGGGTACACCAGCAGACCCTCTTCGCGGGCGCGAGCGGTGACGCGGGCAGCCATGCCGTGGGCTGCGGGGAAGGGTCGCTTCGTTCCTCGATCCTCCACCAACTCCACCGCAAGCATCAGCCCCATGCCCCGGATGTCCCCGACCAGCGGGTGAGCACCGATCACGTCGTCGAGGGCCTGCCGCAGGAGCCGGCCCATCTCCCGGGCGCGTTCGACGAGACGCAGCTGGTCGATTCGCTGGATGACAGCCATTCCGGCGGAGGCACCGACCAGGTGATGGGAGAAGGTGAACCCGTGCACCAGGCCGGACCGCTGCAGGGCTTCGCCGACCTCGCCGCTGAACGCACACAGCCCGAGGGGCCAGTAGCCACTGGCGGCTCCCTTGGCCATCGTCATGATGTCGGGCCGGAGACCGAAGTGCTCCGAGGCGAACCAAGCGCCGGTCCTCCCGAAACCGGTCATCACTTCGTCGGCGATGATCAGGATCCCATGACGCCGGCACACCTCGGCAACGGCCGCCCAGTACCCCTCGGGGGGCACCGCGGCGCCACTGGCCGCCCCCCCGATGGGCTCGGCGATGAAAGCCGCGACCCGTTCCGGCCCGATTCGCTCTATCTCCATCTCGAGGGAGGCGGCGTGCCATTCGGCGCAGCGATTTGGATGACCCGGGTTGGGGCACCTGTACTCGAGCACCGCGGGCACTCGACCTGCCAACCCCAGCCACGGGAGATAGGGCTCTCGCAGCGAATCGCGCCCCGATACGTCGAGGGCGCCACGGGTGTTGCCGTGATAGGACAGCTCGCGCCCGATGACCACTGAACGCTCCGGCTCGTCGCGGGCCAGGTGAAAGGTCCGGGCCGCCTTGAGTGCGGTCTCGACCGCCTCCGATCCTCCCGAGACCGGGTAGATCCGGGCGTCTTCCATCGGCAGGAGGCGGGATAGGGCGGCGGCATATCCCTCCGCGACATCCGCGGTGAAGGCGGACGGGTGGACGTACGAGACGGCGTCGAGCTGACGACGGACCGCCGACGTCACCCGGGAATCGTCGTGGCCCACGTTGACGACGAGGGCTCCCGAGGAAGCGTCGAGATACTCGTTGCCGTTGACATCGGTGATCCAGCACCCATGGGCGCGCTCCACGTGGGGGAGATCGCCCCCACGCTGGAAGAGTGAGGTCATGTCAGTACGACGCCCCCGATCTCATGTGCGCGGCACGCTACTCCCGGGGCTAACTTCCCGACACCTATGAGGCGACGACTTCGTGAGCTGGGCATCTCGATCGGAGACCTACCCACCGGCCCACACAACGCAATCACCGACGTCCCCGGGGTCCTGGTGGGTCATGCCACCGTCATCCGTGACGGGCCCACCGTCGCCCGCACCGGGGTGACGATGATCGTCCCCCGGGAGGGGGGCATCTGGATCGAACTACGCCTACGCCGCGTGGTTCAACTTCAGTGGCAACGGTGAGATGACCGGGTTGCCCTGGATCGAGGAGTCGGGTCTTCTCGGGTCACCCATCGGGATCACCAACACCTTCCAGGTCGGCCTCGTTCGCGATTTCCTGGTCAAAGCCGGTGTCGAGTCGGGTGGTGGGCACGAGTTCCATCTTCCCGTGGTTGGGGAGACCTGGGACGGCTGGCTCAGTGACATCGAGTCGTTCCCGCTGACCGAGGCCGATGCCCGCGCCGCCTACGAGAGCGCCGGCCCCGGCCCGGTGGCCGAAGGCTGCGTCGGTGGCGGCACCGGCATGATCTGTCATGGGTTCAAAGGAGGCATCGGGACCTCCTCGCGTGTCGTCGGCGCCGGCACTGTGGGCGTCCTCGTCCAGGCCAACTACGGACGTCGTGCCGATCTTCGGGTCGACGGATTCCCGGTCGGTCGTCATCTCGGCCCCGAGGTGGTCCCCTCGGCCTGGGACGAGCCCCCCAACGGAGGCTCGATCATCGTGATCGTTGCCACCGATGCCCCCCTCCTGCCGGTCCAGTGTCATCGGCTGGCCAAAAGGGTCAGTGTCGGGCTGGGGCGAGTCGGTGGATACGGCCACGACTCCAGCGGCGACATCTTCCTCGTCTTCTCCACCGGGAACGACCTCAGCGTGGACGGCGAGCCATGGGATCTCACCTCGGTGCCGCTCAAGGAGATGGACGATCTCTTCCACGCCGTGGCCGACGCCACCGAGGAGGCCATCCTCAATGCCCTCTGTGCCGCGGAGACCACGACCGGCCAGAAGGGTCGCACCGCCCACGCCCTCCCCCTCGACCGTCTCGAGGAGCTGTTGCTGAGGCGCCGTGACGGTTGAGCGTGTGCAGTTGAGGTCGCTATGCGACCTCAACTGCACACGCTTGGGTCCGTCACCACTCGCGGCAGCAGCCACACCTCGGGTTCCCAGTCGCCGGCGACCACGTCGGCAAAGAGGGTGACGGCCTCGGTGAGGGCGGCCTGCGCCTCGGTCTCGTTGCCTCGCTGGTGCTCCAGGTCGGCGCGATGGTTGAGCAACGCGGCCTGATGGTGGCGAAATCCGGTGCGGGCCGCGATGGCGATCGCCTCATCGACCAGACGGATGGCGTCCTCTGTGTCGCCAGTCGAACCGAGGAGATGCGCCTTGTTGTTGAGGGCGGCGATCCGGGAGGGGTCGTCGGGCTCGGACAACGCGAGGGCATCGTCGATGTGCTCGGCGGCGGTCTTCGGGTCAGGTGAGACCACACCGAGGATGTTGAGGGCCCGAGCCAGACTCCGCCGGTCACCGGATGATCGCGCCGCGGTCTCAGCCCTGGTGGCGAACTCGATTGCGGCCTTGCGCATCGCCGATTCGGTGTCGGAGCAATGCCCAGGCTGCATACAGCTCGGCGGGCTGCGGATGGGCGGCTTCGGCGCTGGCGTAGCTCTCCTCGGCCAGCTCGAATCGGCCCAGCATCCGATTGAGGTCTCCCAGCCGGTGCTCGACCACGGCCAGGGTCGACCCATCGGCGTGTGATGCGGCGGTCCGCAGCTCCTGGGTGGCCGTTTCGTAGTCACCCCGCGCCATGGCCAGCTCACCGAGGGCGAGACGGATCTCACTCGTCTCCGGATGCCCCAGGGCCAGTGCCAGCTCGTAGGAAGCGGCCGCCTCGTCATTTGCGAACACGTCCCGAGACAGGTCTCCCGCCCGCCGATACCAGATGGCGGCGTCGTCGGAGCCTGCTGCCCGAAGATGATCGGCGGTGGCGGTGACCACTCGCACGTCTTGACTCGCCCGTGGTCGTGCCGCCATGGCCTCGGCGGCGCGACGATGGAGCAGCCTGCGCCGCACCAGGGACGTCGATTCATACATCACCGTCTCCAGGACGTCGAGGGTGAAGGTGAGGCGCCCGTCATCCTGCTCCCGGAGCATGCCCGCAGAGACCAGCTCCTCGACTGCCTCGACGACCTCCTCCTCGGTCCGGCCACTCGTGTCCTTCAACAGGGAGGCGTCACACATGCCGTCGAGCACGGCCGCCGCAGCCAGGACTTGGCGTCCCAGCTCAGACATGCGACGACGTCTCGATTCCATGTACTTGGACACCGACGAGGATTCCGGTTCGACCCGGCCCGACTCGATGGCCTCTTGGACCAGGAGAGGGATGCCTCCCGTGGCGCGCAATATCGCATCGATGTCGACATCCGGCTGGTCGCCCAGGTCGGAAGCGAGGAGGGGGCGGAGGACGATGCTCACGTCCGGCTCCGAGGCGATCTCGCGCAGCGCAGGATGCAGCGAGTCCAGATCCCGGGTCGCGATCACAGTGAGGAGACGCCCTCTTCTGGCCCGCCTCTGGACGTGAGCGAGGAGGTTGGCGGAGGCCGGGTCGGTCCACTGGGCGTCGTCGATCGTGAGCACGACAGGGCGACCCGAGGCGGTGGTCTCGATCAGTGTGAGAAACGCCTCGCGTAGCCGGAGATGACCCAGCTGACCTGTATCTGGTTGCTCGACTGCAACCCCAGATCGTGGATCGAGGCGGTAGAGCTCGTCGCGCACCCAGTCGGGAAGCAGCTCGATGCCTTCGTCGCGACGGTCCAGGTCGGCCAGCAGCTGGACCGCCACTCCGTAGGGGAGTCCGGACTCGGCGCGAAACGCAGTGCCGGCAACGATGCGATGGCCCATCTCGCTCGCCCTCGATCTGATGTGATCGAGCAACCTGGTCTTCCCCATCCAAGAGTCGCCAGTCATCGTCAACAGCTGAGGGCCGCCCCGATCGAATCGAGCACTTGCTCGATGGTCGCGACCGCGTCGTGCCGGTCGATCATGTCTTTGACCTCTCGGGGGCGCGGCGACGTGAGCTCGCACGCGATCGCCTGACCCCTGGCGCCGGGGGAAGGTCTTCGTCCAGAATGGCTTCGTACAGCTCGGTGGTCTCCTCCAGAGGTGGCACGCCCAGCTCCCGGTCCAGGGCCGCGACACAGTCCCGATATGCCTGGATCGCCCCGGCCCGGTCGCCGGCCCAGGCGTGGAGCAGCATCGCCAGCCGATGAGCGGGCTCGTGGAGCTCGTCGAGTGCGATCCAGCGTCCGACGGCGATCACTGCCTGGCCATAGTCACCCTGGGCGGCATGAGCCATCGCCAGCCGTCGAAATGCCTCACCAGCCTTGAGCCGGTAGCGACTCGGTGACCGAGCGAGCCCAGTCTTCGAACTCGGGGGCGTCCCTGATGCTGAAAGCACCCAAGAAGTCGCCTCGATAGAGGCTCGCTCCTCGTTGGAGTGGCTGGAGGCACGAGGCGCATACGTCACCGAGGTCGTGACCGTGTGTCGAGGTGCTCGGCGATCGCCGCGTCGAAGTCGGCGAGGTCGGACCGATGGCCCGGTTGGAGGCTGACCCGGTCTCGATTAGCCGAGATGGCGTCGGGGCCAATCCCGCTCCGCAACGACGAGAGAGTGCGACGAAGGGTGGCTCGAGCCCGATCGGGTGAGGAGTCCGCCCAAAAGAGACCGGCGAGAGATTGGCGATCGGCTGAGCCCTCGACGGTGAGATAGGCGAGCATCGCGATCGCCTTGCGCGTGTCCACCTCGACTGGGACACCATCGCGAGTCACCACCGGCGAGCCGAGGATCTTGATCTCGAGCAGAACTCTCCCTTTCCGTCGGGCAACATAAACCCGGCGTTACGACTATCGGAAGTCAGCGGTTTGCGTGACGCAAGGCCGATGGCTCGCTCCGTTGCGATTGCGTAACGGTTCGATGAGAGTCTCCCGACTGTGACGGTTGAAACGGTGCGAGGGTCGGCTCGTCAGGCCGTGTGGCTGCTCGCGGTCGGGAGCGCACTCACCGGGATCGTGCTCGCCGGGAATCTCCTCGGTTGGTGGACCTGGGTGATGACGCTCTGTATGACGCATTGACGTCGGTCGTCCCTGGGGTGGCTTTCATCGGAATCGGAGCGCTGATCGTCTGGCGGACCGACGCAGCCCGAATTGGATGGCTGTTGGGGGCGATGGGCTTCTCCGTGATGGCGGCAGGCGTCGCCGGTGGCCTCGCCGAAATGGGGTACGTCGCGGGTGAAGCGATTGGTGGCGCCTTCTGGCTCAGCTGGATCATGGCCATCGGGTTGTTGATCGCTATGGTTCCCGACCGGCCGGGTCGTCTCTCCGCGCTGGCTCTGGCTCCAGTGGGCTTCTTCGTCGTGATCGCCGGCGAACTTCCTTCTCTACTCGTTCAGCGGCGAGGTCTGTCGACGTCTACAGCGACGAGATCGAGGGCTGTATTGCCTGGGTTCCAAATCCGATCGGCATCGAGGGCGTGCCCAACCCCGAGTTCGGCGCCATCTCGGGTCCGCTGCTCACGCATTGCGGGATGTTTTGTTCGTGTCCGCGGTCGTCAGTCTCATCGTGCGGTTGGTCCGATCGAAAGGTGTGGAGCGACAGCAGCTGAAATGGTTTCTGCTGGCTGGGGAGTCTCGTCGTCCTCAGCCTCCTCATCGAGAACGTGATGGAGGGCTTCGGCGTCGTGTCCGGCCCCCGCATGGGTCGACGTGCTGTCCACCATTGGGCTTCGTCTTCCTGCCTTTGTCGATGATCCTCGCCATCTTCCGCTATCGCCTCTACGACATCGATCGGATCATCTCCCGCACCGTCACCTACGCCGTCGTTGTGGCGCTGCTGGCCGGGGCGGTCGCTCTGGCTCGCTGCCTGGTCTGCACCCGGTTTGACAGCCCGCTGGTGGTGGCGGCGACGACGCTGGGGGTCGCCGCAGTCTTCAACCCTTTGCGTCGTCGGGTGCAGACGGGTGGTCGACCGCCGGTTCAACCGTTCCCGGTACGACGCCGAGCGGGTGATGGACGGGTTCGCTCGTTCACTGCGGGACGAGATCGACCCTGATGAAGTGGTGAGCGGATGGGTCGGTGTGGTCGCTGAGACGATGCAGCCGAACTTGCCGTGGGCGTGTGGGTGAGTGAAAACCGATGAGCCGTAGCTGGCGGGTGGCGTTGGTGTTTGCTCCTGGCGGGTTTCGGGATCGCCGTCGTCGTTCTCGGTCGTGGCCCGGAACGGTGTGGACAGCGAGACCTTGGTCGTCATCGTCACCGGGCTTGTCTATCTAGCCGTATCCGGGCTCCTCGTGATCCGGGTCCCCACGAATCGTGTCTCCTGGGGCCTGCTCGCAGCCAGTCTCGGGCTGATGCTCACTGGTTTCGGGACGGTCTCTCCCCGGCCTGGGCGAATCTCCTCATCGGGTCCGTCTTGTTCCTCGTGACCCTCCCCTGTCTGGGTGTTCTCGTGCCTCTCTGGTTCCCCGACGGGAAGCCACCGACACCGCGATGGAGCTGGGTGCAGTGGCTGCCAATGGTCGGCGTCGCCCTCTTCGTGGTAGGTGGGTTGGTCGCCTTCTTCATGAGGGGGTGGACTTCGCCGGCGAAGTCAGCTGCGACTCGCCTGGCACCTGTCTTCAGATCGTCGCTCTGACTGCGTCCTGATCGGCGTGGTGCTGGCGATCGTCTCGCTGGTGGTGCGTTGGGTCAGATCCAGCGGCGTGGAGCGTCTGCAGCTCCGCTGGTTGCTCCCCGCATTCGCGGCGTTCGGGATCGGAGCCGTGGCCGAGTTCGGCGGGTACCAGAACTCGGTGGTGGCCGACGTCGCCCTGCCGTTGGGCGCTCTGCTGATCCCGGTGTCGGTTGGTGTGGCTGTGCTTCGTTACCGGCTCTACGAGATCGACCGGATCATCTCCCGGACGGTGTCCTACGCCGTCGTGGCCGGGTTGCTGGTGGCGGTGGTGGCGGGTGTCGCCGCTCTCGCCGGCGCCCAGTTCGACGAGCCCCTGGTGGTGGCGGCGACGACTCTTGGCGTGGCCGCACTGTTCAATCCGCTTGCGCAACCGCACTCAGCGGTTGGTGGATCGGAGGTTCAACCGAGCGAAGTACGACGCCGAGCAGATCGCAGAGCGGTTCGGTTCCGGTCTCCGAAACGAGGTCGACTCCACTCAGATCGTGGAGGGTTGGACGAGTGTCGTGGCTACGACACTGCAGCCAACGACGCTGGGGGTCTGGGTGCGATGAGACGCGAGCTCCTGCTGATTCTCGGTGTGCTGTTCACCACTGTGTGCATCATGGCGGCTGCCCTCTTCGGGGGTCTCGAGGGTGGCGACGCCTGGTGGCCGGTGACCTGGGTGGCCTGGGCCCCTGTCGGTGCTCTCATTCTCTGGCGTCGACCCAGGAACGGGGTGGGGGTGGTCATGCTGGCAGTCGGGGTTCTCTGGGGGCTCGGCTTCGGGCTGTTGGTCGTCGCGGAAAGCGCCGCTCCGATTACGGTTCGGGTCTGGGCGGAGCTGTTACAACTCGTCCTCGGGGTCTTGCCGTGGCTCGGCATCATCATCGTCCTCCTGGTGTTCCCGACGGGACTTCTGGTTGGGCGTTTGGAGCGCTACACCGCAGCCGGGGTAACGGCGTTCGGGGTGATCGGGGCCATCTCGTTTCTGGTTAGCCCCGTGCCGATGGAGGCGACCGGTGAGGTGAGCCCACTGGCTCGCAGATTGGCTGGCCAACGCCACGTCTTGGCTAGTCGGCGACAGTGGCTTCCTCGTCGTGATCGTGCTGGTGGCGGCGGCCATCGTCTCGGTCGCTCTCCGTTGGCATCGGAGCGCGGGGATCGAACGACAGCAGTATCGATGGCTCCTGCTCGGAGGGATCGTGTTCGTGACGATCATCGGTCTTGGCCAGGTCATGCCAGAAGACAGTCCTGCAGAATTCGTTTGGCTGCTCGGCGGCTCTGCGATCCCTATCTCCATCGGCGTCGCGGTCACCCGCTATCGCCTGTATGAGATAGACCGGATTCTCTCCAGGGGCCTGGCGTACGGTCTGGTGGTCGTCCTCCTCGGCTCTGTCTTCGCCGTCGGGGTGGTGGCGGTACCGAATCTGGTCATCGGCACCGGGTCCGCTCCGGCTCTGGCGGTGGCTACGAGCACTCTCATCGTCGCCGCTCTGTTCAATCCGGTACGGAAACGGGCTCTTGCCTGGGTCGACAGGAGGTTCAACCGGTCCCGCTACGACGCCGAGCAAGTCATGTCCGCTTTCAGCGACACCCTGCGGAATCGGATCGAGACCGAGGATCTTGTCGGTGGCTGGGTCGACGTCGTGTCGAGCGACGATGGAGCCGTCGGCCCTCGGGGTCTGGGTGAGACGTTGAGTCGCCCAGTCAGGTGGGCCCTGTGGGGTTGGACGGCGACGGCCTCCGCCGCCTGGATCGGGGCATGGTTCGACTACCCGGACAAAGTCATCGAGTTCGGGATCCCCGCCATCCTGTTCCTCGTCGTGGGTTCGCTTCTGACCATCAGGGTGAGGGGCAACCTGATCGGCCCCGTTCTCGTGATCGGTGCGTCGGCTTGGCTGATATACGACATCGGGAGGGCCTATGCCACTGCCTCCCTCGAGCGAGGGCCCTTCCCGCTCGAGCACCTCGCGGCATGGCTTGGTGCGTGGACCGGCCCGGTGGCATTTCTCATGGTCCCGGTTCTCCTCACCCTCTTCCCGGACGGGCGATTCAGCGGGCGTCGCCGGTGGTTCCTGGCGCCTTTCGGCTTGGTGATCGGCCTCGTCCTGGTCGGGCGCGGTGATGCTCTGGGGTGTTCCTGCCGATGTCCTCGTCGATGACGACCTCATCGACGTTACGCGGCATACGACCCCATCGACGCCGCTTACCCATTGTCGGGGGCGCTGATATTGCCGGCGGCGATCTCATTGGCCCTGCGCTATCGACGGGGCTCACCACTGGAACGACAGCAGAGCCGATGGCTTCTGGCCAGTGTCCTCGTCGCGCCGATAGCGGCCTTCATCGCCTTCCGATTCCTCGATCTCGAGGACTACAGCGGTCTGGTGTTGGCTGCAGCTGTCAGCACCCTGCCGGTAGCCATCGGCGTGGCCATTCTGCGCTATCGCTTGTACGACCTCGGCCGCGTCGTGTCCCGGACCGTGTCCTATGCGGTCGTGATCGGAGTGCTCGGCCTCGTGTTCGTCTTTGGAGTGGTCTACGTCCCCAATCAGTTGATGGGGTCGGAGGCGCCTGCATGGCTGGTTGCCGCCTCGACACTCGCCGCCGCTGCATTGTTCAATCCGCTCCGACGCCGTGTGGTCGGGTGGATCGACCGTAGGTTCAATCGATCCCGATACGACAACGAACGGGTGTTGGACGGTTTTGCCGACACCCTGCGCGACGGAGCCGACGCCGTCCAGGTCAAGGACGGCTGGGCTGCGGTGGTCACCGAGGCCATGCAGCCGGCAGCGATCGGAGTGTGGGTTCGATGAAGTCCGATTTCGTAACGGTTTCGGGACGCACCCGGAGGAGGATGGGCACATGGTCTCGTTGAGAAGACGATCGAAGGAGAGCAAGACCGCCGAATCGGGTCCTGCTCCTGCCAAAGCCTCGCCGACTCGGGCCCTCGATCCCGTGGAGATCCCACCTGGAGATGTGCTCGAGACGTTGCTCATATCCGCAGGCGGCCCGGTCGACCTGACCGCCATCGATGCCGACTCAGCCACCATCACACGTCTCCGCGAGGAGGGGGTTGAGCTGATCGTGCCATTGATCGGGCAGGGTGAGCTTCTCGGTGCCCTGTATCTGGGTCAGCGCCTCTCCGACCAGCCCTATTCCACCGACGACCGCCGGCTTCTCGGCAATCTGGCCTCCCAGGTGGCGCCGGCGATGAAGGTGGCCCAGCTCGTCCGGGAGCAGCAGGCCGAGGCCAAGGAGAGGGAGCGGATCCAGCAGGAGCTCCAGGTCGCGGCCCTCATCCAGCAGACCCTTCTCCCCAAAGAACTTCCCTCGATCCCCGGCTGGAACGTCGACGCCTTCTATCGGCCGGCCCGGGCCGTGGGCGGGGACTTCTACGACTTCATCCAGCTCGACGAGAAGCGTCTCGGCGTGGTGATCGGCGACGTGACCGACAAGGGCGTGCCAGCAGCGCTGGTGATGGCGACCTGCCGCTCGATGCTCCGGGCTGCGGCCCTGCCGCAACGACTCCCCCTCGGCAGTTCTCGCCGAGGTCAACGAGAACCTGGTGCCCGAGATCCCGCCGGCGATGTTCGTGACCTGTCTGTACGCCATCATCGACACCGAAGCCGGTGAGCTCGTCTTCGCCAACGCCGGACACAACCTCCCCTACGTGCGGACGACCGAGGGGTGGTCGAACTGCAGGGCGACCGGGATGCCGCTCGGTCTGATGCCGGGCATGGATATGAGGAGAAGTCGGACCGCATGGCCGACGGCGAGATCATGGTGCTCACGAGCGACGGCATCACCGAGGCGCACAGCCCAGAAGGCGAGATGTACGGCTTCTCGCGACTCATGGGTCGTGTCGCCAGACGGGCCAAGGGCGACGACATGGTGACGGCGTCCCTGCGTCTCCGACCTGGAGAGATGGACCGGGCCCGAGGCCGAACAGGAGGACGACATCACACTGGTCGTGTGCGGCGCACCTCATCGGCCAGTCGATCGGCGGGTGTCGTTCGACTCGGGGCCACCGGGAGCATCCTCGCGAACTTCAGTCTTCCCAGTCTCGAGGGCAACGAGCGTGTCGCCATCGACAGGGTCGCCGAGGCCGTCGATCCCGCCTCGGTCTCGAGCTCCTCGCAGTTCGAGAAGCTCAAGACAGCCGTGGGTGAGACGGTGATGAACGCCATCGAGCACGGCAACGAGAACGACCCAGATCTCGATGTGCTGGTCGAGGTGGCGGCGACCCCGGAGCGGTCAGCGTCACGGTGTACCGACCATGGCGGCGGCAAGGACATCCCGGACGCCACCACCCCCGACATCGAGGCCAAGCTGGCCGGTGAGCAGACACCCCGAGGATTGGGGCTCTTTCCTGATCGAGCCAGATGGTGGATGAGGTCAACAGCACCCAGTGAGAACGGCTCCCACATCGTCGAACTGGTGATGAACCGGGAAGGAGAAGCGTGATGTCAGGCGAAGAGTTTCAGGCGCACGGTCAGGGCCTCGAGAAGGGCTCGGTCATCGAGCTGGTCGGAACGGTCAATCGGAGACGCCAAAGAAGCGATGGAGACCGCCTACGAGGAGGCGTCCGCCAGCCTGGCGAGGTCCGTCTCGATTTCGGGAAGGTCGACTACATCAATTCGACCGGCATCGCTGTGATCGTCGGGGTGCTGGCGATGGCTCGTGCCGAGGGGCGGGATGTCGGTGCATACGGGCTGACCGACCACTACAAGGAAGTCTTCGAGATCACACGTCTCGCCGACTTCATGCACATCTACGAGGACGCAGCCGCAGGCAATTGAGGAGAGGAAATGCCTACAGCCAACTTGACCATGAACATCCGGGACGTAGCCGAGGGCATCAGAGTGATCGATGTCGTCTGGTGAGATAACCGCATTCTCCGAGAAGGAGATCAGCGATGCCCACGAGAAGGCCGGTGAGGGAGCCACTGCCGTCATTCTCAACTTCGAGGGGCTCGAGTACATGAACAGCGGTGGCATCGGGTTGCTCGTGACGACGTTGATTCGGGCACAACGATCCGGCCACGCCCTGCGCGCCTACGGCCTGACCGATCACTACCGGGAGATCTTCAGCCTCACCCGTCTCGACGAGGCGATCGGCCTCTACGACGACGAGGCGTCGGCCGTAGCCGGTTGACCCACCAAGCGTGTGTCAGTTGACGTCGCTATAGCGACGTCAACTGACACACGCTCGATCTTGGCGTCTCCACTCAATCCAGGGCGGCCCGGACCGCGTGATACCCACACATGCCGTGAACCCCGGCGCCCGGCGGGGTCGCGGAGGAGCAGAGGTAGACGTTGCCACCCAGCTCGTAGGGGGCTTTGCGCCCGATCTGGAGGACCTTCTTCAGACCGTATTGGCCACCCCCGATGTCACCACCCAGGTAGTTGGGGTTGTACGTCTGGTATTGGGGGCCATTGCGGGTCGCCCGTCCCAGGATCAGGTCTCGGAACCCAGGCGCGAAACGCTCGATCTGGTTCTCGATGACCTCGGTCATGTCCAGATCCGAGCCGTTGGGGACATGGCAGTAGCCCCACGCAGTGTGTTTGCCGTCCGGTGCCCGACTGTCGTCGAACAACGACTGCTGGGCGAGGAGGACGAACGGGCGTTTCGGGTGCTCTCCGCGTGCAACGGCTCGCTCTGCCGCGGCCACCTCGGCGTAGGAGCCGCCCAGGTGGACCGTTGCTGTTTCGTGAGCTGGTGGGATCTGTCCACGGAATCGGCCCGTCCAGGGCCCAGTCGACTTTGAAGACACCGGGGCCCGGCGACCACCGGGACAACCGGCGGGCCTTGCCGGAACTGATTCGGTCTCCGCCGATCCGTATCGCCGCAGGCGGCATCACGTCGAGGAACCACATGTCGGCAGGCAAGCTCGTCGACCGATGTGACCGTTCTCCCCAGCTCCACGGTCCCGCCCAGCGACTCGAAGCGGCTGGCCAGTGCGTCGGTGATCGCTTGGGATCCGCCTCGGGCCATCGGCCACCCGTGGCTGTGCCCGATCGCTCCGAGCATCAAGCCCACGGCAGAGGTGGCCAGTCCGTGAAATGGGGCGATGGCATGGGCGGCGATCCCCGAGATGATCGCCTTGCCTTCCTCGGTCTCGAATCTCTTCGCCAGCACCGCTGCCGGCATCCCGCCGAGGACCCCGATCCGGGTGAAGGCGCCAGGGTGATCCGGGATCATCGTCACCGGCCCCAACGCGACGTCGATGAATGCCTCGATGTCGTCGACGATCGGACCCATCAGTCTCTGATACGTCGGCCCGTCGTCGCCGAGACTCGACGCGGTCTCATCCACGGAGCGTCTCAGCGCGGCCGAGTTCCCGTTGTCGAGGGGATGGCTGAAGGGGATGGGTGGCTGGACCCATTCGATCTCGAGCCCGATCTCGGCGAAGAAAGGTGAGGCGACTCCCGCGGGGTGGATCGCCGAGCAGACGTCGTGTTGGAAACCCGGCAGGGTCAGCTCCTCGGTGCGCGTCCCGCCACCGATCTCCTCGGCTGCTTCCACGAGAAGTGTCCTCCGCCCGGAGCGAGCCAGCTCGACGGCGGCAGCGAGCCCATTGGGCCCGGCGCCGACCACGGCCGCGTCGTAGTCACTCATTCACTCTGATTGTGGCCTATCGGCGTTACGGAACGGTGCCTGCTCATCTCGTAACGGTTTGGGAACGTGCCACCCGTAGAAACGGTCGGGGAAAGGAGTCCTCCATGACCGAACCGAGAAATGCGGAGAACTGGGCGAAGCCCGATCGAGACATTCCATGTCGAGGAGACCGTCGCAGGGGCCCACAAGGGGAATGTCGAGGGCCGCAAGCCCACCGGGCCACTACAGGGGTTTGGCCAGTTGTGGCAGAAGTCGTATCGCGGTCTCGATCAGCGGACCGACCCCCGAAATCGTGATCAGCACCTGGAAGGAGCATTTCGGAGACTTCTGGTATCCGTCGAACAAGTTCTACGCCCCGGCGGCGGGAATCGCGCCGGGCGAGATCGCGGTGATCGCCGGGGGCAAGGGCCCGACGAAGGTGACCACCGGGGTCCGGGTCATATACGCCGACGAGCGATCCTGGTCCTACATGACACCTGAGGGCCACCCGTGGGCGGCGATCATCACGTTCAGCGCTCACGAGACCGAAGCGGCCACCGAGGCCCGGATCGATCTGCTGGTTCGCGCCAACGACCCTCTCTACGAGGCGTCGTTCCGGGTCTACACGTCGCGACTCGAGGACAAGATCTGGAACCACACCCTCACCCAGTTGGCCGGCCACTTCGGGAGCACGGAGCCGGTCGAGATGCAGGCGAGCGCTCATCGACAAGAGACGTCAGTGGAACCAGTTCGGCAACATCTGGAAGAACTCGGCGATCCGGACCCTGCTCCGCCAGGACCGTCGCTGACCGTAGGTGCAACAGGCGAACCCGGGTTGATACCGCCACATATGGCGGTATCAACCCCGGGTTCGGGTGCTGAGGACGTGGAGCAGGGGGCCCCTTGCGGGGCCCCCTGTCTCGTTCTCCTAGCTGTGCGCTAGAGCAGCACCGCCTTGCGGCGGATGTGGAGGAACACGAATCCCACAGCTACCAGGGTCAACCCGGTCACAAAGGCGAAAGCCGCCAGTGCGTAGGAGACGATTCCGAGGCTGAGGGCGGTGGTCAGCGTGGTGGCGTTGAGCCATGACGCCCTTGCCGCATTGGGGACCATCACGGCCTCGCCGTTCTCATCGACGATGGCCTCGCCGTTCTCGTCGACGGCCGGGACCTCACGCTCCATCTGGGAGTAGTACAGGCCCTCGGTGCTCTCGAGCTGATGGTGGGTGATGATGTCGGCCTGGGCCCACATCGTGAACGGCCCGCGGACGGGGGTCTCGGGGATGGCGGCGTCGTCGGGGGTGACGACGTCTTGGGCTACTGCCTGGTTCCACGTGTACCAAGCGCCGAAGACGGCTCCGGCGATCGACCCGAACCCGACCGCAAGGGTCAGGATCGCGGCGAGGAGAAGAACGAGGCTCTTCTTGTGGGACGGGACATCCGCCTCGGGGAGGCGGGTGTCGATGGGGCTGATAGCAGTCATTTCGTGCCTCCTTAGTGCTCTGGCAACTGCTTACTCCCTCAATCTCGGACTTTGTGAACGAATGCACGAGGGGAGAAGGTCCCTGGTCGGAGCGCCAGAAGTCCCTGCTTGGGTGGGACCCCCGTGAGGCTCAGGTGCCGGTGAAGTCCGGGTCGCGCTTCTCCAAGAAGGCGCTCATGGCTTCCATGAGGTCGTTGGAGACGAGGAACGACGAGTTCCACTGCGCCATGTAGTCGAGAGCCTGGTCGATGGTGCGCCCATCGTTGGCCTGGAGGATCCGCTTCACACCTTGGGTGACCAGTGGGGAATTCGCCGCGATCTGGCTCGCCAGCTCACGGGCCCCGGCGAGCAATCCCTCCGGCTCGGGGAAGAGCCGGCTCACCAGACCGCGCTCCAAGCGCCCAGGAAGCGGGGTAGTCGGCCCCGGTGAGGGCCATCTCGGCGGTGACCCCGGTGCCCGACGATGGCGGGGAGACGCTGCAGCGCGCCGATGTCGGCGACGAGGCCCATCTTCGTCTCCCGAATCGAGAACGTGGCGTCGCTGCTGGCCCAGCGGATGTCACAGGCCGAGATCAGGTTCGCCCCGGCGCCCAGGCAGAAGCCGTGGATGGCTGCGATGACCGGTTTGGCGGTCTCGGCGAAGACGCTGACGGTGCGTTGCAGACGTTTGATGTCCTGGTACAGCTGCATGTTGCTCCGTGCCGGCGACTCGCCGGACGGCTGCAGCGACGCCAGCAACTCGAGGTCGATGCCGACGGTGAAGGCGCGACCTCGGCCGGCGAGCACGATGACCCGAACGTCGTCGTCTTCGTCGAGCGCTTCGACCGCGTCCGGGATGTCTTGCCACATGTCGGCCGACAGGGCGTTGAGCTTCTCCGGGCGGTT
This sequence comes from uncultured bacterium, assembly GCA_963751005.1. Taxonomy (GTDB): domain Bacteria; phylum Actinomycetota; class Acidimicrobiia; order Spongiisociales; family ZC4RG35; genus JANQRA01. The sequence continues at coordinate 339,729 of CAVVSY010000004.1, forward strand.
GAGCCAGAGGATGGCGACATGGCCGTCACGCTCCACCTCGAGATGCTCATAACCCATCGGGAGAACGCTATTCGGCGGCCGAGCGCCAGGCCTCGCGGATCTTGACCCGGCCGCCGTACCTGAGCAGGCCACCGGCATAGATGCGACCGGCCACCAGGGTGAGGACCCAGATGGACGCCAGGCAGATGACCAGCGAGGCGGCGTACTGCCAGAGCGGGATGGCGTCGAGCGCGGTGCGCACCGGCACCACGAACGGGGCGGTCACCGGGATGAAGGAGGCGATCACCGCCACCGTCCCGTCGGGATTCTCCAGGGCGGCGAAAGAGATGAACAGTCCGACCACGGCAGTCATCGACATGGGCATGGCGATGGTGTTGGCCTCCTCGGTCCGGCTCACGAGCGAGCCGGCGGCGCCGAAGAGGACCGCATAGATGAGGAACCCGATCACGAACCAGAGGAGCAGGTTGAGCACGGCGGTCCACTCCACAGGGGGCAGGTCGAAAGCGTCGGTGACCCGGAGCGCGACGACGGCGACCACCAGCGTGCCGAGCAGCTGAACCAGGGCCAGGGTGCCGATGCCGAGGATCTTCCCGCCGAGCATCTGCCATGGCTTGACGCTCGACAGCAGAACCTCCACGACCCGATTCGCCTTCTCCTCGGTGACGCCGGTGAGGATCCACGTCCCGTAGAGGAGGACTGCGAGATAGAGGAGGAGCAGGCCGAAATAGGCGACGAAGGTGCGGCTCTCCCCGTCCTCGGCTTCGCCCCCGTTGAGGGTGGTGACCTCCAAGGGGTCCGAGGTGAGGACCTCGATGATGTCGACGGCCTGCTGGCCTTCCTCGGCGATGACCTCCTGGATCTGCACGGTGCCCGCCGACCTCTGCAGACCGTTGATGAAGGACGATCCTCCGAACCCGCCGACACTCTCGACGATCACCTCGCTGCCGTCGACGAGGACCGCGTCGACCTCGCCCGCTTCGAGTGCCTCGATCGCTGCATCACGATCGTCGTACTCGACGATCTCGATGGCGATGGTCGGCGGATCGCCCGGCTCGTCGTTGGCGTTGCCGAACTCGACGGCTGTGGAGACGATGGCGTCATTGCCCTCACCGACCGAGCCGACCGTGCTCTCCTCGGTGTCCCCGCCGAAGAGCTGGGGCAGGACGATCAGACCGAGGACGATGAGGATCGTCAGACCGGTGGTCAGGAGATAGGCCTTCGACTCGGCTCGCTCGCTGATCTCGCGCATGGCGACCTGGCCGAGTGCGCCCAGCCCCTTCATCGCACCGCCTCCCGGAACAGGTCGGAGAGCGACGGAGTGGTGTAGGCGAAGTGGCGGAGCTTCCCCGCATCCTGTGCGCGGGCGACGAATCCCCGGATATCTGCATCGGCGCGGATCGTTGCGACGAGGCGATCGCCGTTCGAACGACGTGCTCATGCACACCGTCGAGCAGGTCGATCAGAGCGCTGGCGTCGCCGTCGACCTCGAGCTCGATGTGACGTATCGGTGCAGCGTCCTTCAGTGCCTCCACATTGCCCGTGACGACGACCGCTCCTTCGTTGATGATCGCCACGTCCTCGCAGAGGTCCTCGACGAGGTCGAGTTGGTGGGAGCTGAACACCACCGCCTTCCCGGCGGCGGCCTGCTCGCGTGAGGACGTCGGACATCGTCTCGACGGCGATCGGGTCGAGCCCGCTGAACGGCTCGTCGAGCACCAGCAGCTCCGGGTCGTGGACCAGGGCGGCGGCCAACTGGACACGTTGCTGGTTGCCGTGGGAGAGGGATTCGACGGGTCGGCGATGCGGTCACCGAGCCCGAATCGCTCCAGCCATGCGCCGGCGGACTCGCGTGCTGCTGCTTCTACATCCCGTGGAGACGCCCGAGATAGGCCAGTTGGTCGCCGGCACGCATCTTGGGATAGAGGCCGCGCTGCTCCGGCATGTATCCGAAGCGAAGGAGGTCGTCGGCCTCGATCGGGCGGCCCTCCCAGGTGACCGTGCCCGAATCGGGTCTGACGAGCCGGAAGATCGACCGCATCGCCGTGGTCTTGCCGGCACCGTTGGGACCGAGGAACCCGAGCATTCGTCCCCGGTTGACCTCGAAGCTGCAGCCCTGGAGGGCACGTATGTCCCCAAACGACTTGTAGAGATCCCCGACGACGAGCACCCCGAAAGGTTAGGTGCGGCCCCATCCCCAGGCCCAATTGCCGCGCGTTTGGCGAACCCGGGGTTCGCTTGTCCTGCGGACAAGTTGGAGTTTCCGAAGGAAACTCCCGACCATCGAATTGCATTCGATGGGCGTCGCCATATATGGCGGTTATCCGCTCATCTACGAGACCGGGCGACGGCTCAGTCGAGCAGTGTCGGCCGGAACAACCGGTCGTGGGTGTGGAGGGCGAATCGGTCGGTCATCCCTGCCACGTAGTCGATCGCCCGTGCCAGGGGGTCGGCGTCGGGGACCGTGTAGGAGTCGGGGACCTCGGCCGGATGATCGTGGTAGTAGCCGACGAGGTTCTGGATCACGTAGATCGCCTTCTCCTTCTGCAGCTTCGGACTCAGGGCGGAGGTAGACGCGCTCGAACATGAAGTCGCGCAGCTCACCCATGACCTCGAGATGCTCGTCGTCCATCTTCACCACGCCCGCCCGGTAGGAGGTTTCGATCACCGACGTGATCATCGATCCGATCCACTCCCGTGCCGTGGCTCCAAACGTCGTCAGCGCCCGCACCGGCAGGTCGTGATAGTCGAGGACCCCGGCACGCAACGCGTCTGAGACGTCATGGGTCAGGTAGGCGATACGGTCGGCGAACCGGCACAGCCAGCCTTCGGCGGTCGACGGCGGTGGCTCGATCCTCCACGAGTGGGCCCGGATCCCGTCGAGCACCTCGCGGCTCAGGTTCAGCGGCTCGAGGAACTCGACGGTCCGCACGCCGTGCTCCGAGTGGAGCCACTCGCCTCCGACGAGCGGGGTGAGCGCCTCCTCCCCGGTGTGACCGAATGGCGAGTGGCCGACGTCGTGGGCCGAGACAGATCGCCTCGGTGAGGTCCTCGTTGAGCCCGAGGGCTGCGCGCCATGGCCCGTCCGACCTGGGTGACGTGGATGGTGTGGGTCATCCTGGTGACGAAGTGGTCGCCGTCGGGGTTGAGGAAGACCTGGGTCTTGTGCTTGAGCCGGCGGAAAGACCTTGGAATGGATCATCCGGTCCCGGTCCCGCTCGAATGCGGTGCGGAACTCGTCGGGCTCCTCCGGTTGGTTGCGACCCTGGCTCTGGTCTGCCTTGGCGGCCGCAGGGGCGAGCAATTCGTGCTCGAGTCTCTCCCGCTCCTCACGGGTGCGGCGCAGCATCTCCGTCATGGTCGTAGATGAGCGGATAACCGCCGGATATGGCGATGCCCATCGAATGCGATTCGATGGGGCCTTGTCCGCAGGACAAGCGAACCCCGGGTTCGGGTTTGGGTTGTTCGCATCATGTGAAGCGTTCTCTGAGTCGGGAGGAGAAGTAGTCCATTGTGGCGACGACGATGGCGATCGCCAGCATCTGGACGGATGCCGCCCGGTAGTCGCCGAGCTGGACGTTCTGCTGGAGCAGGAACCCGATCCCGCCACCACCGGCGAAACCGAGGATCGTGGACATGCGCACGTTGATGTCCCATCGGTACATGGTGAACGATATGTAGGGCGGGACGATCTGAGGAACCACGGCATAGATGATCGACTGGAGACGGTTGGCGCCGGTGGCGCGGACCGCCTCCAACGGGCCCTCCGAGATCGACTCGACCTGTTCGGAATAGAGCTTGGCCAGGGCCGCCGCCGTGTGCAGTGCCAGCGCCAGTGCGCCGGCGAACTCACCGAACCCGACCCAGACCACGAAGACGATCACCATCACCAGCGGCTCGATGGAGCGAAGCGTGTTGAAGATGGTGCGGGCGATGTAGTAGACGGTCAGCCCGATCTTCACCTCCCCTTGCTTACGCCCCACGTGCGCGACCACGAGACCGAGCACGACACCCAGGATGGCGGGGAGGGCGAGGGTGAGGGCCGGGTTGGCGATCTGGTAGAGCCAGTCGATCACCCGACCGATCAGGATGCCGGTCACCGCACCTGCCAGGGCCATCGACACATAAGCGATCACGGCACGCGTCGTCGGCGATACATGGGTCACCAGCCAATGGGCCCAGCGACGGGCGACTCCGAGGAGGATGCTGGCCGCGACCAGGGCGATGATCGAAGGGAGCAGCACCGTGCCCACCTCCCCGATGGTCGCGAAGAACCCGGGGATGAACCCGAGGACTCCGAAGACCGGTCGCAGGGCCTCCCCGCCGACGGTGAGGAGAGCGAACAGACCCTCGAGCGCCAGGGCGAGGGAGATCATCGTCGCCACCGATCGGAGGGTGCGCAGGGCGGTGGAGCGGATCTCGGCTCCGAAGAAGATCTGCCGGGCGAGGTAGAAGGTGACCACGCCACCGACGATGACGAGCGTGAAGCGGAAGGCGTTGCTCTGCCCCACGTCGGTCAGGGCCCAACGTTGCAGCTCCATGTAGGCGAGCCCCGCGAAGATGCCGACGGGGATGGCGAGGAGCCCGAGACCCAGCCCCACCACCGTCGTCGAGACATCCTTCATCATGTTGCGGGCGGCGACGAAGGACAGAGGCAGGGCCACCACCAGCCCGGCCGTGGTGGCGACGAGAGCGAGGAACACCGTGTCGACGATCTTCTCCAGCGTCAGCGTGGCCTGCTCGGAGACCCTTGGAGAGAGATCGATCTGGTCGCCGAGGAAGGCATCGGAGATGAAGACGCCGGTGAGCCCGTCGTAGAAGGCCAGACGCCAGCTGGACACATCGGTGCCCGCGGGCCCGTCGACCGTGACCACGGTGGCCGAGCCCTCCGAGGTGATCGAAGAGATGGTGATCGTCCCGTCGCCCGAGCCCAGCGGGTCGGCGGCGATCCCGTTCGCCGGCCCGTCCACCGCCACCACGGTGTCGCCGGTGGTCACGAACTCGCTCACCTGGTTGGTGGCGTCGAGCAGGGCCACGGCAGGCACGTCGGTGACGACCCCCTCGACGGTGACGGTCAAGCCCTCCTCCGTGAGGACACCCTCGTCCTGGACTCCGTTCTCGTTGGTGTCGGTCCAGACCTCCTGGCGGTTGCGCCACGTCCCCAACCGATTCGGCACCTGCACCCTGAGGATCTGGGCCTCCACCGATTCCCGCTCGGGCAACTCGACCTCGACCGAGAACTCGCCGTTCTCGTCGGCTTCGAAGTTGACGAGGGGGAGTGTGACCTCGAACTCCGAGTCGGGGATGAATTGGATCCGGCCGCGGACGAAGGGCTCGAAGCCGGTTCCGCTCACCGCCACGATGTCCTCGGGAGCGCCGCACGCCGGCGTCGAGGGTGACCCCGCCTTGCGTCACCGGGGCTGGCTCGTCGACACATGGGATGAAGTACTCGATGTCGGTGTTGTCGTCCTCGAAGTCGTAAGTGACCAGCTCGGGACGGGCCAGGGCCCGGATGATCCGCACCAGCTGGGCCTGACGGCTCTCCGAGGTGATCTCGTCGAGACTGACACCAGTTCGCTCCACTGCGAGCGCATAGATGACGATGCCGGCGACGATTCCGACGACGAGCCCGAGACGGCGGCGAGATCGGCGGGGGTCAGCCAACCCGCTCGGCCTCGTGCCCGTAGATGTCCTTGAACCGGGCGTCGTCGATCTCGGAGGGTTGCCCGTCGAAGACGAGATGTCCGCCGAACAAGGCGATCGCCCGGTCCGAGTATCGGTGGACCAGGTCGAGGAAGTGCAGAGAGCAGAGAACGGTGACCCCGTCCCCGTTGATCGACTCGAGGTGCTGCATGATCGAATGCGCCAACACCGGGTCGAGAGATGCGACCGGCTCGTCGGCAAGGAGGATCTCGGGGTCCTGAACGAGTGCCCGGGCGATGCCGACCCGTTGCTGCTGCCCGCCGGAGAGCTCGGAGGCGAGCGAGCCGATCTTCTCCTCGAGCCCGACCCGAGCAAGGGCGGCGGCGGCCGCCTCATGGTCGCTCGCGGAGAAGTGGTTGAGGACGCTCAGCGACGGTGTGGTGTACCCGAGACGCCCGGCGAGCACATTGGTCTCCACCCGGGAGCGCGCCACGAGGTTGAAATGCTGGAACACCATGCCGATCCGGCGCCGGATCCGCCTCAGATCCTCCTGGCCGGCAAGGGTGATGTCCTCGTCGTTCCAGAGGATGCGTCCCTCGGTGGGCTCGATGAGACGGTTGATGCAGCGGAGGAGTGTCGACTTGCCCGAGCCGGAGAGGCCGATGACGGCGAGGAACTGCCCATCGGGTACCTCGAAGCTGACATCCTCGAGAGCGACGGTCCCATTGTCATAGACCTTGGTGAGGTGCTCGACCTTCAGCATCGGATCGACTGTGGTGGGGTGGGATCTTCCACCCCACCACAGTCCTGTCTGCTGGCCTAGAGGTCGTCTTCGCTGTAGCCGAGGGCGGCGAGCAGAGCGCGAATCGAGTCGAACTCTGCGTCGCTGGTCTCGGCGACACCGGACCACGAGTAGGCGTCGAACGCCGTGGCGAACCCTTCGGGATCGTCGGTGGCGAATGCCTGCAACGCGTCGTTGATCGTGGTGGCCAGGTCTTCGGGGAAGTCCGGCGAGTACGACAACGTGTCGTTGGGGATGGGATCGGACAACGTCAGGATCCTGACCTGCTGGATCACATCCGGAGCAGCCTCCCGAATGTTGCGTCGGGCGTCTCTCGGGAAGTAGTCGTCACCGCAGAGGATCTCGCCGTCGGCATCGAGGGCGCACGAGTCGACGAGGTCATCGGGGACGTCTCCGGTGTCGATAGCCCCGTCCCATAGCGTGTTGCCTTCGGCGTCCACTGCAGGCGAGAAGAACGTGGTGCCGAAGTCGGCCGACCCGTCGTACACCGCCTGGACGGCGGCGTCGTGGCTACCCACCTCCGAGACCTCACCGGGCTCGATGCCCAGCGACTCGAACATGCCGCTGGGGACCAGGAAGCCGGACGTCGACGTCGTGTCCGGGTAGGCCCACGTTGCGCCGGCCAGGTCCTCGATCGCCGCGAACTCCGAGTCGCGGGCCACGATGAACTGGGTCCAGTACTCGGTGTAGCCGAATCGCAACGACTTGAGGGCGACGCTGACGCCGCACTTGTCGCTACCGAGCACATAGGCCTGCGCCGGGATGAATCCCATCGTGTTCTCAGGTGATGCACACATCTCCTCGAGCACGGCGGCGTAGGACGTGGGGACGGACACCTCGAACGAGAGCCCGGTCTCGGCTTCCAGCGTTTGATCCAACAGCTCGCCTCCGGCGAGGATCTCCTCCTGGGACACCGACGGGACGAACAGGACCTGGATCGGGTTGGCCTCGCTCCCGATCTCGTCCATCGGCTCGGCGGTGGTGGTGGGTTCCTCGGCGGCGGTCGTCGTTGTGGCCTCGGCTGCCTCGCTGGTGGTGGAGCTTTCGCTGTCACCATCGCCGCCACAGGCGGCCACCAGCAGGGCGAGGATCGCGACCAGAGCCCAGAGGCTTCTTCGCTTCATCTCAACTCCTTGTGCTTTCAGGTGTCGCCCAGACTCCGGACCTTGGCCCGCAGTCGGCGACGTGCGGCGAGGCTAGCCAGCGAGGGTCAGTCCGTTGAAAGCCGATCCACGACCTCGCGAAACTCGTCGAAATCGTTGACGTCGACCGCCCCGGGCAGGGGTCGGTTCCAGGGACGCACGTAGCGACACACGGTGGATTCGGGTCGGTTGGCGACGAGCCCGGGAAGCACGTGGGGCCCGTCATCCAGGTACACGTCGCAAGGAACCTGCCACTTGTCCTCGAGGATGTGGACCTCGACGGCCGGGATCTCGTGGAGCTCGATCCAGGCATGGGTGTCACCCACCGCGAACTTCGGCTTGGTGGTCACGATCACGATGTCGTGACCGGATGCCTGCGAGATCTCTCACCGCTTCCACCGCACCAGGGAAGGGCTCGAGATGCCAGAAGACCGATCGTCCGTCCAGATCCGACGACCACTTCCAGAACTCACCGATGTCGGCGAAGTGGGTCAGGTCGACGAGGTCGTTCCACTTCTGCGAGTCGGCCACCACCAGCTCGGTCCCGAACTGGCGGTTGTAGAAGTCCATCCAACCCTGGGTGAAGTTGGCCACCACCCCGTCGAGGTCGATCCCGAGCCGCATCGGGGCGACGATAGGCATTCGACTCCCGCCGCTCCCACCCGGATCCACGTAACCGAGTCTTAACGCTGGGGCCATGAGACGGAAACGGGCTTCCCGGTAAGTTGCCCCCTGTCAACCCAGAGAATTCTGGTGTCAACCGCCCGACGAGTCCTCCTTGAAGGCGGATTGCAGAGAGAGGCCCCTCTTCGGAGGGGCCTCTCTCGTGGTGACGGGTCAGGTCACCTGGACCCAGGCCATCACCTCGGGGAGACGGCGTCGGAGGAGCTTGGCGGACAGCCAGAGCGAGATGGAGTAGAGCACCAGACCCCAGGCGATGGCGATGATCGCGGTGAGCCAAGGAGGCGAGGGGCTGGCCGAACTCGACGGTGAGGGCCACCACCGAGGCCGGGATCACCAGGAGGAACCCGATGCTGAAGAAGGAGATGGTCTGGCTGACGATGGCGAGACACCCCTGCTCGGTCGATTGGGCGAAGACGTCGGTTCCCTCGCGGGGCAGTCGTAGGGGCGTCAGCACCGACACGAAGTTCCCCACTGCGAGCTGGCATCCGATCGCCGAGACGGTGAGCGGGCCGACCAGCCATGTCCACCCCCAGAAACCCGTGAAGACGGAGAGGAGGATGGCGAGAAGGGCGGTCTCCAGCACCAGGGCGATGGCGACCGCCAGGTTCTTGCCGAGGAGGAGGTGCCGGGCGGGGATGGGGAGGACGAACAAGTAGCTGGCGGCGTTGCGCTCCCAACCGAAGAGGTTGAGGGCGATGGGGAGCCCGACGAAGAGCACCAGGATCGGCGCCACCAGAGGCGCCCACTCGCTCTCCCTGATGTCGAAGAACCCGCTGGTGCCCATGATCGTCCCGGCGACGGCGAGACCGACGAAGATCACCGTGCCGGTCCAGACCAGACGTTGCCGGGGGTCGCGCACGTAGAAGCGCAGCTCTTTCCGGGCAAGCGTGACCACGGTCCCCCACGGCCCTGAGGTGAACCCGCTCCGCCGGGCCCGCGCCGCCGGGCGGCTGCCTTCGGCCGGGGTGCTCAGCATCCAACCGAGCAGACGCTGCCAGGCCATGGCGAGGACGAGGAGCCCGGCCGTGGCGGCGAGGAGTGAGGCCAGGGCGGGGAGCGGCCGGCCGGCCGCAGCTTCCACGACGGCTCGCTGAGCCGAGACGGGAGGGATGAGATAGGACCAATCGTTCACGGAGTGGTTGAGGACTGCGTTCGCCAGGCCCTCCTCCGCGATGACGGTCGAGAGCGTTCGGTACACGAAGAACGACCCGGCCGCGATCCCGAGGATGAGGAAAGTGGCGACGTCACGCCCGCGCCGGGTGCGGAGGATCGCCGAGATCGCCGCAGAGAACAGCTGCGATCCCACAGCGAGCAGACCGAGATAGACCAGGTAGGCGGGGACCATCATCCACCAGCCGTCGGCGAGCACCAGGGTGTTGGCCCCGAGGACGAGGACCGGGACGATGGTGGCCGGAGCGACGAAGCTGGCGGCGGCGAGCCCGGTGACGATCTGACGATGGGTGATCGGCAGCACCGCCAGCTGTTGCGGGTCGAGGTTCTCGTCGAGAGGGAAGATGACGACCGGGAAGCGTCACCCAGACGGCGAAGAAGAGCAGTGACACCCATCCCAGGTAGGCCGCCAGCGCCTCGCCGCTGAGCTCGTCGGTGGTCCGGATCAGGTTCGACGCCAGGTACCACCCGGCCCCGCCGAGCAGGATCGTGGCTACCGGGAAGCCGAATCGCCGCTGGACGTCGTGGCGAACCCCGTTCCAGGTGAGCCGGGCCTTCAGTCCGACGAGGTTTCGTACCACGACAGCTGGTCCACTCCTTCGCCGCCGACGGCGGCGATGAATGCGTCCTCGACGTTGTCCTTGCCGGTGACCCGGCAGAGACCGTCCGGCGTCTCCTCGATGGTGAGACGCCCGTTCACCATGATCCCGATCCTGGTGCACAGCTTCTCGACGAGATGCATCTCGTGCGACGAGAAGACGATGGTGGTCCCGCCGGCCGCCGCCTGTTGGAGGAGGCTTCGGATCAATCGGGCGCTGACCGCGTCGACACCCTCGAACGGCTCGTCGAGGAAGAGGACGGGGGGCCGGTGGATGATCGCCGCCCCCAGCGCGATCTTCTTGCGCATGCCCCGCGAGTAGTCCCCGATCAGCTTCGATCCGGCCGAGGACAGGTCGAGCATCTCGAGGAGCTCGTTGCGACGCTTCAACGACTCCGCCCGCTCCAAACCGTGCATGGCCCCGGTGAAGTCGAGGAGCTCCGCCCCCGTGAGTCGCTCGTAGAGGTTGAACTCCTCCGGCAGGACGCCGATTCGCGATTTGACCTCGATGGGTGACTTCCAGGAGTCGAACTCCCCGATGCCCGACCGTCCCCGCACTCGGGCGAAGCAGACCGACGATGCATTTGATCGTGGTGGTCTTGCCCGCCCCGTTCTGGCCCAGCAGACCCGTAGAACTCGCCGGGGGCGATGCTGAGGTCGACCTGGTCGACCGCCGTGGTCTTCCCGAACTTGCGCACCAGCCCGCGCGCCCACACCGCCGGTCGGGTCGAGGCATGGTCGACGGCTGGGTCGTCGGTGAGGGATTGAGTCACTGAAGGAGAGTATCGACGGGGATGGCCCATAAATGAACCTTCGGTCGTGCCCCGGAGGGATGCCAGCGATGACCGGCCGAAGGCCGACGGGGGGTTGGAGGGGGGTCGTCCCCACTCATATGTCGTAACTCCCCCTCATATCAGTCACTCAGGGACTGTACGGTGTGAGTGTCTTGCAGTACCAGGCCCTCTATCGGAAATACCGCCCGCAGAACTTCGACGACGTGATCGGGCAGGCTCATGTCACGACCACGCTCTCCCGTGAGGTCTCCGACGGGCGGGTGGCCCACGCCTACCTCTTCACCGGCCCGCGGGGAACGGGGAAGACCACCACCGCCCGCATCCTGGCCAAGGCCCTCAACTGCGAGAACCGGAACAGCGACGGGTCGCCCTGCAACACATGTGACAGCTGCACGTCGATCACAGCAGGCAACAGCCTCGACGTCATGGAGCTCGATGCGGCCTCGCACAACTCGGTGGACGACATCCGTGACATCAAGCTCAGCGTCACGACAGTTGCCTCCGCCGCCACCTCGAAGCGGGTCTTCGTCCTCGACGAGGCCCACATGCTCTCCAAGGCGGCGGGCAATGCCCTCCTCAAGACTCTGGAGGAGCCACCCGAGCACGTCCACTTCGTGCTCGCCACCACCGAGCCCTACAAGCTGCTCGACACGATCCGCAGCCGCACGCAGCGCTTCGACTTCCATCCGGTCCCGGTCGAGGAGCTCGCCGGCTACCTCAGCTCCATCGCCGACCGGGAGGGTTACGAGACGGACCCCACGGCGCTGATCGCGATCGCCCGTCATGCCGGGGGATCGGTGCGAGACGCCCTGTCTCTGCTCGAGCAGGTGGCGGCACTCGGCTCGGGCACTGCGGACATCGCCGGGGTCAGACGGGCCCTCGGTCTCGCCGACTCCGAGGCCTACCGTCGTCTCGCCGAAGCCATCGCCGCCCAGGACGCCAAGGCAGCCCTCGAGCTGGTCGCCGAGCTGGCCGCCGCCGGCGTCGATCTGCGTCGGTTCGTCTCCGAGTGCATCGGCTTCTTCCGCGGGGTCTTCCTCGCGCACTACGCCCCGAATCTCGCCGAGATCTCCGACGAGCCTCCCGAGGTGTACGAGTCGTGGAAGAAGGGCGCCGAGATCATCCCTTCGACCGAGGTCCTCCGTGCCGTGGACCTGCTCGCCGAGGCGTTGGTGCGGCTCCGCGAGGGTCGCGAGGAGCGGCTGATGACCGAGCTGGCCCTGATCAAGCTGACTCGACCGGAGACCGCCACCGACGCCGAGGCCCTGATCTCCCGCATGGACCGTCTCGAGCGCCGTCTCGGCAAGCCTGGCGAGCCGGTTCCCGGCGCTGTCTCGGCACCATCTGCTCTGACCCATGCTGCGCCGCCCCAGCCCGCCGCCGCCCAGCCCGATCCGGCCCAGAGCCGCCCGGCCCCGTCTCGCACCGACGAGGCACCGACCGCCCCGCGCGATCGGGCCGACGCCGACGCGGCGGCGCTCGCTCGCGCGGCGGCACCACTCGTCTCCGATCATGTCGCCGAAGCGCCCGAGACCCCGGGCCCGCCCATCGACATCAGCTTCGAACAGCTGCAGAAGGTGTGGCCCGGGCTGTTCGGTGGTCTGCGCGACTTGCTCGGGGCCCGGCGCTGGGCCTTCTTCCGGGAAGCGGTGCCGGCGGCGGTGGAGGGCAACACCATCGTCCTCGAAGTCGCCCACGACTTCCATCTCACGTCACTCGAACAGGACGACGCCGTGGCACCGATCGTGGCCGCCAAGGCGAGCGACCTCCTCGGCGGGCCGGTGCGGGTCAAGTTCCGGCTCAAGACCGAGGTCGACGGCGGGTCCGACGACGAGAGTGTGGACATCTACCCAGCTCGAGGATCGTCCCGACGCCAAGATCGATCCGGCCTCTCTGCTCGAGTCGGAGCTGGGCGCCCGGGTGGTCGAAGACTGATCCGGGTCTAGGGCTACCCTGATCGCCATGAATCGTCAGCCCGACATGCGCCAGCTGATGAAACAGGCGCAACAGATGCAGGAGCAGCTGGCCCGGACCCAGGCGGAGCTCGCCGAACGTCGTTTCGAGGGGTCTGCCGGCGGCGGGATGGTCACGGCCGTGGTCACCGGTGGCCCGGAGCTGATCGAGATCAGGATCTCGCCGGATGTCGTCGACCCCACCGATGTGGAGATGCTCGAGGACCTGGTGTTGGCCGCGGTGCGCTCGGCGATGGACGAGGCCGTGAAGACGACCAACGAGGAGCTCGGCGGGCTCACCGGTGGCCTGGGCGGTCTCTTCGGTTGATGTTCGAGGGCCCGGTACAGCGTCTGATCGACGAGTTGGGTCGTCTCCCCGGCATCGGGGGCAAGTCGGCGCAACGTCTCGCCTTCCATCTCCTCACCGGGGACGAGGCCGACGCCCGCCGGCTCGCCGCGGCCATCATCGCCATGCGCGAGCAGATCGGGACCTGTGCCCGGTGCTTCAACGTCTCGTCGGCCGAGATGTGCGCCATCTGCCGCGACCCCGGCAGGGACGACACCGTCGTCTGTGTGGTGGAGCGCCCTCAGGACATCGTCGTCGTCGAGCGCACCCAGGAGTTTCGGGGGCGCTACCACGTGCTCGGTGGGTCGCTCTCCCCGATCAACGGGATCGGGCCCGGTCAGCTCCGCTTCGACGAGCTCCGCCAGCGTCTGCAACCTGAGGGGATCGCCGAGCTGATCGTGGCGACCAACCCGACCGTCGAGGGCGACGCCACCGCCATGTACATCGCCCGCGAGTTCAAGCCCCTTGGCATGAAGGTGACCCGACTCGCTTCCGGGCTTCCCGTCGGGGGCGACCTGGACTACGCCGACGAGCTCACGCTGGGGCGCGCTCTGATCGGCCGCTCCGAGCTGTAGAGCCGGGCCAATGACGGCGGGCAGACGATCCTCGCCACCCGGACACGTCGTGTGGGACTGGAACGGGACTCTCCTCGACGACCTCCCGATCGTCGTCCATGCGGTGAACTCGGCGCTCCACCAGTTCGGCGAGCTTCCGATCACCGCCGACGACTACCGCGACCACTACACCCGTCCGGTTCGTCATTTCTACGAGGCGTTGATGGGCAGGGCCATCGACGACGAGGAGTGGCTCCTACTCGACACCGGGTTCCACGAGACGTACTTCCGTCTCGCTGCCACCGTCGACCTCGTCGTCGACGCACGCGCGGCCCTCGATCTCGTCGATGCCGCCGGTTGGACCCAGTCGTTGCTGTCGATGTCGCCGCAGACCTGGCTGCTCGGGATCGTCGACAGGCTCGACCTCACCCACAGGTTCATACGGATCGACGGTCTCTCCGGTCCAGGTGGTGGGCTCAAGGCCGAGTATCTCGCCGCGCATCTCCAGAGGTCTCGGGCTCGACGGTGCCCAGGTGGTCGTCATCGGTGACACTCCCGACGATGTGGCAGCGGGTCGTCACGTCGGTGCCCGGCAGGTCCTCTATCACGGGGGCAGTCACCATCTGGAGCGTCTCCATGCCGAGGGCGTTCCCGTTGCCGAGTCTCTCGTCGAAGCCGCCCGACTGGCGGTCAGTCCACGGTGATGCTGGCGATCTCGCGAAGTCGCTCCAGGTTGTGGACCGCATCCATGTAGCGGATCGAGCCGGTCTTGGAGCGCATGATCACCGAATGGGTCACGGCCCTGTCCTCTCCTCGGTAGTTCACCCCGCGGAGGAACTCTCCGTTGGTGACCCCGGTGGCGGCGAAGAAGATGTTGTCCGAGTCGACCAGATCGTCGGTGGTGAGGACCTGTTCAGGTCGAGACCATGTCGTCGGCGAGACTGGGCCTCCGCTCTCGTCCCTGGGCCAGAGCCGGCATTGGATCTCGCCCCCCACGCACCTGAGGGCAGCGGCCGCGATCACTGCTTCCGGCGAGCCGCCGATCCCGAGCATGACGTCGGCCTCGTGGCTCTCCTGGGCGGTGGCGATCGCCGCGGCGACGTCACCGTCGCGGAACAGGGAGATTCGGGCCCCGGCCTCTCGCGCCGCCACCACGTACCTCTGGTTGCGCGGCCGGTCGAGGATCAGCACCCGGAGGTCGTTCATCTCCTTGCCGTTGGCCTTGGCCACCTGGGCCAGGTTGTGAGCCGACCGGGGCTTCGAGGTCGATGGTCCCCGCTGCCTCCGGCCCGACGGCGATCTTGTCCATGTAGACGAGTGGCCCCGGGGCGTACATCGAGCCCCGTCCCTCGGAGAGGGCGATGACGGCGATGGCGTTGGGCAGACCGGACGCCGTGAGCTCGGTGCCGTCGACGGGGTCGACCGCCACGTCGACCACCATCCCGTTGCCGTTGCCGACCCTCTCCCCGTTGTAGAGCATCGGGGCCTCGTCCTTCTGGCCCTCGCCGATGACGACCTGGCCGTCGATGTCGATGGTCGACAGATGGAGACGCATCCCGTCGACAGCGGCCTGGTCGACCGCCTCCTTGTCACCCCGTCCCAGCCAGCGGGCGGCGCCGAGGGCGGCGGTCTCGGTGACCCGAACCAGGTCCAGGCCCAGGTTGCGCTCGATCGGCTCCGCCATCAGACGGTGACCCGCACGATGATCGCGTCGCCCTGGCCCCCGCCACCACAGAGGGCGGCACCTCCGATGCCTCCACCCCGATGGCGGAGGGCGTTGACGAGGGTGACCACCAGCCGGGCCCCGGTGGCTCCGAGCGGATGACCGAGAGCGACGGCACCGCCGTTGACGTTGACCTTCGCCTCCGGGATGTCGAGCATCCGGGCCGACCAGAGCGACACCGCGGCGAAGGCCTCGTTGATCTCGACCAGGTCCAGGTCGGCGGGCTCGAGACCGGACTTCTTCAGGGCGATGAGCAGGGCCTCGGCGGGACGCTCGTGGAGCGTGGCGTCGACCCCGCCGATCTGGCCGTAGGCCAGGATCTCGGCGAGGATCGGTGCGTCGGCTGCCTCCGGCGGCCCCACGCTCGGCGACTACAACGGCTGCGGCGCCGTCGGAGATCTGTGACGCGTTCCCGGCGGTGATGGTCCCGTCGTCGGTGAATGCGGGACGAAGCGCGGCCAGCGATTCGGCGCTCATCCCGGAGCGAATCCCTTCGTCGGCCGCCACTTCGACGCGGTCTCCCTTGCGGGCGGGCACCGACACGGGGACGATCTCGGTCGAGAACTGACCGTTGTCGGTGGCGGCCTCTGCCAGCTGGTGGCTCCGCGCGGCCCACTCGTCCTGTTCGTGCCCGGCCGATGCCGAGTCCCTGGTTCTTGCGGTCGGACGACTCGCCCATCGTGCATTGGTCGAACGCACAGAAGAGCCCGTCATGCTGCATCACGTCGATCATGGTGACGTCGCCGATACGGGCGCCCCAGCGTGTCTCTCGCACGACGTGGGGGGCGTTCGACATCGACTCCATGCCCCCCGTCATCACGAACTTGGAGTCGCCGAGCCTGACGGCGCGGTCGGCCAGCCCGATGGCTGCCATCCCGGATAGGCACACCTTGTTCACGGTCAGGGCGGGGATCGTCATCGGCAGACCCCCTCGCACTGCAGCCTGGCGTGCCGTGATCTGGCCTTCGCCGGCCTGGAGGACGTGACCGAACACGATCTCGTCGAGAACGGCCGGGTCGAGACGCGATCGTTCCACGGCAGCGGCGATGGCGGCGCCGCCCAGTTCGACGGCGCGCAATGGCTGCAGCGCCCCGCCGTAACGGCCGATGGGCGTGCGGGCGATGCCAGTGATCACCGGATGACTCACGACCAGGATGGTACCGGGGCGATGCGGCACTGGTTCGTGCCGGTCAATACGCTGGCAGGGATGAAGCTGCTCAACCTCGATCACGTCGCAATCGCGGTCGCCGATCTCGACGACGCCATCGACGGCTATCGGCAGCGTTACCGGGTGGAGCCGCTGTATCGGGAGGTCGTCGAGAGCCAGGGGGTCGAGGAGGCGATGATCCCCGTGGGTGGCTCCTTCATCCAGCTGCTCGAGCCGCTCGGCCCTGAAACCCCGGTGGGTCGTTTCGTGTCCAAGCGGGGTGAGGGTCTCCATCATGTCGCCTATGCCGTCGTCTCCATCGAGGCCGCACTCGCCCATCTCGCCGAATCGGGTGCGCGTCTCATCGACGAGACCCCGCGACCCGGCGGACGGGGCAGCCGGATCGCCTTCGTCGCACCCTCTCGACCTCGGCGGCACCCTCGTCGAGCTGGTGGAGTTGAGCGATGGATAGCCTCATCGAGATCAAGGGTGGAGCATCCGAGTTCGAGGCTGCCGTGATCGCGGTCGTCCTCGACCGGATCGCCCGTGACGAGGCGGCGGCGACGACAGGGTCGGGCCAGCGACCGAGGGTTGTCCGCCTGGGCGAGGGCGCTGCAGCCGGTCGAGCCCAACAGCCCCAGGGAGGCCGTCTGGCCGCAGTGATGCCGGCGACCAGCCTGGGGTGTCAGCGGCGGAGCACTTCGCGCATCTCGGGGGAGCGGAGCCCGGCCGAGACCAGGATGAACACGCCGAGGGTGATGGCTCCGGCGACCAACCCCACCACGAGGGCAGCACCGACCGTGATCTCGTCGCCCAGCATCAAGTCGGTGACGAGCAAACCCGCCCCTGCGGCCAACAGCGCGGCGAGCATCGAGCGCAGGAAGGCGGGGGCGAGACGGCGCACTGCCGCCCATCCCGAGTCGAAGCCCCAGGCGAGCAGCATGCCCAATGCGTATCCGATCATCACCAGTGTCGAGGCCAGGGCGAACCCGGCGACACCCATCACGTCGTAGAGACCGAGCCACACGGGGATCGCCACCAGGGTGAAGGCGGTCCCGATGAGGACCGGAGTCCACATCAGGCGTTTGGCATAGAAGTGACGGACCAGCAGCTGATGCATGCCCCAGGCGGGGATGGAGAAGGCGTAGATGGCGAGCAGGGTGGCCACGAGCTCGGCGTCGGCGGAGGAGAAGGCGCCGTACTGGTAGAGGAGGCGCACCACCGGGCGGGCGAGGACCACGAGCCCGGCGGTGGCGAGGGCGGAGACCCAGATGGTCTTCCGGGCGGCGCGCCCCGTGGCCTCGATCAGCTCGTCGTTCGCACCTCGTGCGGCGAGGGAAGCCAGGAACGGGAATGCGGCGACGCCGGCGGCCTGGGCGATGACTCCGACGGGCACCATGTTGAGGCGTCGGGCGAAGGTGAGAGCGGCGGTCGCACCCTCCTCGACCTGTCCGAAGAAGCGGACGAACTGCTCGTCCAGCACTGCGATCGACTGTCCCACCATGAGGGGGATGGCGAGGATCAGGTACTCCCTCACGGTCGACTCGCCGCGACGCGGGGACAGGAACCAGGTGCCGGTGCGACGGGCGCCGAACCACTGCAGACCGAAGTTGCCGACAGCGGCGCCACCCACGGCACCGATGAGAAACGCCTCCGGTGACGGGTCACCCATGAGCCAGCCGACGAGACCACCCAGGATGATGCCGATGTTGTAGACCAGGGGTGCGGCGGCGGGGATCACGAAACGCTTGTGGGTGTACTGGACGGCCATCAGAAGGGCACCGAGCACGAGGAAGATCTGGGCGGGCAGGGCGATCCGGGTGAGGCTGGTGAGTCGCGCCAGCGTCATCGACCTCCGGGAAGAAGAGGGCCACCAGACGGCCGGCGAACACCGACATGAGCACAGGTGAGCACCACGATGGCCCAGCGTCACGAAGCGAAAGACCGAGGTGAATGCCCGGCTGGCGCCTTCGCGGTCGTCGTCCTCGAGATGGCGGCTCAGGATCGGGACCAGCGTGATCGTGAGATAGGCGCCGGCCACGAGGTAGTTGATCAGGTCGGGGATGAGGAAAGAGGCGAAGTAGAGGTCGGCCTCGGCGCCGGCCCCGAACAGGGCGGCGAGGAGGGCATCGCGGCCCAGCCCGAGGATTCGGGACAACAAGACGCTGCCCGCGACGACCGCGGCCGCGGTCCGCATCCGAATCGGTTGGCTCACACCAGCACGGCCCGCGTACGCAGAGTCGTCGAGGATCGATCCCGGCACGACGAGGTCTCCGTAACCCGAGCCCAGCTGGAGATCCCGGCTTGTAGGTGCCGTGGTAGTCGCTGCCACCGGAGACCGCGAGCCCGAAGCGGCGGGCGAGATCGGCGTACCCGTCCCTCACGTGCCGGTGGTAGCTCGAGTAGATCGCCTCGAGCCCGACCAGGCCGGCGTCGGTGAGCTCACCGAGCAGACGCGCCATGGCATCGGCGGTGGTGATGCCGAGCGTGTGGGGATGGGCCAGGATGGGCACGCCGCCGGATTCTCGCGCCAGGCCGATCGCGGTGACGGGATCGAGACGCTCCCGGCTCACGTACGCCGGCCGGCCCGCCCCCAGCCAGAGATCGAATGCGCTGCGGATGTCGGGCACGTAGCCCCTCGCCATCATCACGGCGGCGATGTGAGGTCTGCCCACCGAGCCCCCGCCGGCCTCGGTGCGCACCTCCTCGTTCGGTGATCGCCATGCCGAGGGCGTCGAGGGCGGCGAGGATCTCTCGTGTTGCGAAGGTGGCGACCCGACTGCAGACCGGCCAGCCGGTCCTGGAGCGGCCCCGAACCGGGCGGGAGCCAGAGGACCACCAGGTGCATCCCCCCGTTCGTCGTATGCGAGGGACAGCTCGACGCCAGGGATCAGCTCGACGCCGAGGTCGGCGGCGGTCGCACTTGCCGCCTCCACACCTTCCTGGGTGTCGTGGTCGGTGAGGGCGATGGCTCCGAGCCCCGAGCTGGGCGGCGAGCTCGACGAGTCGTTCCGGCGGGTCCGACCCGTCGGAGGCGGTGGAGTGGGTGTGCAGGTCGACGATCATCGGGCTCAGGTGCCGATGATCGTCGGTCGAGTCCGTCAAGAATCGGAAACTTCGATGGTTATCGACTCGATGTAGACCGTCTCCAGAGGGAGGCTCTGCTCGTTGGACCCGGGCGCCGTTGCCGTCTCGAACCGCCATGATCGCCTCGATCGCATCGTCACCGGAGACGACAGTTCCCAGGACGTTGAACTGGTTGGTCAGGAAGCGCCCGTCCTCGCCCACCACCACGAAGAATTGCGAGCCAGTGCTGCTGCGAGCCGCGATTGGCCATCGCGACCACGCCCTCTTCGTAGACGAAGTCCGTCCTCGGGGAACTCGTCGGCGATCACGTAGCCAGGCCCACCGGTCCCGTTGGCCACCGGGTCGCCCGTCTGGAACACGAAGTTCTCCGAGATCCGGTGGATGACCTGACCGTCGTAGAAGCCCTCCCGGGCAAGGAAGACGAACGAGTTGGCGGTCTCCGGGGCCCCGGAGTTGTTCAGCTCGAGCACGATCTCACCACAAGACGTGACGATGCGTGGCAGTGACCACGCTGTCGGCAGTGATGTCGTCCTGGGCCACTGGCTCGTGAAGGACATGACCTGCTCAGCGGGTGGTGCGGTAGCCCCGCACGCGGTGGTCTGATTGCGGAAGTCCTCGTATGACCCGGGCAGGGAGTCGCCGCCATCGAACAAGCCCACCGAACCCGACGATGGCCACCACGACGAGACCGAAGACGAGGGCGGTGCCCAGGGTGCGGAACAGGGCCCGACGCGACTCGTGCTTGCGCTCGGCCTCCTTCTTGGCGGCGCGTGCTTCTTTCTGACGCTGACGACGGTCGGACATGGCGGCGCGACTCTAGGCCCCGCCTCGGCCAATCGAGAGCCGGGTATTTCGTACTGGGGGCGGCGAACATCCAAACTGTGCAGTGACATGACAGTGGTGGTTCAGAAGTACGGCGGGACGTCGGTCGGCGACCCGTCTCGGATCAAGGCGGTCGCCGACCGGGTGGTGCGCACTCGTCGGGACCGGGCAACGATCTCATCGTGGTCGTCTCGGCGATGGGGGCAGACGACGGATTCACTCCTCGATCTGGCTGCCGAGGTGAGCAGTGCACCCCACCCGCGGGAGATGGACATGCTGCTGACCGCAGGGGAGCGCATCTCGATGGCGCTCTTGGCGATGGCCCTGCACGACCGGGGCGTCCCCGCGGTCAGTTTCACCGGGTCCCAGGCGGGGATCCTCACCGATTCGTCGCACGGAGGCGCTCGGATCACCCGAATCACCGGCGAGCGTGTCCTCGAGGCCCTGCAACAGGGCAAGGTCGTGATCGTCGCCGGATTCCAGGGCGTCGATCCCGACGTCCAAAGAGGTCACGACGCTGGGAAGAGGTGGTTCGGACACCACCGCGGTGGCGCTCGCCGCCACGGTCGAGGCGGCCGCTTGCGAGATCCTCACCGACGTGTCCGGGGTCTTCACCGCCGATCCGCAGAGTGGTGCCGGATGCCCGTCTGATCCCCGAGATCGCCTACGACCAGATGATCTCGCTGGCCGATGCCGGGGCCGGCGTGCTCATGGCCCATTCGGTGGAGACCGCGCGTGAGCATGGAGTCCCGGTCCACGTCCGGTCGTCCTTCACCGACGAGGAGGGGAGCTGGGTTCGACCCGAGTCCGCTGCGCTCCCATTCGCCGGGCTGGCTCACAAGATCGAATCCGACCGGGGTCTGGTGACGGTGGTCGGCACCGACGCGCCCATCCGTCGGCGACGAGCATCTGGAGGCCCTGCGGGTCGCAGGTATCGACGCCACCCTGAGCGGGACCGACGAGGGCTCGGCCACATACTCGATGCCATCGGAACAAACCGGGGACGCCATGAGGTTCCTACACACTCGGCTGTTTCAACTGGAGGCCTCGAAATGACCACAGTCGCCGTCGTCGGCGCCACCGGAGCGGTGGGCCGCACCATGCTCTCCATCCTCGAGGAACGTGGCTTCGCCGCCGACTCGATCCGTCTCGCCGCCTCCGAGCGGTCCGCGGGGACCGTCGTCGATACCTATCTGGGAGCGGTCGAGGTCGAGGACCTGGCCTCGCTCGACCCGAGCGGGATCGACATCGCCCTCTTCTCGGCCGGTGGCGGCCGGTCGAAGGATCACGCTCCCAGATTCGCCGCCGCCGGGGCCGTGGTGGTCGACAACTCGTCGGCATTCCGTATGGATCCCGACGTCCCCCTGGTGGTGGTCGGCGTGAACGACGCCGCGGTGTCGGCACACCGGGGGATCATCGCCAACCCCAATTGCACGACGATGACCTTGATGATGGCGGCCGGCCCCCTGCACGAGGCGGCCGGCATCTCGTCGATGGTCGCCACGTCCTACCAGTCGGTCTCCGGATCGGGACACCAGGGCGTCATCGAGCTAGTCGACCAGCAGGGACCCCTCGGGTCCGACCTCGATGCACTGATGACGGGGGGATGGGTGGATCCCGGGCCCCGGTTGTACGAGCGCCCGATCGCCTTCAACGTGCTCCCCATGGCGGGCAACCTCGTCGATGGCGGCTACACCGACGAGGAGATGAAGCTGGTCAACGAGTCCCGCAAGATCCTCGATGCCCCCGACCTGCTCGTCGAGCCGACGTGTGTCCGTGTGCCGGTTCTGGTGGGACACGGGGTGGCCGCCACCCTCTTCTTCGATCGTCCGATGGATGTCGACGAGGCGATGTCGGTCCTCAGCGCCGCGCCCGGGGTGGAAGTGTGGAAGGACCGGACGCCGACACCGCTGGACAGCGCCGGGGTCGACGAGGTCCTCGTCGGGCGGGTGCGGGAGACGGTGTCGACGCCGGGTGGCATCAATCTGTGGGTCGTGGGTGACAACCTGCGCAAGGGGGCGGCGTTGAACGCGGTGCAGATCGCAGAGTTGTTGATCTGATCAGGACTCGTCGGATTCGGACCGCATGAGGGCCGCCATTCGCTGCCTGAGGGCCGGATGGGCGTGACGCAGACCCAATTCCACCGCGAAGCGGGCGTCGTCGCTCACGTCGAGGATGATCGCCTCGCCTTCGGCCCGGATGTGGAAACCGTCGGGCATGGCCTGGATCCGCATCTGCTCACGGGCCCAGTCGGCGACTTCCTGCTCGCCGACCTTCAGGTGGAGCCGATCGTCGGTGAGGTCGACCACGACAGGCAATGGCTGCGTGTTCTCGCCCTCGATCTGCAGTTGCGCGTCATATGTGGTCATGAGTCTCCTCGCGCCGTGCCAACAGGATATCCGCGTTGCCGGCCGGGCGGAAGTCCCGGCATCGATGACCCCCAAGTGATTAGTCCCTTCTTGGCGATCTGGCTTGCCGGATCGGGGCGGATACACTCCGCGGTTCGGGACGTGGCGCAGTTTGGTAGCGCGCAGCGTTCGGGACGCTGAGGTCGTGGGTTCAAATCCCGCCGTCCCGACTCAGAAACCCAAAGAATCAGGCCGCTCTCCGGAGCGGCCTGATTCTTTGGGTCCGGGTCTGAGCGTGTGCAGTTGAAGTCCCTATGCGACTTCAACTGCACACGCTCGATCTCGCTAACGAAGTCTTAACGAGTGCATTACAGACCTCCAAAAGTCGTGCGCTTTGGTCTCCTCAGGAGAGTTGTGACACCCGACTGGAGGATTCAACAGCCATGCGCACGCTTCGCACATTGGTAGCACTGGCGGTAGTCACCACGGCACTTGCCGCACCGCCCGCCCTCGCACAGGAAGACCCGGGAGGCACGGTGCCGACCAGTCTCGCGATGACCACTCCGTATCCGCGGGTGGCGGTCGAGGCCGGTGACCAGGCCAGCTTTGCCCTGAGCATCGTCGCTCCGGATCCCACCGACGTCTCTCTCGAGGCGATCCAGCTCCCCGAAGGCTGGACGGCCACTTTCCGGGGCGGCGGTTTCGAGATCGACGGAGTCACCGCAGGCCCAACAGCCCCCGAGGTGAGTCTCGACGTGGCAGTGCCGCTCGACGCGGCCGAGGGCACCTATGACCTCGGGGTCACCGCCGATGGTGGCGACACTTCGGTCTCGCTGGCGCTTCAGGTTCGAGTCTCCCAACAGGCGGGCGGCGAGGTCACGCTCACCCCCGACGTGCCCGGTCTGCGGGTCCCGGCCGGGGAGACGGCCACCTTCAGCGTCGAGTTGCGCAACGACACCCCGACCGAACTCCAGTTCGAGGTCGAGGCGTCGGGCCCGGCGGGATGGGATGTGACGGCGGAACCGGCCAGTGAGCCGCAAGCCACCACCATCCAGGTCGATGCCGGCTCGACCACCACGATCAACGTGGAGGCGACGTCCCCGGCTCGCGCCGAGGCAGCTCAGTACACGATCGCGGTGCAAGCCACCGCCGCCGACACCCAGGTGCAGGCGGAGATGATCGTCGAGATCGTCGGCTCCTACTCACTCGACCTGACCACACTCGACCAGCGTCTCAGTGCCGAGGTCAGTGCCGACGGCACCAGTGAGATCCAGCTGGTGGTGACCAACACCGGGACCGCCCCGATCCAGGGCATCGACATGTCGGCGACTGCGCCGAGCAACTGGGAGGTGACCTTCAACGAGCCGGTCATCGGGGAGCTCGGCGCCGGTGAGTCGTTCAACGCGGTGGCGACGGTCACCCCTTCGGATGAGGCCATCGCCGGCGACTACGTGATCACCTTCGACGCCGACAGCGAGCAGGCATCGAGCACTGTCGACATCCGCACGACGGTCAACCCATCTGCCCTCTGGGGCTTCATCGGCATCGCTCTCATCGCACTGACGCTCGTCGGGCTGGTGTGGGTCTTCCGCCGGTTCGGCAGGAGATGACGATGACCAGCGCCATCCGGACCACCGGGCTGACCAAGGCCTACGAGGACGCCGTCGTCGTGGAGAGCCTCGACCTGGAGGTGGAGAGTGGAGAGATTTTCGGGCTGCTCGGGCCCAACGGTGCCGGGAAGACGACGACGATCCTGATGCTGCTCGGGCTGACCGAGCCGACCTCGGGGTCGATCGAGGTCCTTGGCCTCGACCCGAGGAGGTATCCGCTCGAGGTGAAGCGGCAAGTGGGCTACTTGCCCGATGCGGTCGGCTTCTACGACGACCTGACGGGTCGGGAGAACCTGCGGTTCACCGCTCGCCTCAACCAAGTCGAGGATGCCGAGACGAGGCTCGACGGGCTGCTGGAACAGGTCGGGCTCGCCGCCGCCGCCGACCGGCACGCCGGGGAGTACTCGCGAGGGATGCTGCAACGTCTCGGTCTGGCCGATGCCCTGGTCAAGGATCCTTCGATCCTCATTCTCGACGAGCCGACCACCGCGATCGACCCCGAGGGGGTGGCGGAGATACTCGGGCTCATCCGGGAACTAGCCGTGGACAAGGGTGTGACCGTGCTCCTGTCGAGCCATCTCCTCAACCAGGTGCAGGCCGTTTGTGATCGGGTGGCCATCTTCGTCGCGGGATCGGTGGTCGCCATGGGCCGCCCCCACGACCTGGCGCAGGCGCAGACGGGCCAGGCTCGTGTCGAGTTCCGGTTCGCCACCGACGACGACGGGGCCCATGAGCGGCTGCAACGTCTCGTGGGGGGCGGCGTCGTCGCTCCGGGAAGGATCCCGGGATCGTGGGTCGTCGACCTCGACGGAACCGCACTCCCGGAGACGATCGCGCAACTGGTCGCCGATGGGGCCCGTCTCACCGGCGTCCATCGTGTCGATGAGGACCTCGACGCCATCTACCGGAGGTACTTCGAGGTCGGAAAGGTGCCGGCATGACCGCTGACGTCGCATCGGGCAACGTGGTTCGGAGCTCAGACAGGAGCAGAGGCGGCTGGCGGGTGGTGGCTGCCAAAGAGCTGGCCGACCATCTCTACTCGGGGCGGTTCCTCGTGTTGCTCGCGGTGCTCGGCGTGGCCACTGCCGCCGCGGTCTTCGCGGCATCCGGAGGCATCAGGGAGGTGGCTTCCAGCACCGAAGGTGTGCCCGCCCTGTTCCTGAAGCTGTTCACCGTCACGGTGGATCCGGTGCCATTCCCGCTCATCATCTTCGTGGGCTTCCTCGCGCCGCTCCTCGGGATCATGTTCGGGTTCGACTCGGTGAATGGGGAGCGGGCCCAGGGCACACTGCCTCGTCTCCTCTCCCAGCCGATCCATCGGGACGAGGTCATCCTCGGCAAGTTCGTCGCCGGCATCTCGGTGATCGCGATCATGCTCACCGCCCTGATCGTGTTCGTCGCCGGGATCGGGATCTTTCGACTGGGCGTGACCCCTTCGCCTGCCGAGATCTCGAGGCTCTTGGTCTGGCTGATGTTTGCCATCGTGTACGTCGCCTTCTGGCAGGGGCTGGCCACGTTGGTTTCTGTTCGAACCACGCGAGCCGCCACTTCGGCCCTGATCCCGGTGGGGGTCTGGCTGGTGCTCGCCCTGTTCGGGAGTTTCATCTTCGGGGCGATCGCCAACGTGGTCAGTCCCGACGACGGCACCCAGACGGGTCTGTTCGAGAATGCCCAGACCCAGCAGATCCTGTCGCAGCTGTCCCCGATCACCCTCCTCCAGCAGGGCTCGACCGTGCTCCTCGACCCTGAGGTGCGCTCCACGGGCTTGCTCACCCTGGAGCAGGTCGACCGGGCCATCGCATCGGAGCTGAACCTGCCGCAGAGCCTCGGGGTCGTGTGGCCTCAGATGGTCCTCCTCCTGGCCATGACCGCGGCCATGTTCGCCCTCGCCTACGTCTCGTTCATGCGGCAGGAGGTCCGGGCCTGAGCGTGTGCAGTTGAAGTCGCTATTGGACTTCAACTGCACACGCTTGTCTCGCTGACGCCGGGCGGGCGAGGGCGGCAATACTCGCCTCGTGAGTGAGGAGACAGAAGAGCCATCGGTCCTTCCCTCGGCGGCGTCGATCGCCTCTCGACGAGTCGCCGAAGTCCGCGACGACCCGCAGGGGCGCCTCGACCTGCTCGGGTCGTCGTATACCCCACTGTCGGGGGGCGCACCGTTGCATCTGCGGTATCGACGTGCCGCGATCGCATTCATGGGATGGCAGGTGCGGCGCGGGCTCCTCGACCCGCTCGATCACGATACGCCGGGCAGCCCCTGGTGGCGTGCGGTCAACGAACGACTGCTTCTCGACACCTGCGAGGCGCGGTCACATCTCCTCGGGCACCCCGGCCCGGCCTCCTCGCACAGTGTCGCGACGTCGATCCGCTTCGCCCGTGAGCCGTCGGCCCGTTCCTGGTATCTGGCCCACAACGTGACGATCGTCAGCGCCTATCTGGAGAATCGAGAGCTCGCCACGAAGGAGAACCGGGTCGAGCGGTTCTTCATCAACCTCGTGCTGATGCGGTTGCTCTACGCCCACGCCCTGGTCTCCGCGCCCCGACTCGCCCTCTCCTGGCTCTCCCCGCTGGCGCCGTGGCTGGGCGACCCCCGTCGGGCGATGACCGGGATCTTCCTGTCGATCTCCCGGGTCCTCCCGGACGTCTACCCCCTCGCCGGAGACCTCGACTCGTATATCGCCAATGAGCACACCGTCGGCCGGCTCCTCGATCTCGGCGTGATCGTCCCGCGGCTACCTGCGCTCTACGAATGGTCCGCCGGTGAGTTGGGGATCCCGGAGCTCGCTGGTCTCGTCGACGGGGCTACTCCGACCTATGCCTGGGACCCGGCCGATCGCCGACCCTGGGTGCCGTCACCTACCCGTCTGGTCGGGGTCATGCGCCGTGTCGTTCCGCCAGATGGTCGATCCAACGAGAGCTAACCACACTGTGCCGGTGAGTCTGGACAAAGAATGGGACCGGGCCGTCCCCGACGACCCGTGCCACGTCGAGATCAGGTCGTTGCTCCTCGGTGGTGAGGCCGAGGTGATCGGGTCCCCCTTCGGTGGTCTCGTCGTCGCTTCCGACCGCTCGGTCGCCGGTGTGATCGGGTCGCCGTCGCCGACGCTGGTCGAACGCGGAATCTCGTCGTTGGCGGAGGATGCCGATCTGCTGGTCTTCCCCGAGGGTCTTGCCGTCGTCACCTCGGTCATGCCCGGAGTCACGCCGCAGCGGGCGGTGATCCACCGACTTATCTCGTCCTTGCCAACCGGCCCGGTCGAAGACGTCACCGTCGGAGAAGTCGACGCTTCCCTCCTCGCCTCCCTCCCCGACGAGCTCGCCGAGGAGGTCGACGGTGCGGTCCTCGCCGCAGTGCGGCGAGTCGAGGGTCTCGTGGTCGCCGTTTGCGGGGCATGGTGGCCGACCGAGACGTTGTGGGACGTCGGGGTCGACACCCTTCCCGACCATCGTCGCCGGGGTCACGCCCGGGCGTGTTTCACCGCGCTCGCCCGTCACATGATGGAAAGAGGTCTCAGTCCGGTGTGGGGTGCTCTCGCCGACAACTTCGCGTCATTGCGGATGGCGGGGAGTCTGGGCTTCATCCCGGATGGGGAGCTCTTCGTCATCGAGCTGGGCTCAACCGACACGGGCAGGTCGGCGCACACCGAAGACGAGTAGATAGCCGATCATCCAGAACTCGCCGACGGTGGCCGGGATGACCAGACCTTCGATGAGCCACGTCGGGGGAGAGCTCAGGCCGTAGGACAGGAAGGCGCTCAGGATGTACCCGACCCCGCCGATGATCAGGGTCCTGCCCAGCCACGCCGGCATCAGCCCGGAGCCGGCCGCCACATGACCCATGGGGATTAGCCACAACCCGAAGAAGAGCGCTCCGACACCCCAGCTGTTCGTGCTCATCTCGAACAGCAGCTGCACCGTCGCCGCGGTGTCGCCGTTGGGTGCGAGCCCGGGGTCGCCCGCCACCGCCAGCGTCGTCGTCATGAAGACGGCACTGACGAGGACGGCGACCGAGTTCACCAGGCCGAAGCCACCGATGGCCCATGCCGCGCTCGGGTTGGCCGAGCGGAAGAGCCTGTAGAACCAGACCGCCGTGACCGCCTGCGCCGTCACCAGACCGAGCTCGAGCATCAGTCCGATCCGAGCCAGCCCGGCATCGCCGACGAGGTTGGCCAGTGTTGCGGCCGGATCGCCGTCCACGTGGAGCCGGGGTCTCACGATCACGAATCCGAGTATCCCTACGAGTCCCAGGACGAGATACCAACCACCGGTGATCCTGGCCGTCCTGCGTAGCGTGGTGTCGTCGTCCTTCCCGGGCCCACCTGTCTTTGTCTGACCCTGATCGGCAGTCGTCTGAACACTCATCCCATCTCCTTACGCTGTAAGTCGTACAACGTAAGGTAACCCAAGACGTGCTGTCATGTCAAGGGTCGATGGATGTGGCTGGGTCTAATCCCGGTGGAGGGTCTCGAGCTGGTCGAGGAAGGCAAGTGCGGCCCTGGCGTTGTGCCGACGCCACAACTCGACGTGATCGTCGCGGTCGGGATCGGCTTCCGCCAAGACGGCGATGGTGGGGGCGAGCGCCACGCGCTGGGCGCGGATCAACTCGATTGGGGAGTCGCCGGCACGTCGATGCAATGCCAGCTTGAGGAGGAACTCGAGCCGCAGGTCGCGCACGTGGGTCGCAGGCTCCGACCGCCAGCGGCGGAGACGGCGCCGGCCGGCCGGAGTCGCTCGGTAGACCACGCGCTGGGGCCCGGCGCCGGGCTCGGTGGTGGTCGTCTCGACATATCCGATGTCAGCCATCCGGTCCAACGCCCGGTAGACCAGGGGTCGCCTCACCGTGAAGACACGACCCAAGTCGGCGGTGGGGTCCAACTCCTTGGCGATGGCGAACCCGTGGCTGGGCTTCTCGGCGAGCACTCCGAGGACTGCGTACTCGGTGACCGAGAGACGGGAATCCGGCATCAGGTAATCACACTGTGACTAGATTTGGTCACATTGTGAATACTAGGGAGCAGTCGAGGAGATTCAGCCTGGATCGGGATGGGCCTGGCGCTCTCGTTGGCCACAGCCTGTTCATCAGGGGGCGACTCCACTTCCGTACTTGTCTCCGCCGCCGCATCGCTCACCGATGCTTTTGCCGCGATCGAGTCGGCATTCGAGGAAGCCAATCCGGGGGTGGACGTCGTCCTCAACCTCGGTGGGAGCTCGATGTTGCGCGAGCAGATCCTCGAAGGCGCCCCCACCGATGTGTTCGCCTCTGCCAACCTCTCCAACATGGATCAGGTCGTCGAGTCTGGAGCGGTCGCCGGGGAGCCCCGGGTATTCGTTCGGAACCTGCTGCAGATCGCGGTGCCGCCAGGGAACCCTGCGAGGGGTCACCGGTCTCATCGACTTTGGCCGGGACGAACTGTTGATCGGGCTCTGCGCCGAGGGGGTCCCCTGCGGCGAGTTCGCCCGGGAGGCACTCGACGCGGCGGGTGTCATCCCGGCGACGGACACCAACGAGCCAGACGTCCGTGCCTTGCTCACCAAGATCGAAGCAGGTGAGCTCGATGCCGGGATCACCTACGTCTCCGACGTGGTGTCCGCAGGTGGATCGGTCGAGGGCATCGACATCCCAGAAGACGAGAACGTGGTCGCGGTCTACCCGATCGCGGTCCTCGCCGAGGCGGCCAGCCCGGGAGAATCGGAGGACTTCGTCGATTTCGTGTTGTCCACCGAGGGTCAGGCGATACTCGTCGAGCACGGCTTCGCAGCACCATGACCTCGCGGCGAGCTCGGCGGCGGGATGTCGTCGGTCGGCCCCCGATCCTCCTGGTCATCCTGGGCGCCCTAGGCCTCGGTCTGTTCCTGATCCCGTTGCTCGGGCTGTTGGGTCGGGTGCCTTGGGCCGATCTTCCCGAGCTTCTCCGGAGTGACCTTGTCACCGAGGCCCTCAGACTGTCGATGATCGCCTCGATCGGTGCGACGGCGATCTCGTTGCTGTTGGGCGTGCCACTGGCGTGGCTCCTGGCCAGGGTCGAGTTCCCGGGGAGGGCGGTGGTCCGCGGGATCGTGACCCTCCCCCTGGTGCTCCCACCGGTGGTGGGAGGCGCAGCCCTTCTGTTCGCCCTCGGTCGGCGAGGGTTGGTCGGCGAGCCCCTCTATGCAGCCACCGGGCTCCTCCTTCCCTTCTCCACTTGGGGCGTCGTGGCAGCCACGACATTCGTCGCCATGCCTTTCATGGTCATCACGGTCGAGGGGGCCCTGCGCAACATGGACCTTCGCTACGAGGGCGCCGCAACGACCCTGGGAGCGGGGCGGTGGACCGTCTTGCGCCGGGTTTCCCTGCCGATGATCGGCCCATCTCTGATCTCCGGTCTCGTGCTCACCTGGGCCCGGGCGTTCGGTGAGTTCGGTGCGACGATCACCTTTGCCGGGAACCTGCAGAGCCGGACCCAGACTCTCCCCCTGGCGGTGTTCGTCGCCCTCGAGAGCGACCGGGACGCCGCCGTGGCCATCAGCCTGGTGATGGTCCTGGTC
Organism: uncultured bacterium; assembly: GCA_963751005.1. Taxonomy (GTDB): domain Bacteria; phylum Actinomycetota; class Acidimicrobiia; order Spongiisociales; family ZC4RG35; genus JANQRA01. The sequence continues at coordinate 370,673 of CAVVSY010000004.1, forward strand.
TCGCTGGTCGTGCTCGTCGCCCTCCGCGATCGCTGGTGGCGGACGGCATGACCCGATCAGGGCTGCAGGCCCAGGCGGTGGTCGAGCGGTCGGAGTCTTTCCGCCTCGACGTGGCCATGACCATCGCCCCGGGTGAGACGGTCGCCCTGCTCGGGCCCAACGGCGCCGGGAAGTCCACGGCAGTGGCAGCCGTCGCCGGTCTGTTGCCGATCGACGCCGGGCGGATCGTCCTCGATGGCGTGGTTCTCGATGATCCAGACCAAGGCGTGTTCGTCCCCGCCGAGCGGCGACGGATCGGGGTGGTGTTCCAGGACTACCTCCTCTTCGCCCACCTGAGTGTCGTGGAGAACATCGCCTTCGGATTGCGCACCCGGGGGGTGGGTAGGGAGGCGGCCCTGGCCGCTTCTCGCCGATGGATGGCGAATCTGGGCCTCGCCGGGCTCGAGACGCGACATCCGGGCGATCTCTCGGGTGGGCAGGCGCAGCGGGTGGCACTGGCGCGGGCACTGGTGACCGAACCCGCACTTCTGCTGCTCGACGAGCCCTTGTCCGCACTCGACGTCACCACGCGCAACGAGCTCCGTCACACCCTCGGTGAGCATCTCGGGACCTTCCCCGGTCCCCGTCTCCTCATCACCCATGACCCCAGCGAGGCTTTCCTGCTCGCCGACCGGGTGCACATCATCGAAGGGGGAGCAGTGACCCAGACCGGGACTGGCGACGAGATTCGGCTCAGTCCCCGGACCCGCTATGCCGCCGATCTGGCAGGGTCCAACTTCATCGTGGCCACCGCGTCGTCGGGGGTGGTCGATGCCGGTGGCCATGAGCTCCACGTCGCCGACGACATCCCCGACGGGCCGGTGCTGGTGGCCATCCATCCCACCGCGGTGTCGATCCACACCAGACGCCCCGAAGGGAGCCCCCGGAACACCTGGGAGACCACGATCGATCGTGTCGAGCCACTCGGGATGCGGACCCGGCTCCATACCGGCCCACCCTTGCCCCTCACCGCCGAGCTGACCGAGTCGGCTCGGAACGAGCTCGACCTCGGGCTCGGCAGCACCGTGTGGGTGGCGGTCAAGGCCACCGAGATCCGGGTGCAGAGCGACCGCCCGGGCCCGGCCCAATCAGACTGACCACCCATCTCGAAGGGCCGATGGTCACCCGTTCCCGGGACTTCGGGCCGTGGCCCTCCCCCTCGGCTTCGGGCATGATCGAATCACGACAAAGGAGGATCGAATGATCGTCGTCGCTGCCGTCGATGAGTCCCCGCTCGCCCCGTTGGTGGTCGCCCGTGCCCTGGAGCAGGCGAGGTGGCGTGACGCCGAGCTCCATGTCGTCCATGTCGTCTCGTTGCCCACGGTCTACTCGGAGGTGGCCATCGACTGGAACGAGGTCGTCGAAGCACAACGGGCCATCGTCTGGGCGGGGGTCGAATCGACTCTGGCCGACGCCGGCGTCGCGGTGCAACGGGTCGACCTCGAAGGCTATCCCCCGGATGTCCTCGCGGCCTATGCCTCCGAGCGAGGCGCCTCCCTGCTCGTCATCGGGTCCCGGGGTCGGGGCGAGCTCGCTTCGTTGGTTCTGGGGAGCACCAGCCACCGGGCGATCCATCTGGCGGATTGTGATGTCCTCGTCATCAACCGGCCCCGCACCGACTGAGCGGAGCAGCCTCAGGGGCTGGCTCGTCGATATCGTCGTCGGCGGTGTGTTGGGCGCGGTCGGCGCCGCCGTGATCGTCTTCAACCTGCTCATCTATCTCGGCGTCGAGGGTGGGTATCACGCCGGGATCCAAGGGGCATTCGATCACAACACCGTCACCGGTGTCCTGGTGGTGGCCACTCTGGTAGCGGGCCCGCTCCTCGGAGTCTTCCTGGCGAGACGTCGTCGAGCGTCGCGGAGTTAGACGGAGTCGATCAGACGCGCTTCTTGGCCACCAGCACCGGGCATGGAGCGTGTTCCAGCACTCGCATGCTGGTCGACCCGAGCACCGCCGAGGCGACTCTGCCCCGTCCACGTGTCCCGACCACGACGAGCACGGCATCGTTGTCCTCGGCATGCCGGACCAGCTCGTCCGCCGGGTACCCCGACAGCTCGACCTTGGTGACATCGACATCTGTGTCGTCGAGCACCGGCGCCGCCAGCTCCCAGACGTCCTGGTGCTGACGGTCAGCCAGGTCCTTGGTGTTGACATTCACCCCGCCCGAGAGGTGGAGCACCGCAGGGGTGACGTCGGCGCAATGCACCACGTGGAGTGGGACTCGACGGAGGCCCGCTTCTTCGAGGGCGAGCTCGACCGCTTGCAGGCTCTGGGCGCTCCCATCGACGCCCACGACGACTGGGCCAGTGTTATCGCTCATGAGACGACACTAACGATGGTCCTCAGACCTCAACGACAGTTCTCGCAGAGACCCGTCACCACCAGGTCGACGCTCTCCGAGTCGAAGGCGTGATGATCGCCGAGGTGGGAGCGAATCTGGTCGACGAGCTCGCCGACGTGATGATCCACGTTGCCACAACGTCGGCAAACCATGTGGAAGTGGTCATCGGGATGGGAGATCTCCCATCGGGCAGAGTCGTCGATTCCCAGATGTGATTCCCGGACCAGGTCGAGGTCCTCGAAGAGGGTCAACGACCGATAGACCGAGGAGATGTTCACTGTCGGGTCGATATCGTTGATGTGAGCGGCGATCTCTTCGGCGGTCAGATGCCGGGTCGCCCCGCGTAGCACCGACCACACCAGCCATCGCGGGCTGGTCAGCCTGAATCCGTGGTCGTGGAGGACCACGCCGAGGTCGGCCGCCGGCTCCATCGAGCGATGCTAGGCAGGGCTCCCTGATGCGAGCAACCACCAATTGCGAACCGCTCGCAAGTAGCGGTATCGTGCCGGGATGGTGCTCGCGATGCACGCCCCCGACGGGTTTCTCAACCCGGGCACCGCCGTCCTTACCGGCATCATCAGCTTGGTGATCGTCGGTTTCGCCCTACGCCAGATCGCGCGATCAGCTCCAGGACAAGACCATCCCGCTGGCCGGGGTCACCGCTGCGTTCATCTTCGCCGCACAGATGTTCAACTTCCCGGTTGCCGCCGGCACGACCGGGCATCTGCTCGGCGGCGCCCTCGCCGCAATCCTCCTCGGCCCATCGGTCGGCGTCGTCGTGGTCACGATCGTCGTGGTCGTCCAGGCGCTCGTGTTCGCCGACGGGGGCATCACCGCCCTCGGCTACAACGTCCTCAACATGGCGATCGTCCCCGCCTACGGGGGATACGCGGTGTTCCGGCTGTTCCGCAAGGTCTTCCCGGCCAATACCGGCGGGGTCGTCGGTGCGACCGGTCTGGCCGCCTGGGCTTCGGTCGTCATGTCGGCCGTTGCGTTCTCCATCCAGTGGCTGTTCGGGGCGACGGCACCGGTCCCCTTCGACGACGTCTTCGCCGCCATGGTCGGCGTCCACGCCCTGATCGGCATCGGGGAGGGTCTGATCAGCGCCCTCGCCGTCGGAGCAGTCCTCGCCTCGCGACCCGATCTGGTCTACGGGGCCCGCGACCTCGATCGCGCCCAGCTCAGCGACCAGAAACTGGCCAGGACCAGGACTTTCGTGATCGGGGGAGTCCTGGTGGCCCTGGTGTTCGCCGCCGTGATCAGCCAATTCGCCGCTCCTGACCCCGACGGTCTGGAATCGGTGGCGGAGGAGACCGGGTTCATCGAGTCGGGGACCGACCACACCCTGGCCGACTCGATCTTCGCCGACTACGCCACCAGTGGCATCTCCAACGAGTCCCTGAGCCTCGCCATTGCCGGGATCGTCGGGACTCTGGTGACGCTCGCAGTCGCCTTCGGCATCTTCACCGCATTCCGTGACAAGCGCCCGGTCGACCCGGCTCCGGTCTGAGTCGTGGGCGCCGGGCACACTCACGCCCTCTACGTCCACGAGCACAGCCCGATCCACCGGCTCGCCCCGGAGGCGAAGATCGTGGCGACGCTGGGGATCGTCGTCTGCGTCGCGGTCACCCCTCGTGAGGCGATCTGGGCCTTCGGCGTCTTTGCCCTGATCGCCGCCGCCATCGTGGCCGTGTCTCGGGTGTCTCCGCTGTTCGTGCTCGCCAGACTCGCCGCGATCGTGCCGTTCCTGATCTTCGCCCTCTTCATCCCGTTCATCGGGACCGGGGAGACCACCGAGGTGTGGGGGATGGAGCTCTCCGTCGACGGGCTCTGGGCGTCGTGGAACATCCTGGCCAAGGCGACTTTGGGGGCGGTGGTGACCATCGTCCTCACCGCCACCACCGAGGTGCCTGACATCATGAAGGGTCTGGGTGTGCTCCGGGTCCCGCCCTTGTTCACCGCGATCACGATCTTCATGGTTCGCTACCTCGAGCTGATCACCGACGAGGTGAACCGCATGAGGGTGGCGATGACCGCACGTGGCTACGACCCACGATGGTTGTCCCAGGTTCGCCCCATCGCCTCATCGGCGGGTGCACTCTTCGTTCGGACATACGAACGGGGGGAACGAGTCCACAGCGCCATGGTCGCCAGGGGGTTCACCGGGGTCATGCCGGCGCTGGATCACCGCCGAGCCTCTCCGGCCGAGTGGGCCGCGGTCGGTCTGGTCGTGCTCGTCTGTGTGGTGGTGGCGGTACTGGCGGTCACGAGATGATCGGTGCGGTGGAGGTTCATGACCTCGAGTTCAGCTATCCGGACGGGCGTGTCGCTCTCAGGGCGACGAACCTCGACGATCGCTCCGGGGGAGCGGGTGGCGATCCTCGGCCCGAATGGCGCCGGCAAGACGACGCTTGCGCTCCACCTCAACGGGATCCTCCGGGCGGCTGTGGGGTCGATCGTCGTCTCCGGCCTCGAGGTGGACGATCGCAACCTCGCCGAGATCAGACGTCGTGTCGGCCTTGTCTTCCAGGACCCCAACGATCAGCTCTTCATGCCGACCGTGCGGGAGGACGTCGCCTTCGGGCCGGCCAACCTCGGCTGGTCCACGGAGGAGATCGAGAGTACGGGTGGAATCAGCCCTGGAGGCGGTCGACGGTGTCCGACTTCATCGACCGGCCTCCCCACCATCTGAGCGGTGGTGAGAAACGCCGCGCCTCTTTGGCCACCGTGCTGTCGATGCGGCCCGAGATCCTCGTTCTCGACGAGCCATCGGGTGGGCTCGACCCGGCGGGGCGGAGAGAGCTGGTGAGGACGCTGCATGGCTCTGGGGCAGACACAGCTCGTCATCACCCATGACATGTCACTGGCACTGGAGCTGTGCCCGCGTGCCGTGATCATGAACCAGGGCTCGGTCGTCGCCGGTGGTGCCACCAGAGAGCTGCTCGGTGATCAGAGGCTCCTGGAGGAGAACCGACTGGAGCTGCCATTCGGTCTCACCGTGACGGACGGGAGCACCGACGGCTGAGGGCGGTCAGCGGAAGGAGATCACTCTTCCTCGTCGCCCTCCATGCGCGGCGGCATGCGCATACCCAGGGCGGTGCGCAGTTCGTGGGCGTTGATCGGCTTGAGCACCCAGGAGTCGGCCCCGGCGCGTTTGGCGAGGAACGCATCTGCCGACCGATCGAGCAATAGGACGGTGCGGGGACGGCTGAGCTCGTCGTCGGCTTGTCGGATCGAGCGGACCACCGCCATCCCACCCTTGGAGCCGACCTGCATGTCGACGATCACCGCATCGACGGGCGACTCTGCGATGCGTTCGGTGACCGTCCGCGGATCCTGGATCTCCTCGATCTTCCACGAGCCGACCGACAGCGCCGACCTGACCTCGTTGGCCACCCAGGCGCCATCGGACACGACGAGAACAGTTGGCATCGGCGGGCACGTTAGCCGCCACCCCAGAGCCCTCCCCGGCCCCCAGCTCCAGGTGGTCGGGACGCTCAGGCTGGTATCCGATCGTTGCCGTCCTAACCTCCGGGCTCGTGCGTCATGTCCTGCTCGTCGCTCTCATCGGCCTGTTTGTGTTGTCGGCGTGCGCCGACCCTGCCGGGGGCGGGATCGACGTCATCGATGTCAGCGGGCCGCTGGACGCGTCGGCACTCGACTTCATCTCCGACTCGATCGAGCATGGCGCGGAGATAGGTCAGGAGCTGAGCGTCGTCCAACTCGACTCCCGGGCCGTTCTCGATCGGGACGAGTTCGATCGTCTCGCCGCGCTGATCGAGTCACCTCCACTCCCGGTGGCGGTGTGGGTAGGCCCGGCGCCGGCGACCGTCTACGGAGCCGCCGCCACCTTGCCGGAGCTGGCGAGTCAGGCCGCCATCGCCCCGCCGTCCCAACTCGGGCACTTCCAGCCGGCGATCCTCGGGGAAGACCAGGGGCGGACCGACGAGGTGATCGCGGCCGGTGACACCGGACTCGATCTCCAGCCCACACTTCGCCAATACCTGCAGGCGTTGGACGGGGCGACCTTCGAGACCACCGACGGCCCAGTGGTGGTCTCCACCATCCAGGAGTTCGGCGATGGAGTCACCACCAAGACCCCCACTTTCCGCAAACCCGATCTCGGGACCCGATTCTTCCGGCTGGCGGTCACCCCGGAGGCCGCCTTCTTCTTCCTGGTGATCGGGCTGACCATCGCCGTCTTCGAGTTCTATGCGCTGGGACCCGGCCTGGCCGCCGGGGTGGCGTCGATCTCCCTCGTCCTCGGTGGATGGGGACTGGTGACGCTCCCCACCAACTGGTGGGCTGTCGCCCTCACCCTCCTCTCGTTCATCGTCCTCGTCGCCGCCCACCAGCGGGGCGGGATCCACGGGCTGACCATGGTGGGGGCCCTCGGTCTCCTGGTGGCGGGCACGTTCCTGATCGACGGTGGCGGACAGATCGACCCGCGGTGGTGGCTGGTCCTCCCGTCGGTCCTCGGGGTCCTGTTCTTCTTCCTGCTGGCGATGCCCACAGTGCAGCGCGCCCGGCTCTCCACCGAGACCATCGGGCGGGAGACTCTCATCGGGGAGTCCGGGACAGCTCTCGTCGACTTCTCCCCGGACGGTCTCGTCGAGGTGCGTGGGAGCACGTTGGAAGGGCACCGCTCACCGGGAAGCAGGGATCCGAGCTGGGGACCCGGTGGCCGTCATCGGGGTCGACGGGATGTTCCTCGAGGTGGACCGCGAAGGGCCAGACCGCGAAACATAGGGGTGGGTCTTCCAGATTCTCCCTTGAACCGCTACTCAACATTCGTTAGCTTCGACCCGGTTGTCGCAAGCAAGCGGGAGGAGTTGAGGTTGTCCTCAGACGAATGGCAGCTCGATGCGCTTTGTCGTGGGAACCATGCCTACCTGTTCTTTCCCCCTTCTACCTTCGAGAGGAAGGAAGAGAGGGAGCGACGTGAGATGAAGGCCAAGGCCATTTGTGGGGTCTGCCCGGTGCAAGCACCGTGCTCGAACCATGCGTTGGACATCCGTGAGCCGTTCGGAATTTGGGGCGGACTCACCGAGGTCGAGCGGAGGAGTGTCCCCATAGCTGGCTGAAGGTTCCCTTGCCTTGGCGACCAGGGCTCACCTGAAACTGCGGAGATCTCCGCGGCGGACGGTGAGCCCTTCTTTGTCGCTCCACTCCAGGATGGGGACGGCGTACTTCCGCGACAGACCGGCGGCATCGCGGAAGTCGGCGACCGTGAACTCCGGGGCGCATCGCGTCATCGCATCCTTCAAGTCCTCGATCTGCTCGGCGAGATAGACCAGGCCCGGGGCGATTCGGACCAGGTCACCAGACCGCAGCTTGAGCCCGATCAGGTCACCGTCCAGCCCCAGCTCCGACTCGGAGGGGACGTCGAGCCCTTTTCGGAGGAGGGCGACGGCTCTTTGCCACGCCGCCTCCTGCTCGTCGGTCAGGGCGGTGTCGTGCTCGGGTCGGGCCACCGACGGCCCTCATCCTGACCAGATCCGATCCCAGATCGGCGAGTGCCTCGGCGACCGGGATCTCCACGTCGAGACGCTCGGCCAGAGTCGCCAGCGGGACACCCGCCCGCAACGGGTGGCGGGCATGCTCGTCGTCGACGATGGCACCCGCCCGATCGAGGAGATTCTCGACGAGGGCCCGATCGAGGACGTGGTCCCCGACGACCAGGGCGTCGACGCGCCTGGCCACCGCCGCTGTGGGCGGCGAGCCGGTCGAGCCGCTCCCAGCGATCGAATGGCCAGCAACAACGTCGCGATGTCATCCGGATCGGCGTCGGGGTCGAGACCGGAGACCGAGGCCAAGGCGCGCATCGTCCGGCCCGGAGCCGGGTCGAGGACGCGGCCGCCGGCGACGACCAGATGACGGCCGGTGTCACGGAGGATGTAGCGATCGCCCACAGCTGCCGGGATCTCGTCGTGCAGGGTGAGCACAGCCCGACCCGCTTCGATCCCGGTGATCACCACCTGGTGCGCTGCAGATCCGATATGGAGCTGGTAGGCGCCTCGCTGGTCGAGCTCGTCGACGAAGCGGGCGGTGTTCAGGGTGGCGACGAACCGGCGGGTGGTGCGCCATTGCCCGGGAAGACCGACCATGTCGCCCCGGCCGACTTCATCGGCGGAGACACCGGCGAGATTCAGCGCCACCCGGCGACCCGGGGCCACCGAGTCGGTGTCCCGCTCGTGAGTCTGGATGCCGCGAAGACGAGCCTGCCGTCCCCCGGGATGGATCTCGACGGTGTCCTCCGTTGCCAGGGAACCGCCGTGGAGGCTGCCGGTGACGATCGTCCCCGCTCCTGCCGCGGAGAAGGAGCGATCCACCCAGAGCCGGGGCCGACCGCCATCCGGTGGATCCGACGGCACCGCCGACGCCAGGGCCGCCAGCAGCTGTTCGATCCCCTCACCGGTGACGGCGGACACCGGCACGATGGGAGCGCCGTCGAGGGACGGTCCCGCCCAACCGGTCCTCGATCTCCAACGTGGCCAGGGCACGCATGTCGTCATCGACGACGTCGACCTTGGTCAGCGCCACCACCCCTCGTCCGACTCCGAGCAGGTCGAGCACGGCGAGATGCTCCTCGGATTGGGGCATCCAACCTTCGTTGGCGGCGACGACGAACAGGGCGACGTCGATCGCCTCGACCCCGGCGAGCATGTTCTTGACGAAACGCTCGTGGCCCGGGACGTCCACGAAGGAGACCTCGGTGCCGTCCGGCAGGGTCGTCCAGGCGAATCCGAGGTCGATGGTCAGGCCGCGCGCTCTCTCCTCGGCCCACCGATCCGGATGCCTCCCGGTGATGCGTTCCACCAGAGTCGACTTGCCGTGATCGACATGACCGGCGGTGCCGATCAGCGGCATCGCGTTATCGCGTCCACGATCGTCTGGTCGTCCTCCGGGGCGACTGCTCTCAGGTCGAGCACGAGATCTCCCGCATCGCGCTTGGCGAGAACCGGTCTCGGCCCGTTCGAGAAGGCAGGTGAACATCCCCTGCCCGGAGGTGAGTCGAACGGCATGCGACGGGATCGCCACTCCCGGTGCGCTGCCCGCCCCCACGGCGGCCTCACTCTGCTCGGCGATGCCCCCGACTTGTCGTGCGACCGTCTCCGCGCGATCCCGAAGCTCCTCGGCAGGCGCCAGCGCCATCCGCCAGAAGGGGAGCGTGGTCGGGGGCCCTTCGAGATGGGCCTCCAGGGTCGCCCCCAGGGCCGTGTAAGTGACCCCGTCGACGCGCAATGCCCGGGCCAGGGGGTGCGAGCGCAGCGTCTCGACCCACAGCTGGGACCCCGCGATGATGCCTGCCTGGGGCCCGCCGAGCAGCTTGTCACCGCTGAACATCACAAGATCGGCGCCGTCGGCCAGTGATTGGGTCACGCCCGGCTCCCCGGCAAGCCAGGAGGGGAGCCAGGGAGCGGTCGAGTCGAGGAGCCCGGACCCCAAGTCGTGGAGCAGTGGGATGGAGGCGCTGCGGGCCAACTTCGCGAGCTCGGAGACAGTGGTCTCTTCGGTGAATCCGATCACTCGGTAGTTGGAGGGGTGCGCCTTGAGGATGGCGCCGCAGCGGTGGGTCTGGAGGGCGGTCACGTAGTCCCCGACCCTGGTCCGATTGGTGGTGCCCACTTCGATGAGGTGGACGCCGCTGGCGGTCATGACATCGGGCAGGCGGTAGGCACCGCCGATCTCGATCAACTCGCCACGCGACACGGGGACGCCGCTCCCGGCTCCCGTCGCGGCGAGCGCAAGGAGCACTGCGGCGGCATTGTTGTTGACGACGAGCGCCGCTTCCGCCCCGGTCAGCTCACCCAGCAGCGTCTCGACGTGACCGCCCCGTCTTCCCCTCTCCCCGGTGACGATGTCGATCTCGAGGGTGCTGTATCCAGTGGCGAGGGCGGCCACCCGGTCGACGGCTCTGCCAGACCAGGGAGCTCTCCCCAAGTTCGTGTGGAGCAACACACCCGTGGCATTCACCACCGGCATCCCGGCGGAGCCCTGTAGACGGCGGGTCGCCAGGGTGGCCATGGTCTCGATGTCGACCGAGCCACCCGCGGCGATCTCCGCCCGCGCCTGTCGGATGACACTCCGGGCGATGGACACGGCGAGACGACTCGAGAGGCCGCCTGGAAGACTGCCGGCCAGGGCGTCCACGGAAGGCAGATCTCGCATGGGGTTATCGGTCACGAGTCGAGTTTGCCAGGTCGCGTTCTTAGGATGGCCCCGGTGACCTCCCCTGACCCGGCCGCCACCGTGATCCTGCTTCGGCCCGCGCCTGGAGGATTCGAGGTACTCATGGTCGTTCGCAACGCGGCGGGGTACTTCGGCAGCTACGTCGTCTTCCCGGGGGAAGAGTCGACGAGATCGACCGCTGCGGCGCCGACGAGGAAGTTCATGCCCGACGGGCGGCGATACGCGAGCTCGCCGAGGAGGCAGGCATCGTGCTCACCACCGATGGGCCGCGTTTGGGCCCACGTCGCAAAGGGTCGGGCTTCTACGCCTGGCTGGACGAGGAGAGTGTGGAGACGGGGGCGGACGAGCTCACTCTGGTCTCCCGTTGGGTGACGCCGGAACCGGCGCCACGACGTTTCGACACCCGGTTCTACATCGCCTCGTGTGAAGACGCCCCCGAAGTGAGGCTCGATCGCGACGAGCTGATCGATCACAGCTGGGTGACCCCGACGGAGGCACTGGAGCGAAACGAGAGCGGTGACTGGCCGATGATCCTGCCCACCCTGGCCCACCTCCGCTGGTTGCGACGGCGGGTCTCGATCGACGACGCCCTGAGCTCGGCGCGGGGAGCGGACGGGCGCAGCCTCATCCAGCCGCGGCTCATGGAGGACGGCTCGATCCTTCCGGTGCATCTGCCGGCCGAGGTCTCGTGAGGATCGATCGGGTTCTGTGTCGCAACCCGGGGCCGTTCACGGGTCCCGGCACCAACACGTGGGTGCTCGACGACGGGAACGGATCGGTGGTGGTCATCGACCCCGGTCCGGTCGACACCAAGCACGCTCGTGCCGTCTACGAGCTCATCGGCGGGCGGACGCCGGTGGGTGTCCTGGTGACTCACACCCACAGTGACCACGCCCCCATGGCCAACCCCATGGCCCGCGAGCTCGGAGTGCCCGCCGTGGGGCACGCCGCCGGCCCCGCATTCGATCCGGAGATACGGCTTCTCGACGGGGCCCGTTTCGATGTGGGAACATTGCCTCTCCAGGTGATCCACACTCCGGGGCACGCCGACGACCATCTCTGCTTCCGGGCCGGTGACGCCCTCTTCTCCGGGGACCACATCATGGGTGGCTCGTCGGTGATGGTGGAGTCGATGGCCCCCTATCTCGGCTCGCTGCGCAAGCTGCGCGGCACCGGGCTCGACCGGATCCACCCCGGTCATGGCGACGAGATGGAACACCCCGACGATGTCATCGACTGGTATCTCGCCCATCGCATGCAACGTCATGAGCAAGTGCTCGCGGCCGTGATCGCGGGGGCGGAATCCGTCCCCGAGATCGTCGAGGTCGTCTATGCCGACGTCGACCCGGCCCTCCACCCGCTGGCGTCCCGCTCGGTGCAGGCCCACCTCACGTTGCTCAGCGACGAGGGTTCGATAGCCTGGCAGGGCGACCGGGTCGCTCCGCTCACTACCCCCGATGAACAAGACTCTCCCCCGACTCCTTAGCGGCATCCTCGTGCTCGCTCTGGCCACCCCGGCGGTGGCCCAGGTGACCGACGAGGACATCTCTCGCGCCCGGGACGAGGTCAACCGGATCATCGAGGAGTCCGCTGAGCTCGGTCAGGCGGTCATCGACGCCTACGGGCGCCAGGCCGCCCTCGATCAGGAGATCGAGACCCTGAACACCTCGATCGATTTCGCCAGGTCGGAGATCGCCGAGACCGAGGGGCGGGTCGAGGAGCTCGCCGTCGAGCTCTACATGGGCTCGACCAGCGGCACCACGCTCACGATGCTGTTCTCGGCAAACGACCAGCAGTACCCCGCGGGGATCGAGTACATGCGTCAGGTCAGAGGAGTGGACGAAGGAGCGATCGGGCAGCTCCGGACTTTCCGTGACGAGCTCGACCAGCAGACTCAGCGGCTCGACCAGGCCCGGGCCGAGCAGGTCGCACTGGCGGCCGAGCTCGAGCAGATGGCCGGCGACCTGCAGGTGGATCTCGTCGAGGCCCAGGGCGTCTACGACCAACTCGTGGTGCAACAGGCCGCCGAGGAGGCAGAGCGGCAGAGACGCGCCGAAGAGGAGCGGCTTCGTCGTGAGGCAGAGGCCGCCGCTGCCGCCGAGGCGGCCGCCGCTGCCCCTGCCGCCGATTCCGGGTCCGGCGGTGGCGACAGCACTCCAGCGGCTACCCCGGACACGACTCCGCCGACACCACCTCCGGTGCCTTCGGGCTCCGGGACCTGCCCGGTGGCCGGAGCGGTCTCATTCAGCGACAGCTGGGGCGCTCCCCGTTCCGGTGGCAGGTCGCACAAGGGGGTGGACATGATCGCCGCCCGTGGGGTGCCCATCGTCGCCATCTACTCCGGGCGCGTCTATCGGACATCGACGTCGTCGCTCGGTGGGAACTCGGTGTACTTCTACTCGGACGCCGGGGACCTGTACTACTACGCCCATCTCGACAGCTTCGGTGACATCAGCCGGGGTCAGAGTGTCCCGGCCGGGTATGTGCTCGGATACAACGGTTCGACCGGTAACGCCCCTGCCTATCTCCCGCATCTCCATTTCGAGTACCACCCGGGTGGCGGTGGCGCAGTGAACCCGTACCCGTTGGTGCGCAGCCTCTGCGGCTAGTGGTGTGGACGCGAAGAAGGGACCCTTTCGGGTCCCTTCCCGTGGAGAGCCTCCCACTCGCCCCCAACTCCCAGCACGCTGCTAGGCGCACGTTCAGGTGTGAATATTGGTCACGGAGAGTGAATACACAATGACTGTTGGTGACATCCCCGTTGGGACTAGTCCACTCTGTGGAAACCGCTGGAGCCGACATGACCTGGTCATACGTGCCTATCGTCTCCACGCCCACGAGAGTCGAGAAGGAGAGCACGTGACCACCCCACCTGAGAATCCGGTCCCTGCGCCGGTGCCAGCGGCACCCGCCGCCCCCCTCGCCGACTGGGGCACCAGAGCCATCGGCTTCCTGATCGACTATCTCCCCATCGTCTTGCTCAACGCCATCACCTACTGGTCGGGCGGCATCCGTTTCCTCGGCGGGCTCGTCGGCCTCGCCTACTGGGTCTACATGGGCTACCTCGACGGCCTCGTCGGACAGACACCGGGCAAGGCCATGATGGGCACCAGGGTGGTCAACACGGCCGGGGAGCTGATCGGCACCGGGCCCGGAATCGGGCGCAAGTTCGCCCACATCGTCGACAGTCTCGTCTGCGGTCTGGGTTGGTTCCTTCCGCTCGTCGACTCGAAGCGGCAGACCATCGCCGACAAGCTGCTCGTCACCTTCGTGGTCACCGGTCAGGAGAAGAAGCAGTTCGCCATCGACCTCTGGATGCCGCCGAAGACGACGCCGGCTGCCTGATACTCAGGCGGCGTACCGCCTGATGCTCAGGCGGCGCCGTCCTCGAGGTCGGCGATGAGCCGGGCGATGCGCCCGGTGCAGGTCTCCATGTCCGCCGGCGGCACCAGTGCCATGACTCTCTCCACGGTCTGGGCGAGGACGGTGGCTGCCGGGCCGGAACCTGGGTCGAGCACCACCGGCATCCCGGTGTCGCCGCCGGCGACGACGGCGGGGTCGAGGGGGATGGACGCGATCAGCGGGACCCCGAGCTCATCGGCCAGCTCGGAGCCTCCCCCCGTGCCGAACACGTCCCCGGACATGTTCTCGATAACCCCGACCACCGGCATGTGGGATCGTCGGGCCATGTCGGCGACCCGGATCGCCACTCTCTGCGCGGCCCGCTGTGGGGTGGTGACCACGATCATCTCGGCCTGAGGCAGCATCCGGGTGAGAGCCATCTGAACGTCCCCCGTCCCCGGGGGCATGTCGAGCACCAGATAGTCGAGGTCGCCCCAATTGACCTGTTTGAGGAACTGCTCCAAGGCCTTGGAGAGCATGAGACCGCGCCACATCAGGGCGGTCTCCTCGGACTCGATGATGAGGCCGGTCGACACCACCGCCACGCCGTGGGCCCGAACCGGCTCGATGAGACGGCTGGTGGCATCGGCCTCGAGCTTCCCGGTGGCGCCGATCATGCGAGGAACCGAGAAGCCCCAGATGTCGGCGTCGAGCAAACCGACCCGGAAGCCCTCCGCCGCCAACCCGGCGGCGATGTTCACCGAGATCGACGACTTCCCCACACCGCCCTTTCCCGAGGCGATGGCGATGACCCGGGTGGTGGAGGCGACTTGTGTCGGTTCGGCGTTCTCCCGTGCCCTGCGACGCGCCACCGACATCAGCTCGGCACGCTGGCGCTTGGTCATGGCGGTGGTGCGCACGGTGACGACATCTACGCCGGGGATGGACCCGACACGGCGTCTGGTGTCGTTCTCCAGTTGTGAGCGCAACGGGCACTCGGCGATGGTGAGGGCCAGCCCGATGTCGACCGCCGAACCGTCGACGGCGACGTCGGTGATCATCCCCAATTCGACGACGTTGCCGCCGAGCTCGGGGTCACGTACGCCTTCGAGAGTCTTCATGACCTGGTCGGTGGTCACGGTTGCCATGGGATCAGGCTAATTTGCCCTGTGTGGATAGGGGAATGGCCAAGCCCCACCGTGACGTTAAAATGGAAGAGAGATCAGGTAGGAGCCCATGACCCAGATTCTGTCCATCAAGTCATCGCAACCGCAGAAGACGGTGAACCTCACCGATTCGGCGGTCGTCAAGGTGCGCGAGCTCATCTCCGACGAGCAGGAGGCCGGTCTCGCTCTGCGTGTCGCAGTGCGGCCCGGGGGCTGCTCCGGATTCTCCTATGAGATGTTCTTCGACGCAGAGGTCGACTCCACCGACATCGTGGAGGAGTTCGACGACGTGAGGGTCCTCGTCGACTCCCAGAGCGCCGAGATGATCCGTGGTGCGACCCTGGACTACAAAGAGGGGCTCATGGGCGCCGGGTTCGCCATCGACAACCCCAACGTCACCCGCAGCTGTGGCTGCGGCAACTCGTTCAGCTGAGGTGCCCTGAAGGGCGAATCCCTCGGCGGCTTGCAGTGAGAGACCCGGCCTCGGCCGGGTCTCTCTCGTTCTGGGTACCCTCAAGTAACCCAAAGAGGAGACTCCTGAAGTGCCCCGGACCATTCCCGACACCCCATCGGCGCCGAAGTCGATGGCCCCATACTCACCGGCCGCCGAGGCCGGTGGCCTCGTCTTCCTCTCTGGCCAGGTTGGTCTCGTCCCTTCGACCGGCGAACGTGCGCCTGACGACGTCACCGCGCAGGCGCATCAGGTCATGTCCAACATCGGAGGCATCCTCGGCGATCTGGGGTTGGGCTATTCCGACATCGTGAGGGCCTCGATCTTCCTCGCCGACATCGGCGATTTCGCCGCAGTCAACGAGGTCTACGCCGGTTACCTCGAAGAGCCCTACCCGGCCCGCACCACGGTCCAGGCGGGAGCCCTGCCGGGGGGGTTCCTCGTCGAAATCGAGGTGGTGGCGGCACGATGAATCAGAGTGAAGTGCTGGCCACCCTCGGCCTCGGTGCCCACAACTCGGGTGTGTTCGCCGGGGAGTGGCTGGAGGCGACCGGTGAGGTGGTCGACGTCATCAATCCCACGACCGGAGCGCCCATGGCCCGGGTCACCATGGCTTCGGCCGCCGACTACGAGAAGGTGGTGGCCTCGTCGGTCGAGACCTTCGAGCGGTGGCGCCGGGTGCCCGCCCCCAAGCGCGGCGACTACGTGCGACGTCTGGGCAATGCCTTGCGAGAGAACATCGACGTCCTCGGGAGCTTGGTCACGCTGGAGATGGGGAAGATCCACGCCGAGGGTGTCGGCGAGGTGCAGGAGATGGTCGACATCTGTGACTTCGCCGTCGGTCTCTCCCGCCAGCTCTACGGGGTGACCATGGCGTCGGAGCGTCCCGATCACCGCATGTACGAGCACTGGCACCCCCTGGGGCCGGTAGGGGTGATCTCGGCGTTCAACTTCCCCGTCGCGGTCTGGTCGTGGAACTCGACCATCGCTGCGGTGTGCGGCGACACCGTGGTCTGGAAACCTTCCGAGGCCACGCCATTGACCGCCATCGCAGTGACCCGGATCGCCCAGCAGGTCATGGCCGGGTCGGGGTTCGAGGGTCTGTTCAACCTGGCGGTGGGTGACGGGAAGACCGTCGGCAGCGCCATGAATCAGGACACCCGGATCCCCCTGATCTCCGCGACCGGCTCCTGTGCCATGGGCCGCATCGTCGGCCCGGCCGTCGCCGCACGCATGGGAAGGTCGATCCTCGAGCTCGGCGGTAACAACGCGGTGATCGTCATGGACGACGCCGACCTCGACATGGCGGTGCGCGCCACTCTCTTCTCCGCGGTGGGCACCGCAGGGCAGCGGTGCACCACGCTTCGCCGGCTGCTGGTGCATCGCGCCATCGCCGACAAGCTCGTCAGTCGTCTCACCGAGGCTTACGGCCAGGTGAGCATCGGTGATCCGCATGGAGCAGGGGACCCTGATGGGGCCGGTGGTGTCGGAGGCGGCGATCACAGCCATGATGAGCTCGATCGACATCGCCCGGGAACAGGGTGGGGAGGTGGTCACCGGTGGCAACCGGATCGATCGTCCCGGCTTCTTCGTCGAGCCCACGATCGTCCGCGTGCCCAAGGAGGCCAGCATCACCCAGGACGAGACATTCGCCCCGATCTTGTGGGTGATCGAGTTCGACACCCTCGACGAGGCGATCGCGATCCAGAACGGGGTCACCCAGGGCCTGTCCTCGGCGATCTTCACCGAGTCGCTCAAGAACGCCGAGCGTTTCCTCAGCTCGACCGGCTCCGACTGTGGGATCGCCAACGTGAACATCGGCACGTCTGGGGCGGAGATCGGTGGCGCCTTCGGCGGCGAGAAGGAGACCGGTGGCGGCCGCGAGGCCGGCTCGGATGCCTGGAAGGCCTATATGCGGCGGCAGACCACCACGATCAATTGGGGTGACGACCTCCCGCTGGCGCAGGGCATCGAGTTCGGTTGATGGACGCCTCCGCCTGGGACGAGCGGTACCGCGCCGCGCACGCGGCTCTGGTCTGCGGAGCCGAACATGTTCGTCGAGAACCGTCTCGCCGGGCACGATCCGGGTGTCGGTCTCGACCTCGCCTCCGGGGAAGGGCGCAACGCCATATGGCTGGCGTCGCTCGGGTGGGAGATGACAGCCGTCGATTTCTCCCCGGTGGCGGTGGAGCGTGGTGCGGAGCTCTCCGATCGGGTGCGCTTCGTCACCGCCGATGTCTTCGATTGGGATCCCGGTGAGGATGCGGGGAGCTTCGACCTGATCCTCATCGCGTATCTACAGGTGGAGGCGGAGCCACTGTCCGACCTCGTGCGCAGGTCGATCACCTGGCTCGCCCCCGGTGGCGAGCTGTTCATGATCGGGCACGACCTATCCAATCTCGATGAGGGTGTGGGCGGGCCCCAGGTGGCAGACATCCTCTGGGACCACGACCTGATCCTCGACTGGCTGGGACCACTTCACGTGATCGAGGGTGGCATCGTGTCCCGTCCCGTCGAGGTCGACGGCGACATCGCCTACGCCAGGGACACCCTGGTCAGGGCGCAGGCGCCGGGAGGCTGATCCGGGTCACACCGCTTCGAGGGCGTCTTCGAGGGCGGCGATGAGGTCTTCGGCGTCCTCCAAACCGACGGAGAGACGGACCAGGCCATCCGTGATCCCCGCGGCGATGCGCTCGTCACGGGGAACCGCGGCGTGGGTCATCGTGACCGGATGGGTGATCAGGGACTCCACCGCCCCGAGATTCTCGGCGAGACTCCACAAACGGATCGAGTCCATGAGACGTTTCCCCGCTTCGACACCTCCATGCACCTCGAAACAGACCATGGCGCCGTAGCCGGTGGCCTGCTTCCCGGAGAGCTCGTGCTGGGGGTGGTTGGCCAGACCCGGGTAGTTCACGTAGTCCACTTTCTCATGGGTTTCCAGGAACTCGGCCACGGCCATGGCATTGGCCGACTGGGCGTCCATGCGGGCGCTCAGCGTCTTCGTGCCCTGGAGGGTCAGCCAGGCCACCATCGGCGACATCACGAGACCCGCCGAGATGCGGGCGAAGGCGATCTTCTCCTGTAGTGCGGCGTCGTTGACCACGACGGCGCCGCCCAGGGTGGCGTTGTGCCCGTCGAGGAACTTGGTGGTCGAGTGGATGATGACGTCGGCGCCCAGTTCGAAGGGACGCTGGTAGTACGGGGTGAGGAAGGTGTTGTCGGTGACGTGAAGGACACCCCGCTGGCGGCAGATCGCCGACACGGCGGCCAGATCCGTCACCTTCAGCGTCGGGTTGGCCGGGGTCTCGGTGAAGACCAGCTTGGTCCGCTCGGTGATCGCTGTCTCCACCTGAGTGATGTCCGAGCTGTCCACGAAGCTGACGTCCACCCCGAACTTGGTCAGGAACTGGTCGGCGAATCGGTAGGTGCCGCCGTAGACCACGTCGGCGATGACCACGTGGTCACCAGTCTCGAGCAGGGCGAGGAAGACGGCGACCGTCGCCGCCATCCCCGAACCGTATGCAGTGGTGTCGACGCCGCCCTCCAGGACGGTCAGCTTCTCCTCGAATGCTCGCACCGTGGGGTTGCCGGCGCGGGCGTAGGAGTAGCCCTTCCCCATGTAGGTGTCGACCGACTCCTGGACGAACGTCGTCGACTGGTAGATCGGGGTGAGGATGGCCCCGGTCACGGGGTCAGGCTCGACCCCGGCATGAACTTGCTTGGTGCGAAAACCCATGACCCGATTGTGGCACGGGGGCAATCGAAGCGTGTGCAGTTGACCGACTCAGGCGGTCGAAATGCGCATGCACTCGACTGCCCGAACGTTGCAGATCACCGACTCGCCCGGCTGATCGGCACGTCAGATCGCGACGCCCGACGGACTCTCCCTGTGCGGAGGAGTTGATCGAGGCAGACTGCGGGTTCGGAGATGAGCATTTCCAGGTGAAGACGGACCACGATGAAACCGTGGGCGGCGCCTCTTGCATCCCGCAGTCGCATCACGTTCATGGTCGGCTTTGCGGGTGTGCCACCGGCGCCCGTCACGCTTCGACGATCAGGCTCGCCACGGCGGGGATGTAGGCATCGACGGTTCGCTGATCACTCGATCGAGACCGAATCGGCATCTGACGGGTCGTACCGGGCGGTATCGGGGTGGTCGAGAAGACGGTAGAGAAGCCGCTCCAGTTCCGAGTGGCCGGTGGTTGATAGGCGTCGCTCGGCTCTCGAGCCAGGATCGGCTTCGCAGCGCCTGTCAAGCCCGGGTTGACAGACTAAGACGAGTCGTCAGTAGGATCGGTCGAAATCCGACGTCAGCACGATCGCCCGGGCGAGGACGGTCGTCCACGAACACGCTCGAGGTTCTGGGCTGTGAGGGCCGATCTGGCGAAGGTCACGATGGTTTCGGCGGTCATGGTCGACCGCTGAACCCTGCCTTGGGACCACCTCGAGCGTCGTCGAAGTATCGGGACCGGATCACCCGGGCGAGCGGAGATCGGGCGTTCCCGTCGGGACGGACTATCACCACCGGCCTGCCTGGTCGGGAATCCGGACGAAGTCGTGGATGTAGGGCCGCCGACCCGCCGGCGACGACGGATCCTCGGACGGCTCATCAGGGCGAGGCTTGGATCTGTCTGCTCCCATTTGGGAGGGGCGATGGCAACGGCGTACACCGACGGAGCAAAGTTCCCGATCCAGAGGCCCTTTCGGAAGTACGTCTGGTCGCGATCATGGACCTTGTCAGACCGGCGAGATCCGGCGCACTGAGCTCGGGAGAATACGCCGTACTGATGGGACATGCGAATTCGATCGAGGCCGTCGTCCGGATGCATGAGATCGAACCATGTACGGACTGCGTCGGGCAGTTACAACCCCGCCGTCGTGTGCTGTGAGCTCGACTATGCGACCGTCGAAATGCACAGTCGAAACCGCTACCCCCAGCGGTAGCCGACCGAGCGGACCGTCGTGATCCAGGAGGCGCGTTCTTCGCCGAGTTTGGAGCGGAGGCGGCGGACGTGGACGTCGACGGTGCGGGCACCTCCGTAGTACTCGTAGCCCCAGACCTTGGAGAGGAGCTGCTCCCGGGACCAAACCCGGACCGGGTTCTCCACGAGGAACGCAACAAGCTCGTACTCCATGAAGGTGAGGTCGATGGGGATCCCGGCCAGGGTCGCCTGGTAATTGAGTGGGTTGAGCTCGAGATCCTTGAAGGTGAGGATCTCGTCGGCCTGGCTCATCCCGGGCCAGCCGTCGGATCCGTATGCGGAACTCGACCGGGTCGATCGGGGCGACGACGAAGTCGGCGGTCACCCCACTGGTCTCGACCAGGGCCAGATGTTCGGTGTCGGCGACGATCACCACCGGGAACCCCAGCGTCTCGTCGATGCGGGTCACCTCACGCAGCTGGCGCAATGCCCCGATGCCCAGCTCGACGACCAGCACGTCGGCATCCCGGATGGTGAGTTGCTCTCCACCGCCAGGTCCTTCAACCGGGTGCACGGAGACTCCAGCCAGGGAGAGAGCGTCGTCGAGGTCCTCCGTGAAGTTCTCCGGGTAGACCGCGGCGTTCACAGGATCGGGAGGTAGGTCTTCAGCTCGAATCGGGAGACATGATGCTGGTAGCGCTCCCACTCGGCTCGTCTTGTTGCGGAGGAACCAGTCGAAGACGTGCTCGCCGAGCGCCTCGGCGACCAGGTCTGACGTCCTCCATCAGGTCGAGCGCGGCAGCCATCGTGTCGGGCAGACTCTTCGCATCCGACTGCGGCCAGCTCCGCAGGTGTCATCTGATGGACGTCGGCGGAGATCTCGGGTGGCAGCTCGTATCCCTCGCTGGATGCCGGCGAGCCCGGCGGCGAGGATCACCGACAAGGCGAGGTAGGGATTGCAGGCGGCGTCGGCGGCCCGGTACTCGACCCGGACCGAAGATGGCTTGCCCTTCTTGACCGACGGCACCCGGACCAGCGCCGACTGGTTGTTGCGGGCCCACGACATATACACCGGGGCGTCGAAGCCACCGACGAGACGTTTGTAGGAGTTGACCCACTGATTGGTGATGGCGGTCATCTCGGCGGCATGACGGAGCAGACCCGCAATGAACGCTTCTGCCGACCTTGGAGAGCTGTCCCTGGGTGCCCGGCTCGTGGAAGGCGTTGGTGTCACCCTCGAAGAGGGAGAGGTGGAGGTGCATGCCCGGAACCGTCGTGGGCTTCCAGTGGCTTGGGCATGAAGGTCGCGTAGATCCCGCGATTGCAGAGCCACCTCCTTGACGGTCAGATCGGGACGTCATGATGTTGTCCGCCATCGTCAGGGCATCGGTGTAGCGGGCGATGATCTCGTGCTGGCTCGGCGCCACCTCGTGGTGGGAGTGCTCGATCGGGATCCCGAGCTGCTCCAGAGCGTTGATGGTCTTGCGTCGGTACTCCTGGGCGACGTCGAGGGGGGTGAGGTCGAAGTACCCGCCATGGTCGAGGACTTTGGGCTTCGGGCCCGAGTCGGCGAAGTAGAAGAACTCGAGCTCGGGGGCGGCATAGAAGGTGTAGCCGAGCTCGGATGCCTTCTCCAGATTCCGTTTGAGGACCGCCCTCGGATCGCCGGGGAACGATTCCCCATCCGGGGTGTAGATGTCACAGAACATCCGCGCCACTTGCTGCTCGGTGCGCCAGGGGAGCACGGCGAAGGTCGTGGGGTCGGGCTTTGGCCAGCATGTCGGCTTCCTGGATGCGGGCGTAGCCGTCGATCGAAGAGCCGTCGAAGGTCATGCCCTCCTCGAAAGCCACCTCCAGCTCGGCGGGGCTGATGGCCACCGATTTGAGGAAGCCGAGGACGTCGGTGAACCACAGCCGGATGAAGCGGATCCCCCGCTCCTCGACCGTGCGCATCACGTAGTCGGACTGTTTGCTCATGGCACCACCGAAATCGAGCTGTTTCGACCCATATATGACCCGAGGATCACGGGGTTGGCAAATGCCGTCCTCAGGCGCTGCGGCGACGCTCGGCGAGCCACTTGCGACGAAGCGACTTGCGTTCGCGTTCGGTGGTCCCGCCCCAGATCCCGGCACGCTGGTTGGTCTCCAACGCGTACTCGAGACATGCGTCCATCACGGGGCATACCGAGCAGATTGCCTTGGCCCGCTCCACGTTCGACGGCTCGGCGTCTTCCGACACCGGGAAGAACAGGGTGTTGGGGTATCCGGCGCATGCGGCGCGGGCCCTCCAGTCCGCGACCAGCTCGGTGGCGAGTTCTGTCGGCCCGTAGGTCACCATGCCATATTCGCGCCCCGCCGTGCGGCTGGCAAAACGAGGTCGGATGTGGCCTTCGCGTGGGGGTGATGGCCGACCGCGGCTTCCTGCGCCGGCGAAGGTGCTTTCCCTGGTGATCCGGATAGCCTTGACCGATGCCCAAGATCCGCGCGGCCTCGATCGACGAGCACAAGGAGCTCACCCGGAGCTCGCTGCTCGCCGCGGCCTTTCGGCTGATCGACGAGGCGGGCACCGCCGAGGTCCCACTCGGCGAGATCGCGTTGAGTGCCGGGGTGGGCCGCACCACCTTCTACGACTACTTCGACGACCGCGATGACGTCATCGCCTCGTTGGTCGAGGACAAGCTCCCCGATGTGATCGCCGACCTGATCGCCCAGGTTCCCGAAGGGCCTCGACACTGCGACACGTCTCGCCCGCCTGGCCTCGTTGACCGTCGAGTTCGTCGCCACCGATCGGGTGTTCGGCGTGATCCTGCACCGGGAGGCGGGTCGAATGGGTACCGAGGCCCAGCTCCGCATCCGGCACTCCCATTCGCAGCTGGCGACCGAGCTGGCCTCGATCTACCTGCGGGGTGTGTCCGAGGGAGTGTTCCGGGCCATGCCCGGCTATCTCGCCGGCCGTCTGATCCAGGACACCATCATGTCGGCGGCGCGGGCGTTGATCGAGGACGACACGAGACTCGGCGAGGTGACCGAGGGGGTCGAGGCGTTCCTGCTCGGCGGACTTGGCAATGTTCGTTAACCCAGCGGTAAACGAGGCCGACGATGATGTCTGAGCCGATGGAACTCATCACTCCGGACACCTACATCAATCGCGAGCTCTCGTGGCTCGAGTTCAACGAGCGCGTCTTCGCCCTGGCCGGCCGTGAGGACTTCCCCCTCCTCGAGAAGGTGAAGTTCCTCGCCATCTGGTCATCGAACCTCGACGAGTTCTTCCAGGTCCGTGTGGCCGGTCTGAAAGAGCAAGTGGCTCATGGTCTTCGCTCGGTGACTCCTGACGGTCTCACCCCGGGACAACAGCTGGCGGCGATCCGGGCCGTGGTCGACTCCCAGTATCAGGAGGTCTCCAAGCGATTCCTCTCCGAGATCGCCCCTGCCTTGGCCAAGGAGGGGATCGTCTTCGGCGACTACTCGACCCTCGACGACGACGATAGGGAGTTCCTCGACGGACAGTTCGCCGATCTGGTGTTCCCGGTGGTGACCCCGTTGGCGGTCGACCCGTCCCATCCCTTCCCTTACATCTCGAACCTCTCACTGAACCTGGCGATCGTCGTCCGAAACCCGGAGACGACTCTGACCCGCTTCGCCAGGGTCAAGATCCCGCCGATCCTGCCCCGCTTCGTGGTGCTCCCCGACGGCGAGCGGTTCATCGCCCTCGAGCAGGTGATTGCAGCCCATCTCGACTCCCTGTTCCCGGGGATGGAGATCCTCGGCCACCATGTGTTCCGGGTCACCCGAAACGCCGACTTCGAGGTCGAGGAGGACGAGGGCGGCGATCTGCTGATGAGCATCGAGTCGGAGCTGACCCAGCGCCGCTTCGGCCGGATGGTGCGTCTCGAGGTCCACCCTGACATGCCCAACGACGTTCTCGATCTGCTGATGCGGGAGATGGGGGCGACCGAGGACGACGTCTATCGGGTCGACGGGCCCGCTCGACCTGTCAGGGCTGTGGGGGGTGTCACGACCTCGACCGGCCCGAGCTCAAGTTCGGGGGTTCGTCGGGCGTCACGCCGTCCCGTCTCATCTCAGGCGGCGGCGAGCCGGTGGACTTCTTCGAGGTCATCCGGCAGGGCGACCTGATGGCCCATCACCCCTACGACTCGTTCTCCACCACGGTGGAGGCCTTCGTGCATCCGGGCGGCGCGTGACCCCGATGTCCTCGCGCTGAAGATGACGCTTTACCGCACCAACCAGGGCAGTCAGATAATGCAGTCACTCATCGATGCCGCGGAGCGGGGCAAGCAGGTGGTAGCCCTGGTCGAGCTGAAGGCCCGTTTCGACGAGGAACGCAACATCGAGTGGGCGCAACGTCTCGAGGATGCCGGTGTGCATGTCATGTACGGCGTCGTCGGGCTGAAGACCCACACCAAGATCGCACTTGTCATGCGCCGGGAAGGTGACCGTGTCGTCCGCTATGCCCACATCGGGACCGGGAACTACAACGAGACCACGGCACGAATCTACGAGGACGTCGGTGTCTTCACCGCGGACCCCGATCTCGGTTCCGACCTCTCCGATCTCTTCAACTATCTGACCGGCTACAGCCGTCAGACCCGCTATCGATCGCTCGCAGTGTCGCCGGATGGGGATCCGGAGCCGCATCGAGGACCTGATCGCTGCCGAAGCGTCGCGGCCCGATGGCCACATCACCATGAAGATGAACTCCCTGGTCGACCCCGGGATCATCGCCGCGCTCTACGTGGCATCTCGACGCCGGCGCCCGGGTCGATCTGTGTGTCCGGGGGATCTGCAGTCTCATTCCCGGCGTCCAGGGCTCTCCGAGAACATCAAGGTCCGCTCCGTCGTGGGCCGCTACCTGGAGCATTCGCGGATCTACCGCTTCGGTGCCAGAGGCCGAGACGCGGCAGTACTACTACGGATCGGCGGACATGATGGAGCGCAACCTCGACCGGAGGGTCGAGGCGCTGGCCCCGGTGACCGACCCCGATCTCCAGTTCCGCATGGACGAGATCCTCGACGTGGTCTTCGCCGACGACGTCCT
Organism: uncultured bacterium; assembly: GCA_963751005.1. Taxonomy (GTDB): domain Bacteria; phylum Actinomycetota; class Acidimicrobiia; order Spongiisociales; family ZC4RG35; genus JANQRA01. The sequence goes on from CAVVSY010000004.1 coordinate 396,187, forward strand.
GGCCTGGGAGCTCGGGCCCGACCGGGAATGGCGACGCGTCCACGGTGACGACGGCCACCGACACCCATGTCGCCCTCCAGGAACTCGCCCTCGCCCGCAGCAGCGCTCACTCTAAGGCGGCGACACTCTGACCGACACCGGTCTGAACGGGGTCGAAACAGTTCATCCCCCGTTCACCTCGACATTGCCGTTGGGTTAACCGCTCTCCATAGCTTCCGTGTCCGCATCCCTGGGAGGATCTTATCCAGCAAGGAGATGAACGGGAATGAAGAAGAGAACTCTGGTCGCGCTGACTCGCCGTGATGGCGTTGACGCTTGCGGCCTGTTCGTCCGAGCGGTGGCTCGCGACACCACCGAAGGTGGTGGAGACCCCGACGACGGCAGGCGAAGAGCCAGCCACCGCCGACCACCGATGCCGGGGACTCCGGAGGGGATGTTCGGCCTGCCGGTCATCGACCCGATCGATGTGGACGCGAGCGTGACCCTCGACATCGCCGGGTCGTCGACGGTGTTCCCGTTGTCGGTAGCGGTTGTCTCGCTGTGGGAGGACGAAGGCGGGCCACCCTACGAGATCGCTTCGATCGGGTCCGGTGGCGGTCTCGAGCGCTTCTGTGTCGAGGGAGCTCTCCGACATCGCCAACTCGTCCCGTGCGATCGACGAAGAGGAGACCGCTGCCTGCACCGAGACGTGGCGATGGCGAGCCGATCTCGATTCGGGTGGGCACCGATGCCCTCTCCGTGGTGATCAGCCCGGGCAACACCTTCGCCACCGAGCTCACCCTCGAAGAGGTTGCAGCGGCCTTCGCGCTGGCCGACACCGGGGCGACCTGGGCCGATGTCAACCCGGACTTCCCGGCCCATCCCATCGCCCTGTACTCACCCGGGCGCCGACTCGGGGACGTTCGACTACTTCAACGAGGTGGTCTTCCCCGAGGAGTTCGACGCGGAGGAGCCATCGCCGATCCTCTCCTCGATCGCCAACATCGTCGGTGAGGACGACAACCTCACCGTCCAAGGTGTTGCCGAGGATGGATGCACCGAGGGCGACACCACGACCACCTGCGCCATCGGCTACTTCGGGTATGCCTACTACCAGGAGAACCAGGACGTGCTGGTGGCGGTGGCAGTTGATGCCGGAGAGGGTGACGGCCCGGTGGCGCCCGAGCGCGGAGAGTGTCAACGAGAACCTCTACCCGATCTCCCGCCCGTTGTACATGTACACCTCGCAGGCGGCGATCGACGCCAAGCCCCAGATTGCCGAGTTCGTCGCCTTCTACCTGAACAACGTCAACGACGTGATCTCTGAGGTCGGCTACTTCCCAGCGCCTGAAGAGTCCTCTGCAGGAGGCTGCGGATCACATCAAGGCAGCGGCCGGCTGGTAACCGGTCGCCGAAGACGCATGTCGGCGGAACCCGGCTCACTCACCATGGGTGACCGGGTTCCACCGACCCGATAGGTTTCGCCCGATGAGGTGGGGATGACGACCCACAGGAGCAAGCACCGACCACAGCGCCCTCGCTCAAGACGTCGGGCTCGTCCCGGCGAGGTCGCGATCCGGGCTTTTTTGTTCCTGTGCGGGGCGATCTCGATCATCACCACCCTCGGGATCCTCTACGAGCTCGGCAAGGAGTCGCTGCTCTTCTTCCAGGACGAGTCGGTCTCTGTCGTCGAGTTCTTCACCCACACGGTCTGGCAGCCCCAGGCCGGGGTGTTCGGCATCCTCCCCCTCGTCCTGGGGACCTTGTTGATCAGTCTGATCGCCATCCTGGTCGCCGTGCCGATCGGTCTGGCGGCGGCGATCTACCTCGCCGAATACGCCAGCCGCAGGGTCCGTGGCATCTTCAAGCCGGTGCTCGAGGTGCTGGTGGGCATACCCACTGTCGTATACGGCTTCTTCGCTCTCACCTTCATCACGCCGTTGCTCCGCTCCACGTTTGGCGAGTCGACGGTCGGGTTCTTCAACGTCCTCTCCGCCGGGATCGTCGTCGGCATCCTCATCGTCCCGCTGGTCAGCTCGCTTTCCGAGGATGCCCTGAGCGCAGTGCCCGACTCGCTGCGTCAGGCGGCGTACGGGCTCGGCGCCTCGAAGTTCGAGGTCTCCCTGCGCATCGTGGTCCCGGCCGCCCTCTCCGGGATCGCCGCTGGGATCGTCGTCGCCATCTCCACGGGCCGTGGGTGAGACCATGGTCGTGACCCTCGCCTCCGGGGCGGCACCCCGCAACTTCTCCTGGGGTGACCCGATCTTCGGTTACATCCTCAACCCGTTCGAGCCGGCGCAGGCGATGACCGGCTACATCGTGGTCACCGCCAGTGGCGACCTCGCCTACAACACGATCGACTACAACTCCATCTTCGCCATCGGGCTTGCCCTGTTCTTCATGACCCTTGGGCTCAACTCCCTGAGTCGCCGTTTCGTCAAGCGATTCCGGCAGGTGTACGAATGAGCGTCGTCGCCCCGGAGCGGCCCGTCGAGGAGCTGTTCCCGACCGACGAGGAGTACCCGTCATCTCGTGGTCGGCGGCGTACGGGCATCGGGCTTCCAGCTCTTCTGTCTCCTGATGCTGACGATCGCGGTGCTCGCTCTGGCGACACTCCTCTACACCATCATCAACGACTCGTTCGGGCTCACCGCAGTGGTCAACCAGAACGATCCGGAGGAGGTGGTCGCCACACTCGGCTACGACCCGGCGACCACGCACCTTGGCCGATCTCTCCTACGACGAGCTGGTCGGCCTGCTCGAGGCCAACGTCTCCAGCGGGGCCGGGAGGAGACTGGAACGGGAACAGCGGTTCTATGAGGATCAGCTCGTCTTCGAGAGCGACGACGTCTGGGCCGAGATCTGTGCCTCCGACGAGCCGCCGACCGGATGTGACAAGGGCCCCCGGAGCCACTCGGACGTCCTTCAATTGGTCAACGAACGGGTCATGGCGCCCGACGTGATCGCCTCGAATCAACTTCTCCCTTCTCATGCTCGAACCCGAGGCTTTCGAGCAGGAGATCGCCGAGGGCTTCGCCGCCGAGCGATTACGGTGACTACACCGAGGACCAGGCCCGGATCGAGTGGCGGGCCTGGTTCAACTGGACATTCATCACCAGTTCGGCGCATGCCCAACCCGAGCTCGCCGGGATCCGCACCGCGATCCTCGGATCGGCCTGGCTGGTCGTCATCACCTTGCTGTTCGCCGTGCCGGTCGGGGTCGGAGCCGCCATCTATCTCGTCGAGTTCGCCCGCCCGTCGCGGTTCAACGACCTCGTGCAGACCAACATCAACAACCTCGCCGGAGTGCCCTCGATCGTGTATGGCATGCTTGGCCTCGCCGTCTTCGTCCGGGTGCTGGAACCGCTGACTTCGGGGGCCCTCTTCGGGGTCGAGGGGCAGAGCGGCCGGTCGATCCTGTCGGCTGGACTCACACTCGGACTGCTCACCCTCCCGGTCGTGATCATCTCGGCGCAGGAGGCGCTCAAGGCGGTGCCGGACTCGTTGCGGCAGGCGGGGCTCAGTCTCGGCGCCACCAAGTGGCAAACGGTCCGGGCCCAGGTGCTGCCCGTGGCGATGCCCGGCATACTCACCGGGACGATCCTGGCCGTGGCCCGCGCCATCGGGGAGACGGCGCCTTTGATCCTGGTGGGGGCATCGTCGTTCATCACCTCGGACCCGTCCGGGCCCGTTCTCCAGCTTCACCGCCCTGCCGATTCAGATCTTCCAATGGACTTCCTTCCCCCAGGAGGAGTTCCGCAACATCGCGGCGGCGGCCAGCATCGCGCTGTTGCTGCTGCTGTTGACCCTCAACGCCTTCGCCGTGATACTTCGTAATCGCTACTCCAGGAGAGTCTGAACGTGACCCAGGACCAGGAAGTGAAGGAAGTGACCGAGACTATCAGACCGCTCCGAGCAGCACCACGCCGCCCCGCCCGAGGTGGGCCATCACCTTGCCCCGGAGGACGCCGCGCCGCATGTTGGTGCCCGCGATGCGGACTGTGGACATGGATGTCTTCTACGGTGACTTCAAGGCTGTCCGCGACGTGACTCTGGGCTTTCGGCAAGAACGAGATCACCGCGCTCATCGGGCCGTCCGGCTGTGGCAAGTCGACCGTGCTCCGCTGCCTCAACCGGATGAACGACCTGATCCCGGGCGCCCGGGTGGAGGGCGAGGTCTACTTCCACGACAAGAACATCTACGACAGCGACGTCGACCCGGTGGAGATCCGTCGACGCATCGGAATGGTCTTCCAGAAGCCCAACCCATTCTCCAAGTCGATCTACGACAACGTGGCATGGGGAGCCAAGATCAACGGCTTCAAGGGCAAGAAGGCCGACATGGACGATCTGGTGGAGCGGGCCCTGGTCCAGGCCGCTCTCTGGGACGAGGTCAAGGACAAGCTGCGAGGAGTCGGGCTACTCGCTGTCGGGAGGTCAGCAGCAGCGTCTCTGCATCGCCAGGGCGGTCGCCCCCAACCCCGAGGTCCTGCTCATGGACGAGCCCTGCTCCGCGCTGGACCCGATCGCCACCCTCCGCATCGAAGAGCTGATGCTCGACCTCAAGGAGACGCTACACGATCATCATCGTCACCCACAACATGCAGCAGGCGGCCCGGGTCAGCGATCGCACCGCCTTCTTCAACGTGAGGCTCAACGAGACCGGCCAGCGCACCGGCTACCTGGTCGAGTTCAGCCACACCGAGCAACTCTTCACCTCCCCCAACGGAGAAGGACACCGAGGACTACATCACCGGCAGGTTCGGATGACCGAGATCAAAGACACCAACATCCACTTCCATCAGGAGCTGGATCAGCTCGAGCGCAAGGTCCTCTCCATGGTCGACCAGGCCGAGCAGATGGTCGAGATGGCCGTCGAAGCGGCCACCACCGACGACATGGATCTTGGCCGCGCGAGTCATCGAGCTGGACAGCGGGATCGACGAGACCTATCTGGAGGTCCACCAGGGCTGGACTGCCCTCATGGCCCGACACCAGCCGCTCGGCTCCGACCTGCGGCGCATGACCATCCTGATCCAGCTCAACGTGACCTTCGAGCGGATGGGCGATCAATGCGTCAACATCGCCAAGATCGCCCAGTTCAACCATGGCCTGCCCCCGGTGGAGCGGATCCGCGACCAGATCCGGGAGATGGGCGACCTGGTGCGCCCCATGATCCGCACCGCCATCGAGGCCTATGTGCGCAGCCGATCTCGACGAGGCGCGGCTGCTCCCGGCGATGGACCAGCCGGTGGATCGTCTCAACGCCAACATGTACAAGGAGACGGTGGCGGCGCGTGCCAACCCGGAGATGCTCGAGTGGGCCACCAAGATGCTCATGGCTTCGCGGGCTCTGGAGCGGGTCGGTGACCAGGCGGTGGACTTCGCCGAGCAGACCGCCTACCTGATCACGGGGGAGAGGGCCGAGTTCGACGAGGATGGCATGGCCAGGGCTCTCGATGACTACACCGACCGAGCGTAGACCCAATCGGATCCTGATCGTCGAGGACGAGCCAGGTCTCGCCGAGTCGGTTCGCTATGCCCTGGAGTCCGAGGGCTTCGAGGTCGACGCTCGCCGTCACGCGGACTAGCCGGCCTCGAGGCGGCCCGGAGCGATCAGCCCCGACCTGGTGTTGCTCGACCTGATGCTGCCCGAGATGTCGGGTCTCGACGTCTGCCGGCAGATCCGATCGTCATCCGACGTCCCGATCATCATGCTGACCGCCAAGGACTCCGAGGCTGACAAGGTCACCGGTCTCGAACTCGGCGCCGACGACTACATGACCAAGCCATTCTCGATGCGGGAGCTCATCGCCCGGGTGCAGGGCGAATCTGCGCCGTTCGGCGAAGACCGGGGTGCTGGCCGAGTCGAACGAGGTCCTCAGGGGCGGGCCGATCGAGCTGGACATCGATGCCCACGTGACCCGTGTCGGTGGGGCGACGAGGTGGAGCTTCGACCCAAGGAGTTCGAGCTGCTCGAGTCCCTGATGCGACGCAAGAACCGTCTCGCCGCCCGGCACACCCTCATCGACGAGGTCTGGGGACCGTCGTACTTCGGGGACACCAAGACCCTCGACGTCCACATCAAGCGTCTTCGGGAGAAGCTGGAGGCCGACTCCTCGAACCCGAAGCACATCGTCACGGTTCGAGGTCTCGGCTACAAGTTCGTAGATGAGTAGCCGCTCCGGCGCTCGAACCAAGCTCTCCTCCCGGTTCATCGTCTACTTCACGATCACCTATCTGGTGATGATCGGCCTGATGGGCTGATCATCGTCGACATGACGACGAGGTACGCGCTCATCGACGACGTCGACGAGAACCTCGCTATCGCAGCGCGGTCTCGCCGCCGAGGCGCTCCCCGACGATCCCGTCGGAGTACCAGTCCTGGGCCGAGGCAACGCTACGACGTCAGCGGGTTCCGCACCACCCTCATCGCAACGGACGGGGCCGTGCTGGCCGACTCCCACTCCGATCCCGCTGTCATGGAGAACCACCTCGAGCGGCCCGAGGTCCAGGGGGCACTCGCCGGAGCGGTAGGTGACCGACCAGCGGGTCAGCGACAGCACCGGGTCCGAGCAGCGCTATGTCGCCATCCCTCCGCAGGACGACGCTGATCGTCAGGACCTCAGTGCCTACCCGGGTGATCGACGACGAGCTCGGGCTGAGTGCGGAGATCGATCGTCGTCACCGCCGTCGATTCTCGGTGCTCGTCGGCGTCGGGCTAATGGCGCTCTTCGCCCGACGTCTCGCCCGGCCCATCACCGAGCTCACCGACCAGGCTCGGGCGGTCGCGGAGGGAGACGTCGACGTGACCCCACGCCGATCACGGGTCGAGGAGCTCGACCAGCTCGGGTGTGGCCATCTCGACGATGGCGAGCGGCTCGGAGCCAGGGTGTCCGACGCCGAGCAGGCGATGCGACCCTCGAACTGGTGCTGGGCGCGTTGCCCCAAGGGACGATCCTGGTGGATGCGCAGGACCGCATCGTCTACGTCAACCCGTCAGTGGGCAGGATCCTGGGGACGGTGCCGGAGACGCTCTCGGCCCTCGCGCCTCTGCAGTTCCAGAACGCCGTCCGAGAAGCGCGGTCGACCAAGGAGACGCAGACCCGCGAGCTCGACCACGGAAGCCCGGCGCGCCGTCTGCGTGGTCTGGCCACCCCGTTCACGGTCGATGACCGCGTGCTGCTCCTCGTGGTCGACATCACCGAGCGGGAGCGGGCCGACTCGATCCGGCGCGACTTCGTCGCCAACGCGTCACACGAGCTGAAGACCCCGGTGGCGACGATCATCGCCTCCTCGGAGGCTCTCCAGATCGCCTTCGATCGGGGTGACGCATCGGCGGCAAACTTCGCCGATGCGCATCGAGGGCTCGGCACGTCAGCTCGACCGGCTGGTCGGGGACCTCCTCGACCTGTCACGTCTGGAGCGGGAGCAGCCCGAGCTGGCTCCGGCTCGTCTCGATCATCCTGATCCGTGAGGAGGTCGAGCGTATCAGGGCCGATGCCGAGGCCAAGGGCATCGATCATCGATGTGAGGGCGCGAAGAGGTGATAGCTGCGCTCAACCAGCGTGACCTGGCCACCGCCGTGCGGAACATCCTCGACAACGCGGTGCGCTACACGCCGGCCGGCGGCTCGGTGACGGTCGATGTGCCTCGCCACCGGCGAGGAGGCTGTGGTATCCGTGGCCGACACCGGGGAGGGCATCCCGACACGCGACATCGAAGAGGGTCTTCGAGCGGTTCTACCGGGTCGACTCGGCGAGGGCGCGCGCCACCGGTGGCACAGGGCTGGGGCTGTCCATCGTGAAACACGTCGTCGAAAGTCATGGCGGGCGGGTCATCGGTGGAGAGCGAGCTGGGCGTGGGGTCGACCTTCACCATCCAGCTCCCGTTGGCCACATGGGGTGAAACGTGCGGCGGGGAACTAGCCTGTGCATGCCGATCTCCGGCGTTTCCAGCATGCTCGAATCGATCTCCTCACCATCTGATCTCCGGCTCCTCGACCACGAGCAACTGGCAGCGTTGTCCGAGGAGATCAGGACGTTCATCCTGGAGAAGGTCTCCAAGTCCGGCGGCCACCTCTCCCCGAACCTGGGCGTCGTCGAGCTCACCTTGGCGATGCATCGGGTGTTCGACTCGCCGTCCGACCGCTTCATCTGGGACGTCGGGCACCAGGCGTACGTCCACAAGATCGTCACCGGGCGGGCCGATCGCTTCGACGAGCTCCGGCACACCGGTGGGCTTGTCCGGTTATCCGAGTCGTGAGGAGTCCGAGCACGACTTCGTGGAGAACAGCCATGCCTCGACGTCGCTCAGCTATGCGTTGGGCCATGCCCTCGCCGGGTACGAAGGCTGGACCGTGGCGGTCATCGGTGACGGCGCCTTCACCGGCGGCATGGCCTACGAGGCGCTCAACCACATCGCGGTCGCCAGACCGGAGCGTCTCATCATCGTCCTCAACGACAACGGTCGCTCCTACGCCCCAACCGTGGGTGGTCTGGCGGCGTTGTCCAACCTGGCCCACTACCGCATCGATCCTCGCTACGAGCGCGCCAAGAACACGATCGGGCGGATGCTGCGGGGAATCCCGCTCGTCGGGGAGACCGCCGACGAGATGGCGAGCCGGATGAAGGACGCGGTCAAGCAGATCCTCGAGCCGGCGACCGTCTTCGACGCCCTCGACCTCAAGTACACCGGTGCGATCGACGGCCACGACATCGCCCTGATCGAGGAGACCCTGCAGCAGGCCAAGACCTACGCCGAGCCGGTCGTGGTCCATGTCATCACCGAGAAGGGCAACGGCTACCAGCCGGCGATCGAGGACGAGGAGGAGAAGCTCCACGGCGTCGGCGCATTCGATCTCGCCACGGGGAAGGCGCACAAGGCCGAGCTCAAGCTGACCGACGTCGCCGGAAGGGCGGTGCTCGCCGCCGCCACCACCCGTCCCGACCTCATCGGGGTCTCGGCGGCGATGATCTCCACCACCGGTCTGAAGGAGATGGCGCAAGCGTTCCCCGACCGTGTGTTCGACACCGGGATCGCCGAACAGCACACCGTGACCCTGGCGGCGGGGATGGCCATGGCAGGCAAACGTCCGATCGTCGCCCTCTACTCGTCGTTCCTGCAGCGCGCCTTCGACCAGATCGTCACCGATGTCGCCCTCCACGACCTGCCGGTGACCTTCCTCATCGATCGGGCGGGGGTCACCGGGCCCGACGGCCCTTCCCACCACGGCGTCTTCGACCTGTCGTATCTCCGGATGATCCCCAACATGACCATCGGGGCCCCGGCCGACGCCACCGAGCTCTGCGCCATGATCGAGACCGCGGTCGATCACGACGGCCCGATTGCGGTCCGCTATCCCAAGGGTGGCGCGGTGTCCGTGCCTTCACTGCCGGTGGAGCCGCTTGGAGGTCGGTCGTGCCGAGCTCATCAGCGAGGGTGACGATGTGCTCCTGGTCGCCGTGGGTCGCATGGTCGAGGTCGCCGAGAAGGCGGCCGCCGACCTCGCTGGGAGGGGTGTCGCGCGCCGGCGTGGTCAATGCCCGCTGGGTCAAGCCGCTCGACCCGAGGATCGTGGAATGGTCAGCCCCCGTGACCACGGGTCGTCACCCTCGAAGACAATGTGATCGCCGGCGGTTTCGGTGCGGCCGTGATGGAGCTCCTTCGCCGCGGGCGGGCTGGTGAAGCCGGTGACCAACATCGGCGTGCCCGACGGGTTCCTCCCCTTCGGGTCGGCCTCAGACCTGTTGGAGATGGTGGGCATGGACCCGGGCTCGGTGGTCGAGCGGTTGCTCCTCGCCATCGGCTCCTCGACCTAGTTGCGTCCCGGGATGGCGACGCGCCGCTCGTACCAGCGCAGAAGCAGGCTGAGCCCCAGCGTCAGCACGACGTAGATGATCGCCAGGATGAAGTACGACTCCCGGAAACCGGAAAGAGCCACCGGCGTAGAGCCGGGCCATCTGGGTCACCTCACGCACGGCGAGGATCGAGACCAGTGACGTGTCCTTCATCAATGAGATCAAGTCGTTGCCCAGTGCCGGCAGCATGTTGCGGACCGCCTGGGGGAGGACGATGCGACGCATGATCTGACGGTCGCGGAGACCCAGGGCCCGACCGGCCTCCGACTGCTCGCGGGGGACCGACTGGATGCCCGCTCGAAACACCTCGGCGATGAACGCCGCATAGAAGAGACTCAGGGCAGCTGCCCCTCGCAACGCCTGGGGAAAGGCGCGACTGGGCTGGTTGAGCAGCTGGGCGAAATCGGTTACCAGGACGAAGGCCACCAGGAAGATGAACACCAGCATCGGGATGCCCCGCACCAACTCGATATAGGTGGCGGCGATGTTGGAGAGCCAGGCGTTCTTGGAGACCCTGGCCAAGCCGATCATGAGACCCAAGACGATGGCGACGATGAACGACCCGAAGGTCAGATAGAAGGTCATCATGATCCCCTCGAGCCAGTTGAAGGGGATCGGGAAGATCGAGTAGAAGGCCTCGCGGTAGTTCTCGTTGAAGACCACCGCCACGACCATCGTCCCGATGATCAGCAACATCGCCACCAGCCACCAGGGGAACTCCTTGGCGTCGAAGCTGTAGGCACCGCCGACGGTGGGCGCAGGCGGCTCCGGCTTCTCGGTGACGGCTGGCTGGGTCATGGCGGTGGAACATAGTGAGACGCCGGGTCAGATGACCCGGCGTCTCACAGAAACGAAGGAGCGTGTGCAGTTGAGGTCGCATATGCGACCTCAACTGCACACGCTCAGAGATCAACCTTCGATGTCGTCGTAGGTGACGTCGAAGTCGGGGCCGAACCACTTGCGGCCCAACTCCTCCATCGTGCCGTCGTCCTTCATCGCCTGGATCGCCTCGTTGACCGGGTCGACCAGGTCCGACTCGAGCGGGAAGATGAATCCCAACGGATCGGACTGCAGGGCGTCGTCGATGGTCTCGATGTCCTCGGCGTTCTCCCCGATGTAACCGAGCCCGGCGGCATCGTCGATGATGACGATGTCGACGTCACCGGCGATCAGCGCCTCGATGGCCAGGCCGAACTGGTCGAAGGCCTGGATCCGGTCGGCGCCGACCAGAGACTCGGCCAACTCGTAGTTGGTCGTCCCCACCTGGGTGGCCACGATCGCATCGGAGTCGATGACATCCTGGGCACTGCTGAACCGATCGTCGCCGACCTGCTTGATGAACTTCTGCTCCACCACCATGTATGGATCAGAGAAGGCGACTATTTCCTTGCGCTCATCGGTGATCGAGATGCCGTCGGCGGCGACGTCGTACTCGTCCTGGGCGACCTGGTCGATCACTGCCGGCCAAGCTGCCTCGACGAACTCGGGCTCACAGTTGAGCCGTTCGCAGATGTCGCGCCACGCGTCGTAGTCCCAACCCTGACCCTCGGTCTCACCAGCGAGGATGTAGTTGAAGGGCAGGTAGGCGTTCTCGACGGCGACGGTGACCGTGCGGCCACCGAGGTCTGAGCCCTCGACGTCCCCGCCACCGTCATCGTCGCCGCAGGCGGCGATGACCAGGGCGAGAATCGCCAGCATCCCTATGAATCGTGTCTTCTTGTTCATTGTTTGGGGTTCCTCCTGTGAACCTGCCCCAAGGGTATCTGGCCGACCGCCTTCCATGCGAGTCGCCCGGATCGACGTGGCAGCCAAAGGAAGTATCGGGCTAGGGTCGATCTCCAAGCGCAAACGGCCCCATGGCCCGCGTGCCCACGAAATCGATGGAGGATCTATGAAGACATCGAAGCTATTACTGCTCCTCACCGCCCTGGCGCTGGTGATCGCGGCCTGTACCGAGGCCGCCGACACCACCACCACAGAAGGTGATGGCGGAGCCACGACGACTCCGGAAGGTGAAGGAACCCCGACGACGGGGGCCGAAGGCGAGACCTCGACCACTGAGGGTGGTGGAGCACCTGCGGGCGATGTGCTCGCTGCAGTACAGGACCGCGGTGCGGTCAACTGTGGCGTGAACGACGCCGTGCCCGGCTTCGGCTCGGTGGACGATGCGGGTGAGTTCGCGGGATTCGACATCGACTTCTGTCGTGCCGTCGCAGCGGCGGTCTTTGGTGACCCGGCCGCTGTCGAGTTCGTGCCCCTCACTGCCGAGCAGCGGTTCACCGCACTCCAGTCCGGGGAGATCGACGTGCTCATCCGTAACACGACGTTCACCGCGACCCGTGATGGCTCGGAGGGAGCGACCTTCCTCACCACGACGTTCTACGACGGGCAGGGGATGATGGTCACCGCCGACAGTGGGTTCACCTCGATCGACGATATGACGGACACGAGCATCTGCGTCCTGTCTGGAACGACCACGGAGCTGAATCTGGCCACCCGGATGGCCGATGTCGCGTACACACCCTTGACCTTCGACGACAACGAGCAACTGCAGGCGGCCTTCGTCGCCGGGCAATGTGATGGTTGGACGTCCGACAAGTCTCAGCTTTCCGGGGTTCGCTCGGCGTGGCCAGATGACCAAGGAGGGCCCGAGGCACTGGTCATCCTGGAGGAGACGTTCTCCAAGGAGCCACTCGGCCCGGTCGTCCGGGACGGTGACTCCCAGTGGGCGCAGATCATCGACTGGGTCGTGATTGCCACGATCCAGGCCGAGGAGCTGGAGATCACATCGGAGAACGTCGACACGTTCGCCGACACCGAAAACGCCGAGATCCGCCGCTTCCTCGGGCTCGAGATCGAAGACGAAGACGGCAACGTGAGCGTCTTCGACGCCGGCCTCGGCCTGGAACCCGGATACGCCTCAGCCGTGATCGGCGCCGTGGGCAACTACGGCGAGATCTACGATCGAAACGTCGGCCCGGACACGGCACTCGGGCTGGAGCGGGGCGTCAACGCATTGTGGACCGATGGTGGTCTGCTCTACGCACCGCCTTACCGCTAGATGGGAACTGTCAGGGGTGGCCTTCGCAGGCCACCCCTGACCTTCACAGATACGTACTGGTGAGCTAGATGTCCACTGCTGGCCAAACCCGCACCCGCCCCCCGTTCTGGCGCGACGTCCGGGTGTTGCGGGTCATGGCTCAGCTGATCGCCGTGGGCGTCGTCCTCGCCTTCCTCTACATCCTCTGGTTCAACCTGACCAACAACCTCCGTCGCGCCGGGATCCCGCTCGACTTCGGGTTCCTCACTCAACCCCTCGGGGTCGACATCGCCGGTTCGGACGTCGGACCGTCGTCGCCGATATGGCGCGGGTTCGTCGTCGGGATCAGGAACACATTCGCCCTCGTCATCGTGGGGTTGCCCTTGGTCACCATCATCGGCCTGATCGTTGGTGTGGCCCGACTCTCCACCAACTGGCTCGTCGCCAAGTCTGCGGCTCTGTATGTCGAGGTGCTGCGAAACATCCCGCCACTACTGATCATCTTCTTCGTGTTCAACGCAGTGATCCTGCAGCTTCCGCGCATCGAGAACTCGGCAACCCCTCTCCAACTGTTCGTCATCAACAACAGATTCATCGCCGTCACCGGTTTCATGGCTCAGGAGGGTTTCGGCATGTTCTGGGCCATCATGGGAGCGGCCCTCATCGTCGCCATCGGGGTCTGGGTTTGGAGGACGCGGCGCCAGGCCGCCACTGGCAAGGCCCACCATCGTCTCCTGTGGTCTCTGGGATTTCTGTTCGTGGTGGGGCTGGTCGGCTTCTTCGGTATCGGTGAGCCCTTCGGCATCACCCGCCCGGTACTCGACGGTCGCTCCATGGAGGGCGGTTTTCAAGGGCTCGGGGCCTACTTCGCGTGTCTGGTTGCGCTGGTCCTCTACACCGCCTCTCATGTAGCCGAGATCGTTCGGGGCAGTCTTCTCGCAGTGCCCAAAGGGCAGACCGAAGCAGCCAACGCCCTTGCCCTGTCGCCAATGCAACGTCTTCGTCTTGTCGTGCTGCCCCAGGCGATGCGGATCGCAGTTCCGCCCGACGATCAGCCAGTACCTGAACTACACGAAGAACACGTCTCTGGCGATCGCGATCGGATACGCCGAGGTCACGCGGGTCACCTTTCAAGCAATCGGCAACGGGCAACCCGCGGTCCAGCTGATCGTGGGGCTGATGGCGTCCTATCTCCTGTTCTCGTTGTCCATCTCTGCCCTCGTCAACGTCCTGAACCGACGACTCGCCTACGTCACATGAGTACTACAGAGACACCTCGACGCGAACTGTCCCGGCCCCCGGCAGCGAGGCCGGGCTTCAGGAAGTGGGCGCAGGCCAACCTCTTCTCGACCTGGCCCAACACGCTCCTGACCTTGGTGATGGGTGGCATCGGCATCTGGGCTGGGATCTCCGTCATCGGGTTCCTCCTCGGTGCGGACTTCACCATCATTCGTGACAACCTGAAGCTCTTCATGGTCGGCCAGTTCCCCGCTGACCAGCTGTGGCGTCTCTGGCTGGCGACCGCGTTGATCGCTGTGCTCATCGGTGCAACGGCCGGCAGTCTCTCGGCCAGCGTGAGACAGCGTTCGATCGAGTCCGGTGAGCCCCACGAACCAGCCAGACCGATCGATGTGATGAGGAGGTTCTGGCCGATCATTGCCCTGGTCGTGATCCTCCTCTCCTTCACCCAGACGCTGACTCCAACGATCCTCACCATCGGCGTCACGATCCTCGGCATAGCTTCGTACTACGCGGCGCGGGCCCTGCCGGCACGGGTGAGATCTTGGACCTGGGCGTTCGTCATCCTGATGGTGATCGCCACGTACCTGGCTCTCTCCCTCGGGGGCGTGGGGTGGGACCAGTGGGGTGGGCTGCAACTCAACCTGTTCCTGACGGTGGCCGGGATCCTCTTTGCCCTGCCGTTGGGGCTGCTCCTCGCCCTGGGCCGGCGTTCATCGCTTCCCTTCGTGAGGACACTGTCCGTGGCCTATATCGAGTTCATCCGCGGTGTGCCGCTCATCACGCTTCTCCTGGCGGCCGCGTTCGCCATCGGGTTCCTGATCCCCAGCGACCTGCGACCCACTCAGGTGACCCGGATGCTCATAGCCATCACCCTGTTCGAAGCCGCATACATCGCAGAGGTGGTCAGAGGCGGGTTCCAGGCGGTTCCTCGAGGCCAAGTGGAGGCCGCTCAGTCGCTGGGGGTCGGGCCATGGAAGACGATGCGTCTGGTTGTCCTGCCCCAAGCGCTTCGGGCAACGATTCCCCCGATGGTCGGGCAGTTCATCAGCCTGTTCAAGGACACGACCCTGGTTGCGATTCTCGGAGTCCACGACCTCCTTCATTACACCTTCATCGTGAACTCCCAGGACGATTTCTTGGGCAAGGGCCTGTTCGTGATCACCCTCGGGTTCGCCGCGCTTATCTTCTGGGTGGGCTCGTACACGATGTCACGTGAATCGCAGCGATTGGAGCGGAAGTTGGGAGTTGGTGAGCGATGACACAAGCAACGACATACTCGGACGCAACCAGGTCCACAGGCGAGGCCCTCATCGAAGTCAGCTCGGTGGACAAGTTCTTCGGTGACTTCCAGGCATTGAACGACATCAACCTGGTCGTGGGGAAGCAAGAGGTGGTGGTCGTCATCGGCCCGTCTGGTTCGGGCAAATCGACGCTCATCCGTTGCATCAACCGTCTGGAGAAGCACGACAACGGCTCGATCGTCGTCGACGGGATCGAGTTGTCCGACGACATCAGGAACATCCAGGAGGTGCGGCGGGAGACCGGGATGGTGTTCCAGCAATTCAACCTGTTCCCTCATCTCACCGTGATCGACAACATCACACTCGCCCCACGGCAGGTTCGGCATCAGGCCAAGGCCGATGCGGAGGCGGAGGCCATGAAGCTGCTGGAGCGGGTGGGTATACCGGAGCAGGCGAGGAAGTACCCCGGTCAGTTGTCCGGTGGCCAGCAACAACGCGTGGCCATTGCCCGATCATTGGCGATGAAACCGAAGGTCATGCTCTTCGACGAGCCCACCTCGGCGCTCGACCCCGAGATGATCAAAGAGGTCCTCGACGTGATGGTCGAGCTGGCCAAGGGTGGCATGACGATGATCGTGGTCACCCACGAGATGGGGTTTGCCCGTGCCGTGGCCAATCGTGTCGTCTTCATGGCAGATGGCCAGATCGTCGAGGTGGGCACCCCGGAGCATTTCTTCACCAACCCCGTCGAGGACCGCACCAAGCTTTTCCTCTCCCAGATCCTCTAGCTCCCTGGATAATCCCGGGCCGGACTTAACCTTCGGGCCTGGTGTCCAGCCTCCTGTTCAAGTCTGTCGTGGTGCTGGTCGCGCCACTCGTGATCGGGTGCGTCGCAGTCGACGGAGCGACAGAGACTTCGATGGACGTGCCGCGACCCAGCACATATGCCACCGGCACGCGCTCGACGACTTCCTCAACTTCCGTCAACTCTGGCTTCGACCACTCACCACTCTTCCTCCCCGAGGGACGCTCGTCATCCACGGAACGGGGGACGTCAACCTCGACCCGGAGTACATCCCGGCCCTGGCGGCCAATGGGTGGGACCACGCCTGGGCCGGGCTCGACGGGCTCTTCCGGGATGACGACTTGACTGTGGTCAACCTCGAGTGCGCCCCGTCCGACCTGGGTGCGCCCGAGCCGAAGGAGTTCGTCTTCCGTTGCCCTGCCGCCTCGCTGCCCTCGTTGGCGACCGCCGGGGTGGAAGTCGCGAGCTTGGGGAACAACCACAGCGGTGACTACGGGAAGGAGGCCCTCGTCGACGGTCGAGCCAATCTGATCGCAAGTGGCGTTGCTCCGGTCGGTGCGGGGGCGAATGCCGCCGAGGCAGGTGCGCCTGCCGTGTTCGAGATGGAGGGATGGAGGGTGGCGGTGGTCGGATTCGGTGGTGTCTTCCCCAACCCGCCATGGTTCGCCACCGCGGATCGCCCCGGGATGAGGGACGGCGACGACATCCCGTCGATGGTCGAGGCGGTGCAGGCGGCGGCAGAGGTAGCCGACATCGTGGTCGTCACCATCCACTGGGGCGTCGAGTTCGACACCGAGCCGAGAACCGAGGACATCGAGCGGGCCGAGGCGATGATCGAGGCGGGTGCCGACGTGATATTCGGGCACCACGCCCATCGTCTCCAGCCGTTCGAGATGGTGAATGATTCCGCAGTGTTCTGGGGGCTTGGTAATTTTGTCTGGCCGAGGCAATCGACGGCCGGGTCGACAACCGGTGTGGCCCGGGCAGTTGTCCATCCCGATGGGACGATCGAGGCTTGCTTGATCCCAGCTTTCATCGAGAGCCCAGGCCAACCTGTGCTGACCGGCGAACCCGAATGTGGGCCGGAGCGTTAGGGAGCGAATGCAAGATCGAAAAGGGCCCATCTTCTTGGTCATCGCCTTCGGAGCGATGCTCGGGTTCCTGGCGTTCCTGCTCGTCGGGCCACGCGACGCCAGTGGGGACACGGTGGCCGGTCCGGGCACCACGGTCACGACGCCTGAAGGCACCGGTGGTGAGGGGACGGCGGCTCCGGGCTCGACGATCGCCGGGTCGACTCCGACGACATCGCCGACGGGCCTCGTCCGCGACCCCAACACGATCCCGGGTTGGACCGTGGGCCAGCCCTGGGGGACGACCGTCGGTCTGACCATGTTCCGGGGCAACCCCACACGCACGTACTACGGCAGTGGCCCGCTCTCAGCGTCCCCGGCGGAGCTCTGGAGATATCCCGGGTCCCCGATGTGCAGTGAGTCGGTGAACCTCGGCGAGACCGCGGTCTGGTGTGGGATGGGTTGGACCGGCCAACCCGCCGTCTGGGAACGCGAGGATGGCATCACCGAGCTCATCTTCGGGGCCTACGACCGCTCCATCCACTTCGTCGACGCGGAGACAGGGGCCGAGCTCAGGCCGAGTTACCCGACCGGTGACATCATCAAGGGGAGCGTGACGATCGATCCCGACGGCTACCCACTGCTCTACACCGGCTCACGGGACAACAAGCTGCGGATACTCGCCCTGGACCAGGACGAGCCGGTCGAGCTGTGGTCGGTCGATGCCCATGCCGTCGACTGGATCTGGAACGACGACTGGGACGCCAACCCGCTGATCATCGACGACATGATGTATGAGGGTGGCGAGAACGGCTGGTTCTTCGCCTACGAGCTGAATCGTGGTTACGACGCCAACGGGAATGTGACCGTGAGCCCGGAGATCAGGTTCTCCATGAGGAGCTGGACCGACGAGCAGCTGAGCAACATCGCCGACGAGAACGTCTCCGTGGAGAACTCGACCGTTGCGTTCGAGGACCGGGTCTACTTCGCCAACTCGGGCGGTCGGATCATCGGTCTCGACGTCTCCGACGTCCGCAACGGCAACGCCCCCATCGTCTTCGATTACTGGGCAGGCGGCGACATCGACGCCTCGTTGGTGGTCGACGAGGAGGGCTTCGTTTACGCCTCCATCGAGTACGAGCCGTCGCAGATGGGGCCCACTGGAAACGGGCCGACAGGACGAGGTGGGCCAGCTGGTCAAGCTCGATCCCTACACCGACGGCGACCCCCGGGTGTGGGGCGTCGATCTGAGGGTCCAGGGCAGTGACTCGGGACTGTGGGCGACACCCGCCTTGTATCGGGAGCATCTGTACACCAATACCCACCAGGGGTCGCTGATCGTGGTGGACACGCACACCGGTGTCGTGGTCTGGGAGGACGCCACGGTCGGCTGGCACTCCTGGTCCTCCCCCTCGGTCGTCGACCAGACCCTCGTGGTCGCCACCTGTGTCGGCGAGGTGAGGGGATACTCGTTGCAGAACCCGGCCGCACCGCAGCGCACCTGGACGGTCACGCCCGGCGAATCGTGTCTCGAGGCAACGCCGGCGATTTGGAACGGGACGATCTACCTCGGGTCCCGTGACGGCTTCCTGCGGGCCTTCCGTTAGATGCGACGTCTCCTGCCGGCATTCGCACTGCTCTTGGCGGCGTGCTCCCCAGCGACGGGGACCACGACCACCGTGCCGGCTGCGGACACGACCACTTCGGTGGCCACCAGCACGACCCGGCCGCCACCCGATTGCCCGGCGCCGCCCTACGAGCTGACGTTCTTGCCGGTGGGCGTGGGCACCGGCGACCTCGACCCGGACGACGTCGAACAGGACGTGTGGACCTCGGTGCCCGGATCGAATACGACACTGGTGCCGCGGTCCGACGACTCGGTGGCCATCGCCCTGGTCAGGGGCACACTGCCCCCGGTGGATTGGCCGGGGGAGAAGGGGGAGGTGACGATCGACGGGACCCGTGCCGCCGTCGGCCCGCATCCCGATGGCTCCTGGGTGGCCGGCTGGTACGAGGAGCCGGGGGAGCGATGCGACCTCTACACGATGGTCTTCTACCCACCGTGGTCGTCGACCGACGTCGAAGCCGTCCTCACCGGGATGAACCGGGTCGGGGGCTGACCCTCCCGCGCGTGGTCCCCTGAGCGTGTGCAGTTGAGGTCGCTATGCGACCTCAACTGCACACGCTGACACCCCGCTCGCAGGTCCCTACTGGGTGGTCCCGGCTGCCTCGGTCTGGGTTGCCTTGAACAGCTCGCCGATGGCGGCCACTGAGCCGAGGACACCGGAGGTGTCCAGAGGCAGGAAGATCTTGGTCGCCTGCCCGTCGGCCACCCCCTGCAACGCCTCCAAGTAGCGGATGGCGATCACATCGGGGGTGGGGTCACCGTTGTGGATGGCGGCGAACACCCGCTCGATGGCCTGGCCCTCACCTTCTGCCACCGTCAGCTTCTGGTACTTCTCGGCATCGGCGACCCGCTTGATCGCCTCGGCCTGCCCGTCCGCCTCGAGGACCTGGGACTCCTTGAGACCCTCGGCCTTGAGGATGGCCGCTCGCTTGAGACCCTCCGCCTCGGTGACGGCGGCACGCCGATCGCGCTCCGCCTTCATCTGGCGGTGCATGGCGTCGGTCACGTCCACCGGCGGCTCGATCCGCTGGATCTCGACCCGAACCACACGAACACCCCACTTGTCGGTGGCATCGTCGAGGATCTGGCGGAGCTTGGCGTTGATCACCTCACGTGAGGTGAGCGCCGCGTCGAGGTCGAGGTCGCCGACCACGTTCCTGAGGTTGGTCTGCGCCAGCTTGGTCACGGCCAGGATGAAGTTGCCCACGTTGTACTGCAGCTTCACCGGGTCGGTGGCCTCGTAGTAGATGACGGCGTCGACGGTGACGACCACGTTGTCCTTCGTGATCACCTCCTGTGGCGGCACGTCGATCACCTGCTCACGCATGTCCACCTTGGTCAGCCGCTTCACGAACGGCATGACCCAGCGCAGACCCGAGTCGACAGTCCGCTCGTATCTGCCCAGGAACTCGATGAGGCCCTTCTGGAAGGGTCGCACCACCTTGAACCCGGCGGCGGCGACCACGATCAGCCCCACAGCGAGGAACACGAACAGGATTACCAGTGGTTCCATAGTCATTTCCTTTCTCCTACGTCCTTCTACTCGTCTTCCGACAGACGCTCGACGATCAGCCGAGCTCCCTTGACTTCGGTGACGACGATGTTCGCCCCCAGCGGGGATCTTGCCGATCGCCGTGGCCCGCCACTCCTCGTTGAGGATCCGCACCATCCCGGTCCCGGTGTGGGGGTCGATGTCCTGGAGGACGACGCCCTCCGAGCCGATCCACCGGTTGGCCCCGACCCGGGGCTGCTCACCTTCGTCCTGACGGCCGATGAAGCGGCGCAGGTAGACGAGGGAGATCGTCGACACCCCGAAGAACACCAGCCACTGAGCCACGATCGGCGCACCGATCCACGCCAGGATGGCTGCCGCCGCACCGCCGATGGCGAATGGCAGCAGGAAGAACCCGGCGGTGAACATCTCCCCGATGGCGAGGACGATGGCGAAGATCGTCCACAGCCAGCGCCAAACCTCGTTGTCCATGTTGCTTCCTCCTTGTGTTGCGACGGCCACCGCGGCGACCAACGCGGTCGCCCCGGACCCGTACAGGACCATCTCACGGCGGGCGTCCCTCCGCCTCCTCGTCGTCCCACTCTGGACGTCTGCCCAGCTCTCCACCCTTCCCCCACGTCTCGCTGCAGCCCAGCCCTCGGCGAAGGCGGCGCGATCGCCGATGACCTCGTCGACGCTGCGCCCGTCGCGTTCGGCCTCGATGAGGTGCTGCTCCAACTCCGAGCTCATCTCGGAGACGGTGGCGGCGTCGAGGCCGGTGCCCAGCCAGTACCGGGTGATGTCGGCCAGGGCCGACTCCCGATCTCTCATCTCTGCCCCCCGGCGAGCACCGCGTTCACCGAGGTGTCGAACTCATGCCACTCCTCACGCCAGATCTCGAGGATGCGCCGCCCCTCGGCCGACATGCGGTAATACTTCCGGGCCGGCCCTTCCGAGCTCTGCACCAGATACCCCTCGATCATCCCTTGCTTCTGGAGACGGGAGAGCAGGGGATAGATGGAGCCCTCACTCGCCAGATCGAGACCCCGTTCCCGTAGTTTGCTCACCATCTCGTATCCGTATGAAGCCTCCTCCTCGATCAGCGACAACAGACACATGGCGAGGACACCGTGGAGCAACTGAGTCTTCTGACCCTGTCCGGCACCTTTGGATACCATGCTATGCATAGTACTCATAGACACCAGGAAGTCAATACGGCAAGGGTAGGCCGACCCTCCCCCATAGCCGGGAATAGGCTGGCTGGATTCAGAGTTGATATACTGACACTCAAGTTTTCTAGCCAGCGAGCAACAACATGAACCCTGAGAAATTGACGGCACGGACCCGGGAAGCCTTGGTGACGGCGACCAGTCTCGCCCGCGATCATCATCATGCCGCGGTGACCCCGGAGCATCTCGGTTTGGCCCTGCTGGGACAGACAGACGGGATCGTGTACCCGTTGCTCGATCGGATCGGTGTCAGCCCACTCGACGTCCGACGGGCCCTCGAGGCCCGATCTGGACGCCCTACCCAAGGTATACGGCGACGCCGAGGTGACCACCTCGCCGGAGCTGTCACGGTCCATCTCCGATGCCGATCGGGAACGGTCGGCGCGTAACGACGACTACCTCTCGGTCGAGCATCTCCTCCTCGCCATCGCCGCGACGATGGGTCTCGATCCGGACGCGCTCCGGGCTGCCGTCGACGAGGTGCGGGGCGGCCGCAGGGTCACCAGCGACGACCCGGAGTCGACACTCAATGCCCTCGAGCAGTACGGGCGCGACCTCACCGCCGTCGCCCGCCAGGGCAAGCTCGACCCGGTCATCGGTCGTGACGACGAGATCCGCCGGGTCATCCAGGTGCTCTCCCGACGCACCAAGAACAACCCCGTCCTCATCGGCGAGCCCGGCGTGGGCAAGACCGCGATCGTGGAAGGCCTGGCGCGCCGCATCGCCGACGGAGACGTTCCTGAAGGGCTGAAGACGAAGCGCATCGTCGCCCTCGACCTCGGGTCGATGGTCGCCGGAGCCAAGTATCGAGGCGAGTTCGAGGAGCGTCTCAAGGCGGTTCTCGATGAGATCCGGCAGTCGGAAGGCGAGATCATCACCTTTCTCGACGAGCTGCACACTCTGGTGGGCGCCGGAGCCGCAGAAGGGGCGATGGACGCCTCCAACATGCTCAAGCCCATGCTCGCCCGTGGCGAGCTGCGGCTGATCGGGGCGACCACGCTCGACGAGTACCGGAAGCACATCGAGAAGGACGCCGCCCTGGAGCGCCGTTTCCAGCCGGTCGTGGTGGAGCCTCCAAGTGTCGAAGAGACCATCGGCATACTGCGTGGCCTCAAGGAGCGCTACGAGGTCCACCACGGGGTGCGCGATAACCGACTCGCCCTCGTCGCTGCCGCAGTCCTCTCCGACCGCTACATCACCGCGCGGTTCCTTCCCGACAAGGCCATCGACTTGATCGACGAGGCGGCCTCTCGTCTTCGCATCGAGATCGACTCGATGCCCGAGGAGATCGACGAGCTGACCCGGCGCGCGCATCCAGCTCGAGATCGAGCGAGAGGCCCTGAAGAAGGAGAAGGACAAGAGCTCGAAGGAGCGGCTCGCCGGGGTCGACCAGGAGATCGCCGACCTCACCGAGGAGATCGACGCCCTCACTGCCCGCTGGGACCTGGAGAAGGAAGTCATCACCGCCATTCGCGACCTCAAGGGTCGTATCGAGGAGGCGCGTCAACAGGCCGATCTCGCCGAGCGCGCCGGTGACCTGGGCCGGGCGGCCGAGCTGCGCTACGGGACGATCAACGACCTGACGACCCAGCTCGGTGAACAGGGAGCGAGAGCTGGCCAAGCTGCACGAGCAGGGCTCGATGCTCTCCGAGGAAGTGGGCGACGAGGACGTGGCCGAGGTGGTGTCGCGGTGGACCGGGATCCCGCTCTCCAAGCTCATGGAGGGTGAGACGGAGAAGCTGATCCATCTCGAGGAGCATCTGCACCAGCGGGTCATCGGTCAGACGCCGGCGGTGGAGGCGGTCTCCAACGCAGTTCGCCGGAGCCGTGCCGGGCTGTCCGACCCTCATCGCCCGGTGGGCTCGTTCCTGTTCCTCGGTCCCACCGGTGTGGGTAAGACCGAGCTGGCCCGGGCGCTGGCCGAGTTCCTGTTCGACGACGAGCGGTCGATGGTGCGCATCGACATGTCGGAGTACATGGAGAAGCATTCGGTGAGCCGTCTCATCGGTGCCCCACCCGGCTACATCGGCTACGACGAGGGTGGCCAGCTCACCGAAGCGGTCCGTCGCCGTCCGTACTCGGTGGTCCTGTTGGACGAGGTCGAGAAAGCCCATCCCGAGGTGTTCAACGTCTTGTTGCAGCTCCTCGACGACGGTCGGCTCACCGACGGTCAGGGACGAACGGTCGATTTCACCAATGTGGTGCTGATCATGACCTCGAACCTCGGCTCACAGTTCATCGATCCCGATCTGCCCAAGGAAGTGGTCGAGGAGAGGGTGCTCGGAGCGCTTCGCGACGAGTTCCGCCCCGAGTTCCTCAACCGAATCGACGACGTCATCGTCTTCGACAAGCTCAGCCTCACCGACCTCCGCCAGATCGTCGACATCCAGATGGGCTCGTTGCGGGAGCGGCTGGCCGCCCGGGGCATCGACCTGGCGGTCACCGACGACGCCCTCGACCTTCTCGCCGAGCGTGGCTACGACCCGGTATACGGAGCCCGTCCCTTGAAGCGGGTGCTGCAGAAGGAACTGGCGGACCCAATCGCCAGTGCGATCCTGGAGGGCCGGTTCGGCGACGGCGACACCGTGAAGGTGACAGTCGTGGACGGGGAGCTGTCACTGGGCTGACCGAGCCTCCGACGGCTGAGGATCACCGTTCTGTGCGGATCCGCGACGCCTGGAGCGGCGCAGATCCGCACAGAACGGGGTTGGGTCAGGCGGTCGTTCGCTCCTCGACGTCCTTCATCCCCAGACCGATCAGGACGAATACGACTCCCATCAATGTCGCCATGCCGGCCACCCCGAATGCCACCACCGAGGTGAACAGCGAGCTCTGCAGGAATGCGGCGCTCTGGGCCACGGCCCGGAGCGGGTCATCCCGATCCAGCTCGGCGTAGGTCTTGCCTTCGGTCGCCTCCAAGGCGTGCTTCTCGATGACCTTGGCCTCGCAGTAGGCGCTGAATGGCCCGTCGACCTCGTCACCGGCGAGACACGAGGCGTCCTCGGCGACGGTGATCTGCTGATCGGCCAGGGTGTTGCTGACCATGACCCAGGTGGCGACGCCACCGAGGATCAGCACGACACCGAGGGCGATCGAGGATATGTATGCGGCTTTTCTCATTTCGGTTCCTCTTCTATTCGTTTCAATCCGGTCACCATCTCGGGCCGGCCATCGGCGGTGAGACCATCTCCATCTTGGTGTTGTCGACGTCCCAGGTCAGGTGGTCGACAACCGAGACGACACCGTCGAGACGGCGGGCCAGCTCAACCAGAAGTTGTGCATCGCTACGAGTCTCGAGCTTGCCGGTGAGAGTCACGTTGCCGTCCTGGCATCCGATCGCCAACCGTCGTGCATCGATCCACAGGACCTTGCGCACCACATGATCGGTGAGCTCGCCGATGATCTCGTTGTCGGGGCGTGCGAACACCCTGAGGATGTCGCGGCGGCTGACCAAGCCGACCAGGGTCCCGTCGGCACCCACGATGGGAAGTCGCTTGACTCCTTCGCCGTGCATCAACCGGGCGGCATCGATGTGGTCGTCGTCTTCGGTACAGGGTCAACACCTCGCTGGTCATCGCGTCCACGACACGACGCTCACCGTGCTGAACGTCGTCCCGGTGCAGCCAGCGAAGCAGTCCGGCGCGCTGCGCCGATCTCCTCCCGGCCTCCTCCTTCACGAAGTCCGCTTCGGTGATGATCCCGACGAGGGCACCCTCGGCGTCGGTGACCGGCAGACCGCTCACCTTGGCCTCGATCATACGCCGCGCCGCTTCCTTCGAGGGGTGCGTCGGGCGCGATGGTGATCACGTCTGTCGTCATCAACTCTCTGAGCTTCATCGTCACCTCCTGTCTCTGCTTCCGATGCTGCCCGGAGACCGTTCGAGGGCATAGGGACCAAAGACCTTTCGGCTGGTGCCTCTCCCACCCAGTAGGTCCCATGCGTTTGGGACTTCCGGCGGTGTCCGGCGATGTCTCGCCACGAGAGGATTGGGGGAACAGAAAGGAGCCACCATGACAGTTCGTGACCTCGTCGGAGGAGAGGTGGTGTGGATCGCACCGGAGCGCACCATGCGCGAAGCGGTGCAACTCATGGCCAACAACGACATCGGCGCCCTCGCCGTGGAGGTGAAAGGAAGGCTCACCGGGATCGTCACCGAGCGCGACGTACTCGACGCGTGTGCCAAGGACCTCGATCTCGACCAGACCGTCGTCTCGACATGCATGACCTCGTACCCGGACGCCTTCGATCCGGAGATGGACGTCGCCACCGCGGCCGACTGGCTGCTCGGTGCCGGTTACCGGCACCTTCCGGTGGTCGACGGAGACGTCGTGATCGGCATGCTGTCGATCAAGGACATCCTCTGGGCGCTCACCGCACCCTCCGAGATCTGACATGGAGCCGCTCAGCCGTGAGAAGTCGCTGGAGATCCTCGACCAGGCCATGGTCGGTCATCTCGGCGTCATCAGTGACGGCGAGCCCTATGTCACCCCCACGTCGTTCGTGCGCGACGGAGACCGCCTCATGTTCCGCACCAAGCTCGGGCGAAAGCTGCACGCGTTGAAGGAGCATCCCAGGGTGTGTTTCGAGGTGGCTCACCTCGACGATGAGAGCGGCGACTGGGAGAGCGTCGTCGTGTTCGGGAATGCCGTCGAGGCACTGGATCGGGAGACAGGGGAGCTGACGATTCATCTGCTCTACGAGAAGTACCGACGCTGGCTGGGGTCTCCGCTCGACCGCGGCGGATTGCAGCCCCTACCGGGTTGGCCTCAAGTGATGGTGATCGAGATCGAGAGCATCTCGGGGCTGTCCTCGCACGATGGCTTCTCCTCACGGGCCCGGCCGGGGCGTCTCTGATGTTCGTCCAGTACTTCACCCATGTCCCCGTCCCAATCAGTGTCGTGGAGGCGCGGATCGACCAGGTGCGAGGCAGCCTGGAAGACTGGGCAGATATCGCCTACCGGGAAGGTGAGGAGCTACGCGCCGAAGTGGGCCCTGGCCCGAACACCCATGCCAAGACGGTGCGTCTCGACATCGGGCTCGCCGAGATAAGACGGGCCGGCGTGGTGTATCCCGTCTCCTGGACCGCGACCGGAGCAAGTGCTCTCTTCCCTCGTCTCTCGGCCGATCTCATTCTCAGCCATGTCGGCAAGGAGCGGACCCGGATCGGCCTCGAAGGCACCTACGTCCCGCCGCTCGGTGCGATGGGCCGGGTGCTCGACAGAGTTGCACTCAAGAGATTCGCCGAGGCCACCGTTCAGGATTGGGTCGATCGGGTCGCCGCCGCGGTCACCGACCCGGTCCGGTCAGCGGAGGGGTAGCTCGGCGCTGACCGTCGTGCCTGCCGGCGAACTGCTGATGTCGAGCGTTCCGCCCCAGCGGCTGGCTCGAGTGCGCAGGTTCCCCAGACCCATCCCCGGCAGAGACCAGGGCGGCGTCGAATCCGGCGCCGTCGTCGTGGACCCTCACTATGAATCGATCCTCCTCGACGGCCACGGTGACTGCGACGTGATCGGCGCCGGAATGACGGAGGGCGTTGGAGAGGGCCTCCGTCACGATCTGGAGGACCGCATCCTCGATCTCATCGTCCGCGTCGGACGTGGCAGTGGCGGCGTCGAGGGTCACGAGGGTTGGGTAGGCCGAGGCCATTCGCTCCACGAGTTCCTCCAGTCGCCGGTCGAGGTCTCGTTTGCCGACGTCGGAGGTGCGCAACTGGAAGATGTAGCGACGTAGCGACTCGACCGAGTGATCGAGTCGGTCGACCGAGTCGAGCAGCGTCGCCTCGACCTGGGGGTTGTCCACGAGTTGGGAGATCCCCTGCAGTCCGAGGCCGACGGCGAACATCTCCTGGATCACCGAGTCGTGCAGCTCCATCGCGATACGTTGCCGGTCCTCGACGATGGCTACCCGACGGAGTCGCTCGTGGAGACGAGCGGTGTTGACGGCGGTGCCGGCGATGCGGCTCAGCGCCTCGACGACCATCTCGTCCTGGTCGTTGAACCCACCCTCTTTGTTGGTGAGATAGAGGTTGCCGAATGCCCTGCCGCCAACGGCGACGGGCACTCCGAGGAACGAGCCCATCGGCGGGTGGTTGGCAGGGAAGCCGACGGTGTCGGGGTGATGGGAGATGTCGTCGAGCCGGATCGTCACATTGAGCCGGATGACGGTTCCCAACACGCCCTTGCCCGTGGGCAGGTGGCCGATCTTGGCGGCGAGGGTGGGCGAGATGCCCTCATAGATGAAGTCCGACAGCACGCCGTGCTCCCCGATCACCCCGAGGGCGGCGTATCCGGCGCCGGTGGCGTTCATCCCCTCGAGCACCAGCTTCCTCAGGACGAGGTCGAGATCGGTCTCGCCGACCACCCCGGCGGCGGCGTCGACCAGCTCGGTGAGTCGGTCGAGGGGAGCCGCTTGCGCCACTGCAGGGACGATACCGCTACATTCGCCAGGCTCATGTCAGATCTCAGAGTGCTGTTGATCGACGATCACGAGGTGGTGCGTGCCGGGCTCAAGGCCCTCATCGACTCCGATCCCGAGATCGAGGTGGTGGGGGAGGCGGGCACCGCCGAGGAGGGTGTGCGTCGCGTCGGCTACGACACGCCCGATGTGGTGGTGCTCGATGTCCGTCTCCCCGACGGGAGCGGGATCGAGGCTTGTCGTGAGATCCGGTCCCGTTTCCCCGAGGTCAAGGTGCTGATGCTCACGTCGTTCGCCGACGAGGAAGCCTTGATGGCGGCGATCCTGGCCGGAGCATCCGGTTATGTGTTGAAACGGATCAAGGGCCAGGACCTCGTCGCCGACATCAAGCGGGTCGGCGCCGGTGACTCGCTCCTCGACGGCGAGATGACCGAGAAGCTCTTCGCCCGGCTCCGTTCCGGCCCCAAGGAGGACCCGCTCCTGGCGAAGCTGACCAACCAGGAGCGCATCATCGTCGGTCACATCGCCGAGGGCATGACCAACAAGGAGATCGCCGACGTCATGTTCCTGGCGGAGAAGACGGTGAAGAACTACGTCTCGAACCTGCTCACGAAGATGGGGATGAGCCGCCGCAGCGAGGCGGCAGCCTATGTGGCCCGTCTCGACGCCGAGGACCCCCCACCTCCACCAGAGAGCTGGGACGAGGTGCGTTGAGGGCTCATTCCTCGTCGCGGTCGTTCGCGTCGTCCTGTATCCGACCTCCTGGAGGACCCAGCCATTGTCGTCGGGATCGGCGAAGAAGGAGTAGGACCCATACTTGCGACGGTTCGGGTCCGGTCCGTCCTCCCAGCCGTTGGCGCCCATGTGCCGGATCGGGGCCACCTCGATACCGCGTCCTGTCAGATCGGCCACCGCTTCTTCGATGTCGGCGACACAGAGGTGGATGCCCTTCACCGGGGAGGCGGCGACCTCACCGAGCCCGATCCCGAACGTGATCGAGCAATCCGACCCGGGTGGTGTGAACTGCACCACCCGGAACGCATCGCCGGCCTGATGATCGACGTCGAGGTGGAAACCGGCCTTCGTGTAGAAGTCCTTGGCCCGGTCCACGTCACCGACCGGCAACACCACGACCTCGAGCCTCATGTCGACCATCAGCGGCCCGCCTGATCGTTGAACGAGGCGAGGATCAGGTCGATCCGGTCGAGACTCACCTGCAACCCCGCGTTCCATGCCGGATTCGACGACACCGTCCCGAGCCTCTCTCGTCGGATATGACATGATCACGACCATCGTCGTGATCCCATCCTCCTCGACGAGGGTGAGCGTGTTGACGCCTTCGACATCCGGATAGGCCTCGTAGACCTCGGTCGCCACCAGACGATGGGGACGCTCCACCTCCATGAAGACCCCGCGGAAGGCGATCTCACCGAAGTCGGGGATCTGGGCTGCGTAGCGGTACTCGCCACCCACCCTGAGGTCGATCCGGCAGTCTGTCATCGGGTGCTCGGGATACCCCCACCAGTTGCGCACGTGCTCCGGCTGAGTCCAAACGTCGAACACCAGCTCGGCGGGTGCATCGAACTTCCTCTCCATCCGGATCTCGGTGTCCGATGGCAGCGTCAACACGGCCGACCCGGTGCGGTCGATCCTCGTTCTCATGTCGTCTCCTTTGCTCTGACTTCGTCGAGGTAGTCGTCGAGGCGATCGAGACGCTCGTTCCAGTGCCGCTCGTACTCGCCCACCCAGTCGTGGATCGGTTTGAGCGCCCGGGCATCCAGCCGGTAGAGACGTTGACGTCCTACGGGTCTCGAGCTCACTGCGCCCACCTCCTTGAGGACCTTCAGGTGCTTGGACACCTGCGGTTGCGAGAGTGGCACCACCGCCACGATGTCGTTGACCGACATCTCGGCTGTCCCGAGCAGATCGAGGATCTGACGGCGACGGGGCTCGGCGATGGCATTGAAGGCATCGGTGGTGGTGGCTGCTCTCGCCATGCCTCCAATATATGCGTATATAGGAATATGTCAAGCGTGAGTAGTAGAAGTCGTATGGCGACTTCAACTACTCACGCTCGTACTCGGGATGGAGGGGATGGTTCTGCCCCGGACGCGACGAAGGGGAGCGGCGTCTCCGCTGCTCCCCTTCGTCGATGGTGGTTGCGCCTCAGTCCTCGGGCAGGTCGTCCACGTAGTCCTTGGCGGCGTCCTGGCCCTTGTCGACGTGCTCGGAGTGCTGGCCCCCGGTCTTGTCGTCGACCATGTCGCCGGCCTTGTCGATGCCGTCCTTGACGGCGTCCTTGTTCTCAGCGGCGGCCTGTTTGCCCTTGCTGAACCAGTCCTTGAATCCCATGGCTGCTCCTCGGCTCGGGAAGGTGGCGCTGGAGCCTACGTGGCGGGTATCGCGGTTTGGCTACGAGAAGGGCCAGGAACCGAATCCGGTTACCGTCGACTGGGCCCGGTCCCCGACTCGCCGAGGGGAGTCAGCTGGGCCCGCCCCCGGCCGCCATGGGGCGCCTCTAGCTCGACGACCAGAGCCTTGCCGGCGACCGCAGTGCCGCGCAGAGTCTGGATGACGCCTTTCCAGTTGCCCATCTCGGCGTCGGGCTCGAGAAGGGCCTGACCGGTGGTGAGCAGGATCCCGTCACCCCCCAGGATGCGGATCGGCCCGTCGTAGGTAGCTCGGCATCAGCCGTCCCCGCCATAGAGGGACCGGATCTGGCTGCGCAGGATGATCTCGGGGTGTGCGGCCGGCCGCTTCCGCCGCCTCTTCCATCTCTTCGATCTTGTCACGGAGACGGTCGAGCTTTCGCTTCAGTCGGCGGTTCTCCTCCTGGAGGGCGATGACACGTCGCACACCCTCGAGATTCATCCCTTCGGCCGTCATCTCCTGGATCAGCTGGAGCCGTTCGATGTCCTCCTGGGAGTAGCGACGGGTGCCGCCGGGTGTCCGGAAGGGGTCGATGAGGCCCTTGCGCTCGTAGATGCGAAGGGTCTGGGGGTGCATCCCGGCGAGCTCGGCCGCCACCGAGATCACGAACACGGCACGTGTGGAATCCGTCATCGGTACACATCCATCATCTCAGATGAGACCTGATCTCATCGGTTTCGAACTGCGCCAGCTCCTCGAGGAGCTTCTTCTCCTCTTTGGTCAACTTCTGCGGGACCGCCACCTCCACGGTGACCAGGAGATCCCCGGTTCGTCCCCTCTCGGGGTCGATCCCCTTGCCTCTCACCCGGAAGGTCTTACCCGACGGAGTGCCGGCGGGGATCTTGACCTTGACCCCGCCATTGAGGGTGGGCACCTCGATCTTGGTGCCCAGGGCGGCCTCGGTGTACGGTGATGGGGACCTTGAGGGTGAGGTCGTTGTCCCTGCGGCCGAAGGTCGGGCTCGGGGCGACCCTGACTCTCACCAGTAGGTCACCCGCCGGGCCACCTGCAGATCCCGGCGCGCCCTTCCCCCGGAGCCGCAGGGTCTGGCCGTCCTTCACGCCGGCGGGGACCCGGAGCTTGACGTTGCGTCTCCGGTTCTCCGCCCCGGTGCCCCGGCACTGCTGGCACCTGTCCTCGATGAGCCGTCCCGACCCCCCGCATTGCGGACAAGGTTGGGAGAACGAGAAGAAACCCTGGTTCTGGGCGACCAGGCCGCGGCCGCCACAGGTAGGACACGTGGTGACCTGCGATCCGGGCTCCGCTCCCGTTCCGTGACATCGCGAGCAGGGTGCGGCCCCTTCCACCACGACTTCGGTCTCCACACCGGTGGCGGCGTGCTCGAATCCGATGGAGAGCTCGGTGGCGATGTCGGCGCCACGTGTTGGGCCGGCGCTGCCGGTCCGCTGCTGTGAGCCGAAACCGAACAGGTCCCCGATCCCGCCGAACCCGCTGAGGAGGTCCTGGAGATCCTCGACACGGACTTGCTGACCACCGAAGCCGCCGACCCGGCGCCGCCACCGAACCCGGAGAAGCCGCCGGTGGCGGCAAGCCGCCGCACCTGGTCGTACTCCTTGCGTTGCTCGGGGTCGGACAAGGTCGCATAGGCCTCGGAGATCTCCTTGAATCGCTCCTCGGCGGCGGGGTCGCCCTGATTGGCATCAGGATGATGCTGTCTGCGCCAGTTTCCGATAGGCCTTCTTGATCTCCTCGGGGGTGGAGGCTTCGGCCACACCCAGGACCTCGTAGAAGTCCTTCTCTACCCAATCGCGGTTCATGGCCTCGGCTTCCAGGGCGACCAGGGCCGCCCTGAGGACCTTTCCGTTCAGTCGGTAGCCACGACGCAGCTCGTCGGTGACCACCAGGTTCGTGCCGGTGCCCGTCGGGGCGCCTACCGGTTCGTGGATCTCAGGGTCGAATGGCTCGTCGAAAGTGGGGATCAACTCGAGACCCGCACCTTTGAGCACATTGAGGAGCTGCTCACGGGTGTTGATCATCCCCGAGTAGAGCTTGTCCTCGGTCTCGGTCTGAGGTTGCGTGGACAGGGCGGCATCGAAACTGTCGAGGACGGGCAGGAGACCCATGACCACCTTCTCGGTGGCGCGATGGAGCATGACCTCGTTCTCACGGGTCGGTCCGCTTTCGGTAGTTGTCGAAGTCGGCGGCAACCCGCTTGAGGTCGTCGAGAAAGGCACTGGCCTCGGCACGGCTGTCGTGCAGCTCGCCGAGGAGCATGGCCACGGCCTCTTCCGGCTCATCGGGCAGCTCCAGACCCAGGGTGTGCGGGTCTGGAGCCGGTCTGGTGGGGAGGATCTCGCCCTCGACTACCTGGTCGGTTGACGCCCGGTGTCGTTCTCATTCATCATCGTCGACGATCTCGGCCTCGACGACGTCGTCGTCGTCGTCATCTCGAGGTCGCTGACTCGTCGGCACCGGTCTGCGGCGGATGCAGCCTGCTGATAGAGACGTGTCGCCATCGCCTGGCTGGCGCCGATCAGCTCGTCCATCTTGGCGCGGATGGCCTCGGAGTCGGCATCGGCATCGGCGAGGACCTCGGTGAGAGCCTGCTTGGCAGTCTCGACGGAAGTCTTCTCGTCGTCGGTCATCTGCTCGCCCGACTCCTCGATCAGCTTGTCGGTCTGGTGGACGCAGCTGCTCGGCCTGGTTCCGGGTCTCGATCGTCTCCCGACGCTTGGCGTCCTCCTCGGCGTAGGCCTCGGCGTCCTTGACCATCCGCTCGATGTCGTCCTGGGCGAGGGCAGTGCCACCGGTGATGGTCATCTTCTGCTCCTTGTTGGTCGCCAGGTCCTTGGCGTTGACATGGACGATCCCGTTGGCGTCGATGTCGAAGGTGACCTCGATCTGGGGCACACCCATCGGTGCCGGGGGCAGACCGGTGAGCCGGAACTTGCCCAGGCTGTTGTTGTCGTTGGCCATCGTCCGCTCGCCCTGCAGGACGTGGATCTCGACCTCCGGCTGGTTGTTCTCGGCCGTGGTGAAGATCTCGGACCGCTTGGTCGGGATGGTGGTGTTGCGCTCGATCATCCGGGTCATCACCCCACCCTTCGTCTCGATGCCGAGGGTGAGTGGGGTGACGTCGAGCAGGAGGATGTCCTTGACGTCGCCCTTGAGCACACCCGGCCTGGATGGCGGCGCCGGCGGCTACCACCTCATCGGGGTTCACCCCCTTGTGGGGGTCCTTGCCCGGTCAGCTTCTTGACCAGCTCCTGGACGGCCGGCATGCGGGTCGAGCCTCCGACCATGACGATGTGGTCGATCTCGGCCACGGTGATTCCGGCGTCCTTGATCGCCTGCTCGAACGGCCGCTTGGTGCGGTCGAGCAGATCCTCGGTGAGCTTCTGGAACTCCGAGCGGGTCAGCTTGTACTGCATGTGCAGGGGCCCGGCGTCGGTGGCGGTGATGAACGGGAGGTTGATCTCGGTCTCGGCGACGGATGACAGCTCGATCTTCGCCTTCTCCGCCGCCTCCTTGAGACGCTGGGTGGCCATCCGGTCGGTCGAGAGGTCGACACCGTGGTCGGCCTTGAAGGTCTTGACCAGCCATTCGATGACGGTCTGGTCCCAGTCGTCACCACCGAGGTGGGTGTCGCCCGACGTTGCCTTCACCTCGAACACGCCTTCACCGATCTCGAGCACGGACACGTCGAAGGTGCCACCACCCAGGTCGAAGACGAGGATCGTCTGGTCGGACTTCTTGTCGAGCCCGTAGGCAAGAGAGGCGGCTGTCGGCTCGTTGATGATGCGGAGGACGTTGAGACCGGCGATCTGGCCGGCCTCCTTGGTGGCCTGACGCTGGGCGTCGTTGAAGTAGGCGGGGACGGTGATGACGGCGTCGCTGACCGTGTCGCCCAGATAGGACTCGGCGTCCCGCTTCAACTTCATGAGGATGCGGGCCGAGATCTCCTGGGCGGTGTAGCCCTTGCCGTCGATGTCGATCGTCCAGTCGGTTCCGATGTGACGCTTGACCGATCGGACGGTGTGGTCGGGGTTGGTGATGGCCTGACGTTTGGCAACCTCGCCGACCAGCACCTCGCCGTCCTTGAACGAGACGATCGATGGTGTGGTCCGCCCACCCTCGGCGTTGGGGATGACGGTGGGCTCGCCGCCCTCGAGGACGGCGATGACGCTGTTGGTGGTGCCTAGGTCGATGCCTACGGCGCGTGGCATGATTGTGGATCCTTCCGGCTAACGGTTCTAAGTGTTCCCGAATAGCTACAACCTGAGTGTCACTGTTATCAAGTTCAAGAGGGAAGAAGCGTGTGCAGTTGAGGTCGTATAGCGACTTCAACTGCACACGCTTGGGGATCAGGCGGCGAGACTCTTGATGTACTCGACGAGATCGGTGATCTGGGTGTCGTCGAGCTGGTCGGCGTAGAACTTGGGCATGATGTCCTGGAATCCCTCGACCACCTGGTTGGCGGGATCGACGATCGAGTTGAACAGATAGGCGTCGTCGGCCACCACTTCCTCACCACTGGCCAGGGGGCGTATCGAACCGGCCAGACCTTTCCAGGTCGGCCCCGAGCCCGGGCGCCCGTCGGTCGGTGTGACACTGCAGACAGCCCTGGCCTTCGGCGAGGACGGCGCCGCGTGCCGCCGCCTCGGCGTCGACGGTGATGGTCAGGGTCGAGGTGGCGGTGCTTCCGTCGCCGAGACTCTGTCCGGAGAAGAGAAAGAGGCCGATCCCCACGCCCACGACGATGATGAGGGCGAGCGCTCCCTCGGTCCAACTGCTCATGACGAGTCAACCGTAGACACGGGCCGATCCAAATGCGGTGTTTGGCCGGGGCGTCGATGCTGCCGCGAATTGAGATCCCCGGAGGCGGTCACGGCGGTTCGGCAGCGACTTGAATCAGGTCTCGATCGCTACGAGGAGTAAGACATGGAGATCACCGATATCGGGCTGGCCGTCCTGCGCTGTTGGGCGGGGGTGGTGATGCTGGCGCACGGCATCAACCACGCCCGCAACCAGGAGGGGACGGCGACATGGTTCGCCAAGGTCGGGTACAAGTCGCCCGAGTTGAACGCCCGCCTCTCCTCGCTCACGGAGATCGCGGTGGGGCTGGGTCTGCTGGCAGGGCTCCTCACCACGGTCGCCGCCGCCGGGCTGGCGTCGATCATGGCCGTGGCGTTCTGGTCCATCCACCGATTCGCCGGATTCTTCGTTTTCAACCGGCCTACCGAGGGGTATGAGTACGTCACGACGATGGCGGTGGTAGCGCTGGTCATCGCCATCTTCGGCCCTGGTGGCATCTCGCTCGACGCCGTCGTCGGCACCGACCTCGACGGTCTGGTCGGCGTGCGGCATCTTCGGTCTCGGGATCGTGGCGGCGGCGGGCCAGCTGGCGATGTTCTGGCGTAGGCCAGTGAAGGAGAATGCATGAGGATCGACGATCTGCCCGCCGAGTTCGCCCTCACCCGGTCGGCTCTGCATCAGGTCGCCTTCTTCGCCATGAGCCCGGCTCGTTATGCCGCGGTGGGCCGAATGGGATTGCGCCCGACACCCGGCGGATTCGGGACCCCGGAGTTCGACGGCGCCGTCGCCCGGGTCGACGGTGACATGCTGGTGTACGAGAAGGATGGCAACACCGCCACGCGCACCATCACCACCGTGCGTGACGCGGCGCGCTTCTTCGGGGTCGAGTACCAGGTCGAGTGGTTCGCCGGTCAGTTCCGGGATCCTCTCCGCCCCGCCGACCCCGACGCCACGCTCCCGGTGGATGCGACAGCCGCACGCGCCATCGGCGAATGGTTCGACTTCGGATTCGACGTCCTGGCCAAGCTCGCCGCCCAGGCGGTAGAGAGCGACGACGTCTCCGAGGTCCAGCTCTGGCCCGAGCACTTCGACCCCGCAGTGGAGTTGGGCGCGCAGGAGGACGGTCGTCGCGCCAGCTATGGGACGTCCCCTGGAGACGACCACCACGAGGAGCCCTATGTCTACGTGGCGGCTTGGGGGTCGATCGACCGGGACAACCCGTTTCTGGAACGACGAGGCGTTCAACGGCGCCAGCCTGCCCTACGCCGCCCTTCTCGAGGCCGAAGACCCCGTGGCCAGCGCCCTCGACTTCCTACTCCAGGGCTACGGGATCCTGCACACGAGCTGAGGCGAGACTCGCCACCAGACCCGCTGCCGCCGCCCGCACCATGGAGATGGTTCGGTCGTATCCCTCGTCGGGCCCCCCATAGGGGTCGGGGACCTCGTCCTCGTCGGTCTCGGGGTCGAACGTGCGGAAGAGACGGACCCTCGCTCGCGACTCGAGGTCGGGGGCGACTTCGATCACCTCGCGGAGATTGGCCCGGTCCATCACGACGATCATGTCGAACCGGGCGAAGTCGGATCGATTGATCCGCCGGGCTCGCCCGGTCACGATGAGGCCGCCCTCGCCCCCGCCTCCACCGACTGATGGTGGGGCGGGTCGCCGACGTGCCAGGACCCGGTCCCCGCCGAGTCGACCTCGACGTCGATCCCGGCGTCTAGTGGCGGCTTCGACGATCGCCGCTTCGGCTGCCGGGGAACGGCAGATGTTGCCTGCGCAGACCGCAAGGATCCGGACGGTCACGTCTGCAATCCCCGCAATCGCTCCCGAGCCAGCTCCACGTAGGAATGCTCGGTGTCGAAGCCGACATAGTGCCGCGAGGTCTCCACGGCGGCGACGGCCGTGGTGCCCGACCCGATGAAGGGGTCGAGTACGAGGTCGCCCTGGTAGGTGTAGAGCTCGATGAGCCGGCGGGGCAGCTCGACGGGGAACGGGGCGGGATGGCCCACCCGGGTGGCACTCGCCGCAGGCATCTCCCACACGTCGATCGTCGCCTCGAGGAAGTCGTCGGTGGCGATGGTGGCCTCGTGAGGCAGCCCTCGCTGCGCCCTCGCCTGACGTTTCAGGGCCCGATCGAAACGGCCCTTGGAGGCGACGATCACACGTTCGGTCACGTCGCGGAGCACCGGGTTCTGCGGCGATCGATACGACCCCCAGGCGCAGGAGCCCCCGGCGCCTCGCGCCTTCTGCCAGATGATCTCGCCGCGGAGCAGCATGCCCAGGTCGTCCTGGAGGATGGAGATCACATCGGCCGACAGCGATCGGTAGGGCTTCCGCCCCAGGTTGGCGACGTTGATCGCCATGCGCCCTCCGGGCTCCAGCTTGGTGAGACACACGGCGAGGACGTCGTGGAGCATCTCGAGGTACTCGACATAGCTCGCGGGAACGTGCCCTGCGGCCAAGTCCGTCTCGTACTCCTTCCCGGTGAAATAGGGGGGCGAGGTGACGACGAGCGCCACCGACCGGTCGGCTACCTGCTCGTCGCCGATCTGGCGGGCGTCGCCGCAGAAGATCTCGTCGACGACCACCGGAGGCTCGACACGCTCGTCACCGGAGACCACGGGGGGGCTGAAGCGCTCGTAGAACGACGAGGAGTCGTGTGACTCCCGTTTGCCCGATCCGAAGTCGGATGTCGCCGTGGCCGAGACGCCGCCGTGTCATGGCCGCTGAAGTTACCCCCGGCCGAATGCCGAGCCAGGGATCACCTTCGGCTTCAATTGCCCCAGGACCATGCACATCGTCATCCCCGAGGACCGCCCCAAGTACGACTTTCCCTTGCCCGACGGGACGATCGTGACGCTGAGCCCGATCCTGAAGACCGACAAGGAGTTCTTCCGCAAGGGGTTGCAGGAGCTGTCCGTCGAGAGCAGATTCGCCCGTTTCGGCCAGGGAGTGTCCGGGTTGAGCGATCGTGAGCTCGAATACCTCACCGACGTCGATCAGAGACATCATGTCGCCTGGGGAGCCGCCGATCGGGGAGGACGTCGCCGGGGTCGGGCGCTACATCGCCCCCGACGACGGCGGATGTCCCGAGATGGCGCTCACGGTGCTCGACCACATGCAGCGGCGAGGCGTGGGTCGTGCCCTCATCGTGGCCCTGGCCGCCGTGGCCCGGGCCGACGGCCACGAGGAGCTCTGTTTCGAGGCGGAGCCGGGAAACGAGGCCGTGCTCAGACTGGTGGGCGAGCTGGAGGTGCGGCCCTTCGTGTCCGGCGATCTCCTGGAACGTCGCATTCGGCTCGTCGACCTGCCCCTGACGGGTCACGAGACTGGGTTTGCTGGCCGTGATCGACGAGATCAGGGTTAGCCGGTCGTCCTCGTCGAGATCGAGAGAAGCGGAGTTGACGCAGTAACGGAGACCGGTTGGCCCCGGCCCGTCGTCGAACACATGCCCGAGATGCCCGCCACAGTTGGAGCACTTGATCTCGGTCCGGACCATCCCGTAGGAACGGTCGCTCTCCTCGTCGATGACTCCCTCTGCCAACGGCTGGAAGAAGCTGGGCCACCCACTATGCGATTCGAACTTCGTGTCCGAGGTGAAGAGCTTCTCGCCACAACCGGCGCAGCGATAGACCCCCGGTGTCTTGGTGTCCCAGTACTTGCCGGTGAAGGCGCGTTCGGTGTCGCCCTGACGCAGCACCTGGTACTGCTCGGGAGTGAGCTTGTTCCCTCCACTCCGATTCGGTCTGTGGCATGTCGCCCATGTGTGGCCTCCTTGGCTCCCATTCAAACCCAGGTGTGTGCTCTAATCGATCGACGAAGACGTTCTGTGCCGGGTTGAGCTTGCCCCGGGCCTGCTTGTGGAGTCCATCCAGGAGACCCGGTCGATCTCCGGGTACTCCCGCCCGTAGAGGGTGAATGTCCCCGGGTTGAAGGCCTCGAGGTCGAAGTCGGTCTCCACGGCCCAGGCCACCACCACCTTGCGTGAACGCAGGGTGGTCTCGCCCAGCGGCACCCACTCCGGCTCGGGGGCGTCCCAGCCGGTCTCCTCGACGAACTCCCGGGCCGCCGCCGCCCGATCGTCTTCGCCGTCCTTGACGATCCCCTTCACCAGTGACCACGACCCAGCATCCCGGTTCTCGAACCAGGGCCCGCCAGGATGGGCGATCAAGACCTCGAGCCCGGCGCCGAGAC
The DNA here is from genome assembly GCA_963751005.1 of uncultured bacterium. Taxonomy (GTDB): domain Bacteria; phylum Actinomycetota; class Acidimicrobiia; order Spongiisociales; family ZC4RG35; genus JANQRA01. The sequence goes on from CAVVSY010000004.1 coordinate 435,588, forward strand.
GGTATGGGAGAAGACCCGCGGATCTCACGGGTCCCGACATTACGCTGGCCGGGTGACCGTCCTGGCCACCACACCAACGGTCGGAGACGACCTCGTCGCATTCGACACGAGTCTCCAGCTGGGCGGGTCAGAGCCCCTGGGAGCGGGGGTCAAGCGGGTGACCATGGAACAGCTGGAGCTGGCCGCCGCCGGCTTCTTCGCCCCCGAGACGTCGTTGGGCGGTGCCGTCCACGAGTCGCGAAAGTCGATCAAGCGGGTGCGGGCCATGCTTCGTCTCGTGCGTGGCGAGATCCCGTCACGGATCTACGAATTCGAGAACGGCTCGTTGCGTGACACCGGTCGTCTGCTCACCGAGATCAGGTCGTCACAGGGCGTTCTCAACGCCGCCCTCTCCATCCGGGACATCTACGGCGATTTGCTGGCCGACAGGACCTTCACGGACATGATCGAGACGGCTGTCTCGGCGCCGCGATCTCACCGAGCTCAATGCCCATCGAGGATCCCCATCTCGTCGGCCGGGTGGTGAGGAGCCTGGAACGCGCCTATCACCGCTACGGATCGTGGTCTACCGATCCCGAGGCCAGAGAGGCATATGGGATGGGCATCAGGGACGAGTTCGCAGCGCTGGAATCGGGACTCGGTGCCACCTACACCTCAGGGCGCCGCACCATGGCGACCGCGTACACCAGATCCGGACCGGGTGACTTCCACGCGTGGCGCAAGCGGGTCAAGGACATGCGACACCAGATGGAGTTCCTCGCCCCACTCTGGCCGGAGGTGGTGGTCGGGATGGCCATGACTCTGCATCGTCTCGGCGACCTCCTCGGGGAGGACAACGACCTGGCCGAGCTGATGTCGTTGCTCGCCCATCGCCCTGACCTCTGCCCCAACCCCAGCGAGAGGTCGCTGTTCCGGGCCCTGGCCACCCAGCGTCGTCTCGAGCTGCAGAACGGCCAGTGAGATCCTGGGGAGACGGGTCTACGCCGAGAGACCCAAGGCACTCACTCACCGTTTCGGGGAGTACTGGGGGGCGCGGCACATGGCGATCACGGGTCAGCTCGACACGCTCGTCGTCTGCTGACCACCCAACCGTTTCGGGAATCCACCCGGCCGGGGTCGCGTTGAGAGATTTCGACGACGAACCGGAGGTCTCCAGTCGGAGGTGACACATGAAGGTGGAGAGCAGCGCTCGCAGGGTCAGGGTCATGCTCGGTGGCCAGTTCGTCGCCGACACCATCCATCCTCTCCTGGTGTGGGAGTCGCCTCATTACCCCACGTACTACTTCCCCGAGGCGGATGTGGCCACCGATCTCCTGGTCGAGACCGGCGAAGTCACCAGGAGCCCCAGTCGCGGCGATGCGGTGCAGTACCAAGTCGAGGCAGGCGGTCGGATGGGCGCCGCCCATGGCTATCCCGACTCGAAGCTCCCCGAGTTGACCGGGCACTACGCCTTCGTCTGGGACACGATGGATCATTGGTTCGAGGAGGACGAGGAGGTCTTCGTCCATGCTCGCGACCCCTACACCCGAATCGACATCGTCCCCTCGAGCCGCCGGGTCAGAGTCGAGATCGACGGGGAGTGTCGTGGCTGACACCACCGGCGCCGTCTTCTTGTTCGAGACGGGACTCCCCACCAGGTACTACCTGCCCAAGACCGACGTGAGGATGGACATGCTGACCCCGACCGATCGCGCCACCCGGTGCCCGTACAAGGGCACGGCGCGGTATTGGACGGTTCAGGCCGCAGGGGAGGCGCATGAGAACTTCGTCTGGGGTTACGACGCCCCACTGCCCGAGTCGCAGAAGATCCTGGGGACTGGTCGCCTTCTACAACGAGAAGGTCGACATCTACGTCGACGGGGTCCTCCAGGAACGACCGCGCACCAAGTTCTCCTGAACGCTCCCCGTCTCACAGCTGGCCCGACTGCCCCGCCGCCATGGTCCGCCAGATAACCGGGGTCGTCGTACCTGCTGAGCAGGAAGGCGTCGGCATATCCCGGGAGGTCGGTTCGTCGGGAGATGTCTGGCCAGGAGATCGGCGGCACCCGCGGACACCATCACCCCGAACCCCGACATCCCGGTCATGAGACTGATCCCCGGCGATGCCGGATGGCCCCACCAGATGGGCGATTCTCCCGGGTCTTGGTGTAGTAGCCCCCGTCGACGACCGACTCGGGCAGCCGGTCGTGGTAGACGCCGAGTCCCGGGACCATCGTCGTCAAGCCTGCGCATCACCACCTCGGGGTAGAGCGGGTCCTCGGGCAGGGGCCACGATGGCTCGAGGACGTTGCCCGTGGTATTCCCAGAGGGCCAGCACGTAGGGCGACTCCCGCACCACCCTCGGGGCGGAAGTGGCAGAACACCGGCATCTCCCCCAGGACGTCGTCCCTCCCCATCTCGGCGAGGCCCGCCCTCTCCTCCTCGCTCCAGTCGATCTCCTGGGTGTCACTCCAGATCGTCATCGGCGCTTCCCTCGGGATGACCCGAGATGGTCCTTGAACGCCACCTTGAGGTGGAGCTCGGAGAAGAGGGGCAGATCGACCCCGGCCATGGCCGCGACCGGGCCACTCATCGGGCCCGCCGCGATCACGATCTCCTCGGTGGCAACGGTCGACCCGTCTGACAGGGTGACCTGACCCGAGGCGAGGCCGGTGACAGCTGCAGTGTGCAGCGCCACCCCGGCGTCGCGGCACCGGTCGAGCATCCATTGGCCGAGGTCCTGGGCGCGGAACCAACCGGCGCGAGGCACCCGAATCGCCCCGACGGCCTTGTCGGTGATGAAGGGGTGACCTCGACGGAGGTCATCGGCGTCGAGGATCTCTGCACGGGCGCCGAGGGCGGCGACCTCGTTCGCCTGACGGGAGAATCCGTCGAGGGTGGCCGTCTCACCGGTCACGAACAGATAGCCGTTCTGGTTGAAGCCGAACTCGGTGATCCCGGCCAGCTCTTCGAAGATGTCGATCGAGCGATTCATCAGACCCACCATCGATGCGTTCGGCCACCAGTTGCGATAGCACTCCGTGGACTTGTCCGAGGTGAGCGTCAGCGGGGGTCGAGGGTCGACGATCAGGATGTCCGGCCGGCCGTGCCGGACCGCGAGGTGGTAGGCAGCCGACACCCCGGCGATGCCGGCACCGATCACGACGACGTCGTGCCGGTGGCTCAACGACCCAGGTGGGTCAGCACCTTCCCGGCTATGGCCTGGGCAGTGAACCCGAAGTGCTCGGCGAGCTCTTCCGCGGGTGCCGAGGCGCCGAAGTGGTCGATCCCGATGCTGAGAGCCTCCTCGAGTCCGACGAACCGCTCCCATCCGAATGTCGAGGCGGCCTCGACGGAGACCCGCGGAGCGGTTCCGAGGACTTCGCTCCTGTACTCCTCGGACTGCTCGGCGAAGAGCTCCCAACACGGCATGCTCACCACCCTCGCCTCGGTACCCTCCCGACCGAGGAGGTCGGCGGCGTCGAGGGCGGCGGACACCTCCGACCCTGTGGCGATGATGGTGACGTCACTGCCCTGTCGGACCACGTAACCGCCCTTGTCGAGCTGCCCCTTGGGGAGAGTCGGGAGGTTCTGACGGCTGAGGACCAATGCGACCGGTCCGTCGCCCCGGTTGAGGGCCACCTCCCAGGCCTGCACCACCTCGTTGGCGTCGGCCGGACGGATCACCCAGAGCCCGGGCATCGCCCGCAAGGAGGCGAGGTGCTCGATGGGTTGGTGGGTGGGGCCGTCCTCACCGAGGAAGATCGAGTCGTGGGTCCAGACCCAGACCGAGGGAATCCCCATGAGGGCAGAGAGGCGGACCGCCGGTCTCATGTAGTCGCTGAAGACGAAGAAGGTCGCCCCGTACGGTTTGAGCCCACCATGGATGGCCAGCCCGTTGACGACAGCCCCCATTCCGTGCTCCCTGACCCCGAAGGGGATGTCACGGGCGGCCCGATCTGCCGGCGAGTACAGCCGGCCGGGCTCGATCACTGTCTTGGTCGACTCGGCGAGATCGGCCGACCCACCGATGAAGCCCGGGGCCTTCTCCGCGATCTCGGCGAAGAGCCGGCCGGAAGAGGCCCGGGTGGCCAGTGTCTCCCCTTCGGGGAAGCCGGGCCCTTCGAGACTCAACGGGCCCGCGGAGTGCAGCGCCTCCCACGTCGACGTGTCGGACGGCTCGAAACCGCTCACCCATTCGGCACGGGCGTCCCTGCCCCTGGCCATGGCGTCGGTGAAGAAGTCGTAGACGCTCGGCTCGACGTGAAATGTGGGCTCGAGCGGGTATCCCATGGCCGTCTTGGCGAGGGCGACCTCCTCGTCGCCGAGGGGGGAGCCGTGGGCCTTGCGCCGTGTCCTGGGCATTGGGAGCACCGTGACCGATGTTGGTGTGACAGATCGACCAGGCTCGGGCGGTCCTGCTCGGCCCGGGCCGTCTCGATCGCCTCGGCGATGGCGCCGCGATCGTGGCCGTCGACTGCGAGCGTGTGCCAGCCGACCGCTTCGAACCTGGCGGCCACGTCCTCGGTGAACGTGATGCTGGTCGACCCGTCGATCGAGATCTCGTTGTCGTCGTAGAGATAGAGTCAGCCTTCCCAGCCGGAAATGGCCGGCGAGCGACGCCGACTCCGAGCTGATCCCCTCCATCAGGTCCCCGTCGGAGACGAAGCCATAGGTGTCGTGATCCACCAGGTCGGGGCCGAGACGAGCCCGCAGGTTGGTCTCGGCGAGCGCCATGCCCACACCTGCTGGCGAAGCCCTGGCCCAGCGGCCCGGTGGTCATCTCGATCCCCAGCTCGTGGGCGATCTCGGGGTGGCCGGCGGTGTGGGATCCCCATTGCCGGAACTGACGGATGTCGTCGAGGCTGATGGGAAAGCCGGAGAGATGGAGCATCGAGTAGAGGAGCATCGACCCGTGCCCGTTGGAGAGCACGAAGCGATCCCGGTCCGGCCATTCGGGATGGCCGGGGTCGACCCTGAGGAAACGGGTCCAGAGGGTGACGGCGATGTCGGCCATTCCCATCGGCATGCCGGGATGCCCGGAGTTGGCCTTCTGCACTGCGTCCATGGCGAGGGCGCGGATGGTGTCGACCGCCAATTGTTCGATTGGTCTCGGATCCATTGCCATCGAGGGTACCGCCTGTGGGGGCGACGCCCTCCGGGAGGGCTGGATTGGGTCAGCCCAGCGGCCGGCACACCTCGCAGGGGGCGTACCCCGCCACCCGGGCGGCCTCGGCGCTCCTGAAGCCGATCCTCTGCCCTGTGCTGGAGCGCACCACCCGGCACGTGGGGTGGCAATAGACGAGAGTCGCCGGGTCGCCCTGGAGCCTGATGTGATGGCTGGCCATGTCCTCGAGCCAGACCGGGCTTGCGCCCTCATGTTCGAGAAGCTCCACCTTGTTGTGGGGGCCGCCCAGGGAGTAGTTCCCGATGTGGCCATCCGTGCGCACCACCCGATGACATGGGATGATCAGCGGGATGGGGTTGCGGGCAACCGCCGAACCGACGGCGCGAACCGCATTGGGACGGTCGACCTCGCGTGCCACCCAGCCATAGGGACGGACCTCGCCCTTGGGGATGGTCGCCGTGGTGAGCAGCACCTGGCGCTGGAAGCCGGTGACGGACCGGAGGTCGACCGGGAGCTGTCCGGGGGTCCCCTTCTCGATGGCCTCGGGGATGTGGCTTCGCCAGGCCGCAGGGGCCTCGGCCCTGATGAGGCGACGCCCTCCGAACCGCTGACGATGGCGGGTCTCGAAGTCGTCCGCGATGTCGAGGAACGAGACACCCTCCGGGTTGAAGGCGACGACGACCTCTCCGATGGCCGACTCGTAGACGTCGTATCCGTCGGCGAGGCCCGTGCCCAGGGCGACCCCCTCGCTCATGCCCGCCGGGCATGGGACCGGTGAGTAGCTCCAGTTGTGATTCGATGGTCATGACTCTTCCTCCATGATCTGTCTGAGACGGCTCAAGCCGCGATGGATGTCTGCTTTGACGGTGCCTTCTGGTCGTCCGGTGACCTCGGCGATCTCGGCCGTCCCGAGACCGGCGATGTGCCGCAACACGACGGCGGCGCGTTGATGGGCGTTGAGCCGGGACAGACGGCCGTCCCAGGCCGCTTCGTCGATTGGTTCCGGATCGTCAGCTCCCGAGTCGACCTTCAGCTCCACATAGGTGGGACGACGGGAGCGATCGCGCAGATGGTTGCGTCCCAGATTCATGGCGATGGTCCACAGCCAGGGACGCAACTGCAATTCGAGGATGCGCTCACGCTCGTATCCGTCGAGGGCGCGGTAGGCCCTGATGAACGTCTCTTGGGTCAAGTCCTCCGCCTCCTGGTGGTCGCCGCAGAGTCGGCGCAGACCCCAGAACACCTGGCTCCCCATGGTCTCGACCACGAGGGGAAATGCCGTGTCGAGATCACGCGCCAGGTCGTCGATGAGAGCCTCCATCACAGGAAGGAACCCCCATTCGGCACATCCGGTTGCACCCATGGCACCGTACCTATATTTGTGAACGTGGCAATACCCGACATCGACGTCTCCCTGGCTCGGGCCGAGACGGCTCTAGCCGAAGGGCGGCCGCTGGTGGGGACGGGGTTCTGGTCCGCCGTCGATCAGGTGAAACGACACCCCGATCTCGTCGAGGCGCACGCCGATCGGATCGGTGTGATCGACCGTGAGGCGTTCGAGAGATGGGCGGTGCTCACCGTCCCCATCGGCCTGGGAACCATGTTGATGGTGCTGGCGACGGTCCTCGGAGTCGCACTCGTCGGTCTGGCCTATCTCCCCGAGGAGTGCGATCCTGGCAACGATCGTCTTCTTCGTCGGTCTCGGGGTACTCCTGGTGTCTACCCATGGTCTCGCCCATCTGATCGTGGGTCGCAGCTCGGGGATGAGGTTCACCCATTGGTTCATCGGGAAGCTGGTGCAGCCTCAGCCCGGGGTGAAAGTCGACTACGCCAGCTATCTACGGACGCCGGCGCGGTCCCGTGCCGTGATGCATGCCGCCGGGGCGGTGACCACCAAGTTCATCCCGTTCCTTCTCATCGGAGCGGCGGTCGCCGCAGGGCTCCCTGATTGGGCGGTGTGGGCGCTTCCGGTGATCGGCGTGGTGATGATCGTCATCGACGTGGCATGGTCGACCAAGAAGTCGGACTGGGCCAAGTACCGCAGGGAGATGGAGTTCGCTCAGGAACCCTGATCCTGCTGCGGGATGGACCCGTCGGTCTGGTGCATCTCGTCGTGGGCGGCGACCAGGCTCTCGAAGTTCGATGGGTCCTCGACATCGATTGCGATCAAGTGGCGGGTGCGCGGGCCATCCTCGATGTCGAAGTCACGGGCGCGGCGCAGCAGGGCGGCGGCGGCGTCGTCGATACGACGGTGCTGGGCCATGTGGTCCTCCCAGCTCTGCAAGACCATCAGCTCGGTGACTCGTGTCGGCTCCGACGTGTTGCGAAAGAGACGCCACCGATAGGCCCCGGTGCTCAGCCGAACCAGTCTCACCTCGTTCATCACTCTGGTGAACTCGACGAAGTCAGACTCGGCGATCTTCCAGGTGTTGAGGACCATCACCGGCCCACCCTCGAAGGTCTCGTCGTCGTCGTGGGTCGGCACCGAGACCTCGGTGAACTCGGGAGTCACCACGGCATCGACGTGGGGCACGTTGAAACGGGGGGCGAACAGGCCCAAGGCGACGGCACCGGTGGAGAAGACGCAGCAACGACCCGGGAGTGCCCACCTGGTCGGCGAGTGAGCCCGGCGAGGATCGACCCGATGGGGATCACTCCGGCGAAGGCCAGGGAGTAGATGGACATCGCCCGGCCCCGGATCCACGACGGCGACATCAACTGCGCCGTGGCGTTGAGGGTTGCCAGCGTCAGCAGCCAGAACAGCCCGGCCAGGAACATGGCCAGCCCTCCGACCAGGACGTTCGGCGCCAGTCCGAGCAGGATGCCGGATGCTCCGAAGAGGGTGATCGTGTACGGGACCCAGGAGCCTTCCACCCATTTGCTCGAGCCGGGGTCGGAGCAACACACCGAAGAGGGCGCCCACGCCCATGGCTCCGTACAAGACCCCGAAGGCCAACCTCCCCGCCACCCGAGATAGAGCGGTGTGCACCGGGAGCACCGACTGGACGACGGCCGAAGTCGATGCGAAGAGCGAGACCAGGGCCAGGAGGTTGCGGAAGGAGGGGGTGAACCTGGCGAAGCGCAGCCCGGTCGAGATCGCCGATCGCATCGAGCGCGAGGCCTCCTTGGCGGTGCCGGCGAGGCTGCGGCCCGATGACGATCAGGGCGACGATGATCGCCCACGTAGGACAGGGCGTTGAAGGCGAATCCGGCCTCGGCTCCGTAGACGGCGACGAGGACGCCCCCGAAGGCGGGGCCGATGGCGCGCGCGGCGTTGAAGGCGGCCGAGTTGAGCGCCACCGCCGAGGTCACGAGGTTCCGCGGCACGAGGTCGGGCACCAAGCGCCTGCCAGGAGGGGAGGTTGAGGGCGAAACCCGTCCCGAGGATCAGACCGAGGGCGAGGAGGAGAGCCGGCGTCATCAAGTCGAGGAAGGTGAGCACCGCCATCGCCGCCGCCGCACCCACCCATGACGGTTTGGGCGATGAGCATCAGCTTGGCCCGGTTGAAACGGTCGGCGAGGGCGCCGGCGGTGAGGGAGAAGAAGAGAAGGGGCAGAGTCGACGAGGCCACGATCAGACCCACCCATGTGTTCGAGCCGGTGAGCTCGAACATCAGCCACGAGGCGGCCACGGTCTGGACGAACGTGCCCGATGAGGACAAGACGTTGCCGGCCCAGAGCCAGCGGAAGTTGGGGTACCTGAGTGGCTCGACCGCCGACGACATTTCGGCAGCGTAGGCGTGGCCTAGGTTATGTCCGTGGTGCGTGACCTCGCCTATTTCGTCTCCGGAGACGCCGGAAAGGGCCCCGGCGTGCTCCTCCTCCACTCGCTGTGGGGCCTCACCTCTTCGGTGAAAGGGCTCTGTGATTCACTGGCCGACGAGGGGTTCACGGTCCTCGCCCCCGACATCAACTTCGGCGAGCTGCCCGCCACCGAGGCGGAGGGCATCGACCGGCTCGGTGAGGCGAGCCCCGATCGTCTCGCTGCCCTGGTCCTGACGACGGCACGTCTCGTCGATGCGCAGTCGGCGCCTGGCCCGATCGGCATCGTCGGGTTCGGGATGGGCGGGTCGCTGGCCTTGTGGGCATCGGTGCGGCTGCCCGAGGTGGTCGCGGCGACCGTTTCGTTCTACGGCACACAGCAGATCGACTTCGCCGGGTCGAAATCGTCGTACCTCGTCCACTTCGCCGAAGAGGATCGAGTACATCACCGACGACGAGGCCGCGTTCATGGAGGCGACGATCGGGCTGGAGTCGTTGCCGATGGACGATCATCACCTATGCCGGGACCAAGCACGGGTTCTGTGAGCCGGACGGGTCGACATTCGACCCCGACGCCTTCGAGAAGGCATGGGAGCGGACCGTTGAGTTCCTCCACAGCACGCTCGGCTAGCAGATGCCCCTTTCCGGCAACGACGGGACTTTGACGTCTCGTGGTACCTAAGGTTCGGGGTGTGACGACGACCACCGGCGAGACCCGTCTCAGCCCCAATGTGACCCATTCGCTGCTCGTCTCCCTGGCAGCCCGGGTGGCGACCGCGGGTGACCGTGCAGGGCCGCCCCATCGTCGCCCCTTTCACCGACACCGAGCTGGTCACGGTCCCCGATGCCACCCCGGTCGACGTGATGAACGCCGTCGACCGGGCCAGGGCGGCGCAAAAGGAGTGGGCACGTCGCCCTCTCGCTTCGAGGATGGGGATCCTCTCCCGGTTTCACGATCTGGTCATCGACCACGACGACATCGCCCTCGACATCATCCAACTCGAGGCGGGCAAGGCCCGGATCCCGTCGGCGGAGGAGGTCTACGACACCGTCGCCACCACCCACTACTACCTGAAGACGGCGCCCGGCCTCCTCCGGAGGAGACGGCGTGCGGTGTCGTTCCCCGGATTCACGACCACCTACGAGTACCAGCATCCGGTCGGGGTGGTCGGCTGCATCAGCCCGTGGAACTTTCCCTTCACATTGGCCATCTCCGATGTGATCCCTGCCCTGCTCGCCGGCAATGCGGTGGTGGTCAAACCCGACGAGAAGACTCCGCTTTCGGCTTTGTACGCCCACGCCCTGCTCGAGGAGGCTGGTCTGCCCCCCGAAGTGCTCCAGATCGTGACAGGCCCCGGCGAGGTGCTCGGCCCGCCGCTGATCGATGCGGTCGACTACGTCATGTTCACCGGGTCCACCGCGGTTGGGCGTCTGGTCGCCGGTCGCGCCGCAGAGCGTCTCATCGGCTCGTCGCTGGAGCTCGGCGGCAAGAACGCCACCCTGGTCCTCGCCGATGCCGACCTGGACAAGACCATCGCCGGGATCTCACGAGCGGTGTATGCCAATGGTGGCCAGTTGTGCATCGCAGTCGAGCGGATCTACGTCGACGAGACGATCCGCCACGAGTTCACCGACCGATTCGTGGAGCACACCCGTGGTCTGGAGATGACCACTGCATTCGATTTCTCCTCATCCCTCTCCTCGATGGTCACGAGGGAGCACATGGAGGCGGTGCATGCCCACGTCGAGGATGCCGTGGCCAATGGGGCGACTCTGCTCACAGGGGGAAAGCCCCGTCCCGATATCGGCCCCTACTTCTACGAGCCGACGGTGCTCACCGATGTCGACGATGCCATGGACCTCTGCCGAGCCGAGACCTTCGGCCCCGTGGTGTCGATCTACGGGTTCGAAGACGCCGAGTCGGCCATCGCCATGGCCAACGACTCCGAGTTCGGGCTCAACTTCAGCGTCTGGACCAGGGACACCGGCCGTGGTGTCGACATCGCCAGTCGGTTGGCCGCGGGCACGGTCGGGGTCAACGACGGGTACGCCGCCGCCTGGTCCTCGTATGACGCCCCGATGGGAGGGATGAAGGCCTCCGGTCTCGGCCGCCGCCATGGCGCCGCCGGGCTGCTCAAGTTCACCGAGTCCCAGACGGTCTCAGTGCAGAAGATCGGGCCCGCTTTCGCTCCCCTGGGGGGTCTGGACTATCCGACCTACCTGAGTCTGCTGGGACGGGTCCTCAAACTGCTCAAACGCATCCCCTTCTACAAGTAGGGCTACCAGGCGGGCCCGACGAGGTCGATCTCGCCGTCGAGCGGGGCAGCACCGTTGAGGTCTCCCACCATCACCTCGTTGAACGTGAACACCTCCGGCACCCCGTGCTGGGTCGTGTCCAGCCTGCCTTGGAATCGGCGCCATCCCAGACCGGCGTAGTAGTCGACCAGGCCGGAACGGCACACCAGCAGGGCGAAGTCTGCGCCCTCGCCGAGCAGGAAGTCGAGGGCGCGCCCCAGGCCCAGTGCGGCATAGCCCCGGCCGCGGTGATCGGGGTGGGTGGCCACGCCGCCCACTCCGCCGATCGCGGACTGGAGCGCCATTCGCCCTGCCTTCGATCAGCACGACGCCGGTATAGGAGACCAGCTGGCCATGGTCTCGGACGAAGACTCCCCACTGCGGCCGACGCCACTCGCGAGCCGTCTCGGGATATCCGCCGGGTCGCTCGGGATAGACCGCCGCTTTCATCGCGCTCAGGTCGGCCCGTTCCCGATCGGTGAACTCGGCGACCGGTTTCAGCTCGACACCGACACTCATGTCTCGCTCATCTCGGCGAGGTCGGCGGCGAGGAGGTCGCGCTCCTCGTCGTCGGCGATGGCGGCGAGCATGGCCCGCGCCAGCTGCAGGTGCTCGTCGAAGGTCTCGACATCGTCCACCTCGGCGGCCGCCCTGGCGATCGCCTCATGGGCGAAACCGATCACGAAAGGGTCGAGCTCGTTCTCGATGGCGATCTCCAACGACCGCTCGCCGAACCGGCGCGCCAGGTCGGCGTAGCCCAGCACCACGGCGACACGGGACACCTGCCAGTCGGCGATGGCGTGGTTGCGTGCCGTCCCCACCTGGTACCAGTGGTGACGGGAGGCGAGAGTCGCGGCGAGCATCTCCTCCTCCTGCTCCCGGGTGAGGCCCGTCGCATCGAGCAGCTCCCAGGTCCGGTTGAAGGAGCGTTGGGCAAACAGCCGGTGCCAGTCCTCGATCTCCGCCGAGGCCGGCTCGGGCCCCGGTTGTGAGGTGGGCTGGGAACTGGGCTCGGTCATCGGGTGCTACCTAGTCTTCGCGACGATGAGAGTCGCAAAGCTACGCCGTCTTGTCTGATCACATCGTCGTCGAGGTGGGTGGCGAGGAGGTCAGGATCTCCAGCCCGGGCCGAGTCGTCTTCCCCGACCAGGGGTGGACCAAGGGCGACGTCGTCGCCCACTTCGTCACGGTGGCCGAAGGCGCGTCACGGGGGATCAGCCGTCGTCCCACCATGCTGAAGCGCTATATGGAGAACGTGACGGTCGACCCGATCTATCACAAGAGGGCCTCCGACGAACACCCCGTTCGACACCGTCCAGATCAGGTTCCCATCGCAGCGACCCGGTCGGATGAACGTCCCGGTGAGCGAGGCCGACGTGATCCGCCTCGTCCAGCTCGGTTGTCTCGACTTCCATCCGTGGCCGGTGCGTTCCGACGACATCGACCACCCCGACGAGCTCAGGCTGGACTTCGACCCGACGGAAGGCTTCGGATTCGACAAGGTCAAGGAGGCGGCCATGGCGTCGAAGAGCCTCCTCGACGAAGTGGGGCTGGTCGGCTGGCCCAAGACCTCGGGGAGCAGGGGGATCCACGTCTACGTGCGCATCCACCCCCTGTGGGACTTCTTCCAGACCCGTCGTGCCGTGCTGGCATTCGCCCGCGAGCTGGAGCGACGAATGGACGGGCTGGTCACGACGAGCTGGTGGAAGGAGGAACGCAACGGTGTCTTCGTCGACTACAACCAGAACGCCCGGGACAAGACGGTCTCCTCGGCATACGGAGTGAGACCGACCGGGTATGTCTCGGCCCCGGTCACCTGGGAGGAGCTTCCCGACGTCGCCATCGAGGACTTCCCTCTCGGCTCGTTCGCCGGACGCTATGAGGCGGTGGGAGACCTGACCGCCGGCATCGACGAGGCGGCGGGGCGGATCGACACCCTCATGGAGTGGGTGGCTCGGGACGAGGCAGACGGCATCGGGGACGCACCGTGGCCGCCGCACTATCCCAAGATGCCGGGTGAGCCTCCACGGGTCCAGCCGTCGAAGCAGCGGAGACCCGACGACGAGTACTAGGGCGCTCCGGGGCCTCGGGTGGTTCGGGGCGATGACGCTGATCCTGATCGTCCTCGTCTTCGTCGTGATCAGGGTCACGACCGATGTTCCCGCGATCCTCGAAGGCTCCAGCCCACCCGAAGACGACTTCGGGCGGCGTTACGCCGACAACCCTGTGATCGCCTACGCACACATCATCCCCGGGGTGGTCTACCTCCTCGGGGCGCCGTTTCAGCTCTCGTCCCGGTTTCGGAACGCCGACTTCGCCCGGCATCGTCGTATCGGGCGGGTGGTGCTGACCGCGGGGGCGATCACCGGAGCCTTCGCCCTGGTGGTTGGGATGGTGATGCCGTTCGGAGGGCTCGCCGAGGCCAGTGCGAGCACGGTCTTCGGCGTCTACTTCCTCATCGCCCTGGGCACGGCGTTCTCCGCCATTCGGAGCGGTGATGTCGACCGGCATCGCCGCTGGATGATCCGGGCCTTCGCCCTGGGGATCGCCGTCGGGCTGATCCGCGTGGTGGTCGGTCTCGGGGAGGCCTTCGGTGTCCCGATGGCCGATTCCTTCGGCGCCGCCTTCTGGATCGCCTTCGTGGTGATGGCGTTCATGGCCGAGATCTGGCTCCGGGTGCGTCCCAGGGCCGGTTAGCCAAACAAGCGTGTGCAGTTGACGTCGCTATGCGACGTCAACTGCACACGCTGAATGCCCGGATCAGAGGGCGTCGCGGCGGCGCAGAGCCCAGTTGAGCACGAGGAACCCGACCACGAGCAGGCCTGCGATCTTGATCACTCCACCGCCGACCCCGGGTGTCACCGGCCCGAGCAGGTCTCCGGCGTTCTCCTGGTCCCAGTTGGGAGCGACGTCGGCGTAGATGGAGAGGGCAATCCTCCAGATGGAGAGTTGGGCGAAGCCGGTGACCACCGAGCCGAGGATGGACTCGACCACCACTATGTAGCCGAGGCCGACCAGGACCGCTCTCGGTACCAGATAGCCGAGCGGTACGAAGACTGCGGCATAGCCGATACCCGCCGCCACGAACTGGACGATTCCCGATGCCGCAGTCGAGAAGGGCTCACCGACGGCGAGGGTGGCGATGACCGACACCAGCCATGCCCCCAGGGCCAGGGTGAGGGCGGCTCCAATGCCTGCGGTCATGGCGGAACCGGCCATCCACGAGCGACTCATCGGTCGCATGTAGATGTAGGGGAGGGTCCCGGAGTCTCGCTCGTCGCGGAGTATTGCCACCGTGATGATCAGCACGGCGATGGCAAACGAGTAGCCAACCGCGGCGATGACGGTCGGATACAGGGTGTCGGCGGTGTCGGCGTCGGCCACCGCGGTGAGCCAGTAGGTGAGCGCGGGCACCGAGGAGAGGGCGAGCAGGCCGATGAGTCGCCCCCGGCGCATCACCCGTCGATAGAGGTGAACTGTGAGAGTCATCGGCCGCCTTCGACCAGGTAGCGGAACACCGATTCGAGGGACTCGTCGGCCGGCTCCAGACGCGAGATGGTGATCTCACGCTCCAGGGCGAGCCCGGGCAGCCTCATCGCCACGTCCCCAGCGTCTGAGGCCTCGATGCGGAGCCGGCCCGGCTCGAGATGGACCCCGATCACACCGGGAGTGGCCATCAGGGCGGCCCCGAGCTGCCTGGGATCGCTGCACTCGACGAAGACCTGGCGGGGCCGGTCGGTCATCGCTCCCCTGATGTCGGCGACACAGCCGACTGCTGCGAGACGGCCGTCCACCATGGCCACGACCCGCTCGGTCATCCGCTCCACCTCGGCGAGGACATGGGAGGACACCAGCACGGTGCGCCCCGTCTCCCCAACTGGCGGAACAGGGTGATCAAGCTGGGCGCGCTGGACCGGGTCGGCCCCGTTGAGAGGCTCGTCGAGGAGGAGGATCTGAGGATCGGAGACCAGCGCCGCCGCCACCTTGGCCCGTTGCCGCATGCCCTTGGAGAATCCGCCCAGCATGCGGTCGGCCGGCTCGGTGAGCCCGACGGTCTGCAGCACCCGCTCGGCGGCACGCCCTTCGGATCGTCGACCTTGGACGAGCCGCGCCGCCAACTCGATGAACCGCCTTGCGCTGAGACGCTCGTAGACGGCCTCGTCCTCTGGGACCAGCGCAATGTTCTCGTACACGGCGGGATGGGCCCGGGGGTCCTGGCCGAGCACAGTGACCGAGCCTTGGGATGGCTTCTGCAGCCCCGAGATGACCCGCATCAGCGTGGTCTTGCCCGCGCCGTTGGGGCCGAGCAGCCCGGTGACACCGGGACCGAACCCGATGGTGAGCTCACTGACGGCCACCTTGGGGCCGAACCACTTGGAGAGCTCGGTGACGACGATCGTGTCGGTCACGCCAGCCTCCGATAGCGGCGGCGCACGAACCAGACGGCGGCGACGACGAGCACGGCGATGACGGCCACAGAGGCCCAAACCTCGAATCCGGCGGCCTCGGCCGGATAGGTGACCGTGTCGCCGAAGAAGTAGTCGCGGATGATGCGAGGGTGCTGATCGAGGGAGAGCAGGGCGAACCACTCCGACCCTTGGAACGATGCTTCGGACACCCCGGCAGCGATACCGCTGCCGGCCACGATCAGCCCGAGAAAGGCGGCTGCAGCGATGCCGGTCCGTGAGATCACCGAGGAGAGGATGAAGACGATCGCCCCGTGCAGGCCGATGAAGGCCAGGGTGGTCACGGGCACTTTCCAGAGGACGTCGAGGTTAGCGCCCAGGTAGGGGAGGAACCCGTCGTCCGAGATGAGGGCGAGCCCGAGGTGGAGGACGAGCTGGGGGACGATGTAGATGGCGCCAACGACGGTCGTGAAGGCCCCCACCTTCGCTCCCAGGTAGCCGTCGACGGTGAGGGGCCGGGAGAAATAGACCGACAGCGCGCCCGAGGTGCGATCGGGGATGAGCAGCTGGGGGCCGGCGAGGGCGATGAACAGCAGCGAGATGCCCGAGTAGAAGTCGAAGAGGCCCCCGTAGGACGGGATCCCCTCGCTGAGGCTCTCCTCGATGTTGCCGATCGCCCAGTGGACACCGACGAACACCGCGGCTGCGATCACGGCGACGGTGATCAATGCCCAGGGGAAGATCTTCTGACGCGCCTTGCGGCCCAGCCCGAGCACCCGTCTGATCCCGTCGCTGTAGACCGCACCTCGCGCCCCGCGGGGGCCGGTCCGCGGCCCGTCATAGGTCCGGTATCCCCGGTCGTAGATGATCTGCTCGGTCATGGGTGCGTCTCCTCGGGATGGAGGAAGAGGTCTTCGAGCGAGGCCGACCCGCGGACCATGCGCAGGAGACCGGCGCCGACCGCCGCGGTCTCTTCGAGCACGGCCCGCTCGATGCCCTCGTCACCGGGCCCGACGAGGAGCCGTCGCCCTTCGAGGGCGACGCCGTAGCCCGCGGGCGATCAGCCGCTCGGCGACAGCGTTCGGGGTCGGTGAGCACCTCCACCTGGACGGTGCCGCGCTTTTCGAAGCCCTCGAGGGGGCCGTTGCGGAGCAGATCGCCCGCATCCAGCATGACCACCCAATTGCAGGTCTCCTCGATGTCGGTGAGGACGTGGGAGCTGACGATGACATTGATGTCGAACTCGCCGAGACGACGGATGAGCTGGAGCATCTGGGCCCGGCCCGCCGGGTCGAGACCGGACGCCGGCTCGTCGAGGAGGAGCAGGTCAGGGTCGTGGACGATCGCCTGGGCGAGCTTCACCCGCTGTTGCATGCCGGTCGAGAAGTCGCCGAGGAAGCGGAAGCGCTCCTCTTCGAGACCGACGAGGAACAAGGTCTCCGACGAGCGCCGCCGCGCCTCCCGCCGCGGGATCCCGGCGAGCTGGGCGGCGTAGGCGACGAAGTCGGCCGCGGTCTGGTCCTTGGGCAGGCACTCGCCCTCGGGCATGTAGCCCATCACGGCGCGGACTTGCGAGCGGTTCGACCTCGGGGTCGTGACCCATGACGTCGATCTGGCCGCTGGTGGGGTGGAGCAGGCCGAGGAGGAGACGCAGCATCGTGGTCTTCCCGGCTCCGTTGGCGCCGACGAGACCGGTCACACCGGGGGGGATGACGAGATCCAGGTCGCGGAGCGCGACCACCTCTCCGTAGTCGTGGGTCAGCCCCCGGATTGTGACGATGCTGTCCTGACCCATCACGGCCAGTGTGCCACGGATGCATCCCGTCAGGAATGGGGGATGACCCCCACCATCCCCCGATCTAGACCGTTCTGTGAGTGGAACCGTCCAGAATCTGGACGGTTCCACTCACAGAACGGTTCTCAACCGTCGACGACCTCCCGGAAACCGGCTCCCTCGGGACGTTCCAGCTGGTCCATCGTGCAGTCGGCGGCGTCCTTGTCGGGACGCCAGCGGTGGAAACGCGAGGCATGACGGAAACGGTCGCCTTCCAGCTGGTCGTAGCTCACCTCGACGACCACCCCGGGTTGCACCGGGGTCCAGGCACCATCGTTGTCTCCCGACCAGCGGCTCTGCCCACCCGGGGCGCGGGCGCCGCTGGTCGAAGCTGTCGTCGGCGCGCAGCTCCATGAAGCGGTTGAAGATGGCGGTGCGGTCGGTGTCGGGGAATCCGGAGCAGTGGCCGATGAAGTGGAACTCCCCGTCGTCGTTGTAGAGCCCGAGGAGGAGAGACCCGATCTTCCCGCCGTCCTTGTGCTCCCTGAAGCCCCCGACGACGACGTCGACCGTGCGCCGGTGCTTGATCTTGATCATGGCCCGCTTGCCGTGCTGATAGGCGAGACCAGGGTCCTTGGCGATGATCCCGTCGCAACCCGCCGGTTCGAACTCGTGGAACCACCGCATCGCGACTGCTTCGTCATCCGTCTGTGGGGTCAGGTGCCAGGGCAGCTCGAGGTCGGCGGCGAGATCGACGAGCTGCTGACGCCGTTCTGCGAAGGGCGCCGATCTCAGGTCCTTCCCGCGGAGTGCGAGCAGGTCGAAGGCGACGAGCTCGGCCGGAGTCTCCGCGGAGAGGCGGTTGATCCTGGACTCGGCAGGATGGATGCGCTGCTGGAGTGTGTCGAAGTCGGTGGCTCCATCGACCACCACGACGATCTCCCCGTCGACCACGGTGCCCCCGGGGAGCTGTTCCAACGCAGGGAGCAGCTCGGGAAAGTAGCGAAGCAGGGGTCGTTCGTTGCGAGAGTCGATCCTGAGCTCGGGGCTGGACCAGGAGAGAGAGCGGAAGCCGTCCCATTTCGGCTCGTAGACGAATTCCCCCTTGGGCCACTTCTCCGAGACCCGGGCCTCCATGGTGGCGACGGGTGGGGGGAACGGGTGCGGCATCGTGACGAGTGTATGCCGTCGATACTGTTGGGTCAGATGTGGAAGAAGATCCAGGACAGGGCGAGGCTCACATTCCTGATCTTCAAGCACGCCGCCAAGTCGTATGCCGTGCATCGGGTCAATCGGATGTCGGCGGCGGTGGCCTACCGAGCCATGTTCGCCATGGCTCCCCTGTTGTTACTGGCCATATACGTGGTCGGGATCGCCATCGGGAGCAGTGAGGCGGCGCGAGCCGAGATCATGGAGGTGATCGACAGAATCGCCGGTCCGACCGTGCTTCAGGCCATCGAGACCCTGCTCCGCGACCTGGCCTCGACCAGCTCCATAACCGGGATCGTCGAGTGTCGTGCTGTTGCTCTGGACCAGTTCGAGTCTGTTCCTCGAGCTGCAGAACGATCTCAACGACATCTTCTCCGTTCCCTATGAGAAGACCACCGGGATCCTCGAGACGGTCCGAAAACGCGGTCTCGGCTTCCTGTGGGCATTGGGGCTGGGTCTCATCCTGGTGGCAGTCCTCTTCCTGAACAGCATCTGGCAGTTCCTCAGCGGGCTGTTCCCCGCCGACCTGGCCTCTGTCCACGAGATCGTCACCCTCGTCACACCGCTCGTCTCGCTGCTGGTGCTCCCACTCGTGATCGCCCTCTTCTTCCAGACGCTGACCCAGGTGAAGGTGCGCTGGCGGGCGGTGTGGTGGGGCGCGGCGTTCACGGCGGTGGCCTTCCTCCTCACCGCCTACGGTGCCAGCATCTACTTCAGACTCTCCTCGGGCTCGGCGGCCGGGATCGCGGCCTCTCTGTTCGTCATCCTCTTCCTCGCCTACACCCTGTCGTCGATCTTCCTCTTCGGCGCCGAGGTCACCAGCGCATATCAGACCTACCTCCAGACCGGGCGTCCCCCGGGGGTGGCCCCTTCCGACGGGGAGGAGGTCGTCATCGAGTCCCCGCCGCAGCCGGTGGCCATCTCCACCGTGGTTGGGTTTCTCGCCGGGCTCTTCGTCGGTTGGAGGCGGAGACCGTGAACCCCTCGCCCTTGGCCGGATGAGTCAATAACCTCGCGAACGATGGCCATCGACATCCCCGGCTTCATCGCCGACTTCAAGGAACACGCCACGGACCACGGTTTCCACGTGCACGACGAGCGCCACTTCGTGGAGACGTACTCGCTACGCCAGTCGTGGGAGGTCGACGTCCACCCCGAAGCGGGCTGTGGTGGGCCGATCGACCTCCATGTCGCCCTCGACGTCGACCCCAACGTCCTCCTCTCGATCCGGGAGCGTCTCGAGGAGATGGCAGACTTCGAAGAGCCGCCCGACGAGTACTTCTTCGACCTCTATTTCAACTGGGCGGTTCCGCCTCTCCACGACCCCCCCGATCTGCTCGTCCTCGCCACCGATCTCGCCGGGCTGGGGGGCATGACCCTGCCGGTCGAGGTCTCGGCGGTCGACTCGTTCGCCGATGTGATCGCCGCCCCGGAACGAAGGCTCCAGCTCACCGGGAAGAGTCAGGTGAGCCTGGTCGACATCCTCATGGGCCGGGAACAGCTGTGCGATGTCCTCGACAGCGCCCGAGAAGTCAGTGAGTACCTGCTCGACCGGGTGGGCGGGTGGATGGAGCTGCCGGGCTGATCGTCTAGAAGACGATGGAGATCAGCGACCACACCGCCAGCCCGGCGGTGAGGACGCACAGGGCATAGAACAGGCCCATCGTCAGAGGCTGAGGAGGGGGTGCCTCCCGCTCGGTGCCAACAGGAGCCGGCGGCGGTGCCGGGACAGCCACCGCCTCGGGAACGGGCGAGTCGGGGAGCGGCTCGGACGGGGTCTCATGTGCTGCGGGTGCCGGCACCTCGATCGTCGGAGACGACGGCGCAGACGGGTTGCCGGCGTTCCCACCACTGACCGCGGCGGCGAACAGCCGGGGTTGATTGGGGACGAATCGCAGGGTCTCGTTCTCGGCGCTGATCGAGTAGATGGACTCGGAGACGTGACTGATCTGGCACTCGTCGGTGGGCCATTCCCCGATCTCGGTGCCGCCCGCGGACATGCGTATGCGAGTTTCGTCCAGCTCGACTATCACGGGAATGTCGTCGTCGGCGATGGTGACGACACCGTCGTACATGGGCAATTCCAAGTCCCCCCATCCGGGTAGCGGCTACAAACTAGGGCCTGGGCGGACAGGTGTCGAGCGACAGCCCTCAGTACGGCAACCCGATGGCCCGGCATAGGAATCGGACGAGAGGGCCGGCTTCCTTGAACGATTTCACCATCGAGGCGGTGAAGTCGGCGGAGGTCACCTCTCTCTGGGTCAGCCTCCGCCCGGCCACGAAGCTCTTCAAGCGGAGGTCGTCGACATAGGCGTGGTCGGCTTTCAGCCCTGCCGGGATCCGACGGAGCCGGTCTTCCTCGTGGTCGCCCAATGACCAGGTGCCGTTCGAACTTCGCGTCGTGAGCGGCCTTGCCCCAGCCTGACGGGTCTTCGTCGATGGCTCTCCTGATCGCCGCGGCCACCGGGGTCTCCGGGCTCCACAGACCTGCGCCGGCGAAGCATCGCGAGGGCTCGAGGTGTACATAGAACCCGGGGGCGTGCACGTCCTTCCCTGCCTCGTGCCGGAACTGGATGCCGACGTTGGTCTTGTAGGGAGTCTTGTCCGCAGAGAATCGGATGTCGCGGTAGGGCCGCATCAGCGAGCCCGCCGCTGCTGCGGGCGTCGGCGACGAAGTGGGGGGATATCGTCGCCAAACCGCCGGCGAAGTCGGCTATGAAGGCCAACGCCGGATCACGGACGTCCTCGACGTACCGCTGCTTGTTCTGCTCCCACCACGCCCTGTCGTTGTTCTCCTCCAGCTCGCGGAGGAACCGGAAGGTCGCCGCCGTGAAATGGGCCGGCATCCATCGCTCCTTTCGACCACACGGCCAACATACGAGGCGGGATCGACCGGGTACAGGGGGTCGTCTAGACGTGCTCCTCGGCGGCCTCGAGCTCCGACCACGGAGCGCGGAACCCGTCGCGGAGGACGGTCACGAACACCCCGAAGTCGCGGCGGAGCACCCAAGCCGCGGCGGCGAGGAACATGACCCCGACTCCGATCCGGGCCCCGGCGGCGATCTCTTCGGAGATGATGCCCACCTCGGCGAACCAGGATTCGGCGAGCTGCACCCCGAAGAGAGCGAGCATCGCCCATGCCTCTTTCCGGCTGATCGACCGGCCGGCGATGATGGCGACCGCGAACACCGATTGGGTGGCGGTCACCCAGAGCTCGTCTCGCTGCACTTCGTCCAGCGGCAACCCGATGAGCTCCCCGGCGAAGATCGCGAAGACGATGGGAAGGGTGCCGACCAGCAGCGTCCATTGGTTGACCTTCGAGGAGATCAGGGCGCCGATACCGGTGCGGGCGGCGAGCCGCCAGGCGAACAGGGTGGCAATGAGGAGCTCTGGGGCCTCAGAGGCCAGCGGCGCCAGCCACTTGAGGAGGAGGAACTCGCTGATCCCCAGCTCCCGACCCAACTCCTGCAGGGATTCGGCGAAGGGGTGGGCGACCAGCACGATCACCGCGCCAGACACCGCGAACAGGACGTAGTTGATGATCCGGCGCTGTGTCTTCGGCAGCGCCCCGATGTAGGCGCTGGGACCGACCAGATGGGGCACGCCGGGAGTGGCGCCGGAGAGCCTGATCATATAGGCGACGTAGATGCTGATCAGCACGAGGGAGTCGAACAGGCTGAGCGTGTCCTTGAGGAAGAGGGTCATGCCGTAGATGGAGGCGATCGCGAGATAGGCGATGTCCACCGACTGCGCCCGACTGAGGTTGACGGCCGTCGGCGTGGCCATCTCGGCGAGCTCGGGAGTCGACTTGGTCCGACGCACACGCCAGGTCCCGAGCAGGATCACCAGTGGCCAACCGAATCCGATGAGCAGCTGGTTGGCCCCCGTCATGTTGGCCAGTGCGAGTGGTCCGTAGGTGTCGGCGGCCCCGGTTTCGGCGTACTCCTGGCCGGCTTGTGCGGTGAGGACGAAGTCGACGGCGTACTCGGGAAGGACTGCGATCAGGGCGAGCAGGGCGAGGGCGAGACCTCCACCGACATCGAGCTGGATGATCTCGGCTGCCCACGAGATCATGAAGGCGGCGCCGACGATGGAGAGCCCGAAGAGGATCGACGCCAGCAACGGGTCGGGGTGCTCCACGGTGAGGCGGAGGATGACACCGGGCAGGGTGACCAGGAATGCCAGGGCCAGGAGCCAGAGTTGGCGCCCTGCTTTGAGTTCGGGGTTGTCCATGGGAGGCGGGAGTCTAAGCCGTCGTCAGTTCAACACCCTCTTGCAGCTCCAGGGCTGCCAGAAGTAGTAGCCGAGGTCCTCATACTGGTTCCCCAACCACGCCGCGGAGCCGATGTTGGCCGCCGGGTCGAACACGCTGGCTCCGGAGAACCCCGCCTTGGGAGCGGTGGTGGCCCATGTCGAGGGGAGGAATTGGAATAGGCCGGAGGCTCCCGAATAGGGGTTCCTGGCGTTCGGGTCGCCGTTCGACTCGCAGTCGATGATCGCCAGCGCCTCTTCGACGCGGCCGGCCGGGAAGTACTGCGAGACGAGCCCGCGCCATTGCTCGACCTGCGGGGGGTGATTCCAGGGCCCGCCCCCTCCGCCCCCTGTTGGTGGCGTGGTGGTCGGCGGGGCGTTGGTGGTCGGACTGGAGGGTTGGGTGGTGGTGGGACCGGAGCCGCTGGTGGTCGGTGGGGAGGTCGAGGTCGTCGAGCCGGTGTCCTGTCGATGGTCCTGACGCTGCCGTTCCTCATCCTTGGCCTGGGCGACTTCGACGGCGCTGAGAGCGGCCAGATACTCCTGTTCGGCGGTCTGCGCCTGGCGAACGGCCTCGGCTACATCTGCCTCCGCCTGCTCGTACAGAGCGGCGTAGTTCGCGACCTCTGCGTCGACCTGCTCCTGGAGGTCGAGGTACTCGTCCTGGTCGGCGAGGAAGGTGTTTTTGAGCCCCTCCAGGCTCTCCCTCTTCTCCGAGAGCTCGCCGACCGTGGTCCGCCCGTCGGCCACCACGTCTTCGACGACCGAACTGGCGACGAGTGCCTTCTCCACCGTCGAGGTGTTGACCACCGAGACGCTGGGCGACGCCACCACCGTCATGTAGGCATCCACCGCCTGGTGTTCGATGTCGGCCTTGATCCCCGCCAGCTCGACATCGGCGTAACCGACCTGTGCGGCCACCCGGTCGAGATCGGCCCCGACCAACGACAATTGCTCGGCCAATTCGTTCATGCGGGTGATCGAATCGGCGAGTTGGAGCTCGAGCTCCTCGCGGTTGGCCACTGCATCCCCGACGAGACCGTCGGCGGCGTCGGCTGCCTCACGGGCCTCTTCGGCGGCGCCACGGGCGTCGTCGACGGACTGCGCCCACGCCGCGGGACTGCCTAAAGAGGCCACGAGGGCAAGAGACAGGAGTGCCGTGAAGGGGCGAGCGAACCGCATTGGGTTGTCAAAGCGTAACCAAACCCCTGTGGTCCGAGAAGTGGGAAACGGGTACCGTCGGCTGCACATGGCACGTGACAACGTCTCGTCGGGATCCCCCTTCGAGCCCCGATACGGGTTCAGTCGTGCGGTCCGGGTCGGGGACCGCGTGCTCGTGGCCGGTACCGCCCCGATCTGGCCCGACGACTTCGTCGACCCAGATCCCGGCGTCCAGACCGCGAGATGCATCGAGATCATGCTCGCGGCACTAGCCGAGGCGGGAGGTGCCCCCGGGGACGTGGTGAGGACCCGCAGCTTCATCACCGACGCGGCCCACGCCGATGCTGTCGGTGCTGCTCACGGACGTGTGTTCTCGGAAATACGACCCGCCTCGACAATGGTTGTAGTGGCTGGGCTCCTCGATCCCCGTTGGGTGGTCGAGATGGAACTGGAAGCCCAACTGGGCGGGTAGCTGCCCGCAATACGCCGGAGGTTGTGATGTTCGGAAGAAACAAGAACGAGATGCCGTCTGCCGATAGGGCTCTGCCCGGACGAGACGCAGGGCGTCAGCGTGCCCGAGGAGCATTTCATCAACGGTCATCCGCTCACCGGGCCGTTTCCCGAGGGGACCGAGGTAGCCGTCTTCGGCATGGGGTGCTTCTGGGGTGCCGAGCGCCGGTTCTGGCAGCTGCCCGGCGTCTACACGACTTCTGCCGGTTATGCCGGGGGAGCCACCCCCAACCCCAGCTACGAGGAGGTCTGCACGGGACGGACCGGTCACACCGAGGTCGTGCAGGTGGTCTATCGACCCGACGAGGTGTCCTACGACGACCTCCTGAAGGTGTTCTGGGAGACCCACGACCCGACGCAGGGCTATCGGCAGGGAAACGACGTGGGGACTCAGTATCGCTCAGCGATCTACACCACCACCGATGAGCAGCTCGACCAGGCGAAGCGTTCCCAGGACGTCTACCAGTCGGTCCTGTCCTCATCCGGTTTCGGGGACATAACCACCGAGATCGAGCCGTTGGGCGTCTACTACTTCGCCGAGGCGTACCACCAGCAGTATCTGGGCAAGAACCCCCACGGTTACGACTGTCACGCCAACACGGGTCTGGCCTACCCGGGGCTGGGCGGGAGCTGACCGATCAGCTGGTGACCGCGGTCACCAGCTCGGTCGGATCGAGACCGGTGACGTCGAGGAGCACGTCGGGTGTCACCCCGGTGCCACCGAAGTCGTGGCCACCCGGCGTCAGCCATCGGGCGATCGTCAGCTTCAAAGCGCCACCGTTGGACAGGCCGAACCGCTGTTGAACGGTGTTCTTGCCGAAGGTGTTCTCCCCGACGACCGTGACTAGCCCGTCCTCCTGGAGGGCGGCTGCCACCACCTCTGAGGCGGAGGCGCTTCCCTTGTTGACGACGAATGTGACCGGCATGTCCTCGGGGACGATGGCAGCCCCGTTGACCTCGTAGGAGGTCGTCTCGTCGGGTCCCTGGGTGACCACGACGTCGCCCTCCTCCTTGAACACCGAGGCGACGTCGATGGCAGTGGTGAGAAACCCTCCGGGGTTGTCGCGAAGGTCGATCACCAGCTCCTCGACACCTTGACCGAGAAGCTCGACCACCCCGGCCTCGAACTCGCTGCTGGCGTTCCCGGTGAAGTTCCAGAGACGGAGATACCCCACCTCACCCACGACCTCGCTGTCGATCACCGGGATCGACACTGCCTCCGCGGGTGATGGTGAGATCGAACTCGTCGCCGTCCCGTTGGATGGTCAGGACGACGTCTGTCCCGGTCGGCCCGCGCACCGCGGCGGTCACGGCGTCCACGGCCCACCCCTCCAGCGACTCGCCGTCGACTCCGACCAACACGTCGTCTCGCTGCAGACCTGCAGCTTCGGCCGGAGCCCCGGCGATCGTCGACACGATCAGGATCTGACATGTCGCCGACACGACCCCGCATTGCTTGTTGTCGCCAGGGAGCGTTTGGTCTTCGGGGGAGACCAGTGCCCCGATTCCCTGGATCTCGCCGTCCTGCTCCTCCTCGAGGAGATCGAGAGATTGTGCGTCGAAGTAGCCCGAGTTGGGGTCGAGGGCGAAGGCCAGCCCGCTGACCATCGCCTCCGCCGCCTCGGTGCTGTCCTCGGCAGCAGCCAAGGCGTGGTCGCACACCGGGGAGAAGGCGTCGTCGGGAGTCACGCAGACCAGGAGCTCGGAGGAGTCGGAACCGTCGAGCAGGGCGAGACCCATGTCGGCAGCATCGGCCAGGGCGGCATCGTCGACCTCGTCGACATACTTGGTCTTGATCAGGTCGTAGGCCTCACAGACGATGGCCAGCTCCTCGTCGGCGTCGTCGCACTCGACCAGCTCCAGGACGCGGTCCGGATCGGACGAGCTGGCGGGAGGGTCGGTCGTGACCGACCCCTCGGGGCCAGTGGTGGCAACCCCGGGGTCGACACCTGGGGATGGCTGACTGGTGGTCGCCGATCCCGCTCCGGTGCAGGCAGCGACCACGAGCGCGATCGAAGCGAGGAGAGCTGGGAGGTTCTTGCGGTTCATTGCTCGGCTTCCAGGGCGATCCGGACGATTTCCTCGACCGTGGCATCGGCGGGCCAGGCGACCTCCACATCGGGCTGGAGCCCGCCGTTGGCGACAGAAGTGCCGCCGGGGGTCGACCAGCGGGCCACCGCCACGTGGAACTCCCCGCCGTTGCGCAATGTGAAGGGTATCTGGACGGCGTCCTTACCGAAGGTGGCCGACCCGACCACCACGGCCCCCCGTCGATCCCGCAGTGCCCCGGCGAGAACCTCGGCTGCCGAGGCGGTGCCCCCGTTGACCAGTACCACCAGGCGAGGCGAGGTCGCCAGGCCACCAGTGTCGGCTTCGTACTCGAAGTGCTCATCGGGGGCATCGGTCACCATCACCGTGCCGCCGTCGACGAACTGGTCGGCGACGTCGACCACGACCTCGACGAACCCGCCCGGGTTGTCACGGAGATCCACGACGATCGTGGTGGGCGCCGCGGCGACGATCTCGGCGAGCGAGTCGGTCACCAGCCCGGGGATGTCACGTTCGAAGTCGGGGATGCGGAGATATCCGATCCCGTCGAGAGGCACGCCGTACTCGACCGTGGGCCCCGACACCTCGGCCCGTTCGATGGCGAGCTCGAGCTCTTCACCATCCCGCTCGACCGAGAGAGTCACCGTCCCCGACTCGTCACCGGCGATCTGGGTCACTACCTCCGTGAACCGCCTTCCTTCGACCGGCTCTCCGTCGACGGCGGTGATGATGTCCCCGGCTGCCAATCCCTCCTCGGAGGCGGGGTTGTCGTCCAGGACGAAGACGACTTCCAGACGACATGGCGCCGTCACCACACTGCATTTCGAGTTGGCGGCGTCCCTGGCATCGAGGAGGACCCCGATCCCGCCCACGATCCCGCTCAAACGGACGGCACCGGCTTGGTCGGGCGGGTAGTAGAGGGTGAACGGATCGAGCCCGACCTCGACCATGTGCGCCATCGCCGCCTCGACCGCCGGCCCGATCGGGAGCCCAGCCTCGGCCCGCTCGGCCAGAGCCTCGCAGAGGATGTCGAACGCGTACGTCGGGAATGGCGCAGATCAGGGCGCGTGGCGCCGTCTCCGTCTCCGGGCTGGAGAACTCCTCGAGCCCGGCGAGCGCTGCCGCGGCGAGGGCGGAGTCATCGAGGGGTGCATCGACGTACCAGGTCTCGAGTAGCTCGTAGATCTCACAGAGCGGGCTGAACGTGACGGGCGGGGAGTCGCAGTCCTGAGCGGTGACTGCGAGGTCGGCGGTGGTGGTGGTCGCTGCTGCCGGAGCAGTGGTGTTCGGTGTGGTCGCTGTTCCCGCGTCGGGAGCGGGCCCGGAAGCGGGGCCGGCGCAGGCCACGGCTACGAGCGCGAGGAGGAGGAGTCGGCCCACAGTGTTCATTATGTGGACTCATCGGCAGTTAGCGTCGGGTTCGTGAACATCCGCTTCACCCTGCGCACCGCTTCCGACGACCCCGTGGTGCGCGACGTGCGTGATGGGCTCTGGGCGGAGCCGGAGGGAGAGGTGGATCACGAGATCGGCGCCGACCTCTGGGCGCTTCCCGGCCTCGTCGATGCCCACGCCCATCTCGCGGCCGCCGAGCTCTCGGTGGTCCCCGGAGACATCGCCGGGGCCCGTCTGCGCGCCACCGCCGCCCTGGCCGCCGGGGTCAACCTCGTCCTCGACAAGGGTTGGACCGATGACACCGCGATCAGGCTGGTCGACGAGATGTCGCCGGACGAGCGCCCCGACATGGAAGCCGCCGCCCGAATCATCACCACGGAGGGCGGTTACTTCCCCGGATTCGGCGTGGTGGCCGATGGGTCGACGCTCGCCGCGGCCGTGACTGCCGAGGTGGCGGCCGGTCGGGGATGGGTGAAGCTGATCGGGGACTGGCCTCGACGTGGGATCGGCCCGGTCTCCAATTTCGAGCAGACCGACCTGGAGGTGGCCGTGAGCATCGCCGAGGCGGCGGGTGCTCGTGTCGCCATCCATGCCATGGCCCGAGACACGCCGGCGAGGGCGGTGGCCGCCGGGGTCCACTCGATCGAGCATGGCTTGTTTCTGTCCGAGGACGATCTCGGCCGTCTCGGTGCCCGTTCCGGCATGTGGGTCCCCACCGTTCTGCGCACGGAGGCGACCATCGCTCAGCTCGGCGCCGACTCCAGCGGCCGGCGTCTCCTCAGCGAGGGTTTGGCCGGTTTGCGCCGGCTCCTGCCGCTCGCGGTCGAGGCGGGGGTGATGGTCCTGACCGGGACCGACTTGATCGGCGAACCGAGAGATGTCGCTGTCCGAGGCCCTGAGTCTCGGTGCGCTTCGGGCTCAGCAACCGTCAGGTGGTGGCGGCGGTCTCGACCAACGGGTACCTCGGCACCGGGCGGGACCCGGGCTTCACCCCGGGGACGAGCGCCGACGCGGTCTTCTTCGCCGCCCCGCCCTGGGATGACCTGGGGGTGTTGGCGCACCCGAGCGTGGTCATGCGCAGGGGACGGGTGCTGTGATCCTCTTCCTGGCGTCCTCTTCGCCACGTCGCGCCGAACTGCTCACGAACCTGGGGCTGGAATTCACGGTGGCACCGATCGAGATCGACGAGACCCGGCGCCCAGATGAGAGCGCTGCCCTGTATGTCGAACGACTCGCCCGGGAGAAGGCGGAGGCGGCAGGGCCGGGAGGGCTCGTCGTCGCCGCCGACACGGCAGTGGTGCACGACGGTCATGTCATGGGAAAACCGGCGCATCCGGAGGAGGCCCGGTCGATGCTGCGTCGTCTCCAGGGCAGGGCGCACGAGGTCTTCACCGGGATGGCCGTGACCCACGATGGGACGACCGAGTCACTCGTGGACGTCACCGAGGTGCGGATGCTGTCGATGACCGACGACGAGATCGCCGACTACGTCGCATCCGGGGAGCCGATGGACAAGGCCGGGGCATATGCCCTGCAGGGGAAGGGTGGGCTCTACGTGGAGTCGATCTCCGGCAGTCCTTTCACGGTGATCGGTCTCCCGGTTCACTTGTTGCCACGGCTCGTTGCCCGTGTGGGCGGACGTCTCGATGAATTCATGCGGCCGTCTAGGTTGTGACTCGATGAGAAGGCTTCTCACCGCACTGGCACTCCTCGTCGCGGCGTGTAGCCCGGGGGAGACCGCGGGAAGCACCACGACACCGTCGACCTCGATGCCCATCGACACGACGACGGCCGCTTCGCCGGTGACGACGAATCCCACGACGACCACGACCACTATCCCGAGCACCACTACCACCGTCCCGCCGACGACCACGACCATCGCCGACCTGGAAGGGAACTGGGCCGACGGGCCGCTCGTCACCACAGACTTCGTCGCCCTCGGCTGGTGGGACGGATCCGAGTGGTTGGACGCCGAGGCCGAAGGGAGCCCTCCCGGTGGTCGGAGGCGAGGACTACCAGGTAGTGGTGGGAGACACGCTGAGCCTGACTACGGCCGGGCCGCAGACCCTCGTCTGTGAGCCGCTCGACCTGATCGGCGTCCAACTGGCCGACCCCGACCTCCTCGGGGACTTCCCCGGTCCATATGGGGTGGCCATCTCTGCCCCATGGCCGCTGCAACCCCATCTCTATCTGGAGGATGTGGACGACGGCTCATTCGGGGCGGTAGCGGCCGAGCTCTCTCGCGAGCCGCGGTCTCGATGTGGCCAGCCCCGTCATCAAGCAGGTGGTGCGGACCGATCTCGAGGGGGACGGAGTCAACGAGATCCTGGTGGTCGCAGAGGACGTCTCACCCGGGTTCATCTTCGAGGTCGGCGACTACTCCATCCTCTTCATGCGCAAGGTCGTCGATGGGGTCGTGCAGACCGCCATCCTCGAGGAGTCGGTCGCCGTCGACGAGGAGAGCCAGTTCGGCGGCGCCTACCTGGTGGGGACGGTTGCGGACCTCAACGGTGACGGCAAGATGGAGATCGTGACGAACGGGGCGTTCTTCGAAGGGTTCGGGATCTCGGTGTGGGAGTACGTCGACGACGATCTCGGGCCCGTGCTCCAGCTCCAGGGCGGATGCGGAAGCTGATGGAGAGCCCGTTCGAGGAGCGCCCGACTTACGTGAGCCACTCCGGCATGGAGATAATGGACGTCTCGATCGATCATGCCGAGGGGCGGATCGTCATCACCCCCAACCATCAGCAGCCCTATGGGGTCGTCCACGGCGGTGTCTACTGCATGATGATCGAGACCCTCGCCTCGTATGGCGCGGCCTTGTGGGCGATGGAGAACGGCATGGCCGGCGCCGTCGGGCTCAGCAACAAGACCGACTTCATCCGCGCCACGACCGAAGGCGTGCTCCTCGGCCGGGCGACTCCGATACACCGCGGCCGCACCCAGCAGCTCTGGCAGGTCGACATCACCCGTGACACCGACGGCAAGCTCGCCGCACAGGGCCAGGTCCGTCTCCAGAACGTCGACCAGACCCAGTTCTGACCGTCTCGACTTCACGACCGGTCCGTATCCGCGACACCGTGACCTCTGAAAAGATCTGACGGCCCAATACCATCGCGATCATGTCCCTCGACATCGGCCCGATCAGGGTCGAACCGCCGGTGGTGCTCGCTCCGATGGCGGGTGTCACCAACGCGCCATTTCGGCGGCTTGCCCGCGAGTTCGGTGCCGGGCTCTACGTCTCCGAGATGATCGGCGCCCGCGGGTTGGTCGAAGGGAGTGAGAAGACCCTGGCTCTGGCTCGTTTCGACGACGACGAAGTGCCTCGTTCCATCCAGCTATATGGCACCGATCCGGGGGCGCTCGGAGAGGCGGTGGCGTTGCTCGTGTCGGACCGGGGTGTCGACCACATCGACATGAACTTCGGATGCCCGATGGGGAAGGTGACCCGGCACGGCGGTGGCGCCGCCCTCCCCTGGAAGACCGACCTCTTCCGCTCCATCGTCCGCGCCGCGGTGGGCAATGCCGGTGGGGTCCCGGTGACCGTGAAATTCCGCAAGGGAATCGACGACGACCATCTCACCTTTCTCGACACCGGCCGAATCGCCGAGGAGGAAGGTGCCGCCGCGGTGGCCCTCCACGCCCGCACCGCCCGCCAGCTCTACTCGGGTGAGGCCGATTGGAGCGCCATCGGGGAGCTGAAGCGGGCGGTCTCCACGATCCCGGTGCTGGGCAACGGCGATATCTGGACCGCTGAGGACGCGCGTCGGATGGTCCACGAGACGGGTTGCGACGGAGTCGTGGTGGGTCGGGGTTGTCTCGGGCGTCCCTGGCTGTTCCGCGACCTCGCCGACGTCTTCGCCGGTCGCACGCCGGAGACTCCGCCCCTCTCGGACAGGTGGGCCGGATCATGGTCCGCCACGCCACCCTGCTGGTCGACCATTTCGGCGACCCCTACGGGATCAACCTCTTCCGCAAGCACCCGTCGTGGTACCTCAAGGGGTTTCCGGTGGGCCCTGCTCTCCGGGACTCGTTCGCCCGTGTGTCTTCGGTGGCGGAGCTCGCCGACCTGGTCGAACAGCTCGACGCCGATGTGGCCTTTCCCGACGATGCCCATCGCATGGTGCGCGGGCACAGTCACGGCCCGCGTCCGGTCCGGTTGCCTCACGGGTTCCTCGCCGACCGGGCCGGCGGTCGGCTGGACAGCGCTGCCGACGAGGTCGTCAGCGGGGGTTGACGCTGCGGTGCATGGCCCGCCCCCGGTCACTGTGCCGCAGGGCCCTGAGGGTCCCGCCGATGAGAAAGGCGCTGCCGAGCAGCGTCACCACTGAGAGAAGTTCGTTCATGCCCTGTAGAACACCGGCTTGTCCCCGACGGTTGCGTCAACGGGTGGCGAATCCGGCGATTGCGGTGAGCATCAGGTGCGCGGTGACGTCCAGCGTCTGATGGTCACGGTCGATCGTGGGGTCGACCTCGACGAAATCGATGGCGGTGACCTCACGGTGGGCGCCGCAACGGGCCACCCCCTCGGCCAACTGACGCACGGTGAGCCCGCCGGGCCGGGCGCCCGGGCACGCGGGGGCGAAGGCGCGGTCGAGGACGTCGATGTCGACGTCGACGTAGATCCGTCGGCATGACTCGCTGAGACGGATCAGGACGGCGTCGATCGCACCACGCATCCCGGTGGCTTCGACTTCGGCCGTCGTGACGACGGTCACCCCGGTCTCCTCGCAATAGGCGCGGTAGGCGGCGGAGTTGGCGAATGAGTGGATGCCGATCTGGGCGACGTTCCTGCCGGGAAGCCCGTGCTCCTCGATCAGACCCCGCACCGGCGTGCCATTGCTCGGCCCGCGGTCGAGGGAACGCACGTCGTGATGGGCATCGAAGGTGATCAGGCCGACCTCGGAGAGGTCCTCCGCCTCGGCGGCGACGAGCGGTCTGGTGATGGCGTTGTCACCACCGAGGTAGATCCTGAGCCCGACATCGGGGAGAGCCCGAGCCAGCCGGCCGACCTCGTCGATCATGGCGACCGGGTCGAGCGAGGCGACCGGCCAGTTGCCCACGTCGCGCACCGCCACCCCCGAGAAATCGACCTCCATCTCCCCGTGGAACGTGGAGAAGCGGTGCAACCGGTCTCGGACCTCGAGTGGGGCCAGGTCGGCGCGGGAGGGGCTGAGCGATGCCGTCGAAGACGGCACCCCCACGACCAGGAGGTCCGGGTCGGCGCTCTCGCCGGCCAGCCAGACATTGGCCCGGGGCCAGGCAGGGTCAACGATCGTCATCGAGCATCGGTAGGTCGACCCCGCGTTCGCGCGCCACGCGTCGGGCAATCTCGTATCCGGCGTCGGCGTGACGCATCACCCCGGTTCCCGGGTCGTTGGTCAGGACCCGTTCCACCCGGAGCGCCCCCTGGTCGGTGCCGTCGGCGACGACCTGGGCCCCGGAATGGATCGAGTTGCCGATGCCCACCCCGCCACCGTGGTGAACGGCCACCCATGCCGCCCCCGAGGACACGTTGAGCATGGCGTTGAGGATCGGCCAGTCGGCGACGGCATCCGATCCGTCCGCCATCGCCTCCGTCTCCCGATATGGGGATGCGACCGAGCCGGAGTCGAGATGGTCGCGTCCGATCACGATGGGCGCCTCGACCGCTCCCGAGGCGACCAGCTCGTTGAAGGCCAGGCCCGCCCGATGACGCTCGCCATATGACAGCCAGCAGATGCGGGCGGGCAGCCCTTGAAATTGGACCTTCTCCTCCGCCATGCGCAGCCAGCGGTTGCAGCGCCTCGTTCTCCGGGAACAATGCGGCCAGGGCACGGTCGGTCGCGGCGATGTCGGCCGGGTTGCCACTCAGTGCCACCCATCGGAAAGGCCCCGACCCCTCGGCGAACAGGTCGCGGATGTAGGCGGGGACGAAGCCCGGGTAGGCGAAGGCGTCGCTGTAACCCGGCGATCTGCGCTTCCCCCCGCAGGTTGTTGCCGTAGTCGAACACTTCGGCGCCGGCTCTCTGGAACCCGACCATGGCCTCACATTGGGTGGCCATCGACTCCCGCGCCGCCTTGATGTACGTGTCGGGATCCTCCCCGCGCAGGGTCGCCGCCTCCTCGAGTGTGTATCCGGCGGGGACATAGCCATAGAGAGGGTCGTGGGCCGAGGTCTGATCGGTGACGATGTCGACCGCGGCGCCCCTCTCCAAGAGGAGGGGGAAGACCTCGGCGGCATTGCCCAGGAGCCCGATCGAGAGTGGCTTGCGCTCGGCACGTGCTCGCTCGGCCAAGGCAACGGCCTCGTCCAGGGTCTCGGCCCTCACATCGAGGTAGCCGGTCTCCACCCTCCTGTCGATGCGATGCGGGTCCACCTCCACGCAGATGGCGACCCCACCGTTGAGGGTGATCGCGAGCGGTTGCGCTCCGCCCATCCCGCCCAGACCGCCGGTGAGGGTCACGGTCCCGGCCAGGGTGCCTCCGAACAGCTTGTCCGCGATCGCGGCGAAGGTCTGGTACGTCCCTTGGAGGATGCCCTGGCTGCCGATGTAGATCCACGACCCGGCGGTCATCTGGCCATACATCATCAGACCCTTCGCCTCGAGCTCCCAGAAGTGCTCGAGGGTCGCCCAGCGGGGGACGAGCAGGCTGTTGGCGATGAGGACCCGCGGGGCCATCTCGTGGGTGCGGAACACGCCGACCGGCTTCCCCGACTGGACCAGGAGGGTCTCGTCGTTCTCGAGCCGCTGCAGGGTGGCGACGATCGCGTGCAGCGATTCCAGGTTCCGCGCGGCCTTGCCCCGCCCTCCGTACACGATCAGGTTCTCCGGGTCTTCGGCGACGTCGGGATCGAGGTTGTTGAGCAGACACCGCAGCACCGCCTCCTGCAGCCACCCCTTGGTGTTCAGCCCGTCACCATGCGGCGCGTGGAGAGGAAACGTCAGGTCGAGCATCGCGGGTGAAGCCTAGAAGCGTGTGCAGTTGACGTCGCTATGCGACGTCAACTGCACACGCTCGGTCTACTTGCGGAGCAGGCCGTCGAGACGACGGGCGGCGATGGCGGCGCCGATGAGACCCATGACCAGGAGGAAGGCGGCGTGGCCGAGCATCGACCAGTCGATGATGCCAAGGGTGAACCCCCTGAGCAGCTCGGTCCCGTGATAGAGGGGTGAGAACCGGGCGACGAATTGCAGCGCGGGTGGGTAGACGTCGATGGGGTAGAAGGTGCCGGAGAACAGGAAGAGGGGCATGGTCGCCAGGGTCACCAGGTCGAAGTCCTGCCACGACTTCATCCACGTGCTGGCGGCGAGCCCGGCTGCGCCGAAAGCGAACCCGATCAGGGTCGCCGCCGGGACGGCCAGGATGGCAGTCCACGACTCGGTCATCCCCAGGGCGAACATGACGACCACGAAGACCGTGGAGTAGAGGACCCCGCGCAACAGGGCCCAGCCGATCTCGCCGATGGCGATGTCGCTCGGCTTCATTGGCGTGGTCAGGATCCCCTCGTAGACATGGCCGAACTGGAGCTTGAAGAAGATGTTGAAGGTGGTCTCGATGACAGCGCCATTCATCGCCGACGCGGCCATCAGCGCCGGGGCCACGAACGCGGCATAAGGAACCGCCGTCCCATCGGCCAGCACCACGTCACCGACCAGCGCGCCCACCCCGATGCCGACCGCGAACAGGTAGAAGACCGGCTCGAAGAACCCGGAGAAGACGACCTTCCACAGCCGCCGATAGGCGAGGTAGTTCTTCTCCCAGATCCGTTGCGCCCGGAACGGTGTGACCTTCCCCATCGGCGTGATGCGGCGTGGGTGCCGAGACGCTCATGGCCGGATCCTCTTGTCGAGCAGCCGGATGGAGAGATAGATGCCGAACGCCGTCATCGCGGTCAGATAGACGACATGGATCCACACCGGCATCGTCGGTGACGATGGTCGCGTCGCGCCGGGCAAGGCGACCTTCCGCGCCAGTTCGACACCATGGAAGAGCGGGGTGACGTAGGCCACTGGCTGGAGCCATCCCGGAAGGCTGGTGATCGGGAAGAAGGTCCCGGAGAACAGAAAGAGCGGGACGATGGCGAACCGGAACAGGGTGGAGAGGCTCCTTCCGTCTGTCTGGGTGAGGGTCCATGCGGTGATGGCCGCGGTGAAGGCGATCCCGGTGAGGACCCCGGGAAAGACAGCGAGTGCGGCCGGCCCGAACTCGAGGGCTCCGAAGAAGCACGGCGATGACCGCGAACACGAGCAGGGTGAAGAGCGAGCCGTCCGACTCCCCAGATCAGACGTCCCCAGATGATGTCTTCCGGTCCCAGCGGGGTGGTGATCGTGCCGTAGAAGTTCTTGCGCCAGATGATCCCGGCCATCACCGGGAACGACCCGTCACCGGCGCCGTTCTGCATCGCGTTGGCGGCGATCAGACCGCTGGCCACGAAGGTGATGTAGGGGACACTGAGAGACTGCCGCCGGTGCCTCCGTCGACCAGGGTGCCCAGACCCGGCACCCATGGCGGCGAGGAAGAACACCGGGTTGACGAACGAGCGTGATCACGGTCCCGCGCCAGGTGCGGCGATAGGCGATCACCTCCGACTCGGCGTAGCGCAGCGACCGGCTGAGCGTGGTCGAGGTCATCAGTCGATCAACCCGCGGCCGGTGAGACGGAGGAAGACATCCTCGAGGGTGGAGCGACGCACCAGCACCTGCTCGGGGTCGATCCCGCGGGCGTGGAGCCCGTCCTGGGTGGCGTCGGCGTCGTCGGTGTAGAGCAGCACCCGGTCGGCGAGGACCTCGGAGCGGTTGGCCAGACCGTCCATCTTGAGGATCGCGTCTTCTCTCTGCTCGTCGCCGAAACGCAGCTCGACCACCTCACGCGGGGCGTAACGGGCGATCAGCTCACGCGGCGACCCTTCGGCGACGATCTTGCCCTGGTCCATCACGACAAGCCGGTCGCAGAGCTGCTCGGCCTCGTCCATGTAGTGAGTGGTGATGACCAGAGTCACCCCTCGCTGCTTCAACCGGTAGAGACGGTCCCAGAGAAGATGGCGGGCCTGGGGGTCGAGCCCGGTGGTCGGCTCGTCGAGGATGATCAGGTCGGGGTCGTTGATCAGGGCGCGGGCGATGGTGAGCCGCCGCTTCATCCCCCCCGAGAGCGGCTCGACCTCGGAATTGCGTCTCTCGGTGAGCTGGGCGAACTCGAGGAGCTCGTCGATCCGGGCGTTGATGTCCGACTTCTTCATGTCGTGGTAGCGCCCGTAGATGTAGAGGTTCTCCGCGACGGTGAGCTCGAGGTCGAGGTTGTCCTCCTGGGGGACCACCCCGAGCCGTCGTCTGATCGAGCGGCCGTCGACCATCGGGTCGATGCCGAACACGGTCATCTTCCCCTCGGTGATGGGGCTGACCGTGGTGATCATCTTCATCGTCGAGGTCTTTCCGGCGCCGTTCGGGCCGAGGAAGCCGAAGGCCTCGCCCTCCTTGATGTCGAAGTCGATGGAGTCGACGGCGGTGAATTCGCCGAACTTCTTGGTGAGGCCCCGGGCCTCGACGAGGGAGTCAGTCATCAGTCGCCCGACGGTAATGCCTCGCCGGGACAGTTCCCACACCGAGTCGACGCTCCGGCTCGGGCGGGATCGTCATCAGTATCGGTCGAGCTTCACCACTTCGGCGGCGCGCTTGCGACCACCCATCTTCCGGGGACGTGCGTCGTCGGTTGGGTAGCCGAGCGAGATGGCGTATCGGGCGACCGAGCCCTCGGGCACACCGAGATACGCAGCGGCATCACGTTCGCGATGCAGGGTGATCGGGCATGAGGCGACACCGATGGCAGAGGCAGCCAGCATCATGTTCTGGGCTGCTCTACCGATGTCGAACATGTTCCCATCTGCCTCCTGGACGAGGACGATCGTCGCCGCGGAGTCACGAACCGGCTGGGTGAAGTCGCCGTGCTCGGCGAGGCCCTGGATCCGCTCCGGGTCGGTGACCGCGATGAACGACCAGGACTGGCGGTTCTTCGAGCTCCCGGTCCAACGTCCAGCCTCGAGGATCGCCCCGAGGTCGTCGTTGCTCAGGGGCTCGGGTCGGTAGTCACGTATGGCGCGGAGGCCGATGATGAAGTCGTAGGTGTCGGACATGGCCCGATCCTATGTCGCCGGGTGCTCAGTCCCTCGGGTAGAGGATCATCTGGGTGGCCCGGAACAGGGCGAGCTCGACGCCCCGTCGTCCTCGTCGGACACGTCGACATCCCACACCTGGGTGGTGCGGCCCCCATGGACCAATCGGGCGTCGGCGACCATCGCCCCCTGGAGGAGGGTGCCGGTGAAGTTCGACTTGAGCTCGATCGTGGTGAAGCCGGTCCCGCCCTCGGGGAAGTTGCCGACACACCCGTACCCGGCGGCGGTGTCGGCGAGGGTGATGACGGCGCCGGCGTGGAGATAGCCGTTGGGGGCGAGATGGAATGGTTGAATCGCACACCGCATCCGCGCCGTGCCCTCACCGATCTCGATCAGCTCCAGACCCATGTGCCCGGGGAGGGTCACCGCGCTGGCCTGACGCAGCATCTCGGCGATGGCGTCTCGATCGGTCTCCTGGTACATCACCGCGGTGACGTTACCGACCGGCATTGTCGGGCCGGTCTTGGTGCCGATAGGTTGGGGCCGACCGTTCCCCGATCCGGAGCCGAAACCGATGCCCGTCCCCACCCCTCATATCTCTGCCGTCGCCGGCGACTTCGCCCCGTCGATCCTGCTGCCGGGGGATCCGCTCCGCGCCAAGCACATCGCCGACAACTTCCTCGACGAGGTGATACAGGTCAACGAGGTCCGCAACATGCTCGGCTACACCGGGTCCTATCAGGGCACTCCGGTGTCGGTGATGGGGACCGGGATGGGGATACCTTCGGCGTCGATCTATGCCACCGAGCTGGTCAACGAGTACGGGGTGCAACGTCTGATCAGGGTGGGCTCCTGCGGCGGCGTGACCGACAAGGTGGCAGTCCGTGACGTGATCCTCGCCATCGGCGCTTGTACCGACTCCTCGGTCAATCGGGTGCGGTACGGCGGTCTCGACTTCGCCGCCACCGCCGACTTCTGGCTGCTGTCGGCGGCTGTCGAGGCGGCGGCGGCCAAGGGGGTCGAGGTCAAGGTGGGCAATGTCCACTCGGCCGACCTCTTCTACAACCCCGACCCCGATGCCTTCACCCGGATGGAGGCGATGGGTGTCCTCGCAGTGGAGATGGAAGCTGCCGGTCTCTATGGGGTCGCCGCCGAGCATGGCGCCCGGGCCCTCACCATCTGCACCGTCTCCGACCACATCAAGACGGGTGAGGCCACCACCTCCGAAGAACGGCAGAGCACGTTCGACGAGATGGTCGAGATCGCCTTGGAGACCGTGCGCATCGACGTCGGCTGATCTCCCGGTGGCTCTCGATCGTGCCGTCGTTCGCCGCGGGATAGCCGACGCCCTGCCGCTCTACGTACCGGCGATCCCGTTCGCCCTGGTGCTCGGTCTCGCCATCGTCGAGTCGGAGGTCGGGCTGTTCACCGGCTGGTCCGGCTCCTGGCTCATCTACAGCGGAGCCGGTCAGATCGTCCTCGTCAGCCTGCTCGGGACGGGAGCCGCCGTCGCTGCCGCCATGACCGCCTCGCTCGTGGTCAGTGCCCGGCACCTGATGTACTCGGCGGCGCTCGCTCCGAGCTTCCAGCGTCAGCCGGCGTGGTTTCGCTGGGTGGGCTCATACCTCCTCCTCGACCAGGTGTTCGCGTTGATGACCGTGAGGCTGGACGACGAGCCGGACGACTTCCGCACGTACTACCTCGCCGCCGGGCTCACCTTCTGGGTCCTCTGGCAGGTGACCACGCTGCTGGGCATCGTGATCGGCCCGGTGGTGCCCGAGGAGTGGAACCTGGCCTTCGCCGTCCCGCTGCTCTTCATGGGGCTCCTGGTCCTCGGGATCGACAGCTCGCCGAAGCTGGTGGCGGCCGTCGTGGCGGCCGCGGTCACGTTCGTGCTCGCCGGAATGCCCAATCGTGCCGGTCTGCTGGTCGGCTCGGTCGTCGGTGTCCTTGCCGGCGTGGTCGATGGGGAGGATCCGGTCGTGACCGCCTTCCTCGCCACCGTCGTCGTTGGCATCGGGACGTATGCGACCCGGGCCCTGTTCATCCTCGCCCTGGCAAAGAGGCGTATCCCCGACCCGGTGTCTGGTCGCCCTCGAGTATGTGGCACCGGCGGCCATGGCGGCATCTGATCGTGGCGCTGCTGACCGACAGCTCGGGTGAGGTGGCTATCGGAATCCCCGAAGTGGCCGCCCTGACCGTGGGCGCACTGACCACCTACAAGACCAAGAACCACGTCCTGACCTTGATCATCGGGATGACGGTCTATTGGGTCGTGCGCGCCCTGGTCTGACCCTCACCGACGCGTAGCATCGGGCCATGGCCGACTGCTGCGACCCGGTCCCGTATCGGCGTCTCTTCAACGAAGAGGAAGCGGACGCGCCGGCTCCGCCAATACCGCAAGAACGGCCTGGACCGGATGGCCGCCAGACTGTTCGATGCTCTGGTCGACCGTGGTGTCGCCGGCCGGACGCTCCTCGAGATCGGCGGTGGCGTCGGCGACCTCCAGGTCGAGTTGCTCAAGGCCGGAGCAGCTTCTGTGGTGAACGTCGAGCTCTCAGATGGCTACGAGACGGTGGCGTCCCGTCTTCTCGACGAGGAAGGGCTCACCGGGCGGGTCGAGCGGCGTCTGGGCGACTTCGTCGAGGAAGCCGAGCACGTCGCCACGGCTGACATCGTCGTCCTCAACAGGGTCATCTGCTGCTACCCCTGGGTCGACCGGATGATGGCGGCGGCCACAGCCAAGACCGGCTCCAGCCTTGCCCTCGTCTTTCCCCGGGATCACTGGCTGGGACACGTGTACATCTCGGTCGACAACGCGGTCAATCGGCTGCGTGGCGGCGGGTTCAGGGCCTATCTCCACCCCACCGAGGAGGTCGAGACCCGCGCCGATGCGGCCGATCTCGACTTGGTCTGGGCCGATCGTGGCCTCATATGGCAAGGGATGGTCTTCGGCCGCGGTTGAAGGAGCCTCCCGGCCTTCAGGTCTCGTAGAGGATCGACATGCAGGTGAGCCCGCCGTCCGCTGCGAGGATCTCCGAGACGTCGATCGGCATCGTATCGAATCCCCAGCGCCGAGACCGAGGCAGCAGACCGGGGGGCAGAGGCCGTCACCAGCACCACCCGTCGCCAAGGGGGAGAGCGCTGAAGCGACCACGCTCTTCCGGGTGCTCGGGAAGGAGGCGCAGACCCTCGAGCAGCGATTCGTCGATGGCTCCGGGCGTCACCGACGACTGTCTCCTGGTCGACCGGGAGCACCGCCGACTTGAGGTGAAGGACCGAATCGACCGGGACCACGATCATTTCGAGCCCCTGTCTCGACGCTACCTCGCCGAGGACGGCGATCCCTTCGTCGTTGCTGCGGGCGGAGCGGCCGACCCAGATGGTGCCGCCAAGGATCATCACGTCACCGCCGTCGAGTGTCCCGGGGCCCGTCATCTCGAGCACCTCGAAGTGCTCGGCGAGGACGGGAGCCACTGCTTCGCCCTCTCCCCGACGTGACTCGGCACCGGGCCGGGTGACCAGAGCGACCTCACCGACCACCACTGCGGTGTCCTCGATGAAGACACAATCGGGGTAGCGGTCATCGGCTGGGATGACAGCAACGGAGTAGCCGTGCTGCTCCAAAAGCCGTCGATAGGCATCGTGCTGCTGTCGTGCCAGCTCGACCTGGGGAGGGCGTCCCGCGTCACGCACGATGGCGTGATCGAACGTCGCGGCCGACTCCGCGCAGCAAGGCGTGATCCATGCGGCGATGGTACGGCCCAGGGCCTCGGGAAGAGTCCCTGGGAAACACCCCGTTTCGGGCGACACGCGGTGGTCCGTCACCGTTTAGTTTCCCTGCCGCCGCCGAGTCGACGTGACCCGGCCACGGGAGGAGCGATGACAGACACGCAGACAGAGGCCGGCCCCGCCTTCTCGGGGCAGTTCCGGGATCGACTCGTACTTCAAGCTGACCGAGCGAGGCACGTCGGTCGGCACCGAGATCCGGGCGGGTTTCACGACCTTCCTGGTGATGGCCTACATCATCTTCGTCAACCCCACGATCATCGCCGAGCCCCTCGGTTTCGACGGTGGTGCGGTGGCGGCGGGGACGGCCCTCGTGGCCGGCTTGCTCACGATCCTGATGGGAGTCGTCGCCAACGTCCCGATCGCGATGGCGGCCGGTCTCGGCATCAACGCCGCGGTCGCGTTCGGTCTGGTGCTCGACGACGGGCTGACCCCGGAAGGGGCGATGGGGGTGATCGTCCTCGAGGGCCTGATCGTCGCCGCACTGGTCCTGGTGGGGCTTCGCGAGGCGATCATGAATGCCGTGCCCATGTCGCTGAAGCGGGCGATCGGTGTCGGGCATCGGTCTGTTCATCCTGTTCATCGGGTTCGTGAACGGCGGGCTGATCGGACCGGGCACGACCCGTGGTCGCAGTTCATCTTCCCCAACACCGCTGGGGCCTGGGTGACCTTGATCGGCCTGGGCATAACGGTGCTGCTCTATGCGAGGAAGGTGCCGGGCGCCCTGATCATCAGCATCCTGGCCACGACCGTCGTCGCCCTGCTCTGGGATGTGGCGACGGTCCCGGCGGACTTCTCGGTCTCACCGAGCTTCGACACCCTGGGTGCCTTCGACCTCGGCAACGTGTTCGACCAACTCGGTGTGGTGGCGGCGCTGCTGACGATCTTCAGCTTCATGCTCACCGACTTCTTCGACACGATGGGCACCGCGACCGCGGTGACCGAGCAGGCCGACCTGGCCGACGAGGAAGGCAAAATCGACGGCATCGGCAAGCTGCTGTTCGTCGACTCCATCGGCGCCGCCGCCGGTGGCGCCGCCGGCGTCAGCTCGAACACCAGCTACATCGAGAGCTCGGCGGGCGTCGCCGAGGGCGGGAGGACCGGCCTCACGTCGGTGGTGGTGGGGATCTTGTTCCTCATCGCCATATTCCTGTCGCCACTCGCCGGGATAGTCCCGCCGCAGGCGACGGCGCCGACGCTGATCCTGGTCGGGTTCCTCATGGCCGGGCTCATCAAGGGAATCGACTTCGATGACCTCGAGGAGGGGTTCCCCGCCCTGCTCGCCATCGTGTTGATGCCGCTCACCTTCAGCATCACCGTCGGCATCGGTGCCGGATTCGTGATGTATGCGTTCATCAAGGTGGTGAAGGGGAAGGCCCAGGACCTTCACCCCCTCATGTGGGTGGTCGCGATCGCGTTCCTCGTCTACTTCGGCCAGGCCGTTCTCGACCAGGCCCTGTCCTAGGACCACCAGAGGCAGGCGGACCGTCCAAGGACAGGCGGAGTCAGGGGAGTGTGAGGGAGGGAACGCTGGTCCCTCCCTCACTCGCGTTCGCTGCGATTCGGCTTTCCGACCTCGTCGGATAGCGTGGCCGGATGAGCGATTTCCTCTTCAACGCCCACGCCGTTTGGCAGTACGTGACGATTGTCGCTGTCGGCCATCGCATTGGTTTCAGCTTCCAGAGCGTGATGTCCTCGACGTCGTTGACCGTGTACCGGGTGACCGCGGTGCTCGTCGATATCCAGGTCGCACTTGGGCATGGTGTTGTGGTTCATCAGCTCCGGTTGGAGTCTCGGGTTCATGCAGGGGTGGCTGCATCCGATCCTGGGGATGGCAGCCGTGGGTGCGATCCATGCGATGTGTCGAGCAGGCGCGTACTCTGGAGCCTGCCGAGGCCAACAGCCGTGTCCGCATAGGCTTCATCGCCGTCCTGGTGCTCGTCGTGGCAGCAATCGCCGTGGCCGAGATGGCCTGATCTGCGAACCCGGCGAACCGATAGCGCCAACTAAGGCGGGCTGTCGGCTCATGCTGGCACCCGAGTAGGTTCGCAGCCTCGTAGCACGAGGAGGAAGCCATTGCCCGCAGAGTCGAAGTTCGCTGATACCGATCGTCTTCGTCATCCACTACCTGGAATCGGGCCCCGAAGACGGCGAGTTGGTGGTGCTGATCCATGGCAATCTGGCCACCGGGCGTTTCATGGAAGGGATCATGGATCGACTCCCCGACGGTTATCGTGCCATCGCACCCGACAT
Source organism: uncultured bacterium (assembly GCA_963751005.1). Classification (GTDB taxonomy): domain Bacteria; phylum Actinomycetota; class Acidimicrobiia; order Spongiisociales; family ZC4RG35; genus JANQRA01. The sequence continues at coordinate 479,636 of CAVVSY010000004.1, forward strand.
GCGAGGCTTCGGCGACACCGAGCCCAAGGGGATCGACGCCACTCGCGGACTGCGGGACTGGACCGACGACACCCGCTCTCTGGTAACGGCACTCGGCACATCCCAGCCCGTGCATCTCGTCGGCTGGTCGACCGGTGGCGCTGCCGCAGCCTGTTATGCGATAGACCACCCCGACGAGGTCAGGTCGCTCACCCTCATCGACCCTGTCTCGCCATACGGATTTGGGTCCACCAGAGACGACGCCGGCTCATCTTGCTTCGACGACTACGCCGGTTCCGGGGGTGGCGGAGTGGTCCCGGAGTTCGTCGAGAGACTTCGCTCGCTAGACGAGACCGACGAGTCGCCGTTGTCCCCACGAAACGTGATCAACAGCTCCTACTGGTCGGCAAGTCATCGAGAGCCGAAGGAGCGCGAGGACATCCTGCTGGCCGAGGTGTTCAAGACGATGCTCGGCGACGACGGATACCCAGGCGATATGACGGCCTCGGAGAACTGGCCCGGTATCGCTCCCGGTACCCGGGGGATCCTCAACGCCCTCTCAGGGAAGTACTGCCGATGGGACGACATCGTCGGGATCGATCCGAAACCGGCCGTGTTGTGGACCCACGGCACCGAGGACATCGTGGTGTCGGACACGTCGGCGTGGGACATGGGGAATCTGGGTCAGTTGGGGATGGTGCCCGGATGGCCCGGTCTCGAAGTCTTCCCACCCCAGCCGATGGTGAGCCAGATCAGGGCCGTTCTCGAGGCGTATCGGGATGCCGGCGGCGAGGTGCGAATGGAGATGATCGAAGGCGCCGCCCATGGGCCACATTTCGATCATGCCGAACAGTGGGATGCCATCTTCCACGAGTTTCTACCAGGCCACTGAGACGGCGGACTGCTCGCGTCAGATGGCGCGCATCCGGTTTCCCCGAGCGTTGTGCTCCACCTCGGCCAGGCCGAGAGCCTCGAGTACGGGCGGCACGTAGTTCCCCACCCGTCCCCGCAGTCCCTTCTTGAGGCCGTACCAGCCACCGATCGGGTTGTCCTCGGACCGGGCCCACGCTTCGACCGTCCCTTCCTTCGCCGGCTTCTGCTCGTCGGCGTTGCCCAGCTCCACCCAGTCGCCACGCTCCATGCAGCATTTGGTGGAGATCTTCGATGATCCGCAGGTCGTAGTGGAGGACGGTGCTGCCGACGGTGCACACCAGGATCGGCGGGTCGTGGGCCTCGTCGCGGTGCATCTGGATCTGTGAGCCGAGGCTGGGCGTGAAGAGAACCCAGGGATCGTCTGCGGTTCCTCGACCGGTGAACTCTGCCTGCGTCATGGACTTCCTTTCGTAACCGGACGGTTACGATACCAGAGTGGCCATACCCGAGCATGATCCGTTCTCCGCACTCGGCGACGCCAACCGGAGGATCATCCTTGCCGACCTGGCAAGAGGTGAGAGCTCGGTCCAGGAGCTCGCCGACCGCATGACGATCAGCCGTCCCACGGTCTCCCGTCATCTCCGACTGCTCAAGGAGGCCGGCCTGGTCTCCGACCGGGCAGACGGGGTGCGTCGCATCTACCGGGTCGACGAGACCGGAGCCGTCGAGATGCGCCGCTTCATGGAGGATGTCTGGGGAGAGGCGGTGGCTAGGTTCCGGCTGGTCGTGGAGAACACCACCCCGGAGTGATGGAACCGATCGTCATCGAATTCGACGTGTCCGCGGCACCGGAGCATGCCTACGCGACATGGACGCAACGATGCGGGATGTGGTGGCCGGCCACACACTCCGTGGGCCAGGTGGAGGGCTTCGAAGTTGTCTTCGAGCCGATTGTGGGCGGGCGCATCTTCGAACGCACCGCCGAAGGCATCGAGCACGAATGGGGGACCGTCACCCGGTGGGAGCCACCCCATCTCGTCTCCTACCGATGGCACATCTTCCTGCCCCCTGATCGGGCTACGGAGGTGTCGGTGACCTTCACCCCGACCGACGTCGGGACCAGGGTTCGGGTCGAGAACGTCGGGTTCGAGATCTTCGGCGACGGCGCGGAGGAGCGCATGGTCCGGGTCGGGGGCGCGTGGGGCTCAATCACCGATCGATATCGGCTCGCCGTGGGAGAGTTGCTGCAAGGGAATTGACTCAATATAGTTTGAGTCGATGGACCTGGAACGTCGTGCCGAACGTCACGCTGCCCTGAGCGACAGCCGCAGGCTCCGCATCGTCGACGGGCTGGCTCTGGGGGATCGCACGGTGGCCGAGCTCGCCGAATTGGCAGGGCTGCCCGGCAACCTGCTCGCCCACCACCTCGACGTCCTCGAGACGTCGGGTCTCATCGAGCGTCGGGTGTCGGAGGGTGACCGTCGCCGGCGTTATGTGTCCCTCCGTTGGGACCAGCTCCCACCCGGCGTGGACGTCGTCGTCAACGGGGGCCGCGTCGTGTTCGTGTGCAGTCACAACTCGGCGCGGTCGCAGTTCGCCGCTGCCATGTGGCGACAGGCGACGGGCGCCGAGGTGGCCAGCGCCGGGACTCATCCGGCTGAGCGGGTCCATCCCCACGCGATCCGGGTTGCCGCCGAGTTCGGAATCGACCTGTCATCGGCAACGCCCGGTGGGTACGACACCATTCCGTGGGACCCGACCCTCGTGATCAGCGTTTGCGACCGGGCGCACGAGGGACAGCTGCCCGAGGGAAAGGCCAAGCTGCATTGGTCCATACCCGACCCTGTCGCGGCGGGGACCATCGGCTCTTTTCGATCCGCATTCACCGAGATAGCCCGGAGGGTCGACCACCTGACCGGGAACTCGACCAACTCTCGATTCGAGGAGTGATCCATGCCCGTGACCCTGACGACCGCCGAGCAGCTGCAGATCCGTGAGGCCGCCGCGCGTCTGCAACGACGATTCGCTGGCCAGCTCAACGCCGAGACGATCGAGCGCTTCATGAACGACTCGCTCGATCAACTGGTGACCCGGGCGAGCAACAGCGTCTGGATACCGTTGCTGGCCGAGAGATTCGCCCGTGACCGTCTCCGCGCCCTGGTTCGGCTCGAGTCGGACGCCGAGTTCCTCAACCCCAGCGTGCTCTTCCTATGCGTCCACAACGCCGGTCGTTCCCAGATGGCGGCCGGGTGGATGCGTCATCTCGCCGGTGACGGCGTCGACGTCTTCTCGGGAGGCTCCGAGCCGGCCGACCAGGTGAATGCCGCGGTGGTGGCAGCCATGGCGGAGAAGGGGGTGGACATCGGAGGCGAGCTCCCCCAACCGTGGGCGGATGAGGTCATCCGCGCCGCCGACATCGTGGTGACGATGGGATGCGGTGACGCCTGCCCGGTCTTCCCGGGCAAGCGGTATCTCGACTGGGAGCTCGAGGACCCTTCGGGGAAGACGGTCGACGAGGTGCGGCCGATCCGTGACGAGATCGAGGCCAGGGTCCGCGGCCTCCTGGAGGAGCTGGGGATAGCCGTCCGCCGTTAGGGCAGCGGTGTGCCCTGGTGGAATCGCAGCTGCCAACCCTGGTTGGTGTTCACCCAGACCGAGGTGCGGTGCGCCGGCGCCGGCCTGCCCTCATCGATCACGCGGCTGATGTAACGGACCAGGGCCACGTCCTCATCGATCAGCGACAGTCGGTAGTCCTCGAGCGGCAGGTCGACGGTGAACGACTCGGCGGGGGTGTCGAGCACCTCGTCCCTCGTGTAGGATGCGGCCAGACCGCCCCACCTCGGTGAAGTCGGGATGCAGCACCCGGTCCATCCAGTCCCGGTCGTAGCGAGACTCGAGCCAGAGACCTTCCTCGAGATGCTCCAGATAAGGGCCGGTGGCGACCACCGCCCCGGTGGGTAGCGGGCCATAGACGTGAGGAAAGTCCTCCCCGAGCCCATACAGGTCTTCGTATACCAGGGTCTCGGGAGCCAGGGCCAGAGGGTCGATGGTCAGCAGGACCAGGTCGTTTCGTCCGTCGTAGTGACGTCGCGCCACTGCGGAGATCTGGCGCGGCAGTGGAACAGTGGATGAAGCCCTCCTGCTCGAATGCGGCTGGCGTGTAGTCATCGCCACTCGCCGCCCAGTCGCGCGACTCGGCGAGGTGGTATATCGGCTCGGTCACCTGCTCTGGCATTGAATACTCCTCACGAGGAAGCTACCCACTGCGCTCACACGCGGAGGAGACCACCCCGTCGAGGTGGTCTCCTCCTGTCGTTGGTTCTAGAGGATCCAGATCAGTAGGGCGATGATGAGCAAGATTCCCACGATCGTCCAGATGAGCCCTGAGCGCGGCACAGCCTCTCCTTTCATTGCTGATTCGGGAGGTACATACCCGCAATTCACGACTGGGAAACTTGAGAACGACCCTTGGTCGCGGGGGAATCTGTCCCAGGCCGTCGGTACGTTCTGGATATGGGAAGGGGATACGTCTCCGCGGGGTTGATGCCGATCATCATTCCCCGGCTCGATGACAAGGCCGGGGCATCGGCGGACGAGCGCGACGAGCATCTGATGTTGCTCGAGGCGGCCCGGCATGCCCTCGAGGTGGAGTGGACCGAGACCCTGGCTGAGTCCGATTCTGCCGGCGACCACGACCTGTTCAACCAGCCTTCGACCGTGGCGTATCTCAAGGATCGGATGGGTATGTCCGGCGCTCGGGCCAACCGGTATGTGAAGACCGCTCAGGCTGCCACGGCCAATCCGTCTACCTTCTCGGCGTGGCGACACCGGATGGTGTCCACCGACCAAGCCGAGCTCCTGTTCCGGGCCGCACTGCGCTTGCCCGACGACTATGCCTCCGCCGAGACGACACTCCTCGAGATCATCGGCGACACGGTCGAGGAGACCAGACAGGTCCTCGACTACTGGCGTAACGACGTCGACCTCCCCGGCGTGAGACTCGATGTGGAGGAGCAGCTCAATCGTCGCTTCTTCGATACGACCCGTCGTCACAACGGGATGGTGACCGGGAAGTTCTCGCTACCACAGCTCGAAGGTGAGACCTTCTGACGGCCGTCGACGCCTTGATGCCTCCACCGGCCGAGGCCGACGACCGGACCGCGAGCTCAACGTCGGGCCGACGCTCTCGGCGACCTGGGTCGGGCTTTCCTCGACGGAGCCGAGACGCCAATCGTGGGTGGCGAACGACCTCACCTGGTCGTTCACATCGACATGCAGTCCCTACAGGGAGGGTCGGGTCTCAGTGAGACCGGGGACGGGGTCGTGATCGACCCGTTCAGCCTCGACCGGATCATCTGCGACCCATCTGTCTCCCGCATCGTCTTCGGTCCTGGCTCGGAGGTCCTCGATGTCGGACGCAAGACCCGGGTGATCCCGACCGGCATGCGGCGCGCGGTGGTCGCCCGAGACCGTCATTGCGTGGCTCCGGGCTGCGGCCGATCGGCAAGGTGGTGCGACGTTCACCATCTCGTGTCGTGGGCCGGAGGCGGTGAGACCGCCATCGACAACCTCTGTCTCCTCTGCCGCTATCACCACACCCAGGTGCATCTGGGGCTGCTCAGTCTCGATGACTTCGAGACCCGGTCGCTGATCGCGGTGGCCGAGGAGCGAAGTACCTAGGGCCGGATGCCCCTCTCCTCGTGCAGAATCGTCCCCATCCAAAGAAGGAAGCTCGAACGTGGATGTCCATGACTGGCTGCTCGACTCAGACCCGGCGATCCGCTGGCAGGTGATGCAGGATCTCATCGGCGAGGCACCGGAAACGGTTGCCATCGAGCGTGCCCGGGTGGCGACGGAAGGATGGGGGGCTCAGCTGCTCGCTCTCCAGGGCGAGGATGGACAGTGGGACGGTGGGACCTATCGCCCCGGGTGGGTCGACGACGACAAGCCATTCTTCGACGCCTGGACCGGCACTCACTACTCGTTGCAGCTGTTGCGGGATCTCGGAGTCGATCCGGGGAGCCCGGAGGCAGAGCGGGCCGTCACACTGGTCCGCGACAAGGTGCGCTGGGAGTTCGACGATTCGCCGTACTTCCATGGCGAGACCGAGCCATGCATCAACGGGATGGCCCTCAGCGTGGGTGCGTACTTCGGACAGGATGTCGGACCGATCGTCGAAGACTACTGGCCGATCAACTGGGTGATGGTGGCTGGAACTGCGAGGCCGAGCTACGGGTCGAGCGTCTCGTCCTTCCACACCACGATCTGTGTGCTCGAAGGTCTCCACGCCCACGAGAGTCTCCGGCCATCCATCCGACGAGCTCGCCGCGGCCCGCGCTCGTGGCGAGGACTACCTCCTGGAACGGGGGCTCTTCCGGTCGAAATCGTCACGCCGACTTGTCGATCCCCGATTCACGATGATCTCGTTCCCGGTCTACTGGTACTACGACATCCTCCGCGGTCTCGATTACTTCCGGCTTGTCGGTGTCTTCGACGATCGCTGCGCCGAGGCCGTGGAGATGCTCGTGTCGAAAAGGGACTCCGATGGGCTCTGGTGGCTGGAGAACCGTCATCAGGGGCCGACCCATTTCCGCGTGGATGGTCCGGAGGGCTCACCGAGTCGCTGGAACACCCTGAGGTCGTTGCGAGTGCTGGAGTGGGCGGACGCCGGGATGATTCCCTATGGAGAGGCCCCAAACGCAGGGAGGTGGCGTGATGACACCTCCCTGCATTCTGGAGTTGGCCTAGCCGGTCAGCTACACCCGGTGGTGTCTCCACAGGTGAGACAGACGTAGCAACTGCCGTTGCGGATCGTCATGTGGCCACAGTTGGAGCAAGCCGGGGCGTCGCCCATGTTCTCGGAGAGCGCGGCGTTGGCCACACCGGCGTCACCGGCGACGGCCGCCACCACGACCTTCTCCCGCTCCGGGACCCGCATCGTCTCGTCGGGCCCGTCGAGGAACTCGACCACCGACTTGACCACTTCGACGTCCGCGTCGGCGGCAGCGTCGGTGAGGTCGAGTTGGATCCCGGCTTCGACGGCGATGACCCTTGGGTGGCGAGGCGATGTCGCCATCGCGATCGGGCGGCACCTGGGCCAGGTCGTCCCGCTTCAGGTACTCGACCCCGAGCGCCCGGAACACGTAGTCCACGATCGAGTTGGCCATCTTGATGTTCGGCGTGGTCCTCGACCATGCCCCTCGGCTCGAAGGTCTGGAACGTGAAGGTGTCGACGAACTCCTCGAGCGGGACGCCGTACTGCAGACCCTTGGAGACGGCGATGGCGAAGCACGAGAGGATGCCCTTGAGGGTCGCACCCTCCTTGGCCAGGTCGATGAAGATCTCGCCGAGGGTTCCGTCCTGGTATTCGCCGGTGCGGAGATAGACCTTGTGGCCACCGATCACTGCGCCTCCTGGTTGAACCCGGAGCGGCGCGGAAGGCAACTGGAACCGTGGCGGCTTCATCCCCTGGGCGTAGGCCTGGGTCGGGGAGATCCCCGCTGGGGAGGTTGCCCCAGTGGATGACCTTCTCCGCCTCGACCGCGGCGGTGATCGCCTCGTCCTCGTCCTCGTGCATCCTCGCCCTCGTCGGCGGTCGAGTTGAGCGGCTGGGCGGCCTTCGAACCGTCCCGGTAGAGGGCCATCGCCTTGAGACCGAGCTCCGACGAGAGGTCGTAGGCACCCTCGATCTCCTCGACGGTCACCTCGTTGGGCATGTTGATCGTCTTGGAGATCGCCCCGGAGATGAACGGCTGGGCGGCCGCCATCATCTTGATGTGCCCGTTGTGGTGGATGAACCGCTCGCCGTACTTGCCGTTCCTGTTGGCGGTGTCGAACACCGAGAGGTGCTCGTCGGCGATGTGAGGAGCGCCTTCGATGGTCTGCCGTCCACAGATGTGGTCGTTGGCCTCGGTGATCTGCGTCTTGCTGAAGCCGAGCGCCGAGAGCAGGTCGAAGTCCCAGCTCGTGTAGTCGTCGATCGAGAAGCCGAGCCGCTGCAAGGTCTCCTCCCCGAAGGTGAAGACGTTGAAGGCGTGCTTCAGCTCGAAGACGGCCGGGAGTGTGGCCTGCAGCTTGAGGATGTCCTCGTCGGCGAAACCCTTCGCCAGCAGGCTGTCGGTGTTGATGTGCGGGAGCCCCTTCGATCGAGCTGGTCCCGACGATGTAGGTGACCACATCGGTGATCTGCTCGGGGGTGTAGCCGAGACGGTCGAGCGCCGGTGCCACGGACTGGTTGGCGATCTTGAAGTAGCCGCCACCGGCCAGCTTCTTGAACTTCACCAGGGCGAAGTCGGGCTCGACACCGGTGGTGTCACAGTCCATGAGCAGACCGATGGTGCCGGTGGGGGCGAGGACCGTCGCCTGGGCGTTGCGATAGCCGTGGGCTTCTCCACGCTCCACTGCCAGGTCCCACGAGCTCCTCGCCGCAGCGAGCAGGTCGTCGGGGCAGTAGGGCAGGCGTCGATGCCCATCACCGTCGTGGTGATCTTGTCGTAGTCGGTGCCGTTGTAGGCGGCGACCCGGTGGTTGCGGATCACCCGCAGCATCGCGTCACGGTTCTCTGCGAAACGGGGGAACGGACCGGTGACCTCGGCGATCTCTGCCGACGTCGCATAGGAGTAGCCGGTGAGCACTGCAGTGAGTGCTCCGGCGATGGCCCGGCCCTCCTCCGAGTCGTAGGCGATGCCCTGACGCATCAGCAACGAGCCGAGGTTGGCGTAGCCGAGACCGAGCGTGCGGTAGTCGTAAGAGCCCTGGGCGATCTCCATCGAGGGGAAATGGGCCATTGCCACCGAGATCTCGAGGACGAGGGTCCAGAGACGGATGGCGTGCTTGATAGCCCTCGACGTCGAAGACACCGGTGGCGTCGTCGTAGAACGGACCAGGTTGATCGAGGCCAGGTTGCAGGCGGTGTCGTCGAGGAACATGTACTCGGAGCAGGGATTGGAGGCGTTGATCCGCCCTCCGGCCGGGCTGGTGTGCCACTCGTTGATGGTGGTGTCGAACTGGAGCCCGGGGTCGGCGCATGCCCATGCTGCCTCGGCGATGCGCTTCCAGAGCTCACGTGCCTTGACCGTGCGTGCGCACCGACCCGTCGGTCCTGTTGATCGAGGTCCCAGTCGCCGTCGGTCCGCCACGGCCTCGAGGAACTCATGGGTGACCCGAACCGAGTTGTTCGAGTTCTGCCCGGACACCGTCGCATACGCCTCGCCGTTGAAGTCGGCCGGGTAGCCACCATGCTGGATCAGGATCTTGGCCTTCTCCTCCTCGACCTTCTTCCAATCGATGAAGGTCTCGATGTCGGGATGGTCGACGTCGAGGATGACCATCTTGGCGGCGCGACGGGTGGTGCCACCCGACTTGATGGCGCCGGCGGCGCGGTCGCCGATCTTGAGGAAGGACATCACTCCGGACGACTTGCCGCCACCGGAGAGCAGCTCGCTCTCGCCCCGAATCGCCGAGAAGTTGGATCCGGCTCCGGAGCCGAACTTGAAGATCCGGGCCTCACGCAGCCAGAGGTCCATGATGCCGCCCGGGTTGACCAGGTCGTCACCGACCCCGTTGATGAAACAGGCGTGGGGGGCGGGACGGCTGTAGGAGTCTGGCGACTCCACCAGCTCGCCGGTCTCGTCGTCGACGAACCAGAAGCCTTGGGCCGGGCCGGTGATCCCGTAGGCCTAGTTGAGACCGGTGTTGAACCATTGCGGCGAGTTGGGGGCCGCCATCTGGTTGGCCAGCATGTAACGGAGCTCGTCCTCGAAGGCGGCGGCGTCGTCGGTCGTCGGCGAAGTACCCCGCTTTCTCACCCCAGTGGCGCCAGGTGCCGGCGAGACGGTCGAAGACTTGCTTGGAGGACTGCTCGGGACCGGTGACTGCCTTGCCGTCCTCGTCCAGGAGGGCTGACCCGCGGCGTCGACCTGGGGGACCCCCGCCTTGCGGAAGTACTTGGAGACCATGATGTCGGAGGCGACCTGGCTCCACGAGGCCGGGATCTCGGCGTCCTTCATCTCGAAGACGATCGACCCGTCTGGATTGGTGATCCTGGAGTCTCGGCGCGACCACTCGATCCGACGGTATGGGTCGGTACCGGCCTCGGTGAAGCGACGGGTCGATCCGCAGGCCTTTGCTCATCCTCTGTGCCTCCTCGCATCTCTCTTTGGTGCATGCGCCGAGGGGGTCGGGCGCATGTCGGGCACTGGCGCTCCGTCATCCGCGGTGTTCAGACCACTCGTTGCCAACTACAACCACAAGATGTTGTGGTCTACGGGGAAGTGTCCACTACATCTGGTATGGACTTCAATACTGTAATTACACGAGTGTCACCCGTCAACCACCAGTTTTCCCCAGGTCTCATACGGGTCCGGGGACGACGAAGAACAGACCTGGGCAGGGGAAGTGCCGGTCGGCGGGCACGCCGGGGGAAGTGATCGGGAGACTAAACGGAGTGGCCGCGCCCGGCACAAACCAGGCCAGATAGGTTTTCGCGACCCGGATCAGCTTCCTACCGTCGACCTCGACGTCGAGGGCGCCGTCCTTCCACTCCACTTCGACGCTCGACTCCGAGTCGTCGCTCTCGAACTCGACACGGACCCGTGGCAGGCCCGGCGTCGTCGATCTCGACGTCGAAGCCGGGGGCGGGAGTGGCGGCCTGGAGCTCGACCTCGCCGGGCCGGTAGCGGACCACCACGGTCCCCCCGGAGCTGTTCACGGTTCGGACCGACCATGACACCGGGGTGCTGGACGCGGGCGCCGAGGTGGCCGTGGTCGGCGGAGAAGGGGTGACCGTGGACGATGTCGAGGTGGCGCTCGACGTGGACGTCGACGTGGCCGGAGGACTCGTGGTCGTCGTCGGCTCCGTGGTCGACGTCGGTGTCGCCGTGGGGGCGACGGCGAGCGGGGCCCCGCCGACACGCGAGTCGGCGACGCTGACGATCTGCCAGGTGAGGAACGTGGTGACCACCACCGCGGCAACCCAGCCGACAACGACCTTCCAGGACATGTCCATCATTGTCCCAGGAGGCCACGGTCTATTTCTCAAACGACCCTCAAGCTTCCCTCAAGGGGGCAGACGCGATGCAGAGGCGGCTTTAACCTCGCGTCGTGTCTCGGATCGTCCTCATCGAAGACGACGTCGATATCAGACGTCTCGCCGCTCGGGCCCTGGCCGATCAGGGTCATGACGTCGAGAGCTCGGCTCGTGCCCTGGAGGGTCTGGAGCTCGCCGTGAAGGGCCGTCCCGACCTGGTGATCATGGACCTGGGCCTGCCCGACGTCGACGGGACAGAGCTTCTTCGGATGATTCGCGCGGTCAGTGAGGTCCCGGTGATCGTGATCACCGCACGAGGAGCGGACGAGACGGTGGTGGCGACACTCGACGCCGGGGCCGACGACTACCTCGTCAAGCCATTCTCGATGTCCCAACTGGAGGCAAGGGTGCGAGCTGTCCTCCGTCGCCACGAGGGCGGAGACCGCGAGGACCGTGTGGTCGTCGCCGGGTTGATCGTCGATCCGTCGGGGAGGGTGGCAACGCTCGACGGCGCGGCACTCGAGCTCAGCCCCAAGGAGTTCGATCTCCTCCATCTGCTGGCCGAGCACGTGGGTGAGGTGATGACCAAGCGGGAGATGCTCGCCGAGGTGTGGCGTGAGCCGTATGGCGGCTCTGAGCACACGATCGATGTCCACTTGTCATGGCTGCGTCGCAAAATGGGCGAGAGCGCCTCGGAGCCCCGCTATCTCCACACCGTCCACGGGGTCGGGGTCAAGCTGGTCGATCCCGGCCCTTGAGACGTCGGCTCGTCCTTCTCAGCCTGGCGACGACCGTTCTCGTGGTCATCGCTTTCGTGGTCCCCCTCGGTCTCCTCGTCCTGAGACAGGCGACCGACTCGGCGATGGCGCGAGCGGAACAGGACGCTCAGACCGTGGCCGGTCTCGTCGCCCTCGCCGCCGGCTCTGCCGACGATCCGGCTGCGGTGGCCGAAGCCATCGGTGACCTGCCGGCCGGCACGATCGTCGTCCTCGAGGATGGGACCATCTTCGGTGAGCCTCGTCCCGGGCAGGGTGGCCTCGTCGCCGCATCCGCCGAGACCAGGGCGACCGTGGCCGACGATGTCCCCGGGGGCTGGGAGATCGCCCTGCCAGTGGTCGGGCCTTCGGGAACGGCGATCGTCGATTCCTTCGTCAGCGACGCCGAGCTGACCGCCGGAGTCGTCGATGCCTGGCTCCTCCTCGCCGGGCTCGCCCTGGTCCTCATCGGGGTGGCGGTCGGGGTGGCGGATCGGCTGGGGCGGCGTCTCACCGCCCCGATCGAGGATCTCGCCCGATCGGCCCACCGCTTGGCAGGGGGAGATCTGGACACCAGGGTGACTCCCGGTGACACCGAGGAGCTGCGGGAGACGGGGGAGGCCTTCAACTACCTGGCAGAGCGGCTCGACACCCTCCTGGCCGAAGAGCGGGAGAGTGCCGCCGACTTGTCGCACCGGCTGCGAACGCCGATGACGTCGCTCCGACTCGAGGCCGAATCCCTCGGCGACCCCGACGATCGGGAGGCGATGCTTGCCCAGGTCGACAGGCTGGAGCATGCCATGAACCAGCTCATCGAGCTGTCCCGCTCCCGCGCCGGCCGGCTGCCGGGGGCGAGTGAGCTCAACTCGGCTGTCTCGGCCCGGGTCTCGTTCTGGTCGGTCCTCGCCGAGGAGCAGGGCCGCCACGTCACCACGGCCCTGAGTGATGATCCCATCCAGGTGCCGCTGGCGACGGATGAGGTCGAGGTGCTCGTCGACACCCTGATCGGCAACGTCTTCGCCCACACCCCGCCGTCGACCGCGTTCGAGGTAGGCACCGGGGTCGACGATGGAGGGGTCGCATGGCTGGAGGTGGCAGACCGCGGCCCCGGCTTCGGGGCCAACCGGGTCCCCGAGCGTGGTGTGAGCGGACGGGGGTCCACCGGTCTCGGTCTCGATATCGTCAGGAAGGCGGCGGAATCGGTGGGTGGGTCCATCCACATCGACGACCGCCCCGGGGGCGGGGCGGTCGTCCGAGTGTCTTTCGGCTGAGGTCAGTCGGCGTCGACTTCCACCTCGACCCGAACTTTGGCCCCTTCGATCCTGGCCTCGAACTCCGCTTCGGCCTCGCCGGACGTGAGCTCGATCTCGATGCGATCGGGCTCGATCTTGTCGTGTTCGATCGACCAACCGGGGGCAGACACGTCGATGAGGGTCAGCCGGCCGCCCCGCGCCTCGATCGTCACCGAACCGACACCGGGGATGGCATGGGTGGTCACGCCGTCGGGAACGGTCGCGCGGCCCTCACGGTCGTCGTCGAGGGTGGTGGACGTGGTCCCGGCCTGGCTGGTCGATGTCGTGCCCTGACTCGTGGATGTCGTCGCCTCACCGGCCACGCTCGTCACGGTCGAGTCGTCGTCCAGCGTCGTCGGTGTGGATGCCACGGTGCCGACACCGGAGCTCGTGGACGTGGAGTCGTCCTGGGACGTGGTGGGTGTGGACGGACTGGTGACGCTCGACGATGTCGCGTTGTCGTCCGACCCGGCGGTGGTCACCCCGGTCGATCCATCGTCGGAACCTGCCCAGGCCACGCCGACCACGGCGAGCGCGGCGACCACTGCGGTGAACACTCCGAGCATCCTCTTCAACATCAGTTACCTCCTTGGTGAACCATCGGGGCAACTCTGCGGCAGAGAGGGTCAGGGTGTCCTCAGGCCCTTCCTCAAGAAGGGATCAAGCCTCATCGGGCGGGGTGATCCCAGGCGTCCTCGGGTCGACCGGTGTCGATGCTCCATCGGGGGAGGAAGAACTGGACCAGAGGCCCGATGAACAGGGCGAAGGCGATCGTCCCCACACCGAACGTCCCCCCGAGGAGGATGCCGACGATCAGCACCACGATCTCGATCGCCCAGCGGGTCCGCCGCACCGAGTAGCCGCGGCGGGAGATCGCCGTCATCAGCCCGTCGCGGGGACCGGGCCCGAGGTTGGCGCCGATGTACATGCCCGAGGCGACGGCGATGGTGAGGATCCCGGCGCAGAGCATGACCGCATCGAGCCAGACAGCTCTCCGGTTCGGGGAAGATGTAGACGGCGAGGTCGATGATCACACCGATGATCAGCGCATTGAGCAGGGTCCCGAGCCCGTAGCGCTCCGAGAAGGGCAGCCAGGCGAGAAGCACCAGGAACGAGACGATTATCGACCACGCCCCCACCGTCAGGCCGAACTGCTCGGCGAGCCCCTGATGGAGGACGTCCCACGGGGGGACACCCAGACCCGATTGCAGCATGAGACCGATGCCCAGGCCGAAGAGGACCAGCCCGGCCACGAGTTGCACGACCCGACGTCGCAGACGCAGACCCCGCACCGGGAGAAAGAAGGAGGATTGCTGTCGTCGAGTCATGACCATTCAGGGGGAGGGGACGCGCACGCTAACAATCCTCGGCGCACCCGCCGCCATGGCGACGAGCCCGGTGCCGCGCCGTCGCGGTGCTTAACCTCGCCTCATGGATCCCCCCCAGGTCCAGCTGTTCGTCACCTGTCTGGTCGATGCCCTGGCCCCGGAGGTGGGTCGGGCCACTGTCGCGACCTTGGAGCGATCCGGATGCACCGTCGCCTTCCCGGCGGATCAGGGTTGTTGTGGTCAACCGGCCCTCAACGTGGGCATGGTCGACGAGGCGCGGACGATGGCAGCTCAGACTCTCGACGTCCTCGACGCCACCGATGGCCCGGTGGTGATCCCTTCCGGGTCATGCACCGCGATGATCGCCCACCACTACCCCGACTTGTTCGCGGCGACCGATCGAGCTGAACAGGCCGTCCGGGTGGCGGGCCGTGTCAGGGAGCTGACTGCGTTCCTCGTCGACGATCTCGGGACTCCCGTCCGGGCCGGATGTGACGGCTGCAGCGTCGTCTTCCACTACTCATGTCATGGGCTTCGTCAGCTCGGGCTCGACCACCAGGCCGACACGCTCCTCGAAGACGTCGACCGCCTCGAGCTCGAGGACGATCGGGTGTGCTGCGGGTTCGGTGGCCTGTTCGCCGTCGAGATGCCGGCGGTGTCGACGGCGATCATGGACGCCAAGCTCGATCGGGTCGAGGCGAGCGGGGCCGGGACCCTCGTGGGCAGCGACTACTCGTGTCTGCTCCACCTCGAAGGGGGTCTGCGCCGCCGGGGCTCGACGATCGCAGTTCGCCACATCGCAGAGCTGCTCGGTGGTGACGTTTGAGCCAGCCGGTGACGTTCCTAACCCGAGCCGAGGCCCTCATCGGAACGCACGAGGCGGAGGCAATCGATGCGGGGGCCCGACAATTCCTCGATCGGAGGGATCAGCGATTCGACGAGTTCCCGATGGTCGAGGCTCTGCGAGATCGTGCTCGGGCCATCAGGCTCCGCACCCTCCGGGAGCTCGACCTCCTGCTGGCCGGTTCGCCGACGAGGTCGACGGGGCAGGCGGCCGTGTCCATTGGGCCGGTGACGCCGCCGAGGCCAATGACATCGTCAGAGGGATCCTCGATGCCGCCGGGGCGAGGCTGGTCGTGAAGTCGAAGTCGATGGTCTCCGAGGAGATCGAGCTGAACCACCACCTCGAGGAGGCCGGGATCGGCGTCGTCGAGTCGGACCTCGGTGAGTTCATCGCGCAGCTCGCCGGGGACACCCCTTCGCACATCATCGCCCCGGTCATGCACATGACTCGCGAGGACGTCGGACGGCTCTTCGCGGAGAAGCTGGGAGTGCCCTACACGGACGACCCCATCGCTCTCAACCGGATCGCCCGGGCTCACCTGCGTGACGTCTTCCTCCAAGCCGACGCCGGCATCTCTGGGGTCAACCTGGCCATCGCCGAGTCGGGATCGCTGGTCCTGGTGACCAACGAGGGGAACGGGAGACTCACCACGACCGCGCCCCGGGTGCACATCGCCTTGATGGGCATGGAGCGGATCGTCCCCGATTGGGAGGATGCCGCGGTGATCCTGGAGACCCTGGCACGCTCCGCGACCGGTCAGCACCTGTCCGTCTACACGAATGTGATCACCGGGCCGAGGAAGGCCGGCGAGCCCGACGGACCGGACGAGGTCCACGTGGTCGTCATCGACAACGGGCGCTCGGAGATCCTCGCCGGCGAGACGGCGGAGATCCTGGCTTGCATCCGGTGTGGGGCGTGTCTCAATGCATGCCCCGTCTTCCGCACCGCAGGTGGCCACGCCTACGGATCGGTCTACTCCGGCCCGGTGGGCTCGATAGTCACCCCCGGCCTCCTCGGCATGGAGCCGTGGTGGGAGCTCCCCTACGCCTCGACATTGTGCGGCGCGTGTGAGGAGGTGTGCCCGGTCCGAATCGAGATCCCCAGGATGCTCCTCCAGCTGAGGGCGCGAGCCGCCGCCGAGGGGCGTCTTCCCGCATGGCTGGATCGGGGGCTGCGCCGGTACACCCACACGGTCACACATCCCGCCCGCTGGGCACGGGCCAAGGCTTGGGCGGCACGTCTCAGCGGTCCCATCTCGCGTGGGGGCTGGATCAGACGTCTTCCCGGCCCCGGCCGGGGATGGACGGCGAGCCGAGATCTGCGGCGCCCGGCGAGAGAGTCGTTCCACGACTGGTGGCAGGCGAACCGTGGACCGTGAGGCCTTCCTCGCCAGAGTGGCCCAGGCTGCCTCGACTGCGCTGTTGCCGGTGCCCGTGCCGGCGGACCTCCCCGACCCGGGCGAAATCGATCTCAGCGCGCTGTTCCGGGAACGCGCCCAGTCGGTCAGCGCCGTGGTCCACGGCCCGGTGAGTCGTCACGGAGTCCCCCGCGCGGTGGTCGGGATCGCTGCGGGACATGCCGCCTCCAACTTCGTCGCCTGGGACGACCTCCCGGCAGCCGGGGTGGCATCGGCTCTGGTCACGGCGGGACTGGAGCGTTTCGACCATCTCGTACCGGACGAGGGCCGACGC
Source organism: uncultured bacterium (assembly GCA_963751005.1). Classification (GTDB taxonomy): domain Bacteria; phylum Actinomycetota; class Acidimicrobiia; order Spongiisociales; family ZC4RG35; genus JANQRA01. The sequence goes on from CAVVSY010000004.1 coordinate 496,425, forward strand.
GAGCACCTGCTCTCCTACCGGTCGCTGCAGGTCGGGGTGACCGGGGCCGAGGCAGGTCTCGCCGAGAGCGGGAGCGTTGTCCTCCGGCACGGTCGAGGGCCGGCCACGTTTGGCGAGCCTGATCCCGGAGATCCACATCGTCCTGTTGGAGATGTCGACTCTGTCGCGCACCTTGGCGCACTGGGCCCGGGAAAACCCGGCATCGGCGCGGGAAACGACCAATCTGGTCATCGTGACGGGCCCGAGCCGGACCGGCGACATCGAACAAACACTCAATCTCGGCGTGCATGGGCCGAGACATGTGCACATAGTGATGTTCCGATGAAAGGCCTGCAGCCCCCGCCGAAGGAAGACACACCGAGCAAGCTCGTCGGCCGGATGGTGTTCCTGATCCTGCTGGTGGTGGCGGCCGGGGTGGTCGTCTACACGGCGGTCACCAACCAGCGCATCGACCTGACCGAGGACGTTCGCACCGTGGGTCTCGAGCTCGAAGACACCACCGACGTCGACGGTCTCACCATCAACGTGGCCGAGGACGAGGGTGGTGAGACGCCGGTCGTGCTCCTCCATGACGTCGACGTCACCGGTGGCCTGATCCTCGCCCCCCTCTCCGCAGCGCTTGGCGACGGATATCACGGGGTCCGGATCGACCTGCCCGGCTTCGGGTACTCCGACCGTCTCCCCTTCGTCACGACACAGGCACACCGCCGCCGGCATGGCCGAGGTGGTCGCCGCGGTCCTCGAGTCACGTTTCGACGAGGCCGTGCTTCTCGTGGGGATCGGGTTCGGTGGCAACGTCGGGGCCGAGCTCGCCCTCACCTATCCCGAGGTGGTGAGTGGGGTGGTGATGGTCGACACCGATCTCTGGTCACGGCGATCGAGCTACCAGACGGCTTTGCAGAGGCTCCCCTGGGTGGGGAAGGCGGCGACCTACACCTGGATGACCGGCGGCAGGTTCGCGATCGACGAGTGGTCCCCTCATTGCGAGGCCGGCGGCTGGTGTCCCACCCAGGACGAGCTGGGCCGGCGCGCCTTCATCATCACCATCGAGGACACGACCGATAGCCTCCATCGCTTCGTCCGCACCAACGAGGGCGCCCTCGCCCCGGGCAACCTGCCCGACGTCACCGTCCCGATGTCATATGTGTGGAGTCTCGACGGTCCGATCGAGCGTGGCACCGTCGATCGTCTCACCGAGGAGCTGCCCGGGATCGTGGTCGTCCAGTCCTCGACCTTCCAGGCGCATCTCGAAGACCATGCGTCGGTCGGCGAGGCCATCGCTGCTGGTCGCCGGCTGATCTCAGGGGACGATCAGGATCTTCCCGACCGTGTCCCTCGACTCGAGGGCGCGGTGGGCGTCGGCCGCCTTCTCCAGCGGGTACCGATCTCCGATGAGGACGCGAAGCTCACCTTTGGCCACCCAATCGAAGAGATCGTTGGCCCGGCCCATCAGCTCGTCACGGGTCCGGGTGTAGTGCGCCATGGTCGGTCGGGTCAGGATAGAGCGACCCTTTGCGGGAGAGCAGCAGCGGTGAGATCTCCGGCACGGGCCCCGAGGCGTTGCCGAATGTCACCATCATCCCCCTCGGTCGGAGCAGCTCGATGCCCTGCTCGAACGTGGCGCGGCCCACCCCGTCGTACACCACGTCGAGCTGGTGCTGACCGATCAGGCTCTCGACCTCGTCCTTGAAGTCGACCTCGGTGTAGACGATGACATGGTCCGCCCCCGCCTCCCGGCTGGTCTCCACCTTGGTCGCCGACCCCACGGTCGTGATACACCAGTCGCCCCTCTTCGCTTGGCGATCTGGGTGAGGAGGAGCCCGACCCCACCGGCTCCGGCGTGGACCAGGCATCGATCTCCAGGCTGGAGGGGGAAGGTGTCGGTGGCGAGGTAGTGGGCGGTGATCCCCTGGAGCATCGACGCGGCGGCGGTCTCGAGGGGGACCGAGCTCGGGACCGGGATCGCGGCGTCGGCCGGGACCACCTGACGCTCTGCGTAGCTGCCGAGGGTGCTGACCCACGCCACCCGATCGCCGACCGTGAACCCGGCGGCATCATCCCCGACCTCGAGGACCGTGCCTGCGCCTTCCAGCCCCGGAGTGAACGGGAACTGCATCGGGTAGAGGCCGATGCGCTGGTAGGTGTCGATGTAGTTGAGCCCGGCCGCCGCCACCTCGACCAGCAGCTCGCCTGCCGCCGGTGACGGCTCGGGCACCTCCTTGTAGTCGAGCTGTTCCGGGCCCCCGGTCGCCTCGATGACTATCGCCTTCATGTCCGCTCCACCTTCCATCCCCGTCGCGCGCAACTCCTCTACCAAGACCTCGTCGGGTATCCCACCGAGGTCGATCCGCTTTCGCTCCGTCCCCAGGAGCTGCTCGATGGGGTCGCGGAGGGTACGTGCCCACGCCGGGCCTTTCGCCTCGGTCTCGAAGCTGATGGTGGCGTCGGCGTTGACGGTGTACACCCTCGCCAGCATCTGTGGGCTGGCCCTCGACCCCTTCTCGCCGTAGACCAGCAGCACCGACCCGGCGGGCAGATCCTGGATGCCTCCGGCGGCGACGAATGCTGCCGTCGAACGCCCACCCCGAGGACTTGGAGGTGTCGACATTGCTGACGATCTTGGCCCAATTCTTGTGTCGCTCGTCTCCGACCAGGGGTACCTCGACGGCGACCAGCACCTGTCCGTCCATGGTCTCAGCGTAGGCATCAAGCCACATGTCGGGACCATGACGCTTTACCCTGGTTGCGTGGCCAAGCTCCGACTGTTCGCCAATCTCCGGGAGATCGCAGGGACATCACGTCTCGAGGTGCCCGCGGGGACCGTTGGGGAGGCGATCGATGCGGCCAACGAGAAGTTCGGAGCCGAGTTCGAGCGGGGAGTGCAGACGTCCCGGATCTGGGTCAACGGTGAGGAGGCCGGGCGCGACGACTTCGTCGCGGAGGGCGACGAGGTCGTGATCCTCCCTCCGGTGTCGGGCGGGGCCCAGCCGGCCACATTCGCCCCAGCCGATCTCGCTGCCTTCTTCCCCCTCGCCGTCGCGGTCGTAGCCGTGCTGGCCAACACACAGGATCAGCCGATCTGGGCTGCCGCGCTCGTGGCCATCGTCGCCGTGTGGGCGCTCGACATGAACGGCGCCTTCGCGTCGAGGTCACGGGTCTTCGCACCGCTCGCCGTCGTCTCCACCGCGGCGGCGACGACCCTCGTCGCCCACATCCTCGGTCCCACCGGATACGGTCTGGCGATGGCGATCGCTGTGGCCGTGGTCCTCGGCTGGGCGGTGGCGTTCCCGCCATATCGTCAGGTCGAGGTCTTCGCCCCGACCCTCCTGGTCGCCCTGATCGCCGCCCTCGGTAGCGCCTCGATGGTCCTGAGCCGCTCCTCCTTCACCCCGGACGAGCGCGCCGTCGATGTGTTTCTCGCCGCGACGATCGTGGGTGTGGGGCTCGGCGCCCTGGTCGACCGTCTCCCCGCCCTTCCATTCCTGGACCGATTCTCGACGACGGCCATCGGCTCGGTCCTCGCAGCCATCGGCGCCGCCGCGGTCTGGGATCTCGACGTCGTCGGCTACCTGCTGGTGGGTCTCGGCATAGCCGTCGCCCTGGTGGCCGGGCAGGGTCTCTCCTCGATGCTGCGGTCGGGCCGCGTGATGCTCACCGAGAGGCCACCCGGGAGTCTCACCGCTCTCGACGGCGTGATGCTCGCTGCCGCCCTCTATTTCCCGCTGATCCGCATCGTCCTCTGACCGCTGAGGCCCACGACCGAGGGCGAGACCGGCCAGGGCGCCGCCGCCTCGGGTCAGCATTCGGTGGGGAATCTCGATCACGAGCTGACTACGTGAAGGGCTGATCCGGGGTTACCATTTCTCCCCGATGGCACCCAAGAAGACGCAATGGCGCGTACTTCTCGTTGTGACACTTGCCGCGATGGTCGGATCCCTGTTCCCGATGCCGTCCGGCGCGGTCACCCGCTCGCAGGTCGATGCTGCCTGTGAGGACTCCCAGGAGCAGCTCGCCGATTACCGCGCCGCACAGACCGCCTTCGAGGAGGCAGCGCTCGAATACGAGGAGGCGCTCAACGACGTCGAATTCCTCGAACGCAAGCAGGAGCGCATCCAGGGCTCGGTCGATGCCCAGTCCGAAGACCTGCTCACCGTCCAGAGCAAGCTCGAGGAGCAAGCGGTCCAGATGTACATGATGGGTGGGTTCAACAACCCGGGGATCATCCTGTCCGCCTCCTCGGTCGATCAGATCATGACCACCTCCGAGTTCCTCAACTCGGCGACACTCGGTGGCCAGGAGTCGATCAACGACCTGATCGCCGCCAAGGGAGAGCTCACCCGGTATCAGGGAGACCTCGATGTCGTCCACGACGAGCTCAAGGTCGCCGAAGCCAACACCCTCGACATCCTCAATCGCCAGGAAGGCGCCATGGAGGCGGAGCAGGCGGCATACGCCAAGCTGAGCGGAAGGTGCAAGGACCTCCAGGTCCAGTACGACCGGGAGCAGGCCGAGGCCAAGGCACGCGCTGCCCAGCGGGCACGAGGGTCGATCCAGGTCGGCTCGTTCATCTGCCCCTTCACGCCGGGCCGGACCTCCTTCATCGACTCGTGGGGCTTCCCCCGTTCCGGGGGCCGAAGCCACAAGGGCGTCGACATGTTCGCCGCCCGCGGCGAGCCGATCTACGCCGTTCAGGCCGGAACCGCCCGTTCGACGTCGAGCTCGCTGGGCGGGATCACCGTCCACCTGAGCGCCAGCAGCGGCTTCAAGTACTACTACGCCCATCTCGACAGCCGGGCCTTCTCCGGCACGAGACAAGTCAGCCAGGGTGAGGTCATCGGTTACAACGGCACCACCGGCAACGCCCGGGGCGGGGCTCCTCACCTCCACTTCGAGATCCGCCCTGGCGGCGGTTCGGCGGTGAACCCTTATCCCACGGTGCGGGCCGCCTGTTACTAGTCTCACCGGCGTGACCGACCACCGCCGCCGCATCGACACAGTCCTCGAGCCGGATTATCTGGAGGGACTGGCCGACCTCGATCTGAACGAGGTGAGACGGAGACGGGACACCGCCGAGGACGTCGAGGCGCAGATCTCCTACTACCGGAGGCTCCTCCACGGCCGCATGGACCTGCTCGACTTCGAGATGCGACGTCGCACAGGTGAGGAGCAACGCACCATCCTCGAGGCCCTGCCCGAGATCCTCGCCAACGGGATGATCCTGGGGTCGGAGCCCAACCTGAAGCACATCGAGACCATGCCCCCGCTGCCGTCGATGACCGGGAGGAGGCTCATCGACAAGATCATGGACGATGGGGTCCTCGCGTCGTTGCCGGAACTGACCGACGACGAGATCATCGAGGCGATCGAGCGGTTGCGCGATGTGGAAACCCAGCTCTCCGGGCAGCGCCGGCGTCTCCACCAGGTGATCGACGTCTTGCAGGACGAGATGGTGTCCCGCTATCGGACCCAGCAGGGCGAGGCGTCGGTAAGCGGCTGAGGTTGCTCGCCGAGCAGGTCAGATCGGGGCTGGTCGAGACTTCTCATGACGGCGCCGTGGCCGTCGTCGACGAGACCGGTTCGCTGGTCGCCTCGCACGGTGACATCGATCGGCCCTTCTTCCTCCGCTCGGCGGCCAAGCCATTTCAGGCCCTGGTCTCCATGCAGGCCGGTGCCGGGCTGAGTCCCCTGGAGCTGGCCATGGCGTCCTCGTCGCACCGAGGATTCCCCGTCCAGGTCGCGTTGGTCGGGGCGATGCTGGAGGCGGCGGGTCTCGACGAGTCGGCGCTCGGCTGCCCTGTCGATTGGCCCATTCATCCGACGGCCGCACGTCTCGTGGCACGCTCCGGAGCGACGGCGCCCCGTCGCATCTGGCACAACTGCTCGGGCAAGCACGCCGGCTTCCTGCGTGCCTGTGTCGGCTCCGGCTGGCCGGTCGACACGTATCTCGACCCCGCCCACCCCTTGCAGGAGAGGGTCGTCGCATTGGTCAGCGAGTTGGGTGGGCACCCGGCCGACCCGGTCGGTGTCGACGGGTGCGGGGCACCGGTGCTGCGGACGACGGCCCGGGCGATGGCGACCATGTTCGCCAGGCTGGCCGGCGACCCCGACCTCACCGAGGTGTTCACCGCCATGCATCGCTACCCCGCTCTGATCGGTGGGAATGGAGAGGGCGACACCGAGATGGCGATCGCCAGTGACGCCGTGGCCAAAGGCGGGGCGGCCGGATGTGTCGGTGTCGCCGTCCGGGGCCGACTCGGCGTCGGGGTGAAGAGCTGGGACGGGCTCGGATCAGTGGCGAACCTCGCCGCCATCACAGCCCTCGACCAGCTCGGCGTCCTCTCGCCCACGGGGCGATCCGCACTGGCCACGTTGGGGTCACCGGTGGTCCTCGGCGGCGGCCAACCCGTGGGTCGCGTGCTGCCAACGTTCACACTGGAGCCAGGGTGAGGTCGATCCTCGAGGAGCGGATCCGGCTCTGGCTCGACGACGCCGAGTCGACCGTCGTCTACGCCGAAGAGGTCGAAGGCCGCTGGGCGGTCCGGATGACGCAAGAGACCCGCGACGCCACCACCGTCTGGTTCGACGTGGGCGAGCGCAGCCTCTGGTTCGAGGCGTACGTCCTCCCGGCGCCGGTGGAACCGGCCGAGGTCCACCGTCAGGCACTGGTTCGCAACCTGAGGGGTTGGCGATGCTTCTTCGCCCTCGACCACGAGGGCGCCGTGGTCCTCAGGGGACGTCTCGCGGCCGACCAGGTGACCATCGAAGAGCTCGACAGAGTGCTCGGCGAGGTGTACGAGACGATCGAGATCTGCTTCCGGCCCATGGCCCGTGCCGGCTTCCCTGGTCGCGAAAATTCTGGTTAGAAACTTGTGAACACACCCATGTGGACAAAGCCTGTGCAAAACCCGGATTTCTGTTGGTAACCCTCACCGAGTGGGTTGTGTTGACGCTGAGAAGCGATAGTTTACGTTCCGCGAAGCCGTGGAGAGAGGGTCGTTGCCATTGGCCCCCGCCGTGCGTACATTCGCAGTCAGGCGAACGCCCCAGAGGCAAGCCGGAGCAGCGTCCGTTCGGGGAAGTGCGGAGGAGGCTTCGGAAGGTCACTGGGGCGTTCTGCCGTCCCTACCTCCCCTGCCGGGCTCTCTCGAGTGTCGGCCCGAGCGGCGTCGATCGACTCAGTCGTGACAGGTCCACCCGAACCGGGTGGCGTCGATGCAGGACTCACCCGGGATCACGGGTTTGTCCGGCCCCACGATGAGGGTCGTCGTGGTGGTGGGGGGCAGTGTCGTCGTCGTGGTGGACGTCGTCGTCGTCGCCTTGGCGCCGACGGTCGTCGGTGACGACTGGGACGCTCCGGTGGTGGCGGAGGGTTGCGGAGCCGTCGTGGTCGTCGGCGCCGGTGACGAACCGCCACCCTTCTTCATGAAGACGACTGTGACCCAGAGCTTGCCGTCGGCGGTGTCCGTCCCGATCCCGACGTAGTTGTAGTCGCCGAGGATGTTCTTCCTGTGCCCGGACGAGTCCATGAACGCCTGGTGGAGACTGGAGACCGACCCACCCCGGCCGACGTTCTCACCCAGCTTGGTCCAACCGCTCCCGGCGGCCGCCTGCAGCTCGGCGCTGGTGGAGTGGTAGATGCCCACCGGAGGCGATCATGTCGGCGGTGTGGTTGCGGGCATGCGACTGCGAGCCCGCCGTCCATCTGCAGCGGACGCCAGCCCCTGACTGGCACGGGAGGAGTTGATGGCGGAGAGGAAACCCTGTTCGGAGCCGGAGTCGGCGACGGCGGAGGCACCCAGGCCAATGGTCGCGAGTGCGACCACCAGGAATGTCGTCAGCCACTTTCTCTTCCCCGGCATATGGGGAGATATCGACCCGAGGGCCTCGGTCTCTTTAGATGTCGGGTGACCTACCGAGGGGTCATGCCGGTCAGCTCAGAAGCCAAACATCAACTCGCGCAGGTTGATGACCGTTCCCTCGAAGGTCTCCGGGTCGATCCGCAACGACCCGAGACGAAGCCCGGTCATCCCCTCGCCGACATTGGTCATGACCCGGAGCGTGTCGTCTTCGACCTGGAGGACGCCGAGCCCGAGACACGAGCCGGTGGCGTCCTGAACCCCGACCAGGACCTGGTCGAGGCGGTCGAGGTTGAGTCCGACGGGGAGGGTGGGTGCGAACACGGTGGGGCGGACCTTCCAGCGCTCCAACGGAGGGCGGAGGGCCCGGGCGAACGCGGCACTCCGCTTGTGCGCCCGCTCGTCGGGTCCGAGCGGGTTGAGACCGGGATCGGTCGGGGCGGTCACCACCTCGAGATCGAGGAATCTGCGCAGCATGCCCCACTACCGGCTCCATCTCCTCACCGCGTTGCAGGGCGATCACGCGGTCGGGACGGCACAGCTCGGCCTTGTGGTACTTGAGCGTCTCGCCCGACACACCCGAGGCCACCGCGGTCGTGTCGACGATGATCACATCGCCTCTCCTCCGGGCGGTCTCGACCATCACGGCCGTAGCGACGACCTGCTGGAGCACGAGGCGTGACGAGGAGATGGCGCCGACGAAATGGAGCCCATCTGGTTGTTCGATGGTCTCGAGGTCCCGCTCCGACTCGAAGACCTTCAAGCCCACGCAGGCCGGTGGCCCCACTGTGGAGATCCCCACGTCGGCGTCTACCAGCACGGATGGTGGCCGGCGGCGAGGGCGAGGCGGACCGCCTCGATGGCCAGGGTGGTCTTGCCCGTGTCCAATCCGCCGATGAGCATCGTGACCCCGGGCTCGGCGGCGCGGCGGGCCAGGGCTTCGTGCTGTGGATCGGACATGGCGCGCAATATACGACGACACGGCGGTTGCGCCCCGATCGCGGCGCTCGTCTACCGTCGAGGGAGATGTCTTCACCGATCAGCTTCCTCTCCGATTTCGGTTCCCGTGACGAGTTCGTCGGGGTCGTCCACGGGGTCCTCGCCAAGCTGGCTCCGGGCTCCCGGGTGATCGACGTTGGGCACGGCTTTCCCCGGGGCAACGTGAAGACGGCAGCCCTCGCCCTGACCCGAGCCATCCAATACCTGCCGGATGGGGTGTGCCTGGCCGTGGTCGATCCCGGGGTGGGGACCACCCGTCTCGCCCTCGCGGTGGAGACTCCCTGGGGGGTGTTCGTGGGTCCCGACAATGGTCTCCTCTCACCGGCGGTGGCCATGGTGGGCGGCGCCTCCCGCATCGTCTCCATCGAGAACCCGGAGGCGATGATCCCGTCTCCGGGTGAGACCTTCCATGGCCGCGACGTGTTCGCCCCCGCCGCGGCACTGATCGCAGCGGGTGATGCGGTCCCTCGAGGATCTGGGGCCGCTGGTCGACGGCGATCGGTGCAACCCATGCTCCTCCCCTCGCCGAGATCGACGGGGGGATGGTGAGCGGTGAGGCGTGGTGGGTGGACACGTTCGGAAACGTGCAGACCAACATCGCCCCCGAGGACCTGGCTGCGATCGGCATCGCCCCGGGAGAGGAGGTCACCGTCAGGATCGGGGCGACCGTCCACTCCATCCCGTGGGTCCGGGCCTACGGGGATGTCGAGGAGGGCGCCACGCTCCTCCATGTCGACTCGGTGGGTCTGCTCACGATCGCCGTGCGGGGCGACCGCGCCGACGAGGAGCTCGATCTCATCGAAGGGGTGTCGGTCAGCCTGTCGGCGAGTAGATCAGCCACAGCTGGATGATCCCGGCGATCGCGATGATGGCGAGCAGGATCAGGATGACGATCGCGGTGGCCGGTCGCACCACCCGATCGTATGACCCAGGACGGGGTTTCAACCATTCTGTGCGGTTCTATGACGCCCCAGGCGGCATAGAACCGCACAGAAGAGTCAGACGTCGGAAAATGCCGAGGCCCCCGAATGGTGGCGGGGGCCTCGGCTACATGAAGGATGGTTCTCCACCGTGGGGCGGGCTGGGAGGCTATCCGTTCACATCTTGGGAACGTGCCCTAGATGTGAGGGGAGGAACCAATCCTTCCTGCATGCGACGCTTGTATCGGCCACGGAGAGTGAGAACTTGAGGATTCTTTCGGTGATTTTTTTGACCCGGGTCGGATGTCATCTCTGCGAGGACGCCCGGGCCGTTCTCGACGCCGTCTCGGCCGAGATGGGACTGCGGGTCGACGAGGTCGACATCGACAGCGACGACGACCTGGTGAAGAACTGGGGGCTGCGGGTTCCGGTGGTGCTGGCCACTCATGACCGGGTGATCGCGGAGGGGATCATCGACGACAAACGGACACTGCGTGACCAGATCGAGCGGATGCTGAGCCTCTAGCCGAATCCTGTCAGAGGTCCCCGCTTCCCCCACAAACCCTGCATGGCGAAACCAAGTTGCGTCGGCCGCGACCCTGACAGGTGCGACACCAGGTGACTCGAGCCCGGTCGACCTCGAGGGTGGTCAAGCCTGCGGAGCCCCCGCAATCGGGGCATACGACAGGTTCGGTACGGCGTCCGGTCCCGTCGCACGCGGCACAGGTTCGCCGGGCCCCCGCAGGCTCATGTCGGACGCGGATCCGAGCACCCTCGACTCTTCTCCGCCCGTCGGGCTTGGCGAGCAGCCGGTAGGCATCGACGAGATCCTGAACACTGGAGTCGTCGTCGCCGCCAGCCGAGGTGTCGGGATGCTGCTCCCTCACTCTCCGGCGGAACGCCGCCCGCACCTCCGCCGGGGTCGCCCCCGGCGCGACCCCGAGCAGTCGATATGCCTCGTGCTCATCGACCATGCTGCTCGCCCAGGTCGAGTCCTACGGCGTCGTAGACGAGGTCAGCTTGTCGATCCCGGCAGTTGTGGAGGGCACGCAGAATCCAAGCGGCACGATGACGGAGATCCCCGATCTCGCTCAGGGACAACTCATTGCCGTCGAGCTCGCGCCGAAAGGACTCGAGCTGTCTGCTGATGTCGGTGTATTGGTCCCTGATCCCACGCACCCTGGGACCGAAGCGTCGCGGGCGCTCGCTCGTGATCATGGCGAACAGTGAGTCTGGCCTTTCCAGCTCTGCTTGCTCCTCAGCCATGGCATCGGCCAGGACCTCCAGGGACGAGCGGAGACGAGCGACCCAGTCCTCGCCTCCGGCGGGGCGAGCCAGGGCGGCCTCGAGGAGCCGGACCGCCGCCAGGGTCCGATCCCGGTCGGCCTGGGCGTCGGCAAAAGGCCCCTCGTGCCCTCCCGCCAGGTCTCCGTCTCCACCCGTCCCGTAAGAGATGAAGTCAGACGACAAAGTCAGCCTCCAACCAAGACAGCTCCGGCGTGCTAACTCGAGGTGCCGGCTCCTATCTCGCCCGAAGAGCCAGAGGCGATGGACACCTTGTGTGGCTTGGCCTCCTCACGCATCGGGATGGTGACGGTGAGGACTCCGTTGTCGAAGTTCGCCTCGACCGCTACCGGATCGAGGTGCTCACCGAGCCGCACTTGCCTCTGGTGAGTGCCGGCGGGGCGCTCCCGGAGCAGCCAGGTGACCTTCTCGTCCACTTCTTCCCTCGGGCTCTCTGCGGTGACGGTCAGGGTCTGACCTTCGACGGTGAGGTCGACATTGTCGGGATTCGCCCCGGGAAGGTCGAACCGCAGGGTGTAGACCCCTTCACGCTCGTAAGCGTCGAGAGGCATGATCCCCCCACGCCAACGTCCGCCGAAGGCGGACAGCACCCGGTCCATCTCTTCATGAGGATCGGCGAAACGCATCAAGTGACATTCTCCTTTCGCTGCGAGGCGGCACAGAGCCTGTCTGTGATTGTCTCTACACCGCGGCTGTGTACAGATAATCTATTGATACAACGCTTAGATTCTGCTGTCAAGCCAAAACGGGTTCGACGACGAAGTGACACCACTGGGGGACCAGATCGAGCGGACGCCGAGTCTACCCGGAGAGGGCGGCCGACGCGTCCGCCGTCGGCTTCGGCCGACGCCTCGGCGTCGGCGGGGAGGGTGGTGGCGGTCGTCCCGTCGGTCGGGGCCTCACCATCGGTCGGGGCCTCTCCGTCGGTCGGGACCTCGCCCTCGCCACCTTCCGGTTCGGCGAGACCACAGTCGGCCAACACGGTGTCGGGGTCGCCACCACCGAACCTGACCCGCTCGAAGGCGGACACGGCGGCGATCTGCTCCGCACTCAGGGTGCCACCAAAGGCAGGCATCCCGGTCTGCACGGGCTTGTTGGTGTCCCCATACACACCCTCGGCGGCGAAACCGGCCGAGCCCAGGGTGACCCACTCGATGTGGTCGGCACAGGCCCCGAACGTTGTCAGCACGCCGGTCAGTGGGGGAAATGCGCCGGAGCCCTGGCCGTTGGGACCGTGACAACCGGCGCAGTTGACCCCGGCGACCGCTGCGCCCAAGTAGATGTCCTCGCCCATCCCGATGAAGTCGCCTCCACCGCCGCCGGCCCCGCCACCGGTGAATTCGGAGCCGTCGCAGTTGACGATCTCGCCGGTGATGACGTCGGTGGTCAACTCCGTCGCCTCCCCACAAGCCCCGGTGCTCGACCCACCCAGGGCGAACAGGGCGAAGAGCGGGGCGACGACCATCAGGGCCGTTAGCCAGCGAGGGATGGAGAAGTTGGTGCGCTCTCTGATCCCGGCGGTCGGCACCGTCACCACCTCGGGCAGATGTGCTGCCTCACCGAGGGTGACTTCGTCTGGAGGGGGTTTGCGGGTGACGGGACGGCGGTTGTCGGGGTCGCCGCTGTTGCCGCTGCTGCCACCACCGGTGTCTCCACCTCCACTTCGGGAGCCGGGGTGGTCTCGGCTGTCAGTCGGCTCGGGCTGAGACGGCTCCGCCGCCGCAGCGGAGGGGGCGGCGATCGTCTCACCTCCGGCCCAGGCGGCGAGGATCTCGTCGACGCTCTGCCCGGTCTCGGCGGCCCGGGCCGCCGCGGAACGCTGCACCAGGGCCTCGGGAAGACCGAGGGCGGCGGCGGCGCCACTGAGGCTCATGACCCCTCCTCGGCAGGTTGCGAGCGAGTGCGGACTCCACCAGGTAGGCCACGAGCTGGGCCAAGTCGTCACCGCTCAGGTTGTGGGCCGGATGACTGCCCAGTCCCCCGATGATGGCCTCGATCTGGGAGCCGGTGAGCCGGCTGCCCACGTCGGACAGGTCAGGCCCGAAACGACGGATGCCCAGGATCTGGTTGGTGTCGTTGAGGGTCACCGCCCCCAGACCGACGTCGGCGACGATCGGTCGGATCATCTGGGTGTGACAGGAGACACAGCCAGCGGTGGCATAGATGTCATGTCCGGCGATGGCGTCGTCGCTGAAGGCGATCTCCGAGGTGCGTGCTCCCGGGTTGTCCACCGGCAGGGAGGGCCCGACCAGCCCGACCATGACCACGATCAGGAACAGCCCGATGGCGCCGGCGACGACCAGCATCGGGTTGTCCCGTGCCCCGACCAGCGTCGGAGGCCGGTAGGGGCCTGCTGGTGCCGTGGCGACGGGCACGGGTGGCTGGGGCGCGTCGACGGCAATCGGGGGTGGAGGCGGGGGAGCCGTGTCGGCGACGGCTGTCGCCCCTGGCGGGTCGGCGTCTGGTGCGGCATCCTCGGCTGGGGTGGATGGCGCCGCTGGTGCCTCCGCCGGTTTGGGTGCCGCCTGGCCACCGGCCCACTCCGTGAGCAACTCGTCGACGCTCACTCCCGAGGCCGAGGCGCGGGCGGCGACCGAACGTTCCACCAGCGATTCGGGCACACCGAGTGCTGCGGCCGCCGCACCCAGGTCACTCATCGGCGGTCTCACGGTCGATCAGCATCTCCTGCGGAGCGGCCTTTCCCTTGGTGATGGTGCCGAACAGCGTGAACACATAGCCACCGAGACCTGCGTACAACGCGGCGCCGAAGCCGAGTGCGATCAGCAACAGGGTCTCGTAGCTGCCGCCGAGACCGGCCCCCCAACCTTCACCGGCGTCGATGTACGCACCCTGAGTTGGACCCGGCGATCCAGGAGTAGCCGGAGAGGATGCCGGCCGCGCCCAGGAACACCAGGACCCCGACCGATCCGGCGACGATGAGCCGTTGGAAGCGCCGGGCCTTCTCGACGGTCTCGATCTGCGCGCCCGACCAGACGCGGGGTCGCTCCAAGTGAGACGCTGGAGACGAGCAACGTCCCGACCCCGGCCAGTAGGACGTACTCGACCGCCTCCCAGAACTGGGTCGTCGAGGTGACCGAGCGCGATGGAGCGGAAACCAGCGAGGGCGGCGACGGCGGCGACGCCCACCGTGAGGTAGAGAGCCGAGGACACCGGAGAGCACGGCGGGTCGCTGCCCGACATCGCCCCACGAGCCTTCCAGGGTCATCGAGATGTTGGCGGCGTTCGCCAGCGCCCCGATCGGGAAGGCGAGACCCAAGGCGGCGGCGACACCGGCCACCCACCCCGGTCCCGGTCCGAAGAGCAGCTGGGCGGCGCCCCACCAGGCCGCGGCGAAACCCAGCGACCAGAACCCGACGAGGGCGAGCTGTCGGCTGGCCAGGGGCACATCGAGCTCTTTGACCACGGTGTAGTAGACGAGCCCCGACCCCACCGTGACCAGGAACATGGTGACGAACCCGGCGGAGAAGAAGGTCTCGGCATACGCGACCGTCACCGCCGAGGCGCCCGGGATCTCCGTGGCCAGGTGGGCCAGATAGGAGAGGGGGAGCCAGACGACGCCACCGATCACGAACCAGATGGTGACGAAGCTGCGCGTCTCCGTCCGTCGTCGCAGGGTCGCAGATGGTGACCAGGGCCGGCACGAAGAGGACCCCCGCCAACGGGACGTCGAGCCACCACGGCAACCCGAAGGGCTGGGTGCCGTCGCCGAAGCCGAAGAAGATGGCGAGCACACCCAGGGCGGTGAGCCCGGCCATCCCCAGCAGCCCGAGACCGGCGATCGGCCTCGCCTGGAGGTGGGTGCCGGTGAGCCGGGGGAGCACGTAGTAGATGCCGCCCGTGAGCGAGAACGGTGACGAAGCCCCCATCATCACCAGGTTGGCCGTCGGCTCGAGACGCCCATAGGAGACGGGAAAGAGGTCCCCGAAACGCAACGCGAACAGGGAGAGGAGCTGGAGTGCGCCCCCCAACAGCAGGAACACCGCACCGACCACGAAATGGGTGGCAGCGAGCCGGTCCTCCCCGGATCCACCGCCGAGCAAGGCTCGAATGTCTGCAGTTTGGGTGTCGGCCAAGCGTCTTCCTCACGCGAGTTGAGACGGCGGGAGCATAACTAGAGGGCTTCAAGGATTCACCCCGCCGTTCCGCTCCGACCGTCGACACGGGTCACGAGCTCGGATGCATCGGGTTCCGTTCGAGACCGCCGACCTGTGGTAGAAACTGCACCACAAGCGCTTTCCACGCGTCTGGACCACAGAAGAAGATGTACCGTCTCGGAGAACTAAGCGACGAACGACGCAAGCTGATCGGCGCCTCGCTGCTGCTCGTGGGACTCCTCGGGCTCGTCCTCGCAGTCATCTGGATCCACTGGTCATCCATGGCCGTGACCGAGCTGGTCGACGGGGTCGAAAGCCGGTCGTCGTCGACTATCTGAACTGGTGGCCGAGGGGTTCGTTGTGGAAAGGGCCGGATATCTGATCGTCCTCGGATCGACGACATTGGCATCGATCGGAGCCACCTTCCTCTGGGTCCTCAACCAGAAGATGACCTGGGCCCGCGCCACCGTCGCCGGGATGATCAGCTGGCTCGCTCTCGTGTTCTTCTTCGGCATGGTCCCCTCCGAGTGGCTCAACTTCGCCCAGACCGATCTCGATTGGTCGTCTCAACGAGTCGCGGTCACCATCCCGGCCGATGCTGGTCCTGGGCAACGTCGTCGAGATCAGCTGGGCCGTGGTCAAGGACTCGATCTCGATGGGCTATCACCTGGTGATGCTGGGAGTGGCGGTAGTGCTCGCCCTGCAGATCCAGAAGATCAAGGCCGGCCGACCGGCGAGTGCCGCCCCGGTCGAGAAGAAGTCGCCGTACGGTCGTCCCCTGGTGAAGGGAGGATGACATGCCCAAAGGCGTCGTCGACGAGACCCCCCGATCCGGGACGACTACCAACTCGCCCTGGTCGACGGTGACTACTTCACCGACAAGCTCCGTCCCAAGCAGTTCCTCCACATCGATCAGTCGGAGTGCATCCTCTGCGAGGGCTGTGTCGACATCTGCCCGTGGAAGTGCATCCACTACCTCTCCCTCGATGCGATCGACGAAGGCGGTCAACGTCGACCACCCTGAGGAGGACGAGCAGAACTTCGGGTTCTTCATCGTGGACGAGGACGAGTGCACCAGGTGCGCCCTCTGCATCGACCGATGCCCGACCGGGGTCATCTCCCTGGGCAAGTTCGAGGGCTCTCTGGCCGATCAGGCCGCCGAGCTCGGGCTCGACCGGCGCCCTGGGACTTCGACACCGGCCAGCGTGACTTCAAGAACGGCTATTCCTATGGGATGCGCTGGTAGGGAGACGATCAATGGCTGATGGCAACGGGAAGGTGGGTCTCAAAGACCGGATCAAGGAGGGCACGGACAAGCTGTGGAGCTCCCAGGTCGCCGAGTCGATCATGCGCCCGGGGTCACCCTTCAAGCAGGGCTATTCCGACAGCCCCCGCAACCGCTCCTACGTGGTGATGAACAACGTGCTCTATCACCTCCATCCGGTGAAGGTGAAGCGACACGGGGTCAAGCTGTCCTACACGCTCTGTCTCGGCGGGCTCAGCTTCTTCCTGTTCATCCTGCTCACCATCACCGGCATCTTCCTGATGTTCTATTACACGCCCACCGCCGAGTTCGCCTACCGCGACATCGAGGCGCTCTCCACGCAGGTGGCCTTCGGGTCGCTGGTGCGGAACATGCACCGATGGGGAGCCCACCTGATGGTGCTGTCCGTGTTCCTCCACATGAGCCGGGTCTTCTATCACGGCGCCTACAAGCCACCTCGTGAGTTCAACTGGGTGGTCGGGGTGATCCTCCTCCTCCTCACCCTTCTTCTCTCCTTCTCCGGGTACCTGCTCCCGTGGGACCAGCTGGCGCTGTGGGCGGTCACCGTCGGCACCAACATGGCCGGATTCGTGCCGGTGGTCGGTGAGCAGGTGAAGTTCGCCCTGCTCGCCGGGGTGGAGGTGAGCGCCGCCACCTTGCTGCGTTTCTACGTGCTCCACGTGCTCGCTCTTCCCCTTCATCATCGTCGCTGTTCATGGCCGTCCACTTCTGGCGGGTCCGCAAAGACGGCGGAATCTCGGGACCTCTATAGGAGACAGTCGATGGTTGAGATACCCGAGAGCCTGCTGAGGAGATCGGCCGAGGCCAAGGCCAAGGCGCTCGGTGTGCCAGTCGAGCAGGTGCTCGCCGAGATGAAGGGTGAGGGCCCGCCCGTCGAGATTCCCCAGAACGAGCCCGAGCGGCAGCAGCCCAGCCGATGCAGGCCGAACTCGGTGACGATGCCCGGCGCCTGTCGAGGAGGTCCCCGCTGCCGAGGACGCGGGAGCCGAGACGCCGGAGATCGAGGCCGACATGGAGCAGGACGTCGCCCCGGCCGAGCCCAAGGTGGCCGAGTACCCACCGGCCGACGGAGCTCCCCGACGCCGACGACTCCGGCTGCGCCGACGAGCTTCGGCTGACGCCGCGGCTTCGGCTGACGCCGAAGCGGCTGCCGGTGCCGACGCCGCGGCTTCGGCTGACGCCGAAGCAGGTTGCAGTTGCTGACGCAACTGCCGTCGACGACGAGCCTGCTCCCGCCGTCGAGATCGAGGATCCCGCGGCTCCCGAGGCCAACGGGTCGTCGAACGGCTCCGGGAACGGCAAGGTGGCCGCAGTGGTCTCCCCACGACCCACCGGTCCCGCCCGCAGGTCTCCCCGACGGGGTCCGCACCCAGCGGCTCCTCACCGTCGTCAAGGCGCGGGCCATCCAGAACGTCAAGGCCGAGCCCACCGATAAGGTCAACACCTGGCCCCATCTGATGCTCATGGAGTTCGGGGCGCTTCTCGCGATCACCGGCCTGTTCGTGATCATGGCCGTCATAATCCACTCGCCACTGCTGGAGCCGGCCAACTTCAACGCCACACCCAACCCCTCGAAGGCACCCTGGTACTTCCTCGGGCTCCAGGAGTTGCTCAGCTACTTCGACCCGCAGATCGCAGGGGTGACGGTGCCGACGATCGTCGGGCCTGATCGGCTTCATGGCGGTTCCGTACGTCGACAAGAACCCGTCGACCCGAGCCGACTGATCGCAAGTTCGCCATCATGCTCTACTCGATCTTCCTGGCCGGGGCGGCGACGCTTGACGATCTTCGGCGTGCTTTTCCGGGGCCAGGGGTTCAACTGGTCTTACCCGTGGCGTGACGGGGTCTATTTCGATGATCTCAAGGACTGGGTGCATTTCGAATGACGTTCACGAACTGGATCCTCGTCGGTGTCGGCTTCTTCGCCATCCTCGGTGCCATCGGCGCCTTCATCGATCGCCTTCCGCCGTTCACGCACCGAGCGACCCGACCCGACTGCGGGCGTTTCGCCGGAGACGAGGCGCGCCGACGAGTCGATGGTCGGGGTGCGGGTCGCAGCCGTTGGCGGTCGCCGAGCCCGAGCCGGTGACCGAGCCGAGGACCGATCGAGAGTCGAGGAGACCGAGCGGCGAGGCCGTGGTCGACCGGGGTCGACCGTCGTCGAGACAGCAGCGGGTCGTCGAGGTGTCACCCGAGGAGTCCGGGCGTCAGCCGCCGTCAGTTCTTCAATCGGGCCATCACCGTCACCTTCGGTTCGTTCCTCGGGATGTTCGGTCTCTACTCGCTTGGCCTTCTTCTGGCCCAAGCTGACCGGTGGGTTCGGCTCCGACGTCGACGCCGGGTCGGTGGAGGACCTCACCGCGCAGACCGTCAACCCCGACGGGACTGTGGTCCCAGTTTTCATCCCCGAGGCGCGGGCCTACGTCGTGCCCGCCCCGGAGACACTCTCTGTCCAGTTCGAAGGGCGGAACGTCGCCGCCGGCGGTCTCATGGCCCTGTTCCAGCGTTGTGTCCACCTCGGCTGCCGGGTCCCCTGGTGTGCCACCTCCATCGGTTTCGAGTGCCCTTGTCACGGGTCCAAGTACAACTCCGTCGGGTGAGTACTTCGGCGGGCCCGGCGCCCCGCAACCTCGACCGGTTCGTCGTCGAGGTGCGCAACGGCGACCAGTTTCATCATCCGCACCGGGGAGATCATCGAGACGCCGACGGGCCCCTCCGCTCAGCGTCGCAGTACCCGCAGGGCCCGAGTTGCATCTGATGACGGCACCCCGAGGTGATGAGCGGTGACGGCAGACGTCATCACCGTCCTCGCCGTCGTCGCCGGCATCGTCTGGCTCGGTCTGATGCTGGTGTCGGCGTTGCGCAACCGGGGCGGCGCCGAGGAGGTGGCCCCCAACCTCAGGCCCGGCATCGACGACCAGCAACTGGAGACGAAGCGTCTCGAAGGGTGGTCAGAAGGCGGCGATCGCCTTCTCGGCCTTTCTCGCCATCTCCCTCCCGCTCTATTTCCTCGGCGAGACCAACCGTCAGGAAGGATTCGTCGTGGAGTTCGCCGAGGCTCGGTCGCCCGTGGCGAGCACATCGTCGAGGAGTTCGCCTGCTTCTCCTGTCACGGCCCGCTCGGGTCGGGTGGGTCGGCGCCGTACGTGGAGAAGCGCTCCGGTGTCGCCGTCGCCTGGACCGCTCCCTCACTCGACGACGTCTTCTACCGCTACAGCGAGGACGAGGTGAACTTCTGGGTCACCTATGGCCGGGGCAACACCCCGATGCCGGCATGGGGTGTCGCCGGAGGCGGTCCGATGAACGAGAAGCAGGTCGAGGACGTCGTCGACTATCTGGCCACCATCCAGATCTCCCAGCAGGCAGCCGTCGACAAGATGGTCAATGCGGTCCCTGCGGAGATCTCCCGTTTGGAGAATGCCGACGCCACCGTTGCCGCGGCAATCATCGACCAGGAGCAGGTCGTGGCCGAGATCGACCAGGCGCCCGAGGACCTCGCCGTGATCGAGCCGCTCGACGAGCGCGCCGTCGAGGTGCTGGCCGGCGCCGGGTCGAGGGATCGACACCGATGCGGACGGTCTCTCCGACGCCGCCGAGAACGAGTTGTCCGCGATGTCGGCCGAGGCCTATCGAGCACTTCCGGGTGATCGAGCCGGTCATGCTCGACCCGGCTACTCCCGACGCCGAATTGGTCGACGAGGGCATGGCGGCACTCGAGGAGGCGGTTGGCGTCGACCCGATCCTGCAGATCTCCATCGACGCCATGGAGACGGCGCTGGCCGACGACGTCATCGACGATGAGTCCCCCGACACCGATGGGGACGGCATCTCCGACGCCGGTGAGGCGGTGATCACCGGGCTGTTCACCGAGGCGAGCGGTGCCACCATCCCCACCTCGATCGTCGTGATCGCACTCGACCCGACCAACCCCGAGACGGTCTCCGGGGTGCCCGACCGGGAGACGGCGGCCACCATGGTCGGCGGTCTGGAGACGAGCTCGATCAACCTCGGCGTCACCGTGGAGAACGAGGACCGGATCCGTCCCCAGCAGGAGGAAGGTCTCGAGTTCCTGGAGACGGCCCGGGACCAGGAGCTGTGGGCCATCGACATCGCCGGGGTGGCCGAGTCGATGGAGGCCGGCGAGGAGGAGGCCGAGCGCGCCGTTGGCCTGTTCAACGCCAACTGCGCCCGATGCCACACCGCCGGGTTCAGCGCCGGGGTGCCCTACACCCAGGAGGCCGGTTCAGGTGGCTTCGGCCCCGCGCTGTGGGATGGTCGTCCCACCGTGCAGTTCGGTGAGGCGCCGCCGGAAGGCTCGGAGGAGCCGGACCTCCTGATCGACTTCCTCATCAGTGGCTCGGTGGCGCAGACGCCCTATGGCATCAACGGGTTCGGCTCGGGTCGGATGCCCGGTTTCGGAGCGATCCTCGACCCTGCCGACCTCGATCTCCTCGCCCGATATCTGCGTAGCGGCAACCTGGACGGAGTGGAGTAGCCATGTTCTTTCGCGAGCTGTTTCGGTCGCTGCTCTCGGCGAACCTGTTCGTCACCGGGATCATCCTGTTCGCCGGCGGCGATCCTGCTCTTCTACGGGGCGATCTACCTGTTCAACAGCACCAACCTGGGCAAGCGACTCGGCTTCCTGGTCACCGGTGCCGCCGTCTTCGGCTGGCTGGCGATCACGTCGATGCTCTTCGTCATCTACGCCCCCCGTGGTCCCAAGCCCGAGAACATCGAAGGGCTCAACGCCTTCGAGATCCGTGTGATCCCCATCACCTATCTCCTGGTGAGCCTGGTCCTGTTCCTGGTGTTCCTGGTCGCCCTCCACCAATACGAAGAGACCAAGGAAGCCGGCGGCTGAGCCGACGGGCCGCCCGCGAAATCGAACCCGGGGTTCCTAGAGCCGAATACGGGATCAGATCCGCTCATCTTCAAGCGCACGTCGGATCGTGGATAACAACACGCTCGGGTGCGGTCGTGATCTCCTCCCATGTGAAGCGGAGGATCCTCCAACCCGCCAGCTGCGCCGCATTGTCGCGGAGCCGGTCGGTTTCGAACGCTGCAGCGAGCAGATGCCACCGGCGACTGTCGCCCTCGATCAGCAGACGTTGTGGCGGGTAGGCGAAGTCGACCCGGCCCTTGATGCGACGGAGCCATGGAGCACGAAACTGGCTGACCGGGTGTCGGCAGCTCGGCTCTCGCACCATGATCATCAGTAGGCGTCGTTCCAACTCGCTCTCGGGTGCGATGTAGTCGCTCGCCACGTACTGCCAGCAACCGTCGCAGCTGTCGCCGTCCCTGGCTTCCCTCGCCTGCCGAGATCGCCCGAAGAGTGTCGTTGAGGGCGTCGAGATCGATCCTTCCGGCTGCGACCGCGTTGTCGAGCATCGCGTGCGAGGTGTCGTTCAGATAGGACCGCGGCCAAGTCGACGATCGTGCGCTCCGGCTTGGTCATTCGCAGACCATCTATCAGCTCGACGTGGCCTGGCTCGAGATCGATCGATCTGATGAACGGTGACTCCCGTCAGGTCTTTGGTCCCGTTGCGGTTGACGCTGACCGTCGGCTTGATGTGGGATGGGACGATCGAGATCGTGGACATAGGCCGCTGACTGGTGGGAGACGACGGCGCCCAGTTTGCGGCAGGCGATGTGAAGGTCGAGGACGTGGGCGATCTCGGCGTTCCGGCAAGAGCGAAGCACCCCTGGGAGCGTGTCTGACGAAGACCCCCTCGTTGACCCTGCGAAGCAGGGTCGTGCCGCTCATGCCCAAGGCGAGGGCTTCGGCTGCGTGGTGAAGATGGCGCCGTTCTTGGTCGCGAACGCAATGACTTCGGCTATCGGACCCCCCACGCTGCGAAGATGCCACCCCGGACGGCCGAATCCAACCCCTTCGTAGATGAGCGGATCTAACCACCGGATATGGATCCCACAACCCCGGGTTCGGGGTATCCGCCTCAGCCGTAGTAGCTGAGGATTTGGAGTTCGGTGGAGAGGTCGACTTGGCGGACCGGGACGACGTCGGGGACGATGACCCGAACCGGGGCGAAATTGAGGATCGAGGCCACCCCGGCGGCGACCAGCTGGTCGGCAACTGTCTGGGCGGCGGTGGCCGGCACGGCCAGGATCGCCATGTCGAACAGCCCGTCACCACAGTCACGGGAGATCGCGGTGGCGCTGCGCACGGCCACATGGGCCACCTCCTCGCCGACCCGGCGGGGGTCGATGTCGTAGATGGCCACCACGTCGAAGCCGCGCTGGCTGAGCCCGGAGTAACGGGCAAGGGCGGTTCCCAGGTTGCCCGCCCCGATGATCGCCACCCGCCGCCGCCCTTCGATGCCGAGCTCACGCCGAATCCGGGAACGGAGGTCGGCCACCGAGTAGCCCACCCCACGAGTCCCCTGGAACCCGAGGTCGGACAGGTCACGTCGCACGTTGGCCGGGTTCACCCCGGCCGCGTCGGCCAACTCGCCCGAGCTGACCGTGCTCTGCGACTCCCTGAGATCGTCGAGCAGACGCAGGTATCTCGGCATTCTGGAGACGGTGGCGCGGGAGAGCCCGGTCATGCCCGCTGACGATACAACCGCGCTTCGGGGTTTCCCCACTCGACCATTTACGATCATCGGCACATGTCTTCACCTCAGGTGCTCGTGGTTGGCGGCGGTCCTGCCGGTTCGGCGGCGGCCCACTGGATGGCGCGGGACGGGATCGACGTCACCCTCGTCGAGGCCAAGGCCTTCCCCCGGGAGAAGACCTGTGGCGACGGCCTCACCCCTCGGGCGATCCTGCAGCTCCAGGAGATGGGGTTCGACTTCACCGTGCCCGAGTTCCATCGGATCACCGGTCTTCGCTCGTACGCCGGCGACGAGCTCATGATCGAGATGCCATGGCCGGAGCACAGTCGGTTCCCCAGCTGGGGCGGGGTCATCCGTCGTCTCGACCTGGACAAGCAGGTGGCTGCCCTGGCCGAGAAGGAGGGTGTCGTCATCAGGGAGAAGACCACCGCCACTCCCGTGATCGAGGATGGCCGGCTGGTGTCGGTGAGTCTCCGCAATGGGTCGGGCGAGGAGACGGTCACCCCGGACATCACGATCATCGCCGACGGCTCGATGAACCGCTTCGGCCGCGAGCTGGGGACCGCCCGTCGCCGCGACTATCCGATGGGGATGGCGGCGCGCGGCTACTACTCGTCGCCGAAGTCCGACGACCCCTTCCTGGAGAGCCAGCTCGACCTCCGTGACTCCAGTGGGGCGACCATGCCGGGCTACGGATGGGTCTTCCCGCTCGGCGACGGCACCGTCAACGTCGGCGTCGGCCTGCTCTCCACTTTCAAGAAGTGGAAGGACGTCAACACGACCCACATGATGAACGACTACGTGGCGACCGCCCCCGACTACTGGGGTCTCACCGAGGAATCGAGACTGAGCAAGCCGATGGGGGGCAAGCTCACGATGTCTTACTCGAAGAGCCCGCTGGTGGGGAGCAACTGGATCACCATCGGGGACGCCGCCGGAGCGATCAACCCCTGGAACGGGGAGGGGATCTCGTACGCCTACGAGACCGGGCGCATCGCCGCCGAGTACGTCAGCCAGTCGCTGGCCGCCGACGACCTCGGGCTGCTCCGGCGTTATCCGCATCGTCTCCAGGACGAGTACGGCCTCTACTACAAGATGGCCCGGATCTTCGTGAAGCTCATCGGCTACCCGTCGGTGATGCGCACCCTGGCGCACACCGGGCTGCGCAATCGCTCCTTGATGGAGTGGACGCTGAAGGTGATGGCCAACCTCCTCGACGAGGACGACAAGCACATGGGTGAGCGCACCTATGACGCCCTCGCCGCCGTGGTGAAGACTCTCCCCACCAACTGACTGCGAGCGGGTCTGCCTACCATCGGGGCGTGGCGGCTCCGAGGCTCATCGTGTTCGACGTGAACGAGACGCTGCTCAGCCTCGACCCGATCCGACGAAGCCTGGAAGCGATCTTCGGGGCCGACCCACCGGTGGGGGAGTGGTTCGCACGGCTCCTCCACGGGTCCCTCATCGCCAACACGCTGGATCAGCACCGCCCGTTCTCGGCGATCGGTGCCGAGGCGATGATCAATCTGGCGGCCCGGCGTGGGCTGCTGCTCCGGGCCGAGGATGCCGTCGCCGCGGTCGCCCCGATGAGCGAGCTCCCGGCGTATCCCGATGTCGAGCCGGGTCTGGAGCGTCTCGCCAGCGCCGGGTTCGAACTGGTCGCCCTCACCAACGGGAGCGGTGAGGTGGCCAATGCTCAGGTGCGCGAACGCCGGGCTCGGCTGGCTACTTCAGCCCGGGTGATCTCTGTCGACGAGGTGGGGAAGTTCAAACCCGACCCGGCGCCGTACCACCACGCCGCCGACACCATGGGGGTCGACATAGCGACGATGGTGTTGGTGGCCTCCCACGATTGGGACTGTGCTGGAGCGATGGCCGCCGGCTCCCAAGCGGTCTTCCTGCGGAGACCGGGGGCGATCTGGGGCCTCCCCACCCCGCCGCCACGACAGCAGGTCCCCGACGTCGAGTTGCTGGCTTCCGCGTTGGGGGCTTGAGGACTACCCGAGCCCGGCCAACACCTCGAGCGCCCGATCGACCTCGGCATCGGTGTTGTAGTGCACGAACCCGATCCGGGTCAGCCCGCCGTCGTCGAGGACACCGAGACGGTCCATGACGTTGACTGCGTAGTAGTGCCCGGACCACACATAGATCGCGGCGTCCGCCATGCGGGCCGCGACCCGGTCGGGATGCTCTCCGGCGACGGCGACGGCGAACGTCGCCACCCGCCTCTCGTCCATCTCCGGCACACCGTGCAGCGTCACATGGGACATACCGGCGATCCCGTCCAGGAAACGTCGCCCCAGTGAGGTCTCCTGAGCGGAGATGGCGTCGTGACCGACCGACTCGAGGTACTCGACGGCGGCGGTGATGCCGGCGAGGGACTCGAAGCTCTGGGTCCCCGTCTCCCACTTCTCGGGCGGGTCCGACGGCGCCGGACGCACCTTGTAGGCCTCGAGGGCCGCCATGTGCTCGGGGCGTCCGTAGAGGATGCCGGTATGAGGGCCGAAGAACTTGTACGAGGAGGCGACCAGGAAGTCGCAACCGAGGGCGGAGACGTCGATGGCGAGGTGCGGGCGCGGCATGCACGGCGTCGACGAAGAGGAGGGCCCCGATCTCGCGGGTGTGCCGGCTGATGGCTGCGACGTCGACCACCGATCCGAGTGAGTTCGACGCCAGACAGACCGCCACCAGCCGGACCCGTTCGTCGATCAGGTCTACGACGGCATCGGGGTCGAGAAGCCCCGTGCTCGGATCGAACTCCGCCACCCTGACCTCGACTCCGGCGTCACGCGCCGCCATCTGCCATGGCGTGTAGTTGGCGTCGTGATCGAGACTGGTGACGACGATGGCGTCGCCTTCACGCCAGGTTGCCGCGAGGGCACGGCTGATGGCGAAGGTCAGGCTCGTCATGTTCTGTCCGAACGAGATGGTGGCCGGGTCGGTGTGGAACAGCCGGCCCATGGCGGCCCGGGCCGATTCGGTGGCTCGGGCCGCGTCGTCCGACGCACCGAATCCGCCACCGAGGTTGCTCATCCCATCACGGAGTGTCGCCGCCATGGCATCGATCACGGTCTGGGGGACCTGGGTCCCCCCGGGCCCGTCGAGGTATGCGACCGGGATCCCGTGCTCGACCCGGGAGAGGGCGGGGAAACGGGCGCGGACCGACGTCGATGTCGAACGTTGTGGTCATCGCCGCAGACTAGGACTCCACCCGTGGGCTGATTACCTGGATCGCCCCGGCGACACCTATTCTCAGGAACGTGGCTCTCGCCGATTACGCGCCGATCTTCGTGATGGCAGTGCTGGCCGCCGGTTTCGTGGCCGTCTCGTTGCTCGTCTCCCGGATGTTCAGCCCCAGCAACCCCACCCCGGAGAAGCTTGACCCGTACGAGTGCGGCATCGTCCCCGAGGTCGAGCCGTCGCAGCGCTTCCCCGTGAAGTTCTACCTGGTGGCGATGTTGTTCGTCATCTTCGACGTGGAGATCATCTTCCTGTTCGCCTGGGCCTCGATCTGGGATCAACTCGGCTGGTACGGCGTGGCGGCGATGCTCATCTTCACCTTCTTCGTCGTCGAGACCTTGATGTACGTCTGGAAGCGGGGTGCCCTCGACTGGAACGTCCACCGGCGGGCCCGTTACCTCCCGGCCGAGGAGCCCGTCCCGTTGGGGGTCGGAGAGGCCGCATAGACATGGCTACGACTGCCCCGGGGAACCTCCTCATGACCACGGTGGAAAGGGCGGCCAACTGGGCGCGCACCCGTTCGATGTTCCCGGCGACTTTCGGGCTGGCCTGTTGTGCCATCGAGATGATGGCTGCCGGGACCGCCCACTACGACCTGGCCCGATTCGGCATGGAGGTGTTCCGCGCCTCGCCACGCCAGGCCGACCTGATGATCGTCGCCGGCCGGGTCAGCCAGAAGATGGCGCCGGTCCTGCGACAGGTCTACGACCAGATGCCCGACCCGAAGTGGGTCATCTCGATGGGCGCCTGCGCCTCCACTGGTGGCATGTTCAACAACTACGCACTGGTGCAGGGTGTCGATCAGGTGGTCCCGGTGGACATCTACGTGCCCGGTTGCCCGCCCGGGCCGCAGAGCCTGATGCACGGGATCCTCAACCTGCACCGCAAGATCATGTCCGGGGAGATCGTGCGATGAGCCCGGTGCTGGAGGAGCTCGCCACCGCCTTCGACGACGTGGTGTGGGAGGAGTCCCACGGTCAGGACGTGGCCCGGGTCCCGGCCGAGTCCTGGGTCGAGTTCGCCTCAGCCGCCAAGGACGCCGGCTTCGAGGTGTGCGTCGACGTCACCGCCGTCGACTGGCTCCGACAGCGCCCACAGCGCTACGAGGTCGTGGCCAACCTCCTCTCGATGACCCACGCACCCGGCTCCGCATGATCGCCGGCGGTCGGCCGCGACGACCCGGCCATCGGCTCGCTGACCCCGCTGTGGCCCGGCGCCGGTTTCGCCGAGCGCGAGGTGTACGACATGTTCGGGATCGTCTTCGACGGTCACCCCGACCTGACCCGGATCCTCATGCCCGACGACTGGGAAGGCCATCCGTTGCGCAAGGACTTCGGGGTGGGGTCGGTCCCGGTTCAGTTCAAAGCGGCCCACGAGGTGAAGTGATGGTGGGTGACACCCTCGAGCCGCAGAAGGAGACGCTCGACGTCTGGGTGGCGGGCACCGAGGAGCCCCAGTTCCAGCCGACCGACGAGGGCGCCCAGGAGTTCGGTCCGGACGAGTCGGAAGACCGGCTCGACGATCAGTTCGGCCGGACGATCACCGACGACTACGTCTTCGACGACGAGGTCGAGGAGGACGAGCGCATGGTCATCAACATGGGCCCCCAGCACCCGTCGACCCACGGTGTGCTCCGTCTCCAGCTCGAGCTCGAGGGTGAGGTGATCCGGCGCACCAAGCCGATCATCGGATACCTGCACACCGGGATGGAGAAGACAGCCGAACAGCTCACGTTCTCCCAGGGCCCGACCAACGTCACCCGGATGGACTATCTGGCGCCGCTGCACGGCGAGCTCGCCTACTCCCTGGCGGTGGAACGTCTCCTCGACGTCGAGGTGCCGCCGCGTGCCGCGGCGATTCGGGTGCTGATGACCGAGCTGAACCGGGTGTCGTCCCATCTCGTGGCCCTGGCCACCAACGGGATGGACATCGGGGCGATCTCGATGATGATGTACGGGTTCCGGGAGCGGGAGTCGATCCTCGCCTTCTTCGAGAAGAACACCGGGCTGCGGATGAACCACAACTTCATCAGGCCCGGGGGCACCGCCGCCGACCTCGCCCCGGGTTGGAAGGACGACGTCGCCGCCATCCTCGCCGACCTGCCTCATCGGCTCGACCAGTACGACGACCTGCTGCGGGAGAACCCGATCTGGCTGGCGCGGACCGTCGGCGTCGGTGTCATCACCGCCGAGGAGGCGATCGCCTAGTCGATCACCGGCCCGGCACTTCGCGCGGCCGGGGTCGACTGGGATCTGCGCAAGGTGTTCCCCTACTCGGGGATCGAGCAATACGAATTCGAGGTGCACCGTGGGGGAGAACGGCGACGTCTACGACCGTTACCGGGTGCGGGTCGAGGAGATCCGCGAGTCGCTGAAGATCGTGGAACAGGTCATGGACACCATGCCCAAGGGGGACTACCGGGTGGCCGATCGCAAGATCACCCCACCGCCTCGGGCCCGGATCGACGAGTCCATGGAGGCCCTGATCCACCACTTCAAGCTGTTCACCGAGGGGTTCAAGGTCCCGCCGGGAGAGACCTACGTCGCCGTCGAGTCACCCCGGGGCGAGCTCGGCTGTTATCTGGTGTCAGATGGCGAGGCCCGGCCGTATCGGATGCACACCCGGGCACCGTCGTTCTACAACCTGCAGGCGCTGCCGATCGCGATGGCCGACAGCCTCGTCGCCGACACCGTCGCCACCATCGCCTCCATGGACCCGGTGATGGGGGACGTCGATCGATGAGATCGATCTCGAGAAGGATGAAATCCTTCTCGGACCGTTGAGATCTGATCTCGAGAAGGATGCGATCCTTCTCGGATCGTTGAGATCGATCTGGAGAACCATGAAATGGTTCTCCGACAGAGCCGATCGAGGTTGCTCGACGTCCGAAAACGGCCGTCGATACGGGTATCACGGGCTACCTGGTGCTTGTTCCCGGTTTCACTAGCCAGATGGAAACTCCCTAATCTCGCCCCCGATGAGTCACTGGTCGGAGGCCACCGAAGCGCGTGCCCGCCAGATCATCTCCCGGTATCCGGAGAAACGGTCGGCGGTGATGCCGCTCCTGTACCTGGCGATGGCCGAGGAGGGGCATCTCACCGACGCCGGGATGGAAGAGGTCGCCGACTGGTGTGGGATCACCCCGGCCCAGGTCCGGGCCGTGGCCAGCTTCTACACGATGTACAAGCGGGAGCGCACCGGGACCTATCTCGTGTCCTGCTGCACCTCGATCTCGTGCATGCTCCTCGGAGGTGACGACGTCCTCCACGCCGTCGAGGACGAGTCAGGCGTCCCCCATGGCGAGACCGATGGCGAAGGGTTGCTCTCGGTCGAGCACGTCGAGTGCATCGGCGCCTGTGGCGGTGCTCCTGCCGTCCAGGTCAACTACGAGCTGATCGAAGGTGTCACCCCGGAGAAGGCGCGGGACCTCGTCAACTGGCTGCGAAAGGCGCGGCCAGAGGTGGTCAACACCGACGAGATGCAGTCGCTGTTCGGGGGTCGCCGCAGCTTCGATTGGGCGATCGTCGAGACGAGCGGTGCCGTCGGGCCCTATCCCGCTTTCCAGCCGCTGGGAACAGTGGGCGGCGAGGGCGACGCATGACGACACCTCTGATCGTGACCCGGAGGATGGCCGATCATCCGGCCGATTCGCACACCATGGACCGATACGAGGCCACCGGTGGGTACACCCAGGCGAGACGGGCCCTCGACCATGACCCGTGACGAGCTGGTCGAGGAGGTCAAGGCTTCGGGTTTGCTCGGGCAGGGGCGGAGCAGCGTTCTCCGCCGGTCTCAAGTGGAGCTTTCTCGCCCCGGCCCGCCCGTCCTACCTGGTGATCAACGGTGACGAGTCGGAGCCGGGGACCTTCAAGGACCGCCAGCTCCTGGAACGTGATCCCCATCAGATGGTCGAGGGAGTCATCATCACCGCCATCGCCAACGAGGTCCACCATGCCTTCGTCTACATCCGCGGCGAGTACCCCAAGCCGGCACGCCGGGTCCAACAGGCCGTCGACGCCGCCTATGACAAGGGCTATCTCGGCGCAGGGGATCTTCGGCTCGCGACTACGACCTCGAGGTCACCGTCCATCTCGGCGGTGGGGCCTACATCTGTGGCGAGGAGACCGCCCTGATCAACTCGTCTGGAGGGTCTCCGGGGCGAGCCCCGGCTCAAGCCGCCCTACTTCCCCGCGGCCAAGGGTCTCTACATGATGCCGACCATCGTCAACAACGTCGAGACCGTCTCCAATCTCCCCCACATCCTGGGAATGGGGGCTGCGGAGTACAGCGGTCTCACCGACAGCACCGACACCGGGACGTTCATGATGTCGCTCTCCGGTCATGTCAACCGGCCCGGGAACTACGAGCTGCCCCACGGGATCACCTGGCGGGACCTCATCTACGACATCGGTGGCGGGATCACGTGACGACCGGGAGCTGAAGAGCTGGATCCCCGGTGGGGCCTCCGCACCCTGGTTCATCCCGGATCGCCATCTCGACCTGGAGATCACCAAGGACGCCACGGCGGCGGCCGGCTCGATGCTCGGCTCGGGTGCCGTGATCGTGATGGACGATCAGACCTGCATGGTCCGGGCCGCCGAGCGGGTCGTCCGGTTCTTCTCCCACGAGTCCTGCGGGCAATGCACCCCATGCCGCGAGGGCACGACCTGGCTGGAGATGATCCTGCGTCGGATCGAAGAGGGATCAGGGCGCGCCGTCGATCTCGATCTGCTCGTGGATGTCTCCGACGGGATCAGCATCGGTCTCGCCTGGCCGCCCAAGATGACGACGATCTGCCCGCTGGGGCCGTCGGCGGTCTCGCCGATCCTGGCCCTCCGCGACTACTTCCGTGACGAGGTGGATGCCCACGTCGGACAGGGTTGCCCGTTCCAGCCGGTCGCCCTGGCGGAGCACGCATGAGCACCCTGGTCAACGTCACGATCAACGGGTCCGAGCACCAGGTCCCGGCCGGACAGCTGCTGATCAAGGCGGCTCAGGACACCGGGACGTACATCCCCCGGTTCTGCTGGCACGAGCGGATGGAGCCGGTCGGCATGTGCCGCATGTGCCTGGTCCAGATCGAGACCCCCCGGGGCCCGATGATCATCACCGCCTGCACCAACCCGGTGGCCGAAGGGATGGTCGTCGACACCGAGAGCGCCGACGTCAAGAAGTCACAGGAGGCCATCCTCGAGTTCCTCCTCGCCAACCACCCCCTCGACTGCCCGGTGTGCGACAAGGGCGGCGAGTGCCCGCTGCAGGACCAGGCGCTCGCCTACGGGCCGGGGGAGAGCCGGTTCGTCGAGATCAAGCGCAACTACGAGAAGCCGATCCCGATCTCGGACCTGGTCCTCCTCGATCGGGAGCGATGCATCCTCTGCGCCCGCTGCACCAGGTTCTCCGACGAGATATCGGGCGACCCCCTCATCGAGTTCCAGGACCGGGGCAACACCACCCAGGTCAACACCTTCCCCGACCTGCCCTTCTCCTCGTACTTCTCCGGCAACACCGTGCAGATCTGCCCGGTGGGTGCGCTGACCGCCAAGCCCTACCGGTTCCGGGCCCGTCCCTGGGACCTGCAGAAGGTGGAGAGCTCTTCTCTCTTCGACACCGCCCACCCCCGTATCGAGATCCACTCCAGCCAGAACGAGATCCTTCGCTACACCGGGGTCGACAACGATCGCGACCAACCACGGCTGGCTGTCCGACAAGGATCGTTTCGGCTTCGAGTACCTGCGGTCCGAGGAGAGGCTCACCAAGCCACTGGTAAGGCGTGATGGCGAGCTGGTCGAGGTCGAATGGGCCGAGGCCCTCGACATCGTGGCCAACCGGCTGCAGCTGATCAAGGACGAGGACGGTGGCGAGGCCCTCGCCGTGATCGGAGGGGCCAACGGCACCAACGAGGACGCCTACGCCCTCTCCCGGTTCGCCCGGGAGGTCCTGGAGACACCCACATGTCGACTCCACGCTCGGCGACTCCCTGGCCGCCCACTTCCTGGCCGCCACCGTCGACCGTGCCCTGATCTCCGACCTCGACGACGCCGACACCATCCTGGTCTGGGCGGCCGACCTCAAAGAGCAGCACCCCACCCTCTATCTCCGGGTGCGCCGCGCCGCCCAGAGCCTGGGCAAGACACTCGTCGTGGTCCATCCCCGCAAGACCGGTCTCGACGACCGCGCCACCCACAAGCTGACCTACCGCCCCGGCGGCGGGTTCGGGCTCCTCGACGAGCTCGACGCCGGCGGCACACGCAGGTGGCGCTGCCGCTCGCCGTCGACAGAGTGGTGGCCATCGTGGGCATCGCCAGTGTCGCCGACGGGCCCAAGCTCGCCGAGTCGGTGGCGGCGCTCGTCCGGCAGAAGGCGGGCCAGGCCAAGATCCTGCCCCTCAACGCCACGCTCGAACACGTTCGGCGCCCTGGACATGGGTCTCGCCCCCGACCTGGCGCCGGGAAGGGTGCCGGCCGGGCGTCCGGGCAAGGCGACCCGGGAGATCATGGCGGGGCTCGACTCAGGGGAGATCCGGGGTCTGATCCTGGTCGGCGCCGACCCGATGCGGGACATGCCCGATCCGCGCCCGGCGGTAGACGGGTTGTTCGCCGCCGAGTACGTGGTTTCCATCGACCTGTTCCGTAACGACTCGAACGACTCGGCGGACGTCATCCTCCCTGCCGCCGGGTTCACGGAGAAGGACGGGACGGTCACCAACTTCGAGGGCCGGGTGCAGAAGGTCAACCAGCTGCGTCCCGCCCCAGGATCGGCCCGGCCCGACTGGGCGATCATCGACGACATCGCCGCTCACATGGGCCACCCCCTGGGTCTGACCTCGGCGGAGACGATCGCCAAGGAGATCTCGGAGAACGCTGGCCATCTATGCCGGGGTGACCCACGATCATCTCGAATGGGAGGCCCGGGACGGAGCGGTGGTGCCCACCGAAGGCTCCCAGCCGTTCGACCATGTCCCGGTGGCTCTGGAGGGTCCCCAGCCGCCGGGGGCGCAGTTCGTGCTGCACCAGGCGCGGACGATGTACGACGACGGGGTGCGTCTCCGTCACTGCCCCTCGTTGCACCCGCTCGCCCCGGGTGCGGTCGCCCACATCAACCCGGCCGACGCGCCCGGGCTGGGGGTGAAGGAAGGCTCGATGGTCAAGGTGACCACCGGGCACGGTGAGGGAGAGTTCACCGCGGTCCTCGACGAAGGCACCCCTGCCGGCGTCGTCTACGTCCCGGCGAACCAGCCGGGTGCCGCCCCCCTGGGGACCGACCCGGTGGTGCGCGTGAAGGTGGTCACCTGATGCGGTGGGCCGAGGCCGGGATCGTGCTCCTCCGTGTGATCATCGTGCTTCGTCCTCCTGATGGTCGCCACCATCATCAACGTCTGGGCAGAGAGGAAGGTCCTCGCCGACATGCAGAGCCGGATCGGGCCGACAGCGCGCCGGGCCGTGGGGGATCCTGCAAACGGTGGCCGACGGTCTCAAGCTCTTCTTCAAGGAGTCGATCACCCCCCGCAAGGTCGAGCTCGGGATGTATCTCCTCGCCCCGTTCCTCGCGGTGATCCCGGCGTTCCTCATCTTCATGATGGTGCCCTTCGGCGCCCCGTTCACGATCGGGGGCGAGGAGGTGATCCTGCAGGGCGCCGACCTCAACATCGGTCTGCTGTTCATCCTCGCCATGTCGTCGTTGGCGGTCTACGCCGTGGTCCTGGCCGGCTGGTCGTCAGGGTCGAAGTACCCCCTGATCGGGGGGGTGAGGGCGACGGCCCAGGCGATCTCCTACGAGGCGGCGATGGGGCTCGCGATGGTGGCCGTGGTGATGTTCACCGCCACCCAGGGCGAGGGGGGACGCTCAGTCTCTCCGAGATCGTCGCTCGTCAGGCCGGCACCTGGGGCAGGCATCGATTCCCCCGCTGGAACGCCTTCCCCCAGATCGTCGCGTTCGTGATCTTCATGGTCGCCATCGTCGCCGAGACCAACCGCGCCCCGTTCGACCTGGTCGAGGCGGAGCAGGAGATCGTCGGTGGCTTCCACACCGAGTACTCCGGCATGCGCTTCGCCATGTTCTTCCTCGCCGAGTACGTCAACATCTTCTCGATGTGCGGCCATCGCCGCGACCTTGTTCCTGGGTGGATGGAACGGCCCCACCTGGGAGGGGACGCCTCCCCGCCTTCGTCTCGGCGATCCTGCCCACCGTCTGGTTCCTGGTGAAGACGTATGCGGTCGTCTTCGTCTTCTTCTGGCTGCAGGTCGACGCTTCCCCGGCTTCGCTACGACCAGCTGATGTCACCTGGGCTGGAAGCGTCTGATCCCTGCCGCCCTCGCCTGGATCGTCGTCTCCAGCATCGCCATCGGTGTCCGCCAATTCGGGCTTCCCTGGAGCTGACGAACATGGGTCTCATCACCGAACTGCTCAAGGGTCTTCGGGTCACCGGGTCGACCATGGTGCGCACCATCACCGGCCAGGAGATGGTCACCACGGAGTACCCCAAGGAGATGCGCCACAAGCCGCAGCGGTTCCACGGTCGTCACGTCCTCAACCGCTATCCCGACGGCATGGAGAAGTGCATCGGCTGCGAGCTGTGCGCCGGGGCCTGTCCCGCCGACTGCATCTATGTGCGGGGGTTGGAGAACGACCCGGAACAACCCGACCTCCCCGGGGAGCGGTTCGGATTCGTCTACGAGATCAACATGCTGCGGTGCATCTTCTGCGGGCTCTGTGTCGAGGCATGTCCCACCGAGGCCATCACGATGACCCACCTCTTCGAGATGTCGACGACGAACCGGGACGACGCCATCTACACCAAGGACGAGCTGTTGATGAATCGGGACGGGTCGGTGCCGCACATGTTCCCCGACGACGAGCTGGCCGACCACGACGAGCTGCTCACCGCCGACGGCTGGCTTCGGGCGACGGCTCCCTGCGGGCTCGCCGCCTACGAGGGCGTCAAGATGTGGCAGGGGACACCCGGGCCCGCCTCCTGGGATCCGGAGCCGACCCAGGAGGATGCGTGGACGCGTCTCGGTCGGAGCCAGCAGGATGGCTGAGGCAGCTGCTCTTCGTCGTGATGGGCCTGCAGCCGCCTCTCGCCGGGGCCGTGACCGTCGTCATGGCCCGGAACCCGGTCTACTCGGCCATGGGGCTCCTGGCGACGCTGCTCTCGGTGCGCGTGCTCTACGTCGCTCAACTCGCTCACCTCGTGGCCGCCGTCCAGATGATCGTCTACGCCGGGGCGGTGCTCACTCTCTTCCTGTTCGTCATCATGCTGATCGGCGTCGACAAGGAGGAGACTCGCAAGGAGACCGCTCCCGTTCCAACGGCTGGGTGTGGGCGGGTCTGGCCCTGGTCATCATCCTCTTTGCCGCCGGGGTGGCGCTCTTCGCCGACTTCGAGTGGGTGCCGGTGGCGACGGCAGACCGATTCCCGGTGCGACCAACGGGACGGTCGAAGGCGATGGCCGTGCCTCTCTTCACCGATTGGGTGCTCGCGTTCGAGGCGACCGCTCTGCTGCTCACGATCGCCGCCGCCGGGGCCATCGCCCTCGCCTCACTACCGCCGGAGGAGAGGTCTGATGGTCGACTCCGGCTGGTACATGGCCCTCGCCGCTGTGCTCTTCCTCATCGGGGCCCTCGGGCTCCTGCTGCGGCGCAATGCCCTGGTGATGTTCATGTGCATCGAGCTGATGCTGAACGCGGTGAACCTCACCCTCATCTCGGCGGGCCGGGCCCTCAACGACCTCGATGGCCAGGTCGCGGTGTTCTTCATCCTGGTGGTGGCCGCGGCCGAAGTGGTGGTCGGCCTGGCCATCATCGTCGCCATCTTCCGCCTCCGCTCCACAGCCTCCGTCGACGAGCTGTCGGAGCTGAAGGGATGACCGCGTCGCAGCGAACCCGGGGTTGGCCTGTCCTTCGGACAGGGCCGCATCGAATTTCATTCGATGCGCAGCGCCAGATATGGCGGTTACCCGCTCATGTTCGAGGAGCCGGCGCATGACCGAGTACCTCTGGCTGATCATCGCCTTGCCGCTGGCCGGGGCCCTGTTCCTGCACTTCTTCGGGCGCTTCCTCGCGGAGCCACTGCCCGGCTGGCTGGCCACTGCGGCGATCGGCGGGTCCTTCGTCGTCGCCCTGGTCGCGGCTCTCCCCGTTCTTCGACGGTGGCAGTCACCAGGAGACGATCCTGTTGTGGGAGTGGATGCCCGCGCTGGGCGCCAACCTTCGAGATCCTCTGGGACCCACTTTCGGCGCTGATGGCGCTCGTCGTCACCGGAGTGGGCACCCTCATCCACGTCTTCGCCATCGGGTACATGCACGGTGACGAACGATTCCACCGCTTCTTCACGAATCTCAACCTGTTCGCCGCCTCGATGCTCACTCTGGTGCTGGCCGGCAACTACGCGATGCTCTTCCTGGGATGGGAGCTGGTCGGGCTCTGCTCGTTCCTCCTCATCGGCTTCTGGTACACCCGGGCGATCGGCGTCCGCTGCGGCGAAGAAGGCGTTCATCGTCAACCGGATCGGCGACTTCGGGTTGATGGTGGGGCTGATGATCGTCTTCACCACCTTCGGGACTCTCTCGTTCAGCGGGATCTTCGACCGGGCCGGGGAGGAGCTGACCACCGGGGCTCGCCACCGCGATCGGCCTGCTCTTCCTGGTGGGTGCCGCCGGCAAGTCGGCCCAGATCCCGCTCTATGTGTGGCTGCCCGACGCCATGGAAGGCCCGACGCCGGTCTCGGCGCTGATCCACGCCGCCACGATGGTCACCGCCGGGGTCTATCTGATCGCCCGATCGGCCGCCATCTTCGAGCTGGCCCCGTATGCCCAGATCACCGTGGCCACGGTGGGTGCGTTCACCGCACTCTGGGCGGCGACCATCGCCCTCGCCCAACGCGACATCAAGAAGGTTCTGGCCTACTCGACCGTCTCGCCAGCTGGGTTACATGTTCCTCGCCGTGGGCAGCACCGCCTACGTGGCCGGGATCTTCCATCTCATGACCCATGCCTTCTTCAAGGCGCTTCTCTTCCTCGGCGCCGGGTCGGTGATCCACGCCATGAGCGACGAGCAGGACATGCACAAGATGGGTGGGCTTCTGCGGAAGATGCCGATCACCGCGGCGACGATGGGAGTGGCCACTCTCGCCATCGCCGGCATCCCCCCGCTCGCCGGCTTCTGGTCGAAGGACGAGATCCTGGGGGCCGCATTCGCACGGGGCGGGTGGTTCTCGGTGCTCTGGGTGATCGGTCTGGTGACGGCGCTGATCACCGCCTTCTACATGACCCGCCAGTGGGTGATGGTCTTCCTCGGGGAGCCGCGTTGGGACGCGGACAACCATCCCCATGAGTCGCCTCGGATCATGACCTTCCCTCTGGTGATCCTGGCGGTCCTGTCGGTCGTCGGGGGTCTGATCAACACCCCGTTCCGGCTCACCCTCGAGCACTTCCTCGAGCCGGTCGTTCGAGATGGTCCACATCCAGCACCCGCCGGAGGGGTGGGGGATGTTCGTGCTCCTCGCCGGTCTCTCGGTGCTGGCCGGTCTGGCCGGCGTCGGTGCCGCTTTCGTCACCTATCGCCAGCCACAGGAGGATTGGGAGGGGTTCGAGCACGGTTTCGAGCCACTCTGGGGCACTTGGGAGCAGGCCTACGGGGTCGACGACATCTACGGGCGTGTCCTGGTCGCCCCGGGCCGTCGGGCCGCCGAGGTCGCCGCCTTCGATGTCGACGTGCCCATCGTCGACGGAGCCGTGAATGGGGTCGCCCGGGTCGTCAAGGGCGTCGGCGAATGGGCCCGTCCGCTGCAGACCGGGTTCGTCCGCAACTACGGCGCCCTCTTCCTCGCCGGGACGGTGACCGTCCTCATCTGGTTGGTGGCGGGCTCATGACATGCTCGCCGCCCGTCGGTCCCGTAGATGAGCGGACTATGCCGATCCGGATATGGACGATCAGGTCAACCCCGGGTTCGATGTTCGGGGGGCGTCGTGCTGACCTGGTTGATCTTGCTGCCGGTCCTGGGGGCGGTCGTGGTGGGGGTGACGCCCAAGGCCCGCAAAGAGCTGCATGTGCCGTTGGGGGTCGCCCTGTCGATCCTGCCGCTCGGTTTGGCGGCGTACGTGTTCTACGTGTTCGAGCCGCAGGCCGTCGATGCAGTTCACCGAGTTCCACTCCTGGTACGAGCCGTGGGGGATCGCCTGGAACCTGGGAATCGACGGCATCTCGATGCCGATGGTGGTGCTCACCGCCCTCCTGGTCCCCATCGCCCTGGGCGCATCCACCAAGCTGACCCACCGGACCAAGGAGTTCGTCGTCTTCACGCTTCTCCTCGAAGCGGGGATGATCGGCGTCTTCGTCTCGCTCGACCTCTTCCTGTTCTTCGTGTTCTTCGAGGCGATGCTGGTCCCGATGTACTTCATCATCGGGGTCTGGGGGAGCGATCGCCGGGTCTACGCGGCCATGAAGTTCTTCATCTACACGGCGTTCGGATCGGCCCTGATGCTCGCCGGGATCATCGCCCTCGCCGTGATGCACGGCGAGCAGTTCGGCGAAGCCTCCTTCGCCCTCTCCGATCTGATGCGACTCGACATCTCGACGGGGGCCGAGCGGTGGCTGTTCGCCGCCTTCGCCCTGGCCTTCGCCATCAAGGTGCCCCTGTTCCCCCTCCACACGTGGCTGCCCGATGCCCACACCGAGGCCCCCACCGCGGGCTCGGTGCTCCTCGCCGGCGTCATGCTGAAACTGGGCACCTACGGGTTGCTCCGGTTCAACCTGATGCTCTTCCCCGAGGCGTCGGTGGACGCCGTCTGGATCATGGGGGGCCTCGCCGTGATCGGGATCATCTACGGCGCGGTGGTGGCGATCGTCCAACCCGACCTGAAGAAGCTCGTCGCCTACTCCTCGGTCAGCCACCTCGGCTTCATCGTCCTCGGCACCTTTGCCCTGACGTCGGGTGGTCTCCAGGGAGCGGTGATCCAGAACGTGAACCACGGGCTCACCACCGGGGCCCTCTTCCTGCTGGTCGGGATGATCTACGAACGTCGTCACACCAAGCAGATCTCCGAGTTCGGGGGGCTGCAGAAGGTGATGCCGATCTACGCGGGGTTCTTCCTGTTCATGATCTTCGCCTCGATCGGGCTTCCCGGCCTGAACGGGTTCGTCGGTGAGTTCCTCGTGCTCATCGGCAGCTACACGACCCTCCCCGTCCTGGCCGTCATCGCCGCCGCGGGCGTCATCCTCGCCGCCATCTACCTGCTCTGGGCCTACGAGCGGGTCTTCACCGGCATCCCGGAGAAGGAGGAGAACCTGGCGCTCACCGACCTCTCCGCTCCGCGAGGTCTCACTGTTGGCGCCGTTGGCGGTCCTCGTCCTGGTGCTCGGTCTCTACCCCAACGTCCTGCTGGACAAGATCGCCCCGTCGACCGAGTCGGTGCTCGATCACATCGAGGCGAGCACCGGGTATCAGGTCCCGGTGCCTGGTCGGCTCGGTGACGTGTTCGTAGCCGGAGGTGACGGCGAGTGATCACGCCCGAGATCTCCTGGATCGCCATCCTCCCCGAGCTCGTCCTCGCCGTCGGCGCGGCCCTCGTGCTCCTCGTCGAAGTCCAATGGAAGCCCGGTGCGGGCGTGCTCGGGGCGATCGCCGCCGGGACCGTCGTCTTCGCCGGGGCGTTCTGTGTGCTCCAGTGGGCCCAGGCCGGCGACGCCGTCGAATTCGGGACGAGTGGCGACCTCCTGGTCTTCTCGGGGATGGTGACCATGGACGGGCTCGCCGTGTTCGGCCGTTTCGTCCTCCTGGTGGTCACCGGGATCGGTCTGCTCACCGGGTGGCGATACATCCAGAGCCTGGGGCGACGGGGGGCCGAGTCGATCGCCCTCGTCCTGCTCGCCACGGCCGGCTTCTCGATCATGGTCGCATCCAACAACCTCGTGATGATGTTCCTCGGGCTCGAGGTCGGCTCGATCGCGCTCTACGTCCTCGCCGGGATGTCGCGCGAGCACTCCCGAAGCGACGAGGCCGCCATCAAGTACTTCCTCCTCGGGTCTTTCGCCTCGGCCATCTTCATCTATGGGGTTGCCTTGCTCTACGCCGGAACGGGCCAGTTCGAGGTGATCGCCATCAGGGAGTTCCTCGCCGACTACGTGGTCCTCTCCCCGGCGGTCCTGCTGATCGGGATCGGTCTGGTGGTCGTGGGTCTCGGCTTCAAGGTGTCGGCGGCACCGTTCCACTCCTGGGCCCCCGACGTCTACCAGGGTGCCCCGGCCGGTCTGGTCGGGTACATGGCGGCCATGGCCAAGGTGGCCGGATTCGTGGCGATCGCCCGCATCCTCTTCGGTCTCGGAGCGCTCGAATCCAACTGGCTTCCCGTCGTCGCCGGCATGGCCGCACTGTCGATGGTGCTCGGTGCCGTGATGGCCTTGGTCCAGGACGACGTGCGGCGCATGCTCGCCTACTCCGGGGTGGCTCACGCCGGCTTCATCATGACCGGCGTGGTCGGCGGGACGACCGAGGGCATCGTCTTCTATCTCGCCGTGTACTCACTGCAGTTGGTCGGTGCCTTCGCCGTGGTCTCTGCGGTGAGCGGATCGGACAACTCGGAGTCTGCGATCTCCGCTTACCGCGGTCTGGGCCGACGCAGCCCCTTGCTGGCCGGGATCGTTCACCGTGCTCTTGCTGGGCATGGCCGGGCTCCCGGTCACCTCGGGCTTCGTCGCCAAATTCGGTGTGTTTGCGCAGGCGTGGAGCGGGGGATACGAGTGGCTCGTGATCGTTGCCGTGCTCGCCTCGGTGATCGCCTTTGCCTTCTATCTCCGCATCGTCGTCGTCATGTACATGGACGATGCCGACGCCGCCCCCGTCGATGTGCCCGGGACGATCAAGTGGGTCCTGGCGGTGGCGGTGGGGACCACGATCCTGTGGGGGGTCCTTCCCGGGTCGTTGCTGCGACTCGCCGCTGATGCGCTTCCTCTCTAGGGGCCTGGTCGTCGTCGGACTGCTCGGGGCCATCGGAGTGCTGACGTCGTCTCCGGCATCCGCCGCCGAGACCTCCAACTCCGAGTTCGTGATCATTCGCCCCGACGACGTCGTCACCGAGGATCTCTACGCCGGGGCGATCCGGGTGGTGGTCGAGGGGACGATCGAGGGCGACCTCGTCGCCTTCGCCGCCGAGGAGGTGGTCATCGAGGGAACCGTGACCGGTTCGGTGCTGGCGATCGCGCCCCGGGTGACGATCACCGGGGAAGTGGGTGGGTCGGTCCGGGTCTCCGGCAACACCCTCGAGGTCGACGGGACCGTCGACGGTGACGTCGTCGCCGCGGTCTGGACTGCGCTGCTCTCGTCCGAGTCGGTCGTGGGCGGTGACGTCCTCGTGTGGGCATGGCGTGTCGACGCCACCGGGACGATCGGCCAGGACCTGACCGGGACGCAACGGAACCTTGAATCTCGCCGGAGAGATCTCGGGCGACGTCGACGTGTCGGTCAGCAGGCTCACCATCGTGGGCCCACTGACGGTCGACGGGGACCTCGCCTACCGGTCGGCTCGGGAGGCGGCGGGGCTGGAGGACGCAGAGGTCGCCGGGGCCATAGTGCAGAAGTCGCCGCTCGCTCCCAACCTGAGAGTCAGGGCTCTCAGCCTCCTGGGTCGTTTCATGGTGGTTCTCTTCCTCACCGTGGCGGCCTTGACCGCCGCCTACGGATGGCCGCAACGGACCACCTCCGCGGTGGCCGAGGTGGGCCGTCGACCTGTGCGGAACTGGTTGAAGGGCGCAGCGCTGCTGTTCGCTCCCCTGGTGATGGCGGCACTGACCGGGGTGCTCCTCGGTCTGGCGCCCGCTGCGGCGGCGTTCCCGCTGCTAGCCGTGCTGGTGCCGGTCATCCTTGCCCTGGCCGGGTTGAGCTTCGCTCTCGCCCTGGTGGCCGGTGCTCCCGCGGTGGGCTGGCTGGGTGGGGTGCTCTTCCGTCGACTCGACCTCTATGGGGCCATCCTCGCCGGATCGTTGCTGGTCGGGGCTGGTCTGGTATCTGCCGGTCGTCGGCTGGCTGGTGCCCGGTCATCGTGCTACCCCTCGGACTGGGGGCCTGGATGAGTCAGCTCACTCAGATCGTCTTCGGAGTCGATGTCCTCCGACTTCTCGTCCAGCCACTCGCGGTAGTGGTCCTCGACGTAACCGAGACTGACCCTGCCGCAGGACTCGCAGACCTCCCGGCTCATGCCGGCTACCTCGATACGCATCTGATGCTCGTGGCGACACTCTGTCGTGGTCCGAGCGCGCCCCTTGAAGTTCATGGTCATGACAGGATCATCGGCGTCGCGCCTGGCAGGTCTTGGGGGTCATTCCGCCGATCCCCACGATGACTAGACAGCGTCGTGGGAACGGGATCTCAGCGGGCGAGCCGGCGGAGCTGCCTCTGCTCCTCGGCGAACACGTCGTAGAGGAAATCGACGGTCACGGTGCGGCAACGGGGGCAGACGGTGCGTCGCAGACCGGCGGTCTCGATGCTCTTCTTCTTGCGATGCCGGCATTCCGACTTCTCATGACGGCCACGTTTGGCACGCATCCCTGTCACTCCTCACGGTGTCTCCACCCTGATCATCGGTTGGAATGGGTCGATTTCTACGTGGGCCAATCGGCCCAACCTGGCCTGAGCCCACGCGACTGTCCCGGTGATCTCTTTAGTCTGGAGCCGGGAATGAAGGGCGCCACCGACATCTTCGACCGCCGGCTCCGGGACCTGCGCATCTCGGTGACCGACCGCTGCAACTTCCGCTGCACGTATTGCATGCCCAAGGAGGTGTTCGGTCCTGGATACGAGTTCCTGCCCCGCGATCAGCTGCTCACCTTCGAGGAGATCGTCGCCCTGGTGGGCCAGTTCACCAAGCGCGGGGTCAACAAGGTGCGGATCACGGGAGGCGAGCCATTGCTCCGCAAGGGGATCGAGGAGCTGGTGGGTCTCATCGCGGGCGTTCCCGGTGTCGAGGATCTCACCCTCACCACCAATGCCTCTCTCCTCGGCCGCAAGGCGCATGCCCTGGCAGCAGCCGGGCTGGATCGGGTGACGGTGAGTCTCGACGCGATGGACGACCCGACATTCCAGGCGATGAACGATGTCGGGTTCCCGGTCGCCACGGTCCTCGAGGCGATCACCATCGCCTCCGATGCCGGTCTCGGGCCCATCAAGGTCAATGCCGTCATCAAGAAGGGGGTCAACGAGCACGCCGTGGTCGACATGGCACGTCACTTCCGGGGCACGGGCCACATCGTCCGGTTCATCGAGTACATGGACGTGGGCAACACCAACGGATGGCGGCTCGACGATGTGGTCCCGGCGGCGGACATGGTCGCGGCGATCGACGCCGTGTTCCCACTGGAGCCGGTGCCCCCCAACTACCCGGGCGAGGTGGCCAACCGGTTCCGGTATCGCGACGGGTCGGGCGAGGTCGGTGTCATCGCCTCCGTGACCCGGCCGTTCTGCGGTTCCTGCACCCGGGCCCGGATCTCGGCCGAAGGCTCCCTGTACACCTGTTTGTTCGCCTCCAGCGGGTCGAACCTACGCGACGTGCTCCGGTCCGGCGGAGACGTCGGGCGGACCATCGACGAGGTCTGGGCGAAACGGGACGACCGGTACTCCGAGATTCGCTCGGCGAACACCTCGCGTCTGGCCGTCCCGATCGAGATGTCGTACATCGGTGGTTGATCTGCCTCCTGGTACCGGGTCGGGCCGATGAGGATCGCTCTGGCGGTGGCCATCGGTGTCTGGACCCTCGCTGCCTGGGGCGGGCGCATCGGCCTGCTCACCAGTGGCGAAGGATGGGGAGCCTGGCTGCGGATCGGCGGGTCCTTGGCGGTCGGCCTGCTCGCTGTCCTCACCCTGACCGTCCCCGCCTTGGAAAGCTGGCGCAAGCCGGCGCTATTGACGTTCGCCGTCTTCACCATCGTGTTGTGGGTGCGCAGCCTCATCGTCACCTGGACCGGCTCCGGCTCCCTCCCGTTCAAGCTGGTGCACACGGTCCTCGCCATGGGCTTCTTCGCCCTCTCCTGGTGGGCGCTCAGCATGACGTCGTCGTCCGGAGTCCCAACCGCCGGCGCCCGGGATGACGCCCACGGCAGCCAACTCGGGAGCGATGAGGCCGGGGGCGAGGCCATCGGCGTCGTCGAGAGCTAGCGCACAACCTCCTCCTGGCCGCCGGAGCTCAGGATCGCACCGGGAACACCCGGGCATGCAGTGCCCGCACCCTGACGTTGTCTCCCGGCTCGTAGC
This sequence comes from uncultured bacterium, assembly GCA_963751005.1. Taxonomy (GTDB): domain Bacteria; phylum Actinomycetota; class Acidimicrobiia; order Spongiisociales; family ZC4RG35; genus JANQRA01. Next base: position 540,958 of record CAVVSY010000004.1, read on the forward strand.
GGGGACGGGGCCCGATGCGGGACCGCACCCGGGTGCCTCCGGGCAGGGCGACCGTCACCAGCTGGTCATGACCGAAGAACTCGGTGTGGGCGACCACGGCGTTCGGGGTCTCCCCGATCGACAGCTGCACATCCTCCGGCCTGACCACGACCAGCACCGGGCCGCGGAGGTCGGTCTTGAACCGGCCCAGCAGGGTGTCTGCGTACCCGCGGTGGCCGGTCGTGCGCAGGAAGTCGGCATCACCGAGGAATTCGGCCACCCACGGGTCGGCGGGCGCGGTGTACAGCCGGGACGGGGTGTCGAACTGGACGACTCTGCCCTGGTACATGACCGCCACCAGGTCCGAGGTGGCCAGGGCCTCCTCCTGGTCATGGGTCACCAGCACCGCGGTGGTGCGGGCCTCGGTGAGGATGACCTTGAGCTCGCGTCGCACCCGATCGCGGAGGTTGGCGTCGAGGTTGGAGAAGGGCTCGTCGAGCATGATCACGTCGGGCGACGGCGCCATCGCCCGGGCCAGGGCCACCCGTTGCTGCTGGCCCCCGGAGAGCTCGTTGGGCATCCTCTCGCCGAGCCCGGTGAGACCGACGAGCTCGAGCACTTCGCCGACCCGACGCGGGGTCGGTGCCCCGTCGGAGCCCGTAGGCGACGTTCCGTGCCACCGTCATGTGGGGGAACAGCGCGTAGTCCTGGAAGACCATGCCGACGCGGCGCTGCTCCGGGGGGACGAATGTGTCGGGCCCCAGCACCCGCCGCCCTCTGATCTCGACCGATCCCTCGGCGGTCTCGAACCCGGCGATGACACGCAGGGCGGTCGTCTTGCCACACCCCGAAGGGCCGAGCAGGGTCAGCAGGCTTCCCTCCCACACGTCGAGGTTGAACCGGTCGAGCGCGACGACGTCGCCGTAGGTCTTGGTCAGCCCTCGGGCGCGGATGGTGAGTCGGTCAGGTGCTGAGGTCACGGCGTGTCATCACCAAGAGTGGCACGATCGACACGGTGAGGAGGGCGAGGCTGGCTGCGCTGGCGCGGGTGTAGAAGCCCTCCCCGGTCGAGCTCCAGATGCGAATCGCCAACGTCTCGAAGCCGGTGGGTCTGAGCAGCAGGGTCGCGGGCAGCTCTTTGATCGACCGAGATGAACACGAGGGTCGCCCCGGCGACGATCCCCGGGCTGGTCAGCGGGACCGTGACCCGGGCCAGGGTCTGCAACGGGCCCCGTCCCAGACCCCGGGAGGCGTCCTCGAGATCGGGGTTGGCCCGACGCAGCGAGTCCTGGACGGGAGAGGCCGCCTGGGCCATGAACATCCCGACGTAGGCCACCAGCAACAGGCCGAGAGTCTGATACAGCGGGCGGGTGAAACGGAGGGCGAATGCGATGACCGCCACGCCGACCGTGATGTGGGGCAAGGAGTACACGGCCCAGACGGAGGTGTCGACGGCGGCGGAGAGCCGGCGTCGCCGCCAGGTGGTCACCATTGCGACCGGGTAACAGGCGACCACGGTGAGCAGGGCCGCTCCGATGGAGACCCCGATCGATCGCCCGATCTCGTCCCAGAGCTGTCCCACGTCGGCCCCGGCCCCGATCCCTCGAAGCAGCCAGTAGCCGAGCACCGTCAAGGGCAGTGCCAGGGTCACGGCGGCATAGGAGCCCAGAAAGCCAAAGGCGAGGAGCCGTTGCCGAGACGTCAGGGCGATCGGCGCCCTGGCTCGTTTGGTCGAGGCGGTCTCGTAGCCGGCACGGGACCTCGGTCCGTCGCTCGACGAGCAGGATGATGATGGCGAAGACCATGAGCACGACCGAGAGCGTGGCGGCGGGCCGACGGTCGATCTGGCCGGAGTAGAGCGTGTAGATGGCTCGGGTGAAGGTGTCGAATCGGAGCAGGGAGACCGCCCCGAAGTCACTGATCGTGTACAAGCCGACCATCAGACCGGCGGAGACGAGGGCGGGGCGCAACTGGGGGAGGGTCACGGTTCGGAAGACACGGGATCGGCCGGCGCCGAGCCCGGTTGCGGCTTCCTCGGTGGCCGGGTCGATGGCGCGCAGGCCGGGGGCGACGATGAGATGCGCCATGGGGGCGAGGAACAGGGAGAGGGCCAGCCAGGCACCGACGAAACCGTAAGGGGTGGGGACGACGACCCCCAGCCATCCGGAGACGAGGCCCCCCGGCCCGGTGGCGCCGATGATCGTCAACGCCGCCATGTACGAAGGGATGACCAGGGGGAGCGCGGCCAGGAGCATCCAGACACGCCGCCCCGGGAGATCGGTGCGTGTCGTGATCCAGGCGGTGGCGGTGCCTATGCCGAGCGCGGCTCGCGGTGACGGCGACCGTGAGGGCGAGGGTGCCCACGAACAGCTCGACGAGCCGTCCTGCCGGGATCGACACCCCGGTGCCGCCGATGACCACCTGCCCGGCAAGGGCGATGGGCGGGAGGACGGCGGGGATGAGGACCACCAGCGTGGCCACCCACCAGCCCCATCCGGTGCGATCCCGACGTCGCACCGACGACGTCACCCCGGGCGGGGTCGTCGTCGGTGCCACGGTCACGGTCAGACCAGCCCGGCCTCGGTCACCAGACGAGTGGCGTCGTCGAGGACGTCGGCGAGCTGGGACAGGTCGATGTCGGGGCTGGCGATCTCGTCGAGACTAGGGGTGCCCTCCCCGAGGTCGATGCCCTCGATCACCGGGAACTCGAATACCTCTTCGGCGAAGTAGTGCTGGGCCGATTCGGAGAGCAGGAAGGCGACGAATTCCTCGGCGGCCTCGGGCATATCGGTGCCCGATGTGATCGCCGCTCCGGCGGGCATGACGAGTGACCCGACGTCCCCGGCGGGGATGTACCAGTTCTCGGCGTCGGCACCGCCGCCCTCGGCGCGCAGGCGGAGCAGGTAGTAGTGGTTGACCAGCCCGCCCTGGATCTCACCCGAGTCGGTGGCGTCGACGATGGGGGAGTTGCCTTCGAAGATCACCGGCTCGTTGGCGGCGAGACCCTGGAGCCAGGTGAGCGTGGCCTCCTCACCCCGTTCGAGGATCATCGCCGAGACGAACGCCAGGAACGAGCCGTTGGTGGGGGCCACCCCGATCTGGCCCGGCCCATGCCGGATCGTTGACGTCGTCGATGGTCTCGGGGAGAGGGAGGTCGGTCCCGGTGTTGTAGACGAAGACCCGGACCCGGCCCGAGGTGCCGACCCAGCGGCCGTCGCGGTCGCTGAAGCTGGGGTCGACCATCCCCAGGATGTCCTCGCTGAGAGGCTCCATCAAGGTCGCGACCGATCCCAGCGAGGCCGGGTCCTGGGCGTAGAAGACGTCGGCATCGGTGCTCTCCCCCTCCTGGAGCAGAGTCGCCGCCAGGTCGGTGGAGCCGGCATAGCGGACGTCGACATCGATCCCGGACTCCTCCTCGAACTGGTCGATCAGAGGCTGCACCAGTTCCTCGGCGCGGCCCGAGTAGACGACGAGGGGGCCATCGGCGTCACCGCCCGAGCAGGCGGTGAGCAGGAATGCCAATGTGCCGAGGGTCAATAGCGTGCGCTTCATCAGGGTCTCCGTGAGATGGTTCGGGGGCTAACGATCACTGAAACCGTAATAAACACTACGACCGTAGTGCAAATGGAGGCGGCGGGTAACTTGGGCGGATGAGGCATGTGACCGTCCAGTTCTTCAAGAACCCCGACATCCTCCATTGGGGCTTCGAGGGTCGTTGGCTCGGCGACGACGAATGGGGTGACTGGATCGCCGTCCCCTCCGGGTCGAGACGATGGAAGGGTGAGGTGGCGATGACCGACACGGCGGCGCCGGCAGTCTTCTGCGCACCCCGGGACCGGTGGTGGCACCTCCACTTCAACGATCGCACCACCAAGTACTCCCATTTCGTCGACATCGTCACCCCGCCCGTCTGGGTGACGGCCCATCGCTATGAGATGGTCGATCTCGACCTCGACGTGGTGCGGCACCAGGACGGAGTGGTCGAAGTCGAGGACGAGGACGAGTTCATCATCCACCAAATCCAGTACCGGTACACGGAGGAGATGATCGAACGGGCGCGAGCCACGACCGACGACGTGGTCGCCGCCCTCCGGGAGGGGAGCGAGCCGTTCTTCGTCACCGCCGAGGCCTGGTTGGCCCGGGTCTGAGCGTCGTCGGCCGTTAGCCTCGGCAGGGATCCCATCCATGAGCCCAGCACGACCGCGACCCGAATCGCACAGCCGTCTCACCGACGACGACCTCTATCTCTGGAACGAGGGCAGTCATTTCCGGCTCTACGAGAAGCTGGGCGCCACATCCCGGCGAAGGTGGCACCCAGTTCGCGGTGTGGGCCCCCAATGCCGATCAGCGTGTCCGTGGTCGGTGACTGGAATGGTTGGGACCCGGCGGCGGATCCGTTGCGCCCACGGGGGGTCTCAGGCATCTGGGAGGGATCGGTCGGTGCAGCCGGGCCGGGAGCGGCATACAAGTTCCACATCGTCAACGGGGACTACGTCGTGGACAAGGCGGACCCGTTCGGGTTTCACCACGAGACGCCTCCGCAGACGGCATCCAAGGTCTGGGATCTCGGCTACGACTGGGGCGACGGCGATTGGATGGCGGAGCGCGCCGCCAGGAACGCCCTGGACGCCCCGGTCAGCGTCTACGAGGTGCATCTCGGCTCCTGGCGGCGGCACGACGACGGGAACTTCCTCACTTATCTCGAACTGGCGGAGGAGCTGCCGCCTTATGTCGCAGGGCTCGGGTTCACCCACATCGAGCTGCTCCCGGTGATGGAGCACCCCTTCTACGGGTCGTGGGGCTATCAGACCACCGGCTATTTCGCCCCCACGTCGCGCTACGGCACCCCCCAGGACTTCATGACGTTGGTCGATGCCTGTCACCGCGCCGGCATCGGCGTGATCCTCGACTGGGTGCCCTCTCATTTCCCCGACGACGAGCATGGCCTCGGCTACTTCGACGGGACGCACCTCTTCGAGCACTCCGACCCGCAGCGGAGATATCACCCCGATTGGGGGACCCTCATCTTCAACTACGGGCGGACCGAAGTGCCCGTCGTTCCTGATCAGCAACGCCCTGTTCTGGCTGGACCGGTATCACGTCGACGGGCTTCGGGTCGATGCCGTCGCCTCGATGATCTATCTCGACTATTCCCGGTCTCCGCACGAGTGGTCTCCCAATGTCCACGGGGGACGGGAGGATCTCGGGGCGATCGACTTCCTCCGGAGGTGCAACGAGGAGATCTATCGCAACTACCCCGACGTGCAGACCATCGCCGAGGAGTCGACGGCGTGGCCGATGGTGTCGAGGCCCACCTTCCTGGGTGGTCTCGGGTTCGGGATGAAGTGGGACATGGGCTGGATGCACGACACACTCGACTACTTCGGCAATGACCCGGTGCACCGCAGCTACCACCATCACGAGCTCACCTTCCGCTCCGTGTACGCCTTCACCGAGAACTTCATGCTCCCCCTCTCCCATGACGAGGTGGTCCACGGCAAGGGGTCGCTCTACTCCCGGATGCCTGGCGACACATGGCAGAAGCTGGCCAATCTCCGCCTCCTCCTGTGCCTGATGTGGACCGAGCCCGGCAAGAAGCTCCTCTTCATGGGTGGCGAGCTCGCCCAGGCGGCGGAGTGGGCCCACGAGGGCCAGGTCGACTGGTCACTCCTAGGACACGATGCCAATGCCGGTGTGAGCAGGCTGGTCGGCGATCTCAATCGGCTCTATCGGGAGCGAACCGCCCTGCACGGGACGGACTTCCGGCCCGAGGGCTTCGAATGGGCCTCGGCCGACGACTCGACGAACTCGGTGCTCGCCTACTTCCGCCACTCCCCAAGTGGGGAGACGCTCATGGTGGTGCACAACATGACCCCCGTCCCCCGTCACGGCTATCGAGTCGGTGTTCCGGACAGCCAACGCTGGGTCGAGATCCTCAACAGCGACTCGGATCGTACGGAGGGTCCGGTCAGGGCAATCTCGGGGGAGTCGACACCGAGCCGATCCCCGGCCAGGGACGTCCCCGATCCGTCGCTCTCACCCTCCCCCCGCTGGCCAGCCTGATCCTGGAGATGCGGCAGATGGAGGCTCCGGCGAAGCCGGCGTGACCGGGGCATCCGCTGCTCCGGTCCTAGATTGGTCGGTCTGAGTCTTCGCGGCCACGTCTGCATCCACGGGCACTGGTATCAACCACCCCGGGAGAATCCGTTCACGGGCACGATCGGTGTGCAGCCGTCGGCGGCCCCGTACCGCGACTGGAACGAGCGGATCACCGCCGAGTGCTACGCCCCCAATGCCCGCGCCGAGATCCTGGGCGACGATGGGGCGGTCACGGGTCGTGTCAACAACTACGAGCACGTCAGCTCCGACTGGGGACCGACGCTGCTCGCGTGGATGGAGCAACATCACCCCGACGTCCATCAGGCGGTGGTCGACTCCGACCGTGTCTCCCGGGAGCGTCACGACGGTCACGGCAACGCCGTGGCACATACCTACAACCACACGATCCTGCCCCTGTCCAACCGCCGGGACAAGCGAACCCAGATCCTCTGGGGCATCGCCGACTTCAAACACCGGTTCGGGCGAGACCCCGAAGGCCTGTGGCTCCCGGAGACCGCAGTCGACCTGGAGACCCTCGACCTGGCCGCCGAGGCCGGCATCGGCTTCACCATCCTCGCCCCTCGCCAGGCGATGGCGGTCTACGAGGCCGGGCAATGGGTCGAGACCGCCGACGGCTCGATCGACCCGCGGATGCCCTATGAGGTGAGCCTGGTCGGAGACCGGCGCATCGCAGTCTTCTTCTACGACGGGGCCGTCTCCCAGGAGATCGCCTTCGACGGTCTCCTCGAGGACGGAGCCGAGCTGGCGAGACGTCTGGTGGAGGCGCTCGGTGACCCCGAGCCCGAGCCGCTCCTCGCCCATGTCGCCACCGACGGGGAGACCTACGGTCATCATCACCGACACGGCGAGATGGCGCTGGCGAAGGCCATCGAGCTGTTGGAGGCCGATCCCGAGATCGAGTTGACCAACTACGCCCGGTTTCTCGCCGACCACCCGCCCACCCGGATGGCCCGTGTCCACGAAGACACTGCGTGGAGCTGTGCCCATGGTGTCGACCGGTGGCGCGACGACTGTGGTTGCTCCACCGGGGCCAACCAGGGTTGGGACCAACAGTGGCGACGCCCGCTCCGCGACGCCCTCGATCATCTCCGCGATGCCCTGAGCCCCGAGGTTCGAAGAGCTCGGGTCCACGGTCCTCGCCGACCCCTGGGCGGCCCGGGACAGCTACATCGAGGTGCTCCTGGGTGGCGACCCGGGGGACTTCCTCGATCGGCACGGGTCCACGCCCGATGACGCCGACCGAAGGAGGCTCGCGCCTCGACCTACTCGAGATCCAGCACCGGGCGATGCTGATGTACACGTCGTGCGGGTGGTTCTTCGACGACATCACCGGTCTCGAGTCGGTGTTCGTGCTCCGTCAGGCGGGACGGGTCATCGAACTGGCTCGGACAGTGCACGATCTCGATCTCGAGCCCGAGTTCCTCGCCATCCTGGAGCAGGCCCGATCCAACGTGGACGGTCAGAGTGGCCGCACCATCTACGAGGAGTCGGTGCGCCCCTTCATGGCGGGCGCTCAGCCGGCGTAGACGCGGTCGCCGTAGTCGCGCAACATGCGAGCTGCGGTCACCCTGGGCCCGAGGCTGGTCCAGGCGTGCCTGATCCGTCCGGTGAACACCGCCGGCGACCGGTGGTACTCGTTGGCGATGTGAGCGATCGTCTCCAGCATGCTGGTGGCCTCCTCGTGATCGCGTGTGTCCGGGTCGGGTGAGGCGCTCGAGACGATCTCCCACCCGTTCTCACCGTCGTGCATCTCCGCCCACCAGCCGTCGAGGATCGAGCAGTTGAGCGAACCGTTGAGAACGGCCTTCTCACCGCTGGTCCCCGACGCCTCGCGGGGCCGGATCGGGTTGTTCAGCCAGATGTCTGTCCCGGAGACCATGGCGAGGGAGATGTCCATGTCGTAGTCGGGTACGAAGCTGAGTCGCCCCTGCACCACATCCGACTCCCGAGCGGTGAGCAAGTCCGCCACCAGGGCCTTGCCGGTCTCGTCGGAAGGGTGTGCCTTGCCGGCGAAGACGAGGTGGACCGGTCGGGTCGAATCGGAGAGGATCTCGGCGAGGAGGTCGGGACGACGCAGGACGAGTGACGCCCGCTTGTAAGGAGCGAATCGGCGGGCAAAGCCGATGATGAGGGCGTCGGGATCGATGACGTCGCCGGTGCGGTCACGGACGATCTCCCCGAGGGCCCGGGAGGAACGGCGTCGGGCAGACACGACGGTCTCGTCGTCGATGGCGGAGATCCCCGCCCATGCCGCGGCGTCACCATCCGCCCAGGCGGGCCCCAGTGCGTCGTCGAACACTCTCTGCAGGTGACGAATCGTCCAGGTTCGGGCGTGGACGCCATTGGTGACGAAGCCGATGTCGTCTCCGACTCCGATCCCGGCGAAGAGCTTCCGGCTCACCTGACCATGGAGCTCCGAGACTCCGTTGGCCGAACGGGAGCTGCGCAAGCACAGAGCGGCCATATTGAAGCGATCGGGCTCCCCGTGGTCGCGCCCCAGATCCCAGAGACGCCCCGGGTCGACTCCCCACCGGGACGCCCACAAGTGGAGATAGGGGTCGATCACGTGCTCGTGGAATCGGTCGATGCCCTCTGGCACCGGGGTGTGGGTGGTGAAGACGAGCCCGGTTCGGACCCGCTCCAACGCCGCGTTCACATCACCATCGGCGATCACCCTGTCGATCAGCTCGAGGACGATGAAGCCGGCGTGACCCTCGTTGAGGTGATGCACGTCGATGTCCCACCCCATCGCGGCGACTGCCCTGGCACCGCCCACGCCGAGGATCATCTCCTGGGCGACGCGGTGCTCACCGGCCCCTCCGTAGAGCCGGTCGGTGATGTGCCGGTCGGCGTCGTCGTTGCCGGGGACATCGGTATCGAGCAGCAGGAGGGGGACCGCCCCCACATCGAGGCGCCAGACACGAGCCGTCACGTCTCGTCCCGGGAAGGGCACCGTCACCAGGATCCCGGTGTCCACTGCACCAACCTGGTGCGGGTCCACCGGCCGATACACCTCGGTCTGTCGGCCCTCCGCGATCACCTGGCGAAACACACCTTCGTGATAGAAGAGCCCGACTCCTGCCAAGGGGAGCCCCGCATCGCTGGCGGCCTTGAGATGATCGCCGGCGAGGACTCCGAGACCACCGGCGTACTGAGGGAGGAGCGCGCTCAGACCGAATTCGGGTGAGCAGTACGCGATGGTGGGCGCCGACGCCGCCGAGACCACGGCCTCCAGGTCGTCGATCTCTCGTGCCAGGGCATCGACGAGGTCCTGGTCCCTCGACAACGTGGCGAGGTGGGCATCGGTCAGCCTGGAGACGGCTCCAACCGGATGGAGACCTGGTGCGGCGGTGGGCAGGCCGTCCAACAGGTCACGGGCAGAGAGCACCCAGGTCCAGCGGTGGTTGCGGGCCAGCCGCCACAGGTCGGAACGCATTGTCTCGGGATGCACTGGGGAACGCTCCTGGTCGGAGATGACCATCGAGCCCACTCCCTCGACGACCGGGCGAGGAGTCTAGGCAAGCCCCTCGGCAAGCATGGACTCGGCCAACGACAGGAAGCCGTCACGGTCGACCGTGGCCCCCAATTGTCCGTCCAGCCACAACATCACCGCACCGTGGACCAGTGACCAGGCGGCGAGCTCCTCGACCTGCGGGCGATACGACGCCGGGTCGACGTCCGGATCCCTGCGGTGGGCGGCACGGAGCAGGAGCAGGTACGCCCGGGAGGATTCGATGCGGAGACGTTCCGGGCAGTCCTCACCGACGAGTCGCGACGCGAACATCATGCGATACCGCTCCGGGTTGGCAACGGCAAACCGCACGTAGGCGGTCCCGGTCAGACGCAGCCAATCCTCGGGCTCGGCATCCTCCATCGCTCACTGCCATGGCGTCGGCGAGCCCGCGGTAGCCGTCGGCGGCGAGCTCGGCGAGCAACCCGGCACGGTCGGTGAAGTGGTGTCCGGGGGCGGCATGGGAGACACCGAGAGCCCGCGCCAGGCCTCGGAAGGTGACGGCATCGGCGCCTTCGTCCTCCAGGACCCCGGCGGCGGCGTCGATCAGGGCCTGGCGGAGGTTGCCGTGGTGATAGGTGTCGGTGGCGAGACTCATCTTGACAGTGTCAAGTTTAGCGCATAGATTCATCTTGTCAGTGTCAAGATCCCGATGGAGGTGCCGGAGATGATTCACGAGGGGCGGTACAGCGCCGAGATCGACGACGACTTCGTCGTCTTCCTCATCGGATCGCGGGTCCATCGGCCATTCCGGTTCCGGGAATGGATTCCGGTGGCGCGGGCGATGACGGCGATGCAACGCGAGATCGCCGAGCACCCCGAGATCGGCTGTCTCCACATCGAGAACTTCGGCGCGCTCAAGAACATCTCGGTGCAGTACTGGAGGTCCTTCGACCATCTGGAGCGATTCGCCCGCTCCGGCGAGTGGTCCCATCTCGAGGCATGGCGCCAGTTCAACAAGCTGATTCGTGACAGCGGCGATCTGGGGATATGGCACGAGACCTATCTCGTGCCCGCCGGTCGATACGAGACCATGTACGGGAACATGCCGGTCTTCGGCCTCTCGGCGGCGGGACGTCACGTCCGCATCGACGCCAGGTCGACCGCGGCCCGCCGCATTCGCACCCGACCCGACGACACCGCACCGGTCCCGGGTTACTGAGACTCAGCCGACCAAGAGGGGGACGTCGATCTCCTCAGGGGCGAGACCCCCGTGGTAGCAGCGCAGACGCCGATCGAACCCTCTGGGGATGATCACCTTGCCCGGGGGGGCCAGGATCAGGTGAGGGGACAAATGAGAGATGGCCTTCTCGGTGGGGTCGGGACCGAGGAGGGCGGCGAGATCGGCACGCGACCCACCGGTGTGCTGGACCAGATCCTCGACCAGGGCGTCGTCCCCCCAGACGTGCACCCCGCGACTGTCACCGGCAAAACGGAGCGGGGCGAACTCAGGGTCACGGATCAGGATCTTGTCGGTCTCCGCGACCTCCATGAGCCCGTGATCGGCGGTGCCGATGACGGCGGCGCCCGGTGGCAGACCGGACACGATCTGGTCCCAGATCTCCGCGGCGAGCCGCATGGCCTCGGCGAACTCGACGGAGGCCTGGCCGAAGACATGACCGGCGTAGTCGACGAAGGGGACATACGTGAAGATGAATCGTCCCGGCTGCCCGGCGAGGTCGATCGTGGCGGCGGCGAGATCGGAATGGTCCCAGGCACCCTCGAATCTGGCTCCCCGGTACATGGCTCTCGTCAGCGGCGAGCCGGCGAAGTCACCCGGCTGGACCGTGATCGGCTCGACGCCCGACTCGCGCAGCCGTTCCCAGAGGTTGGGCCGGGGGAGGAGGCCGGAGTACTCGTAGGGAACCGTCTCCCCGCTGGTCGTCACCCATTTCAAGGTGTTGACCACCTTCCCCAGGTCGGGGTACCAGGTCAGATGCGCCACCTGGCCGTGTTGGGAGGGGGAGAGGCCGGTCGCGACGGTCGCCAACGACACCGGGGTCGTGGTGGGGAAGGGTGCTCCCAGTGTCGCGGCGAGAGCCGACCGAAACGACGAGGCCGCCCGATGCTCCAGCTGTGAGCAGCCCAGACCGTCGAAGAGCACCAGGACATAGGTGGCCGCGTCCGGGATCGGCGAGGGGTCTCCCAGACCCGGGAACGGTGGTTCGCCACCCATCCTCCCCTCGATCTCGGCGAGGAGGTTGACCAGGCCGGAACCGTCGTAGGAGGGCCATTTTTCCATTGTCTGCAGGGTAGAAGGCTGACTTCGACCTGAAGATGGTCATGCGTATACTCGCCAGCGGTCAGTTCCCCCAGAACCCATGAGGCATGAGCCCATATTTTGAGAGCTATTTGACTGTTGGTGCCTTCGCGGCGCTCGGCGCAGTTCTGGTGTTGGTGATGCTCGGGGTCGCCGCGGTCCTGCGCCCGGTCAAACCGAGCAAGGCCAAGCTGACCACTTACGAGTGCGGGGTCGACCCGGTCGGAAGTGGCTGGAGTCAGACCTACGTCCGCTACTACGTGTTCGGGTTCCTCTTCGTGATCTTCGACGTCGAGGCCGCCTTCATCTTTCCCTGGGCGATCAAGCTGGAAGAGCTGGGGTTGTTCGGGCTGGTCGAGATGCTGGTGTTCATCGCGATCCTCGCCCTCGGTCTCGTCTATGCCATCCGCAAGGGAGTGCTGCGTTGGGACTGATCCAGAAGTTCGGCGCCCCCAAACCGGTCTCCTGGCTGCTCAACTGGTCCCGGCAGTACTCGTTGTGGCTCTTCCAGTTCGGTCTCGCCTGTTGCGCCATCGAGCTGATGGCGGCATCCGGCCCGCGCTACGACTTCATGCGCTTCGGGATCATCCCCCTCCCCGCTTCGCCCCGACAGGCCGACCTGATGGTGGTGGCAGGGACCGTCACCGACAAGATGGCCCCCTCGATCAAGCGGCTCTACGACCAGATGCCCGAGCCGAAGTACGTGATCTCGATGGGTTCGTGTGCCAACTGTGGCGGCCCCTACTGGGACTCGTACTCGGTGACCAAGGGAGTCGACCAGATCATCCCGGTCGATGTGTACGTGCCCGGATGCCCACCTCGCCCCGAGGCCCTGATGGAGGGCATCGTGCTACTCCAGAAGATCATCAAGGGCGAAGACGTCAAAGAGAAGTGGAACCGGCGTGAGCTCGAGCCCGTCTGAGACCGTCGTCCACCCGCTCCAGGAGTTCGCCGATCGGGTCGCCGATGCCGTAGGGGGATCGGCCGAGATCCAGTTCGACACGGTGAAGGTGAGGCTCACCCCCGACCAGTGGGTCGCTGCCCACACCACGGCGCGGGATGACCTCGACCTGGTGTTCTTCTCGTGGCTCTCTGCGATCGACTGGTCCAACGAGGTCGCCTCCGGCGACCGGCTCTCCACCGAGGTCGAGGAGCGCATCGAAGTCCTCTCCGCCCTCTCCGATGTCACCGACGGGCGTCTGGTGGTGCTCTCGACGGACTTGCAGAAGGACGCCCTCAGTCTCCCCTCGCTCATCGAGGTCTATGCCGGGGCCAACTGGCACGAGCGTGAGGCCCACGAGATGTTCGGGATCGTGTTCGAGGGTCACCCCAACCTCATCCACCTCTATCTCCCCGACGCCTTCGTCGGCAACCCCCTGCGCAAGAGCTACCCCCTGCTGAGCCGCGAGGTGAAACCGTGGCCGGGCACGGTCGACGTCGAGGCGATGCCCAATCAGGACGGCTCCGATGAGCCGACGACCGAGAACCCCGAAGCATGACGATCGACACGGACGCCATCCGCCACCTCAGCGAGGCCTCGGTCTCGGTCGAGCTCCAGACCGAGGACATGACCCTCAACATCGGCCCCCAGCACCCATCGACCCACGGGGTGCTCCGTCTGGTGGCCCGGGTCGACGGCGAGCGGTGCTTCGACGTCAAGCCGGTCATCGGCTACATGCACCGCGGCTACGAGAAGCTCTCCGAGGTGCGCTCGTACCCGCAGATCACCACGATCGTCAACCGCATCGATTGGGTCTCCGGCTACGCCAACGAGGTGCCCTTCATCGTGGCCGCCGAGAAGCTCATGCAGCTCGAGGTGCCGGAGCGGGCCCAGTACATCCGGTTGATCCTCACCGAGATGGCCCGGATCTCGTCGCACCTGGTCTTCATGGCCTCGTATCCGCTGGAGCTGGGGGCGGCGACACCCCTCTTCTTCGCCCTCCGCGAACGGGAGCGGGTCCTCGACCTCCTGGAGAGCGTGACCGGGGGCCGTTTCCACCCCAACTTCAACCGGATCGGCGGGGTCAAGCCCGCCTACGGCTCGGGCTCGACCACCCGGAAGCAGCCCCAGGACCTGCCCGGCGGGGTTCTTCGCCGAGACCCGCGATGCCATGGACAAGGTCAAGGAGGCCGTCGATCAACTGGAGGACCTGGTCGCCGGTAACGAGATCATCCTGGCCCGGACCAAGGGTGTCGGCGTGCTGCCCGCCGAGGTGGCGGTGGCCTACGGCGTCTCCGGTCCCAACCTCCGCGCCTCGGGCGTGCCGTTCGACCTGCGCAAGACCCAGGACTACCTCCCCTACGACCGCTTCGACTTCGACGTGATCACTGGTGCCAACGGCGACTGCTGGGACCGATGGCACGTGCGTCTCGCTCGAGATCCGCGAGTCGGTCAAGATCGTCCAGCAGGCCGTCGACGGCATCCCCTCCGGCGATCTCCAGGCCAAGGTGCCCAAGGTGATCAAGGTGCCCAAGGGCGAGACCTACGTCCGGGCGGAGAACCCCAAGGGCGAGATGGGTTACTACCTCGTCTCCGATGGGGGTGGCGGGCCGTACCGGCTCAAGATCCGCTCGGCCAGCTTCTCCAACATCTCGATCCTCCCCTGGATCCTGGAGGGGATCCTGGTCCCCGACATCATCGCCATCATGGGATCGCTCGACTTCGTGCTCGGGGACGTGGACCGATGAAAGCAGCTTTGATGGTCGACCGACTTTGGCCGAGCCCAGGGGGCACTGGCTCAGGAGTCGGCGTCGTGCCCGCTTGGGGTGGCTCGGCCAAACAGACGCCGGTCGGTCGACAGCTTCGCTCCTGGACCCAGCAGAGGGGGCACCGCTGATGCCCGGCTGGGTCACCGATTTGTTCTCCAATTTCTGGGTGTCGCTGGGCGGCAAGCTCCTCCTCGTCGCCCTGATGATCCCTCTGGTGGGGATGGTCATCGGGTTCGCCGAGATGAAGCTCTCGGCGAAGATGCAGTACCGCGTCGGGCCCTACTTCGCCGGGGGCCGTTGGGGGTGGGCGCAGCTGATCGCCGACGGGGTCAAGTTCTTCCAGAAGGAGGACATCATCCCCACCGATGCCGATCGGCCGGTCTTCAAGTCGGCGCCGATGCTGGTCCTGGTGGGCACCGTTGCCCTCTTCGTGGTGATCCCGTTCGGCCCCAACGTCATCTTCCGCGACCTCGACGTCGGAGTCTTCTACGTCCTGGCGATCTCGTCGCTCGTCCACCATCGGGGTCCTGATGGCGGGCTGGTCATCGGCGAACAAGTACTCGTTGATCGGTGGGTTGCGGGCCGCCGGCCAGCTCATCGCCTACGAGCTGCCCCTGGTCCTGGCGGTGGTCGGGCCCGGTGATCCTCGCCGGCACCATGAGCATGCAGGGGATCGTCAACGCCCAGGTGGAGCCGGGCTATCCCTATGTGATCTTCCAGTTCGTCGGCTTCGGCATCTTCATGATCGCCGCGCTGGCCGAGCTCACCCGAATCCCCTTCGACATGCCGATCGCCGAGTCCGAGCTGGTGATGGGCTATCTGACCGAGTACTCCGGGTTCCGCTTCCTGTTCTTCTTCCTGGCCGAGTTCGCCAACATGTTCACCATGTCGGCGATCGCCGTCACGCTCTTCCTCGGGGGCTGGTGGCTGCCCGGGATCCCGAGCCGACGCCCTCGAGTTCGCCGGGCCCTTGATCCTGCTGGGCAAGACCTTCCTGCTGGTCTTCGTCATGATCTGGTTCCGCTGGACCTTCCCTCGCTTCCGCGAGGACCAGCTCCAGGGCATCGCCTGGAAGTGGCTGGTTCCCCTGGCGCTGGTCAACATCGCGGTCACGGCGACGTTCAAGGTGATCTTCTGATGGCCGTCGACGGCAAGCTCCAACGGGCGTCGGGCGATGCCAGGCTCGGGCATGCTCAAGGGTCTCGGCGTGACCATCTCGGCCATGTTCAAGACCATCTTCCTGCCCAACAGGCATCTCGCCACGGTCAATTACCCGAAGGAGAAAGAGACACCGGTCCCGCGGGCCCGAGGGGTGATCGCCCTCGACCAGGAGGCCTGCACCGTGTGCATGCTCTGCGCCCGCAACTGCCCCGACTGGTGCATCTACATCGAGGGCCACAAGGAGGAGATCCCGCCGGAGACAGCCGGGGGGCCGGATCAAGGTGCGGGCCAAGCTCGACCGTTTCGACATCGACTACGCCCTCTGCATGTACTGCGGGATCTGTGTCGAGGTGTGTCCCTTCGACGCCCTCTTCTGGAGCCCGGAGTACGAGTACTCCGAGGCACACATGGGCGACATGCTCCACGACATGGACCGTCTCCAGGACTGGCTGAAGACCGTCCCCGAGCAGCCGGCGTTGGAGAAAGTGAGCCTTTCTGAGACGACACTGCGATCTGCCGAACCCGTGAACTGGGTGTTCCTCCGTCATCGGGGTCCTCGGTCGTCTTCGCCGGCTTCCGGGTGGTGACCGCGAGGAACGTGGTCCACGCCGCCCTCTATCTGGTTGCCGCCCTCGCCGGCACCGCTGGGCTCTTCCTCCTGCTCTCGGCCGAGTTCGTGGCCTGGGTGCTGGTCTTCGTCTACATCGGGGCGGTGATCGTCCTCTTCCTGTTCGGGATCATGATCACCCGCGCCCCAACCGGCCTCGACGAGCAGCTCGACACCACCCACAAGGCATGGCCCGCCTTGCTCTCGATGGCACTGTTCGTGACCCTGGCCTGGACCTCGATCGAGGCGTTTGGAGACTACCGAAGTCGCTCGTCAGCGGCGATCCCACCTCGACTGAGCTGCTGGGTGAGTCGTTGCTGGGCCGTTTCGTGATCCCATTCGAAGTGGTCTCGTTCGTCTTGCTCGCCGCCCTCATCGGTGGGATCACCATCGCCCGCCGCGACTTGACCCCGGCCGAAGAAGAGGAACGAGCAGCCGTATGAGCTCGCTCGACTCGCGCTCGCTCGCGGAGCGAGCTATCGGCTATGCGGCGTACTTCGCGCGAAGGCGGCTCGCGCACGCAGACGTGTTCGGTCGAGTCTCGGTACTCGATCTCGCTGCCCGATGCGCATTTGAGTCCGGTGGAATCATGATCGTGAATCAATTCCTGATCCTGGCTGCAGCCTCTTCTCGTTCGGGGTCTACGGTCTCCTGGTCCGCGCAACATCGTGCTAATCCTGCTGTCGATCGAGTTGATGCTCAACGCGGTCAACATCAACCTGATCGCCTTCGAGTCGATGCTGAACACGCCGGAGGCGATCGGTCAGGTGTTCGCGGTGTTCGTGATCACGGTCGCCGCCGCCGAGGTCGGGATCGGGCTCGCCATCGTCCTCCTCATCTTCCGCAACCGCCGTTCCGCCAACGTCGACGACCTCGACCTGATGAGGTACTAGTTCGATGGTGACCGACTTGCCCTCGCTCAACCGAGCTCCACTCGGACCTCGAGTCGTCTCGCTCGCACAGGCTCGGGCAAACAGACGCCGGTCGGTCGACTGCTTCCGCCGCGATCGAGACTCACTCCTAGCGCTGCCGCTTTGTCTCGATACTCGATACTCGATACTCGATACTCAGGAGGTTCGTCATGACGAAGCTCCTGACATTCGCCGCTGAAGAGGGTGGTCATGCTCGGATCGCGGCCGGTGACGGCGGATTCTGGGGCGACACGGCCTGGATCATGCTGGTCCTCCCATTCGTCGCCTTCCTCGCCATCCTCGCCTTCGGGAAGCGGCTCAAGCACCAGGGTGGGGAGATCGCAGTGGCGGCTCTGGCAATCAACTTGGTGTGGGCCGACGGTGCTGTTCGTCCTCAACATGACCGAGGGGGTCCTCGACACCACCCACACCTTCGAGATCGCCCGCATCGGGAGCGACCTGGTGTTCGAGTTGGGATGGGCCCTCGACGGTCTCGTCGATAATGATGTACTTCCTGGTCAACTTCGTCGGCTTGCTGGTGTTCATCTACGCCCTCGGGTACATGCAAGGCGACGTCAGGGTCGACTGGTTCTTCGCCGCCTTCTCGCTCTTCGCCGGGGCGATGCTGGTCCTGGTCGCCGCCCCCAACCTGGTCCAGCTGATCATCGGATGGGAAGGGGTCGGTCTCGCCAGCTACTTCCTGATCGGCTTCTACTGGGAGGACCTCGAGAACGTCAAGGCCGGCAACAAGGCGTTCATGACCAACAAGGTCGCCGACGTCGGCCTGATCCTCGGGGCGATCATCCTCGGCGTGACCCTGGGCACCTTCGACTTCGCAGCCCTCGACCGAGGCCGCGTTCGAGCACAACGAGGCCCTGGGAGCTGTCGCGGTGGTCGGCGGCGCCCTGCTCTTCTTCGGGGCTATGGGCAAGAGCGCCCAGTTCCCGTTGCACATCTGGCTCCCCGATGCCATGGCCGGCCCCACGCCGGTGTCGGCCCTCATGCACGCGGCGACCATGGTCACCGCGGGTGTGTACCTGATGGCCCGTGTCTTCCCACTGTTCCAGAACTGGCCGACGACAGCGCCGGGCGTGGATGGTCACGATCGGGGCGATCACCCTCTTCGCCATCGGTCTCCTCGCCCTGGTGGCCAACGACATCAAGAAGGTGCTCGCCTACTCGACGGTGTCACAGCTGGGTTACATGATGACCGCCGTCGCCGCCGGCGGATACACCGCCGGCCTCTTCCACCTGTTCACCCACGCCTTCTTCAAGGCCCTGCTCTTCCTCGGTGCGGGATCGGTGATCCACGCCGTCCACTCCAACAACATGACCGACATGGGGGGTCTGCGTAAGCACATGCCCACGTACCTACTGGACATTCATGGTCGGCTCGCTCGCCCTGGCCGGGATCTTCCCGCTGGCTGGGTTCTGGTCGAAGGACGAGATCCTGGCGACCTTGGACCACGAGGGCTAGGTCGTCGTGATGTGGATCGCCATCGCTGGCGCCTTCGTCACCGCGTTCTACATGACCCGAGCTGTCGCCCTCACCTTCTTCGGCAATACAAGGGGCATGGCCACCCCCACGAGTCACCCAGGATCATGACGCGTCCGTTGATCGCCCTGGCGATCCCGTCGGTGCTTCGTTCGGGCTCGTCAACATCCCTGGTGTCGAATGGCCGGCGATCCAAAACTTCACCACTGGGTAGGTGTTCGGGTCGTGGGCATGGGCGACCACCACGCAGAGGGCGATCGAGTTCGTCCTGGCCGGGATCGGCATCGGTGGCTGCGCTTCTCGGCATCGTCCTCGGTTGGCTGATCTGGGGCAAGGACCGTGACACCCAGGAGGAGCGGGACCGGTTCGACGTCCCGGCGCTGTATCCCCTCCTGCGAGCGCAAGTACTACATCGACGACGTCGCCGATGGGCCTGGTCGGGGCCACGATGGGGCCGGTGGCCCGTTTCGTCAACTGGACCAACACCTATGTGCTTCGACGGCATCGTCAACGCGGTCGGCGGCGCCACCAAGTGGCTGGGCGGATGGGTCTACAACGGGTCTGGACCAGCTCGGTGTCGATCGGTGTCTTCAACGGTTTGTCGGCAGCCGCCGACAGCGCCGGCTCGAGTCTGCGCAAGCTGCAGACCGGGTCGAGTGCAGCAGTATGCGTCCGGCTTCGTGGCCGGTGCGCTGATCCTGGTAGTCCTGTTCGTCTTTGTCGATCTAGTGAGTAGCAAGGAAGGCTGAAGCAATGGAATGGTTCGAGACCTGGGGACTGACGCTCACCGTCTTTCTCCCCGTCGTGGGCGCAGTGCTCCTCGGGTTGATCGGCAAAGACAACGAGGACGCACTCAAGCGCACCGCGCTCGCCATCACCGTCCTCGCCTTCGTCGCCTCGATAGGGGTCGTCGTCGGGTTCGACTTCGGGGGCAGCGACTACAACACCTACCAGTTCGAGGTCAACGAGGCCTGGATCGGCGGCGATCAACGCCAACTATCCACCTCGGCATCGACGGGATCAGCCTCCCCCTGCTCGTCCTCTCGACGTTCATCATGGTCCTGGCCGTCATCTACTCCTGGAACCACTGGGAGGAGCCGAAGAACCCCAAGGCCTTCCTGATCCTGATGCTGATCCTCGCCACCGGGATGAACGGGACGTTCGTCGCCCTCGACCTCGTCCTGTTCTTCATCTTCTTCGAGGTCGTCCTGCTCCCGATGTACTTCATGATCGGGATCTGGGGTGACAAGTCCCCGCGCAAGGTCCCCGGGTTCACCAAGGTCTTCGAGACCCGGCTCTACGCGTCGATCAAGTTCTTCCTGTTCACGCTGTTCGGCTCGGCATTCATGCTGCTCGGGTTCCTGGCCCTCTACTTCGAGTCCGGCAAGCACGGGGAGCGCACCTTCGACATCGTGCAGCTCACCGAGTTGGGGGCGGCGCGGAGCTTTCGCCGGGACGCTTCGCCTTCCTGGTGTTCGGGGCGATGTTCCTCGGGTTCGCGGTCAAGGTCCCGATGTGGCCCTTCCACACCTG
Organism: uncultured bacterium; assembly: GCA_963751005.1. Classification (GTDB taxonomy): domain Bacteria; phylum Actinomycetota; class Acidimicrobiia; order Spongiisociales; family ZC4RG35; genus JANQRA01. The sequence continues at coordinate 561,244 of CAVVSY010000004.1, forward strand.
GCTCCCCGACGCCCACACCGCCGCCCCGACGGTGGGCTCGGTGCTGCTGGCAGCCATCATGCTGAAGCTCGGCTCCTACGGCTTCATCAGGATCTCACTGCCGATCCTCCCCGACGAGGCGAGGAGCTGGGCGCCATTCATCGCCATCCTCGCCGTGATCGGGATCATCTACGGGTCCCTGGCCTGTCTCGCCCAGACCGACATGAAGCGGCTGATCGCCTTCTCGTCCGTGGGCCACATGGGATTCGTGATGCTTCGGGATCGCCACCCTCACCGACATCGGCATCAACGCCGCGGTGATCGGGATGGTGGCCCACGGTCTGATCACCGGGCTTCTCTTCTTCCTCGCCGGATCGATGTCACACCGCTACCACACGCGGGAGATGGCGCGTCTCGGCGGCAACATCAAGCTGATGCCGGTCATCGGCGGGATCCTCGCCTTCACCGCGATGGCCTCGCTGGGCCTGCCCGGTCTGGCCGGGTTCTGGGGCGAGTTCATGTCGCTGGTCGGCGGCGTACAACCCGCTCGAGGGGCTCTCCCTCGGCGTGTTCCGCACGGCGATGGTGCTCGGGGCCATCGGCACCGTCCTGACCGCCGGCTACATGCTGTGGATGCTGCAACGGGTCAACCTCGGCGAGCCCAACGTCGAATGGGAGGGTCACGAGTTCCACGACGCCGACCGGTTCGAGCTGGCGGCCTGGGTGCCATTGATCGTCCTGATCGTCGTCATCGGCTTCTATCCGAAGGTCATCTTCGACTCGACCACTGACGCGGTGACGTCGATGGTCGAGATGGTGTTCGGCGGCGGAGACCACCGCCTCGATCTGGCACCACGGTGAAGGGCGGCTGAAACCCCATGGGCTTCGAGATCGACTACTGGCGCTGGCTCCCGAGCTGGTCATCGTGGCCACGATGGTCGTGGTGCTCGCGCTCGATCTCATCCTGCGCCGGGAGAAGAAGTACTGGACGGCCACCGTTGCGGTGGCCGGCACCGCCCTCGCCTTGGTCCCGTTGGGGATCCTCGCCATCAACGGCGAGGTCGTCTCGATGTTCGACGGCTCCTACGTGGTCGACGAGTTCGCCCTGGTGCTGAAGGGCTTGTTCCTCGTCTCGGCCTACATGGTCTTCCTGATGTCGCATCACTACATCGAGAGCGAGCGCTACTACCAGGGCGAGTACTACTTCCTCCTCCTCGCCTCGCTCCTGGGCACGTTGGTGATGGCGTCGTCGCGCGACTTGATCGTGCTCTTCATCGGCTCGGAGCTGGTCACCGGGCCGCTGTACCTCCTCGCCGGATGGCGCAAGGGCGACGTGAAGTCCAACGAGGCGTCGATGAAGTACTTCATCCTCGGTGTGCTCTCGACCGCCATCCTGCTGTACGGCATGTCGCTGATCTTCGGCCTGACCGGAGAGGTCGGATTCGCCGAGATCGCGGCCGCCACTGCCGAGATGGTCGATGCCGACGGGGGCGTCACCGAGCCGGCGCTGATCGTGGCGATCCTGTTCATGATCGTCGGCTTCGGGTTCAAGATCTCGGCGGTGCCATTTCACTTCTGGGCGCCCGACACCTACGAGGGCGCCCCGACCCCGATCACGGCCTATCTGTCGGTCAATTCGAAGGCCGCCGGGTTCGTCGCCATGCTGATCGTGATGTACCAGGCCTTTCCCGGAGCGTCCGAGGTGTGGGCCCCGGCCCTGTGGCTGCTGGCAGCGCTCTCGATGACGATCGGCAACCTGTCAGCCCTCCGTCAGACCAACATCGTCCGGCTGCTCGCCTACTCCTCGATCGCCCAGGCCGGGTTCATGCTGGTCCCGTTCGCCGCCGCCGCCGTGGCCGGGGCAGATCTCGAGGACGCCTTCGGGGCCACGTTGATCTATCTGGTGATCTACGCCGTGATGAACCTCGGCGCTTTTGCCGTCGTGATCGCCGGCGCCCGCAAGACCGGCACCGGCGAGATCGACGGTTGGGCCGGTCTGGGCAAGGTCGACCCGATCCTCGGCGTGCTGGCGGCCGTGTTCTTCTTCAGCCTCGCCGGGATCCCACCCTTGGCCGGCTGGTTCGCCAAGTTCGAGATGTTCCGCTCGGTGATGATCGAGCGACCCGGCCACGATCGCACTCGCGGTGATCGCCGCGATCAACGCGGTCATCGCCCTCTACTACTACACCAGGGTGATCAAGGCGGTGTGGCTCGACGACGCCAAAGGTGAGTTCGCCCCCGACGCCGAGGCCGCGCCGGCGGGCTCCCTCAAGCTCGCTCTTGCCGTGGTGGTCGCGCTGACCATCGCCATCGGGATCTACCCCTCCATCGCCACCTTCGTCCGGCGAGGCCGCCCAGGTCCTCGCCACCGGGGGTTAGACCAGACTCAGCTCCGAGCCGCCCCGCTCCGCTGCGAGGCGCGAGTACTCCCGATCGAGCAGGGACCAGAGGGTGTGGTCGACCCAGTTGCCCCTGATGAGGAGCTCTTCGCGGAGGACACCTTCCCGGGTGAACCCCAGCTTCTCGGCGACACGATCCGAGGGATGATTCCCCACGGCGATGCGCAGCACGATCTTGTGATAGCCGAGTGAGTTGAAGACCTCGTCGAGGACGAGCCCCACGGCTTCGGTGCACACCCCGCGGCTGGTGTTGCCGGTGCGAACCCAGTACCCGATCTCGGCGATCTTCCCCAGCTTCGAGACGGTCCAGAAGGAGATGTTCCCGATGTGGCGTCCGGGGATCGTCGTTGAAGCGGACCGAGTAGTCCCAGGCCCTCTCCTCCTTCCACGCCTGGATGGACTCCCGGATGAATGCCGTCGTGTCCGAGGCGGTGTAGTCGAGGCGAGCCCACGGCAGCCATTGGTTGAGCTCGTTCAACGACTCCCGAATCCCCTCGTCGAGGGTGGGTGCATCCCGACGGGTGAAGCGCTGGAGAGTCAACCTCTCGTTCTGCAGCTGGGGACGGGGCACCAGGCCAGGCTACAGGGGGGCTTAACCTGGGCAATGCCCATGTGGGACCGACTCAAACTCCTCGCCGACTACCCCGAGCCCGACGAGAGACCGATGGCAGCGGTGCTCGCCCCGCTCTTCGAGGACGACCAGGGCCTGATCCGGGTCATCCTGACGAAACGCCCCGACACCATGCCGACCCATGCCGGGCACATCGCCTTTCCCGGTGGACGGCCCGATCCCGAGGACGGAGGCCCGGTGGGCACCGCATTGAGAGAGGCCTACGAGGAGGTCGGCATCGAGGCGAGCCAGGTCGAGGTGCTCGGTTTCCTGTCGCCGATCGACACGGTGGAGTTCAGTCTGCTGGTGGTGCCGGTGGTGGGCCGGATCAGCACGCCGCTCGGTCTGGTGCCCTCGGAGAGGGAGGTGGCCAAGGTCTACACCCCCTTGCTCAGCGATCTCGCCGACGAGTCCAATTGGTGGCACGTCCCCTGGAACGGCTGGGAGGTCTGGTACTACGACCTCGAGGGCGACACCCTGTGGGGCGCGACGGCGAGGATGGTGCGTCAGCTGGTCGGTCTCGACGAATAGTTCGAATGACCCCTCATATCCAGGGGTTTTGCTGACGAAGAATAGCGTAGTGAGATCCACCGCCACCGCGGCGGCGCAACAGCGATTCCATCGCTATGTGGCTGTGCTCTTCGCGACGACCGCCCCGATGGTGGCGATCGTCGAGCTGACCCGCGCCGTCGACGACACTGTCTTCCCGCTGGCGCGGCTCGCCGGCCCCCTTCTCCTCACGTTCTGGGCGATCGTCGTCGCTCGATCCGACGAGCCGAATGCGGTGCCATTGGTGCTCGGGGGGATGGTCTACACGGGCTCCCTCACCATCATCGAGGCACTCTTCGACGTCGACGTCACCTCGTTCGACTACGGGTCGTCCTTCGGGTTGATGATGTTGCTCTCGGTGCTCGCCGGGACGCTCGCCATCGGCAGTCGGCTCGTCTGGGCCGGCGGGTTGGCGGTCTCCGTGACGGCCTGGGTGGTGACGACCGGGGTGCTCGACTCGGTGCCCGCTGACGTCCTCGGGGTGCGTGTCGTCGTCGCCGTCGCCGGGGTCATCTTCACCACCGCACTCGTCGCCGAGTTGTACGACCAGCTGAACGCTGCCATCCGGGCGCACGACCGAGCCCGTCGTCTCCAAGAGGCGGTGGCCCGCTGCTCCGAGGCGCTCCTGGTCCAATCCGACGCCTTCGCCCTGCAAGATGCGGTGCGTGCGGTCTTCGAGGCGACCGATGCCGACTACGCGTTCGTCGATCGAACCGTCGAGACCGACCAGGGACCCGGCTGGGAGATCGTGGCCAGCGCCTCCCGACGCACCGACGACACCGGCAACGAGTGGCAGGCGGGGCGTTACAAGACGATCCCCACTTCCTATCACGCCTTGCTCCGCGGCGAGGTCTCCGAGATCCACACCTCCGACCTCCTCGGCGACGAGCGCGACCTCTACGCCGCTGACTCGATCCTCTCCGAGTTGTGCGTTCCCATCTACGTCGGCGAGGACTTCCGCGGCTCGATCGGGTTCGTCGAGTACACGGAGGAGCGACGGTGGAGCGAGGACGAGATCCAGACACTTCGTCGTGCCGCCGACATGATCGGTGCCTACTGGGGCCGCCATGACGACGCCGATGCGCTCAAGGCGTCCAACGAGTCGAAGGACCGTCTGCTGGCGTCGGTGTCACACGAGATCCGCACTCCGCTGACAGCGATCGTCGGGCTGTCCGAGGAGATCGTGTCGAGCCGTTCCAGCCTGGGACCCGACGAGTTGGACGAGCTCCACGGGATCATCGCGGTGCAGAGCCGCGAGCTCGCCGAGTTGGTCGAGGACCTCCTGATCGCATCACGCGCCGACTTCGGAAACCTCTCGATCCGACCCGAAGTGATCGACCTGCGTGACCAGGTGGAGCGGGTCATCGAGGGTCTCCGGGAGTCGATGCCCGCGACCAAGTCGATCAGGTTCTCCGGGGAGACCATGTCCGCCTGGGCAGACCCGCTTCGGGTCCGTCAGATCATCCGCAACCTGGTCACCAATGCCATCAAGTACGGGGGCGACCAGATCGTGGTGGCCGTCCGTCCCGACGACGATGCGGCGACGGTGGTCGTGGCGGACAACGGTGCGGGTGTCACCGAGCGGGAAGCCAACCTGATATTCGAGCGTTACTACCGGAGTGACCAGTCTCCGACCCAGCCAGGCTCGGTGGGGATCGGCCTGGCGGTCTCCCGACAGCTGGCGGAGATGATGGATGGTTCCCTCACGTATGTGTCGGGTGGCCAGCAGCACCGGTTCGAGCTGGGCCTGCCTCTGGTGTTCGAGGCGACCGAGGAGCTCGTGGCCAGACCCGTCTGAGGCGATCCGGCCCGACCGCGTCGATTCGCCGGACTTCCACGAGCGCGTACAATTCCTACCGGGGATATGAGTTCTTCTTCACCTCTCAAACGCCGTCTGTGGATCGGTGGCGCCGTGTTGGCGTTGCTGCTGATTGGCGCGGGCGCGTTGTTCGCCTCGATGACATGGGGTGAGGTGAATCGGGTGAGCCTCGACCGTCCCGATCCCGAGGGATCCTCCGGGCCGATCGCCTCCGAGGAGGAGACTCCGGAGGAGCCGGAGGAGGAGGAGCCCGCCATCGTCGAGGGGCGCCAGGTGCTGCTCCTCGTCGGGTCCGACTCACGTGAGGACCTCGAAGAACACCGAGGGCTTCGGTGAGTTCGATGGGAACCGCGCCGATGTCGTCATGGTCCTCATCAAGGATGGCGAGAGCACGGGCCTGCTCTCGATCCCCAGAGACCTGCTGGTGGAGAACCCTTGTGGCGGCGTCGACGACCGGATCAGCGCCATGCTCGAGGGTTGTGACCGGATCAACGGCCCCACCCTCCTCACCCTGGCGGTGGAGGAGACGATCGGTGAGCCGGTGGACCATTTCGCCTTGGTCGACCTCGTCGGGTTCCAGGACGCCGTCGACGCCGTTGGCGGATATGAGATCTGTGTCGAGAACCCGGTGCGAGACCAGCTAGCCAATCTCGAGCTGGAAGCGGGTTGTACCCAGGCCAACGGTGAGCAGACTCTGGCCTGGATGCGCTCTCGACGCACCCAGGAGCTGACCGAAGATGGGTGGCGGGGCATCCCGGGGATGAACGACCTGGCGCGCAACGAGAGACAACGCGAGTTCTTGATCGACATGATGGGCCGCATGTCGGATGTCACGAGTCCTCAGGCGATGGCTTCGGCCGGTCAGGCCCTTGCGCCGTATGTCACAGTGGACTCCGAGCTCAGCCTGGTCGACGCGGTCAACCTGGCCTGGACTCTGCGAGGCCTGCGCTCGGGCTCGGTGACCGAGCTGGAGGTGCCGGTCTCCGACTCGACCACCGATGACGGTGCCTCGGTGTTGGTCCCGACGACCCCGGTGAGCGAGATCGTGGCCGAATTCCTCTCGGCTGCCGCCGCCAGCTCCGATGGAGTCGTCCTCGGTCTGTCCGGCTGACCGGGCCTTGTCGGAGACGAGGCTCCCCCCCGGGCAGATCCAGACCCAGCGGTTCCCGGTGGTGGGGGAACGTCAGCCTTCTCCGGACATCGACGGAATGGTGTCTCACGATCGGCGGGCTCGTCACCTCGCCCCGTCGGGTCACCTGGGACGACTATCTGGGTCTCGACCACAGGCGTCTGACCTTCGACATCCACTGCGTGACCAGCTGGTCGCGGACTCGACAGCGTCTTCACCGGGGTGCCGCCTCGACAGTCTGATCGAGCCGCTTCCCGTCGGACGGTTCGTCTCTTTCAGCTCCTATTCGACACGCGACCACCACACCTCCCTCCCGGTGGACGTCGCACTGGAGCGCTCCTGGGTGGTGCACGAGTTCGACGACCAGCCTCTGTCGACCGAGCATGGCGGCCCGGTGCGGTTGGTGACCCCGGGCCGGTATTTCTACAAGTCGGTCAAATGGCTGAAGGACATCGAGGTGCTTGCCACGGATCGTTTGGGATGGTGGGAGCAGAGCTCCTCGTACCACAACAACGCCGATCCGACGAGCGGTGACGAGCGCTTCACCACGGGCTCGGTGCGCCCGGACCAACTCGATCGATTCCGGGCTGCCCGGAGCTACGACAAGTACCGGGGCAGGGTGATGATCGGTCTCGATCTGACCGGCTGGTCCCCGTCCACCCTCGATCTGCGGCGTCTCCATCTGAAGAACTGCGATCTCTCGGGTGTCGACCTGCCCGGGGCCGATCTCTCCGGGTCCAATCTGAGCCTGAGCGACCTCTCCGGGTCGAATCTCCGAGACGCCGACCTCTCCGGGTCCGATCTGGAGGGTGCCGATTTCACGGGGGCCGACCTGTCGGGCGCCAACCTCGGCCATTGCGCCCTCTCCGCGACCCGGTTCGACGGCGCCGTCGTCGCCGGCGCCAGCTTCAGCGGGGTCTGGGGCCTGGTCGAAGACCAGCAGGCCTATCTGCTCGCCCAGGGGATCGATCTTGATCAGGAAGGTGTGGGCCAATAACCTGGGTGGTGATGCAACAAAACAACGTCACCTGGTGGCCGACTCCCTAGCGGACGACTTCCACCTGCCATGATGTCGCCGCCGGACCCCCGGCGGCCTTTTTCTTTATTCGAGGACCAGATGACTGATCGGAAACGTGTCTTCTCGGGGATGCAGCCCACCGGTGACATCCACATCGGGAACCTGATGGGCGCCCTGAGCAACTGGGTGGGCATGCAGGCCGAGTACGACACGATCTACAACGTGGTCGACCTCCACGCCATGACGATTCCCTACGACCCGAGGCAGTTCCGGGAGGATCGAATCGGTTTGGCGAAGATGATCCTCGCCGTCGGGGTCGATCCCTCCCGCTCGATCCTGTACTACCAGTCGGATCTGCCCCAGCACGTCGAGCTCAGCTGGATCCTCGGGGTGATGACCGGTCTCGGTCAGTTGGAGCGGATGACCCAGTACAAGGAGAAAGCCGACAAGGCCGGTCAGAACCTGGGCCTGTTCTCCTATCCGGTGTTGATGGCGGCGGACATCCTGATCCATCGCGCCCACGCCGTTCCCGTCGGTGAGGACCAGACCCAGCATCTCGAGCTGACCCGTGACCTGGCCGAGCGGTTCAACAGCCGGTTCGGTGAGGTGTTCCCCGTGCCCGACCGGATAACCCCGGAGATCGGGGCGCGGGTGATGTCGCTGCAGAGCCCGACCGAGAAGATGTCGAAGTCGGACCCCAGCCCGAGGTCCCGAATCCTCCTGACCGACACCACCGACGAGATCGTGAAGAAGGTCGCCTCGGCGGTCACCGACACGGGGTCGGAGGTGGCCTACGACTGGGAGACGAAGCCCGGGATCTCCAACCTGCTCGAGATGTTCGCCTACTTCTCCGGCCGTCCCATCCCCGAACTGGTCGGTGAGTACGGAACCGGTGGTTACGGGCGATTCAAGGCGGCGGTCGCCGAGGCGGTGGCCGACGGGATCGCCCCGATCCGGGAGGCCTACGAGGCGTTGTCCGACGACGAGGTCGCGCGGGTGATGGCGGATAGCGCCGAGCGCGCCGGGGCCTCGGCCGACGCCACGATCGCCGTGGTCAAGGAGGCCGTCGGCCTGGGTTGATCGCCGGTTTGCCTGTCACCCAAACCAGCGCATCGTTCGTCTGTCTCTCGACGACGAAAGGATGCAGATGAACTGGCGAGGAGCACTCGCTGCGATCGCGGTGGTGGTGACGGCGCTGGCGACTTTGAACGGCGCCACCGGCCCGTTCGGGTTTGGCCTTCTCATACTGGCGGTGGCCGCCGGCTGGCGTTACACGCCGCGTTTCTGGTCGACCCTCGTCCGTGGCCTGGTCGGGGGAGCGATCGCCGGTGTCCTGATCCTCGGTCCGGGTTTTCGCATCGCGATGCGCGTCGTCTCGATCATGGATCCGATCCGACCCGCGGAGTTCACCATGGAGGGGACGGTCTTCATCGTCATATTCGTGGGCGCCATGTTCGGAGGTGTGCTCGGGGCGTGCGGTCTACTCGTCAAGTCGGCACTCGGGGTCAGATCGTCGGCACTCGCCGGGGTGTCGCTGGGTGTGGCGACCATCGGCCTGCTGCTGTTGGCTCCGGGTGACATAAGAACCGAGTTCTTCCAGCTCGGCGGCGGGCCATGGGTCAACATCCCGATGTTCGGAGTGTTCGCAGTGTCTTACGGGATCGCCGCCATGGCCATCGCCGACCGGCTGGTGCGCCACGGGAGAACGAGGGTGCGCAGCGATCAGCAGAAGGTGCCAGCATGACCATTCCACAGAGGGAGTGCTGATGAGCTGGTGGGTCGTCGAACTGGTGACCAACGTGGTCCTGGTCCTCATCGTCGTGGTCCTGGGCCCGCTCATCAAGCGATTCGGCCGTGCCTATGCCGGGGACATCTTCCGGGCCAACCCGAGGACCGGGAAGAGCTATCTGGTCCTCATGGATGTCGCCTACTACCTGATCTTCACGTCGTACATATTGTTCACCATCACTTTCGACCCCTCTGCACAATGGCTTTCCTCAACGGCAGCACAGCTCCAGGACGAGGTGGTCCGGGTGGCGGGGATGCTCCTCCTCATGGGTGCCCTGCACGGGCTCAATGTCCTCAGCCTCCCGTTGATCGGCCGGCTGCTCGGGATGAGCCGGCAACTCGGCGAGGACGTGCCGACCACGGACGCGGGCAGCACATCGGGCTGAATGCTCTGGCTCGCCGTACTCGCTGCCGAGAGGACGTCCTGGACGACCGACGACCTGGCGCGTCGCGACGCCGTTGCCGCCATATATCGACAGGAAGCAACCTCGTTGGTCCGGCTCGCCCGGCTCTTCACGGATGATCGAGCCGGCGCCGAGGACATCGTGCAGGAGGCGTTCATTCGGCTGTTCCATGCGGTCGAACGGATCGACGACCCCGCGAAGTCGGTCTCATATCTGCGATCGATCGTCCTCAACCTGGCTCGCGACATCAACCGCCGCGGCCTGATGTCACTTCGCCACCAGGATGCCATGGTCGATCGGAGAGCCCCCGAGCAACCCGAGGATCGAGTCGCACGGGACGAGAGCACGGCCGAAGTCCTCGACGCACTCGCCGAGCTCTCCCCGAGACAGCGAGACTGTCTCGTGCTTCGCTTCTACGTCGACTTGTCCGAAGCGGAGATCGCTCGAACGCTCGCCATCTCCCCCAATTCCGTCAAGACCCACTGTCGTCGTGGGATGGAGGCACTGGCCCGCCGTCTCGAGGTGGCTCCATGACCTTGGAGCAACGTCTGGTCGACGCCCTTCACTCTGCCGACGGGTTCGATCCCAGCCTCGACCTGTTCGCCCGGGTGGAGCGCAGCATCGACGAGGATCGACGGTTTCGCCGTCGTCGCCTCCACGCCACGATGCTGGTCCTGCTGGGAACAGCGATCGTCGGCTCCTCGCTGGGTCTCTCGGTGAGAGTGGGCTTCGCTGGCCGGCTCATGATCGACGCCGTCAACATCGCCATCGCCCATCTCGCCCTCTCGGCGGGGATCATCGTGGCTCTGGCGCCTGCGATCCGCCGTTTCGGCCGGGCCTTCCTCGATGACGTGTTTCACCTGAGCCCGGAGACCGGGACCAGGCTCACCCTGATGTTGGACATCGCCTACTACACCGCTTTCACCGGGCTCATCCTCATCGACGCCGACTCCTGGGAGTTGGGCAGGGTCGTGCCGCTGGCGCCGGCGTTGGAGAGCCTGGCGACCCGGCTCGGGGCCCTGCTGCTGGTCATGGGGGTGCTCCACGCCGTCAACATCGCCTTCCTCCCGATCCTTGGCTTGGTGCACAATTCGATCGTGCGCCGGCATCCAGCGTGAGGTCGCCGCAGTCGCACGCCCCTCCGGAATCGACCGCGGCCGCCCGTGTGCGCCGACCGCAATGCCCGATCCATCGCCATCGCCTTGTTCATCGCTGGCAGTGGCCGCTGCGGGGCTTGGCGGTCGTGGCTCTGGTGGCCGGTGGGATCGGTTGAAGCCGCTCAGCTCACCTGATCCAACAGGTCGGTGGGGAGGAGCAGGACGAAGGCGGCGAGCAGGTTCCATCCCGAGTGGAGGAAGATGGCGGGGCCGAGACGCCCCGATCGCTGGGTGAGCCACCCCAGGATCAGTCCCAGCACGAAGATCGGGGGCAGAACCACCGCGGCGGACTGCCAGCAGTCTGTCCACGTCGAGCCCGAGGGCGTGCACCGCGGAGAAGACCAATGCGCTGACGACGAGGGCGAAACGCTTTCCGTGGCGCTCGAGAGCCCGGAGCAGCACACCCCGGAACATCAGCTCTTCGGTGACCGGGGCCAGGACTACCGCGGCGAGGACCAGGCCCACCTGGAGGAGCACCGAGTCGGCGCCGGCGATGAGGTCGGCTACCTCTTGCGGGGGCTGGCCGTCGGGGAAGAGGAGATTGCTCAGCGGGAGCAGGAGCAACGCCATGGCAATCTGCAGGACGAGGCCGACGCCGATGTAGACGACGTCCCCAGGCTGGATGCTGAAGCCCAGGTCAGGGCCGTCCTTGCCTCTGGCGAGGAGGGCATACGCACCGAGGCTCCCCACGTACTGGCCGGCGAGGCCGAGGACCAGGACGAGATCGTCGTCCCCCAGGGCCGCCCCGGCGGCGATGAACACGCCGGTTCCGAGCAGACCGCCGAGCCAGATGAGGATGAAGTCGACGACCGACCAGGACCTTGACACCGGCGAGCAGGGTAATGGCGGGCACCCCGATCACAGGTCGGGGACGGCCCGGCTCACTGTTACTCTGCGAGCCCAGCGCTGGACAAGGACCAATCTCATGGAAATCGACATCGGCATCGGCAAGTCGGGTCGGCAGGCCTTCGGCTTCGACGACATCGCCATCGTTCCCTCCCGTCGGACCCGCGATCCCGACGATGTCGACATCTCCTGGCAGCTCGACGCCTTCAAGTTCGAGCTCCCGATGATGGGCTCGGCGATGGACTCGGCGATCAGCCCCGAGACGGCCACGGCCATCGGCAAGCTGGGGGGCCTGGCCGTGCTCAATCTCGAGGGGCTCTGGTCTCGATACGAGGATCCCACGCCCATACTTCGAGGAGATCGCAGATCTCGCCGATGAGAAGGCGACCCGTCGCATGCAGGAGATCTACCTGGAGCCGGTCAAGCCCGACCTGATCGGGCAGAGGGTCAAGGAGATCAAGACTCGGGCGTGGTGACGGCGGGCAGCCTCACCCCGCAACGTGTCCGCGACTGGGCTCCGACGGCCCTCAGCTCCGGTCTCGACATCCTGGTCATCCAGGGGACGGTGGTCTCCGCCGAGCACGTCTCGAGCCGCGAGGAGCCACTCAACCTCAAGGACTACATCGCCGGGTGCCCCGTCCCGGTGATCGTCGGGGGCTGCGCCAGCTACTCGACGGCGCTGCACCTGATGCGAACCGGTGCGATCGGCGTGCTGGTCGGAGTCGGTCCCGGTGCAGCCTGCACCACCCGGGGCGTCCTCGGGGTCGGCGTGCCACAAGCGACTGCCATCGCCGACGCCGCCGGCGCCCGCATCCGCTACCTCGACGAGACCGGTCGCTATGTCCACGTCATCGCCGATGGTGGGATGCGGACCGGGGGCGACGTCTCCAAGGCGGTGGCCTGTGGGGCCGACGCCGTCATGATCGGCTCACCGCTCGCCTCGGCCACGGAGGCACCCGGCAAGGGCTATCACTGGGGCATGGCCACATTCCATCCGACGCTGCCCCGCGGGGCTCGGGTGCACGTCGGCGATCGGGGGACGCTCCAGGAGATCCTGGTCGGGCCCGCCCATGAGAACGACGGGAGACGGAACCTCTTCGGTGGGCTCCAGATGTCGATGGCCACGACCGGGTACTCCGATGTCAAGGAGTTCCAGAAGGCGGAAGTCATGATCGCCCCCTCACTGCAGACCGAGGGCAAGTCGCTGCAACGATCGCAAAAAGTCGGGATGGGATGACACCCGAGGCCTCCGAGCCGACCGTGCTGGTCCTCGACTTCGGGGCCCAGTACGCACAGCTGATCGCACGCCGGGTCCGTGAGGCCCATGTGCGCTCCGAGATCGTCTCCTCGGAGATCACTGCCGACGAGGTGAGGGCACGACGTCCCATCGGTCTCATCCTCTCCGGTGGCCCGGCGTCGGTCTATGCCGATGACGCCTACCGGATGGATCCCGCCATCCTCGAGCTCGGGATCCCCATCCTGGGCATCTGTTACGGCCACCAACTGCTCGCCGTCCTCGCCGATGGTGAGGTGGCGCACACCGGGGGCGCCGAGTTCGGGAAGACCGACCTCGAGGTGACCGGCGACTCGGTTCTCCTCGCCGGCCTTCCCGTCGACCCAGCAGGTCTGGATGTCGCACAACGACGAGGTCACGACGGCTCCCCCCGGCTTCGTCTGCGTCGCCCGGACGGCAGGAGCCGAGGTGGCGGCGATGGAGGACCGCGAGCGCGGTCTCTATGGCGTCCAGTTCCACCCCGAGGTGGCCCACACTCCACGGGGCACTGAGATCCTGAAACGCTTCCTCTACGAGGTCTGCGACGCGGCGCCTTCCTGGACCTCACACTCGATCATCGAGTCCCAGGTCGAGACGATCCGCGCCCAGGTAGGCGAGGGCAGGGTCATCTGCGGCCTCTCCGGCGGCGTCGACTCGGCGGTGGCGGCGGCGATAGTCGCCCGAGCGGTCGGCGACAGACTCACCTGCATCTTCGTCGACCACGGTCTGCTCCGTTCCGGGGAGGCGGATCAGGTGGAGGAGACCTTCCGCTCGCACTTCGATGTCGACCTCGTGCATGTCAAGGCGGCCGACCGGTTTCTCGAGCAGCTCGCCGGGGTCACCGACCCGGAGCGGAAGCGAAAGATCATCGGGGAGACCTTCATCCGGGTGTTCGAGGAGGCGGCGGCGTCGGTTGGTGATGCCGCGTTTCTCGTCCAGGGCACGCTCTATCCCGATGTCATCGAGTCCGGCGCCGGATCCGCCGCAACGATCAAGACCCACCACAACGTGGGCGGCCTGCCCGACGACATGAAATTCGAGCTCGTCGAGCCGCTGCGCGACCTGTTCAAGGACGAGGTCCGAGCCGTCGGCGAGGAACTGGGCCTGCCCGAGGAGATCGTCTGGCGTCAGCCGTTCCCCGGCCCCGGTCTGGCGGTGCGCATCATCGGCGAGGTCACGTCTGGAGCGTCTCGACCTGTTGCGCTCAGCCGACGCCATCATTCTCGAGGAGATCCGACGCGCCGGTCTCTATCGCGAGATCTGGCAGGCGTTCGGAGTGCTGCCGGCGGTGAAGACGGTCGGCGTGCAGGGCGATGGGCGCACCTACGCATACCCCCTGGTGGTGAGGGCGGTGACCTCGGAGGACGCCATGACCGCCGACTGGGCGCGTATCCCCTACGACGTGCTGGAGAGGATCTCCTCCCGCATCATCAACGAGGTACCGGGCATCAACCGGGTGGCCTACGACATCTCGTCCAAGCCACCGGCGACCATCGAGTGGGAGTGACCTAGCCTCCCTCAAGGTCCATACGCCCTGGTGCCGATAGACACCATGAGGGACAACCCGAATTTGGACCTGAATACCCCGGAACTCACTCGCATCTTCCGCGAGGAGCTCGACGAGCGATCGCGCCGTCTGGTTCGAGGCGCCCGCAGCCTGGGCGAGGGGATGCTGACCACCGACGCCGTCGCCGACCTGGTTCGTGACGCCCACACCATCAAAGGGTCGGCCGGTCTGCTGGGTTACACCCTCATCAGCGATGCGGCGACCAAGCTCGAGGACCTGTGGCGACAAGTCTCCACCGGTGACCTGCCCGATCCGGAGACGGTGGTGGCGATGGAGGCGATGGCCGGCCGGCTCGGCTCGGCGATCGACGCCCCGGATGACGCAGAGCTGCTGTCGATGCTGACACCGCCCGGTCGGCGCAGGGGGAGTCGAGGCCCCACCGAGACCGGTGTGGTGGCACTGCGGCCGCCGGACGTGGGGAGCCTCGGCGGTCTGCTCACCTCGGTCTCCGAGTCGCTACTCGGCGGCGCCACCCGGGTCGACACTGCAGACCTCTACCGGCTGATCAACCGGATCGTCGAAGTCGCCCTCGACGCCGAGGCGATCGCCGACCTCTCCTTGGTCTCGATCGAGGGCGCGGACCCCGAGATCTTTCGCCGGTCGTGGCGCGCCCAGCTCGAGCGGCTCAGCCATTCGATCACCGACATCCAGGACCAGGCCGTGTCCCTGGCCAATGTCTCCTTCTTCGATGCGGTGTCGACGTTCCCCCAGTTCGTCCGGTATCTAGGACGGCGCTCGGGCAAGGACGTCCGGTTCGAGCTCATCGGCCACGATGTCCAACTCGACCGTCAGATCGTGGATCTGATCCGCGAGCCTCTGCGACACCTCCTGGTCAACGCGGTGGACCACGGGATCGAGCCCGCCGAACGGCGGGTGGAGATCGGAAAGCCGGCCACGGGGGTGGTCACGGTGTCGGCTCGCGTCGTCGACGACCGCGTCGAGGTCGGGGTGTCCGACGACGGAGCAGGGGTCGACTGGGCTCGTGTGGCCGTGGTGGCTCGCGAGTCGGGGCTGACGGTGACTCCTCCCGACCTGTCCCCCCTGTTGTTCCACCCCGGCTTCTCCACGTTGGAGGAGCCCACCGAGTTCTCCGGCGCCGGGGAGGGTCTCCCCGAGGCGGCCGAGTCGGCCGCTCAGGTCCATGGGGCGGTGAGTCTCGACTCCGAGACCGGGAAGGGCACCACGGTCACGATGACCCTTCCGCTCTCGATGGTCCTGCAGAACGTGGTGGTGGTGGCCGAGGGTGATCAGTTCTGGGGGATCCCCGAGGCATCGGTCGAGGCCTCGATGCCCATTGCGACCGCAGAGTTCACCGGTAAGAACAATGGCCGGGAGGTGAGGTTCGAGAGTGCGGCAGTTCCCTGTGTCTCTCTCTCGGTGGCGGTCGGGGGCGAGGAGCCGCCCGATGCCTCCGAGATCTTGGTCGTGAACACCCGGTCCGGTCTGGTGGCAGTGACCGTCAGCGAGATAATCGACCGGAGGCGGGTCGCCGTGAAGAACCTGGGGCCGATCATCGAGGGGAGTGGCGCGATCAAGGGCGCCGCCCTGCTGGGTGGCGGCCAGGTGCTCGTCGTCCTCGACCCGGACTTCCTCGGCGTCGTTTCCCGCCATCGTCCCCATCTCGTCGACGACAGGCCGCGAATCCTGGTGGTCGACGACTCCGCCGGCGTGAGACAGCTGCTCTCGGCGACCCTGAACGGTGCCGGTTTCGAGGTCGAGGTGGCCAGCGGGGCCCGAGAGGCCATGTTGGCGATGACTCGCGAGGAGTTCAGCGCCATGGTCGTCGACTACTCGATGCCCAGATCCAACGGCGTGGAACTGGTCCGGGCCATGCGAGCCGCCGACGTCCGGATCCCAATTGTGATGGTGTCGGGTGTGGCCACCCAGGAGGAGAAGGACGCCGCCTGGTCGGTGGGTGTCGACGCCTACCTCGACAAGTTCGACCTGCGTCAGGGAGTGCTCACCAAGACCCTTCGTCATCTCATCGGCCTCGACGACGCCGACACCGCATAGCCTTCGAACCGTTTCAGGCAGCCTCCCCGAGGGCCGATACAACCAGAGGCACAATGGCTGACCTATCGCGCCTCACCGACTACCTGATGATCCTCCCGGCTCTGATCGGTCTGGTCACGGTTGTCTGGGCATGGCGGATCACGGCCCATGGGCGGGAGCGGGAACGCGAGGTGAGACGTCTCTCCGAAGAGGCGCACACCATCAAGAACGACTTCGTCGCCCTGGTCAGCCACGAGCTGCGCACCCCGCTCACCTCGATCGCGGGCTTCTCCGACACGTTGCTGGAGTCGTGGCAGCAGCTGCCGACCACCGAGGTCGACGAGTTCCTCTCCATCATCAACCGGCAGGCCATCTACCTCGGCGACCTCGTCGAGGACGTGCTGGTCATCCCCCGGCTGGAAGCCAACCGTCTTCGGCTCGATCCCGACCTGTTCGACCTCGGCGACCTGATCGAGGATGTGGCGCAGATGGTGTTCCCCAACGGCGGCCGCAAGTCGTCCCTGGTCTCGCTGCCCGACGGGGTCCGGGTGTTCGCCGACCGTCGCCGGGTGCAGCAGGTCATCCGCAACGTCATGGAGAACGCCCGGAAGTACGGGGGCGACCAGATCCTCGTCGAGGGCTTCGTTCTCGGGGACCAGTATCTGATCATCGTCTCCGACAACGGGCCTGGGGTGCCCGACGAGGAGACCCAGAAGGTCTTCGAGAACTTCGAGCAACTCTCCAAGGGCGACGCCCGCGACTCGAGTGGGATGGGTCTCGGCCTGCCCATCGCCAGACGTCTCGCCCGGGCGATGGGCGGCGACGTCTGGTACGAGCGACGTTTCCCGACCGGCGCCCGCTTCTGTTACTCACTGCCGCTCAACCGACGCACCCTCCTCGCCGACGAGGAGGCCCCCGGCGGCGACCTCCTCCCCGAGGAGATGGTCCGGGTGGAGCTGCCGGAGACCGCCGGCACCTACCCCGGGAGTTGAGCGTGTGCAGTTGAAGTCGCATAGCGACTTCAACTGCACACGCTTGCCACGCTCCGTCGGATGACACGTGTGTGATTCAGTCGGTGCCGACCGGTACCATCGGGGGAGATGACGCAGCAGACGCAGTGGTTCGTTGACGACGTTCCCACGGATTCGCCACTGTTCGCCGAGCTGAACCCGACACAACGGGAAGCGGTCGCTGCCACGGAAGGCCCGGTGCTCGTCGTGGCCGGGGCCGGGTCGGGCAAGACCAGGGTCCTGACCTATCGGATCGCCCATCTCGTCCGTGACCTCCAGGTGGCCCCCGACGCCATCCTGGCCATCACCTTCACCAACAAGGCGGCCAACGAGATGAAGGAGCGTGTCGCCGCGCTGGTCGGTGGCGCGGTGCGCTCGATGTGGGTGAGCACCTTCCACTCCGCCTGTGTCCGCATCCTCCGCCGGGAGGCGTCCCGGCTGGGTTACCGGTCGGCGTTCACCATCTACGACGACGCCGACTCCCTCCGTCTGTTGCGGATGGTCACCAAGGATCTCGACCTCGACTCGAAGCGGTTCCCGGAGAAGGCGATGAAGGCGGTCATCTCCAACGCCAAGAACGAGTTGATCGACTTCGAGTCGTTCGCCGACCAGGGTGACGGGTTCTACCACGAGCAGGTGGCCGACATCTACCGGCTCTACCAGCAGCGTCTCGTCGAGGCCTCGGCGATGGACTTCGACGACCTCCTCATGGTCACGGTCGAGCTCTTTGCTGCCTTCCCCGACGTGCTCGCCAACTACCAGCATCGGTTCAGATACTTGTTGGTCGACGAGTACCAGGACACCAACCGGGCCCAGTACATGCTGGTCAAGCAGCTCACCGCCGCTCATCGCAACCTCTGTGTGGTCGGAGACTCCGATCAGTCGATCTACAAGTTCCGGGGCGCCGACATCCGCAACATCAGGGACTTCGAGAAGGACTATCCCGACGCCAGGGTGATCGTCCTCGACCAGAACTATCGGTCCACCGAGACGATCCTCGAGGCAGCGAACTCGGTCATCTCCAACAACACCAGGCGAACCCCCAAGCATCTCTGGTCCGATCGCGGCACCGGCAGCCCCATCGTCCGTTTCGAGGCCGAGGACGAGCACGACGAGGCTGGGTTCGTCGTCGACGAGATCGAGCGGCTCCAGCAAGAGGGCTACAACCTCGCCGATTCGGCCGTGTTCTATCGGACCAACGCGATGTCCCGAGTCATCGAGGACGTGTTCGTGCGACGGGGCATCCCGTACTCGGTCGTCGGATCGGTCAAGTTCTACGACCGCAAAGAGGTCAAGGACGCCGTCGCCTACCTCAAGGTGCTGGTCAACCCGTCGGACGAGGTCTCGGTGAAGCGCATCCTCAACGAGCCCCGTCGCGGGATCGGCAACACCACCGTTGCCCACATCGACAGGTTCACCCAGAGCCGCGGCATCACCTTCTTCGAGGGTCTGACCCGGGTGGGCGAGATCCCACAGCTCAACGCCCGCGCCCAGAGGTCGGTGGGCGAGTTCGTCGCCCTCGTCGACATGATCCGGGAGAAGGCGGCGGATGGCGGGGTGGCCGCCGCCGTGCAGTCGGTGCTCGACGACACCGGGATGGTGGCCGGCTACGAGTCGGAGCGGACGATCGAGGCCATGGGCCGGGTGGAGAACCTCCGCGAGCTGGCGGGGGTGGCCGCCGAGTTCGAGTCGTCGAACGAGGGGGCCATCATCGGCGACGAGCCCTACGACTCCCTGGACAACCTGCGACGTCTCGAGGTGTTCCTGGAGTCGACCGCCCTGGTCGCCGACATCGACGAATGGGACGAGGGCGCCGGGGCGGTGACCCTGATGACCCTCCACACGGCCAAAGGCCTCGAGTTCCCCGCCGTGTTCATCGTGGGGATGGAGGACGGTGTGTTCCCACACATGCGGTCCCTGGGAGATCCCGAGGAACTGGAGGAGGAGCGGCGACTCGCCTACGTGGGGATCACCAGGGCCCAGGACCGGCTCTATCTGAGCTCGGCGTGGCAGCGGATGCTGTTCGGTGGCTCCAACTACAACCCACCCTCACGCTTCTTCCACGAGGTGCCGGATCAGCTGGTCGAGAAGGCGGCGAAACGACAGCGCCGGGCGCCCAGCGACCGAGCGGCGGCCACCGGGCCCAGGACCACCGTGTCAGCGGACCAGATCGGCCCCGGAGACCGGGTCCGGCACGACAAATGGGGTCTGGGGACCGTGCGTGAGATCGTGGGCGAGGGCGACAGGGCGGAGGCCGAGGTGATGTTCGACACCCAGGGGAAGAAACGCCTCCTCCTGGCCTGGGCGCCCCTGGAACAGGCCTGACCTCAGAACGGGGCGACGATCGGCAGCTGGTAGAACGCGAAGAGCCCGCCGGCGAAGAGACACAGCGCCAGGATGATGGCGATCCAGCGGTTCCGTCGCTCGCTCAGCTTCGAGCTGACCCCGCCGAAGAAGATGACGAGAGCGAACAACACCGTGGTGAGGACGTAGTTGTCCCCGTTCTGATTGGCGTCCAACGCCGCCTGGCGGTGCGTTTCCGATTCGGTGACGAGACGTTCGGCCTCCTCGGCCGCCGCCAGCTGGTACTCCTCCATGGCGAAGGGTGAAGGTGGGGCATCCGGGTCGTTGAGGGGGTCGGACTCCAGCCATGCGTCGAGCGCGACCTCGAACTCGGGCCGCATCCGCTCGAAGTAGAACGCGGAGAGGGTCCCCGCGAGGGGCTCGTAGCCCGATGTCGACACCGGGGGTATGTCCCCGTTCCTGATCTCCTCGGCGACGGCGTCGAGCCAGGAGGTGAACACGTCCACGTCGACGATTCGTTGCGAGTTGGCGAGGTTCTCGGTCTTGGACGACTCGACCCGGGTGGCGTTCGCCGAGCTGAACTCGATGGCCATGATCCCGCCCCATTTGGTCGCCTGGAATGCGCTCCAAGCCGTGGCGATGGCCGCCAGCGCCATGATGATGGTGGCGATCAGCTCGATGCGGTCCGAGGCGCCGAGGATGAGGTGGTCGTCCTCCCGGGCGTGGGTCATCCTGCGAAGCCTTCTACCTTCTCCAGGAGCTCGTGCCAGCTGGCGGTGAACTTCTCCACGCCCTCCACCTCGAGGGTGTGGACGACGTCCGCGTAGTCGACGCCCACCGTCTCCAGGCTGTCGAGGAGGTCGTTGGCCCGCATGATGTCGACGGCGTCGAAGCTCGCCGGCGTCGGGTCGCCGTGATCCTGATAGGCGTCGATGGTCTCGAGGGGCATGGTGTTCACAGTGTCCGGTGCCACCAGGCTCTCGACGTAGAGGAGGTCGCTGTAGGCGGGGTTCTTGGTCGAGGTCGAGGCCCACAACGGCTTCTGGGCGCGGGCCCCGGCGTCGGCGAGGTCCTCGAAGCGGCCGTCCCCGAACGCCTCGAGGAACAGCCCGTAGGCGGCGCGAGCGTTGGCGACCGCCAGCTTGCCCTTGAGGTCGTGGGCGTCGTTGCTGCCGATGGCCTCCAGCCTCTTGTCGACCTCGCTGTCGAAGCGGGAGACGAAGAACGAGGCGACCGAGAAGACAGACGAAGGGTCGCCGCCCACGTCGCGGAAGTCCTCGAGGCCTCTCATGTATGCCTCGATCACCTCCCGATACCGGTCGAGGGAGAAGATGAGGGTGATGTTCACCGAGATGCCCTCGCCGATCAGGGCACGGATCGCTGGGACACCGGCGGCCGTCGCCGGCACCTTGACCAGGAGGTTGTCACGGTCGATCTGCTTGACCCAGTCGCGCGCCTCGGCGATCGTCGCCGCGGTGTCTGCGGCGAGCGTGGGGGAGACTTCGACGGACACGAACCCGTCCCGGCCGGCGGTGGCGCGGAACGCCGGGGCGAGGGTGTCACAGGCGCGGGTGATGTCGGCCGCCATCAGGCTCTTGACGATCTCCTCGCTGTCCAGCCCTCCGCCCTTGAGCTCCCGCAGCTGGTCGCGGTAGTCATCCGAGCCCGCGATCGCCCCGGTGAAGATGGTGGGATTCGAGGTGACCCCGGTGACGGCGTCCTGCTCGATGCGCCGCGCCAGCTCACCGCTGTCGAGCATGCGCTTGGAGATCTGGTCCGACCAAACGCTGACCCCGGCTGTGGTCAAACCGTTGAGATTCGATGACGGCATGAGCCCAGGGTAGGACGTTCGGGGGGTCACACCGGCGGATCGCGGGATCGACCACCGGCCTCGTCACCACTAGCCTTGCCCGCCGGTAATGCCACGACGGATCCTCATCGCCAAGCCCGGGCTCGACGGGCACGATCGTGGCGCCAAGGTCATCGCCAGGGCTCTCCGCGACGCCGGGAACGAGGTGATCTACTCCGGGCTCCACCAGACCCCGGCGCAGATCGCGGAGACGGCAGTGCAGGAAGACGTCGATGCCGTCGGCCTGTCCTCGCTGTCGGGAGCGCACCAGACCCTGTTCCCCCAGGTGGTCGCGGAATTGGCCAAGACGGGAATCGTCCGACATCGTCGTGTTCGGTGGCGGGGTCATCCCCGATGCCGACGTCCCCGCGCTGACCGAGGCCGGCATCGCCGTGATCTTCACCCCCGGAGCCTCCCTCGACGAGATCACGCGGTGGGTAGCGGAGAACATCCAGGGCAAGGTCTGAAGAAAGGAAACCATGAAGATCCACGAGCACCAGGCGAAACAGCTCATGGCGGCCCGGGGCATCCCGGTCCCGATGGGCCGGGTGGCCCGATCGGTCGACGAGGCAGTCGCCGCGGTGCGTCCCCTCGATCGAGGAGTCGGGCAACCCGGTGGTCGTCCTCAAGTCCCAGATCCACGCCGGTGGGCGGGGCAAGGGCACGTTCAAGGAGCACCCCGACGTGCGCGGGGTCAACGTCGTCACCGCCGCCATCGACGGCGGGCCCTCCGCTGCCGAGGAAGCGGTCCGAGAGCTGGCCCAGAAGATGCTGGGGAGCACCCTGGTCACCATCCAGACCGGTGAGGAGGGCAAACAGGTGAACCGGCTCTACGTGGAGCAGGGGATCGACATCGCCCGTGAGCTCTACCTCGCCGTCCTCCTCGACCGCGCCAGCTCGCGGAACATCGTGATGGCGTCGACCGAAGGCGGGATGGAGATCGAGAAGGTGGCCGAGGAGACCCCGGAGCGGATCCTCAGGGCCGAGATCGACCCCGCCATCGGGCTGGCGCGGGTTCCAGGCCCACGAGCTCGCCCATGGGCTCGGGCTGGAAGGTGACGCCGCCAAGAGCTTCGGCAGGTTCGTCAAGGCGCTCGCCGACATCGCCACCGAGCTGGACACCGACCTGATCGAGATCAACCCCCTGGTGGTGACCGGCGACGGGCAGGTCATGGCCCTCGACGGGAAGATGGCCTTCGACGACAACGCCCTCTATCGCCATCCCGACGTCGCCGACATGCGAGACGAGTCCGAGGAGGACCCGGCGGAGCTGGCTGCCAAGAACGCCGGGCTCAACTACATCAAGCTCGACGGGACCATCGGGTGTCTGGTCAACGGCGCCGGGCTGGCGATGGCGACCATGGACACCATCAAGCACGTCGGCGGTGAGCCCGCCAACTTCCTCGACGTGGGGGGCGGCGCCACCGCCGACCAGGTGACCACCGCCTTCCAGATCATCACCCAGGACCCGTCGGTCGAAGGGGATCTTCGTCAACATCTTCGGCGGGATCATGCGTTGTGACGTGCATGGCCACCGGCATCGTCGAGGCGGTGGGGAGGGTCGGACTGGCGGTTCCGCTGGTGGTCCGGTTGGAGGGGACGAACGTGGAGATGGGCAAGCAGATCATCGACGAGTCGGGTCTCGACAGGTGACCAACGCCGACAGTCTGCGGGACGGCGCCGAGAAGATCGTGGAGCTGACCCGTGGATCGGGGGCACGGGCATGAGCATCCTCGTCGACAAGGACACCAGGGTCATCGTCCAGGGGCTGGGCAAGACCGGGCAGTTCCACACCGACACCGCCATCGCCTACGGGACCCAGATGGTGGGGGCGGTGCATCCCTCCCGGGCCGGCGAACGGATTCCAGCTTCGAGGGTGAGACCGATCATTCCGGGGTCCCGGGCCGCCCCGACACCTATTCGGTGGAACTCCCTGTGTTCTCCACGGTCAAGGAGGCGGTGGCCGAGACCGGAGCCAACGGCGTCGGTGATCTACGTTCCGCCGCCTTTCGCCGCCGACGCCATCATGGAGGCGGCCGCGGCGGGTGCTCGATCTGGTGGTGGCCATCACCGAGGGGATCCCGGTCGGGGACATGATCAGGGCCAAGCGCTATCATGCAGGGCACCGGGACCCGGCTCATCGGGCCCAACTGCCCGGGGGTGATCACCCCTCACGAGTGCAAGATCGGGATCATGCCCGGGTACATCCACCAGAGAGGGAAGATCGGTGTGGTGTCCCGATCGGGCACCCTCACCTACGAGGCGGTCCATCAGCTCACCCTGCTCGGTCTGGGCCAGACCACCGCCGTCGGGATCGGTGGCGACCCGGTCAACGGCACCAACTTCCTCGACTGTCTTCGCATGTTCTACGCCGATCCCGAGACCGAGGGCGTGATCATGATCGGTGAGATCGGGGGCACCGCCGAGGAGGAGGCGGCCGACTACGTCAAGACCGAGATGACCAAGCCGGTCGCCGGGTTCATCGCCGGGACCACCGCCCCGGCGGGGAAGCGGATGGGTCATGCCGGTGCCATCGTCAGCGGCGGGCGGGGGACCGCCGAGGCCAAGATCGCGGCGATGAACGTCGGCCGGCATCGTGGTCGCGGAGACCCCTTCAGACCTCGGTCAGGCGATGCTCCGTGCTCTCGGCTGAGAATCTCGCCGCGATCGAGTCCGAGGGAAGACGTCTCGGCCATGACTGCGCGCGCGCGAACCCGATCGTGCGGTGCCCCAGTATCCCGGGTGGTCGCTCTCCGACCTGGTCGCCCACACCGCCTCGATTCATCGCCGCACCACCACCGTGGTCACCGAGCAACCGTCGGAGCGAATCCCGGCCCCGACACCGCCGCCGGACGTCGATGTGATCGAATGGTACGAGGCGGGGCTCGACGCCATGCTGGCGGCCCTCACCGATGCGGACCCTGACGCACCCTGCTGGGCGTTCGGGCCCCAGCAGTGTGTCGGCGTCTGGGAGACCCGGATGGTTATCGAGACCGGGGTGCACCGTTGGGACGCCTATCAGGCCTTCGGCGAGGAGGATCGTCTCATCGACCGGGTGGCCGTGGCCGGGCTCGACGAGTTCGCCGACATGTGGCTGCCCAGGATGACCCCTGTTGCCGGGTCTCGAGGTCGTCGCCGATGACCTCGGCCGGTCGTGGGTCTACGGGGGTCACCCGGTAGCACTGTGACCGGGACTGCCTCAGACATCTACCTGCGGTTGATGTCTCGTCCCTCGCCGGTGGAGCTGCCCGACGATTGGGCTGCCGCAGTGGACGCCCTGGGCACCCCGGCCAAGGGCTGATTCGACCGGCTTCCGCCTTGCGGTAGCGTCCCGGCCCCAAACCACCCGATAGGAGCCAACTTGAAAGTCGCCTACGTCCTCAACACCCCCCGTGCCGCCAGCTACAAGGTGGCGCAGATGATCCTGCCCCAGCTGGAGGCGGGGACCCACGGGGTCGAGGTGGTCGGGATCTTCTTCTTCGACGACAACGTCTGGGCGCTGCGCAAGGGCGACCCGGTGGGGGAGCGTCTCGCCGCGGTGGCCAAGGAGACCGGGATGCTGATCATGGCCTGTGACAACTGCGCCCTGGAGCGCCACATGGCCGAGGGCGCTCCCCGCTGGTGTGATCCGGCCACTGGTCAGGGCAGGACCGAGCCCGCCGACTGTGCGCCCGTCGACATGGTGGAAGGGGCGACCGTGGGCTGTTTCCCCGATCTGTACACGGCACTTTCCGGCAACATGCCCGATCAGGTCATCTCCCTGTAGACGCCACGGCGTCGATCGCCAACCTTAGACTGACCCGATGACCTGGCTCTGGATATTGCTCGGCGTGGTGCTTCTGATCGTGCTGTGGCTGGTCACCGTGTACAACGGGCTGGTCGGCCTGCGCAACCGTGTCGACAACGCCTGGGCCCAGGTCGAAGTCCAGCTGAAGCGTCGTTACGACCTCATCCCCAACCTGGTGGAGACGGTCAAGGGCTACGCCGCCCACGAGCAGCAGACCTTCGAGCGGGTGATCGCCGCCCGCAACGCGGCGCAGGCCGCCCAGGGCCCTGCGGAGCAGGCCCAGGCGGAGAACCTCCTCACCGGCGCGCTCTGCGCCAGCTCTTCGCCCTGGCCGAGGCCTATCCGGAGCTGCGTGCTTCGGAGAACTTCGCCAGTCTCCAGGCCGAGCTCGCCGAGACCGAGAACAAGATCGCGGTGAGCCGGCAGATCTACAACGACACGGTTCTCGAGCTACAACAACAAGGTCCAGCAGGTGCCCAGCAACTTCGTCGCCTCGATGTTCGGCTTCTCGGCCCGGGAGTTCTTCGAGGCGGGCGACGAGGCGGAGGAAGCGCCCAAGGTCGAATTCTGACCTTGAGACGGCTGGTCCGGCTCCTCGCCGTCACCGCACTCCTGCTGGCCCCGGCCCTGCCCGCCCTGGCCAAGTCGTATCACATCGCCGGCGCCAACGTCGTCGTCGAGGTCCAGGACGATGGCTCGCTGCTCATCACCGAGCATCTCACCTACGACTTCGACGGCACGTTCTCCGGGGCATACCGCGACATCCCGCTCCGTGGCGGGGAGAGCTTCGAGTTCGTGTCGATCGGCGACGAGTCGACCACTTACCAGTCCGGTGGATGCGCCTGGCTGGGATGCACCTCGCCCGCCGGCACCTACGGTCTCGACATCCAGTCCGGTCTGGCCCGGGTGGTCTGGCACCACGACTCCAGCGACGAGTCGCGCACGTTCCAGCTCGTGTATCGGCTGACTGGAGTCGTCAGGGTCTACGACGACGTCGCCGATCTCCAGCTCCAGGTCTGGGGCGATCAGTGGTCGGTGCGTGCCGATCAGATCACGGCCCGGGTCGTCCTCCCCGCCGGGGCGACCGAGGGCGATGTCCGGGTGTTCGGGCACCCCTATGGCGTCGACGGGGAGACGACATTGGGTGCCGACGGGGTCTCCCCCGATCTGATCGCCACGGGCGTGCCCCCGTATCAGTTCGTCGAGATCAGGGTGCTGTTCCCACCGGACCTGCTCACCAGCTCGGCAGGGGTCATGGTGATCGCGGGCAGCGGTCTCGACATCATCCTCGACGAGGAAGCGCCAGTGGGCCGAAGAGGCCAACGAGGCACGAGCCGCCGCCGGGAGGGGCCTCCTCGTCGGCGGTGCCGCCTTCCTCGCCCTGGTGGGCGGGGCGGGAGGTCTCGTCTATCTGCG
Organism: uncultured bacterium; assembly: GCA_963751005.1. GTDB lineage: Bacteria > Actinomycetota > Acidimicrobiia > Spongiisociales > ZC4RG35 > JANQRA01. The sequence goes on from CAVVSY010000004.1 coordinate 588,140, forward strand.
ATACGGACGCGAGCCGAGAGTCGACTACGACCGGGAGTACGAACAGGAGCCGCCGACGGAGCTCAGCCCGGCCGAAGTCGGCGCACTGGTCACCCAGGGAGCGGTAACCGAGAAGCAGTTCACCGCCACCCTCTTCGACCTCATCCGCCGCGGGGTGATCACCGCCGAGCCCACCCAGGTCGACCGGGTCACCTGGGCAGGGATGCGCCACGAGCAGATCACCGACCTCGTGTTGGGCCTCACCGATCAGGAGACCGAGCTTCGTGACTTCGAGCAGTCGGTGATGACCGTGCTGCGACGGGCGCTCGAGCTGGGCCCGCGCCCCCTCCACGAGCTCAACGAGGCGATCCAGGAGGATCGGGCGTCCAACGCCCAGACCTACCAGGTGTTCCGTGACCGGGTGCTGGGCGGCGATCCGGCGCGGAAACCTGCTCGACGACTCCGGACATGGGGTGTCATGGCTGGTGAGAGGAGGTGCCATCGCTCTCGTCTTCGCCGCGTTCTGGCTCCTGTCCAACATCTACGGGAACCGCCCCGGTGGTGACGACTTCGTCTTCCTGGTGATCGCGGGCATCGTCGCCGGGGCGGTGGTCCTGTTCATCGTCCTCAGCTTCCGCAGGGTCAGGACCCGACGCACCAAGGTGGGGGCGCTTGGAGGCCGAGCGCTGGCTCGCCTTCCGCCGTTATCTCACCGACTTCTCCCGGCTCGAGGAGGCTCCCCCGATCTCGCTCGCCCTGTGGGACAAGTTCCTGGTCTATGGGATCACCTTCGGTGTGGCCGAGCAGGTGCTGGAACAGGCCCGGCTCCACGCTCCCCAGGAGCTGGAGACCACGTCGAGCCTGTACTGGTACGGCCACCACGGTTATGGCGGTGGCCCCACGCAGAACGCCTTCGTCGGTCTCGAGTCGGCGCTCTCCGGTGCCTTCACTCCACCCTCGTCGTCCTCGGGTGGCGGCGGAGGGTTCTCGGGCGGGGGTGGTGGCGGTGGCGGCGGTGGTGGCGGCGGGGCCTGGTGAGGGCTCTCAGCCTTCGAGCAGGTAGAACGCCGAGAACTTGTTGGTGATCCCCTCCAAAGGGGTGAACCGACCGAACCCGGCCTCCCGGCGTACTCCTCGGCCAGCTCACGTCCCCATGCCGCCCCCAACCCGACGCCACCGGTGGCGAGGGACTGCGTCATGCAGTGCAACGTCGAGATCCCGTAGAGCATGGCGCCACGGTCGCTGAGGTTCGCCTCGATCCTGCTGCCGGCGTTGGGCTCCATCATCAGATAGTGGCCGTCGTCGGCGAGCGAGGCCCGGATCCGACGCAATCCGGCCATGGGGTTCGCCAGGTCGTGGATCACATCGAAAGAGGTGACGAAGTCGAAGGGCGGGTCCAGGGGGATCGTGTCCACGGAAGCCATGGTGAACGACACGTTCCCGACGATCTTCGGACCGGCTCCTGGCCACCTGCAACGACTCGGCCGACACGTCGAAGCCGTGGACACTGGAGGCGGGGAACGCCCGGGCCATGGCCAGGGCCGCCGTTCCCACCCCGCAGCCGACGTCGGCGACGACGAGACCGGCCTGGAGACGCTCGACCAGGCCCGGGCACCGCCGGCAGCCAGCGATTCACCAGGAACACCCGCTGTGAGGGCCCGTTGCCCCGGTCGATGCCACGCACCAGATCCGGCCCGAATTCGTCGAAGCCGACACCTCCGCCTTCCCTCGTCGCCCGGGCGACCTCGTCGACCCGGCTCATGACGGCGGGCAGCATGTCGAGCCAGCCACCCATGAAATACGGGCTGTCCTCGTCGGCGAGGAACAGGGCGTGTTCCGGTGGCAGGGTGAAGACCTCTGTGGCCGGGTCGTAGTCGATCACCCCGGCCGCGGTCAGACCGGACAGGATCTCGCGCACGTACCGGGTCTCGAGACCGGCGCCGGCGGCGAGAGAGTCGACGGTGCCCGAGCCATCGTTCCCGCATCCGGGCGAGCAGACCGCTGCGGTCGGCGACGGCGAGGAGACCGATGGTGGTCGCCCCCGAGGCGAGCCCGACGAACCGCTCCAGGAAGGCTTCGATCCGATCACGGTCCATGTCACTCAACCTACCGCCACACCCTCCTTGATGGTGCGCCACACCAGGTTGGTCCCGGGGCGGTAGGGGAGGTGGGTCTCGGTGGGGGCGTCGAGGATCACCAGGTCGGCGGGCATGCCCACCCCGATCCGGCCGCGGTCGTCGAGCTCGAGGGCGCGGGCGCCACCCAGGGTGGCGGCGGCCACGGCTTCCCCGACCCCCAAGCCCATCTGCACCACGGCCAGAGAGATGATCGGCGCCATCGACTCGAAGTAGGAGGTGCCGGGGTTGCAGTCGGTGGCGAGGGCGATCGTCGCTCCCGCCTCCGCGAGCATGCGAGCCGGGGCTTGTGGTGACCGCAGCGTGTAGGAGGCCCCCGGGACGAGCACTGCCGTCACCCCGGCGGCGGCGAGGGCAATGGGCGTCCTCGGGGCTGACATGGTCGAGATGGTCGGCGGAGACCGCCGAGATCTCGGCGGCCAGAGCGGCGCCACCCCCGGCGCCGAGCTGCTCGGCGTGGACCCTTGCCCCCATCCCGTGCGAGGCCGCCGCGGCGAAGATCCGGCGGGCCTCGTCGACGGTGAAGGCCCCTTCCTCGACGAAGACGTCGCAATAGTCGGCGAGACCGACCACGGCGGGGAGCATCTCCTCGATGACCAGCTCGACGTAGCCCTGCCGGTCCCGCCGGTACTCGACCGGGATCGAGTGCGCCCCGAGGAAGGTGGTCTTGACCGTGACCGGCAGCTCCTCTCCGAGACGCCGCGCCACCTCGAGCAGGCGCACCTCGGTGGCGGTGTCGAGCCCGTATCCGGACTTGATCTCGACGGTGGTCGTCCCCGCTCGGATCATTCGCCACAGGCGGGCGGCGGCGAGGCTGAAGAGCTCGTCTGCCCCCGCAGCACGGGTGGCGTGCCACGGTGGCGATGATCCCACCCCCCGCCGCGGCGATCTCGGAGTAGGAGCGGCCGGCGAGCCGTTCGGCGAACTCGTGCGGAGCGGTCGCCGGCGAAGACGAGGTGGGTGTGAGCGTCGACGAATCCAGGGATGACTGCCCGGCCCTCGCAGTCGATGCGCTCCCCGGTCTGGTCGGGGGCGTCGGTGGCCGGGCCGGCATAGGTGATCCGGCCGTCCTCGACCGCGACGACCGCGTCTACCATCGGTTCGCCGACATTGGTGACGAGCCGGCCCACACCGGTGAGGAACACCGAGGCCATCAACCCGGCATCGGTGAGCGTGCCCGACTCGATCAGATCGGCGACCAACTCGATCTCGGCCGAGGGGGACCGGTCACTCTGGAGCGGGGGCACCAGCTCGCGTATCCGGCCGGCGACGGCAGCTGTCCCGGGCGCCGGGCGGAGCGGGGAGCGCTGCTCCATGCCGGTCACGGCGCAGATGATCTCGATGGCGAGGACACGCCGGACGTTGTCGACGATCGTCATCAGCTTGCGGGCCCCACCCCACCCCATGGAGACGTGGTCCTCCTGGCCTCCCGAGGTCGGGACGGAGTCGACGGAAGCCGGATGGGACAGGACCCGGTTCTCTGCGACCAGGGCGGCCTGGACGTATTGGGTGATCATGTAGCCCGACTCGACACCCGGTTTGGTTGCGAGGAACGGGGTGAGCCCCGAGGAGCGAACCGGGTCGAGGATCCGATCGGTGCGACGCTCCGAGATCGAGGCGAGCTCCGAGACCGCGATCGCGGCGAAATCGAAGCCGAACGCCAGGGGCTCTCCGTGGAAGTTGCCCCCGGACAGGACCTCCCCGGTCTCCGGGAACACGATCGGGTTGTCGACCACCGATCCCATCTCCACCGTCAGCACCCGGTCGAGATGGTCGAGGGTGTCGGAGACCGCCCCGTGGACCTGGGGGGCGCAGCGCAGGGAGTACGCGTCCTGGACCGCATGGTGGAAGTCGTCGCTGTGGCTGGCGATGATCTCGGAGCCTTCGAGGAGATGCGGCGATCCGGGCCGCCGAGGCGACCTGGCCGGGGTGGGGCCGCAGGGCATGGATCTCCGGGCGGTAGGGCCGGGCACTCCCCAGGAGCGCCTCCACGGAGAGGGCGGCGGCGATGTCGGCGGCCTGCCACCAGGTTGCGGGAGTGATGAAGTGCGATCGAGCCCATCGCCGACATGCCCTCGGTCCCGTTGAGGAGGGACAGGCCCTCCTTGGTGAGCAGCTCGATCCCGGTGAACCCCGACTCCCGTGTCGGGGAGATGACGCCGTCGACCCGCACCTCACCCTCTCCGATCAGAGGCAGAGCGAGGTGGGCGAAGGGAGCGAGGTCACCCGACGCGCCGACCGAGCCCTGGGAGGGGACCACCGGGAGGATCCCTGCGGAGAGGAGCTCGAGGAGCTTCTCCACGACCACCGGGCGCACCCCGGAGTGGCCCTGCGCCAGGGTGCGAGCCCGGAGCAGGAGCATGGCGCGCACAACCTCGTCGGGGAGCGGCTCGCCGACACCCGTTGCATGCGACCGCAGGAGGTTGTACTGCAGCGCCTCCGCCTCGGATCTCCCGATGTGGGTCGTCGCCAGGGCCCCGAACCCGGTGGTGATGCCGTAGACGACCTCCTCGGACGCCAGCGCCTCGTCGACGATCGCGCACGCCGGGGCCAGTCTCTCGGCGAGGTCTGCCGCAGGACGTGCCCCTGCTCGGCCGAGGGCCACCGCCGCCACCTGCTGCGGGCTGATCGGCCCTCCGTCGACGATGAGGGTTTCCACGGCCTGAGACGGTAGCTTCCGGGCATGCCGACGACACAGAAGATCCGGTACTCGGACTGTGACCCGCAGGGGATCGTCTTCAACGGGAACTACCCCCGGTACTGGGACGACGCGCTCACCGATTGGTTCGAGGACGCCGGCTTCGAGGGCCAGGGCCTCGGCGACACGCGGTCTGGACGTGGTGGCGGCGAGACTGGAGATCGACTTCAAGAAGGCCGCCACATTGGGCGACACGCTGGAGACGTCGATCGAGGTCGAGGGGTTCGGCAAGACCTCCATGACCGTGGGTCTCACCACACGCAGGTTGTCGGACGGGGAGATCGTGACAGTGGGCAAGGAGGTCATCGTCTTCGTCGACGCCGAGACATTCCGGCCCGTTACCGTGCCGGAGTCGGTGCGGGCGATCCTGAGTCAGGAATCGAGCTGAACCTGTCGATGTTGTCTCGATGATGAAAGACTTGACCCCGCTGTTGTCCCAGCCCGGGACCTCTCTTGCCGTGATCGGTGCCACGGATCACGCCGGGAAGTACGGCGGCATCATCTACCGGGACATGAAGGCCAAGGGCTTCCCCGTCTTCGCGGTCAACCCTTACCGCGACACCGTCGACGGAGATCCTTGTTGGGCCTCGGTCCGCGATCCTGCCGGAGACCCCGACGATCGCCGTCTTCGTGGTCCCGGCACGCCGGGGGATCGAGGTGCTGGGCGAGTGTGCCGAGGTGGGGATCCGCAACATCTGGGTCCAGCCAGGCGCCTTCTCGCCCGCCTTCCGCGACGCCGTGGAGGCCGGTGACTTCGACTGGATCGCCGAGGCCTGCGTGATGGTGCGCGCTCGAGTCGCCGCCGTCTGAGCGCCGGCGCGCCCGAATCGTTCGCTCAGATCCGGCCCCGGAACAGCTCTCTGGCGATGATGTTTCGCTGGATCTCTGACGTGCCCTCGTAGATCCGGGGAGCACGAACCTCCCGATAGAGGTGCGCCAGGGTCGAGTCGGCCTCCAGGCCACGCGCCCCGGTCACCTGGATGGCGACGTCCACCGCCTGTTGGGCCGTCTCGGTGGCGAACAGCTTCGCCATCGCCGCCTTCCCGGTGATCTGGTCGCCACCGGCGTCGTGGGCCGCAGCGGCGTCGGAGACCAGGTGCCGGGCAGCCTCGATCCTCATCTTGACATCCGCCAGCTGGTGGGAGACACCCTGGAACTCCGAGATGCGCGTGCCGAACGCCTCCCTGGTCGTGGCATGGTCCACGGCGATGCGGAGCGCAGATTCGGCCATCCCCAGGGCGAAGGCCCCGACGCTGGGACGGAACAGGTCGAGGGTTCGCATCGCCACCCCGAAGCCGCCGTCCACCTCGCCGAGGACCGCTTCCGGGCCGACGAGCACGCCGTCGAAGACCCAGCGGCCCAACGGGGTGTGGGGACACCATGGCGATGGGCTCCCCGGCAATGCCCGGGCTGTCCGTGGCGACGGCGAACGCGGTCACCCCGCGTGCGCCCGCTCCCGGTGTGGTGCGGGCGAAGACCGTCACCACATCGGCATCGGGCGCGTTGGAGATGTAGGTCTTCTCCCCGGTGAGCCGAAACCCGGTCCCGTCGGCTTCGGCACTGAGCTGCAGGGAGGCGACGTCGGAACCGGCACCGGGCTCGGTGAGGGCGAAAGCGGCCACTGCCTCGCCACGGCGCAGCGCGAGGGATCCAACGCTCCCGGATCTCGGGCCCGCCGTCGACGGCGATGGGCGTGCCGCCGAGACCCTGGACGGCGAACGCCGTCTCTGCCTCGGTGCAGACCCGGGCCAGACCCTGGCGTATCGAGCACAGGTCGAGGGCGGTGACACCCGAAGGTGCGAAGAGACGATCGAGCAGGCCGACGTCGCCGAGTGCCATCACCAGGTCGCGGTTGACGCGTCCCGGGTGCCCCGCCTCGGCCAACGGGAGCAGCGTCTGTCCCAGCCGCTCCGCCTCGCCGACCAGTCGTTCGTCCATGTCGCCGACGCTACCGGTGCCGTGCCTGCCGTGCCGGGCCGGGGCCCGGGCGATGGGTACCCTGCCCGGGTGAGCCCGTTCCGTTCCAGCGCACCACTGACACCGGAGTGGCAGCACTTCAGGTTCGAGGTGGCCGCCGGTGTGGGAACCGTCACGTTCGACCGCCCGGACAAGCTCAATGCCCTCACCTTCTCGGTCTATGCCGACCTCCGCGACCTCCTCGCCGAGGTGGAGCAGCGCGAGGACGTCTCGGTGCTGGTCGTCACCGGTGAGGGGAAGGGGTTCTGCTCCGGTGGGGACGTCGACGAGATCATCGGCTCCCTGCTGGAGACGGACACCAGGCGGTTGCTCGAGTTCACCCGGATGACCGGAGCGGTGGTCGAGCGGATGCGACGTCTCCCCATCCCGATCATCGCCGCGGTCAACGGCACCGCCGCCGGGGCAGGGGCAGTCATCGCCCTCGCCGCCGATCTGCGGCTGATGTCGGAATCGGCCTCCTTCCACTTCCTCTTCACCAAAGTGGGTCTGGCCGGCGCCGACATGGGCTCCGCCTATCTCCTGCCGAGGGTCGTGGGTCTGGGACGCGCCACGGAGATGCTGCTCCTCGGAGATCGGGTCGATGCGGCGACGGCCCTGTCGGTGGGGCTCGTGAGCAGGGTGGTCGCCGATGACGCCCTCACCGCCGCCACGGATGAGATGGCCCGACGTCTCGCCACCGGGCCGACACATGGCCTACGGGGCCACCAAGGTCCTCCTCGGCCGTGAGCTCGACATGGACCTGAGCTCCTCGATCGAGCTCGAGGCCTTCACCCAGGCCCTGCTGATGACCACCGAGGACCATGCCGAGTTCCATCGGGCGTTCACCGGGCAAACGTGATCCCGACTGGAAGGGGAGATGAGCCGGCATCTCCTCTTCGACCCGGAGGGGATGCCCCCGGCCACGGGTTTCTCCTACGGCGCGCTCTCCGCAGGAGGACGTCTCCTCCATGTCGCCGGACTCACCGGGCATAAGGCGGACGGCACCATCGACGAGGACCTCGTGGATCAGTTCTCGACGGCATGCGTCTCCGTTGCCAGGGTGATCACCGAGGCCGGAGGGAGCCCGGACGACATGGTCTCGATGACCATCTACACCTCCGATGTCGCCGCTTACCGCTCCCGACTCGGCGAGCTGGGGACCGCCTATCGCGCGGTGTTCGGCAGGCACTACCCGCCGATGGCGTTGTTCGGCGTCGTCGAGCTCTTCGATCCGAGGGCCATCGTCGAGCTGGTGTGCGTCGCCGTGGTGCCGGCGGGTGATCAGTCGTCCAGCACGAAGACCGGCTCCTCGTAGCGTCGGATCCTCCCGGCTCGCGGCCCGCTCCTCGAGGAGGGCGTCGAGGTCCGCCTGTTTGACCGCCTGGGACACCGGATTCTGCAGCAGGACGACGGGACATTCAGCCGAAGGGCCCGTTCCGGGACCTGGAACCTGGTGATGCCGGCAGGGAGAGGGTCGTCGTCGATTGCGGCCGTCATCACGTCGGCCACGGTCAGTGTCGGGAACTCGACGATGCCGGCCCAGTCGGGGAAGCTGGCCTCGACCACGTTCGGGCTCGCCACCGTCGCCCTGGCGACGTCCCAACGGCCCACGTAGGTGGCAACGAGCGCCGAGAGGGCGGCGTTCTGGCTCGCCGAGTGGCCCGACACGTGACGCACCGCGCCGGCGCGGGAGATGACCCGGGGAGCGTCCCCCGCCTCGAGCAGGGAGACACCTGGTGCCGCCGCCAGGGCGGCGAAGAGCTCATCGGGCGAGCAACCACGGATCACGTGGTGCCATGTCCCCAGGGTCGACCGTTCGGGGTCGACCAACTGGACCACGGCATCCCCGAGCCCGAGGCGCTTCAGCGATTCCGTCCTCGTGGCACCGTCGAGCAACACGAGGAGACCGTCGGCCGCTTCGACGCAGACCATCGGGTTCACCTGGATCCCCTCGGAGCCGATGCGTTGGCTGAGCCGGTCGACACGAAGTGGATCGATCTCCTCATGTCGGCGGATGCTCTCCAAGGGGACCACACGCAACCGGGGCATGTGGGGCATGACGGCCACTCTAGGAGGCGATCATGCCGCGCACGGTGGCGGCGAGACGGTCGACGTCGTTGCTGTCGTGATAGACGCCGAAGCCGATGCGGAGACGGTCGCCCCGGTGATCCACGATCACGTTGTGGTCGTGGAGACGCCGGTAGATCTCGCCGGCGTGGGTGGTGTCGTAGGCGAGGAAGTTCCCGCGTTCGAGCCCGATTGGAGGGACCAGGTCCCAGGGGACGTCCACCGACTCGAGAAACTGCTCCTGGAGGGCCCGAACGTGCTCGTGGATCTGGGCGGGGCCGATCTCCTCGGATCTCCAGCCAGCCGCAGGACGGCCTCCATCCGGTAGATGCCGGTGGGGTCGAACGTGGCCCCGGCGAAGCGGGTGCCGTCGCTGCGGTAGGTGATCGCCGAGCCCACCCCGGTCTCCAGCTCGGAGAAGCCGGCATACCAACCGGTGTCGACCGGACGCGGCCCGAAGCCCGGGGGGCAGTGCATGAAGCAGACCCCTTCCCCCGACATGGCGTACTTGTACCCGCCGGCGATGTAGAAGGCGCGGTCCTGCATCGTGCCCCAGGTCGACGGGGAGGGCCATGAACGGCGTGATAGCCGTCGATGACGAAGAAGGCCTTCTCCTCCGACACCGACGCCACGATCCGCTCGATCTCGGGCACCACCAGACCCGAGTCGAACAGGACGTGGGACAGATAGATGATGTCGTGCGCTCCGGAGCGGGCCTCTGCGCCGAATCGCTCGCCGAAAGTCTCGTATGGCCGTGCCGGGACCCGGTCGACGATGGCGAGCCCCTCCTCCTCCCACCGCCGTGTCTGTCTCGTGAACGAGTGGAACTCCGAGTCCGACGACAGCATCCGAACCGGGCTGTCGAAGCAAGAGAACAAGCGGAGCAGGAACTCATGGGTGTTGGGAGCGAAGACCAGTGTCTCCCCTCCGGCGAGCCCGAGGACCGAGGAGATCAGGTCGGTGGTGCGCGGGATCAGCGAGCCGAAGATGTGCTCCCACTTGTCGTCGGCCAGTGTGGCGGCATCGACCCAGGCCTGGCGTTGCGCCTCGTACGAGACGTCGGGCCAGGGATGGTGCGAGTGTGCGGCGAAGTGGAGTCGGTCGGGGTCGGCGTCGAGGAACCTGGAGAACCCGGGCTTCAGGTTCACGTCTCGAACCGAAAACGCATCGAGGAGACGATCCCCGGGGGCAGCTCGGGCCGATCGACACGGGGCACCAGGAACGTCGACATGTTGAGCAGGTCGCCGAAGACACGACTTCGCTCCGCAGACCTCTCCAGGTACTTGGCGCCCGCCGAGCCGCCCGTGCCCACCCTTCGACCGATCATCCGCAGCGCCATCTGGGCATGCCGGTGACGCCATGCGGTGAACCCCTCGTCCAGGTCCATGAGCAGCTCGAGGAGCCGCGAGGGCTCCTGCAGGGCGGGCTGGTCCCGGTAGAGGGTGATGAACACGGCGGCCTGGAAGGCCCTCTGGCTGAAGCGGAGACGGCCGGCGCTTCGCTCCAGATCGTGCTTTGCCGGGTCGAACAGGGCTTCGTACTGGCTGAGCACCGCTTCGAACTCCCGGAGCTGGGTGGCCCGCTCCTGGTCGGTGAGGTTGGGGTTGGTCTCGACCACCGCTCGATCGCCCTGGATCCGGGCATGGACGGCATGCCGGTACGCCTCCCAGAAATGGAAGTCCTCGTGGTCGAGGAAAGGGGTCCGCTCCAGCCAGCGCTCCACGAGGTCGAACAACGAGGTCTCGGCCTCGACGGCCTCGACCGCACGTCGGTCGTCGGCGTCGAAGCGGGCGGTGTACTCGTCACCGGCGAGGAGGAGCCGGTCCTCACGGCGCAGCCCCAGCTTGTTCTCCACCATGCGGAACTGGGCCGACTGGAAACCCGAAGCCGGGAAGAGATGGTCGCGGAAGTCGAGGAAGTCCAGGGGGGTCATCGTCTCCAACACACCAACCATGGCGATGAGCAAGCCCTGGATGGTGGTGATGCGGCGAAGCCGGCTGACCACGGTCCCGATGTCGTTCTCATCTACGGTCTCGCTGTCGAAGATCTCGAGGATGCTGTCCAGCTCCCACAGGATCTGCTTGAACCAGAGCTCGTACGACTGATGGACGACGATGAACAGCATCTCGTCATGGACCGTCGCTCCCTTCGCGGTGCTGACCAGGCGTTGGGTGGACAGCAGCTCGTCGAGACCCAGATACCCGCCGTAGTAGATGCCCTCGTCGCTCATCGCCCTGCGAAGTTAGTGATCAGCCGACTCCGGGGGCCCCTCGTGCTGAGGTGACACGGAGCACCACGACTCCGAACGCCGCCACAACTCTGCCGCCAGCTCGGGGTCCTGGGCGGCCACCGATGGCTCCCGGGTCTGCCGACGGGAGTAGTAGAGCCCGCTCTCGGCGCCGACCTCCTCGGCGGTGGCGCACCACACCGACGTGGCCGCCCCTTCCTCGGGGGTGAGCCGGTTGCGGAACAGGAAGCCGGTCCCCGCCGGGAAGATGTTCGTGTTCACGACACCGGGGTGCAACGAGTAGGTGTTCCAACCCGGTTGGCGGCGGGCGAGCTCGGCGGCGAAGACGATGTTGGCCAGCTTGGAGACCCCGTACTCGGCCCACCCGACGAGCGACCTCGTCTTCCCCTGCACCCTGTCGAAGTCGATGCCTCGCGCCCGGCGGTGGGCCTCGCTGCTGACGACGACGATGCGGGTCCCGGGGACGAAGGCACGCCGCAGATGGTGGGTGAGCATGAAGTGGCCGAGGTGGTTGACGCCGAAGTGGAGCTCGAACCCGTCCGCGGTGCGTCCTCTGGCGCCGCCGACACCGGCGTTGTTGACCAGCACGTCGAGCTTCCGCCCCGTCATCTCGAACCGCCGGGCCGCCTCGCCGGCCGAGGCCAGAGATGCCAGGTCCAGTTGGAGGTACTCGGCCGACCCTCCCTCGTCGAGAATCTGCTGCACCACCGGGAGGGTTCGCTCCTCGGAGCGACCGGCGGCGACGACGTGGAGCCCGAGACGGCCGAGGGCGACCGCGGTGGCCCGGCCGATGCCCGACGACGGCCCGGTCACCATGACGATCTTCATATCGCACCGTACCCCCGGCAAGCGTGTGCAGTTGACGTCGCTATGCGACGTCAACTGCACACGCCGGGTACCCGCTAGCTTCCGTGCTCGTGACCGAATGGCCCGCGGAGCTCAACGCCTACCGGTTCTTCCTGGGCGACCGCATCACCGGTGGGGACGGAGGTCGGGTCGCCCTCCGGGTCGGCGACGCCGATCTCAGCTACCTCGACGTCGACCGGCTCGTCGCCGGCTACGAGGATGCGCTGCGTGGGTCGGGGGTCGGCATCGGTGATCGGGTCCTGCTCGTCCTCCCCGACTCCCCCGACTACGCCGCCGCCCTGCTGGCCGCGTTCAGGATGGGCGCGGTGGTGGTCATGCTCAACCCCGGGTTGATGCCCGAGGCCCTTTCCGCCATCGTCGATCTGTCCGCAGCCGCTGCCGCCGTCGTCCATCGCGACCATCACGCCCACTTCACCAGCTCTCTGGGGCGGCATCACCCCCGGCTGATCGACCCCGAGACGGTTCGACCGCGGGATCACGTGACCGAGCCGGCACCGACCCGACCACGTGACCCGGCGATATGGCTCTTCTCCGGGGGCACGACCGGGGTCCCCAAAGCGGTGGCCCAGACCCACATGAGCCTGGTCAACACGACGAGACGCTATGGCCAAGGGTCGCTCGGTCTCGACGGCGACGACATCACGATGGCCATCCCCAAGCTGTACTTCGGCTACGCCACAGGGTCGAACCTCCTCTTCCCGTTCTCCGTCGGCGCCTCGGCCGTGCTCTTCCCCGAGCATCCGACCCCGGAGGTGATCTTCGAGCAGATCGCCCGCCATCGCCCCACCGTCCTGGTCAACGTGCCATCGGCGATCAACCAGATGCTCTCGGTCCCCGATGCGCGGAGTCATGACCTCTCCAGCCTCCGTTTGGCGACGTCGGCCGGTGAGGCCCTCCCCGAGACCCTCTATCGACGTTGGGTGGACACCTTCGGCGTGGAGCTGCTCGACGGTCTGGGCACCGCGGAGATGTGGCACATCTTCATCACCAACACGCCGGCCGAGGTCAGACCCGGGCACTCTGGGCCGGGTCGTCCCCGGGTTCGAGATCAAGGTCTGTGACGAGGACGGGGCCGAGGTCCCCGCCGGCGAGGTGGGCCGGCTGTGGGTGAGGGGGGACTCTCTCGGTCTCGGCTATGTCGGCGACCCGGCTCAGTCTGCGCTGGCCTTCCGGGGAGAGTGGTTCGTGGGCGGCGATCTGGTCTCGGTCGACCCGGACGGATTCGTGACCCACCGGGGACGCGCCGACGACGCCATCAAGGTGAAGGGCAAGTGGTTCCGACCACAGGAGCTGGAGTCGGTCCTCCTCGAGCATCCCGATGTCGCGCGAGTGCGCGGTGATCGTCGCGCCCGACGACGACCGGGCTCGCCCTCCCGGTGGCCTTCGTGGTCAGCAGTGGCGGGGTGGGGGAGCAAGACCTGATCGACTGGGCTCTCGCCCGCCTCGAGCCGTACAAGCACCCTCGTCGGGTCCACTTCGTGGACGAGCTGCCCCAGACCCATCTCGGCAAGGTCGACCGGGGGGCCCTGCGTCGCGCCGCCGACGCCAAGCGTGTGTAGATGAAGTCGGATAGCGACTTCATCTACACACGCTGGGGCGTTCCTGTCCCATGAGCGGGTCATGATCGGCCCATGGAGCCCACCATCCTCCACGCCGACCTCGATGCCTTCTACGCCTCGGTGGAACAGATGCTCGATCCCACGCTGCGTGGGAAGCCGGTGCTGGTCGGTGGCGGCATCGTGGTCGCGGCCTCGTACGAAGCCCGCGCCGTCGGTGTGCGCGCCCCGATGTCCACCAGAGACGCCCTCGCCCTGTGTCCCGACGCGATCACCGTCGACGGGCACTTCGATCGCTATCTCGAGCTCTCCGACCAGGTCATGGCGATCCTCGACGACGCCACCCCGGTCGTGGAGCAGATCTCGGTCGACGAGGCGTTCCTCGACGTATCCGGCACCACCCATCTCCTGGGCAATCCCTCTCAGATCGCCCGGGTCATCCGGCGTCGGGTCCGCCAGGAGGTCGGTCTGCCCATCTCGGTCGGGCTGGCCTCCACCAAGTTCCTCGCCAAGATCGCCTCGGCGCGGGCCAAGCCGGATGGGATGGTGGTGGTCGAGCCGGGCACAGAGCTCGACTTCCTGCACCCCCTCCCGGTCGAGGCGTTGTGGGGCGTGGGCAAGGTCACCGCGGGCCGTCTCCACCGGCTCGGCGTGGCCACGGTCGGCGAGCTGGCCGAGATCTCTTCGGCGGCCCTCACCCCGCTGTTGGGCCCGGCGGCGGCGTCGGGTCTGCGCGCTCTGTCCTGGAACCTCGACCCCCGTCGTGTCCGTGGCGGACGGCGCGCCGGCTCGGTAGGCAGCCAGCAGGCGCTGGGAGCGGGTCTGGTCGACCGGGACGCCATGGCGGTGGTGGTCCTCGGGCTGGCCGATCGGGTCGGGCGCCGATTGCGGGCCAAGGATCGGGTGGGCACGACCCTCACCGTCCGCATGCGTATCTCCGGGCCGCGCTCGGTGACCCGCAGCCACACCTTGGCCGCGCCGACCGCCTCGACCGCAGCTCTGGCCGACCTGGGGATGGTGCTCGTCGACCGTGCCCGTGACGACAACCCCGGGGAGACGGTCACGCTGATCGGTCTCAGTGTGTCGAACCTCACCACGGAGACGTATCGCCAGCTCGAGCTCGATCTCGGAGATGGGGACGTCCTGCGATCGGGAAGCGACGTCGCCCTGGCCCGGTCCGAGCTCGAGACGAGTGTCGACCGGGTCCGGGAGAAGTTCGGCAGGTCGATGCTGACGTTCGGCACCGGGTCCGGAGGGCTGGGCGACGACTTCCGCCGGCTCAGCGAGAAGTCATGGACGGCCGGCTCGCCACTCGAGGCGTACCGGGCCCTTGCCCGCCGGATCGATACCGGGCTTGTCGGCATAGAAAGCCCTGACCCGATCCATGAAGTCGCCCCTTTCCGGGCCGACATGTCCGGTGGGCCGAGGGTGACGGTCTTGGCGACTCCGTCGACACCGGCGAACACCACCGGGCACGCCGGCAGCTTCAGCGATCTCCACGAATCCCGACTTCCAGTGGGGGGCGGCGCCGCGGGTGCCTTCCGGGGCGATCACGAGGATCAGCTCCTCGGCATCGGCGAATGCCTGCTTCACCTGGGCGACTATCCCGCCCACCTCGGGTGCGATCCACCGGGATCCCTCCGACTTTGCGAAACATCCATCCGAATGGCCAGCGGAACAGCGAGTGCTTGCCGAGGAACTTGACCCTGATGTCGAAGTGCTGGATGGTGCCGAGGAACAGGAAGAAGTCCCAGTTCGAGGTGTGTGGGGCACCGATGATCACGAACTTGGGCACGTCGGGGAGGATCCCCACGATCGTCCAGCCGAGGGCCCTCATGACCCGGAGCGACAGCCATCTCATCGGGTGATGCTCCCAGACGACCGGAGCAGTGGGTAATCAGGGATGACGCCGGGGAGCCACCCGGAACCCGTCCGCATCGACCCAGACCAGTGAGGGCTGATTTGCCACGGCGGCGACGATGGCATCGGCCATCTCCTCGTCGATGGCCCCGGCATCGTCGCCACGATGCAGCACTTGGAGCCGAGCCTGCTTGGGGAACTTGGCGGCGATCATCCCCGGGTGTGAGGTGATGATGGTCACATCGAACGGGGCGACCATCTCCTCGCGTTCCATCGTCGCCCGATCGCTGTGCGTACGCCGACAGCAGGTACCAGGTGGCGAGTGCGGTGTAGATGAAGATCGTGAGGGGAGTGAGGAGGCTCCCTTCTGTCTCGCCGTCCATGAGACGCCGGAGCACGATGACCAGAGTCGTGATCAGGGTGCCGGCGGCGACGAGGCCGAACCCGACGCCGAGGCCGAGGTGATAGATCCGACGCGGCCAGGAGGTCTTCTCGCTCTCCTCGTCGCCACGGGCGGTGCGGCGGGTGAAGACCCACCATTGAGCCAACCCGACCACCAGGACCGTGGCGAAGAGGATCACGTCTTCGACGCCTCCCCCGACGATCAGCGATCGGTCGAAGGCGACCACGGTGAGGGCGATAGCCGCGATCACCGCGGTGACGAGGCCGATTGCGGCCATCGCGTAGTCGACAAAGCGGATCTGGGTGTTACGTTCCGCTCCGAGGGCGCGGCGATGGACGATCGCGATGAGGATCGACGGGAAGAGGAGGCCGAGCGCGATCGGTGCCGGCTCGAAGTGAGAGCCGGCTGGCTGGGTGTCACCGACGACGTATTGCAGGCCCAGCACCAGCAGGGAAGTAGCCGACCCCACAGCCACCGCCATCGCCCCGACGGTCACCGCAGTGGTCCACGCCAGCCGGGGAACGGACTCCCGCGGCGACGGCCAGGGCCGCAGCCAGCGATAGGCCCACACGGGCAGGCCGACGATGGCCATCGCCAGCCAGGGGTGCCATCCCACGTCGCCGACACCGAACAGGGTGGCGAAGACCTCGGCGAGCGACCCGAACAGCCCGCCGGCCGCGGTGATCAGACCGATCGCCGACCCGATGACCCGGGGCAGCTCCCCTGCCTCGGAGAGGGGCGGGGTGCGACGGGTCGCCAGCTCGTGGAACACGATGATCAGGCCGAAGACGACGGCGCTCGCCCATGCCGATGCGGGCTCGTCGCCGATCAACCCGTTGACGAAGGTGACCGCCGAGACCACGAAGGCTGTCATGAAGACCAGCTCGATGAACGAGAGATAGAGGGTCCAGCCGTTGGCGGCGGGATAGAGGTCGCGCCGGTCGGCCTGACGGCGCCAGAAATAGATCAGGAAAGGAGTCGAAACCACTAGAGCCGCCAGAGACGTGGCGAGGTTGTCCGGCGGGGTCGAAGACGAACCTGTCGCCGGGGAAGGCGGTGTTCGCCAACTCGGCGAGAGCGAAGCCGGCCACGATCATCGAGACGGTGAGGACGAGGTAGGCGATGATGTCCGACCCGTCGCCCTTCTCCGCACCGGGTTTGTTGGAGCGCTGGATGGCGATGACTACGACGAGGACCACGGCGGCCAGGACGAGCAAGGCGGGGATGGCGAGCCCGATCAACCCACACCCCGGCAGTTCCACACGAAGTACGGCCAGGGGTCGTTGACGATCCACCAGAAGTCGTCCGTGTCGGTGAGCTCGAACAACACGTACTCGTCCCAGCCCCCACCGAGGCCACCGGTGTCTTGATGTCTGATCGTGACCTCGACGGTCGCGTCAGTCCCCGGCGGTGGCTCCACGTCGCCCTCGTCCGTGAAGGCCTCTTCCGGGAATTCGACGCCGAAACCACTGGCACCGTCGGGAGCGCCGAGCTCGGCACTGAAGTCACCCTGGGCGAAGGCGGCGAGATCTTCGCCTTCACATTCCCCGCGATAGTCGGCGTGGATGACTTCGACGGCCTCATCCCACCGTTCCTGGTCGATGGCACGGAGGTACTCCTGGACCGTGCCCTCCGGAGAATCGGGGTCGAGCTCGACAGGCCCCCTGGTCAGGGCGATCGTGACCAGCCCCACCACCAGCACGACGAGGCCCGACCGGGAGCAGCCATGTGGGGAGACGGCGGGGTCTCGTTCACTCATGAGGGTTCGACGTTGCGGCGATGACATCGGTTGCACCACCTTCGATGAGGACCCGGAGGTCGAAGCCGCGGTCTTGGAGGATGCTGGCGGCGATCGTGGCCCGATAGCCGGTTCCGCACACCAGCCACACCGGCTCGTCGGCATCGAGCCCCGGCTGGGGTCTGCATAGCGACGTCGGGCACGTAAGACAGGATGGAGCCGGGGAGGATCCCTTCCTCCCACTCATGCGGGGCGCTGACGTCGAGGACCTGGGACCCGGCCTCGGCCGCGGCCGGCGAACTGGCTGACATCGACGGTCTCGTAGGTCTCGGTGAACGCGGCAGTCGGGGCGAACGACTCCGACGACGCGGTCGTAGCCGATGCGAGCCAGCTGACGGACGGCCTCCCCGCTGTCCTGATCCTCGTCGAGCACCAAGGCCAGAGGGGTGTTGTGCTCGGTGATCCACCCGACCCATGTCCCGAAGCTGTCGCGCAGCTCGACTCCGAGAGAGCCGGGGAGATGACCTCGGGCGTATACCTCACGCGGTCTGGCGTCGACGACGAGCGTCTCCGCCGGGACCTTGTCGAGCAGGGGAGCGTCGAGGGCCGGGGCGGGCAGCCCGCGTGAGGTTGATCGGCCCCATGTGCCGGTAGTAGGAGGGGTAGCCGGGCAGCCCCGACAGCTGGCCCTTGACGAAGGCGTCCTCGTCGTCATAGGCCAGCACCGGGTTGGTGGCTCGTTCCAGGCCGATCGTCGATGCCAGGGTCGCCCCGGCCCCGGTGGTGGCGCAGAAGCTGCCGGCACCGTGGGTGGGGTAGAGGGCGACCTGGTCGGCGAGGTAGGCGAGCCGGTTGACCGACCCGTACTGCAGGCGGGCGAGGCTCTCGGCACGGTCCTCGCCCAACAGGTCGGTGCGCCCGGCGGAGCCCACGAGCAGGCTGCCCCCGGAGAAGACGGCGACCTCGACATCGTCGATGAGCACGAGATATGACGTGTGCTCGGGGGTGTGGCCCGGGGTGTGGAGGGGGCGCAGCACGATCTCGCCGATCCGGATCTCCTCACGATGGAATGCCGGGCGATGCCGGAAGACCGGGGCCGCGCCCGCGGGCATGATCAGCTCGGCGCCGGTGATCCGGGCGAGGTCGGGCCCCCCGGAGACGTAGTCGTTGTGGAGATGGGTCTCGAGGATGGCGCGGGGCTCGGCGTCATGACGTCGGCAGGGCCTCCTCGAAGCGGTCGATGTCCCGTTGCGGGTCGACGATGACGGCCAACCCGTCGTGAACGAGCAAGTACGTCGAGTCGCCCAGGCCTTCGGTGCGGATCGTGTCGACGCGGGGGTTCAATCCTGCATCCCGAGCAGCTTCATGCCCCCGGCGAGGTTGGCCACCTCGAAGCCGTTGAACGACAGGAATGCGGCCACGTTGGCGCTCCGGCCACCGGATCGACAGACACAGAGGACCGGTCGCTCTTTCGGGATCTCCGCGATGCGGGCGACCACTTCGCCTTGTGACATCAGGAGCGCCCCCGGGAGGGTGCCCTGTCGCCACTCGTCCGGCTCACGCACGTCGAGGACGGTGGCGTCGTTGTCGTGGACCCACTCCTCCCATTGGGCGGCGGGCACTTCGGTGTAGCCGGTCACGACACCAATTCTAGTTGAGGTGACCCCGGTGGCCCGACCCGGCCGGTCATGCCGTACACTGCCGCCGCGCTCGCCCCGGAGGCCATCTCATCGACATCGCAGTACTCGCATCCGGCTCCGGCACCAACCTGCAAGCGCTGCATCGACACGCCGGCGGTCAGGCCCCATCGTCGCGGTGGTGATCTCCGACAACCCCGACGCTCCGGCGCTGCAACGTGCCCGGGATGCGGGGATCCCCCAGCGTGTGGTCCCCTGGCCCGGGAGGGCAGATCGCGATGCCTTCTCGTTCGAGGTCGCCGAGGCGGTGGAGGAGAGCGGGGCGAAGGGGGTGGTCCTGGCCGGGTTCATGCGGATCAGTCTCCAAATCGTTCATCGACCGATTCCCCCACCGGATCCTCAACATCCATCCCTCCCTCCT
Organism: uncultured bacterium; assembly: GCA_963751005.1. GTDB lineage: Bacteria > Actinomycetota > Acidimicrobiia > Spongiisociales > ZC4RG35 > JANQRA01. The sequence continues at coordinate 607,705 of CAVVSY010000004.1, forward strand.
CCCCGCGTTCCCCGGCGCCAATGCCGTCGAGAATGCCCTGGCCCACTCGGTGAAGCTCACCGGGGTCACCGTGCACTTCGTCGACGAGGGTGTGGACAGCGGCCCGATCGTGGCCCAGGTGCCTGTCGTCGTATTCCCCGAGGACACGATCGCCACGTTGCACCGTCGCATCCAGATCGAGGAGCACCGTCTGCTCCCGGCGATCGTGGAGGCCTTGATCGAAGGGCGGCTCGACGTGGTCGGGAGGACGGTCGTGCACAGATGAGGGCACTCGTCAGTGTCTACGACAAGGAGGGGCTCGTCCCCTTCGTCAGCCGGCTCACCGCCGCCGGATACGAGATCGTCTCATCCGGTGGCACGGCGACGTATCTCGCCGATGCCGGGCTGCCGGTGACGTCCGTGGAGGAGGTCACCGGCTCGCCGGAGATCCTGGGGGGCCGGGTCAAGACCCTCCATCCCAAGATCCATGGGGGGATCCTGGCGCGGGGAGAGGCCGATCTGGCCGAGTTGGAGGCGAACGACATCACCCCTTTCGACCTGGTGGTCTGCAACCTCTACCCGTTCCGGGAGACAGTGGCCCGGCCCGGCGCATCCGAGTCGGAGATCATCGAGAAGATCGACATCGGCGGCCCCGCCATGGTGCGCGCCGCCGCCAAGAATCATCACCACGTCACCGTGGTGGTGTCGCCGACGCAATACGACGAGGTGGCATCGGCCATCGAGTCCGGAGGACCGGGAGACGAGCTGCGTCGCCGGCTCGCCGCTGATGCCTTCTTCGCCACCGCCAGCTACGACGCCGCCATCGTCGGGTGGCTGGGTGACGACCTCGTCCTGCCTCTCAGACGAGTCGGTGAGCTCCGTTACGGGGAGAACCCACATCAGAAGGCGGGGCTGTACCGGGAGGATGACGTCGTCTCCTGGTGGTCGGGGGCGGAGCTGATTCAGGGCAAGGAGATGTCGTTCAACAACTATGCGGACGCCGAGGCAGCGTGGAGCCTGGCCTCCGATCTCGGCGATGGGGCGGTGGTGGTCGTCAAGCACACCAACCCCGCAGGGGCGGCCCGCGGCGACATCCTCGCCACGACCTTCGATCGCGCCTGGGCCGGGCGACCCGCTGGCTGCCTTCGGTGGGGTGGTCGCCATCAACGCCAACGTGGAGACGGACACTGCCCTGACGATCGCCGAGCTGTTCACCGAGGTCATCATCGCCCGGGGGGTGACCGCGGCGGCGCGCGAGGTGCTCGCGAGCCAAGAAGAACCTGCGCGTCCTGGTGGCCGCCCCACCCGCGGACGGCGGTATCGACTTTCGGCGAATCGAGGGCGGCGCCCTCGTCCAGGATCGCGACCGGGTCGACACCGAGGATTGGGAGGTCGTCTCGGCGCGGCAACCCGACCCCGACGAGCTCGACGCCATGCGCTTTGCCTGGGTGGTGGGGGCACATACCAAGTCCAACGCCATCGTCATCGCCAGCGGGGAGCAGGTCGTGGGGGTCGGCGCCGGCGATCAGTCCCGGGTTGGCGCCGCCGAGCGGGCAGTCCTCAAGGCTGGGGACCGTGCCCGGGGGGCGGTGGCGGCGTCCGATGCCTTCTTCCCATTCCGGGACGGTCTCGACGTGCTGGCGGCTGCCGGGGTGACGGCGGTGGTGGAGCCCGGCGGGTCGCGCAACGACGATGAGCTGGTCGCCGCCGCCGACGAGCATGGCATCGCCCTGGTGTTCACCGGCAAGAGACACTTCCGCCACTGATGAGGCGCTCGCATCCTCGACGGGAAGATGGTGGCGGCCACGGTCAAGCAGGAAGTGGCCAGCCGGGTCGAGTGCTCTCGGTTACCACCCCGGGCTGGCCACGGTCCTCGTCGGGGACGACCCGGCATCACATTCCTATGTCCGTGGGAAGCGACGGGACGCGGCGGAAGTCGGGATCCGCTCTGTCCATCAGGAGTACGGAGCCGACATCGGGCAGACCGAGCTGAGGGAGGTGGTCGCCGATCTCAACGCCGACGACGAGGTGGACGGCATCCTGGTCCAGCTCCCGCTGCCCGGGGGCCTCGACGGTGAGGCGATCGTCGCCGAGATCGACCCGGCCAAGGACGTCGACGGGCTCCACCCCTACAGTCTCGGGCTGCTCGTGCTGGGCCGGCCCGGTCTCCGGCCCTGCACCCCCACCGGGGTGATGAGGCTGCTCGACCATTACGAGATCGCCACCGCGGGGAGAAGGGCCGTCGTCGTGGGGACGGTCCTTCCTGGTGGGGAGACCCCTGGCGCTGATGCTGGCGGAGCGGGGCGCCGACGCCACCGTGTCGATGGCGCACTCCCGCACCTCCGACCTCGCCGAGGTGACCAGGGAGGCCGACATCCTCGTCGCCGCGGTGGGCGTCCCCGGGCTGATCGGGCCCGCCCACGTCAAACCAGGGGCGACCGTCATCGACGTCGGAGTCAACCGCACCGAGACCGGTCTGGTGGGCGACGTCGACTTCGAAGCGGTGCTCGACGTGGCCGGGGCGATCACCCCGGTGCCGGGAGGGGTGGGCCCGATGACCAGGGCGATGCTCCTCGCCAACACCGTCCAAGCGGCCGACGGCCGCGCCGGTCCTGACCAACGGGGGCCCGGCGACGACGTCGCTAGTGTCCCGCCTTCGAAACGACACCTCTCAGGAGCGAACTGCCGTGGGCATGAACATCACGATGGGACCGGACGGTCTCCAAGTACCGGCCGAGCCGGTCATCCCCTTCATCGAAGGTGATGGCATCGGCCCCGACATCTGGGCCGCGTCGGTCCGGGTCTTCGACGCCGCCGTCGAGAAGGCCTATGGCGGCGATCGCAAGGTCGCCTGGAAGGAGGTCCTCGCCGGCGAGAAGGCCTTCAACGAGACGGGGAGCTGGCTCCCCGAGGAGACCGTGGCCGCATTCTCGGACCAGCTGGTGGGGATCAAGGGCCCGCTGACCACTCCCGTGGGCGGAGGGATCAGATCCCTGAACGTCGCGCTGCGCCAGATCATGGACCTCTACGCATGTGTGCGCCCGGTCCGGTGGTTCGAAGGAGTCCCGTCCCCGGTGAAGGACCCCGGGCGCGGTCGACATGGTGATCTTCCGCGAGAACACCGAGGACGTCTACGCCGGCAAGGAGCTCGAGCAGGGGACCGAGGAGGCCGAGAAAGCTCCTCGCCTTCCTCAAGGAGACTTACGACTGGGACATCCGTGCCGACTCCGGCATCGGGATCAAGCCGGTGTCGGTGACCGGGTCGAAACGGCTGGTCCGGGCGGCGATCAGATACGCGCTGCAGAACGGCCGGCGATCGGTGACCCTGGTCCACAAGGGCAACATCATGAAGTTCACCGAGGGCGCCTTCCGAATCTGGGGCTACGAGCTGGTCCGTGAGGAGTTCGCCGACGTGGCCGTGTCCTGGGAGGACTCGCGGTGGTGAGCCGGGGGACAAGCTGCTGGTCCAGGATGTGATCGCCGACGCCATGCTGCAGCAGGTGCTCACCCGTCCCGCCAGCTACGACGTCATCGCCACGACCAACCTCAACGGTGACTACCTCTCCGACGCCCTCGCCGCCCAGGTGGGCGGGATCGGGATCGCCCCGGGGGGCAACATCAACTACGACACCGGTGTCGCCGTCTTCGAGGCGACCCATGGCACCGCCCCCAAGTACGCCGGCCAGGACAAGGTCAACCCGGGGTCGGTGATCCTCTCCGGGGAGATGATGTTCCGTTACCTGGGCTGGAACGAGGCGGCCGACCGCCTCATCACGCGGGTTGGAGGGCGCCATCGCGGCCAAGAGAGTGACCTACGACTTCGAGCGGCAGATGGAGGGCGCCACCAAGGTGACGACTTCGGAGTTCGGCGACGCCATCATCGCCCACATGTAGCGCCCTCAGCCGGTCTCGGGGTCGAACCAGTCGTCACACTGGTCGGCGACGTCGTACTGGTCACCCGATCTGGTGTAGCCGAACCTGCACTCCGGACTGCCGACGGAGATCTCCTCCATCGTGAACACGTCGTTGTCGTGCGTCGTAGGTGGCCTCGCCGGTGATGGGGCCGTCCACGGCGAAGGCGCAGGAGTCGAAGATGAACCGATATCCCACGTCGGTCGGCTCCATCCCCAGGGTGCCCCCGTGGTGGCAGCCGGCGGCGGTCTCCGAGTAGCCGTCCCAATACCAGTACTCGGGGAGATAGGTCACCTCGTCCTCGATGGCCCCGAGGAACGTCAACACGTCGGTGAAGTCGTCCATGCTGGTCGGGAAGAGCGGTGGGTAGTAGTCGACGACGTAGCCCTCGCACTCGGTCTCCTCGGGCGGGTCCCCATCGAGGATGAAGGCGTCGACGGCGAGGTCGGGGCACTCGTTGCCCCGACCCCAGATCACGTGCGGACCGCCCGTCTGGCTGATCGAGTAGCCGGTGGCGAGCCGGCCGAGGACGTCGATTCCCTGCTGATAGGGGGTGGCCGGGTCGGCGGTGGCCCCGAGGACCAAGGTGGGGATCCCTTCGGCGACCAGGGGCTCAGGGCGGGCCGGGTCGATCGGCGTGTACGGCCAGAACGCACACGGCAGCTCGGCGACCACCATCGCCCCCAGCCGCCGGCTCTCGAAGCCGGCGCCGTTGGCGAAGAACGACTCTGCCTTGGCCTCTGGGGTGTCGCCGGGGTAGTGGTAGTCGAGACAGTCGACCCCGTAGTACATGGCATCGGACCAGGTCGGGTCGATCGATGCACGGTCTCGGTGGCCGGGTCGAGCCCGATGTTGGGATAGAAGAGCCTCAGGAGAGGGACGATGTCGTCGCGGGTGGCGCTGGCGGCGAGGGCACGGAGGAGGAGCGCTCGGTCGACCTCACCGTACATCTGGCCGGCGGCCACCAACTCGAAGTCGCCCAGCCCCAGGGCTCGAGTGGCCGTGCCGCCGTCGGGCAGCGGGAACTCCGCCAGCAGCGGCTCTTCGAGGAGGAGGGCGACGAGCCGGTCGTACTCCGAGGCCGGGTCCGTGTCGGCGAAGTTCTCGGAGCAGGCCGGGTCTTCGGCACATGCGGCGAAGGTCGACTCCAGCGTCTCGCCGAAGGCATTGGCCTGGTCGGCGAAGAACTCGAGACCGGTCAGGGTGAGATCGACCACGCCGTCGATCACCATCCGCTCCAGTCGGTCGCCATGGGCCGCGGCATACATCTGGACGACCTGGGTCCCGTAGCTCTCCCCGAAGAAGATCAGCGACTCGTAGCCCATCGTCTCCCGGAAGACGTCGATGTCCTCCACGACCTGGGCGGTGGAGAGATAGGGCCAGAGCGGCGAGTCGCCCGCCTCGGCGAGACAGTCGTCGGCGTATGTCTCGGCCGCCGCCGACAGGCCCTCCTCGTCGAACCCGAGGGGGGTGACGGAACTGGTCCGGTAGAGGGCCACCGATGCCTCGGGGCAGGTCAGGCCACCGGACATCCCGACTCCGCGTCTGATCGAAGAAGACGATGTCGAACTTCTCGGTGAACTCCTCGACCAGCACCGACGTGTAGGAGTCGGCGTACGAGATGCCTGCGGTCCCCGGCCCCCCGGTCGCGGTGACGAACACACCCTCACGCTCCCCGGTGGCGGGGAGGACGGCGAACACGACTTCCGTGGACACCCCGATGTCCTGGAAGTGGTCGAGCGGGACATCGATCGTCACGCAGGTGAAGTCGGAGTCGGGGCAGGGCTCGCCGCCCAGCTGTTCCAGCCGCTCCTCGGTGGTCGGCGAGGGCGTCGTCGTGGGCGTGGGATCGGCCGTCGACGTCGCCGGCTGCTCGACGAGGGACGTGACGGATGGCTCCGTGCTCGCGGTGCACGCGACGATCGACATGGTGAGCACGAGCGGCCCGAGCACTCTTCGCAAGGTGGCTGGAGCCTAGATGGGGTCGGTCCCCGGTCTCAGGTCGTCGTCAGTCGCGGGTCAGGGCGAGGAGACGCAGGATCTCCAGGTAGAGCCAGACCACGGTGACCATCAGCCCGAAGGCGGCGAACCACGACATCCAGGCGGGAGCCCGGTTGTTGATCCCCCGTTCGATCGTGTCGAAGTCGAGGAGGAGGTTGAACGAGGCGATGCCCACGATGGCGACGCTGAGCAAGATGCTGAGCGGCCCCCCGTCCCACACGAAGGGGATGTCGACGCCGAACAGGCTCAGCACGATCGAGATCAGATAGAAGACGAACGACGCCGGCGGTGGCGAGCATGATCGTGGAGCGCATCCGATCGGTCACCTTGACGATCCGGTTGGCGTACAGGACCAGCATCGCCACGAACACGGCGAAGGTGGCCAGCACCGCCTGGACCACGATCCCGTCGAATGCCTCGGAGTAGATGTGGGAGATGGCCCCGACCAGCACCCCTTCGGCCAGGGCGTAGAGCGGGGCGGTGACTTTGACCCACTGCGGCTTGAGCGATAGTCACCAACATCAGGACGAGGGTGGCGATGAACGACCCCCAGAAGATGGGCCCCAGTGTCCCGGTCACCGCCTGGGACCAGCCCGTACACGGCGGCAGCCACGAGCAGCAGGAAGAGCAGGCCGGTCTGACGGAGCACCGACGAAATGGTCATCGTGTCGCCGGTGTCGACGATCGGGGCGTGCCCGCTGGTCGGCTCCTTCGCCGTGCCGAATTGGTTGGTGAGGACTGGGTTGGCCATGGGCGCATTCTAGGAATGAGCCATCACTGGTGGACCATCTAGAGTTCGGCGTAATCCGGGAGACCTCTTCTTGACCGCCATACAGATCACCCGCGCCAGTGATGTCCTCCCCGAAGAGGAGATCGCGGCACTGCAGCCGACGATCGACGAGATCGACCGGCTCAAGGTGGAGCGCAACGCCATCGTCGCCGCTCACAACTACATGACGCCCGACATCTATCACCTGGCGGCCGATGTCACCGGCGACTCGCTCGCCCTCGCCTACCTGGGACAGGAGACCGATGCCGATGTCATCGTCCTCGCCGGCGTCCATTTCATGGCGGAGACGGCGAAGCTGATCGCACCGGAGAAGACCGTGCTCATCCCCGATCTCGAGGCCGGTTGCTCGCTCGCCGACGGGATCACCGGAGCCGACGTGCGACGCCTTCGGGAGCAATATCCCGGGGTCCCCGTGGTCACGCTACGTCAACACCTCCGCAGAGGTGAAGGCCGAGTCGGACATCACCTGCACGTCGTCGAACGCGGTGGCCGTGGTCGAGTCGCTCTGGGTGTCGACCGGGTGATCTTCACGCCCGACCAGTACCTGGGTAGCTGGGTGGCCACCCAGACCGACGTGGAGGTGATCCTCTGGGAGGGCGCGTGCATGGTCCACGAGCAGCTTCACCGGCAAGGAGATCGCCGACTACAAGGCACAAATGGGATCGATCCCGGTGATCGCCCACCCCGAATCGCCCCCTGACGTCCTCGCCGAGGCCGATTACGTCGGGTCGACCCATGGGATGATCAACTGGGTGGCTGGAGCGCAACCCGAGCCCAGGTGATGATGATCACCGAGTGCTCCATGGCCGACAACGTCGCCGCATCGACCCCGGGTACCACATACGTGCGGCCCTGCAACCTCTGCCCTCACATGAAGCGCATCACCCTGGACAAGATCAGGCACTCGCTGGAGACGATGACCCACCAGGTCGAGATCCCCGAGGAGGTCGCCGTGAGGGCGCGTCAGGCGGTCTCGAGGATGCTCGAGGTCGGTCGGCGGGACTGAGCATTTGACAAAGGTCATCCGTCTCGACGCGCCCGTTGATCGTCGGCGCCGGGGTCGCCGGTCTCTCCGTCGCCCTCGGCCTCGACCGGGCCTATGTGATCACCGCCAAGGAGATGGGCTCGACGTGGTGGGCCCAGGGCGGGATCGCCGTGGCCTTGGCCGACGAGGACTCGCCCCAGGCCCATGCGGCCGACACCGTGGCCGTCTGCCGGCGGGTTGGCGGTCGACGACGCGGTGGCCGCCCTGACCCGGGGGGCCCCGACGCGGTGGCGCGGCTCATCGAGCTGGGAGCGGAGTTCGACCGGGACGACGAAGGGCCTTGCTGCTGGGAAGGGAGGGTGGCCACCAGGCCCGGCGGGTGGTCCATGCCGATGGTGATGCCACCGGAGCGGAGGTGATGCGCGCTCTCAACGATGCCGTGGCCTCGACCCCGACGGTCGAGTCGATCGACGGGAGGGTGGTCGACCTGGCCACGGAGCGGCGACCGGGTGGTGGGTGTCCTCACCGCCGACGGCAAGAAGCGGACCGTGTACACCGCTCCGGCCGTCGTGCTGGCGACCGGTGGAGCGGGGCGGATGTACTCACACACCACCAACCCGCCCGGTGTGACCGGGGAGGGAATCGTCATCGCCGCCCGCGCCGGCGCCCGTCTCGCCGATCTCGAGTTCGTCCAGTTCCATCCCACCGCCCTGAACGCCGGCAAGGATCCGATGCCGCTGCTCACCGAGGCGCTCCGTGGCGAGGGGGCGAAGCTGGTCGACGCCTCGGGTCGGCGGTTCATGGATCAGCACCATCCGATGGCCGAGCTCGCTCCCCGTGACGTGGTCGCCCGGGCGATCTTCTGGCTGTACGACCGCGGGTCCTCGGCGCTATCTCGACGCCAGGTCGATCGTCAACTTCCACGAGCGCTTCCCCACGGTCACCGCCCACGCCATGTCGGTGGGCCTCGACCCGGTCGAGGACCTCCTGCCGGTATCCCCTGCGGCGCACTACTACATGGGTGGGATCGACGCCGACACCGACGGCCGGACGTCGGTGCCCGGGCTCTGGGCGGTCGGGGAGTGCTCGTCGACCGGGGTCCACGGGGCAAATCGGCTGGCTTCGAACTCCCTGCTCGAGGGTCTCGTCTTCGGCGCCCGCGTGGCGGCCAGCGTCGGCTCGGCCCCTCAGCCAGACATCGGTGAAGTCGCGGTGCCCGAGTGAGTCGCTCGAATCGCCGGTCCACGCCGGCCCGGTCATCGAGGAGCTGCGCCAGGTGATGTGGGACCGGGTCGGCCTGATTCGCACCGGCGATGGTCTCTGGGAGGCCCGCAACGCCCTGATCGAGATGGAGCCAGTCCTGAGACGCACCATCTCCGGGCGGCACGCCGGGTCGAACTGGCGTCGTGGATCGTCATGGCCGCATTGCGCAGGTCGGAGTCACGGGGTGGCCACTATCGCGCCGACTATCCCGAGGAGGACCCGAAACAGGCCATGCGGACGTCTGGTCGTGCCCGGAGCGGTCGAGGTGGTGAAGGTCGTCGTGATCGAGGAGTCGGTGTTCGCCCCCATCGTGGCCGCGGCCTTGGCCGAGGACCTCGGTGAGCAAGGTGACATCGCGTCGCTGGCGATCATCGGACGCATCGTCGAGGTCGACCGCCCGGGTGATGGCCGCGAGCGCCTGGGGTCGTCGCCGGTGTTCCGGTAGCGGCTCACGTCTTCGCCGGGTAGACCCGATCTGGTCTTCGACCCCGGCACCGAGGGGGCACCCCGTCGTGCCCGGGGACGTGGTCGCCACGGTCGCCGGCTCGTCACGCTCGATCCTCACCGCCGAGCGCACCGCCCTGAACCTCCTGGCGCGGATGTCGGGTGTCGCCACCGCCACCTCGCACCTGGTGGCGGCCGTCGCCGGCACCGGCGCCCGGATCACCGACACCAGAAAGACCATGCCCGGCCTTCGGGTGCTCGACAAGTACGCCGTCGGTGTCGGGGGCGGGGTCAACCATCGCATGGGTCTCTACGACCAGGTGATGATCAAGGACAACCACATCGTGGCCGCAGGTGACCTGAGGAGGGCCGTGGCCGCGGCCCGGGCAGCGGTGGGCCCGGAGACCAGGGTCATCGTCGAGGTCGAAGACTCTGGCCCAGCTGGCGGAGGTGTTGGACACCGACGCCGATCGGGTCCTCCTCGACAACATGGGCCCGGAGACACTCCGGGAGGCGGTGGACATGGTCTCCGGCCGGATGGAGACGGAGGCCTCCGGCGGGATCACGCTCGAGAACGTGCGGCAGATAGCCGAGACCGGGGTGGGCTTCATCTCGGTGGGGTGGATCACCCACTCGGCCCCGCAACTCGACCTCGCCCTGGACTTTTCGTGATCCTGGGCCGTCGGTAGCCTCGAATCCATGAACCAACCTGTCAGAGTCGCCGTGACCGGTGCCGCCGGCCAGATCGGCTACAGCCTCCTCTTTCGCATCGCTTCCGGTGCGATGCTCGGCCCGGACGCAGCCGGTGATCCTCCAGATGCTCGAGATCACCCCCGCCCTGGGCGCCCTCGACGGAGTGGCGATGGAGCTCGACGACTGCGCCTTCCCGCTGCTCGCCGACATGGTCGGCACCGACGACCCCGAGGTGGGGTTCGCCGATGCCGACCTGGCACTCCTGGTGGGCGCCATGCCGCGCAAGGAAGGGATGGAGCGGTCCGACCTCCTCTCCGCCAACGGGGCGATCTTCACCGGGCAGGGACGCGCCATCGGAAGTGTGGCCAAGCCGGATGTGAAGGTGCTCGTCGTCGGCAACCCGGCCAACACCAATGCCCTGATCGCAATGAACAACGCCGGCGACATGGAGCCGAGGAACTTCACCGCCATGACCCGGCTCGACCACAACCGTGCCATCAGCCAGCTCGCCGCACGTCTCGACAAGCCGGTCACGTCGATCCGTCGCATGACTATCTGGGGCAACCACTCCAACACCCAGTACCCGGACCTGGTGCATTGCGAGGTCGACGGCACCTCGGCTTGGGACCTGGTCGGTGACCAGGGCTGGATCGAAGACTCCTACATCCCCAAGGTCGCCAAGCGGGGCGCCGAGATCCTCTCGGTCCGCGGGCGCGTCTTCGGCGGCCTCGGCGGCCAACGCCGCCATCGACCACATGCGTGACTGGGTTCGGGGCACGCCGGAAGGTGACTGGGTGTCGATGGGTGTCCCCTCCGACGGGTCCTATGGGGTGCCCGAGGGTCTGATCTCGTCGTTCCCTTGTGTGGTCCGAGACGGGGAATGGCAGATCGTTCAGGGACTGGAGATCGACGAGTTCTCCAGGGCGCGGATCGAGGCTTCGGTTGCCGAGCTCGACGACGAGCGCTCGGCGGTGAGGGAGCTCGGGCTGATCTGACCGGCGGAGACTCGGCGGTGGGTGGGATGACGTCACCCCACCACCGCAGATGGCTACTCGACCGGCTCGACCGCCTAGTCGAACTCCACGACGGGTCTGACCTCGACCTTGCCGTACCAGGCCCCCGGGATCTGCTGCGCCCATCCCAGGGCCTCGTCGAGGTCGGCGGCCTCGATCAGGTAGAACCCCCCGAGCACCTCCTTGGTCTCGGCGAAGGGGCCGTCGGTGAACACTGCCTTGCCCCCTTTGCCTCCTTCGACGTGGACCGTGGTGGCGGTGGCGGTGGGGTGTAGCGCCTCGCCGCCGCGGAGCACCTCGGCGGCATTCTGTCCGAACTCCCGATAGCCGGACATGACCTCTTGTCTCTCCTCCGGGGTGGGCTCGCGGGCCTCGCCGGCGGCGTCGCTGTAGATGAGTGCTGCGTACTTGGGCATCCTCTTTCCCTTCTCTCTTCGTTGCCGTACGAGTAGTTGTCGAACCTACGTACCCGGAATCGACATGGTTCGGGGAAGAGAAAGGGGAGCCCGGGACGGGCTCCCCTTGCGATCAGACGTCTCCCGGGCTCAGTACTCGACGTCGAGCTCGGACACGGCGGCGCCCCATTGCTGGATAGCCGCTTGATGCATCATCAGCTTGGCCAGGTTGCCCGACACCTTGAGCTTGCCGGTCATGAACGCCGTCTGGGTGTTGAGATCGCCGGTGGCGATCGCGGTGGCCGTGTCGTAACCCTGTTTCACGGTCACATCGGCATCCTCCAGCGACCCGATGGCCATGTTGGAGGTCCCGCCGGACGATTTGAGGAAGTAGTCGACGTCGCCGTCCGGCCCGCCCTCGGTGACGAACTGGATGCTGAGATCGGCGGCCCCTATCGCGTTCTTGAAGCCCTCATGCCCGTTCAGGGCGGCGGTCACGTCTTTGGCCCACTCCTCGGTGAGGAACTTTGACACTCGTTCTCCTTGCTCGCGAGTCGCCGAAGCGTAGCCAAACGCTCAACTTTGAGCGATTACTCAAGTAATGAGCTTGGTGATCGAGGTCTCGACTCCCCGGCCGAGACGGGTGAGGGGCAATCGTGGGTACCCGGCCTTCAGCCCGGAGGCCCGAGCCGCGGCCTTGACCCCGGGGACGCCATGGGCCTCGACGTCGGCGCTGAGACTGCTCAGCTTGCGCTGCAGCCGCCGGGCCTTGGCGGGATCCTCGCGGGCGGCGGCCATGACCCGCAGCACCAGTTCGGGGACGTAGTTCCCGCTCCCCGTGATCGCGCCATGGCAACCGACCGCGATTGCCGCGGTGAGCGCCTTGGAGGACCCCGAGTAGAGGACGAAATCGCCGGGCGTGGCATCGATGATCGACTGGAGACGCACCACGTCCCCGCTGGAGTCCTTCATGCCGACGATGTTGTCGTGACGGGAGAGCCGAGCCACCAGGTCGATGGGGAGGCTGTACGCAGTCACCGGTGGCACCGAGTAGAGGAGGATCGGGACGGTGGCGTGATCTGCGATCGCCCGATAGAAGTCGACGATCACACTGTCCCGTCCCCTGGCCATGGTGGTGGGGGTGAGGACGAGGAGACTGTCCGCCCCACCGGCGATGGCCTCGTCGACCTGGCTGATGGCGACCCTGGTCGACTCGCCGGCGATGCCACACATGAGATGCACCGTCCCGTGCCGTCCGGACTCGAGGAGCCGCTCCCGCTCCCCGGGCTCGAGATAGGGGCCTTCCCCGTTCGATCCTCCCAGGACGAAGCCGGCGATCCCCCGCTCCGTGAGCAGCCTCAGGTTGTGGTCGTGGGCCGCGATGTCCAGCTCTCCCCGTTGGGTGAATGGCGTGATCAGCGCGGGCATGTAGTCGGGGAGAGGCCTCATCCGGTCAGGTTAGGAGGGGTGGCCCCAGGCGCCGTCGATCAGAGAGCGCTGGTGGTCGTCGGAGCCGGAGGCTCCATCCGGAAGATGGCGTCGTCGCTGAATTCGGTGGTCCCGTTCCACCTGAGGAAGCAAGTCCCGACATGGTTCTCCGGGTCGAGTGGCGTCACATCCGGTTGGAAGAGACTGAAGGTCATCTTGTTGACACCGGCCGTGATGTTGCTCGGGTTCCCTCCCCTCGGGCTCGGCGAAGACGACCCGGGTCGTGGAAGCCATTCCACGGTCGGTAGTGCTGTTCATTGGAGGACCACGCGCGCCGCAGTCAACGGGTCCAGAGTTGGCGTTGGTGAGTCAGGTCAGGGGACGAGGTGGATCGGGTTGCCGATCATGTAGGCGCGCCACGTAGTCGTGTCGTTCACGTCACCGGGGTAGTTGTAGTTCATCAACCACCAACAGTCGGTGCAGACGTAGCCGACCGGGAGGTCCATCTCGAATTTGAGCCAGCGGCCGTGGTACTCGCTCGGGCTCACCGACTCCTGGCAGGTGCTTCCGGCGTTGATCGTGGTGTCGGGAGCGCCCCAGGCGGTCTCGGCGATGGTCTTCGAGTAGATACGGCACTGCCCACTGTTGAACGGGTTGCCCGTCCTCGGGTCGATCGGCTGCAGGTTCCCCGTCACCGCCGACTCCCCCACGTCGAACATCTCCACGACGAAGGTCTTCCCGGCGTAGTAGTCGGGGACCTCGGCGAGATGGAAGCGGGTGGCGGTGCCGGACGAGTTGTTGTAGATGGAGAAGTCGCCGAGAGCGAAGATGTTGCCGGTGTCGGTGCGGATCGAGTAGCGGTTCAGACCGCTGTGATTCATGTCGCTCGAGGCTGCAACCGAGTCCAGGGTGAACCTGCCCCCACCGCTGTTGGCGACCACCTGGACGATCCAGATCCCGTCCGGCGAGCTGCTGGTGTTGATCGCCCCGCCGCAGATGTTCTGCCAGCCTTTCCCCAGGGCCTGCCAGTTGGCGGCGTAGTTGAACGGGGGGTTGTCGTCCGGGTTGATCTGGGGCAACGGGTTGAACGTCGAAGTGCATTGCAGCGTGTTGTCGGCGATGTCGAGAGGCGTTGGGTCGGGGCGATAGACGTTGACCGTGACGCTCTGGCCCGGGTTGGCGCCGGCGAGCTGGGCGTCGTGGTCACCGGTGCGATGCGGGTCACCGTTGTTGACCCCACCACTGTCGTTGTGATAGGTCATGTCCAGGGTCTGGACGGTGACCGAGTTGCCCCCGGGGATCACCCCGTAGAGGTACCCGGTGTCCCGGTACATCGAGTTCTGGGCACAGCCGTTGGAGTTGACGCCCAGGGTGCAATACGACGAGAAGGCGTCTCCGAACCCGGTGTCGGTGCGGGTGCCGTGGATGTTGGCCCAGAAGTTCCCGCGGCAGTCGACGTTGCTCGAGTAACAACTCGGGTCGTTGCCGAACTTGTTCGACGGGCTTCCCAGCTTGAGCGGCGGGATGTACTCGGCCGTGGCGATCTCGGTGATGGTTTGGTTCTTCATCCCGAACACCTTGAGGAAGAAGGTGGGGACGTTCTGGGAGATGGTGACTTCGAGCTGGTTCGCCGAGATCCGGACCGGGGTGACCGACGTGCCGGCGACCGTGGCGTCGTAACCGTTCTGGATGGCGACTGCCGTGGCGTCGGCCAGTGCCTCGGGCTCATCCCCGGGCAGGTTGATGACACCGGCGAGCGACGCCGCGTCCGCAGCGCGCTGCACCCGGGAGCTGTTCAGGTAGAACCAGGCGAGGTCGACGCCGAATGCGGCCATGCCCATGAGCACCACCATGGCCCCGGCCACCAGCATGATTGCCGAGCCGCGCTCGTCCTTGTTGCGGAGCTTGTGCCAGAGGGTCTTCATGATCCGATCCCCACACTCGTATCGGGCTCGAGCTGCATGATTGCGGTCTCCAGGAAGTCGGTCGTCGGCAGGGGCAGGAAGTCGGTCACGTAGTTGTGGGTGAACTCGATCCGGACCCCGAGCCGATCGAAGCTGTTCGGTGGCTCGTTGTTGCGACTCGCCGGGGGCCAGTTGCACCCGCCCTCGAGGGCATCACAAGAGAATGCGTGGCTGTTGTTGTTGCAGCTGAGTGACCCCGACGCGCTGTAGTTGTTCTGCGAGGAGCTCATCGACCCGTCGGCGTTGGCCAGGAAGATGCGGACCACGACTGCATCGCCGAACTCGAGGTTACAGAGGTCCTCCTCGACCACGTTGAGGATGGCGTCGTCGGTTGCCGGGTCGGTGTTGAGCGCAGCACCGGTGCGAGCCCCGGAACGGGCGGCATTCGTGACCGTGATGTAGTCGATGACGAGGAATCCGATCTCGGCCAAGCCGATGGCCAGGGCGAGCAGGATGGGCATGACCACCGCCACCTCGACCAACGACGCGCCCTTCTCCCTCCGCAGCTGTCTCATGGCGCCTCGAAGAATTGGGGCTCGAGCTGGAAGTCCGTGGTGGTCGAGAGATCGATCGTGCCGGTGCCGATGAACCCGGTGACCCAGGCGTGGGTCATGTCGATGGACACCCCGATGCGGTCCGTGATCGGCGCGGTGATGTCACGGTCACGGGGATCCCAACCGGGCACCTGATACAGGGTGCGGTTCAGCTCGGGGCAAGGGCTCCAATCGCAACAGTCGCCTGGCGGGAAGATATTGGTCGGGTCGCTGCAGTCGAAACCGGGGGAGTACGTGTAGAGCTGGGACTCCGAGCCGCTGGGATTGTTGGCCCGGAACACCTGTACCTGGTCGCCCGCCGACCAGCCGTGGGGGACGAGAGCGTCCTCGACACCGTCCAGCACCTTGATGTCGGTGGAGAGATCGTCACCGAACGTGGCCCCGGCGCGGGCTCCCTCGCGGGTGGCCTGGCTGACCGAGAGCCAGTCCTTGAAGACCATGCCGAACTCGACGACTGCGAAGATGGCGAGAAAGAGGAGCCCGTACGACACGGCGGCCTCGACGAGGGTTGCGCCCCGTTCCCTCTCCCTACTGGGTTTTCTGAAGCTCATGAAACTCACAAACCCCAGCACCACCCGGCGACAACCTACCACGGTCGTCTTTGGTGTCTACCGGTGAGCTGAGTGGTCTGACTATCGGCGCCGTTCACCCCCAACCTTAAGTGTCACGGGAGGTCGGGCGACCCAAATTCGTCCGGAGTGGCTAGACAGCCGGGGTCAGCCGCTCTGGGCGACGAGACGGCGATTCTTGAACTTCGCCTTGACGTAGTCGGCGTTCATCATGGCGATGAAATCGATGGAGATGCTCTTCGGGCAGGCCTTCTCGCACTCACCGTGGTTGGTGCACGAGCCGAAGTACTGCTCCATCATCTGCACCATGTTCTCGGTGCGGGTCCACCGCTCCGCCTGGCCCTGGGGGAGCATGTTGAGATGGGAGATCTTGGCGGCGGTGAACAGGTTGGCCGCGCCGTTGGGACACGCCGCCACACATGCCCCGCACCCGATGCAGGCCGCGGCGTCGAACGCGGCATCGGCGACGACCTTGGGGATGGGGATGAGGTTGGCGTCGGGAGCCGAGCCGGTGTCGATCGAGATGTACCCGCCGGCCTCGATGATCCGGTCGAACGCGGAGCGGTCCACGACGAGGTCGCGCACCAGCGGGAAGCCCGACGCCCGCCACGGCTCGACCACGATCGTCGCCCCGTCTTCGAACTTGCGCATATGGAGCTGACACGTGGCCGTCTCCAACTGGGGACCGTGGGCCTGGCCGTTGATCATGACGCCACAGCTCCCGCAGATCCCCTCGCGGCAGTCGTGGTCGAAGGCGACCGGCTCTTCGCCCTGGTTGACCAGACGCTCGTTGAGCACGTCGAGCATCTCCAGGAACGACATCTCCTCGGAGATGTCCGTCACCTCGTAGGTGGCGAACCCACCGGGCGCACCCGGGCCGCTCTGACGCCAGACCTGCAGGAGGATGTTCATTTGTAGCTCCGGGTGGTGAGGGCGACGTCCTCGAAGGTGAGTGCTTCCTTCCCGAGTTCGGGAGCGGCGGGGTCACCGGTCCAGAACCAGGCGGCGACGTGGGCGAAGTTCTCGTCGTCACGGAGGGCCTCGCCCTCCTCGGTCTGGTGCTCCTCACGGAAGTGGCCACCGCACGATTCCTCACGGGCCAGGGCGTCGAGACACATGACCTGGGCGAGCTCGAAGAAGTCGTCGACCCTCCCGGCCCGCTCCAGGCTCTGGTTGAGCGACTCGTTGCTGCCGAGCACCCGGACGTCGTCCTTGAACTCCTCGTGGAGGGCGGGGATGTCCGACAGTGCCTTCTGCAGGCCCGGCCTCGCTCCGGGACATCCCGCAGTGGTCGAACATGATCTTCCCCAGCTCCTTGTGGAACCAGTCCACCGATCGTGTGCCCGAGGTGGCCAGGAATCCCTGGACCCTCTCCTCGACCTCGTGCTCGATCTCGGCGAACGCAGGGTCGGTCGGTGGGGACCACACCCTGGCCGAGATAGCCGGCCAGATAGTCGCCGATCGTGTAGGGGAGGACGAAGTAGCCGTCGGCGAGACCCTGCATCAGGGCCGATGCGCCGAGCCGGTTGGCGCCGTGGTCGCTGAAGTTGGCCTCACCGATCGAATAGAGACCGGGCACCGTGGTCATCAGGTTGTAGTCGACCCAGAGCCCACCCATCGTGTAGTGCGGCGCCGGGTAGATGCGCATCGGGACGTGATAGGGGTCCTCGTCGGTGATCCGGTTGTACATGTCGAACAGGTTGGAGTAGCGGTCGGCGATGACGTCGTCGCCCTCGCGCTCGATGGCCGGGCTGGAAGTCGAGGAAGACACCGTTCTTGAGCGGCCCGACTCCCTTGCCGGCGTCCACCATCCGCTTGGCGGCCCGGGAGGCGACGTCGCGGGGCACGAGGTTGCCGAAGGCCGGGTACATCCGCTCCAGGAAGTAGTCGCGGTCCTCGGGCGGGATCTGGCCGGGGGGCCGGGCTTCGTCGGCGTTCTTGGGGACCCAGATGCGGCCGTCGTTGCGGAGCGACTCCGACATCAAGGTGAGCTTCGACTGGAACTCGTCCGAAGCCGGGATGCAGGTGGGGTGGATCTGGGTGTAGCAGGGGTTGGCGAAGGCGGCGCCCCGTCGGTGCGCCCGCCAGATGGCGGTGACGTTGCAGGCCATGGCATTGGTGGAGAGGTAGTAGACGTTGGAGTAGCCGCCGGTGGCCAGGACCACGGCATGGGCGGAGTGGCTGGAGACGGCACCGGTCACCAGGTCACGGACGACGATCCCCACCGCCCGTTCGTCCTTGACCACCACGTCGAGCATCTCGGCCCGGGTGTGCAGCTTCACCCTGCCCAGCTCGACCTGGCGCATCAGCGCCGAGTAGGCGCCGAGCAGGAGCTGCTGGCCGGTGGCTCCCCGGGCATAGAAGGTGCGCGAGACCTGGGCGCCGCCGAAGGAGCGGTTGTCGAGGAGCCCCCCGTACTCGCGGGCGAAGGGGACGCCCTGTGCCGTCGCCTGGTCGATGATGTTCAGCGACACCTCGGCGAGACGATGGACGTTGGCCTCCCGGCTGCGATAGTCGCCGCCCTTGACCGTGTCGTAGAACAGGCGGTGCACCGAGTCGCCGTCGTTGTGGTAGTTCTTGGCGGCGTTGATCCCGCCCTGGGCGGCGATCGAGTGCGCCCGGCGGGGGCTGTCGTGGAAGGTGAAGACCTCGACGTCGTAACCGAGCTCGCCGAGGCTGGCGGCGGCGGAGGCGCCGGCGAGACCGGAGCCGACGATGATGATCTTGAACTTCCGCTTGTTGTTCGGGTTGACCAGCCGCACCTTGAACTTGTGGTTCTCCCACTTCTCCTCGATGGGGCCGTCGGGGACCTTGGCGTCGAGGACCCGGCTCACGACAGCACTCCGAACGCCACTGCCAGCGGCGGGGCGATGAATCCGATGCTGATGACGGCGGAGAGGCCGATGGCGAAGCCCCGGCGCCAGCTGTTGAAGCGGGGGTTGTTGATCCCGAGACTCTGGAACATCGACCACGCTCCGTGGTAGAGGTGGACCCCGAGCAGGAGTGCCCCGACCACGTAGAGGACGGTCACCGGCCAGCGGTTGAAGGTCTCGATGAAGTTGGCGTAGACCGCACCCCGTTCCCAGGCCTCGGGGGCCGCCGGCTGGATGCCCCAGGTGAAGTCGGCGAGGTGGAAGGCGAGGAAGACGAGGAAGATCGTCCCGCTCCAACGCATCGTCCGGCTGGCGTAGCTGGCCGCCACGTACTCGCGAGGTCCCTGGTATTCGGTCTCCCGCGCCCGGTGGTTCATGAAGGTGAGCGAGTAGGCGGCGTGGACGTGGAGGACGAAGAAGACGATCAGCCCGGTGCGGAGGATCCACAGGAACACGTGCTCGGGGAGGATCGGCGTGAGCAGCTCGCGGAGGGCGTGGCCGTAGATGTCGATGTCGGGCACCCCGTCGATGGGGGGGAGGAACATCTTGAGGTTGCCGACCATGTGGGCGACGGCGAAGCCGATGATGCCCAGCCCGGTGAGGGCCATCACCCATTTCTTGCCGACTGCCGAGCGATAGAACTCGATCGGGAACGGTGCCCGCTTCTTCTCGACGGTGGTCGTCACTGCATCCGCATTATGCCAACTCCCTGGTCGACTGAACATTTCATCACCGACACCGGCGGATGGTTCAAGCGTGTGCAGTTGGGGTCGCTATGCGACTTCAACTGCACACGCTCCGCTTCCTGTGCACAAGTCGGGGTTGACGGCGCGCGCGCCACCCCATAATGTCAAACGTGTAATTACACGGTTGTGAGGAGATCCTGAATGCAGAGCAAGCTCGTTGAAGCCCTGGCCATGGGCGAGCTTTCCTGGCAGGACTACGCCAATTGCCGTGGCGCCGACGCCGACCTCTTCTTCCCGGAACGGGGAGCTTCCACCCGGAAGGCCAAAGCCATCTGTGGTGCCTGTGAGGTCAAGGGCCAGTGTCTGGACTACGCCATCGAGATGGGTGAGAAGTTCGGCATCTGGGGTGGGCTGAGCGAGCGTGAGCGACGTCGGGTGCGTCGCGAACGGCAGGTCGCTCAACGTCGGGTCAGCTAGGGGGTCCTACAAGTAGAGACCGGAGGAGTTCTCACCGTCCGGTTGCTTCGGCGACCCCAATGCCCTCCGTTGCATCTCCGCCAACTGGGTCTGGGCCGACATCTGTTGGGTCCATAGCGAGGCCTGGATCCCGTGGAACACCCCCTCCAGCCATCCGATCAGCTGAGCCTGGGCGACCCTGAGCTCGGCCTCCGACACCTCGCTGTCGTTGAGGGGGATCATGATCTCGGAGAACTCGGTCCTGCAGGTCGGGGGAGAGCACCTCGCGCAGTTCCTCCACCGACCGGGAGTGAACCTGGGCCATGCGCCGCCGTCCCCCGTCGTCGAGTGGAGCCTGACGCGCCTCTTCGAGCATCGCCCTGGTCATCGAGGCGATGCGGATGAGCTTGTTGGGCTCCGTCACCTCGGGCTCCGTCCCATCGCCCCCCACCGATGAAGCGGGCGCGGGCTCGACGATTTCTGGCGTGACTGGCTCTTCCATCACCAGCAAGCCTAGAGACGATGCAAGTGGGGACAAATGCCCTACCTTGCCCGCCGATGCGCCCGGTAGTGATCTTCACCGTCGGCTACACCGTGGTCCTTTGTGCCTACGGGCTCTGGGTGGACAGCCCGTTGACCCTGCTCTACACCGGAATCAACATCGGGCTCTTCGCCCTCTTCGCCATGCTCCACATCTGGGCCCGCTGGCCCACTTCCGCCCTGTGGGCGGTGTCCCTGGTCGGGCTGGGCAACATGGCAGGCGGGGTCTTCCTGGTCGACGGCCAGCCCCTCTACCTCGCCCCTGTGTTGGGGCCGATCCTGTACGACAAGGTGTTCCATGCCCTCGCCTCCGCGGCGATGGTCTTCGTCGCCTGGGAGGCGATGAAGCGTTGGGCGGGGGGCATCCATCATCTCGGGGGCCAGCTCCTGCTCGCCTGGCTGGTGGTGATGGGCGGTGGCGCCGTGGTCGAGATCGCCGAGCTCATCGGGTCGACGCTGGGTGACGTCAGCGTCGGTGACTACACCAACAACGCCCTCGACCTCGTGGCCAACGCCGTCGGTGCCGCCTTCGGGATCTTCCTGGTCTGGTGGGCGGAGCGGAAGCGCCAAACACGACACTCTTCACCTGCCGCGTGACATGTCTTACGATCGGACGGTGGAGATGAGGACGATCGATCGTGGAGATGGCCTTGGCTGAGGACTACCCCCCGATCCTCGACGCGGCACAGGTGGCGGAGCTGTTGGGCATGAACGTTCAGATGGTCCGGAGATATGCCAGGGAAGGGCGGCTCCCCGCCTACAAGCTCCCCGGCGGGCGGACGTTCAAGTTCTTCCGGGACGAGATCTACGAGTTCGTGAGATCCCACCCGGCGGTGACCGCCGAGGAGGAGCTCATTGCACGTCCGACGACCTCACCACCGCGAGGATCAAACCCATAGGGACGATCAGACGTCGTTCGTCGACATCGTCCACCTGGACGTGGTCCTCGGCGACGACGGCCAACGCCCCGATCACCATGTCGCCACCGGGCAATGCCAGCCTCACGTTCCGTCGCGACGCCGAGTGCTCGCGGAGCAAGGCGAGAAAGCTCTCGGAACCGGCGACGTGGGACTCGGCCTTCATCTCGAGGGGGAGCACCGACCACCTCGCCGCCTCCAGTTTGATGTCCGCGGTCTGACCCGGTCCGGCGATCGTGGCGTAGTCGCTGCCGGCGGCGGCGACGGCTCCGCTGAAGCTGTGACCCCCGAACTCGACCGACACCCGGTCGCCCCGGTTGACCATCTCGGCAGCCTGGTCGGCGAGGCTGAGTCCCCGGCGACGGTGCTCTTCGGTCAGACGCTCGTCCTCGGCAGCTTCCGCAGCCAGCTCCTGGCCGGCGCCCTGACGGAGCTCCGAGGCCAGGTCCGGATCAAGGTTTCTCTCGTAGTCCATAGCTTTTCGCGCTCTCGACATTCGGCGACAGGCACAGGATAGGTTCCCGGATCGTGGCGGCGTCGCCCCCAACCACGTTGAGGGAAGCGGGCTCCTCGAAGCAGACGCGCCGACGTATCGGCCGACGTCTGTCGGCCACGCACGTCCTCACGGCGGTGGTCGTGGTCCTCGCGTTCGTGTTCAACTTGATCGTGTTGCAGGACCGGGGCGCCACCACCCTGGTGGCGCTCGCCGATCGTCCCCTGGTGGCCGGCGCAGCACTCGACCTCGATCACCTCCGGCTCGTGCCGGTCGATGCCGGGTTCGAGGGTCTAGGGGAGCTGGTCACCGAGGGCGAGCTCGCCGAGCATGAGGGTTGGGCACTGGTGAGGACCCTGCCGGCAGGGTCCCTGCTCGACCGGTCGGCGCTCGCCGAACCGGGGACCTCTTCGGGCCTGCGCTCGATGAGCCTCCCCATCCCGATGGAGCACGCCGCAGGTGGCGGCCTATCGGTGGGGGATCGAGTCGACGTGATCTCGGTGGTCGAGGGCAGCGCTCGATACGTAGCGACCGGGTTGTCGATCATCTCGGTGGCCGCACCCAGCAGCGGAGCAATCGGTGCCGCCGGGACGTTCCATGTCGTGGTGGCGGTGAGCGCCGACCAGGCGCTCGATCTCGCCGAAGCCCTCGAATCCGGATCCATGGAGATAGTGAGGTCGACGGGAGCAGAGGAGGTCGCCGTCTCAGAGAGCCCGCAAGATGGCTGATATCGCCCTCGCTGCATCGGCGCGCGGCTGGCCGGATCGTCTCCACCGATTCCTGCTCGATCATGGTGGCGGGCGAATCGTCGATCGAGTGATGTCACCAGAGCAGGCGAGTTCCGGTCGGTTCGACGTCCTCCTCATAGACGACGTCTGCTCATTTCTCACTCCGCGGCTGGTCGTCGATCTGAAGCACTTGGGGGTCGAGGTCATCGGGGTCTACGTGCCTGAGGACGGCTCCGACGCCAAACGCCGACTGCTCGAGTGCGGCATCTCCGATGTGATCGAGTCGGGCGCCAGTCCCGAGGAGTTCCTGGACAAGATCACTCAGACGCTGGCTCATCGACTCCCCGTCCCCACCGACACCCCTCCGATGGCACGCCCGTTGAGCATCGCGTTGACCGGGCCGACTGCCGGAGTCGGTGTCAGCGAGACATCCATCGCCTTGGCCATGGCCCTCTCTTCCAAGGTAGAGACCCTGCTGCTGGACCTCGATCCGGTCTGGCCATCCGTGGCGCAACGTCTCGATCTGGGGGTCCACCCGAACGTTCGCACGGCCGTCGATCACGCGTTGCATCGTCCCGAGAAGCTCGGCGAGGCCAGCCAGCGGGTAGGAGATTTGGCGGTCGTCGGCGGTGTCGCCGACGGTGGACGGGGAACCCCCATCGGTCGTCACGAGGTGCTCGCCTTGATGGACACACTCAGCAGCCACTGCGAGGTGATCGTTGCTGACGTCGGGCCGGTCTTCGATGTCGTCGGCGGTTTGCTTCGCGAGTTCGACACCGTGATCGTCGTCGGCACCGACGACCCCGGTCGGAGTGGGCCGACTGATCAGGGCGGTGGAGCACATCGCCGCGTCGACCGCTCTCGGGCAAAGCGTCGTCGCCGTCCTCAATCTCACCGACAGCGGGTTCCAGCGTCGAGAGGCAATCGACGAGATCCACCGGATCTATCCCGATCTCCCGGTGCTCACGCTGCCGACGGACCGCGGGCTCACCGTCGCCGCCTGGGACGGCACCGTCGAGTCCGGCCGGGCCTACCGGAAGGCGGTGGAGGCCATGGCGGACGTCGTGGCGAGGACACTGGCTTGACCACCGACGTCTACGAGGCCCTGCGCCGTGAGGCCCTGGCGCGGATCGATGGGACCGGTCTCGACCCGGCCCTCCAGGTGGACGAGGTGCGTCATTTGCTGGAGACCACGGTCGACGAGTATCAGCAGCGAGCCCACCTCGGCGATGGCCGTTCTCTTGCCGACCCTGGGGCCACCGTGGAGCGTTTGGTCAGGTCGGTGACCGGGCGGGGACCACTCCACGACCTCTTGGAGCGGCCCGATGTGGAGGAGATCTTCATCGAGGGCGACAGGGTCACGTATCTTGAGGCTGGAGGGGCGTTGCGATCGTGCCCGTTCCCCACCACCGAGGCCGAGAACCGACTCGTCGTCGAACAGCTCATGGCAGCGACCGATCGTCGTCTCGACGCATCGAACCCCATCGCCCAAGCCCGCATCCTCGGGGGCTCGGCGCGGCTCACCGCCGTAATCCCCCCGGTGGGGGATCGGCTCTCGGCGACGGTGCGTCGCTATGCCCTGCGGCGGCAGACTCTCGAATCCCTGGTCGAGCTGGGGTCGATGACGCCAGCGGCGGCCGCCTTTCTCGCGGCGACGATGGCTGCCAACGCATCGGTGCTCGTGTCCGGCCCACCCGGCGCCGGCAAGACCTCGTTTCTCTCTGCTCTGATCAACTCGGTACCGATCGACCATTGCATCCGCTCCTGTGAGGAGGTCCGTGAGCTGCACGTGCCCCTCGTCCACGGTTCCTACTACGAGGCCAGACCTCCCTCGCTCGATGGTTCCGGTGAGATCAGTCTGCGAGACCTGGTCAAGGTGACGCTGGCCATGCGCCCCGACCTGATCGTCGTTGGAGAAGTGAGAGGCGCCGAGGCGTTCGAGCTGACGCGTGCGGTGAACGCCGGATGTGGCATGGCTTGCACCATCCATGCCAATTCGGCCACCGACGCGCTGGAGGCGCTGGTGAATGCCGCCCTCATGGCCGGGGAGAACGTGCCAGAGCGTGTGGTGCGCAAGGTCTTCTCCTCCTCGATAGACCTCGTCGTCCACCTCGATAGGCGGAACCTCTCCGAGGAGAGCGTGATCCGGCGACAGACCATGGAGATCAGGGCTGTCGTACCGGCCCTGCACGACGATTTCACCACCGAGCCGTTGTTCATCCGCGAGGAGATCGGTGCTCCCCTGGTCTGGACCGGGACTCCGCCTCCCGGCCATCTCGCAGACCGGATCGCCCGTTCGCTGCCTCCCGGGATCTCGATGCGCAGCATGATGGCCGGGGCTGCCTCATGATGACGATCGTGGCGTCGACCGCATCGGCCCTGGCGGTCGGGCTCCTGGTCTACCTGTTGGTCATGGCGAGACGAGATCGCAGCGGTCGCCGCCACCGACCGGTCCGACGCTCGGTCGAGTCCCGGGTCGACGTCTCACCGTCCTACTTCTGGGTGACCGTGATCGGAGTGGCGGCGGTGACCTTTCTGGTCCTGCTGGCCGTGACCGGACTGGTCGTGGTGTCGCTCGTGCCGGCGTTGGTGGTGGCTGCGATGCCTAGGGCGTACTTCGCCCGCAAACGAGCGGTGCGGCTGGGCCGCGTCCAGGAGGCATGGCCCGACGGTCTGCGCGATCTGCTCTCCTCGGTCCGATCCGGCGCATCACTCCCCTCCGCCCTCGAAGACCTGGCGGCGTTCGGGCCCGAGCCGCTGCGGGAGGCGTTCCAGGGGTTCGATGTCTACTCGCGCAGTCTCGGAGTGGTTGCGGCCCTCGAGATGGTCAAGGACGACATCGCCGATCCCACCACCGATCGCATCATCGAAGTCCTGATCCTGGCCTACCAGCGGGGAGGGGTCGTGGTGCCCGAGATCCTCGAGGATCTCGCCGAGGCGACGACGCGGGACCTGTGGACGATGGAGCAGATACGCACCGAGGCACTGGAGCAGAAGATCAACTCGCGTGTGGTGTTCGTCCTGCCCTGGGTGGTGCTCGTGGCGATGACCGCCCGGTCGGGCCCATTCCGCGACTTCTACTCCACTCCGGCCGGTCTCCTCGTTGTCGGCATCGGCGGCTTGATGAGTCTCCTCGGTGTTGCGATCGCCTCACGGCTCGGTGCTCAACCGCCCGAGCCGCGGGTCTTCGGAGGGGTCGGAACGATGACACCCGGGATCGTGCTCGCGGCGATGACCACCGCGGCGGCTGTCGGCCTGATCCTGCGTCTGGCGATGCCACCGCCGCGTCGTCTGAGCGGCCGTCTCGAGCCCTACCTCTCGCCGAGCATTCCCCAGCGCACGTACCGGTCTGGGGTCGGGGCCGTTGCAGGCGGTGTTCGGGCCGATCTTCAAAGACCTGGCCGACTGGCTGGGCTCCCGTCTCGATCGTTCCGGGGTGGGAGTGACGATCGACCGTCTGCGTCAGGCCGGCTGGTTCCCGGGCATGTCCGAGGAGCAGATGATCACCTCGTTCCGGGTCGTCCAGCTGCGAGGGCTGCTTATGGCGATTGTCGTCGGGCTGGGGGCGGGTCAGGTGCTCGGAGCGAGCCTGGTCGTGCGACTGCGTGCCTACTCGGTCTTGCGCTCGTGATCGGCGCTGACCCGCACCCGCGGTCGTCTCGAGAAGGCGATAGACGAGCGACGCGCACCGAATGCGAATCGAGATCTACACGGTCAACCAGCTGTTGGCGATGAGGGTGCGTGCAGGCGGCGGGGTCATCCAGGCGGTCACCGCCACCGTCGCGAGGGGCTCGGGCGAAGTCATCGCGGAACTGGAGGAGGTGCTGAGACTCCATCGCTCCGGCTGGCGAGGGCCGGATGCGTTCCGTCGGATAGCCGAGCTCAGCCCGGAGCCCTTCTGCGCCCGGACCTACCGGTTGCTCGCATCAGCCGAGGAGCGCGGGGCAGACCTGGCCCCGGCGTTGCTTTCGCTGTCGGAGGACGTCAGAGAGACCCGGCGGGAGGCGATAAAGCGGACCGCGACCAAACGCCGCGCCGCCATGTTGGTCCCCACGATCGCCATCCTCGCACCGGTCTTGATCCTCTTCGTCGCCGCGCCTCTTCCCTACTTGATAACCGGGTGGCAGTGAAACGAAAGGAGTGAGAGTGCTGCCAGCAATGAAGACATGGGCCTCGGCCCTGAGGAATGACGACCGGGGACTGAACACAGCCGAGCTGATGGGGAACGCCGCCCTTGCGATCGCCGCGTTGGTCGTGATCTGGGGTGCTCTCCAGGCGCTCGGCGTCGATGTCGTCGGGTGGATCCGCACGCAGCTGGTCGGCAGCCTAGACGACCGGGGCGTCACCTCGGTCCAGTTCGTCGTGGCGGCCGCGCTCGGGATGCTCTTGTTCCTGGTGCTGGCCAACCTGGTCGTGGTCCAGTACGGGAGGGGCGCCATTCGCTCGGCGCTCGAGCAGGGGGTCCGCGCCGGGAGCGTCGGCGGCATGCCGACGTGTGAGCAGACCGTGGAGTCGGTCGTCGGGGACCTCCTGGGTGGCCGGATGTCCGACGGTCTGACGTTCGAGTGCTCGTTGGTCGGCGATGTGGTCGTCGCGGAGGCCACGGTGGTCTTCCGATCCTGGACTCCGTTGACCCCGGACTTCGAAGTGGCGCTGTCCAGTCGTGCCGTGGTGGAGCCGTGAGGGATCGTGGCCATGCGGCCGTGGAACTGGCCCTCGGCGCCGGGCTCATGCTGCTGCCCGCGGCGATCGTCGTGCTCGCATTCGGGCCTTGGGCCGAGCATCGGGTCACCGCCGAGGCGATCGCTGCCGAGGCAGCCCGTATCGCCGTCATCGAGCTCGACGTGACGGCTGGGAACGTGGGCCTCGGTGCTCATGCGGCCGATGCCGGCATCGATCCGGCGCGTATCAGGGTCGGATGGTGCGGCGCATCATCCGACCGTGGCGTTCTCCGGCGACTGCGCTTTCACACGTGGGAGCGTGGTCTCGGTCACGGTCGATCTGTGGAGCCCGCTGGTCCCGACTCCCTGGGGACGTATTGGCGGAATCTGGGTTTCCGCGACTCACACCGAGCCGATCGATCTGTATCGGAGCCTGGGGTGAGGCGGTCCGAGCGCGGGTCCATCACGATCTGGATGCTGGGCCTCTCGTTGCTGATTCTGGTGTTCGGTGGCCTGGCCCTCGACTATTGGCGGGCACTCGCCCTGCAGCGTGAGCTCGCCTCGATCGCAGACTCCGCCGCGATCGCTGCAGCTTCAGGAATCGACGAGACGGTATATCGGGCCAGCGGTGCGATCGTGCTCGATCCGCAGCGCTCCATGAGCCTGGCCAATGACGCGGTCGCTTGGCAGGGAGTCGACCTGCTGTCGACGACAGTCGACGTGACAGCGGGCTCGGTCACCGTGACCCTTGTCGGTGAAGTGGAGCTGGGTCTCCTCGGCGTCTTCGTCGATCAGAGCGAGCCGCTCACCGTCCGGGCCCAGGCCACCGCGATCCCGGTCTTGCTGCCCTAGACCCTGTCCAGTGGGTGGTCGCTGCTCGGCGTTACCGTCGTGCCGCAGTATTGGCACTTGGTGAGACCGGGAGGGACCTTCGAGTCGCATCCTGTGCATTCCACCGGTCCGGCTTTGACCCGGCCGTCGGCGGTCCCGTCGGCGAGGTCGAGCTCCTCGATCTTCGCCATCAGGTCATCGGCGCTGAGCCCGCGCTCCTCGAGCAGTGACACCAGTGCACGGAGGATGATGGCCATCGAGTCGAGACGTTCGTTGAGGTCTTCGATCCGGTTGGTGTGCAGCGAGCCATCGGCGACGGCGGCGCTACGCGCCAGCATCGCCGCCCGTGAGGCGGTGGCCGACCCGGCGCTGTATCCGAGCACGAACTCGAGCATGTCTCCCTATCGGCGGTTCAGCACACTGGCTTCAGGGGTCACTCGATGGGGCGGCGTCGTTTCGAGGAGACCACACCGGTGTTGAAGCCGGCGAGATGGAGCGTCCGGAGAAGCGGGCGTGCTCGATCTTGAGACAACGGTCCTGGACCACGAGGAGACCGGCGTCGGCCGCCTTGCGAGCCGCCTCGTCGTGACGGAGCCCCAACTGGAGCCACACCACCTTCGCCCCCACCTCGATCGCCTGGTCGACCACCTCGGGGATGGCGTCGTGACGGCGGAAGACGTCGACGATGTCGGGCACCTCGGGGAGGTCGGCGAGGGTGTCGTAGCACTTCAACCCGAGGACCTCGTCGTAGGCGGGGTTGACCGGGTAGGTGCGGAAGGGGGTCCGCACCAGATAGGACGCCACGAAGTTCGAGGAGCGGATCGGGTTCGACGGAGACCCCGACCAGCGCCACCGACTCCGAGTTCTGGATTATCTGAAGCCGCTCCAACGCGGTGGCGTCGGGGAGGGTGGTGGTGGCAGTGCTCATCGGGTCGCCTCCAATGCTTGGTCGAGGTCGGCGACGATGTCGTCGACGGTCTCGATCCCAACCGAGATCCGGATCATGTCGTTGCCCACGCCCATTGCCTCCCGGCTCGCCGGGGGCACCTGCTGATGGGTGGTCGAGGCCGGGTGGATCACCAGGGTCTTGGCGTCACCGACGTTGGCGAGATGTGAGGCGAGCTCGACGCCTTCGATGAACTTCACCCCGGCCTCGTAGCCACCCTTCAGACCGAAGGTGAACACCGCTCCCGGGCCCGCCGGGGAGGTACTTCTTGGCCAGCTCGGTCCACGGGTTGTCGTCGAAGATCGGGTAACGAACCCAGGCCACGTCGGGATGCTCGACGAGATGGCGGGCCACGATTTCGGCGTTCTCCACGTGACGTTGCATCCGCAACGACAACGTCTCCAGCCCGAGGAGGAGGAGATAGGAGTTGAACGGGTGAGATCGAGGCGCCGATGTCCCGCATCACCTCGACCCGAGCCCGCATCAGGTAGCCGTACTCCCGGAAGTTCTCCCAGAAGTTGAGGTCGTGATAGGAGGGTGAGGGCTCGGTGAGGATGGGGAAGTTCCCGTTGTCGTAGGGGAACAGGCCGGACTCGACGATCGCCCCGGCGATCACCGTGCCATGACCGCCGATGAACTTGGTGGCGGAGTGGATGACGATGTCGGCGCCCCACTCGATGGGACGGCACAGGTACGGGGTGGCGAACGTGTTGTCCACCATCAGCGGGATGCCGTGCTCGTGGGCCATCTTGGCGTAGAGTCTCGAGGTCGAGGACGTCACACCCGGGGTTGCCGATGATCTCGCCGAACAGCACCTTGGTGTCGGTCGGTGATCGCATTCTCCACCTGCTCGGGATCGGCGAAGTCGACGAAGGTGACGTCGATGCCCATGCGACGCACGCTCACGTTGAACTGGGTGAACGTCCCTCCGTAGAGGGCCTTGGATGACACGACGTGATCTCCCTGCTGGGCCAGGGTCAGCAGGGCGGTGAGCTGCGCCGACTTGCCCGAGGCGGTGACCAGGCCACCGAGACCGCCCTCCAGGGAGGCGATCCGCTCCTCGACCGCTGCCGTGGTCGGGTTCGAGAGCCGTGAGTAGATGTTGCCGAAGGTCTGCAGGGAGAACAGGTCGGCGGCGTGCTGCACGTCCTCGAACACGAACGAGCTGGTGGCATAGATGGGCATGGCCCGCGCCCCCGTCTCGGGGTCGGGCCGCTGACCGGCGTGGATGGCTCTGGTGTCGAAGCCGTAGGTGGGTTCGGTGCTCATAGGGGTCCTCTTCGTGGGCCCCGCACCGCGGGTGCGGTGCGGGGCCGACGTTATTCGCTCAGACGAGCTCGACGGTCAGAGGGATCGCCTGCTTCAGGGTGTGCCCCACCGGTGACGTCGACACGACCTTGCGATGCAGTTCCTCGATCTCGCCGGCCGGGGCGTCGGACTCGATGGTCACGTTCGCCTTGACCGACTCGAACCCGGCGTGCCCGTCCCTCAGGCCGAGGAACGCATGGAGGTCGAGGTCTCCCTCCAACTCGATGCGGAGGCTCTTCAACTCGATGCCGGCCGCCGTCGCATTGGCGGCGTAACCGACTGCGAGGCAGTTGCCGAAGGCCCCGAGCACCTGTTCGACCGGGTTCGGCGCCGTGTCGTCGCCACCCAGGGCGGGTGGCTCGTCCGAAGGCACCGGGGCGAAGTCACGGCTCCGGGACTCGGAGCGGAAGCCACCCTTCCAGTCGACGGTCGACTTCCAGATCGTGTCGGCGTGGGTCGGCTCCTCCTGGATGGCGGAGACGAGGCTGCCGACGGCGGCGAGGTTGACTGAGTTCAGTGTGTTGATGGTCGTTGTCATTGGGATGTCCTTTGGGATGACGCGCAGGGACGCGCGGAACGAAGCTGTTCGTGATCGGGATCGTCCGCTTCAGCGGAGATCTGTCAGGACATCTGACATCGACGGATGCGGGCGCTGTGCGCCGACGATCTGGTGATCGACTGCTCCACCTCGTTTTCTCCTTTCACTCGCTGTCTTCACGCGCTCTTTCAAGCGTGCGCGAGCGGGAGAACCCGTCTCGGCTACTCATCGTTCAGGCATTGGCACCGATGTACTCGGTTGCCGCGGCTTCACAGGGCCTGTCCCTCCGCCGCTCTTGATGAGCGCGTCTTAGCGGGGTAGTAGAGCAATTCGCCGCCCGTCCGTCAAGACCGGGCGGCGAGCACCGGTACTGGGCGATGCCCGGTCAGTCGACAGGGTCGAGCCGAAGGGTGGTGTCGAGGACCTCGTCGCGAACCATGCGGTCGAGGGAGCCTCCCGGGCGGTACTTGGCGCGAAGCGCATCGGAGACCACCTCGATGGTTGCCGGGTCGTCGATGTGCTCGGCCTGGAAACGGAACCGCTCGGAGCCGACGAGGAGGGCCACCTCCGGGTCGGCCAGTGCCCGCTGATACCAGCGTCCCCGAGGCCCGTCGACCGATCGCACGTAGACCAGGCCGTCGGCGACCACCACCCAGATGATGGTCGAGAACGACCGGCCGCCATCTCTGGTCTCGATCGAGACCTCCTTGGTGCGTCGATCAGGGACAGCCGCGATTCGTTGGCGCTCATCTCCCCAACCTACCGCGCTGGCCAGCGAAGACGGTCGAGACGACGTGTGGCCAGCTCGTCGAGATCTGGGAGATGGTCGAGGAGTGCCCGGAGGTCGGGCGGTTCGGTGACGGCGGCCACCTGGCGGGCCAGGGCGACCGTTTCCGGCTCATGTGTCTCGTTGCGCTCGATTCGCTCGTGGTTCCCGCGGGATATCGCCGCCTGCAGGAACAGGGCATTGGCGAGCAGCGCCCAGGACGTCAGCTCGGGGTGCTCCACCGTGGGATCGGTCACCACACCGGCCGCGGGGGTCGTCGCCGGCCAGGAACGCCGGGTCCGCCGCCAGGTACCGGGTCGAGCCCAGCCCGCAGAACTCGATCGCGGCCGAGCACATCGCACAGGGCTGCTGCGTGCTCCACAACACGTCGGTGGAGAGGTCACGGGCGGTGTCGAGTCGGGCCATGGCGTTCATCTCGGCATGGGCGAGCGGAGTCCCCTCGAGGATGTCGGAGCCTGTCGGCGGGTCGTAGGCGTGATTCCGTCCCCGCGCCAGGACCGCACCAGAGATGTCCACGACCGCCGAGCCACAGGGGAGGCCACCGGCGCGCCACGCTTTGAACGCCTCATCCAGGGCGGTCCTCGCGCCCGGATCGAGGTCTTCCCAGGCTGTCGTCAACATCAAGCGATCCTATCCAGGGGCCGTCTGGATCAAGCCACCAACGACCTCTCGGGGCTCTCGATCCCGTCTTGACCGGTTCCGAGGTGACTGCTCTACTATCGCCTCAACAACGCGCTCATCTAGAGCGGTGGAGGGACAGGCCCTGTGAAGCCGCGGCAACCGAGTCCATCGGTGCCAATGCCTGAACGATGAGTTCCGCTGTCGGCGGTATTCCGCTCGCAGCGCTCTCTGAGCGCGTCAAGCGAATAGGAGCCTGTATGCCGCACGACAACCACACCCGCCACACGACACCCCGATGCCAGATGTGTCTCTGCTCCCGGGTGGGCACGTCGACCGTCTAGGTCACACACGCCGACCACCCAGGGAGCCAACGAGGGCTGTTGCCCTATTCGGCGTATCCCACACCGATCGCAACCCGTGATCGTCCCAGCCCAGTAACAGAGGAGAGAATCAATGACCACCACCCAGAGACCCTGTCAGCAACGGGGTCAACGTCCAGGCCCTGCTCGACGCCCGCACGGCCCTCGTCGACGCCCCCGAGGCGGCGCCAAGTTCACCTGGAAGGCCACCAACGAATGGTCGGCGGGACCCACAGCGAAGTCGACTAGTCGAGGAGTTCTTCGGCCTCGGAGGTGACCAGACCCACAAGAGCACGTTCGAGTACTCCGCCGACCATCCCGAGGTCTTCGCCTCCGAAGATCACGGCCCCACCCCGGTCGAGTTCGTGCTAGTCGGTCTGGCCAGTTGCCTGACCGCCGGTGTCGCCGCCGTGGCCCAGAATCGGGAGATCCAGCTCAACTCGGTGAAGGCCACGATCGAGGGTGACATGGACATCCTCGGGATCCTCGGGGGAGACCCGGAGGTCCGCAACGGGTTCAACAACATCCGGGTGAACTACGAGATCGATGCCGACGCCACACCGCAGGAGATCGAGGCCCTGGTGGCCCAGTCCCAGAAGCGGTCGGCGGTGTTCGACGTGATCACCAACCCGACCAACGTGACGGTCAGCGTCAACTGATCCGATGCCCGGCTCCGTGAACCGCATCCCCACCGTGGTGATCGGGGCCGGGCATTCCGGTCTCGCGGTCAGCAACCTGCTGACCCGGGGTGGCGTCGATCACGTCGTTCTGGAACGAGGCGAGGTGGCCAACACCTGGCGAACCGAGCGCTGGGACTCGCTCCGTCTGCTCACCCCCAACTGGCAGACCGCGGCTTCCCGGCCGGTCCTACGGCGGTCCCGATCCCGATGGCTTCATGACCGCCGGCGAGGTCGTCGAGTTCATCGACGTCTTACGCCGCCAGGCTTCGGCGCCCCGGTCGAGACCGGGACGACTGTTGCTCGCACTGACCAAGGCCGACGACCGCTATCAGGTCGTCACCGACCGGGGTCGATGGGAGACGGCGTCGGTCGTGATCGCCAGTGGAGGATTCAACCTCCCCAAGGTGCCCGACCATCGGCTCGCGACCTGCCGGCGACGGTCACGTCGATCACGGCCTTCGACTACAAACGCCCCGACCAACTGGGCACCGGTGGGGTGCTGGTCGTGGGCGCCTCGGCCACCGGAATCCAGATCGCCGACGAGCTGCGCAAGTCCGGGCGTGACGGTCACAGTGGCCGTGGGGGAGCACGTGAGGATGCCTCGCACCTATCGCGGTCGTGACATCCAATGGTGGATGGAGGCGATCGGCCGGCTCGACGAGCGCTACGACCAGGTCGACGACATCGTGCGTGCCCGGCACGTGCCGTCGCCACAGCTGGTGGGCACCACCGACCGGTCGACACTCGACCTCAACGCGCTGACGGCATCGGGTGTCCGTCTGGTGGGGCGGCTCTCCGCCGTCGATGGGTACCAGGGCGTTGTTCTCCGGGTCTTTGCGCAACGTCTGCGCTCTCGCCGACCTCAAGCTGGCGAGGCTTCTCGACACCATCGACGAGTGGGCCACTGATGAGCGCCTCGACGGGGAGGTCGGCGAACCGGAGCGTTTCCCCGCGACCATCGTCGAAGACGACCCCGCCTTGTCGCAAGCACTCGGACCGCGGCGGGGCATCGAGACCGTGGTGTGGGCGACCGGTTACCGCCCCGACTACTCCTGGCTGCAGCTGCCGGTCCTCGACAGGAAGGGGGAGATCAGACACGACGGCGGAGTCGTCACCGACTCGCCCGGCTTGTACCGCATCGGCCTGAACTTCCTCAGACGTCGGAAGTCCAGCTTCATCCACGGCGCCGAGGACGACGCCGTCGACATCACCGAGCATCTCATCGATTACCTGACGCGGCAGTCGGTGAGCGCCGGCCGGGCAGGCTGATGGCACTGGTCGTCGACTCGTCGCTGCCTGCCTTCGCCACGATGCGTGCCGAGGGCGTGGCCCTGACGACCCCGGACGAGACGGGAGGGCTCCCCCAGTCTCTCGGTGGGTCTCCTCAACCTGATGCCGGACGCTGCTCTCCGGGCAACGGATCGGCAGTTCATCCGGCTGGTGGCGGCCGGTGCCGACCGGCTGGATATCTCGATCCGACCGTTCACGGTCGCAGCAGAGACCAGAGGGAGAGACGGCGCGGGCCCACATCGGAGACCACTACTCGGATTTCGCCAGCGCTGCAGGATCAGGGTCTGGATGCGTTGATCATCACCGGGGCGAACCCGGCTCGTCATGAGCTGGAGGAGGAGGCTTTCTGGGAGGAGCTGGGCGAGGTCCTCGACTGGGCGGGGAAGGAGACCAGGTCGATCCTGTGCAGTTGTCTCGCCACCCACGTGGTCCTGCAGAAGTACCGGGACACGAAACGGCTCCCGGCTCCCCGAGAAGATGTGGGGGGTGTACTCCCATCACCGGGTCGCCGACCACCACTTGCTCGATGGTCTCGGTGACACCGTCGAAGCCCCTCACTCACACTGGTACGACGTGACGCGTGCCGAGATGGAATCGGCCGGGCTCACCGTCCTGCTGGAGAGCGAGGAGGCCGGCGTCCACATGGCGGTGGACGAGGAGGACTTCTACGTGTTCTTCCAGGGTCATCCCGAGTACGACCTGGTGAGCCTGCTCAAGGAGTATCGCCGGGAGCTGGGGCGCTTCTATCGGGGGGAGACCGACAAGTACCCGCCCGTGCCGGAGCACTACTTCGACGTCGAGGCCCTCGGCAAGGTGGAGGCGTATCGCCCGGTGCTGGAGACGGCGAAGGTCAGCGTGGCACACAGCCACCGGGCTTGACCGAGGCCGAGGTGCTGCCCCGCAGCCCGCACTCATGGAGTCGGGACGGGGAGATCATCTATCGCAACTGGCTGACCGAGGTGGCCCAGCGAGTCGCGCGGTGAAGGTCGCAACTTCGCACATGGCGTTGCCGCGATTATCCTGGGTCGGACCCCGCGACCTCGATGAGGGTTCGCGTTCGGGGGTGGTGTAATAGGCAACACGACAGGTTCTGGCCCTGTTATTGAGGGTTCGAGTCCTTCCCCCCGAGCCAGGATCGAGCGATCGATCCTGACCTGGTCCCGTCGTCTAGCGGCCTAGGACGCCGGCCTCTCAAGCCGGTAACGCCGGTTCAAATCCGGTCGGGACTGCTACAAACCCCCTGGTCAGCGGGGTTTTGGCGTGCCAACCTCTCAAGCGTCCCCTCAGGCCAGAAGTCCGAACTCGTCTCCATATCGTTCGATCATCACCTGGCAGTACTCGACGAGATCGGCGATCCGCTGACCGGCCGGATGGTGGGTAGACCAGAGCTCGAGATTCTCGAGACGGTTGTCGGTCTTGACACCGTTCATGTGGTGAACATGCTCGTCGCGAGGCGAGCGACCGTCCCAGAAGCTCGCGCCATGACGAAACGGTGCTCAGCGATCTTGGTGCTTCCCCCACTGAGGTACCGGAGATCGGCCGGCACGTGGATCTGGTGGTAGCCGTGGCTCGATGTGGCCCGATACCGTCGACTTCGCGGATCGGGACGTCGGCCTGGGGGTGGCCGTGTTTGAGGACTCGTTTGTAGTGAGCCTGGCAGTAGCCCCGGCGCTCGGCCTTACGGGGGCAGGTCTCCACCAGACACGAAGGTGTCTCCCGGCGGAGGGGGCTCGTGTCCCGGACACCGGTCCGCCAGAGACGCAGGTAGTGGCCGTGGCAGAGCCCCTGGGCATCGACGACCTCCTCACAATCGGGGGCCGTGCAGATGACCCGGGGTCGATCGGGCGCCGACTTCATGTCTCGAAAGTAGGTGTCGGAAGGGACAGATTCTCCCGAACGTGGTCGAGCTCAGGCGAGCTGGGCGGCGAGGATCGCGGGGTCGGATGTCGGCAAATCACAGATCGAAGCCCGCGGCAGACGAACGCTCTCGTGCTCCCGTCCCACCGCTCCGCCAGGAGGGGGACCACTTCCGATGCGGCGTTGGACGTGGCGAGCACGAAACCGGGTCGATAGCTCTTCCAGTAGACCCGGGCGAGCTCGTCGCCAGCCTTCCCCGACGATGGCCACCTCCCTGGGATCGAGCCAGACATGGGCGACGGCGAGATGATGGCCGACCATCGACGGATACCGCTCGGCGAGCAGCCCGACCGCGCTCAGGGCGGCGGTCGACCTCTCCCGCAGGTCGCTGCGTCGCCCGTGTAGAGACTCGCCATCATCAGGGCTTCCGCGGCGAGGGCGTTGCCCGAGGGGAGGGGGTTGTCGGTGAAGTCGGCAGGGCCGCTTCACCAGCCTCTCCCCGGTCGCCGACGTGCTGTAGAAGCCGCCGTCCGGGTTGGCGAACTCGTCGAGACGCTCGCACCAGACCCATCGCCTCCTGGTACCACCGCACCTCGCCGGTGGCCGCGAACAGGGTGAACAGCCCCACGGCGAGACCGGCGTGGTCGTCGAGAAAGCCCGGCACGGAGGTTCGGCCGTCACGCCACGATCTCATCAGCGTCCCGTCGACGACCAGGTTGTCCATGACGAAACCGGCGCACGCTCCGGGCTAGTTCGAGGAGGTGTTCGTCCTCGAGGACAGCTCCCGCCTCGGCGAATGCCCGAATCGCCAGACCGTTCCAGGCGGCGAGGACCTTGTCGTCCAGCCCTGGTCTGACCCGACTTCCTCGTACCTCGAGAAGCGCCGTCTTCATGCCGGTCGAGGTCGGGCCGGCAGGATCGTCGCCGACGACGTTGAGGATGTTCATGCCCTCGAAGTTGCCGGCTGGGGTGACGCCGTAATAGGCGATGAATTCGTCGGCGTCCTCATTGCCCAGGATCGACCCGGATCTCATCCGGAGACCAAACGTAGAACTTCCCCTCGACACCTTCGGAATCGGCGTCTTCGGATGAGAAGAAGCCCCCGTCGGGGTGACGCAGGTCGCGTTCCAGGTAGAGGAGGGTGGAGCGGGCCACCTCGACGAAGTCGGCCCTAGCGAATTCGATCCCGGCCCAGAGATAGAGACGGGCGAGTTGGGCATTGTCGTAGAGCATCTTCTCGAAATGGGGCACCAGCCATTCGGCGTCCACCGAGTAGCGGGCGAACCCGCCGCCGATCTGATCGTGGATGCCGCCCGCGGCGATCTCATCCAGGGTCTTCGACGAGCATGCCGCCCGCATTCGGGGCCCAGGCCTCGTCGCGGATCCGGAGGAGGAACTCGAGGACCGGCTGTTGCGGGAACTTGGGAGCGCCCCCGAATCCCCCGAACACCGGGTCGAAAGACGACTCGATCTGCCGGTACGCCTCGGCGAGTGTCTCGGCGTCGGGGGCGTCGCCCGCCGGAATCTCCCGGGAGATCGTCGCCACCAGTCGCTCCGCCTGCTCTGGTCACCTCGTCACGGCGCACCGTCCAGGCAGTCGGACACCGCCTCCATCACCTGTCCGAATGAGGGCATGCCGTGGTGCGGGCGATTCGGGAAGTAGGTGCCCGCATAGAAAGGCCGGCCCTCGTGGTCGAGCCAGACCGTCATCGGCCAACCCCCGTGTCCACTCATGGCCTGCACGGACTCCATGTAGATGCTGTCGACGTCGGGCCGCTCTTCGCGGTCCACCTTCACGTTGACGAAGAGACGGTTCATCTCGGCGGCGGTGGTCTCGTCCTCGAACGACTCGTGGGCCATCACATGACACCAGTGGCACGCGGCGTAACCGACACTGAGCAGGACCGGGACGTCGCGTCGTCGTGCCTCGGCGAAGGGGGCGGCTCCCCACTCCCACCAGTCGACCGGGTTGTCCTGGTGCTGCAAGAGATACGGAGAGGTGGCCGAGCCGAGTCGGTTGGGCATCTGTCTCGAAGGTAGTCCCGCGCCGGGCGTTCCAGGACGCGCGGTCGCCGTTTAGCCTCGGGTCATGTCCCCATCGAGGTCGTCGTGCACACCCTCCTGGTGATGCGTCATGCCAAGTCGGACTGGAATGCCGCATATGGGCGGGACCACGACCGCCCGCTGAACGATCGTGGGGTGCGCACCGCCCAGTCGATGGGCCGTCTCCTTCGGACCGAGGGAGAGGTGCCCGATCTCGTGATCACATCCACCGCCGTCCGGGCTCGTTCCACTGCCGAGCTCGCGGCTGAAGCGGGCGGCTGGGATGGTGACATCCGGCTCGAGCCACTCTTCTACGGAGCCGGTGTCGACGACGTCATAGCGCTGGCGGCCGCTGCTCCACCTGTGGCGAGGGTCATGGTGGTCGGGCACCAGCCGGTGTGGTCGATGCTGGTATCGGCACTCACCGGGGAGCGTGTCGAGATGAAGACCGCCACAGTCGCCGTGATTCGCTTCGAGATCGACGAATGGGCGGCCCTACCCGACACGACCGGCCGGCTCGACGTCGTCTACCAGCCACGAGACCATCTCGGGGATTAGATCCTGCCCTCTCGTCGCCGAGGTTCTGGCAAGATCAGACGCCATGACCTGGAAACTCGAATGTGGCTCCTACATGCTCTACGTCATCGAGGACGGCTACTACTGGCGTGACCCCCAGACGTATTTCGCCGAGGCCACAGAGCACGACTGGCGGTTCCACCCACGCAATGACCAGGGCCAGGCCCGCCTCAACTTTGGCTGCTTCCTTCTGACCGACGGGGAGCACACGATCATGGTCGACTCCGGTATCGGGGAGATCGACCAGGCCGGGATGACCGCCGGCTTGATGCCTCGAGCGGTAGATGCCCTCGGTATCCCCCGCGACTCGGTGGAGACGGTGATCTACACCCACATGCACTACGACCACATCGGTGGCAGCCGGCGCGACGGTGCGATCGTGTTCCCCAATGCCCGTCACTTGTTCCACGCCAAGGAGTGGGAGCACTGGAAGACCGTGGACAACGACACCGGCGCGGCAGCCCGCAGGATCATGAAGCCGCTCTTCGACGCAGGCGTCGTCGACTTCATCGCGGCCGACACGGAGGTGATCCCCGGGGTCACGGCCGTCGAGTCCTTCGGGCACACCCCGGGTCACCTGACGGTGAACATCGCTTCGGAGGGCACCAGCAGCCTCATCGGCGGGGACCTGAGCAACCACCCATTCCAGGTCGAGCATCCCTACTGGAGCCTTCCCGTCGACAACGATCACCATCTCGCCGGGACCGCCCGCGACATCGTCTTCGAGACGATCAAGGACGGTCCGACGACCTTCCTCGCCGGCCACTACCCCATGCCGGGCGTGGGCAAGATCGTCACCGAGGACGGGACGAGGATGTTTCGTCCCGAGCCCCCGGCTCGCGTCTGATCCGGCGGGAGGTCACACGTCACTGAGGCTGCGGTCTCTCACTGCGCGCCAATCGGGGAGCGCCAGGAGGGTCTCGCACTCGGAGCGGATCTCGTCGCTCATGACCCGCATGCGGGCTGATGCCTCTTCGGGGCTCCACTCGTACGAAGCCAGAGCCTCCGACTCCTTGTAGATCTCCTCGGCGAGCGAGTCACGAAGACTCTCGTACCAAGCTCATGGCCTCCGACTCTCCATCTGGGTCGAGAAGCCCGCGGTCCACCGCCCTGGCGCAGATCTCCGCATCGCGGAGGGCGTCACTGATCCCATGGGCCGAAATGGGGTCTTTGGTGTGGCTGGCGTCTCCGACCAGGGCCCACCCCGGTCCCCAGGCCCGTCTCATGAACCCGGGAAGCCCCGGCGTCCCTCGAAACGGTGAGACTCTCGTTCCCGCTTGCACCAGATCGGCGAGATCGGCGCCGGCCTGGGCGAGGAGGCTGGAGAACTCCTGGTCGGCGGAGATCTGGAAGCGTGAGGCGAGGTCGGTCGGTCGCCCCACGAACACCAGGGTCTGCTCGTCGTTGGTCCGGACCAGGCCGGCATTGACCCCGGGGGTGAACTGGAACCAGAACCCGGGGTGGTCGATACCGGCGAAGTAGGCGTAGTGAACGGCGTTGAGCGGGGGGTGGGCCCGGACGATGCCGGCGTCCACCGATTCGGCGACACGGGAGCGATAGCCGTCGGCCCCGATGACGACACGGGCGGTGATCATCGGACCGCCCCGTCTCTTCCTCGATCTCCACGCCTCCGACCCGGTCCCCGTGCCAGATGAGGCGGACCACCCTGGTCCGGTCCCGAATCTCGGCTCCGTCATCTCGGGCCGCCGCGATGAGCACGTCGTCGAGCACGAAGCGCCTCGGGCCGAGGAAGCTGTCGATGCCGAACTCCGTCTTGACCCGGAACGGGACCCGCTCATCGCCGAAACCCAGCGTGATCTCGGTGACCGGCGGTGTCCCGCGTTCCAGGAGGGGATCGAGGACGCCCCAACGGGAAAGTTGCAGGGCGCCGGTTCGCATCACTGCGTGTGTGGAGAGGGCATCCGATGGCATCGGCGCCCGCTCGACGGCGAGCACGCG
Source organism: uncultured bacterium (assembly GCA_963751005.1). Lineage (GTDB taxonomy): Bacteria > Actinomycetota > Acidimicrobiia > Spongiisociales > ZC4RG35 > JANQRA01. The sequence goes on from CAVVSY010000004.1 coordinate 648,844, forward strand.
ATGGCCGCACCGGGCGAGGAGCATGGCGGTCGCCGCCCCGGCGACACGCGCCCCGACGATGACGACGTCGTAGTCGTAGTTCATGTGGTCACCTCCGATTCGTGCGGGCCCGCCCCGGCGGGCCCGCACGATTCCGGTCATGTGGTCTCGATCTCCACGGCCACCGAGGTCCCCCGGGTGAGGACGTCGAAGACCGCCGATCGGGCGATGGAGCGTTCCACGATGCCCTTGAGCTCCTCCGCGGCCGCGTCCCCCTCGATGGTCAGGCGAACGGTGATCCCCTGGTAACCGTTTCGCACCGTGGGATCGAGGCCGAGCAGGCCGACGAGGTCGATGTCGCCGGTGACGGTCGACTCCACCCGGGTCAACTCGACTCCACGGGCCGCGGCGATATTGCCGATCCCCGCCGTTATGCACGCGGCGAGGGCGTGCAACAGGTATTCGGCCGGCGTGGGCGCATGGTCGGCTGCGACCAGCTGGGTGGGGTGGTCGGCCTCGAACTCATGATGCTCGAGGTGCGTCTGCTCCGCCCCCAGACCGAAGAAGTCGTAGATCGTCGTCTGACTGTGGGTCCCGCTCAACCATCGGTTGCGGGCCCGGAATTGGAACTTCGCCGCTTCGGGCTGTGCCGAAACCGCATCCAGGGCGCCAAAGAGTGCCGTTCGGTCGACACCATTCATCATCTGTGTGGTCATGGCTTTCCTCTCGTCTCGGGTGAGGGATAGGTCGGTCGTTCGACCGACTTTTGTGGTCAGTGGACTCGGGTGGGTTGTGGGTGGCTCCTCTCGTCAGTGGTTCAGGTCAGCGGGAAAGCGTCTTCAGGTGGCATCACAGAAGCTCGGCGATCATCCGGGCCGCCCGGCCGGCGCCGTCGGCGTCGACCGGGCGATAGCTCATCGGACGGCCCACGTTGGCCGCTATGGCGCTGGCGATGCTCTCGGCATCTGCGGTGGCGTAGTCGACGTAGGTGCCGGCGCCGTGCTGGTCGAGACGATGTCTCACGTGGAAGTTCTGCTCGAAGTGGTTCCGAAGTGGGAAGTAGAGGAAGGGTCGGTTGGCTGCTGTGAGCTCCATCGTGGTGGTGAGCCCGCCCTGCACCACGGCGAGGTCGCAGACCGAGAGATGGCGGTGGAGACGGTCGACGTAGCCATGGATCTCGAGACCAGAGGACCGTGGGCAGCGACTCGGGGTCGATACGTGGTCCGGCCACTGCGATCATCCGCAGATCGGGCACGAGCTCTCTGGCGAGCGGGTAGGCGTCGATGACCTTGGCGAGGAGGTCACGACCCACTCCCGAGCCCCCCACGGTCACCACCACCACCTTCTCATCGTCGCCGAACCCGAGCTCGTGTCGGAGCGCCGACGCCTGATCGGGTGTGGGCGGGGTGAAGCCGGTGATGTAACCCGAGAAGTCGAAGTGCTCGATGGTCCAATCTCTGATCTTGGGCAGACCCGGGCCGAACACCTCGGGGTAGATGTCGTCGGGGTTGCCGACGAAGATCGCTCGATCGCGGACTGCGGGGAAATCGGGCGATGTGCTCGATCATCTCGGCGTTGTAGTCGGCGGTGAGAAACGCCTCGTGCCCACCGCCCTCGGGCATGGGCAGGAAGCCCACGAAGTCGGTCATCCACACGTGGGCGCCCCGTTTCAGCTCGGGGTTCTCATGCCAGAAGTGGTCGACCTCCCAGGCCTCGTCCCCGATCACCAGGTCGTAGAGGCCCTCTTCCACGACTTCCTGGAAGATCATGAAGTTGGCCACCAGGATCTCGTCCATGCGCCGCAGGGCCTGAAAGCAATGGAGGTCGTGACCGGAAGCCTCCGATGCGATGTGCCCCGACTCCGATGCGAGCCACCGGCTCGCCGGGTGGATCTCCTGGCCTGCCGCTTCGAGCACCGTGGTCACCGGGTGCTGCGCCAGCCAGTCGATCTCGAGATCGGGTGCGATGCTGCGCAGCTCCTCGGCGATCGCGAGATCGCGGCGAGCGTGCCCGAGACCGATCGGCGACGACAGGTAGAGGGCCTTCCTCCGGCGGCCCATGGCGTGCGCCCAGACCACGTGGGGCGAGGGCGTCGGCGAGACACGATCGACGAAGTCCTTGATCGCCAGGTTCACCGCGACCGGATCGCGGGCCAGCGCCAGGTGCCCGGCCCCTTCGAGGACCACCAGCTCGGCCCCGGTGATACGGGCGAAGGCACGGCCCCGATCGACGTGCTGGCAGATGTCCTGATCGCCGTGGATGACGAGGACGGGAATGTCGAGGTCGCGACAGGCTCGCTCCACCTCCTCCCGAGGAGGGAGATCGAGCCCGTCGCCCTCGTCGGCGGCAGCCAGCACCGTCCCGGTCGAGTCGAGACCCCACGAGACGGCATCCTCGAGCTGTTTGGAGGAATGCGGCTCGACGAGCTGTTCACCGAAGAAGAACTCGAGCCAGTCGCGATGGCGGTGGGTGATGGCATGCCGGTTGCACAGCTCCCATCCCACCGGATCCTCCAGGACCTCGTCCCAGTGCGGTGCGGTCTCCACCCAGTGGGGCTGCACCGGGCCCAGGTAGGGGACGCCGGGCTCGATGGCGACCAGTGCCCGGGCACGACCCGGGTGGTGGTCGGCGAACTCGACTGCCCACCAATTGGCATGACAGTGGGCCACGAAGATGGCGCTCTCCGTCTCGGTTTGGTCGAGCACGGCGAGCATGTCCGACTCGACCTCGGATCGGTGATGCTCGCCAACCGTCGTCGGACGGCTGGATCGGCCGTTTCCCCTCCCGTCGAACGTGACCACCCGATGCCGGCGGGAGAGGAAGGGGATCTGCGCCTTCCAGATGCGAGAGTGGGTGATCGGGCGAAGGGGGGATCAGGAACAACGTGGTCGGACCGGAGCCGTAGACCTCGTAGCCGATCTCCACCGATCCTCGGACAACGGTTCCGGTCTCGATCGGATAGGGCGGCCCTCATCGGCCGAGCCCGTTCACGAAGTCGCGGATGGCCAGGTTGACCCGGACCGGGTCACGGGCCAATGGCCCGTGACCTGATCCCACCATCGTGAGCAGGGACCCTCCCATGAGCTGGGCCGCAGCGACACCGGTGTCATAGGAGATGATCCTGTCGTCGGTGCCATGGATGACGAGACTCGGGCACTCCACGTCCTGGAGTGGCGGCGGGGCGAGTTTGGACACACTCAGCTCGTCGGCGACGAGCACATCGGGCCCGGTCTCGAGCGCCCATCCCACACAGTCCTCGAACTGCTTGGTGGAGTGGGGCTCGGAGAACATCTCGGCGAAGAAGAAGCGGACGAAATCCTCGTAGTGATCCTGCCAGTAGGCGCGGTTGTACTTCTGCCACCCGACTGGCTGCGGGGGATATGGCTCGAGGAACTCGTCGGGAATTCGAGAACGCTCGGGGGGCAGGGGTCGGAGGGGGAGTGCCGGGCCGATCATGATCATGCCCGCGACCCGGTGGGGATGGTCGACGGCGATCCGGGACGCATAGGCCGCCCCCAGCGACAGGCCGACCACCACCGCCCGCTCGACCCCGCAGTGGTCGAGGACGGCGATGGCGTCGGCGGCGTAGGACTCGGGGGTGTAGCGGTCCGAGTCGACCGTTCGGTCGGAGCGTCCGTTCCCGGGCCCGTCGTAGGTGACGACCCGGTAGTGGCGGGACAGGTAAGGCACCTGCATCTTCCATATCCTGGAGTGGACGATCGTCCAAGTCGGCAGCAAGAGGAGGGTGGGCTCCCCGGACCCGAACACCTCGTACCCGAGCCGGAGACCGTCCCGTTCCACGTGCCCGGCGATGGCCGGGTCCGCCGCTCTCACGGCCCCTCCTCCAGTGCTCGGAGGACTTCGCCGATCTTGCGGAGGGCAGACCTCATCGGCAGGTCCTCTTCCCGGAACCCGAGAAGGATCAGGCCTTCCACACCCAGGAACGGCGCACCGGCGAGGACCGCCAGCTCGGCGGAGGTGAAGGAGCCGAAGGACCCGAGCTTGGCCTGGGCCCGATCCGCGGTCTCGGCGAGCAGCGACATCCATCCGGTCAGGTTCACCCGAACCGCTGCCGCGATCTCCTCGTCACTCCAGCCGGCAGCGGTCATCTCCTGCAGGACCCGGACGTATCCGGACTCCAGGTCGTCGTCGAGGAAGTCACATGCCTGCTCCCACTGCTTCCACATGGGCATGGCACTGTCATAGAGGGCGGCCTGGCGGGAGAGCAGCCGCCGGTTCTCCTCGGCGAGGAGCTCGAGGACGAGACCCTTCTTGTTCCCGAAGTGGTAGTGGATCTGGCTGAGAGGGACGCCGGCCAGCTGCGAGATCGACCTCGTCGAGAGCCGGGCATAGCCCGACTCGATCAGGGCCGTCTTGGTGGCGTCGAGCAGGGCCCTGCGGGTGGGGAGGTCGCTCGTCATCGTGTCATGTCACTCTCCATCTGTGTCGCGTCAGTTGATGTTCGAGATTCGGTCGATCGACCGAATTATGTCAGACATCACCGCCGGGTGTCAAGACCCCGCTCAGGACCCGGAGCCGGGGTCGTCGACCGGGATATTGTCCCGGCGATGAGACTGTCATTGAACGGGACCTGGGTGGTGACCGCCTACCGAACCGATGCCGGGATGGTCGAGACGTCGACCGAGGGCAAAGAGGCCCAGATGGTGATCGACTACCAGACGGTGGCGGGGACGATGGGTGTCAACCGGTTCACCGGCCAATTGGTCGACGGGCTCCTCGGACCCGGCCTCGCCATGACCCGGATGGCCGGCCCTCCCCACCTGATGAGTCAGGAGGACACGCTGATGGACCATCTCCATGGGGCCGACACAGTGGTGGTCACCGACGAGGGAATGACCCTTTCCCGGGATGGGTTGGAAATGGTGGAGTTGCGAAGATCGGGAACCAGCGGGCCCGATGCTTCGTCTTAGGGACGTGTGGATAAGAGGGGGGTTCACAACCCAAGCCCGATGCGTATAGTTGAACGCTCGGGTCGCCTCCCCACGACCCATGATGCCCGCTGGAGGACACGGAAAACCTATGGCCGCTGCTGAAACGCGCAAAGACACAAAAGAAAAGCCGAGACGATCGCGTTTGCAGTCGAAACTGACCGACGAGCGGGGTCGGCTCACCACCGACCTGGTCTCGCAGTACCTGACCGCGATCGGCGAGTACGACCTGCTCACCGCCGAGCAGGAAGTCGAGCTCGCCCAGAAGATCGAGGCAGGGGAGGAGGCCGCGGAGAAGCTCGAAGAGGGTGACTTCAAGGGCAAGCGCGAGGAGATGGAGCTGAAGCGGGTCGCCCGCCGCGGCGCCCAGGCAAAGGACGATTTCCTCACCGCCAACCTCCGTTTGGTGGTCGCCAACGCACGTCGTTATGCGAACACCTCCGGGATCGACTTCCTCGACCTGATCCAGGAGGGCAACCTCGGCCTCATCCGCGCCGTCGAGAAGTTCGACTGGCGCAAGGGCTTCAAGTTCTCCACCTACGCCACCTGGTGGATCCGTCAGGCCATCACCAGGGCGATCGCCGACAAGTCGCGAACAGTGCGGATCCCCGTTCACCTGCACGACACGCTGGCCGCCGTCCGCGCCGCACAGGCGTCGCTCAAGGCCGAGCTCGGTCGCGACCCCCGTCCCGACGAGATCGCCGAGGAGGCCGGCGTCACCGTGGACAAGGTCGAGCTGGCACTCTCCGTCGCCGACACCGTCTCGTCTCGAGCAGCCAATCGGTGAGGATGGCGCCCAGCTGGGCGACTTCATCGAGGACGAGGATGCTGCCGACCCGGTGCAGATGACCGAGGAGATGGACGTCGCCAATTCGTTGCGACAGTCCATCGATCGTCTTCCCGAGCGGGAAGGGCGGATTCTCGCCCTTCGCTATGGGTTCTTCGATGGGGTGCCCCGCACCCTCGAGGAGATCGGCGACGAGTTCAACCTCACCCGGGAACGAATCCGACAGCTGGAGAAGCTGGCGCTGTGCCGGCTCCGGCACCCCTCCTTCGGGATCCGCGAGGCCGACCTGGTCTGACGCCGCGATCGCGTCTCGAATGAAAGCCCGCCGGAAGGCGGGCTTTCTGTTGTTACCGTGAACTAGGTGCGACTTGGAGACCTGGTGGGCGATGCCCCGTATGTCTGCGGACCCGATACGACGCTGCTCGAGGCCGCGGCGGCCATGGAGGGGTCCGATCTCGGGTCCCTCGCCGTCGTCGAAGGTCTCAGCCTGCTCGGTCTGATCACCGAGCGTGACATCAGACGCGCCGTCGCCGAGGGCACGGACATGAGCACTGCGGTCTCGGCGATGATGAGCGGTGATCCCGACACCTTCGACCCCGATCTCGATGTGTGGGATGCCGCCGCCTGGATCGCCGAATCCGGCTATCGGCATCTCCCTGTCGTCGGTGACGATGGCGACCTGCTCGGGGTGGTCTCGATCAGGGATCTCCTCAAGGCCCTGGTCGACACGGTCTAGGGCCTTCGTCAGGCCACAGGCACCCAGACCAGTCTCGAGCGCGGCGACCCTCGCGTCGGTCTTCTCCAGAGGGATTTCGAACTGCTCGATCTGGCCCGCCAGGTCGCGATACCTGGAGGCGATCTCGGTGATCTCGGTGGCCAGGTCAGCCTCGAGCTCTTCCAACTCGACCGTCTTGGCCGATGAGCTTGGCCTGCTCGGTCTCCGCCTTGGCGCTGGCCCTGGCGCTGGCCGTGCGCCGACCGGCAGCCTTGCTCAGAGCGGTGGAACCGGACCTGCCGCCGAGGAATGCTCCCAGCAGATCGCCGGCGGTGCCCAGGATGGTCTCCTGGCTCTTCGCCGTGGCCACGGCTTCCGCCTCCTGAGATCGCGCCTGGGCGGTTGCCAGCTGATCTCGCACCCGGTCGATGCGGGTGGCGTACTTCTCCTTGAGCTTGGCCATCTCGGCATTCGCTCCCTCCTCCGACGCCTGAGCGCAACGTTGCCGGAACTGGTCCTCGGTCTCGTCGACCCGGGAGTACAGACCGAGCTCAGCGTTCCTCCAGGCCACGAGGGGGCGGTTGGCGACGAGATGGTTGATCAAGTCGGCGCCGACGCCGCTCCAGAATGTCTTGTTGGCCAGCGCCACGTCGGTTGCCCGGTAGGTGGCCCCGGCGGGCGCCTCGGCCAGGAAGTCGCGGTCGTCGTGGTCCACGGTGATCACGTCGCCGACATCGACGATCCCGTCGAGGGGGAAGATCACCGCCTCATAGGTCTCCGAGTGGTTGATCCCGGCCTTGGTGTCGTCATAGGTCAATTGCACGGTGGCCACTGCGCCGGCGGCGAACACTCGCCCGGTTGGGTCGGCCCCCACCTCCGACGCCCAAGGAGCTGACGGGTCGAGATAGGAGACAGGTACCCCGCTGGCGACCTCCGGCGCCATCGGGACCGACTCGTCCGCTGCCGCCGCGCGCTTCTTCGGTGGGCGCGACCGGTTCGACATCGCTGGGGTCTGTCGCCGTTGTCGGGTCAGGGACGCTCTCCTGGCGCAGGCCGCTCATCAGCTCGGTCACCTGGTCGCGGGTGAGAGGCCCGGCCAGATAAGACATCGCCCAGCGGGTGCTGAAGAGCCGCGGGCCGCTCTCCTTGGTGGAGTGGAGGACGAACTGGCGCTTGTCGAGGTCCGAGATCTGCTTGTCGACGAGGTCGATGTCGATATCGCCGGATGCCGAGGCCAATGCCTCCAGGATCCGCTTCTTGTCGTTCTCGGTCTGGAGACGCCCGACCATCCACGTCCCGGCGTTGGACATCGCCTTGTAGTCGAGGTCGACCGGGTTCTGCGTCGACAGGATCATGCCCACCCCGTGGGCCCGAGCCTGTTTGAAGATCGTGAGGATCGGCTTCTTGGAGGGAGGTTCCTTGGTTGGTGGCGCGAACCCGAACACCTCGTCCATGTAGACGAGGGCTCGCAACTCCGAGGTCCCCGGCTGTGACGCGGATCCAGGTCACCATCTTGCCCAGGAGCAGTGTCACCAGGAACTGCCGCTCCTCGTCGGTGAGATGGGACATGTAGACGATGGCGGCCTGGGGCCGGTCACCGCCGATCATCGCCTCGATGTCGAGAGGACGGCCCTCCATCCACGTCGCGAACGACGGCGACGCCAGCAAGCCGTTCAGCCGCAGGGCGAGGGCCATGCGGTCCTTCTCGGGGAAGAACGTGTCGACGTCGAACACCCCCATCTTGCGGAATGGCGGCTTGGGGATCTGTCCGACGAGGGTGGCCAGGTCGAGGTCCCGGCCCTCCCTCCACAGATGCTCGATGATGGTGGCGAGGAGGATGTGCTCCTGGCCGGCGACCGGATCGGACTCCACCCCGGCCAGCACCAGCAACGACGAGACCAGGGATCCGATCTCGTCCCGGATCACCTCGCTCTCGGTGTCCCAATCGAGATCGGGGACCGCCAGGGACCCGAGCACGTTGAGGCCGACCCCTGCCGACGATCCCGGTGTGTAGATGGTGATGTCCGGCCCCGTCGGCGAGACGACGCATCCGTTCCGGCGCGATGTCGTGGCCGGCCAGCCCCGATCTCCACATCTCGGCGGTGGCTGCCGCCAGCTCCTCCACGCGTCTTGCCCTCCTTGGCGGCCGTGGCCGCGTCGACCCACGGCTGGAAGTCCTCCGGCTTCGAGGTCGGGGAAGTTGAGTGCGAGGTTGCCCATGTCGCCCTTCGGGTCGATGACGAGACACGAGATCCCGTTGAGGAGCGCCTCCTCGATGAGGTCGATGCCGAGGCCGGTCTTCCCGGAACCGGTCATGCCGACGATGACCCCGTGCGTGGTGAGGTCGTCGGCTGCGTAGATCACGGGCATCGTCGCCGGCGGTCTCACGGCCCAGGTAGAGGTCGCCCTTGTTCAGCTCCATCGTGGCAAGGTACCAAGGTGATCTTCGGCTATACCTCGGGAACGTGACCCCGCTCGACCGAAAGGTCCGTGCCGCGATCTACGCGCTCCTCGCCGAGGGCAGCACCGACGTCGATGTCGACACTGGTGGCGGAGAGGGCGGATGGGACATCGAGCGAGGTCGCGCTCAGCTTCTCCAACCTCTCGCGGGAGCATCGGGTGGTGCTGCACCTCCTCGTCCGGCCGCGTGTGGATGGCACACCCCTTCTCGGGGCTGCCCACGCCCTACACCGCCGAGATCGGCGAGAGATCGTGGTTCGCCAACTGTGCCTGGGATGCCCTCGCCATCCTGGCGCTGCTCGGCGACGGCGTCGCACGGGGCGAGGACTCCTTGGTGTGGACCGTCGTGGGGGGAGTCGTCTCTCCCGACGGCCTGGTCCATCTCCTCGTGCCGGCCCGAAGGTTCTGGGACGACATCGGTTTCACCTGAACCAACATCAGGGGCTTCCGGTCGGAGGCCGAACTGGAGGAGTCACTGGCCGCCAGGGGCCAGCCCAAGGGATACGTGGCCCGGGCGCAGACCATGTTCGAGCTCTCCAGGGATTGGTATGCAGGCCGTCTGGAGGACGTGGACTGGAGCCCCTACACGGCGTCCGAGGCCGAGCAGATCTTCAGGAGCCATGGGTTGACCGGAGACGTTCTGGGCTTTGGGCTGATCGGCCCAGCAAATTCCCGGGCCTACCAGGGCTTCGGGCCGTAACATCCTCTCCGTCAGCCCGCTGTGACGCGAGCTTGACTTAAACCGTCCTTCAAGTCCTACCTTTCTGGTCGACCATGTCTGAACCTGTCATGACGCCCTGGGGCGTCCTCCGCGACGGCGCCAAGCTGATCGGGCGCTTCGTCAAGATGCATCCGCTCGCTTTCACGATCGCGGTGGGCGGTGCCGCGCTCTACGCGGGAGCGATCATCCTTTCGTCGTGGGTCATCGGGTGGATCACCGACAATGTGATCATCCCGGTCCTCGATGAGGGAGAAGAGCCCGACCTCCTCGCCGCGGCCGGGATCGTCATCGTCGGCGTGGCCGTGATCAAGTCGATCGGCATCGTGGTCCGTCGCACCGGGGCGGCCTATCTGACCGGCGCCACCCGAAGGGACATCCGCAACCGGCTCCTGGCCCACCAGCTGACCCTCAAGATGTCCTGGTTCAACCGCCAGGCGATCGGCGACCTGCTGGCCGTGGCCGATGCCGACACCGACCAGGGCACAGGTGTCCTCGGACCGCTGCCCTACGCCTCCGGTGTCTCCCTGCTGCTCGTCGGCACGGTCGTGCTGGTCACTGCGATCGACCCCTGGCTCGGTCTCGGCACAGTGCTCGGACTGCTGGTGGTGATCGTGGTCGACGTCAAAGGCAGCTGGGTCACCTTCAGCATGTGGGAGGAGGTGCAGAAGGAGCGGGGGCGGGTCGCATCCATCGCCCATGAGACCTTCGACGGCGCACTCACCGTGAAGGCACTCGGCCGTGAGGGCTTCGTCACCGAGAAGTTCGAGGTGGCCAGTGACGTCCTGCGGGACAAGATCATCAGGGTCCTCTCCACCTGGACCAAGTACCAGGTGGTGATCCGCGCCCTGCCTCAGACCCTGATCATCCTCTTGGTCGTGGTGGGGGCGCTCCGGGTGTCCGCCGGAGCGGTGAGCTCGGGCGACGTCGTGACCGTCGTCTACCTGCTCACCCTCCTCGCCTTCCCGGTGCAGCTGATCGGGTTCGTGCTCTGGGACCTCGCCGGCAGCCTCGCCGGTTGGCGCCGGGTGCAGGAGGTCCTCGACGCTTCCGATCACATCGCCTACGGCGACGCCGTCGCCAATGCGCACGGTGGGCGCAGCCCGGGTCGCCGGACAGACCGTGGGCTTCTCCTACGACGGAGAGGCGGTCCTCGACGAGCTGAGTCTGGAGCTGAAGGCCGGCACAACTCTGGCCGTCGTCGGGCCCACCGCCTCGGGTAAGTCGACGCTCGGACTTCTCCTCGCCCGACTCTGGGATCCGGACTCTGGGTCGATAACCATCGAGGGTCGTGATCTGCGGACATTCGCCCGTTCCGAGCTGCCCAAGGAAGTGGCCTACGTCTCCCAGAGCGCCTTTCTCTTCGATGCGACCGTCCGGGAGAACGTGACCCTCGACGGTGCCGTTCACCGACGAGGAGGTCGAGCGCGCCATTCGTCTCGCCGGAGCCGGAGGTTTCGTCGCCGAGCTGCCACACGGGCTCGACACCGAGCTCGGAGAGCGGGGGGCGACTCTCTCCGGGGGCCAGCGACAGCGTCTCGCTCTGGCTCGAGCGCTGATCAGGCGGCCCCGGCTGCTGATCCTGGACGACGCCACGTCGGCCGTCGACCCTTCTGTGGAGGCCGAGATCCTCCGAGGCCTGAAAGAGCGCGGAGCTGCCCTCGACGATCGTCGTCGTCGCCTATCGACCATCGTCGATCCGGCTCGCCGATGAGGTGGTCTTCGTCGACGAGAAGCGGATCATGGGCCATGGCACCCACGACGAGCTCATCGAGAGCCAGCCCGGGCTATGCCCGACTGGTCCGTGCCTACGAGGAAGAGGCACGACGGCTCAGGGAGGCGTCGTGAGCGACCCACGCAGCACCGGCACGCCTGATCCGCCGGGCCTTCGACGAGGCTCCTTCGCTCCGCGAGGGTCTGGGTCTCACCCTGGTCCTGGCGATGATCGGTCAGGCGGTCAATGTGATCACCCCGGTCGTCCTCCAGAAGGTCATCGACGAGGAGATCCTCGACCCGAACGGGGTCGACATGGGTGGTGTGCTCTGGCTCGCCGGCGTCGCCCTCGTCGCCCTGATCATCGGCATGGTCGTGGGCCGGGTCTCGCTGCTCCGTCTGGTGCCGATCGTCGTCGACCGGTCTCTCCGACCTGAGGGCGAAGACCTTCGGTCACATCATGAATCAGACGGTGCTCCACGTGCAGTCGGAGCGCCGGGGCAACCTCCTGTCCCGGGTCACCTCGGACATCACCACACTGCAGGAGTTCATGGAGTGGGGTGGCGTCGGCATGATCATCGCCTCCGGCCAGGTGATCCTCGCCATGGCCGTGATGATGTTCTACGAGTGGCGTCTGGCCCTGATCGCGCTCGTCGGGGTCCTCATCTACCTGGTCATGATGCGGTGGTTCCAGAAGATCCTCGCCCGCAACTACGACGCCGTGCGTGAGGAGGTCGGAGCATCGCTGGGCGTGCTCAGCGAGTCGATCACGGCGATCCCGATCGTCCGCGCCTACGGGACCGAGGAGAGCACCAAGGCGAAGGTGGCCGTGGCGCTGGAGAAGCGGTTCCAGGTCGAGTACCGGACCGCTCGCTTCGGGAACATCCTCTTCTCGACCGCCGAGATCTTCGCCGGTCTGCTCACCGCCGTCCTGGTCATCACTGGGGTGGTCCTCGGGGTCAACCTGGGGATGACGGCAGGGACGCTCATCGCCTTCCTGCTCCTGACCAACCTGCTCATCGAGCCGTTGCAGATCCTCGTCGAGACCCTGGAGTTCGCCCAGTCGGCGGCATCGGGCCTGCGACGCGTGGTCGACGTGCTCGACGGGGAGATCGAGGTCGCCGACCCCGCGCACGCCGAGCAACTGCGTCCTGGCGGGCTCAGCGCGCGGTTCGATCACGTCCACTACCGGTACCCGGAAGGGCCGGAGGTCCTCTCCGACGTGACCGTCGACATCCCTGTCGGTTCTCGCATCGCCGTGGTGGGGGAGACCGGCTCCGGGCAAGACCACGTTCGCCAAGCTCCTGGTCCGTCTCATCGACCCGACCACGGGGCACGATCCACATCGGTGGTGTCCCGACCCAGAAGATCGCCCTCGCCGAGCTGCGGAAGCGGGTTGCGTTCGTACCCCAGGAGGGCTTCCTCTTCGACGACACCATCGCCAACAACGTCCGCTACGGGAGTCTCGACGCCGACGACGCCGAAGTGTGGTCGGCATTCCACGAGCTGGGTCTCGGGGAATGGGTTCAAGGCCTACCCGACGGGCTGGCGACCAGGGCGGGCGAGCGGGGCGGCAACCTCAGTGCCGGTGAGCGTCAGTTGGTGGCGCTGGTGCGCGCCTGGATCGGCGCGCCAGACCTCCTGGTGCTCGACGAGGCCACCTCGGCCGTCGACCCGGCCCTCGATGTCGCTCTGCGTCATGCCATCGACAAGCTCACCGAGGGCCGCACGTCGGTGACGATCGCACATCGTCTCTCCACCGCGGAGGGCGCCGACGAGGTCCTCGTCTTCGACCAGGGCGGATTGGTCGAACGGGGACGTCATCGTGACCTACTGGTCTGCGACGGCGTCTACGCAGCTCTGTACGCCGACTGGGCGGCGGGCACGAAGAGCGTCTGATGGCTCAGACGACCGGAGGGGGAGACGTATCGGGCGGTGGTGAACCGGCCTCCTTCGAGATCCACTTCCCAGATCGAGCCCTTCGAGCAGTAGAACCGGGACTCGAGGATCAGGCCGGCCCACATCATCCGGTTGATCACCGCAGGGATGACATCGCCGTGGGTGCAGAGGACGGCGTTGTGTCCCACCGAGTTCGTCGGCGAGGTTGTAGGCGGCGTCGATGTCAGGCCCTTCGGCGAGGGCGTCGTGCTCGACGACCTTGGCTCCGATCAGGTCGGCGAGGGGCTCGACTGTCTGGACGCATCGGGTGAATGGGGAGGTGTAGATGCGCTCGATGCCACGATCGGCGAGAAGACGTGCGATCGCCTCCGCCTGCCGCCTGCCCTTCTTGGTGAGGGGTCGGATTGCGTCGATGCCATCCCATCTCTCCCGATCACCGGCGGTGGTGTGACGGAGCAGGAACAAGGTCCCGGTGCCGGCGAGACGCTTCAACCCGGGAGCGGTGACCAACGACCGGTCGTTCTCGTAGTCGAGGACCGAGGCCGCCTTCTCCGGCTCACCCATCGGATCTCGTCGACTTCCTTGTTCTTCTCGAAGCCCGGGCTGTCGGGAAGCGGGCGCATGGCGAACCAGTCGACTTGCTTCACCCCACCGCTCACCCGATATCGGGTCACTCCGAGTGGGGCGACGATCCGACAGTGATACCCGGTCTCTTCCAGGACCTCGCGCACCGCGGTCTCCTCGGGGGTCTCGCCTTTGTCGGCCTTGCCCTTGGGCAGCCCCCAGTCGTCGTACCGCGGCCGGTGGGCGACGAGGATCCGCAGATTTCCCTTGGCTGACACTCGGAACACAAGTCCACCGGCCGCCTTGATGACGCGAGTCACGTCGGGCAGATTAGGTCGAAGTTGCCGGTCTCACGGATCGCGGGTCGTCCCACCGATCATCTTCGGCTGACTTCGCCGGATGATGGGCATCGTCACCTCGTCGACCCCGGTGAGATCGATGGTCACTTCGCCGCAGGCGTCACAGACTCGGCGCAGTATCCCGGCGCCGATCCTCTGGGATTCCCCGTAGTGGTGACGGCCCTTCCGGCAGGCGGCACGACTCGTCTTCTGTGATCGGTCCTCGGGCCTGAGATGGCTCACAAATCGGGCAAGCTAGAGCGGTGTCGCCGTGAATTCGATGGATCCCAAGCCGTTCTGTGCGGGTTTACCCCGCCAGGGCGGACAGACCGCACAGACGGTTCGGTTCAGCCCGACATGGTCTGCTCGATGCCCGCCAACACGCGGTCGGCATCGATGAGGGCGTGGCGCTCGATGGCGAACTGGGGCCAGGGGACATCGAACCCGGTCACCCTGACGATCGGGGCCTGCAACTCGTAGAGGGCCTCCTCCGCAACCACCGCCGCGACCTCGGCTGCCACTCCGGCGCTGGCCTGGGGCTCCTGAACCAGGAGGAGACGGCCGGTCTTGGCGACCGAGGCGAGCACCGTTTCCCGGTCCCAGGGGAAGAGGGTTCGCAGATCGATCACCTCGACCGAGTGTGGCGAGCGCCCGGCGGCTTCGAGGGCCACCGGGACCATGCCCCCATAGGTGACGATGGTGAGGTCGGTGCCATCCGTGCGCACCCGAGCCCGTCCGATGGGGAGCGTGTAGTGCTCCAGGGGAACCTCGTCCCGTCCGGCCCGGTACAGCACCTTCGGCTCCAGGAAGATCACCGGGTCGTCGCCGGCGAGGGCTGCGGCGAGCAGACCCTTGGCGTCGATCGGCGTCGACGGGCAGATCACGACGAGACCAGGGGCGTGCACGAAATACGCCTCGGGTGAGTCGCAGTGGTGCTCGTGGGCCGCGATCCCGGCACCGTTGGGGAAACGGACAACGACGGGAACGGAGGACAGACCGCGAGTGCGATAGCGGAACCGACCGAGATGCGAGACGATCTGATCGAACGCCGGGTACACGAAACCGTCGAACTGGATCTCCGCCACGGGCCGCGCCCCCGCCAGGGCCATGCCGATCGCGGTACCGACGATCCCCGACTCGTTGAGCGGGGTGTCGATCACACGCCCTTCCCCATAGCGCTCCTGAAGGTGCTCGGTCACCCGGAACACCCCGCCCGCCCGGCCCACGTCCTCACCGAGGACGATGACTTCGCTGTCGGCGGCCATCGCCTCGTCGAGGGCGGCGTTGATGGCCGCAGCCATCGTCATCGGCTCGGTAGGCCCGTCCGGGATCTCATCGTGGCCGACATGCCAGATCTCCTGCTCGGAGAACCGGGTCTCCGGCTCGCCGTGCGACCGTTGCATGGCGTGGAGCTGATCGACGACGTGCGCCGGGATCCGGGCAAAACCGTGACGTATGGCGTCGTCGCGGCCGGGCAGGGCCTCGGCCTCGAGCGAGGCGACGGCGGCGTCGACCGCTTCGGTCGTCTCCATGGCCACCTTCTCACCGACTCTCTCGTCCCACTCGCCACGGTTCTCGAGAAAGCGCCGCAGCCGCTCGATGGGGTCCTTCTCCTTCCACGAGTCGACCTCCTCTTCTGACCGGTAGAGGGTTGGGTCGTCCGCGGTGGCATGCGGCCCGTAGCGGTAGGTCATGGCCTCGATGAGAGTCGGGCCTTTGCCGTCCCGGGCGCGCCTGGTGGCCAGTCGCGTCGCCAGATACATCGCGATCGGGGTCCATCCCGTCGACCCGCAGCCCCTCGAATCCGTAGGCGTCGGCCTTCTGGGCGATGGTGGCGGCCGCAGTCTGCTTCTCGTATGGGACCGAGATCGCATACAGGTTGTTGGCACAGATGAAGACTGTGGGGGTCTTCCACACCCCGGCGAAGTTCATCCCGGAGTGGAAGTCGACCTCCGACGTGGCGCCGTCCCCGAAATAGGTGACCGTGACGGTGTCCTCGCCGCGAAGCTTGGTCATGTAGGAGTAGCCGACCGCGTGGGGCAGCTGAGTGGCGATGGGCACGGTGACGATGCCGGTCCGGTACTTGGCGATGTCCCAGGCGGCATTGGGCAGCCCCTTCCAGTAGGCGAGCAGCACCTCCATGGGAAGACCCCGCGTGATCTGGACCCCGTGCTCTCGGTAGCTGGGGAAGACGAAGTCGTGGGGCTCCAGGGCGAGCGCCGAGCCGATCTGGACCGCCTCCTGACCTTCGAGCATGGCGTAGGTGCCCAACCGGCCTTGCCGCTGCAGGGCCAGCATGCGCCGGTCGAGCGCCCGGGACAGGACCATGTTGCGATACATGGCCTGATACAGGTCGGGATTGAGGCCGGGATCGTCGCCGACCAGCTCACCTTGGGTGTCGATGACGCTCAGGGTCTCGAATTGGCCCATCGAATGAGTCTGGCACAAGTCCCGATCGGGTGGACGTGGACCCCGCTATCTTCGCCATGTGCCCAGCTTCCGCTCGGACATCGCCGCTCTGAAGCCCTACAAGGTGGGCCGTCAACTCGCCGACGTCGCCCGAGCCCACGGACTGGATCCCGATGAGATCGTCAAGCTGACGGCCAACGAGCTGTCGGAGGGGCCTTTTCCCGGGGTCGTCGAGGCCACCGCTGCCGTGCTCGCCGGGTCCAACCGGTACCCCGACAACGACTGCTGGGAGCTGGGCCATGCCCTCGCCGGGGAGTTGGGTGTCGACTTCGCCAACCTCGTGTTCGGGGCGGGCTCGGTCGCCCTGCTCAACGAGCTGGCCGTGGCGCTCGGTGGTCCCGGGACCAACGTGGTCTTCGGCTGGCCCAGCTTCGTGATGTATCGATTCACCGCGATCTGGACCGGGATGGCTGCGAAGGAGGTCCCGCTGGATGCGGACTTCCGTCTCGACCTGGAGGCGATGCGGGATGCCATCGACGAGGCCACGACCCTGGTCTTCCTGTGCAATCCGAACAACCCGACGGGCACGATCCGATCCGCAGAGGAGGTCGAGGCTTTCATCGAGTCGGTTCCCGAGCGGGTGGTCGTCGCCGTCGACGAGGCCTATCACGAGTTCGTCACCGACCCCCGTTATCGGACCGCCATCCCCCTTGCGCTCGAACGCCCCAATGTCATCGTCCTGCGAACGTTCTCCAAGATCTATGCCCTCGCCGGGCTCCGGGTCGGATATGCGGTCGGCCGGGCCGACACGCTCGCCGAGTTGAGGAAAGCGCAGGCACCGTTGACAGTGAGCGTGCCCGCCCAGGCGGCGGCACGCGCCTCGTTGGGGCAACCCGGTGAGCTGTCCCGCCGCCGCGACGACAACGCCGCCCGACGTCATCATCTGGTGGGTGCGCTCTCCGAGCGCGGCATCGCGTTCGCGGAGAGCCACACGAACTTCATCTACTTCGAGCTGGGCGACCGAGCCGAGACGGTGGTCGAGCAGATGACCGCCCGTGGGGTGCTGATCCGGGCGATGTCCGGCGGCTGGGTGAGGGTGACGATCGGCGACGACGATGAGAACCGCCGTTTCGTCGGCGCCCTCGACTCGGCTCTCGCCGGCTAGGCCAGGGCCTTGGCGATCAGGTCCACCATGGTCGTGATGTCGTCGTCGGTCATCGGCAGGTTCTGCAGGACCGAGGTCGAGAGCCACGGGCCCTCGACGAGGTGAATCGCCAGCCTGATGTCGATCTCGGGATCGACCTCGCCACGGGCCATCGCTCGTTGCAGGATCAGACGCATCGGATCGTGGCGGGCCTCGATCAACTGCTGGCGCACCTCTTCGACTTCGGGGTCTTCGGCGGCGGCCCTGGTGATGTCGAGGAAGAGGCGTCGTGTCCTCGGGTCGTCCAGGACGGGCCGGAGCAGCTCGGCGCAGGCGATCAGATCGCTGCGCAGGCTCCCCGTGTCGGGGGTGGGGAACTCGCGACTCATCGAGGTCAGGGTGTCGACGAGCAGCTCATGAGGCTCGGGCCAGTGACGGTAGATGGTCGACCGGGCGGCACCTGCGGCGTGGGCCACCGCTTCCACGTTGAAGGCAGCCACCCCGGAGTCGAGGACGAGCTCACGGGTGGCGGCGATTATTCGTTGCCGGGCGGCTTCACCGCGCGAAGCGCTCACGAAACACTACTGTAGCGATAACTCTTCATTTCTAGGGCCCTTGGTTTGGATTATCGAGACAGTACTGTAGTGTTACCACGTCAGATCGTTGTGGCTCCGGAGCGACACCTTCAACCCGCTCTGGCCGGGCCTTCCATCTCTAAGCACCTCCAGGAGTAGATCGTGAAAGCAATCGTGTCAGTTCTCGCCGCCGCCTCGCGGCGCGTCCCCTGGTTGGTCGTGATCGTCTCGCTCGTCCTCACCGCGGCGCTCGGCTCACTGGCGGGCCAGGTCGAGATTGCCAGTGGCAACGAGGGCTTCGCTCCGCAGGGCGAGGAGATCACCGCCCAGGAGCGAATCAACGAGACGTTTGGCGAGGACAGCACCGAGACCACGGTTCAGGTGATCCTGCGCGAGGAGGGCGGCGACGTCATCACCGTGGAAGGCCTGCGCACCGCGATGGAGACGGTGGCGGCGCATCCGGGGCTCCGAGGTGGGCCCTTACGTCGCCGATCGCGAGGACCGTCCCGGTGTCTTCCACTACCTCTCCGGTGTGGAGCAGGTGATGGCGGCCGAAGGTGTCGCCATCGAGCAGATGACCGACGAGATGGTCAAGCAGTTCTACGCCGCGTCGCTCGATCCGGCGGTGGCGGCACCGGAGCAGATCTCGTTCCTGACCCGGCTCGTCTCGGCGGACTTCGAGGAGACATCGACGACGGCATCGGCCGGAATGGTCCTCGCCTTCGTGGGGGACTTCGGAGGGGCCGACAGCGAGGCGGCGTTCAACAACCAGGTCGAGGCCGAGCAGGCGCTGGCCGACGACCTCGCCGCCATCGACAGCGACCTCGAGGTGCTCCCGTTCTCGTTCGGTCTACTGGTGTCGGGCGTCGACGACTTCACCTCCGAGGTCGGCCAGCTCTTCGCCCTCGCGTTCGGGGTGATCGTCCTCATCCTCATCTTCGTCTACTGGCTCTCGCCCGGAAAGGAAGGGAGCTGGTTCGCCTCGATCCGGCGGACATTGACCGACATGCTGTTGACGATGCTGACGATCGTCATGGCGATCGCCATGATGCAGGGCATCGGCTACCTGCTGGAGCAGGCCGGAGTCATCGACGCGTTCTCTGCGCCGACCCAGATCGTCCCGATCCTGCTGATCGGTCTCGGGGTCGACTACGCGATCCATCTGATCTCGCGATACCGTGAGGAGATCGGCGCCGGCGATAGCGTCGACGGCGCGATGACCGGGGCGGTCAAGTCGGTGGGAATCGCCCTGTTCCTGGCCACCATCACCACGGTCGTCGGGTTCCTGACCAACGTCTTCAATCCCGTGCCCGCCCTCAAGGACTTCGGCATCCTCTCCGCGGTCGGGATCGTGGTGGCCTTCCTCCTGATGCTGACATTCGTCCCGGCGGCCCGATTGATCCTCGATCGCCGCGCCGAGCGGCGAGGCACGCTGCCGGTTGCCGCCCTCGACTCCTCAAGCGACCGCCTCCTCCCCAGGATCATGGAGAAGCTGGCGCTACTGACCGAGCATGCCGCCATCCCCACCCTGATCATCGCCCTGCTGCTCGGTGTCGGCGGCTTCTACGGGTTCACCCAGCTGGAGACGAGGTTCTCGTTCACCGATTTCCTCCCGGCGGACTCGCCATTCGTGCAGACCCTGGGCATTCTCGAGGACGACTTCGGTGGCGGATTCGGCGAGCAGACGAAGGTGCTGGTGGAGCCGACGGAGGAGAAGGCCATCGATGGGTCGGTGCACAACGCACTCGTCGTCGCCAACTCCGAGCTGCCCGGTGTCCCGGACGTGTCGGTCATCGAGACCGATCAGGGAGACTTCGCCAACGCCGCCTCACCGATCTCGGTGCTCTCCAGGATGTTCGCCACCGGCCCACAAGGGGCCCCGCCCGAGGTGCTCGCCGCGGTCCAGTCCGTGGGGATGGGCGAGGACCTCATGGTCCCAGCCGACGCCGACGTTGCCCCGCTCTACGAGGCGATCCTCATGGCCGAGCCCGAGCAGGCTGCACGGGTCATCGCCATGGAGGATGGGGTCGTCACCGCCTTGCTGTGGGACATCACCACCACCGCCGGGGAGCAGGTGACCGAGCTCCGTGAGGGTCTCGACACCGTCTTCCAGCCCGTGAACGACCTGGGGGCGTCGGCCATCGACACCTCCGAGAACATCGTCGGCGACGTGGTGGTGACATCGCTGACCGCGTCGCAGAGTGCCAGTCTCTTCATCACGATCGGCGTCGCCGCCCTCGTGCTGATGCTCAGCTTCTTCCTCGAGTCGCGACGCTGGTTCCTGGGGGTGGTGACCATCGCGCCGGTGGCTCTGGTCGTGCTCTGGACCTACGGGCTCATGTGGCTCACCGGGATCCCGTTCGGCCCGATCACCGCGACGATCGCCGCCTTGGCGATCGGCATCGGCGTGCCGTTCACCATCCACATCGCCCGCCGTTTCCAGGAAGATCGACTGTCCAACCACGAGTTGGACGTGGCGATGAGGGCGACCATGCGACACACCGGGGGAGCCCTCGCCGGGTCCGCATTCACCACGATGGCCGGGTTCGGCGTGTTGATCACATCGAGCTTGACACCGTTCCGTCAGATGGGCTTGGTGACCGTCTACGCCATCGGGCTCTCGTTGATCGCCGCCGTCTTGGTCCTTCCCTCGATGCTGGCCCTCTGGGACGGCTGGCACCGGCGACGGGGCGACGAGCTAATTGGGTCGCAAGCCCCCCCATCCGACCCTTCCTCCTGACGCCGGTTCGACAAGAATCAGCGTGGGCGACGACGCCCACACTGAAATGGACGCATCTCGAGCACAAGCCGAAGCCACGCGACTCCTGCCCTTGGCGCAGCGGGTCCTGCTTCGCTATCCGTTCGTCGTCCGCGAAGTCACGCATCTCGCCACCCACTCCAACGTGATGTTCCGGGTGGTGACCGAGACCGGGCAGCAGATGGTGCTGCGTGTCGGCACTCCCCACGCCAACTCTCGATCCAACATCGAGCTCGAGGTCGCCTGGCTGGATGCCATCCACCACGACGTCAGCCTCGAGGTGGTCAAGCCCGATCAAGACCGCCGCCGGTGCCCTCATCGTCGACGAGTACGACCCCGGAATCGACAAGGAGAGGTCGTGCGTGCTCTTCACCTGGATTCCCGGGCAGCCAATGTCCGACGGTGCCGGCACTTTCGCCTACCGGCTCCTCGGGGCCATGTCGGCGTCCCTGGCCGCGCACGGGCGCACCTGGCAGCCACCGGAGAACGCCGTGCTGCGTCGTTGGGACGAGGTCTTCTACTACCAGGAGGACTTCGATCCGGTGATCATCCAGAACCCTCTGTACTCCCATCTCTTCGACATCCCCCGCGTCACCGCCATCAAGAAGGCGATCGAGCTCGCCCAGGGAGTGATCGCCGACTCGTACGCGATGACCCAACCCCAGATCGTGCACGGCGATCTCCACGAATGGAACGTCCATCTCGCCGGTAGCAGGCTCTACGCCTTCGACTTCGAAGACGTGATGATGGCCCTGCCTGCCCAGGACGTCTCGATCTGTCTCTATTCCTCCCGGAACAGCGAGGTCAAGGAGGACATCCGCAACGCATTCAGACGAGGCTACGAGTCCATCGGGTCTTGGCCGATCGTCGACGAGAGCCAGCTCGATGGGTTCCACGCCGCCCGCCAGATCATGCTCATGAACTACGCGGGCCGCACCCTCCGCATGGAGGAAGCGGCCGACTACATCGACTCGGTGATGCCCTGGTTGGAGCGGTACGTCAAGCGATACGGATGAGATGAGGTTTCGCGACCGCCGTCAGGCCGGGGAGGCCCTCGGTGAGGCGGTCGCCGTCGAAGCTCCCTCGTCGCCGGTGGTGTATGCATTGCCCCGTGGGGGCGTCCCGCTCGGGTTCGAGGTCGCCAAGAAGCTGCATTGCCCCCTCGACGTCCTGATCGTCCGCAAGCTCGGCGTCCCTTCTCAGCCAGAGCTGGCCATGGGCGCCATCGCCGAGGGCGGTGTCGTGGTCCGCAACGAGACGGTGGTCGGGCACGCCGGCGTCACCGCGGCCGTCTTCGAGGAGGTCTTGGCGCGGGAGATCTCGTCACTGGAAGCGGCCGTCTCCGCCTATCGGGTCGACAGCGAGCCGGTGCCACCTCGGGGTCACACCGCGATCATCGTCGACGACGGGTTGGCCACCGGGTCGACGGCACGTGCCGCCATTGCGGTGTTGCGGGAAGCGGATGCGGCGGCCATCTGGCTTGCGGTGCCCGTGGCCCCGGCCGACACCGTCGCCCGGCTGGGTCACGAGGTCGATCGGATGGTGGCGGTTCACGTGCCCCGGTACTTCGAGGCGGTGGGATCGTGGTACCGGGACTTCACGCAAACCACCGACGACGAAGTCAGGGAACTGCTCGCACGCTCCCGGCTAGCGTGACCCGGCCACACCGAGGAGGAGCGCATTGCCGTCATTGGAGAAGTTCTGCAGCGTCGAGGGCGACCTGGGGATGAACGTCATCGGGAAGACACCGGCGGGCATGCGCATCGACTTCCCCTTCCAAGGGACGGCGACGAGCGAGCACTGGGATGGGTGAGCGGGCCGTGGCCGGAGTGGACTACGTGACCGTGCGGGAAGACGGGAACATGATCCTCGACATCCACGCCACCATCGGGGAGAAACGTGAGGCGGTGGCCTACACGGGCCGGGGCATCTCCATCGCCAATCCGGACCGCTCGGCCGACCCCAAGGAGCTGATCGTCTTCGAGACCGGCAACGAAGACCTGGCCTGGCTCAACAACGAGGTGGGCGTCGCTTTCGGTCACGGTGCCGGTGGCCGGATCAGCCTCGAGATCTTCCTGATCAAGCCCTGATCCCAAGGCGGCTTCGTTGCTGCCGACAATGGGCCGGGGCTCAGCGGGCATTGCGGAAGTCCGCCTGCCTCTTCTCCAGGAAGGCGGCCACCCCCTCGGCGTGCTCCGGGGTCTTCCCGAGGCGGCCCTGCTCGGCTCGCTCCGCCCCCAGGGCCTCCTCGAAGGTGAGCTGCCAGGATCCGCGGATCAGACGTCGCGTGGCGACGAGGGCGTCGGTCGCCATGGCGGCGAAGCCCTGCGCGTACTCGATGGCGGCTGCCAACGTCTCGCCGTCGGGTGTCACTCTTGCGCAGATCCCTCGTGCCAGCGCCTCCTCGGCACCCAGACGTCGATTGGTCATCGTGAGCTCGAGGGCCAGTGATGTCCCGAGATGATGGGGCAAGAGCCAGGTCGAGCCCGAGTCGGGGGCCAGCCCGATGGCGGTGAAGGCGGAGGTCAGATAGGACGACTCGGCCATCACCCTGAGGTCACAGCCGAGAGCCAGGCCCATCCCCGCCCCGGCGGCCACGCCGTTGACGGCGGCCACCACGGGAACCGGGCACTCGCTGATCGCGTGGACGAGTGGATGGAACTCCTCGTCGAGGTGCCGCGCCAGGTCGGGCCCACCGGAGTCGTACTCGTCGCCGAACACGGACAGGTCGGCTCCGGCACAGAACGCCCGACCCGCCCCAGTGACCACTACCGAGCGCGCCTCGGCGCCGGCGCGTCCCATCATGGCGACGACTTCGCGGGACAGGTCGGCGTCGATGGCGTTGAAGCGATCCGGTCGATCGAGGGTCACGACGGCGACGTCATCGTGCATCTCGTATCTCGCCGTCATCGGTCCTCCTCGACGTCGCGAATCGTAAACCACGGAAAACATAGGTAGCGATTGAGTTGTGGCCTAACGTGAGCCGATCGTCGCAGCAACACCGCCGCGAAACACATCGACCCACAAGGAGGCGTCGTGAACAAATCCGAGATGGCGGACAAGCTCGCCAAGAAGGCGGACATCTCGAAGGCACAGGCCGGGGACATCATCGAGCACATCTTCTCCACCAAGCCCGGCGAGGGAATCATCGCCGTCGAACTGGATGCCGGCGGCAAGGTGAACATCACTGGGTTCGGCAACTTCACCGTCAAGAGCCGGTCGGCGCGTCAGGGCCGTAACCCGGCGACTGGCCAGACGATCACCATCCCGGCGCGCAAGTACGCGCACTTCAGCGCTTCCAAGGGCTTGAAGGACCGGGTGGCCGAGTAGTCAACCGACACATCGATAGGAGATTGGCGGGCCTTCGGGCCCGCCAATTCATTTTCCGGGAACGATGACATCGTCTCGAACACCCGGAGGCGTTCTACCGTGGCGGGATGAGATTGGACCCCGAGCGCTGGCGTCGGCCCGTCGCCATCGCCCATCGCGGGAGCCGCGTGCTCTGGCCGGAGAACACCGACATGTCGTTTCGCAGCGCCTACGAGCTCGGCTTCCGTCACTTCGAGACAGACCTCCACCTCACCGCCGATGGGGCCCTCGTGTGTTTCCACGATCCCACCGTCGACCGCACCACCGAGGGCCGTGGTCGGGTCGAGGACTTCACCCTCGCCGATCTGCAAACGCTTGGATGCCGGACATCGTCACTCCTGCGGGCGACGGATTTCCCTTTCGTGGCAACGGATCGAGAGTGCCCACCCTGGAGTGGTTGCTCACCACATTTCCCGATGTCTCGGTGGTGGTGGATCTCAAAAGCGAAGGGCTGGTAGCCCCTCTGGCCGCTCTCATCGACGATCTCGGGGCCCACGAGCGTCTCATCGTGGGGTCGTTCCACGACGCCAGGCTCACCGAGTTCCGCCAGGTCACCGATGACCGTGTCCCGGTGTCGAGTGGCCCCGCCCTCGCCAGGCTCTGGGTGCTGGCCTCCCGTGTCGGGCGAGGCGCCGGAGGCGATGTCGCCGCCCTCCAGCTGCCGACCCACATGCGCGGGGTGCGCGTCATCGACGCGAGACTGGTCAGGGCGGCCCACGCCTTCGGGCTGCAGGTGCACGTGTGGACCGTCAACGAGCCCGCGGAGATGAGTCGACTTGCTCGACCTGGGCGTCGACGGTTTGGTGACCGATCGGCCCGACTTGTTGAAGGATCTCTTGGTGGAGCGAGGGGAGTGGCACCCATGAAGACCTTGCTCGCAGCTGTGCTCCTCGGGGGGATCTTCGGGAATGCCTCGGCCACTATCGAGTCGATGGGCGACGAGGTCATGATCGTCGACATCGAGGTCGAGGTCACCGAATCGGCAGAGAGCGTGGTGGCCCATCTGGTCTTCGACGAGGACGAGCCGCTGACCCTGCCCCTCCTCGACCGCGGCGACGGTGTGTTCGGGATACGGACCGAGCTCCAGCCCAAGAACTACGTCGTGGTGTTCGAGGTGGTCGGCGCGGAGTCGTCCCCGCCGGTATCGCTCACTCAGCTCGGTGCGGAACTGGGCCCCGAGTCCGGCTCGACGACGACGACGGTGGAGGGGGGGCTGAGCACCGACTCGCAGAGCCTGTTGTGGCTCGCCATCGCCCTGGGCGCCGCTTCCCTGTCCGCCCTCGCCTTCTGGGTCCTAGGGGACAGGGACAAGCCCCCTGAAGCCGAAGGGGAAGCTGAAGAGGGCGACGAGGAGGAGTGATGCTTCGGTTGGCGGTGCCGACCGACGCCGCAGATCTCGCCGACGTTCACGTCAGCACCTGGCAGACCGCTTACTCAGGGATCCTGCCCGACGACTTCCTCGCCTCGCTCGACCGGCCCCGCCGGGAAGAGTGGTGGCGGGGACGACTCGAGGCGGGCGCCAGGGTCCATGTCGTCGACGAGGGACGGGTTCTCGGCTTCTGTCAGCCTGTGCCCGCGGATGACCCGGGGTGGGGTGAGATCCTCACCATCTATGTGCTCCCCGATCAATGGGGCCGTGGGTTGGGCCGGCAGTTGCTAGGAGCCGCCGAGGCCACCCTGGCTGCCGACGGGTTCGAGCGGGCCCTCCTGTGGGTCTTCGCCGCGAACGAGTCGGCCCGTGGCTTCTACGAGAGGATGGGCTGGCGACGAGGACGGCCGATCCAGCTGCTCGAGCTGGGCGGGCTCCAGGTCACCGAGGTCAGGTACGAGAAGGACCTGCCAACGAGGCCCTGATCGTCTCCAGGTCCGCGGGGAACGTGACCTTGATGTTGGAGGGGTCCCCGGGCACTGCGACGATCTCCAACTCGGAGTACCTGTGGACGACTTCGACGGTGTCATGCCCTTCGAAGCCGGCGCGTGCCGCCCGGTCGTATGCCGCGAGCAGTTCGGGCCCGCGGAACACCTGGGGGGTCTGGGCCCTGCGCAACCCGGTCACCGGCAACCGCGTGACCTTGTCGATCATGACTCGGCCGGCGTCGAGCACGGGGACGGCGCCCCCGTGCTCCTCCGCAAGGGCGAAGAGGCGGTCGGTGGAGTCCGCCGAGACCAGGGGCCGAGCCGCGTCGTGGATGCCGATCAGGGCGGGCGCGTCCCCGAGTGCGGCGAGACCCTCGATCTCACTACGGGTCCGGGTGGCGCCACCTCGGACCACCACGATGTCGGGATGACTCTGGCCCAATCTCTCGGCAACCTCCGGCCGACAGACCACCACACAGATGTCGACACGGTCTGCGATGGCGTCGATGGTGTGGCCGATGAGTGGTCTTCCGTGGACTTCGGCCAGGAGCTTGTCCGACCCGAAGCGACGGCTGGTGCCCCCGCCGACGACGATCATGGCCCGTTCCGGCATGGGGGCAGGGTACTTTGGGCCTGTGATCTCGATCTCGCGGCTCGTCGACTCGACCGCCGCTGCCCGGGTGGTCTTCGACGAAGACGGCCTCCCGTTGGTCGTCGATCTGCCCGACGAGCTCGGGCCGGCGACGCTCCTCGTCTCCGACGTCAATGAGGCGTTGAAGTGGGTCGACGATCGAGGCCGGGTGACGGAATCGGTCGATCGGTCCACGGTGTGGTCTGTCGACGCCATCGTGGTCGATCGGGAGGTGCTGAGCCGACTCGACGAAGATGGCCACACCGTGGGCAGCCTTCTCGAGGCGGTGGCTGCGCTCGGTTACACCTGGCAGATCAGCTCGACTTCCGCCCCTTGAGCGCCCAATAGGCGAGGATGGCGGCGATCCCCGTGACCACTGCTCCGGAAGCAGCGATGGCCGGGAGCTTGTCACGGAGTGTGATCGCCGACTCGAACCGGCGGACCTCCCATCCCCGCTCGGCGGCGACCGCCGCCAGCGCCGCATCCGGATTGACCACTACGGGGTGGCCCACGGTCTCGAGCATGGGGAGGTCGGTCATCGAATCGCTGTATGCGTAGCTGGCGGTGAGATCGATCCCCTCGTCCTCGGCCATGGCTCGCATCGCCTCGGCCTTGCCCTCGCCATAGGCATAGAGCTCGATCTCGCCGGTGTACTTGCCGTCCTCGTCGACCGCCGATCGGGTGGCGATGATGTCATCGATGCCGAGATAGCGGCACAGGGGCCGCACGATCTCCTCCGGGCTCGCCGAGATCACGACCACCCTCCGCCCCTGGCCCCGGTGCTCCTCGATGATCGCCAGAGCCTCCGCATACACCAGCGGAGCCACGACCTGGTCCACGGTCTCGGTGACGAGGGCCTCGATCTCGGCTCGGTCCCATCCTCGGGTCATGGCCGAGAGCTCGTCGCGCATCCGCTCCAGCTGCTGATGATCTGCGCCAAAGGCCTGGTAGTAGGCCTGAGCGATCCCGGCCTTGGCCAATGTGGTCCCACTGAGCAGACCGGCCCTGAACATGGGTCGGGTGAACGCCAGGGTCGAGGACTTGGCGATGATCGTCTTGTCGAGGTCGAAGAACGCGACAGCCGTCACGACTTCAAGATAACCACCGGCGCCGCAAGGGTCTTGTAGACGTTCCCGGTCGACCATATGTTCGAGCCATGGTGGGGAAGGGGAGTCAGTCCGTTCTCGCATTGCGTTCACCGGACCCGGTCCTGGCGGCGGTCGGATCGATCGGGCTCGCCGCTGCCGCCGGCACCGCCCTGGTCCTCGACCTGGCCTCTCCGGAGGTGGTTCCGAGCCGGCGGACGTTGCGCGACCTGGTCGTCGATGGGCCGAGCCTCGACCGAGCTGAGCCCGACCCGAAGCGGTGTGGCCTTGATCCGGGGAGGCGGCGTCGACCTCGGAGCCGCATTCGGGCTCATCGATCGGATGAGGGCCCACTGGCCGGCCATCGTCGTTCGAGTGGTTGACGGGACCTGCCCGTTCCCCGTCGTCCCCGTCTACCCGCTCTATCCCGGCAGGCTCCTGCCCGTCGATGCGCCGGGTCACTGTGTATGGCAGCCGGTCGGCACCGGGGCGACACCGCCCGGGCAGGGTCTGGTCCTGCCCCGGCTCCGGCCCGGCGCACTGCGCCAAATCCTCTCGCTTCACCTCCCCAGGAGATGCCGATGGATCGCGGCCTGGTCGAGGGTTTGGGAGATGCCATGGGCCTGATCGACCGGATCGGCCACGCCATCGCCCTCGGCGACGCCGACCTGGCTCCCGATCGGATCGCCGATGCTGCCGGGCGATTGCTCGGCTCCGAGTCGCCGTGGCGAGTGTCCGAGGTCGGGAGGGTGGTCGATCACGTGATCGGCTTGGGGCCGGTCCAATCGCTGTTCGACGATCCCGAGGTGAGTGACATCCTCGTCAACGGCCCCGCAGAGGTGTGGGTGGATCGGGGCACCGGTTTGGAACTGTCGGAGCTGGCCTTCGACTCCGACGAGCACGTGGTGACGACGATGGAGCGGGCCATAGCCCCCCTCGGCCTTCGCATCGACCGGGCCTCGCCGATGGTCGAGGCCCGGCTACCGGACGGCTCGCGGTTGCACGCCGTTCTGCCTCCGGCCTCCGTCGACGGGCCGCTGATCGCGATCAGACGATTCACCCAGCGGGTCAGGACGCTCGACGACCTGGTCTCGGCGGGCACCGCCACCGGCGAACAGATCGAGACACTCACGCGAGCGGTCTCCGAGCGCATGACGATCGTGATCTCGGGTGGCACCGGTGCGGGGAAGACGACGCTGCTCAACCTGCTGGCCACGGTCATCCCCCGGGACGAGCGGGTGGTGACCATCGAGGACGCCGCCGAACTCGACCTCCCCGGGCACGTCGTGCGTCTCGAGGCGCGACCAGCCAACGCCGAGGGGAGGGGGGAGATCACGATTCGAATGCTGCTGCGGTCCGCACTGCGGCTGCGTCCGGACCGGATCATCCTCGGCGAGGTACGTGGCCCGGAGGCTCTCGACCTCATCGCGGCGCTCAACACCGGTCACAGGGGGTCGATGACGACCGTTCATGCCAATTCTCCCGACCAGGCCATGCTCCGGCTCGAGGCGCTGGCGCTCAGTGCGGGAGACACGTCCGAGCGCGCGGTGACCAGACAGCTCCACAGCGCTGTCGACCTCGTGGTCCAGATCGCACGAGATGGGATCCAGCGGTCGATCGTGGAGATCGCGGCGACCCCCGAGATGGTCGGGGGCCCGGTGTGATCGTCGCTCTCGGCGTCGCGATCGCCTTCGTCTCCGGTGTGGAGCCCCGCCGGCTCGTCCTGCTCGTCTCCGCGATCTACCTGCCCGTGGTGGCCGGAGCCCTCATCCTCCTGGTGGTCTGGCGATCCCGTCACGCCGACGGCGACGGTCCTGCCATCTTCTGTGAAGGGGTCGCCTCCGAACTGCGCGCGGGTGCCTCGTTGCGCTCGGCCCTGGCGGCAGCCGCCACCGCCGGCGGGACGCCGATGACGGCGACGACTCCCCTGACCGACATGGCGGCTCAGGTCGGTGACATGTTCCCGACGCTCCGCGAGGAGCTTCGCCTCACGGTCCTCAACGCGGGACGATCGGGCAGCGACGCCGCCCCGCTGTTCGACGAGATCGGGTCACTGGCGTTGGCCCGAGCGGAGATCAGACGAGAAGTGCGGACAGCGACGGCGCCGGCTCGAGCCACTGCCTTGGTGCTCGGTGGGGCGCCGGTCGTCTATCTGGCGAATCGGGCCGTGTCCGGGAGCCTGGAGAGCACACTCGCCACTTCCCCGCAGCGCGTATCCGCGATGGTCGGCCTCGGTCTGTTCATGCTCGGGCTGACGATCACGCTCCTCATCGTGTGGAGGGCCGGCCGATGATCGTCGTCGTGGGAGGAGCGGTCGGTGTCGTCCTCGCCGGCCCCCTGGGAGGTCTCATCGGCTGTCTGGCCCCGATCGCCCATCACCGATGGTCGAGGCGCCCCGAGCCGGACCCCGAGCCCTCCCTCGTGATCATGCTGATCCTCATCGAGCTTCGCTCCGGCATGTCGATCCTCGCCGCTCTCGAGTCCGCATCCCACTCACTGCCCCGCGACCAGAGCTTGCGCGCCGTGGCCCGGGTCGCCCGGGTCTCTGGTCTGTTGGCGGCGTTGCCCTACGCCGACACCCGTCTCCATCCCGTGGTGTCACAACTGGCCCGCGCCCAGCGTTCGGGGGCCTCACTCACCAACACGATGAGGCAATTGCTGGAGTCCAACCTGGCGGCCGAGAAGACGAACTCGGGTGACTCGGGCGCGGACACTGCCGGTGCGCTTGATGCTCCCGGTGACGCTCCTGATGCTGCCGGGGCTCGTGCTCTTCCTCTACGCCCCGTCGTTGCTGGCGATGTTCTCCGACCTCACCGGGGTCCTCTCTTGACTTCCGCACTTCCTCCCGCACCGGTCGGTCACCGGATTGGAAGGAGTGTCGATGACACGAATCTGGAGCAGGATCGTCTCCCGCCTGGGGTCTGATCGGGGTCAGGCAACCGTGGAGTACTTCCTGGTGATCCTGGCGGCGACGGCCTTGGCCATCATCGCCCTCAAGTGGCTGCAGTCGGGGAGCGGCGGCGGCATGCTCGGCGATCTGTTCGGCAAGGTGATCTCGTGGGTGACCGGGGCGTTCTGAGAGACGAGCGCGGCACGGTGACGGTGGAGTTCTTCCTCATCGTCCCTCTCTTGGTCGTGGTGCTGGCTGCCGGGATCCAGGTGATCTCGGTGGCCCGCACCCGGATCGAGCTTCTCGGTGCGGTGCGTGAGGGGGCGAGGGTGGCGGCCACCACCCCTGACCCGGCGCGGGCAGTGGAGGCGGTGCGTGCTGCGCTGGCTCCCGCCGACCGCGATCGGGTCCGCATCTCGGTCAGCCGCCCCGCAGTGGTGGGCCGCCCCGCGGTGGTGACGGCTCGTTACCGGCATCTGCTCCCGGTGCCGTTCCTCGACGACCTCGGGGTTGACGTCAGCGCCTCGGCCTCGATGCTCGTGGAGCGATGACCGGCGATCGCGGCGGGGCGACCGTGGTCATGGCCGGGCTGATGGCGGTCGTGATCGTGGCCTCCGTCGCGGTGGCCGGGGTCGGGGCGCTGCTCGCCGCCCGGGCCCAGGCCCAGAACGCATCCGATGCCGGAGCCCTGGCTGCGGCCGTCGCCACCTATCCCCGGCCGGGGGAGCCGATCCCGTCGTCTCGGCCGGCGTCGTGGTGTCGGCCAACGGCGCCCGGCTGCTGGGCTGTCGCTGCCCACGTGATCTCAGTCTCGCCCCACGTGTCGTCGAAGTCGTCGCAGCCGTGGAAGTCGTCGTTCCTGTGTTCGGGGAACTGGTGGTTCGGGGCACGTCGCGAGCCGAGTTCGACCCGAGACGATGGCTGGGACGGTGAGCGGGACGGCCGAGATGTGTCGGGCTCTCCTCCCATCGGATATTGTCCGCCGATGCCGACCCGGTCCGAGGCCATCCGCATGCTGGTCGAGCTCGCCAAGCTCACCTCACTCGACGAAGGCTCGCCTCAGGCATTCAAGGTGCGGGCATATGAGACCGCCATCGCCGGGATCGAGGCCTACCAGGGCGAAATCGAGGGGTTGTCCAAGTCCGAGCTCACCCAGATCAAAGGGGTGGGAGCCTCCACGGCCGACAAGATCCTCGAGCTGGGGGCCACCGGCAAGGTGGCCAAGCTGGAGGGGCTCCGGGAGAAGTACCCGCCGGCTTTCGTCGAGCTGACCAAGATCCCCGGTTTGGGCCCGAAGACCCTGAAGATGATCCGGGCCCAGCTCGGGGTCGAGGACATCGCCGGGCTGCAGGCCGCGGTGGACCAGGAGCTGTTGCGCGATCTCCCCGGACTGGGTGAGAAGTCCGAGGAGAAGATCAAGAAGTCGATCGAGCGTCTCGGTCTCCACGGGAAGGATCGGCGCACCCCGTTGGTCGAGGTGTACGGGCTCGCCCACTCGTTGGCCACCAGGATCGCCGGTCTCGAAGGGGTGACGGCTGCGGTCCCGTGTGGCTCATTCCGCCGTTTCTCCGAGACCATCGGCGACATCGACATCGTGGTCGCCACCGAGGATGCACCCCTCGTCCACGAGACCGTCGTGGCCTTTCCGGAGGCGGCCGACGTGGTCGGATCGGGCGAGACCAAGACGTCGTTCCTGACCAGAGAGGGGCTTCAGGTGGACGTGCGAACAGTCGCCCCCGACCAGCTCGGCTCGGCCCTCCTCTACTTCACCGGCTCGAAGACGCACAACATCCAGCTGCGACAGAAGGCCATCGACCAGGGGTGGCTGCTCAGCGAGTACGGGCTGTTCGCCGGCGAGGAGGTGATCGCCTCCTCGACGGAGGCAGACATCTACCGCGCCCTGGGCATGGAATTCATCCCCCCCACTCTGCGCGAGGGCGGTGGCGAGGTGGAAGCAGCCCGAGCCGGGGCCCTACCCGACCTGGTGGGACGCGAGGACATCAAGGGCGACCTCCACTATCACTCGGATCGGTCCGGGGATGGGCGATCGTCATTGGAGGAGATGATCGACGCCGCCGTCGCAGCCGGGTACGAGTACATCGCGTTCACCGATCACGGCGAGGACCTCGCCATAAACGGCTCCAGCCGGGAGGTGATGCTGGAGCATCGGGAGGAGATCAGACGGCTCGCCGCCGGTCGTGACGACATCGAGGTCCTCTTCGGGTGTGAGCTGAACATCGGACCGGACGGAGACCTCGACTACGACGCCGCCTTCCGGCTGGAGTTCGACTACTGCGTCGCCTCGATCCATTCCCACTTCGACCTCCCCGCCGACCGGCAGACCGCCCGTGTCCTCTCCGCCCTCGCCGATCCGTCGGTCAACGCAATCGGTCATCTCAGTGGCCGCTACGTGGGACGCCGTCCCGGAGTCGAGCTCGATGTCGGGGCGGTGCTGGAGGGTCTCGCCATCACCGGCGTCGCACTGGAGATCAACGGCGCCCTCGATCGCCTCGATGCCACCACCGAGGTCACCCGGCTCGCCATGGCGGCAGGCGTCGACTTCGTCATCGACACCGACTCCCACCATGTCTCCGACCTGCGGCGCATGGATTACGGAGTCCTCTACGCCCAGCGAGGATGGGTCACCACCGATAGGGTGGTCAACACCCGCGACACCCCCGAGTTCCTGGCGTGGGTCAGGAGGAGACGGACCTGAAGTGGCCGAGACCTACGAAGCGACCGCAGGGAAACGCCTGTTCAGTTCTTTCGTCGGCGTCCTCGCCCGGCTCGGTGTGGGCAACTTCGCCCTCCTGACGACGACAGGGCGACGCAGCGGCCGGGCCCGGACGGTGACCATCGCCCCGATATCCGAAGAAGGCGTCGACTATCTGGTGTCGCCTTACGGCGATTCGGGGTGGGTGCGCAATCTGCGGGTCGAGCCCGAGGCGAGACTGCGACGGGGCAGGTCGGACCGCGAAGTGCGAATGATCGAGGAGACCGGGCGCCATCCGGGGCTGGTCCAGCGGTACTACCAGCGTGAGGCCTTCGCCCGTCGTTTCATGGATGTCCCGGCCGACCCCACCATCGACGACTTCGTGGCAGCCGCGTCCCGATTCCCTGTCTTTCGCATCCAAGATCGATGAATGCGATCCTTGTAATTCACCGGTCGAACGGTGAAGCTGTCCTCCTTGGCGACGACAACTAAGGAGATCTCGACGGTGGCCTCCACCTACGTTCTCGACACGTGTGTCCTGCTCGCCGACCCCCACTCCCCACTTCGGTTCGATGAGCACGATGTGGTGATCCCGCTGGTCGTGGTCGAGGAGCTCGACCGCAAGAAGACACGGATGGACGAGGTCGGCGCCAACGCGAGGGCGGCGATCCGCCTCCTCGAGGAGCTCGGTGCTTCCGCCGCGGGCGGGATGCGCGAGCCGGTCGGCCTGCCCGCCGGTGGCTCGCTCCGCATCGAGCTCAACGGGATCTCCTCGGACCGTCTCCCCGCCGTGCTCGATGCGAGCACCCCGGATCACCGCATCCTGGCTACCTGTCTGAATCTCAGCGAGACCACCGACGCCGTGCTCGTGACCAAGGACGCCTCGTTGCGGATAAAGGGAGCGCAGCTCGGGGTCCTCGTCCAGGACTATCGCGGCGACACCGTCCAGGTCGATCGGCTTCACTCCGGGATCGTCGAGCATGTCGTCGACGGTGACCTCATCGACCGTCTCTACGACGACGGGAAGATGCAGATCGAGGGGATCGAGGCACCGGTCAACGAGTTCGTGATACTCAAGAGCGGCTCATCACGATCTGCTCTGGCCCGCGTGATCCAGTCCGAGCCCACGGTGATCGTCGAGCGCATGCCTACCCACGTCCGGGCGTTCGGGGTCGAGCCCAAGAACGTCCGGCAGACCGTGGCGCTCCATCAGCTCCTCGACCCGGACATCCCCGCTGTGTCGCTGATGGGGATGGCGGGCACCGGGAAGACCTTCCTCGCCCTTGCCGCCGCACTCGAGCAGGTGTTGGAGCAGGGGCGCTATCGGCGGGTCTCGGTGTATCGCCCTCTGGTGGCGGTCGGAAGGCAAGAGGTCGGTTACCTCCCCGGCGACCTCAGCGAGAAGCTCGCCCCCTGGATGGCCGCGGTCCACGACAACCTCTATGCCCTCTTCTCCGACGCCGGCGTCGAGGGTGCCAAAGGCGCGATCGACGAGCTGGTCGACCGTGGTGAGCTGGAGATGGCCGCCGTGACCTATCTCCGCGGCCGCTCGATCACGGGTGAGTTCGTGATCATCGACGAGGCGCAGAACCTCGAGCTCCCCACACTCAAGGTGATCCTCACCCGGATGTCACGAGACTCCAAGGTGGTGTTCTGCGGCGACCTCTCCCAGGTCGACAACCCATACATCTCCCCGTACGGCGGGATGGCGGCCCTGATCGAGAAGTTCAAGGACTCGAGTCTCTTCGCCCATGTCACCCTGGAGAGAAGCGTGAGGTCGCCACTCGCGGAGATGGCGGCGACCGTTCTCTGACCGGCCGACAGCCCTCGCCGGTCGTTCTCTAGCCTCGGCACCATGACTGAACCTGAACGTCCGCAACGAAACCCAGGGGCACTGGTGGGTGTCGGCGCGGTGCTCGGCGTCGGGATCGGCGCCGCCGTGGGCACTGCCATCGACGACCTGTCGACCGGGATCTGGATCGGCGCCGTCATCGGCGTCGGATTGGGCCTGTTGGCCAGCTACTTCGCCCGCTGATCAGCCGCCGAGCCGGTCGCGCCGGGCCTGCAAGAGCTCGGCTGCCCTCTCGATCGTCATCTGCTCGGGGTCCTCTCCCCGGGGCAGGGAGGCGTTGACGTCCCCGTCGGTGACATACGGCCCGTAGCGCCCGGATCGGACCGTCACGGTCTTGCCCGAGACGGGGTCGGCGCCCAGTTCCTTCAGGTTGGCGGGACGGGTCTGGCCCCGACGGCGCGGCGGCTCGGCGAGGAGCTTCAACGCCGCCTCGGTGGTGAGGGTGAAGAGATCGTCCTCGGTCTCGAGACTGCGCCGGTCGTCGCCCCGTTGGATATAGGGGCCGTACCGCCCGTTGAGCGCGGTGATCTCCACGCCGTCGTCGTCCACACCGACGACGCGAGGCAGCGACAGGAGTCGCAACGCGTCATCGAGACCCAGCGCATCGAGCTCCATCGTCTTGAACAGTGATGCCCGCTTCGGCTTGACTTTGGCCCCCTCCTCCTGCTCGCCGAGCTGGACATATGGCCCGAAACGACCTGTCTTCCCGTACACGGTCAATCCGGAGTCGGGGTCGGTGCCCAGGATCTTGTCGCCACGGTTCTGGAATTCGATCAGTTCCAGCGCCTTCTCCACGGTCACCTCGTCCGGTGCGAGATCGCCGGGTATCGACCCACGCTCCTCGCCGTGCTCCACATAGGGGCCGTACCGCCCGACCCGGGCCACGATCTCGACCCCGGCGTCGTCTGTCCCGATCGGGATCGAGTTGATCAGACGGGGATCGATCTCGTCGAGACGGGTGGCGACCCTCTGCTTGAGGCCGTCCTCGCCGAAGTAGAACGCCGCCAGCCACGGCACCGACTCCTCCTCGCCGCCGGCGATGCGGTCGAGATCGGTCTCCATGGACGCGGTGAACTCGTAGTCGATCAGATTCGGGAAGTGCCGTTCCAGAAGGCTCACCACGCCGAACGCCGTGAAGGTCGGGACCAATGCCGAGCCCTTCTTGAACACGTACCCGCGGTCCTGGATCGTGGTCATGATGGAGGCATAGGTGGAGGGGCGTCCGACACCCAGCTCCTCCAGCTTCTGCACCAGAGACGCCTCGGTGTATCGAGCGGGAGGCCGGGTCTCGTGGCCGGTGGGCTCCAGACGCTCCACGGCGAGACCGGTCCCCTCCTCGAGCGGGGGGAGGATCTTCTCTTTGTCGTCGAGCTCGGACTCCGGGTCGTCGGCGCCTTGGACGTACGCCCTGAGGAACCCCGGGAATGTGATCGTCCTCCCCGAGGCGGCAAAGACGGCGTCCTCACCGGATCCGGCGACTGCTCCGAGACGAACCGAGACCGAGACCCCTTTGGCATCGGCCATCTGCGAGGCGACGGCACGTTTCCAGATCAGGTCGTACAACGCAGCCTCGTCCGGGCCCACCGCGGCCGCGACCTGCTCCGGGGTGAGGAAGTCCCCCGCGGGCCGGATCGCCTCATGGGCCTCCTGGGCTCCCTTGGCCTGTTTGCCCGAGTAGCTGCGCGGCTCCGGCGACAGGTACTCCGCTCCGTAGAGCTTGGTGATCTGGTCACGGGAGGCAGCCACGGCCGTGGCGGAGAGCTCCACGGAGTCGGTGCGCATGTAGGTGATGTAGCCGTTCTCGTAGAGACGCTGCGCCACCGACATCGTGCGCGACGACGAGTACCTGAGCTTTCGCCCGGCCTCCTGTTGCAGAGTCGAGGTGCGGAACGGGGGATAGGGCTTCCGGGTATATGGCTTCGACTCGACCGAGCGGACCGAGAAATCTGCGGTTTGGAGCGAGATCGCCAGGTCGGTCGCCCGCGCCTGGTCGAGGACCGCCACCTTCTCGCCGGCTGAGCCGGAGGAGTCGAAGTCCTTGCCCCCGGCCACCCGGGTGCCATCGATGGAGTGGAGGGTGGCTTCGAAGGTCTGGTCGAGATCCGTCGTCGGGGCGAACGACCCCTCGATCGACCAATAGCCCGCCGAGATGAATGCCATCCGCTCCCGTTCGCGCTCGACCACGATGCGCACCGCGACGCTCTGGACCCTTCCCGCCGAGAGCTTGGGCTGGACTTTCTTCCAGAGGACAGGCGAGACCTCGTATCCGTACAGACGGTCGAGGATCCGCCGGGCCTCCTGGGCGGAGACGAGGCGCTGGTCGAGATCCCGGGGGTGGGCGAAGGCCTCCTCGATCGCCGATTTGGTGATCTCGTGGAAGACCATCCGCTTCACCGGCACCTTGGGCTTGAGGACCTCGACGAGGTGCCAGGCGATCGCCTCGCCCTCCCGGTCCTCGTCAGTCGCGAGATACAGCTCGTCGGCGTCCTTGAGCAGCTCCTTCAGCTTCTTGACCTGGCTCTGCCGCTCCTTGGGGACGACATACAACGGCTCGAAGTCGTTGTCGACGTTCACACCGAGACGCGCCCAGTCCTCGCCCTTGGCCTTCGCGGGTATCTCCGCGGCCGATCGGGGGAGGTCGCGGATATGGCCCATCGACGACTCGACGGTGGCCTCGGATCCGAGGAAGGACGAGATCGTGCGGGCCTTCGTGGGCGACTCGACGATTACCAGGCTCTTGGGCATTGCTTGCGCAGTTGACACCACCTCGGTGGGCTATGTCAATCTTCTCGTCGTGTCGGGGGCGTTGGGTACCGTGTCCAGAGTGAGCAAGTACCTGGCCCTCGAGGGGGTCGACGGGAGCGGGAAGTCAACGGTCGGGAATGCCCTGGTAGCCGCTCTGGGCGAGCGGGGCCACGACGCGATCTTGGTACGCGAGCCCGGCGGCACGACCCTCGGCGAGGCCGTTCGCGCCCTCCTCCTCGACTCGGAGACCCTCGACGACTGGGCGGAGGTGTTCCTCTTCGCGGCGCAACGAGCCGAGCTCGCCCGTGAAGTGGTGGCCCCGGCGCTCGCCGCCGGCACCTGGGTCGTCTCGGACCGGACCTATTACTCGTCGATCGCCTATCAAGGGCGGGCCCGCGGTCTCGGTGAGGACCGGGTGAGACTCATCAACGAGATCGGTCTCGACGGCGTGCTCCCCGACCACGTCTTCGTCCTCGACGTGGAGCCAGCGGTCGCCTTGAGCCGCCAGGACCGTCCCGACCGGATCGGCAAGGAAGGGGTGGAGTTCCAGGCTGCGGTGCGGGAGTCCTACCGGGGGCTCGCCGCCCGGGAGGAGAAAGTGGTGTTGCTCGACGGCGCCTCGACGGTCGAGGAGATGGTGGCCCGGATCCTCGAGGTGGTGACGTGACGCGCTGTACGACGATGTCATCGGTCACGAAGGGGTGATCGAGCTGCTTGGGTCGGAGGTCGACCATCCCGCCCAGGCGTATCTCTTCGTCGGGCCCGAGTCGGTCGGCAAGGAGACCGTCGCCCTTCGCTTCGCCGCGGGTCTGCTCGGGGGTCTGACGGACGATCGGGCCCGCAGGCTGGCGCTCGCCGCCGCCCACCCCGACCTCCGTGTCCTCGAGCCGGAAGGCGCCGCGAGCCTCGGTGTCGATCAGGCCCGCGAGGTTGTGGCCCGCGCCTCGATGGCCCCGGTAGAGGCCTCTCGGACCGTCTTCCTCTTCCCCGATGCGGGGGCGATGACCGAATCGGCGGCGAATGCGTTGCTCAAGACTCTCGAGGAGCCGTTGGCACAGGTGGTCTTCCTCCTGGTCGCCGGGTCGGAGGACGACTTCCCTCCCACGGTTGCATCGCGGTGCCGCACCATCCACATGGGGCGAGTGCCGCAGGGGATCCTCGTCGAGGCGCTCGTCGCACGCGGCCTCTCCGCGGACGCCGCGGAGGGGGTCGCGATCGTGTCCGGTGGGCGTCCCGGGCTCGCTCTGGCGTTGATGAGCCAGCCCGAGGTTGCCCGTTTCCGCGACATGTGGCTCGCCATCCCGGGACAGGTCACCCCGCATCCGGGTGACGGCCAGCGACTCGCTTCCGAGGTGCTCGAGGAGCTCGCACCCCTCGTCGAGGACGCCGTCTCCGACGACCTTCCCAAGGAGAAGGCGCAACGAGCCCGCCGCCGCGCCGAGATGTCGTTGCTGGTCAGCGGTCTCGAGATCCTCGCCTCGTGGTACTCCGACTCTGCGTCGCTGCAGCTGGGTGGTCCGATCCGCAACGGCGACCTCGACCTGGCCTCGTTGACTGATGTGTCACCCCGGCGGGCGGTCACCTCGGCTGAGGCGATTCTCGATGCGGTCGTCGACATCCAGGCCAACCTGCGTCGCGAGCTGGTCCTCGCCAACCTGTTCTCCGGGCTCGGCTCGGACGAGTAGTTCTGTCCCAGCAGCGTCCTAGCGTCGCCGATGGGAGGTGAGGGATGCCGGCGAAGACGAC
This sequence comes from uncultured bacterium, assembly GCA_963751005.1. Classification (GTDB taxonomy): domain Bacteria; phylum Actinomycetota; class Acidimicrobiia; order Spongiisociales; family ZC4RG35; genus JANQRA01. The sequence continues at coordinate 688,740 of CAVVSY010000004.1, forward strand.
CGAGAAGGGGGAGATCGGCGAGGCGATGGTGATCGCCGACCTGATCAGGCAGGGACATGACGTGGCCATCCCCTTCGGCCACAACCAGCCCTTCGATCTGATCGTGATCCGAAAGGAGGACGGGCGCCTGGAGAAGGTCCAGGTCAAATACAGCACGGGGAACGACCGTGTTGTGAGGGTCAAGGTGGAGAGCACGTCAGCCTGGGTCCGGCACCGGTACACCCCCGATGAGGTCGACTGGATCGCCGTTTACGACGCGACCGTCGACGCTTGCTTCTACGTCCATTCGGCGGTCTGGGCGGGACAATCCAACGTGAACCTGAGGCTTGTCCCGACGGCGAATGGCCAGAAGAAGCACATCCGCCAGGCAGCGGACTTCACCAGACTGGAGGAATCGGGCCGTTCTGGATCAGAGACGGCCACCGAATTACCATTCGACGTCCCGCCGGAGTAGCTCAGTTGGCTAGAGCAACTCATTCGTAATCGAATAGGCCAGGGGTTCGACTCCCCTCTCCGGCTCGTGAGCTTCGGTCGGCTCGCCTCGACGAGCGCTTCGCCAGTGGTGCGCTCGACACTGATGTCTGGCTGCCCTACTACCTGCCGCATTGGAGCACCCGGGCGGCTTCGAGAGCCACCTACGACGTGGGTGAGGGGAGGCTTCGACTCAGCATCCCGCGGGACCAGGGACTGTGGTGTCCCGACACCCACGAAGAGCCGATTCGGGTCTCATGTCTTCAGAGCGGCACCCTCGACGGACAGCAACCGTTCCGCGACGGTCTGAGTGTCGTCGAGCATCAAGAGCCCTTTCTGGGGGTGCACCCCTCGGTACGGCGAGGTCGGCATCACCATGCGCGGCGAGGTCACGGCTCGCTCGATGTTCGCCTTCTGGCTCTCCGGGATCGAGGACAGGCCGGAGCGGTCCGGCGAGATATGTGTCGCCGAGGTCTTCGGCTCATCCGTGGATCGGTCCTCGGCCGAGGTAGGCATCGGGATTCACGCCTTCAGAGACCCGGGTCTCGAAGAGGACTTCACAACCGAGCGGCATTCCCTCGACGTGAGTGCCTTCCACGACTACGCGGTCACCTGGCTACCGGGGAGTGTCGAGTTCACGATCGACGGCCACGTGGTCAGGAAGCTGGCCCAGGCGCCCGACTACCCGGTGCAGCTGATGCTGGGTGTGTTCGACTTCCCGGATCGGGCAGTCTCGCCCGTGGTCCCGGTCCCGGTCATGGAGGTCAAACGGGTGTGGGTGCGACCAGTCTGATCGACCGCGAGTCGAGTCGGCGCCTGAGTTCACCCGGGCTACCGTGCCGCCCTCATGGCCGATCAGGCGAACTTCGAGCGAGACGCCCTTCAGTACTCGAGTCAGCTCTATTCGGCTGCGATGCGCATGACGCGGAACCCATCCGATGCGGAGGATCTGGTCCAGGAGACCTTTCTCAAGGCGTACCGCGCCTATGACAGCTTCCAGGAAGGCACCAACCTCAAAGCGTGGCTCTATCGGATCCTGACCAACACCTTCATCAACAAGTACCGCAAGGACTCGCGCCGGCCGAGCGAGGTCGATCTCGGTGATGTGGAGGACCTCTACCTGTATCGCCGACTGGGATCCGAGGACACCGCCGAAGCGGCTCGCACCACGGAGGATCGGGTGCTGGACGGTCTCGTCGAGTCGGACATCAAGGTCGCGGTGGAGGAGCTGCCCGAGAACTTCCGGATGCCCGTGCTCCTCGCCGATCTCGAGGGGTTCTCGTACAAGGAGATCGCCGAGATCCTCGACATTCCCATCGGCACGGTCATGTCGCGGCTCCACCGCGGAAGAAAAGCCATGCAGAAGAGGTTGTGGGAATTTGCAAGTGAGCGCGGGCTTGCTGCCCGAAGACGCCGGAAAGACCATGAGCCATCATTGCGACTGCGGCGACGCCCAAGACCAGCTCTTCCAGTACCTCGACGCCGAGCTCGATGAGGACACCGCCGTCAGTGTCCGCGAGCATCTCGACGGCTGCGGCGGGTGCCAGGACAGTTTCGAGTTCCATCGCCGCCTCAAGGTGGTGATCCGCACGCATCTCGCCGAGGAGATGCCGGAGAGTCTCGAGCTGAAGGTCCGTGCCCTGCTTCACGGCGAGACCGCATAGGTTGGCCCCCCTCCCGGGCCAGCGGTAGGCTGACTTCCGATGAGTCGTTCGGGACGCAATTCGGCCCTGTTGGCCCTGATCGCTGCTCTCGTGGCCACTTTCTCCCTTTCCGTCCTGGCCGCCAGTCGAAGGGGGAGAGGAGGAGCCGGGAACCGACAGCACCACCACGACGATCGCTAGCGGGCTCCATCCCGCCGTCGAGGTCGGGAGTCGAAGAGGTCCCGGTCGCCCAGGCCGACTGGACATACCGCTACATGGTGCCGACCGCTCTGGCACTCGCCGCCGTCATCGTCCTGGTGACCGCGATCAAGTACTTCACCGACGTGGTGCGCAAGCGGTACCGAATCGTCGAGTAGTGACTGCGCCGCGACCCACGAGGGGTCGTCTCTCCGACCGCATCGCCGGCACCTACCCACTCGCCGAGACCTATCACTCGGCGTATCTAGCCGAAGAGATGCAGCGAGTCACCCAATCGGTCAGCGAGATCGTCCCGGAGGCGACCGGTCTCCAGCTGCCCGGTGTGCCCGAGACGGTCGTCATCGATCGGTCCGCCTGGATCGAGCGCAACGTGGCCAGCTTCGCCCACCTGACCGAGCCGGCGCGTCGCAAGCTCGAGGAGCGCATGGAGGAGTCGGGAACCAGAAGCCAGACCGCCGCCGCGCTCGCCGAGAGGATGATGACCGCCGAGACCCGCGCGGTTCTCTCCCTGCTTTCGAGGCGGGTGCTCGGCCAGTACGAGCTGGTCCTGCCCACTGGTGGACCGGGCGACGTCGTCGCCTTCGTCGGTCCCAACATCCTGCAGCTGGAACGTGCTCACCAGTTCAAACCCGCCGAGTTCCGATACTGGGTGGCGCTGCACGAGCTGACCCATCGCGCCCAGTTCCAGGGGATCCCCTGGATGCGGGACTACTTCATGAGTCTGGTCACCGAGCTCGTGGAGTCGACGCGGCCCGAGCCGGGTGTGATCGGCCGGGTCATGGACGAGATCGGCGACCGGCGCTCCCAGGGGCTCCCCGTTGTCGACGAACGCGGGCTGCTCGGTCTGTTCGGCACTCCGGCGCAGAACGCAGTGGTCGACAAGGTGCAGGCCCTGATGTCGCTGCTGGAAGGTCATGGCCATGTGGTCATGGACCGGGTCGGGGCGGAGCGTCTCAAGTCACAGGAGCGGATGAGCCGCGTTCTCAAAGGCCGGCGACAGGACAAGCGGAGCCGCGGCCTTCTTCCGTCTCACCGGTCTCGAGATGAAGCTGAAGCAGTACAAACAGGGTGAGCGGTTCGTCCTCGCGGTCGAGTCCGCCGCCGGTTGGGACACGGTGCGTCTCGCCTTCCGCGGTGCGGGCAGTCTTCCCGACCTGGCCGAGATCCGGGACCCCGCGGCATGGTTGCGACGCGTCGCCTGATCGCGCTGGTCGAGAACGCCCTCGGGCGAATGTCCCTGCCGCCCGGTGACCTCACGATCGCCTTGTCCGGTGGCGCCGACTCGGCCGCCCTCGCCTATCTCGCGCGTCGATGCGCGAGCTCGGGTGTGAAGGGTCTCCACGTCGACCACGGCCTCCCCGGGTCTTCGATGCTGGCCACGGCCGCTCGAGGGGTGGCCACCGCATTGGGGATCACCTTGGAAGTAGTCATCGTGGAGGTGGCCCTCGGCCCGTCGCCCGAGGAACAGGCTCGCGACGCCCGCTACCCGGTGTTCCACTCGCGGAGTGGGCCGGTGCTCACCGGGCACACCAGGGACGACGACGCCGAGACGATCCTGATCAACCTCGTCCGCGGCTGCGGGCCCCGAAGGTCTGGCCGGGATCCCGCCATATCGGGCCCCGAACGTCTATCGGCCGATTCTGGCGCTCACCCGCAGCGAGACCCGTGAGATCGCGGCACTCGCCGGTCTTCCGTTCCGGGATGATCCGATGAACGAGGACCTGGGCCTGACCCGCAACCAGATGCGGCTGCGGGTGCTCCCGTTGCTGACCGAGCTCAACCCGCAGGCGGCGAGTGCGATCGCCCGCGCCGGGAGGATCGTCGGTGCAGACTCGAGGTATCTCGACTCCTTGGTCGCCGACTACGACGTCGGCGATGGCCTGCCCGTCTCGGTGGTCGTCACCTTGCCAGGTCCTCTCGCCGATCGTCTGCTCGCCCTCCTGCTCGAAGCGAACCAGATCGGCGCCACCAGTGAGCGGATCGGACGGGCGAGGGAAGTCGCCACAGGGGAGGCCATGCGTCACGACCTCGCCGGTGGGCGGGTGCTCGTCCGGCGCGGGGCCATGCTGGTGGTGCAGTGAGCTCCCTTCGGGAGCGGCGGCGGGTTCCGCTATTTTGACCTGACCAAGCGACAGCCGAGAAGAGGACAGGGATGGACATCAAGCCGCTCATCAGCGCGGAGGACATCGACGCCAAACTCGCCGAGCTCGGGAAGCGAATCTCAGAGGACTACGAAGGCAGGGAGCTCCTCCTCGTGGGCGTCCTGAGAGGGGCGTTCATGGTGATGGCCGACCTGGCCCGTCACATCGACCTGGCCTGCGAGTTCGACTTCATGGCGGTGTCCTCGTACGGCGCCTCGACCCAGACCTCGGGAGTGGTTCGCATCCTCAAGGACCTCGACGAGGAGATCGAGGATCGCCATGTCCTGATCGTCGAGGACATCATCGACTCGGGGCTGACCCTCAACTACTCGATCAAGAGTCTCCGGGTGCGCAAGCCCGCATCGTTGGAGATCGCCACCCTGCTCCTCAAGGAGGGCATCCAGAGGGTGCCCGATCGACGTCAAGTACGTCGCCTTCCCCATCGGCCCGGAGTTCGTGGTGGGTTACGGTCTCGACTACGCCGGCAAGTACCGCAACCTGCCTTATGTCGGGGTGATGGGGGAAGAAACCTGAAGAGGGTGGGGTTCGACTATTCGACCAACCGTCGTAGCATCTACGGCAAGCCCCTCCGAACCGAGGTCCTGTGAACCGCACCCTGAGAACCCTGATCGTCTATGGGATGTCGATAATTCTCGTCGCCATCCTGTTCTCGTGGTGGTTCGACCAGGTCGCGGGTCCGGAGCAGATCCCGATCTCGGAGTTCGTGGAGAACGTCGAGAACGGCGAGTACGGCGAGGTCGTGCTCCTCGCCCGGTCGATGCAGGCCCAGGGCCGTGAGGTGGGCAGTGACGCCGAGGACGGCGTCTTCGACCACGTGGCCAGCTACGTGGAGGGCTTCGAGACCCAGCTCACCGACACCCTGGACGCTTCCGGGACTGAGTGGGACGTCGACGCCGAGCCGGCCGGCTTCCTCGAGCTCTTCCTCAACTTCCTGCCCTGGCTCTTCCTGCTCGGGTTCATGGTCTTCATCTTCATGCAGATGCAGGGTGGCGGGAACCGCGTGATGCAGTTCGGCAAGTCCCGGGCCAAGCTGGTCGGCAAGGAACAGCCCAAGATCACCTTCGACGACGTTGCCGGGCTCACCGAGGCCAAGGAGGAGCTCGAGGAGATCAAGGACTTCCTCGCCAGCCCCGACCGGTACCGCCAGATGGGCGCCAAGATCCCCAAGGGGGTCCTGCTCTTCGGCCCCCCCGGAACCGGCAAGACCCTGCTGGCCCGCGCCGTGGCCGGCGAGGCAGGGGTGCCCTTCATGTCGATCTCCGGCTCCGACTTCGTGGAGATGTTCGTCGGCGTCGGCGCCGCCCGGGTTCGCGACCTGTTCGAGCAGGCCAAGCAGAGCGCACCCGCCATCGTCTTCATCGACGAGATCGACGCCGTCGGCCGTCATCGTGGCGCCGGTCTCGGCGGCGGTCACGACGAGCGCGAGCAGACCCTCAACCAGCTCCTCGTCGAGCTCGACGGGTTCGAGGGCAACACCGGTGTCATCGTCATGGCGGCCACGAACCGCCCCGACATCCTCGATCCCGCCTTGCTTCGCCCGGGTCGTTTCGACCGTCAGATCACCGTCGACGCCCCCGACATCGAGGGCCGCGAGGCGATCCTCGGGGTCCACTCCCGGGGCAAGCCCCTCGCCGAGGAGATCGATCTGGCCGTTCTCGCCCGTCGGACCCCTGGATTCACCGGCGCCGATCTGGCCAACCTGATCAACGAGGCGGCACTGCTCACGGCACGCAAACGGGGCAAGGAGATCACGATGGTCGAGCTCGAGGAGGCGATCGATCGTGTGATCGCCGGTCCCGAGCGCAAGACGAGGATCCTCTCCGAGGAGGAGCGCACGGTCATCGCCTATCACGAGACCGGACATGCCCTGGTCGGATACGCCCTTCCCAACTCCGATCCGGTGCACAAGATCACGATCGTCTCCCGGGGACGGTCGCTCGGGCACACGCTCGCTCTGCCCACCCACGACAAGTACTTGTCCCGTCGCAGCGAGCTGGTCGATCGGCTGGCGATGCTCCTCGGAGGCCGCACCGCGGAGGAGCTGATCTACACCGACCCTTCCACCGGTGCCGCCGATGACATCGAGAAGGCCACGACGATCGCTCGGCGCATGGTCATGGAGTACGGGATGAGCGACGAGCTGGGGCCGATGCAGTACGGGAGGCCCAACGGCGAGGTCTTCCTCGGGCGGGACTACTCCCGTCAGCAGGACTACTCCGACGAGGTGGCCGCCTTCATCGACGCCGAGGTGCGCAAGCTGATCACCGCAGCACATGTCGAGGCCCGCACCATCCTCGAGCATCATGCCGACGCGCTGGAGCGAATGGTGCAGGTCCTGTTGGAGAAGGAGACCGTCGACCGCGACCTGGTCGCCGAGATCTTCAGTGACGTGCCCAAGTGGGAGCACGCCTTCGACGGATCGCTTCGCATCAAGTACCCCGAGAACCCGGTGCTTCCCCAGCTGAGGGAGGACGACATCGCCGCCGCAGTCCCCGCCGAGGAGGAGGCGGACGAGGTGACCGAGTCTCTGAAGCTCGACCGCAAGCTGCCCCGCACCAAGGGACGCCCCGCCGAGGCATGATCGCGGATCCAGGCCTCAGGCCCGCACGATCGTGAAGTCGCCCGAGACCAGCTTCGCCCGCACCGACATCTGACGCACCGCCGGGCCTCGCCCAGGCTCGGGATCAGGGAGCCGGACCTTCCCGGAGAGGGTGCTCACGTCGAGCTCCACGCTGCTGCCTGAGGGGATGCCCAGGTCGACGTTGCCCGACATCGTCTTGAAGTAGGCACTCCTCCCCGCGAAATGCCGGATCACGGCGTCACCGGAAGCGCTCATGATGTCGATGGTCGCGTCGCTGGCTTCGATGTCGACGTCACCGGACGCAGTGGAGACGCCCAGCGACCCCCCGGCGCTGTCGGAGACGCGCAGGTCGCCCGAGGCCGAGGTGAATCGGAGGGAGCGTTCCACCGAGCGCACGTCGAGGTCTCCACTGGAGGTCTTGACCACCAGGGTCTCGGCACGTTCCATCTCGATGTCACCCGAGGCGGTCTTGATCTCGACCTTCCCCAGGTCGACGTCGCAGTGGATCTGGGCCGAAGCCACCGCGACCCTGCAGATCCGTTCCCGCCGGAGTGGAGACGATCACCGAGGCGGAGCCGCGCGACAACCACGAGCTCCTGTCCGAGGAGATGGTGATGGCGTTGCCTCGTTGCTCCACGACGAAGTCGGGGAGCTTGGTGTCGACCCTGACGTCGACCTTTCCCGCCGGCCCTGTCCCGCACCTCGACCCGCCCCGACTCGATGCCGATCTCGATGTCGGGGGCCCCGTCGACCGTGAAAGTCTCGTGGATCACAGCTCGAGTGTGGTCCGGGTCTGGTTGCCCGAGCTGCGGCGACGGCGGGGCCGGCCCAGACTTCGACGACATAGGAGTTGACGGAGTCGCCGGCGACTCTCGGCTTCGGCGGTGATGAGGTCCTTGAGATAGCTGGGGAGACGGACGGTGATCCGAGCCTCGTCGGCATCGTCGGACACAGAGAAACCAGGGGGAGGGGTGGCTTGCCGGGTGGCCGGGGTCCTCGCTCGACGGCGAGCTCAGGGTCCCCGTCGACCAGCTTGATGTCGATGTTCTGACCCTCGAGCTGACTGGAGATCTCGGAGACGGCCATGGAGACCACCTCCATCATGCTCTGTCTGATTGCCGGTCGTCAGCGCGGCCATGAGCCGGGTTCCGGCCTCGGCGACCTCCGGTCCGGCCACGGCGAGCTGGGTCTCGACGGCGGTCTCCAGATTCGTGATGGCGTGGGCGAGCTGCATCAGCGGGGGCGGGGCCGGTAGACGGCGGACCCGATCCTCCATCATGCGTCAACGCCTGGTCCGGGGTCATGGTGATCAACATGTTCTTCTCCTCTGCTGCGACGTCATGATGGCGTCGATGACATCGAAGCTGATGTCAGTATGATGTCACCATACAGTCACAACGACGGCATTGTCAACCCGCTCGATCGAACCGCATCAAATGGGCGAAATACCGCAGGCATCCCCATAGGTTTGGTTCGACATGACCGACATCGACCAGGGCAGGATCGAAAAGGCCGTCCTCGACATCATCGAGGCGATCGGCGAGGACCCAACCCGCGAGGGACTGGTGGACACCCCACGGCGGGTCGCCCGCTTCTACGCGGAGGTGTTCGAGGGGCTGGATTCCGACCCCGGCGAGGTCCTCGACGCCTTCTTCGGTGAGGAGCACTACCAGGAGATCGTGATGGTGCGGGAGATCCCGTTCTATTCGATGTGTGAGCACCATTTCGTCCCATTCCATGGCGAGGCGCACGTGGCCTACATGCCCTCGGGTCGGGTCACCGGTCTCTCCAAGCTGGCCCGATTGGTCGATGCCTACGCCCGGCGACCCCAGATGCAGGAGCGGCTCACCGCCCAGGTCGCCGACTGTCTCAACGACCGGCTCAATCCCCTAGGGGTGCTCGTCGTCATCGAGGCCGAGCATCTCTGCATGTCGATGCGGGGGGTGAAGAAGCCGGGTGCGCTCACGGTGACCTCGGCGGTCCGGGGCATCATGGAGTCCAATCCGGCGACCCGCGCCGAGGCGATGTCGCTGCTTTTCGGAACCGGTTAGAACCGTGGTGAACACGGTGTGCGGGGCCAAGCGCGCCGCTAACGTGGCCTGACGATGGGTCGTATGGTCGCTGGTCTGAAACCAAGGGGATTCACCTGGGTCATCTCCGACCGTCTCGCCGTTTCCGATCGTGTCGGGGGCTCCGGTTTCCAACATCGACGGGTGCGTCGAGAGGAGGAGATCACCTGGCTCGTGGAGGAAGCGGAGATCAACACCATCGTCTCGATGCTCCCGGGGAACCAGAACCTCGCCGCCTACCGGCAGGCAGGGATCGCCACCTATTCGGTGCCCGTGGCCAATCCGGTGGCATCCAAGGACGTCAGGCGCTTCTTCGCCACACTCGATCAGGCTCTCGGTCGCAGCCACGCCAAAGTGCTGATCCACCGAGAGACGATCGACGACACCATCGGCGGGCTGCTCAGCGGGTACCTCGTGGACTCGGGGATGGTCGACGACCCCATCCTGGCCCTCGCCCTCATCCAACAGATCCTCGGCCGCGCCCTCGGTCCCGAAGGACGATCACTCATCCCCGAGGCCACCGGGCGTTGAACGATCGGATCGACATAAAGGGGATCGAGGTCTACGCCAAACACGGCGTCCTCGATCACGAACAGGAGCGGGCTCAGGTCTTCAAGGTCGACGTCACGGTCTACACCGACCTCGCGGTCCCAGGTGACACCGACGACCTCGCCGACACCCTCGATTACTCGACATTGGCCCTGGAAGTGCGCGAGGTCGTCGGGGCCGTCTCGCACAAGCTGATCGAGAAGGTCGCCGCCGACGTGGCCGCGGCGGTCATGGAGCATCCGCAGGTGGCTCGTGCCGTCGTGACCATCCACAAGCCCGATGCCCCGATCGACCTGGTCTTCGAGGACGTCTCGGTCACCGTCGACCGCAGCAGGTGACCCGCTACGCCATCGGGTTGGGCTCCAACCTCGGTGACCGTCTCGGCCATCTGAGCACGGCCGTCGACGAGATCGGCGCCATCGTCAGCTGGTACTCGGTGGCATCGATATACGAAACCGAACCCGTCGGCGGGCCCGAGCAGGATCCGTTTCTCAACACGGTCGTGATGGTCGAGACCCATCATTCCCCACACGAGATGCTCGACGAGCTCCAGGCCATCGAGACGGTGCACGACCGGGAGCGCATCGAGCGCTGGGGCCCGCGCACCCTCGACCTCGACTTGCTCGTCAGTGACGGCCCCGAGGTCGCCGACACCCGGCTCACCCTGCCCCATCCCCGGGCCCGTGACCGTGAGTTCGTCCTCCGTCCTCTGGCCGAGGTCTGGCCCGATGCCCTCGTAGGCCCGGGGCTGACCGCGGCACGAGCGCTGACCGACGACCGGGGCCAGGGTGTCGATCGGCTGGCCCGCGACTGGCTGCCTCCGGTGTCGCCGACCCTGCCTCGTCTCCTGGTCGGAGGCCAGCTGGCCCTGTTCCTGGCGGTGGCGGTGGCGATAGCCCTCGATGGCGGGCTCCCCGAGGAGTGGCCGACTGTGAGAACCGTGGCCGGTGCGGCTCTGGCCACGGCCGGTATCGCCCTCGCTCTCACCGCTTCACGTCGGCTCGGGCCCGCCCTCACCCCGAACCCGGTGCCTCGGGCCGGCGCATCACTGGTGGTCGTCGGGCCCTACCGGTTGGCCCGGCACCCGATCTACGGCGGTATCAGCTTGATGCTGATCGGTGCGGCGCTCCTGTTCGGCAGCCGTCTGGGCACTCGGGATCGCCATTGCCACGATCCCCTACTTCTGGGTCAAGTCGTCGTTCGAGGAGCGGCAGCTGCGGATGAGGTTCGCCGCATATCGGAGCTATCGCCGGGCTGTCCGGCACCGACTCATCCCGTTCCTGATCTGAGGGCACGGCAGCGCCGGCTTCGTGCTAGCTTCGATACATGGTGCGTGGGCGCGACCCGCCTCGAGCTCCTGTCGATATGACGCGAATGGTTACGACAGGAGGTAATGAATGGCCAAGAGGTCGCGAGAGCACCGCCAGGAGATCCCGGGTTATGACGAGAGTCGGCCCACGCGCGAAGAGCGCAAACAGCAGCATCGGGCCAACCGCCACGCAGCCAACCAGATGCTCCACACCATCGACGACCCCGACGAGGTCGTGCTGCCCGAGGAGAGACGCACTCGCACCCATGAGACCGGCCCCGTCCAGAACGAGGCGGGCAGACACCGTTTCCGCGTCTGGAAGACCAAGTTCTGGAAGCGTCGGTACGACTATCGCGACAACAAGGCCGAGCTCGATTCGAGCTGGCCGGTGATAACCCCCAACCAGCTCCAGGAGGAGTAGCCGCGCCCGAGCGCGGTGCTTCGCTGCCTGCGGCTCGATCAGCCCGGGTCCCTTCCGGCGCAAGTAGCCTCGCCGCCGTGCTGCGGACCCGAAGATGCGGTTGGTGATCGTCGGCCCGGGACGGGCCGGGTCCGCCCTCGCCATCGCCTCCGAGCGCGCCGGGCACGAGATCACGGGTGTCCTGTCACGAGGCGCCGTCGACACCGAATGGCCGGCGTTGTCCTGGGAGGAGCCGATGCCCGAGTCGGACCTCGCGCTCCTGGCCGTTCGCGACGACGCCATCACCGAGGTGTCCCATCGGGTGGCACCGCTCCTGGCGAGACGTCGGTGTCGTCGCCCATCTCTCCGGGTTCGTGCCCGTCCTCGTCCTCCACCACCTCCAGGAGCAGGGGACCGCGGTCGGCGGGTTCCACCCTCTGCAGACTCTCCCCGACGCCCTCAGCGGCGCCGACGCGCTGGCCGGCTCGTTCGTCGGGATCGACGGTGACCCGTTGGCTCTCGACATCCTCGCCCACCTCGCCGCGAGTCTGGAGATGGAGCCCTTCCGGCTCGAGGACACTGCCCGCCCCGCCTATCACGCCGCGGCCGCCGCGGCTGCCAACTTCGTGGTCACCTCACTCGCGGTGTCGGCGGACCTCTTCCAGTCGGCGGGCATCGACCCCCGGGTCTCCCGTCCGCTGGTGGAACGGGTCGTGGCCAACGTGTTCGAGAAGGGCGCCGGGCCCTCGCTGACCGGGCCGATCGCCCGGGGCGACATCGAGACCGTCGTCGGGCACCTCGACCGCGGCACACGAGGTCTCCGAGCACGTGGGTCGTCAGTTCCGTCTCATCGCCGAGGCGACCACGATCCGGGCCGGCCGTGAGGAGGATCTGCGCCAATGGAAGTGACCCGAACCCTCTCCGAGACCAGGGAGAGATATCAGGGGAGGGTTGGGCTCCTCCCCACGCTCGGCTACTTCCACGAGGGACACCTCCGTCTCATGGACCTGCTCCGGAGTCAATGCGACACCCTGGTGGTGTCACTGTTCGTCAACCCCACCCAGTTCAACGAGACGGGTGATTTCGACGCATATCCCCGCAACGAGGAGCGCGATGCCCAACTGGCCGAGCGCCATGACGTCGACCTGCTGTTCGCTCCCGAGGTGACGGAGGTCTATCCCGGCCCTTCGATCACCACCGTGGAAGTCATCGGTGTCACCGACGAGATGGAAGGCAGACACCGTCCGGGGCATTTCGTGGGTGTGGCCACGGTCGTCGCCAAGCTGTTCGCCGGCCTCCAGCCCGACGTGGCGATGTTCGGCCGCAAGGATGCCCAACAGGTGGCCGTGCTCGAGGCCATGGTCCGTGACCTGCGCTTCCCCATCGAGATAGTCGAGGCGCCGGTCATCCGCGAGCCCGACGGGCTCGCTCTGTCCAGTCGAAATGTGAGGCTCACCAAGGAGGACAGATACGCGGCGCTGGCCATCTCACGGGGTCTCTACCAGGCCGCCGAGCAAGTCGACGCCGGGGAGCGTCGGGGCGAGCGCCTCGAGGCGACGGTGTCCCGCTCGATCAAGGGGCTGGAGGCCGACTACGTCAAGTTGGCGGCACAGGAGACCATGAAGCCGATAGCCACTCTCGACCGCCCGGCGGTGCTCGCGGTGGCTGCCCAGGTGGGCAAGGTCAGGCTCATCGACAACATCGCGTTCGACTTCGTCGACGGGCGTCCGGTCCCCGACCGGGGGATCCTCCTCGACGAGGCGAGCCGGCTCACCGCCCTGCCATGATCGGCACTGCATGACCGAGCACAAGGAAACCGGCGAGGACCGTCTCATCGAGGGCCGCAGGGAGAAGAACGCCCGGGTCCTCGAGGGCGGGGGGTACCCCCATCGCTATCAGCGCACCCACCTCGCCGCCGAGCTCCACGAGCGGTATGCCGACCTCGGTCCCGAGGAGGAGACCGGCGATCGGGTGGCCGTGGCCGGCCGGCTGATGTTGCAGAGGTCGTTCGGCAGAGCTCCAGTTCGGCACTCTCCAGGACGTCTCGGGCAGCATCCAGCTGTTCGTCGACAGCTCGGTGGCGCCCGAAGGCTGCCGAGCTCTTCGCCGAGCTCGACCTGGGCGACTGGCTGGGTGCCGAGGGCGTGATGATGACCACCAAGAGGGGTGAGCTGAGCGTCAAGGTCGAGGAGCTCGCTCTTCTGCAGAAGGCGCTGCGCCCATTGCCCGACAAATGGCACGGTCTCGCCGATGTCGAGCTGAGGAGCGGCGCCGGTACGTCGACCTCATGGTCAACGAGGAGGCGCGCCAGGTAGCCACTACCCGCTCCCGGGTCATCTCGGAGTTGCGCCGTCAGTTCGACATGCGTGGCTTCATCGAGGTGGAGACACCGGTCCTTCTCCACCAGGCGACAGGGGCGACGGCGCGCCCATTCGCCACGAGCCACAACGCCCTCGACCTGGAGATGTACCTTCGGATCGCCACCGAGCTCTTCCTGAAGCGTCTGGTGGTGGGGGGCATCGAGCGGGTATACGAGATCGGCCGCATCTTCCGCAACGAGGGCATCGACGCCACCCACAATCCCGAGTTCACCATGCTCGAGGCCTATCAGGCGTTTGCCGACTACAACGACATCATGGTCCTCGTCGAGGACGTGTTCGCCGCCACCGCCGAGACCGCCCGCGGCACGACCACGATCACGTATCAGGGTGCGGAGATCGACCTCGCCCCGCCCTATCGCCGGGCGCGTCTCGACCGAGCTGGTGAGTGAGACGGTGGGGCGGCAGATCGATCTGGACAGCGACCTCGACACCGTTCGCGAAGTGGCCATGGGTGCCGGGCTCGACATCGACGAGGGCTGGTCGGTGGGTCGTTTGCTCGTCGAGATCTACGAAGAGGTCGTCGAAGAGACGATCGTGGGCCCGACCTTCGTCACCCATCAGCCGATCGAGGTCTCGCCGTTGTCGCGGCGCAACCAGGACGACCCCCGTCTCGCCGATCGATTCGAGCTGGTCATCGCCGGCGCCGAGTATGCCAACGCCTTCAGCGAACTCAACGATGCCGACGATCAGAGGGCTCGGTTCGAAGAGCAGATGCGGGCCCGCGATGCCGGTGACGACGAAGCCCATCCCGTCGACGAGGACTACCTGCTGGCGTTGGAGTACGGACTGCCCCCCACCGGTGGCCTGGGTATCGGGGTCGACCGTCTGGTGATGCTCCTCACCGATCAGGCCCACATCCGCGAGGTGATCCTCTTCCCCACCCTGCGCCCGAGCTGAACCGTCTTGAGCGGAACGTCCCGAGGACGGCTCCGCTCACAGAACGGTCTAGGTTAGCCCGGGCCGCTTCGACCCGGTCCAGGAGGTAGCTGCCGAGGGTTTCGAGGATCTCTCTGGCCCGGGAGTGCGGCAGGATGCCCAGGGACGACTCGGCGACCCGGAGCCGGGCGGTCGCCGTCTCCAGGGCAGCCTCGATGTGCCCCCCGTCGCGGACCAGGGCGATCACCTCGTTCACCGTCTCGTCGTCGTACGGTCGCCCCGAGCCGAGCAGCTGACGGACGCGGGTCGCCATCGGGACCGCTCACGGCACGGAGGACCGGCCCGGTGAAAGTGCCCTCACGAATGTCGGACCCGGCCGGCTTGCCGATGGTCTCCTCGTCGGCGACGAGATCGAGGGCGTCATCGGCGATCTGGAACACCATTCCCACTTCCCAAGCCCAGGTGGACAGGGCCTCCACCGTCTGGCTGTCGGCATCGGCAGCCATCGCCCCGAGCCGGGCCGACGTTCGGATCAGTGACGCCGTCTTGCCTCCGATCACCTGCTGGTACTCCTCGAGGGAGTGAGCGAGGTCATCGGCGAGCTGGAGCTCGCGGGTCTGACCCTCGACCAGCTCGGCATAGGTCGCGGCGAGGAGGCGAACCGACTCCTGGCTGAGATGGGTTGCGGCGACCTCGGAGGCGCGCGCCATCAGGAAGTCGCCGGCGAGGATGGCGACGGTGTTGGTCCAGTTGGCGTTGGCCGAGCTGCGCCCCGCGACGGGTGTCGGCCTCGTCGATGACATCGTCGTGATAGAGCGACCCGAGGTGGATCAGCTCGACGGCGACACCTGCCTCGACCGGCCTCTCGCCATCGGTGGCGTGCCGAACTCGGCGGCGAGCAGGGCGAGCAGAGGGCGGAATCGCTTGCCACCGGCGAGCAGCAGATGCTGGGCGATCTTGGTCAGGTAGGGGTCGTCGGCGGTCGATGCTTCCAGGAGACGTTCCTCGACCCGATGCAAGGAATCCCAGATCCGGGGAATACTGACGAGGCTTTGGAGGTCTTCCATTGGTGCCGATGGTATTACGTAACGAGGACATGGAGGAGGCCGACCCGCCGACGTCGGGTTCAGTCTCCACCCGATGGTAAAATCGCATATGCCAGGTGTTAGGAGCAGCGAAGTGTTTGAGCGCTTTACAGACCGGGCCCGACGGGTCGTAGTCCTGGCCCAGGAAGAAGCCCGGTTCTTGAATCACAACTACATCGGGACCGAGCACATCCTGCTCGGCCTGCTCAACGAGGGCGAGGGCATCGCCGCTCAGGCGCTGGAGAGCCTCGACATCGACCTCGCTTCGGTTCGCGACGAGGTCGTCAAGATCATCGGCCAGGGCCAGCAATCCCCCTCCGGCCACATCCCCTTCACTCCCCGTGCCAAGAAGGTCCTCGAGCTCTCGTCTGCGTGAGGCGCTCCAACTCGGCCACAACTACATCGGGACCGAGCACATCCTCCTCGGCCTCATTCGCGAGGGCGAGGGTGTCGCCGCCCAGGTGCTGCAGCAGCTCGGTGCCGAGCTGCAGAAGGTCCGCCAGACCGTCATCCAGCTCCTCTCCGGGCCCGGGTGGCTCCGAGGAGCAGCAGCCCAAGTCTTCGGCAGCCGGCGGCCGCGAGGCCAGCTCGTCGGGGTCGACGGTCCTCGACCAGTTCGGCCGCAACATGACCCAGCTCGCCCGTGAGGGCACCGCTCGATCCCGTGATCGGCCGCACCCGCGAGATCGAGCGGGTGATGCAGATCCTCTCCCGCCGCACCAAGAACAACCCGGTCCTCATCGGGGAGCCGGGGGTGGGCAAGACCGCCATCGTCGAGGGTCTCGCCCAGCGCATCGTCTCCGACGAGGTCCCCGAGAACCTGCAGGGCCAAGAACCTCTACACCCTCGACCTCGGCGCCCTGGTCGCCGGGTCCCGTTATCGCGGCGACTTCGAGGAGCGGCTGAAGAAGGTCCTGAAAGAGATCAAGAGCCGGGGCGACATCATCCTCTTCATCGACGAGATCCACACCCTGGTCGGCGCCGGCGCCGCCGAAGGCGCCATCGACGCCGCCTCGATCCTCAAGCCGATGCTGGCCCGGGGGGAGCTGCAGACGGTCGGGGCCACCACCCTCGAGGAGTACCGCAAGTACCTCGAGAAGGACTCGGCCCTGGAGCGGCGTTTCCAGCCGGTCCAGGTCGAGGAGCCCTCGGTCACCGACACCATCGAGATCCTGATGGGCCTGAAGGACCGCTACGAGGAGCACCACTCGGTGCGGTTCACCGATCAGGCCATCGTCTCGGCGGCCAACCTCGCCGATCGCTATCTCGCCGACCGGTTCCTGCCCGACAAGGCCATCGACCTGATCGACGAAGCCGGCTCGACGGATGCGGATCCATCGCAAGAGCGACGTGCCCGAGATCATCGAGATCGACAAGAAGCTCGCCGATGTCCGCCGCAACAAGTGCGAGGCGGTCAGCCGGAGAGAACTACGAGCGGGCCGCCAACCTCCGCGACGAGGAGCGTTCCCTCCTCACCGCCCGGGCCGAGCACGAGGCCGGGTTACGCCCGACTCCGGCTGGGTGATCGACGAGGAGGAGATCGCCGAGGTCCTCGCCCAGTGGACCGGGATCCCGGTCCATCGCCTCACCGAGGAGGAGACCGCCCGTCTCGTCCACATGGAAGACGAGCTCCACCGGCGGATCATCGGCCAGCACGACGCCATCGAGGCGGTCTCCAAGGCAATCCGCCGCACCCGGGCCGGGCTCAAGGACCCACGTCGCCCGTCGGGCTCGTTCATCTTCCTCGGCCCCTCCGGTGTCGGTAAGACCGAGACCGCCAAGGCCCTGACCGAGTTCCTATTCGGCCAGGAGGACTCGCTCATCCAGCTCGACATGTCGGAGTACATGGAGAAGCACACGGTCAGCCGTCTCGTCGGTTCCCCTCCCGGATACGTCGGCTACGACGAGGGTGGCCAGCTGACCGAGGCGGTCCGTCGCAAGCCGTTCTCCGTGGTCCTGTTCGACGAGATCGAGAAGGCCCATCCCGGACGTGTTCAACACCCTGCTCCAGATCCTGGAGGAGGGTCGTCTCACCGACGCCCAGGGCCGGACCGTCGACTTCAAGAACACCGTGATCATCATGACTTCGAACCTGGGCACCCGGGACCTCCACAAGAAGGCGGTCGGGTTCCACGTCGGCGACCAGGAGATGACATTACGAGCACATGAAGGAGCGGGTGACGGAGGAGCTGAAGAAGCACTTCCGTCCCGAGTTCATCAACCGGCTCGACGAGATCATCGTCTTCCACGAGCTGTCGATGGACGAGCTCAAGTCGATCGTCGACCTCATGCTGGAGCGGGTGCGGGCGCAGCTGGCCAACCAGCACCTCGACCTCGTTCTCACCGACGACGCCAAGGAGTACCTCGGGTACCCACGGTTACGACCCCGAGCTGGGGGCGAGACCGCTGCGAAGGGCCATCCAGCGCCTGCTCGAGGACCCGCTGTCGGAGCGGGTGCTGCTCGGGTGAGTTCAAGGCCGGGGCGACCATCCTGGTCGACCTCGACACCGAGAACGACGAGCTGCGCTTCGAAGGGATCGCCTCCCCCGACATCCCGACCGTGGAGATGGCCGGCCAGGAGTAGGCCGGTTCCCCTAAAGGGGCCCGTCCGTACTACCGAA
Organism: uncultured bacterium; assembly: GCA_963751005.1. Taxonomy (GTDB): domain Bacteria; phylum Actinomycetota; class Acidimicrobiia; order Spongiisociales; family ZC4RG35; genus JANQRA01. The sequence goes on from CAVVSY010000004.1 coordinate 707,106, forward strand.
AACATGGGCTAGCGCTGTACGTCGCCCATGCCAAAGATCTTCGCCCTCCTCGTCGTCATGCTCGCCGGTCTCGCACCGGGGGAGAGCCCCGAGTACGTCGCCGCCGGTGACGTCGCCTACACGCTCGATCTCGAGGTCGACGGTTACGTCAACGGCAAGATGGACCCGGCGCGGCTGATGACGGTCGAGGGTTGCACCTTGGAGCGCGACGCCGCCTACCTCTACTCACTCATGCTCGCCGCCGCCGACGAGGACGGCATCGATCTGCGGTAACGAGGACTGCTATCGCACCTACAAGGCGCAGAAGGCCGCCTACGAGCGCCGCTGCCCGTATGTGGAGACCGCGATCATGTCGAAGGACCCCACAACCGGCGAGCAGGTCCAGACCGGCACCAGGAGGGCACGCGAGTGCACCGGCCCGCCGGTGGCCCCCGCCGGCGCCTCCAACCACGGTTGGGGCCGCGCCGTCGACTTCGCCACGCCGCAGTCGGGTCCTCTCCTGCTACGACGACGAGTTCCACTGGCTGAAGAACAACGCCCATCGCTTCGGCTGGGTCCACCCCGACTGGGCGCAGTGCGGCCGCAGCACCCAGGAGCCCTGGCACTGGGAGTTCGCCGGCGTCACCGACCCCACCCTCGTCGAGTACGTCCGGATCGACCCGAGCTCTGCTCCCGGCGCTGGAGTGACAAGCGTGTGCAGTCGAGGTCGCTATGCGACCTCGACTGCACACGCTCAACCGCAGACTTGAATGCCCACCCCCGTGAGCAAAGGACATGACATCGTCGTCGTCGGGTCGCTGAACCACGACATCACCGTCACCACCCCGCGTCTGCCGCGACCGGGGGAGACCATCATGGGGCACGGTCACGTCTCGGGGCCAGGCGGCAAGGGCGCCAACCAAGCTGTTGCATGTGCCCGGCTCGGCGCCGACGTCGCCCTGGTCGGCATGGTGGGTGACGACGAGCACGGACGCTCGATCATCGCCGGACTGGCCCGGGAAGGGGTCGACACCACCGCAGTCGGCGTGGTCGCAGACTCGGGCACGGGACTGGCTGTGATCACAGTGGACGACGAGGGTGAGAACACGATCGTCGGTGTCCCCGCGGCCAACCTCCGTCTTCAGCCTGAGATCATCGTTCGCCACCAGGACCTCATCGGCGATGCCGGGGTGGTGATCGCCCAGCTGGAGGTGCCCGTCGAGTCGGTGATGGCAGCCGCCACGATGTGTCGCGGGATCTTCGTCTCAACCCGGCCCCGGCGCGCCCGATTCCACCGGCTCTCCTCGACCATGTGGACGTCCTCGTCCCCAATCGTGGCGAGCTCGGACTGCTCGCCGGTGTTGCCGAGCCCGAGAGCGAGGAGGAAGTTCTCGCCGCGGCCGCGACGGCTCGGTTTCGATGGTCCCCTCGTCGTCACGCTGGGCGCGGCGGGGGCGATCCTCGTCGAGGGTGGTTCGGTGACCAGGTTCGAGGCTCACGAGGTCGACGTGCTGGACACCACCGGTGCCGGTGACGCCTTCTGCGGCGGGTTGGCCTTCCGTCTCAGTGCGGGAGAGCCCGTGTCTGCGGCGGTCGGGTTCGCCGTCGCCGCCGGGGCACTTGCCGTCACCCGGGTGGGAGCCCAGTCCGCCTTGCCCACTCTCGCCGACGTGGAGACGCTCCTGGCCCGGTGATATCGTCCCCGGCATCGCCAGGCCCATCATCATCGACACCGACCCCGGCCAGGACGATGCCGTCGCCATCCTCACGGCGCTCGCCTCGCCCGACGAGCTGGACGTCCTCGCCATCACGGCCGTTGCGGGCAACGTCCCGCTGGACCTGACGGTCATCAACAGCCTCGCCCTGCGTCGAGCTGGCCCATCGGACCGATGTCCCCGTCTACCGGGGGTCGGTGAGGCCGATGGTGAAGGACCTCATCACCGCAGAGTACGTGCACGGCCCTACCGGTCTCGATGGCGCCGACCTGCCCCCGCCCACCATCACCGAGGCCGGGGGCCATGCGGTGGACCGGATCATCGAGATGATCACGTCCTCGGAGCGGGCCGGTGACGGTGTGCACTCTCGGTCCGCTCACGAACGTGGCCCTGGCCTTGGTCAAGGAGCCCGGTATCGCCGCCGGCATCGAGCAGATCGTGATGATGGGCGGCGGGTTCTTCGAGGGGGGCAACACGACCCCGGCCGCCGAGTTCAACGTTTACGTGGATCCGCACGCCGCCCACGTCGTCTTCTCGAGCGGCATCCCCATCGTGATGATGCCCCTGGACGTGACTCACCGGGCACTGACCACACAGGACCGTCTCGACCGGTTCAGCGCCCTGGGAACGCCGGCCGGTGCGGCAGTCGCAGGGATGCTCGGCTTCTACGACCGTTGGGACATGGAGAAGTACGACCTTCCCGGTGGCCCGCTCCACGACCCCACGGTGATCGCCTATCTGCTCCAGCCCGACCTGTTCCGGGGCCGGGAGGTCTCGGTGGAGATCGACATCGCCCCCGGGCCCACCCTCGGGATGACGGTGGTGGATTGGTGGGGGGTCACCACCGCCGAGCCCAACGCCACCGTCATGAATGAGATCGACGCCGACGGGTTCTTCGACCTCCTCGTGGACCGGATCGGCCGCATCCGGCCCTGACCCTCCCCGGCTCCTACCCAGCCTGCCACCGCTATCCTGCCGACGCGCGGGCGGTTATTCGCCCGCATTACCAATTACTGGAGGAAAATCAGCGTGAAACGCTATATGAGGTACTTCGCGATCTTCGCGGTCCTCGGACTCGTCCTTGCGGCGTGTTCGCCGGCCGACGAAGGCGAAGGATCTACCACGACCGAGGCCGCGGAGGGGACTACCACCACCGAGGCCGCGATGGGACGACCACGACCAGTGAGGCCGATGGGGACCACGACCACGGCGCCGCGCCGATGGAGGCGGTGGTCACTTGTCTGGTGACGGACTTGGCGGGTGTGGATGACCGGAGCTTCAATGCTGCGGCTTGGGCAGGGTGTGCAGGATGCGGTTGCGGCTGGTGCTGCGGCTGCGGATCCGATCCTGTTGGAGTCCGATGAGCAGGCTGATTACGCGCCGAACCTGGATCAGTGTCTGGCGCAGGGTGCTCAGCACATCGTGACCGTGGGTTTCGAGTTGGGTGATGCCACGGCGACTTATGCGGCGGCGAACCCGGACGTGAAGTTCACGATCGTCGACTTCGCTTATGACCCGGAGATCCCGAATGTGCGTGGTCTGGTGTATCAGACCGATGAGGCGGCTTTTGCTGCTGGTTATCTCGCTGCTGGGGTGAGCCAGACGCGGTGTCGTCGGCACTTACGGTGGTTTGAACATCCCACCGGTGTCGATCTTCATGGATGGCTTCGCCAAGGGTGTCAACCACTACAACGAGGTCAACGGGGCCGCGGTGAGTGTCCTCGGCTGGGACGTGGAGGCCCAGGACGGCATCTTCACCGGGACGTTCGACCCGGCGGATCCGACGGTGCGTTCGACGTGTGAGAGCCTTCTCGACGAGGGCGCGGACATCATCCTGCCGGTTGGTGGCGCCATCAACCTGCCCTGTGGCACTGCTATCCAGGATCGTGGCATCGACGCTGCCCTGATCGGTGTCGACCAGGACGCCTATCCTGGCTGCTCCGGCTGAGTATCAGCCGTTGTGGCTGGTGACGATCGAGAAGGGGATCGCCATCCAGGTGACCCGTTCCATCTCTGATCAGGCCGCAGGGAGTTGGTCGCCGGGTGTCGCAGTCGGGACCCTCTCCAACGATGGTGTCGGTCTCTCCGAGTATCACGATTGGGCCGATCGTGTGCCCGCGGACCTGGATGCTGCAGTGCAGCAGATCCTCGCCGACATCGCCTCGGGAGCCCTCAGCATCTCCGGCTGAACCGAGCACGACACGACAGTGATGAGAGCCCCGGGCGACGCCCGGGGCTCTCATTCGTTCTAGAGTCACGTCATGACCGATTCCGGAACCCAACCCCCTGGCTCTGGTGCTCCCCCTCCGGGGGGCCCGACCGGGCCACCGACCCGGCGAACCGCCGGCCACCCCGCCACCCGGCGAACCACCGACGACTCCGCCTCCCGGTGAGCCGCCGGCCACTCCGCCTCCAGGTGAGCCACCGACGACTCCGCCTCCCGGTGAGCCGCCACCACTCCGACCGCCTGATTCCGGGTCGCGGAATCTCGTGATCGGGGTCGCCGTCGTGGCCCTGATCGCCTTGCTCGCCTGGCTCTTCTGGCCATCGGACGACGAAGCGGGGACGTCGACCACAGGTGCCGAGACCGCTACCACTGCGGCTGCCGAGACGACGACGACGGCCGGTGAGACCACCACCACAGGCGCGGAGGGGACCACCACGACCGCGGCTCCCGCTGCGGAGGCGTGTGGTTACTTGTCTGGTGACGGACTTGGCGGGTGTGGATGACCGGAGCTTCAATGCTGCGGCTTGGGCAGGGTGTGCAGGATGCGGTTGCGGCTGGTGCTGCGGCTGCGGATCCGATCCTGTTGGAGTCCGATGAGCAGGCGGATTACGCGCCGAACCTGGATCAGTGTCTGGCGCAGGGTGCTCAGCACATCGTGACCGTGGGTTTCGAGTTGGGTGATGCCACGGCGACGTATGCGGCGGCGAACCCGGACGTGAACTTCACGATCGTCGACTTCGCTTACGACCCGGAGATCCCGAATGTGCGTGGTCTGGTGTATCAGACCGACGAGGCGGCTTTTGCTGCTGGTTATCTCGCTGCTGGGGTGAGCCAGAGCGGTGTCGTCGGCACTTACGGTGGTTTGAACATCCCACCGGTGTCGATCTTCATGGATGGCTTCGCCAAGGGTGTCAACCACTACAACGAGGTCAACGGGGCCGCGGTGAGTGTCCTCGGCTGGGACGTGGAGGCCCAGGACGGCATCTTCACCGGGACGTTCGACCCGGCGGATCCGACGGTGCGGTCGACGTGTGAGAGCCTTCTCGACGAGGGCGCGGACATCATCCTGCCGGTTGGTGGCGCCATCAACCTGCCCTGTGGCACTGCTATCCAGGATCGTGGCATCGACGCTGCCCTGATCGGTGTCGACCAGGACGCCTTCCTGGCTGCTCCGGCTGAGTATCAGCCGTTGTGGCTGGTGACGATCGAGAAGGGGATCGCCATCCAGGTGACCCGTTCGATCTCTGATCAGGCCGCGGGGAGCTGGACGCCGGGTGTCACAGTCGGGACCCTCTCCAACGATGGTGTCGGTCTCTCCGAGTATCACGATTGGGCCGATCGTGTGCCCGCGGACCTGGATGCTGAGTGCAGCAGATCCTCGCCGACATCGCTTCGGGAGCCCTCGAGCATCTCCGGCTGAGCGAAACTGACGTAGAGCGAGAAACGGGCCCCGGGCGCATCGCCCGGGGCCCCTTTCGTTCTAAGGTACCGGCGGAATCGACGTGTGCCAGGAGGGCGGTTTGGCGCTGGAACTGAGCGGGATCACCAAGCGCTTTCCCGGTGTAGTCGCCAACGACGGAGTGTCGCTCACGGTCGGCGCCGGTGAGGTCGTCGCACTGCTCGGTGAGAACGGTGCGGGCAAGACCACCCTGATGAACATCCTGTACGGGTTGTACACCTCGGATGAGGGCACCATCAGCATCGACGGTGAAGCAGCTCGCCTTCAGCGTCATCGGCGGATGCCATCGCCGCCGGCATCGGGATGGTGCACCAGCATTTCATGCTCGTGCCGGTGTTCACCGTCACCGAGAACGTGATCCTCGGGATGGAGCCGGTGGGTGTCGGTGGGGTCATCGATCGCGACGCCGCCCGCAAGACGGTGGTCGAGATCTCCGAGCGCTACAACCTGAGAGTCGACCCCGACGCTGTGGTGGAGAACATCTCGGTCGGCGGTGCAGCAGCGTGTCGAGATCATCAAGGTGCTCGATCGGGAGGCGCGTTTCGTCGTCTTCGACGAGCCCACCGCGGTGCTCACACCCCAGGAGGTGGAAGAGTTCTTCAGGATCGTGGCCGGGCTCAAAGCAGACGGCAAAGGCATCGTCTTCATCACCCACAAGCTCGGCGAGGCCATCGAGGTGGCCGACCGCATCGTCGTCATGCGGGGTGGGAAGGTCGTGGGCGAGGTCGCCCCGCGCGATGTGACCGAACAGGACCTCGCCGACCTGATGGTGGGCCGCCCTGTCGACCTGGAGGTCGACAAGGATCCGGCCAAGCCGACCGATACCGTGCTCACGGTCACGGATCTCGTCGTCCTCGACGATCGCAACGTCAAGGCGGTCGACGGGGTGGGCTTCGAGGTGCGGGCCGGTGAGATCGTCGGCATCGCCGGGGTCCAGGGCAATGGTCAGACCGAGCTGATCGAAGGAATCATGGGTCTCCGCCCCGTGTTCGCCGGTTCGGTCCTGGTGGATGACACCGACGTGACCGACGCCCACCCCGCGAGCTCTGCATCGTCTCGGCGTCTCTCACATCCCCGAAGATCGCCAGGGGAGTGGGCTCGTGCTCGACCTTCACCGTCGCCGAGAACCTGATCCTCGACTCGTATTACGACCGTCCCTACTCCAGGGCGGTGCGGATGGATTGGGATGCCACGTTCGAACGGGCCGAGGCAGTCTCGTCGAGCAGTACGACGTCCGCACGCCCGGCATCCACGTCCCGGTCTCGACCCTCTCCGGCGGGAACCAGCAGAAGGTCATCGTGGCCCGGGAATTCGACCGCGACGTGCGTCTGGTGATCGCCTCGCAGCCGACCCGCGGTATCGACGTCGGCTCGATCGAGTACATCCACGACCAGATCGTCGCCAAACGGGATGCCGGGGCCGCAGTCTTGGTGGTCTCCTCCGAGCTCGACGAGGTGCTCGCCCTCTCCGATCGGATCCTCGTCCTCTTTCACGGGAAGATCGCCGGCGAGTTCAGCCCGGACGCCGACATCACCGACATCGGTCTCGCGATGCTGGGGGCCTCCTAGTGACCGGCATCGAGGACCGTCAGCCCGATCAGGCACCGGAGCCGTACGACTCCTGGGTGGCCCGGGCCACTGGGGCGGGGACTTCGCTGGGGAAGTCCCTCCTCCTGCCCACTCTCGCCGTGATCACGGCCCTGATCATCGGCGCGGTGATCATCGCCCTCTCCGACCCGGACAACGTCAAGCTCCTGTTCAGCGACACGCCCACCGCCCTGCGCAACATGTGGGACGAGGTCGTGCTCGCCTACACGGCTCTCTTCCGGGGGTCGATCGGGTCGGTCAACGCCATCTCCGAGACCCTCTTCGCGGCGACGCCTCTGTTGCTGGCAGGTCTGGGCGTGGCCCTCGGGTTCCGAGCCGGTCTCTTCAACATCGGTGCCCAGGGTCAGATGATCATGGGTGCGATCGTCGCCACCTATGTCGGTATCTACGTCACGGCGCCGGCATGGATCCACATCCCCCTCACCCTGCTCGCCGGTCTCGTCGGCGGGCTCCTGTGGGGAGGGCTCGCCGGTCTACTCAAGGCGCGTACCGGGGCCCATGAAGTGATCACCACGATCATGTTCAACTTCATCGCCCTGTATTTCGTGCAGTGGATCCTGACCACACCGGGTCTCCAGGACCCGGGCCGAAACAACCCCGTCTCTGCCGCCATCCAGGAGACGGCCCGTCTTCCCAAGTTGTTCGGGACTCGACTATCGGGTCACCATCGGGTTCCTGGTGGCCCTGGCCGCCGTGTTCGCCGTCCACTGGCTGCTCTTCCATTCCTCCATCGGATTCGAGTTCCGGGCGGTCGGCTCCAGTCCTCGCGCCGGTCGCTACGCAGGGATGAATGTCGCGTTCGTGGTGACCGCGGCAATGGCGATCGCGGGCGCCCTCGCCGGGGTCGCCGGAGCCAACCAGGTCATGGCTCTCGATCCCTACAAGGCGTCACCGGCATTGGCCGGGTTTCGTCGGGTTCGACGCCATCACCGTGGCCCTCCTCGGGCGTTCCAACCCGTTTGGCGTTCTCTGGGCGGCGATCCTCTTCGGGGCGCTGTCGGCGGGCGGCCGCGAGATGCAGGGCGCAGCCCAGGTTCCCATCGACCTGGTGGTCGTGCTCCAGGCTCTGATCGTGATCTTCGTGGCGGCACCCGGTCTGATCAAGGCGATCTATCGGATCAAAGCCGAGGACACGACCACCACCAGAGTGACTTCTGGGTGGGGAGCATGACCGCCATTCCTGTAGTGGAGACAGCCACGGTGCCCGAGGTCGTGCGTACCAGCGCCGACCAGCGTCGGGCTCGGGTCATCGGGGTGATCCTGCTCGTCCTCGCCGCCGTCGTCTTGGGTGTCTTCTGTCTCGGAGTCCCGCCTGAGGCGGTCTCGACGTTCAACCTGAGTCTCCCCACCGATGCGATCGCCAACCTCTCGGTGAGCTTCAACTCCCGGATCTTCTCCGGGGTGATGGCTCTGATCATCTTCGTCCTCGGTCTCGATCGGCTCCGGGCGCGCAACCTGAGGTGGACCAACGCCGCCCTCGGGATCGGTCTGCTCTGCTTCGTGCTCGCCTTCCTCACCTGGGCAGCAGCCGACGCCTCGTTCAGCATGGTCGGCATGCTCCGCTCCACGGTGATCTCCTCGATCGTGATCACTCTGGGTGCCCTGACCGGGCTCACCTGCGAGCGCGCCGGTGTGGTCAACATCGGCATCGAAGGGCAGCTTGCTCACCGGTGCGTTCGTCGCGGTCGTGCTGTCCAGTGCATTCGGGACCTGGGCCGGCGTGCTCGGAGCCATGGCCATCGCCGCCCTGCTCGGGGCCTTCCTCGCCTGGCTGGCGATCCGGTTCCAGGTCGACCAGATCGTGGCCGGTGTCGTCATCAACATCCTCGCCGTCGGGTTGACGTCCTTCCTGGCGAGCCGTCTCCTGTCCGAGGCCCAGGACCTCAACGCCCCGGCGCGAGTTCCCAGCATCCGCATCCCGGTGCTGGCCGACATCCCGGTGATCGGGCCGATGTTCTTCGACCACACCTTCTTCGTCTACGTCACCTTCCTGCTGGTGTTCGGCCTCCATTACGGCCTGTTCCGAACCCGCTGGGGGCTCCGGGCCCGGTCGGTCGGTGAGCATCCCAAGGCGGCGGACACCCTCGGGATCGACGTGTTCAAGGTCCGGTATCGGAACGTCATCGGAGCCGGGCTGATCGCCGGATTCGGCGGTGCTTTCCTCGCCCTCGCCCAGATCTCCCGTTTCGAGGAGAACATGACCGGCGGCATCGGCTTCATCGGCTTGGCCGCCATGATCTTCGGGCGTTGGATGCCCTTCGGCGCCCTCGCTGCCGGATTGCTGTTCGGGTTCTCCGGGGCCTTGGCGCAGAAAGTCGGCGATCCTGGGCACGGGCATCCCGTCGGAGTTCATGCTGATGCTGCCCTATGTGGCGACCGTGATCGTCGTCGCCGGTCTGGTGGGACGGGCCCGTCCGCCGGCCGCCGATGGCCAGCCCTACATCAAGCAGTAGCGCTCAGCCGCCAGTGGTCGAGCCGGTCTCCCGGGACCGTGGTGCCTGTCGTTCCCGCGGGGGCAGTGGTGCCCGTCGTCGGAGTGACCGGGACGACCCACGACCACGATCTCCACGATGGCGAGCTCGTCGAACACGTTGTCGTCCACCACCTCCGCCAGATAGGCGTCGACCACGTTGATCTGGAGGGTCGTGGTGTTCAGGGCGGTGTAGCGAACCACCTGGGTCCCTTGCTGGTCTTGGAGGGTCGGCCGGCACCTCGGCCAGGGAGTCCTGGGCGAGGATCGTCAGGCTCCTCGCCCGGTAGTTCTGCTGGAACCGGGTGGCGTCCTCGATATTGGTCCACTGGATCTCGGTGATGGCCATCGGCTCGCGGAAGGTGAACTCGATCTGGATGCCGTTCGCAGCAGTCTCCTCCCAGCTGACCTGATACTCCTCTGGCCCGCCATTGGTGAGGTTGGAGCAAATCAGGTTGCCGATGCCCTGCGGGGTGCAGGTCTCGCTGAGGATGTCGATCGGCCCGGCCTCGACGATCACCGGGACCGTGGTCGACGTGCTGGTGGACGAGCCATCGGCTGCAGGGTCGTCATCGGTGAGGAAGTTGAAGAACAAGGCGATGAGGATCACACCGAGGAGGAGGCCGGAGATGGCGAGTGCCGCACGCACGCCGGCAGTGGCCTGGACCGCGGGCCGGGGAGCGGTGGGCAGAGGGCCCTGACGCAGACGGGCACCGCACTCCTGGCAGTGGCGGTTGTTGCCCGGGTTGGCCGCCCCACAAGAGGGACACGAGATGTTGCCCCCATTGCCTCCACCGTTACCCCCACCAGTGCCACTGCCTCCGCCGTTGCGGGGTGAGGCCGGGGTGTCGGCGCGGGTCGACGGTGTGGTGGGCGGAGGCCTCTCCTCGAGCGAGAACTCCTCGTAAGGGCCCTCGTTGGTCGGCGCGGGCCCGTCGGACGTGACACTGATGACATTGTCGGAGGGGCGGCCTGAACGCGGCCGAGGGCGCGGCGCGGTCATGGGATCCATGAACGAGCCGCATGACGGGCAGAACTGCTCGTCACCCGCGACTATCGAGCCGCATTGTCCACATGTCTGTGAAGCCACGTCCCTCCTTCGGGGTTATTGTGCCACGGCATGCTGATCGTGGCCTTGAGGACATATGAGCCGTGGACCGCGGCCACCGTCCTGGGCGGGGTGGTCCTGGCGGCATGCCTCGTGGGGGTATTGATTTTCGCACTCCGTCGCGCCAACCGTTAACTCTAAATGGCAAGTTCTTCCACATTCGCCTGTGAATCGTGCGGCCACCGGTCGGCGAAATGGATGGGATTCTGCCCCCAGTGTGGCTCGGGCGACCCGCTCGTCGAGACGAGTGGTTCTGTGCCCCGTCGGGGAAGCAGAGGCTGGCGTCTTCGGTGTCGCTCGCAGAAGCCAACGCCTCCCGTGTCGATCGTCTGCCCACAGGCTGGGGCGAGGTCGACCGGGTGCTCGGGGGCGGCCTGGTGCGGGGGCTCGGTCGTCCTGTTGGGCGGGGAGCCTGGAGTGGGCAAGTCGACCCTGCTCCTCCAGATGGCCGGAGGGCTGGCGGGGCCATGGCCTCGACGTGATCATCGCCAGCGCCGAGGAGTCGGCGCAGCAAGTGGCGATGCGCGCCGAGCGGACCGGTGTGGCCGACGACGCCGTGCATCTCGTCGCCGACGACGACGTGGATGCCATCGTGGCGCTGGCCGTGGAACGACAACCCGCAGTGCTGGTCGTCGACTCGATCCAGACGGTCGGCGTCAGCGAGATCCCCTCGGCGCCGGGTGGGGTGGCCCAGGTCAGGGAGAGCGCCGCCCGTCTGATACGTCTCGCCAAGACCACCGGGATCGTCGTCGTGCTTGGTGGGCCACGTCACCAAGGAGGGAGGGCTCGCCGGGCCCAAGATCCTGGAGCACATGGTCGACGTCGTCCTGTATCTCGAGGGCGATCCGGACCGTGGCTTCCGGGTGCTGCGCAGCAACAAGAACCGATTCGGGGCCACCCACGTCTCCGGGATGTTCGACATGCATGGTGACGGTCTCGTCGAGGTCGACGATCCGTCCAAGATGTTTCTCGACGGCTGGGAGACCTCGGTCCCCGGCACCATCGTCTACCCGGCGGTCGAGGGCCGGCGCGCCATCCTCGTCGAGATCCAGGCCCTGGTCGCTCCCAGCGGGCAGGCCCAGCCGAGACGCTCGGTGCGTGGCCTCGACGCGGCCCGCGTCAACCAGGTGATCGCCGTGCTCGACCGTCATGCCGGGATTCGTCTCGCCGATCACGAGGTCTACGTCAACGTGGTCGGTGGCTGGCGTCTCGACGAGCCCGGGTGCGACCTCCCTGTCGCCCTGGCTCTGGCGTCCTCGGCGACGAACGAGCCACTGGGGCGGCTGGCGGCCTGGGGCGAGGTGGGTCTCGCCGGCGAGGTCCGATCGGTCCCCTACGAGACCCGGCGGGTCGAGGAGCTCAACCGGATGGGCATGGAGCATCGGGTGGCACCGCGTGGTGGCGAGGCGATGCGGCTCGGCGACGCCCTGTTCCGGGCCGGGCTCGGCCACCTCCCGTCCACCCCGGCGGGCATGCGGGAGCAGTGATAGCCTGGCTCCCGTGGGCGGTCCATCGATAAGCGAGACACTGGAGCGACTGGCACCCGGAACCGCGATGCGTCACGCGCTCGAGCGCATCATCCAGCAAGGCAAGGGCGGTCTCATCGTCCTCGGGCAGAACAGCAAGGTCACCGCGGCGAGTTCCGGCGGCTTCAGGCTCCGTGGCGCCGCCTTCACCCCGGCCAAGCTGTCCGAGCTGTCCAAGATGGATGGTGGGGTGGTCATCGACGACACCTGGGAGCACATCCTCGCCGCCAATGTCCACTTCATCCCCGATGGTTCGATCGCCACCGACGAGACCGGGGCTCGACATCGCACCGCGGAGCGGATGGCCCGGGAGACCGATACGCCGGTCGTCGCCGTCAGCGAGGGGCGCCGCGTCGCCACCCTGTTCTACGGCGAACAGAAGATCGAGCTCGCCGCACCCACCGAGGTCGCCGCCTACGTGAACCAGGAGCTGCAGAGCCTGGAACGGCTGCGCAGCCGTCTCGACGAGTCCGGGAGCCGGCTGAGCCGTCTCGAGGTGACAGGTCTCGCCAGCTACCGGGCAGTCGTGACCGTCGTCCAACGTGCCGAGCTCGTGTCCCGTCTGGGGGCGGTCATCCGTGACCGCACCCGGACCTTGGGCGACGAGGGGCGCATCGCCACCCTCCAGCTCAACGACCTCCTTTCCGGTGTCGCCGGCACCGAGGACCTCGTCCTCCAGGACTACATCAAGCCACTGCGTTCGGGCTCGGTCGAGCGGGCGAGAGAGCGTCTCGGCGAGCTCACCGGCAACGATCTCGAGGATCCTGCCCGGGTCGCCACCGAACTGGGGTTCACCGATCTCGACGACCCCGCCGACGCCAGGGGGCACCGTCTCCTGACTCTGGCCGGCCGGCTCCCCGATGGGGTGCGGGAGGACATCGTCCGCTACTTCGGGTCGGTGACCAAGCTCTTGCGGGCCTCGGATGCCCAGCTGATCGACGTCGAAGGGGTTGGCGACGCCCGGGCACAACAGCTGATCAGCTTCTTCCGGCGAGTCGAGGCCGCTGCTCACGAATGGGAGCCCGTGCTCGATTGACCTGGCCGGGCTGTACACTGCGCCCCCGTTCATGGCTCAAGAGACCAAGTTTTCGGTAGGAGACAAGGTGGTGCATCCCCAGCATGGGGCGGCCACCATCGAGAAGAAGGTTCGGCAGACCTTCGATGGCCAGAAGAAGGACTACTTCATCCTGGACATCGCCACCGAGCAGCTCACCGTGATGGTCCCGATCGAGAAGGTCGACGAGCTCATCCGCCCGGTCATCTCCAAGACGAAGTCACGTGACGTCCTGAAGTCGCTGAAGGGCGAGCCCGAGGAGGCGGGGTCGAACTGGAGCCGCTGGTACAAGGTCCTCAACGAGAAGATGGTCTCCGGGGACATCTTCCAGGTGGCCGAGGTGGTTCGCGACCTCTCTTACGCCCAGCAAACCAAGGGGATCAGCCCCGCCCTCAAGCGCATGCTCTCCAAGGCTCGCCTCACCCTCAGCTCGGAGCTGGCGTTCAGCCTCGAGGTCGACGACGAAGAGGCCATCCGCAAGCTCGACCGCGCCCTGCCCAAGGTAGACACGGTCGAGGAGTGACCTCGGGGTCATCCGCCGCGACCTCCCGGGTCGGTTGGGGCTTCGACGCACATCGTCTCGCCGGCGAACCTCCCCTGAAGCTCGGCGGCGTCGTCGTTTCCGACACGGAGGGGGTGGCGGCCACCTCGGATGGTGACGTCGCCGCCCATGCCGTCACCGATGCGGTGATGGGGGCCTGTGTGCTGGGTGATCTCGGCGAGCACTTTCCCTCGGACGACCCTGAGATGGCCGGTGCCGACTCGATGGCCTTGCTTCGGGAGACCGTGGCCATGGCCGCCGCTGCCGGCTGGCAGGTGTCCCACGCCGACGTCACGATCGTGGCCGAGCACGTCAGGGTCTCCCCACATCGCAAGGCCATCGCAGCAGGTCTCGCCGACGCCCTCGATGTCGACCCGACGGTGGTCTCGGTCAAGGCAACCACGACCGACGGCCTCGGCTTCGTCGGCTCCGGCGAGGGAATCGCAGCCGTGGCGGTGGTCACGGTCGCCAGCGTGTGCAGATGAGGTCGCATAGGCGCCTCATCTGCACACGCTTAACATCCCGGCAGTGATCCGGGTTCACAACACCATGGGCAGGGAGACGGTCGAGCTCGAGCCTCGGGATGCGGGCAGGGTGGGCATCTACGTCTGCGGGCCCACCGTGCAGTCCGAGCCCCACATCGGTCACGGCCGCTACGCCGTGGCCTTCGACGTGATCCGTCGCTATCTGACCTGGCGAGGCCTCGACGTCACCTACGTGTCGAACGTCACCGACGTCGAGGACAAGATCATCGCCGCTGCCGCCGAGCTCGGGGAGCCCGTCGAGAAGCTGGCCGTCGAGATGGCAGCTCGATTCAGCGATGCCTTTCGACGTCTCGGGGTGCTCCCTCCCGACGTCGAGCCGAAGGCCACCGAGCACATCCCGGAGATGCTCGACCTGATCACCGCATTGATCGACCGTGGCCTGGCGTATGAGGCCGATGGCGACGTCTACTTCTCGGTCCGCGCCCTGCCGTCGTATGGGCGACTCTCGGGTCGAAGACCCGAGGAGCTGCGCGCCGGATCCCGGATCGCCGTCGACGAACGTAAGACCGACCCCCTCGACTTCGCTCTCTGGAAGACGGCCAAGCCCGGTGAGCCGTCGTGGGAGTCCCCTTGGGGTCTTGGTCGTCCCGGTTGGCACATCGAATGCTCGGCGATGGCAGCCAAGTACCTGGGTGATGGGTTCGACATCCACGGTGGCGGGCTCGACCTGATCTTCCCCCATCACGAGAACGAGGTGGCGCAGAGCGAGGGGGCGTCAGGATCGACCTTTGCCCGATACTGGCTGCACAACGGGATGGTGAACCTCGGTGGGGAGAAGATGTCCAAATCGACCGGTCGTGTCGTCGACCTGGAGTCGATCCTCCGTGACCACGGGGGCCGGGCCCTCCGTCTCCTCTACGTGAGAGCCCACTACCGATCACCCATCGAGTACTCCGAGGACCTGCTCGCCGACGCTGCCGAATCTCTCGACCGTCTCGAGCGATTCCAGGCCAGGGTCGAGCAGGGGACGCCGGACGAGTCGGCGCTCGCCACTTTCCGGGAGGCCATGGACGACGACTTCGGCACCCCCCAGGCGGTGTCGCTCCTCTTCGACCTGGTGCGCGACGGCAATCGTCTCCTCGACCGGGGAGAGGATGCCTCGGCGATCGGCGGGGCGGTGGCTGAGATCGTCGGTGTGCTCGGCATCGATGATGCCGAAGCCGCTCCGGAGACGAGCACGATCGACGACGGCACGATCGAGGAGATGGTCTCGGCCCGTGAGCTGGCCCGTGCGGAGCGGCGTTTCGACGAAGCCGACCGGATCAGGGACGATCTCGCCGAGGCCGGCGTGGTGATCGAGGACGGAGTCGATGGCACCCGCTGGATACGGCGATAGGGTCGAAGGCATCCACGCGGTGACGGCGGCAGTGGCCGCCGGCCGGGTCGAGAAGCTCTTCGTCGAGACCGGTCGTCGCAGCCGGGTGGAGCACATCCTCGCCCGGGTCGAGGCGTCGGTCGGTCACCTATGTCGACGACGTCCGGTCGATGGCCGACACCGATGCCCCGCAAGGGGTGGTGGCGCGGTGTCGTCCCATCCTTCCCGCCACGTTGGACGATCTCGCCGGGCCCGCCGCCGCCATCCTGGTGCTCGATCACATCGAGGACCCGCACAACGTCGGGGCGGTCGCACGAAGCGCCCGTGCAGCAGGATCGACCGGGCTGGTGGTCTCCGGACGTAGGGCGGCTCCTCTCTCGGCGGCTGCCTTCAAGGCCGCGGCGGGGGCTCTGGAGGATCTGCCGGTGGCGATCGTCAGCTCGATCCCCGAGGCGTTGAGCCGTCTCAAGGAACGCGGCGTCTGGATCGTCGGTCTCGACGCCGGGGGAGGCCGGTCCCTGTTCGGTCTCGACCTGCTCACCGAGCCTGTGGCCGTCGTCGTGGGGGCGGAAGGTGCCGGGCTCGCCCAGCTGACTCGGAAACGCTGCGATGTGGTCACCTCCATTCCCATGGTGGTGGGCACCGAGAGTCTCAACGCCTCGGTTTCCGCTGCCCTGGCCTCGTTTGAGATAATGAGAGTGCGCAACGTCCAGCAAGCAGGAGATTCGCCGGAGCACGCCGCAGGCGTGCGGATGCGAAACTCCAGACGGCGTGACGCTTTGACAGCTCACGCCGCGTTAGCTCAGTTGGTAGAGCAGCTGATTTGTAATCAGCAGGTCATCGGTTCGACTCCGGTACACGGCTCGAGGCCGGTAGCGGCCGTCCTAGAGGTCGTTGCAGCGAGCGATGAAGTCCTCGACCGCGTGGAGGTCTTCCTCCCACGTCTCGCCAGGTGGCTCGGAGGCTCTGATCATCTCGGCTCTGATCTCCTCGGGAGACACGTCGATCAGTGCCACGGTCAGGTCGCTCCAGGACTGGGAGCTGACGGTTTCGTACTTCTCACAGAACAGCTCCATCTCGGCTTCGGTGGCCGGCTGGGGTGGGCTGGTGGAGTCGACGTTGGAGGCGTCGCCGCAGAGACGACGAGCAGCAGCAGCATCGGCCGACCAATCGTCGCCATCTCCTTCCCCACATGTCTGGAGAGTAACTCTCGCGACTCAGCGTCCCAGGAAACGGTCTCGCCCTGCCACGAGGGCCGCGATCTTCCGGTCGGCCACCGAGCGCTGCAGCATCCAGAACCCACAGTCGGGATGCACCCAGCGGACCCGATTCGGCCCGAAGGCATCGACGGCACGCTCGATCCGGCCCGCCACCTCGTCGGCGGACTCGATGTGGTTGACCTTGATGTCGATGACCCCGACACCGATGGCGATGTGGTCGCCCACGTCTTTGAGGGCGTCCAGGTCCGAGTCGGGCCGATGGGCTAGTTCCAGGACCAGGTGGTCGGTGTGGAGACCGTCGAGGAAGTCGATCAGCGGTGCCCACCCACCCGATTGGACGTTTTGCCCGCCGTAGTTCCCGAAGCAGAAATGGACCGCCCGCTCCACGGTGACGGCGTCGAGGACGCGGTTGATCGCCTCCTGCGCCAACGGGGCATGCTCCGGGTTGCCGGGGACGTTGGCCTCGTCGATCTGGACCACGGCGCACGGGAGGTCGGCCACCTGATCGGCCAGGCAGTCCGCGATCGCCAGGGTCAGCTCCCCGACGTCCTCGTAGTGGAGGTCGAGGAGCATGCGCGCCAGCATGAACGGGCTGGTGAGCGTGAACTTGAGCGGGCCGTCGGCTACAGACGCCGAACGCAGGCACGCCTGGTGCAGGTCGAGGGTGCCCTCGGAGATGTCCCCCTCCACCACTCCTGCCGGCTTGCGTCGGAACCCGGTCTCGGACTTGGCCTGGAAAGCGAGGCTGTCGCTCCTACCCGTCTCCGAGCGAACGCCGCCCATCCGGGAGACGAAGTAGTCGATCATCCCGTTCGTCTCCGGGTGGTCGGGGTCGAATCGATACAGCTCTCCATCGGTGGGGAGGTCGATCCCGGCGCGACGCTGGGTGTGGATCACTGCCGAGGTGGCGTCGATCAAGGCCTGTTCACCGGGGGAGGCGATCAGCCAATCGATCGGTGAGTAAGACCCGACGGTGGTCGTGAGGATCTCGGGCTCCGTGGGCAGGCCCGCCGTCGAGCTCTCAGAGGACATCGGCGATCCTCTCCGCAACAGCGACGACCGGGAAATGGATGTTCCCCCGGGGACAGGTGGGGAAAATGGAGCTGTCGGCGACCACGAGGCCCTCCGCCCCGTAGACCCGCCCCGAGGCGTCCACGACTGCCAGAGGATCGTTGGCCGGCCCCATCTTCGCCGTGCCTGAGCAGTGGTTGGTGGTCACCGACCTCTCTCTGACCAGGGTCTGCAACGTCTCTCGATCGCTCCAATCCCAGGAACCGCCCGAGCGCGGCTCGAGGAGCGGGGAGAGCTGCGGGGAGCGGGAGATCTCGGTGATCAGCTCGATCCCGTCACAGATTCTCTCCAGGTCGCCGGGGTCGGAGTAGTGCCGGTGCTCCACCCGGGGCAGCTCGTTCGGGTCGGCGGAGGTCGACGTGACGGTGCCGGTGGACAGGGCGTTGACCATCGAGACCGAGAACCCCATGACCCACCGCCCCAGATCGGAGTCGAAGCTCTGCCCGTTGTAGAGATGGCAATCGATCTCGTCGGGGGACGACGCAGAACGACTCCTCGCCATGGCCTGGCCCTGGAGTTGTTTCCCGTGTTCGGCGTGTGGCGCCATCACCGCGGTGGCGACGTCGATGGCGAACGGGTGGTCGAGCAGGTTCTGACCGACACCCGGCAGGTGCTGTCTCACGGTGACACCGATCGCTCGGAGATCCTGCTTCGTTCCCGTAACCAGACCTGTTGAGGATCCCTGGCGTGAAGTAGGCCCCGGCAGCGAGCACCACCAACCCGGCATCGATCTCCTCATCGGTGTCGGTGAGAACCCCGACCGCTCGCTCACCGGCGAACCGCACCCGATCGACCACCGTCTCCGTCCGGATCGTCAGGTTGGGGCGGGCACGCACCGGGGTCAGGTAGCTCATTGCCGCGTTGAGACGGTTGTCGGCGACGATGTTCTTCGGAACCGGTCCGACCGACGGCGACTGGTCCCTGCTGCCGTTGATGTCCTCGACTTCGGCCATGCCCAGGTTTGCCGCCGCCTCGGTGAAGGCGAGGTCGCCAGGGGACCAGTCAACGGCCCGCCACACCTGGACCGGGCCGTCGTTCCCGTGGAGCGGCCCACCCATGGGGTCGGTCTCGGCCCGCCGGAAGTAGGGGAGCAGGTCGTCGAAACCCCATCCCGGGTTGCCCAGCGCCTCCCAATCGTCGAAGTCGCGGGCCGAGCCCCGGATCCAGTAACACGCGTTCACGGCCGACGACCCACCGAGGATCCGGGCCCGGGGCAGGAACATCCCGTTCCCGGCGTCATGGAGACCCCACGAATGTGAGGTCAGCGGTTGCTGCTGGGAGAAGAGGAGCTCGGCAGGCCATGCCGAGATGTCGTCGCCGTAGTCCGGGCCTGCCTCGACGAGCAACACGCTGCGATCGGGGTCGGCGGTCAGCCGATGGGCCAGCACGGCCCCGGCCGGGCCCCCGCCGACGATCACGACATCGAACCCGGTGCGCTCCGTCATCTCTTCTCCTGTTCCACGACTGTCCAGCAAACGATTTCCTCGCAAGGTACACCGATACCCACAGACCACTCAAGATCCCCGGCCGGCGGCCGATCATCGCGGGGAAGACAAGGTTCCTTTCCTTTGCATCTGTCACCCTTGTCCTCGAGGGGGGAGGCGAGATTCGCCTCTGAGGTCCCCCCTCCTTGGGCAGATGTGTTGGGTCGTCGCAGCACCACACGGAGGCTTCGCCGCCCCGCGGCGCCAACACGCGCCAAATCCCCGTCGATATCGGGGTCTTCTCTTACCCTTCCGGCGATGTTGAGTGAAGAGGACAGGGCGATCCTCGACTTCGAGCGGGCAAGTCTGGTCGAGCCCGGCCCCAAGGACATGACCATCGAGATCGCGCTCGGTCTCGAGCGCGGCGCGCTTCTACGAGCGGCTGCGGGTCATCGTCTCGTCGTCACACGCTTTGGCATACGACCCACTCACCGTTAAACGTGTCCGGAGAATCATCGAAGAACCGAGAGAGTCCGAACTGGCCGGCTGATGACCAACAAGGGAAAGCACGCTTCGTCCCAGACTCCAGGGACCTTCTATCGCGATCTCGCGATAATGATCCTCGGCATCCTCCTCGTCGGTGCCGCGGTCTTCTTCCTCCTGTACCTCTTCGCCGACGAGCCGGCGACCGGGCCGACCACGACCACCACCACCGTCGAGTCGACCGCCACCTCCGACGAGGGTGCGACGACGACCACGGCGCCCGGTGCGACCTCCACGTCCGATCCGACCACGTCGACCTCGGCGTCCGTCGACGTGCGCCCTCCCTCTGAGGTGACCGTCGTCGTACTCAACTCATTGGGCCTGGATGGCGCCGCCGGGCGCATGACCGCCGACCTCGCCGAGGCCGGATATCAGACACTCACCCCGGGTGACTACGACCCGGAGCTGAACCCCTCGCGGATCTGGTATCGGGAAGGATTCGCCGCCGAAGGGGCGGCGATGGTCGAGTTCATCCCCGGCGCGACGGTCGAGCCGATACCCGACGAGTCGGTGCAGACGGGCGCCGACGTGGTGATGGTCCTGGGTACCGGATACACCGAATGACCCATCGGACCGTCGGTTTCGGCCGCGGTTTCCCCCGAAGCTGGATTTTGCCGATCGCCGTCCTGACGATCATCCTGGGGGTGGCGGCGAGCGGGCGTCTGAGCCGTGCCATCGTCGCCGACCTGATCGCATGGTGGCCGATCTGGCTCGGTCTGGCGATCACGGCGTATCTGCTTCGGGAACGCAAGGTCGGCAAGTTCCGGGTCGCCGGCCTCGTGCCGATGGTCGCTTTGGTCTTCGCCGGTCTCTTCATCTGGGGCCATCTCGCCGGGTGGTCGCTGATGCCTTCGGCATCTCAGCGTCTGGTGGGGCCCGAGCCGGGGAATGTCGCCGTGGCATCCTTGACCGCCGACATCGACGGGAAGCTCCTCGTCTCCGGTGGCTCCGAGTTCCTCTATGTGGTCGAGCCAGTGAAACGCGGCGGCGGCATCGGCATCCCGACGGCCACCGAGCACGTCGTCGACTCTTCGACCCAGGTCGTCCTGGAGGCGCCCGCCGATCCCGGTCTCTACAGCTACGCCGGTTGGGACGTGTCCTTGGCCGACGCACCGGTGTGGAACCTGAGCCTGTCGGGCGCAATCGAAGCCGACCTCACCGGGCTGAGTGTCTCCGAGGCGGTGATCGAAGGCGCAGGGACGGTGATCCTCGGCGAGACCCTGGGCGAGACCCCGGTGACGGTGAACGGCTCCTTCCGGATCGTGGTCCCTGCCGATGTGCCGGCCCGGGTGGTCGGGGTCGCCTCGGTGCCGGCCACCTGGATCCTCGACTCGGAGGGGGCCGCAGCCCCGCTGAGCGGTGGCGGCTGGGTGGTGACAGTGGTCGGTGACAGCACCCTGACTGTCACCGAGGGCTAGTTACACTCGCCCCATCTTGCCCTCCGATCGGCTCCGGAACATCGCATTGCTGGTGTGGACGATCGTTGGGTTGGTCGCCCTGGGATGGGTCTTCCTCCTCGTCGCCGAAGCGGTGCGGGTGATCTGGCTGCCCGTCGCCTTCGGGGCCGGTCTCGTCTTCCTCCTCGACCCGATGGTGAAGATGTTCGAGCGGCTTCGGATGCCCCGGCTCGTCGGCGCCCTCCTCGCCCTGCTCATCCTGATCGCGGTGATCGTCGCGGTCGGCGCCCTGGTCTGGCCCACACTCCAGGAGCAGGGGACGGCATTCGCCCAGCAGCTTCCCGACCTCTACGTCGAGATCGTCGACTGGTTGCGGGAGACGGCCACCCGATTCGGCCTCAACATCGACGACTTCCTCTCCCAGCAGGCCATCGAGGAGTGGTTGCGCGACCCGGCCAACCAGGAGACGATCCAGAATCTCCTCCTCGGCTTCGGCGCCGGCGCCGGGGTGGTCCTTCGTGGGGTGGCCGAGACCATCGCAGTCATCGGGCTTGCCCCGATCCTCGCCATCTACATCCTCATGGACAAGAACCGTTTCCAGACGACGGCCCTCGAGCTGACGCCACCCAAGCACCGCCCCGAGGCCGCCTATGTGGGAGGCGAGCTGGGCACTGCCATGGGCTCCTTCGTTCGCGGTCAGCTGCTCGTGGCCCTCCTGGTGGGGATCGGGTCGAGTATCGGGATGTGGGCGATCGATCTCCCCTTCTGGCTCCTGGTCGGGATCATCGCCGGCTTCCTGAACCTCATCCCGTTCCTGGGACCGGTGGTGGGTGGCGCCCTCGCCGCCTTGATCGCCCTGCTCAACGGTGATCCCTGGCAGGCGGTGTGGGCGGTGGCGATCATGGTCCTGGTCCAGCAGCTCGACAATCACCTGATCACGCCGATGGTGCAGCGGGCCCGGGTCAACCTGTCGCCGTTGGTGATCATCCTCGCCCTGATCGTCGGTGGCTCCCTCGCCGGGCTCCTCGGCGTGCTGGTGGCGATCCCGGTGACCGCGGCCGTGCGCATCGTCGTCGGTCATCTCTGGCGGACCCGGATCCTGGGCCAGTCGTGGCAGGAGGCGAGTGAGGCGATGATCGAGCTCACCGAGCCTCCCGAGCGTCTCGCCCGGATCAGCCGGCGGTCACCGGATCAGTCACGTCTGTTCGACACCCAGGAGATGCAATCCCTGAACGAGGATCCCGACGAGGACGAGCCGGTCTAGGGCTCCTCGACGCGTCTCGAGCTCGCCCAGATACGCCTTGGAGAGGTCGGGGTTCGCCAGGAGCGCACTCGCCGAATCGGAGAGGACAACACGCCCGGTCTGGATGACGTAGGCGCGATTGGCGATGGCCAGCGCCACGTTGGCGTTCTGCTCGACGAGGAAGATGGTGACTCCCCGGCCGTTGATCTCCTGGATGGTGTCGAACACCTGCTCGACCAGGATCGGCGCCAGACCCATCGACGGCTCGTCCATCAAGCAGGACCTCGGGATCGGCCATCAGGGCCCGACCGATGGCGAGCATCTGCTGCTCACCCCCGGATAGGGTGCCGGCGCGTCTGCTTGTGCCGTTCCGCGAAGCCGGGGGAACATCTCGAACATGCCCTCGACGTCGTTGGCGATCGCGGCCTTGTCGTTGCGGAGGTTGGCGCCGATCTCGAGGTTCTCCCGGACGGTCATCTTGGCGAACAGCCGGCGGTTCTCCGGGACCATGGTGATGCCCTTCGCCACGATGTCAGGTGTGGACAGCCCGTCGATGCGCTCTCCGTGGAAGGTGATCTCACCGGACCGCACCTTGACCATGCCCGAGGATGGTGCGCAGCGTGGTCGACTTGCCGGCCGCATTCGATCCGAGGAGACAGACGGTCTCTCCCTTTTGGACCTCGAGGCTTATCCCGTGGAGGACCTCCGAGGGCCCATAACCGGCGACCACGTTCCGCACGGTGAGGACGGCGTCGCTCACAGGGAAGCCTCCTTCTGCCGCGGCGGCCTTCCCCAGATAGGCCTCGATGACCTGCTGGTTGGATGCGACTTCGTCGTAGGTGCCCTCCGCGATCTTCTCGCCATGGTCGAGGGCGACGACACGATCGCTGACACTCTTGATGACGGGCATGTCGTGCTCGATGAGGACGATCGAGAAGCCGCTCTCGTCGCGAAGACGCCCGATCTGCTCGATCAGCCCGTCCTTCTCGGCCGGGTTCATGCCCGCGGCGGGCTCGTCGAGCAGGAGGAGCTTGGGGCCGGTGACCATGGCCCGCGCGATCTCGAGACGACGACGGTCGGCGTAGGCCAGGTCAGAAGCCAACTCGTGCTCCCGCCCCGTCAGACGGCTGCCGAAGAAGGCCAGGGCCTTCGTCGCGGCTTCGGTGATCTCGGCCTCCTCCTGGATGGTCTTCTTGCTGTGGAGCGAGAGCGCCCCAGACCCCGGCTCTGGTGCGGGTGTGCCGCCCCACCATGGCGTTCTCGAGCACGGTCATCGCGTCGAACAGACGCACCGACTGGAAGGTGCGGGCCATGCCCAGCCGGGTGAGGGCGTTGGGCTTGAGCCCGGCGATGTTGTGGCCGTCGAAGGTCATCGTCCCGCTGTCGGGCGTGTAGAAGCCGGTGACCACGTTGAACAAGGTGGTCTTCCCGGCGCCGTTGGGGCCGATCACCCCGACGATCTCCCCGGGATCGGCGTAGAAGTCGACGTCGACCACGGCGTGGACGCCACCGAAGCTCTTCGACACCCCCTCGAGCTCGAGCAGGTGGGTCATTCGTGGACTCCGGCGATGGCGACATGGGCGACGTCGGTGATCGCATCCTCGTCCTTGTGGTGGAGCTCCTTGGCGCGCCGGGCATCGGGGATCAGACCCTCGGGCTTGAGCAGCATGATGGCGACGAGGATGACGCCGTAGATGTGGAGGCGGTACTCGCCGAACTCGCGGAGGAGCTCGGGAAGACCGACCAGGACCAGTGACCCCACCACCACGCCCGGGATCGAGCCCATGCCTCCGAGGACGACCACTGCCAGGACGTTGATCGAGACGAGCAGGGTGAAGCTGCCCGGGTTCGCCACCGAGAGCTTGGCGGCGAAGAAGGCGCCGCCCAGGCACCCGATGGCGGCGCCCATGACGAAGGCGAGGATCTTGTAGAGGACGACGGAGATGCCCATGCCCTCGGCGACGTCCTCATCCTCACGCATCGCCGCCCAGGCGCGGCCGACCCGGGAGTACTTGAGCCGGGTGGCGATGAAGAACGAGATCACGACGAAGGCCAGGATCAGGTAATAGAGGATTCGAGGATCCCGCGTGTCCAGCGGGCCCAGTGGGACCGGTCGGGATCTGGGTGATCCCCTGCGGCCCGCCGAGATAGGGCTTGAGCCAGTCGGAGAGGACCAGTGTCCTGATGATCTCGCCGAATCCGAGGGTGACGATCGCCAGGTAGTCGCCGCGGAGACGGAGCACGGGGGCCCCGATCAGCACACCGATGACCACCGCGATGATGATCGTGATGGGCAGTGCGACCCAGAAGTTCATGAATCCGGCTTCTGCCGGCGCGGTGACGGACCCGCCGACCAGGAACGAGGTGTTGGCGGTGAGCACCGCGATCGAATAGGCGCCGACGGCGAAGAAGGCCACATATCCGAGGTCGAGAAGCCCGGCGTAGCCGACGACGATGTTCAGACCCAGTCCGAGCAGGATGTAGAGGCCGATGGTGCCCAGCACCTCGCTGATGAAGGTGTTGACGATCCAGGGGAGGATCGCGAGCACCACACCCGACACCAACCAGAGAGTCATGTTGATGTTTCTTCTCGGTGACTTTCGGTACTTGCAGCATCGCCTTGCGGGCCCCTCCGGTCTTGAGCACGTACCACTTGAGGCCACCCGGCGGCCGCGGCGACCACGATGGCCCCGAGGACGGTCAGGCCCTCCCTCTCGAAGAGCCAGCTGTCGGGTATCCCCATCCCGTCGAGCATCACCGTGAACAGCGGGGCCCCCAGGGCGACCAGGACGACGGTGCTGAAGGTGGTGACGACCACCGAACGGGTGTTCGGCGCCGACGTGTAGAGGTAACCGGCGATCAGGCCCATCAGCGCCCCGAAGGCGATCTGGATGACCAGGCCCAGCCAGATCGACTGTCCGAAGGTGAGGATGTCGAGGAGTGCCGGGTTGATGGCGATGAACATGTCGCGGGGGTTGTATCCGGCCTCGGCGAGCAGGGTCATCGCGATCACGAAGACACCGACCAGCGCCCCGGCCACTACCCCGGCGAGCGGTGCGGTCTGTCGAGGACGGTTCTCGATCTCGTCCTTCGCCGGCTTGGCGGCCAGGTAGCCGGTGGCGACGTAGACGATCGCGATGAGCACCACGGAGAATTCGACCACATCGGTGATGATCGGGCGGCTGCTGAACGACTCCAGCATGCCGACCGCGCCCAGGTAGATGACGATGAAGCCGCCGAGCAGCCCCACCCGTCGCCCAACGGGGCAGACGCCTCACGCTCGCTTCTCCTCGGGGGCGCCGAGGAACCCGCCGGGGCGGAAGATGAGGACCAGAACCAGGATGCCGAAGGAGATGATGGGCTGGAGCTGGTTGGGCGAGGGGATGCCCAGACCGGTGAGGAACAGGATCGGGCCCATCGCCTCGAGGATGCCCAGGACCAGGCCACCGAGGGCGGCGCCGGTGATCGAGCCGATCCCGCCGAGCACCGCCGCGGTGAAGGCCTTGATCCCGGGGAAGAACCCCATGAAGAACCAGACCGAGTTGAACAGCTGCACGAAGAGGATCCCGGCGGCCCCGGCCAGCGCCCCACCGATGGCGAAGGTCGAGACGATCGTCCGGTCGACGTTGATGCCCATCAGCGCAGCGATCTCCCGGTCCTCCCCGACGGCGCGCATCGCCCGGCCGAGCTTGGTTCGCTCGATGACGAAGAAGAGCGCCAGCCAGAGCAGGAGTGCTCCCGACCGTGACCAGGACTGGGCCTTCTGAACGTTGTAACCACCGATCGAGATGCGTCCCCTGCAGGATGTCGATGTTGGGATAGGCGTTGACCTGGGCGCCGTAGAAGCCCCGGAACGTGTATTGCAGGAACAGGGAGGCGCCGATGGCGGTGATCAGGGGGACGAGCCGGGGGGCCCCACGCAGCGGCCGGTAGGCGACACGCTCCAGGATCAGTGCCACCACCATCGAGACCAGCAGCGGAGCACAGGAACAGAAGCAGCAGCGAAGGGATCGGATATGCGATTGAGGATTCCCTGGCCGGCCAGGCCCTGGGCGATGAAGAAGGTGGTGAAGGTCCCCGCCATGAATACCTCGCCATGGGCGAAGTTGATGATGAAGAGGATGCCGTAGACCAGCGTGTAGCCGAGGGCGATGATGGCGTAGACGGCGCCGCGGGCGACGCCGGCGACGAAGAGGTTGACCCAGTCGGCTGTGGTGTAACGCCCGGTCTGCAGGGTGGCGACGGTGCCGGCGATCACACCGTAGGCAATGACCAACGACAGGGTCACGAGGATGATTCGACGTATCGGAAGCCGCTCGAAGAGCAGCCGATAGTTCCGCGAGCCGGCGTTGGTCGTCAAGGAGTCACCTTCGGGTTGCAAAGAAGGGGGCGGCCATCCGGCCGCCCCCTTCCAATCGATCAGATCAGCCTCCGAGCGTTCCCAGCTCGCTGTAGACGGCCTCGGAGAACTCACCGTTCTCGACCGTCACCACCGCGATGGTGGCGGACGGCTGGCAGTCGCCGAGATCGTCACAGGTCAGGCTGCCGGTGATGCCACCGAACCCTTCCGTGGCGAACAGGGCGTCCTTGAGTGCGGTCCTCGGGATGTAGAGGGTGTCCCCATCCTCGATGGCCACGCTCTCGATCGCCGTCAACACCATGTTGGTGGCGTCCCAGGCATGGGCGTGGAACACGGACTGCGGCTCCCCGTACGCCTCGTTGTACGCGACGAGGAACTCGTTGTTGTAGAAGTCCGTGTCACCGGAGAACGCGGACAGGTCCGGTCCGGAGATGTAGACGCCATTGGCGTTGTCGGCTCCGGCGGCCTGGATCCAGTCCGGCGTGAACATCCCGTCGGATCCAGCCAACACGGTGTCGGCGAGACCTTCGATCGTCCGGGCCTGCTGGGTGATCAGTCCACCCTCGGCCACGAAGATCGGGAAGTACAGGAACTCCGGTGCGTCCGCCGCGATGTCGGTCAGAACCGGGTTGAAGTCCGTGTCACCGACCTGGATCGCCTCCTGCTTGGTGATGGTCCCACCGAGCGCCGTGAAGGTGTCGGCGAAGACCTGCTGCAGACCGTCGGCGTAGGGGCTTCCATCATGGATGGTCGCCGCCGAGGTCAGACCCAGCTCCGTGTAGGCGAAGTTGGCAACAGCCGCGCCCTGGATGCTGTCGTTGTGCGCAGTCCGCAGGTAGAAGGGCTGGTGAGTGGCCTCCATCGTCAGGGCCGGGCCGGTGTTCGAGGGCGAAACGATC
Organism: uncultured bacterium; assembly: GCA_963751005.1. Taxonomy (GTDB): domain Bacteria; phylum Actinomycetota; class Acidimicrobiia; order Spongiisociales; family ZC4RG35; genus JANQRA01. Next base: position 734,809 of record CAVVSY010000004.1, read on the forward strand.
GAGATCCCCTTCTCGGAGAAGATCGTGTCTGCCACGCCGAGCGCGGCGCTCGAACAGCTGGTCCCGATGACGGCGACGATCTCGCTGTCGGCGGCTAGCGAGTTGGCACCGGCGGTGCCGCCTTCGGCGGAGCAGCCGTCGTCCTCAGCGACCAGGGTCAAGTCGTGACCCAGGATCTGGCCGTTGGTGCCGTCGAAGGCCCCGTCGTCCCAGTAGTCGAGAGCGAGCTCGACTCCGTACTGGCTGTCCAGGCCGAGCGATGAGTTGGCGCCGGTGGTAACCAGCAGCGAACCGAGCTTGATCGGATCTCCAGCGGCTACTTCGACACAGCCGAACTCGTCGGCCTCACACTCTTCCGGGGTCCCTCCACCTTCGCCGCCACAAGCTGCGGCGATGAGGGCGAGCACCCCGATCAGTGCGAGGAGTCTCGCGCCAATCGATTTATTCATTCATTCCTCCAATTGAGATAACGCCCACCGAGTGGGCCCGTGGCATCTTAGGGGGGTGGACCGGGCGATGACGCTTCAGGGTCCAACGATCAGCGTTCCCGTATAGCCCTCTTCCTGATGGCCTTTCGACCAAAACGGGTAGATCGCGGGGCCGAGCTGGTCTTCCACGACAAGCTCGTACTCGCCGTCCGGGGCGAGCGTTTCGTCGACCCTGATGTGACGGACGACATCACCCCCCGCCCCGTCGCTCACGGTGAATGTGTGCTCCTCCCCGCTTTGATTCTCCACGACGAGGGTGGAGTCGGTGGCGACCATGGCGCACTCGGGCTCGAACCCGGTGTCGGTGATCGCGATGACGGCGTCGCTCCCGGCGAAGTCGGTGCAGTCGGTGGGCTCGTGCCCGGTGGCGGCGTGGATCTGCTCGCGCAGCTCCGAGTCCGGGGGTCTGGTGGTCGGCAGAGGCTCGGAGCAAGAGGTGAGCCAAGCCATGACGACCAATCCCAGCACCGCCCGTGTGGCTCTGGTTCTCATCTCCGCAATGTATCGGCCCCACAGCACTTGCCGATGACGTACGGTTCCACCTGGATGTCCAACAACGTCACCCTCATCGAGGACGGCGTCGCTCCGCCGGCTCGCCGCGAGAGGAACCGGCCCTCCTGGGCACTCGCCGTGGCCGGGTTCGTGGTCGGTCTGGGCTTGGGGGTGACGGTGGTAGGCCCACCGCCCGCGGAGACCGAGCAGCCCAGCTCCCTGACCACCCCGACCGGTGAGCCGCCGGTCGCCACCCTCGGCACCGCTCCGGTGTCGCCGGGTCTCGGCGACGTCATCCCCGGGTTCCTCGATGCCCTCGTGGTCGTCTCCGACCGGGGAGGTGGGGCACTCGATCGCATCCTCTGGCCGAATCGATCGGGGGTGACTGTCACTTCTCTCACCGGCGGCAATGGTGTCCTCCTCGACGCCGAGTCCCAGCACGTGGCCATGTCCACCACGGTGCCCGGTCTCGACGGGGTGATCCTCTCCATGGGCCGTCCCAGCGCCGTCGAACCGGTGGCGTCGGGAGTGACCAGCTATGCATGGCACGACTCCACGTCCGGTTGGCTCGGCTACACGGTCGATTCGGGCAGCACCACTCAGCTCTTCACGACCAAAGGGGAGTTCGCCTCGACCCATGTCGTCGAGCTGGACCGGGGCCGGCGCCACGGTGGTGGGCTGGGGCGACTGGGGATGGGCCCTGCAAGACCCGGCCGGAGGGGTCGTCCTCCTGACACCCGAGGGAGAGTTCCGGGACAGCGAAGTCGGAGTGGCGCTGGACACGAGCTCGGGCGGGTGGGTCTTCATGGCGGAGGGCGGGGACCTCAAGCTGGTGTCGGCCGGCGGTGGTGTCCGGCGAGTCGCCCCGAGTGCGGAGGTCGGCCCGATCCGGGCGGCCCGGTTCTCCCCCGATGGGCAGATGGTGGCGATCTCCGGGAGCGACGGGCTCGTCGTGCTCGATGTGGAGAGCGAAACGGTCGACGAGCTGAGCGGCATGGACACCGACGTCATCGCCTGGTCGTCCGAATCGCGGTTCCTCGTCACCGGGACCGGTGCGGGGGTGGTGATCTTCGAGATCGGTGCGGACACCGTGCAGGCGATGCTGCGGGAGCATCCCGTGGTGCAGGTGGGCGTCGTGCCCCTCGGCTCGTAGAGTCCGCAACATGGCCGGCAACGGACCCACCGAAGAGCTCGCGGCCGGCGACTCGTACCTCAGCACCGCCGAGGGCAGGGTCGTCGCGACTGCCGACGACGGCTTGTTCCTCGATCGAACCGTCTTCTATGCCCAGGGTGGCGGTCAGCCGGGTGACGTCGGGACCATCCGTTGGGACGGCGGGTACGGTCGACGTCGTCGACACCATCCGCCGGGACGGCCGGCCGTTTCACGTCGTGACCCCGGGAGCCCAGCTCCCGGATCCGGGGACCCCGGTCGAGGGAGTGATCGACTGGGAGCGCAGATATCGCACCATGCGGACCCACACCGCCCTCCATGCCCTCTCCGGCGTGGTCTATCGCGACTATGGGGCCAAGGTGACCGGGGGGAACATGACCCCGGGCGAGGCCCGCATGGACTTCGAGCTCGACGGGATCACAGTCGAGTTCGGGGCCGAGGTTGAACGCAAGCTCAACGCGGAGCTGATCAAGGGCTATCCGACGGAGATCCTCGTGCTGGCTCGCGAGATCGCCCTCCAGGATCCCGACCTGATCCGCACCAAGGTGAACCTGATCCCCGATTTCGTGACCGAGATCAGGGTCGTCGACATCAAAGGCCTCGATCGGCAGGCCGACGGTGGCACCCACGTCAGATCGACGTTGGAGGTGGGCCGCATCGAGGTGATGAAGACCGAGTCGAAGGGCAAGTCCAACAAACGCATGCGGATCAGGGTCGTCGACCCCGAACCGTGAACCCGGGGGTTGATGCCTGTCCTGCGGACAGGTTGGAGTTTCCGTAGGAAACTCCGGACGTGTCGAATTCCATTCGACACGCCGCCGATACGCGGTTTCCGCTCATCTTCGCTACCTTGACCTCTGGAGTCAGGGGCGACGTCATCGACGTCGCCCCTCTTTGCTGTCTGGAGGAGACGAATGATCGACTTCGTTCTCGGACTCGCCCTCGCCGCGATGCTGGTTCGGGGGTGGACCCGGGGATTCGTCAGGGAGACACTCGATCTGATCGGGCTGATCGCCGGCGTGCTGATCGCCTTTCGTCTCTCCGGGCCCTTCGGCGACTTCCTCAGCGATAGCTTCTCCATAGCTCCCGAGGTGGCGCGCATCGGAGGCGGGATCCTCCTCTTCGTCCTGTTCGGCGTACTGCTCAGCATCGCCTCGCACTACCTGTCGAAGGCGATGAGCCTCCCCGGGCTCTCCATGGTGAACCGGGTCGGCGGCGCCGCAGTGGCGATCGGGTGGGGCGTGGTGATCGTCCTGATCGTGGTCAGCCTGGTGGTGGTGCTACCGGTCCCCGACAGCTGGCGGGACAACCTCGAGGAGTCACGTGTGGTATCGCTGATCGCCGCGGAGGACGCGGTCCCGCGTCGGGTGTTCGAGACCCTCGCCGGTGACGACGTGATGGCCGCCATGTCGGCGATACGGGGCATCTTCGGCACGAGTCGGGCCGTTCCCAGTGGCGACGAGGTGCTGGTGTTCCCCCCGGCAGGCGCCGACGAGATCCGCCAGGACCGAGCCGATGCCGGGCGCGTCCTCGACCGCATCAACGAGCATCGGGTCGGTGTGGGGCTCGGGGCGCTGGCGACGGTGGGGGTGATCACCGAGCTTGCCGAGGACCACGCTGCCGGCTCCTACCGGTCGGGGCTCCTGCGACGGATGGGGGACTGTGCCGCCGAGCTCGCAGCGAGGTCTCATCAGGTGTTGCGTTGTGACAACGGGACTGCTCTGGCAGCAACGGCTGTTGGCGCGTTCGACGGGATCCTGGAGACCACGGAGGGGCGGGCGATGTTCGAGGATCCGAATCTCGACCGTGCCGGTGTGGCCGTGGTCGACGGTCCCACGGGTCGTCTCCTCGTGGTCGTTCTCGCCGGCTGACTCACACCTCGGCGGAATCAGCCTCCAGGGCGTCGTCGAGCTCGAGCCTGCCGGCCAGGCCGCGAAGCTGACCGAGCAGCCCGTCGGGTAGCGGGATCCCGAGACGACGCTGCTCCTCCACCAGGCGGGCCGCACCCTCGCCGGGGATGTGGACCGCCCCCGGCTCACCCGCCCCTCGGATCGCCGTGAGGTGACGGTCGATGTCGGCCTTGAACACGTCGAGGTCGCGGAAGAGGTCGGGACGCATGACGAAGAGGGCTTGCCCGGTGTTGGCGGGCCGATCGGGGACGGCGCGATGGTCGATCACGTCAGCACCGAAGGCGGCGTCGTTGAGCACCCCGGCGAGCAGCCCGATGGCCATGTTGAGACCTGCGCCTTTGTAGCCACCGATAGGGAGCAGGAACCCCTCGTCGGCCCGTTTCGGATCGGTGATCGGGTTGCCCTGCATATCGACGACCCAACCTTCGGGCATCGCCTCCCCACGTCCGGCGAGGACCTTGATGGTCCCGTGCGACGTGACGGTGGTGGCTATGTCGAGGTGGAACGCCGGCTGCTGGCCCGCGGGGATGGCGATCGAGATGGGGTTGGTGCCGAGGAGGCGGTCCTGGCCACCCCAGGGGGGCATCACGTTGGCACTGGCCACGGCCATGTAGATGGCGATCAGATCATGCCGAACCGCCAAGTCGGTGTAGACCCCGGCCGCCCCGGCGTGGTTGGAGCGGACCGTCCCCACCCAGGCCATCCCGACCTCGGCTGCCTTGGAGATCGCGGTCTCTGCAGCGATGGTCATGACCACCTGACCGAGCCCGTTGTCCCCGTCGACGAGACAGCTCACCGGAGTGTCCCGGGTGGCGGCGATCTCCGGGCGGAGATTGATCCCACCGGCCTCGATTCGCTTCACGTACTGAGGGACCCTGATGATCCCGTGCCCGGTGCGCCCCCTCAGGTCGGCCTCGAGGAGCCGGGACGCGGTGATGTCGGCATGGGCGGGGAGGACGTCCACGTGGGTGAGCACGTCGACGACGAAGGAGTGGAGCCGGGCGAGCGCGAATCTCAAGAGGCGAACTGGTCGACGGTCTCGCCGGTGTCGGCGAACGTGCGGGTCACCTCGGTGCTTCCGTAGACCCAGAGGATCCGCATGACCGTCGAACCTGTGTTGACGAATCGGTGAAACTCGCCAGGGGGGATCTGGGTGGTGTCGAACGGTCGCGCCGGGACCTCGACACCGTCGATCACCGCGATGCCCTCGCCCTCGACCACGGTCACCTGTTCGATCGTGTTGTGACTGTGGAGCCGAATGCCCGCACCCGGGGGAAAGCTGGTTATGCCCATCGTGAAGCCCTGACCCGGCAGCGGCGTGGGGGTGAGCCTGATGCTCTCGATGCCGTCGCCCCGCGCGACCGGCTCTGCTTGGTCGAATCGGATGAGTCTGGCTCCGTGGTCTCCGCTCATGCCATGAACCTACCGCCGTTCACCGAGAGCACTTGCCCGGTCATGAACCCCGAGTCCGGCGATGCCAGGAAGAGGATCCAGGCCGCCACCTCCGCCGGTGCCTGGTATCGACCGAGTGGTATCGATGCCGCGGTGGCGCGGAGTTGCTCGTCATCACGAATTCTCCTGATTCGCTCGGTCAGCACCGCCGAGGGGGCGATGGCGTTGACCGTTATCCCGGCGCCGGCGAGCTCGGTGGCCAGAGCCCGTGTCAGCGCATGCACCCCACCCTTCGACGCCACGTAAGGGGGTGAGGTCGGCCAGCCCGCGGTTTGACCCGCCAGCGACCCGAGGTTGACGATCCGCCCGGTGGCCGACCTTCGCAACAGTGGGAGCGCCGCCCTCGTCATGAGGAAGATCGAGGTGAGGTTGACATCGATGACCTGTCTCCATTGTTCGAGGGTGGTCTCCTCGATCCCTTGGACCACTCCAAAGCCGCCGGCGTTGTTGATGAGGAAGTCGAGGTGCTCGGCGTGGCGGCCGATCGTCGTCATCGCCGTGGCGACACTGTCCTCCGAGGTGAGGTCACAATGCACGAACACGACGTCTTCGTGCTGCTCGGCGACCTCTGGCCCGAGCGCATCGTCGATGTCGAGCAGGAAGACCAGGTCGCCGCGCCCGGCCAGCGCGGTCACCGCGGCGGCCCCGATCCCGGTGGCCCCACCCGTGACCAGCGCGGTTGCTCTCATGGGCTGCTCACCCATCGATCATCTCGTAGAGGTCGGAGGGGACCATCCGCCCCGCCATGACGACGGCGGGCCTGGCGCTGACGGCGAAGGCCTCCCGCTCGTGGTCGGCCAGGTCGATGAACTCGATTCCGTCGATCTCCAGATCGCGACGCAGAGACTCCTCCTTGGCCGCGGCCGCTCCGCGTTGTGTCGCGACGGCCGCACGGGCACCGGAATCGACGATGTCGCGGAGGGCGGCCGGCATCGATTCGTACCTCTCCCGGTTGGCGAACAGGCCGCGCGCCCCGTAGAGATGCCCGGTCATTGTGATGTAGGGGTGCACTTTGTCGACACCGTAGGCCACGGTGTTGGCCAGCGGGTTCTCCTGGGCGTCGACGCTCTGGGAGTTGATGAGCTGGATTCCCTGGTTGAGTTCGACGGCGATCGGCACGGCCCCCCAGCACCTGATGAGCTCCTCGTGGATGGCGTTGGGCTGCATTCGAACCGAAAGGCCCCGACAGTCCTCGGGTGACCTGATCGGGTGGAGGCGGTTGGTCAGGTGACGAAAGCCGTTGTCCCAGAACCCGAGGACCTCGAACCCCGTCTGCAAGCGAACCGCGGCCCGAAGACGATCGCCGAGTCGGCCGTCCAGGGTGCGGTGCGCCGTGTCGAGGTCGGGGAAGAGGAATGGTGTCTCCAAGACGTTGAACTCGGTGACACGGTCGCCCAGGTAGCTGGTGGAGAAGTAGCAGAGGAACATCGACCCGGCTTCCACCAGATCCAACAGGTCGGTGTTCGGCCGTCCTTCGCTCATCAGGTTCCAGGTCACGTCGACCGCGACCTCTCCGTTGGTGGCGGTGACGACGTGGTCCCGGAAGGTGGCGAGACCGATGCCGTGGGCACTGTCTTCCGGCCCGTAACCCCCTATCCACAGTTTCGACTGGCTCATCTGAGGATTTCCGGACCATCGGGACGGGCCATCGGGCAAATCGTATATGATGCAGGATCAGTCTGTCGAAGAGAGTTGGAGCGGCGATGGAGCCCTGGAAATCGGATCGTTGGTTCTCGAGCCCCTGGAACTACCTCCCCGAGGTCACCGCGGACTTCAATTTCCCCGAAGAAGTGACCATCCACGATGTCACCCTGCGTGACGGGGAGCAGCAGGCGGGTGTGGAGTTCACCGCCGACGAGAAAGTCCGGATCGCAGAGGCGCTGGCCGAAGCCGGGGTCCACCGCATCGAAGCCGGGCTTCCCGCGGTCTCCCCCTCGGACAAGCAAGCGATCGAGCGGATGGTCGCCGCCGGGCTCCCCACCGAGATCTACGCCTTCAGCCGGTGCATGGTCCCCGACGTCGAGCTGGCTCTGGACTGCGGGGTCAAGGGCGTGGTCATGGAGGTCCCCGCCAGCCACCATCTGATCGAGAAGGCCTACAAGTGGCCGGTCGAGAAGGCCATCGAGGCATCGGTCGAGGCGACCAAGTACGCCCACGAGAACGGGCTCAAGGTGACCTTCTTCCCCATCGACGCCACCCGCAGCTCGATGACCGAGCTCCTCGACGACCTGGAGACGGTCGCCACGAACGGTCACGTCGACAACATCGCGTTGGTCGACACGTTCGGCGTCACCTCCCCGCACGCCATTCGCTACTACACCCAGCGGGTCAAGGAGCGTCTCGATGTGCCACTGGAGACCCATTTCCACATGGACTTCGGCATGGGAGTCGCCAACAGCATCCTCGCCGTCGCCGAAGGGGCCTCCGTCATCCACACCACCGTGAGCGGTATCGGCGAGCGGGCGGGCAATGCCCCCACCGAGGAGACGGTGCTCGCACTGCTCACGATGTATGGCGTCGACATCGGCATCAAGACCGAGAAGTTCACCGAGATCGCCCGTCTCGTCGCCGAGTTGTCCGGTGTCACCCAGCCGGCGAACCGGCCGGTGACCGGTGAGATGCTGTACAAGGTCGAGTCGGGGATCATCGCCACCTGGGTGAAGAACGTCGGTGACGACCTGCTCGAGCCGTTCCCGTATCGGCCCGAGCTGGTCGGCCAGTCCGCGCCCGAGATCGTCCTGGGCAAGGGCTCGGGTCTCGACTCTGTCGCCATCTGGCTGGGGCGGCACGGCATCTACGACGCCGAGACCAAGGAGATCGAGGCGATCCTCGCCGAGGTCAAAGGGCGGTCCCTCGCCAAGAAGGGTCTGCTCGACGACGAAGAGTTCCTCGACATCGTCCGGGAAGTCCTCCCGGATAGGGTCTGAAGGCCAATACCGAGTAGGGAGAACAAGAGAGAGCAATGAGAGAAGCATTCTTCGGGCTCAGCACCGACTGGAAAGAAGGCATCAACTGGGCCAACGTCCGCGACTACCGGCTCAAGCGCGCCCATGAGGCGATGGAACGGCACGGACTCGGGGCCTTGCTCCTCTTCTACGACGAGAACATGCGTTATGTCTCCTCGACCCTGACCCCGGGGTGGAACCGTCTCAAGCCAGGTCTGCGCTACGTGGTGCTGCCCAAGGGGAAGCAAGCCGATCGTCTACGAGCAGGGCGACATCGGGTTCCACCTCAAGGTCCACAACCCGTGGATCCCCAAGGAGAACATCCGCTACTCCTATGTCTGGATCAAGGGCGCGGTCGGGCCCGCGGCCGACCAGCAGGTGAACAAGTTCGTCAACTCGCTGATGAACGACCTCGAGGAGGCGGGCGTCAAGGACGAGCCCCTCGGTGTCGACTTCATCGACATCAACCTGATCAAGGAGTTCGAGAAGCGGGGCATCACCTGGACCGACGGGATGAGCCCGATGATGGAGGCCCGGGCGATCAAGAGCCCGGACGAGATCAAGGCGTTCTCGATCGTCGGCGCGATCTGCGACTACGTCCACTACGAGATCACCAACTTCATCAAGCCCGGTCTGACCGAGAACGAGGTCGCGGCGTTCGGGTTCGAGAAGCTGTACTCGATACCCGGGATGGAGGACGTCGAGGACGTCATCGTCTCTTCGGGGCCCAACGCCTGGCCGAACTGGCGCAACTTCTCCGATCGGATGATCCGTCCCGGCGAGCTGGTGATCGTCGACCTCGCCGCGCTCACCTGGAACGGCTTCAAGTCGTGTGTGTATCGGACGTACTGCGTCGGGGGCAAGCCCACCGACGAGCATCAGCAGACCTACGACCTCGCCCACAAGTGGCTCTGGGACTCGATCGAGGCGACCGGGCCCGGGGTCACCACCGCCGACGTCGCCTCGAAGTGGCCTTCGGCCAAGGAAGTCTGGGGTTACGAGGAGGAGGACCAGGCGGCGGCCAACTTCTGGGGCCACGGCCTCGGTCTCGCCCAGTACGACCCCCCGGTGATCTCCAGGATCTGGTCGCTCGACCATCCGGTCGAGATCGAGCCCGGGATGACGTTCGCCCTGGAGACCCAGCACGGGAAGCTGCATGACCATGGTGTCCGGCTCGAGGAGATGCTCTACGTCACAGACACGGGGATCGAGATGGTCTCCTCCTACGCCTCGCACGAGATCATCTCGGTCACCTGACCGTTGATCGTCGATCTCGACGCCCCATCGGGTCTCGACCCGATCCGCGTCGGTGGCAAGGCAGCCGCGCTCGCCGCAGCCCGGGCGTCGGGTGTCGCCGTCCTCCCCGGCTTCGTCGTCGAGGCCGCTGCATCGCGCGAGCACATGGAACTGGGCGCCAGGACTCTCCCGGAGCGGGGCTCCGGCGGGGCCCGTCTCGCCGTCACGGCGTCAGCCGATCGAGTTCGGCGACCGTCTGATCACAGCCGGGGCGGCACTGTCCGAGCGGCTCGTCGCCCGTTCGTCGACTCTTCTCGAGGCGTCCGGTGAGTGGGCCGGCGCCTTCACCTCCTATGTCGACGTGGCGCCAGGCGAACTGCCCAAGGCGGTCGTCGGCTGTTGGGCCTCGGCGTTCGCAGTGGCCGCAATGGAGCGACAGGAAGCCGCCGGAGTCGAGCCCGGGTCCTTCCCGATGGCGGTGCTCGTGCAACCCGCCCTCGATCCCGAGGCGGGTGGTTGGGCGGAGATCGGCAGCGACGGCACCGTTACCGTCTCGGCGGTGAAGGGCTCGCCGGCTCCGTTGCTGCAAGGTTGGGTGGCCGGCCACGACGGCCGTTTCGACGACCGCTGGTCCGGAGCGGGCATGATCGAGCTCGTCGGGGTGGACAACCTGAACACGATCAAGGACGAGCTCACGATCGCAAGTGCGGCCATCGGGGCCAACCGGTGCGAGTGGGCCCTCACCGACCGCATCTGGGTCTTGCAGGTTGGCCGCGTCCCCGCTCCGGTCTCCCCGCCCCGTTACACGCCTCCCGGTGAGGTCGACGACGAGCTGATGGACGTCATGCGGCTGGTGGTGGCCGCACCGGGCCGGCTCGGGGACGAGATGGTCCTGCCCTGGGCCATCGCCGGCGCCCCCGTGGCCGTCGCCGACGCACCGCTCGGGCCGGACGCGGTCGATCAGGCCCGCCAGTTGAGGCGCGAGCTCACCGAGGAAGTCTGGGGTCGACCCTGGGAGCAGGCAGACCCGTCTGCCCGCAGGCTGCTCGCCCGACTCCGTGGGGGCGATTTCGCCCACGCAGTCGGCGAGCTGCGCCGGCTCGACCCACCCGATCCTGCTCGCTCATCGCGTCTGGTCGCCATCCTCCGGGGTCTGCGTCGAGAGATGGCCGACCGGGGAGTGGTGCCGGACGAGGCGGCGGCCTGGCATCTCGGTCTCGACGAGATCGAGGCTGCCCGTCGCGGGGAGTTGATCGCATTGCCGACCCGGCTGGGCATCGGCTCATGGGAGCCGCTCGTTGCCCATGTGGTCCTGGCCGCGGTCACGCCGCGCTGGGGGACTCCGGCGTCACCCGGGACCGGGGCGGGCCGTCGCACCGAGATCACGGGGCCCCACCACCCGGCGCTGGGTCGGCGCGGCATCCTGACTGCCGGGAGCCCCACCCCGAATCTGGCCAGTCTTCTCTGGGACGCTGCCGGTTTGGTGACGGGTTCGGGAAGCCCGGCCGCCCATCTCTTCGAAGCCGCCCGTGCCCTACGGGTCCCCGCGGTGTGCGGCGTCGACCTCGGTCACAATCGCGACGTGGTCGTGGCGGTGGACGGGAGCACCGGCGCGGTGGCGACCCTTCCGATCGATCTGGAGGTGTGACGTGGATGTCGGTGTCGTCGGAGTCGGGATCATGGGTGGGGCGATGGCCTCCAATCTCCTGAGAGCGGGTCATCGGGTCGTGGGCTTCGACGTCGACACCGCCAGGACATCCGATCTCAGCGACGAAGGCCTGGTCGTGGCCGAATCAGCGGCGGGCGTGGCCGCGAATGCCTCGGTCGTGATCCTCTCGTTGCCCTCCCCGAGGGCCCTTCATCAGGTGGCGGACGAGCTTGCGGAGAGTGGGATCACCGGTCTGTTGTGCCTCGAGACCGGCACCTTGCCCCTGGCCGACAAGATTCTCGCTCGTGATCGTCTCGCCACGGCAGGCATCGACCTGATGGATGTCCCGTTGTCCGGCACCGGGCTCCAGGCCCGCGATGCGACGCTCGTCGTGCTCGCCTCGGGCTCGGTGGAAGGTTTCGAACGGGCCGAGCCGGTGTTCGACGCCATCGGGAGGTCGCGCCACTACCTCGGCGAGTTCGGCAATGGATCCAAGATGAAGTACATCGCCAACCTCCTGGTGGCCGTGCACAACCTGGCTACCGCCGAGGCCCATGCCCTCGGGATCGCCGCCGGCATGGACCCGGCGGTGGTCCAGGAAGTCATGGAGGACGGTGTCGGGTCATCGAAGATCTTCGAGATCCGTGGCCCGATGATGGTGGCCGACGAGTACCCGCCGGCGGCGCGGCTCGACATCATCCTCAAAGATGCGGGGCTCATCGCCGGGTACGCCAGATCGGTCGGGGCACCGACCCCCCTGCTCGATACGGCCCTCGTCGTCTACGAGGAGGCCAGTGCTGCGGGGTTGGGCGACTTCGACGCTGCCGTCCTCTGCCGTTACCTGGAGCAACAGGGCGGTTTGACCCGATGATCGGAGCCCCATTGCGTCGTCTCGAAGACCCCCGTCTGATCACCGGGCGCGGTCGCTATGTCGACGACATCGACATCGGGGCCAGGCACGCGGTCTTCGTGCGCAGCGTCGAGGCCCACGCCACCATCACCAGCATCGACTTCGAGCCCGCTGCCGGGAGCCAGGCGGTGCTGCTCACCGCCCTGACACTCGGGCTGGAGCGGCCCATGGCAGTGCAGAACCCGTCACCCGTGATCGGCCAGCCGCTCACCTCACCACCCCTGGCCACGGACGAGGTCTGTTATGTCGGTCAACCGATCGCCATGGTGGTTGCGCCTACCGCCGCCGAGGCAGCGGACGCCCTCGATGCCGTCGATGTCGAATACCACACGCTTCCGGTGAGTGTCGACCATCGAACGACCCTCTCCACGGGGGCAGCGAAGGTCCATCGGCACAGCCCCACGAATCTCGCCGCCACCCTCCGGGTCGGGTACGGCGATGCAGAGGGAGCGCTGGACCGTGCCCCCCGGGTGGTCTCACTGGACTTCGACCAGCATCGCGGAGCGTTGGCGTCGCTGGAGGGGCGGGCCGTGCTCGCCGAGTGGGACGTCGGTGACGAGCGGCTCCAGATCTGGACGTCGAGTCAGGCGCCGCATGTCGTCCGGGACGCCGTGTCGGCCTATCTCGGTTTGTCCTCCGCCGAGGTCCGGGTGCGCACCCCCGACGTGGGCGGCGGGTTCGGGCCCAAGGCGGTGGTCCACCCCGAGGAGATCGCAATCGCCGCCGCCGCCATGCATCTCGGTGCTCCGGTGAAGTGGACCGAACGGAGGAGGGAGCACTTCGTGGCGACGACCCAGCAGAGGGGTCAGAGCGGGAGGGTCGAGGCGGCCTACGACGACGACGGGCGTCTCCTGGCACTGAGGGCGAGACTGGTCCACGATCTCGGCGCCTACGTCCCTTATGGCGTCGTGGTCCCGATGACCACCCTTCGGCTCATGTCCGGCCCCTATGTGGTGCCCGATCTCGACGTCGAGATCGACTGTGTCTTCACCAACACCACTCCCACCGGTGCGATCAGGGGAGCCGGGCGGCCCAACGCGATCTTCATCCTGGAGCGGGTCATGGACTCCATCGCCACCGCTCTCTCGCTGGACCGTGCCGAGGTGAGACGTCGCAATTTCGTCTCCGCCGACGAGTTCCCCTACCAGCTCGGGATCATGGCCTCCGACGGAAGGCCGGTGGCGTACGACGGTGGGGACTACGAGGCCGGGCTGGACGCGGCACTGGCCTCGGCAGGTCTCGACGACTTCGAGGCGCGGCGCGCCGAGGCGTCGGCCCGGGGGTGCCTCCTCGGATTCGGCATCGCCTCGTATGTGGAGGACACCGGTCTGGGTCCCTACGAGGGGGCTCGGATCGAGATCCTGCCCACGGGTGAGGTCATCCTGGAGACCGGCATCTCCTCGCAGGGCCAGGGCCATGCCACCGTCTTCGCCCAGATCTGCGCCGAACAGCTCGGAGTGTCGCCGGATCGAGTCCGAGTCTTCGGCGGCGACACCGATCGATACGCTCACGGGGTGCCGACCGTGGCCAGCCGCACCGGTCAGACCGGAGCGGCGGCGGTGCACGTCACCGCCCGCGACCTGGCCGACACGGTGCGCGCCCTTGCCGCGGCGCGACTCGAGGCGGCTCCTGAAGACATCGTGCTCACCGACGGGGTGGCAATGGTCGTGGGCCAGCCCGGGAGCGAGATCCCCCTGGGTGAGCTGGCGGCATCGGCACAACCGAAGTCTGGGGGAGCCGTGCCCGAGGGGCAGAACCATCCGGGTCTGACCACAGAGCGGGTGGTCCCTTATGGGGGTAGCGCCTACACGTACGGGACCCATGTTGCCGTGGTGGAGATCGACACAGCCACCGGCCACGTGAAGGTGGTCCGCTACGTGGTGGTCCACGATTGCGGCACTTGCTGAACCCGATGATCGTGGACGGCCAGATCGACGGCGGCGTCGCACATGGCTTGGGCAACGCCCTCTCCGAGCGGGTGGTGTACGACGAAACCGGCCAACCCCTGACGACTTCGTTCATGGACTACCAGTTGATGACGGCTGTCGGACATGCCAGACCTGGTCAAGGTCCACCTGGAGACTCCCTCGCCCACCAATGTCCTGGGGGCGAAGGGAGCAGGAGAAGGCGGCACCATCCCGGCGGCAGCGGCGGTCGTCTCGGCGATCGAGCATGCCCTCGGCGGGGTCACTCCGCCCATCACCCATTATCCGGTGAGCTCCCAGTTCGTCAGGGAGACCCTGGCCCGGCACCTCGACCAGACCGGCGAAGGGGACCGCCCCCACCTCCAATAGACTGGAGCGTCGGAAGGTCAGCTTCCCGTAGGGCGAGGCCGTCAGGGCGGCCGGTGCAGATACACCCGGGCGAGGCCTCTGACAACGAGGTGTTCCTGTGAGTGATCGTCTGCGAAGGTTCCGCCGGGTGGCGGTCCTCGACGTGACGCCGTTACGTGCCGCACCCGGCTTCCGCTCCCTCTTCTTCGGGTTCTTCTTCATCCAGGGTGGACGTCAGCTCACGGTGGTGGCGGTCCCCTTCCAGCTCTACCAGATCACGGGGTCAACCCTCGCCGTGGGTCTCCTCGGTCTCGCCCAGCTACTTCCACTGTTGCTCCTCTCCCTGATCGGAGGGGCATTGGCCGATGCCATCGATCGCAGGAAGATCGTGGTCGTCGCTCCCTTCGTGCTCGCTCTGACCGCAGCCGGGCTGATGTGGAACGCATTGGCCGAAGTCCCCGCTCGTATGGCCGCTTGTTCGTGCTCAGCGCGATCAACGCCGGTGTGTCGGCCCTCGACGGCCCGGCGCGGCAAGCCATGGTGCCCGGGCTGGTGGGCCGGAAGCTGCTCCCGTCGGCGCTGGCCCTCAACCAGACCCTGACCAACGTGGCCAAGGCCCTGTTCCCGGCGATCGGGGGCCTGCTGATCGCCACCATCGGGCTGGCTGCGACCTTCGCCACCGAGACGGGATTTTCCTCTTGGCG
Source organism: uncultured bacterium (assembly GCA_963751005.1). GTDB lineage: Bacteria > Actinomycetota > Acidimicrobiia > Spongiisociales > ZC4RG35 > JANQRA01. Next base: position 750,038 of record CAVVSY010000004.1, read on the forward strand.
GTCCTCTTCCTGCGTGGCATTCCCTCCGTGGCCGTCGCCGGCGGGGGGCGACGTCTCGAGTTCTCCTCGATCGTCGAGGGGTTTCGCTTCCTCAAGGACATGAAGCTGATCCAGGCCGCGCTCCTGCTCGACCTGAGCGCGATGGTCTTCGGCATGCCGACGGCACTCTTCCCGGCGATGGGCACTGCCGTCTTCGGCGGCGACGCCTTCACCGTGGGTCTCCTCTACGCCGCCCCCGGTGCGGGAGCCCTGCTCGCCGCCGTCACCTCGGGGTGGGTGGGCCTCGTCCGGCGTCAGGGACGGGCGGTCGTGCTCGCGGTGATCGGCTGGGGCGTCGCCATCGCCATCTTCGGTCTGACCAGTTCGCTGCCCTTGGCCCTGACCATGCTGGCACTGGCGGGCGCAGCAGACGTGGTGTCGGCGATCTTCCGCGGGACGATCATCCAGCTCAGCACCCCCGACGAGCTCCGGGGCCGGGTGACATCGATGCACACGGCGGTGGTCGCTGGCGGCCCTCGTCTCGGCGATCTCGAGGCCGGTGTCGTGGCCTCGCTCACATCGATCAGGTTCTCGGTGGTCTCCGGCGGTCTCGCCTGTGTCCTGGCCGCGGTCGGGATCGCCCGTTGGGCGCCGGGATTCCTTCGCTACGAGTCGCTTCCCGAGGATGGCACCGCCACAGGTGCGACGGGTTGAGGTCAGACGCTGAACAGCCGGGCGGCGTTGTCGCCCTTGATCCCGGCCCGCTCGACGTCGCTGAGCCCTTCGGTCGCGTCGATCAGGCCGACCGGGTCCGTCTCTCCCATGTCGAATGGGAAGTCGGTCCCGAGCATGACGCGGTCCGCCCCGACCACCTCGATCAGATGCCGCAGGTAGAGGGGGTCGAACACCATGGTGTCGTAGAAGAACGACTTCATGTAAGCGCTGGGTGGGCGATCCGGGATGTTGACCCTGGTCTCCGGTCGCACCTCCCAGGTGTGGTCGGCGCGCGAGCAGTAGAACGGGAGGTAGCCCCCGCCATGGAGGAGCACGAGCTTGATCCCGGGGTGCTCCTCGAAGAGACCGCTGAAGATCATGCGGGTCGCGGCGACCATGGTCTCCAATGGGTTGCCGATACAGTTGACCAGGAAGTAGTCGCCGAAGCGGTGGCTCTCCGGGTAGCCGTTGGGGTGGAGGATCACCGGCACTCCCTTCGCCTCGACCGCCGCCCAGAAGGGACGGAAACGGGGCTCGTCGAGATCGTGCCCGTCGACGGTCCCGCCGATCTGGATGCCCTTGAACCCGAGATCGTCGACGACCCGGTCCAGTTCGGCGATGGCGAGATCGATGTCCTGCAAGGGCAACGTGGCCCCGAAGAGCCCAAATCGATCCGGATGCGCTGCCGCCGCGGCGGCCAAGTTGTCGTTCTGAATCCGTGCCGACTCCGCCGCGGCGGGTGCGGGCGCCCAGTAGAAGTACTCGGAGACGAAGGTCGCCAGACCCTGGACGTCCACCCCCATTCGGTCCATGTGCTCGATACGGGCGCCAGGATCCGTGAGAGATCCCGCGATCGAGGGGAACATGACACGGTTGTGGTCTTTGGAGCTCTGGCCCATGAAGTAGTCGTAGGGCTCGTACTCGGGGCGTCGGTGGGGCTCGATCAGCGCCCGGCTGGGCGGTGTGGCGAGATGACAATGCACGTCGATGGTCGTCATGGCTCCTGGAGGGGGTCGTCGGCTCGGAGCGCAACCCTACCGGGGGGCCCAGTGGGTTGGAAACCATGACCACCTCCAGACGCGACCTGATCTGGAACCCCGACGACCCCGACACGCGGGGTGGGCGCAGCCTGACCCGTGGGCGCCGTCTACGCGCTGCTCGTGGTGTCCACCCTGATCCTCGGTCTCAACTGGCCGGTGATGGCCACGGGGGTCGCCTCGATCAGCCCGGTGTGGATGGGAGTGTTCCGGACCTTGGGTGCGATGGTCGTCATCGTCCCCTTCGCCATTGCCAGCGGCAACGTCCGGGTCCCCCCTCGATCGGACCTGCCGATCGTCGCATCGCTCGCCGTGTTCCGTCTCGCCACCGTGTTCACGTTGGTCTTCTCCGGTCTCGAGTTGGTCCCACCGGGGAGGTCCTCGGTCATCGTGTGGACCGCGAGCCTGTGGACGGTCCCCATCGCCGCGGTCTTCGTCGGGGAGAAGATGATCGGACGGCGCTGGCTGGGGCTCGCCCTCGGCATCAGCGGGGTGATCGTCCTCTTCGAGCCGTGGGGGCTGGCCTGGGACGACCCGGGGGTGGCGGTGGGCCATCTCCTCCTGATCCTCGCTGCGATCACCAACGCGGCGACGTCGGTTCACATCAGGGGTCATCGCTGGACCATGTCCCCGCTCCAGGCCATGCCCTGGCAACTCGGGGGTGCAGCCATCATCCTCCTCGCGCTGGCCCTTGCTCGGGAAGGGGGTCTCCCCGAGATCGACTGGACCCCGCAACTCGGTTGGGTGGTGGCCTATCAGGGTGTCCTGGCCACCGGTGTCGCCTTCTGGGCGCAAGTCGTGATCCTGCGAAATCTCGCCGCGATATCGGCGAACCTCACGCTGATGGCCGTTCCCGTGGTCGGGGTGGTCTCCTCGGCGCTGCTGACCGGTGAGACCGTGACCGTCACCCTGCTCACCGGGCTGGTGCTGGTCATCGCCGGGGTCACCCTGAACCTGCTCTCCGACGATATCGAGTCGGGAGGCGCCCTAACGGCCGCCGAGACCTCGGGTCACTGACCCGTTTGATCGAGGTCGTAGGCGTCGAGCGACGTCCTCAGATGATCCTCGAGTGCCTTGACCGCGGCGTCGGCGTCCCTGCGCTCGAGGGCGTCGAGTATCTCGGAATGATCGTGGTTCGCCTCTTCCCGCAGTTCGGGCTTCCGCTGGAGCGAGGCACCGATGTACATCACCGAGGCGTCCTGGAGGTTGCGGATGATCCCGGCCAGACGTGGCGAGGCCGACGTCTCGTACACCGCCATGTGGAACACCCGGTTCCTGTCGACCCAGTCGACCGAATGGGGATCGGCGAGCATCGCCTCATGGAGCTTGCGGAGACGGGCGATCAGGGCATCGCTGATGTTGGGCACCGCCTGTCTCATCGCCAGGGGCTCGAGGACAGAGCGAATCTCGTAGATGTCGTGGACGTCGTCGGTGCTCAGCTCGGACACGATGGCCCCACGGTGGGGATCGAACTGGACCAGGCCCTCGGTGGCGAGATCACGCAGGGCTTCCCGCACCGGAGTGGTGCTCACGTCGAGCATGGCCGCCAGCTCGGCCTGGACGAGCCTGCTCCCGGTCTTGAGCTCGCCATTGAGGATGGCCCGGCGCAAGACGCCGAGCACATACTCGTACGCCGTCTGCCGGCTGGTGGAGAAGCCCTCGCTGTCGGGCTCGATCCTGAATTCCGGTGTGACTTCCACGATCGAAATGCTAACGGAATCGAGGTGCCCGCCCCGGCCGCGAGAGCCAGCGGTCGTGGCCGTGTGGTCACCGGACAATCCCTAGCATCCCTTGTCGGTGAGCCAGGAACGAACATGAGAGCGGTGCGCGTCGTCGCCCCAGGTGAGCTGGAGCTGGCCACGGTGCCCGAACCGGAAACATCCCAGGACGTGGTGGTCCGGGCGCGGCAGGTCGGTATCTGCGGAACCGACGTCAAGATCGTCGCCGGGAAGATCCCCGTCTCCTACCCCCGCATCGCCGGCCACGAGATGGTCGGTGAAGTGGTGTCGGTGCCGGCAGGCTCGCCATTCGAGATCGGTGACCGTGTGCTGGTCGACCCCGGGGTGGCTTGTGGCTGGTGCGCCATGTGTCACGCCGGGCGACCCAACATCTGCCTCAACGGCGGTCTTCTCGGGCGAGAGGTCGACGGAGTCTTCTCGGAATACACGACTGCGCCGGCGAACCGCCTCGTCACGGTGCCCGACCCACATCGGGGACAGGGACGCCGGATTGCTCCAGGTCCTGGGCACGTGCGTCCACGCCGTGAAGACGCTCACCACATTCCCGGGGCAAGTGGCCGCGGTGATCGGTCTTGGCGTCGCCGGTCAGCTGGTCAGCCAACTGCTGACCCTCCAGGGGGTCAGCGTTGTCGGGATCACCCGATCGGAGTGGAAGCGGGAGCTCGCCGAGCGATCCGGCGCCGTGTCCACGGCCGCACCGGATGAGGCCGCATCAGTCCTCGCCGACCTCACCGGCTGGCCTCGGCCCGGCTCTCGTCGTCGAAGCCGTGGGCACGGAGGCGACCCTCGCCCAATCGATCACGCTGGCGGCAACCGGGGCGGAGATCCTGGTATTCGGGACCCTGACCGGTGGTGGGGAAGGGCTGCCCTACTACCAGCTCTATCACAAGGAGCTGACCCTGCACAACCCTCGCGCCGCGCTCATCGGTGACTATTCGGACGGTGTCGCCCTCGCCGCCGACGGACGTCTCCATCTCGATCCACTGGTCAGCCACGTCCTGGGTCTCGACGAGGCGGAACGTGCCTTCGAGCTGGTCCGCGACCCCGGGTCGCTGAAGATCCTGATGACCGTCTGAACTCAGAAGGCCGTCTGCTCAACACGCCTCCACCGCGTTCATCGCCATGGCCAGCATCGTGTAGTAGCCGACGATCGCGGTCAACTCGACGACGCCCTCGTCACCGAAGAGGTCGTGGGCGCCTTGGAACGTGGTGTCGTCCGCCTTGCCGGTGCGGGTCAGGGACCTCACATAGGCCACGATGGCAGCGTCACGGGCGTCGGCGACCTCTCCGCCGTCGGCGACTGCGGTGATCGTCTCGGGAGCGACCCCGGCCTCGGCGGCGAGGGGTCGATGAGCGTCGCAGCTCGAAGGCACAATCCCGCTCGACTGCGGTCGTGACGATGACCAGCTCCCGATCGTGGTCACTCAGGGTCGAGGCGTAGCGGATGACCGCACCCAGGTCGGCGGTCGCACGCGCGATCTCCGGTCGATGGAGCATCACGGCAAAGGGACGCAACATTCGGCCCCGGCTGGAGACGATGTGGTCGAAGACCTCCATCTGGGATGCCGAGGCCTGATCTCTCTCTTCGATCAACCGGACACGTGCCATCCTCACTCCATTCTGCGGTCGATCATGCATGATATAGGATCAACACGATGACCATCCCGACGACGAGCTCGGTTGTGACGCCGCTGGGTCGTGTCTCCTTTCAGGCGACGGGTGTGGGCCGGCCGATCGTGTTGATCCACTCGCTGCTCACCGATCGACGGGCCTTCGACCGGGTTACACCCTTCCTCACCGGGCGGCTGATCGCAGTGGACCTCCCCGGATTCGGCGAGACGACACCAACCATCCCGGAGATAGAGGCGTTCGCCGATCTCATCGGGGCGGGCATCGACTGAGATCACCGCAGATGAGACGCCCACGGTGATCGGCAACGGTCTCGGCTCGTTCGTCGCCCTCGGACTGGCGATCCGCAGACCCGATCTGGTGAGCCGGCTGGTGCTCGTCGGCGCCGGCGCCACGTTCCCCGAGGATGCCCGGCCAGTCTTCTCCAACATGATCGGGATGGTGGAGACCGGGGGAATGGCGGCGGTCACACCGGTGGCCCTGCGCCGGATCTTCACCGAGGCATATCTCGAGACACACCCGGAGGAGGCAGAGGAGCGGGCCGCCGTTCTCGCCGGGACCGATCCTGCTGCTTTCGTGACCGCCTGCAAGGCCCTCGGCGTCGTCGACTTCACCGAGACCGCCGCTTCGATCGCGGCGCCCACCCTCATCGTCGTCGGTGAGGCGGATCAGGCCACGCCTCCGGCCATGGCGGCCGGGCTGCACGCCATCATTCCCGGCTCACGAATGGTCACGCTGCCGGGGATCGCCCATGCTCCCCAGCTCCAGGACCCCGAAGGTTTCGTCGAGGTGATCAACAGCTTCCTGGAGGGAGAATGACGAAGTACAAGGTGGTGGTCAGCGATCAGGTCTTTCCCTCGGTCGAGATCGAGCGAGAGCTGCTCGCCGAGATCGACGCCGAGCTCCACGTGGCCTCGGGGGGCGTCGACGAGGTGCTGGAGCTGGCGGAAGACGCCGACGCCATCCTCAACACCTATTTGCCCTGGTCGGCGGGGTCGATCGGTCGTCTGCAGAAATGCCGCATCATCGCCCGGTACGGGATCGGGTTCGACAACGTCGACCTCGCCGCGGCACGTGATGCCGGAATCGTCGTCACCAACGTCCCCGACTACTCGGTGGAGGAGGTGGCGACCCACGCCCTCGCCCTGATCCTCGCCTCGTTGCGCAAGGTCGTCGCCGCCGACAGGTCGGTGCGGTCGGGGGAGTGGAGCGTCGATCATTTCCGCCCGATCCACCGGCTCTCGACGCTCACCGTGGGTCTGGTCGGCTACGGCCGCATCGCCAGGAAGATCGCCGCACCCCTGGAGGCTCTAGGGGCATCGATCGTGGCCCACGACCCGTATCTGCAGCCCGGGCCCGAGCTGCCCCCGCTGCACACCCTCGACGAGGTCCTGGAGATGGCCGACATCGTCTCGCTGCATCTGCCCTTGACCGACGAGACACGAGGGATCATCGGGGTGGCTGCCCTGGCCAACGTGAAAGAGGGCGCCATCCTGGTCAACACGTCGCGGGGCCCGCTGGTCGACCTGACCGCACTCGGGGAGGCCTTGCGGAGCGGCAGACTCGCCGCGGCGGCCCTCGATGTCTTCGACATCGAGCCCGTCGACCCGACCCGCATCCAGGACATCCCCAACCTCATCGCCACCCCCCACATGGCCTACTACTCCGAAGAGGCCCTTCAGGAGTCTCAGCGCAAGGCTGCGACGCAGGTGATCAAGGTCCTCACCGGTGAGCGACCCGACTACCAGGTGAACTGAAGATGGAAGCAAGACCAGAGATCGTCGAATCGGGAGTCTTCGACCGATCCGACTACGGCGAGGAGCTCGAGGCCGCCCCGGTCAACAAGCAATTGGGGACCACGGTCTGGTTCGAGAACGACCGGATCCGGGTGTGGGAGGTGCTCCTCGAGCCGGGGGAGCGGGGCGAGTTCCACTCCCACACCACGAACTACTTCTGGACGGTGGTCGAAGGCAGCCGCGGTCTGCAACGCTTCTCCGACGGCACCTTCGTGGTGAGGGACTACCTGGTAGGTGAGACCAAATACCTGGAGCACACGCCTGACAGCGCGCTGATCCACGATCTGGAGAACGTGGGTGACTCCACCCTCCGGTTCGTGACCGTCGAGCTGCTCGACTGACCGGCGTCTCATGGGATGGCCCCGTGTCCTCATCGCCGGCGGGTCGATCGGCGGGCTCACGACCGCGGTGTTGCTGCGTGACCTGGGATGCGAAGTCGAGGTCTACGAGCGGGCCGACCGAGATCTCGAGGACCGTGGCGCCGGGATCGTGGTGCTACCCATCACCGAGCGCTACTTCGAAGAAGGCGGGGGCGGTGGGGAGCGGGTCAGCCTCGAGCTGACCTACTGGAGCTACGTCGACGCCACCGGTGCCACCATCAGCGCCGATCCGGACCATTTCCGCTTCTCGGGCTGGGGGACAATCTATCGGGCCCTGCTCCGGGTGTTCGGGAGGGAGAGCTATCACTTCGGCAGTGAGGCGGTCGGCTTCGAGCAGACCGGCGACGGTGTCACTCTCCGGCTCGCCGACGGCCGCTCCGACGAGGGAGACCTCGCTGGTGTTCGCCGACGGCATGCAATCGACCGGCCGGGGAATCGTGCTCCCCGGTGTGGCGCCGAGCTATGCGGGCTACGTCGCCTGGCGTGGCACCGTGCCCGAGCGTGTCCTCTCCGATACCGCCCTCTCTGCAGTGGCCGACTCGATGATCTATCAGATCCTCGACCACGGTCACATCCTGGTCTACGCCATTCCCTCTCCTGGTGGCGAGACCCTTCCCCCGAACCGGGACATCAACTTCGTCTGGTATCGGAACTATCCAGCCGACGGCGCCTTCCAAGATCTGATGACCGACGTCGAGGGTCGGCAACGTGCCGGGACCATGCCACCCGGGTCGATCCGACCCGACCACCTCGACGAGATGAGGGCGACCGCCTCGGCCGTTCTCGCGCCGGCGCTGGCGGAGATCGTCCTCGGATGTGAGCAGCCCCTGATCCAGGCGGTATTCGACGTGGAGAGCCCGCGCATGGCCTTCGACAGGGCGTGTCTCCTCGGTGACGCCGCCTTCACCCTCCGGCCCCATGTGGCCGCCGGGCAGGCCAAGGCGTGCGCCGACGCCTGGGCACTGCGTGACGCCCTGGCGGGGTCCGATGGCGACGTCGCGGCCGCCCTGGCCGCGTGGGAGCCAACCCAGCTCGAGCTGGCGCGGAATGCCCTGAGCCGGACCCGCGCCATGGGTGTGGCCAGCCAGTTCGAGTCGAAGATGTGGGCAGGTGACCCCAACTGGAAGTTCGGGCTCTGGGAGCCGGGAAATTGATAGTCGAGATCCTCGCGGTCGGCACCGAGCTCCTGCTGGGTGACATCGTCAACTCGAATGCCGCGGTCATCGGGCACAGACTCGGTGAGGAGGGGTTCGACATCCACTACCAGGTGGTGGTGGGCGACAACCTCGCCCGTGTCGTCGAAGCACTCCGCACCGCGGCCGGGCGTTCGGACGCCGTGGTCATCACGGGCGGTATCGGCCCCACCCAGGACGACCTGACCCGTGAGGCGCTCTGTGCGTTGGCCGGAGTCGCCATGACCCGGGATGAGGCTCATGCCTCCTGGATCGACACCCGGATCCGCGGTCAAGGGCGGGAACCTTCCCCGAGCGTGCTGCGGATGGCGGATCTCCCCGCAGGCGCCGAGGGCCTGCCCAACGTCAACGGGGTGGCCCTCGGGGTCGCCATCGAGCACGACGGTCGATGGCTCTTCGCCATGCCCGGGGTCCCCGCCGAGATGGTGCCGATGCTCGACCACGAGGTCATGCCGCGACTGCGCCGTCTCGCCGGGAAACCGGCGGCACTGCGGAGCCGTGTGTTGCACTGTTGGGGTCTCGGCGAGTCGGCGATCGCCGACAAGCTCGACGACCTCTTCGCATCGTCCAACCCGTCGGTCGCATTCCTGATCCGCGACATGGAGGTCAGGGTCCGGATCACGGCCAAGGCCGAGGACGAGAGCCGGGCCCTCACCCTCATCGAGCCGGTGGAGTCCGAAGATCAGGTCGCGGCTGGGCGACCTCGTCTTCGCCGTGGACGGGCGAGACTGTGGAGCGCATCGTGCTCGACCGAGTCGCCGCTGCCGGCTGGACGGTGGCCACGTCCGAGCAGGCGACTCTGGGGCAGGTGGGAGGACGTCTCGCTGCTGCCGACACCGGGTCGGCCTTCCTCGGTGGCCTCATCCGTCGGCACGGGGATGGACCGGTCTCTGCAGGCGGATGTCCTGCTCGAGGTCGGCCCGATCGGCCCGGACCAAGACCAACGGGGCGCGGACCACCCGCCCCGTGGAGATGAAGGTGACGACTCCGCACGGCGAGCTGACCCGTGTCTTCGACTTCGGGGGTGATGACGAGCGGCTGCGCAGCTTCGCCACCTCAGCCGGTCTCCATCTGCTCCGCATCGCCCTCGGGCAGGGGTCTTGAACAATCCCCTCCGGGCCAGTCTGCAACGCAACCCGCTGCTGACCGCGGTGGTGTACACCGGTGTGGGGGCGTTGCCCATGTTCCTGGTCAGCTCCCAGATCCTCCAACTAGACGCCGAGATCGGGTTCGGGGTGGGCCGGCTCGGTCTCGCCACGGCCGCGTTCTTCGGTGCAGCCGCACTCGCCGCACACCCTGCAGGCGGCGTGGTCGCCCGTCTCGGGTCGGCCGCGGGCATCCGCGTGGGGAGCACGATCACGATCGTGGGGTGTGTGGTCGCTGGCCTGGCGACTCTCCTGGTGGATGATCCCCATCGCCACGGCCCTCGCCGGGAGCGGGAACGGGTTCATCCAGGTGGCGTCGAACGTGGCCATCTTCGACGCGGTCAGCCTGCGTCGGCAGGGTCTCGCCTTTGGGTCGAAACAGGCGTCGGTGCCGCTCGGGAGCTTTCTCGCCGGGCTCTCGCTCCCGGTGATCGGCCTGGTCTTCGGGTGGCGCTGGGTGTTTGCCGGGACCGCCCTGCTCGCCCTGGCTCTCGCCGTCTCCGCCCCTCGATTCGAACGCGACCCGCAGACGCAACGGTCCCACGAGGGGGTCGGGCCGCCGGGCCGCTCCATATGGTGGCTGGGTCTGGCGGGGATCACCGGGGCCATGGCCGGCAACGGGTTGTCTCTGTTCATCGTCCCGTCGGCCGTCGACATCGGGATCAGCGAGGCGGCTGCCGGCGGCGTCCTCGCCGTCTGCTCCCTCCTCGTGGTGGTGCTGCGGGTGGGCGCCGGGTGGTTCGTCGACCGACGACACAGCAGTGGCCACATCGAGATGACGTGGATGGTCGGGGTCGGCTCGGTCGCCGCGGCTTTCCTCATCGTCGCAACGGCCCCGGGCATGTATCTGCTCGCGTTGCCGCTGGCTCTCCTCGGTGCCTGGGGCTGGCCGGGGGTGATCTTCTACACCGTGGTCCACACCTACCCGGAGATGGCGGCCCGCGCCTCCGGGCGCATCCTCTCCAGCAACCTCACCGGCACGGTGATCGGCCCCATGGTGGTCGGGGCCCTGGCAGCCCGCGACAACTATCCGGGGGCGTGGCTGTTCGTATCGATATCCGCTGCTGTGTCCACGGTCGCCTTCGTCGCGGCGCGACGGACGACCGAGCCCGCTCGACTCAGTCGGTGACGCTCCCCGCGGTGCCCGCCCCCACCAGCTCACGGTCGAGGGGCAGGTCCACCACCTGGTTGCGCTCCACCGAGAGATCGGCGGCGATGTAGACCTCCATCGTCTGCCGGGCGAGCCGGGGGGCGACCATCACCGGCCGGTCGTGGAACACGGCTTCGAGGAAGTGGAGTGTCTCGCGCTCCATCGGTCCGGCATATACGTGGTCGACGTACTCGCCGGGCATGGTCGACAACGGGAACTGCACCCCGTTCTCCATCGTGTTGAGGATGATGTCCTTGTGGCTGGCGTCCATGATCAGGGCGCCGTCGGTGCCGACGAACTCGATCCACGTGGAGGCGAAGTTGGGATAGCCCGGTGGGAGCGACCAGCCGGCCCCGATGGTGACGGTGACCCCGTCGTCCATCGTGATCACGATGATCTGGGTGTCGGGGACTCCATGCTCGGCCCGGCGGGCCCCCCATGCCACCTGGGAGTAGACGCGGACGGGGCGTCGCGGCTCCAGACACCACAGGGCGAAGTCGATGTCGTGGGTCGCCTCCATCGCCGCCGGCGACAGCTTGGTGCGCGAGCCGATCTTGCCGCCCAGCGAGCGGGAGATGTGACGGCTCACCAGGACGCTCACCGGGTCACCGAGTGTCCCGTCGTTGAGGCTCCGCTTCACCAGCGCCTGTTTGGCGTTGAACCGCTGTGAGTAGCCGATCGTGAACTTGAGGCCGCCCGACTCGGCGATCTCGATGAGCTCGTCTGCTTCCTCGAGCGTCAGTGCGATCGGCTTCTCCAGCAGCACGTGCTTGCCCGCTTCCAGGGCGGCCTTGGCGAGGGGATGATGGGTGGACTCGGGGGTGGCCGAGACCATGATGGCCGCGATCTCCGGGTTGGACACCAGCTCCTGCCAGTCGGTGGTGGCGGTTGCCGGTTGCGTCAGCGCCGCGACCTCGGCCAGACGGTCCTGGTTGATCTCGGCGATGTGCAGCTTGGACACCATGGCCGAGTTCGCAGAGGCGACGGCGCGGATGCCGCCACACCAACCGGTCCCGATGATGCCGACTTCTATTCCGTCCATTGGTCGTCCTCCTTCAGTCTTCGAGCAGTGCTTCGGGTGCGATCGGGAGCCTCACCGGTGCCCCGATGCGCGCCGAGCGGTCCATGGCCATCGTCAGGATCAGGTTGCGATGCCCGTCCTGCGGCGGTGGCATGGGGGGTGGACACCCCGTTCGTCAGCCGGTGGAACCAGGTCATGGTCTCCTCTCGCATCGGCCCCCAGAGCAGCCCGTCGGAGAGATCTCCCGGCGGGTAGCTGCCGATGAAGTCGACATAGCGTTGCGAGTCGGGCTGGTAACCCTTCGAAGCGTACCCGGCCGGTTGTGCGATCTCGGTGGCCAGGATCACGTCGCGATGGGTGTCTTCGATGTCGATCACACCCCGGTGCCCACGATCCCGATCTCGAGGCCATAGACAGCCCCTGGCCAGACCGTGGGAAGTGCCCAGCTGATGTTCATGCTCCAGATCGTCCCGTCGTCCATCGTGAACAGGCCAAACGTGGCGTCCTTGGTCCCCATCTCGCCGAGCACCCGATCGGTGGAGCGGGCGTACACCTCGACCGGGCTCTTCCCCTCCATGAGCCAGAGGGACATGTCGAGGCTGTGGGTGCCGGAGACGACCATTGGCGTCAGGTTCGACCGCTCACTCGTCTTGCGCAGCGTGGCGTCGGGGACCATCCGGTTCATGAAGGCCCGGGTGACGACGCTGGTGACATCACCGATCTGACCGTCACGGAGGCGTTGCTTCACCGCCTGGAACCGGCGGCGAAACCGCTGCGTGTAGCCGAGGACCGCGTCCACTCCCGCTGCTTCGATCGCGGCGAGGACCCGCGCCGAGTCGACCGGATCGGTGGCGAGGGGTTTCTCGATGAAGAGGGGCACACCGAGGTCGACGGCGGCCAGGATCGGGGTGACGTGCTCGTTCTCGGCGGTGGCGACGATCACGGCGTCGATCTCGGCCCGGGCCAGCAGCTCGTCGAGATCGGTGGTTACGAAGTCTGCGTTCACGTCCTCGGCCCAGCGCACGCCCCGTGCTCTCGTCGACGTCACAAAGCCCGACCCAGCCGACGGCGGGGTGCTCCCGGGCCAGAACGGCGCGGATACGGCCGACGGTTCCGCATCCGATGATCGCCAGACCGATGCCCGTCAGGCTCATCTCCAGCCCCAGCAGACGTGCGGCGTTGCCACCGACGATCAGGTCGCGCTCGGGCCCGGTCAGGCCGGGGACACGGTCGATCAGGCCGAGGGGGTCGGTCACGCCCATGTCATAGGGATAGTCGGTCCCGAGGAGGACGTGGTCGGCGCCGTACCGGGTCACCAGGAAACGGAGCTGGTCGGGGGCGAACACCATCGTGTCGAAGTAGAACATGGCGAGGTACTCACTGGGTGGGCGGGGCAGGCCGTGACGCACGTCCTCACGGGCGTGATAGGCATGGTCGAAGCGCCCGGCATACATGGGCAGGAACCCGCCGCCGTGGGAGAAGACGAACTTGAGGTCGGGGAATCGCTCCATGACGCCGTCGAAGATGAGCCGGCCGGCGCAGATGGTCTCCTCCAGCGGGTGGCCGATCGTGTTGATGAAGTAGTGGTCCATGAGCCGTTGCGGCTCGGTGAACCCGGTCGGGTGGAGGAAGACCATGAGCCCGAGCTGTTCGACCTCCGCCCAGAAGTCGTTGAACCGAGGGCTGGAGATCTCGACGCCCTCGATGTGCGTCGCCATCTCGATGCCCCTGAAACCGAGCTCGTTCGCACAGCGCCTCAGTTCGGAGACGGCCTGGGACGGGTGCTGCATCGGGATCGCGCCGAGGGCGAGGAAACGGTCGGGGTGATCGGCCGCGACCTTGGCCAGGTCGTCGTTGACGGTCGAGAACGCCCGAACCGAGAGGTCGACGTCGTCGACCCAGTGGTACAGCTGATAGGGGGAGAGGCTCAGGGCCTGGACGTCGACTCCCATCTCGTCCATGGCGGCGATCCTGACGTCGATCGACTCCATGATCGGGCGGAGGATCTCCAGCTGTTTGCGGTTTACCTCACGGGTCAGCTCGTTCCCCACCTGGAGGGGGCCGCGGCCCAACCGTTCGGCCTCCGGTTTCACCAGCGCCGCGGCAGCGGCGCATTCCCGGTGGCAATGGACGTCGATCACCCTTTGCCCGCTCAATCTGGCTCCGTTTCCGTGGTTGTTACATCATGCACGATATATAGTTTGAACGGGACACGCATCTCCGGTCAGTCCAGACCGAACAACCGGGCGGCATTTCCCCCGGCGATCGAGGCGATCTCGTCTGGCCCCAACCTGGTCCGGGCGAGCAGGCCGAGCGGGTCGGTCTCACCCATGTCGAAGGGGTAGTCCGTTCCGATGAGGAGGTGGTCGGCACCGAAACGGCGGGCCAACTCGTCCACCAGCGCCGCGTCGAAGACGGTGAGGTCGAAGTACATCTCGGTGAGATACTCGGAGGGAAGCCGGTCGATGTTCTCCCGCATCTCGGGCCGGTGCCGGAAGGCGTAGTCGGTGCGGGCCCAGTAGAACGGGAGGTAGCCGCCGCCGTGGACCAGGATCATGCGGAGGCCGGGATGACGGTCGAACACGCCGGCGAGGATCATCCGGGTGACTGCGACCGTGGTCGACAGGGGCATGCCGATGACATTCACCAGGTAGTAGTCGGTGAGACGACGTGCCTCGGTGAATCCGGCCGGATGGAGGATCACCGATAGCCCGGCTTCCTCGAGCGCCGACCACACCGGATCGAGCTCCGGATCGTCCAGGTCGTCGCCATTGACGTCGGCGCCGATCTCCACCGCCGGGAAGCCGAGCTCGGCGACCCGGCGCACTTCGGCCACCGCTGCCGTCGGGTGGCCGAGCGGAAGCGTCCCCACCCCCACCAACCGGTCTGGTCGGTAGTCGGCGGTGCGGGCGATGGTCTCGTTCTGCAGGGAAGCCACCCGTGGGGCGAGCTCGGCGTCAGCCCAGTAGAAGTAGTGAAACGGGGTCAGGGCCACCAGCTGGACGTCGATGCCCATGGCGTCCATGTCGGCGAGCCGCGTCGCCGGATCGGTGTACTTGTCCTGGGCCAGACGATAGAACTCGGCGTTCACCTCGTTGGTCACCGGCGAGGAGAAGAAGCTGCGCGGCTCGTACTCGGGCCGGAAGTGGGGTTTGGTCATGGCTGCCGACTCGGGGACCATCATGTGAGCGTGGACGTCGACCGTCCTCACGGCGAGCTTCGCCGTCTCGGTGGGTGCCCAGGCCTCGACCCAGCTCTGCGGTGTGCTCGCGTCGCTCATCCCACGCGTCCGATCCCCGCCCGACGCCGCACCACCTCGACGATCGCCGAGTTGTCGTAGTCGGAGAGACCTGAGCCCTCACCCTCGGCCAGGGCCGCCGCCACCACCTCGACGAGGTCGGTGGGAGCACCGACAGACTGGCCGTGCTCCACGATGAGACGGGCGTCCTTGCTCCCCTGGCGGAGACGTGAGGCCGGCAGCTCGTGATCGCCGGCGATCATCCGATCTCCCCAGGCGTCCATGGCTCGGGAGTAGGCGAGCCCGTCCTTGAGGACTCCGAGGGTGGCGTCGAGATCGAGCCCGGCGAGCTCGGCAACGACCAGCGCCTCGGCGAGGGCCATGCGATGGAGGGTCAAGACATGATTCACCAGCAGCTTCATCCGGCTTCCTGCTCCGACGCCGCCGACGTGATGATGGGACCGGCCGATCGCCTCGAACATCGGGATCCCGTCGGTGAAGGCGTCCGCGGGCCCGCCCATCATCACCACCAGCTCTCCACGGGCGGCGATGTCGGCGTTTCCGCTCACCGTGGTGTCGCAATAGGTGATGCCATGCGGGGCCAAGGCTGCCGCCACAGCCACTGCGTCGTCCGGTCGGCCAGTCGTGGTGTCGTGGATGATCAGCGGGGAGACGTTCGAGCCGGCGATGCCATCGTCACCGAGACACACCCGTCGAGTCACCCCGGAGTCGGGCAGGGACAGGATCGCCCTCCGGCACCCGGTGACGGCCGCTGCCGGCGACGTGGCCGGGATCCCGCCGGTGGCGACGAACTCCGACATGCGGTCGGCGTCGGGGTCGTAGCCCTGCAGCCGGAAACCATGTGCGGTGAGCTGTGCCGCCATCCGCGATCCCATGAGACCGAGCCCGATCATGGCGATCGTGTCATGACTCGGGGCCTCGGGCTGCGGCATGGTCAGTCCCGAACGGGGATCGTCAGATGGCGCAGCGTCACTTCGGTGAGTGTGTCGACGTCGCCCTCCTGGGCCGCCCGGAGCATTGCGTGGTGCTCGATCGTGGCGGTCTCTTTGAGGCTCGGGCTGCGCTGCAACGTAGCGCTCACGAAGACCACCGTCGTGTCCTGGAGCCCCTCGATCACGGAAACCAGCCGCCGCGAGGCGGCTGCTTCGTAGATCTTCCGATGGAAGGCTCGGTTGCCGTGGATCCAGACGTCCCAGCTGTCCGAGGCGGCCATGTCGGCCAGGATCTGCTGGCAGTCGGCGAGTATCTCCTGGGTCATGCCCGCGACCGCCTCCTCGATCGCCATCGGCTCGAGCACCTGTCTGATCCGGACGATCTCCTCCGCCTCGGTCCGGGTCACGGCGGTCACCACCCCACCCCGGTAGCTGTCCAGGCGAACCAGACCTTCGAAGGACAGCTCGCGGAGCGCCTCACGGACCGGTGTGGTGCTCACGTCGAATATCGATGCCAGATCGGTCAGTCCGAGCCTGGTGCCACCGGCGAGCTCCCCGGTGAGGATCGAGCGTCGCAACGAGGCGGAGACGAAGTCGGTGGCGGTGCGGGGACGCGCCAGCTTGCTGAGACTCGTGTCCAGCGCGTCCTTGCTCATCCCGGCGTCAGTCATCGGTCACCCTCAGATCACCGGGTTGCGCAGGGTGCCGATGCGATCGATCGAGACCTCGACCACATCCCCGGACGCCAGGTAGCGGGGCGGGTCGAAGCCGATCCCCACACCCAATCCGGTCCCGGTCGCGATCACGTCACCTGACTCCAGGGTCATCACCTCGCTCAGTGTGGCAATGAGGTCGGCGACTCCAAAGATGAGAGCGGAGATCGGGGCCTCCTGACGGAGCTCACCGTTCACCCGGGTCCGCAACCACGACGTCTCGATGTCGGGCAGCTCGTCGATGGTGACGATCCAGGGACCGATCGGGCAGAACGTGTCAGGGCTCTTCCCGATGTGCCATTGGACGTGACGCTTCTGCAGGTCGCGCGCCGTCACGTCGTTCAAGATCGTCCATCCGAACACATGGTCGAGGGCCCGTTCATGGCTGACGCCTTTGGCAGCGGGCCCGATGACGACAGCCATCTCCCCCTCGTAGTCGGTCGTGCCGGTGGGGTCGTTGGCGAGGACGATCGGCTCGTCGGGCCCGATGATCGAAGTCGGGGCCTTGGTGAAGATCACCGGATGATCGGGGATCATCTGCGTCTCGGAGGCGTCGAAGCCCGAGGCCGAGAACTCGGCGGCGTGGTCGCGGTAGTTGCGACCTACTGCGAAGACGTTCTTTCGTGGCACCAGGGGGGCGAGCAGGGTGACGTCGGCCAGGTCGTGTCGTGGTGCCGTAGCCACCGCCGAGGACACCACGGCGCCGTCCCAGCTCCGATCAGGTCCGTCATGTCGTCGGGCAGACCCGATCCCGTGAGATCGGCGATGGTGTCGTCGTCTCCCACGACGCCGATCCGGATCTGCCCGTCTGTCTGGAATCTGGCGAGACGCATCAGGACGCAGAGGATACATCCTGCACGATGCATCGTGTAGACATGCCTGGTCGGTTTCAAGCGTGAGTAGTTGAAGTCGCCATGCGACTTCAACTACTCACGCTTCTCCAACGTCTCCCAGACCCGGGCAATTGCGGTGAGGAGCTCGGGGTGGTGCGGGTGGAGATCGAGCCGGGGCCGGGGGGCAGCGACCTCGATGGTGTCGACCAAGGGCCCGGCCCCGGGTCTCATGACCGACACCCGATCGGCCATCACGACGGCCTCCTCCACGTCGTGGGTGACCAGGAGGACGGTGCGGGGGTCGAGCTGCCAGTGGGTCTCGAACTCCTCACGCATGCGGATCCGGCCGAGTGCGTCGATGTGGGCGAACGGCTCGTCGAGGAGGACCACCTCGCTGTCGTGGGCGATTCCCCGGCCCAAGCCGGCCATGGTCTGCTGACCGAGTGAGAGCGTGTCCGGCTTCCTGTCCCCGAATCGTTGGAGACCCACCTGCCTCGTGTAGAAGTCGCGGATCCGGTGGTACAACGCCGGAGGCCGTGACCCGAACTCGGGGCCGATGGCGATGTTGCGCCCGACCGACCAGTGCGGGAGCAATCGCGGCTCCTGGAAGACGACGGCCGTGATGTTGTCGCGGCGCCGCTCCCCGATGAACTCGATCCGCCCCGTCGTCGGCTCGGCGAGACCAGCGACGATGCGGAGCAAGGTGGTCTTCCCACAGCCATTGGGCCCGACCACGGCATGGACGCTGCCCGAGGCGACGTCGAGATCGAGGTCGGACAGGGTGTCCATGGTCTCGCCTTCGTACCGGTACGAGACCCCTCGGAGCAGCACTTGCACGTCAGTTCTCCCTCATCGGTGAGATCCGTCGCCCTTTGCGATGCAAAGTATGGTTTGTTTCATATATGATCCCACCGGTCCTTCCGTCAGGTGGGACGTATGAGTGAGGAGGTAAATCGTGCGAGCACGATCGAGATGGTTGTGGGTCGCCATGGTCACGGTACTGACGCTCGTGGTCGCCACGTGCGGCGATGACACGGGCGAGGGAGGCGAGGAGGGGGACGGGCGAACCGTCATCCGGTTCGCCTTCGCACCGGAGCCGGTCTGGGACTACGATGAAGGACAACGGGATGATCGTGGAGTGGGAAGAGGAGAACAACACTCGCATCGTGACCAGCAGCCACCTGGGACGAGTTCACCTACTTCGCCGGCGGACACGGGGACATCGTCTCGATGGCCACCCAGGAGATGCCGGTCCTCGAAGCACAGACCGGGATCGATACGGTGACGTTCGGCAAGTACAACTACCAGCGCGTCCCAATGCTCACGCGGGCAGACGACCGGCTACGAGACGCTTGGCCGACATCGCGCCAGGGCTCGACCGATCTGCGTCAACAGCCCGACGTCCAACACCGGGTTCTGGGGCGGTGCGCGGCGAAGGAGCTGCATGGCCTCGACTACCGGGTCGGTGGCGGCGACTTCAAGCTGCATGGTCAACGACCACTTCGTGAACCCGGACGAACCTGCTGAACGGCGACTGTGAGGCGGCGGCGATCATCCCCGAGGCGGCGAGCCCATAGCATGCGCACCGGCGAGCTGGAGATCATGTACGACGGCAAGACCGCCGTTCCAGCTGTACAACGAGTTCGCCCCGGTGGACGACGGCCAACAGCACGTCATGTCGCAACATCTTCACGGCCACCAAGGAGTTGTCCGACGCCAATCCCGAGGACGTCGCGCGGCATTCCTGGTGCTCTGGCAGCGCGGCGTCGATGCGTGGCAGGACCAGACAGGCCGACATCATCGCGCACGTATCCGCAGCACTTCTCGGTGGAGTCCGACGAGGACATCGACTACATCGATGGATTACATGAGCTGGCGACGAGCAACTGGTTCGTCGACATCGGTGTACCTGGAGAGCGAGGAGTGGATCGAGACCGAGCAGCGCGATCTGGGACTTCAAGAAGCAATCTGAACCCGGAGAACGACAACTATCTCGACGCCGGACGCTCCGAAAGGCCCGAGTTCATCGTGCTCGAGCCCGCGTCCAGCTAGAGCAATGATCGGAGGCGGGACGGCCGTCGTGCCGTCCCCCGCTTCTTAGCAGTCCCCCACAGGAGATGTCCAGGCAGTGACTGTCGACCCTCGAGAAGACGCAGGCGCCACGGTCAGCGCTGAGAGAAGAGCGACTGATCGAACTGCGCCGGAGCGCAGGACCGCGCAGAAGTGGTTCTGGCGGGTCGCCGGCTACGTGTTCATCCTGGGCACCTGGGAGTTCTCCTCGTCGGTGGTGTTCGATGCCCGGGTCGTCCTCCGGGCCGGTCGACGATCATCCAGGCGTTCCCGGTGATCACCGGGGAAGGCCAGCTTCCTGGAGAGCTACGCCGCCACTCTGACCAGGATCGGCGTCGGGTTCACCCTGGCCTTCGCTTGTCGGCGTCCTGCTCGGCATCGCTCATGCAGATCCGCATGGATGGACGGGTTCTTCAAAGACGCCATCACCATCGGCCTGGCCACCCCGGGCCTGGTCTGGGCGCTGTCACCGGATTGGTGATCTGGGGGTTCGAGCCGCAGGGCTGGATCTTCGCCATCTTCCTCACCACTTACGCCCTGGTGACCGTCAACATCGCCGAAGGGGTCCGAGCCCTGCCCAAGGACCTGATCGACATGTCCCGTGCCTTCGGCGTGGACCAACTGGCGACGGCAGCGTGACGTGGTGATCCCGTTCCTCGCTCCGTTCCTCTTCACCGCACTTCGCTTCGGGTTCTCTATCGGGTGGAAGGTCACGGTCCTCACCGAGGTCTTCTCGTCGAACAAGGGCATCGGCTTCGAGATGAGAGTGGCGACGCAGTTGTTCAAGATGGACGAGTTCTTCGCCTGGGCCCTCTCGTTCTTCGTGTTCGCACTCATCCTGGAGAAGCTGGTCCTCCAGCACTACGAGCGGAAGTTCTTCCGCTGGCGTGAGGAGGTGGCGACATGACCGTCACGGTGAGCCGGGCCCCGTGCCGTCCGCAAGTCGGGGTGGCGTACGCGCCCTCACCTCGCCGACGACCGCCCGGATCCTCTTCCCGTTCGTCGTCATCGCGGTCTGGTACTGGATCTACTACACGATCGACTCTCGGATCTTCCCGACCCCCCTCGAGGTGCTGGAGTTCATGTGGGAGGAGATCACCCTCACCAGCGGGGTCACCTACAGCAGTGTCGCCACCAACCTCTACGGGCAGTTCGGGATATCGATCCTGCGTCTCACCATCGGGTTCACGGTGGCCGTGATCCTGGGGACGGCGATCGGTCTCGGCATGGGTGTCTCCAAGCGCGGTGGACGCCTTCTTCCACGACCCGGTGATGGCGGTCCTCGCCATGCCCGCCCTGGTGTGGGCCCTGTTCCTGCGGCATCGTCTTCGGGTTCGGGCACTGGGCGCCGGTCATGACCGTGATCCTCGACCGGCATCCCCTTCGTGATCATCAACGTGCGGGAGGGGGTCCGGAACACCCCCAAGGAGTTGGTCGACATGGCCAAGTCGTTCGAGGTGCCCCAGGACAAGATCACCCGCCACGTGCTCATGCCGTCGTTGATGCCGTTCTTCTTCGCCGCCATGCGGTATTGCGTACTCGATCGGGTGGAAGGGTTTCGTGGTCGCCGAGGTGTTCGCCTCCCAGGTGGGCATGGGCTGGACCATCAAGTTCTGGTACGACGCCCACCGGGCCAAGGGCGTGATCGGATATGCCCTCTTCTTCATCATCTTCGCCCTGGCGTTGGAGAAGCTGGTGTTCGATCGTCTGGCGAGACGGGCGTTCAAGTGGCGGCCACAGCTGGGCGCCTACGAGTTGGCCGAGGAGCGACTTCGCCGGAGTCGCCAGGCGAGGCGGTTCCGTCCTCGAAGGCGACGAGATCAGGGCAGAGCGTCCAGGTGACAGGACCGATGGAAGGAAACACGGGCAATGGCTGAGATCAAAGTGGAGAACCTGCAAAAGGAGTTCGGTGTCGGCGACGACCGTGTCGTCGCTCTGGAGAACGTGAACCTGGCGATCTCGCGGGCATGTCTTCGTCTCTATCGTGGGCCCCTCCGGGTGCGGCAAGTCGACGCTGCTCAACATCCTCAGCGGCATCGAGACGCCGAGCAGCGGGCCAGGTGACGATCACCCAGGACGACCGGGAGGCCGAGCCCGGCTACGTCTTTCAAGCGGCGCGGCTGCTCCCGTGGCGGACCGTGATGGACAATCTGCTGTTCGTCCAGAAGGAAGAGACGACGACGCCGCACGCGAGAGATGCCAGCGCTACCTCGACATGGTCCAGCTTGGCGACAAGGTGGACAAGTACCCCGGCGAGCTCTCCGGTGGCATGCAGCAACGCGTCGGGATCGCCCGGGCGTTCTCGATCGAGCCCGACGTGCTGTTCATGGACGAGCCTTTCAGCCATCTCGACGCGATCACGGCGAGGTCATTGCGGCGGGAGCTCCACCACGATGTGGGTCCAGACCCGGAAGACCGTCCTCTTCGTCACCCACGACGTCGGGGAGGCCGTCGAGCTCTCCAATCGGATCCTCGTGTTCGCCAAGGGCGGGAAGCTGAAGGACGACATCCAGGTCGAGCTGCCCTTCCCTCGGGACCCTTCGGATGATGCCGTCGCGATCACTAAGGCCGCCGTCCTCCGGCAGTTCGAGGAGCTCGACCTGGTCGCCAGCTAGGGCGTCAGTACAGCCCCTTGGTGGCCCCGCCGTCCACCGAGATGGCCGTCCCCTGGATATGACACGCCGCCGGGCTGCACAGGAACACCACGAGCTCGGCGACGTCCTCGGGCGTTCCCAGACGTCTGATCCCCTGACGTTTGACGGTGGCCTCCAACACTGCCTCCGGGGTCTCGCCGCTCCGAGCCGCCTGGTCCGCCATCATCTCGTCGAGACGCTCCGTCCTGGTCTGCCCCGGATGGACCACATTGACGTTGACGTCGTCCTTCAGACCCAACCCGGCGAGCGCTTTGCCGAAGTTGGCCAGGGCGGCGTTCACCGACCCACCGATGGCGAAGTCGGGATTCGGGGTGCGGGCCATCCCTCCGACGATGTGGATCACCGACCCGTGGGCGGCGGCGAGCTGCGGCCAGAAGAGCCGGGAGAGCCGGACCGCTCCGAAGAACTTGAGGTCGAACCCTGCCTGCCAGACCTCGTCGGTGAGCTCGAGGAAGGGGCCTCCCTTGGTGGCCCCGGCACAGTTGACCAGGATGTCGACACGATCGAACTCGGCGGTGGCGGTGGCGTGCAAGGTCTCACACCCTTCCCGGGTGGCGAGATCGGCGGCGACGGGCACGACCCGGCGACCGGTGGCGGCGGTTATCTCCTCAGAGATGTTTCCGAGGGTCTCGGGGGTTCGCGCCGAGATCACCACGTCGCAGCCCTCCTCGGCGAGCCGGCGAGCGATCGTCCTGCCGATCCCCGCGACTCCCACCGGTCACGACGGCGACCTTGTCCTCCAGCTTCGTGTTCGTATCCATGGTGACGAGGAATCTAAACGCCGGGGAACGGGGTCACGATGAGCTGGGGATATGATCGATTGGTGGCGAACACAACCGTGCTCATCACGGCGATGGACGTGTTCCCGATCCGACTAACGCTGAAGGACCCGATCCCGATGGCGAGCGGTGTGATCGCTTCCACCGGCAATGTCCTGGTCCGGCTGCGGAGCAGTGATGGAGTATTCGGCTGGGGCGAAGGGGTCGAGGCGCCTGCCCTCACCGGCCAGCGCCAGGGTGACATCGTCACCGATCTCGAGGCGGTTCGCCATCTGGTGCTCGGGTTGGATGCGGTCGGGATCGGCTCGATCTGGGGGGCAATCCGCGACGCCCGGCCCTCGGCGTCGACCGCCCTGGGGGCGATCGACATCGCCCTGCACGATCTGTTGGGGAGGGCCCACGGGGTGCCCGCCCACGCCCTCTTCGGTGGGGCAGTCAGGGACAGGGTCCCGTCACTCACCCTGGTCGGTAGCGGCGATGGCCGGCGCGATCTGGCCAGGCTGGAAGAGCGGCGCGCCCAAGGCTTCAGCTGGTTCAAGATCAAGCTCGGCATGGCCGCACCCGCCGTCGAGTGGGCAACTGTTGCCTCCGCTCTGGACGTGGCGGGGCCTGAGGGTGTGGTCTGCGGCGACGCCAACGAGGCCTGGGCGGAGGCCGAGGCATTGCGGTTCCTCGACGGGCTGACGTCAGGCGTGCGATTCGTGGAGCAGCCGGTATCCCGGGACGACCCTGCTTCCCTGCTCAGAGTCGCCGATGAGTCACCGGTCCCGATCTGTGCCGACGAGAGCGCCGGGAGCCTCGAGGCGGTGTCCGGTTTCGCCGGCACCTCCATCGGCGGGGTCAGCCTGAAGCTGATCAAACACGGCGGGATCACCGGGGTGATGCGTGGGGCGGCCATCTGCGCCGAGGCGGGTCTCGCGGTCAACCTCGCCGGCAAGGTCATCGAGTCGAGTATCTCCGCCGCTGCAAACCTGCACTGTGCGGCCGCCATGGAGCGCATCGACTACGGCTGTTCGCCCGCCAACCAGGTGTGTCGTCCTCGATGTGACCGACACCCCGATCACTGTCGAGAGCGGCTCGTTCCCGGTTCCGACCGTGCCCGGGTTGGGGGTGGAGGTCGACGAGGGCCTGGTGCGTCGTCTGGCCGGGTGAGCGTGTGCAGATGAAGTCGCATAGCGACTTCATCTGCACACGCTCCATGCGTCCCGACCGGGTCATGGGGCAGCCGCGCGGTACTACCTTCGTCGACGTGGACGAAGTGACCCATCGCCGACTCGCCGACGGGGCCGGATCCTCACCGCTCGCCGTCGGGGACCTCGCCCCCGACTTCGAGTTGAGATGGACCTTCGAGGAGTCGGTGAGGCTCAGCGAGTACCTGGCTCGTGGTCCCGTGCTCCTCGTGTTCTACGTCTTCGACTTCGGGCACTACTGAGGGCACGAGTTGTCCCAGTTGGGGCATCTGGCAGAGCGAATGAGGGAACATGGTGCCGAACCGATCGCCATCGCAGTGACGGCAACGTTCTCCCAGATCGCATTCTCGGAGACCCTCGGTGCCGACTTTCCGATGCTCTCGGATTGGGACGGGACTGTGGCCCACGCCTACGGCGTCCAGTACGAGGAGTGGAAAGGCCACTCCGGGCTGGCCAAGAGGTCGGTGTTCCTGGTCGACGAGCAGCGGCGCATCGTCTATCGCTGGCTCAACGAGGACGCCCTGATCGTGCCTGACCTATACGAGGCCCTCGACGAGATCGAAGCCTTGTCGAGTGCCCAATCGGTTGCTGAGGCCGTATCTGGGCAGTCCGGGGACATCTCTACCGGCGGGTAGTGTCGGCCGCCCTTCGAGAAGGTAGGAAATGGATATCGGGTTCATCGGGCTCGGAGACATGGGCCAGGGCATCGTGCCCCGGCTGCTCCAGGCCGGACATCAGGTGACGGGTTGGAATCGCACCGCCGACAAGGCACAACCCCTGCTCGACATCGGCATGAAGTGGGGTGACTCACCCCGCGAGGTGGCCGCCGTCTCGGAGATCGTCTTCTCCGTGGTCACCGACGGTGCCGCCGTTCGGGCGGTCGCCTTGGGCGCAGATGGCGTCATCGCCGGCCTGGGCGAGGGAGGGGTGTATCTCGACATGAGCACCATCGACCCCGAGGTGAGCCGATCGGTGGCGGCCGAGTTCGCGGCACGTGGTCGGACCATGCTCGACGCCCCGTTGTCCGGGAGCCCGATCACCCTGCAACAGGGGAACGCCTCGACCATGGTGGGGGGCGACCGCGCCGGATTCGAGAAGGTCGAGCCTGTCCTGTACGAGATCGGCTCGAAGGTGAGCTACATCGGCGAGAGCGGGAGCGCGGTGCAGATGAAGGTGGCCATCAATCTGGCCCTGATCGTCGAGATGATCGTCTTCTGTGAGGCAGTGGCGCTCGCCGAGAAGGGCGGTGTCGCCCGGGACGTGGCCGTCGACGCGATGCTCAAGAGTGTGGTGGCGTCCCCGGTGATGGGCTACCGGGGCCCGTTCATTCTCGAGGGCAACATGCCGGCCAAGCCCCTCGCCGACGTCACACTGCAGCAGAAGGACATGGTCCTCGCCCTGGAGATCGCCCGTCGCCAGGGCTCACCGGCACCACTCGGCGCCGTGGCCAACGAGATGCTCAACGCCTGCCGGGGGAGGGGGATCGACCACCGCGACTTCGTGACGGTCTTCGACGTCTATCACATGCTGGCGGGGATGTCGTGACCGCGCCGTTCCGCACCAACCTGGACGCCGTCCCCCTCGTGCCCGGTCTCCGCGCCGATGAGGGCTGGGTGGACATGCGGGTCCAGTTCCTCATCGACAAGCACGCCGCGGGGAGCGAGGACTTCCTGCTCGGGTGGACGGTGCTCCCTCCCGGGGCCCGGCATGACCGGCACCGGCACCATCAGGCAGACGAGTTCTTCATCGTCCTCCAGGGCTCGGGTTTCGTCTACACCGACGAGGGCAGGGAGCCGGCCGGCAAGAGTGACGTCATCTTCACGCCGCGGGGGCACTGGCACGGGTTCGACAACACCGGCGAGGAGGACGTCGTGCTGGTCTGGGGATGGAGTGGCGCCGGCGCCCTGGAAGACACCGGGTACGAGGCGGACACCCCGGCATGAGTGGGATGGAGATCGACGATCCTGCCGTCCGCAACGGGACCCGGCGGATGTTGCAGCTGCGGACGGACCTGATCGCCGCCGGAGAGGTCGCCATCGGCTGGAAACTCGGGTTTGGCGCCCCGGCCTGGTTGGAGAGGTTCGGCATCCCCGGGCCCATGGTGGGCTTTCTCATCGATTCCCGTCGTCACCCTTCCGGATCGACCGTCGACATCGACGGCTGGAAAGCCCCGGTCGCCGAGCCCGAGATCGCGGTTCACTTCGGGGCGGACGTCGACGATCCCGCCCGGGCTGTCGCATCCATCTCCGCCGTCGCCGCGGCCATAGAGCTCGCCGATGTGAACCCGCCACCCGATGACCTCGAGGAGGTGGTTGCGGGGAACATCTATCACCGAGCAGTGATCCTGGCCGACGCCGACACCGAAACCGAGGCCGGCGCCATCGGCGGGCTGGTGGGTCGGGTCACCAGGGACGGCACCGAGGTGACGACCACAACCGATGTCGAGGCCATGACCGGCGCCATAGGTGAGATCCTGAGTCACAGTGCCCGTCTCCTGGGAGCCTTTGGGGAAGGCTTCCGCGTCGGGGACGTGGTCATCCTCGGCTCGGTGGTCCCTCCCCTTCAGGTTCGGCCCGGTGAGACCATCGTCTTCGCTCCGGAGCCGTTGCAGGAGGTCTCGGTCACCCTCGCCTAGGGCAGAGAGGACTCGGCCCTCGCCCGGTCGAGGGCCGCCCAGACCGTGGCGGGGCGTAGTGGCATCTGCAGGTCGGTGACCCCGTACGGGGCGAGGGCATCGAGCACGGCGTTGACGATCGCCGGCGGGGCGCCGATGCAGCCTGCCTCACCCGATCCTTTGACTCCGAGGGGGTTCGAGGGGGCGGGATGGGTCAGTCGCTCGGAGATGATCGGGGGTGTGTCGGCGGCCCGGGGCATGGCGTAGTCCATCAGCGTCGAGGTGAGCAGTTGGCCTTCCTTGGAGTACTGGACTCCCTCGAACAGCGCCTGGCCGAGCCCCTGGACGAGGGAACCGTGGAGCTGGCCCTCGACGAGCATCGGGTTGAGCACGTTGCCGCAGTCGTCGACTGCCACCAGACGATCGAGGTGGACTTCCCCGGTCTCGAGAGACACCTCGACGACGGCGACGTGGACGCCGTAGGGGAAGGTCTGGGCGCCGGGCACGAACCACTCCTCGGCGGAGAGGTCGACACCTCTGGCGGCTGCGGCGGCGGCGACCTCGGGCCACTCGACCTCGGTCCCGGGCACGCCGACCACCGAGAACCGCCCGTCTGCGAGGACGATGTCTGCCGGTGAGGCCTCGAGGAGGTCGGCCGTCACCTCGATCGCCTTCTGGCGCACCACATGAGCCGTGCGCCACACGGCGGCTGCGCCGATCTGGGCCGATCGGCTGGCGAAGGTCCCCATGCCCCGGGCCACCTGGGCGGTGTCACCGGCGATATAGGCCACCGCTTCCGGCTCCACCGCCAATGCCGCGGCAGCCACTTGCGCCCAGGCCGTCTCATGACCCTGCCCCGCCGACGCCGACCCGGTGCGCAACGACATGCGTCCCTCGGAATCGACCTCGACACGTCCGTACTCCCCGGCGTCGACGGCGCCACCCGCCCTCTCGACGAAGGCACCGAACCCGATCCCGATCGGATCGCGGCCCTCGGCGACGACGTCTCGACTGGGCGGAACGCACCTCGTCGAGACCCACCAACTCCACGGCTCGTCGCAGCGCCGCCGGGTAGTCGCCGGAGTCGTAGAGGGCGCCGGTCGCCGTCCGGTGAGGGAGCGCAGAGGAGGGGATGAGATTGGTGAAACGCACGGCAACGGGGTCGAGACCGGCCTTGCGGGCGAACACGTCGATGGCACGTTCGATGGCGAAAGCCGCCTCGGGGCGTCCCGCCCCTCGATAGGAGCCGGTGGGAGCGGCATTCGTGACCACCGACGTCGTCGTCACCGAGACTTCCGGGATGTCGTAGAGACCCACGGCGACGAGACGGGAGAACGCCGGGATCGAAGTGCCGTTGTGGGGGTAGGCGCCGACGTCGGCGAGCACCTCGATCTCGGCTCGCTCGATCCGCCCCTCCCTGGTTCCCATGAGCCGGACCTTGTGGGCCGACCCGCGGCCATGGGTGCCACCACTGAGGTGCTCGCGGCGACGCTCGGCCCACATGACCGGACGTCCGAGCCGTAGCGCGGATCGCGACGGTGATGGTGTGCTCCGGGTAGGTCATGCCCTTCATCCCGAAGGCACCGCCGACGTCGGGGACGATCACACGCAGCCGATCGGGCTCGATGGACAGCAGCTCCTGGAGACGCGTCTTGAATCCATGCGGACGTTGATGGCTGACGTAGACGGTGAGTCGATCTTCGACGTCGGGCACGGCGAGGATCACCAGCGGCTCGATCGGGTTGGGGGCCAGCCTCTGGTTGACGACGGCGACCTCGGCGATCACTTCGTAGGTCTTCTGGCTTCACCCGTGGAGAGCTCGAATCGGTTGACGACGTTGGTGCCGGCAGCCTCGTGGAGGATCACCTCGTCCCGGAGGCTCTCCGATGGGTCGATGACCGCCTCCAACGGCTCGTACTCGACCCAGATCTGCTCGGCGGCATCGACGGCGGCCCGCACCGAGGTGGCGGCGACCACTGCGATGGGCTCCCCGAGATACCGGACCTTGTCCCGGGCGAGGTGGGGCCGGGGGAAGTCGGGCGCCGGTATCGACACGCTGTCCCCGGGGATGTCGGGGAGGTCGAGGTCGGCAGCGGTGAACACACCGAGCACCTCGGTCGAGTCGACGCCGTCGACGTCGATGCCGGACACCAGGGCGTGGGCCTCGGTGCTCCTGACGAAGGCGAGATGGACGGTGTCGGGTGGGGCGAGGTCGGCGACGTAGCGTCCCGCCCCGGTGACGAGTCGACGGTCCTCGAGACGGAGATGTGACTGCGTCTCGAAGTGGGGGATGTCCACCTTGATCTTTATAGCCACTTCCCCGTCCCACTACAATCGATTGCGAGCACAGTCGGGGCCTTACCGGGCCGGTTGCTCCGCAAACGTTTGCTCCCCTAGACTCGACCGACGTGGACGTCAGACGACCGAGGGTGGCGATCCTCGGAACTCGGTTCGAGGATTTCGATGTCGAGACCGAGATCCTCGGCGATGTCGAGCTGGTCTCGGGGCCGGGGGCGAGCCGAGAGGACATCCTGTCCGTCGCTCGTGGAGCCGACGTCGTCCTCGCCGGCGCAGCACCACGATTCGACCCCGGAACCCTGGACGAACTGGGGGCCAGAGCCATCGTCCGGCTCGGTGTGGGGGTGGATGGTGTGGACCTCGATCATGCCCGGTCGCTCGGCATGTGGGTGGTCAACGTCCCGGACTATGGGACCGAGGCCGTGGCCCTCCATGCCGTCACCCTGATCCTCGGCTCGATACGCCGGCTCACCACTGCCCACGACCGTCTCCGTCGTGGCGTCTGGGGTGTGGCCGAGCTGCGGCCGTTGCGTCAACCGAGCTCGATGACGGTTGGCATCGTCGGGTTCGGCCGGATCGGGCAGAGGGTCGGGTCGATGCTCGCCGGGGTCGGCTTCGCCGACTTCCTCGTGTGCGACCCGGTGACGACGAAGGACGATCTCGTCGTCAGGACTGGCAGGGTCCCGGGCCGACCTGGTGTCTCTTCCGGAGCTGATGGCACGCTCCGATGTCGTGACGCTCCACTCACCCCCGCCGGGAGACGGGCACCTGATCGGGACGAGTGAGCTGGCTGCCATGAAGGAGGGGTCGGTCCTCGTCAACACCGCCCGCGGCGCTCTCGTCGAGACCGAAGCCCTCGTGCGAGCCCTGGCGCAGAACCGTCCCGGATTCGCCGCACTCGACGTGTTCGAGAGCGAGCCGCCCGACGTTGCTCTCTTCGAGCCGGTGATCGACCGTGTCACCCTCACCCCACACATGTCCTGGTACACCGAGGAGAGCGAGTTGGCGCTGCGACGGCAGGCAGCAGCCGAAGCTCGCCGGATCCTGGCTCGGGGAGGAGCCGTTGCACCCCGTGGTCGCCCCGGTCGACGGCCCAGGTGACATGACGATGGCGAGTCGATCGATCTACGACCTCACCTCACCCGATGTCGCCGAGCTGCTGAGCCGCACCGGGATCGTCGTGATGCCATTCGGGAGCGTCGAGCAACACGGTCCCCACCTTCCGAACGGCACCGACACCATGGCGGCCGAGCTGGTCGCCGCATCGAGCTGGCGAGACCGGCTCGACGCGATCCTGGTCCCGGCCGGCCAATACGGGGTCACCCCCATCCATGCCGGCCATCCCGGGACGATCTCGCTGCGATCGCGACGTCTTCGAGGCCTATCTGATCGAACCTCTGCGAGGAGATGGTGGCGATGGGTGCCGGCACCTTCGTCTTCGTCAACTGGCACGAGGGCAACATCGCCTCCCTCGACGCGGTCGCCACCGATCTCCAGGACCAAGAAGGACGTCCTGGTGATCACGGCTCATGCCTGTTACACCGCGCAACG
The DNA here is from genome assembly GCA_963751005.1 of uncultured bacterium. Classification (GTDB taxonomy): domain Bacteria; phylum Actinomycetota; class Acidimicrobiia; order Spongiisociales; family ZC4RG35; genus JANQRA01. The sequence goes on from CAVVSY010000004.1 coordinate 780,714, forward strand.
GCTCTACGCCGACGCCGGTGGGGAGCTGACACACGGAGGAGGCATCGAGACTCTCGCCGTCCTGGCTCACGACCCGGAGCTGGTCCGGCTCGACCGGGTCGACCGAGCCGACCAGACCCGAGGGCGCCGACGAGCTCGACGCCATGCGGCGCTCCAAGGAGATCTACGGCTACATCACCGACGTCACCGAGATCGCCGACGATGGGTGGTACGGCAACCCGGCCTGGGCCGACGAGACCCGGGCCGCACGACTTCGCCACCACGGTGGCCGACGAGATCGCGGCGAAGGTCACGGCGATCCTGGAGATGCGGAAGGGGCGGCGATGACCGTCGTCAGGCCGGGAGACCTGTCGTTCCGTGACTTCCCGGGCGAACCACGGCGGACCCATTCAGAGACGGCGGGCCAGGGTGAGTCGACGGTCCGTGAGGTCGTCATCGAGCACGTCCCCTCCCGCTCTCCTCACCTCCACCCGCATCAGCGAGGAGATCGTCTACGTGGTGGCGGGCCGGGGCCAGGTCTGGCTGGACGGCGTCTTCCACCGGTGGGCCCGGGCACCTGGTACCGGATCCCCTCGGGGACGCCCCATGCCACCCTGGCCGCGCCCGGGGAGCGGCTCTCCCTGGTGTGCTTCTTCCCCCACGACCATTTCGCCGACAACATCGAGGAGCTCGACATGCACCTCGAGTATCCCGAGGAGGATGTGGATGACTGAGCCGGTCAGACTGGCATCGATCGGACTGGGCCGTTGGGCCCGGGTGCTCGCCCGGGGAGCGCAGCGCGGGTCCGTGATCGAGCTGACGAGCTGCTTCTCGCGATCGCCGGAGAGCAGGGCCGCCTTCTCAGAGGAGTTCGGCGTGCCCCGGGCCGCCGAGACCCTCGACGAGCTGCTCGGCGACTCCGGAGATCGAAGGCGTCCTGGTCACCACGCCGAACGACTCCCACAAGACGGTGATCCTGGAGTGCCTCGACGCCGGCAAGGCGGTCTACACCGACAAGCCGATCGCGCACACCATGGAAGACGCCGGGGAGATCGCCCGGGCCGCCGCGGTCTCCGGGAGACCGTTCGCAGTGGGGCACAGCGCCCGCCGTCTCGGCGGCCATCGTGCCATGAAGCAATGGGTGGAGACCGGGAAGATCGGCCTGGTGTCGCTGGCCGAGGCGAACTTCTCCAACGAGAGAGGTCTCGAGCTGACCCCCGACACCTGGCGATTCTTCGCCGACAAGAGCCCGGGCGGGGCGATGATCCAACTCGGGGTCCATCACGCCGACAATCTCCAGTACCTGCTGGGGCCGGTCGCCGCCGTGTCGAGCCACGCCCGCAAGCTGCTACACCAAGGCCGAGGTCCCCGATGCGATCATGTCGATCCTCGAGTTCGAGTCGGGCCCCCTGGGTTATCTCGGGCACCGGATGGGCCTCACCCGGGGTCTACCAGCTCCGGCTCCAGGGGACCGAGGCCAACCTGTTCTACGACCTCGACTTCAACAACTGGGACGAGTCCCATCTCGTCGATTCCAAGAGCACTCTGGTGAGCCAGGCCTACCGCGAGTCGGAGCGGCCACCGGTGGAAATGCCCCACACCGACATGTTCCGAGAGCAGCTCGACGAATTCGCCCTCGCCATCCGGGGCGAGGCCGAGATCGAGGTCGGTGCCCTGGAGGCGATCCGGGCACTGGCCGTGGTCCACGCCGCCCTCGAGTCTTCGCTGCGCAACGGGGAGGCGGTCGCCGTGGCGCCGATGGTCGAGAGGGCGGGAGCCCTGGGATGAGGGTCGATCCCGCCCTCACCCGGACCATCCTCCACCCCGACCCTGCGGTGCAGGAAGTCCTCGACATCTGGGCCGCCCGGTTCCTCCACAGCGGGGTGCCGCTGGGCGACCTCACCGGCACCGTGGCGCGCGTCCAGACCTGGGCCGACTGGGGCCCTGCCTGGATGGAGACTGCCGCGGTGCACGAGGAGATGGGGGAGCGGGCGCTCGACGAAGGGCGGACCATCTCCGCGGTCGGCTCGTTCATCAACGCCTCCAAGTCGTATCACCTCTCCTATTTCCTCTCCGTGGACGACGAGAAGGCTCACCTCCATGGCCTGGCCAAGATGGTCGAGACCCACGATCGGGTGCTCCCCTACATGGAGCCGAAGGTCGAGAAGATCAGCATCCCCTTCCCCGAGGCCGACCTGCTCGGTCTGTTGAGCGTCCCCGTCGGGGAGCGCCGAGGTCCCGCTGGTGATCGTTCTCCCCGGTCTCGACTCGACCAAGGAGCAGCGTCATGGGGGCCGGGGCCCGTTGCTGCGGCGGGGCATGGCCGTGCTCAGCCTCGACGGCCCCGGCCAGGGCGAGATCAGCACGAAGCTGCCGATACGACACGACTTCGAAGTCGCCGTGGGGGCGGCGATCGACGCACTCGGCGTCGCACCCGCGGATCGACACCACCCGTGTCGGGCTCATCGGGGCGAGTCTCGGCGGGTACTACGCCTGCCGGGTCGCTGCGTTCGAGCCCAGGGTCACCGCCGCGGTGGCCAACTGCGGGCCTTACAGCTGGATCGAGTGCTGGGACGAGTTGCCCCAGGTGACCCGGGACGCCTTCCGCAAGTACTCCTGGTCGAGCTCGGAGGAGGAGGCCCGGGAGAAGGCCAAGGCCCTCGATCTCACGGGGGTAGCCGAGAAGATCGCCCAGCCTCTCGTGGTGGTTCACGGCATGCTCGACCCTTTGATCGGCGTCGACCATGCCGAGCGCATCGCCGAACAAGCGGCCGACGCCACCCTGATCAAGGTCGACGACGCCACCCATGGCGTCAGCAATCTCGGCTACCGATACGAGTCCTCGGGTCAACGACTGGATGGCGGACGAGACTCGGTGGCACGGTGACATGACACCCGGCGACCAGGACACCTTCACGGTCTCCGCCGACGGGATGTCGCATCGACTACCAGGTCCCGGTGGCGATGAGCGACGGCGCGGTCCTCCGCGCCGACGTGTTCCGGCCTGATGAGACCGGTCGGTACCCGGTGATCCTCTCCCATGGGGTCTACGCCAAGGGCCTCCCCTTCAACGGTCCCATCTATCAGATGCAGTGGGACAAGCTGCTGGCCAAGGACCCGTCGGTCCTCGAGGGCTCCACGGGTAAGTACCAGGCGTGGGAGGTGGCCGACCCGGAGCGCTGGGTCCCCGACGGGTACGTGGTGGTGAGGGTCGACTCCCGGGGCGCCGGCTGGTCGCCGGGCCTTCTCTGGCCGAGGAACCCGCTCGAGTACGACGACATCGCCGAGTCGGTGGAGTGGGCGGCATCCCAGTCCTGGAGCAATGGCCGGGTAGGGATCATGGGGATCTCCTACTACGCGGTGATGGCCTGGGCTGCGGCGGAGCGGCAGCCGGAGCATCTCTCCGCGTTCATCGCGTGGGAAGGGTTCAACGACCCCTATCGCGACGCCTACTACCACGGGGGCATCCTCTCCGAGTTCTCCAGGGAGTGGCAGAGACGTCAGATCGACCCCATCCAGTATGGGAGGGGCTCGCGAGCCCCGACGAACCCCAACACCGGCCAGTCCGTGGCGGGGCCCGTCGACCTGTCCGAGGAGGAGCTCGCCGCCAACCGCATCGACGCCTTCCCCGACATCAAAGGGCACCCGTTCTGCGACGAGTGGCATCGGGAGCGAGCCATCGACCTGAGCCGGGTGAACGTCCCGTTTCTCTCGGCGGCCAACTGGGGTGGGCAGGGCATCCACCCACGGGGAAACTTCAACGGGTTCGTCCACGCCGCCTCCTCCCAGAAATGGCTCGAAGCCCATGGCGACACCCACTGGACCCACTTCTACTCCGCCTACGGGCGCGACCTGCAGAAGCGGTTCTTCGACCACTTCCTCAAGGGTCTCGACAACGGGTTCGACTCCTCGCCCCGGGTGCAGCTCAACATCCGCCATCCCGGTGAGAGGTTCGAATGGCGTGGCGAGGATGAGTGGCCCCTGGCGCGCACCGAGTGGACGGTCGTTCCACCTCCACGTCGACGGATCGCTCTCCACCGCTGCAGACAACGTCGGAGGCGCCCTCGAATACGAGGCATTGGGAGAAGGTCTCCATTTCTCCACGCCGCCCTTCGAGGAGGAGACCGAGATCACCGGGCCGCTGTCGGCGACGTTGTTCGTCTCATCGACCACGACCGACGCCGACCTCTTCCTCATCCTCCAGCTCTTCGACCCAGCGGGTGACGAGGTCACATTCGAAGGCTCCACCGACCCCAATACCCCAATCGCCAATGGCTGGCTGCGCGCGTCGCATCGCGCCCTGGATGCGGAGAGGAGCCTTCCCTGGCAGCCGTTCCACCCTCACGACCGGGCAGAGCCCATGAAGCCGGGTGAGATCTACCGGCTGGACATCGAGATCGTCCCCACCTGCATCGTGGTCCCTCCCGGCTACCGCCTCGGGCTCTGGGTGCGGGGCCGGGACTATGAGTACCGCGGGCCCCTCGACACCTACGGGCAGACCTTCTACTACGCCACACGAGGGACCGGCGGCATGACCCACGCCGACCCCGACGACCGACCCGACGGTGTCTTCGGGGGGTCAGTGTCGGTCCACGTCGGCGCCAACCACCCATCTCAGCTGTTGCTGCCGGTGATCCCCGCCTCGTTGACCGGTAGACGCCGAAGGTCGATCAGCCGCCGAGAGCGGGCGAGCTCGGGTCGATGCGACGCATGCCCCCGGGTGCGGCGTGGAGTGACACCCATCCAGCCTCGGCGATGACCCCCAGCTCCCCGGTCTGGACCCCGGCTCGCTCGTCGGGCGTGATGACATTGGGCTGTACCACCAGTGCCATGCCCTCTTCGAGCCGCATGTCGGGGATGGGGCGGTGGTCACGGCTGGCGCAACCCAGCACCGGAGGCAGGTAGCCACCGCCATAACCGTGCACCAGATCGTCGTAGATGGTGAATCCGTTCTCCTCGATGACAGCCGAAGCCTCGACCAGCTCGCGGACATGGGCTCCGGGGCGAGCGGCGGCGGTCACCCTTCGAAACGCCTCTTCGGCGGTCCCATGGAGACGGATGAACAAGTCCTCGGGATCGGCGCCGACCGTGAACGTGCGCAGCACCTGACCGGCGTAGCCGAAGTAGGCGGCGCTGACCTCGCAGAACAAGACGTCGCCCACCTCGACGCGGCGGTCGGTGGGGAATTGGGCGGGCACGCACATCTTCGGATCGATCATCGAGGTCACGGCGAAGTAGTGGATCTGGTTGGTGGCTCCTTCGCCCAGGTAGGCCGACTCGGCCAGGGCACCCAGGGATCGTTCATCCATGCCGGGCTGGAGACCATGCGCCACGGCTGCCACCGCGGCATCGGAGAGCCGTGCGGCTTCACGGAGACGGTCGATCTCCTCGGCCGACTTGACCAGCCGGAGCCGGGTGTAGGCCTGGTCGAGCGTCGTCAACTCACCGACTTCGGCACTGAGTCGCTGGTGAGCATCGAATCGAAGGGGCCCGAGCACGCCGATCCTCCGCGCCCCTCGCTGCCTCAGCAGACCGGCCACGGTCTCGATGGTGGATGGCCCGCCCCAGTGGACGTCGGCCGACCGGGCGAGGATCCGGGCATTGGGCAGGTGGTTGTAGTGCTGGACGAGGAGGACATCCTGTTCACCGGGAGCGAAGATCAACGCGGCCTCCTGGGTGACCGGCCATTCGGAGACCCATTCCACTGCGGTGCCCACCCGGTTCGACCCGTAGATCACGAGCAGGTCGACACCTGCCTCGCCCATCGTCTCCTCGAGAGCGCTCCGGCGTCTCGTCATCTCGGCGGATGAGAAACGGGGGTAGCCATCACCCATGACACGTCCTTCCACTCGACCTCGGGTCCCGTCGCGGCAACCTAGCCTGCATCCCGCTGCAATCGATTTCGCGGCTAGGGTGACCCACCCCCGATCAGGAGACAGTGGTGACACTCGAACTCGGATTCGCCCCCAACGAAGACCCCTTCGTCGTCGTCCACGGCGGCTTCTACAGACGCTGGTACTCGATGGTCGACGACATCTCCGAGCTGGAGACGGCGGTCGCCGGCCTCGAAGGGACCACCGAGGACAAATGGGTTCCGGTGTGGGACGAGTTGGGTCGTCGCCACGAGGCGGAGGGTGACCGTCTCGAGGAGGCCGGGGACTACGAAGGCTCCAGACGTGAGTATCTCCAGGCGAAGACCTTCTATGCGATTGGGCGCTTCCCCGGCGAGATCTCGGAGGTGAAGCGGCGGATCAGCGCCGACTGCGCTCGCGCCTACCGGAAGGCGAATGCGCATCTCGATCCCCCGGTGGAGATCGTGGAGTTCGAGCATCAGGGCGAGACGATCCGGTCACACTTCCGCGCTCCCGTCGCGGACGCCCCGGTGCCGGCCGTCCTCATCATGTGTGGCGCCGACGTGTTCAAGGAGGACCGGGGTTGGGCCCAGGACCTCTGTATCGAGAACGGCATGGCCGCGCTGGTGATGGATGCCCCGGGGACGGGAGAGAACCCCATCCCGTGGGCACCGGAATCGGTCAGCGCCTGGGTGGCGGCGATCGACTATCTCGCCGGCCGGCCCGAGGTGGACGGCGACCGGATCGGGGCCTTCGGCATCAGCCGGGGCGGGTACTCGGTCATGCAGCTCGCCGGCACGGCGCCGGACAAGGTCAAGGCGGTGGTGGCCAACGCCGGGCACCCGTTTGGCTACGTCATGGGTGACGAGGAGTTGGAGGAGTTCGTCCGGGTCCGCAACGAGCGAGCCACCTGGAAGTTCGGCGCGCCGGATGACCCACCGTCGTTCCCGCCCACCTCGGTCGAACAGGAGCGCGCCGACTTCTCCCGGTGGGCCCTCTCCGAGCAGGGGATTCTCGACAACATCACGATGCCGGTGTTCATGATCAACGGCAAGCTCGACCATCTCGCCCCGATCGGGAACATCTACTTCATGCTCGAGACCGGCCCGGCCACGGGGAAGGAGGCGCGCGTCTACGCCGACGCCGGGCACTGCGCCTTCAAGTACCACGATCACTGGGCTCCGGCGACATTCCAATGGCTGGCGGAGAAGCTGGGCCGATGACCGCGGGCGTCCCCCTCGACCCGGCGGATCACGCCGAGGGCTATCGCAAGTGGGTCGAGTACATCGCCCACAATCATCACGCCGCCAACCCGCTGACGGTGGAGACTCAGCAGTTCACCCCCCTGGCCAAGCCACTGGCCGAGTCGAGGGTCGCCCTGGTCAGCTCGGCCGGCGTCCATCTCGACGACCAGGAGCCGTTCCACATCGCCACGGTCGCCGGGGACCCCAGCTTTCGCGTGCTCGCCGACGACCTCGATCCCGGCAGACTTCGCTTCACGCACACCCACTACGACACCAAGTCGGCGGAGGCAGATCCAAATGTGGTGTTCCCCATCGATCGACTCCACGAGGCGGTCGCACGACGGCCGCATCGGCTCCGCCTCCCCGGTGCACGTGGGGATGATGGGGTTCAACCCCGATCCCACCCCGATCGCCGAGGCGATCGGCGCCGGAAGTGGCGGCCGTCTTGGCCGGGGAGGGCGTGGACGTCGTGGTCCTGGTGCCCGGCTGACCGATGTGCCACCGGTCGGTCGGCCTGGTTCAGAGTCAGCTCGAGGGTGCGGGGATGAGCACGGTGAGCCTGTGTCTCCGCCCCGACATCTCGTTTGCGATGAAAGTGCCGCGAGCCGCCTACGTGCGCTTCCCCTTGGGCAACCCCCTCGGGGAGCCGGGTCGCCCCGACCAGCAGCGAAGGATCCTCGACGACCTCTTCGAGCTCCTGGAGACCGCCGAGGAGCCGGGGATAGTCGAGCTTCCCTACCGTTGGCGGCGATGGCTGTGAAGCCGCACGAGGTGGTGACGGAGCGGACGAAGGCACTGGAGGCCAGCTTCTACGAGCTGCTCGGCGTCTGTGACGCCTACCGCAGCGAGGTCACCGGGCTGATCGCCGCCGAGACGGGCGGCGGCCGAGCCCCGGGCCCAGCTCATCCACCGTCTCGAGCAGATGTCGGGGCGGATGAATCGCGATCATCGCGATCCTCGAGGATGACGTCCTCACCGAGATGCTCCCCATGATCGACCGCCTGTTCGCTCTGGAGCGGGCGGAGCGGGGCGAGGACATCTGACCGGTCACACCACCAGCAGCTCGTGGGGGAACCTGGTCACCTTCTCGTTGCCACCCTCGGTGAGGACATAGGTTCGTCCGAAGAAGATGCCGAACAGCCCATCGGGGGTGATGATCGTCGGCTCGAGCATCGCCACCGTCCCCGGCTCCAAGGATCTGCTCGTCGTCCTCGGCCACCACGTGGTCCCACATCACATGGGGGGGATGGCTGACGAAGTCGATGCAGTGGAGGAACAGGGACCGCGAGTCGTATCCCATGTCTCGGAAGAAGGCACTCGACTTCATGACCTCGTCCCAGGTGTTGCCACCCACCAACTGCTCGGCCATGAGGTCGTACCCGGGGAGGACCACGCTCTCGTAGAACTCCCGGATCCAGGACGGGGGCTCGCCGATGCAGATGGGGGTTCCCAACTGGACGGAGTAGCCGTTGTAGCCACATGCCAGCTCGTTGATCACGATGTCGCCCTGTCTGCAGCTCGCGACCGGACGGCCATGGGTTGCCGAAGACCATCCCGGGGCTCTTCGTGGGCGTCGAGCCGATGATGGTGAAGTCCATCTGCCCGCCACCGTCCAGCACCGCATGGGTGGCTGCCGCCGCCAGCTGATACTCGGTGATCCCGGGTCGGGCCACCGCGGCCATGGCATAGAAGGCCTGGTCCATGAGCTGACCCGCCTTGCGGACACACTCGATCTCCTCGGCGCTCTTCACGTGGACGAGCTCGTGGAAGAAGTCTCCGACCCTCTCCAAGGTCGCCTCCGGCATCCCGTCACGGAGCCGCTCCCATTCGTCGACCGGGAGGTGGTGGCCGTAGACCGGGTCGACGCAGGAGATGCCGATGGTGCCATCGGCGAGACCCCATTCCTCGATCAGCTCGACGATCACATCCCCGGAGCGGCCCCAGCGCGAGTCACGGACATCGGCTATCGGGGTGGCGCGCCGAACCGCCTCCCGGTGTGCCCCGCCCGGGCCACAGATCAACACGGGGTCCCCCTCGGGCGGGACGACGACATACGCCGACATCCCGTGCCATTCCCAATGGTTGCTGAGCCAGCGCATCCCACCGCCCCAGCTCCAGTGATTGGGCCCGCCGGAGGCGATGAGCACGTCGAGACCGAGCCGACGCATCTTCTCCCGTGTCGCCGCGAAGCGCCGCTGGTACTCGGCGTCCGAGAATCGCTCGTAGACCGCGTCGGCATACCAGGGCGAGTTCGTGATCCTCCCGAACACCTCGGTGTGGAGCTTCCCGGCAGCGTCCTTGAAATCGACGTCACCTGGGGTGATCGGCGCGAGTCATCAGGAAACCGAATCCAGCAGACCGAGGCCATCCAGGTCGGCGCGCAATGCGTCGATCCGATCCTCGCTCATCGGGATCAGCGGCGGGCGCACCGGGCCCTGGGGCAGACCCATCAGACCGAGCCACGTCTTGAGCTCGGCGATCGGGATCGCCCCCTCGCCTTGTGCCAGCCACTGGTCGCGCATCCAGCGCTGGAAGGCATCGCGCTCCGGCCCCAGCGTCGACTGGAGTGCCTGCGCTCCGTCGATGTCGCCGGAGTCGGCCATGCGGGTGTAGTCGTGGATCGGGCGATGGCTCGGTGTCTGGTACATCGCCAGCGCCGGCGTCGACATCAGCGACCTGAAGCCATGCTCGAGGTGGAGGCTCCAGCCAGTCGCCTTCGTCGGCGTCGCAAACCACGATCCGGTCGCCGACCCGGTCCTGGACCTCGAGGAGATGCTCTCTCGACTTGGGGTTCTTGATCCCGCAGACCGTCTCGAGCTCACTCAGCTCGGCGATCAGACTCGGGCTGAGTGCGTAGCCGGAGTAGGAGGTGTTGAAGAGGAAGAAGGGCACCGAGGACTCCGCGGTCAGCCTGCGGTACCAGTCACGGACGATGTCGTCGGAGGGCTTGATCGGGAAGTAGGGGTTCATCGCGATGACGAAGTCGGCGCCGATCTGCTCGGCGTGACGACTCAGCTGGGCGGCCTCGGAGTAGACGTGATGGCCGATGTGGGCCATCACCGGGACCCGGCCCGCGGCGGCACCCACCACGAGCTCGTGACACCGCGCTCGCTCCTCGACGGTCATCGACCAGAACTCACCCATGACGCCGCCACAGAAGATCCCATCCACGCCCAGACCCTCGATGTAGTAGTCGACCGATTTGCGGAGGAGGCCCTCGTCGATCTCGAGGTCGGGAGTGAACGGAGTGGGGATGGCGATCCACAGACCCCCCACCTTCTCGAACGCAGTCTGCTTGGCCGGGCTCAGGGCAGTCATGGCATGGACTCCTCTCATCGGACCAGGGCCCCGTCATCGGCGGACGGGGCGTGCTCGACATCGGACGCTAGCAGCGCATACGTTTGTGCGCTTAGACTCGCCCGATGAGCTCGGAGTACACCAGGGCAGAGGCGAAGAGCTGGGCGAGGGAGAGCTTTCGCGGGGCGTGCAACGTCATCATCCCCTCCTATTCGGCGGATCTGAAGACCCTGAACGAGACCGCGATCCGACACGACGTCCGCCGCAACATGGAGCTGGGGTTCTGGGGTGCGTTGCTGGTCTCCGAGGCGGGGACCACCCTGGACGAGATGCGGAGGTTCATGGAGATCGCACTCGACGAGGCCGCCGGCGGACATCGCTTCCTCCTCCAGGGGGCGTTCGACACGCCTGAGGACATCATCGCCATGGCCAACGATGCCAGGGCCGTCGGGATCGACGGGATGCTGCTCGGTCACCCCAACAGCTTCTATCCGACCTCCGCCCAACAGGTGGAGGACTACACGGTCGACATCTGCTCGGCGACCGACCTCGCGGTGGTCCTCTTCGTCGTGGAGCACTCCAACTTGAGACGTCTCGACGTGCGTGGCTTCCCCGCCGACGTGTTGGAGCGATTGACCAAGGTGGACACGATCGTGGCGGTCAAGTACGAGGTGGGGCGACAGGAGACGACCAACACCTACGAGACCTTCCGTCGTCTTCAGGACGCCGACGTCCTGCTCTCCGATCCGATGGAGTTCACCGCGCCGATGTGGGTCGACCTGTTCGGGATGCAGTGGATGGGGACGAGCAACTACGAGTACTACGGGTCGTATGTGCCCCGGCTCCTCGAACTGCTCCACGCCGGTCGGACGACCGAGGCCATGGAGGAGTTCTGGCGGATCCAGCCGGCGCGCAACGCCCGCTCGGCCACGATGAGCTCGGGTGGCGCCAACCTCGTCCACCGCTATGTCTGGAAGTTCCAGGCATGGCTCAACGGCTACAACGGCGGGCCGATCCGACAGCCGGTGATGAAGATCTCCGAGTCCCAGATGCGAACCGCGGCCGAGGGGGCGCGCAAAGCCGGCATCACCTCGGCGGACGAGCCCTTCGCCGACTTCTTCGTCGGGCGCAACCCGGTCTGACGATGAGGATCCTCGACGCCGCGACCGTGGCCGAGCTGATCGATGAGGCATCGGTCCTCGATTCGATCCGGGAGTTGTTCACGACCCAGGGCTCTGCCGGCGAGGTCGGCTACGCCCGGGTCGACCTCGACCACCCGGCCGGCTGGCTTCGCGCCCTCCCCGCCTATGTGGTCCCACAAGGACCTGCTCGGGTTCAAGGTCCTGCATCGCACCGAGGGCGTCGGGATGAGATACACGATCTACGTCCACCGGCTCGGCACCGGGGAGCTGGTGGGCGTGGTCGATGGCCTCGAGGTCACCAATCTGCGGACCGGGGCAGTCTCCGCGGTCGCCACCGAGCATCTCGCCTCACCCGAGGTGCCGGCCGCGGCCATCATCGGCACCGGGCCGGTGGCTCGAGGCCAGCTGCGGGCGTTGGAGCTGGTTCGCCCCGCCGAGGAGATCCGTGTCTTCGCCAGGACGGAGGAGAATCGCAAGGCCTTCGTCGACGAGATGGCACGGTTCGTGTCGGGCCGGCTCGTCGCGACGGCGACGCTCGAAGCGGCAATCGAGGGAGCCTCGATCGTCACCTTGGCCACCAAGGCCTCCGCCCCGGTGCTCACCGCGGCGCATCTCCAGCCCGGGGTGCACGTCAACTCGGTCGGTCCCGCGAGCCGGGATCGGGTCGAGGTCGACCCCGGGATCTTCAAGAGCTTCGACCTGGTGGTCTGTGACTCGGTGGCTCTCGTTCTCGACGAGGCGGGTGACGCCTATCAAGCGGTCCTGGCCCATGGTCTCGACGCAGGCCGAGTCACCGAGTTGAGCGACGTCGTCTCCGGCCGGTCACCGGGACGTGTCGATCGTGACCAGATGACGTTGTTCAAGTCGGTGGGCACCGGTGCCCAGGACCTGGTCGTGGCGTCCCTCCTCCTCGACCGCGCCGCAGCCCTGGGGATGGGCACCGTCGTGACCGACCTCAGCTCGGTGAAACCGCTCCCGTCGTCTCGTTAGGCGCGAACCGCCCGTCGCGGTCGAGACCCCGGAATCGGTTGACAGTCGCTCGATGCCGAGGGGTAGCGTGCAAACGATTGGGCTGGCATCGAGCCCGTTCTGGTGGAGACAAACATTGAGGAGGACTCCCATGGGACAAAAATCGTTTGCGGCGAGGATGCTGGCGCTGTGCGCCGTGCTCGTCCTGGTCGCCGTGGCTTGCGGTGACTCGGCCGAACCGTCGGACAGCACCGTCCCCACGCAGTGAAGGGGAGAGCAGTGGGGACGTCCCCAACCCCGATGTGCTCGTGGTGACGGTGAACGACGATGTCTTCAACCTCGACCCGGCCGCGGTCAACGGCAACGACGTCGGGATGAATGTGATCCTCAACGTCTACGACCGTCTCATCAACCTGGCTCCGGAGGATGGCGCCACGATCCCGGCCCTCTCGACGGAGGTCCCCAGCATCGAGAACGGCCTCATCTCCGAGGACGGGCTCACCTACACATTCCCGATTCGTGAGGGCGTCGTGTTCTCCGACGGGACCGATCTCACGGCCGAGGACGTCAAGTACTCCTGGGACCGGGTGGTCGAGATGGCACTGCCCGAGGGCCAGTCCGAGCTCTTCTCCAACGTCGCCGAGACCACCGTCGTCGACGACTTCACCTTCGAGGTCACCCTGAACGAGGTCGATGCCCCGTTCCTCGCCTTCCTGGCGGCCCATCCCGCGGCCAGTGTCGTGAGCATGGATGCCGTCGAGGCCAACGGTGGCGTGGTCGCCGGCCAGCCCAACGAGTACATGGCGCAGAACATGGTGGGAACCGGTCCCTACACCCTGGCCTCCTGGGAACGCGGTGACCGGATGAGCTTCGACATCAACGAGGACTTCTGGGGCGAGCCGGCGCATCTGCCGGTGCGTTGGGAGCTGATCGTCGACTCACCGGCGACCGGTCTCCAGGCGAAGGACTACGACGTGGTCGACATCAGCCCGACGGACGTTCCTTCGATCGAGCCGATCGAGCATGCCGTCGTCGACACCAGCATCCTGGACCTCCAGGTGCTCCAGATCGGCATGAACATGAACATCGCCGAAGGTGCCCTTCCCGAGGGTGACACCATCCCGCTCGACTTCTTCCAGGATGTCCGGGTGCGGCAGGCGTTCAACTACGCGTTCGACTATCAGGGCTACATCGACGGGATCCTGGGTGGCCTCGGAGGACGGCCCAGCTTCATCCTGCCGGTGGAGATGTACGGGTACGACCCGGAAGCGCCGATCTACGAGACCGATCCGGAGATGGCCGAGCAGCTGTTCACCGAGGCCGGTTACTGGGAAGAGGGATTCACCATCTCGATCATCAGTGACCAGACCCACGAGGGCTTCACCGGTGCGGCGCTTGACACTGAAGGACAGCATCGAGGCGTTGAACCCCAACTTCCACGTGAACGTGCTCGCCGTGCCCGAGGCTCAGTTCGACGAGGCTCTGGCGACCGACCCCTTGCCGGTGGCGATGTGGTCGTACACCAGCTCGCAATACAGCACTCCCGACGCCTACCTGTTCGACAGTGCCCTGTCGGACGGCCGTTATGGAGCGGTCAACAGCTTCGTCGACGGTTACAGCGACCCGGCTGCGATCGACGCGCTGATCAACTCGGCGCGCACCACCCTCGACGAGGCCGAGCGTCTCTCGATCCTCTCCGAGATCCAGCACCAGCTCTACGAGGAGGCGATGTGGATCATGCCGGCCAACGAGGGTGCCCCCTCGGCCGCCGGTGAGTGGGTCACCGGCCACATCGAGAACCCGATGTGGGCGCGGCCTTCGCAGTACTGGGCCCTATACGACAAGTGAGGTAGGGGGAGTCTCCCTGATCTCGACTGGAGATCACGCCGGACGGTATCCCGTCCGGCGGGTTCTCCGGGCCCCGATCATATGGCCCGGGCTCGACGTAGACTCGTCGGTGGGAGATTGAAGGTTGCATAGGTACATCGCGCGTCGGCTGCTGGCACTGCCCTTCGTCATCCTGACGGTGAGCGTGCTCGTCTTCGGGCTCACCCGTCTCGGTGGCTCCCCGATCGGCGTCTACCTCGAACCCGGGATGACCGACGAGGAGATCTCGGCACTAGAAGAGCGGTTCAACCTCGACGACCCAGTCCACATGCAGTACCTGGCTTGGCTCGGCGGCGTGGTCCAGGGTGAGCTCGGCTGGTCGGCGGTGGCGGCCGCGCCGGTGGTCGACGTCTTCCGACAGAAGATCCCGGCCTCTTTCGAGCTGGGTGCCGCCGCAGCACTGTGGGCGGTCACCCTCGGGGTTGGTCTGGGCACCTTCGCGGCACGACGGCGTAACCGCGTCGGTGACCAGTTCGCCGGGGTGTTCGCTGTGGGTGGCGCGAGCATGCCCACGTTCTGGCTGGGGATCGTCCTCCTGATCATCTTCTGGTCCTATTTGGGTTGGTTTCCGCATGGAAGGTCGAGCCCGGAGATTTGGGACAGCATCTCTCATCCCACCGGCTTCTACGTGATCGACTCGATCCTGGCCCTGAATTTCAATGCCTTGCGGGACGCCGTTTGGCACCTGGTGCTCCCGGCGCTCACCCTCGGGTATGCCGCCGTGGGCATCGTGACGAGGATGATGCGGTCGTCTCTGCTCGAGGAGATGGGCAAGGACTACGTCGACGCGGCACGGGCCCGGGGTCTCCCCGAGCGTCTGGTCGTCCGCCACCACGCCCGGCGCAATGCGTTCATCCCCACCATCACCGTGATCGGGCTCTCGATCGGGATCATGTTCGAGGGCACCGTCGTAGTGGAGACCATCTTCGGCTGGCCCGGCCTGGGCAACTGGATGGCGGACTCCGTCCTCAGCGGTGACCAAGGAACCACCCTCGCCTTCGTCATCTTCACCAGCATCCTGTTTCTCACCATCAACATGGGTGTCGACGTCATGTACGGCTATCTCGACCGCCGCGTCGTGTTGAGGAAGTGCTAGTCATGGCAGTTCGCGCCGAGAAGGCGCCGGTGGTGATCCACGAAACCCCATTCCGGGTCAAGACGAGGCGACTCTTCGCCACGACCAAGGAGGTGTTCAGCAAGGGGAGCACCGCCGCCGGGGCAGTGATAATCATCCTCCTCCTGAGCATGGCGATCTTCGCCCCGCTGATCATCCCCGCCAACGAGCGTGGCGCCTATCAGATGCCCCGCGACCTCAGCTCCGTGGCCGTGCCCCCGGGGACCGAGGGGCACCCGCTGGGGACCACCCGAATGGGCGGCGACGTACTGTATGGCGTGGTCTGGGGCGCCAGACTCTCGCTCCAGCTCTCCATCTATGTGGTGTTCGGGGCGGTGACGGTCGGTCTCATCGTGGGGAGCATCGCCGGCATTGTTGGTGGCAAGGTGGACGCCTTCCTGATGAGGATGGTCGACGTCTTCTTGGCCATACCCGCATTGATCTTCCCGTTGGCGATCGCCGCGATCCTCGGCCCGTCGTTCATCAACATCGTCGTCGCCCTCGCCGCCATCATGTGGGCTCGCTATGCCCGCATCATCCGGAGTCAGATCCTCCAGGTCCGTGAGGAGGACTACGTCGACGCCGCCCGCGCCATCGGCGACTCCCGTTTCGGGATCATCCGGAGGGACATCCTCCCCAACTCGCTGACCCCGGTGGCGGTGCAGGCCACCCTCGACATGGGCCACGCCGTGCTCTTCGGCGCCACTCTCGCGTTCATCGGGCTGGCCGTCGCCGGTCAAGCGGAGTGGGGCACCCTGGTCAGTGAGGGACAGGCCGACATCGTCGCCGGACGCTGGTGGACATCGACGTTCCCCGGGTTGATGGTGTTCCTCTGGGCACTCTCGTTCAACCTCGTCGGTGACGGGCTGCGCGACGTGCTCGATCCCAGGACCGAGGGCCGTTAGCGGTATTTGACCCCGGTGCCGGTGTTGAACACGAGCACCCGGTCGTCCTCGTTCAACCAACCTCGGCCACGCAACTTCTCGAGGGCCGCCCAGGCGGCGCCTCCCTCCGGGCAGACGTCGACACCGGTCCTCGCCGAGAGCTCGGCCGCGGCCCGGGGAATTTCGGCCTCGGGCACGGCCACGGCCGTGCCGTTGGTCTCGCGAATGGCCCGCAGACAGAGAAAACCCGCGATCGGGTTGGGCACCCGAAGCCCGTAGGCGGTGGTCACCGGGTTCGGCCATGGCTCGGTGAAGGTGTTGCCCGATTCGTATCCCGCCACAACGGGGGCACACCCGTCGCTCTGCACCGACACCAAACGGGGTCGCTCGGGCCCGATCCAACCCATTCGCTCCATCTCGTCGAAGGCCTTCCACATCCCCACCAGCCCGGTGCCGCCACCGGTGGGGTAGACGATCACGTCGGGCAGTTCGCCGGCGAATTGCTCCCAGATCTCGTAGCCCATCGTCTTCTTGCCCTCGACCCGGTATGGCTCCTTCAACGTGGAAAGGTCGAAGTCCTCCGGGGAGCGGTGCTCCGCGAGCCACTTTCCCGAGTCGGCGATCGTGCCCGGCACCAGCTCGACCCGGGCCCCGTAGTGGCGGCACTCCTCGACGAACTGTCGCGGCGTGTCGTCGGGCATGGCGACCAGGACGTCGACCCCGGCGGCGGCGCCATAGGCGGCCAGGGCGCCGGCGGCATTCCCCGCGGACGGCGCGACCATCCTCTTCACTCCGAGCGCCACGGCTGCCGACACCGCCATCGACATCCCTCTCGCCTTGAACGAGCCGGTTGGGTTGCGGGCCTCGTCTTTCACCCAGGTCGTGTCGTCGACGCCGACCAGCGGAGTCCAGCCCTCGGTCAGCGAGATGGCGGCACCGATGTCGACGGGGAGGACCGCGGCGTAGCGCCACAACGACGAGATCTTTCGATCGATCACGTCTTCGGGGTCGGTGCCCGGCTCGACGGTCATCCCGACCCGCAGCGGAAGGCCGCATCGCTCACATGTCGAGGCGAGCCGGGTCCGGTCATGGGGCTCGCCGCATTCGAAACAGGTCAGGGACGCAAATGCCGGATTGAATCCGCTCGTCACGAGTTGGGCCACGATCGGGTCACCGCTTGACCGCATCGAGGAGTCTCGAGACGTTGTCCCCGAGGATCTGTTGGCGATCGCCATCGGAGAGACCAGGGATCGAGCCCACGGTGGCGACCGGATCCGGGTCGCCCATCGGGAATGGGTAGTCGGTGCCCATCACGACATGGTCGGCCCCCATGTGATCGACGAGGAACTCGAGGGCTCGGGTGTCGTGGAGCACGGTGTCGTAGTAGAGGAGGCGGGCGAGCTCGGCCGGCGGCCGGGTCATGTTCCGGGCAGAGAGTTGGGGGACGGCATCGAACCCGCGTTGCATGCGACCGAGCTGATACGGGATGAACCCGCCGCCGTGGACGACACAGATGACCAGGCCCGGGAAACGCTCCAGGACCCCGCTGAACAGGAGGTGGGCCACGGCGATGCTGCTCTCCGCCGGGCGCCCGACCAGGTTGTCGAGGAAGTTGCGGGAGAGGTCCACCCCGGGGAGGGGGTTGCAGGGGTGGATCACCACGAGGCAAGCGAGCGCCTCGGCCGCGGCCCAGAAGGGGTCGAGCCCCGCCTGATCGAGATCGGCACCGTCGACGGTGGTGGCGATCTGGACCCCGGCCATGCCCAGTTCCCGCACGGCATGGGTCAGCTCCTCCGCGGCGCGCTCCGGGCTCTGGAGTGGCACTGTGCCCAACGGCACGAAACGATCCGGGTACTTCGCTGCCTCGTCGACGAGGATCTGGTTGAAGAGACGGGAGTACTCGGCACCGGCGGCACCCTCCATGGCATAGGCGGTGAGGTCGATCCAGCTCGAGATGAGCTGGGTGTCGACCCCGGTCGCGTCCATGGCGGAGATGCGTGCCTCCAGATCGCCGAGCACCGGCTGGAACGGGCCGAGACGGGTGCTGTCCCCGATGACGGCGAACTCCTTCCCTGCTTCCTCTTCGATCTGGATCCCGAACCTGGCCCCGTCGTCACGCAGCACTTGGAGCAGGGCGGGGGGGATGCAATGGGCGTGGATGTCGTAGGTCCTGGTCATGGCGATCGAATACTCCTCTGGTTCAGGAAGCGGCCTCGGTCATGCGAGAGTCGAGTGCCGGGTCGGGGCTCAGGATGTAGACACCGCCGTTGACCCGGTCGGTCACGTAGACGGTGTGGTCCTCGGCCACGTACACGTCGTTGATCTGGGCTGCCGCCTGGCCGGGCGGGCATGCCGGGATCCAATGGGCGATCTCGACCGGTTGGTCGGCATCGGAGATGTCGTAGACCCTCAACCCGGCGTTGAAGTAGGTGACGAAGACGATCTGGTCACTCCGATAGCTGTGGGGCCGGTTCTCGTGGAGACAATGCGCACCGAAGCGGAGGCCCCTCTCGCAGAAGTCCCCCTCCGGGACGGGACAGATCGAGCGCACCACTGGGTTGGCCTCGTCGGACACGTCCACGATCCGCACCATGTGCCGGTCGCCGTCGCAGCCCTCGCTGACCGCCTCATCGGTGACGACCACGAGCCCGCGATCGGGCAGCGGGAGACAGGTATGGGTGTGCCCTCCCTCCTCCCAGCCGAGCCGGGAGATGGTCGTCGGCCGGGTGCGATCGGAGATGTCGATGACCACCATGCCCCCGTCCCAGAAACCGAGGTAGGCACGGTCGTCGTGGACCATGGCATGGTGGACCAGCCACTCCTTTCCCGGTGGGGTCTCCATGGTCTCGCCGCCGGCCTCCCACATCCCTGGCCACCACCAGCGGCCGACCTCGGTGGGTCGAGCGGGGTCGGAGACGTCGACGATCATCCAGATTCGACCGCTGTACCCGGGCGGGGTGGCGGAGATGTAGGCGAAGTCGCCCCCCTCGTAGACGATGCGGTGGACACCGCGCCCCCCGGTGTCGAAGAACCCGACCTGACGCGGGTCCACGCGGGTCCTCGAGGTCGTAGAGGGCCATTCCCACCGGTGCGGGCCCGTCGCTGCGGAACAGCTCGTGGTTGACCAGGAGCAGACCGTCGGCGACCTGGACCTTGTGGGTGTGAGAGCCAACCGGGGCGTCCCATTGGCGGATGACCGCCGGTGCCGTCGGGTCACTGATGTCCAGGATCGAGGTCCCCTTGCCGCTCGGCCCGAAATGGGCGACGTAGAGGACATCGCCATATGGCATCACCTGCATCCCGTCGCCGAACCCGTCGAGATCGGAGTGACCCACGAGTCGGAATCCGGATGTGTCCTCGGGGTGCATCGCTCCTCGGGTATCGGCTGGGCGGTCTTGGGCAAATGTCTTTGCGCAATCGTTTGTAGCATCCCGGCATCGTCGATGCCAGACGATCCCGTCCCGGGGGCGAGACCCGGTCTCGGGGGCGGCACGATCGGCTCGTGGTTACCCTCGCCCGGTGACCAACGACGGGAGAGACCTGACCCGGGCCCCCCGCCCACCTACGTTGCGCGATGTCGCCCGTGAGGCCGGGGTGCACGTCTCCACTGTCTCCCGGGTCCTCAACGACCAGGCGGCGGAAGGACGGATCACCCAGGACACCGAGGAGCGGATCCGTGAAGTCGCCCGTCGACTCGGTTATCGCCGCAATGCCATCGCCCGGGCGCTCCGCACTGGCAGGACTCTGGTGGTGGGGATGGTGATCCCCGACGTCGCCAACCTATATCAGGCCGGCATCACCCGCGGCGCCGGCGACGTCCTCTCTGCGGATGGCTACTCGCTGATCCTCGCCAGCACCGACGACGATCCCGAGCACGCCCGGTCTCAGGTCTCGGCGATGCTGGGGGTCCAGGCGGAGGGTCTCCTCTACGGGGTGGCCCGGGAGGACGACGCCGTCCTCGGAGGGCTCGTGGACGAGGGCATCCCGGTCGTCCTCTTCAATCGCACCGTGGAGGCGCCCGGGGTGAGCGCGGTCGTGCCCGACGATCACACCGGGATTCGTCTGGCGGTGGAGCATCTGCTCGAGCTGGGGCATCGCGACATCGTCCACGTCGGCGGTCCCGAGGACGTGTCTTCCACGGTCAACCGGCTCGAGGCCTTCACCGAGACCCTGAGAGCCCACGGGCTCGTCGGTCGTCACGGTCTCGCCAGCCGCCACATCGAGGCCGAAGGTCATCGGGTGACCGCCGACCTCCTCGAACAGAGCCCGGCGACGACTGCAGTGGTCGCAGCCAACGACCGTCTCGCCCTCGGGGCGATCGATGCGATCCGCGACAGCGGGCGGAGCTGTCCCGATGACGTGTCGGTGGTTGGGTTCAACGACATGCCCTACAGCGAGCGCTTCTCGCCCCCACTGACCACCGTCCACATCTCCCAGTACGAGTTGGGGTCGATGGCGGCCCGTCTGCTCCTGGAGACGATCAACGACCCGGGCCGTGCGATCGAGACCCAATTGGCCCCACCCGAGCTGGTGGTCCGCGGCTCGACGGCGGCCCCTCCGACCTGACAGATCGCCCGTCGTCTGGCTACTCTCCTGAACAACCGTTTGTGCAGACCCAGGTGGGATCGGAGACCGCGATGAGCCGTGAGCACATCCTCCTCGCCAACATGACCCAGCCCGAGGCCGAGGAGGCGCTGCAGCGGGGGACCGCGGTGTTGGTCACCGGGAGCATCGAACAGCACGGCGGCCATCTCCCTCTCGGCACCGACTCCTTCGCCGCACTGCACATCGCCCTTGGTGTCGGCTTGCGTCTGGAGGCACCGGTGCTTCCCGTCTCCCCGGTCGGGAGTCGCCCCCTATCACCTGCCCTGGCCTGGTTCGCTGAGCCTCCGCCCCGAGACCTTGGCCGCGTTGTTGTACGACGTGTGCGAAGGGCTGGTAGCGGCCGGGGTCACCAGGGTGATCGTGGTCAACTGGCACGAGGGCAACACCACGGCGGTCCGCTTGGGAGCCGACCGGATACAGGCGGCGCTCCCGCTGCAGGATCATCGTCGTCGAGTCACATGTGATCACCAATGGCCTCTTCCCCGACGAGATGGAGTTCACCCACGCCGGTGCGATGGAGACCGCTGCCGTCCTCGCCTATGACCCTGCCCTGGTCAGGCTCGATTCCCTCACCGGAGGCGACGCGGTGGACCTCGGCAGCGAGGGCCACGCCATCTTCCGACGTCGCGACGTGTTCCCGATCATGAGGGACTTCCGGGAGGTGGCCGCCACCGGATGGTACGGGTCACCCGACTCGATCGATGAAGAGCGAGCCCGGGAGATCCTCGATGCAGTCGTCGACCACGTCGTCGCGGCGGTCGACGAGGTTTGGAAGAGTCTCGAGGACCGCCGCCCCGAAGGATCGGGACACCTAGTGACCACCATGCGCGCCGCGGTCCTCAGGGATTGGAACGACCTCGTGGTCGAGGACGTGGAGATGCCCGTGCCCGCACCGGGTGAGGTTCTCCTCAGGGTCAGGGCGTGCGGGCTGTGTGGCACCGACCTGAAGATGGTCCACGGTGCCTTCAGCGAGCGGGGTTGGCCGCCGTCGCTGCCCTTCGTCATGGGTCACGAGTGGTCCGGAGAGGTCGTTTCCCTCGGGGAGGGGCTGGACGATCTCGATCTGGTGCCCGGCGACCAGGTCGTGGCGGAGAACCACGTCGGCTGTGGCCGCTGTCAGCTCTGTCGTCAGGGCCGGTACAACCTCTGCGAGAAGACGGGCACCCCGGGTTATCGCCTCTACGGGCACACCGCTCCCGGAGCCCTCGCCGAGTACGCGGTCAGACCCGGCCCAGATGCTCCACAAGCTCCCGGCATCGGTGAGCCCGTTGGAAGGTGCCCTGGTCAACCAGGGCTCCCTGACCGTTCACGCTCTCCGTCGTGTCGAGTTCAGGACGGGCTCGACCGTGGCCATCTTCGGGCCGGGCCTCCTCGGGCTGCTCACCGCCGCGGTCGCGGCGGCCTCCGGGGCGGCGCAGATGATCATGGTGGGACGGGGGAGCCGTCTCGAGCTGGCCACCCAGATGGGTTGCGATCAGATCGTCGACTACGAGAGCGAGGACCCCGTGGCGGGCGTCCGTCGACACACCGGAGGACGAGGAGTGGACTATGTGTTCGACTGCAGTGGCAACCCGGACGTCCCGGCCCAGGCGATCGGTGCGGTGCGCCGCGGCGGCAGGGTTGCCTTGTTGGGTCTCACCGGGGGCAAGCCGTCGCAGATCGACGTCGACCGGCTCACCCTCGACGAGGTGGACCTGATGGGGATTCGGTCGAGCCCCAACGCCTACCCGGCGATGATCGCCTTGATGCGCTCGGGCCAGGTCGACCTGAGCCCGCTGGTCACCCACGTGTACCCCCTCGAGTCCGTCGGGGAAGCGCTGGCCGCCCTGGAATCGCGGACGGCCGTCCGGCCGATCGTGGAGCTCTGAGCATGGCCTTGGTCGACCACCCCCACATCTCCATGTTCGGCTCGGGGGAGTGCACCTGCACCGAGGAGGAGGCGAAGGCACTCGCCGTCGTCGCCGCCTACCGGGTCGCCAAGGTGTCGGAACGAGGCCCGTACCTGTCCCCGGACTTCAAACGACACCGCGCCGGCTTCACCCACATCGGCGAGCTCTGGGAGCATCAGGGAGCCGGCGGGATGAACGACGAGTCGATGCGCGACCGGGAGAACATCCTGCTCGAGCTCACCGCCAAGGACGACAAGGTGTGGGGGATCTTCCGAGTCGTCGGGACGCACACCGGGCCCCTCTATGGCATCCCGGCGACCGGTCGCCACATCGACGTGATCGAGGTGGGGCTCTGGCGAGTCGAGGAAGGTGTGATCGTCGAGGCGTGGTACTTCGGGGACGAGCTCGGCATGTTGCGTGCGGTAGGTCTCAACCCGCCCGATCTCTCGTAGACGCGGCTGACGCCGACGTCGTCACCCCTGGTTGGTGAAGAGCAGACAGGAGGTGAGATGGCCCCCACCGACGTCCTGCAGCTCCACCGGTTCCACCGGGATGAACCGGATGTGCACCTTGGTGGCCTCGGTGGAGAACTGGTCGAGGGCCAGCCTCATCGGGCCGGGCACGTCACCGTTGGCGATGGCGTTGCCGACTGCCCCGGCGGCAGCCTCGTTGGCGAACACCAGGGTGGCGTCGAAGTTGGAACGCCGTTCGACGTCGGTGAGCCCCGCCAAGAGGGTCTCATGGGTCTGCAGCCAGCCGACGGCGTCGTCGACCTCCCAGCCACATGCGGGCGTCGCCACCGGGCAGCGGGTGTGGAACCGGCATCCCTCCGGGGGGTTGGCCGGATCGGGGACGGTCCCCTGGAGACCCCTCATCTGGGAGTGCTCGGCGCTGATGTCTGGATTCGCCGCCAGCAACGCCTCGGTGTACGGGTGGCGGGGATCCTCGAAGAGCTCAGTGGCCGTGCCGTGCTCGGCCATCTTGCCCAGGTACATCACGGCGATCCGGTCGCTCATCAGCCTGACCACGCCGAGATCGTGGCTGATGAACAGATAGGTGAGGCCCCGCTCCTGCTGCAGCTCGTGCAACAGGTTGAGGATCTGAGCCTGGACCGAGACGTCGAGGGCGCTGGTGGGCTCGTCGAGGACGATGAACTCGGGATCGAGGGCGAGGGCGCGGGCGATCGAGATCCGTTGCCGCTGGCCCCCGGAGAACTGATGCGGGTATCGATAGAGATGCTGGCGCCCCAACCCGACACTCTCCAGCAGGGCCACGACTCTCTCGGTGAGCTCCTGCCCCGACGCCTCGTTGTAGACCTGCAGCGGGCGTCCGACGATGTCCTTGACCAGCTGTCTCGGATTGAGGGAGCTGAACGAGTCCTGAAACACGACCTGGCAGTTCCGCCGATAGGTCCGCCACGCGGCTCCCGAGAGCTGGTCGATGCTGCTGGCGGCGTCGATCCTCGCGACCTCGGCGCGCTGCTCCGGGGTCCGCTCGCTCTCGGGGATGGCGTCGATCTCGTCGAGCCGGGCGGCGTCCGCGTCGGCGAGCCGGAAATAGATCTTGCCGCCGGTTGCCGGAGCCAGCCCGCTGATGCAACGGCCCAGCGTGGTCTTGCCGCATCCGGACTCGCCGACGAGGCCCACCGTCTCGCCGGGACGCACCTCGAACGACACCCCGTCGACGGCGCGGACATGCCCGCGACTCGCTGCAGGGCGCCCTCCTTGATGGGGAAGTGCTTCTCGACCCCGCGCACCGAGATCACGGCGCGCTCGGCCACGGCCCGCGGCGACACGCCCAGGTCTGTGCTCACCGAGGTCACGGTGCTCTCCCATCGATCGAGGGGAGCTCGGCGTTGCCGTGGATGTCTCGTAGGCGAAACAGGCCACCGAGTGCTCCACGCCCACACTCACCTCGGTGGGGTCGACCGTCCGACAGATCTCGACGGCGTAGGGGCAGCGGCTGGCGAAGTGGCAAGACGGCGGAGGGTCGACCAGCTCGGGGACGTTGCCGTCGATGGCGGCGAGCTCGCCGCGTTTGTGCGTCGCCGACGGGACCGCGGCCAGGAGCCCCCGGGTGTAGGGGTGCTTCGGGTTGGCGAAGATCTCCTCCGTGGTCCCCGTCTCGACGATGCGGCCCGCGTACATCACCGCCACCCGGTCGCAGATCTCCTGACCAGGGAGAGATCGTGGCTGATGTAGAGCACCGAGGTCTCCAGACGCTGCTGCAGCTCGGCGATCAGCTCCAGGATCCGGGCCTGGATGGTCACGTCGAGGGCGGTCGTCGGCTCGTCGGCGATGAGGAGGTCGGGGTTGCAGGCGAGCGCCTGGGCGATGAGGACACGCTGCTTCATCCCGCCCGACAGCTCGTGGGGATAGCTGTTCATGATCTTGCGGGGATTGGGGATCTGCGTCTCGCTGAGGGCATTGGCCACGAGCTCGTCGATCTCGGCTCGCAGCCGGGCGGCCTGGCCCGCCACGGCGGGATCTTGAGCAGGAATCTCTCGAGTCTGGTGGACTGCTGGCGGGCCGCCCGGCGGATGATCCTCGGCGGGATTGTCCCCGAGGCTCTTGCAGGACCTCATCGGAGCGGTGCTGATAGAAGACCTCGGCGACCTGGTCCCGGATCGAGAGCGCCGGGTTGAGCGCCTTGCCGGGGTCCTGGAAGATCATGGCGATGCGATCGCCGCGGATCTCCCGCATCTCCTCGTGCGGGATGGCGAGCAGGTCGACGGGCTCGTCACCGTTGTCGGCCGCGCCTCGCGTCGACCAGAAGTCGATCTGGCCCCCGGCGTAGATCCCGGGCGGGCTCGGCACGAGCCGGATGAAGGATCGCGCCGTGACGCTCTTGCCACAGCCGGTCTCGCCGACCAGTCCGAGGGTCTCGCCGTCTCGGATGTCGAATGACACCCCGTCGACGGCATGGACCACGTCCCGCCTTGGCGTCGAAATGGACCTTGAGGTCCCGCACCGAGGCGACCAGGCGGCCCGGTGCTCGTGCGCTGACCGGTCTCGGCTCTGGCGGTCATCTGCTCTCCGTCCTCGGATCGAGCACGTCACGCAAGCCGTCACCGACGAGGTTGAAGGCCAGCGCCCAGAGAAAGATCATCAGCCCGGGAAGGTCGAGGCCCACCAGCGGCCGGTGGAGATCCCCACCTGGCCTTTGCTCACCAGCACGCCCCACTCGGCGATACCGGCCTCGGAGAGACCGATGAAGGCCAGGGTCGCGCCGGCGAGCACGATGGCGCCCATGTCGAGCGTCGCCTGGACCATCACGGGCGTGATCGAGTTGGGGAGGATGTCCTTGGCGAAGATGCGAAGCCGGGTGTCGCCGATGATGCGCGCCGCGTCGACGTACTCGTTCTGCTTCACGTGGATGATCTGGCCTCGCATGATCCGGGCGTACTTCACCCAGTACACCATCGCCAGGGCGAGGATGATGTTGGTGAAGGAGGGCCCGAGCACCGCGGCGATGGCCAGGGCGAGGATCAGCTCGGGCACGGCGAGGAAGATGTCGACGATCCGCATCAGGAACTCGTCGACCTTGCCGCCGAGGAAGCCGGCCAGGCTGCCCACGATCACCCCGATCGTCACGGTGACCGTGACCACGATCACCGACAGCTGCAGCGAGGTCCGGGATCCCCAGATGACGCCGTAGAGCACGTCTCCGCCCTCGTTGGTGGTGCCCAGCGGGTACCCGGGCGTGCCGGGCGGCTGGTTGAGCGCCCCCCAGTCCCGGGGCATCTGATAAGGGTCCGGGACGTTCGGCTTGGTCAGCACGGGGGCGAGGAGGGCCATCAGCACCATGGCGACGATCACGATCAGCCCGGCCAGCGTCGTCTTGTTGCTCAGCACCTGTCTCGTGATCTCGCCGGTGCGACGGAGTCGAACGGCGAGCGCACCGCTCATGACAGGGGGGCGGAGACTGGGTTGGGCGATGCCGGCCATGTCGTCAGCCTCCCAGGACGACGCGGCGGTCGAGATAGGCGTAGACCACGTCCACGATCAGGTTGACCCCCAGGAAGAGGACACTCGTGAACAGGACGTAGGCCATGATCGTGGCCTGGTCACCCCGGAGCACGGCATCGGCCATCCACCGGCCCAGGCCGGGCCAGCGGTAGATGATCTCGGCCACCACGGTCCCCTGGAGGAGGAACCCGAAGCTGAGCCCGATCACCGTGACGGTGGGGATCAGCGCGTTGCGGCGGGCATGACGTCTCAGCACCAGCCTCTCCGGCAGGCCCTTGGCCCGGGCGGCGTCGACGTAGTCCTCCTTGAGCTCCTCCACGAGCGAGGAGCGCATCATCCGGGTGATGATCGCGGTGGCGCCGTAGCCCAGCGTGATGGCCGGGAGCACCAGGTGCCAGATGGCGTCCCAGAAGGCGGCGGCGTTGGCAGCGAGCAACGCGTCGACCGTGTAGAGACCGGTGGGATGGGCGATGCTGGCGAAGACGGTCGGGTCCGACCTCCCGGTGGGGAACCAGCCGAGGTACACCCAGAAGACGATGAGCAGGATGATGGCGAACCAGAAGAGCGGCATGCTGGCGCCGCTGACCGAGAAGATGCGGATGATGTGATCCGGGACCCGGTTGCGTCTCGCCCCGGCGAAGGTGCCCAGACCGATGCCGAGCGTCACCGCGACCAGGCCGGCGGCAACCGACAGCTCCATGGTGGCGGCGAACTTGTCGGGGAAGACCTGGGTCACCGGCGCCACCGAGACGCCGGACCAGCCCAGGTCGCCCCGGAGCACGCCTCCCGCCCAAGCCAGGTATTGGATGGGAATGGGCTTGTCGAGCTCGTAACGCTCCTCGATCTCGGCGACCTCTTCGGGGGTCATCTCGTGGGACAGGTAGATCCCGATGGGCGATCCGCCGACCCGAGTCAGACCGAAGACGAGGATCGACACCCCGATGAGGAGGATCGGGAGGACCATCAGGCGTCGGATCAGGTAGTCACGTGTCTGCAAGGCTCTTCGGGGTCGGTGGGGTTGGGGTCAGGATGCCACGTGGGGCTCCCTACGTTCATAGGGAGCCCCACTCTCTGTGGCTACTTGTCGTAGAAGGCGAACTTCACGCCGGGGCGTGGCCATAGGGGGTTCATCACGAATCCCTGGACCCAGTCACGGTGTGCGTTCAGCGCCGTCTCGTTGCCGGCGATGATCCACATCGGATCGTCGTACAGGAGCGGCGCCAGCTCTGCGTAGAGACCGACCCGGGTATCGCCGTCGAGCTCGGTCCCCGCCTGCTCGATCAAGCCGGCGATCTGGTCCGGATCCTGGTAGGCATTCACGCATGCCATGGACCGCGCCCCACTCACCGTCGGGATGGATGTAGGCGTTCATAGGGCATCGGGGTCGGCGAAGGGGTCGGAGTTCTTCACCCACATCGCGTACGGAATCGGGTCGGAGGCGTGGGCCTCGTCGAACTGGGCCTCGGCCACCGCCAGGACCCGGATCACGAACTCCGGATTGAGCTCTGCCATCGAGTCGCGGAGGACCAGTGCCGCGGTCTCGAAGAGGTTGCCACCCTCTGCGATCACCGAGACGGTGAAGCCCTCGTCCCAGACCCCGGCCTCGCGGAACAGCTCCTCGGCGGCGGCCAGGTCCTGCTCGTAGACCGGGTAGTCCTCGCTGTACCCGAGCATCCCCTGGGGGAAGTAGTGGGGGATCGGTGCGCCCATGCCACCCAAGGCACCATCGATGAACGCCTGGTAGTCGAAGGTGAGATTGAACGCCTGACGGATGCGGGGGTCCATGAAGAACTCGGGGGTGATCGTGTCCTCCGGTGGGAGTGATCCCTCCTCGAAACGTGTGTTGAAGCCGATGTGGATCGGTTCCAACAGGAACTCCCCGGAGAAGATCACCACCCCTTCTGCGCCTTCCAGATCCGGCACCAGCGAAGGGTCGACCTCGATCATGTCGTAGTCGCCGGCGCGCAGCCCGAGGATCCTGGTGTCGGTGTCCGGGGCGATGTCGATGCGCACATCGATGTTGGCCGGCTCACCCCAGTAGTCCGCGAAGACGGTCAATTGGAAGTTCTCGCCACGATTCCAGGCGGTCAACTCATAGGGGCCGGTGCCGACCGTGTTGGCGGTCATGAACTCGTTGACCGTCCCGGCGGCCACTCCACCGTTCGCCTCCACCGCGTCCTGGCTCACCACGGACGCAACCGAGGCGGTCACGACGGAGTTGAGGAAGGAGGCGCTGGGTCGTTGCAGGGTCACCTCGAACGTGAAGTCGTCGACGACCGCGGTGGTGTCGACGATGTCGGCCAGCAACCCGGCGTTGCTCTCGGGCAGGTCCATCGTGAGAACCCGGTCCCAGGAGTACTTGACGTCCTCGGCCGTCAGATTCGGTGCCGTCGTGGAACACCACACCTTCGCGGATGGGGAAGGTGAAGGTGAGCCCGTCCTCGGAGATGAGCCCGTTGTCCAGACTCGGCACCTCTGTCGGCCAGACCCGGGATCAGATCCGGTCCGTCGGGCCCGATCTCGACGAGACGCTCGTAGACCTGGGTGATGATCGTCTCACCGCCCTCCCCGGCCTCGACCTGAGCGGGGTCGACGGTGGTCGCCTCGTCGTCGGCGGCGTGGACGAAGACATCCGGGTTGTTGACGTCACCGCCACCGTCGCCGTCGGTCCCTCCGGGCGCCTCGGTCCCGTCGGGGGCCGTGGTGCTGTCCGAGGTCTCCCCCGTGCAGGCCACCACCAAGGCCAGAATCGAAACGAGGGCCAGAATTCTCCTGACCCCGACACTTGCCCGACGTCCCATGGCATCCTCCTCAGGTTTTCAGCAATCGATTGCTGGGCCATTGTGCACCCTATATGATCGCAACACTGCGCGCAACAGAACGGTTTAGACGACCACTCGTTTCATGGCAGGACATGATGGCGACCGAGCGAGGCTGCAATCGTTTTCGGGCTCATCCGGTCGAGGAACCGGCGCGAGGAGAGTTGGATGACATCCGCATCCGACCCAGGACCTTGGAGGAGCAATGCCCCGTTTCGCCGGTGAAGACCCCGACCCATCACACCACCTGGGACCGGATGCTGGAGGTTTGGAAGACCGCCGACGACATCGAGATCTTCGAGTCGGCGTGGAACTTCGATCACTTCTATCCGATACGCGGGAGACACCGACGGGCCCTGTCTCGAGGCGTGGGTCACCCTCGCCGCCCTGGCCCAGGCGACCACCAGGATCAGGGTGGGGACCATGGTCAACGGGATGCACTACCGGCATCCCGCGGTCCTGGCAGCCATGGCGTCCTCGCTCGATATCGTCTCGGGCGGTCGTCTCGAGATCGGGCTCGGTGCCGGCTGGTACGAGCTGGAGACCGACGCCTACGGGATCGACCTCGGGCCGGTCGGCGAGCGGATGACCCGTTTCGAAGAGGGTGTGGAGGTGATCCACCTCCTCCTCACCGAGGAGCACGCCGACTTCAACGGCCGGTACTTCCAGTCTCGAGAACGCTCGCAACGAGCCCAAGCCACTGCAGCGGCCCCGTCCCCCGATCGTCATCGGTGGCCGCGGGGAGAAGCGGACCCTGCGTCTGGTGGCTCGTTTCGCCTCGATGTGGGATGCCCAGTTCGTCGAGGACGAGGCGGACGAGTGGCGACGGCTCCGCGACGTGCTCTGGGCGCATTGTCAGGACGTGGGTCGTGACCCGGCAGAGATCTCCTGCTCCAGCCATCTCTCGATGCCGCCCGATCCCGACCCTGCCGAGGTGGCGTCACGTGCGGCGACGATGTTCGACGCCGGGATCGACGTGGTCATCCTGGCGTTCTCCGGCGTCCATGACGGGAGGACCGTCGAGTCCGTCGCCGGTGGCCTCTCCGATGTCGGCTGACAGGAGTTGACGCCAGGAGTCCTCTGGGCCCTCGTGGCCGCGATCGGGTTCGCCTTCCTCCAGGTCTCGAATCGGAAGGCGAACCAGCTGATCGATGCGTACCGCACGGCCTTCGGGCTACTGCTCGCCGTCGAGCTGATGCTCCTCGTCCGCACCCTCGTGTTCGGGGACGCCAGCCTCCTGGTCACTGCGCCGTGGTCCGCGGTGGCTCTGTTCACGGTGGCGACGTTCTTCCACTTCGTCGGGGGCTGGACCCTCCTCGCCCTGAGTCAGCAGCAGATCGGGGTCGCCCGCACCGGCGCCCTCGTCTCGGCCGCGCCGATCATCGGCACCCTGGTCGCGGCGGTTGGTCTCGACGAGCCTCTGACGCTCGCCGTGGCCGCCGGGGTCCTGCTCGCAGTCGTCGGCGTGTTCTCCATCTCCCTCAGCGGCAGCGTCGTCGGGTGGGGCCGATTGGCGGCGCCCCTGGCTGGCTCTCACGGTGGCGTTGATCTGGGGGACGAGCCCGCTGCTCATCCGTTTGGGTCTCGAGAGATTCGATCACCCGGTGGAGGGTCTGACCATCGGCCTGGGTCTCAGTGTCGCCGCCTATGCCCTGATCCTCACCGTCGCGCGTCGCTGGCGGGGCGGTGTGCCCCGGCAGCGCCTTGCGTCTGGATCGCCATCGGCGGCGTCTGTGGGGCGATCGCGGTCTCGGCCCAGTGGATCTCGTTCGATCTGACCACCATCGCCATCGCCATCACCGTGCAGCAGCTCTCGGTGATCTTCGTGATCGCATTGGTGCCGCTGATGTTCCGGCAGCCGTTCGAGCGGATGAACCCGAGGTTCTTCGTCGGTGCCGCGCTCGTGATGACCGGCGCGGTCCTGGTCGTGTTGTCCTAGGGGCCGTCTACAGGTGGCGGTCGAGAAAGTCCAGCACGCCGGCGATGGCCTGATGCTGGACCTCGTTCACCTCGTACTCGCCGTCCGGCCCGCGCTGCGGGTAGACGTATCCATGGAGATCGTGGTCCCAGCTGACCCACTCCACCGGTTTGCCGGCCTCGGCGAGGAGCTCGTAGCTGGTCCGGAAGATGCCCTGGAGATGGTCGTCGTCCCGACCCATGACCAGGATCGGGGTGTCGATGGTGGCGATGCGATCGCCGGCTTTGGCGAGATCGATCCGCGAGCGGACCTTGTCGGTCTCCGCCATCTGCATCTCCTCGATGTTCCTCATGCCGGTCGAGGGCTCGACGAACGCCGAGTTGTCCGGTTCGAGGGCGAGGAACTCATGGGAGGCGGGCTCGGAGGCAACGGCAGCCTTGATCCCCTGGTATTCGCTGGTGATCTTGAGGACCATCTCACCACCGTGACTCATCCCGATCAGACCGATGCGGTCGGGGTCGATGCGAGGATCGCGCTTGAGCTGCTCGACGATCGAGATCTCGTCTTCGTACTCGAGCGGTGAGCGACTGAACATATCCCGGCCTTGCCGGGTGTCCCGGACGAGCCGGCCCCCCGTCTCGTAGCCGAGCTCCACTTCGGTGCGGTATCGGATCCAGGCACAGGCATACCCGCGCTCGAGGAGACGGTCCATGATCCAGCCGCGGTTGGCGACGGCATCGCGGACCCAAGCCATCCCGCCGCCCCCGTTCCCCGAGGCGAGGAGCACCAATGGGTGTGGCCCCGGCCCCTGGGGGAAGCGCAGCCCGATGGGGGCGTAGAGCCCGTCCCACGTCTCGATGTACCTCAGCTCCACCGGGATGGGGGAGCCGTCGACCTCTTCCACGATGCTCACGTTCTCCGGGTCCATCTCACCAACCTTCCTCGACGCTGCTCGCGCTCCTCTGAGTGCGCAAACGTTAGAGCCGTAAGATATCGGTAATGAGACGACACCACCACCACGGACGGGGAAGAGGATGAGGGCGGCCCAGGTCCAAGAGATCGGGTCTCCGCCGCAACCGGTCGACGTGGCCGACCGGGTGGCCACTCCGGGGAAGACGCTTGTCGCGGTGGCGGCAGCCTCGCTGAACCCGGTCGAGCTGCGGGTCGCTGCGGGGAGGATGCCGGGGGCGACTCCTCCGTACATCCCCGGGCTCGAGGGCGTGGGGACCGTCGTCAGCTCGGAGACGCACCCGGTCGGGACCAGGGTCCGATTCGAGAACGATCTCCCCGGCTTCGGTTCCGATGGATGTCTCGCCGAGTTGGCCCTTGCCGACGACGAGGCCGTGTTTCCCCTCCCACCAGAGATCGCGGACACCGAGGCTGCGGCCGCCGGCGTCGTCGGCATCACCGCCGAGCTCGCCTTCCGGTTGGCCGGCATGAGAGAAGGTGATCGAGTCGCCGTGCTCGCCGCGACCGGAGGCGTCGGGCAGATGGCGGTGCAGCTGGCCGCGGCACGTGGTGCTGCGGCGGTGGTTGCGGTCGGCCGCGACCCGGGCGCTCTCGCCGAGCTGATGTCACGGGGAGCGACGGCGACGGTCGCGCTCTCCGAGGGGGAAGGGCTCTCGGGGGCCATCCAGGCGGCCGCCGGTGGCGCTATCGACGTCGTCGTCGACCCGTTGTGGGGGCAACCCGCCATGGCCGCCATCGAGTCTCTGGGTGAGCGGGGCCGTCTGGTCACGGTGGGCAACACCGCGGGGAGTCGACGCCCAGCTCCCGCTCCAGGCCATGCGCAAGATGAGGAGCTCGGTGATCGGCCTGTCCTCGGGGTGGGCCCCGATGCCGGAGAAGAGCGAGGCCCTCGCCTTCGTCGTCGAGCAGATCGTCTCCGGACGGGTCAGCGTCTCCCACGAGATCGTGCCCCTGGCCGAGATCGCCTCAGGCGTGGTCACGTCAGGAAGGCTTCCCCCACACCAAGCTGGTCGTGTCGATGGGATGACTGCAGCCGATCGGTCACACCTTGGCCCAATAGCCATCGTCTGACTTCGAGTCCGCCAGCCGATCGGCGTCCTCGAAACCGGGCGCCATCGAGGCGGACGATGCCCGCCATGACCTCGTGATGCTCGATGTTGAGCAGACGCAGCCAGCTCTGCTGGCCCATGGTGAGACCGATGAAGCAGCCCAGCTCCA
Organism: uncultured bacterium; assembly: GCA_963751005.1. GTDB lineage: Bacteria > Actinomycetota > Acidimicrobiia > Spongiisociales > ZC4RG35 > JANQRA01. The sequence continues at coordinate 814,468 of CAVVSY010000004.1, forward strand.
CGAGCTCCGGCTCGCTGTAGTGCTGGTACAGCCGCTCCCAGAACGCGGTCGTCGGTGTCGAGATGCCAGGCGATCGCCTCGGCGTAGGCGAGGGCCGCCTTCTGTCTCTCGTCGTACTGGGCCGAGCTCTCGAAGTTGAGCAGCTCGTCGTATCTGCCCTCGGTGAGACCCATCTCCCTGCCCTGCTCGGAGCGCTGGTTGCCGCAGTACTCGCATTTCACCGAACGGGAGATGTAGACCCGGCACAGCTCTTTGATGTCGTGGTCGACGATGCCCTCCCGGAACAGGTCCTTCCAGCTGTTGGCGAAGAACCAGAAGGCATTGGGGACGTGGGCGCGTATCGCCGAGCTCTCCGGTCGGGGGGTGCCCTCCCGGGCACAACGCTCCATCTCCGCCCGCATCTCCGGGGTCATGTCGTCGAGGGGCACGTAGCTGATCCGCTGGTTGGCTGCCATCGGTGTCTCCTTGTGGGCTCTGCTGCGAGTCTAGGTCGGGCTCACTGTTGCAGACCGATCACCGTCACTCCGACGGCGACGAGGATCACCGAGGCGACCACCCAGCCGTCGATCCGCTCCTCCTCCCTGATGAACAGCCAGCCGAGGAACAGCGCCCAGATGCCCTGCGTGCCCTGCAGGACTCCGACCAGCCAGGCGTCGAGGTAGGAGAAGGCGGCGAACTGGGTGAGCAGTGCACCACTCATCGCCACCCCGGCAGCCACGAACCACCACGGGATCGCCTGGAAGTTCTCACGCACCCGTCGCCCGACTCGTCCGGCGAAGATGTCGAGCAGGACGATCACGATCAAGGCCGTCGAGGCACCGATCAGCGCGGCGACCACTGTGTCATCGAAGCGGAGCAGACCCCACTTCTTGATGACGAAGCTCAGGCCGAAGAAGACCGGGGCGGCTGCGGCGAAGATGAACCCGAGTCGAACCGTCTTGGCGTCGGCCGGCGCGGCGACACCCTCGAGCAGCGAGGTAGGTGTCGCCCGGGCGCGGACGAGGGTGACGAGGCCGGCGATGACGAACAGCCCGCCGATGGCGTCCACGAGGTCGATGTCCTCGCCGAGCAGGATGAGACCGGCTAGAGCCGACACCAGAGGGGTGGCGGTCATGAACGCACTGGTTCGGGTGGCCCCGACCAGACGGACCGCCCGCAGGTTGCTGGAGCGCCCGAGGAGGGACCCCAGGATCCCGCCGATGGCGAGCCCGATGGCTCCCGAGGTGCTCCACGCCGGTGGCGTCCTGGTCAGCGCGATCGCACTCAGGAAGAGGACGTTGACGAGGACCGTCATGAGGAGACCGTCGTCGTGAGGACGTTGGCGTTGCCCGATTCGGGCGAGGACGGCACCGCCGGCGAAGAGCGCCCCGGTGGCCACGCCGAGGATCACCCCGGTCACTCTGTCACCATGACGTGGTGGGCGACGGGGCCGTCCCACCGAGGTGTGGTGACCTGCACGCAATCGTTTGTAGCAGACGAAACGTCGACGTCGCCGATCTCGGCAGAGGCCCTTGGCGTCGACTCCCCCCGGGTAAGCTGGCTCGAATTCCGCCGCGGGGTGATCGATGAGCAAGCAAGTGACGTTGCGGGACGTCGCCAGAGAAGCTGGGGTGCACACCTCGACCGCATCGCGCGCCCTCAACCCGGAGACCCGCTCGATCGTCAACCGGGACACCGTGGAGCGGGTCCTGGCCACCGCGGACAGGCTCGGGTACCGCCCGCACCCGTTGGCGCAGGGTCTGCGGACCAACCGGACGATGTCGGTGGGGATGGTCATCCCCGACATCGAGAACCCGTTGTTCGGCCCCATCGTCGCCGGTGCGGAGCAGGTGCTGGGCAGTGAGGGCTATTCGCTGCTCATCACCAACGCCGACATCAACGAGGGGCGGACTAGTGACGTGGTGATGGCGCTGGTCGAGAGACGTGTCGACGGGATGATCCTGGCCTCTGCCTCCCGAAGTGACGAGATCATCCACGATCTGGTCGACGGTGGCATTCCCATGGTTCTCGTCAACCGGTCGACGGAGGGAGTCGGTGTCCCGGCGATCCTCGGCGACGACGTCACTGGCATCGGTCTCGCCGTCGACCACCTGGTCGGTCTCGGCCATCGGCGGATCGGGCATGTCGCCGGCCCGCAGCATCTCTCCACGGGTCTCGCCCGTCACCAGGCGTTCATCAGCAGGATGCACAGTCTCGACCTCGGTCTCGAGTCCTCCGCTGTGGAGGAGGCGACCTGGTATCAGGTCGATCCTGGCTACAAGGCGGCGCGGAGGTTGCTGGACCGTCGCCCGGACCTGACGGCGATAGTCGCCGCCAACGACCTCATCGCCCTCGGCTGTTACCGGGCCGTCATGGAGTCGGGGTTGGAGGTGGGTGGCGATGTCTCCATCGTGGGCTACAACGACATCCCGTTGCTCGACCTCATGCAGCCACCGATGACCTCGGTGCGGGTTCCCTACCGGCAGATGGGCATCGAGGCGGCGAACACCCTTCTCCCGATGATGACCGCGGGCTCGACACCGGGTCGCGCCGTTTCCATCCGTCTCACTCCCACGCTCTCCGTCCGCCAATCGACCGCGCCACCGAAGACGCGGACCTGATCTGCGGAGGCGGTCCGTCAGTCGGCCGTCACCAGCAACCTTCGGGTCAGCGGCGCAGTGTCTCCGGGAGGACGACCACCGCGGCGATGGTCGTGGCGGCGGTGACTACGAGCAAGGGAATCGTGGCCGCCGTCCGCCCGCTCGCCTCATAGAGGGCGCCGGCGAGGAGCGGGGTGACCATCAGCCCGAGATCGCCGGCGAATCGGAAGGCGCCCAACTGCCGACCCAACGCTTTGCCCTCGCTCAAGTCGGCGAGGACCGTGGTGCCCACGTTGACCGCAACCGAGCCGAGCGTGACCGCGATGATGGTGGCCCACCATGCCACGGGCCCCCCGAGCACCGCGAACAGGGCGAGCCCGACGGTCTGCAGGACCAGACCTGGGATCAACGCCCATCGCCTCCCGATCGAGTCGGAGACTCGACCTGACGTGATCGCCCCGACGAGACGGGCGAGCCCCCCGATCCCGATTGCGATGCCGACCGTGGCCGCCCCCATCCCGAGCTCGTCGTCACCGACGATGGGCACCAGGGTCTGGATGATGGCTGCCCCGATCGAGAACTGAACGATGGGGAGCATGTAGATCACGGCGAGGATCCGTCGCGGGATGGGAGAGGCAGGGCTCTCCTCGGTGCTCGCCGGCGCCCGCACCGGGGCGGTGCCCGGATGGCGCATGAAGAACGGGATCACGCCGGCGACGATCACGGCGCTCACCACCATCGCCACCCTCCAGTCCCAGATGGTCCCGAGCACCCCACCGAGAGCGGGCCCGATGGCCTGGCCGACGAGGAGCGCCGCCGCGAAGAAGGCGAGTGACGCCCCCCGCTGCAGCCGCGGGGCTCTGGCGAAGAAGGCCATGGACCCGGTGAGCGTCCAGGTCGAGCCCACCCCGAGTGCGAACGACGCGATGAAGGCGACCACCGCCACCGGGGCGAGCCCGAACAGCAGACTGCCACCGGCGACCAGCGCCGCCGCCACCGCCATCATCGAGCCGGGACGGGACCGGTCGGTGATGGCACCCGCGGGAAGATCCGCGGTGAGCCGACCGAGAGCGAAGGCCGACCCCAGGCCACCGAGCCCCAGGGCGGAGAGCCCGAGATCGCGTCCGACCGCAGGAAGGAGCGGAGCTCGAAGGAAGGCGATGGAGGTGATGATGAACAGACCGGCGCCCATGCCGCGACGGAAGGCCTGAGAACTTTCCGGCGTCATCGGTGTGGGGCAGGACCTTCGATCAGAGACTCATGACAGGACGTTACGGTCGGCGACCATACCGCCCCGCCGATCAGGACAATCCGTCCGATACCGGCGTGTCCTCAGGCTCCATCTCCCGCCCCGAGGCACGGGCTTGCTTGGTGAGCATCGCGGCAAAGTCCTGGTCGCCGTATCCGAGACCGATGCCTTCGACGATGATCGAGTGCACGAGGGCCGCGGTCGGCACCGGTATGTCGAGATCGTTGGCCGACTCGAGCCCCAGTTCGAAGTCTTTGCGCAGAAGGTGCCAGGTGAACGTGGGCGTGTAGTCGAGGTTGACGAAAGCCGGGGTCTTGTACTGGGTGAACATCGATCCCATCACCGAGTCGTTGAGGAAGTCGAGAAAGTCGGCCCGCGAGACCCCGGAGGCCTCGGCCAGCACCGTGATCTCCGCCATCGACTGCGAGACGATCCCCAACATCAGGTTGTGACAGATCTTCACGAGTCGGGCCTCGTCGCCCTTTCCGACGTAGGTGACCTTGCGGCCGAAGTTGTCGAGATGTGGCCGGACCTTCTCGTATGCGTCCTCAGGCCCGGAGGCGACCACCGTGAGTCGACCGGCCTTGACCACTTTCGGGTTGCCGCTCACCGGCGCCGCCAAGATCTGCACGCCGCGGCTCTCGGCTTCGGTCCGGAGTTGCTTGGACGTCGTCGGATCGATCGTGGTCGAGTCGACCAGCACAGATGGTCGTGTGTCGTCACGGCTGAGGACCCCGTTGGGGCCAGTGGTCACCTCGAGGACGTCCTGAGGACCGGCGACCATGATGAACACGATGTCGAGACCGGCCAGCTCGGCGGGCGAGTCGACGACCTTGGCGCCATGTTCGGCGAGCATCTCGGCCTTGGACCGGGTCCGGTTGTAGACCCACACCTCGGTGCCGGCGTCGAGGAGTCGTCTCACCAGAGCGGACCCCATGCGCCCCGCCCCGATCCAACCGACCTGTGCTCCACTTGTCATCGTGTCGATCCTCCGACCCTGTGTGGCGTCCGACCCTGTGTGGTCGTTCCGTGACCAGCCGGTCGGCGGTAGCCGTCTTCCGACTGTGCAATCGTTTGTATTCAACCGTTACGCGACTGCCCCGTCAACCCGGAATGGAATCGCGAGGGTGACTGGCTGTGCCGGACCCAGGGTTACCACGGTTTTGTCACCCCTTTTCGCCGGCGCGTTCGAAATCAGAGGCGATAGGCTCGCCCCGAGGAGGCGGTACTGGTCGGTGCAAAGACCGGACGCATCCCGACCACAACCTACAATCGTTTGCTTCCTGCCCCGGGTGGGAACGCAAGTGAGGAGGAACAGGAAGATGAGATCGTGGAGACATCTGGCCGCGATTCTGACCGTGCTGGCATTGCTGGTGGCGGCCTGCGGCGGCGACGGTGGCGATGGTGCGACCACCACCGCCGGTGAGGGAAGCGACACCACTGCCGCCGGCTCCGACACCACCGCGGTGAGGGAAGCGACACCACAGCCGCAGGAGGTGGCGAGCCGATCGTGGCCGCCACGTCACTCCCGCTGACGGGCGAGTTCTCGATCCCCGCCGCCAAGCATCTCGACGGGTATCAACTCTGTGTCGACCTGATCAATGATCGGGGCGGGATTCTCGGCCGCCCATTCGAACTCGACTTCGAGGACAACCAGTCCGATCAGGAGATCGCCGTCACCCAGTACGAGCGCATGGTCGCCGAGGCGGACATCCTCTTCGGCACGTTCTCCAGCCTCCTCACCGGCCCGACCTCGGCGATCGCCGAGCAGAACGGGATGGTGTACCCGGTGCCTTCGGGTGGCGCCCAGCGCATCTGGGAGCGCGGGTTCGAGAACATGTTCTACTTCCAGGCGCAGCCCGCCGAAGGAGTGGGGTCGGCACCGACCAACGCCCTCCTCTACTACCGGGACCAGGGATTGATCTCCGAGGAGGACTTCCCGGAGACGGCTGCCGTCGTGTACGCCGATGACCCCTTCGCTGCCGCCGGTCGCAACGGGCTCGCCGGTGGGACGGTTAACGACCCCGCAACCGGGGAAGTCCTCGCCGACCTGGCACCCGGCTATCTCGCCGATGCCGGCATCGAGATCGTGTTCGACGAGCAATGGCCGGTCGGCTTCACCGACTGGGTGACCTTCGCCAACTCCATCGCCGCCAGCGGCGCCGAGTCGGTGTGGGCGGCGACCGCCTCGGTCGACGAGGCGATCTCCCTGATCCAGGCTCTGCAGCAGGTGGGCCATCAGCCGTCGTTCGTCTGGATGTCCCAGGGTGCTCAGACCGAGTTCCTCGACGAGCTGGGCGACGCCGCCAACGGCATCACCATGCACACCGTGTGGCACCCGTCGGCTGAGTACACCGGTCTGCTCGCAGGCGAGGAGTACACCAACGCCCAGTTCCAGGAGGACTTCGAAGCCGCCTACGACCGTGCCCCCGACGAGGACGAGGCGATCCCCTTCGCCGTGTGCCAGGGAATGGAGCAGGCGATCCTCGCGACCGGCACCACCGACAATGCGGAGCTGGCGCAATGGCTCCGTGACCGCACGGAGGATGACCCGGTGCGGACTGTCCTCGGCGACTTCCACTGGGACGAGCGCGGTCTTCCCATAGGGCGGGACTACATCCTCAACCAGTGGCAGGACGGCGTGCTGGAGTTCGTCTATCCGGTAGGTGAGGGGCTCGACACCGTCGACCTGGTGTTCCCCAAGACCGAGTGGTAACCAGACCCGTGACGATGGAGGGGCCGGCGCAAGCCTGGCCCCTCCATCATGCGAATAGTGAGGAGTGGCTCGTAGCCGATCTTCTGGAAGTCCGTGAGATCAGCAAGGCGTATGGCGGCATTCAGGCCGTCGACCGCTGCAGCTTCTCGGTGGAGGAGGGCTCGATCACCGGTCTGATCGGGCCCAATGGCGCCGGCAAGACGACGGCTTTCGACATCATCAGTGGCATCGTCGAGCCGGATGCCGGCACGGTGGTCTTCGATGGGACCGATATCACCAACTGGATGCCTCACCGGGTCACCAGGACCGGCGTCAGCCGGACCTTTCAGATCACCCGGGCGCTGGGTGACCTGACGGTTTTGGAGAACATGGTCGTGGGATCGCCGACCAGCGGCTGGCGAAGTCTTCTCGGCTCCCGGATCCTGCAACGTGAAGAGGACCGAGCGATGGACCTGCTCCGCTTCGTCGGCATCGATCGTCTCGCATTCACCTCGGCCGAGTCGTTGTCCTACGGGCAGAAGAAGCTGTTGGAGTTTGCCTCGGTCCTAATGCCCGAGCCCAAGCTGATCATGCTCGACGAGCCGGCGGGCGGGGTGAACCCCGCACTGCTCGAGCGGATCATGGACCACATCCGCGGCGTTGAACGCGTCCGGCATCACCTTCCTGATCGTCGAGCACAACATGGACGTGGTGATGTCGCTATGCAGCTCGATCGTCGTCATGGCTCACGGCGAGGTCCTCGCCAAGGGGACGCCGGACATGATCCGGGCCGACGACACCGTCCTCGACGCCTATCTGGGGAGGGCCTGAGCGGTGGCCCTCCTCGAGATCGAGGCGGTGGTCGCCGGCTATGGCGCCGGGCCCGACATCCTCACCGGGGTCTCTGTCGACATCGAGGAGGGGACGTCCTACTGCATCGTCGGGCCCAACGGGGCCGGCAAGTCGACCTTGCTCCGGGCGATCGCCGGCTTCCTCAAGCCACGTGCCGGCGAAGTCCGGCTCGATGGCAAGGTCATGAACGGCTCCCGCCCCGACCAGATGCTCGCCGCCGGGGTGTGCTTCGTCCCTCAGGACGCCAGTCTCTTCCCGATGATGACGGTCAAGGAGAACCTGGCCATGGGCGGCTATCTCATCGACGACAGATCCCTGCTCCGGGAGCGCATGGAGATGGTCTACGAGACCTTCCCGGCCTTGGCGGAGCGGAAGAGCCAGAACGCCGGGAACCTCTCCGGTGGCGAGCAGCAGATGGTGACCCTGGGGCGGGCCCTGATGATCGAGCCGAGGGTGGTGATGATCGACGAGCCGAGCCTGGGTCTCGCCCCGATGATCGCCGATCAGATCTTCGAGAAGATCCGGGGCTTCGGTGATCTGGGGATCACCGTCGTCCTCGTCGAGCAGAACGCGGTGAAGGGATTGGAGAGCGTCGATTGGGGCATCGTCCTCGACCTCGGCTCCAAGGAGTTCGAGGGACCGGCCGACGGGATCCTCGCCGACCCGAGGATCCGGGAGCTGTACCTGGGCAAGGCGATGGCACCGCGGGTGGAGGAGACCTGATGCAGTGGGTGCAGATCCTCGTGCTCGGGATCCTCCTGGGAGGGGTCTACGCCATGATGGCCTCCGGGCTCACCCTGCTCTTCGGGGTGATGCGGGTGGTGAACCTGGCCCACGCCGCCTTCATCCTGGTGGCCTCCTACATCACTTACGTCCTCTTCGAGAGCATGGCGATCGACCCGATCGTCTCTCTCGTGGTCACCATCCCGGTCATGTTCGGTCTCGGAGTGGGCGTCTATCTCTTGCTCTTCCCCCGTCTCGAGGGAAGCCCTCGTTACGTGGAGATGACCGTGCTGCTCACGTTCGGCCTCGCCCTGATCATCGAGGGGCTGCTCACCTTCTTCTTCACCGGCATCTTCCGCTCGGTTCGCCCCGAGTACGCGGCGACCTCGGTGATGATCGGCGACATCTTCATGCCTACCAGCCAGCTCTACGCCTCGGTGATCAGCTTCGCCCTGCTCATCGTGCTCTGGGGGGTGCTCCAGTTCACCAAGACCGGGACGGCGATCCGGGCGACGATGCAGAACCGGGCGGCGGCCCAGATCGTCGGGGTCAACGTGCGCCGGGTCTCGGCGATCGCCTTCGGGATCGGGATGTCGCTGGCCGGCGCCGCCGGCTCGCTGCTCAGCTTCCTGTTCCCGTTCTTCCCGGCGAGACATTGGCAGTGGATCGCTCTGCTGCTCGCTCTGATCGTGCTCGGTGGCATGGGCAGCATCAAGGGGGCGGTGATCGGCGCCGTGCTCCTCGCGGTGGCCGGGGCGTTCGTCACCGACATCATCGGCCCGACGTGGACCCCGATCACGTTCTATCTCACCCTGTTCCTCATCCTCCTGGTCCGGCCGCAGGGTCTGTTCGGCGCCAAGGTGAGGTTGTAAGTCGATGGCAGTCGTCGAGCACAGCGAGCACAGCGAGGAGATCGTGGCCGGAGCACCCGAGCCAGGGGCGGGCACCCGGTCGCGTCGGGTGACCCTCATCGTGGCGTTGGCGGTGATCCTGCTCTTCCCTGTCATCGCCGTCCCGATCTTCGAGTCCTACGCCTACGTGATGCAGATCGGGATGCTGATGCTGATGTGGATCGCGATGTCGTCGAGCTGGAACATCATCGGTGGCTTCGCCGGGTACATCTCGCTCGGCCATGGGGTGTTCTTCGCCATCGGCGGGTACAGCGCCGGGCTGATGCTCGCCCACTGGGGGATTTCGCCGTTCCTGTCCCTGCCGGCGGCGGGGCTCGCCGCCACGGCTGTCGGGTTCCTCGCTGGGCTGATCACCCTCCGTACCAGGGGCCCGGCGTTCATCGTGGCCACCATCGCCATGCTGTTCCTGTTCCTGCTCTGGTTCGACAACTGGGAGTTCATCGGGGCCTCGAACGGTCTCGACCTGCCGCTGATCGAGATCCCCGTCCGCTGGCTGAAGGTCCCGTTCTATTACGCCATGGCGCATCTCGGCGATCGGGGCGGTGTATCTCGCCTACCGGGTCGCCCATTCCAAGTTCGGTCTGGGGCTTCGGGCGATCAGCCAGGACGAGACCAAGGCCGAGGTCGCCGGAATAAACACGCGCTGGTACAAGGTCTGGGCGTTCGCTCTGAGCGCATTCTTCATCGGGACGTCGGGGGCCATCTACGGGTACTCCTTGACCCATCTCCGACCCCTCACCTTCTTCGCCATCGCGGTGGCGGCGAGGATGGTGCTGATGTCGATCATCGGGGGTAGGGGGACGGTGGCCGGCCCGGTGTTGGGCGCCATACTGATCATCGGGGTGAACGAATTCGCGGTGCGTCAGCTCGGGGAGAGCGCCCTCAACATCGTCTTCACCGGCAGCATCCTCGTCATCGCCCTGCTGTTCTTCCCCCAAGGCATCGTCGGCAGCCTGCGCAAAGCGGGCAAGCTCCCCGCGTTCCTCGACTGGGACTGAGCTCTTCCTGACCCGTGAGGACGGAGTTCCGTCCCTACGCCGTTTCGTTCGCCGGGATGACCGGTACCAGGAGCCGGGAGAGACGACCCGCCCCGGTGTGCACTTTCACCTCGCCGCCGAAGATGTCCGCCGGCCGGTCCAAAGGGTCGTCGTGGAGGAACGGCCCGCACCCGGTGAGCCGGTTCTTGAAGGTGGTCAGCGACGCCTCGCCGAGGTCGCCCTCGTACTCGTAGTCGTTGCCCCTGATGCTGAGACCGAGGCGATAGCCGGCCGGGATGACGATCGACGTCGGCCAGATCTCGACGTCCAGCTCGTAGACCTCGCCGGGGGTCAGGGGCTCGATCGCTGTCGTGGGTGTGATATGGCCGATACGGGGAGCGACAACTCCGGGTCGAGATGGCGATGCGAGGCACGGAGCCAACCCTGGGCGATGGGGGTGTGCGGGTCGATCGCCCCCTGGAAGGTGACCTCGTCACCGTCGGGATCGAAGACACGGACGACGGCGAAGATGTCGGCGTCCTCGGTGGCCGAGGAGATGAACAGCTTCAGCGGCCAACGGCCCGGTGACCTCGGTCTCCGTCTCGAACGGGTCGAGGAGGAACGTGATCCCCGTCCCGGTCGGCGTCGTAGGTGACCTCGGCCTCGTGACGTGGGCCGGGCCTTGGTCGGACAGCGAGTTCGCCGGCATCGAGGAACAGGTCGGTCCACTGGGTCTCGGGCAGTGGCCATGGCGACGAGCTCGCTCCTCGAAATGGTCGAGATGCCGGATCTGGAGCCGACCGGTGGCCCCGGTCCCAGCCGTTGTCCTCCCCTTTCAGGTAGTGGGCGAAGAACTCGCTTCTGGAGGGTCGACCCCGTAGTCGGTGTAGAAGTGGGTCCAGTGCTCGAGACCGTGGATCTCCAGCCACTTGCGCGAGCTGGCGGAGCGGACGAAGCCCTCGACGTTGCCCCGGAGATGGAGACCCTGACCACCCCAGTTGCCCGCGGAGAGGAGGGGGACGTCGATCATCGACCAGACCGGGCGACCGGTCGCGGTGGAACTCGTCGTCGAGTGGATGGCTGCGGATGTCGGCTGCCGAGGTCGGCCCGGTTCGCCTCGAGTTCGTCGTCCTCAGGGTGACGTCGCCGGTGACGGGCACCCCGGTCACCTGCGAAACCGCCCCCCGATCGCCGAGCCCGTGCTGGACGGTCTTCACCTGCATGTCGTACCAGTTGGCCCAGAAGGTGGAGAGGATCCCGCCATGGTGGGTCATGTCCCGGTAGCAGTCGGCGGCGCCCTCCCATACGCACATCGCGGCCAGGTGCTCGGGTTGTCGCGAGGCGGCGTGCCATTGATTGATCGCGTAGTACGAGATCCCGTTGAGGCCGACCAGTCCCGTGCTCCACGACTGGGTCGCCGGCCCACTCGATGCAGGCGACGAGATCGTCGGTCTCCCGGGGCGAGAAGACGTCGACATACCCGGGTGATCGGCCGGTGCCCCGGGAGTCGACCCGAACCACCACGTAGCCGTCGGGAACCCACTTCTCGGGGTCGACCACCTCCCAGTTCTGATACCGGTTGCTCGACCCGGCAGCCACGTCGGGGTGCTGGCTCGGTCATGATCCGCCATTGGTCGGGATATCCCTCCTGGAACGACAGCCCCTTGGCGTAGGGGCCGTAGGAGAGGATGACCGGATAGCTGCCGTCCGAGTCGGGGCGGAACACGTCGGCGCGCAGCTGGAGACCGTCGTCCATGACGATGGGGATGTCCCAGTCGATGTGCATCGCAGAACCCATGACCGGCGCCGAATCCTAGTGGTTATCCTGACAGCAATCGTTTGCACAGCCATACGGCTGAACCGAAGGAGCACCGAAGATGCCGGGTGAACAGTTCGACGTGGTGGTGGCCGGGGCAGGTCACAACAGCCTGGTGGCGGCGGCCTACCTGGCCAAGGCCGGCTTGCGTTGCCTGGTCTTGGAGGCTCGCCCGCTGATCGGGGGGAACACCGCCACCGAGGAGTTGACCCTCCCCGGGTATCACCACGACAGCTGCTCCACCGCCCACAACCTCATCCAGGCCAGCCCCACCCTCCGTCTCGACGAATTGAACCTGGGTGATACGGGCTCGAGTACATCCAGCCCGACCCCGTGGCTCATCTTCCCTTCCCCGACGGGACCTCGCTGACGATGTGGCACGACATCGACCGGACCGTCGCCGAGTTCGAGCGCTTCTCCCGGTCCGACGCCGCCGCTTATCGGTCGATGATGGACGAGTACGACCGGATCAAGGGCGTGTTCTCCGCCAGCGCGATACACCCCGTTCGGGATCGGGCAGAGTCTCGACCAGAGATTGGCCGAGCACCCGGAAGGCGCCAAATGGCGGAAACGCAACGCCTCCAGTGCCTGGGACATCATCCGCCGCGAGTTCGAGCACCCCAACACCAGGGCGTTCATGCTCTGGATGGCCTTCATGACGGTGCAGCCCCCGCAGCGGGTGGGTACCGGCACCCTCGCCTATTCGCTCGCCTTCGGGCGTCAGCACGACTCGTGGATCATCCCCAAGGGCGGTTCCGGCGAGCTGCCCATGGCCCTGAGCCGGGTCATCGAGGCCAACGACGGCGTCATCCTGGCGGGCCGACCCGTCGTCAGCCTGATCCTGGAGAACGGTCGTTGTGTCGGAGTGGTCGACGCCACCGGTGAGGAGCACCGCGCCGCCCGGGCGGTGTTGTCGACCATCCACATCAAGCACCTCCTCGACATGGCGCCGGGGGAGGAGTGGGGGCCTGAGTTCACCACCGGGGTCGAGGAGTGGCGGCCGGGCATATCGCTTAGCCCGGCCCACTACGCGTCGTCGGTGGCTCCGGAGTTCGACACACCAGACGGCAAGATCCGCCCGCTCGCCGCCGGTGTCACCCACAGCGTCGAGCGCATGCTGCGCATCGAGCACGACTTCCTGACCGGCACGGTCGCTCTCGACGATCCGCCTCTGCTGGTGCTGTGCCCGACCGTAGCCGACCCCGGCCGGGCCCCGGAGGGGCACCACACCCTGAAGGTGATCGGGTTCCATCCCTACGAGCTCCCCGAGGGCCCGGAGAGGTGGGACGAGATCAAGGAGGAGGTGGCCGCGGCCCACATGGAGCATCTCCGCAGATACGCCACCAACCTCACCGACGAGACCATCCTCGACTCTGCGGTGAAGAGCCCGCTCGATCTGGAGCGGATCAATCCGCACAACTGGCACGGGTCGTGTCATGCCGGCGACCAGGACATGGCGCAGATGGGCGCGTTCCGTCCCGTATACGGTTGGGCCCAGCACCGGATGCCCATCGAAGGGCTGTACCAGACCGGGGCGACGACATATCCGGGCCCGTCGGTGTCGGCGGGGCCGGGACGCAACGCCGCCTGGATCATGCTCGACGACCTCGGCATCGATCGGGGCAAGGTGTTCGCGGACGTTGCCAAGTAGACCGACCTACCAGGAGGAATCGATGGCCCGGTATGGGATCAAGACACCCAATCACCAGACCACATGGCAGAACATGCTGGAGATATGGCGAGAGGCAGACTCCATCGACATCTTCGAGTCGATGTGGAACTGGGATCACCTCTACCCGCTGCGCAGCGACCCGCACGGGACCTCACTCGATGGGTGGGTGACCCTCTCCGCCCTAGCCCGCGAGACCAGCCGCGTCAGGATTGGCTCGATGGTCAACGGGATGCACTTCCGTCACCCCTCCATCACGGCGAAGATGGCGGTGACCCTGGACCATGTCTCCGGGGGCCGGTCCTATCTCGGGTTGGGGGCCGGCTGGTTCGAAGAGGAGTCGGAGGCCCACGGCATCGACCTGGGGTCGATGAAGGAGCGTTTCGACCGTTTCGACGAGGGCCTCGAGGTGATCGTCAGCCTCCTCACCCAGGAGGAGACCACGTTCTCCGGCGACTTCTTCCGGCTCAAAGGGGCGTTGAGCGAGCCCAAGGCGACCCAGCAACCCCATCCTCCGATCGTGATCGGGGGGACCGGGCGCAACCGGACCTTGCGTGCTGTCGCCCGCTGGGCACAGATGTGGGATGCCCTCATCGTCGAGCCCGCACGAGTGGACCGGGTTGCGGGAGGTTCTGGAGGGTCATTGCCAGGATGTCGGCCGGGACTCGTCGGAGATCGACTGCTCCGCTCACGTCCGGTATTCCCAGGGCGACGATGTCTCCCGGGTCGCCGACGAGGCCGCCCGACGATTCGATGCGGGCATCGACGTGGTGATCTTCACGCTGGGCAGCCCCAACGACGTCTCCATGGTCGCTCCGCTGGCGGAGGCGCTCGCCGCGCTCTGATGACATTGCCGCCTCGCCCGCGAGGGTCTGCGGCTGGCCGCCGTTAGTCTCACCCGGTCTTGGCATCCTTCGTCCCCGAAGTCAGATTCGTGCGCTCCGGCACGGCCGATCTCGCCTATCAGGTGATCGGGGAAGGGCCTCCGGACATCGTGATCATGATCGGCTGGGTGTCCCATCTCGAGGTCCTCTGGGAGCTGACCGAGGTGAGGCACTTCTTACAGCGTCTCTCGGCGATGGGGCGGGTAGTCCTATTCGACAAGCGGGGCACCGGGCTGTCCGATCGGTCGGCCATCGGTGGCACCAGCGACGAGATGGTCCCTGACGTGCTCGCGGTGATGGACGCCGCTGGTATGGAGCAGGCGGTGTTGGTGGGATGGACCGACGCCGCCTCGATCGCGGTGATGGTGGCGGCGACGCCACCCCGAGCGGGTCCGTGGGCTCATCCTCGGCGAGGTCCTCGCCACGGGGGTCCGTGATGAGGAGCATCCTTGGGGACCCGACCCGGAGGGCCTGGAGGCGCTGGCCGCGTCATTGGATCTCGGGGTGTGGGGCCAGGCGGTGATGCTCCCCGTCCTCGCCCCCTCCCTAGCCGGCGACGAGAGGGTTCTCAGCTGGTTTCGCAAACTGGAGCGGATGTCGGCGACGCCGAGCACGGCCGCCGACCTCCTGCGACGGACCCTCACCACCGACATTCGCCCCTATCTCGGCGACGTGAAGGCGCCCGCCCTGATCCTGCATCGTCGTGACGCCGCTCTGATTCCGCGTGAGGCGATGCAGTGGATGGCGGACCGGCTCCCGGATGGTCGGTTCGTCGAGGTGCCTGGTGATGAGGTCCCGGGCTATCTAGGTGATGTCGACGCCCTCATGGACGAGGTCGAGGAGTTTCTCCTGGGGACCCGGATCGGCTCCACGGTCGACCGCCGGGTGGCGACCGTTCTCTTCACCGATGTCGTCGCCTCGACCGAACGTGCGGCGAGCGTCGGCGACCGCCGCTGGCACGGGCTCCTCGAGACCCATCGCAATGAGGTCCGTCACATTGTGAGCCGATACGGGGGACGCGAGATCGGCACGGCAGGCGATGGGTTCCTCATGGTGTTCGACACGCCCACGCCCGCGATCCAGTGCGCCCTGGCCCTGGTGGCGGCGAGCAAGGAAGCCGGGCTCGGCATCAGGGCCGGGCTGCACAGTGGGGAAGTCGTGTTCGAGGACGGCGAGGTCACCGGGATGGCGGTGCACATCGGGGCCCGGGTCGCGGCCCTGGCGGATGCAGACGAGGTCCTGGTCTCTCAGACGGTGCGGGACCTGGTCATCGGCTCCGACCTCTCCTTCCTCGATCGGGGTCGCCACGAGCTCAAGGGCGTTCCGGGGACCTGGGCGTTGCTCGCCGTGGTCCCCTGAGCGCTCGCCGACGTTCATGTGCTCTCACCGAGGACGGGTCAAGTGCCCTGCTCTATGTTGGACAGCGAGGGATGCGGCTCGGTGACCGGGGTCCAAATCGGTTCGCTGGTCTCCGTGAAGTGGGGTCGGTCGGCGGGGGTGACCCAGAACCCGATCAGCGAGGCGGGGATCTCGGGATGGGGGTTGAAGGCGCGGTGCACGACCCCGATCGGCTCGGTGTACACCTCACCGGCCGAAAAGTGCTCGATCCGCCCGTCGTATTGGAGAGAGATCAAGCCACGTAGCAGTGCGAAGTAGACCACCCCGTTGTGGATGTGCCACGAGGCTGTCATCCCGGGATTGAGCTCGGAGAGCTGGATGTTGACCTTCGCCTCGGGGTCCCGGGGGAGACGGGTCTCGAGCTCGTCGAAGAGGACCTGACGGACGTGGGCGCCACCTTCGGGTACGAGCCCGGTGAGCTCGAGGGTCAGAGTGGCCGGGTCGACGGAGAAGCTGGTCATGCCCCCACTGTCTCACGCCGGACGGGCGTCGGCAATCATCTCGACGAGCTTTGGCTTCATCGTCTTCCCCAGTGCGTTGCGGGGGAGGGCATCGGTGAAATGGATCTCCTTGGGCACCTTGTGCGGGGCGAGACTCGCCCGGGCCCAGTCCCTGAGCTCATCCGGTTCGACGTGTCTGCGCACCACGATCACGGCCACCACCCGCTGGCCCCAATCCGGGTCTTCGACGCCGACGACCGCCACCTCGTCGACTGCGTCGTGTTCGAGGAGAACTGCTTCGACCTCCAGTGCCGAGACCTTCTCCCCACCCGTCTTCAGGATGTCGATCGACGACCTCCCCAGGATCCGGTACCCGTCCCCGTCGAGGACGGCCGTGTCCCCGGTGCGGAACCATCCGTCGTCCGTGAATGCGTCCTGGGTCTCCTCGGGTCGCTCCCAATACTCGGAGAAGACGGTCGGGCCGCGGACCTGGATCTCACCCGGTTCACCGACGGTCACCGGTCCGTCGGTCTCGTCGGCCACGCGGACCTCGACGCCGGGAAGTGGTGCTCCCACCGATCCCGGGACGCGCTCCCCGCGATATGGATTGGACAGGGCCATTCCGATCTCGGTCATCCCGTAACGCTCGAGCAGCGTGTGGCCGGAGAGGTCCCGCCACCGCTCCAGGACCGATACGGGCAGCGCCGCCGAGCCGGAGACCATCAGGCGGAGTCGGCCCACCGCCTCCTTGAACCGCTCCTGGTCGGTCGCCGGCAACTGCTCGACGTGGGCGATCAGACGGTGATAGATGGTCGGGACGGCCATGAAGAGGGTCAGGGCGCCCGAACCGAGACGGTCGATGACCGCCGCGGCGTCGAATGTGGGCAGGACGTCGCAGCGGGCCCCGCTCCAAGCGGCGCAGCCGAGCACGTTGACGATCCCGTGAACGTGATGGAGGGGGAGGGTCAGGAGGATCCGGTCGTCTGCCTCCCATTCCCACGCCGTGACCAGCGTTCTGATCTGGGCTTCGATATTCGCATGGGTGCTCACCACCCCTTTCGGTCGCCCCGTCGTCCCACTGGTGAAGAGGATCATCGCCCGACGGGCCGGGGTGAGCTGCGGTAGCTGTGCCACGTCCGAAACGAGATCGTCGACGACGAGGTGGGTCATGCCGCGGGCTGCGGCCAAGGGGGCCAGGACGTCCGTGTACCTCCCATCGGAGACGACAACGGCAGGGGTCGTCGTGTCGAGGGCATACTCGAGCTCGGGGACGGGACTGGTGAGCGACAGTGGGACGGCCACCCCGCCTGCCCGCCAGATCGCCCATTGGGTGACCACATATCGGTACGACGGGTCGATCATGAACGCCACCCTCGCCTCGCCCAGGTCGGCGTCTCCATCGAGGAGACGGGCAGCTCCGCGCATCGAGTCGGCCAGGAGCTGGTCGTAGGAGAACTCGCCGCGTGCGTCGGCGATGGCGATCCGGTCACCCCAGGTGCGAGCCCTGGCGAAGAGGGCAAGGGGCGTCGTCATCGCATCCAAGCGGAGAGGCCCTCGCCCGCCCTCAGGATCGGAGATGACGATCGAGGAAGGCGATGATGTGGGTGATGGCATCGTCCTGCATCTCGTCGACCTCGTAGACGCCGTCGTCGCCTCGGAACGGGAAGACGAACCCGTGCACGGGGTGGTCGTAGGTGACCCACTCGACGTCCTTGCCGGCCTCGTGGATCAGCTCGTAGGTGGTGCGGAAGATCCCTTGGAGGTGGTCGGTGTCGCGGCCGATGACGAGCAGCGGTGTCTCGATGCCGGCGATCCGTTCCGCGGCGAGGCCGCTGTCGATACGTGCCCGCACCTTCGCGACCTCGGCCATCTGCATGTTCTCGATGTTGCGGAGACCCGTGGTCTCGTTCATCGGGGCGGTGTCGTCAGGAGTCAGGGCGAGGAACTCGTGGGCCGCCGGCTCGTTGGCGACGGCCGCGGCCAGCCCGTGGTACTCGGAGGTGATCTTGAGCGCCATCTCGCCCCCATGGCTGCTCCCGATGTGGCCGACCCGGTCACCGTCGATGTCGGGGCGGCTCTTCAGGTACTCGATGATGGCGATCTCGTCTTCGTACTCCAGCGGCGAGCGGTTGAACATCTCGCCACCTTGGCGATCGTCCCTGACGAATCGGCCCCCGTTGTTGTACCCCAGCTCCACCTCGGTGCGGTAACGGAGCCAGACGCATGCGTAGCCCGCCGCGAGCAAGCGGTCCATCGTGTAGCCGCGGTTGGAGACGGCGTCGCGGATCCAGGTGATCCCGCCGCCGCCGTTTCCCGAGGCCATCACCACGACGGGGAAGGGTCCCGGGCCGGAAGGGAGACGGAGCCCGATGGGGGCGTAGAGACCGTCCCAGGTGGGCACGTACACGAGATGCAACGGGTGCTCGGTCCCGGGGACCTCCTCGACGACCTCCAGGGCCTCGCGGTCGAGTCGGGGTGGAGAGCTCTCAGCAGTTGTCATGGGAACCTTTCTAGCGGAACCACAGGAAGGGGTGTGAGCTAGACCACGGGGAGGGTCGACCGTCCCCGTCGGGCACGCACCATCGCCACGAAGCCGACGCCGACCATCACGATCACAGCCCCGACGATCTGCGTCGGCGAGGGCCGCTCGTCGAAGATGATCGCCCCCCAGAGCAGGGTCAGCGCCGGTTGCAGGAGGATGATCGTCGCCGTCTCGACTGCGGGGAGTCGGGGCAGGGCGTATCCGATGAGGAGCCAGGCGAGGACCTGACAGGACAGGGCGAGCAGGATCAGCCAGCCGTGGGCGGGCCATTCGAAACCGAAGTCGATGCCCCCGACGAACGTGCTGAGGATGAGGGTCATCATCATCCCGCCGAAGGTCGCCTCCATCAGCGGGCCCGCCGCCGGGGCATGTGTGTCGTTGGAGTAACGGAAGGCGAGCATGAAGGCGGCGTAGAAGAACGCCGCCACCAGGGCGAGCAGAGTGCCCCGAATCGGGTCGGCCCCGAAGGCGTCGCCCTGCCCGATCCCGGAGACCAGGGCAACCCCGACCAGGATGACGGGGATGGCTGCCATCGTGGTCCGCAACGGCTTCTCACCGAGCAGGATCCACGCACCGAGCGCCACGAAGACCACCGCGGTGTTGGCGATCAGGGTCGCCAGGCCGGCTCCGATGTACTCGATCGAGGTGTGCCAGCTGACCGCGTCCGCCCCGAGGGCGATCCCGGCGCCGAGGGCGATCCAACGACGAGACATGGGACGGTGGTCATCGCGACGGCGAACCAGCCAGATGATCACCAGGGCCGGCACCGCATAGGCGAGTCGGTAGAAGGCGCCCGTGGCCGGGCTGACGCCGGAGAGCCCGTAGTAGATGGCCGAGAAGGAGATGAGGACCGCGCCGAACACGGCGGCGACCAGCGTGGCGTGATGAGCGCCAATTGTGGGTCGGTTCATGAGCCCACGTTGGAGAGGGTTCTCAACTCGTCGAACGAGGTGTGGATGCAGGCGACGAAGTCGTCGCTGTCGGGCAGTGTGTCGTAGTCGGCCTGGATGCCCCACAACAGCCGACCGTTGTAGGAGAAAAGGGCCACGCCGATGCCGTGCTGGGCCCAGAGCGGGACCATCGGGTAGTTGGCGACCATCGGGGACTCGAGGAGGTACATGGGGAACTGGGGGCCGGGGATGTTGGTGACGGTCATGTTGAAAGGTCGAATTCGGGGCCCTGCCCAGCGGCTCGCCAGCGAGAGGAGCGTGATCGGGGTCCCGGAGCTCAGCTCGACGAGGGTGGATGCCCCCAGAGCCTGATTGGTCTCCTTGAGGTTCGCCGTCGACTGCTTGATCGACTCGTATCGCTTCAGCGGGTCGGCCTCCCCGATCGGCATGTCCACCAGCCACATCGCCACCTGGTTGCCCATCTGGCCCTGTGTGCTCGAGGCCCGGGTGGAGACAGGGTTCATCGCCCGGAACTCGGCCTGGCTGGGGTCGTAGTCACGGTGCTCGATCAGGAAGCGACGCACCGCACCGGCCGTCGTCGCCAGCACGACGTCGTTGACCGAGCCGCCGAGGCCGTCCTTGACCGCCTTGACCTCGGCGAGGTCCATCTCGGTCCAATTGAAGCGACGGCTGGGGCCGAGCTCGGGATTGAGGGGGGTCTTCGCCGATCGCGTCAGCCACCCTGAGCGAAGGGAGCTCAGTGCTGCTGACGATTTGTCGATGGCTCGATCGCTGACCACCTTCCCGTCCCGGACCGTCTCGCTCATGTTGGTGAGACCGTCGATCACCCGTCGGGTGAAACGGGCGGCCTCCGCCACCGCGAGCTGAGTCGGGGTGGGGGCCGGACGGGGGGCCCACTCGGGTGCAGCCTCGATCTCGGAGTCGGGCACGACGTTGAGGAGGATCGTGGTGAGGTCGACGCCGCTCATCCCGTCGATCATGCAGTGGTGGATCTTGGCGATGATCGCCCAGCGGTTCTCGGCCAGACCTTCCACCAGCCACAGCTCCCACAGCGGCTTGGCCCGATCGAGCTTGGCGGATACGACGCGCCCGGCGAGCTCCTTCAGCTGGCGATCGTCGCCGGGACGGGGCAGCGAGGTGTGTCGGACGTGATAGTCGAAGTCGAAATGGTCGTCGTCGACCCACACCGGCCGGCGGTCGTAGGGCACCCAGTCCAGCCTCTGCCGGTAGCGGGGGATGTACTGCAGCTTGGAGCGGATGTGGTCCTTGATCCGGCTCATGTCGATGCCGCCATCGGGGCCGATCATGGGGGTGGCGTCGAAAATGGCGACCGCCGTGACGTGCATGTGCGAGTTCTTGGTCTCGAGCGCGAGGAACGAGGCGTCGAGATAGCTGAGGGGCTCGTAGTGGAACTCGGACATGTGGCTGCAAGCGTAGGGGTTCCCGCGAGCCCCCAGCCGGGGTAGCGTCCCGGCGATGCTGGTCGACATGGTCGTGGAGATCCCCAAGGGGAGTCGCAACAAGTACGAGATGGACAAGGAGTCGGGGCACATCTTCCTCGACCGTATGTTGTTCACCGCTACCCGTTACCCCGCCGACTACGGCTTCATCCCGGAGACCTACGCCGACGACGACGACCCGCTCGACGCGCTGGCCCTCGTCTCCGAGGCCACCTTCCCCGGCTGCTATATCACGATCAAGCCCGTCGGTCTCTTCGTCATGCAGGACCAGGGTCGGGAGGATCTGAAGATCCTCGGCGTCCCCGTGGGCGACCCGGTGTGGCGTGACGCCGAGCAGCTTTCCGACATCCCTCACCATCTACTCCGGGAGCTGGAGCACTTCTTCGCCATCTACAAGGATCTGGAAGGCAAGAAGACCGCGGTCGAGGGTTGGCAGGACGCCGCCGAGGCGTATTCGGCGATCGAGAGGGCCCGCCGCGCCTACACCTCGCGCTGACCGGCACGCCCGTGGTGAGGGGCTCCACGTCACCTGATCACATCTCTACTTGGACCCCGACCTCGATGACGCGTCCGGGAGGGAGGCCGAAGAACTGCACCGGGTTCGTCGCATTGCGGTGCATGAGTCGGAACAACCGGTCGCGCCACGCCCAGAATCTGTGCTCGGTGGGGAGGATGTTCTCCCGACCTACGACGTAGACGGCATCTTCGGGGTCGAAGCCGAACTCGGCGGTGGTGAAATCCGCCAGGGCCCGGGGCACGTCGGGCGACTCGGTGAACCCATACTGCAGCAACACCTGATGGAAACCCTCACCCAACTCGTGGAGGGTCACTCGCTTGGCGCGCGGCACTCGTGGCGCCGTGGTCCATTGCACGGTCACGAGGAGCACGGTCTCGTGCAGCACCTCGTTGTGACGGAGGTTGGCCAGCAGTTGGGGGGGTGTCGCGCCCAGGTCGGAGTAGAGGTACACCGCGGTTCCCGGCACCCTTCGCTGCGGGTGCCGGGCGAGAGATCCGATGAATCGCTCCGGCGCCAATTCCTTCGCCCGCATTCGGGCTGTCAGCCGAGCCCGGCCGGTCTTCCAGGTCAGCATCACCAGGAGGATGGCGAGACCTATCGCCAGCGGGAACCAGCCTCCTTCGGGGACTTTGATGATGTTGGCGGCGAAGAAGGCGAGGTCGAGACCGAGGAAGACGGCGGTGAGCGATCCTGCCACCAGAGCGCTCCATCCCCAGCGGTATCTCATCACCACATAGAGCAATGCCGAGGTGATCACCATGGTGGTGGTGACCGCGACTCCGTAGGCGGCGGCGAGATTCGAGGACGTGCCGAACGCAAACACCACCGCCACGCAGGTGATCATCAATAGATAGTTCACCGCGCCCAGATACACCTGCCCGATCTCTCGTGGCGAGGTGTGGTCCACGGTCATCCGGGGGAGATAGCCGAGTTGGATCGCTTGCTGGGTGAGGGAGAACGCACCCGAGATCAACGCCTGGCTGGCGATCACAGCCGCCATGGTGGCCAGGACGATCAGCGGGATCTGGGCCCAACCCGGCGCCAATTCGTAGAAGGGGTTGGAGATCGTCTCTGGTTGGCTGATCAACAGCGCACCCTGGCCGAAGTAGTTGAGGAGGAGGGCGGGCATGACCAGGACGACCCAGGCGAGCCGAATCGGACGTCGCCCGAAGTGGCCCATGTCGGCGTAGAGGGCCTCGGAGCCGGTCACGACGAGAAAGACTGCTCCGAGCGCCAGAAAGGCCATGGCGGGATGGTCGGCGATGAACCCGAATGCGTACGTGGGGCTGACCGCCACCAGGACCCGGGGGTGGCCAAAGACCTGGACGACACCCAATACTGCGAGGGTGGCGAACCAGATGATCATCACCGGGCCGAAGAGTGTCCCGACCCGTGATGTCCCCTGCCGCTGGATCAGGAACAGGCCGACGATGATGGCCGCAGCCGTGGGGGCCACGATCGACTCGAGATTCGGGGCGATGACCGTGAGGCCTTCGACTGCGGAGAGGACAGATATGGCCGGGGTGATGACACCGTCGCCGTAGAGCAGGGCGGTACCGAACAGACCGATGAGGATGAGCGCCGTCCGTCTCTTGGACCGCAGCTTGGAGACACCGGCCGAGGCGAGAGCAGTCAGGGCGAGGATGCCGCCCTCACCGTGGTTGTCCGCCCGCAGGACGAAGATCAGATACTTGACGGACACGACGAGGATCAGCGACCAGAACATGAGCGAGAGGATCCCGAGCACGCTCTCCTCGTTGACGGCGAGGCCCTCGGCGGCGTGGAACGTCTCTCGAAAGGCGTACAGAGGGCTGGTGCCGATGTCGCCGAACACGACGCCGAGAGCGCCGAGCGACGTGATGAGCAGGTACTTGGACCCGCGTTTGTCCTCTGCCATGCGAACGCGTCAGTCAAGCATGGGCCGAATGGCGGCGGGAATCGCTTCGAAGCCCGTGCCGATGGTCACAAGTCGAAGGGCAGGGCGGCCCTGGATGATTGTTCGACGTCAGGCTTGACTGGGGTCATGCGTCTCGGCCGATCGGCCGACGTCCCTACTGATCTTCACCGTCGCCGGACTCGCCAGTGCCGGCGTCCTGGCACTTGCTCGATCTCGATCGGGCCGTCGATGTCGTGCTCATCGCGGTGGCGGTGGTCCCGCTCCTCCCGCTCTTCTGGGAGATGGTGGAGAAGCTGCGTCGACGTCAGCCGGGGGTCGACGTCATCGCCGTCCTCGCAGTGCTGGCATCGTTGGCGCTGGGGGAGCTGCTGACCGCGGCGATCATCGGAGTGATGCTCGCCACGGGGCGATTCCTCGAGGAATACGCCGCAGGACGAGCCCAACGCGAGCTGACCGCACTCATCCAACGCGCCCCGCGTCAGGCGAACTTGATGAGAGCGGACGGCGCGGTCGAAGTGGTGGCCGTCGAAGCGATCCGGCGAGGTGATCGGCTGCTGGTGAAGTCGGGCGAGGTGATCCCCGTCGACGGTGTCGTGATCGCCGGCCTCGCCGTGGTCGACGAGTCCGCTCTGACCGGCGAACCGCTCCCGGTCGAGAGGTCTCAGGGCGATCTGATCAGCAGTGGCACGGTCAACGCCGCAGACGTCTTCGAGTTGCAGGCCACCGAGGAGGCCGCTCAGAGCACCTATGCCGGCATCATCCGGCTCGTGGAGGCGGCGCGGGAGTCACGCGCCCCCGGAATGCGTCTGGCCGACCGATGGGCCGGCTGGTTCGTTCCCGTCGCACTCGGCGTCTCCGGGTTGGCCTGGCTGGTGACGGGGGATCCGATGCGTGGCCTCGCCGTCCTCGTCGTGGCGACCCCCTGCCCGCTGCTCCTCGCCGTGCCCATTGCGGTCGTGTCCGGGATCTCCAGAGCGGCACATCGCGGCGTCGTCTTCCGTGGGGGAGGGGCGCTGGAGGCCCTGGCTCAGACCAGGAACATCGTGATCGACAAGACCGGCACCGTGACCGTCGGTCGCCCGGTGCTGCGCTCCGTCACCGTGTTCGACCCGTCGTGGACCGCCGACGAGATCGTTGGCTCTCGGTGCCTCGGTAGACCAGGTGTCATCGCACATCATCGCTCGATCGCTGGTGGAGGCGGCCCACGAGCGACATCTCGAGCTCTCGCTTCCCACCGACGTCAGCGAGCAACACGGATCAGGAGTCTCCGCCAAGGTCGGTGGGCGGGAGGTTGCGGTGGGCAAGCTCGCCTGGATACTCGACGGATCCCCGGAGCCGGCAGGCGGTGAGCGAGTTCCGCCGTCGGGTCTCCAGAGTGTCGCCCACGGTCGTGTACATCTCATCTGACGGCGGAGCTGATAGGCGCGCTCGTTTTCGACGACCAGGTGCGCCCAGATGCGGCGTACACGATCCGGGCCCTCCGCCGAACCGGGGTGGAGAAGATCCTGATGGCGACGGGCGACCACCCTCTGGTGGCTCGATCGGTTGGGATGGCGATCGGAGTCGACGACATCCTCCCCGAGGCGACGCCGGACCAGAAAGTCCGGGTCCTCACCGAACTGCAGGCCGGACCGGCGTGACTGCGATGGTCGGCGACGGCATCAACGACGCGCCGGCACTCGCCGCTGCCGATGTCGGGGTCGCCATGGGGCGCACGAGGGGCGACGGCTTCCTCCGAGGCCGCCGACGTCGTCCTCATCGTCGATCGTCTCCAGCGGCTGGTCGATGCCATCGGCATCGCCCAACGATCCCGTCGCATCGCGGTGCAGAGCGTCGTGATCGGGATGGGCCTGTCGTTGGTAGCGATGGGCGCCGCCGCCTTCGGTCTTGTTGGTCCCGATCGTGGGGGCAGTGGTGCAGGAGGCGATCGACGTCATCGCGATCCTCAACAGCCTGCGCGCCCTCGGCGGGAAGACTCCGACCCAGATGGGCCCGAGACTGACTCCGGAGCTGTCGGAACGGCTCCGCACCGAGCACGAGCATCTCATTCCTCGTCTCGACCGGCTGCGTCAGGTCGCCGACGGGCTCGACGCCCAGACCGCGGCGGAGGGTCTTCGCTCCCTTCGCGAGATCGAGGAGTTCCTGGTGGAGGAGGTCATCCCCCATGAGGCGAACGACGAGACCGAGATCTACCCGCAGATGGCGGAGATCCTCCCCGGTGATGATCCGATGGCCATGATGAGCCGGGCCCACCGCGAGATCTTCCATCTGGTCGAGGTGTTCTCACGTCAGATCGCAGACCTCTCGCCGACGGGCCCGGACCCGGCCGATGTGCAGGATCTGCGTCGCACCCTGTACGGGCTCCACGCCATCCTGAGACTCCACTTCGACCAGGAAGAGGAGCTCTACGCCTCGCTGGAGCCGAGCTAGGGGCGGTCGGCGGGGACGGAAGGGTCGGGCCACGTCATGGTGATGGCCATCAGATAGCCCTTGGCGCGCTCGGTGAGCTCGTAGCGGCCGACCAGACGTTGGAACGCAGGCCCATGGTCTGCCACCTCGAGATGGGCCAACTCGTGGACGAGGACCGAGTCGAGGACCCAACCGGGCATGGTGGCGAGACGTCGTGAGATCCTGATCCTCCTCTCCCCAGGCGAGCATGACCCCCAGCGGGTCATCTGCCGGTCGGACCAGACCACCTCAGATGGCTCGGGAAGTTGATACCGGCGTGCCAGGAGTCGGGCCCTGTGGGGGAGGTCGACACGGTCCGATGTCAGCTTGCGCGTCACTCTCTCCACGAGCTCGGCGACCATCTGCTCCTCTTTCGCCGGGTCGAGGTCGGCCGGGACCATCACCTTGATCCGGCCCTTCTCGAAGCGACGCCTGGAGCGTCCGCTTCCGCCGCTGACTGCGCACCACGTCGATGGGAAAATCACTCATGCCCGCACCGTAGACGTAGTGGGGGACAGGAACCGGTCAGACCATCTCGCTCGGTTCGTTCATTGCATCGAGGTCGTCTGCCAGCGGAGCGAGGGTCGCCACGGCCCACCTGAAGATCTCGGCGTGGGCCTGCAACGGATAGCTGAGCTCGAGAGCTTCAGCCGTCTCCGTGGCCACCTCCTCGAAGAGCTGGATCATCGCGACCAGGGCTCGAGCGACGGCAGCGGGATCGTACGTGGCGAAGGTGGCCGGTAGTCGTTCCACGATCCACGGGTCAGCCCAGCGCTCCAAGTACCGGCCCCCGCTCCTCGTGCGGGTCTCGGGTCTCATGGCGATGGCGTGCCATTCGATGCACTCGAGCCAGGTTGGCCTTCATGTACCCGTCGACATCGTCTTTGGCCGCCCACAGTTCACCCCGACGCAGGTGCTTCGCCGCCCACACCACCTGAAAGAGGAAGTCGTGGACAACAAAATCGAACTCGTCCACCGGGATGTCCGAGGAGCTGGAACTCGATTGCTGGTGGGGGAGCTCGAGATTGGCGATCTCGTCGTCCTTGTCGATCAGCACGCGAAATCCGCCCTGAAACCCGCCACCCAGCGCAAAAGCGACCGAGGGGTTCTCGAGCCTCTTTGCCAGGGTCCCGGCTTCTATGGCAACGATGTCGAAATCGAGCGCACCATCGAAGAGGACCTGGCGAACCGGCAGGTCCCCGAATGGCCCGGGATGTCTCAGGGTCAGCCAAGTCGGACCGATCTCACGAATCCAGTCGTCGGAGTCATGGAAGAGACTGGGGTTTCTGACCAGCACCATGAGGTCCATGTCCGCCCACTCGTCTGCTGGGACCGTCGAAGTCCTCGATCCGAGCTCCGCCAACCCCCTGACGTCATCGCGGGCGCTCGCCCAAGGCACGATGTGATCGGCGAGCAGCGTCTCATGGTTCACCCGCTCGAATCTATCCCGCCTCCGCGACCTGATTCGGGCCGTCGGGCTAGCTTTCGGTCGGGAGGAGAGATTCTGGACGACCATCACCTGATCGAGAGCTATATCCGGGCCCAGTATCCCTACGACCCCGAACGGCTAGGGGAGTTGCGGCATGAGGACTGGTGCGCCGACTGGCCCCAGACCGGAGAACGGATCCCGAATCACCGATCGGATGTCGAGATCAATCTCAACTATCCCGGCTATCCCGAGCACCGTCTGAAGAGCGTCGAGGGGCATGGCGAGGAGTGGCTCTACCTGAGTTCCGTCGTGCCGGGGTCCGTGGGTCGCTGGGTGAGGATCTCCGGTGGCGGTGACACCTGGTTCGCCGAAATCACCTTGACCTATGACCAGTCGACTTGGCTGGGCGTTGCTGTCTGCGAGACGGTCGGTCATCGGATTTCCAGAGAGACGGTCTGGTTCTGCCCAACTGACATCTCGGTGGAGTGGCGTGATCGATGGTCGACGCCGATGGAAGAGGTGGAGTCTGGCATCTTCGACTCGTCAGGCTCTCCCGGTGCTCAGAGGGAGCACGAGGCGACACTCGACCGGTTCTATTCGCTGGTGACGAGAGGGTTGTCACCCTCAGAGGTGCTGACCGAGGACGCCGACAGTCCAGTTTCCCCAGACCTCGGACATGGTTATCGGTCGCTCCGACATATCCGACCTGTACATGTCTTCCCCCATTGGAGACGCTCTCGTACAATCAACGGTGGGTACTCGGGGGGTCGGCGTTCGTGGAGCTCCGGACTGCAGACGCTGCCGGCACGATGCTGCAATTGGTGCACTTCGACGGAGACCTCATCTCGAGAATCAGCGACTATTGGGCGCCGACACTGGATGCCCCTGATTGGCGGGCCAGTTGGGTCGACCGGGTCTCGACGCTGACCCGGTCGATCCGTCGGCTGTATCGATTTCGCAGTGAGACCGCCCCGTCGGCGCTGGGAATGCTCTTTTTTCTTATGCACAGGGGGTATCCCTCGAGGGTCTCGCGTCGTTTACGTGGATGAGGCGGGCTGTGGAGCTGTCCTAATTGACCTTCGATTAGGAGCCGAGCCCACATGCCGAACTCTGTTGGATGAAAGAGCCACACCCTTCGGAGACGCGTACTCGATCGGTGTCACTCTTTGATCCCCCCCTCCTCGAAGAAGAGTGCGGGTCTGAGACTCTCTCCAGCCCGGATAGCCCAATAGACGGAGCACTCTCGGGTTCATGTATCGCCCCGGGGGGAGTCCGGGGCCGCGATGGTGGAGATGGCATTCATCTTCAGCCTTCTCGTCATGTTGCTCGTCGGAGTGGTCACCTCGGCGCTCGCCTTGGGGCAGAAGAACTCGATCGAGAACGCAGCCCGCGAGGCCAGCCGTTACGCCGCCACCTACCCAGCGCCTTCATCCGACCCTGGCACCCCAGCTACTTGGCAGGAGTGGCTGGAAGACGTTCGTGATGTTGCCCGTGCGGCGGCTCAGGGCAACCTGAACTCGACTATCGACGGCGAATACATCTGCGTCGCTCACATCAACTCTGGTCTGAGACTGGAAGACATCGGCGGTGTGCAAAGTCTGTCGAGTGGCGCTTGCTATTCCGACGGGTTGTCCGACTCGCGAGTGCAGGTCGTCGCCCGTCGAGATAGCGAAATCAGCGCAGCGTTCTTCTCGATCGACCTCACCCTAAGTGGTCCGGCGACTGCCGCGATATGAACGCGAAGAATGAGAGAGCAAGTCCGTTCCGACCGTGGGACTTCCGTTCTCATCTTGGCGATCACCCTGTTCTTGCTGATCGGTGTCTCCGCGATAGCTGTGGACATCGCAGCCATCTGGCTGGACAGGAGCACAGATCAAAAAGTGACCGACGCCGCCGCCGCCGTTGGCGTCTTGGAAGCAGTGCAAACCGGTGGCCGGGTGGCTTGCGAGGCTGCCCTCACCTACGTCGCGATCAACACCCCGGACCTCGACTCGGTTGACACCACCGTCTGCGTGGACTTCGACAGGATCTGTGATCCACTCGATGTGACGGAGAGGACAGTGTCCGCGGGTCGACATGACGTCACATCTGGTGTATCCGGTCGATGACGGCCACGACCTGATGACGTCGCGGATCGTCAGCAGAGCTCCACAGAACGTCGTCGAGGAGGACGGTGAGCCTTGCGAGCGGCTGGGGGTCAAAATGGCGTCGACACGGAACAGTCTCTTCGCTCAGGTACTCGGGTTCAGTTCAGGGAGGACTTCAGTGCACACAGTGGCGAAGCGAATCGAAGGAGACGAACGCCCACCCCACAATCTCCTCGTACTGGATCGCACTGGATGCAACACGATCAGTGCCAATGGCGGCGGGCAGATAGTCGCCGAACCGGTGATCGACTATGACGAATTCGGTAACCCCACCGAACTGGTTCAGGGATTGGTCATAGCGGACTCCGACGGCTCGGACTGCTCTGGTTCGAACGGCGTGATCAACGTGAGCGGTGCGGGGTCGGTGATTCGTGCCGACGGACCCGAATGTGGCAACGGTCATCCCACCTACACCTACGGCGGTTATGACGCCCAGGAGGGTTGCGGTCGGATCCAGGTGCTCGCCCCCGGCACTCCCGGCTGCCACCTGCCGGCGTGCAGTGTCAGCGGCGGCGCCAACCAGCCCAATCCGCCACCGTCATCGCTGGGCAGAAGGTATACCCGACAGCCCGCCGACCATGAGTACAACTGCTACTTCGACTACGAGAATCCCCCGTTTGACACACTCTGGGCCGCCGATCCTCTCACCACGGGCAATCAACAGAACATCGAGCCATGTGACGACTGGGATCCCTCCGCCTCCGCGGGCCAGGGCAACGACCACATCTACAATCTGATAGCAGAGGTTGGGGACGTTCCGTCGCCCGGTTTCGGCGACCTATTCGATCGCTGGACCGACAGCTATGGCTGCAACATCAATGCCGGCGAGACAGTGGTGGTCCCAGACAGTGTCGTGGTGGACTGCAGCAGCCTCCAGATCAACGGATCAGTGACCATTACGGGCAACGCCGTGTTCAACGGGAACGTGTCCGTCAACGGCAACCTCACGGTCAACCCACCGGCCGGTGACCAAGCCTGGGTCTTCTTCCGTGGCGGTCGGCTGAGCAAGGCAGGTAGTGGCACCATCGCCTTCAACGATGCCATGGTCTACATGGCCATCGGCTCCGACGTGAAGTTGTCCGGCGGCAGCGGTTCATTGACCTGGACGGCGCCAACTTCGGGACGATTCCAAGACCTCGCCCTCTGGTCCGACTCGACGGCCACCCAAGAGTGGTCGGGGCAGGCGGCGCTCGACTTGAGGGGCATCTTCTTCATGCCACGGGCCACAGCCTCCTATTCAGGGTCGGGGCATCAGATTCAGACCGATGCGCAATGGATCGCGTGGCGGCTGGATGTTGGCGGTGGTGCGGTCCTCCGTATCGCCCCATCAGATGGTGGTCTCAGTGCCCTGTCTGACAGGACGATCCTGATCCGTTAGCGACCGACAGGTCGAGCGGTCGTCTTCATATGCTTGCTGGCCGATGTGGCTCGTGATCCTCCGGATCAGGATGACGAAAATGTGATCAAGACGCCCCCATCGGACCACCCGATCTCTCTGTCGAGGGTGCCGTCGGGCTTCGCGCCCATGTCGATAAAGCTTGGGCAGCAGTCTTGGAATCAGGTTTACGAGACAGAACGGGCGGAGCGCCCTGGCTTTGACCGTCAGGAAGCGGCCAGGAGCGAATTGGGGTACGGCTCGCTGTGGACATGGGAGCATGCGTCAGGCGTGCATGGGGGCACCGGATCAGTGACACCTTCGATGCTTACACGCTGCTCACCGGATGGTCGCACGGTGACATCGAGAGTGTCCTCGGCGAGTCCTGACCGGAGCAACACATTCGGGAAATGCTGGTCTGCTGGCGAAGAAGGTCGCAACTCTCGATTCCCTCATCGGGTGGTAGGGCGATCATCTCGGGCTCGGAGCAGGTTGGTTCGAACCCGAAGCCATCCACGGCTCTTGGCATCGACGCCTCGTAGGCACGCTGTGCAGGCTGACGCGCCTGAGTCAGCAGCGACTCGAGGTCGTCTCGAATCGGCGAAACCGTGAACTTCCCCGTCCCGAGACGGCGCACTACCACTTGCGATCAGGCCCGACTAAACCCCCTTCCGGTTCAGGAGCGTTTGCCGATCCTCATACGAAGATGGGGGTCGGTGAGCGCAGGACTCTGCGCACGGTTGCTGTGTCGACAGATAGCTGGAATTGGGTTGAGACACGAGGACCTTGATCTCATGCGCCGTTGAAGCACGCCGTCTTTGAGCAGAGATGCGAAGAGGCATGGCGCAATCCCGCTGAGATCGAACGATCTGCCTTCTTCGGTCCCGTGGATCCGTGACACTGAGGCTCAGGCGCTCCGGTTCTTCCGGACTCAGATGGAAGCCAACCGGCTCGACGACTCCGTCCTCGACGACGACGACATCTCTGTAACGACGCCAGAGCTGATGACTGAGTTGATGATCGATTCGAAGCACATAGGGATTTCAAGTTTCATCGTCGAGATTGCGGCACCCTTTGACGACGAAACCGCAGAGCGCATCTCGACGGAGATCAGCGCCGTGTACTACGCCGCCAAGCCTGATCGGGCTCAATGCGTCCCGGGGGGACTCGAACCTCCGATGTCGGTTGATCGGAAACCTGCTCTGTATTCGCGCCCTCTAGACACCGAGAACACCAATAGAGATACGGGTGTCCTGCCCGAACCGGTCCGTCCGGGCTCCAGATTTCTGCACACTCAGTCATTCGAACTTAAGTTCGTGAAAGCCAGGGGGCTTCTCGTGCTTGATTGGAGCAGTCAATTGCTCATGGCGATCGGCGGCATCGGGCGTCAGGGCTTGTTGTGCTGCCCCTTTCCACCCGGTGGCTCTTCGCCGTTGCGACGCCCGACTGCGGGCGCCTGGGAAGGTGGAGTGCCGTCCTCAGTCAGCGACGAATCCGGCGCTCCGCCGGCCTTCGGCTTGTCGAGAGTCTCGTCGGCCGTGACGGCCGCGTCGCTGTCGTCATCACCGTTTGCGTCGCGATGCTCCGCACAAAGAAGTCCGTTGTTGTATTGGTCGAGTAGCTCGGCCAACTCCGCTCCGTCGCGCCAGGCTGCGTCACCTCCCGACACGCCGCTGCCCAGCGGGTTGGTGATGAGCCATGCCGTGGCTACGCCGATGGTCTCGGCGATGCAAGAGGAATCGTTACCGGCCGACACGTTGAGCCAGGCGGCCACCAGGGCACGAGCCATGTTCCAGCTCATGTCACCTTTGGGGGGATGGTTCAGGGCAGCCATCGCCTCTTCCTCTGTGAGGAGTAGACAGGTCTCCGAGGCGTCGCAGACCCGGTTGTGGTTCCAGTCTCCGATGAGCACCACTCCTCCAGTGATGGGCCAGACGTCGGGATGGTTCTTCCAGAACCCGGGTGTACCGGTGCCGTTGGCGAGTAGAACCACCTGCGCCGAGCCATCGTCGGTCACCGGTGTGCCGAACGGGTCGGTCCCGGCGCCCGTGGCAAGGTTGGTGAGGGGCGCCCAGACGGTGGAGGAGCAAGTCACGGTCACCGATTCGCCGACGACGAGGGTCCCCACCACCTGCGAGCAGGCCGGGACCAGAGGGTCATCGACCACGACGTCATGGAGAACGACGTTCCCGGTGTTGGTCACGGTTATCTCATAGGTCACTGTCGTGCCCGGGACGACTGCCGCCTGGCTGACCGTCTTCTCCACCGAGATACTCGGGTCGGCGCACATCGCCTGAGCGATGAGGCTCATCGCCGCAGGCAAGTCGGCGAAGTCAGGCACGAGGACGACGTCGGTGGCAGCGAGATCGAAGGTCCCGCTCCCGTTGTAGACATCCGGGCCTGAGACTTGCTGAAGACGGGCGATGCTGGCGCTGTTGACGAGGGCGCTGCCCACGCCGACCGCAATGAGATGTGAGCCCTGGGCTCGAACCTGATCGGCCTCCTGCTCTGCGCGGGTAACCGCCTCGGTCGTGACCCCGTTGACGAATACCCCACCTGGCTCCCCGCTCTGGTCGAGGTTGTAGGCGGTGGGATCGCCGTCGGTTATGAACAGGACGATCGGGGCGACCGGCCCGGCGGTGTTCATGATCGAGACTTCGTCGAGGGCGTCGTCCCAGTTGGTGTAGGGACCCAGCTGGGACGGTGGGTTGTAGGTCCCCGCTGCCGAAGTGGCGTCGATGTAGGGGTCGAAGATGTTTGTGAGGTTGGTCGCCGTGATCGAGGTGTACCCGAAGACGGTGGTCGCCGAGCTCCCGAACTCCACGATCGCGCTGGCTACACCTGAACCGGCGAGCGGGTCGAGGAACGAGTGCACGCCGCTACGAACCGTGGTCTCGTGAGGGTCGACCGATCCGCTCTCGTCGACGACGAGAATCACGTTGGAGCATGTTGTCGGTGTGTCTGCCCGCGCTCCAGGAGTTGGAGCGACCAGGAGAACCCCAGACCGAGCAGGCTGACGAACATGAGACGTGTGAACGGTCTGACTGTGCCGGACAATTGGCTCTCCTGTTCCTACCGAGCCCCCTGCCCTGCCCACACGCATCAACAGACTACTACGGAGAGTGGTATGTCAACACAAAGAGTGGCAGAACGGTAGCTTCCCAGGTCGTTGTCACAGACAGCTTGATCCAATCCACCGAGACGGGAGCGAGTGGGAGGTCAGCAGTTCGAAGGACTGCTTGAGTCGTATCGATCGAGAAATAGCGGGGAGGTACCATCGGCTCGGCGCCCTCGCCAGGATTCGAACTTGGGCACCCGGTTTAGGAAAAGAAACCAACGTACCCTAAGCGGCTGTCAGCAGCCGGGACGTAGCTTCGGCTGAGCGCCCTCGCCAGGATTCGAACCTGGGACACCCGGTTTAGGAAACCGGTAGCCGATTCCGGCCTCCATTCGCTACGAAACCCCAGGTCAGAGCCTCGCGCACCCACTATAAGGTCGGAGAGAAACGGGTGTCAGTTTCGGTGTGCTCAGCCAGCTCAATGGCTGCCGATATCCGGCGGTCTCCCCTCGAGCGACGGTCGGAGTTGAACTGGAATGGGGGAGGGGACTTGCGCTCTTGGGATCGGTAGATTCGTCGTGTTGGCATGGCTGGAACCTGAAGGAGATGCATGGTGGCAATCAAGGTGATAGTCGAACTCCAGGCCAAACCTGGCGGACGAGCAGCACTCAAGAGCCTTATGGAACAGATCGTGGCGGAACAGGGATCCAACCAAGGCGGCTTCCTGGGGAGTACTCGATACGAGGCGCTCGACAATCC
This sequence comes from uncultured bacterium, assembly GCA_963751005.1. Classification (GTDB taxonomy): domain Bacteria; phylum Actinomycetota; class Acidimicrobiia; order Spongiisociales; family ZC4RG35; genus JANQRA01. The sequence goes on from CAVVSY010000004.1 coordinate 849,204, forward strand.
CGACCTGTTGATAGAGATCGCGGACTGGGAATCGGCGGACTCCAGGATGACTCATTTGCGGGAAAGCGCGGCGACAGGCGTTTACGAACCTGTGATGGACATGCTGGCAAACCCGATACGAGCCACGGTGATTAGAGAGCTGGCCTAATCGAGGAGGCCGGGCCGCCCATTCTGCGCCCTCGCCAGGATTCGAACCTGGGACACCCGGTTTAGGAAACCGGTAGCGGGGAGACCCCTGGCTTCGACTCCATTGGTGCGATGCCTATCCAGGCTCGTCGAGACTGAATTCCGTAGGCTCAGTGTGTGGTCGATCAGACGTTTCTCCTCGCCGACCTGAGCGGGTTCACGGCTTTGACCGAGGCACACGGCGATGAGGAGTCGGCTGACGTCGCCTCCAAGTTTGCTCAGGGTGTTCGCCAGCTACTTCCGCTGCACGGGGCCACAGAGGTGAAGACGATCGGTGATGCGGTCATGGTGCGGGTCGCCGAGGCCGCCCACGCAGTCAGGTTGGGCCTTGAGATCGTGGACGTGGTTCACAGCATGTCCCGTTTCCCCGTCGTCCATGTCGGGATGAATACAGGTCCGGCGATTGCGAGGGAGTCGGATTGGTTCGGTTCGTCGGTGAACGTTGCGGCTCGGGTGACGGCAACCGCGGCCGGTGACGAGGTCCTTTTGACCAGGGCGACCCTTGATGCTGCGGGGAAGATGGAAGGAGTGGACGTCGAGGCCCGAGGGGAGGTGAATCTGAAGAACGTCGCCCTGCCGGTCCGCTTGTACCGGGTGTTCCGATCGGGATCTCACCGGGGACAGTTGTCGATTGATCCCGTGTGCCGCATGGCTATCGCTCCCGAGTTTGCCGTGGGCCGAGTGCGGCACGGGGGACAGGAATACCTCCTTTGCTCGATGCAATGTCTGTCGGAATTTGCACGGGACCCTGACGCTGTGACTAGAGGGGCTGCGGACCGTCCACTGTCTTCATCGCGCAAGGAGGATGGGTTTCCTGATATGGAGCGCCGCGGCCCATCCGGCGTGGATTGGCGATGATCGGAACCGTCCATCGTTCCATGGTGGGCCGGGATGAAGAGCTGGCGAGGCTCGAGTCGTTTCTACGCCAGACAACCGACGGCTTTGCCCTCCTGGCCATCGAGGGAGAGGCGGGGATGGGGAAGACAACACTCTGGGAGGAGGCGGTGAGTTCGGCCCGCGCCATCGGTATCACCACGCTGACCGCCCGTCCGACCGAGGCTGAGAGTGCTCTTTCCTTCGTGGCCTTAAACGATCTCGTTGAAGGGGTGGGAGACGATGTTTGGTCCGATCTCCCATACTCTCGAGCGCGAAGCCCTGGAAGCGGCACTGGCTCGGACTACGACGGAGTCGCCGGTCGAGTCCGGAGCGGTGGCGATCGCGTCTCCTCGCCATCGTTCGCGGGCTGGCTGTCCGCGGTCCACTGCTGATCGCCATCGATGACTACCAGCGGCTGGATCGTCCTAGCAGCCGGGTGGTCGAGTTCGCATTGCGACGCCTGACCACCGAGCCGGTACGAGCGATCGTGACCGCAGGTGTGGAGTTACATCCCTCCTGGGAGCGGATCTTCGGCCACGCTCGAGCAGCGCGACACGAGATCGAGCCGCTGTCCGTGAGTGCTCTCTACCGGCTCATCTACGACTGTTTGGGGGTGCCTCTGGGGCGACCGACCCTGATCCGAGTTCACGAGACGTCGAAGGGGAATCCCTTCTTTGCGTTGGAGCTGGCGCGTGAGGTCTTGGAGCATCGGGATGACGAATATCTCGGCCGCCCTCTTCCCCTCCCGGAGCAACTCAACGACCTTCTCCGGAGTCGTCTTTCTCGTCAGCCTCGGCGGGACGCGCCGCCTTCTGGCTGCGGTGGCGGTGATGTCCTCTCCCCGCGTGGAGGTTCTTCGCCACGTCGATGGGGAGCAGGCAGGGAATGTGATAAGAGGATCTCGAACGCGCTGAGGGAGCGGGGATCGTGACCGTCCGTGACGGCATCGTCGAGTTCAACCATCCGATGCTTGCGGCCGCTGCGTATGCGGCATGCAGCCGGTCGGAACGAGATCTGGTGCACGCCATGCTTTCCACCATCGTCGTTGACCCTGAAGAGGCGTCGCGCCATCTCGCTCTTTCGCGCCGTGGCTCGGACGGGAAGGCGGCAACAGAGCTTGCTCAAGCCTCGGAGCGCGCCTTGTCACGCGGCGCCACCGACGTCGCTGCCTTCTTCGCCGAGCAGTCTCTCCGGTTGACCCCTCCGGAGGAGAAAAGGAACCTGTTCGAGAGGGCGGTTGCAGCGGGTGGACTGCTTCTGGCCGCAGGCCACCAGAGCCGGGCCCGGGAATTGTTCGATCGGGCTCTGAGATTTGCTGAGGACGGGGAGCAGCGCGCCGTCGCCCTCCTCCACAAGGCTCAACTCGCAACCCCCTTTGGAGAGGGCGTGGCATTGGGTGAGCGGGCGCTCCGGGAGACGGTGGATGCCTCTTTGCAGAGTCGGATCCACCGCCTTCTCGGGGCCATTTCGTATGCCCTCGGCGATGTGGCCCAAGCCGAGTATCACGCCCGTGAAGCAGTGCGCCTGGCCGAGGGAGGACCGGACACCGAAGCATTGGGACTGGCTCGGGCGGAGCTGGCCCATTGGACGTTCTGCGGAGGTGGCGGCTTTAGAGAGGATCTCTTTGTGCGAGCTGTTTCGCTCGATGCGTCCCCCGGCGCGGCGTCTTCGCGCAGTCACTATGCAAAGATCAGCTTGGACGCCGGCTACCTGGAAAGGGCTCGAACTCAGTTGGATGACCTCCTGGCGGAGGCGACCGCCCGGGGGGATCTGCACGGCGTAGCGACCCATCGCCTCCACCTTGCCCAGCTGGAGATGTGGCAAGGAAACTTCCATCTGGCAATCGAACACGCCGAGGAGAGCCTTTTCCTTCACGAGTACTCGGATCAGCCGAGCGCTCCCCGGCATGTCAAAGCGATGTCGCTTGCGTCTCTTGGGCGGATGGAGTCAGCTTGAGAAGAGGCCGAGATCGGACTTGTCGAGGCCACGAGGTCCGAGAACGTCCTTCTCAGTATGTACAACCAGCACGTGCTCGGCTTCATCGAGCTCTCGATGGGAGCCCTTCCGCAGCCCATCGCCATCTGGCAAAGGCAGTCGAGTTGCACCGTCCCCGCTGGAATCGTGAGTTCGGGGATGCCCATTACGTTCCCGACGAGGTCGAAGCCCTGCTCCTACTGGGTGAGATGGATCAAGCCGCCGATCTGGTGGCGTGGATGGAAGAGGTGGGCGCCGCCACCGGTCGTACCTGGGTACTCGCGACGAGCGGTCGCAGCCGCGGTCTCCTCCTTGCTGCTCAGGGTCGGATGCCAGAGGCCGACCTGGCGTTCCAGAGATCTCTCGTCCATCACAGGGAGCTTGCGATGCCATTCGAGCTGGCTCGGACCCTGTTGGCGCACGGCACACTTCAGCGCCGTCGCAAGCAACGAGCGATGGCCGCTGAGACGCTCCGCCGGGCTCGTGATGTCTTTGCTTCCTTGGACAGCCCGCTGTGGGCGGAGAAGGCTCTATCCGAGCTGGACCGAATCGGGATCCGCTCGCAGGCTCAGCTCGTCCTCACCCCGGTCGAAGAGCAGATCGCGTTTCTCGCCTCCCAAGGCCACAACAACCGCGAGATCGCCGATTTGGTCTTCATCAGCCGCAAGACGGTCGAGGCCAACCTCACCCACATTTACCGAAAGCTCGGCATCCACTCTCGTGCCCAGCTGGGGGCGGCCCTTGCCCAAACGGGGAAGGGGACACCTACGAACTAGGGACCTCCCCGATTACGGCTGCATCTGGCCGCCATAGGTTGCGAACACGCAGTGGAGAAGGATGGGCGACCCAGCCGGTTCCGGGCGGGAAGAGCATCCTGAGACCGACATCCGGCCGAGGCCGGGGAACCCGGTCGCCGATTCATGGAGGCATAGACGATGGCTACGAGTGAACCTAAAGCCCAGGTGGAGAGCTTCAAGGGTGAGCTGCTCCAACCTGGGGACCAGGGATACGAGCAGGCCAGGCGAATCCACAACGGCCACATCGACAAGCGGCCGTCCATGATCGCCCGCTGTCGAGACAGCAGTGACGTGGTGGGAGCCCTGCAACTGGCCGATCGAGCCGGCCTCGAGGTCGCGGTGCGGGGAGGTGGTCACAGCATTGCCGGCCGCAGCGTGGTGGAGGGCGGGTTGATGATCGACCTATCACCCCTGAACCAGATCGCCATCGACACTCACACCAGGGTCGCCCAGGTTGGAGGCGGTGCCACCTGGGGGGAAGTCAACGAAGCCACTGCCGCTCACGGGCTGGCCACCACTGGGGGAGTGATCTCCACGACCGGGGTGGGCGGTCTGACTCTCGGTGGGGGGATGGGTTGGCTGATGGCCACCCGGGGACTCGCGGTCGATAATCTGCTCTCCGTCGAGATAGTGCTTGCCGACGGGCGGGTGGTCCTGGTCGATGAAAACACCCATCCCGACTTGTTCTGGGCGGTGCGCGGTGGGGGTGGCAACTTCGGGATCGTCACCTCCTTCGAGTTCCGTCTCCACCCGGTGAGCCACCTCCATGGAGGTCTCGTCGCCCACCCCTTCGAAGCGGCCAGGGATTTTCTTCGGTTCCTCGGTGAATACTCGGCCACCGGCCCCGACGACTTGTCCGTGATGCCGCTTCTGGTCCACGCTCCGGACGGCTCAGGAACCCGGCTGGCTGCGGCGGCGGTGGCCCACTTCGGGCCAGCGGAGCAGGCCGAAGCCGATCTCCGGCCCCTGCTCGAGTTCGGATCGCCCATCCTCACGGAGGTGGGACCAATCTCCTACCCCGCGCTCAACACCATGCTCGACGATAGTTTTCCGCCCGGAGCCCTTTACTACTGGAAGTCCAACTACGTTCCCGCGGTCAGCGACGAGCTCATCGAGGTGATGATCGACCGGTTTGCGACCTCACCATCGACGATGAGTGGGATAGCAGTCGAGCATCTCCATGGGGCCATGACCCGCGTGCCAGTAACCGCTACCGCATTTCCTCACCGCCAGCCGGGCTACAACGTCTTGGTGGCCGGCGTCTGGGCGGATGCCGAGAGAAGCCATGAGAACATCGCCTGGACCAGGGAGACCTACCAAGCGTTGCAACCACTGCTGAGCACGGGCCGATACGTCAACTATCTGAGCGACGACGACGTCGGCGCCGTCTCCGACGCTTATGGTGCCAATCTGAGCCGGCTTGCGGAGATCAAAGGTCGCTACGACCCCGCGAACCGCTTCCACCTGAACCACAACATCGAGCCGGCTCAATAAGAATTCTTGAGAATGGGTGAGGTAAAACCCCAGGTCAGAGCAATCTTGGGTAGCTCAGCGCCCTCGCCAGGATTCGAACCTGGGACACCCGGTTTAGGAAACCGGTAGCCGATTCCGGTCCCCCATTCTCAGCGAAACCCGAGGTCAGAGGGTTGCACGCCCACTATGAGGTCGGGGAGATACGGGTGTCAGTTTCGGAGACTTGCCGCTCGATATGTGCCGATCCCGGATGGTTTCCGATACGGACAAAATCGCCCGGGATCGCCGAGACCGAGTGGGGCTAACAGCAGTAAGTGCACTCGGTTGCTCGAACCCGCGACTCGGAGAGGTCGGTGCCCTCCACGCACGGTCGTCCGGAGCGGAGGGCGCTCCTCCTAGGCGCCGGATAGGCTGCCACAGACCTGGTGCCACACAGGAGTGGATCACCCGAATGGAGATTGGCATGCTGCCGATAACCCGCAAACACCTTGCCGAGCCCGAAGAGACAATGCCCTTCAAGCATGGACAGTCGGTCCTGATACGCCTCGGCGAGGAGGAAGTGTGGCGTTCCGATCTGGAACCCGGCTGGAACTGGGATGAGGACCTGGAGCCCTACGCGGAGGGGGCAACAAGCTGTCCGCTCACCCACCGCGAGCTGGTGATCTCAGGAACCATCCGATATCTCATGCAAGACGGCAGTGAGGTGGTGGCCAGCGAAGGTGACGCGGTGTTCATCCCACCTGGTCACCGCGCCTGGGTTGTGGGAGAAGAGACCTGTGTCCTCATCGACTGGCAGACGCAGCCGAGCTTCTGACGCCACGTTGCTGCCCTAGATGTGCCGATATCGGCTGGTTTGCATCCAGGAGCGTTACCGCCCGGTAGCAGGGAGTTCTGCGTGGAACCAAACGTTTCATTCCGGAGTCATACTGGGCGTGAGGCGCAGCATCGTTGCGATGTTGGGATCGGTGTTGGTGGCCGCGTGCACATCCACGACCGTCGACGAAACCACTACGTCGGCTGGCGCCCCAAGGTCGACCGTGACGTCCACGACCGCCTCGCTGCCGCCACCGACACTGACAGAGGGCCGGTTGCCCGACGGTCGTGACTTCGTGCTGGAGTCCGATGTCGCGATTGGCAACCCCGAAGGCGTGTTTGCAGTCATCGAGGTCAACCTGGAGGAGGCGCCGTTCAGCGGCGCAGACATTGGATGCCCCACCTGCTTTCAGCCGGTACTAGGAATCACGACCTTCCGTCTCGGGTCGGGTCGAGCCCCCGTCTTCGAGCATGGGGTCTACGAGGCGTCCTCTGGTGACTGGACCATGCGAATTGAGGTCTACGAAGACATACTGGAAGCCTGGGGTGATGGGATCGAGGCAGACCTCCTTCAGCACATTCGCCCGGTCAATGGGGAGTCAGGGCTGCCTAGCTTCGAGCTATCCGGTCCCTTCCTTTGGGCCGAAGACACAGACGTACCGGCCTTCATGGAGGTCTTCTACGACACCTTCGTAGTACGCCGTGGCTGCGGTGAGTCAGGTGTCAGTTGCAGTTCCAGCGGCTCGGTTCAAGTGATCCCGATCGATGAAGTCGTAGCCCCAGCCCCCTCGTGGGACCATTCCCAGAGCATCGCGATCTCGGACGGACCGTAAGTCCCAATTGCCGGCAAACCTGAGCTCGTAGCAACCGAGCGAGATGTGCCGATACCGGGCACTTTCTGAGATGAGCGCTATTCGCTCAGAACTGGAGTTATGAGCAGAAGGGCGGAGTAATCTCTCGCGATGGGACTGGATGATCTCAGCCCGGCAGAGAGGCGTTTCCAGATCGCGTTGAGCACCGTCTTCTGCATGTCGGTGTCGGCGTTCGGTGCATTTCTGGTCGTGGTGGGAATCATCCAATGGGCCAATGGCGAGGTCATGCCAATCGGTGGTGCCGCAATGGTCATGTTTGGTTTCATCGTCGGCTACTGGCTCGGAATCCGCCCGCTGTGGAACCAGTTCGTCGCTCCCCGCCTCTGACTCGATTCCTGCCGAAGGATCTTGCCGTGACAAGGAGTTAGGGGCCCCGGCTGGATGTCACTCGTGCGGACGGCCCGGATCGCACGCAACGTGCCGATAGCGGACGGGCGACAAGATGGTCGTTGTTCGCCCCGATGACAGGCGAACATGTGCGGCAATGGGGTTCGAGTGACCATTGACCGCCGTACCGCAGACGTCTCTGTCGTCCTGACGCTGGTACTTGCGGGTGTTTTGGCGGGATGCAGCCGCGATTGCACCGACATGTCGGGCACCTACCCGCCCGATGCGGTGGTCATGACCGGGGTCGAGTCAGTCGAAGTTCCGTACTCGGCCTGGGGGTGTGTCGGATATGACCTCGATGCCTTTGATTCGGTGCGAGTTATCCCGGTCGAATCTGAATTGACAGTTGAAGTCTCGCTCCGAGAAGGGTCGACCGTGGATCTGCGGGTCGACAACGAGACCGTCCCAATCGACCCTGTTCCGATCGAGGGTGACAACGCATGGACTTTCAACGTGCCTCCCGAATCGGAGGGAGTGTCGATCCGCATCTGCAGCGACGAGGATGCCTGCGCGATCTACATGGCTGAGCTTCAGCATTGAGTCGACGCCGGATCGCCGTCGGCTAGCCGAGCGCATAAGTGCCGATATGTGCGGTTTGGCGAGAGGGGCGTGATTGGCGGAGATCAGTTGATCTGTGCGGGCTGGTGTGCCTAGCTGTTCGTTCGCCAGGGACGAAGACTGCCTTTAGTCCAACCGACTTCGAACCATTTGGTCATTGTCGGGGTTCTACGACCCAGCCAGCCGTAAACGAAACCGACTGCGTGAACGACGAAGTGGTAGAGGGTCGGGAGCAGACCGATCGAGAGGCCGAAGACAATGAGTACCGACGTCGGACCTTGTGCGAAGGCCACGTAGAACAAGCGAGCGAGGATGATCGCAAACAATCCGGGAAGAACGCGGTTCGCCCAAAGAGCTGTCATCTCGATCTCAACCTAACGCAGGTGGTCCAATCTGTCAGCGGTCGGCCGATCTGAGGCTCGATATGTGCCGATACCGGGCACTGTCAGATATGAGCAATTCCGTCCGGGATTGTCGATACGGCGCGTCCAATTGATCGACGAGTTTGCCCAGTCTCCACTATCACCGACACGGGGTAGCACACCGGCTCACGGAAGGCGCCATGGGCTGGGTCCGAATCGAAGTAGACACCTGAGCTGGTCGGGGCCTGGCATGCGTCGTTTCGGTGGAAACCGTGATGGAGACCTGTCCATCGGTGTTGGTCCTTTGTCGGCCAGCGTTCCCGATCGCCGGTCGAGGCGGAATCGGACCGTCACGCGGCGGATGATGGCTCGCGGACGTCGTCTACAGGTCAGTCGGAGAGGGCCGCCCGTACCAGCGGTGTGGCCAGATCGAAGCTGTCGAGGTCCTGGTTGGTTAACACGACGAATATCACGTGGTCCTCGGTCAGGCACCCGGCCGACGACTTGTAGCCGAAGTTCGCACCGAGGTGCCCCACGGCCTTGACGGACGCTCGCTGCGCGGGATTGAACAGCCCGAGCCCGTAATCGACTGGCAACTCCGACTCGCTGTTGTCGTAGAACGTCGACATCTCGGTCAGCGAGGCTTGCGAAACGATGTCGCCGGCGCAGAGCGCCCGCCACCAGCGGGCGAGCGAGATCGAATCGGACGCCATGCCGCCCGCAGCTCCGTCGATCGTATCCGAGATCGATGGCAGGTAGCCGCCGCCCTGCTCGAGCGCGTCGCGCGACTCGCCGCGCGGCATGGCCATCGGGTCGGTCGGGGCCTCGTCGGGCTGGTAGATGAGCCGCTCCGTCCCTTCGACACGGAGGACTCCATCGCGCAGGACGTCGACGAGCGGTCGCTGGCGAACGTGCTCGATGACGAGCCCGAGCAGGTTGTAGTTGGTGTCGGCGTATTCAAAGGCGCCGACGGGACGGCGAGCCACCGGAACGAGCGCGAGGACCTCGTCGAGCTCCCAGACACGACTCCTATCCGCCGCGAAGCGCTCCCGTCGTCGTACCAATCCGGGATCCCGGAGCGATGGCTCAGGAGCTGGCGGATTGTTGCTCCGTTGGTGTCGAAGGTGAAGTCGGCAGGGAGGTAGTCGGTGGCGGGTGCGTCGAGCGAGACCTCCCCTGCCTCGACGAGCTGCATCACCTGTGCTGCGATGATCGGCTTCGTGCCGCTCGCGATGCCGAACTGGCTGTCGGGCTGCATGTCGTGGACGCCGTCCGCCGTGCCCGCCGCCCCGCTCCAGGTTCCGTCGGCGGTCATCACCGTCGCTGACACCCCCCCCCCGCCCGCCATGCCGTCCAGCGCCGCCTGCAACTTCGCTGCCAACTCCTCGGTCACCGGAGATTCGCTGATGGCGGCAAACATGGCGATGGGGAAGGGCGCGGCCTGCTCGGGAGACTCTCGTCGATACGGGCGCCACCCGTCGTTTCGACCGGGGCCGTAGTTTCCGTGCCGCTCGTCGTCGCGGTCGCTGCTGTTGTGGACGTGGTTGATGCCGGGCTCGCATCAGACCCGCAGGCGGTGAGTCCGAACACCAGCCCCAGAACGAGAACCCATCCAGCCCGAATCCTCATTCACATCTCCCTTTTCTTCTCCGTCGCCATCAGTCGGTATGGATCTCGAGGGACTCCACGATGGGTGTCGCCTCCTCGATCACCCGCTCCAAGTCGGTCGCCGGGGCGATGACCGCGATGATCAGGATCTGCGCCGAATCGCCGGGGTAGTCGAGCAGGTACAGGCGCGTCCGCCACTGAGCGAGCTGGTCCGGTCCGAACCACCGCCAGCAGGGGTAGGGGTTGTGGTTGACGTCCACATCCATCTGCAGCCCGTCGAGACCCGCGATGCGCACCGGGACGGTCCCGGTGGTCTCGAAGTCGGGGTTGGCCATGATGCTCCGAGCCAGCGCCTCGGCATCGGCGGGAGCCGAGGCGTTCTCACAGTCCGCCCCGGCCGGTAGGGGATCGGTCCCGATCGCGACGAACTCCTCTCTCCCCGCCTGAAATCTTATGTAAGTGTCGGAAGCGTCGGAAGGGTCAACCAGTGACCTTCTCCATGGCGGGGCCGTGGCGAAGGTCACCTCGCCATCGAGGATGATGTTCACGGACTGCCCGTTTTCGGTGCTCTGGAGTACGTCGTCGAAGTATCCGTACACGAGGCCGAGGTGTCCATCACTGCGGACCACATGGAACAACTGCTCGACCACGGTCCCACCCTCGGCGAACAGCCGTACCCTGACCAGAATCCTTCCGGTCGGCCACCGCGGGCCCTGTACCGGCTCGATCTCGAAGCGCTCAAAGGGTGCGCCGCTGGTCGTGGCGTACAGGAGCGGCACATCCTCGAAGATCCAGTCCTCTGGCTCGTGGAGCAGATACTGCTCGGCCCCTCACCGTCCACCCGGGCTTGTAGGAACCCCTCCAGGAGAGCGGCTAATTCAGTGTCGGATGGCGGGACGACCTGCTCGACCTGCCTCCCGGCCAAGAGGTCTGGGGTGAGGAGTTCCCAGAGAGCCTCAGGGGACTTGGGCTGGAGAGTCTCCCACCGAGTCACCACCCAGATGCCCGAAGGACCCCGAAGCCCGGGCTGGGACACACTGATACCCACCGTCTCGTAGCTGAGCTCGTCGATCGTCGGCGCACACCGGCGGATCTCGGGTGGTGCCTCCGAGTACACCGGGCTCAATGGGTTGGTCTCGCCGGGCGCGCAACGGATGAAGAGGACTTGCTCGTGCCCCCCATCACAGCCCGAACCATCCATCGAAAGCAGCGGCCTCCCAGGCCTCCCAGCCGAGTTCCTCTTCGATAAACCGGGCGAAGATCTCCGCCCCCCATGGATCGCCACCGGCGGCCAGCGTCTCATCGAGCTGCCAGATGTAGTCGGGGTCTCCGGCGTCGGCGCGCTCCTGTGCCTCCCGTACTTCCTCCAGGTTGGACTGGGGCCACCAGCCCATGGCTGTCGGCGCAGGGCCCGTTGAGGGGGTCGTGTCGGCAACTTCATCTTCATTCCCGCCTGGCGCCAGCCGTGCCAGTCCAAAAACGATCGCCAGAAGCACGACAGCCGCGGCGACACCGTACGCCCACCTCGCGGTGGCCGGTCTCTTCGGTGGCGTCTGTCTGGCCGGAACCCAAACGTCGTTACTGATGACCTCCTCGACCTCGAGAGGCGACGCGGTGGCATCGAAGTATTCACGTAGCTGAGTGCTCAGATCAGGCATTTGCAGTCACTCCCAACTGGCGGCGCAGCTTGGACAAACCGCGCCGCAAATGGGTGTCAACCGTTGAAATCGACAACCCCATAAACGAAGCCGTCTCCTCCCGGGACCACCCATAGGCGTGAATCATCACCACTGCGACCCTCTGCTTCTCCGACAGCCTCCGCAGGGCGGCGGGCAGACCCGGCTCCACATTCGGAGCCTGTTCTACGGGTACCGGTGCGAAGCTCGGTCGGATACGCTCGAAAGACCCACGACTCCTCCCCACCCGATACAGATAGCCAGCAGGGTTCTCCATGTTCTCAATCCGTTCCCAATGTTCGAAGGCGTAAGCCAAGGCGACCGATGTGGCCTCGAGCCCCCGGTCCTGACCGAAAGCTGCTACCAAAGCGTGGCGAAGCCGAGGCTCAATCTCTGTCACGAAAGCCGTAAACGATCCTTCGACTTCTCTGGCAAGCACGGCATCTGCTCCTTCGACAAGTAAACGCCGAAAGGCACGAATCGCGCCACAAGATTTTTCGTCCAGATTGGAGCCGAACCGCAGCAGTGGGGACTGGCGTTCGTCTAAGGGTCGCAGACAGCCCATAACGCACGCCCCCCAACCCCCCAGGTCGACCAGTCACTTGCCCGGTATCCGGCAATTCCGAACGTGCCCGCCCTATATGTGCCGATATCGGGCAGGTGATTGCTGATTGCGTCCAACGGGGTCAGTCGATCTGGGTAGTGACGTCAGCGTTGGCTTCCGCTTTGCGTTGGCCAGCGCCGATCCGAATCCAGGCGGCCGAAGCTGCAAGCACTCCGAGGACCACCCCGGCGATCATGCCCGGAGCCCTGCTCGGTTCGAACCCCTCGCTGCCGGAGTACTCGATCCCGGTCAAGCTTCGACACACCGTAGGCCCTTCTTCTGCGACACCAGTTGCCACGTCGAATGTCGCTGTCCTTGAACATCCCCAAGGCGCAACCGCGGCGTACCCGATCACGAATCCGACCACCAGAGCCATACCCGACCACCACACTCGCGGCCTGGATCGGAAGGGGCTGAGAACGATCATCGCCGCTACCACCAGCAACAAGGCAAAACCAATGGTGAACATCGATAGGAACCCGAGGACGAGCAGCGACACGACGATGACCCAATAGGCGACTCCCAGGGTCAGGTCCGAAGACGTGGACCGAGACATGTAGAAAGACAAAACTACCCCAGGCAGCGCAGGATGTGCCGATCCCGGATGGTCTCCCCATGGGGCGACATTGCACCATAGATGGTGATCTGCTGGGAATGTTGAAAACGTCCCAGGTGTCGACTTCCTGGTCATGGAGTGATGGTTTCGGACGACCCCGGGTGCGGCCGCACCCCGGTCCGTCCGTAGCAACCCCCGTTGCTCGGTCATTGGACTCCCAGCTCGGCTCGGATGTGACAGGATTACTTCTCTGTCACGTTCCGGCCGAGCTGGGAGTAGTCGGGATGTGCAGTTTTACGCGAGGTCGGCCATGGCCAATGACGATTCCCGGTTCGTCGAGATCTACAAGAGCCACTACCGGTCGATATATGCGTACCTGCGCAGAAGGCTGGCGGCCGATCTCGTGGACGACGCGGTCGCCGAGACGTTTCTCGTGGCGTGGAGGAAGGTGAACTTGGTCCCCTCAGGAGAGCAGACCCTTCCCTGGCTATACGGAGTGGCGCATCGTGTCGTCATGCACCAGTGGCGCAGTTCACAGCGCAGTGGCCGACTGCACGAACGCCTCAATTCGCTCGGAGTTGAAGCGCCGACTCCTCCTGAGGAGCTGATCATCTCGAAGTTTGGAGTCCCGTCAGGTCTTGGTGGCGGCTTCGAAGTTGAAAGCGACCGATCAGGAGATCCTCAGGCTCTCCATTTGGGAGGGTCTCCCGCACGAAGACATCGCATTGGCCCTCGATCTCGAAACCGCGGCCGTGCGACAGAGGTTCTCCCGGGCGCTGACCCATCTGACCAAAGAGTTCAATCATCTGGAGAAGCAAAAAAATCAGTCCCCCGCTGCTCAGGAAGGAGGTGTGTGGTGATAACCGAAGATCGAATGCGGGTTCTGTTCGCTGAGGCGAACCCAGTCCCCGACGAGGCGACGTTCGTTCTGGATGAACGAGAAGTCATCGCGTACCTCGCAACCCTTGAACAAAGGAGCAGCGAAGTGCCACAACAGTCATCGAGACCCTACCAACCGAGTCGATACAGGGGGCCTGCGTGGGCGGTGGCTGCATTCGTTGCCGTCCTCGCCGTGGCCGCCCTGTATTTCGCCTTTGCCGACGATCCCGACCAGGTGGCCGACAATCCGCCCCCGCCGACAACAGTCGCTCCGGATGTGGAGACCATGACCGATCTCCAAATCATCGAAGCTGGCGTGGCTGCCCTTTACTCCGGGGACGCCGAGCGGGCTGTCGAACTATTCGGGATAGAAGATTCCCCGGCTTTTGGCGGTGGTGATGACGAAGATCAGCTACGCGACGACGAGCTGATACGCCGAGAGGCGGCCTATCAGGCTGCCATCGGCGGACGGCTGACCCTCAATTGCACTGAAGAGGTGAACACGCCCGGGATGTTCACCTGCAATGTGCCGTACCACAACGCCCTGACCGATGCAATGGGCTACGTCGACTCCCCAGGGGACCTCATTCATGTCGTGGTCCAGGACGGAGTGATCACCCAGTTTGGTATTCCGAACAAAGTCCTCCAAGGGATCGCCCACGAGTTTCCTCAGCACAACTTCCTCCTGCGGACGGTGATTTCCTTCCTCGAAGAGGAAGTCGAAAGCTCTGAGCGCTGCGGCACTTTAGGCCGGCCGCTATACGAAGTCCCGCATGCACCACTTTGATCATGGACCATCTCGACGAATGGGCCGCATGGTGTGGCCACCTCGTCGGACCACTACCACTCACGTGTGAGAATCGAACTTGACCCGTTCGCCAGAGCAATAAGCATGAGTAGTGAGCTGCCGCTTGCCTCGCAAGCCATCCCGGTGCGAACCGTCAGCACATAACGCCCGCCGCCCAATCACCCCACCGCCAACCGGCATTACAGAGCGGGTGCCAGGAGCCGGGACGCAGCTTCGGCTGAGCGCCCTCGCCAGGATTCGAACCTGGGACACCCGGTTTAGGAAACCGGTGCTCTATCCCCTGAGCTACGAGGGCGGAATGGGTTGGAAACACGGTCGGAGTCCGGCGTCGTGCCCTGGGACAAGAGTATCCGGCTCTCACACCAGAAAGGCATTCCTGTCAGGTGCGGCCTGCGATTCCCAGGGAGATCATGCGCCTCAACCGGCTGGCGTCAGTCGGGCGGTGTCCGGCCACCGGCGCCATCCGACGTGGGCAGGTGGAGGGTGAATCGACTCTGTTGCCCGTCGTGGCGGTACTTGAGTGTGCCGTTCATACGTTCTGCCAGCCCCCGAGCGACGGCGAGCCCGAGCCCGCCTGAGCCGGGCCCGGTGGGATCGTCGTGATATCGGTGGTAGGGCTCGAATATCCGCTCCCACTCGCTCATGGGGAGCCCGGCGCCGTTGTCGGCCACCTCGACGAACGCTCCTTCAGGGTCGACACCCACAGTGATCTCGATGCTCTCGCCTCCGTAGCTGCGGGCGTTGCTGATGAGGTTGCGAAGTATCTGACGCACTCTCGCCGGGTCGGCGCTCGCCTTGGCCCCGTCTCCCTTGATTCGGATGTTGGAGAGCTGGTCCACATCCCAGCCTTCCATAACCTGGGCCAGCTGTGCCTTCAGCGAGGTCTGCACATGGGATATCTTGAGACGGTCGATCTCGATCCGCGCGGCGACTACCAGGTCGTCGATCAGCCCGGAGAGCCCGGAGGCTTCGCGGGCGATGAATCCGACCATCTCCTCACGGTCGGCGGGGTCCATCTCGGCGTCCTCTCCGAGGCGGAGCATCTCGGCGAACCCGAGGACGGCTGTGAGTGGGGTTCTCAACTCATGTCCGACCGACGCGATGAGTGAGTCCTTGCTGTTCTGCGTGTTGAGCAGGCGCGCCTGGGTGTTCCGCAGCCTGGACTCGACTTGGCGGGCGTGCTCGATCTCTTCGGCGAGGTGGACTTGGACGTCATGGAGTCGTCCGACGACGAGGCCGACTGCCGCGATGAGCAGGAACGGTATCCCCCAATAGGTTTGGAACGTGTCGACGATCCCGGAACCGACGACCTCCAAGGCCACGCCGGTGATCAGGTACAACAGCGGGATCACCGCGGCAACAGCCCGCATCCCGAAGGACACGCCGACGATCAGGGTCGGCACGATCGTCCAGGAGAGCCACAGACGGGTTGTCGTCTACCGCGACGAAGAGGATCGCCAGATAGCCGGCTACCGACAACAGAAGCCATAGCCAAGTCCACTTCGAATCCACGGTGCGCACACGTTGATCTCCCAACTCCGGAGCCCCCTACCTGAGGCTCACTCGCGCAGTCTGTCCACCCAGTGTCTTCCAGATGTCTCAGTCGTTCACCTGAGGATGGGCGGGTGCTCCGAATCGCCCGGCTAATCGGGTCCTTGTGCCCTGTCCACCCATCCCGAGAAGTCATCCAATCGCGGGACAAGGTCTGAAAGGAGACCCATATGAGAGCGATGGTCTATCACGGGCCGGGCAACAAGGCCTGGGAAGAGACGCCAAAGCCGGTCGTTGTCGATGACACCGACGCAATCGTCCGCGTGGACGCGGTAACCATCTGCGGTACCGACCTCCACATCCTCAAGGGTGACGTCCCCGCCGTCACGGATGGGCGCATTCTCGGCCATGAGGCAGTGGGGACTGTGGAAGAGGTCGGAGCCGGAGTGAAGACGGTCCGCCCCGGTGACCGGGTGTTGGTCTCGTGCATAACGTCGTGCGGCTCGTGCCGCTTCTGTCGTGAGGGCCGCTACGGGCAGTGCCTCGGTGGCGGAGGCTGGATCCTCGGGCATCTGATCGACGGCACACAGGCGGAATACGTCCGGGTGCCGTTCGCTGACACGTCGACATATCCTGCGCCTGCCGGGGTGCCCGACGAGCAACTGCTCATGCTCGCCGACATCCTCCCCACCGGTTACGAGGTCGGAACCCTGAACGGGAAAGTCGAGCCCGGCGACGTAGTTGCCGTGGTCGGCGCCGGACCGATCGGTCTGGCCGCCATCCTCGGATCGAGGCTGTACAGCCCCAGCCATGTGATCGCCATCGACATGGCGCAGAGCCGGCTGGAGGCTGCCAAGCAGTTCGGGGCCGACATCACGATCAACAATGCGGAAGTCGACCCGAAAGCTGCGATCTTCGAGCTGACCGGGGGTCTCGGAGCCGATGTCGCCATGGAAGCGGTAGGGGTGCCGGCCACATTCGAGCTGGCCGCCTCCCTCATTCGCCCTGGGGGGCGCGTTGCCAACATCGGGGTTCATGGTGAGCCCGCCACACTCCATCTCGAGGAACTGTGGATCAGGGACGTCACCATCACCACCGGGCTGGTCGACACGTTCTCGACGCCGACTCTGCTGCGTCTGATCGAGGGCGGGCTGATCAACCCCGCACCACTGGTCACCCATCACTTCGAGATGGGTCAGTTCGAGGAGGCATACGACGTGTTCAGCCGTGCCGCGGACACTGGCGCCCTCAAGGTGGTCCTCACCAGGGAGTGACCGATCCGGTCCCCGGCCCCCCAACGGGGTCGGGGACCACTCCCGTGTCTGTCGACCGCCGTTCGGCGCCCGTCTACAACCGCCAGCAATCGGCCAGGTCGGGGTCGGCCGGACGTTCCAGCACCCTTGAGGAGATCGTCTTGCGGGCCGCGCAGAACTCCGGTGCGAGCTCGTAGCGCGAGTGCCCGGCCCCGGTGCGGACCTCCCAGTTGTGGTTGCCGAGGGCTTCGATCGGCTGACCTCCGACCCCGTCGCTCGATCTCCACAGGTTCAGCCAACGTGCCCCGACCTGCGCCGGACACCGTGGCGACGAGACGATCGAATCCCACTGCGGGGAACAAGGATGGGTAGAGATCCCCGATCTGGGACCCGTACGTGATGAACAGGCCAGGAGCCTGGTCTCGGTCGGCGAGACAGAGGGCGACGGCGGAGATCAGCGAGCCCTGGGAGTGCGCACTGAGCACGTCCGGCTGCTCCTCGCCGATGACGGTCTGGAGACGGGTCACCGCATACGGTCCGTATGCGGGCGGTGCCAACGGGTGGAACCAACGCGGCCAGAACGACCCGAGGTCCCAGAGGATCCCGACCTGACGTCTCGAGTCCTGGCCATTGAGCAGACCCCCGACGATCGAACGCACGATCAGCGCCGCCGGGATCGCCACCATCAGGATCTTGGCCCACCCCAATAGAGAGGTGGGGTCGAAGGGCAGGCCGAGCAGGACGACGAGATTGTCCTGGTCCTCGAGCACCCAGGCGGGCAGGTCGATGTTCCCCTGGCTGCACCCCGCCCCGCCACGGCAGCTGGCCAGCACGGCGATCACCCCGGCCACGACGCCATAGACGCCCGCCGCCGTGAGCACGGCCCTGGCCCGGAGGATGCCCCGTCGCGCCCTGGTCCCGTCGGTGGGCTTGCGGCGGAGGAACATCGAGACCACGAAGGTGGCCAGCATGACCGCCACCATGCCGAGCAGGCCGAGCGTGACGAAGGCGGCGCCTCGATCGAGGCTGTCGGCGGTGGTTCCCTCCGGGGTGAGTGCGGTCTCGACCAGCATCGCCCCGGTGAGCCCGAGGGTGGCGCCGATGAGAGTGGCCACGGCGAGCAGGCCAAGTGGGACCCAGCCATGACGGAATCGGCTCACCCACAGCTCGCCGAGCAGCCCAAGCCCGGCAGCCACGCCGAGGATCAGAGCGATCTGATAGGTCAGGTCGTCGGCGACGTTGGTAGCGGTGATCTCACCTGCCCACAGCGCTGTCAGCCCCCAGACGAGGACACCCACCCCGGCCAGGGGGAGGACGGCGGTCAAGACGAGGATCGAGCGGGACGGAGCC
The DNA here is from genome assembly GCA_963751005.1 of uncultured bacterium. GTDB lineage: Bacteria > Actinomycetota > Acidimicrobiia > Spongiisociales > ZC4RG35 > JANQRA01. The sequence continues at coordinate 867,727 of CAVVSY010000004.1, forward strand.
AGCGGCCCGGTGGAGAGGGCCAAGGTCGCCATGGCCAGACCGGCGACCAGGGTCGTGGCGGTGGCGACGGCGGCATCGTCGACAGCGGTGGCGGCCACCAATCCCAGTACCGCCGCGCCGAACCCGATATGGATGCGCCGGAGTCGGTGGACCATCGAATGCACGCCCCAGACGCGGCCGCCGACGATGTCGAGGTCGTCGGACGGGTCGTCCCAGCGTGGCTCGCTCATCAGCGGGTTCATCGACGTGATCGTCGGGATGAATAGGAACCGGAGACGCTCCGTCAGGGTCAGGGGCCTGAAGGTCGACTGGGCGGACAGCAGGCCGAGGCCGACGACGAGCAGGACGCAGGCGCCGGTGTAGATCCAGTTCACCGCGCCCTTGCTGGTGCCGGCGGCGAAGGGGACGTCGAGACCCATGTTGGCGATCTGGGCGAAGAAGATCCCGGTGAGCGAGAGACCGGCCACCCGGACCCAGACCCGGGACCACACGTTCGGGGTCTCGCTCATCCATCCGGCGACGTTGGCCATGGCGAAGGGGGCGAGCAGGATCCAGAAGGCGGTGAGCGAAGACTTGGACGTCAGGCTCCCCCAGTGAAACGCCCTGACATCCCAGTCGTCCCGATTGGGTTGGAACACACTGCGCGAGCTCCCACTCTGGTCGTAGGAGACCGGCGCCGTGTAGAGCAGATCGACCGGCGGGGTGCCGGACACCCCGTGGACCCGAAGTTCCTTCGGCAAGAGAACACCCCCTGAGTCGAGTGGAGAACCTATCGAATCGCTGTCCTCCCGCCCACTACATTCAACCGCATGGAAGAAGAACGCATCGCCCTGTTCATCGACTTCGAGAACCTGGCCATCGGTGCCAGGGAGGCCTTGGGCGGCATGGAGTTCGACTTCGAGCCCATCGGGAACGCCCTGGCGGAACGGGGGCGGGTGGTCTCACGCAGGGCTTACGCCGACTGGTCGATGTTCAGCGACGCCCGCCAGCCGATGACCCGGAGCCACGTCGAGCTGATCGAGATCCCGCAGCGAATGGGCGCCACTCGCAAGAACGCCGCCGACATCAAGATGGCGGTCGACGCCATCGAGCTCGCCTTCGAACGCGATTACGTCACGACTTTCGTCATCTGCACCGGTGACTCCGACTTCACCCCGCTGGTCCACAAGCTGCGGGAGCTCAACAAGAAGGTGATCGGGGTGGGGGTCAGGGCCTCGACGTCCAATCTCCTCCCTCCGGCCTGCGACGAATTCCTCTTCTACGACAATCTCGCCGGGGTCGACGCCCGGGGCCCCGCCTCCAGCCCGTCGGTCGAGCGAGGACGAAGACGGCAGGATCTGGGCGCCATCGTCAGTTACGACACTCGCCGGGTTGCTCCGGTCGGGACAGGGCGAGGTGCTCGCCTCGTCGCTGAAGCGGGCGATCCTGCGCAAGGACCCGACTTTCACGCGAGGCCGACTTCGGGTTCCGCGCCTTCGGCGAGCTGCTCCGCCATCTCGAAGAGGAGGGCGTGATCGAACTGTCCGGAGGGCCCGGGCAGGGGCGACCCGATGGTCCAGTTCCCCGCCACCGGCACGGGGGAGCAAGAGTGCGTTCGAGCTGCTTGAGCAAGATCGTCGCCGAGATGGCCGCTTCCAACGGCCCCATCGTCCTGTCCGGTCTCAAGAACCAACTGCGCAAGCGTCAGCCCGACTTCAGCGAGAAGAAGTTCGGCTATGGGGGGTTCCTCCAGTTCTGCAAGGCGGCGGCGACGCGTGGGCTGATCGAGCTGACCTGGGACGAGGAGGCCGAGGACTACACGGTGACTCCGGCGTGAGAGCAGGCGCCGATGTGGTAGTCGTCGGCGCCGGAATCATCGGATCGTCGATCTCCTATCAGCTGGCCCGCCACGGCGTCTCGGTCGATCGCCGTCGACAAGGCGGCCGGCCCGGCCGAGGGCTCCACCGGCGCGTCTTCCTCGATTTGCCGGTGCCGCTACACCCATCCCGAGGTGGTGCGGCTCGCCTTCCATGGCCAGCAGGCCTACGGCGACTGGGCCGAGTTCACCGGGCTCGGCGAGGTGCGATCGGGTCTTCATCGCGTCGGTGTCCTCTGGCTGATGGGCGAGTCGAACGAGACGGTGGAGGCCGCGGTCGCCAAGCTGGCGGGGGAGGGCGTCGCCGCCGAGAACCTCGGTCCGGATGATGTCGTCGACCGATTCCCGGCGGTGTCCAACTGTGTCGCCCCTTTCGACATGACCGGCGAGGTCGAGCACGTCTGCGCCCCCGGCGACGCCTACCTCTTCGAAGTCGATGGCGGGTACGCCGACCCGGTCGGTGCCAACCAGGACCTGATCGATGCCACCCGGGCTCGGGGTGGCGAGGTCAGGTTCCGGGCCCAGGTCACCGGGGTGTCCGGCACCTCAGGAGCGGGTGACCGGGGTGACCCTGGCCGACGGGACCACGATCTCCGCCGATCTCGTGGTCAATGCCGCCGGGCCCTGGTGCAACCGTCTCAACGAGCTCGCCGGCGTCGATCTCCGCTGGACCCTGACGCCGACCCGGGTCCAGACCGTCTATCGCTCCTGGCCGTCGGAGCTGGGCCGGCTCCCGATCGGCGCCGACGTCAGCACCGGGATCTACTTCCGACCCGAGTCGGGTGGGCAGCAGGTGCTGGTCGGGTCGGTCCTAGCCGAGGACGAGGAAGAGATCGTCGCCGATCCGGATGACTTCAAGCGGGTTCCCGATGCCGATTTCACCGAGATGAAGCTCGCCGCTTTCCACCATCGCATTCCCGGTCTCGAGCCCCGTGGCGAGATCTCGGGGATCGCCGGGCTCTACACGATCAACCGTGAGGATGTGCACCCGGTGGTCGGTCCCACCGGTCGCGACGGGTTCTGGGTCGCCAACGGGTTCAGCGGCCACGGGTTCAAGCTGGCGCCGGCCATCGGCTCGATGGTCGCCCAGGCGGTGTCCGGGCGAGCGCACGGATTTCGACACCGACGTCCCCATGGAGTTCTTCTCCGTCGATCGGGAGCCGATCGACGTCGCCGTCAAGAACGTGCTCGCCTGATGCGCTATCTCGATGGGTCGGCGGTGCGGCAGGCGTTGCCGATGGCTGACGCCATCGTGGCGATGGAGCATGCCTTCACCGGCGTCACCGAGACCCCGTTGCGTTCCGTCGTCGGCCCATCGCTGGTCATGCCGGGGACATTGGACGGCGTCATGGCGGTCAAGGTCGTCTCCATCGTCCCCGGGAACCCGGTCGGCCTGGTGGTCGTGTTCGGCGAGGACGGGAGCCCGATCGGGGTCGTGGACGGTCCGACTGTCACCGCGATCCGGACCGGGGCGGTCGCCGGCCTCGCCACCAAGCTGCTCGCCCGCCCCGATGCCGGCACCCTCGCCATGCTCGGCGCCGGGGCGATGGCGTTCGATCAAGTCGCCGCGGTCCAAGCGGTTCGACCCATCGAGCGGGTGCTGGTCTGGTCGCGCTCTCCGGAGAAGGCCCGGGCCCTGGCCGAGCGGGTCGGGGGAGAGGCCGTGGCGGACGTCTCTGCAGCGGTCGCCGAAGCCGACGTGATCTCGTGCGCCACACCGGCGACGACTCCGCTCTTCGAGGCCGATTTGGTCCGGCCGGGAACACACGTGAATGCGGTCGGGGCGTTCACCCCGGAGATGGCCGAACTGGCCCCGAGGTCTCCTCGACCGTGCCTTCGTCGTCGTCGACGACATCGCCGCAGCAGCCGCGGAGGCCGGCGACCTCATCCAGGCGGGTCGGGTCCCCGACACGACATTGCGCGCCCTCCTCGAAGGAACTGCCCCTCGGGTCGAGGCGGACGTCACCGTCTTCAAGAGCGTCGGCATCGCCGCCCAGGACGTCGCCGCCGCCGCCCGAGCCCTCGCCACGGCCGAAGCGCTAGGCCTCGGTGTCGACCTGACCTGACGCGTGCGGATCCAAGCGTGTGCAGTTGAGGTCGCATAGCGACCTCAACTGCACACGCTCATGCCCCCTAGCTCGCCTGGCGCGTTGCTCCCTTGATCTCGAGACCGTCCAGCAGCCGCTGGGCGGCATGGGTGATCTCGTGGATGGCATCGTCGAAGACCACTTGGTTGTGGGGGGCGGGCTTGCTGAACCCGGAGATCTTGCGGACGAACTGACGTGCCGCCGCCTCGATTTCCTCGTCGGCGGCGGGTGTGGCTCCTTCCCGGAGCACCTTGATCGATCGGCACATGCCCCCAAAGCTACAGGCTTCGGCGACTTGCCAATTCCAACTCGTTGGAGACGATGGCGAGGGAGATGCCGACGATCAGTCCGATGAGGGCCGGCGCATCGGCTCCTACGGCCAACGTGGCGACGAAGACCAGAACGCCCACCAGTGACCTCGATACGTGGATCCGCCCCGGCGACAAGGGGGCGCCATGTCGGGCATCCACCAACGTCGTCGGCTCGGCCGGGTCACGCGCCACCAGGACCAGAGCCACCACCCCGGCGAGCAAGGCCAGGAGTGGGACGACACGGGGCAGCGTCTCGGGGAAAGCCCGGGCCAACGTGGCGACGAGGGTCGCCCCGAATGCGGTGAGACCGGCCGCCAGGACCTGGGATCCCTTGCTTTGTCCGGAGAGCCGGTCGTCGAGATAGATGGCGACGGCGATCCCGAAACCGGCGACCCACCCCTCGACCGAGAACGCCATGGCAGTCCCGGCCACGGAGACGAAGACGAGGTCGCCGGGGAGCGGCCGTCGCCCGGTGGTCGACGACGACCACACGGGCCGCCAGCATGACCCCGGCCACGGCCAGCGCAGATACCCGGGGCCCGTCACGAAGGGCCCACGCCCCGACTGCCACCGCACTCCCGATCGCGGTCCACCCGTGGTCGGGGTCGATCTCTCGGAGGAGGGCCCAGCCGAGGAAACCGAGGACCGGGGCCAGGAACACCGAACCGTCCCGGCCGTCGAGCCAGAGGACCAACGAGACCACACCCAACCCGACACAGACCACCAGCATCAGGATGTTGTTCCGGTTGGTCAGGTCGAGGGATCGTCCGAGATGAGATCGGAAGGGCATCGACTTCGGATTCTGCCCTCCTACCCTGGCCTCCGGTGAGCAATCCATTGAGGAGTCTGCAGCGAGTCCCCGCGGTCGGGGCCCTTGCAGAGCGACAGATGGGCGGCTTCCTCGCCCTCGCCGCGCTGGTAGGGGTGGGGGTCGGTATGGGCACCGCAGCCCTGGTCAAGTCGCTCGAGGCGATGGAGCGAATTGTCACCCCCTTCCTCGCAGACGTCGGTGACGACTTCTGGGACCCGGACAAGCTCTGGGTGTTCCTCCTGGTCCCGTTCGGGTTCTTCGTGGCCTGGTGGATCGCCCGCCGATTCGCCCCCGAGGTCGCCGGAGACGGGGTGCCGGCCGCCACGGAGGCACTCATGGTCCGCGGCGGCTACATCAGAGGCCGGGTGGCCCCACTCAAGATCGTGACCACCGCCTTCACCATCGGATTCGGCGGATCCGCAGGGAGGGAGGGCCCGATCGTCCAGGTGGGTGCCGCCATCGGATCGTGGATCTCTCGGAGGTTCCACGTCGGTGAGGACGAGGTGCGCTCCCTGGTCGCGGCCGGCGCCGGTGCCGGCATCGGGGCGTCGTTCAATGCCCCCATCGCCGGGATGCTGTTCGCCTTGGAGGTGATCCTGGTCTCGTTCGCACCCCGGCACATGTCGGCGATCGTGATCGCCTCGGTGACCGCCGCGATCACCTCGCAGAGGATCGTCGGGGAAGAGCTGGCGATAAATGCCGCGCCCATACGGGCTCGGCTCGTTCTCCGAGCTCGCGCTCTACGCACTCCTCGCCCTGGTGATCGTGGCCGTCGGATTCTTCTTCCTGAAAGTGCTCGACCGGACGGAGACCTTCGCCCACCGCCACGCCGAGCGACTCTCGTTCGCCCGCCCACTCATCGCCGGGGTCCTGGTCGCCGGTCTGATCTTCGTCGAGCCCGCGCTCTTCGGCACCGGTCAGTCGGTGGTCAACGCGCTGCTCCTCGATGAGCAAGTGGCGGCGATCACCGGGAGCGGGGGCGAGCTCTGGTGGGTCCTGATCCTCCTCGCACTGGGCAAAGCGGTGGCCACCGCGCTGACCATCTCCTCGGGGGCGTCCGGCGGTGCCTTCATGCCCTCGCTCTTCATGGGGGCGGTCGTGGGCACCGGGTTCGCCCGTCTCGCCGAGACATTCTGGGTGGGGGACACTCCGATCAACCCCGGGGCGTTCGCCGTCGTCGGCATGGCCGCGATGTTCTCGGTGGTCGGACGGGCACCTTTGACCGCGATCCTGATCGTGTTCGAGGTGACCGGTGCCCGGGACTACGACCTCATCCTGCCGCTGATGCTGGCGGCGACGCTCGGCACCTTCTTCGGGGAGCGCTTCATCAAGGACTCCGTCTACACGATGGCCCTGAGACGCAAGGGGATCAGGCTCACCAGGTACGGGTGAAGTCGACATCCTCGACACGGTGGGGGTGGGCTCGGTGATGTCGATGCCCGCGTTCACGGCGAGCCCGGCGATGACCGTCGCCGAGGTCGAGCGTCTCCTCAATGCCCATCGCTCCCACGGCGTGCCCGTCGTCGACGACGGCCAACTGGTGGGGATCGTGACCATCACCGACCTGAGCCGCGCCACCGAGCCGGGAGACCAGGTGAGCGTGGGCGAGGTCATGACCCCGCGACCGGTGACGGTCGACCCGGCGACACCGGTGTCACGAGCCTTGGAGCGGATGGCGGTGCTCGGGGTGGGGCGATTGCCGGTCGTCGCAGTCGACGACCCGCGACGTCTGGTGGGCGTCTTCCGCCGCGAGGAGGCGGTTCGCGCCTATCACGAGGCTCTGACGGCGACCACCGACCACCAGCTCCATCGGGCGCGGCTCGCCCAGCGAACCGATCCCGGCGCCGGTTACTACGACTTCAGGGTGCCGGTCGGCTCGGTGGCCGATGGACGTCGGGTTCGCGACGTCTCCTGGCCGGAGGGATCGACTCTGGTCTCGGTGCGTCGGGAGCGGGACGTGTTGGTGCCGAGCGGGGACACCGAGCTCGTCGCCGGGGACGTCGTCACTGCCTTCGGCACCCCGAGCTCGAGACAGCGCATGATCGACCGTCTCAACGCCGGGGCCGACGAGGCGACCGCCGAGATCCCGATCATCGAGCTCCCCGATCCCGATGCCGACACTTCTGGCTCCGGGAGAGAGCCGGAATAGACTCCCAGGCGTGAACGACCAAGAGATCACCCCGTGGACACTTTCATAATCATCGTCGTCCTGGCCGCAGCCGGGTTCCTCCTCGTCAACATGTTCCGGCAACGCAAGCGTCGGATGGATGAGGCGGCCAAGACCTCGGGTACCGCAGCAGCGACCGGTCTCGCCGTGAGTCGGGACCTGTTCGCCCGCGGTGGCGGACACCACGCCCCCCTCGCCTCGTTCCACGTGGTCGGCGACGAGGCCCGGGTCACCTTCGACGTGCCCCTTCCCGACGAGCCCGACGAGGTCCTCGACGACCTGCTGTTGGGCGAGGCCATCGAGGTGCTCCGCGAGAAACGGCACACCCTCCCCATCGACGACGTGCACCAGATCGTGGTCTTCGCCGGGCGGGGCGAGGTGCGTGAGGTCGCCCGGCAGACACTGCCGTCGCCAGGTGAGCTTCCCCCACCGATCCTCGAGACCGGTGTCAGCTTCTCCCACATCGCCCGTGACCCGTTCGCCGCCCATTTCGACGACGATCTCGGGCCGAGCGGGATCACGTTCGGCACCTCGAGCACGGTCCCCGAGGACGACCTGCCTCCCCTCCGTGACGAGCTGCGGATACCCAAAGGGTTGGACCGGGGCCTCCGTGCGCTCGGAACCGACCCGGCCGCCCTCGAGGGGCCGGCATTCGTGGTCGCGTTGCTGCGCATGTTCGGTTACGGGGTGACCGAGCAGGCCTACGAGGGCTCGTACATGGCGGTCAAGGACGGGAAGTCGACCTACATCGAGACCGATGGCTTCGACCGCGGCGAGCACCCGGAGTTGGAGGAGAGTGTGATCCGTCGCTTCGTGGTCAACTTCGGGACTTCCGGGGCCGACCGGGGTCTCCTGATCACCGACAAGTACGGGCCGTTCATGATCCACGAGATCGAGACCAACCAGCCCAAGGTGCGTTTCATCACCAGGGAGCGGATCCAGGGGTTCGTCGACTCGATGGCGCTCGGCTAGGCCTGGGAGGCAAAGACACGCCCCGGGGGTAGGATCAACTGTCTAAGGAGGTCTTCTCGTGAACTTTGGTGGACAAGAGGCGCTCATAGTTCTGCTGATCGTGCTCCTCATCTTCGGCGCCCGAAAGCTGCCCGAATTGGCCCGGTCACTCGGCTCCTCGGCCAAAGAGTTCCGCAAAGGGATCGAAGAGGGCAGCGCCGACGAACCCGATCCCGAGGCGCCCCGTACAGATGCACCGGAAGTCTCCGATTCGTAGGAACTGAACGCACGGCGACGGCGTTCCTGGAGTAGGTCTCCGCAATGGAGTCCATACCACTCACATGGGAAGAGGTCGCCCGTGTCTACGGTCGGAAGATCTACAACTTCGCCTACCGGCTCACCGGCAACCCCGATGACGCCCACGACCTCGTCCAAGAAGTGCTCCTCAGGGTCCGCCGTGGCCTCGCCAGCTACCAGCCCGGCAGCTTCGAAGGGTGGTTGTGGCGGATCACCCGCAACGCATTCCTCGATGACGTCCGTCGCCGCAACCGCCGACCCACTTCTCCTCTGCCCGACGAGATCGACCGCTGGGACATTGCCTCGTCCGATTCGGCCGACGTCGAGTATGCCCGGATCTCGCTCGGGGACGACATCCAGAAAGCCCTCCTCGAGCTTCCCTTCGACTTCCGCGAGGCCGTGGTCCTCTGCGACGTCGTCGGTCTCTCCTACGAGGAGATCTCGCTGGCGGTGGCCGTCCCCATCGGGACCGTGCGCAGCCGCATCCACCGGGGTCGGAAGATGCTGAAGGACCTGCTGTCGTGAGCCACCCCTCCGAGGCGATCAGCGCCTACCTCGACGGTGAGCTCCACGGCAAGGAGCTGGCCCAGCTCGTCGAGCATCTGGGCCGATGTGGCCGTTGCACGGCCGAGATGGCCGAGATGCAGCGTGTGCGCACCGCGGTGCGCTCCCTCCCCGTCCTCGAGTTGCCCCGGGGCCTGGTCCCGGAGGCCGACCCGGTGGTGGTCCCGCTGCGCCGCAACAAGGGACTCTGGGCAGGGGTCGCCGCCGCGGTGGTCATCGCCGTGATCGCCGTTGCCTCCATCTTGACCCCGCCACCGGGATCGGTGTCGATCGACGACCTCAACAGCAGGTTCGGGGCGAGGGCATCGCTGGACCCGGCTTTCGGCCCGGCCAAGTTGCCCGTTCCGGTCGAGCTGGGTGGCGAGTGAGACGGGTCCTCGCCCTCGTCGCCGTCCTCACCGTCGGTCTTCCCGCCACGGCGCTGGCCACCGAGTTGGAGGAGGTGCTCGCCCGGAGTCAGGAGGCCTCATATTCGGCGGAGCAGACCATCAGCTGCTCCACCCCCGACGGGGTGCGTGACGCGGTCGTTCGCATCACGCAGTCCGGGCACGATCTCACGCTGTCATCGAGTGTCACCGACGATGTCGAGATTGCCGCGGGCTCGGGCAACTGGTCGCTGCGTCAGGGCGGCGGCCTCGTCGCCGAGGCCGCGGTCGACGCCGGGGAGGCCGGTGACGAGGCCGCCCCGTTGTACGCCATCGCGGAAGAGCGAGTCGTCGAGTTCCTCGGTCGACCCGCCATGTCCTATCTCCTGGTCCGTGACGGGCGACCCCGGGCGGAGCTGGTGGTCGACGACGAGACCGGTGCGCTCGTCGAGGTGGTCACGTTCACCGATGGGGGCGAGGTCTATTGCGACCGGCGCTTCGTCAGCTTCGAGAGTGAGATGACCTCGGCAACGGTCCCCGAGGTCGCACCCGAGCAGGACGGGACACCACCCGTCGAGGTGGGTCAGACGGCACTGCCCGACGTTGTCGCCGGGTTCACCCGGCTCGACGAGTACGAGGACGAGGACGGGGTCCGTTTCGCCTACTACTCAGACGGCTTCTTCTCGTTCGCCCTGTTCGAGACCCCGGTCGTGGTGACACTCGGGGAGCCGGTCATCGCCGAGTTCGAGTCGGGTCTGTATCAGCGACTCTTCACCGCCGGGCAGGTCACTTACGTCTGGGAGACCCGCACCGCCGGCATGGCGCTCGTCGGCGACCTTCCCCCGGACCTGCACGCAGAGGTCCTCGCCGAAATGCCCCGCTCGGAGGACCCTGGGTTCCTCCGTCGCTGGTGGCGCAACATCTTCGGCTGAATCGACCCGGAGCAGGGTCAGCTCGAGATAGCAGCCCGGTAATCGTCGAATGGACGTGCCTCGCCCAGTTTCTCGGAACGTGACACGTCGACGATCACCCCATCCTCGTCGAGGAAGTAGGTGGTGCGCTCGGCGTAGCCGAAGGTCTCGTTGAAGGTGTCGTAGAGACGTGCGGTGGCGCCGTGCGGCCAGAAGTCGGACAGGAGATCGAACTGGAAACCCTGTTGTTCGGCCCAAACTCGGTTGGCATGCAGCGTGTTGCAGGTGATGGCGACCACCCGGGCGTCGGCCTCGTCGAACATCGAGTACTCGTCCCGGATCTGGCACAGCTCGCCCTCACAGGTGCGGGTGAAGGCGAAGGGGATGAAGACGATGACCGACCTGGAGCCCTTGAGCGACTCGAGAGACACCGGCTGGCGATCCTGGTTGAGCAGCGTGAAGTCAGGTGCGTCGGATCCGATCTCGAGCGGCATGAGCTTGCCCGTAGCTCCACCCGTCGAGCAGCACTCGGGCGGCCCAGGCGGTCGGGTCGCGCAGCTCGGCGGCCGTGGGCATGCGGGATGGGTCGGACCACAAGACCTGGAGGGCGTCATCGCCATAGCGACGCTCCACCTCCTGGTTGAAGGCGTCTCCGAGCCGGGTCGCCTCGGACGGGACCGGGCCCACGCCGATTGTCGGGGCGGCGGTCATCTCGTCGCGCACCGCATCCCGGGCTGCTCCGATCTGGTCGAAGCGGGGGGCCATCTCGACGACGGCCCGTCGCGCCAGGAGGCGGGCACATCCGGTGACTGCTCCGAGGAAGGCCTCGAGCTCGGCCCTCGGGGCCTCCGCCTCCTCACCGCCGATCAGGCCTTCGATCCCTCCGGCCTCCTCGATCGCACGAGCCGACCGCATCGGGATCGGTGCCACCGACCATCAGTCCGCTCAACTTGGTGGGGTCGATCTGCGCCGCGGCGGCATAGTCCCCGACCAGCTCGGCGAGATGGTCGTGGATCCAGGGGACTTCGCAAACCGCCCGGAAGGCCACCTCGTTGACGATCACCCAGAGCTGAACCTCGCGGGGGTCGACACCCTCGACCTCGAACGCCTCGATGTTGGGCACGATCACGGTGAGGGGACCGGTCTGATCGGGGGGCAGTCCGGCGTCGAACCCTGCCAGTGCCCACGCCGAGAGACTTCCGACCAGTGAGCCGACCTGGAGCCCGATCATCGCCGGCGCCAGTTGGGCCATCATCGGCGCCGCTTCCCCGCCCATCGATGCGGCGAACGGCTCGGCCAGCGACCCATAGCTCTCCAGGTTCTTCTCGGCCCAGGAGCGGGAGTCCAAGGGAAGGACGTCGGTCGCCGGCCGCACCGGGAATGGAGCCACCTCCTCGAGCCGGTACTCGGCGAGACGGGCGAGCTCGCGGTACTGCTCGGCGGCCCACGGCTCCACCGGCTGACGCTCGCCGGAGAGATGCCGGGCGACCTCGGCGGCCAGCTTCCAGTTCACCGGTCCCGGTTGGTTGAACAGCTCGAACAGCTTCGAGAAGATGTCGTCGTCGCTCACGAGTCGAGCCTCCCCAGAGTCACGTCGAGGGTCTCTTCGGCATCACCACGCAGCATACGGATCGGGACGACCTGGTCGGCACGGAGCCGGCGGAGCCGGGAGAGGAGCCCGTCGATGCTGGTCACCGTGTACCCGTCGATGGCGACGATGACGTCGTTCACCTGACCTCCGGCGTCCGCATACGCCGATCCCCGGTGACACTGTTCACGAGGACCCCGACCGGGAACTCGGCACCCGAGTCCTCTGCAGCTGCCGTCTCACCCTGGATGCCGAGCAGGGCGTGGGCCACGACCCCGTCGGCGATCAGGTCGTTGGCCACCCCGATGGCGATGTCGGTGGGGACGGCGAAGCCGAGGTCACCGGATCCCGTGTCGTCGACGGCGATGGCGGTGGTGATCCCCACCAGTTGCCCGGCGGCGTTCACCAGGGCTCCCCCGCTCGACCCGGGTGCGATCGGTGCGTCGGTCTGGACCAGGCCGTAGAGGTCGCCGCCGCCGGTGGCGAACAGGCTCCGGTCGAGGGCGCTGATGATCCCCGAGGTCACCGTGGGGCCTCCACTGAGCCCGAGCGGGTTGCCGACGGCGATGGCCGGCTCCCCGATTGCCAGCGAGTCGGAGCTCCCGATCGTGATCGGGGAGAGGTCGGCGGCGCTCGACGAGCAGGACCGCGATGTCGGTGACGGGGTCCGAGCCGACCACACGAGCGGGGAACTTGCCACCGTCACCGAAGATCACGGCTACCTCGGTGGCGCCGTCGATCACGTGGTGATTGGTGATGATGTAGCCGTCGGAGCCGAAGACCACCCCACTGCCCGATCCTGCGGCGAGGAAGGAGTCGACCTCGATGGCCACCGTGGAAGGGGCGACGGCGGCGGCGACCGACGCCACCGAGACATCGTCGCCGAAGGTTGGCGGCGCTGCGGTCGGCGGGGGTGCGGTGAGGGTCGGAGCAGGGGGCACGGTCGGGGGTGTCGGTTCCTCGAACACGCCGACGAAACCCAGGATGGTGAAGGTGATGCCGGTCCCGAGGAGGACCCCGCCCATGATCCCCAGACCCAATCCCCACGGATCGATCTTGCGTTTGGGCTCGGCTGGCACGGGTTCTGGTCTCCTCGGGCCTTCCGGCTCCCAGGAGAATGGAGTCGTCATAGGCTGTCGATTGTATGGATAGAGCCGAGCAATCCATTCGTGTGTCGGTGGGAGACGAGCCGATCGACGCCGGAGCCCTGGTCGCCGAGGTGAGCCGTCACGAATCGGGGGCCACGGTGCTGTTCCTGGGCACGGTGCGTGACCACTCCGATGAGCGTGTGGGCGTGACCCATCTCGAGTACGAGGTCTACGTCGAGGAAGTGGAGCCCAAGATCGCCGAGATCGTCGCGGAGGCGGTGAGCCGATGGCCGGTGCTGAGCGCAGCAGTGGAGCACCGGTCGGGTCGGGTGGGTTTGGGGGAGGCCTCGGTGGCGGTCGCCGTCTCCAGCCCCCACCGGGCCGATGCCTTCGCCGCCGCCCGGTATGTCATCGACGAGTTGAAGCAACGGGCGCCGATCTGGAAGAAGGAATTCTGGCCCGGTGGCTCGGAGTGGAGTCGGGGCAGCTGAACCCGAATATCCACTCAAATTTATGCGGGACATTGGCCACAAGCCCTTTCGGGCTTCTCTAGGCTCCGCGACCCTGTGAGGAAGGGCAACTTATGACGACTCTGGTCGATCGTCCTGAGGCGGCCGCTGCCGGTGTGGGTTACCGCACCGTGGCGGCGATGGTTCGAGAGTGGGCAGAGAGGTCTCCCGACAAGGTCGCGATGCGGGAGAAGGAGTTCGGGATCTGGCAGGAGATCACCTGGGCGGACTTCTGGGAGACGGTCCTCGACGCAGCCCATGGTCTGCTGGCGCTCGGGGTGGAGACCGGGTGACCGCGTCTCGATCCACTCCGAGGATCGTCCCGAGTGGATCATCCTCGACATCGCCACGGTCGCGGTTCGGGGGATCACGGTCGGGCTCTATCCGACCAATCCGGCATCCGAGGTCGAGTATCTGCTCAGCGATTCCGGGGCGAAGGTCCATCTCGCCGAGGACCAGGAGCAGGCCGACAAGGTCATGGAGGTCATCGACGCGCTCCCCAGCCTCGAGAAGATCATCCACGTCGAGCCGCGCGGGTTCCGCAACTGCGACGACGATCCCCGGTTCGTCTACTGGGACGACTTCCTCGCACTCGGGCGGCAGCATCGGTCGGCGACAACCCCGGAGCGGTCGAGCGGATCATGGCGGAGGCCACGGACGACGACGTGATGACCCTGGTGTACACCTCGGGCACGACGGGCCCACCCAAGGGGGCGATGCTCACCAACGCCAACTTCACGTACTGCCTCGACGTGCTGGTCAACGATCGCGAGCGGGTCGGTGACCAGGTGCCGGTCGGGCCCGACGACATCCTCCTCACCTATCTGCCGCTCTGTCACGTCGCCGAGCGGATCTTCTCGACCTGGACGCATGGCCGGCAATGGCCCCACCCTCAACTTCGCCGAGTCGATCGACACCGTTCAGCAGAACCTCCGGGAGATCCAGCCCACCATCTTCTTCTGCGGTGCCGCGGATCTGGGAGAAGATCCACGCCGGCGTCCTGATCAGGCTCAACGACGCCAGCTTCGTCAAGCGGCTCGTCGCCAGGCCCTCGATGGCGGCGGCGCGTCGTACATCGGCAAGGTGCGGGTGGAGCAACGGGGGCGACTTCACTCTGCGGCTCCAGACTCCTCTACTGGGTGTTCAACTTCGCTCGTACTTCCGCAGCCTCAAGGAGCGCATCGGCCTGCGTCGCTGCCGCTATGCGGCGTCGGGTGCGGCGGCGATCGCCCCCGAGGTGCTCGAGTTCTTCATGGGGCTGGGTGTTGCCCGTGTACGAGCTGTACGGGATGACCGAGAACTCGGCCGTCGCGACCACCAATTACCCGGGCCGGGCCAAGTGTGGGCACGGTCGGGGAGCCACTGGCGAAGGACACCCTGCGCATCGACGAGGAGACCGGCGAGATCCAGACCAAGCACGCCGGTGTCTTCAAGGGCTACTGGAACAAGCCGGAGAAGACCGCCGAGGCCTTCACCGACGACGGTTGGCTGCGCACCGGCGACGTCGGTGTCTGGGTCGAGGGGACCCACGTCAAGATCGTCGACCGGATGAAGGACATCATCATCACGTCCGGGGGGAAGAACATCTCGCCTTCCGAGATCGAGAACATCCTCAAGATCTCGCCCTTCGTCAAGGAGGCCATGGTCATCGGTGACGGTCGCAAGTACCTGACCGCGCTGCTCGCCATCGAGTTCGACACCGTGGGTGACTGGGCCACACGGAAGCGGCATCCCGTACACCACTTATCGAGATCTCGCGGAGAAGCCGGAGGTCCTCGAGCTGATGCAGGGGATCGTCGACGAGCCAACGAGCAGTTCGCCCGGGTCGAGAACATCCGGAAGTTCCGGATGATCCCCAAGGAACTCGACCACGAGGACGGCGAGCTGACGGCGACCCAGAAGCTGAAGCGGGCGGCGATGTCGGACATGTTCGGTGACCTCATCACGGACATGTACGGGTCGTGATCCCAGACCATCCTGCATCCTGGCTCAGGAGGGCACGGCCAACGACGTCGCCCGCCGCCCAGGCCCTGGTCACCGGTTTGTCGCTGGGCTCGATCTATGCCCTGCTGGCCATGGGGTTCGTCATCATCTTCAAGGCGACCCAGGTGCTCAACTTCGCCCACGGCGCCCTGGCCGCCCTGGGCGCCTTCCTGGTCGCCCTGTTCGCCACGGTCTGGGACATCCCGCAACGCTGGCTGCCCGACTGGCCGGCGTGGATCACCTGGACGATCTCGGTGACGTTCGCCCTGGTCGCGGCGGCACTGGTCGGGATGGCCTTGGAGCGGGTCTTCATCCGGCCCATGGTCGGTGAGGAGCTGTTCGCCGTGGCCATCGTGACGCTGGGCATCGACATCGCCCTGCGGACGGTGACCAACGACTTCATCGGCACCGACTCCCGCCCGCTCGGCGACCCATGGGGGACCGGGGTGTTCGACCTGGGCTGGGTGCGCATCGCCCACACCGAGATGGTGCAGCTGGTCGGTCACGATCGTCCTGGTGCTGCTCGTCGCCCTGTTCTTCCGAACCCGTACCGGCACGGCGATGCGGGCGACTGCCTTCGACCAGGAGGCGGCGCGGGCGCAGGGTATCGATGTCGGGCGGATCTTCGGGGTCGCCTGGGCGATCGGCGCGGTGCTGGCGGCGGTGGGCGGGATCTTCCTGTCGCTCTTCCCGCGCCGTGGCGCCGGTCTCGACACCCAGACCGCATTCTTCGTCTTCGCCGCCTTTCCGGCGATCATCCTCGGCGGGCTCGACTCGGTGGTCGGGCGCGGTGGTCGGCGGGATGATCATCGGTATGGCCCAGGCCTTCGCCGGCCTGCTCCCCTTCGAGTGGCTGGGCACCGGCTTCGCCGGTGTCCTGCCCTACTTCATCATGATGATCGTCCTGCTGATCCGCCCATACGGGCTGTTCGGCACCGAGGAGATCCGTCGGGTCTGATGCGAGGGCGGATATCGATGAGAGGCCGACCCCTCCTCTACACGACCTACGAGGCGGACCAGGCGATCCTCAACACCATGACCAAGAAGGTCATGATGGGCCTGCTTCCTGGTCGCTGCCTTCACGCTGCCTCTTGCTCGCCACCGGCTCCATCGGGGAAGCGGGCAATCTCCCCGGTCCCGACTTCCTCGGCCAGGACGACTGGCTCCGCTTGTTCTCCACGGTGTGCATCTACGGCATCGGGGCCCTCGGTCTCAACATCCTCACCGGTCTCGCCGGCCAGGTGTCGCTGGGCCACGCCTTCTTCATGGGGTTGGGCGCCTACACCGCCGCCGTTCTCGGCGCCGACCCCGGCGCCCTCTGGGGTCTGGGGCTTCCGATGTGGATCTGGCTCCCCGGGGCAGGGATCGTAGCCGCCCTGGTGGGGATCCTGGTGGCTCCGACCGCGATGCGGGTCCGGGGTCTCTATCTGGCCATCGTGACCCTCGGTCTGGTGTTCATCGGGGAGTATCTGTGGCGCAATCTCGACTTCATCACCGGCGGGTCGCAGTCGGGGAGGAGCCATCCCCCGATCGAGTTCAGCCTGTGGAAGGAGGACCCACCACTGGTCTCCTTCACCGAGGACGGATCCTGGTTCGGTGTCTTCAACCTCTCATCGGAGGGCAAGACCTATCTCTTCCTCCTGGTCCTCCTGATCGCCTTCGTCCTGCTCGCCAAGAACCTGCAGCGGACCCGGGTGGGGCGGGCCTTCATGTCGATCCGGGACCGGGACATCGCCGCTGAGGTGATGGGGGTCAACGAGTTCAAGTACAAGACGACGGCCTTTGCCGTCTCGTCCTTCTTCGCCGGGATCTGCCGGAGCCCTGCTGGCGAGTCTGGTGGGCCGCACCATCCCCGAGACCTGGAACCTCTTCCTGTCGGTCGAGTTCATCGCCATCATCCTCATCGGTGGGGTGGGCACGATCACCGGCACGTTGCTGGGGACCCTCTTCGTGATCTTGTTGCCGCGCATCGTCCAGGACTTCACCAACTGGATGCAGGATGTGGTCGAGTACCGGCGACAGCTTCCTCGCCAGCATCTTCGACATCTTCGTCAGCACCGGCACCGGTGACTTCGGTCTGATCAACACCTCGGCCGGCGTCGCCCCGGGTCTCGGGATCGAACAGCTCAACCTGGTCATCTACGGTTTGCTGATCATCGGCTTTCTGATCTTCGAGCCGCTCGGTCTTGTACGGGATATGGCTCCGCATACGCAACTATTGGAAGGGTTGGCCGTTCACATATTGAGCGGTCCACGGGACGAGACGGGACTCCCGTCTCCGACAAATTCAGAGGAGGAAGGAAACAGATGAAAGCCAAATCCAAGTGGTTGGCGATCTTCCTGGTGCTCGGACTTGTCCTTGCCGCTTGTAGCCCCAGTGGCGACGAGGGCGAGGGCTCGACGACCGCCGGGGAGACGACCGACACCACGGAAGCGGAGATGACATCCACCACCGAAGGTGAGATGACATCACCACCGGTGGCGAGATGGCCGAGCCGACGGTCGACGTCGGTGTCGACCTGGAGGCGCAGACCATCACGATCGGGATGCTCTCCGACCTCACCGGCCCATTCGGGCCCTTGGTGTCGGCGATCGTCGCCGGTCATGAGGCCTACTGGGCCAACGTGAACGCCAACGGCGGCATCAACGGTCTGACCGTCGAGCTGGAAACGGTCGACACGACCTACGACGTGCCAACCCATGTCCAGTTCTACGAGGAGCTCAAGGAGGAGCGTGGTCGCCTTCGGCCACTCCACCGGCTCGCCGCACACCGTGGCCATCAACGAGTCACTCCAGAACGACGGGATCCTGGCGATCCCGCTGACCTGGTATTCGGGCTGGTCCGACCCTGCGATCAACTCCAACCTGATGCCTCACGGCACCCCGTACTGCCTCGAGGCCATGAGCCTCGTCGAGTACATGGCGGAGCAGTCCGGCGTCGATGCGCCGACAATCGCCATTGCCTCGATCCCCGGTGACTACGGGCTCGACTCCGTGGCCGGAGCCGCCCTGGCGGCCGAGGCTCTCGGTCTCGACCGTCGCCTACGACGGCACCGGGCTGATCAACCCGGCACGACGAGACCACCTACGACCAAGTGGCCGCAGGGATCGTTGCGAGTGATGCCGACATCGTGTTCGTCACCGCCACGCCTGGCGCGTGGTCGGCGTCTACGGTCGGGCAATTGGCTCAGGGCTTCGAAGCCATCTGGACGGGCGCCTCGCCGTCGTGGAACCCGGCCTTCGTCGCCGAGGACTCTCCGATCGAGGACGCGGTCGCCCGAGACATGCTCGTCTCCGGCTACTACGAGCCTTGGGAAGGCGAGTCCGAAGGGGCCGCCGAGGTCCGAGCCATCATGGAGGCGGCCGGTGCCCCACCGACCAACTACTACGGCGAGGGCTTCATCGAGGCGGGGATCATGCATGCCGCACTGGACGCAGGCGTACGAGAACGGTGACATGACCCAGGCCGGTGTGCTGGCCGCGGCCAAGTCGCTGGAGAACGTCGACTTCAATGGTCTCGCACCCGACGGTGGCGTTACACCGGGGAGCCCAACGACATCGTCGAGCGGGCCATCTGGATCAGCCGTCCGGTCCCCGGATCGCTGACCGGTGTCGAGGTCATCGAGGCCGAATACACCTCTCCCGTTGCAGAGGCGTTCGAGTTCACCGAGGCCTGCTACGTGCTGGAGGGTTGACGACCGACGGACGTGTGTGGGGTGGCCAACGGCCACCCCACACCGTTCTGTGAAGGTTTTGGCCGCTGCGAGCGGCCAAAACCTTCACAGAACGGTGGAAAAGGAGCACGGATGCTGAAAGTGGAGAACCTGGAGGTCGTCTACAACGACGTGATCCTGGTTCTGCGCGGCATCTCGCTCGAGGTGGGTGACGGTCAGATCGTCGCCTTGCTCGGGGCGAACGGGGCCGGCAAGACCACGACCCTCCGCGCCATCACCGGCTTGCTCGAGGTCCACGAGGGTGACATCACCAAAGGCGAGGTCGAGCTCGACGGCGAGGAGATCACCCACGAGGACCCGGCTCGTCGGGTGCGCCGCGGCATCAGCCAGGTGATGGAGGGGCGGCGGGTCTTCGCCGAGATGACGGTCGAGGACAATCTCCGCACCGGCGCCTACGCCAACCGGGCAAGACCAGGTCAAGGAGGCCCACGACCGGGTGATGACCCTGTTTCCCCGTCTCGCCGAGCGGCAAGTCGGCCACCGCCGGCTATCTGTCGGGTGGTGAGCAGCAGATGCTGGCGATCGGCCGCGCCCTGATGCAGGACCCCAAGCTCCTGATCCTCGACGAGCCGTCACTGGGCCTGGCCCCGCTGCTGGTCCAGGAGGTCCGGGACATCATCGTCGAGATCAACAAGCAGGGGACCTCGGTGCTCCTCATCGAGCAGAACGCCAACATGGCCCTCTCGATCGCCCATCACGGCTACATCATGGAGACCGGGAAGATGGTGATGGACGGTGCACCCCGAGAAGCTGCTCAGGGACGAGGACGTCAAGGAGTTCTATCTCGGGCTGCACGCCAGCGGGGAGAAGAAGTCGTTCCGCGACGTCAAGCACTACAAGCGCCGGAAGCGATGGCTGTCGTGACCGGCAAGCTGCTCAAGCGCCGGGCCGAGACGCGTACGGGCCCGAGGAGTACGACCATCTGCTCGAGGTCCGTGACATCCATCTCTCCTTCAAAGGGGTCAAGGCGATCGACGGGGTGTCGTTCCATGTCGACGACGGGGAGCTGTTCGCCATCATCGGGCCCAACGGCGCAGGCAAGACCTCGCTGTTCAACTCGATCAACCAGGTCTATCACCCCCAGGAGGGCGAGATCACTCTGGAAGGGGGAGAGCCTGATGGGTCTCAAGCCCAACATCACCGCCGAGCGCGGGCTGGCGCGGACCTTCCAGAACATCGCCCTCTACCCGCACATGACCGTCCTCGAGAACATCCTCACCGGCCGTCATGTCCGGATGAGGTCGGGGTGGCTCGCCGGCGTCGTTCTGGGTGGGGCAAGGCCAAGAAGGAGGAGATCGCCAACCGGGAGATCGTCGAGGGGATCATCGACTTCCTCGAGATCGAGCAGTGGCGGAAGTACCCGGTCGGGCTGCTGCCCGTACGGGATCCAGAAGACGGGTCGAGCTGGGCCGGGCCCTGGCCATGGACCCCGAGCTGCTGATGCTCGACGAGCCGGTGGCGGGGATGAACCTCGAGGAGACCGAGGACATGGCCCGGTTCATCCTCGACGTCCAGGACGAGCTCGGGATCGCCATGATCCTCGTCGAGCACGACATGGGTCTGGTCATGGACATCGCCGACCGGGTCCTCGTCGTCGACTTCGGCAAGCAGATCGCCGTCGGCACCCCCGCCGAAATCCAGCAAACCCCAACGTGATCAAGGCCTACCTCGGCGAAGAGCTCGAAACCGCCTGAGCCAACCTGCGAACCCCGGGTATCACGCCCGGATACGGTGCGAATCCGCTCGATCTTCGTTGGTCCCGCTTGTATCTCGCCGACCCGCGGCTCGAAGATGAGCGGATCTCAACCAGATGCGGTCGCGACTACCCTGGGGACGGCCCGTGTCAGCGGTCGCCGAGGAGCTTCCAGGCGCCGGGGAGGAGCAGACCGGCGACCGCGGCCTTGATCAGGTCGCCGAGCAGGAACGGGACCACCCCCTTCTCGACGGCCTCGCCCAATGCCCACCCGGTGGCGATCATCAGACCAATCACACCGAAGAAGTAGATGACGGCCGAGCCCAGGAGAAACGCGGTGAACATGGTCGGGAAAGTCCGGTCCTGACGATGCTCGGCCATCCAGCCGACCAGGCCGGCGGCGAAGATGAAGCCGATCAGATAGCCGCCGGTGGCACCCCTGATGACCTCCATGCCACCCGAACCCTCGGTGAACACCGGCGCACCCAACGCACCCACCGCCAGATAGAGCATCTGCGCGGCGGCTCCCCGCTTCCAGCCGAGTGCGGCTCCGGTGAGGAGGACGGCGAAGGTCTGGCCGGTGATCGGGACCGGGGTGAAAGGGAGCACGATGTACCACTGGGCGGCCAGGGCGGTCAGGGCCGCAGCGGCAACGACCAGCACGACGGACATCAACGCCGTGCGGGGAAAGACTCTCTCGGTGATCACAGCGGACGTCATCGTTTAACTCCTCGAAACCGGTTGCCGTAGAAGATACGTCTCAGACCCGTACACCCCGACCACCGTTACCCTCGACCCTCCCATGGAATCCGAAACCAGGACCAACAGAAAACGCCTCCTGGCCCCTCTATCTCATCGGGTCCCTCTTGTTCGCCGGGGTGCTCGCCGTCCTCGCCTGGAACATCGAGCTGCCCTACCTGGCCTACTCGGCCGGGCCGGTGTCGGATGCCGCCGACAGCGTGGTCGCATCCGAGGTGAGTGTCTTCCCGCCGGCCGGGCGAGCTGCTGATGCTGACCGTCGTCAGCCAGGACGTCAACGTCTTCGAGGCGGCGATCGCCGGTATCGACCCGGGGGTCGACCTGGTGAGGAAGCAAGCCGTGAGACGTGAAGGCGAGAGCGACGAGGAGTATCGGAACCGGGTCCTCCAGCAGATGGACGACTCCAACTTCCGGGCGATCGCCGTGGCCCTCGACTACCTCGGTTACGAGCTGGTGCCGACCGAAGTAGTCATCAACGAGGTCATGGAGGGGGTCCCGCGCGTCTGACGTGCTCGAGCTCGGCGACACCGTGCGTGACCGTCAACGGCAACGCCATACGGACCGTCGACGACTTCGGCCCGGCCTTGGAGGGCTACGAGGTGGGCGACACGATCGAGATCGCGGTCATGCGAGGTGGGGACGACGTCGAGCTCGTGGTCGAGTTGGCCGAGCGTGACGACGAGCCCGGAGTGCCGATGATCGGCATCGTCCTCGGCGAGCTCACCGAGGCGCCCTTCCCGATCTCGATCGAGGCGGGAGACGTGGGCGGGCCCTCGGCCGGGATGATGCACACCATCGCCATCATCGACACCCTGACCGAGGGCGAGTTGACCCAGGGGCGCGTGATCGCCGGAACCGGCACCATCCAGCTCGACGGCACCGTGGGGAGCATCGGGGGCATCCGCCAGAAGGTCGTCGGGGCCGAGGCGGCCGGAGCCGAGTACATCCTGGTGCCTCAGGGCAACTACGAGGACGCCTTGACCGCGGACCGTGAGAACATCGAGATCGTCCCCGTCGCCACCCTCGACGAGGCCATCTCGTTCCTCGAATCGCTGCCCTCGGCCTAGCAAAGTCGCGAAACAGGGACCGTAGGGGTCGGTATCTTCTAGAGCCGATGACTCTCGAAGTCACCCCCGACGGCCTCCGTCAGGTCCAGTTCCGCTCGACCTTCCGGGGACACGACCCCGCCCAGGTGGAGCAGGTGCTCCGCGCCGCTGCCCTCAAACTGGAGCAGATCGACGCCGAGCGACGGAAGCTGACCTCCCAACTCGAGGAGTCTGCCGGCCACCGCGACCTCGAAGGCGAGTTCGAGTCCATCGGACGCGAGGTCGCCGCCATCCTCCAATCGGCACGGGAGGCCGCCGACACGATGAGGGAACGGGCCACTGTCGATGCGGCTCGCTGGCGCAGCGAGGCGATGGAAGAGGCCGACACCGTGCGCCGGGAGGCCGCCGCCGACGCCGAGGCGATGCGGCGCGACGCCTGGGTCACCAGCTCCGATCTCCTCGACCAGTCGGCGACGAAATCCGAGGCGCTCCGCGCCAACGCCGAACGGGACGTCCTCACCGTCATGGGCGAGGCGGAGCGTGAGGCGCATCGTCTCACCTCTGCGGCGAGACGAGAGGCGGAAGACCTGGTCCGCAATGCGTCGATGGACGCCGAGAGGATCACCGCCGAAGCGGTGAAGCGGCGGGACGAGATCATCGACGGCGCCAATCGTCAGGCTGCCACGGCCCAGGAGCGCACCCGCGCCCTCGAACAGCGCAGGGACGAGCTGCTCGACGAGTTGGAGAACGTCCGATCGACGCTCACCCGTCTCGAAGGCTCGTTGGAGGAGCGCAGGGAGGCTCTCGACCTGACGTCGATGGAGCCTTCGAGTGTTCGGGTGGTGCACCCGCCCAGCCGATGCCGAGCAGCATTGGGAGCTGGGTGAGACCGTGCGGGTCGTGCCTCCGGACGATCATTCGGGGCACCGACCCGACGGACATCGCCGAGCGAGCTGATGCCACCCGTCGCCGCCCGGGCCCCCGAGCCCGAGGTGGCGCCGGTCATGGAGCCGGAGCCGGAGCCGGAGCCGGAGCCGGAACCGGAGCCGGAGCCACGCCGGAGCCGGAGCCACAACCGGAGCCCCAGCCCGAGACCAGAGACGAACCGGCGCCGGTCGCCGAGTCGCCGGAGGCCGGCAACGACGAGCTCGACGCCCTCTTCGCCGCACTCCGAGGCGGCGGAGACCGTGCCGCCGATCCGAAATGTCGCAGCCGCCGAGTCACCGCCGGACCCGTCCCCGGTCGCCACCGCAGCCGCTGACGGAAACCGACGACGGAGTCGATTGGATCGAGGTGCGCGAGTCCAAGCTCCTCCCCATCACCAATCGCGCCCTGCGCGGGGTGAAGAAGGCCATGACCGAGGTGCAGAACGTCGCTCTCGACAGTCTCCGCACCGAAGAGGACTGGCGCCCCGACGACGGCGCCATCGCCGAGGCAGTCCACGCCGAACTGGTGGCGGTGTGGGCGGAGAGCTTCGCCGCGGGGCACACAGTTGCGGAGCAGATGAGCGGAGGCCGGCTGAAACGACCCGCCACCCCTGCTTCGAAGGCCGATCGGGAGTTCGCCACCGACCTGGCGGTCGCCGTGTCGGGCGCCCTGGAGAAGGCCGGAACCGGCCCCAGGGAACGACAGTCGGCGGCATCGAGGGTCTTCCGGGTATGGCGCAGCGACGAGGCGGAGCGGCGCATTCGCGACATCGCCCTGCGCGGCTATGAGATCGGCATCGAGAAGTCCCGAAAGGTCGACTCCGAAGTGTGAGCGCCGTCGTCGGCCTTGGCCGACGAGCCGGCATGGGGGTTAGTTCCGCGGCCTCTTAGACTCGACCAGAATGTTCACCAGGGTCCCCACCGACTACTCGTCCGGGCGAAGACGCCCGCTGCTCGTCCTGTTGGGGATCGTATTCGGCATCTACCTGGTCCTGACGGCGGCCGGGACACTCTGGACCGACTTCCTCTGGTTCGACTCCGTCGGGTTCCGCGAAGTGTGGTTGCGCAACTGGGGTCTGGCCATCCTCCTCGGAGTGATCGGAGTGGTGTTCGCCTTCGCCGTCATCTGGTCCGCCCTCAAGATCGTCGACCGATTCGCTCCCAGGTGGGCGCCGTTCGACCTCACCGAGGAAGAGGAGCTGGTCGAACGGTTCCGTGACTGGATCGAGCCCAGGGTCCGTCAGGTTCGCATCGTCATCACCGGCGGCCTCGCCCTCGTCATGGGGCTGACGGTGGCCACCTGGAGAGACGATGTCTTCCTGTTCCTCAACTGGCAGAGCTTCGGCGACACCGACCCGATCTTCGGCGTGGACATCGGCTTCTACGTCTTCCGTCTCCCGCTCTGGGAGACGACCGTCGACTGGTTGTTCAACCTCTTCGTGCTGACCACAGTGGTCGTGGCGGTTGCCCTCTATCTCAACGGCGCCATTCGCTTCGACGGGAGGAGGGTCACCACGACCCGCGGGGCGAAGGTCTATCTGTCGTCACTCTTCGCCGTCGTGGCGCTGATCCGCGCCGTCTCCTACCGGCTGGACATGTTCGAGATCCTCTACTCCAGGCGGGCGGAGAAGTTCTTCGGCCCTGGCTACACCGACATCGAGGCCCGACTCCCCGCGCTGCGGCTCCTCATGGTGATCGCACTGATCGCCGCCGCGCTCTTCATCCTCAACATCTTCCGCCGCGGATGGACCCTGGCCGCGGTCTCGGTCGGCTCCTGGATCGTGGTGGCGATCGCCGCCGGGATCATCTATCCCGCCTTCATCCAGCGTTTCAGCGTTCTCCCCGACCAGCTGGACAAGGAGACCGAGTACATCGCCAACAACATGGAGGCGACCAAGGCCGCCTACATGCTCGACGAGATCGAGATACGTGATTTCGAGGCGGCCGACGACCTCTCCGCGGAGGACATCGCGGCCAACGCGACCACGGTCGACAACCTCCGGATCTGGAACACCAGCGTGCTTCCGCGCACCTATCAGAACTTCCAGGAGCTCGCGCCCTACTACGCGCTGAGCCGGGTCGACACCGACCGCTATCTCGCCGAAGGCGCTCCGAAGCAGGTGATGGTGGCCGTCCGCGAGCTGGAAGAGGCCCAACTGCGAGGACGACTGGCAGAACCAGCATCTCTTCTACACCCACGGCTACGGGGCGGTGGTCAACCAGGCCAACGTGGTGCAGTCGGACGGTCAGCCCGTCTTCTTGCTCAAGGACGTCCCCCCGGTGGCCTCCGTCCCCCTTCTCGAGCTCGAGGAGCCGAGGGTGTATTTCGGCGAGACCTACGAACCGGGGCAGACCGGTGCTGGTGAAGACCGGGTCGACAAACCCCAGGAGATCGACATCCCGCTGTCCTCCGGGGACCCAGTTCAACGAGTACGACGGGGCCTCGGGAGTGGTGCTCGACAACCTGTTCAAGCGGATCGCCTTCGCCTTCCGCTATCGCGACCTCAATCTCTTGATCTCGAACCAGATCCGGTCGGACAGCCGGGTGCTGGTCGAGCGCAACGTCCGCCAGAGCTGTCGACGAGATCGCACCCTTCCTGTCCGCCGACGCCGACCCCTACCCGGTGATCATCGACGGACGAATCCTCTGGGTGCTCGACATGTACACCACCAGCTCGAAGTATCCGTACGCCGAGCCGATCGGACGCGGCGGCGCAGAGTCGGCTCTCGTTGCGGTCCGAGCTGCCGAGTGGGGACCAACTACGTGCGCAACTCGGTGAAGGCGATCATCGACGCTTACGACGGCGACGTGACCTTCTACAACTTCGATCCCGAGGACCCGATCATCAACGCCTGGTCCGAGATCCACCCCGACATGTTCCGCCCCGCCTCCGAGATGCCGGAGGGGATCGAGAACCATCTCCGCTACCCCCAGGACATGTTCCGGGTGCAGAGCGAGGTCTATCTCGAACTACCACGTCTCCCAGGAGAGCCAGTTGTTCTCGGGCAACGATTCCTGGTCCTTCCCCGGCGACCCTTCGATAACGCCGAACCAGCCGAAGCGACAGGACGACGATCGGCTCTGGGGTGATCTGGCGACGGCCGACGGCTCCGAGCTCGCCGAGCTCCTTCCCTACTACCTCCTCACCGAGCTCCCCGGTGAGGACGAGCTGTCCTATCTGTTGCTGCAGCCCTTCAACCCCAGGGCGAAGCGGAACATGGTGAGCTTCCTCGTCGCCGACTCCACCCCGGGGAACTACGGACGGCTCATCGACTTCCGAATGCCCGAAGGCGAGCTCGTCGACGGCGCCGAGCAGGCGGGCCAGCGAATCGAGCAGGACGCCGAGATCGCCCAGCAACTCAGCCTGTGGCGCGGCGAGGGCTCGAACGTCATCAAGGGCGACATGCTGGTCGTCCCGATCGAAGAGTCGGTCGTGTACCTGCAGCCGTTCTTCCTCGAGGAGGATGCAGGCGCCTTCCCCGAGTTCCGACGGGTTGCCGTGGTCTATTCCGACCGTGTCGAGTGGGCCGAAACGCTCGACGCCGCGTTGGGACTGGTCTTCGGCGAGAGTGACGGCGACGGGGGAGAGACTCCCGAGATCCCGCCGGGGGAGGACGCCACGATCCACGAGCTGATCGCTCAGGCCGAGGAGGCGTTCGCCAATGCCGAGGCCGAGCTCCGCGCCGGAGATCTCGCCGGATATCAGCAATGGGTCGAGGAGGCCCAGCGGATACTGACGGACTTGGCCGACGTCATCGACGCCGCCGAGCCCAACGCCTCGGCCCTGAATCCCCTCTAGGACTAGACCAGGGCTTTGCCCTAGGCTGCGTCCCTCATGGCGAAAGACTCAGACGAATACATCCGCATGCGGGGAACCGTCACCAAGATGCTCCCCGATTCGACATTCGAAGTGAAGCTGGAGAGCGGTTTCGAGCTCCTGGCCAAGCCTTCCGGTCGTATGCGTCGTGGCCGGGGCATCCGGGTCCTTCCTGGTGACCAGGTGGACGTCGAGGTCTCGACCTACGACCCCACCCGCGGCCGCATCGTCTGGCGTTACCGCTAGTCCACGTCGCCCCGGTGTAGGGGCGTGAGTTTGAGCGTGTGCAGTTGAAGTCGCTATGCGACTCCAACTGCACACGCTTGGGCGTAGGCTCGCCCGCATGCGCATCGGCCAGGTGATCCTCCGCGTCGCCGATCTGGATCGTTCCGTCCGCTTCTGGGCCGAGACCGTTGGCTTCCCCGTATCGATGCGTTTCGAGGGCTTTGCCTTCCTCGACGGTGGCGGGATCGGTCTCACCCTCAACCAGGTCGACGGGGACCGCAACGACTCGTCGATGACCGAGATCGTGCTCGAGGTCGACGACGTCCGAGCCGCCTTTGGCGAGCTCACCGACCGTGGGGTGGCCTTCGAGGTCGAGCTGCGACCGGTGACCAGCGATGGCGAGCGCGACCTGCTCGCCGCCCACTTCCACGACCCCGACGGTCATCTGGCGAGCATCACCGGGTGGGTCACACCGGTTCGGTGACGTCGGCGACCTCGGCACCAAGTGCGTTCACGAGTTCGGCTCCATCGACCGTGATGGACACGCCATGGGCGCCGCCACCGAGGGAGACCTCGCCGGCCACCGTCTCATCGGAGATCACCGGCCAAGGATGCGTCGACCCCAGCGGGGTGATCGTCCCCCGGGCGTAACCGGTCGCGTCTCTGGCCTCCTCGGCATCGGGCATCGAGAGTCGGTTGACGCCCAGATGCTGACGCAGCTTCGGCCAGGAGATGTTGCGGTCACCAGGGACGAGCACGAACACGTAGTCGTCGGCGCCACGTCTCACGACCATCGTCTTGATCACCTGGGCAGGCGTCACCCCCCGCAACTCCGCCGCCTCCTCGAGGGAGGACACCGGTCCGTGTCTCACCACCCGGTGTGCCAGACGCGGCGAGCCTCGGGTCGATGAGCGCAGGGGTGTCGCTCGGGTCGACCGCGGAAGACATCCGCCGACTGTAGGCAGGCTCTGACGAGGGTCACGTGTCGAATCTGTCCCACCCGGGTAGGACGATGTCGGTATGGAACTCATCACCACTATCGCCGCGATCGTCACCGGTTTGGTGACTCTGGTCGTCGGCATGTTCTCCCTGGTCAGCATCTGGTTCGATGATGTTCCCTGAACAATCCGCGCGCTGATAGAGCAGAATGTGCCGGTGAAACGTACCGGCGTGGTTGCCGTCTGGTTGGCGATGTTCGGGCTGCTGGCATCGCCCGCAGCCGCTTCTGAATCGGGTCGCTTCGTCGACGATGACGGTGTACCTGGGGAGGTGTACATCGAGCGGCTCGCTTCGATCGGGGCGATTCAGGGATGCAACCCTCCTGCCAACTCGCGGTCGTGCGCTGACGAAGACCCTGACCCGTGCCGAGGCCTTCAAGATTCTCGTCATCACGGCTCAATCACGCGGAGCGCTGCCACGATTCCCCACTTCTCTTCCCGATCGCTTTGTCGACGATGACGAGATGTCGGGGTGGGGCGGCCTCGCGGTTAAGCGATCTCCTGGCTGCTGAGGGAATCATTCATGGCTGCAATCCGCCTCGTAACAACATGGTTTGCCCAGGCGAGCCTCTAACCCGCGCTCAGGTCGCCAAGCTCTTGGTGGGGGTCTTCGGGCTCACGGCACCGGTCGGCTTTGACGATCCCTGGAAGGACGTCGACGGCATGTGGTACGAGCATGCCGCGAGGATCGCTGCACATCATCGTCTTTGGGACACCAGTGCGGGGTGGTTCAATGGTGGCGAGAAGATCACCCGCGCAGAGTTCGCCGAGGTCGTGGTCGAAGCAATGGGTGAAGACCTATGTACAAATGACCCCTTCACGGCCGCTCGTGTTCTATCGCTCGACACGAGGTTCCCCGGGCAATCATTCACGGCCTATGCATACGACACCAGGAGTCGATGCGCCTATTGGATGAATCCGAATGAGCGGTTGCGCACGGCTTCGGTTTTCAAGGTCCTGGTCATGGCTGGCACTCTGCTCGAAGCTCAGAAAGACGGGCGTGGTCTGAGTTCGTGGGAGCGAAGCCAGCTCGTGCCGATGATCACGGAGTCGACCAACGAGCCGGTTCGGGACACTCTGGCGTTACTTTGGCGCCTCACCCTGGTTCAGCCAGCAGGCGGACATTCTTCGAGTTGGATCAAACGAGAGCCCGTCGGTGACACACAGTCGGTGTGGGGCAGGGCCACCACATCTGCCAAAGACCAGGCCGCCCTGATCCGACGAGTGTTCTCGGGGGACTGGGGGCGGTTGCGCCCTGAGTATCGGGCGGAGGCATGGGATCTGATGACTTCGGTGGTCCCGTCCCAGACATGGGGTGTGACTCAGGGTGTGCCGGCGGGCTGGACGGTGGCGCAGAAGAACGGTTTCGCCGGTCATATCGCCAACTCGGTTGGGTTCGTCCAGGCGCCTGGGAGTAGCGAGGGCTACGTCGTAGCGGTGCTCAGCAATGGCTGGTCGAGCTGGCAACGTGGTGTCCCCGCCGTAGAAGAGATCGCAGGTTGGGTCTCAGCTGAGCTCGCCCACTGAACGTTTGCTGCAAGTGTGATCAGACCGCCGCTGCGGGCGCCCGTGTCTTGAGGATGGCGGTGGTCATCAGGATGAGGAAAGCAGCGATCGTGGCGAAGTTGGCCAGCCAGTGATAGCCGATGGTCTCCTTGATGACCCCCGACGACAAGGCGGCGACGGCGCCGAGCACGCTCATCGACACGTCGGCAAGACCCTGGGCGGCGACCCGCTGCTCGAGTGCGACGCTGCCGGTGAGCAGCGCCGAGCCTGCGATCAGCGCAAAGCTCCACCCGAGACCGAGAAGGAACAACCCGACGAACATCAAGGCGGGGACGTACCCGGCGATCACGACCGACACCGTGCCCAGGGCGAGAACTCCGGATCCGACGGCGATCGTCTGCACCCGGCCGAAGCGGTCGGCCCAGATGCCGACTAGGGGCGCGAGCCCGAACATCCCCAGCACGTGGACCGATATCACCAGGGTGGAGAGTTCGGCATGCCCATGGTCTCTCATGTGGAGCGGTGTCATGGTCATCACCGCCACCATCGCCATCTGACTGATCGCCATCGCCACCAGGGCGAGTCGGGCCATCGGATTCGGCCAGATGGCCGTCCACGACCGTCGCATCCCACGGAGCGGGTTCTCGAAGGGAGCCTCCCTGTCCACTCCGCCGGCAAGCTCGAGTGGGTCGGGTCGGAGCCGCCTGGTGACCACGATCGCGGCGACGGCGAAACCGGCAAGACCGAGGAACAGCGGCCCCACCCAGTTGGCGAGCCCGATGCCGATGCCGATGTCGTTGGCCCACACGGACGCCGGCGGGCCGAGCACGGCCCCGACCGTGCCCACCCAGACGACCATGGCGATGGCTCGGGCGCGATGGTCGTCGTCGGCGAGGTCGGCAGCGGCGAATCGACTCTGGAGGCTGGACGCCTGCCCGGTCCCCATCAGGGCCATCGCCACGATCAGGAGCCCGAACAGCGCCGTCTGGCCTGCGAGCACTGCCACGATCCCGCCCAGAGCGGCGATCGCGTACCCGGTGGCAATGCCGGTCCTGCGGCCCCGTCTTCGAGCCCGAAGCGCGAGCGGTGCTGCTGCCAAGGCAGTGCCGAGGGTCGCCGCAGCCGCAGGCAATCCTGCCCAACGGTCGCTCCCCAGCATCTCGGCAGCGAGCAGCCCGGCGATAGCGGCGACCGCCACATAACCCGCGTTGGCGAAGGCCGTCGACAGCATGAGGGTGCCCACGGTCCTGCGTTGCGCCTGTTCGTGTGCCACCCGCGGAGGTTAACTGCAGGACCAACTGCCTCAAGTTCCCTTGCGCATACGGGTGGTTTCGGTCTTACAATGGGGCTACACCCGACGCGGGGTGGAGCAGTCTGGTAGCTCGTCGGGCTCATAACCCGAAGGTCGCGGGTTCAAATCCCGCCCCCGCTACTGAAAGCCCTGGTCAGCGAATTGCTGGCCGGGGCTTCTACTGTTTCGGGCGTCCTGCTCCCCGGTTTCTACCGTTTCGTTCACCGCCTCTACTCAGGGCTTCGTCTCACAGATGACCTTCGGGTTTCTGTCTGAGCCGTTGGAGTGGTCGGTCGGCTTCGGTCCGGATGGTGGGGGACGACATGGTTGACATGTTGGTAAGTGGCCAAGTCCCGGTTGTTAGGACGCAGGTTCAGACTTGGCGGTGGCCGTTGAGCCATTTGACCATTGCTGGGTCTCGGTGATCGAAGAAGAGAGTCTCACCCGTGTCCATCGCCACCCTGCCCACCATCGACGAGTGACCGCGGACTCCCTCCGTCGATTGACCCATGAGCTGGCACGCCCTTTGAGGGCTGGGAGCCCGTCCGGGCCGATCAGACTCAGCGTTGTGGTGCTGAAGTTGCGGGGACTCGTAGCAACCGGCCAAGTGTCGGACTTGTCTGCGTCCTAGACCGATGGTGACCCGTACAGACCTGGGCCGGTGATGTCGAGATTTTGGAGGAACGATCGGGCGACCTCGTAGGAAGCCTCGATGAGCTCGGGAGTGTGATCGAAGTCGAGCGTCGACATGGGGCGTGGGTCGGGCCCTGGGAGATAGACGATGGGGAGTGTTGCGGCGACCTGCGGCGCTTCGAGAACCGCTTGAGCCCGCATTGTCACGAGCCCGGTGTAGAGCAGCACTTCGGCGATTGTCTCGGGCGTCTCTGGGAGATGGCCGGCGAAGGCGCAGTCGAGGACCACCAGGGACCGGGCTCCCATGTCTTGGGCTTGCCGCAGCGGAACGTTGGCTACAACGCCGCCGTCGTAGAGGTGGCGGCCGTCGAGTTCGATTGGCGGCCAAACCCCGGGGATGGCCGCGCTCGCCAAGAGTGCGGGGAGGAGCCTTCCTTCTCGAACAACGTGAGGGCGGGCTGTGGCGACGTCCATGGTTACCGCGGCAAATGGCAACTCGAGGTCATCGAAGGTCTTGTCCTCGCCTAGGAAGTTGGAGATGACCGTGGCCAGGCCGTTGTTGGGGAAGAGGTGGGTCTTCGTGCGTCTCAGGGTGCACGCCTGGTCGAGTGGTCCGCCGGGGAGGATGTCCTCACGTTTCACCTTTGGCCAGGCGTGTGACAGCCGGTTGGCGGCGCCTTTGGGGTCGAGTGCCAGGACTGCACCATTGATCGACCCGATGGATGTGCCGGCGACCAGATCCGGGGTGACACCATGTTCGCCGAGAGCCTGGAGCATGCCGACTTGGACCGCTCCAAGGCTGCCACCTCCACCGAGGACGAAACCCACCGGTCGCGGGAGGTTTGATATGTCCATGTAGTCCTGGCCTTTCAAGAGATCAGTGGTCATAGCCACCCGATTCGCCGGAAGTGCCATCGAAGGGCGACGACGGCCACCACCATGATCACGATTGCCAGCGGATAGCCCAGGGGCCAGCCCAGTTCGGGGAAGTAGCGGAAGTTCATCCCGTAGATCCCGGTGATGATGGTGGGCACAGCAGCGATGGCGGCCCAGGCGGATACCTTCTGCACGGTCACGTTCTGTCGGACCGTCACCCGGGCCAGGTTGACGTTGAGCAAGCCTTCGAGGCGGCTCGACAGTTGTGCCAGCTCTTCGGTGAGTCTCATGGCATGGTCGCTGACGTCTCGGAGGAAGGGCCGCAAGGCTTCCGGCGTCTCTACTGACTCGCCACGCTCCAGTGTGTCGAGCATGGGGAGCACCGGGTGGATGCTCCGCATCACCCGGTCGACACGGCGTCGGTGGAGATAGATCGCCTCGCTCTGATCTAGGTTGCCTTCGAAGACGCTCTGTTCGATCAATTCGCCCTGATCGCTCAGGATGTCGACTACGCGCTCGCCATGATCGATTACGGCATCGAGCACCGCCCAGAGGCTCGCCATCGGGCCGAGCGCCGCCACGTGCGGATGCTCTTCGAGGCGGATCCGTGTGCCGTGGATGTTGTCGAGGGTAGATCGGGCGATGACGATGGCGTATGTCGCACCGATGAAGACGTCGAGTTCACCGATGCTCATTTCCATCGTTGTCTCGTCGTAATGCACAGACTTCACGACCACGAACAGACAGTCGCCGTGGTCCTCCAGTTTGGGACGCTGATGGCCATCGAGCCCATCCTCGACGGCCAGTGGAGGCAGGTCGAACGTCACTGCGAGCTCCTTCAGCTCTTCGGCATTGGGCTCGTTGAGAGCCAAGCAACACGAAGCCCGGCCCCTGATTGGCCACCGCTGCGGCTTCAGCCAGGGTCAAGGGCTCGCTCGGACTAACCCCGGCCTGAAACTGGGCGCAGTCGACGATCATGACCGGTGAACCCCATGAGCTCGAACATGGGCAGCCCCGCGAAGAATCGGTCCGCCCGTTGGTGCCGCTCTCAGGGTGAGCGATGCGATGCCCCTACCGAGAAGCCAGCCGGCTATGACATCGGTGGGGTAGTG
The DNA here is from genome assembly GCA_963751005.1 of uncultured bacterium. Classification (GTDB taxonomy): domain Bacteria; phylum Actinomycetota; class Acidimicrobiia; order Spongiisociales; family ZC4RG35; genus JANQRA01. The sequence goes on from CAVVSY010000004.1 coordinate 901,831, forward strand.
CACTCCGGTGTAGACCCGGGAGAATCCGATCGCCGCGGCGAGGACATTCAGGGGGATCCGCAGACCTGGGTAGGCCGCACCGACCACACGAGCGAATGCTGCCCCTGATGCTGTGTGGCCGGATGGCATCGAGGACGATTCGGGTGTCGGTAGACGACGGTCCTCGGGTACTTGATCGGTCGGTCGCTGTCTCCTGAAGAGCCCCTTGGCCACCAGGTTGGCGAGAAAGGAGGTGATGCCTACCGTGGCTAGACCCTCCACTGCGGTCCTTCGGCCCTTCTTGCCGCCGACGAGCGACATCGCGGCGGCCATCCCGATCCAGATCTTGGAGTGGGATGCCGCTACCGACAACGCGGGCATGACCCTGTCCATCGCAGGCGATTCCCATCGCGCTACCCGCTCGAACACGCCCTCGTCGACCTGGTGAAGCTTCCGGAGCAGAGGCGATCGGGCGGATATCTCTTCTCGGCTGGGCAGGGTAGACCAGCCACTCAAATGGACGATGGCGCGCTCGTTGAGTTCCTCGATCGACTCCTTGAAGCTCCTCGATTGGGTCTGCCGCGGCACGAGAACCCGCAGCGATTCCGGCGCAAGCGTTACTTCGACTGGAGTCTGGAACGTTCTCAGCTCTCCGTCGACGCCGACCTGGATGCTTGCAGTATCAGCGTGAGCGGTGAGTGTCTGGGTCTCCCAGCGGGTGAATGCGGCAGGCCCCCGTTTCAGCCGCGATCGGCCGTCGGCAAGGATGATCCCCAGCGTTCCGGTGTCGAGGGCGGGGCGTCTGGCGAAGTCGGGAGGCCCGATGAAGCGGTACGGGTTGTTCGAGACGAGCAGCACCTCGACGTCCGAGACGACGCTGCCGTCGGGCAAGCTCAGGGTGAGCTGCGTTTCGAGATTCCTGGCCGAGTCGACGGCGGCGTCGGCCATGCTCCGGGCTCGGTGGTCGCGGTAGTCGGGGTCGGATATGGCTCGGGGGTAGAGGCCGAAGGACACGTTGTTGAGGAATACCTGCCCGGACACGATGCCGACGTCGATCAGCCTCTCGACGCCGTCGATGGCGGCGTCGAGGGACCGCAGAGGATGGCTACGGTCCAGGCCGAGGTCCATGGCGAAGTGGTTGCGGGTCCCTACCGGCACACAGGAAAAGGGGACGTCATGGGCCATGGCAACCTCGGCAACGATGGCCAGGGAACCGTCACCTCCGGCCATCATGAGGTGGTCGCACCCCTGGTCCACGAGGCTTCTTGCCAGGCGAGCGAGGTCGTCGCCGGGCTGCATCGTCACCGTCTCCAGGCCCAGTCTGCGCGACTCGGCAACAAGGCCGATGGCGCCGGCCCGACCGTCGCCACTAGTCGGGTTCACGATCAGCACTGGACGGGCGGGCACTGCATTCATCGTGGGCCATCCAGCCGACCAGCGAAGAGGTCACCACGACTCGACGGCACCGTGTCCAGCGTGGGAAGACGAGGGTCACCCACGCCAACCCCTTCGCCGACTCTCATCATGTAGGGGTACATGGGCGACCCTGGGCTTGATCTCTGGCACCGATCCCGGCGAGATCACTCGGCCGGGATGGCGTCGGCGGCGGTTCTCATGGTGAAGAAGAGGGTGATGTCGAGGATCCCTCTCATCATCGCCCAAATCCCGGCGAAGATGAGCAGCGCCGCGGCCTGGGTGATCAGGAATTGACCCGAGAGCCAGAATCCGAGGACCACTGTCACGATTCCGGCCACCAGATTGAGCCACCAGAGATCGTTGTAGTCGCGTGCGAGGAACGCCTCCACCATCCACATGACTCCCATGAACACGAACATGAAGCCGAGGATGTTGGCGATGGCGAAGAATGTCCTCGTCGGATAGAGGAGGGCTACCCCGCCTCCCACGATGAGAAAAGCGCCGAACAGGTACCAGACCCATCGCATTCGCGCTGTCATCGATCCGAAGAAGAAGTACTCAACCCCGGCGAACATCAGCATGGCGCCGGCGATGGCGCCGACGGTCGCGGCCGATGAAGCGTCGAATTGGAGGATTGTCACCGAGACCAGGATCCAAAGGACTCCGGCGACGAGCCAAAGCCAGGACCATTCCTTGGTCTCGGTTCTCAGGGCGGTACTGAACGGGGTTGTTGCGGTTGTCATCGTCTTTTCCTTTCTCTCGTTTACGGATCCGTGGCCACCCCAGGTGCCACGTGATCCCGGACCCGGCGCCCTGTGCTCTCGCACTGTTGAGCGCCGGGTCGGGTTGGTTTCTCAGACCGCGGCCAGCTCGTTGGCCCGGGCCCGGGCCGCGATGGACTCCATCACGGCCGCGTCGGCCTCAGCCACAGCCAGCAACGCGAACTCGACTGCGTCGTATGCGTAGTCCTCTGCCAAATCGGCAGAGACTTCGGCGTCTTTTGCCTCGATGGTGTGGACGCCCTTCTCGACGTTGGAGCGCATCTTGTCCCCGGCACTCTTCAACGAGTCCTTGACACCGCTCCATGCCGCCTGTGCATCCCCTGACATCGCAGTCACCTGCGCTGAGAACGCCTCCTGTTGGTCCTTGAGCCGGGCCTGAGCCTCGGCCACCTTCTCGTCCCGCTTCTCGGCGGCCTCTTCGTGGGCCGCCTCGGCCCGCTTCTCGATGGCTGCGGAACGGTCGGCAAGAAGCCTCAGTTGCTCTGACAGCTTTGCCATTTTCCTTCCTTCCTTTCTGTCGGACTGTCGCCTGACGCGCCCCGGTTGGCCCCGGGGCCGCCCACCGGCCTTGTGCGATCATCTGTCCCTGTCGTGCCCTCCACTAGGGTCTTTGGACTCTGATCACGCTATCAATGAAACTGATGATACAATCAGATTCATGGATCTGTCAATCAGTTTCTGCAACGGAGCAGCAGCGGGGTTCCAGCCCTGTCCTCTTCGGGTGCGTCGGCGCAATGCCGGCATTGATCAGAACGGAAGTGGTGTGGAGGAGCTAGACGAGCGTCTGAAGGGCTGGGACGATGTGGTCCACTCTCTAGACAATCAGAACCCAAACGACCAGGAGTGACTGAATGGTGACGCGCCAACGGCTGATCGAGGCCAGCATCGATGTCTTCTCCCGGCAGGGATTCGACGGCACTTCGTTGTCGTCGATCGCGGAAGAGGCAGGTGTCACCCAGCCGACGCTGAACTATCACTTCGGCACGAAGGACCAGCTCTACCGGGATGTCATCAGCTATTGCGGCACACAGTGGATTGCAGCCGTCGAGACAGGCGACGATCTTCGAGATCTGTCACAACTCGACGTGCTGAAGGTGGCGCTCAGGAGGTTGGGACGCGTCATCGCCGGGCAGAAGGTCATGACCCGCCTCATGCTGCAGGCGTCGATGCACCCCGACTTCGAGGCCGAGGTGGAGAAAGCGCTCCGCCCGGGAGTCGACGCACTGACGACTCTCATCGAGGATCTCACTACCACGGGATATCTGCGCGCGGTCCCGCCCTACGTGTTCATCAGCATGTTCGTCGACGTCCTCACGACCACTGCAGGTGTGGAACGCGTGAAGAGCTCTGTATACGAGGTTGACTTCTCCGACCCATCGGTCATCGACTCCCAGGTTGATCATCTGATCGACATACTCTTGAACGGCACGCTTAGCGCCCCGGCCGATCGCGAGTGATCCGGCTTGCTCCGCGTAGTCGATCACTTGGATCCGAAGCTATCTCGGTCGATGGCTCACCCTTTCGCAACGGGTCGTTTGATCAGCGTGCGGGCCTCGTTCGCCATCCCACATCCGTACCACACGAGGACCAGAAACGACCGGGAAAACCCGAACTGACCGGAGGCAGAAACGCCTGCTACGGTTGGGTTTCGGCCGGTTTTCCCTGGTCAGCGGGCACCCCAGAAATGGGTGGTGCTAGGCCTCATAACCCGAAGGTCGCGGGTTCAAATCCCGCCCTCGCTACTGAAAGCCCTGGTCAGCGACTTGTTGGCCGGGGCTTCTACCGTCTTGAGGCTCTCTTCTACCGGCTGTCGAGATCAGTGAAGACTTCCACCACGTACGTCTGATCACCGGGTGGCAGGTCTAGATGGATCTGCCCGCAGCCGACTCGATGCCTGAACTGTCCGACCCTTCGGACCACGCCGCGGGGCTCCATTTCGCTCGAATGGCAGCAGACTCTCTGATATCAGGAGGTGGGCTCCGGGATGATCTGGAGCACTCGCATCATCTCGTGGTCTTCGTGGGAGAGGATGTGGCAATGCCAGACATAGCGTCCGGGTTTGTCGAAGGTGGTCTTGATTCTCACCACCTGGCCCGGTAGCGCGATCACCATGTCCTTCGGTGCGTTTTCGACGTATCCCACCAACGGGCCAACGACAGCTCCGAGCGTGACGTTTTCGAGACGGAACCCGACGCCCTCGGTGCCGTTGTGCTGCAGTAGCGGCTGCTCCACGACGTCCGCGTCGAACTCTTGACGATCGAGGATCTGGAAATTGACCAGATGCAGATGGATGGGGTGGGCATCACCGGTGGCGTTGTAGATCTCCCAGATCTCGGTGGTGTTCACCAGGGGTCTCTCCGTGGCGGGGGAGTGCCAACCGATGGCGCCGTTGACGGTGTTGTCTTCTGTATCGACCGTCGGCTCCGCTGTTCCCAACAAGGGTTGTAGCCGTCCGTATTGGTCGTTACCTTCGAAGAGAGCCACTCTCCTGACCTCGTCGACCGTGTCTGTGTTGCCGGGATACGCAGTAGGGGAAGCCGCGATCACTCCCGCTGCGAACGAGTCCTCCACCCCGGACATGGGCATCATCACATCGAACGCCATGACCCGATCGGTTTGTCGATCCGGGAAGAAGTCCTCCTCGGAGAGATCGTCTCCGAAGTCACCACCGAAGGGGGCGTCCCCGCCGATGTTCTCCATGATCACACGACTGCCTGCAGCCTGGCCGAAGTCGATCACCACGTCGTAGCGGCCACCCGGCTCGAAGACGAGTGTGTCAGTCTCCGTCGGCGTCGTAGCCAGACCCTGGTCGCTTCCGATCACATGGAAGGAAAGGGGATCTCCTGCGTCGTCGAGATCGATCACGTTGGCCCCCACCGCCCGGAACCGGATAACGAGGAAGCGGCTGTCGCAACCGTTCAGCAGACGGAGTCGATAGTGCCGGGGCTCGACAACGGCCTTCGGCCAGATCTTCCCGTTGACCACCATGTGGTCCCCGAAGAACTCTGCCAGCGCAGAAGGCTTGGGGACGTCCCCATTGCTCAGCCCTTCCCCCGTGATGAAGTCGTCCCAGAACGGATCGGGTGGGAGTGCCGGGTAGAACAGTTTCCCGCCCTTGAAGAACATGCGGTCCTGGATCGCCAGTGCAATTTCGTAGGGAAAGGCGGGAAGGCCGAGAGGGTTGTCGGGTCTCCCGGTGTCATGGGCATCCCGGACGAAATAGAACCCGGCCATCCCCGCATAAACGTTGAGTCTGGTGATGCCGAGAGCGTGGTCGTGATACCAGAGATTCCCGGCGGGCACGTCGTTGTCATAGTGAAACTCGCTGGTGAAACCACCCGGCACACTGGCCCAATCTGGTCCCACCACCGAGGCGCCCGGGTTGAAGAAGAACTCGGGATTGCCGTCGAATTGGAAGTCACTGTGTCCGCCATGCAGGTGGACGATGATCGGGACTCCAGCGTTCTCGATGGTGTATTGCTCATAGCCGTCCACGCTGTAGGCCCAGTGAAGGCTGGTGTCTACGGGGAGCAGGTGCTCTCTGATCCCGAAGAGATTGTTCTCCCAGTTGACGATGGTGTCTCCGTTGCCCGAAGTGACTTCGAATGTCTTGCCCGGCCAGGTGTACTCGCCGTTCTGGCCATACCCAAACAGGGGCGTGGCGACCCGTGTGCCGCCCTGATTGACGAGACCGGTGTGCTGTCTCGTCAAGCCCACGCCGACTGTGTATTCGCCGGGCGCAACCGGCACGTATTTGAACCCGGGATTCAATGCGTTGGGCACGGTCTCTACGAACTTGGGTTGGAAGGCAGGGTCACTGAGCTTTCCGGCAAGCGGTGTAGCCGAGATCGTGTCCGCCCATCCGAGGCCGCCATAGAACAGGGTCCCGGCACCAAGTGTTGCTGAGAGCTTGATGAATTCACGACGCGAAACGGACATCGCTATGACTTCCCCCACGGTGTCCACACCCCACAGGTTGACTCTCCTTGCCTTTTCCAGATAAGGCAGCCGAGTTCCATCATCGGCGGTCATTCCCTTCTGTGGTGGTTCGACTCTACGCGGGTGCGGCCGAGCGGGATCAGGGTCGAAAGACCTTCGGCCGGGGGAGCGAGTCGGCCCACATCACGGGCCACCAACCAAAGTTCCGACAGGGTCATCGCGACGGGGTAGGAATCTGCTCGAGATCGTGATCCTCACATGACCGGGTGGAGTCGCGCTCTGCAAACACCGGCTCTTCGATCCCTCCACACCGGTGGGTCAGCGGGAGTCGTCCAAGAAGGGCCGCAACCGGGCCTTCTTCCGGTTCTCCTTGACGATCCATCGCACATCGGGGTCATCGTCGGCCTCCCATCGTCGGAACCGGAACATCCCGTCTTCCGGGGCAGCGGCGATCGCAACGCTCCACCCATAGCCCAGGGCCTGACGAAGCGTCCTCATCCCGGGGTTTCGCCTCTCTTCGCGGCTCATGGTGGTGAAGTCGGTTGTGACCCGATCGAGAAGCTGCAGTGCTCGACCGGCGAACGCATGGTCCTTCAGGAGGCGGGGCTCACATACCGCCGCCACAGCCGCCCGGCGGACAAAGGGATCGTTGTCGCCGGCCCACGTTTCGGCCACCGCGAAGGCGGTTTCGGGGTCATCGTCGGCGGCTCGCTGCAGGGCCATCGCCACTCCCTCCCGGGGACGCCAGCGGCGGGTCGGCTGCATACCGGTGCAGCGTCTCCAGGTGCTCCCCTTCGTCAGCGTGTACATACCGGCCCAGCGCCACCAACCCGCAGACGGCGATGAACTCGTCGTCGGTCGCCACCAGCTCGAGGGCGCGCGACAGGCGAGCCTCCTCAGCGCAGGCGGCCACCAGGGAGAGGTTGGCCCGGGGACCGGGGAGTCCGCTGTTGGCGGCAAGGTAAGGAATCCAGTCGTCCAGACCGGCGAGAACCGCCCGATACTCGTCAACGTGTGTCATTCTCGCTGCGAAACCAATATGCGGTGCCGGACGGTTTGGCTGCGGCGAGCACTTCCGTGACCAGATTCGGGACTCATGACTCTATGTTGGACTGGTCGGTCCACGATTGATTGGTGGCCATGGCACAGACCAAACCAAAGATTCCCAAGCTGGACCTCCGCAAGCAGTACAAGGTGTTCTACCTGCCCTCGGCCAAGGAAGTCGTGTTGGTCGACGTGCCGGAGTTCCTCTTCATAGTGTTTGACGGGACGATCCCAGCCGGTGTCCGCCCTGGTGACTCGGAGGCCTTTCGTGAGGCGATGTCTGCCATGTACGGAGTGAGTTACGGCCTCAAATTCATGTCGAAACTCCGGCCTGAGGATCCGATCGACTTCACCGTGATGGCGGTCGAGGGTCTCTGGTCGACAAAATCAGGTGCCCAGTTCGACTTCGACTGGAGGGAGCCATCGATCTACACGCTTCTCATGATGCAGCCGGATCACATCACGAGGGCGATGTTCGACGAGGCGGTAGCCGACGCCCGAGCCAAGCGCCCCAACCCGAACTTGGATCGAATCCGTCTCGAGCGTTGGCATGAGGGCCCATCGGTCCAGATCATGCACATTGGTCCTTACGTCGATGAGCCCTCCACTCTGGACAAGATGGAGGCATTCGCCGAGGAACATGGCTATGAGTTCCACGGTCGTCATCACGAGATCTACATAGGGGACCCCACCCGATCTCAGCCGGAGAACCTGAAGACAGTTCTCCGCCACCCGGTCAAGTAGCAGCGCTGCAGGCTAACGGCGCTGGTCCGGTGGCTCCCAGCGGTGCGCCTCGATCAAGGTTCGGGCAGTGGCGGCGAGACCTGTGGAGGGGTTCTGCGGCCCGAACATGCGGGCGGCGACCCAGGCCCCGTCCATCATCAGCAGAAGTTGGCTGCCCAGTTCGTCGGGGTTGCTCAGACCGGCCTCTCGGGCCAGCTGAGCGAACCGGTCTCGCACTCGCCTTTTGTGGGCGACGGCCACCTGGTGGCCCGGATGATCGCGGTCGGGGAACTCAGCGGCGGTGCCCTGGAAAGTGCAGCCCAAACATTCCGGGCTGGTGGCCAGCTTCTCGATCGCCTCGAACATCCCCAGCAGCTTCTGTTCCGGGTCGTCGAGATGAGCAACGGCAGCGTCGAGCCATTCCCAGTACTGGCGGTTGGACTCCTCGAGGTAGGCAACGATCAGGTCGTCCTTGGAGGGGAAGTGCCGGTAGAGGCTCATCTTGGCCACTTCAGCCTCGGCGATGATGGTGTCGATCCCCACCGCCCGGAACCCGTCCCGGTAGAACAACCGTTGCGCCGTCCCCAGGATCCGCTCTCTAACCGAGTGTTCTGGGGTGGTGGTCATCGGGTTGACATGATACAGACTTGTCTGTACCTTGCCAGGTCTCATAGACAGATCTGTCTCATCGAGAGGTGAAACGTGTGAGGATTGCAGTCTTGGGGACAGGACGGTCACAGGTCGGCTCGATGTGTTGGGCAACCAAGTGACGGTGAGCAAGCGAGATGTGGAGGCGACGATGGCCCGCACAAAACCGGACAACATCGGTCGACCGCCGCCCCCGGAGTGGGCCAAGGAACAAGGCACGGAGATGTACCTGTCGCTGTGGCTTCGGATCATGGGGGCTACGCAGAACCCGATGTTCAACATCAAGGTGGTCCGGTGAGGTTCGGGCTCCAGGTCTACTCGTTCACCTGGCCGGGCGGTCCCGAGGCGATCGGCCCCACCCTGGCCCGGGTGGCGCGCTCTGCGGACGAGGCCGGGTTCGACTCGATCTGGGTGATGGACCACTTCTGGCAGATCGGGGCACCCGGCTCGGAGACCGAACCGATGTTGGAGGGTTGGACCGCTTTGGGGTTCATGGCCGCCCACACCGAGCGGGCCCGTCTCGGGTTGATGGTCGGCGGTGTCCACTACCGCAACCCGGGGTTGTGGGTGAAGGCGGCCACCACCCTCGACGTTCTCTCCGGCGGGCGGGCCTGGCTCGGTCTCGGCGCCGGCTGGAACCGGGCCGAGTCGTTGGGTCTGGGGTTCGATTTCCCCGAGACCAAGGCCCGCTTCGAGATGCTCGAAGACACCCTGCAGATCGCCCACGCCATGTTCGAGGGAGAGAGCGGCAGCGAAGCCCGTTTCGAAGGTCGCCAGTTCAGCGCCGAGCGGCTCCTCAACGTGCCCCAGTCGATCTCCCGACCCCGGGTGCCCGATCATGATCGGTGGAGGTGGAGAGAAGAAGACGCTCCGGCTCGTCGCCCGCTACGCAGATGCCTCCAACCTGTTCGGCGGCCCGGACCAGCTCCGTCACAAGTACCAGGTCCTCGCCGAGCACTGCGAGGCCGTGGGGGAGACCGTTCGAGGAGATCGAACGCACAACGCTGCAGTCGGTGAGCCTGTTCGCTCCCAACGCCTGGCAGTCCACACCCGAGTCCGCTGAACAGCTGGTTGACCGGTTCGGTCGTCTCGGCGAAGCCGGGGTGCAGCAGGTGATCATCAACACCGCCGAAGTCCACAACCCCGATGCCATCGAACTGTTGGCCACCGAGGTCATCCCCCAACTCCGCGATGGCGCGAGCCGTCAGCCATGACCGTGACCTCCGATCTCGACAGTCACGCGGTGATCGACCTCACCACCGTCGGGAGGATCACTGGCCGCCCCCACACCATAGAAATCTGGTTCGCCCACAGGGAGACGAAGATCTACCTGCTGTCTGGTGGGGGTGAGCGGTCGGACTGGGTGCGCAACCTGATCCGTACACCCGAAGTCCGGGTCCGGGCCGGTGGCGGCGTCTACCCCGGTGTGGGACGGGTCGTCACCGAACCGGGGGAGGACAGAATCGCCCGCGACGCGGTCCATGACAAGTACGTAGTCCGCTACCGCGGCGACCTCAGCGCTTGGCGGGAGTTGGCCCTTCCGATCGCAATCGACCTGGACCCCTCCACCTGAGCGATGAACGACCGTACGACGTTGGGTCGCAGCAGCCTCGGGGTTCCCCGCCTCGGGCTGGGTGCGATGACCTGGGGAGAGGCACGGGGGTTGGCCCGTCTCCACCCGGCCCAGCTGGCCTACGGCGGTGCCCACGGATACGAGGAGGAGAAGCGGGCCCTGGAGGCCAGCCTGGATGCGGGGGTCGACCTGTTCGACACCGCGGCCATGTATGCCGGCGGCGCTTCGGAGCGGCGGCTCGGCGAGCTGGCAGCTGGCCGCGATGTGTTGATCGCAAGCAAGTTCCCCTCGAGTTTCCGTTTCCGGGTCGAGGACTTCCCCGAGGAGCTGGAAGCGAGTCTCGCCAGGCTGGGACGATCCAGCATCGACCTCTACCAGCATCACTTTCCGACCAGACGGGTGTCGATCCCGGAACTGATGAACCAATTGGCCGATGCGGTGGAAGCAGGCAAGGTGCGTGCGGTCGGCGTGAGCAACTACTCAGCGGACCAGATGCGCCAAGCCCACGAAACACTCGCCGAACGGGGCATCCCCCTCGCATCCAACCAAGTCGAATACTCGCTTCTCCATCGTCAACCGGAGACCAATGGTGTTCTCGCCGCCTGCCGTGAGCTTGGAGTGACCCTGATCGCCTACACCCCCCTTGCCGGAGGTCTGCTCACCGGCAAGTACTCCGCCGAGAATCGTCCGGGCGGGTTCTTTCGACGGGTGCTACCGCGTTACCGGCGCAGGAGTCTGGAAGCTATTCAACCCGTGGTCGGACTCCTCGCCGAGATCGGCGACCGATATTCGAAGAAACCCAGTCAAGTGGCGCTGCGATGGCTGATCGAGAACCCGACCGTGCTACCCATCCCCGGCGCCAAGAACGGCCAGCAGGCCACCGCCAACGCGGGCGCCCTCACCTTCACCCTGACGGTGGACGAGGTCGAAGCCCTCAGCGACGTGACCGCTCCCTGGAGGACCTAGCCGACCGTTGACAAGAGAGAGATGAGCCTCGGAGGAGCGCTCGGTTCTCGAGCAGAAAGGCGGCGAGGACGGCGTTTTCAGCGTCGGTCGCCAACCCAGCCTCCTGCCTCACTGAGCAACCGCCGCCATCGGACTTGGTTGCGCATGCCTGCGGCGCAAGTGGATCGCGATACGCGATGCTGGATACGGCCGCCCACACGCACCACAATGAGATGACGCCCGAGGTGAGCATCACGGCCAGAGTCGCAACGACTGCCAGGTTCAGCACTCCCGCGATCCGCACGATCCGATCGGAGGACAGCAGGAATGCGCCACATGTTGCGAGGACATAGAAGACCGTGATGGTGCCACCCTGCACCAAGGGTGCGGAGTAGTTGAGGTAGTGACCACCGTCGGTGACCGTGATCGGGCCAATCACGGTTGGGACAGTGAGGGCAGCCGCCACCAAGACGCCCAAGCCGATCAGCCACGTCATCAGTGAACGTCGACGCCGATCTGGCTCGAGTTGGCGAATCGCTGCTGGAACTATCCAAGGTATGACGCCAAACGCGATGAATAGGTACAGCCATGCCGCTCCGCTGGCCACCCCCTCCGACACCTGACCCCCGACACCCCACCAAACTGGCACTTCGATCAACTGGTGCAAGCCGAAGAGAATTGGGACAGCCGCCATGGCCGCTTCCCGGCCGTGGCCAACATGGCGAAGGGCATCGATACCCACTCCGGTCACGATCACTCCAGCGACAATGTCAGCCTCCGCGGAGAAGCACATTTTCCACCGGATCGTCGGTCAGGGTCTCCGCCATCGCAAGGAAGGTCACGCCCGAGCGACCGCGTGGCTTTGATCCATCAAGATGAAGTCTTCGGCCTTGGCGAAGTCAGCCGGCGGCTCGTCCACGAGAAGCGCCTCGATGGCCTCGTCTAGCGACACCAGCCTCGGCGATCGCAATTCGTGGTCCTCTCCACCTATGCGGAGAGTGGCGGTCTCGGCCGCGAGCACGTTCCGTACCCAGTCCGACTCGGGCCCATATCTTGCAACCAATACGTAGCCGGTCTTGGTCGGGTATGCGTCCAGTGGGGTTTGATATCGCGTACCCGATGACCTCCCGACATGGGTGATCACGGGGTACTTCCCCTTTCTGACCTGTCCCGGATTGAAGATGCGTTTGTTGATGTGTGCCAACCATCGTGGATACGGCATCCGTCACTTCCTTCCGTAGCTCACACTGACCAACCGTCGCGTAATGCCGAGGGTGCGTCCAGGGTCTTTCGACCGTTCCGTGCGTTCCCAAGGCCACGATGGGCCGGCGCGGCTCGTGGACTGATGCCGGTCCCGCGGGTTCATTCCCAACGGAAGAACCGGATGGCCAGTAGTCCTGCGACCAACGTGAGGGCGCCGACCACGATCCATGAGTAGCCGGGGTCGAGACCGAGCCAGCCATCCTGAATGACTTCGATGGCCTGGCGGAGGACCGTCAAATCGCCGATCGTCCCCATCGCTCCGGTCAGAACCTCAGGAGGAGGCCCGGCCCCGCCCAGTATCAGGAGAACGAACCAGAGCAGTACGCCCAGTGCCTGGGCGGCGCGGGATGAGGGAAGGACCGCTCCCAACAGGACCCCGATCGCGGCGAACAAGAGGGCGACGAGAACGAAGCCGCCGACGACTCTGACGATCGAGTCCGGGGACACGACATCGTGTGTCGGCATCGCGACCGCGACCAAGACGATCGTGGAGACGGTTGCGATGGTGAACGTGACCAATATCTGAGATCCGACGAAGATGCTGGTGGGCACGCCCGAAGCGCGGTATCTCTTGAGAACGCCCCGCTCACGGTCTGAGGCGATGTGGGTTGGCAGGCTGATCAGACCCACCGATGCCGTGACCAGGGCGATGTATGCGGGCACGTAGTAGTTCATGGCACCCACCCCCCGATACACCTCCGGAGTCGACTCGTTGCCAAAGACGCCCCCCATGACGAACAACACCACCAAGGGAAGGGCCAGGGCGAAGAGTGCCGTCAGCGGCTCTCGCAGGAACAGCTTCTGCTCCAGCCATGACATCTTGCCCAGAAGTCTCATGCCTCGGCTCCGGGCTTCTCGGTGAGCGACAGGAACACGTCTTCGAGAGTGGCTCTCTCGGCCCTGAGGTCGGTCGGTGCCAACCCCCGGGCGACGAGGCCCGACGCCACATATGCAAGCAGCGGGCCGTCGCCTTGAACCTCGTATCGCCCACGATCGCGAGTTATGCCCGTCACCCCTGCGATCTCTGCCAGCCAGGACAAGTCGGCCCCGTCAGCCGTGAACCGGACACGGGCGCCTCCGCCGTATCGATCGATGAGATGCTGCGGCGAGCCTTCGGCCTTGACCCGACCCTCGTCGATAACAACGAGACGGTCGCAGAGAGTTTCGGCCTCGTCCATGAAATGGGTCACCAGGACCACAGTGGTCCCCCGCTCGCGGATCCGCCTTATCAGCTCCCATGCGACTCTTCGTGAGGCGGGATCGAGGCCCGTCGTCATCTCGTCGAGGAACACCAGTTTCGGGTCGTTGACCAGTGCGAGTGCGACCAAGAGCCTCTGTTGCTGTCCGCCGGAAAGGCTCCCGAAACGCGCATTCCGCTTCTCGGCGAGACCCCAATCGCGAAGCAATTCGTCTGGCGACGGCCCGTCGTCGCTCAAGGACCCGAAGAGATCGAGAGCCTCCCATACCTTGATGCGGTCGGGGAGAGCGGACTCCTGCAGCTGCGAGCCGATGTGTCGCCTTATCTCAGCGGCATGGCTCATGGGGTCCAATCCGAGGACCGACACGGTGCCGCTCTCGTAGGAGCGCAGCCCTTGGACGCATTCGATGGTCGTGGTCTTGCCCGCTCCATTGGGCCCCAGGATTCCGAATATCTCCCCCTCCTCGACCTCGAAGGAGACGCCGCTCACCGCCTGAAACGACCCGTAGACCTTCCTCAGGCCTTCGATCGAGAGCACTGGCGTCATGAGAGCATCGTCCACACACAGTGAGTCTGTGATTACTCAGCACGGCGTCCCAGAGGATTTGGTCCCGACTTCGATTGTCAGCAGTACGGCTCCTGAATAACCAAACACGTGCATTTCGCGTTGAAGCGTTGACCTGATGGAATTCGCTTGCTGACGTCGTGAAACACCACGGTGCACCGACACCAGCTCCCGCAAGCCGCCTCCCCAGCCGGCTAATGCGATCTCGCGGCTGCGCGATACAGCACTACCGGTTCGGCGATGCCCTTCAGTTCGACACGGGACAATTCATCGAAGACGTAAATGTCGCTCTGAACAGCCGACGTCACTTCCTGAGTCACGATCACTTCATGGATCTCACCGCTGCGTGCGTTGCGGCGGTGATCAAGAGCGGCGGCCCAGATCAGAGCCCTTTGGGTTCGACACCCGTTGAGCCCGGTGAGGTCCTCAGTGTGATACAACTCGAGACCTGGCGCTCTGATCCGTCTGGCCGAATGTTTAGCCCTCATCAAGGCTGTTCCCTCCGCTTTGCTGGGCCCCTCGATCAGTGGGCGATACGCTCAGCCGCTTCGGAGAGACGACGATCGCCGATCTCGCCGACGCGTACCTCTACCCGGGGTCGGAATGAACTGTCCAAAATCATCGCAAGGCACCGCTCGGTGGTTGCTCGTCGCACTCGTCACCTGCAGTGCGTGCTCCTCAGACAGCGCAGGAACACCGGCGACGACCGCTGCTGAGAACGTCTCCGGACCCCACAGCCACGATGGCGGGCTCAACCGTGAACCCGTCAGGTGACTCGACCACCTCGGCGCCTCAAGTCAGTGCACCACCTTTGCTCGATCGGGCGTCGCTGTCAGGCACGATCGTCTACTCGACCGAGACCGAAGGCGCCGACGACGTGTTCATATTGCGCCTCGACGGAACCGAACCGGTCAGGCTCACCGACGCGCCCGAGCGTGAGTACGATCCGGATCTCTCTCCTGACGGGACCAAGATCGCGTATCGCCGAAACCCGCAGAGCGACAGCGATGAGGCCGACATCTGGGTGATGAACGTCGACGGCAGCGGCAAGCGCAACCTGACGAACGCCCCCGAGTACTCGAACTGGGCTCCAGCGTGGACCCCGGACGGACGGATCGTGTTCTCCTCGATCCGCGGTGGCGGCGCCCTCGAACTCTGGTCGATGGCGGCCGACGGCTCGGATCAACGGCAGCTGTCCGAAGGCTGGTGCGAGTATCCGCAACCGTCGCCCGACGGATCGGAGTTCGTGTGCGCAACATCGGTCGGCGGCCGGTACGACATCCTCGTCGTGGACGCGCTCGGTCAACGCCGGGCATTGACTACGACACCGGTCACCGAGTTCGGTCCGGCGTGGTCTCCCGACGGTGACTGGATCGTCTTCAGCCGTGACACCGGAGACCGGTGGGAGCTGCTTCGGATCCGGCTCGATGGCACCGACGAGGAGACTCTCGCCGCGGAAGGGGTCTTCGCCACATTCGATCCGTCGGGACATCTCGTGTGGAGCGGCCCGGGTGGCATCAACGTTGCGAATCCGGACGGCTCCGGCCGGATCGCGCTGGACTACCCGGCCAACTTCATCTCGTGGGGCAACTAGCCCTTCAACTAACCCGGATCTCGCGGTGGTCGACGATGTGTGCCGTTCCTGAGAGATCGTGTGCCGTTCCTGAGAGATCGAGATGAACACCCACGAGCATCACGGAAACCACGCCCACCATCAGCAAGCCGGTCACCACGACCACGAGGGACACGGCGGGCACGACAAGCATGCCGGTCACAGTGTGGCCATGTTCCGGGACCGTTTCTGGCTGTCCTTTGCCCTGACCCTGCCCGTCGTCTTCTACAGCGAGATGATCCAGGAATGGTTCGGATACACCGCCCCGACCTTTCCTGGCTCGGAGTGGGTCGCCCCGGTCCTGGGCACTTTCATCTTCTTCTACGGCGGGTCGCCGTTCCTCAAGGGTGCCGTCCAGGAGGTCCGTGACCGTCAGCCGGGGATGATGCTGCTGATCGGGATGGCGATCACCGTCGCCTTCCTCGCTTCGGCTGCCACCACCCTGGGTTGGTTCGATCTCGAGTTCTGGTGGGAGCTGGCCGCCCTCATCACCATCATGCTCCTGGGTCACTGGATGGAGATGAGAGCCATCGGCCAGGCCAGAGGCGCCCTGGCAGCTCTCGCCGAGCTACTCCCTGATGAGGCGGAGAGGGTCGTCGAGGAGGGCACCGAGACCGTGACCCTCGCCGATCTATCCGTCGACGACGTCGTGCTGGTGCGTCCCGGGGGGCGCATCCCCGCCGACGGGGAGATCGTGTCTGGTGAGGTCGAAGTGGACGAGTCGATGGTCACCGGCGAGTCGAAGCCTGTCGCCAGGCAACCCGGCGATCGGGTGGTGGCCGGCACGGTCGCCACCGACAATTCGATCCGGGTGCGGATCACCGCAGTCGGGGAGGACACCGCTCTCGCCGGGATCCAGCGGCTCGTCGCCGAGGCCCAGGGGTCGAGGTCCCGAGCGCAGGTGCTCGCCGACCGGGCGGCCGCCCTGCTCTTCTACATCGCTGTGGCCGCGGCGCTGGTCACCTTCATCGCCTGGTTGTTGGTGGAACAGCCCGACCAGGCTGTGGTGAGCACGGTTGCTGTCCTGGTGATCGCCTGTCCCCACGCATTGGGGTTGGCGATTCCCCTGGTCATCGCCATCTCCACTTCGATGGCCGCCCGCAACGGGATCCTGGTCAAGGACCGGCTCGCCCTGGAGCGGATGCGCAACGTCGACATGGTCCTCTTCGACAAGACCGGCACTCTCACCAAAGGCAGCCACAAGCTCACCGGGATCGCCGCCGTCGACGCTGACGAAGACCGGCTGCTGGCGATGGCCGCCGCGGTCGAAGCCGACTCCGAGCACCCTCTGGCCCGGGCCATCGTCACCGCCGCCCGAGAACGTGGCGCCGGTCCCCACCGCCACCGGCTTCACATCGATGAGCGGCCGGGGAGTCGAAGCCGACGTCGACGGGCACCGGATCGCTGTAGGCGGGCCGGCTCTGATCGCCGAGCGGCAGCGTCGTCATACCGGCAGCGTTCGAGGAAACGGCTGACGGATGGAAGCAAAGGGGTGCGGCCGTCCTCTACGTGATCGAGGACGACCGGGTCATCGGAGCCCTCTCCATGGAAGACGAGATCCGACCCGAATCTCGTGAGGCTGTCGATGAGCTCCACCGTCTCGGGGTCAGGGTGGCGATGATCACCGGCGATGCCCGCCAGGTCGCCGACGCGGTGGGGGCCGAGCTGGGCATCGACCAGGTATTGGCCGAGGTCCTCCCCGAGGACAAACACTCCAAGGTCGCCGAGCTCCAGGAACAAGGAATGCGGGTGGCCATGGTCGGTGACGGCGTCAACGACGCACCGGCCCTCGCCCAGGCGGATGTCGGAATCGCCATCGGAGCCGGGACCGACGTTGCTATCGAATCCGCCGGCATCGTCCTGGCCTCCGACGACCCCCGCGGTGTCGTCGGGATCCGAAAACTCTCCTCGGCCGGATACCGGAAGATGGTCCAGAACCTGGTCTGGGCCACCGGTTACAACGTCGTGGCCATTCCCCTCGCCGCCGGAGCCTTCGCCTGGGCCGGCTTCGTGCTCGCCCCCGCAGCTGCAGCGGTGTTGATGAGTGTTTCGACGGTCATCGTCGCCATCAACGCCCAATTCCTGCGACGTCTCGAACTCCGACCGGAGTGAGGATGCAAGGGTGCCCGACGTGGCCACAGCGTCAAGTACGGTGAAGGCCAAGTCCGTAAAGGTTCCGGATGCCTCGACTTCAATACAAGAGCATGGCGACCCCGGACGAAGTTCGGGTCTTCCCCCATGGCCGAGCCGAAGTGGTCAGACTGGATGAGTCGGTCGTGGGTCGTGCCGTCTACGAGCCCGGCTGGCGCTGGACGACTGCCATGCCGGAAATCGCGGGGACCGAACGCTGTCAGCTCCACCACCTGGGGTTCTCCATCTCCGGCACGATGCACGTCGAATTGGACGACGGTCAGGCGGTCGATATCCCGCCCGATTCGGTCTATGAGATCCCTCCAGGTCACGACGCCTGGGTCGTGGGCGACGAACCATGGGTGACCGTGGAGTGGACGAGCGCCCGCGTTTTCGGGCTCGTTCCCGAGGGAGCCGGTGGAGGAGTCCTCGTCACCGTCCTGTTCACGGACATCGTCGATTCGACGGCGACACTGCAGAGGATGGGCGACACGGCGTGGCGCGACCTGCTCGTGTTGCACAACACTCGTCTCCGCGACCAGCTCAACATCTTCCGGGGGCGTGAGGTGAAGACCACCGGGGACGGGTTCCTCGCCGTCTTCGACAGCCCGGCACGGGCGGTGCGTTGTGGTGCCGCCATGGCCTTGTCCGCACGGCAGATGGACCTCCCGATCCGGGTGGGCGTCCACACAGGCGAAGTCGAGCTCGTTGGCAACGACGCTCGCGGATTCGCCGTGCATGCGGCTGCGCGTGTCATGGCTCTTGGCGCGCCCGACGAAGTCCTGGTGTCGTCTACGACATTCGATCTGCTCGAGGGTTCCGGATTGAAGCTCGAGGAGGCAGGCACCCACGAGATGAAAGGTCTGCCCGGCCCGCGCAGCGTGTTCCGACTCGTATCTAGGGCCGAGGGATAACCTTCCTGAGTTGTGCGGTGGGAATTCGAAGGCGAGATGTGGCTGTACGAAGGTCGGGATCCATGGCACTTCGTCACCCTTCCGATGGAGATGTCCGAAGCCATCCGCGATCGACACGGCGGGATCACATCGGGGGTTCGGGTCGGTTCGCGTGGTCGCCGCCATCGGCAACACGACATGGAGCACTTCAGTGTTCCCGGACAAGGCGAGCGGAGCATTCCAGCTTCCCGTCAAGGCAGCCGTGAGGGAAGCCGAGGATCTGATGGCTGGAGACATCGTGACCGTGCACCTCGATGTCGCCGAAAGGAGCACCCATGTTGACCCAGGTCGCTGAGGGCGTGCTGGTCCACCAGAGCGAACTGCTCCAGAACAACACCGTCGTCGTACAGGGCAGTGCCGGAGTGCTGCTCGTCGATCCCGGGTTGACAGACGACGAGATGGTCTGCCTGGCCGACGACCTTCGCGTGTTGGGCCAGCCCGTCGTGGCGGGCTTCGCGACGCACCCTGATTGGGATCACGTGCTCTGGCACGCCGAGCTCGGCGAGGCCCCCCGCTATGGCACAGCCCGCTGCGCGGCAGATATGAAGGATCTCCTGTCGACCCCGGGCTGGAAGGCCCGCGTCGAAGAGGGGTTGCCGCCGGAGATCGCCGACGAGATGGCGCTGGACCTCTTCGGCCTCATCACAGGGCTGCCCGCCGGATCTGATCGGATTCCTTGGGATGGCCCTCAGGTCCTGATCATCGAGCACCCGGCGCACGCCCCGGGGCACGCGGCGCTGTTGATCGAGGAGGCCGGAGTCCTCGTGGCCGGCGACATGCTGTCTGATGTCTTCATTCCGATGCTCGACGACTTCAACAGCACCAATGACCCCATCGAGGAGTACCTCGTTGGGCTACGCATGCTCGAGGACGTGGCGGACGACGTCGATGTCGTCATCCCGGGTCACGGGTCCGTCGGCAGAGCTGGTCAGGTGCGCGCACGGATCGAACTGGATCGCGCGTACGTGTACGCCTTGCGTGACGGCCATGAGCCCGACGACCCTCGCATCGGCCCGTCGGCCAAGCCCGGCTGGGAGTGGGTGAGCGACATACATGAAGGGCAAGCCCAAAGCCTCGCCCAAAGTAGAGAAGCGTCGGGCTCATGACCCGAAGCGACCGGACAGCGACGAGGAGGACCAGCTGAT
This sequence comes from uncultured bacterium, assembly GCA_963751005.1. GTDB lineage: Bacteria > Actinomycetota > Acidimicrobiia > Spongiisociales > ZC4RG35 > JANQRA01. The sequence continues at coordinate 921,746 of CAVVSY010000004.1, forward strand.
GGATGACATGGTCAACGTTCGCTACATGGTGGATGACGTCGAGGCTGCCGTTGACTTCTACACCAATCATTTCGAGTTCGAGGTCCGCACCAACGCCTCACCCGCCTTCGCCGACGTGGTACGCGGGCACCTGCGTCTGCTGCTCAGCGGCCCGACCAGCTCGGCGGGCCGTGCCATGCCCGACGGCGCCAAGCCCGGCCCCGGTGGGTGGAACCGGATCCACTTCATCGTCGACGACATCGAAGCCGAGGTGCAACGGTTGCGTCCGGCGGGAGTGCGCTTCCGTAACGAAGTCATCACCGGACCGGGCGGCAAGCAGGTGCTGTTGGAGGATCCGTCCGGCAACCCGATCGAGCTCTTCCAACCCGCCGGCAGCTGACCTGCCGCGAAGCCCAGAGAGCGGTAGCGCGACCCTTCCTCGATGTTTGATGGGGGCGGTTGCCGGGGACCTCATGGTTCATGGCCCGCTACGAATTGAACGAACCAGCGGTGATTCGGGCGCGGGAACTCATCGACGCCAGGCAGTACGTGCTCGATAGCGAGTGGGGTGAGGTCCAACCCAACGCCGAATCCGAGAACGCCTATCTCGATCGGCACTCATGGGATGAGTACGCCGCGTGGCACCTCGGTCTGACCGAAGGCGCGACCGACGAGACGAAGGCCCGCTATGCCTTCGTATTCGGTGACTTCCGCCGAGTTCACCGCAGCGGGCTGATCGCCTGTGTCTATCGAGCTTCGGAATGGCACCACAAGGCGGTGGAACTGGCGGCGCACGATCTACTCCAGCATCTCGACCACACCGCAGGTGCCGCTTGAGGTTGCGGCTCGGTGCTGTCAGAACCCGGGAGGCCCACGACGAACCGCTTCAGTGATCCCGGTCGTATAGGAGACAGGCAATTCGACGAAAGGAGCGGAGTAGGTGCGGCGTCTGAGGCCCCGGGTCTCGGACTCCCTGGATGACGACAAGGAGCAGCCATGACAGAGAAGACCCTCTATGAACGACTCGGCGGCGTGTTTGCGATCGCCGCGGTCATCGACCACTTCAGCGATGCGGTCGTCGAGAATCCCATCGTGGGGCAAGACTCCGATAACCCCGCCCTACGAGAGTGGCACACCAAGCAATTGAGCAGATTGCCGGGGCTGAAATTCATGCGGACTCTGTGGGTCTGCGACGTTGCAGGTGGCCCCTTCGAGTATGAAGGCACCAAGCCGGGCACGACCTCACTTGGCCTGGAAGAGGCCCACCGCGAACTGAGAATCTCTCCCGAGGAATTCGATGAGGTAGCCGCTGAGCTCGGGCGCACGCTCGACTTCGTCGGTGTGCCGAGCCGGGAAAAAGACGAGGTCCTGGCCGCCTTCGCCGCACACAAGAGCGAAGTGACTGAGGGGTCCCACGCCATGGCCAGCCGCTAGGGGCCCGCTGCCTCGATTTCGGCCCGCGCCGCAGACGCGTGGGTGGGATTCGTCGAGCGGTGGTCCCGCGTACCCTTCCCCGATTGCTTCTGGGGAACTTCGACGTGAGTGTCAAGCGTGCGCTTTGAGGAATCCATCGAGATCGACGCAGCCCCGCAGCGTGTTTGGGACGTGCTCAGTGACATCGAGGCCTGGCCGGAGCGCGTCGAGACCGTCGACGTCGGCGAGTTGCTCACACCCGATCCGGTGGCGAAGGGCAGTCGCATTCGTCTGAAGCAACCGAAGCTACCTGAGGGCACATGGGACATCACCGTCTGGGACCCGCCGTCCTACTTCGAGATGAGCCAGAAGTCCGGCGGCGTCACCAACGTGGCCGGGCCACCGGGTCGAGGCGCTGGGGGAAGACAGGGCGCGTCTGACACTCAGCGTGGAGATGCAGGGCTGGATCGTCCCGGTCGTCGGCCTCCTCTCCAAGGGCATGACCACCCGCTACCTGGCGAGTGAGGCGCATGACATGAAGCGAGCCGCCGAATCAACCGACTCCTGAGGCGGCCAAGCGGGCAGGCTCAGACCCTCAGACCGATGGCACCTCGAGACCAGCCTCGGCGGTCGACCGAGCGGGATCTGGCGCAACCACCGAGAGGCGGGGGAAGAAGGCGGCCCCCAGCCTGAAGGCGAGGCCGGCGACCAGGGTGACCATGAGGACAACACTGCCCGTCGTCGGCCAGAGATCGGGATACCAGGCGGGCAGGTAGAGAGTCAACGGCGAGTAGAGCGTGTACCAACCGAAGAGGAGAGATAGGGCCCAGGGCGAGGCGCGCATCAAGCCCCGCCGGCTGGGCCGGGTGACTCGGGCTCGTTTGCCTGACCGCACGTCTTTGAGGAAACGAACCAATCCCACCATGAGCACGATCCAGAGCACCAGGCTCACGGCCAGGAACACCCAGGAGAGGGGTTCGAGCGGGGGGAGCGGTGCCGAATCGATGCGGTCTCCCGGTCCGTAGGTGGCGTCGAGGAACAAGCCCGTGATCGCGTTGTGCAGCGGCGCGGCGCGATTGGAATTCGAGGCGACCACGAAACCGTCGCCGGTCACGGTGTCGAGGATGAAGAACGCTTCCCATCCGATGTTCCGACCTCCGTGCGAAACGGAGCGGTGGCCGTTGAGCAGGCCCAGGGGATACCCCAGACCCTGGTGAAAGCCGGCCTCCAATCCGGTGTGGTCATCGTCTCGATAGTCGCCGGGGTGAGCACCCCGCGACCTGGGGGCTCGCCGTTGGGGCCTCCGGCCGTGGCTGCGACGAAGGGGCGAAGTCGGCCACCGTCCCCAGCTCGCTCCCGATCCCATGGATGGTGAGCTGACGATGCTCCACTGCCTGGCCTTCTTCGCCGTATGGGGTTGGTGCCCGGGCCACGAGCTCAGGCGTCCACTCCCACCGGAGGCTCTCCGCGCCCAAGGGATCGGTGATCTCCCTCTGCACGAAGGTGTCGAACGGTTCGCCGGTCACGTCTTCGATGAGGACCTGGAGCACGCCGTAGCCGGTCCCGGAGTAGCGGTAGCCGAGCCCGGGCTCTTGCACGAGGTCGATGCGGCCGAACGACAGCCCGCCGCCCGGCTCCAGGGTCTCGACGATTCCCTCCAGCAGGTGTGCCCCCTGGAGAGACTCGATTAGATCGGGGGGATTGGCCCGCCGTGGGCTGTAGTCCAAATACCCGTGGATGCCCAGACCCGACGTGTGGCTGAGGAGCCGTCGGACCGTGACTCCGTTCGGGTCATAGAGGCGAGACTCGATCTGCAACCGATCCAGATACTCGTTGACCGGCGTGTCGAGATCGATTGCACCCCGCTCGACCAGTTTCATCGCTGCCCAGGCCGTCAGGATCTTGCCGCAGGAGCCGAACTCGAAGACCATGTCTGGACCCATTGCTCTGCCCGTCTCGAGGTCGGCCAGTCCGTAGGCGTTCGTCGAGGTCACGGTTCCGTTCGTGATGTGAGACACCACCGATCCGGAAACCGCGTACTCGTCGAGGAGTCCGGGCATCTCCGCTTCGAGGAGCACCTCGAACTCGCCGTCATCAGCCGCCAACGCGGAGATGGGGACCACGAGCAACACCACCAAGACGAAGACGCCGACCGGGAGACCTCGCCGCCAGCTGGCGAACCGGTTGCTCATGACTCATTGGTATCGGTGCGGTCCATTTCGAGATAGGGGCAAATGGCCGCTTCGACAGGGCCGAAGGCCGCGTCGCCCGACATCGAATGGCTCATGCCAACGTGACATTGGACCCTGGTGGACGATGTCCGAATGAGGTGAAGTTGGGGGATGGCAGCCAAAGCTCACCCGGCAGTCGCCGGCTCCCCGATCCCGGTGTTCACCTCCTCTCCTGGCGAGGCCGCGGTCACGAGCGCCTATGGGGCCGTGATGGAGGCATGGCCGATCGACTACGAAGAGCTCGATGTCGCCACCAGCTTCGGAGACACTCATGTCATTGCCGGCGGCCCACACGATGGTCCTCCGGTGGTTCTCCTCCACGCCCTCTTCGCTACTGCGACTTCCTGGTATCGCAACGTCGAGGCACTGAGCCACCAGTACCGCACCTACTGCGTCGATGTCATCGGAGAGGCGAACAAGAGCACCCCCACCCGGCCCATCAAGTCGATGGACGACTTCCTGCAGTGGTTCGAGGAACTGCTCGACGGTCTCGGGATCGACACCCTGTTCCTGGTCGGGAACTCCTACGGAGGGTTCACCGCCGCCTACTACGCCATGAAGCTGCCCGAGAGGGTGCGCAAGCTGGTGCTGATCGGCCCGGCGTCGACGATCCATCCGATGAGACCCTTCATGCTCCACATGTTCGTGCCCAAGGGCCTGTACATGGCTGCGCCCTGGCTGCCAGGGTCGGGGCGGGTGATGAGGGCGGGCGTCGACTGGATGCACGCCGGTCTCGCCCCCGACCCGCTCTGGGCTCCTCTGTTCGTCGAGACGATGATCCACGGCAGGCTGATCAACCGGGTCTTTCCCCGCGTCTACACGAAGGAAGAGCTCGCCGGGATCAGCGCTCCGGTGCTTCTGATCCTCGGTGACCGGGAAGTCATCTACGGCGATCTGAACGAGGCGATCCGCGCAGGCAAGGACCTGATCCCGGACGTGGATGTCGCGGTCATCCCCGACGCCCATCACATCACGGCAATTGCCCAACCCGATGCGGTGAACCGCGAGCTGCTGCGGTTCTTCGCCGAATAGAGCCTGCGGTTCTTCAGCGGCCGCTCTGGCTCAAGACTCTGATCATCACCCCGGTGAACTCGCCGGGGCGGTCGAAGTGAGCCCGGTGTCCGGCGCCATCGAAGACGATCCGCTCCTTGAAAGGAGCGTCGACCATGTCAAACCATTCGTCGGCCAGGACGGCTCGACCTCGCGCCTCGTGTTCGCCCTGGATCATGTAGTAGGGGACTTCGAGTGTTGCCACGTCGCGGCGGAAATCGATGTCCTGCAGTCGAGGGTAGAGGGTTCCGTTGGTGTCGAGGAACCCCCGGAAAGCGTTGAGTCGGTCCATGAAGGTGTATTCAGGCACGAAGAGGATGGCCGGCATCTCGTTGCTGAGGTCGAGCTCGGGATATCGGTTCCAGTCGTGCTCGTACGAGACGACCGGGGCGTATCGGTTGAGGTCGTCGTAAGGCGGGGGGCCGTTATGCCGCAGAGTCTCGGCGAGGCCGGTGTTACCGGTGTCCTCGGCCCAGGCCAGAGCGTCCTCCCAGAACATGATGTCGGTCTCCCGCTGGCTGACCATCTGGCCGACCCCCACGAAAGCGTGATACATGTCGGGCCGGGCCTGTGCGGCGAGAATCCCGAGGGTGGAGCCCCAGGACTGTCCCACGAGGAAGATTCTCTGCTCGTCGAAGCGACGCATCAGGTAGTCGGTGACTTCGATGGTGTCGGCGACCATCTGGTCGAGGGTGAAGGTGTCGGTGGGGTCGAGCGCGGCATATGACTTGCCGGCGCCCCGCTGCTCCCAGACCACCACCGTGAATTCCTGTTCCAGGCTGACGTCGCTGCGAATCGCGCCGATGTCGGTGCCACCCGGACCGCCAGCCAGATAGAGGAGCACCGGGTTGTCGATGTCGCGGCCCCGGATCATCAGCGCCTGGTCGTGACCACCGATCGGCACAGTGGACAACTCGGCGATCGAACCGGCAGGGGGACCGCCGTCGGCTCCCATGATCGGAGCGGTGGTAGCGGGTCGGGCGATGAAGATCCCGAGGATGACGAAGGACGCGATAGCCAAGATGACCCAGACCCGTGCCCCCCGTCCGATCGCCCGTCCCGAGCCGTGCCCGAGGCGCGCCGCCAGCCCGACGCCGAGCCGTGCACCGATCACCATTGGACCCAACAGGAGCACAGCGGGTATCACTCGACCGAGGACGAATGCGACGATTCCGTAGAACGACCCGAAGTCGATCATGTCCACAGTGGGCCCAACCAGGTCGAGGCGCTTCAGTTCGAACACCACGGTGAACAGAAGCGGGCCTACGAGCATCGTCCACCGACTTCCAGTGGCCAGCCCCGCAAACGCTCCCACCGCCAGGGCCACGACCATCGAAGTCAGAGCCTGACCAGACGTCACCGGACCTCTCGGGATCACCTCACCTGCGAACTGGGCGAACAGAACGACCGCAGCGACCGCAGCGGCCCAGCCGACCCAGGGTTGGGAGTCCCAGATCGCTCTCCATCTCGATTGCCAATGCCCCTGGGGCGCGGAAGCGGGGTCCGATGATGGCGACTTGACTTCCAGCACACTCATGGCGCCCTCTCACCCTCGAACGTCGCGAGCCGAGGGCGGGAAACCATCTCCCCGGTCAGCTCACAGGAGGCGGCGAGGGTGTTGGTGATGGTTCCGTACTTGCGGATGTTGCGGTGGAGGAGGTCGACCCGGTGCTCCGGCTCGTCGGTGACGATCTCGACTCGATAGTGCATTCGAGTCATCCTGGGTGGGTCGTCCTGGCGGACTGCTTCCACCTCGACCGCCGCTGTCTCGTACTCGAAGGGGAGCATCTCCGAGTAGCGCTCGATGTTCTTGAGGAGACAGGCGGCCAGCGAGGCGCAGAGCAACTCGGCAGGCCCAGGTCGGGTCCCGTCCGGGAAGGATCCGGTGTCGGCCTTGACGTCGGTGGCGTTGCAGCGGATGCGACTGTGCCCACCTGGGTGACCGACGCCATGAACCCGATACGTCGTCCATGTCGAAGCTGAGTCGTCGCGTCTCGAAACCACAGGTCGAGTGTCCGCGCTCGGCGATCGATGGGCCAGGGGACAAGTCCACCACCGAGTGGGACCTTCGACCCTTACCCGATTGGGGGTTGGTCGGCCTCCGACGACATTCTGTCACCGGGTGGTCTTATCGTGGCACCGTGACCAGGACATCCGACCTGGCGACCGCCGTGTCGCCGAACGGCAAAGAGGTTCTCACTCCGGCGAGCCGGGAGGATTGGAGGAGCTGGCTCACCGCCAACTCCGAGCGCACGGAGGGGCTGTGGGTCGTCCACCGCAAGAAGTCGAGCAAGCTCGAGGGTCCCTTGTACGAGGACCTGCTGGAGGAGGCGCTGTGTTTCGGGTGGATCGACAGTCAGGCCTATCGGGTGGACGAAGACCGCAAGATCCAATGGTTCTCACCACGAAGACGAGGCGGGCTGTGGTCGGCTCCCAACAAGGCGAGAATCGCCAGACTGCTAGAGGCAGGCCAAATGACTGCAATCGGTCAAGCGGCGATCGACCAGGCCATGGCGGACGGTTCCTGGTCGCAGACCGACGAGGTCGACGCCCTGATCGTCCCGCCTGAACTCGAGACTGCATTCGCGGCGGCGCCGTTGGCGCGTGCCGCATACGAGTCACTGAACGATTCCGCCAAGAAGCAGCATTTGTGGGCCGTCTACAGCGCCAAGCGTCCCGAGACTCGTGCCAAACGAGTCGCCGATGTGATCAGGCAGCTGTCGTAGCCTGACATCCGGGTCGGAGCTTCTGGCGGGCTAGACCAACGTGACTACGACCTCATCCACTCCTTGGGCATTCCTAACGGGCCGCGGCAGCAGCACCTCGGTTACGGCGTCTTTGCTGGTGAGCATGGCCCGTCGATTGAGGGCCACCACCGCGATCGCCACGAGGGCGAACAAGTAGTTCTCCCACGGCTGAGCATCGGGCCACGCCGGACCGTTGACCTGGAAATGAAAGAGCATGGCCATGAGGATGCTGCCTTGGGCTGCATTGAACATTGGGGTGATGATCACCGACAACGCCAGGACTCCCAGAACGAATGGAGCGAAAGACCAGGCGTCTTGAGGCGTCCCTGACAGGAGGAAGGCAGGGGCATGCCACAGTGCCCAGAACGCACCCAGGATCAGGCTCGACCACAGGGGGGCGAATCGGCGTTGCAGGAGCGGCAAGGCCAGACCACGCCAGCCGATCTCTTCCACGGGCCCGATGAACAGGGCGGCGGCAAGGGCGGGCAGAAGCCCGTACCAGGGTGAGAAGGGGAAGTCCCCAGCGGTGCCGTTGAAGGCGGCCCCTAGGTATTTCACGGCCGGGATTCCCAACAGCAGGAACACCCACCACGCGACGGGCATCCGCCAAAGAGTCAGTCTCCGCAGAAAGCGCCCGACCCCGCTACGTCCGTAGTGCCGCCATACCAAGGCGACGGCCGCGATGGCGGGTGACCACACGACCAGGATGAAGACAGGGTTGGTACCGCTCATCTCCCCGAAGATCGCCTCCACCTGATCGATGAAGACGAGCATCAGGATCGCCACGCCCCACCCCAATCCATAGGCGAGAGCCATGAACCACCACACCGTCCGCAGGCTCATATCGGAGCGCCCCTCGGTGAGCTCGGTGTCCTGTTCTCGTCTCTCGGTCGCCGTCATGGTGGTCTCCTCTCTTGGGTCGTAAGGACTGAGATATCCCTATCAGTCGTCGTCCTCGTCGCCTTCGCTCTCCTCACCGAGGGTGGCCGCCAGACCGTCGGCCAGGGCCGCCAGCTCGGTATCGGTGAGACGCGCCTCGGGATGAGTCAGTAGATAGGTGCGTGGCGGCATCGAACCCTCTCGCACTGTCTCTGCCGACTCCTCTGCTTCTTCCTGGGGTCGGTTCCACTCGGAGAAGTTGAGCTCCTCTCGACCCCCGTCGACGTCTCGCTGCACCAGCCAGGACACAGGAGCGACATACGAGTACCAAGGCCACACCGTCTCGTTGCTGTGGCAGTCGAAACAGGCACGGACCGTCAGCTCACGGGTCTTGCTCGAATCCCACGACGGCTCGGCCAACACCGCCGGGTTGTCGTGATCTCTGCCATACGGAACCAATTGGATCAACAACAGCCCGCCGATCAGTACGACTGAACCAAGTTTCACCCAACGCCACAGCACGATTGCTCCCCTCGAGACGTGATCAGGACTCTTAAGGACCCTGGTATCAGAGCGCTCCGCGGGGAGATAGGGGCTTTGGTCCCGCCGGGTCGGACCCCTGGCCTCGCTCCGAATCGAGTGTGACTCCGGCGAGGCCTCAGGCTCCCCGGACTTGACCCTTTCTTGAGATACGTCTGAGGCGCAGTTGACACGCTTTCGAGGAACCTGAGGTGGTCAATCGAAAGGAGTGGCGTGGCCACAGTCAGGATCGATGGGGATGCGTGCATGGGGGCGGGCACCTGCTCCCAGATCGCCCCGGAGGTATTCCACCAGCGCAACGACGGCACCTGGGCAGTGAAGGAAGCGGCGTCATATTTCGGCGAGACCGTCATCTTCGATGGCTCGTCCGACCCCGGCCACGGTCCCGATGGGTTGGCGGGCCGGGCCCGGATCCCCGAGGTCTTGCTCGATTCGGTGATCGAGGCCGCCGAGGAGTGCCCCGGTGAATGCATCTACGTGGAGGTCTGAGATGCTGGACAAGCTCGCCAAGAGAGGGCTGACTCTCTCCATGATCGTGGGCACGCTGCTCGTGCCTCTCACCGCTCTTGCCGCGATCTGGTTGGCGGACCCTGAGACGGTAGAGGAGAGCCCGACACCGTCGGTAGACCTCACGTCGGTGTCGACGGCGACCCCTCAGTCGACGACTGCTCAAACAGGCGATATCGCCGCTGACCTCCAGGCTGCCTGTGGCCCGGAGGGCATGCAGCTCGTGTCCTTGGAGGACTCCCGAGCGATCACCGATGTCCAACAGGCCGCCCTGGACGCGCTCCGAGAGGTGTGTCTGCAGCAAGGGATTCCCCTTCCCCCCAAGCCCGCTCCGGAACCCGTCGTGCAGACGGTCGTGGTGCCCGCAACGGCTACGGCCAGCCCTGTCCCGAGCAGCACGCCGACGTCGTACGACGACGATCACGACGACGACGAGCACGAGGACGAGCACGACGATGAGGATGGCGACGAGTACGAATATGAGTACGAGTACGAGGTCGACGACTGATGGGTCGTGACTCGTTCGGGGTCCTCACCGGGCTCGCCGTGCTCGTGACCGGTTTGGTGGCGGTGGTCATGCTGATCGGGCCGACAAGTGATTCTGTCGTGGAGCCCCCTCCCAGCGTCTCCCTAGCCGAGCCAGAGCCGGTCGCGGCGACGACGGCGGAGCTGCCTGGCGTCGGGCCTTCTGTGACCCGGGTCCTGCTTTGGGGCGGAGGTGCCGAGCTGGCAGACGGCGGGGACCTGGCGCAGTTGCCACCGTCGGTGGCGGCGGTTCTCATCGAGTATGGCTTGCCTCTCCGGGTCCCCGACCCTCCTGAGGCGGCGGCGAAGTGAGTCGGTTCGACACGGCTAGACGGGGCCGCATCGTCGCCTGGACTGGAGCCGCCCTGGCCTGGGGAACGGCCATCGCCATCTCAGTCTCGGAAACCGAGAGTGCCGGGGCGAAGTCTCCAGCGGCCACGCAACCGGCTGCACCCGCCGTGGCGACGACGCCAGTCGTGGCGGCGATGCCGACCCCACCCGCCCGGGGTCTCGTGATACTGAGATTTCAGCCGTCACCAGACGATGCGCCCGAGGTGCGCACCGTCTACGTCCAGCAGAAGGCTCCGCCGACCCCGAGTGGGCCCCCGGCTCAACCGGCGCCGGCGCCACAGAGCAGCGGCTCGTGATCCGCTTTCAGTTCCCGGCGATGGGCACCCAGGTCGAGGTCTGGTCCGACGAGGACGACTTCGAGCCGGTGCGGGCGTGGTTCGAACAGGTCGAACAGGTCTGCAGTCGTTTCAGACCCGAGAGCGAGGTCAGTCGGCTCAACCGCGACCCCGCTCCGGTCAGAGCTGTCGACGGCATCCTCGAAGCGGTGATCCAGGCCGGATCCCGGGCTCTCGAGCTAAGCGGGGGTCTGGTGGACATCGGTGTCGGCTCGGCGGTCAAAGCCTGGGGATACGACCGCTCTTTCGAGACCGTCGCCGATCTCGCCTCGGCTCCAGAGACACCCGGTCTCGGCGCTTGGCGCCTGGATGGGACGCGGTTGCATCGGAGCCGCGGAATCAGCCTCGATCTCGGAGGTGTGGCCAAAGGATGGGCCTCTGATCGAGCTGTGGAAGACGAGACCGCGGCAGTCGTCTCGGCCGGCGGGGACCTGAGGAGCGCCCATCCCGACACCGTCGCCTCTGTCGTCGACCCGAGTGGAGACGTTGTGGCTCGCGTTCATGTTGGGCGAGGTGCCCTGGCTACCAGCTCGACAGCCCGAAGACGTTGGCGAGTCGGTGGCACCGAGGTGAGCCATCTCATCGACCCGCGAACCATGGAGCCGGTGGACTCCCCGGTGATCAGCGCAACGGTCCTCGCCGACACGGCAGTCGATGCCGAGACGGGCGCCAAGACGGTCTTGCTGTTGGCAGTCGACGGTCTGGCATGGGCCGCCGAGCAGAGCTGGATCGACGCTGCGCTGGTCGTCTGGCGCGACGGATCTGTCTTCGCCACACCGGGTCTCGAGGTCGCGGCATGAGCGTCGAGTGGATGATCATCCGCGGCTCAGGCATCGCCGCCTTCGCTGCCCTCAGCGCCGCGACGATCTGGGGCCTCCTGGTGAGCTCGAAGCTGGTGGGTAGGCTGGTGAAGGCGAAGCCCCTGACATGGTTCCACGAGTCTCTAGGGATCGTCGCCCTTCTCGCCACCGGCGTCCACGTCGTTGTTCTCTCCATGCACGACTATCTCGAGTTCACCTGGACGGAGATCCTGATCCCTGGGGCCTCGGACTGGCGGAGTGGGGCGGTCACCTTCGGGGTGATGGCCTTCTATGGCCTCACCATCGTCGTGACCAGCTTCTACATCAAGAAGCACATCGGGCAGAGGACCTGGCGACTCATCCATTTCGGGAGCCTCGGCGTCTTCCTGGCCTCATTGATCCACGGAGTCTCCGCAGGCACCGATACCAGGTCGGCGTTGATGATCGGCCTCTACCTGGGCTCGGCGTGCGTGGTCGCCCTCCTCATCCTGGCCAGGCTCACCGGGGCCGAGAGGATGGGGCGATCCGCTCGATCTGAAGGTGCTGTCTCGTCGAGTGGGTGAGGGCAGCGAGATGATGGCCACGAACCAGGCCATCCCAGCGGATGCACCTCTTGACGTCGTGTCCTCACTGGCCCGAATCGAGAGCCAGGTTGAGGAGCAGGACGTTCACGCCTGGCTCGCCGAGGAAACCGAGGGCTCGACCTTCTGTGTACTGCTCGATCAGCTCGACGACAACACCAATCTCGATACCGCGAGCCTCGGCAACACGATCGGCCTGGAGGGTGGCGTTGGCGATGGAGATATGCGGGTCCAGGCTGCTTCCCGATCCGGTCACCGCGTCCACTGGGACCGGAGCACCCTCGTCGAGGTCGTTCGTCTCCCGGTACGAGCGCACGAGGTCGGCGACACCGGAGAGGAACTCTTCGTTCGTCGGCCCATAGTTCGATCCGGAGGCGTAGTCGGGGCCGGGCGAGTATCCGGTCGCTGACGGTCGGGGATGGAAGTACTGATCGCCGGCGAATTGTTGGCCGATCCAACGGGAGCCGACGACCTCACCGTCGACCTCGACCAGGGACCCGTCTGCCCCGTTGGCGAATCCGGCTTGGGCGATCCCGGTCACCGCCAGCGGATAGACGACACCGGTGATCACGGTGAACAGCAAGAGCATGCCCAAGGCGGGCAGTAGCTGACGTCTCATCATGAAACTCCCAATGCAGAGATGATCAGGTCGATGGCCTTGATCCCGATGAAGGGGGCGACGATGCCGCCCAAGCCGTAGACGAGCAGGTTCCGTCGCAACATCGTCGATGCCGACTCGGCCCGGAACTTCACGCCGCGCAGCGCGAGAGGAATGAGGGCGATGATGATCAGGGCGTTGAAGATCACCGCTGACAGGATCGCCGAACGCGGAGAGGCCAGGCCCATCACGTTGATCCGGTCCAGCACTGGGAAGACCCCCACGAACATCGCGGGAATGATGGCGAAGTACTTGGCCACGTCGTTGGCGATGGAGAACGTGGTCAGGGCTCCCCGGGTGATGAGTAGCTGCTTTCCGATCTCGACGATCTCGATGAGCTTGGTGGGATTCGAGTCGAGGTCGACCATGTTCCCGGCCTCCTTGGCGGCCTGGGTGCCTGTGTTCATCGAAACCCCAACATCGGCCAGGGCCAGTGCGGGGGCATCATTGGTGCCGTCTCCGGTCATCGCCACCAGCCGGCCACCCTCCTGCTCACGTCGAATCAGAGTCATCTTCTGCTCAGGGGTCGCCTCGGCGAGGAAGTCGTCGAGCCCAGCTTCGGTGGCTATGGCCTTGGCGGTCAGCGGGTTGTCACCTGTGATCATCACGGTGCGGATCCCCATGCTCCTGAGCTGCTCGAATCGGGTGCGGATGCCCTCTTTGACCACATCCTTGAGATGAACGACACCGAGGACCTCGAGGCCTTCGGCCACGACTAGAGGGGTCCCCCCCGATGTCGCCACACCCTCCACCAGAGGATCCAGCCCGGCGGGGAGCTCGCCGCCCGCCTCGGTCACCCAACGCTTGACCGCGTCAGAGGCGCCCTTGCGCACCGACCGCCCCTCGAGGTCCACTCCACTCATCCTCGTCTGGGCGCTGAATGGGACCAGTTCGCGTGGGACAGGTCGCGCTCGCGGATGTCGAACCTCTCCTTGGCCAGGACCACTATCGACCGTCCCTCCGGGGTGTCGTCTGCGAGGCTGGCGAGTTGGGCTGCGGCGGCGAGCCTCTCCTCGGGGACACCGGGGAGGCTGAGGAACTCAGCGGCCTGACGGTTGCCCAAGGTGATGGTCCCGGTCTTGTCGAGGAGGAGCGTCGAACAGTCGCCCGCTGCTTCGACGGCCCTCCCGGACATGGCCAGGACGTTGTGCTGGACGAGCCGGTCCATTCCGGCGATGCCGACAGCCGAGAGCAGAGCGCCGATCGTCGTTGGGATCAGGCAGACGAGCAGGGCCACCAGCACCACGACTTCCTGTTCCGCTCCGGCAAATGCGGCGAAGGGCTGCAAGGTCACCGTGGCGAGGAGGAAGATGATGGTCAGCACTGCGAGCAACGTGTTGAGGGCGACCTCATTGGGGGTCTTCTGACGGTTGGCTCCCTCCACCAAGGCGATCATCCGATCGAGAAAGGTCTCCCCGGCTTTCGCGGTGATCCGCACCACGATCTGGTCGGAGAGAACCCTGGTGCCGCCGGTCACCGCAGACCGGTCGCCGCCTGCCTCACGGATCACCGGCGCCGACTCACCGGTGATCGCCGACTCGTCGACGGATGCGATTCCCTCGATGATCTCGCCATCTGAGGGGATGATCTCCCCGGCTGTGACGATCACGACATCGTCGACAGCGAGTTGGGGAGACGGTACCGACTCGACGGAGCCGTCCGCCCGCCTCCGGTTGGCCATGGTGGCGGCGCGGGTCTGGCGTAGCGACGCCGCCTGCGCCTTGCCGCGGCCTTCAGCCATCGCCTCGGCGAAGTTGGCGAAGAGGATCGTGAACCAGAGCCAGGCAGCGATGAGGCCGCTGAAGACACTTTGCGCCGTCGTCGCATCTCCCAGGTCGCGCACGAAGAGGACCGTGGTAAAGACACTGGCGACCAGGACCACGAACATCACCGGGTTGCGGGCCTGAACCCGCGGGTTGAGCTTGCGGACACTGTCCAGGGCGGCAGGCCCGGCGATCGAGAGGTCGAACAACGACCTGTGGGCGACTCGTCCCGAGGCTCCGGCGCCAATTGTTGGGTGGTCATGTTCGATGGGCTCCTAGAGAGACAGGTACTCGACGATCGGGCCGAGGGCCAGCGCCGGGAAGAAGGTGAGACCGGCCACGATCAGCACCACCCCGATGACCAGGCCTACGAACAGCGGTGTGTGGGTGGGGAAGGTGCCGGTGGTGGAGGGCATGACCTGTTTGGACGCCAGCGAGCCGGCGATCCCGAGCACCGGGATGATGAGGAAGAAGCGGCCGACGAGCATGGCCAGGCCAAGGGTGGTGTCCATCCATGGCGTGGCGGCGGTGATCCCGGCGAACGCAGAGCCGTTGTTGTTCGAGGCCGAAGAGAAGGCATAGAGGATCTCGGTGAAGCCGTGGGGGCCCGAGTTCCACATCGTGACGTTCAACACCGAGTCGACGTACATCGACGCCGCGGTGAACCCGAGAAGCACCGCCGGCATGGCCAGCACGTAGAGCGCCACCATCTTCATCTCACCTGCCTGGATCTTCTTGCCCAGGTACTCGGGGGTGCGCCCGACCATCAGCCCGGCGATGAACACCGAGAGGATGGCCATGATCAGGAGCCCGCTCAGCCCGACCCCGACACCACCAGGGCTGACCTCGCCCAGCATCATGTGACTGAGGGCGACGCCACCGCCCAACGGGGTCATGCTGTCGTGCATCGAATTGACCGAGCCGTTGGAAGTGCCGGTGGTGGAGGCTGCCCAGAGACCCGAAGCGGCGGGGCCGTTCCGAATCTCCTTACCCTCCATGTTGCCGCCCGACTGCTCGGAGCTCATGGTCTGGTCGGCCCCCAGGGCGTCCAGTCTGGGGTTGCCGGCGGTCTCGAGGCCCATGGCGAACAGAGACATTGCCGCCCAGACGATGAACATGATGGAGAACACCGCCCGGCCCTGGCGCCGGTCACCGACCATGGCACCGAAGGTGAAGGCGAAGGCGAACGGGATGACGAGTATCGCCCAGGTCTCCACGAAGTTGTTGAACGGCCCGGTGTTCTCGAACGGGTGGGCGGAGTTCATGTTGAAGAAGCCGCCACCGTTGGTCCCCAACTGCTTGATGGCGACCTGACTGGCAGCCGGTCCACCGGGGATGAGCTGCGAGGCATCTTCCACGGTCGTGACCTCCGTGAACCCGTTGAAGTTCTGGATCACTCCTTGGCTGACCAGGACCAGCGCCACGAGGAACGACATCGGGATCAGGATGCGAACGGTGGTCCTGGTGAGGTCGACCCAGAAGTTGCCAATAGTGGTGGCCCGACGTCGGGAGAGACCGCGGATGAGCGCAGCCACCGTCGCCATGCCTGCCGCCGCCGAGACGAAGTTCTGAACGGTGAGGCCAGTCATCTGGGTGAGGTGACTCATGGTCGACTCACCGCCATACGACTGCCAGTTGGTGTTGGTCATGAAGCTGACCGCGGTGTTGAACGAGAGATGCGGTACCACACCGGACAGCTCGGCGGGATTCAGAGGCAATGAGCCCTGCAGACGTTGCAGACCGTAGACGGCGAGGAACGACAAGAGGCTGAAGGCAAGAAGTGAATAGGCGTAGGCCGTCCACCGCTGTTCACTCGCAGGGTCGATCCGACAGGTCCGGTAGATCAGCCTCTCCACAGGGAGGAAGACGCGGTCGCCCGGCGCAGTGCCCCCCTCACCGTATACCCGGGCCATGTAGCGACCGAGGGGCACAGCCGTGCCCACGACCACCGCGATGAGCGCGACGAACTGGACCCAGCTGGCGGGGGACATCAGAACTTCTCAGGAAAGAGCAATGCGACGATCAGGTAGCCGGCCAGCAATACGGCCAGAACCAAACCGACGATGTTGTCGAGCGTCACTCCGTGGTCTCCGAGTGAGCGAGCTCCACTTCTTCACTGGCTCGAACCAGACGGTCGAGCCCACGTACGTAGGCGACGCATACCGCGAAGAACAGCACGACGACCGTAATGAACACGATGTCAGCCACTGACGATCTCCCTTTCGAGTCGTGACCTGAAGCTACGGCGGGGGGCATCCCTCCCAGCAGGGCCGAAGGTCCCGAGAGGACCGGCGGTTGAATCCGTGGGGAATCCATGGGTCATCTGACTTCTGTTGGTCACGCTCTCCGGTTTACCACCGAGCGCCGAGGCTGACTGCGGTCGCAACGTGTTCTTGACGGTCCAACGGGAGATCTCAACGCCGAACAGATAGACCCGCCTCGCTTCAGTCCGTTGGGTGCCCTGCGGTGGAAGGTGGCGGGTGGCGTTCAGGTAGCGGCGAGGGAAGCGGCGAACCCGACCACCGTCCAGACGCCCGCGGGATTGCCACCCTTCTCGACCGCGTACGGCATGAGCGAATCGGTGAGCATGGCCAAGAGACCACCTGCGGCCAGGGCGGCCGCCCGGTCACCGGTTGCGCCGAGCAAGTCCCCTGCGAGGTACCCCAGCCATGCCGTCACCGCGCAGGCGAGGACCACTACGCCCCACATCCCCGCCATCTTTGCCCGGCTCCAACCCGCCTGAGCCAAGTCTGCCGAGGGCGCCAGTGCTTGGGGCAGGTTCGACACGAAGACCGCACCGAGGAATGCAGGGCTGATCATCGCCCCGGTGGCGATCTGGATCCCGAAGATGACGGATTCCGGGATCCCATCGACCACTGACCCCACCACGATCCCGAGTGGTCCCGCGTCGTCACCCTCACCGTATTTCCTCTCGACGATCCCGTCTGCGACCACGAACACGAGCGCACCGATCAGGAGCCACAAGGCCGACTCCCAACCGCTCATCTGCTCGGCCTGGGGAATGAGATCGAAGGCGACTGCACTGACCAACGCCCCAGCGCCGAAGCCGGCCATGGCACCGATGACACGGGTGGTCGGTCGCACCCAATACACGGCGAGACCGGCCAGGAGCAGCGACGATTGCGCCAGACCGCCGAGGGCGAACGCTTGGAGACCTTCCATCCCTGCGATTCAACACCGCGGGGCGTCGGCGTCATAGTGCGGTTGGGATGAATTGAGGGGCTTCGCTGATCTCGAAGCGGTCGCCGCCGCTATCGGCTGAATCCCGGGCCGGCTCAGCTGTCGGAGCCCTGCTGCTCCGCTAGCCAGTCGAGGGCTTCCGTGAAACGGTCCATCTCGGCCACGTAGGCCTTGGAGTCCTCTTTGATCACTTCGGAGTGGTGACCATGACGAAGCCCCATCGCCAGTGCCGCGAAGCGTGCCCCTCTGAGGTAGATGCGAAGACCGGGGAGAGAGAGCGAGCGGGGCCCTGCCTCGATCCTGCCGAGCCTCGGCTTGTCCTGGGTGGTCGGACTCAGGTTCAATCGTTGCACCGCAGCCACGACCTCGTCCTCAGGCAGCCGTTCGGCGAAGTCTTTGGACACGAAGCGAAAGACCTCCTCGTGGTTGGGAGTCAAGACAACGAGGGCAGGCAAGGACAGCATGCGATCGTCCTTCTCGTCGGCGAGCCCGTAGGGGATGATCGCTTCGGAGCGGTCGGGGTCCGAGAGGTAGGGGAAGGGGAGGGACAGCTTGTCGACCATGGCGGCATTCCGCTCCGGGCTGTCAACGGAGATCGCGTAGACCCTGACTCCGGCGGTCAAGAGCTCGTGGTGCCGTTGCGCCAAGCTGACCAGCTGACCGTTGCAGTACGGTCACCAGTCGCCGCGAAGGAAGACCAAGAGAGCGCCAGCGTCGAGGTGATTGGACAAGGTCCACGGTTCCCCGGACTGATCGGTCAGGGTGAAATCGGCGGGCACGCGGCCACGATACTTGCGGGCTCGACTGGGGCGGGGTGCACATTTCCGCAGGAGTCGCACAGTCGACAGGCCCTACTCTTGCTCTGCATGAGCTTGACCGACGAACTGGCGGAACGGGCATCCACGGGGTGGGCGAAACTCCCACCGGAGAGACGGGCGATGTATGAACGGGCGGCTGCCGCCTTGGAGGAATCCGGTATCGCCGATCGGGCCCTGCGTCGCGGAGATCTCGCCCCAGACTTCGAGCTGCTTGACGCTGGAGGGATGGCTGTTCGCCTGACGGCCACTGGTGCCCGTGACCGCGCCGAGCCCTCCGAAGTCGCGGCGATCGCCGCCGGCCTGGCTGGCTGACCTCGAGAACACAGGTGAGCTACACCAAGATCACCACCGCGGGCGCCGGCACCATGGGCTCCCAAGTCGCCTGGCAGATGGCCTTTCACGGCAAAGAGGTGATCGTGTACGACGCGATCCCGGCGGGCCTCGACAGGGGCCGCGAGCTCCATCGGGAGTACGCCGCGCACTTCATCGAGCAGCGCGGTGCCACTCAGGATCAGATCGACGCCACATTCGCACGGCTCGCCTACACCGGCGATCTGGCGTGGGCGGTGAGCGATGCCGATCTGGTCAGCGAGTCTGTGCCTGAATCGCTGGACATCAAGGAGTCCTTCTGGCGGGAGGCGTCCCGGCACGCTCCGGACAGGACCGTCTTCACGACCAACAGCTCGACTCTGCCTCCGAGCGCGTTGGCATCCTTCGTCGACCGACCGCGACAGTTCCTCGCGTTGCACTTCGCCATCGGTGTGTGGGACGCGAACATCGGCGAGGTGATGGGCCACCCCGACACCGACGAAGCGGTGTTCGACAGTGTGCTGGAGTTCGCCGGGGAGATCGGTCTGGTGCCCATCCCTATTCGCATGGAGCAGAGCGGCTACATAATCAACAGCCTGCTCGTGCCCTGGTGCACGGCTGCACTCGAGCTGGTGGTCCGTGGCGTCAGCGACTTCGAGAGCATCGACCGAACGTGGATGATCACCCTGGGAACCGGAATGGGCCCGTTCGGGATGATGGATCGCATGGGTCTCGGGGTCGTGTACCACGTCGCCAAGCTCATCGGGGAGACCACACCCAACACGCAGGCTCTCGAGTCAGCTCGCTATCTCGACGAGAACTTCATCCAGCAGGAAAACTCGGAGTCTCGAGCGGTGCAGGGTTTCTACGTCTACCCGAACCCCTCCTACGAACAGCCCGGGTTCATCTGAGACGACCGGCAATCCCCGCCCAAGGACGGCGCGGTAGAAGGCCTGCTCCAACACGGGGTCCTCGAAACGGTATAGGCACATGCCGCGACCGTACGGGCAGGCGGGGACGGGTGCTTCTTCGATCCTGATCGAATCCGACATGGCCCCCCGGCGGGACGGTCATACTCGTGGGGGTGGCGCACCCCCGCATGTACGACCCGGCCGACCCGCTGCTCGCCCGGGTCCGTTCCATCGCTTTCGGCCTCCCCGGGTCCGGCGAGAAGGAGTCGCATGGTCGGCCCGCATTCTTCACCAAGAAGGTCTTCGCCTACTACGGAGGATCGATGCGCGTCGACGGTGAATGGGTCGCCCACGACCAGGCGTTCGTGTTCCTCCCCGATCCGGCGGAGCGGCCGGCTCTGGAGGCCGACTCTCGCTTCTGGGTACCGGCCTATCTAGGCCCTTCCGGCTGGCTCGGTCTCGACCTCGACGACCGTTCCGACTTCGACGAGGTCGCCGAGCTGATGGAGGAGTCGTTCCGGGTGACGGCGCCGAAGGGCCTGGTTGCCGAGCTCGACGCCGGGGACAGGTAGACAACAAATCGGGCACCTGGCACGATTTCGGCGGTGACGCGCGGACGCGGCAGCTGCCCAACGTCTCAGTGATCTGGTCTGGCTCCGGAGGGTGCGTGACCGGATGGACCGGGAGTACGCCCAGCCGCTCAACGTGGAGGCCCTCGCCGAGGGTGCCCACATGTCGGCCGGTCACCTCAGCCGCCAGTTCAAGCAGGCCTATGGCGAGTCGCCCTACTCCTATCTGATGACGCGTCGGATCGAGCGGGCGATGGCGCTGTTGCGCCGGGGCGGGATGTCGGTCACCGAGGTCTGTTTCGCGGTCGGTTTCTCGTCCCTGGGCACCTTCAGCACCCGCTTCACCGAGTTGGTCGGCATGCCGCCCAGCGTCTATCGGGAAGAGGCGGTCGGGGACATGGCGGGGGTGGCTCCATGTGTGGCGAAGCAGGTCACCAGACCGATCAGGAATCGAGAAGCGTCGCCTGCTGTGCCCACATAGGGTGGGCCTCATGGATATCACGATTCACTCCGCGATGCTCCCGCACACCGACCCGGACGCGACCCTGGCTTTCTACCGGGACGCCCTCGGCTTCGAGGTCCGCAACGACGTCGAATACCAGGGGATGCACTGGATCACCGTCGGCCCCGCCGAGCAACCGGGCACGTCGATCGTTCTCTTCCCGCCGGATGCCACTCCCGGGCTCACCGACGAGGAACGGCGCACCATCAACGAGATGATGGCGAAGGGAACCTTCGCCCAGATCAACCTGGCCACCAGCGACGTAGATGGGGCTTTCGAGCGAATCGAGGCCAGTGACGCCGCCGAAGTGGTTCAGGAGCCCGTCGATCAGCCCTACGGCGTACGGGACTGCGCCTTCCGCGACCCGGCAGGCAACATGATCCGGCTCCAGCAGGTCGTCTGAGCCGCGAGCAATACCGGCGGCCTGATCTAGCGTTGAGCCCATGAACGTCGCCGACAGCCACGACCTCATCCGGGTGGGCGGAGCGAGGGAGAACAACCTCAAGGACGTCAGCGTCGAGATCCCGAAACGGCGTCTGACGGTGTTCACCGGGGTCTCCGGGTCGGGGAAGAGCTCTCTCGTCTTCGACACCATCGCCGCCGAGTCGCAGCGTCTGATCAACGAGACCTACAGCGCCTTCGTCCAGGGCATCATGCCCACGCTGGCGCGACCCGAGGTCGACCTGCTCGACGGTCTGACCACTGCGATCATCGTCGACCAGCAACGCATGGGCGCCAACGCCCGCTCCACCGTCGGCACCGCCACCGACACCAACGCGATGCTGCGACTCCTCTACAGCCGACTGGGCGAGCCGCACATCGGCCCTCCTCCCGCCTTCTCGTTCAACATCCCGACCCGGACCGCGAGCGGGGCGATGACCGCCGACAAGGGCAAGGGGGAGCGGACGGTCGTTCGCAACGTGGTGTACCAAGGAGGCATGTGCCCCCGTTGTGAGGGGATGGGCTCGATCAACGACATCGACCTCACCAAGATCTACGACGAGACCAAGTCCTTGAACGAGGGCGCCATCACCGTGCCGGGGTACAAGGCGGGTGGGTGGTCGGTGCGTTACTTCACCGACTCGGGATTCCTCGACCCCGACAAGCCGATCGCCAAGTACACCAAGAAGGAGCTGAACGACTTCCTCTACAAGGAGCCGGTCAAGGTCAGGATCAACGAGATCAACCTCACATACGAGGGGTTGGTCCCACAGATCCAGAAGTCGTTCCTGTCCAAGGACGTCGACACCCTGCAGCCGCACATCCGTGAGTTCGTGGAGCGTGCGGTGGCCTTCACCGTCTGCCCCGACTGCGGTGGCACCCGGCTCAACGAGGCGGCGCGGTCGTCGAAGATCGCCGGGAAGAGCATCGCCGACCTCTGCGCCATGCAGATCAGCGATCTGGCCGACTGGATTCGTGAGCTCGACCTGCCGTCGGCGAAGCCCCTGCTCGACTCGATCCAGGCCACGCTCGACTCGTTCGTCGACATCGGGCTCGGCTATCTCTCCCTCGATCGGCCGGCGGGCACGCTGTCCGGCGGCGAGGCACAGCGCACCAAGATGATCCGACATCTCGGGTCCGCCCTCACCGACGTCACCTACGTCTTCGACGAGCCGACCATCGGGCTCCACCCCCACGACGTCCAGCGCATGAACGACCTGCTGATGCAGCTGCGGGACAAGGGGAACACCGTGCTGGTGGTGGAGCACGAGCCGGAGACGATCGAGATCGCCGACCACATCGTCGACCTCGGCCCGGGTGCGGGCACGTCCGGTGGTGAAGTGGTGTTCGAGGGCACCCTCGACGAGCTTCGGAAGAGCGGGACCCTCACCGGGGATCACCTCGACGACCGCACCGCGGTCAAGTCGGAGTTCCGCACCCCGAGCGGCGCGTTGGAGATCCGCGGCGCCAATACCCACAATCTCCAGGAGGTCGACGTCGACATCCCGCTCGGGGTGCTCGTCGTGGTCACCGGTGTCGCCGGGTCCGGGAAGAGCTCGCTCGTCTCGGGATCGATACCGGAGGAGGAGGGCGTGATCCTGGTGGACCAGACCGAGATACGGGGCTCGCGGCGGAGCAACCCGGCGACCTACACGGGCATGCTCGACTCGATCCGAGCGGCGTTCGCCAAGGCCAATGGGGTCAAGCCCGGTCTGTTCAGCCCCAACTCCGAGGGCGGATGCCCCAACTGCAACGGAGCCGGTCTCATCTATACCGAGCTCGGATTCATGGACACCGTCGCCACGACCTGTGAGGTGTGTGAGGGCAAGCGGTTCCAAGCGGAGGTCCTGGAGTACGAGCTGGGCGGCAAGAACATCACCGACGTGTTCGACATGTCGGTGACGGAAGCCGAGGAGTTCTTCGCCGAGGGTGACTCGCGGGTGCCCAAGGCACACGCGATCCTGGAGCGGATGTCGGCCGTTGGCCTCGGCTATCTGAGCATCGGCCAGCCACTCACCACGCTCTCCGGCGGTGAGCGGCAGAGACTGAAGCTGGCGATCCACATGGCCGACAAGGGCGGGATCTACGTGCTCGACGAGCCGACGAGTGGCCTCCACCTCGCCGACGTCGATCATCTCCTCCGGCTCCTCGACCAACTCGTCGAGTCGGGCAAGTCCGTGATCGTGATCGAGCACAACCAGGCAGTGATGGCCCACGCCGATTGGATCATCGACCTCGGTCCCGGTGCCGGTCACGACGGGGGCCGGATCGTGTTCGAGGGCACACCCGCCGACATCGTTGCCGATCGCTCGACGTTGACCGGTCAGCACCTCGCCGATTACGTCGGGATGGATTAGCACCATGGACACCGGTTCGACATCGACGATCAGCTGGGGCGAGTTCGCTCGACAAGAGCCGGAGCTGGCCCGTTTCGGAGCCGAGAGACTGACAGCGGCGCCTGCCTACCTGGCGACACTGCGCCAATCGGGGGCACCGCGGGTGCACCCGGTCACTCCCATCTTCACCACCGAGGGGCTGTTCCTCTACATGGAGCCGACGTCCCCGAAACGGAGGGATCTCCTGGAGAGGGGCTGGTTCGCGTTGCACAATGGGGTGCCCGACAACGCCGGCTCGGGTGGCGAGATCCACCTCGCGGGCCGTGGCCGCGCCATCGAAGATCCAGTCTTGTGGGCGGAGGTGTCGGAGGCGGCCAGCTACACCCCCGCCGAACGGTACGTCCTGTTCGAGCTCGAGATGAGCGAGGCCCGCTGTCATGGCTACGGCGATGTCCCGATGCCTTCCACCCGGAAGTGGTCGTTCGACGGTCAAGTGTGACCGCAGATATCCAAGGAACCCATGGCGGCATGTGTGAGACAATGAGACCGCGGCGCCAACAACGGCAGCCGTAGCCCGGAGGCACCCCATGGGAAACAAGGACAAAGGCGGCAAGAACACCAAGACGGTCGCCGCCAAGGACCTGAAGCAGAAGCGTCAAGACAAGAAGGCCAAGCGGAGCTCCCAGGACGCGAAGCAGTCCCGCGTCACCTGACGCCCCTTCCTCTATCTTCATCGCCCCATCCGTTTGACGGCCAAGGCCGGGCGGTATGGAGGGATGTCGCCGAGCGAGACGAGCAGGCTCGCGCAGGAGGTCGGAGAGAGCGGACTGATCCGACGCTCCGAGTCTCCCGAGACTGTCGCCTGGGTGTCGATCACCGGGGCCAGCGCGTCTTGGCCAGATCACGGCCCATTGGAGTGAGCCGGATGAGGACACCGCGCCCGTCACTCGGGTTCGGTCGTCGCTCGATCAGGCCGGCCTGCTGGAGACGGTTGAGACGCACCGTCATCCCGCCGGGGGTGACCAACTGGAGCTCGGCCAACTCGGTCGGCGTGCGTCCTCGGTCCGGGTCGGCGCGATCGAGGTCGAGGAGGACGTCGAGGTCTCCGGTGTGGCTGAGACCGTAGGCGGCGGCGATGTCGTCCAGCCGGGCCTGGACATAGTGGGCGGCACGCAGCAAACGGTTCACGACCTCGGCGGCGGCGAAGTCCATCTCGGGCCGGCGCTCCCGCCACTCCTGGATGATGTTGTCGACGCGATCGTTCATCGGTCAATGAGATTACTTTGATCTATAACTAGATTTCAAGTAAGATCTGCTGAAGACTGCGACCGCGATAAGGAGATGGATTTGTCCTATTCCAAGACGAGACTGACCGTGACGGGACGGGTACGCAGCGGCATCGCCGGCTTCGTCTCTCGTATCTGGACCGGGCATCCGTGGTACGACACCCACATTCCGGTGGCATCGGGTCCGAAGCCTCTCCGCGCCCACACAGCCGACGATCCCACTCGTGGTTCGAGTTCGGGGCTCACGTCGTGACCAGACAACGCGTCGACACTCGCGCCCAATGTGGCGGATGCGGTCATCCCCGCAAGGAACACCGGGAAGGTGTCACTTGCACGGTCCCCAGATGCCCCTGTCCCGGCTACTTCCTGATGGAGCTGGCGCCCTCCAAGTCCAGCGCCGGGCGCAAATCCGCCTGATCAACACCATTCTGTGCGGATTCGCGACGCCTGGAGCGTGATAGACCCGCACAAAAAGGGAATCCCTAACCGGCGACGGCGGGGAGTTCGGAGCCGTTCTTCATTCCTCCGGCCGGCTCGGTCGGGTATGAGACGGGTGAAGTACAGGGCCACCAAGGCCGCTACTGCCAACACTGCCAGCGCCGCGCGAAGACCGTCGATCCGGGCGCTCTCGTTCTCGGCCACTATCGCGGCGACCTGATCCGCCGGTAGGCCGGCGTCGACCAACGCGGTCTCCAATTGCTCGTTCGACACGAACGGAATGCCGTCGGCGAGCTCGACCTCGGCCGTGGTCTTGATCTCGTCGGGCACGTCTGGATTCGCCTCGATCCCGGCGATGAACGACGTGGTGAGTGTCGCGATCAACAGCGAGCCGGCCAGGGCTGTCCCCAACGATGCCCCGAGATTGGTCATCGTGTTCTGCAGACCGCCGACCTCCCCTGTCTCCTCCTCCCTGACCCCCGAGACGGTCACCGCCCCGAGTTGTGAGGCGAGCGCGCCCACCCCGACCCCGGTGAAGAGGAGCGGGATCGTGACGATCTCCGCGCCCGCACCGGCATCGAGGGCGGCGATCAGTGACACGACCCCAACCAGCAGGGC
This sequence comes from uncultured bacterium, assembly GCA_963751005.1. GTDB lineage: Bacteria > Actinomycetota > Acidimicrobiia > Spongiisociales > ZC4RG35 > JANQRA01. Next base: position 947,534 of record CAVVSY010000004.1, read on the forward strand.
GCCGATGCCCCAGCGCACGACACGACGTGGAGAAGCCATGGGCAGGTAGCGGGGGATGGCGACGGCCGCGATCAGCAGGGTGATCGACAGCGGAAGCAGTCGGACACCGGTGGCTATGGCGGTGAGGCCGAGAGCGACTGTCAGGAACAGGGGCACCACGAAGAAGATGCCCGCCTGGATCATGAACTGGAAGAAGAACATGGTCAGGCCGCCGCGCAGCCGGATGCTGTCCAGCATCGCCGGGTTCACCAGCGGCTCGCGGCCTGCGGCGATGACGTGCTCTTCCCAGAGGAAGAAGAGCCAGATGACGGCCATTCCGCCAAGGATCAACCAGAGGGTGAGAGACACTCCGGCCAGGGAGGGCGCGTTCGAGTTGGGGAAGACCCAGCCCCATTCCCCGGATCGGAGGACCCCGAATACGACGAGGCCGAGTCCCACCGCGGAGAGGGCGGCACCGGTGAGGTCGAGTTTGCCGGTGGGATCCGCGGGAACGTCCTTCATCCGCTTCGCCAGCGCCAGGATCCCGGCGACGATGACCACTTCCCCGGCGAAGACGTAGCGCCACGAGGCGTAGGTCGTGAGTGCTCCGCCGATGAGCGGTCCCGCGGCGACGGCGATGGCACCTGCCGATGCCACCAGCCCGTAGGCCCGGGGTCTTCCCTCCGGGGGGAAGTTGGAGGCGACGAGGGCGACGATCGCCGGCATGATCAGAGCCGCTCCCATGCCTTCCAACACCGACCAGCCGATGATCAGGACAGTCAGGTTGGGGGCGAGGGCGGTGGTCAGCGACCCCGCTCCGTAGATGACGCAACCGATGCTGAAGGCGCGGCGACGGCCGATGATGCTGCCGATCTTGCCTCCCGTGATCATCAGCGTGGCCATGACCAGGGTGTAGAGGGTGATCGCGGTCTGGATCCCGGTGACCGTCGTCCCCACATCCTCGGCGACCTGGGCGATGGAGACGTTCATCACCGACGTGTCGAGGGTCATCAGGAACTGGCCGGACGCCAGGATGAGGAGGACCAGTCCCGTGCTGCTCTTGGTGTTCTGCTCCATCGTTGCTCCCGTCGGCTGCGCCATGCTCGCATGCTGGAGGTCCGCGTCGTGGGCACGCCCGAGACACCGTTCTGTGCGGATTCGCGACGCCTGAAGCGTGATAGATCCGTACAGAACGGGATTCCCGGCCACCCTCGCCGGTTAAGCTGCCGCCACCTGGAGCGTCGTTTGGCCAGCCGCTCTCTGAATGCCCGCCCCCCTGGCCCCCCGAGGAGCGGACATGCTGTTGATATTGATACTGCATCTGGCGGCTGCGCTGGCAGCCCCCATAGCGGTGGCCAAATGGGGACGGCGGGTCTTTCTCGCCCTGGCCCTGGCACCGGCTTCAGCAGCGGTGTGGGCGATGGCCAACACCGGAGAAGTCCTCGCCGGCGAGGGCCCGAGCAGCACCCATCAGTGGGTTCCCTCGCTCGGGCTGGAGATCGGCTTCGGCCTCGACTCCCTGTCATGGTTCATGGTCTTGATCGTGGGCGGAGTCGGGGCCATCGGTTCTCGTCTATTGCTCTCGGTACTTCGCCCCGCGATCCTCCGGGTTGGGCCGGTTCGCCGCGGTTCTCACCGCGTTCGCCGGGGCGATGCTCGGTCTGGTGACCAGCACGAACCTCATCCAGATGTTCGTGTTCTGGGAGCTGACCACGGTCTTCTCGTTCCTGCTCATCGGTCATTACTCGGACCGGGGCTCGTCGCGGCGAGCCGCCATGAAGGCGATCCTGGTCACGACGATGGGTGGGCTGGCGATGCTCCTCGGCATCCTCGTCCTCGGGTCGGAGGCGGGGACATTCGACCTGCCGACGATCATCGCCGCCCCGCCGCAAGGGAGCGCGGTGACAGTGGCCGTCGTCCTCCTCCTCGTCGGAGCGGTCACCAAGTCCGCTCTGATCCCATTCCACTTCTGGTTGCCGGCGGCGATGACGGCGCCGACACCGGTCAGCGCCTATCTCCATGCCGCGGCCATGGTCAAGGCGGGCATCTACCTCGTTGCGAGGTTCGCCCCGGCCTATGCGCTCGACCCGGCGTGGCAGTCGATCGTCGTCGTGCTCGGCGGGGGAACCCTCCTGTTCAGCGGCTATCAGGCGCTGAAGCAACACGACCTCAAGCTGATCCTCGCCTACGGCACGGTCAGCCAGCTCGGTCTGCTCGTCCTGCTCGTGGGGTCCCCTTACAGATCGACAGCTCTGGCCGGTCTGGCGCTGCTCGGAGCGCATGCCATGTTCAAGGCATGTCTCTTCCTCACCGTCGGTGTGGTCGACGCCACCACCGGCACCCGCGACATCCGACGTCTCAGCGGTCTCGGCCGGAAGATGCCGGTCACTGCGGTGGTCGCCGGTCTCGCCACTGCTTCGATGATCGGGCTGTTGCCCTTCGCCGGTTACGTAGCCAAGGAGGCCGCGCTGGAGTCGCTCCTCGACCCCGAGCAGTCACTGGCGTCCCTCCACCTCTTCGTCGTCGCCTGTTTCGTGGCCGGGTCGATCCTCACCGTCGCCTACGGGCTTCGGTTCCTGTGGGGTGCGTTCGCCACCAAGCGGAATGGGGTCGCCGAGTACCCGGTCGTGGTCAGTCGAGCCCCGCTCCTGTTGATAGGCCCGGCCGCCGTGCTCGCCCTGGGTGGTTTGATCGTGGCGTGCTGCCGTCATTGGGCGAGACCCTCATCTCGCCGCATGCGGACACCTACCCGCTCGGAGAACCGGGGCATCTCGCTCTGTTCACAGGGATCACGCCTGCGTTTCTCACCACGATCGCAATCTTCATCGTCGGAACCGTGGTCTTCCTGCTCGGTGACCGGGTGCAGCGTCTCGCCGTGCCCTGGCCGGCATCGTGGGACGCCGACCTCATCTACCGCCACACCTTGCGGCGGGTCGATCAAGTCGCGGCCAGCATCACGGCGCTCTTCCAGCGTGGATCGCTGCCGTTCTACATCGGCGGGATATTGCTGGTGGTGATCGTCTTCACCGGCGGTGCCCTGATCGCAGGGACATCGCTCCCCGACGACCTGGCGTGGGGCTTCGGCCCGGCCGAAGTCGCCGTGGGCGTCCTCATCGCCACCGCCGCGGTGCTGGCCGCACGGTCGCGGCGCCGGTTGAAGGCAGTCATCCTGACCGGGATCACCGGCTACGGCACGGCGATGCTCTTTCTCCTCTACGGGGCTCCCGACCTCGCTCTGACGCAGGTGCTCGTGGAGACCGTGACACTGGTCGTCTTCGTCCTGGTGCTGCGTCGTCTTCCTGTGTACTTCTCCAACCGGCCGCTGGCGGCCAGTCGCTGGATTCGAGTCGCGCTGGGGTCGGTCACCGCGGTCCTCGTGATGGGGCTGGCCCTGATCATCCCCCAGTACCGGATACACGAGCCGATCTCCCGACTCTTCCCGAACGAGGCCGTGGCCTACGGCGGTGGCTACAACATCGTGAATGTCGCGCTGGTGGATATCAGGGCCTGGGACACGGTGGGGGAGATGTCGGTGCTCCTGGTGGCGGCCACCGGCATCGCCTCGCTCGTCTTCCTGAGCCGACGGGGGAGGACTCCCAGCGATCTGACGGCCCTGGCGGGAAAGGCCGGCAGTCTCGGGGCCTCCGACCCGGATCCGATGGAGTCACTGCGGGCCCGTCCCGCCCAGGTCGGCGAGGACCGGCGGACCCCGCCCGATCAATGGCTCGTCGGAGGCATCACCCTCGCTCCGCAGAGACGGTCGCTCATCCTCGAGGTCGCCACGAGGATCATCTATCACACGATGGTCGCTTTCGCCATCTATCTCCTGTTCGCCGGGCACAACGCGCCGGGGGGAGGGTTCGTGGCCGGTCTGGTCACCGGGATCGCCCTGATCATGCGATACCTCGCCGGCGGGCGGTACGAGCTCAGCGCGGCCGCCCCTCTGCAGCCCGGGTTCGTCTTGGGGACAGGCTTGTTTCTCTCCGCCGGCCTCGGTCTGGCGGCGATGCTCTTCGGTGGCGAGGTCCTGCAGAGTGCGGTGCTCGAGTGGACGATGCCGGTCTTCGGCGACGTCAAGCTGGTCACGTCGGTCTTCTTCGACATCGGGGTCTACCTGGTGGTGGTCGGTCTCATGCTCGACATCCTCAAGAGCCTCGGCTCCGAGATCGACCGGCAGGGGGAGCGGTCGGGTCACGACTCGGACCTGGTCGGCCCTGCCCTGGAGCCGGCGCCCACGACCCGGAGGCCAGGGTCGTGAACGGCGGGCCCGAGCTCGTGATGATCGTCGTGATCGGTGTCCTCACCGCCGGCGGGGTCTACCTCATCCTCGAGCGCAGCCTGAGCAGGGTGGCGATCGGCGTGATCATGATCGGAAATGCGGTCAACCTCTTCTTCCTGGTGGTGGGTGGGCCGCCCGGGGGCGCACCCATCGTCGGGCAGACCCCCAACGAGCAGATGAGCGACCCGCTGCCACAGACGATGGTCCTCACCGCCATCGTCATCACGCTCGCGTTGACCGGGTTCCTCCTCGCCATGGCCTACCGGTCGTGGCAGCTCAACGAGCACGATGAGGTCCAGGACGATCTCGAGGACCGCCGCATCGCCCGTCTGGCGGCGATGAGCGCCAGTGACGACACGACGTGGCACGACCTCTTGACCCTCGACGAGGAGGCCGCGGAGGCACGTGACGAGACCGAGTTGACCGTCGAGGAGCACTGGCTCCCTGGTGACGAGGACGAGCTATGACCTGGCTGGTCCCTCTCCCCGTGCTCTTGCCTCTCGCCGGGGCCGGGCTCGCCGTGGCCATGTCGCGTCATCCCAAGGCGCAGCGGGTGATCAGCGTCGTAGTCCTCGCCTCCGTCCTCGTCATCGCGATCCTCATGCTCAGCGCAGCCGACGAGGCGCCGCTCGTGGTCAACGTCGGTGGTTGGGCGGCCCCGGTGGGGGTCTCCCTGGTGGCGGACAGACTCTCCGCCCTGATGCTGGTCGTCTCCTCGGCGGTGACTCTCTGCGTGCTCGTCTACTCGTTGGCGCAGGGTCTCAACGAGGGCGACCTGGAGGCACCGGTGGCGATCTACCACCCCACCTATCTGATCCTCGTGGCCGGGGTCGCCAACGCCTTCCTCACCGGCGACCTCTTCAACCTCTACGTTGGTTTCGAGGTCCTCCTCGTGTCCAGCTACGTGTTGTTGACGATGGGCGGCACCGGTCCCAGGATCCGTGCCGGGACGATCTATGTGGTCGTGGCCATCGTCTCCTCGATCGTGTTCCTGATCGCGGTCGCCCTCATCTACAGCGCAACTGGGACGATCAACATGGCCCAGCTGGCCGAGCGGCTCCCCGAGATCGATCCGGGGACTCGTCTCGTGCTGCAGTCGCTGCTGCTCATCGCCTTCGCCATCAAGGCGGCCGTCTTCCCCCTCTCCGCATGGTTGCCGGACTCATATCCGACGGCTCCCGCGCCGGTGACTGCCGTGTTCGCCGGTCTGCTCACCAAGGTGGGCATCTACGCCATCATCCGTACCCAGACCCTGCTCTTCGACGACGGCCGCGCCGACGCCATCCTGATGTGGGCCGCCCTGGCCACGATGCTGATCGGCATCCTCGGGGCGGTCGCCCAGTCCGACATCAAGCGGCTCCTCTCCTTCACGCTGGTGAGCCACATCGGGTACATGGTCTTCGGCATCGCCTTGTCGAGCCGGGCGGGCCTGTCCGGGGCGATCTTCTACGTGGTCCACCACATAACGGTGCAAACCGCCTTGTTCCTGGTGGTGGGTCTGATCGAGCGCCGGGGGGGCACCACGTCACTCAACCGTCTGGGTGGTCTGGCTCGCTTTGCCCCACTTCTGGCGGTTCTCTTCCTGGTCCCCGCTCTGAACCTCGCCGGGATCCCACCCCTTTCCGGGTTCCTGGGAAAGGTCGGCCTCCTCCAGGCGGGCATCGCCGCGGCCACCCCGCTCGCCTACGTCCTGGTGGTTGCCGGTGTGATCACGTCACTGCTCACGCTCTACGTGATCGTCAAGGCCTGGAACAAGGCCTTCTGGCAGCCACCCCTGCAGCAGCCCGCCGAGGTCAGCATGCCGAGGGGGATGGTCGGGCCGACCTCGGTGCTGGTGGCCACCGGTCTCGCCCTCACCCTGTTCGCCGGGCCGCTGTATGCCCTGACCGAGCGGGCGGCGGGAGACCTCCTCGGGCAAGAGAGATACGTGAATGCAGTCCTGCCCGACGGGGAACGCGGTGTCGGCGAGTCGATCAGACGCGGTGGGTGACCCATGAGCCGATGGCGGATCTCGAAGGTGCGTGTTTCAGTCGCCACCGTCGTGTGGATCACGGTCATCTGGGTGCTGCTCTGGGGTCGGGTGTCTCCGGGCAACGTGGCCGCCGGGGTCATCGTGGGTCTCCTCATCCAGACCTTCCTTCCCCTGCCCCGGGTGGGCTACCACGGGCGGGTCCGTCCCCGCTGGATCGGTCACCTGCTCTTTCGCTTCGTCGTCGACCTCGTGGTCGCCTCGTTCCAGGTGGCGTTCCTCGCCCTCAACCCGCGACACATCCCCCATGCGGCGGTGGTCGGGGTCCAGATGCGCAGCGACTCCGACCTATACCTCGCCATCATCGGTGAGATCGCCTCCCTGGTGCCCGGTACGGTCGTGGTCGAGGCGCTCCGTCGTAATGGCATGGTCTATGTCCACGTGCTCGACCTGGAGGCAGCCGGGGGAGTGGAGGGGGTCCGGCGCAACGTCCTCGCCATCGAGGAGAGAGTCCTCAGGGCGATGGCTTCGAACCGTGAGCTGGAAGCCGCCGGCGTCACCTTGAGGAGAGCCGCGATGACCTGGGTCGTGGTCGTGTCCGGTGTGCTGCTGGCGGTGGGCGCGATCATGGCCCTGATCAGGGTGGAGCGGGGCCCGTCGGTCCTCGATCGGATGGTCGGTCTCGACATCGTGACCAGTGTCCTCATCATCGGTGTGCGCTCTCGAGGCTGCGTGGGACCGCCGCACCGACACCCTTTCGATCCTCGCCGCCTTGGCCTTGGTCGGGTTCGTGGCGTCGGTATCGGTTGCCCGCTTCGCATCGGTCGAGCCTGAGGACGCCGGCAGGATCAAGACGATCGAGGAAGTCCGCGCCGAGGACGAGGCAAGGGCGGAGCGTGAGGAGGCGGAGGCACGGCGCGAAGCCGATATGGCGGCTCCCGGGACGACGAGGCGGGTTCGTGACCTGGGCGCAGATCGCCGACGTCGCTGCGGCCGTGTGCTTCCTGCTCGGGGCCTTCCTCACTTTGGCGGCCGGGGTGGGCGTGCTCCGATTCCCTGGTCTCCTGGGGCGGATTCATGCCGCTGCCAAACCCCAAGGTCTCGGTGTGCTCCTGGCCATGCTCGGCCTGGCCCTCCGGCTGCGCGACGTGCGGGTGTGGTCGGTTCTCGCCCTGGTCGGGATGTTCCAGCTCCTCACCGTGCCCGTGTCGTTCCACCTGGTGGCCCGTGCCGGCTACCGCACCGGCAAGGTCGACCCCGACACCCTGGTCGTGGACGAGCTCACAGTCGACTTGGAGGCCCTCGCCGATGGCGGGGAGAGGCCGCCCGAGCCGGAGCCGGAGTGAGCACCCGTGCGGATGGTGACCCGCGATGAGAGCGGTCGTCTACGACCGGTACGGGCCGCCCGAAGTCCTTCGTCTCGACGAGGTCCCCACACCCACCCCCGGTCGACCCAGGTGCTGGTCCGGGTGGCTGCGACCTCTCTCAACCGGTCGGATTGGGAGTGTCTGGTCGGATCCCCGCTCTACGGTCGCATCGGGGGCTTGCGTACCCCGGGCCGCCCGATCCTCGGCTCGGACATCGCCGGTGAAGTGGTCGCCGCCGGGGCCGATGTGACTCGATTCCAGCCAGGGGACGAGGTCTATGGCGAGATCCCGATGGGAGGGCTCGCCGAATTCGCGGTGGCCGAGGAATCGGCGTTGGCCATCAAACCGGTGGGTCTGTCGTTCGCCGAGGCGTCGACCCTGCCCCAGGCCGGGGCGATCGCCCAACAGGGGATGGCGGGAGTGGCGAGCGGTCACAGGGTCCTCATCAATGGCGCCGGCGGCGGCTCCGGGTCGTTCGCCATCCAGATCGCCAAGCTGGCGGGAGCCCACGTCGTCGCCGTGGACAACGCCGACAAGCTCGAGTTCATGCGATCCGTCGGCGCCGACGAGGCGATCGACTATCGGGTTCAGGACTTCACCGAATGGAGCCGTCGGATCTGGTGCTCGACCTGTTGGCGCAGCACTCCGTCGCGGCCTGTCGTCGGGCGGTCGTCCGTGGTGGCCGCTATCGCTGCGTCGGCGGGCCGGTGCCGACATTGCTGGCGATGGTGACGATGGGGACGATCGTCGGCAGGCTCACCGGCCGCCGGCTCGGGCTGCTGATGGTGAGACCGGGCCCGGCTTCCTTCGAGCCGCTGGCCGCACGTTGTGCCTCGGGCGAAGTCCGCATCCACATCGACGGGATCCACCCACTCGAGGATGCTCCCCTCGCCCTGGCCCGCGTCGGCGAGGGCCGCGCCCTGGGCAAGGTCGTCGTCGTGCCGGCTTGACCGGTCAGGCGTCGATCGAGACGGGTGCTGGAGCGTCGGTGGAGTAGGAGCGCTTCGACCAGACGATGGCGCCGATCAGCACGACGGTCGCCACCGCGGCGATGACGAGTCGTGCCGGGGAGTCCCGGAGGACGATCACCGCCGGCAGGACCAGCAGCGAGATCAGGTTCATCACCTTGATCAGCGGGTTGAGGGCCGGCCCGGCGGTGTCCTTGAACGGGTCGCCGACCGTGTCGCCGATCACCGCCGCCTTGTGCGACTCCGACCCCTTGCCGCCGTGATGGCCTTCCTCGATGTACTTCTTGGCGTTGTCCCAGGCCCCACCCGAGTTGGAGAGGAAGTTGGCCATGAGCTGGCCGGTGAGGATCGACGCCGCCAGGAATGCGCCCGAGCGCGAGGTAGCCGATCCCGAACCCGACGATCACCGGGGTGAGGACCGCGAGCAGCGCCGGAGTAACCAGTTCCCGCAGCGAGGCAGCCGTGCAGATGTCGATGACCGGCCCGTAGTCGGGGCGCCGGTCGCCCCTCATGATCGCGCCATCGGCGAACTGTCTCCGCACCTCCTGGACGACCACACCGGCCGTCTTGCCCACCGCCCGGATCGCCATGGCCGAGAACATGAAGGCGATCGAACCGCCGAGGAGGAGACCGATGAACGTGGTGGGGTCGGCGACGTTGATCGATGTCTCGGGGAGACGGAACAGTTCGGACCCCTCCGCCTCCAGACCGAGTTCGGCGGCGATGGTCTCGATGAACGACGCGAACAGAGCCACGGAGGCGATCACCGCGGATCCGATGGCGAATCCCTTGGTCACGGCCTTGGTGGTGTTACCCACCGCGTCCAGGCTGACCATGATCTTCTCCGCCTCACCGGTGAACTCCCCAGACATCTCGGCGATGCCGGCGGCGTTGTCCGCAACCGGACCGAAGGTGTCTTCGGAGACGACGACACCGGTGGTGGCGAGCATCCCCATGCCGCAGAGGGCGACGAGATAGAGCGAGAACTGGATGTTGCCACCGCCGAGCACGATGGAGACCCCGATGGCCCCGGCGATGGCGATGATCGCCCACACCGAGGACTCGAGACCGCTGCTCACCCCGGAGAGGACGGTCGTGGCCGGCCCGGTCTCGGTCGCTTTGGCGATCTCCCGCACCGGTGCGTTCTCCGTCGAGGTGAAGTACTCGGTGATCCGACTGGCCACCTGGGCGAGGATCAGCCCGGTGACGCACCGCGCCGAACACCTTCCAGCCCTCGTTCCCGTTTTCGTTGCCCACATAGAGTGAGAGAGACGGCAAGTGTCCCGATGATGGTGAGGATGCCTGCGGTGAGGAAGCCGCGGTTGATCGGGGCCAATGCGGAACGGTCGCGCTCGGTGCGCTCGGACCCGGTACACCCCGACGATGGAGGCGAGCACCCCGATGGCTCGGACGATCACGGGAAAGATCAGACCAAGGGCGGGGTTGGCGCCGATCGAGGCGAAGGCGGCCACACCGAGGATGATCGAGGCGACCAAGGTCACCTCGTAGCTCTCGAACAGGTCGGAGGCCATCCCGGCGCAGTCGCCGACGTTGTCGCCGACGTTGTCGGCGATGGTGGCCGGGTTCCGCGGGTCGTCCTCGGGGATCCCCTGCTCGACCTTCCCCACCAGGTCGGCGCCGACATCGGCAGCCTTGGTGAAGATCCCGCCGCCGACTCGGAGGAATAGGGCGAGCAGTGAGCCACCGAACCCGAACCCGATGAGGATCGCCGACGACGTGTTCTGGAAGATCATGATGATCACGGTCGCCCCGAGCAGACCGAGCCCGACGGTGAACATGCCGGCCACCCCACCGGTGCGGAAGGCGACTTCGAGGGCGCGCGGGCAGCGAGCCGGACTTGGCGGCCGCCGCAGTCCGGACGTTGCCCCGGACGGCGAGGCTCATCCCGATGAACCCGGTGAGCCCGGAGAGGAAAGCATCCGGCGACGAAATGCGAGGGTGCGAGCGGTCCCCGACTGGAGGAAGGAGAGGGCGACGGTCCCATCCGGCGCCAGCACCTCGGTCGAGGTGAGGAAGACCAGACCGATGAGGGGGATGAGGATGACGGCGATCGTGCGGAACTGACGCCGCAGGTAGGCCATGGCCCCCTCCTGGATCGCCATGGCGATCTCCCTCATCTTGGCCGTTCCCTGGTCGGCGGCGAGCACCCCGCGGGACAACACCAGTCCGACGAGAAGGGCGACGACGGCCGTCACTGCCGCGAAGATCAACCACCACCACTCGGTGGTGCCGAGCACGAACTCCTGATAACCACCTTCGCCGCCAAGACCACAGTCGGGGTCATCGCGTAGCTCCCTTTCTCGTCGACACATATATGCCAGTTGCCATCTTGTGACCCAGCACCCTCTCCTGACCTTCGACGGTCAGGACCACAGGGCCTTCGAACGGGTGGTGCTCGCGCACCGTCACCACCGTCCCGGGGCGGATCCCGATCTCCTCCAGGAACGCCACCACGTCGGGGTGAGTCGTGCCCGGCATCGCCACTTCGACCTCCTCGCCTGCGCCGACGTCGGCGAGGGTCGGCAGGACCGGCACCTCATCGGCCTCGGGCTCGGGGATCGGGAAACCGTGAGGGCATGCCTCGGGTCTGTCGAGGGCGACGAACATGCGGCTCACCACTTCGGCAGGTAGGTCGTGCTCGAAAGTGACGGCGATGCTGTCGGCCTGATCCCAGGTGTATCCGAGCATGTCGGCGAGGAAGCGCTCCACGATGCGGTGGGTGCGGATCGAGTCGACCGCGAACCGTCGTCCCGACCGGGTGAGGTGGACACCGAGATATGGCTGGTGCTGGGCCAACCCCACCTCGTCGAGGTGTTTGAGCCGTGCGGTGATGGTGGCTGACGAGAGATTGAGGGCCTCGGCGAGGTCGCCGGGTCGCACCTGATCGCCGGACGGCGAGAGCCGATAGATGGCCTTGAGGGTCTCACGCTCGACTGCGGTCAGCTCCATGCGAGCGGAGAGGCTAAGAGGGTGTTTTCACTGTGTCAAAAAGTCTGTTCGCGGGTCCTCGCAAGATCGTCTTCGGGTGGGTATAACCTGGATTCCGCCAGGCAGGGCTTATGATCGCTGAGTGTTGGAAGGGCTGGTCGAATGGACCATCTCGGTGGTGGAGACCCTCGGCTACGCCGGTGTGGCTGCGCTGGTCGCACTCGAGAACCTGTTTCCCCCGATCCCTTCCGAGGTCGTCCTGCCTCTCGCCGGATTCGTCGCCGCCGGAGGTGGCGCCACCGTCTGGGGGATGGTCGCAGCCGCGACGCTCGGCTCCATGATCGGGGCCTATGCCCTGTACGGGATCTCCGCCGCGATCGGCCCGGTGAGGTTGAGACAGTTCGTGGTCCGGCATGGGCGATGGTTCGGGCTCAGCGAGGAAGACCTCGACCGCTCGGAGGGCTGGTTCGACGACCACGCCCGTCTCGCCGTCTTCGTCTGTCGGTGCATTCCCCTCATGCGCAGCCTGATCTCGATTCCCGCCGGCTTCCGCCGGATGCCGCTCGGCACCTTCACGTTGTTCACCTTGGCCGGGAGCCTCATCTGGAACATCGGGCTGGTCGGGGCCGGGTACCTGCTCGGTGAGGAGTGGGAGCGGGTCGAGCGCCCGCTCGACTTCGTGCAGAAGATCGTGCTGGGCCTGGTCGCGCTGGCCATCGCCTGGTTGGTGTGGAGGGGCTTCGTCAAGCCCCGCATCCAGGACCGCAGCGAATGAGAGTCAGCTGACCCAATCCCCCTCGAGGGGGAGGCCGGCCTCCTCCCAATCGGTCAGCCCACCGGAGTACCGCCGAACATTCGGATATCCGGCGGCGACCAGCGCCTCGTACAGGGCGACACTCGAGTGGCACGACTCGCTGGTGCAATAGACCACGATGTCGTCTTCGGGCTGCAAGGAGGCGAACGTCTCCTCCTGGGTGTTGAAGTGCTCCGAGCCCGGGATGTGCTTGGCCCGAAACGCCCACTCGTTGAGCGCCATGACGAGACGCATCGGCTCGCCTCTCTCCTGTTTGGCGACGAGCTCGTCGCGATCGATCGTGCGGATGTCCAGGTCTGGCCAGGTCATCCACGGAACGTACTCCATCCGAAGTCGCACGATTCCGTGGGTTCGCCTGCGCAACGCCAGGATGGCATCGATATCGACATCCGGCCCGTCAGGTTCGCGTCATACCCGTGGATCGTCCTCCAGAGACGAGTTATCCATGAGTCATGGCGACTGTCGGGATTATGACGGCACTGTCGGTCATCGGTGGCGGGATCGCCGTCGTGGTCGTCGGCTGGGCTCGCGGGCCGACGATCGGGGCCATCGCCGCGGGCTGCTCGATCGTGGTCGGTTCCGTCTGGGTCTCGTCTGGACGGCGCGGCTCCGGGACGAGACCGACCCCGGGCGCCAGCTGATGTTGAACCTGTTGCTGGCGTTGGCCGTGCTCCTGGCTCTGGTCGGGGTCGGGCTCATGAGCGCACCGCTGGTGTGAACGCCGCACCTCGGCGGACTCGTCAAGATCTTGCATCTAGGCGTTAAGAGCGCGTCAAGAGGAACGTCGTATCGATGGTGCCGCGCTACCAATGGGTCCGCGCCGTCCGCATGGGCGGCGCTTTCGTTTGTGAGGCCACTCTGAGAGACGTAGCGAGATGGTGAACGGGAAGTCCGGTGCCGGGCTGAAGCGCAGGATCTTCGGCAGACCGTTCGCCAGTCACGAGGAGGAGCATCAGCTCCTGCCCAAGCGGCTCGCCCTGCCGGTGTTCGCCTCAGACCCCTTGTCTTCGGTCGCTTACGCGACCGAAGAGGCCATGTTGGTCCTCTCGCTGGCCGGCGTCGCTGCGTTCAGCCTGCTCACGCCGTTGTCGCTGGCGATCGCCACCCTCCTGCTGATCGTCATCGTCTCGTACCGGCAGACCATCAAGGCCTATCCCGACGGTGGTGGTGCGTTCATCGTCGCCAACGACAACATGGGCATCAAGACCGGGACGGTGGCGGCGGCGGCGCTGCTGATCGACTACGTGTTGACGGTGTCGGTCTCGGTGGCGGCCGGGGTGGCCGCCATGAGCTCGGCTTTCCCCGGGTCTGCTGCCCCATCGGGTGGTGATCTCGCTCGGATTCGTGGTCCTCCTGACCGTCGCCAATCTCCGGGGGGTCAGGGAGGCGTCGACGATCTTCGCCGCGCCCACCTATCTCTTCGTGACCACCGTGGGGATCATGCTCGTTGCCGGATTCGTCCAATGCATGGACGGCCAGTGCCCAACCGCTGTCTCCTCGGGAACCACTCTCGAAGCCGAGGTCGCTGCCGTCGGGTTGTTCCTGATCCTGCGCGCCTTCGCCTCGGGCTCGACCGCCCTCACCGGTGTCGAGGCCATCGCCAACGGAGTCCAGGCGTTCCGCAACCCGAAGGCCCACAATGCCGCGACGACATTGGGGATCATGGGTGCGATCTCGATCACCATGTTCCTCGGGATCTCCACGCTCGCCCAATGGTTCGACGTGCGCATCACCGAGGAGACGATCGACGAGTACGGGACGGTGATCTCCCAGATCGGGCGGGCCGTCTTCGACGGCGGCGCTCGGCTTCTATGCGCTCCAGGTCTTCACGGCGGCGATCCTGATCCTCGCCGCGAACACCGCATATCAGGACTTCCCACGTCTGTCGGCCATCCTCGCCCGCCACAAGCTGATGCCCCGCCAGTACCTCAACCGGGGGATCGGCTCGTCTTCTCCAACGGGATCGTGACCCTGGCCGCCCTCGCCGCACTCCTGCTGGTCATATTCGGGGCCGAGGTCAGCCGTCTCATCCAGCTGTACGTGGTCGGTGTCTTCACCGCCTTCACCCTGAGCCAGACCGGGATGGTTCGCCATTGGCTGAAGGTTCGTGGCCCGGGTTGGCGTCGGTCTGTCGTGATCAACATGGTCGGCGGCCTCACCACCGGTGTCGTTCTCATCGTGGTCGCCACGGTCAAGTTCGTCCACGGCGCCTGGATCGTCATCCTCCTGATGCCCATGCTGGTGGTGCTGATGCTCTCGATCAGGGGTCACTACCGGGGCGTCGGTGCCCAGCTCAAGCAGGTGCCGGTCGAGGCAGAGCCCAGACCGACCCGGGTGCTGGTCCTGGTGGCTCATCATGACGAGGCCGCCGACCGGGCCCTGCGTTACGCCCAGCTGATCACGGCCGAGGCGGTGACGGTGGTCCACGCCGAGGAGGCCTGGTCCGACGACCTGATCTACACGTGGGACACGGCTCACCCCGACCGCCCGCTGGAGGTACTCCCCGGGGAGCGCGAGTCGATCTCGCGCCGCGTCGTCGCGAGGATCCAGCGGGAGCGCGCCGGTCACCCGGGAACGGTGATCACCGTCGTCCTGGCCGATCGGGTTCGCACCAGGTCGATCCTCGCTCCATTCGCCCATCGCCACAGCCTGGCGATCAAGTCGCGGCTTCTCTTCGAGCCCGGGGTGGTGGTCACCGACCTGAACGTGCTGCGCCGGTCCCGGCGAAGCCGCCTCAAGCACGCTCCCATCGCCCATGTCGAGCAGGTGGTGCTCGATCTCCGACATGACCCGGCCGATCAGAGAGGCCTTGACCTATGCCCAGGGTCTGGGCCAGCCGGTGACTGCCGTGCACATCGACGTCGACGAACGGCAGCGGGAACGGGTGGAGGCCGAATGGGCCGACGCGGGCTACGAGTTCCCGCTCGTGGTGCTTCCCAGCCCCTTTCGGAGCATCGTCGACCCGATGGTCCATTACCTGCGGGAGCGTCGCCGCACCGCCGTGCCGGGCACATTGATCTGCGCTGTCATCCCCGAATTCGTCGTGCCGGGCCGCATCACCCAACTGCTCCACAACCAGACGGGTCTGGCGATCAAGGGCATCCTCGCAAGCGAGGCAGGGATCGCCGTCACCTCGGTGCCCTTCCACCTCCGGGGAAACGGGAAGACGTAAATCCCCGCCGATCGGGCGCATCGAACGCGTCAAACCGGTTGCTCGTCGTGGACGGCACGTGTATCCCCAGGTTATGAGCTCGAGAACGCGATCGGCCCTCTGATGGCCGACCTCCTATACATCGCAGGCGTTTCCTGTTTCTTCGGGCTCTGTGCCGCCTATGTGCGGAGTCTCGACCGCATCGTGGGGCGAGAAGAGCCTGCGGCCGAAGACGAGGAAGGGGCGAATCCGACGTGGACAATGTCGTAGGCCTGATCCTCGGGGTGCTGCTCGCCGGCTTCTTGATGGCGGCGATGCTGTTCCCGGAGAAGTTCTGATGACCACCTCCGGGCTGGTTCCAGCTGTCCATATTGATCCTGACGGTGTTGCTGGCTGCCATCCCCTTGGGCCGCTACATGGCCGGCGTCTATGGCGACGGCAGCTCCCGCTGGGACCGGGTGTTCCGGCCACTCGAGTCGGGGATCTATCGGGTCTGCAGGGTCGATCCCACCCGCGAACAGCGCTGGACTGCATATGCCTACTCGGTGCTCGCGTACTCCCTGGTCTCCTTTCTCGCCCTCTACGCCATGCAGCGATTCCAAGGAGCCCTCCCGCTCAACCCGACCTCCCGACCGGGAGTCCCGGCCAACACGGCGCTCAACGCAGCGATCAGCTTCATGACCAATACCAACTGGCAGTCGTATGGCGGTGAGGCGACGATGAGCCACCTCACTCAGGCCGCCGGCCTGACGGTGCAGAACTTCGCCTCCGCCGCGGGCGGGGATGGGTGTGATGGCCGCCCTGATCCGGGGCATTGCCCGACGGAGGGGCTCCACCGTGGGGAACTTCTGGGTGGACCTCGTCAGAGGCACGGTCCGGATCCTCCTGCCGATGTCATTGGTCCTCTCGGTCGTGCTTCTCGGCCAGGGGGTGATCCAGAACTTCGAGGGGCAGACGTCGGTGTCCACGATCGAAGGTTCGGCCCAGTCGATACCCGGTGGACCCCGTGGCGAGCCAGATCGCGATCAAGCAGCTCGGCAGCAACGGGGGTGGGTTCTTCAACGCCAATTCGGCACACCCGTTCGAGAATCCGACGGCCCTCACCAACCTCATCGAGAACTGGGCGATCCTGGTGATCCCGTTCGGCCTGGCCTTCACCTATGGGCAGATGGTCGGTGATCGCCGCCAGGGTTGGGCGGTGTTCGCGATCATGGCCACCGTCTGGCTGTTTGCCGCCGTGACCACGACCGCGTTGCAGACCGCCGGGAACACGGCGCTCGGTGACCTCGGAATCGCCCAGATCGCCACAGCCGAGCAGGGCGGGGGCAGCATGGAGGGGACCGAGGTGCGTCTCGGGTCAGCCGCCTGTGGGTTGTGGGCAGCCAGCACGACCGGTACATCCAATGGGTCGGTCAACTGCATGCACGACAGCATGGTGCCGCTCGCCGGAGGGATCGCCCTGACCCACATCTCACTCGGTGAGGTCAGCCCGGGTGGTGTCGGGGTAGGGCTCAACGGGCTCCTGATCTTCTCGGTCCTGGCGGTGTTCATCGCAGGTCTGATGGTGGGACGCACACCGGAGTACCTCGGCAAGAAGATCCAGGCCAATGAGATCAAGCTGGTTGCCCTGTATCTGCTGGCCATGCCTCTGGTGATGCTCGGGTTCGGGGCCGCATCGGTCCTGATCGAGGGCGCAGTCGCCGCCGCCAACGACACCGGCCCCCATGGACTGACCGAAATCCTCTATGCCTACGCATCCGGGGCCAACAACAATGGCTCGGCTTTCGCCGGGCTCGGTGCGTCGACGGTCTGGTACGACACCACGATCGGATTCTCCATGCTGGTCGGCCGGTCTCCTGCTGATCATCCCGGTTCTGGCTCTCGCCGGCTCCCTCGTCGCCAAAGAGCGCCTCCCCGAGACCGTCGGGACGATGCCGACCCACACACCTCTGTTCGCGGGGCTGGTCGTCGGGGTCGTGGTGATCGTCGCCGGGCTCACCTTCTTCCCGGCACTGGCGCTGGGGCCCTTCGTGGAGCACCTGTCGATCGCGGGGAGCGGCACATGAGCGCCTCCGGCCCGACGAGTCCGTCGGTGAGTCGCCGCCGAGGTTCGGCGTCGGTCCTCGACCGCGCCGTTGTCGTGCCCGCGCTGGTCAGCAGTCTTCGCAAGCTGGACCGCGCCCGACCAGGCGTGCAATCCGGTGATGTTCCTCGTGCTGGTGGGGAGTTGCCTGACCACCTGGCTCTTCATCCGTGATCTGTTTGACGGCAACGACAGCGCCGCCTTCTCCGGGTGGATAACCGGCTGGTTGTGGTTCACGTTGATCTTCGCCAACTTCGCCGAGGCGATGGCGGAGAGCCGGGGCAAGGCCCAGGCAGACTCCCTGCGCCTGGACCCGCGCGACCACGTCGGCAAGCCGGATCGGCGTCGACGGGGCTCTCGAGTTCGTCCCGTCTTCTGAACTTCGGGTCGACGATCGGGTCGTGGTCGTCGCCGGTGAGACGATCCCTTCCGACGGCGACGTCATCGAGGGCATCGCCTCGGTCGACGAGTCGGCGATAACCGGCGAGTCGGCCCCGGTGATCCGTGAGGCGGGCGGTGACAGGTCGGCCGTTACCGGGGGCACCAGGGTGCTCTCCGACCGCATAGTGGTGCGGATCGCGGCACTGTCCGGGGAGACGTTCCTCGACCGGATGATCGGCCTGGTGGAAGGGGCGACGCGGCAGAAGACACCCAACGAGATCGCGGTGCAACATCCTCCTCGCCGTGCTCAGCATCATCTTCCTGCTCGTCACGGTCACACTCCAGCCCTTCGCCATCTACTCGGGCGCCGAACAGGACTTGGTCGTGTTGGTGGCCCTCCTCGTCTGCCTGATCCCGACCACGATCGGAGCGCTCTTGTCCGCGATCGGCATCGCCGGGATCGGACCGTCTCGTGCAGCACAACGTGCTCGCCCTCTCCGGCAGGGCAGTCGAGGCAGCAGGAGATTGCTCGACCCTGCTGCTCGACAAGACCGGCACGATCACCCTCGGCAACCGGCAGGCGACCGAGTTCCTCCCGCTGCCCGAGGTGACTGGAGGCTGCACTCGCCGACGCCGCCCAGCTGGCGAGCCTGGCCGACGAGACGCCGGAAGGCAGGTCCATCGTGGTTCTGGCCAAAGAGCGATTCGGGCTCCGTGGCCGTGACCTCTCCCACGCCCATCTCGTCCCCTTCAGCGCCCACACCCGAATGAGTGGCGTCGATGTCGATGGCCGGTCGGTTCGGAAGGGCGCCGTCGACGCAGTGAAACGGTGGATCGCCGAAATGGGCGGATTAGTCCCGGTCGTGTTGTTTCAGCTGGTCGAGGGTGTCGCCACGGCCGGGGGAACGCCGCTGGTGGTGGCGGATGGCCCCCGGGTCCTCGGGGTGATCCACCTCAAGGACGTGGTCGAGGAAGGCATCGAGGACCCGTTCGAGCGGCTTCGCCGGATGGGGATCCGGACCGTGATGATCACCGGCGACAACCCCCTGACCGCAAAGGCGATCGCGATGGAGGCGGGTGTCGACGATTTCCTCGCCGAGGCCACCCCGGAGGACAAGATGGAGCTGATCCGGCGCGAGCAGGCCGGGGGCAGGTTGGTGGCGATGACCGGGGACGGGACCAACGACGCGCCGGCGCTCGCACAGGCCGATGTCGGTGTCACGATGAACTCGGGGACACAGGCGGCGAAGGAGGCGGGCAACATGGTCGACCTCGACTCCAACCCGACCAAGCTCATCGAGATCGTGGAGATCGGCAAACAGCTGCTGATCACTCGGGGAGCCCTCACCACCTTCTCGATCTCGAATGACGTGGCCAAGTACTTCGCGATCATCCCGGCGATGTTCATGGGCGTGTTCCCGTCGCTCGACGCACTGAACATCATGGGTCTGGCAACTCCCCGATCGGCGATCCTCGCCGTGGTCGTGTTTCAACGCGTTGGTGATCATCGCCCTCATTCCACTGGCCCTGAGGGGGGTCAGATTCCGTGCCGACGAGCGCGGCGACGATGCTGCGGCGCAATCTGTCGATATACGCCCTGGGCGGGCTGGTTGTTCCCTTCGTCTGCATCAAGCTGCTCGACATGGCGATCCATGGCCTCGGGGTGGCCTGATGCGACGTCAGCTGGCCCCTGCGCTGGGGATGCTCGCGCTCCTCACGCTCCTGTTGGGAGTGGTGTATCCCGCCGTGGTCACCGTCGATCGCCGGCATCGGTTTCGGCGCCACGGCCGGTGGCTCGCTGGTCGAGGTCGACGGCGAGCCGGTCGGCTCCCGTCTGATCGGCCAGAACTTCTCCCGACTCGAGTACTTCCACCCCCGCCCCTCGGCGGCCGGTGAGGGCTACGACGCGATGGCGAGCTCGGGGGCCAATCTGGGACCCACCAACCCTGTATGGCTCGACGAGGTCGAGGAGCGAGCCAACACCTATCGCCAGGTGAATGATCTCGCTGATGGTGTGTCGGTGCCGGTGGACGCGGTCACCGCTTCTGGTTCGGGTCTCGACCCACACATCTCGATCGCCAACGCCCGTCTCCAGGCATCGCGTGTGGCTCTGGCACGTGGTCTCGACCTGGCCGAGGTCCATGCGCTGATCGATGCCAACATCGAGGAAGGTCCGCTGGGCATCCTCGGCGAACCGGGGGTGAACGTGCTCCTGCTCAACCTCGCCCTCGACACCCTGCCGACATGAGCCACGCCGACGGAGTGCCGCCGAGCCGTCGGCGCGGAGGTACGGTTCGGCGGTGAGCCGAGGCAAGCTGAAGGTCTTCCTCGGGGCTGCACCGGGGGTCGGGAAGACGTATGCGATGTTGGAGGAGGGGCATCGTCTGCGGCGGGCCGGCCGCGATGTCGTCATCGCCTACGTCGAGCCTCACGGGCGCGTCGAGACGGCGGCGATGGTCGGTGACCTGGAGCTGGTGCCGAGACGCCCCGTCGCCTATCGAGGAGCGTCGTTCGACGAGATGGACGTCGACGCCGTCCTCGCCCGGAGACCCGACGTCGCACTCGTCGACGAGCTGGCGCACACCAACGTGCCGGGGTCCCGGCGCGCCAAACGTTGGGAGGACGTCGACGAACTGCTCGAGAACGGGATCGATGTGCTGTCGACGGTCAACATCCAGCACATGGAGTCGCTGAACGACGTGGTCTTCGAGATCACCGACGTCGCCCAGCGCGAGACCATCCCCGACGAGGTGGTGACGGCGCGCCGCTGAGATCGAGCTGGTCGATCTCACCCAGGAAGGGGTGCGGGAGCGTCTGGCTGCAGGGAAGATCTATCCGGCGGACCGGATCGACGCCGCATTGGCCAACTACTTCCGTCCCGGGAACCTGGGTGCCCTGCGGGAGCTGGCGTTGTCCTGGACCGCCGATCGTGTCGAGGAGGCGTTGGCCAATTACCGCGACCTTCACGGGATCGATCGCCCCTGGGAGACCAAGGAACGGGTCGTGGTCGCACTGGTCGGCGCCGTCGGGAGCGAGGCGGTGCTGCGCCGTGCCGCCCGGCTGGCGATGCGGTCGCGCGCCGACCTGGTCGGGGTCTATGTCCGCCCCACCGACGGCCTCGCCGAGGAGTCGACCCAGGCCCTCGAGCAGCAGATCGCGCTGTTGACGCAGTTGGGTGGCCGGTACCACGAGCTGGTGGGCGATGACGTCGGCCAGGCTCTCCTCGCATTCGCCCGGGATGAGAACGCCACCCAGATCGTGCTCGGTGCCTCGAGACGCTCCCGTTTCGAAGAGCTCTGGCGCCGATCTCCCATCGCCCGGGTGATCCGGGACGCCGGAGAGGTCGACATCCACGTGATCTCCTACGAGGGGGCGCACCGGCCAAGACCTCCGAGACGTCGCCGATCGGCGCCGATCGGAGGCCCACGTCGCGTCGGGGCATGGGCGATCGTCTTTTTCGGGCTGCCGCTGCTGACTGCGGCGCTCTTGGCACTCGGCACCGGGCTCGAGCTGCACAACGTGCTGCTCATCTACCTGCTGGCCGCGGTAGTCGTCGCCGGTGTGGGCGGTGCCGCCCCCGCCCTCGCCGCCGCCGGGATCGGGTTTCTACTCGCCAACTGGTTCTTCACCACTCCCGTCGGCACCTGGACGATCGGGAGCGCCAACGACCTCTTCAGCCTCGTCGCGTTCCTCATCATCGCCCTGACCGTGGGTCTCCTCGTCGGCTACTCGAGCCGACGCAGCGCCGAGGCGAGGCTGGCTCGAGCCCAGGCGGAGGCCCTGGCCGCCGCCACTACCCGGGGCCACCCGGTCTTCGGCACGGATTCGACCGCCCTGCTTCGGACGGTCAGGGACATCATGTCGCTCGACTCGGTGAGTCTGGTGAGAAAGGTCCCGGACGGATGGGAGACCGTGCTCTGGGACGGGGCCGAGGAGCTCGAGAAGCCCCGCACCGGGACAGAAGCCATCGAGGTGACTGGGGACGTCTTCCTGGTGATGGTCGGCGGCAAGCTGACCACCGACGATCGGACCGTCCTGCGGGCATTCGCCACCCAGATCCTGCAGGCGATCGAGCGGAGCGAGCTCGTGCTCGAAGCGGAGTCGGCCGAGTCGATGGCCGAAGCCGATCGTCTGCGAACCGCCCTTCTCGGTGCGGTGTCCCACGACCTCCGCACCCCCTTGGCGACGATCAAGGCCTCGTTGACCAGTCTCCTCGAGACCGGTGTGGAGTGGAGCCCGGAGCAGACCGACGCGTTCCTCCACACCGCTCTGGAGGAGACCGAGCGGCTCAACCGGCTGGTGGGCCATCTGCTCGACGCCAGCCGGGTCCAGGTGGGGGCCGTCCATGTCTTCTTCCGGCCGGTCGGCCTGGATGAGATCGTGGCCTCCGCCCTCGCCGGGCTGCGCACGGGGCGCGATCGTGTGATCGTGGATGTCTCCGAGCGGCTTCCCGACGTGCAAACCGACCCCGATCTCCTGGAGAGGGTGCTGGCCAATCTCATCGAGAACGCCCTCACCTGGTCGCCCGCGGAGGAGAAGGTGCGCGTGAGTGGGGGAGTGGTCGCCGGCCGTATCGACCTCCGGGTCGCCGATCGTGGTCCGGGCATCCCGGTCGAGGCCAGAGACACGGTGTTTCTCCCCTTCCAGCGTCTCGACGACTCCCCGGAGCGCGGCGGTGTCGGTCTCGGGCTGGCGGTGGCGCGGGGACTGCTCGAGGCGATGGGCAACGAGCTGCTGGTGGAGGACACCCCGGGCGGCGGGACCACGATGGTGATCGGCCTCAAGATCGCCGGGGGGACCATCGAGACGCCACACGTGCTGGAATCACGCCGTGGCTGACTCCTATCGAATCCTGGTCGTGGACGACGAACCGCAGATGACCCGAGCCCTCGGTCTCAACTTGAAGGCTCTCGGGTACCGGGTCGACGCGGCTTCGTCGGGCGAGGAGGCACTGCGCCAGGCAGCCGATCACCGCCCGGACGCGGTGATCCTCGACCTCGGTCTGCCGGGCATCGACGGGATCGACGTCATCCGCGGGCTCCGGGGGTGGACTCAGGTCCCGATCATCGTCCTCTCGGTGCGCGACGCCGAGAGCGTGAAGATCGCCGCTCTCGATGCCGGCGCCGATGACTACGTGACCAAGCCGTTCGGAATGGGGGAGTTGCTGGCGAGGCTCAGGGCGGCACTGCGGAGGGAGGTCGACCCCCCTGACGACCTGCCCAAGGTCGAAACCGGTGACTTCACCATCGATCTGGCCTCGAAACGGGCAACTCGTCGATCTGGCGAGGAGATCCGCTTGACCCCCACCGAATGGGGCATCGTCGAGATGCTGGTCCGACACGAGGGGAAGCTGGTCACCCAGTCCCTCCTCCTCAAGGAGGTGTGGGGCCCGAACTATGGCGAGGAGACCAACTACCTGCGTGTGTTCATGGCGCAGATCCGCCGCAAGCTGGAGCCCGAGCCCAGCGCGCCGAGGTACTTCATCACCGAGCCGGGTATGGGATATCGGTTCGAGGCTGGTCAGGGAGTCTGAGTCTCAGACTGCGACCGGGTTCGGCCCTCCGACCTGAGTGAAGGCCTAGAGGGCCGACAGCACCAGGGAGAGGCTGAAGCCGACCACCACCAGCGATCCGGTGAACACACCTTCCACCTCGAAGGCCTCGGGTAGCAGGGTGTCGGCGACCATGGCCAACAGTGCACCGGCGGCGAACGCCTGGACCAGTGCCCCGGTGTAGCCGAGACTCGGGTCGAGCAGGAGATAGCCGAGGGCGGCACTCACCGCCGACGCCACCACCACGGCGGTCCACATCAACAAGACACGTCGCCGCGCCCAACCGGCGATACGCAGACCTGCCGACGAGGAGAGACCCTCGGGGAAGTTGCTGAGCACGATGCCGGCGAAGAGGGGGACGCTCACGGAGCCCTGGAGCACGGTCAAGCCGAGGACGAACGACTCGGGGACCCCGTCCAACACCGAGCCGAAGACGATCGCCAGGGGCGAGCCGTCGGCCTGGTCGCCGGTGGGGCTCTTGCGGTCGCCACCACCGCGTCGCTGCAGCCACCAGTTGCCTGCGGTGAAGGTGAGGGCACCGGCGAGGGCGACGAGGCCCACCGCGGCAGGTGATGCCTCCTCGAGGGCGTCGTCGACCAATTCGAAGGCCACCGACCCGAACAGGACCCCGGAACCGAGCGCCATGATCACGGCGATGAACCGCCGGGAGGGGGTGGTCACGTATGCGAGCAAGGCACCCGCGAGCAGGGCCGACGCACCGAGTGCACCCCAGAGAAAGGCTTCGAGCAAAGCGTCGATGAACTTAGCGACTCACACGATCGCCACCTCGTCGCCGCGCGTCGGCGACACTCGGGCCATGGCGATCGAGATCCCACCCGTGGTGCGCAACAAGGCGCTCGTCGCCGGCGCCGAGCTCTGGCTCGAGGACGTCGACGCGCTGGTCGCCGACCTCGCTTCCGAATGGGAGTTCACCCCTCGGCGGGTGTTTCCCGACGCGAGCGAGGCCTTGGTCCTCACCGTCGACTTGATTCCTGGGGGCTCGGCCGTGCTCAAGCTCATGATCCCTCGCGAAGGGTCTCACGCCGAGAACGAGATCTCGGTGCTCCAGCTGGTCGACGGTGACGGCTGCCCCCGGCTGCTGTGTTGGGACGTGGAGCGAGGGGGGATGCTCATGGAGAGACTCGGCACGCCGATGAGTGCACATGGGGCTGCCAATTGCGCAACGGCAGGAGATCCTGTGCGCCGCGGCCCAGAGAATCTGGCGAAGGGTGGATGACGTGTCGCTCCCGACGGGGGCCGATCGGGGTAGGGATCTGGCCGAGTCGATACAGGCCAGGTGGGAGCGACTGGACCGGCCCCTCTCGTCGGCGGCCGTGGATCAGGCGCTCGCCGCCGCCGAGCGCAGGATCGCCGCTCATGACCCTGCCACCGCCCTCCTGGTCCACGGTGACGTGCACCAGTGGAACGCCCTCGAGTCGCCGCGGGGGTTTCTCCTCGTCGACCCCGATGGCCTGATCGCCGAGCCGGAATACGACCTGGGGATCCTGATGCGGGAGGACCCGATCGAGCTCATGGTCGAGGACCCTCGGTCGCGAGCCCGTCGTCTCGCTGCAGCGACGGGATGCGACGTGACCGCCATCTGGGAATGGGGGCTGGTGGAGAGGGTGGCCACCGGGCTCCTGCTCCTCGAGATCGACCTCCAACCCGTTGCCGGTCAGATGCTCGCCGCCGCCGAGCACGTGGCCGGCACGTCCTTCAGCTGAGGGCGATCACGGCAGCACCAACGACTTGCCTCGGGCGTGCCCCTCGCCCTGGTAGGCGAGTGCGGTGACGGCTTCGTCGAGCGTGAAGCGCCTGTCGATGAACGGCCGTACCCGGCCCTCGGTGACCATATCGGCGAGGGCCGCCCCATCCTCACCGCTGGCCCGAGCCACCCGGGAGGCGAAGCCCTGACTCCAGAACTTGGAGCGGATCATCCCTGCCACCATCCGGTCCGCCGGTCGAAACCAGCGGCCCTTCTTCCCGGTGACCATCACCAGGGTGCCGTCGCTGGTGAGCAGACGGCGACTCTGGCTGATGCTGAGACTTCCGGCATTGTCGAAGAAGACGTCGAAACGATCGCCGATCTCGGCGAGGTCCTCCGACTTGTAGTCGAGCACACGGTCGGCTCCGAGGGTGTAGGCGGTCTCGACGTTGCCTGGTGCTGCAGACCGCGGTGACATGGCTCGGCTCCCAGAGCCTTGGCGATCTGCACCGCGAATGTGCCGACGCCTCCGGATGCTCCGTTGACCAGGACCCGGTCCCCGGGCTGCATGGCTCCCCAATCCCGGAGACCCTGGAGGGCGGTGAGGGCCGCCACCCCGAGCGTCGCATGATCTTCGAGGGGAAGGGCGGGTGATCGGTGGGCGAGAGCCCTGGCCGGGGCGACGGCGTACTCGGCGAAGCCTCCGCTCCCGATCTCACCGAAGACCTCGTCGCCGATCTCGAAGTCGGTCACTTCGTTGCCCACGGCGACCACCGTGCCCGCCACATCCGCGCCCGGGACGAGACGCTTGGGGGAGCGGAAGCCGTTCTCGAACCTGAGGAAGTACGGGGTGCCGGTGAGGTAGTGCCACTCGAGTGCGTTCAGGGACGATGCGGCCACCTCCACCAGGACCTGGTCGGCCGCAGCTGTCGGGATCGGCAGACGGGTGAGCTCCAGGGATGTCTCCGGTGCCCCATATCCGGTCTGGGCCACCGCCCGCATGGTCTCTGTGACACGGTCACTGCTCAGTCGGGTCGTCTCCACAATTGCTCCTTCTCGTACAATGTAAGGTACCATATTCATACGACGTAAGGTTGTCAAGGAGCAAGACTTACCATGTACGATCGGGACGAGATGGTGATCGACAAGACGGCTAGACCCCGGGTCCCCCTCAGCCGCGAGCGGGTGCTGGCGACCGCCGTCGAGGTGGCCGACGAGGGAGGGATCCCGGCACTGACCATGCGCGGCCTCGCCGATGCCCTCGAAGTCGAGGCCATGTCCCTCTACTACCACGTGGCCAACAAGGAGGCTCTGCTCGACGGTGTGGCCGAGATGGTCGTCGCCGAGGTCAACCTCGCCGTCGATGCGTTGGATCCCGCCACCGGGCCCGCCGACTGGAAGGCTGTCATGCGCAAGCGCATCCTCACGGCCCGCGAGGTCATGCTGAAGCACCGGTGGGCCCCGGCCTTGCTGGAGACGCGGACCACGATGAGCATGCCCGTGCTGCTCTATCACCACGGGCTCATGGAGATCTTCCGTATCGGTGGGTTCGACTACGACCTGGTCCACCACGCCCTGCATGCCCTGGGCAGTCGCGCCATGGGGTTCACCCAGGAGATGTTCGATCCCGCCCCGGGAAGCCCGGAAGAGGAGCAGGCCACGGAGGTCCTCGAGTTGATGGCGGCGGAGCTCCCACTCATGGTCGAGATGCTCTCCGAGGTCGCCCACGACGACCCCGAGACCAATCTGGGTTGGTGTGACGACCAGAGCGAGTTCGAGTTCGCCCTCGACCTCCTTCTCGACGGTCTGGAGCGACTCGGCCGCGACCGTCTGCCCTCATAGCGCTCCGCCCGGTCCCACGGCTCCGAGGACCTGACCACCCGAGACGTCGCGGTACCCTCGAATCCGATCGACGAAGGGAAAGGAGGTGAGTGTGAAACGCAACTACGCAAGGCTGACCCGGCCCCATGTCCGCAAGGACGGCGTGCTGACACCGGTCGGCTGGGAAGAGGCCATCGACGCCGCAGCCACCGGGCTGAGCCGGTACTCCGGTGAGTCCTTCGGGATGTTCAGCTGCTCGAAGGCGACCAACGAGGTCAACTACGTGGCCCAGCGATGGGCCCGGTCGGTGATGGCCTCGAACAACATCGACAGTTGCAACCGCACCTGACACGCTCCCTCCGTCGCCGGTCTGGCGGCAGTGTTCGGAGCGGGCGGTGGCACCAGCTCGTATCAGGAGATCGAGGAGACCGATCTCATCGTCATGTGGGGCTCGAACGCACGCGAGGCACACCCCATCTTCTTCCACCACGTCCTCAAGGGCATCCGCAGGGGAGCGCGGATGTACGCCGTCGACCCGAGACGCACCTCCACGGCGGCCTGGGCCGATGTCTGGCTGGGGATCGACGTCGGGTCCGACATCGCCCTGGCCAACGCCATCGGGCGCGAGATCATCCACGGGATCTGCACGATCGTGAGTTCATCGCAGCCGCAACCGTCGACTTCGACGCCTACGCCGAGTTGGTCGACGACTACACGCTGGCTCGCGGCGCCGACCTCACCGGTGTCCCGGCCGAGGTCATCGCCCGGCTCGCCGAGGAGTACGCCACTGCGGAGACGGCCCAGATCTGCTGGACCCTGGGGATCACCGAGCATCACAACGCCACCGACAACGTCCTCGCCCTCATCGATCTCGCCCTTCTCACCGGTCACGTCGGCCGTTACGGATCGGGTCTGGTGCCGATCCGAGGCCAGAACAACGTCCAGGGAGGTGGCGACATGGGCGCCCTCCCCAACAAGCTCCCCGGGTTCCAGGACGTGGAGAACGCCGACCTCCGCCGGTCGTTTCGAGGCGGCCTGGGGCGAGACCATCCCGGCTCGGGCGGGTCTCGCACATCAGTCTCATGCACGAGGCCATGGACGAAGGGGTGCTGCGGGCGCTGTTCGTGCTCGGGGAGAATCCGCTGCAGTCCGAGGCGGACCGCGGCTGATGCGACGGCGTCTCGAGGACCTCGAGTTCATGGTCGTCCAGGACATCTTCCTCACCGCGACCGCCGAGCTCGCCGACGTGGTCCTCCCGGCGGCGGGATGGGGTGAGGCAGAGGGCACGTTCACCTCGAGCGAGCGGCGGGTGCAACGGGTCCGACGTGCCGTGGATCCGCCGGGTGACGCCCGTGACGACATCGAGATCCTCTGCGAGCTCGCCCGGGCCCTCGGTCACGACTGGCCGACGTTCACCGCGGAGCAGGCCTGGGACGAGATGCGGGCATTGTCGCCGATGCATGGAGGCATGTCCTACCGCCGGCTCGAAGATCTCGGGGGGTTGCAGTGGCCGTGTCCCGACGAGAGCTCGCCGGGCTCGCTGTTTCTCCACGCGCGGCTGTGGGAGCGTCCGGTGACCACGGCGAGGGCGCCGTTCTTCGCCGTGGATTTCGCCCTCCCGTGGACGAGCTCACCGAGGAGTACCCGATCAGGCTCACCACCGGGACGACGGCTCGACTCCTTCAACACCGGGGTGCAGAGCGGCCGGTATTCCTCGCCCGCGCCGGGTCGGCGCCGGGTATCGATCTCTCCCCCGAGGACGTGGAGACCTGGGAGTCGCCGAGGGCGACCGGGTGCAGGGTGGTCTCCCGCCGGGGCAGTCTGGAAGCGCCGGTCCGCTTCGACGGTTCGCTTCGCCCCGGTCTCGCCTTCATGGCGGTCCACTTCCCCGACGAGACCGACGTGAACATCCTCACCCTCGACGCCTGGGACCCGAAGTCGGGGACCGCCGAGTTCAAGGCCACCGCGGTCCGGGTCGAAGCTCTCGTCTGATGGACCTGGTCACCATCGCCCAGACGGCCCACCGAGGTGGAGCGTCGCGCCGTCGACAGCATCGCCGGGCCGCGTGACGAGTGGAACGGCCGGGTGGTCTTCGGGGGCCACGCCGCCCGGGCTCGTCGCCATCTCCTCCTCCCTGCGCTGCACGCGGTCCAGGACGCCACCGGTTCGGTCAGCCGGGGGGCCCTCGGCTACATCTCGGAGCGTCTCACCGTCCCACCGGCGGAGGCCTATGGCGTGGCAACCTTCTATGCGCTCTTTCGCACCGATCTGCGCCGGCGCGGCCACGATCCATGTCTGTGACGACATGGTCTGTGCCCGATATGGAGGTGAGGACCTCGCTGCGTCCACTCGAGGCCTCCGGAAACGTGGTCTCCAGGAGCCCGTGTCTCGGACAGTGCGACCGGGCGCCGGCAGTCCTCTCCCATCAACCGGGCGTTGGCTATCGGGTGGCCGCGCCCGGTCGACCGCTCCGGAGCATGCGGGGGCGCTTCGCTTCGACGATCTCCCGCGATGGCCTCATCCATCAGGACCGCAGTGAGCTGACGCTTCTGCGTCGGGTGGGCGGCGTCGACCCGAGTTCGCTCGACTCGTACCGCGACGCCGGCGGGTTCGATGCGCTGGCACGTGCCCGGTAGTATCGGGCCTGAGTGGGTCATCACGGAGTTGAAGACGTCGAATCTCAACGGCCGGGGAGGGGCCGCCTTCCCGATCGGCATCAAATGGGAAGGGGTGCGTGACGCCGACGGGGACTCAGAAGTACGTGATCGCCAACGGGGACGAGTCGGAGCCAGGCACCTTCAAGGATCGTCTGGTCATGGAGGGAGACCCGTTCGCCGTGGTCGAGGCGATGGTCGTCTTCGGTACGCCACGGGGGCGGGCCATGGCTACATCTATGTTCAGGGGCGAGTACCCGATGGCGGAGCGGCGTCTTCGTGATGCGGTCGAGCAGACGCGGGAGGCCGGGCTGATGGGCCGATGGCTTCGAACTCGAGGTCAGGAGGGGCGCCGGCGCCTACATCTGCGGTGAGGAGACGGCCCTGTTCGCCTCGATCGAGGGACACCGCGGCGAGCCGCGGCAGAAACCACCGTTCCCACCGCAATCGGGTGTGTTCGGCAAGCCGACCGGGATCAACAACATCGAGACTCTGCTGGCGGCCCTCCAGGTCATCACGGAGGAGCAGAGGCCTTCGCCACGATCGGGACGGAGCAGTCGAGCGGACCCAAGCTGTTCTGTGTCTCCGGGGCCGTCGTCTCGCCCGGTGTGTACGAGGTCCCATTCGGCACCACCTCGGCGTGCTTCTCGATCATGGCCGGCGGGATCCCGGAGAGTCGTGGGTCGGCGCCATGCTCATGGGTGGTGCGGCCGGGGTGTTCGCCGGTAGCGAGGCTGCTCTCGACCTGCCTCTCACCTTCGAGGACACCAGGGCCGCGGGGACGACACTTGGGGTCGGGCTCTTTGATCTTCTTCGACGACCAGACCGATTTCGGACCCGTGCTGCGTCGCATCGCCAAGTTCTTCCGCGACGAGTCCTGTGGTCAGTGTGTCCCCTGCCGGGTGGGCACCGTTCGCCAGGAGGAGGCGCTGGAGCGGCTCGAGGCCGGAGGCAATCGGTGACCGGAGCGACCGAGCTCGCCCTCCTGAGCGACCTGGCTCGTGTGATGACGGATGCATCGATCTGCGGCCTGGGTCAGACTGCGCCTCCAGCGGTCCAGTCGGCGATCGCCTTGGGGCTGCCGGATGACTCGTGACCCGGGTGACCGATCAACGGTCGACGGCAGCCCATCAAGTCTCCGAGGGAGACTCACGTGCTCGCCGCTTGTCGTCAGCTGGGGTCGACGTGCCCACCCTCTGTCAGGGCCCGACGCTCGAGCCGGCGAACGCCTGCCGGGTGTGCATGGTCGAGATGGAGGGATCGCGGGTGCTCGTGCCCTCGTGCTCGCGGCCGGCCGAGGAGGGCATGGTCATATCACCGTCCACCGAACGCGCCCGTCACAGCCGGAGACTGGTGATGGAGCTGTTGGGGAGTGCGGTCGAGCTGGATCGTGCCGAGAGTCGCTACGACGTTGGATGACCGACCACGATGCCGACCCGGACCGGTTCGGCACTCCCAGGGGGAGCAACCACGCGACCGGCCGACTCCCGGGCACTCCCATCCACCATCGGTGATGGGAGCGGCGAACGTCGCCGAGCCGGCCAAGGTGGAAGACGAGCTCTACGTCCGTGACTACGGGCGCTGCATCCTCTGTTACAAGTGCGTCGATGCCTGTGGGGAACAGCATCAGAACACCTTCGCCATCGCGGTGGCGGGCCGGGGTTTCGACTCCACGATCTCCACCGAGTTCGACGTCGCCCTCCCCGGCTCGGCCTGTGTCTACTGCGGCAACTGCATCGCGGTCTGCCCGACCGGCGCCCTCGAAGGCAAGATCGCCTGGGACATGAAGGAGGCGCGGACCTGGGACGTGGACGCCCAGGAAGTGACCCGGACCGTTTGCTCCTATTGCGGTGTCGGCTGCAACCTCGACCTCCACATCCAGGACGGCCGCATCGTCGACGTCACCTCACCACTCGACCACCCGGTCACCGCCGGCAACCTCTGCATCAAGGGCAGATTTGGCTGGACGTACATCATATGGCGGAGGAGCTGTGGGCGGGGGGTCCGAGGGGGGTCGTCCCCCCTCATGAGTCACTGCATCAAGGGGAGATTTGGGTGGATGTACATCTATGCGGGTGTGGGCGGGGGGTCCGAGGGACGTGAGTGACCCCACCACCACCCGTTCGGTCACCCGATTCCGCGGCGAGCCGGTCGTCACCGACGACGTGCTCGTGGTCGAGGAGCCGCTGGAGATCCGTTTCGACGGGACCCCGCTGGCGGTGGTGATGCGGACGCCGGGCGACGACGCCAGCCTGGCGCTCGGTTTCGCCCTCACCGAGGGGATCGTGACCCGCCCTGGTGCGATCGACGAGGTGGTCGAGCTCGGGGAGGGGAGATTGGACCTGGTCCCCGCCGAGGGGGTCAGGGTCGACCCGGCCCAGTTCCAGCGGAACTTCTACAGCACCAGCTCTTGTGGGGTGTGTGGCAAGGCGTCGATCGACGCCATCAGGGTGGCCGGGGCCCGGCCGCCGGACAGGTCCCGAGGTGATCTGCTGAGATCCTCCTCGGCCTGCCCCCGCGACTCCTCGAGCGCCAGGCCGCCTTCCACTCCACCGGTGGCCTCCACGCCGCCGCCGCCTTCACCCCGGCTGGAGAGATCGTGGCGGTCGCCGAGGACGTGGGGCGGCACAACGCGGTCGACAAGGTGATCGGGCGTCTCGCCCGGGAGGGCTGGCCCCTCCCATCCTCTGGGCCTGCTGGTGTCGGGTCGGGTGTCCTTCGAGATCACGCAGAAGGCAGCGGTGGCCGGGGTCTCGTTGGTGTGCGGTGTCTCCGCCGCGTCGAGTCTCGCCGTCGACCTCGCCGCCGAGTTCGGCATGACCGTGGTCGGGTTCCTCCGCGACGACGGGTTCACCGTCTACACCGGGGAGCAACGGATCGGATCCGGCGATCTCGGTCAGTCGGTGCCTGACCTCTAGTCTCACGCCGCGATGACCACCGCGGCACGGACGCTCAACCTGGGGACGCGCGCCATCCCGTTCACGCTCCCCAACCGGCGCGACGCCCGTCTCCACACGGCGGCGGTGATCATCTCGATCCACACGATCGGTCTGTTGGCGTTGGGGTTTCGGGTGTCGGTCCCGCAGATCCTCAGCGCCATCCTCACCGCGGCCATTCTCGACGTGACCGTGACGTACGCCCGGTCGGGCGTGCTGGTGTGGCCGGCGAGCGGGATGCTCACCGGCAGTGGCGTCGCCCTGATCCTCAGACTGGTGGGGATGGGCTCCGGTGAGTACTGGAGCTGGGAGGGCTGGTACTGGTACTCACTGGTGGCGGGAGTCTCTCTGGCCACCAAGTTCGTGATCCGATGGCGGGGGGAGCACATCTTCAACCCCTCCAACGTCGGGCTGGTCGCCGCCTTCCTCATCATCGGATCAGGGGTGGTGGAGCCACTCGACTTCTGGTGGGCCCCGATGGGGCCATGGATGGTCGCGGTCTACGCCATCATCATCGGTGGCGGGATCATCATCACCCGACGTCTTCACCTGCTGGAGATGGCCGTCGTCTACTGGCTGACCTTCGCCCTGGGCCAGGGCATCCTCGCTGCTTCGGGACACTGCATGACGGCCGCCTGGTCGCCGACGCCGGTGTGTGATCTCAGCTATTGGTCCGTCGTGGTGACATCGCCGGAGGTGCTCATCTTCATCTTCTTCATGATCACCGACCCCAAGACGATCCCCGGAGGCCGCGCCGCCCGTGTCATGTTCGCAGTCTCCCTGGCCGGAGCCTCGACGTTGCTCATGGCTCCCCAGACCACCGAGTTCGGGGCCAAGGTCGCCCTGCTCGGCAGTCTCGCCTTGTGGAGCCCTCTGCGATTCCTGTTCGCACGGCTCGCTCCGGCGCAGCGGAACCGAGCGGGCCGGTGTCCCCAGCCTCGTGGACCGGCTGGTGACCGGGACAGAGCCACGGGGTGTGTTCGGCCGAGGCTTCGCCCTGGGTCTGGCGACGGTCGTCGTGGCGGCGGCCATCCTCGCCGCCGGGTACCCCGGCCCGGCAAGCGCTGGCCGAGCCGTCGGTCCCCGTAGTCGAGGTGGACGTCGACCCTGCGTCCTTGCCCGTGGTCGAGATCGACGAGTCGGTGGCCGGGCTGGCGATCGACATCGACGCCGAGTTCGCCGCGGCGATTGGCGCTCACTCTCGCCGAGAATCTGGCCATCGAGGCCGAGGCGGTCCGCTACGTCAACGGCGGGCTTCTCGCCGGCGCCGACGCCGGCCTGCGTCTCGACGAGATGCAGGCCACGATCGATGCCGCCACCGCCACCGGGGTGAGACCGGTGACGACCCATCATTTCGACACGATGCTGCTCCGCAGCGGTCGCGAGGAAATGGGCCAGTCGGGGGGAGCCCTCGTGATCGTGGGCACCGGGATAGCGGAGACGGTCGACCTCGATCCGTTCCAGAACGAGCTCGACCGGCACACGACACCGTTCTCCGCCGACTTCGTGCTCAGTCAGATCGCCGGGGACCGTTGGCTGATCGTGGATGTCGTGCCCGGTTCCGGGTGATCAGACACAGGTCATCGCCCGCTCCCGGTCGAGGAGGAACGGGGGGAGGAACGCCGGGATGTTGGACAGTGGCAGCACGTCGTCGTGGAGGTCGATTCCCAGACCGTCACGCATGAAGTCGCGTCGGGCCATGATCGCGGCCCCACATCTCGGGGTAGACGGGTGGAGAGGCTGCGACGCAGCCCTTCGTCGGCGAGGACGATGCCGTCTTCGATGTTGGTCGTGAAGTAGGGAGTGCCCGTCGCCGGGATCACATCGACCTGCATGGCCATGCCCGACGCCAGCTCGACGGTCGAGCCCGGCCCGACCGGGGTGTTGACCCACTCGTCGAGGTGGATCTGATGTCCCGGGTTGAGGAAGATCCCGAAGAAGGGGTCGCCCAGCCGACGATCCACGATCTCCTGCAGCACGCCGCCGCGTTGGCCGACGTGGAGGGCCTGGTACCACTCGACGATCGTCTCGAAGTACGGACGCACCAGATCGGTCGACGTAGTCGGCTGGCCGCGGTCGGCAGCTGGGCCTCGTCCCCCACGACGAAGCCGGCTCGACAGTTCAGGGCTCCCCAGATGCCGAAGGCGACCGTGAGCGGGTCTCCTACTTCGATGGGGCGGTCACCGGGGCTGAGCAGACCCAGCCGGGCCCGGTCGCCCGCGGTGAGCATGAGATGGCACGACAGCGGTGCGCCGTTCCAGCCGAGCAGCGCCACCGCCTCCTGCTCGGTGAGCCCGGGCTCGAGACCCGTGAGCAGCCGGCGGACCCCGCTCGACGTCGAGCAGGCGGCGTACTCGAACACGGCGATCTGGTCGACCTCGTTGACGACCCGGAGACCGGCGGCCGGGTCGATGAGGATGTCGACGACGTTGCCGACCCACCCGGATCCGCCGACCGCGGCCCGGACCGCCTCGGCGATGAAGGAGGGGACGTCGAGCCAGGATTCGGTCGGGGAACGGACTTCCAGCCGATCGCCCCGACGCGGTCGCCGGCTGCGATGCCGGCCGCGGCCAGTTCGGCCGACAGCGGGCTCGAGGAGTCGCGGGGTTGGCCGGGCAGGCTGAAGTCCTGATGCAGTCTGACCTGCATCGGGAGGGGGGCGGCGTCTGCCATGCCCACGCACTCGTTCCCCACCAGGATCGTCTCGGTCCCGTCCCGGGCGACGATCAGCAGCGCCTCCTCGAACCGGGGGTCGAACCCGGTGAGGTAGGACATGTTGGCGCTGTGCTCGCGGTCGGCGTAGACCACCACGTGATCGAGGCCTTCGTCTCCCATCCGCGACCGCAGCCGTTCGATACGGCTCTGATGGGTGCCGGCGGGAAGGGTGGGCATCGTGGTGGGCATCCCGAAGTCGGGGAGGTCGACCGGGGCGAGACGAGCGGTTGGCGACGTCATCGAGTCAGTCTCGCAGGGGATCCCAGACTTCGACCTCGGCTGCCCTCCGGGTGACGATGACGAAGTGGTCCGCAGTGACCGGGTACCAGGGGCTCGTCTCGCCATCGGGCCAGGTGACCCGGATCTCGCCGGTCTCCGCGGCCCCCATCCCGAAATGGGTCCACCCCAGCTGCCCGCCGGCGTGACCCCCTCCGATCGTGATCTCGCGCTCGATCGATGTGGCTCCCGGAGCGGATCTCGACCCAGGCACCGACCGCGTCGCGATTCGCCCCCTCCTGCTCGAGGTCTACCTGGAGCCAATGGCCCGGGTCGCCCGCGGTCCCGGTGTTCCGCCACACCCGCATCTGCTCTCTGCGCTCCATGATCACCACGTCGAGGAGCCCGTCCAGGTTGAGGTCGGCGACCGCGGCGCCACGGCTCCGGTCGACGTCGATGAGCCCGGCCTCCATCGCCCCTTCGACGAACGTCCCGTCGGGCTGCCCGATGAGGAGGTTGTTGGGATCGTCGGCGGCGAACTCGGCCTGGGCCTCGACGTTCCCCTTGGTGACCAACAGATCGACGTAGTGAGTCGTTGTTCACGTCGTCGAACTCGGCGTGCCAGGCAGTCGACGGTTTGGAGTCGTCCCCCGTGAAGGGCCGATGGGCGGTGACCCCGGCGGCGAGAGCGATGTCCTCATAGGCGGGTCGCCCGGAATCGTCGACCAGGGATTGCAGCTTGTTGTCACCCTGGCTGGTGAGGTACACCTCGGGGAGACCGTCTCCGGTCAGGTCCTGGCTGGCGATGCCCATTCCCCAGATTCGCATCTCGGCCCAGCCATCGTCCCGGTCGAACAATCGGGGGGAAGCGGGGGACATGTCCCACAGCTGTTCCTCCCCGTCGACGTAGTAGTGACGGTCGTTGGTGAGCCTGAGGTCGGCCTCGTCACGTCGCCCCCAGTCGCTGAACAGGATCGACAGCGTGCACCAACCCGGGCTGAGGGCGGTTCGGGTCTGCCCATACCCCTCACCTTCCGGCAGGTGGAGGTAGTTGTCCTCGCAGACCGGACGACCCTCGCTGTCCTCGGTGGGGGCGAGGTAGTTCCCGAAGGCGAGGGTGGGGAGCTCCTGGCCATCGTCCCATTTGGCACTGAATGCTGCGGTCCACTCGTCGCCGCCGTCCACGCCCCAGAGGTCGTTGGCAGTCTCGAAGCCACAGTCGCCGGTGCCGCGCAACACGACGTTCTCCCCGTGGCGCAACACCGCGAGGTCGACGATCCCATCGGAGTCGACGTCGATCGGGTAGGCGCCGGTGACCCGGGTCAGATCCGTCACCGGTGAGGCCACCCTGTCGAACCCGAGCTCGCCACCGACCGAGCTTCGGTTCCGGTAGAGGCCGGCCGGCCCGGAGCCGCCGGCTGCATAGACGTCGGGTCTCCGGTCGCCGTCACAGTCGAAGATGGCAACGCCTCCGCCGACGTAGAAGTCGAAGTCGCCGTCGTAGACGTGAACGAGCCCCGAGGTGGCACTCTCCTCGATCATCCGTGGCGCACTGGCTGCGGTCACCGATTCGTCGTTCCAGAGCCCGAAGGCAACGAGCAGGGCCCCGGTGGCGACGGCGATACCGGCGATGGCTCCGGCCGCGAGCCACACAACGCCCTTCCGCCGTCCGGGCTCGGGGGTGGATGTCATCGGCCTTGCCTCGCCCGACCGGCGCGGGAACAATGCGATCCATGTCCGAACAACGCGGCCCCGGTCCGATGGGGCGTCCTCAGCACGGCGAATATCGGCGTGACCAAAGTGATCCCGGCGATGCAGGCGGGGTCCACGACTCGTGTCGAGGCGATCGCGTCGCGCTCGGCAGATCGTGCGGCCGAGACCGCCGCCGCCCTCGGCATCCCCAAGGCCTATGGCACCTATGAGGACCTCCTCGCCGACGACGAGATCGAGGCCGTGTACATCCCGCTCCCCAACCACCTCCACCGCGAGTGGGTCATCGCCGCCGCCGAAGCCGGCAAGCACGTCCTCTGTGAGAAGCCGCTGGCGATGACGGCCGCCGAAGCCGAGGAGATGGTGGCGGCGTGTGAGCGGTCCGGCGTGCTCCTCATGGAGGCGTTCATGTACCGGCTCCACCCGATGTGGCTGGAGGTCGTGGCCATGGTCGGGTCGGGCAGCATCGGGCAAGTCCGAGCGATGACGACGACGTTCTCCTACTTCAACGACGACCCGACCAACATCCGCAACATCCCGGAGGTGGGCGGCGGGGCCCTCTACGACATCGGCTGTTATGCCGTGAACGCGTCTGCGCCTCGTCTTCGGTGGGCGAGCCGATCGGGGTCAAGTCCAGCATCCAACGCGACGCTGTCCCTCGGGACCGACGTGGTGACGACCGCCATCCTCGAGTTCGCCGAGGGCACCGCCTCGTTCGTCTGCTCGACGCAGCTCGAGCCCGACCAGCGCGTCGTCATCTACGGGACCGAGGGCCGCATCGTCGTGGACATCCCGTTCAACATCCCACCGCACGTGCCAACCGCTTTCCATCGGGTCGCGGGTGGTGAGCCCCCGGAGCGACCCGGCGGTCGAGACTCATGAATTCCCCACTGCCGACCAGTACACCATCCAGGGAGATGTGTTCTCCCAGTGTGTCCGGGAACCGGCCGGCCACTGCCGGTGGATCCGGGGACGCGGTGTCGAATCTCGAGGGTCATCGAGCAGATATTCGCCGACGCCAACCAGTTAGGCAGTCGGTATCGCCGGGATCTCGGGGCGGAATGTGGTCGGGTCCCCGATCACCTCGGCGAGGACCATCTCGGCGGCTCCGATCAACTGGGCGTCGTCGCCCAGCTCGCCTCGCTTGATCTCGGTGGCCTGCCAAGGGGCGCTCGAGTGCAACCGTCTCGGCGGCGGCGCGCACGGAGTCTCCCAGGTATGGGTACAAGACCTGGAAGAACCCCCCCAGCACCACGAGGTCGGGATTGAAGGTGTTGATCAGGTTGCCGATCCCAACCCCGAGCCAGCGCCCAGTCTCGCCGAGGGCAGTCAGGGTCCGCTCGTCCCGTTCCTCGGCCCGAGTCACGATCTCCTCGAGTGTGCGATCCCCGTCACGGGTGCCGTTGAACCCTGCCCGTCAGCGAGCAGGGCCTCCTCACCGGCCTCGGTCTCCCAGCACCCGATCGACCCACAGCGGCAAGCCGGCCCGACGGGTTGACGATCATGTGCCCGGCCTCACCGGCGTAGCCGGCCGAGCCGAGCATGGGCTTGCCGTCCGAGGATGATCCCGACCCCGACGCCGACCTCGCCGGCGATGAAGATCAGGTGTCGGCTCTGCCGGGCGGCGCCGCCGTCGCAGCTCACCGAGGGCTCCCATGTCCGCCTCGTTGGCGAGCATCACCCGCTCCAGCCCGAGCTCGGCACCGAGCATCTCGCCGAGCGGGGTCTCGGTCCAGCCGAGGTTGGGAGCAACGTGCACGAACCCGTCGGAGCGTCGCACCACCCCGGCGACCCCCACCCCGACTCCGACCAGATGGTGTCCCGCCGGCAGCCCGTCGAGCAGGGGAGGGGCGAGCCGGGCGAGTGCGGCCACCGTCGTCTCCGGCGCCCCGATCCCCCCTGCAGGGTGGGGGACGCGCACCTTGCCGAAGATGTGGCCACCCAGACCGACCGTGGCCAGCGCCATCGAGTCCACCTCCAGCTCCACGGCGAGCACCACCGCGCCCCGGGCCGAAGGCCGCGCCACCGATGACGGTCTCCCCGGTCCCTGACCGGTGGCGCCCCGGTCTTCGATGACGAGACCCAGCTCGCTGAGCTCGTTGATCAGGTCGCGGATGGTCGAACGGTTGAGACCGGTCTGGGTGGCGAGTTGGGATCGTGAAAGCGGACCGGAGGAGTGGATCCGGTCGAGCACGGCGGACAGGTTGTGTCTTCGCAGTTCTTCTGCGGCCACTCCGCGTCGCCGTCCCGCGACGTCGGAGATGGGGCTGTCGGCGATGTCCCGCCCTTTTGTTGGGGAGACCACGATATCGACATCGAAGCCCGCTGCCGACTCACCATCCGAGTTCGCGGGAAACAGGTCAATTTTGTTGCAGGCCAGAACAATCGTCTTGTAGTGTCCAGGTCGCGTCGCTCCCGGTCGACTGCGGTCGCAGTGGAACCGGGTCCAGACGTGTCACAGAGGAGGAAAGTTGAAAAGACGCAATTACCTGATAGCCCTGCTCGCCGTCCTGGCGATGATCGTGGCCGCGTGTGGCGATGCCGAAGAGGGCTCGGACACGACCGAAGGTGGTGGCACCGACACCACGGAAGGCTCGACGGACACCACCGAGCCGATGACCGACACCACAGGTGGAGGCGGCGACGAAGATCTCGTCATCGGCTTCTCCTGGAACAACTTCAACGAGGAGCGCTGGTCGAAGTTCGACGAGCCTGCCTTCGTTGCCGCCATCGAGGCCGGCGGGGCCTCCTACATCAAGGCAGACGCGGCATCATCCGCGGAGCAGCAGCTCACCGACGTGGAGAACCTGATCTCCCAGGGCGCAGACGTGATCGTCATCCTCGCCCAGGACACCCAGGCCATCCTCCCCGCCGTGGAGAGCGCCGCCTCCCAGGGGATCCCGGTCATCGCCTATGACCGGCTCATCGAGGACGAGCGTGCCCTCTACCTGACATTCGACAACATCGGTGTCGGGCGGATCATGGCCGAGGTGCTCTTCGAGCAGGTCAGTGAAGGCAACTTCGCCATCATCAAGGGCAACGGCTCCGATGCCAACTCCGACTTCCTCCGTGCCGGCATGGAAGAAGTGATCGGTGAGGCCGTCACCGCCGGCGACATCACCATCGTCTGTGAGGAGTACACCGACGACTGGCTGGCAGAGGTCGCCCAGGAGACCATGGAGCAGTGTCTGACCCAGAACAACAACGACATCCAGGCCGCCCTCGTCGAGAACGACGGCATGGCTGGTGGCGTCGTGGCGGCCCTCGCCGCACAGGGTCTGGACGGGAGGTCCCGGTCACCGGTCAGGACGGCGATGCCGCCGCCCTCAACCGGGTCGCCCTCGGCACCCAGCTGGTGTCGGTCTGGAAGGACGCTCGCATCCTCGGGCAGATCGCCGGTGAGGCCGCACTGGCCCTCGCCGGTGGCGCCGCGCTCGCTGACATCCCCGATGTCATCGAGTTCGAGTCCCCGGGCGGGAACACGATGGTCACGATCCTGCTGGATCCGACCCCGATCACGATGGACAACCTCAACCTCGTGGTTGACGGTGGCGTGATCTCACAGGAAGACCTGTGTCAGGGAGTCGCCGCAGGCGCAGTAGAGATCTGCGGTTGATCCGATAGGCAACGAGCCCCCGGGCGGCTTACCGCCCGGGGGCTCATCACCTGGTGCACACTGCCCGACCTCGTGCGTTGGCAGTGTGTACCTTTGTCTGCCGAGACATAGATGGCCGTAACAGAGGACAAGACGACCACATCCGAGGGAGCCCTGACCCCCGAGGAGGCGCTGCCCGCCACCGGCGCCGGCGGTGTGCGGGGCCTGTTCCGACGGGTCGTGAGGTCCTTCGAGATCGACACCCGCATGTTCGGGATGATCATGGGGCTGCTGATCATCTGGGTCGGTTTCCATTTCTGGACGGGTGGCACCTTCCTGACCCCGCGGAACCTCTGGTTCCTCACCGTCCAGACCGCGATCGTGGCCATCATGGCCACCGGGATGGTGCTGGTCATCGTCTCCCGCAACATCGACCTCTCCGTTGGTTCGATGCTGGGGTTCGTCGGGATGTTCATGGCCCTGCTGCAGGCGGAGTGGCTCCCCGAGCCTCATCGGGTTCGACCATCCGGCCACCTGGATAATCACCCTCGTCGCCGGGCTGGTCCTGGGCGCCGTCCTCGGGCTCATCCAGGGCGCTGTGGTCGCCTACGTCGGCGTCCCCTCTTTCATCGTCACCCTCGGCGGGCTCCTCGTCTGGCGGGGTTTGTCCTGGGTCATGGCCAGCGGCCGGACCATCGCCCCGATGGACACGACTTTCCAGCTTCTCGGCGGCGGCGCCCGGGGCACCGTCGGCGGGACGGTCAGCTGGATCATCGGCATCGTCGCCGCTGCATCGCCATCGTCTGGCTCCTGATCAGCCGGACGACGCAACCGGCTCAAGTTCGGGTTCCGGGTCCGTCCCCTCTGGGCCGACATCACCCTGATGATCCTCGGCCCGGCCCTGATCCTCGCCGCGGTGTGGTTCCTCAACCAGTACTACATGCCGGAGGCGGTCGCCCAGCAGTACGCCGAGGAGAACGGGTTGGAGTGGCCGCCGGGAGGGCTGGAGATCCCGTTCGGGATCGCGAACCCGGTGCTGATCGCATTGGGTACCGCTCTGGTGATGACATTCATCGCCACACGGCGGCGTTTCGGTCGCTACGTGTACTCCATCGGTGGCAACCCCGAGGCGGCCCAGCTCAGCGGCATCAAGACGAAGCGGATCATCATGCTCACCTTCATGGTGATGGGGCTCCTGGTGGGACTCGCCGCGGCGGTGCAGATCGCCCGTCTCAACTCGGCGACGGCGGGTCTCGGCACCCTTCAGGAGCTCTCCGTGATCGCGGCCGCGGTCATCGGAGGCACGTCGCTCAGCGGTGGCGTGGGCACCGTCTTCGGGGCGGTCCTCGGTGCTCTCTTCATGCAGTCGCTGCAATCGGGCATGGTCCTCGTCGGGATCCAGACCGCGACCCAGGACGTGGTGGTCGGGAGTGGTCCTGGTGGCAGCGGTGGCAGTCGACGTCGCCTACCGGAGACGACAGGCACGATGACCTGCGAAGCAACGGCGCCATCCGCTGGTGGAGATGCGGGACATGAGTGTCAGCTTCGGCGGCGTCCATGCCGTCGACGGCGTCAGCATCGATCTGCATCCCGGCGAGATCCTGGCCCTGGTCGGGGGGAACGGCGCCGGCAAGTCGACTCTGATCAAGACACTCTCCGGGGCGCAGACGGGCCGACTTCGGGGACGATCCTCGTGGACGGCGAGCCCGTCGAGATCCACACCCCGATCGACGCCAAGAAGTGGGGCATCGAGACCATCTATCAGACCCTGGCACTGGCCGACAACATCGACGCCCCGGGCAACATGTTCCTGGGAC
This sequence comes from uncultured bacterium, assembly GCA_963751005.1. Classification (GTDB taxonomy): domain Bacteria; phylum Actinomycetota; class Acidimicrobiia; order Spongiisociales; family ZC4RG35; genus JANQRA01. The sequence goes on from CAVVSY010000004.1 coordinate 990,194, forward strand.
GGGAGCTCACGACCCGGTTCGGCAACCTCGACGACTCCGTCGATGGAGGACGCCACCCGCAAGATCATGGGCCGTCTCAATCCCAAGTTCCAGAACTTCAAGGTCGCCGGTAGTCGTCGCTCTCCGGTGGCCAGCGCCAGTCGGTGGCCATCGCCCGGGCTGTCCACTTCAACGCCCGGATCATGATCATGGACGAGCCCACCGCCGCCCTGGGGCCCGCCGAGACCGATCAGGTGCGTGAGCTCATCCGCCAGCTCAAGGACGAGGGGATCGGGATCATCCTCATCAGCCATGACATCCACGACGTTTTCGACCTGGCCGATCGGATCAGCGTCATGCTCCAGGGCAAGCTGGTGGGCACCGTCAACAAGGACGACGTGACCATGGACGACGTGCTCGCCATGATCATCATCGGCAAGCTGCCGGGAGAGGCGACCCAGACCGAGCTCGCCGACCTCCACGGCTGATCAGTCTCTACGAAAGCGAGCAACCATGGAAGACCTGACGGGAAGGACCGCGCTCGTGACCGGTGCCAGCCGCGGCATCGGGGCGGCGGTGGCCCGGGCCCTCGCCGATCGTGGTGTCAATCTCGGGCTGGCCTCCCGCAGTGGTGACGACCTCGGGATCCCGGACGCGGTGGCGATGCCCACCGACGTCCGCGACCTGGCGGCCCTGGAGGAGCACTCGCCGAGGCAACCGCCGCTCGTTTCGGTGGCATCGACATCCTGGTCATCAATGCCGGAGTCGGTGCCTACGGGCCGTTCCTCGACCTCCCCGGCTGAGGACCTCGAGGAGATGATCGACGTCAACGTCAAGGGCGCCATCTATGCGGCCAGGGCGGTGCTGCCGTTTCTCCTCGAAGTCGGATGCCGCCGACCTGGTCATGCTCGTCCAGTGAGGCTGGTCGCCGCGGTTTGCCCCTGGAGGCGGTGTACTGCTCGTCGAAGTTCGCCCAGGTCGGGCTGATCCGGGCCCTCGACCACGAGCTGAGGGAGCGAGGCGTCCGTTGCACCAACGTCGCACCCGGTGGGGTGGCCACCGACTTCGCCATGGGCCACGGGCGCACCCCGGACATGCCGCAACTGGCGGGCATGATGAGCTCGGAGGACGTGGCGGAGGCGGTCATGTACGTGCTGACCCGGCCGCGCAACCACCGGATCCTCGAGATCGCGTTCCGCCCCGTGACCGAGTCGTCGATGGGCTAGGAGGAGGTCTCATGTCGTTCTTCGCAGAGGTGGGCCAGGTGCGGTTCGAGGGGCCCGGTTCCGGCAACGATCTCGCCTACGAGGTCTACGACCCGGATCGGGAAGTCCTGGGGAAGCGGATGGAGGATCAGCTCCGGATCGCCGTCTGCTACTGGCACTCGTTCAACTGGCCGGGATCGGATGTCTTCGGTTCGGGGACGTTGGACCGGCCCTGGCTCGACGCAGGGGCCGACCCGATGACGGCGGCCCGGGAGAAGATGGACGCCGCCTTCGAGTTCTTCACGAAGCTGGGGGTCCCGTTCTTCTGCTTCCACGACGTCGACATCGCCCCCGTCGGCGACACGTTCGCCGAGTCGGCGGCGCAACTCGAGACCATGGTCGACTACGCCGAGGCGAAGATGGCCGAGACCGGGGTGCGACTCCTCTGGGGGACCGCCAACCTCTTCTCGCACCCGCGGTACGCCGCCGGTGCCGCCACCAACCCCGATCCGCAGGTCTTCGCCTATGCCGCCGCCCAGGTCAAGCACGCCCTCGAGGCGACCCACCGGCTCGGCGGCTCCAATTACGTCCTCTGGGGTGGGCGCGAGGGATACGAGACGCTGCTCAACACCGACCTGCGCAAAGAGCAGGACCAGCTGGCCCGCTTCCTCCATATGGTGGCCGACCACAAGAGAGAGATCGGGTTCGAAGGCACCCTGCTGCTCGAGCCCAAGCCCGCCGAGCCGACCAAGCACCAGTACGACTACGACTCGCAATCGGTGCACGGCTTCCTCACCAACTATGGGCTCGTCGACGACTATCGGGTCAACATCGAGGGAAATCACGCGACCTTGGCGGGGCACTCGTTCCACCACGAAGTCGCCTACGCCGTCGCCAACGGCATCTTCGGTTCCATCGACGCCAACCGCGGCGATCCTCAGAACGGTTGGGACACCGACCAGTTCCCCAACTCGGTCGAGGAGATGTCGCTGGTCCTCTACGAGATCATGAAGGGGGGTGGCTTCACCACGGGGGGCTTCAACTTCGACACCAAGCTGCGCCGGCAGTCCCTCGACCGGGTCGACCTCTTCCACGGTCACATCGGGGGCATCGACACCCTGGCCGGCGCCCTTCTCGTGGCGGCCGACCTGATCGGGGACCGCGTCCTGTCAGCTCCCACCGAGCGAGCGATATCGGGGTTGGTCCGGTGATCTCGGGTCAGGGATCCTCACCGGCTCCGAGACCCTGGGCTCGCTCGAGACCAAGGTGATGGCGGGTGAGATCGACCCGAGCCCGGTGTCGGGGCAACAGGAGCTGTTGGAGAACCGCGTCAACAAGACGATCCGGTCGGTCGATGCATGAGGTGTTCTCGCTAGGGCCCTATCAGCTCGAGGTGGCCCGTGACTTCGGGCCACGGATCGTCGGGCTCCGCCGTGACGGCGCACAGGTGCTGGCCGTGCTGGGCGACGATGTGGCGCTGGCCACCCCCGGGCGACGGCCCTATCTGTTCCGAGGGGGGCATCGGCTCTGGGCCTCACCGGAGATCCCCGATATCACCTACGCCCCCGACGATCACCCGTGCGACATCGCCGCCACCGGCGAGGCCCTGGTCGTGTCCGCCGCACCCGACGACGCCGGGATCGCCAAGCGGATCGAGGTGAGTCTCGACGGCACCGAACTGGTGGTCGAGCACACGATCACCGGCCCGCCGGGGACTTCCGCGGCCGCATGGGGGATCACCCAGCTCCCACTCGGGCGGGACCGCCTTGCTGTCGACCACCGGCGGGCCGACCGCACCGCGACCTGATCGGAGCCTGATCCTCTGGCCTTACACGTCGATGTCGGACCCCCGGCTCGGCTTCGAAGAGGGGGTCGTCTCCATCGAGGCGAGGGAAGGGGAGCCAGATCAAAGTCGGCTTCGGGCCGGGACCGAGGAAGATGGGCTACTGGCGTGACGGCGAGTTGTTCACGAAGGTCGTCCCGGCTGCTCCGGACGTCCCCGACCGGGGGGCGGTGGCCCAGGTCTACGTCGGCCAGGGATTCTGCGAGCTCGAAGGCGTGGGCACGCTCACCGCGTTCGGTGCGGGGCCGGCGACACTCGTCGAGCGTTGGTCAGCTCGACCACTGTCCCGACGTGGGGAGTGCTCGTCGCATCGTCGCCGGAGGTACCGGTTGAGCCACGTCATCGGGATCGACGTCTCCACGACCGCCACCAAGGCAATCCTCGTCGACGGTGCGGGCCATGTCGTCGGTGTCGCCAGGTCCGAATACGACTACGACATCCCGCGGCCGATGTGGACCGAGCAGGATCCCCGGGTGTGGTGGGAGGCCGCCATCGACGCCATCAGTCGGCTCCTCGTCGAGACCGACCTCGATGCCGGGGCGGTGTCCGCCATCGGTCTCACCGGGCAGATGCACGGGTCCGTGCTCCTCGACGAGGCGGGCGAGGTCATCCGTCCCGCCATCCTCTGGAACGATCAGAGGACCTCCGCGCAATGTGATGAGATCAGGGACCGGGTCGGCGCCGAGCGTCTCATCGCCATCACCGGGAACGACGCCTTGACCGGCTTCACCGCTCCCAAGCTGTTGTGGGTGGCCGAGCAACGAGCCGGAGAACTGGGCCCGTGCCCACACCCTGCTCCTGCCCAAGGACTACGTGAGGTTCCGGCTCACCGGAGAGCGCGCCGTCGACGTCGCCGACGGATCGGGGACCATCCTCTTCGACCTCGCGGCGAGGTCCTGGTCCGCCGAGGTCCTCGCCGCGCTCGACATCGATCCCGGTCTGTGCCCACCGGTGTTCGAGGGGCCGGAGATCACCGGCGTGGTCTCGGCAGAGGCCGCCGATCTCACCGGCCTCCGCCCCGGCACACCGGTCGTCGCCGGGGGCGGCGATCAGTCGGCCAACGCGGTGGGTGTCGGGGCGATCAACAGTGGCGTCATGGCCTTGTCGCTCGGGACCTCAGGCGTCGTCTTCGCCGCCGGCCCTGACACCGTCGATCGAGAGCCAGGGGAGAGTCCACGCCTTCTGTCATGCCGTGCCCGATCGGTGGCACATGATGGGAGTGATGCTGTCGGCGGCAGGGAGTCTGCGCTGGTTCCGGGACACCTTCGCCCCGGACCGCTCTTTCGACGACCTGATGGCCGGGGCCTCCGAGGTCGCCGCCGGATCGGACGGCGTCCTCTTCCTGCCGTACCTGAGCGGCGAGCGAACCCCCCACCCCGATCCCGACGCCCGTGGGGCCTTCGTCGGGTTGACGCTGAGCCACGACCTGCGCCACCTCACCCGCGCCGTGCTCGAGGGCGTCGCCTTCGGTCTGCGAGACGGGATCGACCTGATGGTCGGCGCCGGGGTGCCCCGGCCCGAGGTGATCCGTGCCTCCGGCGGAGGGATGCGCAGCGGGCTCTGGCGTCAGATCCTCGCCGACACACTCGAAGCGGAGATCGTCCAGGTCGGAACCGAGGAGGGGGCGGCCTTCGGTGCCGGGCTCCTCGCCGCCGTCGGTGCCGGCATGTTCGACACCGTCGACCAGGCGGCGGAGTCGGTGGTGAAGGTGTCTGCCGGTGCGACGCCTTCCCGCGAATCCGACATCTATCGCCTCGCCCATCAGCGTTATCAGCGGCTCTATCCCGCCCTCCGCTCGATCGTCTGAGCCCGTCCGACGGGAACCAATCGAGGCCCTTCGTCGTCAAAGGGGGGAGTCTCCAACGACCCACTCCCTCCGATGCCGTCTTCGCCCGTCTCCACGATCGCTCCTGAACACCCCCGCGTGGTTCGCTGATGCGCATCCTGGTGGTGGAGGACGAACGTGATCTGGCGTCGGCGATCGCCGACAGTCTCCGCCGCGACGGCTATGCCATCGATGTCGCTCCCGATGCGGGCACCGCAATCGAGCTCGCTTCGGTCAACTCTTACGACCTGGTCTGTCTCGATCTGAATCTCCCCGACGGCGACGGGCTCGACGTGTGTCGCCAGGTCGCCAACGGTCCCGTCCACGCTTTCGACCCTGGGCCCCCGCCCAAGGTCATCATGCTCACGGCGAGGGGGACCGTCGACGACCGGATTCGTGGTCTCGACCACGGGGCCGACGACTACCTGGTGAAGCCCTTCTCGCTGGGCGAGCTGGGGGCCCGGGTTCGTGCCGTTCTCCGCCGCGACACGCCTGCCGGCTCCTCCGTCATCTCCTACGGGGGAATCGAGATGGACACCGCTCGCCATGAAGTCGTGTTCGCAGGCAGGGCCGTCGTGCTCACCGTGAAGGAGTTCGGTCTGCTGCGTTGGTTTCTCCTCCATCCCGACGAAGTGCACAGCGCCGAACGGCTGCTCGAACACGTCTGGGACGAGCACGCCGACCCGTTCACCAACACGGTGCGGATGACTCTGTCCAACCTGCGACGCAAGCTCGCCGAGGCGGGTGCCGGTCAGCCAATCGTCACTTTGCCCGGTCGTGGGTACATGCTGCGGGTCGCGGCATGACCGGATCACATCGATTGGACCGAGCCCGTCTCGCCTTGCTCTTTCTCTCCCCGGCGCTCGTAGTGGTGCTGGCCGTGGTGGCCGTCTCGTTGGTCGTGCTCTCCAACCTCGACCCGGCACCCGCCGGGACCGAAGCAGGTCTGGCCCGGGTCGGCGACGATCTGGCCCTGTTGATCGTGACCGATGGCGGGGTGCCGGTGGAGCAGCTCAGGGCAACCGTCGCCAACTGGGGTCTGCTCGGTCCGGCGCTGGTGCTCGTGGTTGCCTCGTTCTTCGCCTGGCATCAGGCGGGGAGGGTCCATCGTGCCTTCGAGGACACCCGCCGGTCGATCGTCATCGCCGACGAGGAGAGGACCAGCCGGTTGCAGGAAGTGGTGCACGAGCTGCGCACCCCTCTGGCGGTGATGGGGACGAACCTCGAGCTCGCCGGTCTGACCAGCTCCCCGGACACAACGCGTTACGTCGACGCCGCCCGGCGCGCAGTTGGCCGCATGTCGCGCACGGTGGACGATCTCGCCGGACATGGCGCCCTGTCGGTTAGCGAGACCGGAGGCCCGGTTGCGCTCGGTGATCTCGCCGGCACGGTCGCAATGGAGCATGTCGGGCCCGGGTTGGCGCGGGGGGTGTCCATTGCCCTCCTCGGCGACAGGGAGATCGAAGTGACGGGTGTCGACCCGGCGGCGGTGGGCACGGCCTTGGGCAACTTCATCAGCAACGCGATCCGTCTCGCTCCCCGGGGCTCGGTGGTCACCATCGACTGGGGAGAGGCTGCCGACTGGGCTTGGGTTGCCGTCACCGACGACGGCCCAGGTCTTGCTCCGCACAATCACGGCCGCGCCTTCGAGCGCGGTTGGCAGGGAGCGCATGACCGGGACCGGAACGGAGGCAGCGGTCTCGGTCTCACCATCGCCCGACAGCTCACGGAGGCTCAGGGCGGAGTGGTCACCTTGCAGTCAGAAGAGGGAGGCGGCGCCACCCTGGCGTTGTGGCTCCCTCTCGGCCACAACTCGGACTCGGCCAGCGTCATCGATGACGATCGCATCCATCCCCGGGCTCAGCCCTGGGCGCGAACCGTCCCCGCCGGTTGACAGTCCCTTTAAACCCTGGGTCTTACGTTCCCGCAGTTTGGCTCACCAACCGGAGGTTCTTCGTTGACTCAGCTCGATCCCGGCCCGCCGCGGACCCGTCCCCAGAGACGGTCCTGGCGCGACCTCCCGGCTTCACCGCCGGTGGATGAAGTGAATGGCTTCGCCGACACCCAGGTGTTGGCACCGCCGCCGCCACCGGCGGAGCCCGTGCCGTCACAGCACACCCCGCGCCGTTCGCCGCTGAAGACGGTCGGCATCATCGGTCTCGTCGTCATCCTCCTCGGTAGCGGCGTCTGGTTCTGGCAGCGCGACGCCGCAGGTGGCACCACCCCCACCGTCTCCTCGTCGGAGGCCCAGGCAGGCAGTCCCGGGGCCGTTGCCGAGGCGCTCGGCCCTGCCGTCGTCCACATCGAGGTGCTCGGTGGGCTCGATGCGGGCGGTGGTGTCGGATCGGGTGTCATCTACGACGAGAGCGGTCTCGTGCTGACCGCACACCACGTGGTCTCGTTCTCCGACGAGGTCACGGTCAAGACCGCCGACGATCGGAGCTTCAATGGTCGCGTGGTGGGTCGAGCCCCCGAGCGCGATCTCGCCATCATCGCCCTCGACGACACCGACGACCTGGTGGCCGCCACCATCGCCGAGCCCGGCACCGTCGAAGTGGGGGAGCCGGCGATCGCACTGGGCAGCCCGTTCGGCTTCCAGCAGTCGGTCACCGCCGGGATCATCTCCGGGTTGGATCGTGAGCTGGAGACCCCGGTCGGACTGCTCACCGGGCTGATCCAGACCGATGCCCCCATCAACCCGGGCAACTCGGGCGGCCCGCTGGCAGATGCCGAGGCGAAGGTGATCGGGATCAACACCGCCATCGCCTCGATGTCGGGTGGCAACGACGGGGTCGGGTTCGCCGTCCCTGTGGAGGACTTCGCCACGTTGATGGAGGAAGTGGCCGCCAACGGCGGCGTCGACGCCCCGACCGTGCCCGCCCCGGACGACGCCCCCGGGCTCGACTCTCTCGTGCCCGGTCTGGAGGACCTACTGCCTGGTCTCGACGACCTCTTCAACCTCGACGACCCCAACGGCCTTCAGGGTCTGCCCGGTCTCGAGGAGATGCTCGACGAGCTGTTCGGGATGAGCGAAATGCCCCCAGAGCTCCAGCAGCTCTTCGAAGACCTTCTCGGCGTCCCCGGCGCCATCCCCGACGACGGACAAGGATCATGAACAACGACATCTCCAACCCCAGCACATTCGTCTCCCCCGGAGTCCACGGCATGCAGCTCCGTGAGGTGTCGGCCGAGCTGCAGCGGGTCATCGTCGGCCAGGAGCGGGTCCTGGAGCGGGTGCTGGTGGCACTGCTCGCCGGCGGGCACTGTCTCCTCGAGGGTGTGCCCGGTCTGGGCAAGACCCTGACGGTCTCCACCCTCGCCAGGTCGCTGGGTGGGACCTTCACCCGGATCCAGTTCACCCCTGACCTGTTGCCGTCGGACATCGTCGGCACTCGCATCTATCGGCCGTCGACGGAGAGCTTCGACGTCGAGCTGGGGCCGGTCTTCGCCAACTTCGTCCTCGCCGACGAGATCAACCGGGCGCCGGCGAAGGTGCAATCGGCGCTTCTCGAGGTCATGGCCGAGCGCCAGATCTCGGTGGGCGGGACCACCTACCGGTTGCCCGCTCCTTTCCTCGTGCTCGCAACCCAGAACCCGATCGAGTCCGAAGGGGTCTATCCCCTTCCGGAGGCGCAGCGTGACCGCTTCCTCATGAGGATCCCCGTCGACTACCCGACCGCCGGTGAGGAGCACGAGATCGTCGAGCGTTCGAGCCAGGGCATCGCCGAACCGAATCCGATCCTCTCCACCGAGGATGTCGCCGGTCTGCAGACGCGCGGCCACGGCGGTCTACGTCGACAGGGCGGTGCAGGACTATGCGATCCGACTGGTGCTGGCCACCCGCCATCCCTCGGAGCACGGTGTGGACATCAACGGTCTCCTCGCCTACGGGGCGAGCCCTCGGGCCAGCATCGGTCTGATCAATGCGGGCCGGGCCCTGGCGCTGATCCGTGGCCGCGACCACGTCCTGCCCCAGGACGTCTACGACATCGCCTACGACGTGCTCAACCACAGGCTGGTCCTGTCGTTCGACGCGGTCGCCGACGGCGTGTCGGTCGACGATGTCCTCGTCGAGGTGCTCACGACGGTGCCGGCGCCCCGGTTGTCGACATCACAGCTGATGGGCAGCCGATCCTCACTGGTCGGCTGATGCTGCGACGTCGATCAGCCCCACCATCGGGCGTCCAGCCCATCCCGCGAGCAGGCACCTGACCACGCCGTCACAGGTCCCGGTGGAGCGCCTGCGGCTCACGGTGATGCGACGTCTCGACGGTCTCCTCTCGGGCGACTACGGGGGTCTGTTCCCCGGCCACGGCACCGAACGGGGTGAGGCCCGTCCCTACGTCCCAGGTGACGACCCCCGGCACATCGACTGGGCGGTCACGGCGCGCCACCACGAGCCGCACGTGCGCGACATGATCGCCGATCACGAGCTCGACGTCTGGATCGTGCTCGACTCGTCATCGAGCATCGGATTCGGCACCGGTCTCGCCACCAAGCACGAGATCGCCTGGTCGGCGGCGGGGGCCTTCGCCCTGCTCGCCTCGACCGGCGGGAATCGAGTGGGGGCGGCACGAACCACCCCTCACCGCAATGGCTCGCGACCACAGATGTTCCCCGCCAGGGGTGGTTCGGCCCACACCGCCGCGCTCCTCACCGCTCTCCGCTCCGAGCCGGACGAGGGTCAGGCAGGAGACCTGGGAGGCTCGATCGAGTTGGTGACCCGCGCCTCCAAGCGGAGGGGCATGGCCGTGGTCGTCTCCGACTTCCTCGGCGACGACAACTGGCAGCGGCACCTGCGGGCCCTCGGGAAGCGTCACGAGCTGATCGCCGTAGAGGTCGTCGACCCGCGGGAGCTCGATCTCCCCGATGTCGGGCTCGTCGCCGTGGTTGATCCGGAGACCGGGCGACGTCGTCTCCTCGACACCTCCAGTGCCGGGGTGCGCGACCGCTATGCCCGGGTATCGCGAGACCGCCGGGCCGCGCTCGCCACCGAGCTCAAGATCGCCGGAGCGGATCACCTCGTGCTGCGCACCGATCGAGACTGGGTCCTCGATTTCGTGCGGTTCGTCTCGAGCCGGAAGGTCCGGCTCATGTCTTCGAGGAGGTCGGCGTGATGGAAGAGTTCGCTTTCCTGGCTCCGGCCCGGCTGGTGCTGTTGGTCGTGCCCGTGGCCCTTCTCGTCGGCTATCTCCTCCTGCAGGCGCGCCGCCGCCGCTACGCCCTTCGTTTCACCACCATCGAGCTCCTCGACAGCGTCGCCCCGGACAAGCCCGGCTGGCGGCGCCACGTCACCGCCCTCGGTCTGGTTCTCGCCGTGGTCGTGGCGACGATGGCGTTCGCCAAGCCTGTGATCGCGGGCGAGTCGCTCGAGTCGACGAAACTGATCGTGCTGGCCATCGACACCTCTATATCGATGGAGGCGGAGGACGTCCTCCCCAGTCGGGTCGACGCGGCCCGCGAGGCGGCGAAGGTCTTCCTCGACACCGTCCCCGAAGGCGTCGCAGTCGGGGTCGTCGGCTTCGATGGCATCGCCAGGGAGTTGATCGCTCCGACCACCCGTCTCGACGCGGTTCGTCGCATCATCGACGGGTCGATCGGGCGCAGTGGCCTCGGCGAGGGCACCGCGATCGGTGAGGCGGTGTTCCTCGGCCTCGAGGCAATCGAGTCGACGATCGCCAACGCTCCCGATGATGCCCCTCCCGTCGACGAGGCCCCCGGGACGATCGTCCTCCTGTCCGACGGTGACACCACCATGGGTCGGCCCAACGACGAGGCCGCCTCGGCTGCCAGGTCTGCCGGGATCGCGGTGCACACCATCGCGTTCGGCACCGACTCCGGAACCATCGTCGATCCGGCGGGTGGCGGTACCGTGCCGGTGCCGGTCAACGAGGTCGCCCTCGAGACCCTGGCCCGCCAGACCGGGGGACGGGCTCTCACCGCCGCGACCGCCGATCAGCTGAGCGACGTGTACGAGGGTTTGGGCCAGTCGGTGACGGTGGAGCGTGAGCAGGTCGAGGTCGCCGACTGGTTCGCCGGCGCCGCCCTGGCACTCCTCACCCTGGCCGGCGTGGGCTCTCTGGTCTGGTTCGGTCGTCTCCCCTGAACTCGGGGAGACGACCGAACCTTCAGGACTCGGTGTCGGTGGTCTCGGTGTCGGTGGTCTCCTCGGACGAGGCGGCCCAGGACTCGCGGGCGGCCTCTATGGCCTTGTCGATGGCCTGGCCCAGCTGGGTTGCGGCCTCCTTGGCTGCCTCGAGTGTCGACATCCGAGCTTCACGGGTGCCTTCCCAGGCGGCCCGTAAGGCTTCCGACGTCTTGTTGAGCGCCTGTTCGGCGTCGTCGGCCCACTTCTTGGAGCCGGAGGGTCTCTCCTCGGTCATGTCACGGCCTCCTCTCGATGCAGGTTCGCGGCGATCGACCGCGACCAGGTCTCGATCTCGTCCCAACGGCGAAAGTCGCCTTCTGGGGCGCGGACCGCGACGATTATGGCGCGCTCGGCGAAACCGAGCTTCGACTTGTCGATCTTGCCCGAGAACACCCGGTGCTCCCGGGCCGACGTGACCTCCACCAGCTCGGTCACATCCACCGTTTCCGGCTCCGGTTTGGGCGGATCACCCACCGGGCCGCTGGAGAAGAGCCAGACCTGAGGAGGATCGGGCTCACGCCCGATCCTCCCTGCCAGGTCGATAGCGTCTGTCATCCACTTCCCGGCGTAGACGGCACTGCCCAGCACGATTGCATCGAACTGGTCGATGGTGATGTCCGGGCCCGCCACCGTCTCGGTAACGTCGTGACCTTCGGCGGCGATGGTGTCGGCGATGCGGTGGGCGATCTCCTCCGTCGAGCCGTGTTTGGAGCTCGCCGCCACGAGGACGCGGGCCCGGCCGATCTCTCGATTCTCGGTCAACTCTCTCTCCTGTCGTGGGCGAGGGCCCCGACGAGGAGCACAGCACCGGCGACGATCACCAGTGCGGGCACCAGGTAGCCCAGATCGATGATGGCGATGTCCCACCAGCCGAAGCCGATGGCTGCCATGACCGCACCGGCGACGGCGAGGACGGCGCCCCAGACGAAGGTGCCGAGATGGAATTGGTCAGTCATATGAAACCTCCACACGTCCGGCGAACGCCGCCAGATCGAGTTCGATCCCGGGCTCGCCATTGTCGAAGTCAGGTGATTGGTAGGTCCGGTCGATGCCGACTCCGTCGATGACCTGACCGAGGACCTCGACCTGTCCGGCGCCCACCCGGGCATCGACCGCGAGCGGCGTGCCCTCAGGGAGCAGGACGACCAGTTCGCCCGTTCCCACGCTGGCGGTGATCGCCGTCCCGACGGCGAAGTCGTCGACTGAGGTGAGATCGAGGACCAGCTTGCCCATGGCGAGGTCGTAGTCGCTGTCGATCTCGTCAACGGTGGTGATGACGACGGTGCGATCGCCCACACCACCCTGGAAACCCTCGAAGGGGGCAGCGGTGGTGGCCAGGGTGATCAACCCGAGGATGGTGCCGAACACGATCAGACCGACGTGGGAGCCCTGTCGGGCCAGGAACATCAAGGCGATCCCGACCGTCAGGGTGCCCAACGCGAGCACGGCGGTGACGTTGAGGTCCACCGCTCCCGTCCGCTCGAGCAGCCAGAGCCCGCCGATCAGGACCAGCACCCCACCTGTCACCAATTGGGGCATGGGGCTGCGGGGGCGTGTCGCGGGCGTGGCCGGAGGTGTCTGCACCTCCGGGGGCTTATCAACGATTGTCATGATTCAGACCTCCTATGACCAGAGCCAGTCCTCCCATCACGAGCACGACTGGCCAGACGTACTGACCCATCCACGGGGCGACGGTGTTCACGAGCGCGATCGATCCCGCGATCATGAGCATCACACCGAGGATGGCCGCCCCGGACACCGTCCCTCGTTCTGCCGGCGCTGTCGGGACATGGCCATCCGGCTGCGGCTGCACGAAGAGCCACATGATCAGATAGGCCAGGATGCCCGCACCACCGCCCACAGTCAGGACGACGAAACCGATGCGGAACCAGACCGGGTCGACCGCGAAGTACTCGCCGAGCCCACCGCAGATTCCCGCGATGACTCGATCGTTGGTGCTCCGGTAGAGCCGTCTGGGTTGCTCGGTCCGGGATGTCTCTTCGTCCCGGACCGATTCAGGAGCGGTTGTCATCCGCTTCCTCCTTTGTCGAGATTCCTTGTCTTGAGGTGTCGGTTGGCCAGCTTCAGCGTCTCGGCCGCCAGCCCGACCCCGGAGCCCACGAAGGCCAGGATCAGGATCACATGGGTGAGCAGATCCCAGTTGAAGTCGTAGGCCGAGAAGTCGAACGGGAACACCTGCCAGATCCGGTAAGTGACGATCAGGCTGATGAGATTGAGCGTCATCTGCCCCAGGGACTTGACGTCAGGGCGATCGTCGAGCAGGTAGATGGCATTCATCGCCATCGAGGCGATCAGCGAGAAGCTGACCCAGGGGAGGATGGACGCGAAGTCCGAGGTCAGAAACGGCGCCCAGCCCCATTCCAGGATGTTCTGGGCGACCACCAACATCACGAGATTGACGACGATGGCGATGACGTAGCCCGCCTGCCGGCCCTTCCGTCTCGTCTCGGGCGGTATCTCCAACTGGAAGGTGGTCATCGACTACTCCTCGTCCGCTGTGATTCGATTGGACAGGGCGGCGTCACGCCCCCGCCAGGGCCATTGGTCCCGAATCGACCGGTCGTAGCGACCTGCAACGTCCCCAGGATCGGGGGATTTCGACCCTGGTGCGGTTCCCGGCGCTCGAGGAAGCTGGCGGAGAAAGGAGATCACTATGTCCACGATCTCGACAGCCCGCCCCGACGCAGGCTCGGCCCTGACCCGTCGGCCCGCCTCGGTGATCACCCTGGCGGTCCTATTGCTGTTCCTCGCCATCGGTTCGATCCAGGGTGGGGTTGCCATGGTCCTCGACCCGACCGAGCCCCTGGGGATGACGACCAGCTACCTGGAGGACACACCGATCGACGACTACATGTTGCCGGGTGTGTTCCTGCTGTCGCTGGCGGCGGCTTCACTGCTGACAGTCTTCGGCCTCATCGTGCGTTGGGACTGGGCGTGGGCGCACCGGGTGGAGGAGCGTCTCGGATATCGCTGGCCGTGGCTGGGTGCGATCGCCATCGGAGGAGTGCTGCTCGTCTTCGAGATCATCGAGCTCTTCCTGGTGCCGTTCCACCCCGTCATGCACCCGTTGCTGATCGCGGCCGCAGTCGCCATCATCGGGTTGGCACTCTCCGCCAGCGCCCGGGGGTATCTGGAGAGCAAGCCCGGCGCCGGGGCATGAGGTGACCCGTCCCAGAGGCTGGGGGCTCGTCGCCCTGGGGTCGCTGTTGTTGGCCGCCGGGGTCGGGATCGGAATCCGACCGGTCGCCTCGGGTGCCTGGGGTTGGAGGGGAGTCCTGGGTGCAGCCCTCGCCGTCATCGGCCTGGGCCTGGCGTTCGTCGGCGGCGAGGGCGGTGACCTCAGGATCTGCGCCCGCTGCCGGCCGTGGCGTCGTGGCTGGGACTGTCCTTCCTCGTCCTCGCGGTCACGTCGACGCTGACCCCCGCGGTGGTGGCCACGACCGTGCCGCCGATTCCCCGAGAAACGAGCCCCCAAGACTTCGGGCTCGATGCCATCGAAGTCACCTACCCGGGTGATTCGGGTGGGGTACTGGCAGCCTGGTACCTGCCGCCGCGGGCCGGGGCCGTGGTGATCATCCGGCACGGCTCGGGCTCGAATGCGGGATCGGTGCTCAGTCACGCCGCATTGCTCGCAGAACACGGGTACGGGCTGCTCCTCACCGATGCCAGTGGCCACGGGGCGAGCACCGGCAGCGCCATGGACTTCGGATGGTTCGGTGAGAGCGACATCGCCAACAGCGTCGACTTCCTCCTCACCCAACCCGAGGTCGACGCGGGGCGGATCGCGGTGCTCGGTCTGTCGATGGGGGCGGAGGAGGCACTGGGGGCGATCGGAGCGGACACCCGGATCGCTGCAGTCGTCGCCGAGGGCGCCACCGCACGTATCGCCGACGACAAGCAATGGCTGAGCGAGGTCTACGGCTGGCGTGGCGCGGTTCAGGAGTGGCTGGAGACGGCGCAATACGCCGTCACCGACCTCCTCACGCCGGCATCACCGCCGTCGCCGCTCGTGGAGAGCGTGAGCGCGGCGGCGCCGAGACCGGTCCTTCTCGTCGTGGCCGGTGAGGTGCCGGACGAGGGGCACGCCGCCGAGCACATCGCCGGCTCCTCGGACCACGCCCGGATCTGGGTGGCGCCGGGGGCGGGCCACATCGGGGCCCTGACCGCCGACCCCGAGGGTTACGAGCGGCAGGTGGTCGGCTTCCTCGACCGGGTCCTCGACCCGCCGACCAACGGCTAGGCCGGGTCGACTGGGTGTCGCCTCCGATGCATCTCCACCACGGCGACGACGACCGCAGCCACGGCGATGATCGATGCCCCGACCACGGACAGCCGGGTGAACTGGCCGGCGGCAAGGGCCAGCCCTCCGAGTATCGGACCGACCACTCGTCCTGCCGCCATGGCCGCCTGGGCGTCTCCCATCCTCTCGCTGGGGTTCAGCGATCGCTCGGCGAGCAGTCGCAGCACGGCGGGGACCGCCATCCAGAAGGCGAACCCCCACAGGGCCATGGCGACGAAGAACATCACCGGTGACGGCACGGTCCCGACGAGGAGGGCAGCCGATGGCGGTGCCGATCAGCCAGAGCCATGCCCAGCCAGGCCGGGCCATCCTCCTCGTGGCGACCACTCCGGTGATCGCATTCAGGCTCAGGGCCCACGACACGGTGACGGGGGAGAGGCCGTGAACGCTCTGGGCGGCTGCCCCACTGAAGATGAAGACCGCCGAGCCCCCCACCGAGAGGACCAGGAGGGCGGCGAGGAGCACCCGATTGCTGCGCGAACCGCTGACGCGACGACCGATGCGGGGCAGGTCACCGAAATCGACCGAGAGCAGAGTGGCGAGGACCGCGGCCGCCGACAGAGACCCGTACACCCAGGGGTAGCCGCCGATCTCCGTGATCCAGCCGAAGATCGGCGAGGCCACGGCGGCGGTGACCGGGGCAACGGCCGCGACATCGCCCAGGCCACGGGGGAACCGGGTCGCATCGGCCCAGGCGATCCAGGTGATCGTCCCCATGCCCAGACCGGCGAGCACGCGGGTGGCGAGAAGCAGACGGGAAGGCCGTGGTGAAGGCGGACGCCGCGGTGGCGACGGCCACGATGCCGAGGGCCCCGTAGTGGAGGCGGCGGCGTGGTCGGAACAGACGCCCGGCGAAGAAGGAGGCCAGGGCGAAACTGCCCACCTGGGCGGTGCTGAGCAGACCGGTGGTCCCGATGTCGATCGATAGACGCTCCGAGACTCGGGAAGGAGAAAAGGGGTGGCGGCGAAGGTGGCGGCGACCACGGCCGCACCGGCCATCACGCCAGATGACGCCTGCGGCCGAACCGCCTGGATCACCCGTGTCGGCAGTGACATCCGCGCAGTATGCGCACCGAGATGCCGCCCTCCGGTCATTGTGGGCATCGCCCGGGACAGACCGATAGCTTGAGCACGATGTCATGTCCTCGGTGCCGGTGAGCGGCATGAAGGTGGTCACGGTGGGTGGCGGGCCCGGCAGGGCTGTATCTCGCCATCCTCCTCAAGAAGGCCGACCCCGCCATATCGGTGACGGTCCACGAGCGAAACGGCCCCGATGACGCCTATGGGTTCGGTGTCGTGTTCTCCGACGAGACCCTCGACCAATTTCCACGAGGCCGACGAGCCGTCCTACGCCGGCTCAGCGCCGGCTTCCGTCACTGGGGCGAGATCGCGGTCGCTCACTTCTCGGTCGTGAGATCGTCTCCGGTGGCCACGGTTTCGCCGCCGCCAGCCGACGGCGTGCTCCTCGGGATCCTGGCCTCGAGGGCCCGCGACTTGGTGGCAAGCTCGTCACCACTCCGAGGTCGGCGTCTCGCCGGGAGAGGTCGGGGATGCCGACCTGATGGTCGGGGCGGATGGCGCCAACTCGATCGGTCCGCCGCGCCCTGGGGCCTGCTCTCGGCCCCGGGTCGACCTCAGGCGCCAACCCCTACATCTGGTTCGGGACCCACGGGTCTTCGCCGAGTTCAACTTCATCTTCGTCGACACCCCCCACGGGATGGTGTGGGCCCACGTCTACCCGTATTCCGACGGAGGGGAGCACGTTCATCGTCGAGATGGCACCGGCGCACGTGGCATCGCGCTCGGTCTCGACGTCAACGAAGGTCGTGACCTCCCACCCGGGAGCCGACGACCAGCACGCTCTCGCGAAGTGCAGCGAGATCTTCGCCGAGCATCTCGACGGTGCACCCACTGATCGGGAACAACTCGAGATGGCTGCGGTTTCCCCACGATACGCTGTGACCGGTGGCACGACGGCAACGTCGTGATCATGGGCGACGCCGCTCACACGGCTCATTTCTCGGTCGGGTCGGGGACCAAGCTGGCGATGGAGGACGCCATCACACTGGCCGAGGAGATCGTCTCCGGCCGGCCGTCCCTCGAGGCGCTGTCGAGGTACGAGGAGCGAGCGGCGCCCCGAGGTCGGCAGCCTGCAGCGGGCGGCCCGGGCCAGTCTCGAGTGGTTCGAGGGCGCCGACCGATATCGCGGCATGGAGCCGGAGCAGTTCGTCTTCAGCATGCTCACCCGCAGCCAGCGTGTCACCTACGACAACCTCCGGGTCCGTGACCCCGCGTACATGGAAACCGTTGACGACTGGTACGCCGGCTCGGACGCACGGCGCCGGCGACGGTCGCCCCAGCAGACGTCCCGCCGATGTTCCACCCCTATCGAGTTCGTGATCTGACCTTGCCCAACGGGTGGTCGTGTCGCCGATGGACCAGTATTCGGCGGTCGACGGCATGCCGGGCGAGTGGCATCTCGTCCATCTGGGCAGCCGGGCGGTAGGTGGTGCGGGCCTGGTCATGACCGAGATGACCTGTGTGTCTCCGGAGGGCAGGATCTCCCCGGGTGATGCCGGCATCTGGTCGAGGAGCAGATGCGAGGCATGGGGCCGCATCGTCGACTTCGTCCACGAGCGACCACCGGCGCAAGATCGGGCTCCAGATCGGCCATTCCGGGCGGAAAGGGGCGACCAGGCTGATGTGGGAGGGGGACAACGTCCCCCTGCGAGTCGGCGGAGTGGGCCGATCATCTCCGCATCCCCCATCAAGTACCGCCCGGACAGCCAGACGCCACGTGAGGCGACCGGGCCGACACTGCGATCTGGTCCTCGACCAGCATGTGACCGCCGCGCAGCGGGGAGCGAGGGCGCCGGCTTCGACTGGCTCGAGCTCCATTTCGCCCACGGGTACTCTGCTGTCGAGCTTTCTCAGCCCACTCACCAATCAACGATCCGACGGGTACGGGGGGAGTCTGCGAGAACCGGATGCGCTACCCCCTGGAGGTCTTCGCCGCGGTGCGTGCAGGTTTGGCCCGATGGTCTCCCGATCTCGGTGAGGATCTCGGCCACCGACTGGGTGGCAGGGCGGCTTCGACGGGGACGACGCCGTCGAATTCGCCGCGACTTCTCCGCGACCTGGGGTGTGACCTCGTCGACGTGTCCACCGGGCAGACCACGATCCATGCCCGCCCCGACTACGGCCGGCTGTACCAGACGCCGTTCAGCGACCGAATCCGGCACGAGGCGGGGATCCCGACGATGACGGTGGGTGCCGTCTCCTCGATCGACGACGTCCACAACATCCTCGTCGCGGGGCGGGCCGACCTGGTCGTGCTGGCCCGGCCCCACCTGGTCGACCCCTACTGGACCCTGAACGCCGCCCTCGATCTCGGGTACACCGGCCACCCGTTCCCCAACCAGTATCTGTCGGGGCTGGCGGCCCGGCGCAGGGCTCAGGACCCGGTTCCGCCGGAGGTGTTCCGTAACCCCCCGTCGCCCTGACCCTCCCGAACCGCCTAGAGGGCGAGGACTCCCTGGATCGCCTCCATCCGCGCGATGCGGTCGACGGAGACCGGGGAGGTCCCGTCGAGGAGAGACTCCGTCTCGGCGAGCACATCTTCGATGTCGAACAACCTGATCCAATCGTCGGTCGTCGGCTTGCCGATGTCGACTCCGATGTTCCAGCCGGTCATCACGTCGCTGCTCGCCATCGAGGGCCGCCTCCACGGCCACCCGGCCGAAACGTCCGGCGAGGAGCCGATCGCGGAAAGAGGCGTCACCCCCCCGGACGACGTGCCCGAGCACCGTGCCCCTGATGTCGAAGTCGAGCTCGTCCCCGCCGAGCCGCCTGGTGGCCTCCTCCACGATCTCGTGGGTGGGCACCGGCACCCCCTCGGCCTTGATGATGAGGACTCGGGTCTTGTCCCGGGCCGCCCCGAAGCTCGTCCGGATGCAATTCACCACCGAGTCGATCACGTCGTCCCGGGTGTGGGGACGCTCGGGCATCAGCACCGCATCGGCGGCCGTGGCGACCGCTGCCGCCATCGCCAGGTACCCCGACTGACGACCCATGACCTCGACGATGAAGGCGCGGTGGTGAGACCTCGCCGTGTCGGAGATGTTGTCACAGGCGGCGACGATCGTGTTGAGCGCACTGTCCACCCCGAGGGCCTCCCGGGTGAGACCGATGTCGTTGTCGATCGAAGCCGGGATCCCGACCACCGGGACATCGGTCTCGTCGACGAGAGCGTGGATGCCGGCCATCGACCCGTTGCCACCGATCACGACCAGACCGGTGATCGAGTACTCGGCGAGTTGTTGTGCGGCGGCTACACGTGACTCCCGGTCGTAGAACCGTCTGCTGCGGCTCGAACCGAGGATGGTGCCGCCCTGGCCACCTTCGCTCTCCACCTCGTGCAACGGGGCGGGATCCCCGGCCTTGTTGCGTCGGATGAGGGGGCGAAACGCACCGTCGATGAGGCCGTCATAACCCTTCTCGACGCCCCACGTGGGGACGCCATGAGACGCCGCCACCTTGGTCACCGCCCGTATGGCGGCGTTCATGCCGGGAGCGTCCCCACCCGAGGTGAGCACGGCGAGAGCAGTCATGGGACAACGGTAACCGTGACGATGGCCGCGATCATTCTCCGGGCCCGGGCCGGGCTATTCGATCAGCTCCGCGACCATCGTCGTCAGCTTGCGCACGGTGTTGGCGTTGCGCACGGTCATCGACTTGTAGATCGGGCCGGAGGCCATCCGGTTCATGCCGCTCTTGGTGACATGTCTGCGCTCGACCTGCCAGACGATGGCGCCGGCGACGTGGATCACGTTATCGATGCCGTCCTTGAGCGGCAGGTCGTCGACGATGGAAGGGGCGTCGAGCCCGGTCCAGAGGAACATCACGTACGTCCTCATCGTCTTGTCGTCGACCCAGTTCTCGGGAATGGCCGCCGTGATCGCCGCCATCTCGTCGGCATCCTTGACGAGAACCTTCACTTCGAACCCGAACTCCGATTCGATGGCCTTCTCGATCTCGGCGGCGAGGACCTCGGTCCCGCGTGCATCGGCCGTGAAAACCACGTTGCCGGAATTGATGAAGGTGCGCACATCTCCGAAACCGGCGGCGACGAAGACCTCCCTGAGTCTCGCCATCTCTACCTTGTTCTTCCCGCCGACGTTGACGCCGCGGAGCAAGGCGACATAGACCACGTTTGCTCCTCATCAGGCTGTTCGCGACCGGGTCGTATCCCCGGTGCCCGGCTATTCTCCCAGAACCGGCGGGAGGCCGGGTTCGCACCAGGGCAATGGCGGTAGTCGAGAATGTCGAGGGTCCCGAACTCATGTCGCCGGTGATCACCGTCCCGGATCAACGGCTGCGTGTTTATGTCTCGTCCGCGTTGGACGAGCTCGCTCCCGAGCGCGAGGCGGCGAGAGAGGCGATCCGCACCCTGCGTCTCACCCCGGTCATGTTCGAGACCGGTGCCCGTCCCCACCCACCCGCGGAGATCATATCGGTCGTACCTGGAGCAGTCCGATGTCTTCGTCGGGATCTACTGGGAGTCCTACGGGTGGATCCCCCCGGGCGAGCCGGTTTCGGGGATCGCCGACGAGCTGGCCCTGTCCGGGGAGAAGCCGCGTCTGATCTACGTCAAGGAGCCCGCACCGGGTCGTGACCCTGCCCTGCAGGCGATGCTGGATGCGACGCAGGCGACGGGATCGTCGGCGTTTCGCCCTTTCGCGACTCTCGAAGAACTGACCGACTTGCTGCTCGGACGACCTCGCCGTGGTCATCACCGAGCGGTTCCATCGACGGGAGTCGAGTGTCGGCCCCGAGTCCTCGACCCTCACCTTCATGTTCGCCGATCTCGAGGGGTCCACGCCCATGCTGCAGCGTCTGGGCGACGGCTACCAGCCCCTGCTCGGTGTCTATCACCACATCGTCAACTCGGCGGTGGCGGCCCATGGCGGGCACGTGGTCACGATCGAGGGCGATGGGTTCTTCTCGGTGTTCTCCAGCCCCGTGGCGGCGGTGGAGGCGGCCTACCAGATCCAACGCCAGATGGCTCGATGCCGAATGGCCCGGAGGAGAGTCACCCCGATGCCGCATCGGAGTCCATACCGGCACCGCCACCCGCACCATGGAGGGTTATGTCGGCATCGATGTCCACATCGCCGCCCGCATCGGAGCCGCCGCCAATGGCGGTCAGGTCATCGTGTCGACCAACACTTCGGGGCTCATCGCTGATCACGCCGACGACAAAGGCTGGCGGATCACAGATCTCGGCCAGTACGAGCTGAAGGGGATAGGCCGCAGTGAGCGTCTCCTCCGTCTCGACATGCCCGATCTCGATCTGGTCCTCACCGCCCCGCGAGCGAAGCCACGAACCCCGTCGAGTGTGCCGGCGACTCCAAAGCAGCTGATCGGGCGCGAGACGGACGTCCGCGGCGCCACCGAGATGCTCATGCGAGATTCGGTACGGCTGGTCACCCTCACCGGCACCGGGGGCACCGGCAAGACCAGGCTCGCCATCGACGTCGCCCGTGCGGTGGAGGGCGCTTTTCCCGACGGCATCGTCTTCGTCGATCTCTCGGCCGTCCGTGACGCCGAGCGGTTCCTGCCCGTGGTCGGTCGTGCCCTGGGAGTGCGCGAGGCGGCCGACCGGACGATCGTCTCCGCCTTGGAGACCGTGGTGGGAGACGACCGAATGCTCCTCGTGCTCGACAATCTCGAGCAGCTGCTCCCCATGGTGTCATCTCAGGTCGTCGAGCTCCTGATGGCATTGCGCAACTTCAAGTTCCTCGTGACCAGCCGCTCCCCGTTGCGAATCGGGTGGGAGCACGAGTACCCGGTGGCGCCGTTGGCGGTGCCGTCACCTGGTGCGTCCGACGACGAGGTGGACGAGACGGCCGCCGTGGCCCTATTCGTGGAGCGCGCTCAGGCGGCCCGACCGCTCTTCGAGTTGAACGAGGTGACCAGACCGGTCGTGGCGGAGGTGACCCGGCGTCTCGACGGTCTCCCCCTCGCCATCGAGCTCGCCGCCGCCCGTCTCCGAGTGTTCTCGGTCGAGGAGCTGCAGGAGCGTCTCGACGTCAGTCTCGGGATCCTGGACCGAGGCTCGGCCGACTCCCCGGAGCGGCACCGCACGCTCCGCGGCGCCATCCAGTGGAGCTATGACCTGCTCGACGAGGATGAGCAGGTCGTGTTCCGGCGTCTCGCCGTCTTCTCCGGGGGCTGGACGCTCCCCGCTGCTGTCGCCGTGTGCGCCGACGACCAGTTCGGCGAGTCCGAGGTGCTGGCGGCGATGGAGGAGCTGGTGGCCAAGTCCCTCGTGGTCTTCACCATCGACACCGAAGGTCGGCCACGCTATCGCCTCCTCGAGACGCTCCGTGAGTTCGGTGTCGACGAGCTCGCCGCCCGGGATGAGGAGGTGGCGGTGCGGCTCCGCCATCTCGCCTGGATGAGAACCGTTGCGGAGAAAGTGACGGCGGTCCTCCCGACCCCGGCGTTCTCGACCTTCCTCGACGAGGTGGAGCGCGACCGTTTCAACGTGAGGGAGGCGCTCGCCTGGAGCGTGCGCAACCGGATGGGCACCGACGATGCCCTCATGATCTGCGGGATGCTGCCCTTGTTCTGGGACACGAGGGGTTTCGTGGCGGAGGGGCTTCGCTGGACTCGGGCCCTGGTGGCCATGACCACGGCGGACGGGACGACCGACGCCCGGGGCCGGGCACATACCGCCATGGGCTGGCTGGAGATGCTGGCGGGGGAGCCCGACGAGTCGGAGTGGGCGCTCGCCACGGCCACGCAGATGTTCCGCGACCTGGGCGACGACAACTGGCTGGGACGGGCGCTCTCCATGCGAGGGATGACCACCTACAACCGCAACCTCCTCGACGAGGCCGAGGAGCAGTTCAACGAGGCGATCGTGCTCTGCCGTCAGTTCGGCCTGGAGTGGTTGGCGGATGCTTGGTGCACATACGGTCTCGCCCATATCGCGCTGCAGCCGCGGAGACTTCGGGACCGCAGCAACGTTGCTCCACCACTGTCTCGACTACTCGAAGAGCCACAACCTCGCCTGGGGCGTCGGCCACACCCAGCTCTCCCTCGGAGTGATGTCGTTCATGATGGGAGACCTCGACCAGTCGGTCGAGCGTCTCATCGAGAGCATCCTCGTGCGCCGGGAGCTACGTGACGCCCGTGGTCTCTGCGACTGTCTCGGTGTCATGTCGCTCCACGCGTCGGTCCGCGGCGACCATGAGCTGGCTGCGGTTTTGATCGGCGCCGCCGAGGTGGCTCGGGAGGCTTCCGGGGATCATCTCGTGCCCTGGCTGCAGCCACTCATCGAACAGGCGGTCGTCGGGGCCACGACCGCGCTCGGGCCGGATTACGACCGACATCTCATGGAAGGCCGGCGTCTGTCGATGGCCGAGGCCATCTCACTGATCATCGAGCGATTCCCGGTCGGCGACAGTGCCCGGGCCGACCAGGTGACGGCGGGCGCCTGACCGAGTCATCGGGCTCAGCTGCGAGCCGCCGTCACCAGCGGGGCGAGGGCGGGGTTGGGAGGCTCGATCCGGATGTCGCGCCGGCTGATCCGCTCCCCACAGTGGCCACAGTGGGTCACCGCATCGGCGGGATTCCCACAGGTGACGTGGATGGCGCGCTGTCTCCCCGGGTTCTGAGGCGGGTTCCACCGCTCGCCATATGACCACAAGGTCATCAGCACGTCGAAGAGGTCCTTGCCCCGATCGGTGAGGCGATATTCGTATCTGACGGGGTTGTCCTGATAGGGCTCGGCCCTCATGATCCCGGCGGCGACGAGACGCTCGAGCCGGTCGGTCAGGGTGTTACGGGCGATGCCGAGGCTGTTGACGAACTGGTCGAAGCGACGCACGCCCTGGAAGGCATCGCGGAGCACGAGGACGGTCCAGGAGTCGCTCACCACCTCGACGGTGTTGGCGACCGAGCACTGGAGATGGGCGAGGGAGGTTCTGGGCATCGTCGCCAGGATAGTGAGTTTCGAGTTGCAACGCACTTGCGAGAGGAGTAAGTTGCAGATTGCAACTCGGTTCACGGCAGTCAAGAGGAGACGACGTGTCGAAGCTCATTTCGCGCTACCGCAGGACCACGACGACCCGGGCGCTCAAGCAAGCGGAGCCGATCTTCACGATCGACACCGACGAACTGATGCCCCTGCTCGCCAGCGGTCGTCTCTGACCACCCAGCCCCGCCCACGATGGTGGGGTATTCGGCCTCGGCCACTAACTTCTCCCGTTCATCAGCTGGTCGAGGGTCATGTCCGATCGATGGATCACACACAAGTTCGGGGGCACCAGCCTCGCCGATGCGGCTGCCTATCGCACCGTCGCCTCGATCATCACCGCAACCGGGCGACCCCGGCAGGCAGTCGTGGTCTCGGCGGCTGCCGGGACCACCGACGGCCTCATCGAGCTGGTGGGTCGGGCCGGGCGACGTGAGACGTCGTTCGACGAGCTGACCGAGGACCTCAAGACCCGACAGGTGAGCCTCGCCGAAGACCTGCTCGGGCCCGAGGCGGCCACCGAGCTCTTGGCCCGTCTCGACAAGGAGTTCGGTGACATCGCCGACGTCCTGCGTGCCACCAGGGTCATGGGAACTGCTTTGGACAATGCCATCGGTGCGGTGGCCGGTTTCGGCGAGGTGTGGTCGGCCCGCCTGCTCGCCACCTATCTGCAGCAACAGGGTGCCGACGCCGTGTGGATGGATGCACGCGAGGTGCTGGTCGTCACACCCTCCGAGCCGGCTGCAGCCGTCGACTGGCAGGCGAGCGCCGCCAATCTCGATCGCTGGCTGGGAGCCAACGAGCGTGGGATCGTGGTCATCACCGGATTCATCGCCTCGGGCCCCGACGGGGCGGCCACCACCCTGGGCCGGAATGGCAGCGACTACTCGGCCGCGATATTCGCCTCCCTGCTCGCCGCCGAGGAGGTCGTGATCTGGACCGATGTCGACGGGGTGATGAGCGCCGACCCCCGGCTGGTGCCGCAGGCGGAGGTGCTGGAGAGTCTCTCCTACGACGAGGCGATGGAGCTGGCCTACTTCGGGGCCAAGGTGATCCATCCGGCGACGATGACCCCGGCGATCCGTGACGGGATCCCCGTCACCATCCGCAACACCTTCAATCTGGCGTCTCCCGGCTCCCGGATCTCCCCGGAGACCTCGACCGACGTCCCCGTCAAGGGGTTCGCCTCGATCGGAGGCATGGCACTGGTCAATCTGGAGGGCACCGCGATGATCGGGCGTGCCCGGCATCTCCGAGCGATTGTTCGGGTCGTTGCGGGAGGCCGGGGTCTCGGTCGTGATGATCTCCCAGGGAAGCTCCGAGCACTCCATCTGCTTCGCCGTTCCCGAGGACCAGGCGGGACGTGCCCGCATCGCGGTGGAGCGCGCCTTCGCCGCCGAGCGACAGCAGGACCTCCTCCAGGAGCTGGAGGTGTCCGGCGGCTGCACCATCCTCGCCGCGGTGGGCGACGGCATGTCCGGCACCCCTGGCGTCGCCGCCAGGCTCTTCGGCTCGCTCGTCCGCGCCGGTGTCAACGTCAAAGCCATCGCCCAGGGCTCGTCGGAGCGAAACATCTCTGTCGTGATCGACGGAGCCGACGCCACGCGGGCCCTGCGCGCCGCCCACGCCGGCTTCTATCTCTCCCAGCAGACCCTGTCCATCGGTGTGATCGGCCACGGCCACGTCGGGGGCACGCTCCTCGACCAGATGGCCGGGAGACTCGATTGGCTGCGCGACGAGTTCGGTGTCGACCTGCGGGTGCGTGCCATCGCCGGCAGCAGGACGATGGTGCTCGACGAGCATCGGATCGATCTCGACGATTGGCGGCGGCGGCTCGGCGATGGGGGGGCCGACACCCTCTCCACCGACCTCGACATGCTGGCGAGCTATGTCCACACCGAGTCGGTGCCCCACGCCGCGATCATCGACTGCACGGCGAGCGCCGAGATCGCCTCCCGCTACGGCGACTGGCTGGCCTCGGGCATCCACGTGATCACACCCAACAAGAAGGCGAACAGCGGCGACCTCGAGTACTACCGCTCCTTGCAGCAAAACGCACGGCGGGCCGACGCCCACTACTTCTACGAGACGACGGTGGGCGCCGCGCTCCCCGTGATCCAGACGTTGCGCGACCTGGTCCAGACCGGCGACGTCGTGCGGAGGATCGAGGGGGTGTTCTCGGGGACTCTCTCTTACCTGTTCAACAGCTTCGACGGGTCGGTGCCGTTCTCGGACATCGTCCGCGCCGCCCGCGACAAGGGTTACACCGAGCCGGACCCCCGTGAGGACCTGTCCGGGATGGATGTCGCCCGCAAGGTGGTCATCCTCGCCCGGGAGATGGGCATGGAGGCGAGTCTCGACGGCATGGAGATCGAGGGGTTGATCCCGCCCGGTCTGGAAGAGGGCTCGGTCGAGGACTTCCTGACGCAGTCTGGGCGAACACGACGACGAGATGCTCCAGGTGGTGGAGCGGGCCCGGGCCCGGGGCCAGGTGCTCCGGTTCGTCGGGGTCATCGACCCGGAGTCGGGAACCCACGTGGCCCTGCGCTCCTACGACACCGACCACCCGTTCGCCCGGATCCGGCTCACCGACAACATCGTGACCTTCCAGACCGACCGCTACTCGGAGAACCCCCTGGTGGTCCAGGGCCCGGGTGCCGGCCCGGCGGTCACCGCAGGCGGTGTCTTCGCCGACCTGCTCCGTCTCGCCAACTATCTCGGCGCCACCCTCTGACCTCCATCACGGGAGACGGACCGGGTCACCGCTCCACGGGCACCCCGACGAGCGACCCGTACTCGGTCCAGGACCCGTCGTAGTTGGAGACGTTGCGTCGTCCCAACAGCTCGTGGAGCACGAACCAGGTGTGCGACGAGCGCTCACCGATCCGGCAATACGCCACGATCTCGTCGTCGGCTCCGACGCCGGCGGTCCCGTAGATCTCCTCCAGTTCGGGCACGCTCCGGAACGAGCCGTCCTCGTTGGCGGCTCGGGCCCAGGGCACGTTCACCGCCCCGGGGACGTGACCGGCCACATAGGGCTGCTCCTGGGGTAGATGATCGGGAGCGAGCTTCGCTCCTGAGAACTCCTCGGGCGACCTGACGTCGACGAAGGTGGTCGCGCCACCCTCGATCCTGGCCAGGATGTCGTCCCGGAACAGCCGAAGCTGGGGTCGTTCCTGACCGCTCAGTGAGATCGTGGTCGGCTCGATCTGTGGTGTCTCATCGGTCTTCGCCCGTCCCTCGATGTTCCACTTGAGACGGCCGCCGTCGAGCAGCTTCACGTTGTCGAAGCCCCGCAGCTTCAGCAGCCAGTAGGCATAGGCGGCGAACCAGTTGTTGTTCCCCCCGTAGAGGATCACGGTGGTGTCGTCGCCCACACCGGACCGGGAGAGCAGCTCCTCCAGCCCGGCCCGGTCGAGGTAGTCGCGTCGTACCGGGTGGTGGAGGTCCTTGGACCAGTCCCAGGCGATCGCCCCCGGGATGTGGTCTCGCTGATAGGCGTCGGTGTCCTCGTCGACCTCGATGATCCGGAGACCGGGGGAGTCGAGGTTGGAAGCCAGCCACTCGGTGGTGACCAGGACGTCGGGATGGGATTCGTTGTTGTCGGACATGGCACTCCTCGTGCTCGAATTCGTGGAAAGGCGATGACGAAGTCGGACGACCGGTGGTCGCGATGCTCTCGGAGGTGGTGACGTCGTCAGGAGTGCCGGTGACGTGCTGCATCGGCACCCGGGTGGACCACCCGAGAGCACGGACAGGTGCAACACATCTGGAGGGACGTCCTCATGAGCTCGGCCAAGGTAGAGGGCCGGCGGCCTGACGCCAAAACGGGGCCGCACTTGCCACACCGCCGCTCGGCTTGTAGCTTTGCCGGGCACATGCAACAGACGTTCGCCCACGGCCATCACCATCACCACCCCTCGAGGGTCGGCTGATCGTGTGTAGCTGAGGAGCGAAACCACCGCACAGACGCCGACCGAGAGGTCGGCGTTTCTCTTTCACGGGCCGGCCTCCAGCGAAGCAGAAAGGTCGAACCATGCCCGATCCCATCACCGAGTCAACTCTCATCCACCTCGCCATACCCAAGGGCCGCATCGAGGCCGGGGTGACGTCGCTGCTGGCCGACGCCGGCATCCGTCTCCGCTCGGGTCTGCGCGGCTACCGACCGGTGTCATCCGTCGAGGGTTACGAGGTCAAGCTGCTCAAACCGCAGAACATCGTCGAGATGCTCGCCGCCGGCACCAGAGACATCGGATTCGCCGGCGCCGACTGGGTCGCCGAGAAGTCGGCCGACCTGATCGAGCTGCTCGACACGGGTCTCGACCCGGTCAGGGTCGTGGTGGCCGCCCCCCAGTCCCTCCTCGTCGACGGGAGGCTTCCCGACCGTCATCTCGTGGTCGCCAGCGAGCTGGAGCGTCTCGCCGCCAGATGGATCTCTGACAACGGGCTCGATGCCACCCAGGTGCGCTCCTATGGCGCCACCGAGGTGTTCCCCCCCGAGGACGCCGATGTCATCGTCGACATCGCCGCCACCGGGGAGACGCTTGCCGCCAACGGGCTGGTGGTGATCGACGAGCTGATGACCTCCTCGACACGGCTCTACGCCAGTCGCAACCTCATGGACTCCCCGGCCAAGAAGGTGGCTGTCGACGGCTTCGTGCTCAGCCTGCGCTCGGTGCTCGAGGCCAGGGGACGGGCGATGGTGGAGCTCAACGTCTCCCCGGACGACGTCGAGGCGGTCATCGAGATCCTGCCCAGCATGCGCGAGCCCACCATCGCCACCCTCCACGGCTCGGAGGGCCTGGCCGTCAAGGCGGCCGTGCCCCGCTCGGAGCTGCCCACGCTGATCCCCTTGTTGAAGACGAGGGGCGCCACCGACATCGTGGTTTCCCGTCTCGAGCAGATCGTCCCGTGAGCGGCTACCTCCCCCCGTCGTTCTCGGCGCCTATCGACCTCGACCTCTCCAAGAACGAGGGACGGCCGCTGGTCGACTCGATCGACTTCGACGCCGCCACGGTGGCCGCTCTGACCTCCCGCTATCCGGACACGCACCCGGCTCGCCGAGCTGGTGGCGGCGCGCCATGGGGTGCCCACCACCCGGGTGCTGGTCACCGCCGGTGGCGACGACGCCCTCCTCCGTTGCTTCCTCCGGGTCGAGGGGACGGTGGCGGCGACGACACCGAGCTTCGAGATGATCCGACGTTATGCCGAGCAGGTCGGTGCCGGGCTGGTCGAGTACGAGTGGTGGGAGGGTGACGTTCCTGTCGGTGAGCTCGTCGCATCCGGTGCGGCGATGGCGGTGATCGTCTCACCCAACAACCCGACCGGTGCGGTGATCACGGCCGCCGACCTGAAGGCGCTCGCCACCGACCTCCCCTTCGTGGTCCTCGACGCCGCATACGCCGACTTCGCCGACGAAGACCTCACCGCCGACGCTCTGGAACTGGGCAACGTCGTGGTCGTGCGCACCCTCTCCAAGGCCTTCGGGCTCGCCGGGCTCCGGGTCGGGTATCTGCTGGGCCCCGAGGACGTGGTCGCCGAGTTGCGCGGGTTCGGGTCGCCATACTCGCTCTCCGCTCTCTCCGCCTCACTGGCGGCGGGGGCACTGGAGCGGGACAGCGCCGGCGCCGCTGCCTTCGCCGACAGGGTCCGCGAGGAGCGAGGGCGTCTGCGCGCCGTTCTCGGGGATCTTGGGCGTCGACACGCTCGAGTCCCAGGGCAACTTCGTGCTCGCCACCGGGGTGGATGCCGCCTGGCTGGTCTCGGCTGCCGCTGCGCTGGGGGTCGCCCTTCGCTGGTTCCCCGATCGACCCGAGCTGACGGGTTGCGTGCGCATCGCCCTGCCTGGTGACGAGGCCGACTTCGAGCGTCTGGTGCGCACGTTGCGCACCGCACTCGACCCCGAGGCGCTTCTCTTCGACATGGACGGCGTGCTCGCCGACGTCCGCCAGTCGTTCCGGGCGGCGATAGTCGCCACGGCCGCGACGTTCGGGGTCACGGTCGGTGCCGACCAGATCGCCGCCGCCAAGGCCCGGGGGAACGCCTCTGACGATTGGGAGCTCACCAGGGGGCTCTGTGCCGCCGCCGGAGTCGATGTCGGCCTCGACGAGGTCCGCGACCGCTTCGAGACGATCTACCAGGGTGGCGACGGCGTCGAGGGCCTCAAGGCGAAGGAGCTGTTGCTCCCCGACCGGGAGAACCTCGAGAAATGGTCGACGCAGTGGCCGCTCGGCATCGTCACCGCCCGCCCTCGGAAGGATGCCAGCGAGTTCCTGGAGCGGTTCGACATCGCCCGGCTCTTCGCCACCGTGGTGACCAGGGAGGACGCACCGTCGAAACCGGACCCCGCCCCCGTGCTTCTCGCCCTGGAGCGGCTCGGCGTGGAACGCGCCTGGATGTTCGGTGACACCAGTGACGACCTGGTGGCAGCGCGGGGGGCGGGTGCCGTCCCCATCGGTGTCTGTGTCCCCGGTGACGACCCCGCCTCCCTGGGATCGGCCGCGATCGTCGTCGAATCCGCCAACGAGATCCAGGAGGTGCTCGATGTCACGTCGCGCTGAGATGACCAGGAAGACGGCCGAGACCGAGATCGAGGTGACACTCGATCTCGACGGGACAGGTGCCGGCGACATCGCCACCGGTCTCGGGTTCCTCGACCACATGCTGACCGCGCTGGCGCGTCACTCCGGCATCGACCTGACCCTCAGGGCAACAGGAGATGTGGAAGTCGACGACCACCACACGGTCGAGGACTGCGCCATCGTGCTCGGCCGCTGTCTCGACGAGGCCCTGGGCGACCGTGCCGGCATCGCCCGGTTCGGCTACGCCTACGCGCCTCTGGACGAGTCGTTGGCCCGGGTCGTCGTCGACCTGTCGGGGCAGACCCTGGCCGGAGGTCGCGATCCCGTTCTCGCGGGATCGCATCGGGGAGGTGGCCACCGAGAACCTCGTGCACTTCCTGCGCAGCTTCGCCATCGAGGGGCGGATGGCCCTCCACGTCGACCTGATCCGTGGCGACAACGATCACCACAAGGCCGAGGCGGCGTTCAAGGCGCTCGCCCTGGCCCTGCGAGCCGCGGTGTCCGTCGGCGGCTCCGAGGTGCCCAGCACCAAGGGGAGCCTCGACGTGAAGGTGGTGGTGGTGCCGACGGGGACGGCGAACATCGCCTCGGTGCTCGCCGCCTTCCGGCGTCTCGGGGCAGAGCCCGGTATCGCCGGCGATGCCGACGAGGTGGCCGGCGCCGACCGGGTCGTCCTGCCCGGGGTGGGCTCCTTCGGGGCCGCGATCGACGAGGTCGACCGGTCGGGATTGCGCTCGGCGCTGACCGGCCGTATCGGCGAAGGGCGCCCCACCCTCGCCGTGTGTGTGGGGATGCAGCTGCTCGCCGCGTCGAGCGAGGAGAGCGACGGCGCCCGGGGGCTCGGGGTGGTGGGCGACGAGGTCTCCCGGTTCGGCGACGACGTTCGGGTCCCCCAACTGGGTTGGAACCTGGTCGAGGCCGGCGCCGGATGCCGGTTCGTCGACGACGGGTGGGCCTACTTCGCCAACTCCTACCGCATCGCAGAAGTCCCGTCCGGGTGGGTCGGCGCCATCTCCGATCACGGTGGGAGGTTCGTCTCGGCCTTGGAGCGTGGTGATGTTCTCGCCTGTCAGTTCCATCCCGAGCTCTCCGGGGCCTGGGGGAGCGCGGTCCTGGAGCGCTGGCTGGGGATGGTGGCCTGATGCTGGCGAACCGGGTGGTTCCCTGTCTCGACATCGACGACGGCCGCGTCGTCAAGGGGGTCCGGTTCTCCGGGTCTGCGCGACGCGGGCGATCCCGTCGAATGCGCCTCCGCCTACGAGTCCCAGGGTGCCGACGAGATCGTCCTCCTCGACGTCTCCGCCACCCCGGACGGGAGGGCGAACAACATCGCAGTGGTCGAAGCGGTGCGGCAGGTGATCTCGATCCCGCTCACCGTCGGCGGTGGGGTGCGTCGGGCCGAAGACGCCTCTCGTCTCCTCGATGCCGGCGCCGACAAGGTCGGCATCAACACGGCCGCCGTGGACCGTCCCGAGCTGATCACCGAGATGAGCAGTCGGTTCGGCGCCCAGTGCACGGTCGTCGCCGTCGATGCCGCTCGAGCGGGCGCCGGCTGGGAGGTGGTGGTGCGCAGCGGCAAGGTGCGCACCGGGCTCGATGTCGTCGAGTGGTGCCGCAAGGCGGTCGCGCACGGGGCCGGGTGAGGTGCTCCTCACCAGCTGGGATCGTGACGGGACCGGCGAGGGTTATGACCTCGAGCTCATCGCCAGGGTCGCCGAGGCGGTGAACGTGCCGGTGATCGCCTCAGGCGGGGCCAGCAGTCACATCCACATGGTGGAGGCCTACCGGGCAGGCGCCACCGCCGCCCTGGTCGCCTCGATCCTGCACGACGGGATCACCACGGTCGACGAGTTGAAGCGGGGGATCATCTCGGCCGGGATCCTGGTGCGACCGTGATCGTCCCCTCGATCGACATCGTCGCCGGCACCACCGTCCAACTGGTCGGTGGCGAGCAACCCGCTCTCGATGCCGGCGACCCCCTCGGGGTGCTGGAGCGATTCGCTCGGGTCGGCGAGGTCGCCGTCGTCGACATCGACGCCGCACGAGGCGAGGGCGACAACACCGACGTGATCGAGCGAGATGTGCTCGGTGGCACCGATCCGGGTCGGTGGTGGGATGCAGGAGCGTCGAAAGGGCGCGGCAGTGGCTCGACCGCGGTGCGGCCAAGGTGATCCTGGGGACCGCTGCTGACGAGGCCCTTCTCGACCAGCTCCCCCGGGAACGGGTGATCGTGGCGCTCGACGCCCGTCGATGGCGAGGTGGTCACCCACGGCTGGCGTCGGGACAGTGGACGCCGGCTCCTCGAGTCGGTGGAGCGATTTCGCGACAGGTGTGGCGGGTTCCTCGTCACATTCGTCGAGAGGGAGGGTCGGATGGAGGGCACCGACCTCGAGATGGCGGCTGCGGTGGTGGCGGTCGGCGGGAGATGCCCGGGTGACGATCGCCGGCGGGATCACCACGACGGGCGAGGTCGCGGCCCTGGATGCGCTGGGCGCCGATGCCCAGGTCGGGATGGCCCTGTACACCGGGTGTCCTCGGGCTGGCGGAGGCGTTCGCCGCCCCTCTGACCTCGGACCGGCCCGACGGCCTGTGGCCGACCGTGGTGGTCGATGAGCACGACACCGCCCTCGGTCTCGCCTATTCCGACCTGGAGAGCCTGACCGCGGCGCTGGGCGATGGCCGTGGCGTCTACCACAGCCGGCAGCCGGGGGGTGTGGGTGAAGGGCGAGACGTCCGGGGCCACCCAGGAGCTCATCGAGGTCAGCGCCGACTGCGACCGTGACGCCATACGCTTCCGGGTCCGTCAGCACGGTGAGTTCTGCCACCTGGGAACCAGGACCTGCTGGGGCGCCGACCGGGGTCTCGGACGTCTCTCCCGGCGTCTCCACGGCGTCGCCGGCGAACGCCCCCAGGGCTCGAACACGGTGCGACTCCTCGACGATTCCGGGTCTGCTCGACGCCAAACTCCTCGAGGAGGCGGCCGAATTGGTGGAGCCGGGGGCGGACGTGGCCGCCGAAGCAGCCGACCTCCTCTACTTCGCTTTGGTAAAGAGCGTTGCTGCCGGGATCAGCTTGGAGGACATCGAGCGAATTCTCGACCGCAGAGAACGTGCAGTGACCCGACGACCCATGAGTGCCGAGGAGAGTCGAGTGAGCGAGTTGTTGCGCCGGTTGACCCCGGCCCAGCTCAACGGGAACAGACCGACGTCCGCCGGCTCGGACGAGAGCAAGGTCGCCGCGGACATCGTCGAATCCGTGCGCAACGGCGGCGAGGAGTCCCTCCGCGCCCATGCCGAGGAGTTCGGGGACATCGAGCCGGGCCGCCCGCTCACCGTCGATCGCCCCGACCTGCGGGCCGCGTTCGAAGATCTCGAACCCGGACACGTCGTGAGCTCCTGGTCCGGGTGCACCGCCGGATCGAGAAGTTCGCCAAGGCACAGAGAGAGGGCCTGTCCGATCTGACCGTCTCCATCGACGGTGGGCAGGCCGGGCATCGCTGGATCCCGGTCAACACGGTCGGGGCCTACGCCCCGGGCGGCCGCTACCCGTTGCCGTCCTCGGTCCTGATGACGGTGACTCCGGCGAGGGTGGCCGGGGTGACCAGTGTCTGGCTCGCCTCACCCCGTCCTTCCCAGCTGACGCTCGCCGCCGCGTGGGTGGCAGGGGCCGATGGAGCTGCTCGCCGTCGGCGGAGCCCAGGCCATCGCCGCCCTCGCGTTCGGGACGGTCACCCCGACCTGCGACCTGATCGTCGGGCCGGGCAACAAATGGGTCACCGCGGCCAAGAAGTACCTGTTCGGAGAGGTGGGGATCGACGGTCTCGCCGGGCCCAGCGAGATCCTGGTGATCGCCGACGAGGCCGCCGACCCGGCGCTGGTCGCGTGCGGACCTCCTCGCCCAGGCCGAGCACGACGTCGACGCGATCCCGGCTGCTGGTCGACGACATCGGAGATCTCGCCGACCGAGTGGACGTCGAGCTCGCCGCGCAGCTCGAGGATCTCCCCTCCGCCGAGGTGGCCCGGGCCGCCTCGCACAACGGGGTCTGCGTCATCGTCGAGAGCCTCATCCGGGCCGCTGCCGTGTCGGACACCCTGGCCCCGGAGCATCTGGCCATCCACGTCGCCGACCCTCGAGCAGTCGCCATGCGTGTGCGCAACTACGGCTCCATCTTCGTGGGCATGACCGCGGCCGAGGCCTTCGCCGACTACGGCGCCGGGCCCAACCACGTCCTGCCCACCGGTGGCGGCGCCCGCTACTGGGGCGGGCTCTCGGTGCTCACGTTCCTCAAGGCGTCGACATGGCTCGCGGTCGATCATCCCGAGGCTCTGATCGAGGACACCGCGCGTCTCGCCCGTCTCGAGGGTCTCGAGGCCCACGCCCGCGCCGCCCTGGGCCGGTCTGCGCTCGACCTAGCCGCAAAGGCCCTCCTGCCGGGCAAGACGAGGCAGGCCATCGGTAGGGTCGGCCTCCCACATCCAGGGAACCCCGCACCGTGAGGAGGTGACGAGCGATGGTGCTCAAGGTGGCCGTCGGGCCCGATCTGATCCATGGCGACGCCGAGGCGGGCTACGGCCCGGTGGCCGACGTCTTCAGGGAGAACTTCGCCTCGGGTCTGGAAATCGGCGCCGCCTGTGCCGTCTACCGCGACGGGCGACAAGGTCGTCGACCTCTGGGGTGGCTACCGCGATGGGGTCGCCCGCGCCCCGTGGGAGGAGGACACGATCGTCACGATGTTCTCCACCACCAAGGGCGTCTCCGGCATCCCCCTCGCCATCGCCCATTCCCGCGGCCTGCTCCACTACGACCACCCCGTCTCCGAGTACTGGCCCGAATTCGCCGCGGCGGGCAAGGAGCGAGTCACGGTCCGTCAGCTGCTCTCCCATCAGGCCGGCCTCTGTGCGCTCGACCCCCCGCTGGCCCTGGAGGACCTGGCCTCCCTCGACCGGATGGCGGAGGTGCTCGCCGCCCAGGCCCCGGCCTGGGAGCCGGGGACACGGCACGGCTACCACGGGATCACGCTGGGCTGGTACGAGGGTGAGCTGATCCGAAGGGTGGATCCTGCCGGCCGATCCCTCGGCCGCTTCTTCGCCGAGGAGGTCGCCGCCCCGCTCGGAATCGATTTCTTCATCGGGCTCCCGGAGGCGGTGCCCGACGAGCGCCGGGCGACCATCCACGGTTACAAGCCGTGGGAGATGCCGTTCCACTTGGGTGCGATGCCGCGGAAGTTCGTCACCGGTTTCCTCAACCCGAGGAGCATCACCTACAAGACGTTCGGGAACCCGAGGATCCTCGGG
Organism: uncultured bacterium; assembly: GCA_963751005.1. GTDB lineage: Bacteria > Actinomycetota > Acidimicrobiia > Spongiisociales > ZC4RG35 > JANQRA01. The sequence continues at coordinate 1,026,433 of CAVVSY010000004.1, forward strand.
TTGATCAACAACTACAACCGGCGCGACGTCCTCGCCGTGGAGATCCCGGCGGCCAACGGCACCGGCGAGGTGCGCGCCGTGGCGGCCGCATATGGCGAGCTGGCGACTGGTGGGCACCGGCTGGGGATCACACCCGACACGCTCACCGCACTCTCCAACCCGGCGGTGCCCCCGACCGAGGGCATCTTCGACGAGGTCCTGCGTCTCGACTCGATCTTCTCCCTCGGATACGTCAAGCCCTTCCCCTCGTTCCGGTTCGGGTCCACCGCCGGTCTCGCTTTCGGCACACCTGGGGCGGGTGGGTCGTTCGGTTTCGCCGACCCGGACACCGGGGTCGGGTTCGCCTATGCGATGAACCGGTCTGGGTTCCACCTGTGGGACGACCCTCGCGAGCTCGCCCTGCGCTCGGCGCTCTACGACGTGCTCGACGCCGGGCCGCAGACCCCGGATGCGGTGGGCAGCCGGTGACGTCCCGGATCTTCAACAGCCCGCTTCCCGACGTCGAGATCCCGGACACCGCCCTCACGCCGTACGTGTTTCGCCACGCCGACCGTCTCGCCGATCGTGTGGCCGTGGTCGACGGGCCGACCGGCCGCTCCTACACCTATGCCGACCTCCACGGGGCGGTGCGCCGGGTGGCGGGCGGCCTGCTCGCCGCCGGGCTGGAGCGGGGTGACGTGGTGGCCATCCTCTCGCCCAACATCCCCGAGTACGCCATCGTCTTCCATGCCGTCGCTCTCGCCGGCGGCACCGTGACGACGATCAACCCCACCTACACCGTCGACGAAGTCGCCTTCCAGCTCCGTGACGCCGGCGCCCGAGTCCTGGTCACCATCGGGCTGTTCCTGGAGACGGCCACGGCGGCAGCGAAGGAGACCGGGGTCTCCGAGATCTATCTATCGGCGAGCCCGTGGCGGGCCACGGGTCGTTCTTCGGGCTGCTCGCCGCAGATCCCGTCGACCAGGTCGACGTCGATCCGGCGTCCCACGTGGTCGTGCTGCCCTACTCCTCGGGCACCACCGGCTTGCCCAAGGGTGTCGAGCTGACCCATCGCAACCTGGTCGCCAACCTGGCTCAGACCTCTGCTCTCTCCAACACCGCCGAGGGCGAGGTGATCCTCGCCGTCCTGCCCTTCTTCCACATCTACGGCATGCAGGTGCTGATGAACGGGGTGCTCTTCCACGGCGCGAGCACCGTGACCATGCCCCGTTTCGATCTCGCCGAGTTCCTTCGCACCATCCAGGACCACCGGGTGACCCGTGTGGCGGCGGTGCCCCCGATGGTGCTGGCGCTGGCCAAGCATCCCATGGTCGACGACTACGACCTCACCTCCCTGATCCAGGTCGGTTCCGGGGCGGCCCCGCTCAGCGCCGAGGTCGAGATCGAGGCGGCACGGCGGACCGGGGCGGAGGTGACCCAGGGTTTCGGGCTCACCGAGACCAGCCCGGTCACCCACATGCCGCTGGTCGGCCGGTCCCGGTCCGGGTCGATCGGGGTATTGATCCCCAACACCGAGGCCCGCGTAGTCGACCCGGAGACCCAGGAGGACCTCGGGGTCGACCAACCGGGGGAGTTGTGGTTCCGCGGGCCCCAGGTGATGAAGTCGTATCTCAACGCGCCCGACGCCACCGCCCAGAGCCTCGATCCCGATGGTTGGCTGCACACCGGTGACATCGGCAGGGTCGACGCCGACGACCACTGGTACATCACCGACCGGCTCAAGGAGCTGATCAAGTACAAGGGCTTCCAGGTCGCGCCCGCCGAGCTCGAAGCCGTGCTCCTCACTCATCCCGGGGTCGTCGACGCCGCGGTCATCGGTGTTCCCGACGAGGAGGCGGGCGAGATCCCCAAGGCGTTCGTCGTGCGGCGGCCCGACGTCGACGTCGGCGCCGAAGAGGTGATGGACCACGTGGCGGCCAAGGTGGCGTCTTACAAGCGGGTCAGAGAGGTCGAGTTCATCGACCAGATACCCAAGTCGCTCTCCGGCAAGATCCTGCGCCGGGTGTTGCGGGAGCGGGAGATATCGGGTGGCTGACGTCGACGTCTTGCGTCGGGACTTCGCCGGTCTCCACGAGGAGGGGACGTTCGTGATCCCCAACATCTGGGACGTCGGTTCCGCCTGTGTCTTCGAGTCGGTCGGTGCCAGTGCGGTGGCCACCACCAGCTCGGGGCTCGCCGCCGCCTTGGGCCGCCACGACCAGACGGTCACGCTCGACGAGCTGGTGGAGATGGTCGCGCGACGTCTGTGCCCGGATCTCGATACCGGTGAGTGTCGACTCCGAGTCAGGGTTCTCCGACACCGTGGAGGGTCTCGATGCGACCGTCGCCCTTCTCGACTCCACCGGCGCAGCCGGGATCTCCATCGAGGACTACGTCCCAGGTCGGGGCATCCTCGGCATCGACGAGGCGACGGAGCGTGTCGCCCGTTTCGTCGCCGCCTCCGACGGGACGGGGATGGTGGTGACGGCCCGTGCCGAGAACCATCTCTACGGGCACGACGATCTCGACGACACCATCGCCCGTCTTCGCTCCTTCGCCGGCGCCGGCGCACACTGCGTCTACGCCCCCGGACTGCACACGGCGGCGGACATCGCCCGGGTCGTGGCCGAGGCGGGTGCTCCGGTCAACGTGCTCGCCCTCCGCGATGGCCCGGGTGTCTCCGAGCTGACCGAGCTGGGTGTGCGTCGGGTCTCGATCGGCGGGGCGGTCGCCTTCGCCGCCTATGGGGCGGCGGAGCGGGCCGCCCGCGAGCTACTCGAGCAGGGAACCATGGATTTCGCCACCGGAGTGCTCAGCCCGGAGCAGCGGACGACTCGCCTTCGACGCTATCCAGCGGGACTAGGCCGGGACCACCTCGACCGGGATCCCGTTGAGGACCGCGTTACCGGAGATCGGGTCCATCTGACCGGTGGACAGACGGTTGCTGTTGACCCCGGGTCGGGCGGCGGCGACCGCCATCTCCGCCCCGTCCCGGTCGTGGCCCCACCCATGGGGCAGGCTCACCACGCCGGCCATGATGTCGTCGGTCACCTCGACGGGAGCGATCACCGTCCCGGCAGAAGATGACACCTTGGCCTGCCCGCCGGTGACCACACCGAGCCGTCTCCGCGTCGGTGGGGTGGATCTGAAGGGTGCACCGCTCCTTGCCTTTGACCAGCACGTCGACGTTGTGCATCCACGAGTTGTTCGACCTCACGTCACGACGCCCGATCAGCACCAGAGTGCCGTTGCCCGTGCGGTCGAGGGCGGCGCTCAGCCGGGTGACATCGGCGAGCAGGTCGGGTGGCGCCAGCTCGACATGCCCCGACGGGGTGCACAGGTCCTGGGGGAGCCGGGGCTGCAACGGTCCGAGGTCGATGCCGTGGGGGGCCGCCTCCAGGGTGGCGAGGGTCAGCCCGTCGGGATCCTCCCCATAACGGTCGCCGTAGGGGCCGACCCGGAGCAGGTAGTCGAGCATCCTCGTCGGGCCCCGCTCGCCACCGGTGGCGGCGTAGATCTCCTCGGGGGACCGGCCGTGGATGGGTGATCCCGGGTCGGCCACCGCGGTCCCGACCGTCATGGCGAACATGGCGTCGTCGAGAGCGTCGATGTCGGCGTCCGCACCCTGTCCGGAGACGGTCGCTCCCAGCCGCAGCAGGATCTGCCACTCGTCGGGGGTGTCCTCGGGCAGGTCGAAGAGGGGAGGCGAGTAGTTGGCGATGTTCCGGACCGACAGCTGGTAGAAGGCGAAGTCGTAGTGGTCGCGCCGCAACGGGGTCGTGCCGGGGAGGATGACGTCGGCGTGCCGGGTGGTCTCGTTGAGATAGATGTCGATCGCCACCATGAAGTCGAGCGATGCGAGGGCGGCATCGAGACGGTCGCTGTCCGGTGTGGAGAGCACCGGGTTCCCCGCCACGGTCACCAGCGCCCGGATCCGGTCGTCACCCGGGCTCGAGGATCTCCTCGGCCAGAGCCGAGACGGGCAGCTCGCCCCGGGTCTCGGGGAGACCCCGCACCCGGGTCGCCCATCGTCCCGTGCTGAACTGACGTCGTGACCGGGGTTGCTCGTGTGCGGCCCGGGGGAACATCGCCCCACCGGGACGGTCGAGGTTCCCGGTGATCACGTTGATGACATCGGTCATCCACGACGCCATGGTCCCGAACTCGGCGGTGTGCGTCCCCACCCGGCCGTAGACCACGCCCGACGAGGCCTCGGCCAGCTCGGTGGCGATCCGGCGGGTCGACCGACGCCGGGATCCCGGTGGCTTCGGCGACCGCTTCGGGGGTGAAATCGACCACGGCTGCGGCGACCTCGTCCAACCCGGCGACGATGCCGGTGAGATCACCCAGATCGACCAGACCTGCCTCGAAGATGACGTTGGCCACGGCGAACAGGAAGAGCGGGTCCGTCCCCGGTCGGATGGCGATGTGCTCGTCGGCGGCGGCCGCCGTCTTCGTCCGTCTCGGGTCGACCACGACGACCTTCCCGCCCCGCTCGCTGATCGCCTCCATCCGCCCCGGCCAGTCGGGTGCGGTGGCCAGGCTGCCGTTGGACTCGTAGGGGTTGGCCCCCATGAGGAGCAGGTAGTCGGTCCGGTCGATGTCCGGCACCGGGATGAGGTCGGGATGCCCGAACATGTGGCCGCTCGACACGTGCTTGGGCATCTGGTCGACGGTGGCGGCGCTGAACAGGTTGCGGGTCCGCAGCATCTTGAGGAGTGCCCGGACATAGAGGGTCCCCGACATGGAGTGGACGTTGGGGTTGCCCAGATACACGCCGACTGCGTTGGGGCCATGTTCGGCGATCAGGGGAGCCAGCTTCGACTCGATCAGGGCGAATGCCTCGTCCCAGGAGACCGGGACGTGGCTGCCGTCGTGCTTGACCAGAGGCTGCCGGACCCGGTCCGGGTCCTGGTCGAGCTTGCCCAGGGTCGAGCCCTTGGGGCAGATGAAGCCATGGCTGAAGACGTCGTCGCGGTCGCCCCGGATCCTGACGATCTCGCCGTCGCGATGACTCACCTCGAGACCACAGGTGGCCTCGCAGAGCGGGCAGGTCCGATAGTGGATCGACGTTTCTGCGCTCACCCCGGTGAATCTAGCCCGAGCCCCGATCACGCACGCTGGTCACCGAGCCCCGCTCGACTCCCGGCCTCGACGACCGCCCACACCCCTCGGGCCGCCTCCTCCGGCTCGACCAGGGAGCCCTGGTCGTGGAGGGCGTGGAACCGAGCCACCTCGGGGAAATCGACGGCCGAGGTCTCCCGGATCTCGGCCTGCATCGCGGTCGCCACCACCCCGGGGGCGACGGCGACGACACCGGCTCCGTCACGCCGCTCCTGCTCGGCTCCGACATTGCGCACCCACTGATCGAGGGCGGCTTTCCCTGCGCCGTAGGACGACCAACCGGGGTAGACCCCGCGGGCCGCCCCGGAAGTGATCATCACCAGGTCGAAGCGGCCGCGACGGCCCCGGGCGGCGGCGAGGAAGTGATGACCGAGCACCTGACCCGAGGCACTGTTGAGCAGCACATTGGCGGTGTAGGCGGCACTGTCGACCTCGCCGGCGAAGCCGATCGGGGTGAGGGTCCCGGCATTGTGGATGAAGACCACCCGCCCCGGATCGTGGGTGTCGAAGAGCTCGACGAGATGGTCGCCCACTCTCTGCCAGTCAGGTGGCGATGCGAGGTCGGCGGGGAAGTGGGAGATGTCGCTGCCCTGCGGGCGGCCCCGACCGGCTGATGTCGACGACCAACGCGGGGAACGGAACCGAGCGGGCCAGGGCCAGTCCCAGACCGGCGGAGGCGCCGGTGATGATGACGAGGTCGCTCATGGGCTCGAGGGTAGGCCGTGATCGAATGGCGCCCCCGACCTCACCAGCCTCTGACGTCCGCGGTGCCCGGGAGCCGGGCCTCGTCCCCGTAGGGGAAGATCTCCATCAGCTCACCGGCCTCGATCCGGCCCTGCACCGCCTTCCACGGCTCGACCTCGAAGAGGTCTCCGTGCCGTTCTCCAAAGGCGCGGCGAAGCTCAGCGGGCAGGCCGAGGAACCGCTGGTGCTCCTCGGGGAAGACGTTCGTGGGCGCCAACCGAGAACCAAGGAGTCTCGGCGAGCGCCTCGTCGTCGTCACGCGGCGCCGGCATCTCCCGGAAGACCACGTCGGTGAGGGCGCTGAGCTCGTCGTAGTCGTAGAAGACGACCCTGCCGTGCCGGGTGACGCCGAAGTTCTTGGTGAGGAGGTCCCCCGGGAAGATGTTGGTGCAGGCGAGATCCTTGATCGCCTGTCCGTAGTCGATCACCGCAGCAGTGGCCGCAGGCAGGGCGGCCTCGCGGGCATAGAGGTCGAGCGGGATCACCCGACGCTCGACATAGAGATGGCTGATCACGACGGTGTCGTCCCTCGACCTGACGGTCCGGCCGGCGTCGGTGATCGAGCTCTTCGAGAAGCTGGGATCGAATCGGGCCCGGTGGAACTGAGAGGTGCTGGAAGTTCTGGGCGTCGATGAGCCGCCCTGCGCGGTCGTGTTGGGAGACGAGCCGGTACTTTTCCATGACGGCGGACCGAGTCGTGCGTTTCGGAGGCGGGAAGCTTGTCGCGGATCACCTTGAAGACGTCGTCGTAGCCCGGCATGCCGAACACGATCATCACCAGGCCCTGACGTCCCGGGCACGTGCTCGAATCGCTCGTCGGTGGAGTTGAGATGCCGGAGCAGATCCCTGTACAGCTCGGTCTTGCCGTGCTTGTTCTGGCCGATCGAGATGTAGAGCTCGGCGATGCGTTTGCGGGGCATGAGCCTTCCCAGGAAACGGACGAGGTCGTAAGGGCGGACCACGTCGACGTTGAAGTGGGAGCGGGTGAAGCTGAACAGGATCGAGACTTCGTCCTCGGTGAGGAGCACGGCGTCGATCACGACCCCGTCGGCTCGGTTGACGCAGCGAGAGCACCATAGGGAGCCGCACCGACCCTGCGTAGAGGAGACCGACGATGTATGCCGACTGGCCCCGGTAGAAGACCGACCGGACGATCTCGGCCCGGCCCACCACCGGGAGACCCCCACGCTCGGTGAGCCGGGCTTCGATTCGCTCGGCCACCGCCGCCGCGTCGCTGCTCGAGACGCCGCCATCGGCTGTGCCCTCGATGAAGTGTGAGACGATCGACTCCACCAGCTCGGCGGGTGGTTTCCTCCCGATCGAAGATGACGTAGACGGGCTCGGAGGAGGGACTCGGAGGGCTGTCGAAGTCGGTGTCGACGAACTCGATCCGGTCGTCGACGCCGACGGTGTCGAACACCTGGCTCGTTACCGAGTTGTGGAAGGTCTCGGCGAGCTCCCAGTCCTGACGGTCGGCGATCAGGCTGGAGTAGACGGCTTTGATCGCGATCCAGAGCATGGGGTCGTCGACCCGAGCGCCCATCATCCCGCGGATGTCCTCGACCACCTGACCCACGACGTGGGCGTAGATCTTGAGACGTCCGAGGGCGTCGGCCTGCACCCCCCGCCAGTCGGCCTCGCGCGAACCGGGTCGGCGCCCGGTGGTTGAACGCCCCGAACCGGGTCATGTACTCGTCGAAGCCGGTCAGGATCCTACCGGCCGTGAAGCGTCGAGAGGCGGCTGTCGGAGAGCGGCGTTGCCATGGCGGGCCTTGCCTGGTCCCTGCCGGGCGCGGTGGCCACCCGGCGTGGTCTAGCCGCGGGCTCCCAGCTCGCTGTCGAGCAACAGGATCGCGCTCGACTCGCCGCCGGCGAGGCGGACCCGCTCCAGGATGGTCTCGACGGTGGCCTCCTCTTCGTTCTGCTCGGCGATGAACGACTGGAGGAAGGGGAAGCTGGCCAGGTCGCCCTGGTCGGCGGCGAGACGGTAGATGTCGTGGATCGCCTTGGTCACCGCCTGCTCCTGGGCGAGGGAGGTGGCGAAGACCGACTCGACACTGTCGAAGTCGGACTTGGGCGCCTCGACCGCACCCAGCTCGACGGGGTTGCCCCGGTCGAGGACGAACTTGATGAAACGGTGGGCGTGGTCCTTCTCCTCTTCGGACTGCATTCGCATCCAGGCGGCCATCCCGACGAGGTTCACGTTCTCGAAATGGGCCGCCATCTGCAGGTAGGCGATCGAGGAAGCGACCTCCATCGTGATCTGGTCGTTGAAGGCCTTGGCCAATTCGTCGGGCAGCTTCATCCGTCTTCTCCTCTGTACGTTGAGGCATCGTAAACGGGCGGCAAGGTGGTCACTGGTGGGTGGGTATGCGCCGCGGAGCGTCTCTTCGTCGCGGTCTGACTCAGGCGGCGATGGCGATCGCGTCGCCGATGTCGATCGCGAGGAGGACCAGGAGCAGGCCGATGACCGCGATGTTGATGCCGATGACGAGGGTGCGAAGACGGTGGTTCGACCGGGCGAAGCGGCGAATGCTGAACACGTTGGCGGCTATTGCGACCACGCCGATGACGATCCCCAGCCATGGTCCGACAGCCGGGGAGAGCCCGAGGATCGGCATCACGAACGGCAGGAGGATGTACGCGATGAGACATCTGATGCCGGAGATCACGATCGCCATGCTGAACACCCTCTGGGCATCGCCTACAGGGGCCTCTGCAGGAATCGTGTCCGTGACGCGGGTCATGCCTTGGTCCACGGGGAGAGCCTAGACCGACCGGCGGGACTGCAAATGCGTCAACCCTCTCGCGGAAGGGGGAGGATCAGAGGGCCGAGACGGTTCGGGTGAGCCACAACCGTCACGGATGCCTGTAGACCTCTCCGATGACGCTGGCGGTCAGGACGTCTCTCGTCGGCCCGTCGGCGACCACCGGGCCCTCCTCCCAACATCACGACCCGATCGGCGATCGCCGCCGCGGAGTTGAGGTCGTGGAGCACCACCGGGACGGACCTACCCGCTCGTGCCACCTCGCCTGATGACGCACGATTCGGTTAGTCGAGCGGAGGTAGCTTGTGTCGTTTGCCGTCAAAATGCGAGTGAGTCTTCATGGGCGTTGAGTCCGCAGATTTCGAGGAGGCCCGCTCTCGGCTGGATGCACGCTTGGCAGTTGGAGCGTCGGTAAGTCGTCTTTCATGGTCTGGCGGGGATACCGAGGTCCTGGGACTCGGGTCAGGGCGGCCTCTGCTGCTGATTCATGGTGGTCTCAGTTCGTCGTGTGAGTGGTTGCCGATCATGTCCGCCCTAGCGGAGGATCACAGTGTGTACGCCGTAGACCAGCCCGGCCATGGTGGGGCTGATGAGTTCGACTACACCGGGGTGGACCTGAACGCGCATTCGGTCACGTTTGTAGGGGACGTCCTCGACTCCCTCGGTCTTAGTGAGTCGGCGATCTTGGCGAACTCGATAGGTGGATTGTTGGCCGCCCGCTTCGCGGAGGCCAGGCCAGTACGCGTGACCAGATTGGCCTTCGCGGGGTTCCCGGCTGGGTTGAGGAGGAAGCCGCCGCTTCCGTTCCGGATGTTGGCCCTGCCGGGGTTCCCGCGGTTGGCCATGGGTAATCCGAATCCGAGAGGGTCACGAAAGTTCATGGGCGACGGTCTCGCGGTTGCCCTGCCAGATGAACTCCCAGATGAGCTCATCGACTGCGACGTCACAAATACTCGACGACACTTGGAGTCGTTCATCACTCTGGTGAATCGGATCATCAATCTCAGAGGCGTGAGGCCTCAGTGGCTTCTGAACGAGGGTTGGCGGAGGATGCCTCCTGGCACGACGATCCTTTGGGGCGAGAATGAACCTTGGGCGACCCCAGACTGGGGGAAGGCAACTCTGGCTGAAATGGATGCTCCGATACGCGTGGTTCCCATTCCCGGAGCAGGACACCTGCCCTGGTTGGACCAACCGGGCCTCGTAGTCCGGGAGACAAAGCGTGTTCTGGGCGCGTAGCCACCGATGTGTAGCTTCGCGCCGGTGAAGCTCCTTCGCCTGTACGCCGATGAGAGTGGGGAATCGCACTTCGAGGACGTCGAAATACCGTTTGAGGAGGTCGATGACTACTTCGAGAACACGCCCCCAGTGATGTTCTCGTCATTCGAAACCGCATCGGAGTACGGCTTCGAGCGGGTCCCACCAGGTTGGGTGGGAGACTGGCACCCGGCACCACAACGGGTGTTGGCCATCTACCTCACCGGCGAGCTCGAGATCGAAGCCTCAGACGGCGAGATCCGTCCGATCGCTTCAGGAACCGTTCTCCTGGCAGAGGACACGACCGGGAAAGGACACCGGAATCGCGTGATTGGTGCAACCGAGCTGGAGATGGTGTTCGTCACACTCCCCGACAAGGGCCCCCTACCGGCACGAAGCGGGCTCTAACCCTGGTGTACTAGTTCCACGACAGGCTCCATCGCGGCGACGGCCCCGGTGGTCTTCGGCCAGACGTCACACCGAACCTCCTCGAAACCGAGCTCTCCGAGGCCGAGGATGTATCCAGCGATCTCCTCGGCGCTCCCCATCACCGGCTGTCGCATCCCATGGTCAGCCTCGAGACCGGGGGCTAGGACGCTGTAGAGATCGAAGGTGCGGACCAGGCTGGCAGGGTCGCGATCCTCGGTCTGGCATGCTCGCTCCAGGGTTTCGATCAAGGGTTTCAGGCGTTCCCCGAGCTGAGATACGGTCTCGTCGTATCCCCACCAATTCCATTGGTCGCCGTAACGGGGACCAGGGCAATCATTTTCTCGCCCCCTGCAGCGATGTTGATCGGCGGTCCCTGGGGACTTGGGCCGCGAAGCACCAACTCCGATTGCTTCACCTCGTAGAACTCCCCAATGAAGTCGACCTCGCCGGTCTTGAGGAGACCGTGGATGATCTGGATCGCCTCGGCGAATCTCGAATAGCGCCGGTCGGTTGGAAAACCGAAGGCTTCATAATCGGAGTCCTCGGTGTTTCCCGCCCCGATGCCCAGAACGTAGCGACCACCTGAGATCTCATCGAGGGTCGTAGCAATGCTGGCCACCATCGCCGGGGACCGATAGGGCGAGTTGATCACCGATTGGCCCAACCTGATGGTCTCGGTGGTCGCCGCCAGCGCGGCAGCAATCGAAACGGACTCCCAGAGGCCATTGGTGTGGTCGTTGCCCCGATAGAGGAGAGCGTCCTCGAATACGAACATGTCGAAGCCGACCGCTTCAGCCATCCGCGCCCGCTCCGAGATCGACATCCAGGAGGGCGATGGCCGATCCCCTTCGGGGCGGCCGTTCAGTTGGTTGATGAGGCCGATTTGCATCAGACCCTCAACATACGCCGCCGGTCCTACATGAGGCCAGGTCGGGTTCTGCAGGAGAGCTCGAATCGGCGACCCCTGAGTACATTGGATCGCCGTGTCCTCTGCGATCTCGTTGGCCGGTGTCTACGTCTACCCGATCAAATCGTGCCGTGCCGTCTCCCTCCAGAGTGTCCAGGTGACCGGGATCGGGCTGGCTGAGGACCGACGCTGGCAGGTGCTCGGGACAGAGGAGAGGCGCGGGGTGACCCAGCGAAAGCATCGGTCCCTGGCCTTGGTCCAGCCGACGCTGCTCGATGGCGGACGCTTGCGGCTCTCCGCCCCCGGCATGCCCGAGATCGAGGTCGAACGGCCTTCGGGTCCGGTCATAATGGTCGATTCGCACTTTCGGACTCCGGTGTCGGCTCGGGATGCCGGCGATCAGGCGGCGGACTGGCTGACCGAGTTCATCGGCGCCCCCCTTCGCCTCGTTCGAATGGAGGGTGACGCCGGTTGGCGTCTGCCGCCGGAGTTGGACGTGTTCGGCCAGGGTGCCGCCTTCACAGATGCGGCGCCGGTGCTGGTGGCGAATCAGGAGTCGCTCGGCGTGGCTGGCCGGCCGCGCATCTGAGGGTTTTGGCATGGATCGATTCCGGCCCAACCTCGTGGTGACGGGAGCAGAGCCCTGGGCCGAGGACACGTGGGACCAATTCGAGATCGGTGAAGCCTCCCTGCGCGGCATCGTTCCCTGGCCCCGGTGCACCATCCCTCAAGTCGATCAGCAGACCGCCGAGCGACACAAAGAGCCCGCCAAGGTGCTCAAGAAGCATCGCTGGTGCACCTCGGCGCCTTCGATACCAGGCGATTTCCGCGCGCATCGTCGAAGGCAACGGGCTATTTGGGATGGCCTGCACCATCGGTCCGGTGGGCGCGACGATCACGGTCGGCGATGCGGTGACCGTCGTCTCGAGCCGGGCTCCAGTCATCGAGATGGCCTGAGGGCCGGCGGCCTCCCCACGTCCATTCAGTCGGGGCGGTGGTGAGCGGTGATCTCGTGTCTGTCGGGTTGGTCGCTGGGCTCGACGTGAATCGTCGCGACGATCGGGGTGTTGAAGGCGTGATGCAAGCCGTGCTCGACCGAGTGGGCGATGTCGTGGCCCTCCTTGACGGTGAGGGCAGGTCGAACGGAGATCGACGCGCCGATCCGTAGTTGGTGGCCATGCCATCGGACCCTGAGGTCTTCGACCGACTCGACCCCTTCGACCTGGGCGATCGTGCGTCCTGCCAACTCGACGACCTCTGGTTCGATCCCGTCGATGAGTCTTCGGAAGATGCGCCGGGCCGATCGGGCCAGCATCCAGAGGATCGGTACGGCGACGAGAAGGCCGGCAACAGGATCGACCCAAGCCTGCCCGAAGGCGGCACCGATGCCCGCCGCTACCACGGCGAGCGACGTCAAGGCGTCGGTGCGGGCGTGACGTCCGTCCGTGACCAAGGCCTCCGACCCGATCGACTCACCCACCCGTATCCGGTACCTGGCCACCATTTCGTTCCCGAGCGCACCCACTATCCCGGCAGCGATCACCCATGGGATCTGGTCGATGAGTCGGGGTTCGACGAGCCGTTGGGCAGATTCCCAGATCACCAGACCAGCAGACGCCGCGATGGCGACGACGATCAGCAACCCGGCCCAATCCTCAGCCCGATTGAAGCCATATGTGTAACGCCGGGTCGGAGGCTTGCGACCGACCGCAAACGCGATCCACAGGGGAATCGCCGTGAGCGCGTCGGTGAGATTGTGGAGGGTGTCCGACAGCAGGGCGACCGACCCGCTGACTACGACGATCACTGCCTGGATCAGGGCTGTGGCACCGAGAACCACCAAGGAGACCTTGGTGGCGCGAATTCCCGCTGCGCCCGTGTCGAGAATCGCCGACCCGGGAGAGTGATCGTGGTCATGGGGGATCAGATGGCCGACACGGCGACGAACACGGCTCATCCACCCGTCATGTGACTGGTGCTCGTGGTCGTGCTCGGTCATCGCCAAATGCTATGACCCCCTGGGGATGCCGGCGAGTCGCCAACGATTCGCAGATGCGACCGGCTGGAAAAGGCGAAGATGGCTGTGCCCTGGATCGGGACCTTCGACCCTGGGCGGGTCGTGCCGCCCGGGGCGATGATGACTGCATGAGCGGAACGCGGCTCGCCCGGAGACAAACTTCGGCGTCTATCTGTATTGGATCCCGCTCGGTGCCGGGGGGTCGGGGTTCGTCCGGATGAACGGACGTGTCTACGAGGCGTTGAAGGCGTACACGGAGGGCAGGCCCCGCCGGGATCTCTATCACACCGCCCTCGAGGTCTTTCTTCCCGAGGGCCGGTTCATCGTCGAGACGATGTGGCCCCTTCCCGATGGGGACACCGGGTCACGCGGGGTGGTCGTGGTCGGTCCGGTCTTCGCCAGATGGCTGGCCTTCACCCGGCTGTTTCGTTACGAGGTCCGTTGCTGGCGTGAAGGCACGTTGCCCGATGCCGGGGTGGCGGTCGGTGGTCCCCGCCTGGTCAGCGGCGACATCGACGCCGCCCGACGTCTGTTGGCGAACGTCGGGTCGGTACCGGCGCTCACCTGGGGACGGGACCAGTCCAGCAACCGGGGACATGTGGAACTCCAACTCCGTGGTCTCCTGGCTGCTTTGTGACCTGGAACCGCCTGCCGAGCGGCTTTTGCGCCCACCTTGGGGCGGGCGCCGGGTTGGGAGGCGGGCATTGCGGTGGCGGGGTCGAATCGGCGCGTTCGCAGTTAACAGCCCATTCACCTGACGCCCTGAGTGCCGATCGGCCCGGTGGCTATCGTCGCCAGACGATGGGAACCCTGTCGGACTATGTCGGTTCTGGCTTCTGCGAGATGACCACGGAGGACGGGCTGCGGCCCCACTATGCGCCGCTGGTCGCCCGGTTCGACGAGTTCGACGTCGATGGCATCGACTCCAGGGTGAAGCTCATCGAAAGTCTCTTCCGACGTCAGGGGATCACGTTCGCCATCTACGACGACGAGGAGGGCGTGGAGCGCACCTGGCCGCTCGACATCGTCCCTCGGATCATCGCCGCATCGGAGTGGGCCCAGTTGGAGACCGGTCTGATCCAGCGGGTCCGGGCCCTGAACGCCTTTCTCGACGACATCTACGGCGAGCAGCAGATCGTCCGTGACGGTCTGATCCCGCGTTGGCTGGTGGAGTCTTCATCGGGATACCTGCCTCAGGCGATCGGCATCCCGGTCCCGCCGGGAGGCCGCTGTGTGATCTCGGGGATCGACCTCGTCCGCGACGGGGAGGGGGTCTACCGGGTCCTCGAGGACAACCTGCGGGTGCCGAGCGGGATCTCGTACGTCCTGGAGAACCGGGTGGCGATGACCCGGGTGCTGCCCAAGGCGTTCTCCCGATATCGGGTGCGGCCGGTGGACCATTTCGGGGCCTCGCTGCTGTCGACCTTGCGCTCTTTGGCGCCGGCCGGGGTGGTCGACCCGACGGTGGTGGTGCTCACTCCCGGTGTCCACAACTCGGCCTACTACGAGCACGCCTACCTGGCCCGGCTGATGGGGGTCGAACTGGTCGAAGGACGCGACCTGGTAGTCGAGGGGAGGGTGGTCTACACCAGGACCACCCGCGGGTTGAGCCGGGTCGACGTGATCTATCGGCGTGTCGGCGACGAGTTCCTCGACCCGGTCGTCTTCCGTCCCGATTCGCTGCTCGGCGTGCCGGGGATCATGGCGGCGGTCCGGGCGGGATCCGTCAGCCTGGCCAATCCCGTCGGCAATGGTGTGGCCGACGACAAGGGGATCCATCCTTTCGTCCCCCGCATGATCGACTACTACCTGGGAGAGACCGCGGTGCTGGAGAGTGCCCGCACTTACCTCCCGTGGGAGCCCGACGAGCTCGACTATGTGGTGGAGAACATCGGTGACCTCGTCATCAAGCCGGTGGCCGAGGCGGGAGGGACCGGGATCGTGTTCGGCCCCGGATCAGACGAGGAGACGCTCGAGCAGATGAGGTCGGCGCTGCGGGCCAACCCTCGTGGCTTCATCGCCCAGGATGTGATCCAGCTCTCCACCCATCCCACGTTCACCGGCGACGGTCTGGCGCCACGCCATATCGACCTCCGTCCCTTCGTGCTGTCCGGTGGCAACGGCATCGAGGTGGTGCCGGGGGGCCTCACCCGGGTGGCATTGCGTGAGGGCTCGCTGGTGGTCAACTCTTCCCAAGGCGGCGGCTCCAAGGACACCTGGGTGCTGGCTCCCTGATGCTGTCACGACACGCCGAGAACCTGTTCTGGATCGGGCGGTACGTGGAACGGGCCGAAGACACCGCTCGGCTCCTCGACGTCACCTACCACGGTCTGTTGGAGGCGGGCACCGAACGCACCCCTGCCGAGGTCTGGTCGGAGTGCCTGGAGACCCTGATGCTCGACGACGAGGGGATCGAGACCAAAGGAGGTGATGACATCGGTGAGCGGTTGATCGCCGACCCCGACGAGCCGGGCTCGCTCGTCTCCATCGTCGCGACTGCCCGCGAGAGCGCCCGGACTACCCGGGAACTGCTCACGACCGAGGTCTTCGAGGCCCTGAACGACCTCCACTTGTTCCTGGGCGGCACCGACCTGGTCACGGCGGCCCGAGACCGTCCCTATGAGGTGTTGCGCACCGTCAAGTCGTCGTGCCAGGCGGTGAACGGATCGGTGGACGCCAGCATGCCCCGGGCCGAGGGGTACCGGTTCTTCCTCATCGGGCAACGTCTCGAGCGGGCTTTGCTGACCACTCGAGTGCTTCGGGTCTGGCATCGTCGGCTCGGCCGCCTCGCCTCACAGGCTGCCTTCGGGGAATGGGTGCGGCTGCTCAAGTCGGTGTCGGCTTATGAGGCCTATCTCCGGACTCATCGCGCCGCGATGGAGGAGAGCCGTGTGCTCGCCTTCCTCCTGCAGTCACCGGACTTCCCCCGCAGCGTCATACATTGCCTCCGCATGGTGGAAGGCCTGCTCGACGACCTGGACATGGGCGAGCTCGGCGCCGGTGTGCGTCGCGGGGCCGGGCGCATCCGCAGCCACGTGGAGTTCGCCGACCTGGCCCATCTCGACGACAAGGGTCTGGAGACCTTCCTGTCCAGTGTCGAGAATGGGGTCCTGGCTCAGGCGTCGTCGGTCGAGACCACCTTCTTCCGTCCCCCCGGCACGGTGTTCATGCACAGCTACGAGGCGTTCTAGTGGAGATCTCGATCCGGTACGTGACCCACTTCGTCTACGCGACGCCGGTGTGGGAGTCGCACAACTCCTTGCGAGCCTGCCCGACCGACGACGAGAGGCAGAGGCTCCTCGAGTATCGCCTGGCGATCGAGCCGCCGATGGCCGTGTTCACTTACACCGACAACTGGGGCACGCAGGTCGACACCTTCGACATCCCGCAGCGACACACGGAGCTGATCCTCACCGCCTCGGCGCGGGTGAACACGACCGCGCCTGCCCTCCCCATCTCGGGCCCATTCGCCGGCACCGCCGACATGAGCTACATCGAGGGGAACTGGCTGTTTCTCCAGCCGACCCGCCACACCCGGTGGAGTGACGCCATCGCGAGCGCCGCCAAGGACGCAATCGTTGCGCTGACCGACGTTGTCGAGATCGCCGACGCCGTCCAGGGCTTGGTCCGCTCCACAATCGAATACCGCAGCGGGGCCACCGACATCGGCATCGACCTCGACCGGATCTGGAGCGAGCAGGTCGGGGTGTGCCAGGACTTCGCCCACCTCACCATCGCCATGCTGCGGTCGGTCGGGATCGCCGCCCGTTACGTCTCCGGGTACTTCTACGCCTCCGACCCTGCCCAGGCCGACGACCCGGTGAGTGACGAGATCGTGGTGGCGACCCATGCGTGGGTCGAGCTGGCAGTCCCCGGCTGGGGCTGGTGGGCGATCGACCCGACCAACGGCTCGCCGGTGGGGGAGCGGCACGTCAAGATCGGCCATGGCCGTGACTACGACGACGTGACCCCGCTACGCGGGGTCTATTACGGGGAGAGCGACCATCATCTCGCCGCCGAGGTGACGATGTCGACGAGCCGGATCGTCAACGAGTCGGTGCCCCAGGTGTCGTTGAGCGAGGCATCACTGCTGCTTCAGCAGCAGCAGTAGTCACGCAGCCGCGGCGGTGGCAGGGGCGCGCCGGCCCCAGCTCCTGGCGGCGAGGACCACGAAGAAGATCACGATCGGGGTGACCGCCATCGTCGCCGATCCCGAAGTGTCGGCGTGATAGCTGACTATCAACCCGATGGCGACAGAGACCGACCCGATGAGGGCGGCGGTGGCCATCATCACCGGGACCCGACGCACCAGGAGGGCGGCGGTCGCCGCCGGGCCGATGAGTAGGCCGAACACGAGGAGGGTGCCCACCGTCTGGAACGACCCGACGATCGCCAACGTGATCGCTCCGAGAAGGGCGACGTGGGCGAGACGGGGGCGAAGCCCCAGCAGCTCCGCTTTCTGCTCGTTGAAGGCGAGGGTCAGGAACGCTCGAAAGAGCACGACGCTGGCGATGAGGGTGCTGAGCGCGATGATGGCGAGAACGACGATGTCTCCGCCGGTGACCCCGAGGGCGTCGCCGAACAGGATCGCGGTCAGATCTCCGGCGTAGGACTCGGTGCCCGAGATGACGATCACCCCCGTGCCCAGCATCCCTACGAACAGCAGGCCGATCGAAGTGTCCTCGGAGAACGTGGTTTGGCGATGGACCAGGTTGATGCCCAGCATCATGACTGCCGCCGCGAGCACGGCGCCCAGCAAGACGTTGAAGTCGAAGAGGATGGCGAGTGCTATCCCGGGGACGACACCGTGCACCAGGGCGTCGCCGAGGAAGGACATCCCCCGGATCACGACCCAGGTCCCCACCAGCGCCAGGGCGATGGCGGCGAGGACGCCGGCCACCAAGGCCCGCTGTTGGAAGGCGAGGGCGAAGGGCTCGGTCAGCCAGTCCACGTCGGAGAAGGTAGCTCAGCCGAGGGCATCGGCGATGCGTCTCGAATTGGTCAGCAACATGCCGGCGAGTGTCTCTCCATCGGACCCGGGCTCACCGAGGGACTCGGTGTACAGCTCGACGACGACGACCTCCTCACCGACCTCTTCGGCCACGGCCTCGGCCAGGGCGGTGGAGTCGGAGGTCTCGGCGAAGATGGCGGTGACTCCCAGGCTCTCGATGGTGGCGACGAGCTCGGCGAGCTCGGCGGAGCTGGGCTCGCCGAGCGTGGAGCCGCCCGTTATCACCACGCCAACCACCTCGAACCCGAAGGTATCGGCGAGGTAGCCGAGGGACTCGTGATTGGTCACCAGCTTCCTGGATTCGGCCGGCACCGTGGTGAGGACCCCCTCCATCTCGTCATGGGTCGCGGCCAACTCCTCGATATAGGCCTCGGACCTCGCCTCCCAGTCGACCGAGTCGTCGACCTCGGCCAGACTGTCGGCGATCAGGTCGGCGGCGAGTGCAACACGCCCGGGATCGAACCAGACATGGGGGTCGAGATCGGTCTCATGCCCGGGAAAGGGGAGAGGGTCCACCGCCGGGGCGACTTCGAGGACATTGGCCCCGTCGGCCGCAGCAGTCTCGAGAACATCGGCAAATCCTGCCTCGAGCCCGAGGCCGTTGGCGATCACCAGGTCGGCGCTGCCCAGGTCGGCGACCTGACGGGGGGAGGGCTGGAAGTCGTGGGCGTCGGCGCCGATCGGGACGAGGGTTTCGACGACCCCGTCGTCGCCCACGATGGCAGTGGCGACATCGGCCCAGATCGAGGTGGTGGCGATGACGTGCACCCCGGTTTCCTCGGGTTGCGCCGTGGAGCCACAGCCGACCGTGACGAGAGCCGTGACCAAGAGGGCGGCTACCGGCCTCACCGCCCGTCCCATCTTGGAATCTGAAATGAGAATCGTTATCATGGCAATGAGAATCATAATCATTAGAATCGGGATATGACCAAATCGGCTCTGGACCGCCAGATCGAGCTGAGACTGCTCGAGAACGACGTGAGATTCACCAAGGGGAGGAAGGCCGTCGTCGAGGGGCTCTCCTCGGCGCCGGGGCCGCTCTCTGCGGCTGAGCTCGCCGAGACCCTCGACGAGCGGGTTCCGCTGTCGTCGCTGTATCGGAGCCTCGCCGTCCTCGAGGAGGCGGGGGTCGTGGCTCATCATCTCGGTGCCAAGGGTCTGACCCGTTACGAGCTGGCGGAATGGCTGGCCGGTCATCATCACCATCTGGTGTGTGTCGACTGCGGCTCGGTCTCCGATGTGCAGATCCCACCGAGTCAGGAAGATCGCGTGCGTGACCTCGTCGCCCAGATCGCCGCACTCGCCTCGTTCTCCCCGACCGACCACGCCCTCGAGATCGAAGGACGCTGCTCGCGATGCGGATGAGCCCCTCGGTGTCCGCCCGGGAGCTCGTGGTGCGTTTCGGGTCCGTGACCGCCGTCGACACGTCATCCTTCGCCCTGCCCGCCGGGGGAGTGGTGGCGGTGATCGGTCCCAATGGCTCGGGCAAGTCGACCGTGCTCAACGTGATCGCCGGGCTGGTCGAGCCCAGCTCCGGACAGGTGGAGGTTGAGGCAGAACGGCACCGCATCTCATACGTGATGCAGGCCACGAAGGTCAACGAGACGCTGCCGGTGACGGTGCGGGAGGTGGTGGCCATGGGTCGGTACGCCTCGCTCGGCGCCTTCGGGCGGATGACATCGACCGACCGGGATGCCGTGGCCACGGCCATGGAGCGGATGGGGATCTCCTCGTTGGGAAACCGCCACATCCATGACCTGTCCGGTGGCCAGCGGCAGCGGGTCTTCGTCGCACAGGGACTGGCCCAGGATCACGACATGCTGCTCCTCGACGAGCCGCTCACCGGGATCGACCTGACCACCGCCCAGGCCATCGACGAGGTGATCCACGGCGAGACCCGGGAGGGTTGCACCGTTGTGATGACGACCCACGACCTGTCCGAGGCGGAGACCGCCGACTTCGTCCTCCTCCTGTCCGGGAGGGTCGTGGCCTCAGGCCCTCCGGAGGCAGTCCTGATCGAGGAGCATCTGGTGGAGGCCTATGGCCCGTCGCTGCTCCACGTCGAGAAAGGGCGGTTGTTCCTCGACGATCCGGCGCATCGACCGGTCCCAGGTCGTCACGCCCACCAGGAGAGGACGATCCACACCGAGTCGGACCGCACCGGGCTGCATGGGGATTGATCGCGTACGGTAGGAGGTCGCACTCTCATCGAAAGGAGAACGTGTGACTTTCTGGGACAACCTGGTGGAGCGGCTCGAGACCCTCGGCCAGCTCATCGTCGAATGGGCCATCCTCATCGCGGTCGCCCTCGCGGTGCTGGTGATCGGCCGCTGGCTGATCGGGCTGATCCGAACCTGGGTCGAGAAGCTGCTCGGGTCGCGCCCGATGCAGCCGGTATGGGACCGCTCGGGTGTCACGACCGCGCTACGCGGGACCGATCAGACGCCGGCTTCGATCGGGGCCACCATCATCTACGCATATCTGATGGTCGGGCTCTTCCTGATCGTGGTGAGGATCCTCCGCATCGTCAGCCTCGAGGGCCTCTTGGAGAGGTTGCTGGCGTGGATTCCCCTGCTGCTCCTGGCGGCGATCATCGTCATCGTCGCGGCTGCCGCGGGCAACTGGGCGGCGAACCTGGTCCGTCCCTTCGCCGACGAGCAGGGCGTGCCCTGGCTGACGTCGGTGATCCACGTCGGGATCATCGTCTTCGGGGTCCTATTCGCCTTGGAGATCATGCAGATCCAATTCGCCGAGGACATCGTCAAGATCGTCGTCGCCGCCGCGGCGGTGGCCGGGGCGATCGCGTTCGGTGTGGGTGGGATCGACGCCGGGAAGAGATGGTGGTCCCGTTACGGCACACCTGAGGCCGTGGCCGAGTCCGCCCTTCCGGTCAACCCGGTGCCGCCACCACCGGTTGCACCACAGCCGCCGATGCCAGAGTGATCACCGCGGGCTAATTCCGGTCGGTACGCCGATCGGTGGCGGTACCGTCCCGGTTCGCATGTGGGACATACGCACCATCACCGAGGACGACGCCCAGCTCTTCCGGGCTCGCATGGCGCGGGGGTTCGGTCGCGACCTGCCCAAGGACGACGAGGAGGGGAGCGAGCGGTTCCGGGCGACTTTCGACTACGACCGGACCCTGGCGGCCTTCGAGGGTGACGAGCTGGTCGGCACGGCTGCCGCCTTCGATCTCGCGGTGACGGTGCCTGGTGGTGTCACCGTGCCGATGGGCGGCACGACAGTCATCACGGTGCAGCCGACTCATCGTCGTCGCGGTTTGCTCCGCGCCCTGATGGACCGTCATCTCCAGGACGTCGCCGACCACGCCGAGCCCCTCGCCGGCCTGTGGGCATCGGAGGGCGCCATCTATCAGCGGTTCGGGTTCGGGCCTGCCACGTACCGGTACAACCTCACGCTGGATGCCGGCGACGTCACCTTCCTCGGTGAGCCCACCGCGGGTGTGGTCCGGCTCGTCGAGGGGGATGAGGTGGCCAAGGTGGTGGTCGACATCTACGAGCGGTTCCGCGCCGATGCCCCCGGAGCCCTGACCCGTTCCGATGCCTGGTGGAGCTATCGCGTTCTCGCCGACATCGAGGCCTGGCGTGGTGGCAAGTCGATGATGCGATATGCCATCCATGAGGAAGGTGGGGTCCCCACCGGATACGCCATGTACCGGCAGAAGGACCATTGGGAGAACTTCGAGTCGAGCGGCGAGGTCTCGGTCGAGGAGATGATCACTCTCACCCCCGAGGCTCATCTCGGGCTGTGGTCGTTCCTCACCAACATCGACCTCTTTCCCAAGGTCGATCACTGGAATCATCCCATCGACGACCCACTCGACCACATGGTGACCGACCACCGGCGTCTGCGCCGCATGCTCATCGACGGTCTCTGGGTCCGTCTCATGGACGTGGAGCGCGCCCTGGAGGCGCGTCGCTACGAGAGGGATGGCTCGATCGTCATCGAGGTCGGCGATCGATCACGCCCGGAGACCTCGGGGACCTATCGGCTCGCGGTCGAGGCGGGCAGCGCCACTTGTCGACGGGTCTCGGCTCCGTCGCAGGTCGCGATGAGCGCCGACGTGCTCGGCCATCTCTACCTGGGCGGTGGCAACGCCATGACGATGGCGGCCGCGGGTCGTATCGATGGTGATCCGGCGGACGTGACCTTGCTGCATCGACTCTTCTCCACGGCGGCGGCACCGTGGTGCCCCGAGGTCTTCTGAGCCCCTACCGGGGCGACCACACCCCGCTGGCACCGCAATGGCACACGAAATGAGCGACCAACCCGCCGTCCTCCCGCTCCAGGGCGGTTATCGAGCTGGTGGGGAGGAGCACACGAGAGCCGTGTCGGGAACAGTAGGGAGCGAACATCGGCATCCTCCTCGTCTTGGGACTCGTAATGAGTCAACTCACAGTCACTCATTACAAGGTAATGGCGAGCACGTAATGAGTCAAGGAAATTATGATCCTTACGGCTCGAGGACGAAGACTCGTTTTCGAATCTGTCCCCAGGCTGGGGTAATTTCCCACCGAGTGGGTACGAAACGACAAGGAAACGAATGAGTCAGATCATCGAAGCGACCGGACTGGTCAAACACTATGGGGAAGTCGTGGCCTTGGACGGTCTCGACCTCGCCGTCGAAGAGGGGACCATCCTCGGCATGCTGGGGCCCAACGGCGCCGGGAAGACGACGGCAGTCTCCATCCTCACCACGTTGCTCCAACCCGATGCCGGCTCGGCGAGGGTCGCCGGCATCGACGTGCTCGCCCAGCCGGGCAAGGCGCGCAAGCTGATCGGGCTCTCCGGTCAGTATGCCGCCGTCGACGAGCATCTCACCGGCTTCGAGAACCTCGACATGATCGGCCGGCTCTATCACCTGGGCCGTCAGGCGTCGCGTGATCGAGCCCGGGAGCTGTTGGAGCGCTTCGATCTCGCCGATGCCGCCGATCGCCCGGTGAAGACCTACTCCGGTGGCATGCGGAGACGTCTCGACCTCGCCGGCGCCTTGGTCGCCGAGTCGCCGGTCCTCTTCCTCGACGAGCCCACGACCGGTCTCGACCCGCGTAGCCGGGTCGACCTCTGGGAGATCATCCGCGACCTGGTGCAGCGGGGAACGACGCTTTTGCTCACGACGCAGTATCTCGAGGAGGCCGACCTCCTCGCCGATCAGATCCTGGTCATCGACCACGGCAATGCCATCGCCCGGGGAACGGCCACCGAGCTCAAGGACAAGTTCGGTGGCGATCGCATCGAGGTGACCCTGGCCGACGACAGTCAGGTGCCCAGGGCCATGGAGGTGCTCCACAGCTTCGCCAAGGGCGAGATCCAGCGTGACGACCGCAGCCCTCGGCTCATCGTCCCCATCACCGGTGGCGCCGGTGTCCTCACCGACGCGCTGCGAGCTCTCGACAGCGAGCAGGTGGCGCTGGCCGACGTGCAGCTGCGTCGTCCCACCCTCGACGACGTGTTCCTCGCCATCACCGGGAGACACGCCGAAGAGCCCGAGTCACTCCAGGAGGTGCCGGCATGAGCCGGATCGCTCTCGCCCTGTCCGACAGCCTCGTCGTCGCCAAACGCAACGTCATCAAGATCAAACGGGTCCCCGAGATCCTGGTGTTCGTCCTGATCTCCCCGATCATGTTCGTGCTGCTGTTCGCCTATGTGTTCGCCGGCGCAACCGTGCTCGGTGACGACTATCAGGAGTTCCTGATCGCCGGGATCTTCGCCCAGACCATCGTGTTCGGGGCGACCTTCACCGGGGCCGGTCTCGCCGATGACATGTCCAAAGGCATCATCGACCGGTTCCGGTCGTTGCCCATGTCCCGTTCCGCGGTTGTGGTTGGTCGCACCGCCAGCGACGTGATCTACAACGCCCTGACCCTGGTGGTGATGTCACTGACCGGGTTGATCGTCGGCTGGGGCATCCACAATGGTTGGCTCAACGCTCTCGCTGCCTACGCACTCCTGCTGCTGTTTGGATACTCGATCTCATGGATCATGGCGTTCGTCGGTCTGCTGGTGCCCAGTGTGGAAGTGATCAACAACGCCTCCTTCATCGTGATCTTCCCGCTCACGTTCATCGCCAACACCTTCGTCCCGATGGAGACCTTGCCCCCGTTCCTGCGCACGATCGCCGAGTGGAACCCGGTCTCGGCAGTTACCCAGGCCAGTCGCGAGCTGTTCGGCAACATCCCGGCGGGCTCGCCCGAGCCGACGGTGTGGCCGTTGCAGAACCCGGTGCTGTACACCCTGATCTGGGTGGTGATCTTCATCGGCATCTTCGCTCCGCTGGCGGTCTGGCGGTATCGGAAGGTCAAGAGCAAGTAGCAGTGCCCGACGGCGGGCGTCGTCACCAGTTAGCGTTGGCCAGAGTTTGAGCGAAAGGTCAAATAACGATGGCTGACGCAGACATCGCCCGCGTCGACTCACTCGTCGACGCACTACTGGCCGAGCACCCCCCGGAGGACACCGAGGACGTCACGTTCTGGGGGGCGCAGTACGACCGTGGCCTCGCCTGGTCGTGGCATCCCGAAGGGTTCGGGGGGCTGGGCCTGCCTCGTCGGTTCCAGACCCGGATCGACGAGCGGCTCACCGAAGGCGGGGCCTCCATCGAGAACCGTTACACCAATCTGCTCGGGATAGCCATGGGCGCCGGCGTGCTCGACGCACATGCCACCGACGAGCAGAAGAGACGGTGGCTGCGGCCGATGTTCACCACCGAGGAGATCTGGTGCCAGCTGTTCAGCGAGCCCGGCGCCGGGTCCGACGTCGCCGGGCTGTCGACCCGCGCCGTCGCCGACGGTGACGAGTGGGTCGTCAACGGGCAGAAGGTGTGGACCACCCTCGCCCATGTCGCCAAATGGGGGATGCTGGTGACGAGGACCGACCCCAGCGCCCCCAAGCACCTCGGGATGACCTACTTCATCGTCGACATGACCGCTCCCGGTGTCGACGTCCGCCCCCTCTATCAGATCACCGGAGAGGCGGAGTTCAACGAGGTGTTCTTCAACGACGCCCGGATCCCCGATGAGAACCGTGTCGATGCCGTCGGTGCCGGTTGGAGAGTGGCGCTCACCACGCTGATGAACGAGCGGGTGGCGATCGGCGGCTCGTCCACACCGCGGAACAGCGGGTACATCGGGCAGGCGGTGGATGTGTGGCATGAATCGGGTGAGGACGATCCCGCCCTCCGTGACGAGCTGCTCCGGCTCTGGGCGGATGCGGAGGCGGCGCGGCTCACGTCGCAGCGAGCCAACGAGATGGCCAGTCTCGGCGTCCCCGGCCCGGAGGGATCGACCGGGAAGCTCGCCTGGGCCGACCTCAACAAGGAGATCACCGCCTTCACCCTCGACCTGCTCGGTCTCGACGGGACGCTCTACCCCGAGGGTTACCAGCTGAAGCGCCCCGAGCGTTTCATGCAACACGCCCCGGCCAAGGCGTTCCTCCGCACCCGGGCCAACTCCATCGAGGGCGGGACCTCGGAGATCATGCTCAACATCCTCGGGGAGCGGGTGCTCGGGCTGCCCGGCGAGCCCCGCGTCGACAAGGACGTGCCCTGGGTGGAGGTGCCCCGTGGCTGAGCACCATGTCACCTATCGCCTCAGCGAGGACCAGGAGCTGATCCGGTCCGACCGCTCGTGAGTTTCTCGGGGATCGTCTCGGTCTCGGCCGGGTCCGTGAGCTGATGATGACCGATGACGGGTTCGACCGCCCATTGTGGAAGGAGATGGCCGACATGGGTTGGCCCGGTCTCGCCATCGCCGAAGAGCACGGCGGTGCCGGTCTCGGCCCGGTCGAGCTCGCCGTCCTCCTCGAGGAGATGGGCCGTCTGGTGACTCCGGGGCCTTTCTTCGCCAGCGCGGTGCTGGCCACGACCGCGATCCAGGTGATCGGCGACGACGGACAACTCGCCACATTGCTCCCGCAGCTGGCGAGTGGGGAGATGATCGCCACACTGGCCGTGTTCGAGGGACCTCGCGGCTGGCGGTGGGATCAGCCCTCCACCCGGGCGGAGCGGGTCGGCGATGGTTGGGCAGTCTCCGGGACGAAGCGTGGCGTCCTCGATGCCCATCTCGCCGATCAGGTACTGGTGACCGCCCTCGACGGTGACGAGCTCGGTGTGTTCCTGGTCGCGACCGACGACCGGGGGGTGCAGATCACCCAGGAGCCGGCGTTCGACCCCACCCGGAGACAATGCCGTGTCGAGCTCGATGCCGCCCCGGCGGTTCGTCTCGGCGCCGGAGACGCCCAAGTGGGCATGGGGCGAGTGCTTCGACTGGCGGCGGTGGCGTTGGCCGCCGAGCAGGTGGGGGGCGCTCAGGCCGCGATGGACATGGCCGTGGAGTATGCCAAGACCCGGTACCAGTTCGGCCGTCCCATCGGGTCGTATCAGGCGATCAAGCACCGTTGCGCCAACATGCTGATGAGGGTGGAGCAGGCCCGCTCGGCCGCCTACTACGCCTCCCGCGTCACCGAAGACGATGAGGAGCTCGCCGTGGCGTCTCCTCTGGCAGCGTCAGTCGCCTCGCCGGCGTACGTGTGGGTGGCCGGCGAGAACATCCAGGTCCACGGTGGGATCGGCTTCACCTGGGAGCACGACGCCCACATCTACCTGAAGCGGGCCAAGACGTCGTCTCTGCTGCTGGGGAGTGCCCATCACCAGCGAGGTCTGCTGGGGACGGCCCTGGGAATCTGACCCGACCTGGGGTCATCGACCCCGGCCTGGAGGGTCACAGTCCTTCGAGGAGACTCTCGTCGATGGTGCAGCCCTCGGTCCGCATCGTGTCGACCGCATGCTGGGCGAAGGCATAGGCCTGCCAGAGCCCGGGCTCGGCGGCGCCGCCGCCCTCACTGATGATCGTGGCGAAGATCTCGTTCAGCTCTTCACAGTCGGCGGCGTCGTCGATGGCGACGACGGCGACGGGCAGTTCCCGATCCAGATCCCATTCGAATGTCTCCCCGACGCTTCGGGCGATCTGGAAATCGTCCTGCCAGGTCTCGGTGGGGAAACCGAGCGGCTCGTCGCCCTTGAGGGTCACCGTCGAGCCGTTGATGTCGGCGAGGACGATCGACCACTCGAACTGCTCCTGCCGCAGCCGGCACCGAGGATGAAGTCGTGGTCTCGCCACTGTCACCGCTCAGCCAGACGATGACGGCGATGATCGCGGCCAGCGCCAGTATGGCGAGCACTCCCCACAACAGCCAGCGCCGCGTGGGCCAGTCGAGATCCCGGGGGCCTTCGTCGGTCATGCGTGGCCGCTACTTGCTACGCAGCTTGGGATCGAGTGCGTCTCGGATGCCGTCGCCGATGTAGTTGACACTCATCACCGTCAGCGAGATGAGAACACCAGGAGCGATGACCCACATCGGGTTGAGCTGGAGGTGGTTGCGACCGTCGAAGAGGAGCCGGCCCCAGGTGGGGAAGCTCGCCGGGAACCCGAGACCGAGGAAGGAGAGGGCAGACTCGGTGATGATGGCCGCCGCGATACCGAGGGCCGCGGAGACCATGACCGGGCTCAGGGTGTTGGGGAGGATGTGACGCATGATCACGTTCCGCCTCCGGGTCCCGATGCTGTTGGCGGCGAGGACGAACTCCTCCTCCTTGATGGAGAGGACGTCGCCACGGACGACTCGCGCCGTCTGCATCCAGCTGGTGACCCCGATGATGAACACCACCAGCAGGAAGATCCCCAGCTCCTCGCCGAAGGCTTCTTTGAGCGGCTCCCGGAACAGCATGATCACGACCAGCAGCAGGGGCAGGATGGGAAGGGCGAGGAACAGGTCGGTGATCCTCATCAGCGGCCCGTCGAGCTTGCGGAAGAACCCGGCGATGATGCCGGCGGCCGTGCCCAGGACCAGCCCGAAGAGCATGGCGGCGAAACCCACGGCCAGCGAGATTCGACCCCCCACCATGACCCGGGCGAGCAGATCGCGCCCCAGATTGTCCGTACCGAACAGGTGGTCGAGCGATGGCGGCTGATTGGCGATAGCGGTGTTGGGTTCGTAGGGGTCGACGGTATAGATCAGGGGACCGAACACTGTTACGAGAACGATGAGTGTGAGCAGCACCAGCCCGACCACGGCGCCCTTGTGCCGTTTGAACTGACGCCAGACGTCCTGTCTCAGCGATCGGTACTTCTCCGACACCACTGGTGCCGGGTCCAGACCTACCTGGCTCTCTGCTCGCTCCTGTGTCGTGGCCATGGCTGTCCTATCCAATCCGTTTCTGCGTGCTCATGTGATCAGTCGTACCTGATTCGGGGGTCCATGACGCCATACAAGACGTCGGCGATGAGATTGAAGAGAACGATGAGCACCGCAAACATGAAGGTGAGCGTCTGCACCATGGGGAGGTCCGACTGCCCGATCGCTGTGATGAGCAGGGCGCCGAGACCGTTGATGCGGAAGATCTGCTCGGTGATGATGGCGCCCGCGAAGATACCCGGGACCTGGAGGGCGATCAGGGTGACGACAGGGATGAGGCTGTTTCGCATCACATGGGTCATCACGACTTTGTTCTCCTTGAGACCCTTGGAGCGAGCGGTGCGAACGTAGTCCTCGTTGAGGTTGTCCAGCATCGAGGCCCGGGTGAAACGGCTCAGGGCGGCCGCGTTGAACAGCGAGAGAACGGCGATGGGCATGATCATCTGCTTGAACTGGAACGAGATGCTCTCCCAGCTCGTCCAGTCGACGACATGGGTGGTGGTGTAGAACGAGGGGAACCACCCCAGCCAAACGCTGAATATGACGATGGCGAGGAGTCCGGTGAAAAAGGTGGGCACCGAGAATCCGACCATCGTGACGAAGGTCCCAACGTTGTCGAAGGCCGAGTACTGCTTGTAAGCGGAGATGACGCCGACGGGGATGGCGATGAGGATGCCGAAGATGAAGGCCAGGCCCAAGACCCAGAGGGTCTGAGGCATGCGTTGCATGATTATGTCGATGGCCGGGGCCCGGGACGACCAGGAGAGGATGCGGGCCCGATTTTCACAGTCGCCTATGCAGGTCCCGAAGATCGAGTCGATGGCGTGGAGCGGCTCGTTGATGAACATGAGGCGCATCCACTTGAGCCACGCGATGAGGAAAGGGTCGTTGAGACCGAGGGATTCCCGGATCTGTTCCCGGATCTCGGCGGGGATGGTGAGGGGGAGGTTGGAGGTGGGGTCGCCGGGGGCGAGGTCGAGGATTGCGAAGATGATCAGGCTGATGGCGACCAGGGTCGGGATCGCGAACAGCGATCGCCTGATGATGTATCTGCCCATCTAGTGCCTGCCCAGAATTGTTGGCCAGGGAGCCTTTCAGGTTGGACCTGAAAGGCTCCCTGGTCTATCGATCGAGTCTAGAACCTCAGCCTTCGCTGCGGGTCCAGTCCTGGATGTTCCAGTACTCGGAGTCCCAACCGTTGAGATCGCCGACACCCTGGATGGTGTTGGCGAAGGCCGACACGGTGGCCCGGTTGATCAACGGGATCGTGGAGTAATCCACGATGATGTCGTTCAACTGGATCGTGATGTCGTTACGGGCCGGGTCGTCGAGCGCTGGTGCCCGCCAACTGATCGTGCAGTGCGTCGAACTCCTCGCTGCAGAGCCGCACGACGTTGCCGCCGCCCCAGCTGTTGGTCGACTCTGGGATCTGCTCACACTTCCAACCCTCCAGGTAACCCTGGCTGTCCGGGCCGGACGAGCTGTTGGTGAACATCTGGATGTCCGTGAAGAACTTCCAGATAGAGGCATCCGAGGCGTTGGTGCCGTCGAAGAACAAGGCTGCATCCTCGTTCCTCATGTTGGCGGTCACGCCGATGGCCTCCCAGTACACCGCGATCAGATCCTGGTTGGACTGACGGACGGCATTGGTCGAGGTGACGAAGTCGAACTCGAGTGGGACGCCATCTGGAGTCTCACGCACACCATCACCGTCGCTGTCCACGTAACCGGCTTCCTCGAGCATGGCGTTAGCCGCATCGGGGTCGTAGGTGCAGACATCGGCATTGTTGGGTGAGTCCTGTCCGGTAACCGGCCAGATGTTGCAGGTGGGAATGCCCGCAGCCCCATAACCGACTGCCACCAGCTCGTCGCGGTTGATCGCGATCGAGAGGGCGTCGTGGAGAACCGTGTTCTCGAAGAAGAACGGGTTCGGGTTGGCGCCACCTGCGTAATCCGACGGCGGGTCGCCATCGGGGTCGGTCTGGTTCAGGTTGATGTGTTCGACGCTGGAGTTGAAACCGGCGTAGACGGTGCCGATACCGGCAGCCTCCATCGGCTCCAATATCTCCGGGGCCACCTGGAGGTTCCAGGCGTAGTCGGCCTCACCGATCTCGAGAACGGAGCGTGCGGACGACTCTGCGTCGCCGCCACCCTTGATCTCGACGGTGCCGAAGAACGGCTTGCCGTCCGCGATACCGCGGTAGTTCGGGTTCATCTCGTAGAGCACGGTGTCCTCGGGCCGGAGCTCGGTCACCATGTAGGGACCGGTGCCGATCGGCTGGAAGTTCTGCTCCGTGCACGCCTTGGCGGCGTCACCAACACAGTCAGCGAACTGGGCCCGCTGCAGGATCGGGTTCGTGTAGCCCACGAAAGGCACGAACGGGTACGGCGTCGGGGCTTCGAACGTCACCGTCACGGTGAGATCGTCGACTGCCTCGACGTTGGTCACGGGCACGAAGGTCTGCGCCGAACACCCGGTCAAGGGGTCGCTGCAGTACTCCCACGTGAAGACCACGTCGTCGGCCGTTACCGGCGTCCCATCGGACCAGAGCAGACCTTCCTGGAGTGTCCAGGTGATCTGGGTCAGGTCTTCTGAGATGCCACCGTTCTCGAGAGTCGGGATCTCCGCGGCGAGACGGGGAACGATGGCCCCACTCGCTGTCGAATCCGGCCAGGGCCTCGAGCACCAGCGAGCTGGCGAGCAAGTCCTTGGTACCGGTCGAGAGCAGAGCATTCGCCTGCGAGGGCGCCTGCCACTGCAGCAGAAGGAGATTCCCGCCTTCGCCGGCGTTGCCGCCGGTGGGCGGTGCCGTCGAGTCGGGGGTTTCACCAGCCGTGGTGGTGGTCTCACCATCACTGCCGCTGTCGGCTGTGGTGGTGGTCTCACCATCGCCGCCGCCACACGCCGCGACCACCATGGCCAAAACGGCGAGGAGCGCCAGCAATCTGGTTCTCTTCATATTGATATTTCCTCCATATGTCGGAACGATCGTCCGACATCGCCCAGAACGCTACCAGCGTCCCTTTCATGTGGCACATGAAAGTGGGTCTGAAGCAATCGCCCGTTTACCCCACGTTTTCGGTTTCTCCAGCGTTGGAGGGTCTGTTATCAGGGCACCCCGGCGACGAGTTGGGTCGCCGTCGTCTCGGCGAAGTGGCATGCCACCCAGTGGCCCGTGCTGAGCTCACGCCATTCCGGGACCTCGGTGACACAACGCTCCTGGGCCACCGGACAGCGGGTGTTGAACGGGCACCCCGGAGGCGGGTTGGCTGGGCTGGGGATGTCACCCTCGAGGATCACTCTCTTCCGTGTCGACTCGATCACCGGGTCGGGGACCGGGACGGCGGAGAGGAGGGCCTTGGTGTAGGGATGCTTGGGGTCGTTGTACAGGTCGTCGACAGTGGCCAACTCCATGATCTTGCCGAGGTACATCACCGCGACGCGGTCGGCGATGTGGCGGATCATCGACAGGTCATGACTGATGAACAGGTAGGTGAGGCCGAGCACGTCTTGCAGATCCTCGAGGAGGTTGACGACCTGAGCCTGGATGGAGACGTCGAGGGCGGCGATTGGCTCGTCGGCCACGATGAAGTCGGGGTTCAGGGCGATGGCGCGGGCGATCCCGATCCGCTGACGCTGACCGCCGGAGAACTCGTGCGGATACCGGTTGGCATGCTTGGGCTCGAGCCCGACCAGGCTGAGCAGCTCTTCGATTCGCTTCTGCCGGTCGTCCCCCTTGGCCTTGTTGTGCTCGGTGAGAGGCTCTCCGATGATGGAGGCGACCGTCATCCTCGGGTTCAGCGACGCATGGGGGTCCTGGAAGATCATCTGCATCCGGGGCCGGATCGACCGCAGCTTGTTGCCGGTGGTCTCGGTCAGCTCGATCCCGTCGAACTTGATCTCCCCCTCCGTGGCGTTGGTGAGCTGGAGGATCACCCGTCCGGTGGTCGACTTGCCCGAGCCGGACTCGCCGACCAGACCCAGGGTCTCGCCCCGGTAGATGTCGAAGCTGACGCCGTCCACGGCCCGAACCGCCCCGACCTGTTTCCGGAACACACCTTTCATGATGGGGAAGTGCTTCTTGAGGTCGCGGACCCGGACGAGGACCTCGCCGTTCTTGGCCGGCGCCGGCGGTTGGGTCTGGGTCTCAGTTGCCATATCGGGGCCGATCGTTGGTCAGGTCCCACCAGCAGGCGGTCTTGCGCCCGCCGGCGAGCTCGAAGAGGGGCGGGTTCTCGGTGCGACACTTGTCCATCACATAGGGACACCGCGGGGAGAAGGGGCAGCTGGTGGGGGGTTGGTACATGTTCGGCGGCTGGCCCTTGATGTTGACCAGCTCCATGCCCTTCTGGTCGAGACGTGGGATCGAGCCGAGCAGACCCTTGGTATAGGGGTGTTGCGGGTTGGCATAGAGATCGCCGACCAGGGCCTCCTCCATGATCTGACCGCCGTACATCACCAGGACGCGGTCGGCGAGCCCGGCGATCACACCCAGGTCGTGCGTGATCCAGATCACCGCGGTGCCCAGCTTCTCGCGCAGGTCCCTGACGATTTCGATGATCTGCGCCTGGATGGTGACGTCGAGAGCCGTGGTGGGCTCGTCGGCGATGATGATCTCGGGGTCACAGGCCAGCGCCATGGCGATCATCACGCGTTGTCGCATGCCCCCGGAGAGCTCGTGGGGGTAGTTCGGCGAGGCGGGCCTCGGCGTCGGGGATCCCGACCAGCTCGAGCAGCTCGCGGGCCTTGGGCTTGACCTGCTTGGCGGTCAGGTCGGTGTGGAGCTCGATCGATTCCATGATCTGATAGCCGACGGTCAGGACCGGGTTCAGCGAGGTCATCGGGTCCTGGAAGATGAAGCCGATCTTGCCGCCCCTGATGGCGCGAAGCTCTTCCATGTCGATGGAGAGGAGGTCGTCGTCCCCGAAGCGGGCCACTCCGGAGACGATCTCGCCGGGTGGCATCGGGATGAGACGGAGCAGCGACATCATGGTCACGCTCTTGCCCGAACCCGACTCGCCGACGACGCCGAGGAACTCGCCGCGTCTGAGCTCGAAGCTCACGCCGTTCACCGCGTGAACGGTCCCGTCCTGGGTGTTGAACCGAGTCTGGAGGTCTCTCGACCTCCAGCACGGTCTGTACCTGAGTCTGTGTCACACGCTGCCCATCGTGTCGCTTGCCCGGCAGCGTAACCCCAACTCTCGTCTTCGGGAGTGGAAACCCAGGGTCAGGCCGGGGACCCCAGCCGGTCCCAGACGTCCTGTTCCGCCATGTCGATGATGGTGTATGCCATGGCGAGTGCGCCGTCCCTGATCGCCCGGTCGCCACTCGGGGTGATGGTGGCCGCGGCGAACTCGAGCTGATGGTTGACCGCCCCGTCGGTGTCGATGGCGAGCATCGGGTGGATGGAGGGCACGACCTGGCTGACGTTGCCCATGTCGGACGAGCCGCCCGAGGCACCGATATCCGCCTCGATGGGCATGGGACGTCCCAGAGGACGCCGAGTTGGCGGCGAAGAGGGCGGTCATCACGTCGTTGTTGGCCATGTTGAGATAGGGGTGCCCGAGCTGATTGATCTCCACCCGGCATCCGGTGGCCTGAGCGGCGGCCTGGAAACAGGCGTGGACCTTGGGGATGAGCTCGGCGAGTCGGTCGCCGTCGCCGGAACGGATGCCCCACGTCGACTTGGTGTACTTGGGGATGATGTTGGTGGCGTCACCGCCATGATCGATGATGCAGTGGACCCGGTCGCTGGGGAGGATCTGCTGACGGAGGGTCGCGACGTTGAGGTAGGCCTGCACGAAGGCATCGAGGGCGTTCACCCCTTGTTGGGGGGCGAATGCGGCGTGCGACTCCTTCCCGTAGTACTCGACGGTGAAGCTGGTGCGGGCCTGGAACGACGGGTCGAGGAGGTCGTGCGGGCTGGGGTGGACCATCATCGAGGCGGCGGCATCCGACAAGGCACCGGCGTCGATGAGGTCGACCTTGCCCCCGCCACCTTCCTCGGCCGGGGTGCCGAGGACCGTGACCGTGATCCCCAGTTCCTCGGCCATGCCGGCCAGGGCGATGCCGGCTCCGACTGCCGCGGTGGCGATGATGTTGTGACCGCAGGCCTGGCCGATCTCGGGGAGGGCGTCGTACTCACAGCAGATCACGACCCGGGGCCCCGATGTCCCGACGGTGGCGGCGAAAGCGGTGTCGAGACCGTGGGTGGGGTGGTCGACGGTGAATCCGTGGTCGGCGAGGTATGACGCCAGACGCGCCGACGACTCGTACTCCTGGTACTGGATCTCGGGGTTCTCGTACAGCCACCGGGAAAGCTCCTGGAGGTCGCTCTCGACCGCGCCGAAGGCTGCTTCGGCTCTCTCTTTTCGTGTCATCGCGCCGACGCTAGCCGCAACCTCAGAGACGGGACCATGCGTCCTGCTCGGCGAGGTCGATGACGGTGTGCGCCATCGCCAATGCCCCGTCACGCAGCGCCTGCTCCCCGGAGGGGGTGATCGTGGCGGCGGCGAACTCCGGTTGGTGGTTCACCGAGTCCGTCTCGATCGCCAGGGCGGGATGGATGCTGGGCAACACATGGGACACGTTGCCCATGTCGGAGGAAGCGGCAGCCGGCCGGCCCAACTCGTGGGTCGTCGGCATGGCACGACCCAGCGCCACCGCGTTGGCGGCGAACAACGCAGTCATCGTCGGGTTGGAGATGAGGTCGACGTACGGCTCGCCTTCGTACTCGATCTCGAGCCGGCACCCGGTGGAGGTCGCCGCCGCGGCGAAGCAGGCGAGCACCTTTTCCCGGAGGGTCTCGAACCGGGCGGCGGTGGCGGCGCGGACTATCCAGCGCGACACGGTCAGGTCGGGTATGACGTTGGGCGCAGCCCCACCTTGGTCGACGACACCATGCACCCGGTCCCCGGGCTCGAACTGCTGGCGCAAGGTGGAGATGTTGTTGTAGGCGGAGACGAACGCGTCGAGGGCGTTGACCCCCACATGGGGAGCGGCCGCGGCATGAGCAGTCTTGCCGTGGAACGAGACGGTGATGCCCTGGGCGGCGAGCAGCTGCGGGTCGACCACATCGTAGGGGCTCGGGTGGATCAGCATCGCGGCGGCGGCGTCGGTGAAGGCGCCTGCGGCGATCAGGTCGATCTTGCCCCCGCCTCCCTCCTCGGCGGGAGTGCCCAGGACGGTCACCCGGATCCCGAGCTCGTCCGCCAGCCCCTTCAGGGCCGCGCCCGCCCCCAGCGAGGAAGTGGCGATGATGTTGTGACCGCAGGCGTGCCCGACCTGAGGGAGGGCGTCGTACTCGGCACAGATCACCACCCGGGGGCCGGAGGACCCGACGGTCGCCTCGAAGGCGGTGGGGATGTCGTAGGCCGGGTAGGTGACGGCGAAGCCCTGCTCGCCGAGGAAGCCGGCGAGCCGCGCCGAGGACTCGAACTCCTGATAGCCGAGCTCGGGGTTCTCGTACATCCAGCGGGAGATGTCGCGGAGCTCGGTCTCGACAGCCGAGAAGGCCTCGGTGGCTGCTTGCTTGTGACTCATCTTCGAAACCGTAATGGTTAGCGTCGCACCCGTGACTCCCGTCTTCCGCCTGGCCGATCGACTCGTCGACGACATCTGCGCGATCAGCCCCACCCTGGGCACGTCACTGGGGATACCCGGGTCCGACGACCGTTGGGGCGACGAGTTCGGCCTGGCGGCGTTGGATCAGCGCCGTCGACTCCAGGATCGCTACCGGGACGAGCTCGCCAATCTGGTCGAGACCGAAGACCCACGGGACCAGCTGGCGGCGCGGGTGATCTCGGGATCCTTCGACGAGATGGACACGTCGTTTCGGGAAGGAGATCACTTCCGGGACCTGAGACATCTGGCTTCCCCGTTTCACCGGATCAGGTCGATCTTCGACATCATGCCGACATCCACCGCGGAGCACCGCGACGCCATCGTCGCCCGGATGTCCACCGTGGGCCAGCCCCTGGCCGACTACCGGGAGATGCTGCACCTGGGGGTGGAGTCGGGGATCACGGTCGCCAGACGTCAGGTGGAGTCCGTGATCGCGCAGGCCGGCCGGATGGGGAGGGATCCCGCATCGTTCGACGCGATCCTGGAGAAGCTCGCCGCCTCCGGACTGCGGGACGACCACGTGGATGCCGCGGCAGAGACGGCGAGGGGCGCGCTCGGAGAGTTCGGCGCATGGCTGGAGGACGGCTACCTCCCACATGCGGTGGAGGTCGATGGTGTCGGACGAGAGGCCTATCAACGCGTGCTGCCGACCGCCTGGTGGGGATGGAGGTCGACCCTGACGAGGCCTACTCGTGGGGCTGGGACGAGTTCCATCGTCTCCGTGACGAGATGATGCGTGTCGCCGGGGAGATCATCCCGGGAGCCGATGTCGCAACTGTCACCCACTATCTGGAGACGGACCCCGGGGTGACCGCGGCCGGCACAGACGCCCTGGTCGTGTTCGTCACCGGGATCCTGGAACGGGCCGTCGATGAGCTCGCCGGCACCCACTTCGACGTGCCCGAGAACATCCGGCCACTGACCGTGAACATCGCCCCGCCGGGCACTCCCCTGGGTGCGTACTACCTGAGACCGTCAGAGGACTTCACCCGACCAGGAGGGGTGTGGTACTCGATCGGTGAGCAGGACGTGTTCCCTCTCTATCAACATGTCTCCACGGCGTATCACGAGGGCTTTCCCGGGCATCACCTCCAGATCGCGACCGCCATGACCCGTTCGGAGGAGATCAGCCGTTTTCAGCGGGTCATGACCTGGTATCCCGGGTACGGCGAGGGGTGGGGCATGTATGCAGAGGTGCTCATGGGCGAGCTGGGCTATCTGGAGAACACACATCATCGATTCGGGATGCTGGCGAAGCAGATGTACCGGGCAGCCCGTGTCGTCGTCGACATCGGTCTCCACCTCTCGATGCTGGTGCCCCACTCCTCGCCGATCGCTCCGGGCGAGGTGTGGTCGTTCCGGAGTGCGGTCGAGTTCATGCGGGTATACGGGTTCCGCACCGCCGATCAGGCCCGTGACGAGGTGCTGCGGTATCTGGGGTGGCCGGGCCAGGCCATCGCCTACAAGCTGGGGGAGAGGGAGATCCTCAGGATCAGGTCCGAGACCGAGCGACGTCTCGGTGGCGACTTCGATCTGCGAGCGTTCCATTCCACCGTCCTCGGCCACGGGGCGATGCGTCTCGATCTACTCCGCGATGTGGTCCGGGATCGGCTGGCCCCATGAGGGATCGAGCGGTCAAACGATGGTCGGGAGTGCACAGGTCGCTCTATCAGATGAGCGGGGGGCGGATCGGCCGACGTCTCGCCGACAACGACATGCTGTTGCTCACCACCACCGGTCACGTCTCGCGGCGCCCGCACACAGTCCCTCTGCTCTGCATCCGGGACGAGCCGCGTCTGTTGGTCGTCGCCTCTTACGGAGGCCGGCCACGTCATCCCGCCTGGTATGACAACCTCGTCGCCGACCCGCTGGTCCGGGTCCAGCTGGGGGCGATGCGAGCGGAGATGGTCGCCCGGACTGCCGAGCCCGAGGAGCGGGCCGTCTGGTGGCCGCGGGTCGTCGACGCCTTCGCCGACTACGCCGTCTACCAGTCCCGAACCGATCGGGTCATCCCCCTGGTGTTCCTGGAGCCGACACCGTCTGTCAGCTGAGCCCGAGCTGGTTGAGACGGGTCTCGACGAGGCTGCGCAGCAATGTCACGGGCAGGGGCTGGTCGACGGGGAACTTCAAGGTGCCCTTGGTCCACTCGTAGCCCGCGAGGTCGTCGCCAATGGCGGGCAGCACCGTTCCGGAATGGGGGAAGTAGCTGCAATGTGCCTTGAAGTAGGCATATCCGGCGATGGCCTTGCCGCCCTGTTTGAAGGCGGGCATCCCATAGGAGATCGTCTCGACGGCCTCGGGGAGGAGGGCGCGAAGATCGGAGCGCAGCCGGGTCAGAGTGCTGCGCTGCGGCTCGGGGGCCGCGGCCAGGTACTCGTCGACGGTCATCGTCCGACCCGGTGGAACGCCAGGCGTGGCTCACCATCGGTCATGCCGACCACGAGGTACCACCACCCCGGGTCGAGCGCGCGCTCCCGGTCGATCTCCGAGAGGGTGGGAGGACCGCCGGGGTGGGAGTGGAACACCCCGCCGATCTCCCAGCCATTGGTCTCGGCATCGACCAGAGCCCGGTAGTGCTCGTCGGGCGGGACGGTGTAAGACGTCGGGGAGGCGTCGGCGTTGGCGAGTCGGGTACACCTTCATCACATCGTCGCCGTCGAACGCCAGCAGACCGCAGGCTTCGTTGGGCAGCTCCCGCATGCAGTGGTCGACTATCTCCGTGCGGAGATGGTCAGGAAGGAGGACGACAGGTGTCGGCATAGTCGACGAGGGGCGGGAGCCGCTCGGGGTCTCCGCAGGCCGCGCAACCTGGGTCGCGTCGCACGGTCATACGTGGTGAAGTCCTGTTCGAGGGCGTCGTACACCATGAGACGACCGGTCAGCGTGTCGCCGATCCCCAGCAGCAGCTTGATCGTCTCCATCGCCTGGATCGACCCGATCACACCAGGGAGCACGCCGAGGACTCCGGCCTCGGCACACGACGGCGCCAGCTCGGCGGGTGGCGCCTCGGGGAAGAGACAGCGGTAGCAGGGGCCATCCCAGGGATCGAACACCGACACCTGACCCTCGAACCTGAGGATCGAACCGTGGACGACCGGCACGTCGAGATGCAGGGATGCGTCGTTGAGGAGGTAGCGGGTGGGGAAGTTGTCGCCACCGTCCACGATCACGTCGTAGCCCGAGAGGATGCGGAGCGCATTGTCGGCGGTGAGCCGCTCCCGATGCGTCTCCACCTTCACATCGGGGTTGAGGGCTCGGATCGTCTCCAGTGCCGACTCGACCTTGGCGAGACCGACCCGGTCCACGTTGTGGAGCACCTGACGTTGCAGGTTGGAGGCGTCGACTACGTCGTCGTCCACCAGACCGATGGTGCCCACCCCCGCCGCGGCGAGATAGAGGGCAGCGGGTGAGCCGAGACCCCCGGCCCCGATCGATCAGCACCCGAGCTGCCAGCAGTCTCAGTTGTCCCGCCTCCCCGACCTCGGGGAGACGGGTGTGACGGGCATAACGGGTCTTCTGGTCGACCGTCAGACCGGTGGGGTCGCCCCAGGGCCGGCCGGCGGCCTTCCATCCGTCGAAGCCACCGGCCAGTGAGGCCACGTCCGTGTACCCGAGCTCGAGCAGGGTGACTGCCGCCAGCGCCGAGCGTGCGCCGCCTGCGCAGTAGACCACCAGGGGAGTGTCGCGTCGGGGGATGACCACGGCGATGTCTCGCTCGAGGAGACCGCGGGGCAGGAAGACCGCACCGGGCACCGCCCGGTGGTCAGCTCGTCGCTCTCCCGCACGTCGAGGATGGTGACCTCTTCGAGTCTCACGTCCTGGGGCTCACCTCGACGATCCGGGCCCGAGCCGCCGCCACGAGGTCGCGATACGTGTCATGAGTGATGATGCGCCGGGTCGGCGAGCTTCGGGGTCGATGTCGTATCGCCCATGGCATCGGTCACCGCGGCTGCCTTCATCCGGCCGGCGCGCATCGAGCCCGGTCAATGCGGCGGTCACCACGTGACCGGTGTCGGTCTCGAAGAAATGGCGGAGGGCACTGCGGCTGTCGGAGCGCCCGTAGCCGTCGGTGCCCAGGGTGATGAAGTCGCGGGGCATCCACTTCGCCACCTGGTCGGGGACCATCGTCATGAAGTCGGTCACGGCCACGATCGGCCCCGCCGAGTCGGCTCATCAGCTTGGTGACCAGCGGGGACTCTGGGCTCCTGCTCCGGGATGGAGCCGATTCCACCGTTCGACCTTCAGCGCCTGCTCCCGCAGCTTCTTGTACGAGGTCGCCGACCACAGCTCGGCACCGACCGCCGTAGTGCTCCGGCCAGCTCTCGCTGTGCCTCTCGGGCGGCGAGGTTGGCGGTGCCGGAGAAGAGGATCGCCACGTCCTGGTTGGTCCCGTCTGGCGCCGGGGCCCACCGGTAGAGGCCATCCATGATCCCCTGCTCGACGCCTTCGGGCCGCGGTGGCTGGGCGTAGTTCTCGTTGTAGACGGTGAGGTAATAGAAGACGTCGTCGGGCTCGGTCGCCGTACATCCGCTTGCATGCCCGCGTTGCGACGATCGTGCCCAACTCGTAGGCGAACGCCGGGTCGTAGGCCTGACACACCGGGACCGTCGATGCGAGGACCAGACTGTGGCCGTCCTGGTGCTGCAGCCCTTCACCGGCGAGGGTGGTGCGCCCGGCGGTGGCCCCGAGGAGGAAGCCACGGGCCCGAGCGTCGCTGGCATTCCAGATCAGGTCGCCGACCCGCTGGAACCCGAACATCGAGTAGAAGATGAAGAAGGGCACCATCGGCACTCCCCTGGTGTAGTAGGAGGTGCCGGCGGCGGTCCACGATGCCAGCGAGCCGGCCTCGGTGATCCCCTCCTCGAGGATCTGGCCGTCCTGCGCCTCCGAGTAGGAGAGGAACATCGAGGCGTCCACCGGCTCGTAGAGCTGGCCTCTCGGTGGCGTAGATCTTCAGCTCGCGGAACAGCGAGTCCATCCCGAAGGTGCGGGCCTCGTCGGGGACGATCGGCACCACGTGGGGCCCGAATCCCTCGCGTCCGCGCCAGCGATCGGATGAGGCGGGTGAATGCGGAGGTGGTCGACGCTTCGACCTTGCCCGAGCCGGCGTTGACCTCGTCGTAGGCCTCGTCGCCAGGAAGCGTGCAGCGACAGTCGGCGGCACCGACGCGGTGCGGGAGCGGGCCACCGAGCTCCTGGCGTCGGGCCATGAGGTACTCGTGCTCGGGCGTGCCCGGACCGGGTCGGTAGTACGGGGGGATGCGACTCGCCCTCGAGCGCCTCGTCGGGGATCTCGTCCTCGAGATGGAGGGTCTTCCGCAGCTCGAGCAGCTGCTTGTTGGTCAGCTCCTTGATCTGGTGGGTGGCGTTGCGCCCTTCGACGTCGGGACCGAGGGTCCATCCCTTGATGGTCTTGGCCAGGATCACGGTCGGCTTGCCGTTGTCGAGCTCGGTGGCGACCTTGTAGGCGGCGTAGATCTTGCGGTAGTCGAGACCACCGCGACGCAGGTTCCAGAGCTCGTCATCGCTCATGTCGGCGACCAGTTCCTTGGTCCGGGGGTCCTTGCCGAAGAAGTGGTCTCGGACATAGGCGCCGTCCTCGGCCTTGTAACGCTGGTACTCCCCGTCGACCGTGGTGCTCATCACGTTGACCAGGGCGCCGTCGTCGTCGGCGGCGAGGAGGGGTCCCAACCGCTGCCCCAGATCACCTTGATCACGTTCCAGCCGGCGCCCCGGAACACCGCCTCCAGTTCGGTGATGATCTGGCCGTTGCCCCGCACCGGGCCGTCGAGACGCTGCAGGTTGCAGTTGATCACCCAGGTGAGGTTGTCGAGCCGCTCCCGGGTGGCGAGCGAGATGGCGCCCAGGGTCTCGGGCTCGTCGGTCTCCCCGTCGCCGATGAAACACCACACCCTCGAATTCGAGGTGTCGTCGAGCCCCCGATTGTGCCAGGTACTTGTTGAAGCGGGCGTGATAGATCGAGTTGATCGGCCCCAGCCCCATCGAGACCGTGGGGAACTCCCAGAAGTCCGGCATGAGCCGCGGATGGGGATACGAGGAGAGCCCGTGGCCCCCGATCTCGAAACGGAAGTTGTCGAGATGTTTCTCGTCGAGCCGCCCTTCGAGATAGGCCCGTGCGTAGGTGCCGGGTGCGGCGTGACCCTGGATGTAGACGTGATCGCCCCCACCGGGCGGCGTCCTTGCCCCGGAAGAAGTGGTTGAACCCGACCTCGTAGAGGGTTGCCGAGGAGGCGAAGGTGGAGAGATGGCCGCCGATCCCCTTCTCCCGGTGGTTGGCCTTGACCACCATGACCGCCGCGTTCCATCGGATGAATCGTCGGATACGCCGCTCGATGTCCTCGTCGCCGGGGAACTCGGGCTGTTCCTCGAGCGGGATCGTGTTGACATACGGGGTGGTCACCGCCGCCGGGCATGCCCAGATTGGTCTCGTGGGCCCGCTCCAGCAGCTTGGCGAGGAGGTAGCGGGCCCGGACCGGGCCCTGCTCGGCGGCGACACCGTCGAGGGAGTCCATCCACTCCTGGGTTTCGGTCGGGTCGGTGTCGGGGAGTTGATTGACGTACTCGTCGCCGATCGTGTCTCCGAGGTCTGATGGCATGACGGTCAGGTTAGTTAGGCCGTCATCTCTCGTTTCAGGTGCTCGTCCAGCCACGGGTCGAGCACGGAGAGCAGACGCATCGGAGCATCGACTTGTGGGGTGTGACCGGTGTGGTCCATCTGGACCAGAGTCCAATCGGGACGCAGGAAGCACAGCCACTCGACCGCCGTCGGCGAGACGATGTGGTCGGCGATGCCCTGGACCACCAGCGTTGGTGCGGTGATCTCCCGGATCATCGCCACGAATCGGGAGCGTCGGAGCGAAGAGGCGGCGAATGGCCGCGCCGGTCCGAGGCACCGCATCCGCCGCCCAGGGGAAATGCCTTCGGGTCTCGGCGAGGGCGACGAACGATTCGACCATCTCGAGTGGCACCCGCCCCCGGTCATAGGTGATCCGGAGCAGCGAGTCGTTGATCAGCTCCCGAGGGGTCATCTTCTTGATCATGCGCCGGGAGAGGGCGGGCCCAAGGACCGGGCGCGGCGTTGAGGACCAGGCGACGTGCCGTGGGCCAGTCGATGCGTGGGTCGGGGAATCGGGGCGGCGTCGCCGGTGAGATCAGGACCAGGGCATCGACCAGTTCGGGCCGGTTCGAGGCCACCATCTCTGCGAGCAGACCCTCCGAGGGAGTTGCCGACCACGATCGCCGGGCTCCCGAAGGTCTCGATGAACCCGGCCACGGCGTCAGCGATGGGTCTCCAACGACCAGTCGGCGGCGGGTGGGGAGAGGCCGAAACCGGGGAGGTCGAGTGCCACCACCCGGCCCCGTCTCGCCAGACGGGGGCCGATGAAGTCCCAGTTGGCGATGGAGCCCCCGAGACCGTGGACCAGCACGTGCAATGGCCCATGCCCTCCGTAGTCCTTCCAATGGAGCGGGCCGGTGCCCGTGTCGACGTACTCGCCC
Organism: uncultured bacterium; assembly: GCA_963751005.1. Lineage (GTDB taxonomy): Bacteria > Actinomycetota > Acidimicrobiia > Spongiisociales > ZC4RG35 > JANQRA01. Next base: position 1,070,020 of record CAVVSY010000004.1, read on the forward strand.
ATGGTCGGTCAGGCTATCGGGGACCGACCCGTAAGCTGAAGGCGAGAACATGCGCGTCCTCCTGATCTCCACATACGAACTGGGGAGGCAACCCGTCCACCTGGCCGCGCCGGCGGCGGCGCTGCGTGAGTCGGGTCACGAGGTTCGGGTGGTCGACCTGTCTGTCTCCCCGCTCGAACGACTGAGGACATCATGCCTGGGCGGAGCGGGTCGCCGTCTCGGTCCCGATGCACACGGCCACCCGTCTCGCCGACGAGGTTGTCGCGGCTCTTCGCGACGCCGTCCGGACGCTGCCGGTTGCGTTCTACGGGCTCTACGCGGCTGTCGGTGCCGAGCCGGTTTCCGCACGTTTCGAAGGTGAGTACGAGCCTGCCCTCCTCGCCTGGGCCGGCGGCGGCGAATCGGGCGCAGTCCGGTACCTGGGCCGCTCCGAGTTCGCTGGCCCCCGACCGCGTCGGTCTGCCCGATCTCGGGGAGTACGCCCGTCTCGAGCACGACGGCGCCAACGTGCTCGTCGGCGCCGTCGAGGCGTCGCACGGGTGTCGTCACCGCTGTCGGCACTGCCCGATCCCGGCGATCTACGACGGGCGGATGCGGGTCGTCCCACCCGACCTGGTGGTCGCCGACATCGATCGGCTGGTGGCCGCCGGGGCGCGGTCACATCACGTTCGGCGACGCCGACTTCCTCAACGCACCGGCTCACTCGTTGGCCGTTTTGGAGAGGGCTCATCGCACCCATCCCGAGGTGAGCTTCGACGCCACGATCAAGGTGGAGCACATCCTCGATCACCGCAACCTCTGGCCCCGGCTGGCCGAGATGAACCTGCTGTTCGTGGTGTCGGCGTTCGAGAGCGTCGACGGTCCCACTCTGAGACGTGCTCGACAAGGGGCACACGGTGGACGACATGTCCGAAGCATCGCCGTCACCAGGGAGTCAGGCGTGCATATCCGGCCCACATGGCTGCCGTTTCTCCCCTGGACCACGCCGGAGGACGTCGCCGGCATCTTCACGTTCATCGACCACCACGACCTGGCCGGCGCCACGGACCCGGTGCAGATGGCGATCCGCTTGCTGATCCCGCCTGGCTCCCTCCTGGAGGACCACCCCGCCGTAGTGCCATACCGGCGCGGCTACGACGACCGCTCCCTCACCTGGGCTTGGGAGTTCGCCGAGCCGGAGACCGCCGTCTTGCAGAAGGAGCTGGAGACGATCGCGGCCGATGCCTCCGACTGCGGCCAGGAGGCCCTGCAGACGCTCAACGAGATGAGAGAGGTGGTAGCCAGGCGCTCCGGGATTTCACTGCCGCCGATCTCGGACTTCACCCCGGTGCCCCGGCTCACCGAGAGCTGGTTCTGCTGCGCCGAGCCGACCCGAAGCCAATCGGTGTCGATCCGCGGCTGGCGTTAGAGTCCTCCGGCCCGTCGTCTGGAGGCGCCGTGACCGACATACTCATCGCCGACTCCCTGGTCAAGCGGTTCGGGGACTTCACCGCAGTCGACGGCGTCAGCATTCACATCGAGCCTGGTGAGACGTTCGGGCTCCTCGGGCCGAACGGCGCAGGCAAGACCACGTCGATATCGATGATCGCCGGGCTGCTCAAGGCGGATGCGGGCACGGTCACCGTGGCGGGAGAGACGATCTCCACCGGTTCGACCCGGGGCCGCGCCGACATCGGTCTCGTGCCCCAGGAGCTGGCGATATACCCCGACCTCACCGCCGAGGAGAATCTCGACGTTCTTCGGGCGTCTCTACGGGATGGCCGCCGACCAACTGACGGCGCGTGTCGCCGAGGTGCTCGAGGTGATCGGGCTCTCCGACCGAAAGGACGACCTGACCAAGGAGTTCTCCGGTGGCATGAAGCGCCGGCTCAACATCGGTGTCGGCCTGCTGCACAGGCCGAAGCTGCTCATCCTCGACGAGCCGACCGTCGGGGTCGACCCTCAATCACGCAACGCCATCCTCGAATCGGTCGAGAGCCTGTCTCGCGAAGGGATGGCCGTTCTCTACACGACCCATTACATGGAAGAGGCGGAACGTCTCTGTGACCGGGTCGCCATCATCGACGAGGGCAAGATCCAGGCCGAGGGGACCAGACGAGACCTGGTCGCACTGGTGGGGGAGACCGACCGGGTGTCCATCTCCGGTTCCGGCAACCTCGCCGCCGCCGCGGAGGCGACGCGCGACCTCCCTGGTGTCACCGGTGCCTCCTCGTCGGACGGCCGCATCGAGGTGCTGGTTTCAGATGCCTCTCGTGTCCTTCCCGAGATCCTCGTCCGCGTCTCAGCAGCCGGGGGGTCGATCACGGCTGTCGCCGTCGTCGAGCCCAACCTGGAGGCGGTGTTCCTCCATCTCACCGGGAAGGCGCTGCGGGACTGAGGTGGCAGCGGCTCTACGCATCGCCGTCAAGGATCTCAAGCTCCGGGTCCGGGACCGGTCGGTGTTCATCCTGGCCATCTTCGCTCCGCTCGCCCTCGCCTTCATCTTCAACTCGTCTTCGGGGGTGCACTCGGCGGCCCGGGCATCGACCTCGTGTTCGGCATGGTCGACGCCGACGGCTCCGAGATCTCGGGTGCCCTGACCTCGGCCCTGGAAGGGGCAGAGGCCGAGGACATCCTGGCATTGGAGACGTTCGCCGACCGGGACGGTGCCGATGCCGCCGTCGAGTGCGGGGGACATCGATGCGTACTTCTTCGTCCCCGCGGGGCTGGGCCAGGCGGTGCTCTCCAACCAGCCGGTGACCATCGAAGTGGTAGGCGACGTCGACGCGCCCACCTCGACCCAGGTGGCGGCGTCGTTCGCCGAGCAATTCTCCTCGGGTGTCGCCACCAGCCAGCTGGCGGTCGCAACCACGGCCGCAAATCGCCGGGGTCCCGGTCGATCCCGGGTTCATCGCGTCCCTGGGGCAGGATCCTTCCGAGGCGGCGTTCACCGTTCACCCTCGACGACCTATCGGCGGAGACCAAGCAGCTCGATGCGGCCACCTACTTCGCCGCGGGCATGGCCATCTTCTTCCTCTTCTTCACGGTCCAGTTCGGCGTCTCCGGGCTCCTGGAGGAGGAACGTGACGGCACCCTCGCCCGGCTCATGGCGGCGCCGATCGCACGGGTCGCGGTGATCGCCGGAAAAGGCATCCTCTCCTTCGTGCTCGGAGTGGTGTCGATGGGGGTCCTCATCATCGCGTCAGACCTGCTCATGGGGGCCAACTGGGGTGCGCCGCTCGGGGTGACGATCCTCGTGGTGACCGGTGTCCTCGCCGCGGTCGGGATCATGGGTCTGGTGGCTGCGGTGGCCAAGACACCCGAGGGCGCCGCCAACCTGGGCTCGATCATCGCCGTCATCCTCGGCATGCTCGGTGGCACGTTCTTCCCCATCGGCACCGCTGGGAGCTTCCTGGCGAGTCTCACCTACCTCACCCCCCATGCCTGGTTCCTCCGCGGGCTGGGCGACCTCTCGTCTGAGGCGCCGTGGACGGCCGCGCTTCCGGCGGCGGCGGCGATGCTCGTGTTCGCCCTGATCACCGGCACCATCGCCGTCATCCTGATGAAGCGCAGGTGGGCCCGATGAAAGCTCTCGCGATCGGATGGGTGAACGTGCGGCGGATGCTTCGGGAGCGGAGCAACATCTTCTTCGTCTTCATCTTCCCGATCGCCCTGGTCCTCCTGGTCGGGGTCCAGTTCGGCGGCGACTTCTCACCGGCCATCGGGCTCTCCGCTGCGGACGAAGGCGACATCGCCCAGGCCATCGAGGATGCGTTGGCGGCCGACGGCTCGATCGAGATCCGCCGTTACGAATCGAGCGATGAGGTCGTCACCGCAGTGGAGCGTGGGGCGATCCAGGCCGGGGTGCTGCTCCCGGCCGGCATGGACCGGGCGGCGGCCGATGGGGAGATCCTCGAGATCGGATACGTGAACCGCCCCGACGGGGCCGGTCTGGAGATCCAGAGCCTGGTTTCGTCGGTCATCGCCGAGGTGATGGCGCCGGTCGGCGCGGCCCAATTCGCCGACGCCGAGACCGGCAGCGGCTTCGACGAGGCCCTCACCGTGTCGCAGGCTGCAATCGACCACGCGGAGCCGATCGGGGTCGAGGTCACCGCGGTCGGGGAGGCCCTGTTCCCGGACACCCTGGGCCAGTTCGACCTGGGTGCTGCCTCTCAACTGGTTCTCTTCGTCTTCCTGACCGCCCTCGCCGGGTCGTCGGCACTGATCCTCACCCGGCAGCTGGGGATCAGCCGCAGGATGCTGGCGACTCCGACGCCGATGGGCACCATCGTCGTCGGCGAGTCGCTGGGGCGCTTCGGGACGGCCATCGTCCAAGGCCTCTACATCATGGTGCTCACCCTGGTGATCTTCGGGGTGAATTGGGGCGATCCACTCGGGGCACTGCTGATCCTCCTCACCTTCTCGGCGGTGGGTGCCGGAGCCGGCATGCTGCTCGGATCCGATGTTCGACAACGACCAGCAAGCCGGGGGCATAGGCGTCGTCCTCGCCCTCGGTCTCGCCGCCCTCGGCGGGGCGATGCTTCCGTCGGAGTTGTTCTCACCGACGATGCAGAAGATCGCCCATATCACACCACACGCCTGGGCGCTGGACGGGTTCGCCGAACTGGTGCGTCGTGATGGAACGACAGTGGACATCCTGCCCGAGCTCGGGGTGTTGACCCTCTACGCGATCGTGCTCCTGGGACTGGCCAGCTGGAGACTGCGCGTGGCTATAACCCGTCCGTGACGGGCTATAACCCGTCCCTTTGATGGTTGAATGACGTCATGAGCGCACTGGGACGCATCCTCCAGGCGATCGGATGGGTCTGGGTGATCGCCGGCTTTGCCGGCCATATCGCCGGATTCGACTTCGGCGGCGCCCTTCCCGGTGTGATCCTCATCTTCATCGCCCGGGTGCTGCGCACCCAGGCGGCGCGGAGGAGCCCCGAGGACGTTGCACTCGAGCTCGATCAGCCCACGAGGGTCCTCAACACCGACCGTCCTCCGACAGCTACCCCTGCGGCACCGCCACCCCCAAGGTCCTATCCGACGCCGGCTCCTCCCGTCGAGGCGTCTGAGTCGAGCGCCGAGGACGATCCCTTGACCAGGTTCCTGGCCGGCGGCGACGAGCCGGAACCCACGAAAGAGATGACCCGGCCCGAATCCACCATCCCGGTCTCATCGGAGGCGGTGGACGTCAAGCCGAAGACTTCGGAAGAGTTGATCGCCGAAGCTCGGCGCCGCTGGGATCGGCAGAGTTAGCTCATCCCGGTCGCGGCCAGCGAGCGGGCCGCCCTGACCTCGGCGGCAAACTCACTTCGCTTCACCCCCACATCGGGGTCGGCTTCGAGAAGACCGCGATTCTCGGCCAGGGCCAAGGCCGAGCGGAACAGCACGGTGCTGGCGCTCTCCCCGGAGAACAGCCGCTCCTCGATTCGATACATCCGGGCCCGATCGAGACACGCCTGAAGGAACCGCTTCTCGTCGAAGTCGTGCTCGCGAAGCCTCCAGTTCGTCACCGACGATCTGATAGGCGTCGAGGAAGGGGAGCAGAGCCCAATAGGCGACGGGGTCACCCAGCTTGGCGATGACGTCGTCCGGTCCGGCACCGGTGAGGACCGTCTCCCACCCGGGCAGGTCAACCTCGATGTCGGCGCCCACGCTCGCCACGAACTCGTCCTTGTCCGGGAAGAAGAACTCGAACTTGAGGAGGTCACGGAGTGCCAGCATCCTCGTGGTGAGACTCTCCAGGTTGCGGTCACCGGAGTCGGCCAGGAGAGGAGGGCGACCTCTGCGATGGCCCGGTTCACGAAGAAGTGGACCACGACATTTCGGTAGTACGAGGTGCGGATCATCTGCTCGTCGTCGAGCCACCACACCCGGCGTTCCAGCGCCTCGTGGCTCGACACGTTGCCGTGCTCGGCGAGCCAGTCGAGGATCGTCGTGACGGTCGATCCGTCGGCGAGGTCGAGCGACTCGGTCGTGGGCAGGTCGCGCGCCCGGATGAAGTCGAGGAGCTTCGAGCATTCGCCGGCGATCTCGGCCGCGCTCCGTGCCTTGCCGCGGGCGGCCAGGAGAGCGATGGACACCACGGCGGTCGGGGTGGTCGGAGTCACCCGGCCGATGCGATACATCACCTCGAACGCAAGCTTGTGCAGTGCCGGTGAGTCCTCGAGGTCATCTCCTATGGCGGCAGTCACCTCGCTCACCGACACCGGTTCCCCGAAGCGGATGTAGATGTCGCCGTACCTGCGCCGCAGTGACCGGACCGCTTTGAACAGCCATCCCAGCGACTCCCGTTCCTTGCCCTTGCCCTGGGCCTCCCGGGCGTAGTCCGGCACGTCCTGGATCTGGTCGTAGGCGATCGACACCGGGATCAGCTTGATGTCGTCGCTCTTGCCCCGCCGCTGGGCATCGACCACATAGCTGAGCAGACCGAAGCGGGGCGGGCTCAGCTTCCCGGAGCGGGAGCGGCCACCTTCCATGTACCACTCCAGGGGAAAGCGCTTCTCGATCAGATAGTCGAGGTAGGAGCGCAGGACGATCTTGTAGAGCTCGTTGTCCCGGAACGACCGTCTGATGAAGAAGACGCCGGTGCGGCGGAGCAACGGGCCGATGGGGAAGAAGTCGAGGTTGATCCCGCCTGCGGTGTGGTTCGGCGGGAGGTCGTTCTCCCAGAGCATGAACTGGAGGCTGAGGCGGTCGAGGTTCGAGCGATGCGAAGGCAGGAAGACGAGTGGATGCTCGGCCCCCAGGGCTGCGATGCGACCCACCTCTTCCGTGGAGTACTTGATGTCTCCGTAGCCCTGGCGATAGAGGGTGTGGATGGCATTGGCGATCAGGTCGATGACATATGGGCTGTGGGTGGCGGCGATCTCCCTCAGATACCGCGCCGCCGTCGTTCGGGCGTCTGCCGGGTCGATGGCGGCGGCGATGGCGTATTCGTCGACGGCAGTGGCGAACTCCCCTCTGGAGAGGATCGCCTCGGGCACGAACCGGGGGATCTTGTACCGGTTGCCGCGGAGGTTGCGCTCCACCTTGTCCAGGGAGCGCCAGGCGCGCCGGGTTATGAAACCGTCGAGACCGTCGATCTCACCTGAGGCGACGTAGTCGCGGGCCAGGTCTGAGACCGTTGCTCCGGGGGCCGCGATCAGCTTGACCCTGCCGGGGTGGAAGGTGCGGATGTATCTGGCCCGCAGGCCACGTGGGTCCCTCGGATCGCCCGGTTTGAAGGCGTCCGACCAGCCCACCGACCTCCTTCCCCTCTTCTCCGGCGCCATCCACACCACTCGGACCGGGATGAAGAAGGTGTGGGAATCGGGCTCGACCGTGTCGGCGAGGTCGTCGCCCTCGGCGCGGCGTCTCCGCGAGGCCTTGATCCGCCTCGTCTCCGGTTCGGAATGATGCCGTTGCAGCCATTTGTCGAGGAGCCGAGACTCATACTCGGTCGAGGCGTCGAGCAAGAAGACGACACGCGAGCCATCAGGTCCCTGGAGGACACTGTGGTCTGAGGTCGCATCCCGGGGCACGACCTCACTCTATTGAATGCCAGAATCCCGCAGGTGGAAGTGGTGGTTTGAGAGTCGTCCTGCAGCGGGTGAAGCGAGCGTCGGTTCGCGTCGCCGGGGACGAGGTAGCCGCGATCGGGCCCGGGCTCCTGTTGTTGGTAGGTATCGAGGAGAGTGATGGGGAGGAGGTCGTGAGGAGCGCTGCCGCCAAGCTGGCCGGGCTCCGGATCTTCCCCGACGCCGACGGGAAGATGAACCTCTCCGTGCTCGACATCGAGGGAGAGGTCTTGGTGGTCAGTCAGTTCACCCTGCTCGGTGATGTGACCCGGGGTCGACGGCCTTCGTTCACGGCGGCGGCGGCACCGGATGTGGCAGCACCCCTGATCGACTACATGGTGGAGGAGCTTCGTCGCGCCGGCGTCCCCACCCGAACCGGGGTCTTCGGGTCGAGCATGGAGGTGGAACTGGTCAACGACGGCCCGGTGACGCTGGTACTCGACGTGCCGACCGCCACGCCGGGTTCAACGGCGAGTCCCGCCAGTGCTTCCAGACCATGACCAGAGACATGCCGGCGGCAAGCACCAGCAGATCCTCGTCGGAGGCGACACCACCCGTGGGCCAGTCGTTGGCCGGCCACATGATCGCCGAGACGATGAGGGCGAGCATGGCCGCCAGAGAGGCCAGGCCTGCCGATCGGGTGAGGATCACACCGGCGACTATCGCCACCAGGACGACGGGGAGGACCGTGGGCCAGGCCGCGGCGAGGACGCCGAGCGAGATCCCGAGCCCTTTGCCGCCACCGAAGCGATACCACACGTTGTAGACGTTCCCGGCCACGGCGGCGAGACCGGCGGCGATCGCCCCGGCATCGTCGGCCAGACCCATCCCGACGAGAACTGCGACATAGCCCTTGGCGGCCTCGACCAGAAGTACTGCAGCGGCGAGGAGCGGGCCTCCGGTGCCGAGCGCATTCTTGGCTCCCGGGTTCCCCGAGCCGTCCTTGCGCAGGTCGATGCCTTTCAACCGAGCGAGGAATCCGGCGGTCGGGATCGAGCCGATCAGATAACCGACCATGGCTGCGACCCCCGTCACCCGGAGACCTCCGCCTGGCCGGCGGGGCAGAATCGCAGGAAGTCGCAATGGTTGCACCAAGGCCCGGGAGCGGTCTCGAACCGGCGGGCGTCGATCGAGTCGGTCAGCTCGGTGAGTCGCTCTCTCGCCATGTCGACCCAATTCTGGTCGGCCTGCGCGGAGATCTCCTCGATTCGGCCACCCCCGAGATACGCGAAGGTGACGTCGAGGGACGTCGGCTTCGGCGGGCCCAAGCCGACGTCGGATGCGGCCACCGCATAGGCCTGCAGCTGGACGATGCGCGCCGGATCGTCCTGGGGTCGTCCACTCTTGAAGTCGACGATCTCCCAGTGGTCGCCCTCGGTGTAGACGGCGTCGATCCTTCCCCGGATCCGATAGCCGTTGGCCAACGCGAGCGTGAATGGCGCCTCGACCAGGGTGGCGTCCCGGTCTGCGAACCGCGACTGCCGGTAGACGTCGAAGCCGGCGGCGCGGCCATCGCCCCCACCCGGTGCGCCTGGTTCGGGGGCGACGACGTCGTAGAGCTCGGGCTCGAGGTCGTCGAAGGGGATGTGCCCCCGTTGATGGAGCTCGATCCGGCGGTGGATCTCACTTCCGGTGACGGCGGCCGGGTTGGCACGACGGGGCAACGGGTCGACATCTGACCAGTAGTAACGCTGCGGGCACTGGGCGTATGTGACGAGACCTGTGACCGAAACCGTGGCGGGCGGCGCGCCGGCTTCGAGGGGGACCAGGTCGTCGAGGGTAAAGAGACGTTGCTGCCAGTCGGAGACGAGACGTGAGTACTCCTCGGCGACATCGTGCTCGGTGGCGAGAGCCTCGATCGCCGCCGGGTCCTGCGATAGCCATGGACAGACCGGACTGCCACCCCGACGCGAATATCGGGTCGGGGTCGGCGCCACGATCGGGGCTGCGCAGGATTGCCGGGCGGGGGCCCACTTCGTGATGACCGGCGCTGGTGCTGGACGGGTGTCCCTCGATCAGCTCGAAGAGCTCGGATGGCTCCGCCGCAGTCGAACGAGGCTCGGGCAGTCCATACCAATAGGCCCCGGAGATGAACAGACGTCGCTTGGCCCTGGTGACGGCGACATAGGCCACCCGCCATTCTTGGGCGGCGTGACGCTGCCGGAAGTAGGCCCTGCGCCCGGCCTCGTCGTCGGGCAGGTCGGCCACCGTGGTGTCGAGACGGAGCTCCACCGGCAGGTGATAGGCGAAGCGAACCGGGTCCGGGAAGCCACCGCTACGGGCGGGAAAACCTTCCCGGACGACGGCCGGTATGGCCACGTTCTCCCATTCGAGCCCCTTGGCGCGATGCACGGTGACCAGGGTGACCGCGTCCTCGCCGGAGAGACGGGCCGAGTCGAGCTCCTCGGCCGGCTCTTCCTCCATCGCCTCGAGGTACTCGAGGAAGGCGGTGACCGAGGGCCGGCCGGTGAGCGGGCTCCAGTCGTCGGCGAGGTCGAGGAACCGGTAGATGTTGAGACGTGCGGTGAGGCGGGGGTTGGCGGGGAGCGACTCGATGTCCTGCCAGGCTCGGGTGCGGTCGAGGATGAGGCGACACGTCTCCGCCAGAGAGAGGCCCTGAGTCTCCACCAGCAATTCCCGATAGACGTCGTGGAATCGACGCAGACGGCGGTGCGCCTCGTCGCCGAGCCCGGGGACCTCGTTTGCCGCTTCGATCGCCTCGATGAGGGTCAGCGGGTGAGGTTCCTCCGCTTCGGGGTCCTCAGGGGCATTCCGGGCCAGCCATCGGGTCAGCGCGGCGAGGTCGGCCATCCCGACCCGGTAGGTGCTGCCGAGCAGGATCTGGGCGAGTGCCGCCGAGTCTTCCGGGTACTGGAGGACGGTGAGCCATGCCCGGATGAACGAGATCTCGGGCACCGAGAGCAGACCACCGACGTTGGCCACTTCGAGGGGGATGTCGTGACGGCCGAGCACGTCGACCACGATGGCGAAGTCCTTGTTCTTCCGGAAGAGGACCGCCATGTCGCGCCATGCGACCCCCTCGTCGTGGAGGGCGGCGAACTGTCGGGCGATCCACTCGGCCTCCGCCAGGGCGTCTTGTGCCCAGTAGGTGACGACCTCGGTCTCCAGGTCCTGGGCGGGGGCGAGGGTGTCGGCTCCGGGGTTTGCCATGCTGCGCACCTGGTTGGCGATGTCGAGGATCCCGGCTCCGGAGCGACGGTTGAGGGTGAGGCTGGTGTCGTGGGCCGGCTGGCCGTCGGATGTGGGGAAGTGATCGATGAAGGCCTCGAAGTTCTCGGCCGAGGCGCCACGCCATTCGTAGATGGTCTGGTCCTCGTCGCCGACTGCGATCACCGGGAAACCGTGGCCGAAGATCGTGGTGATGAGAACCCGTTGCGCCGGGTTGGTGTCCTGGTACTCGTCGAGCACCAGCACGCGATAACGGTCGCGGATGACGTCGGCGAGGGCGGGATGGGTCTGCATCACTCCCGTGGACAGGGTCACCAGGTCGGCGTAGTCGACGACCCGCAGGGCCGCCTTGGCGGCGTTGTAGCCGACGAGGGTGTCGGCCATCTCCACGCGCTCGTCCCAGACGGGGTCACCGGCATTGATCGCCCCCGCCGCGGATCACCGTCTCGGGGCGGAGCAGGTGGTCCCCGAGCTGGTCACCCAGCTTCCGGATCCTGTCGAGGGTGCCTGCCCACGTGATGTCGAGAAGGGTGTGGGGCCGGTGATGAAAGACGTCGCGGATGATCTGTCGGGCATAGGTCGGGGTCACGACACCCGCCCGGGTGTCGACGCCGGCGAGGACCCCGAACTCGGAGATGACCTGGGCTGCGAAACCGTGATAGGTGTGGACCTCGACCTGTCTCGCCTGGTCGATGTCGTCGGGCAACATGGTCCGCACCCGGGCCGCGAGCTCGGCGGCGGCCTTGTTGGTGAAGGTCATGCCCAGGATGCGCTCGGGGTCGACGCCATGGTTGGCGACCAGGTTGGCGATCACCATGGCGACGGTGGTCGTCTTGCCGGTACCGGCGCCCGCTCGCACCCGGATCGAGGTCAGACCCAGGTCGAGGATCGCTTGCTGCTCGGGGGTCGGCTGCAGTGTCATGGGAGAAACGCCCCTCGGCCTTCCGGCCACGCCGGGCACGATCGCCGGAACCGGCATCGGTTGCACCGGTCGCTCACCTTCGGCTCGAAGACCTCGTCGGTGATGGCGCGGGTGATCTCGCCCATCTTGGTGGTGACACGATCGAGCTTGTGGAGGTCGACCGCTCTCGTCGACACCTTCTGCGTGTCGATCCGTGGGTACCACATCTCAGATGCGACCACCTGGCCATGCGCGCTGCCCACGGCGATGGCGTAGAACCCGAGCTGGACCGATTCGGCGGCATCGTCCTTGGTCATCGCCGAGCTGCTCGTCTTGTAGTCCACGACCCGGAGACCCTCGGAGCTGCGTTCCACACGGTCGACGCGGCCGACCCATTGCACACCCTCGATCGTCGCCTCGATGGGGAGCTCGAGGGCGATGGGCTCCCCCTTACCCGGCCAGTTCTCGTACAGCTTGACCAGCATCTTCACCGCCTTCGCCTTCCAGGCCGCGTCGAGGTCAGGTGAACCGAAGTCGGCGTCCTCCCACACGTCGTCGACGATCTCGAGGACGCGGTCGAGCGAGGCATGCCGGGCCCCGGTCCCGATGATCTCGCCTTCTGCGATCTCGAGGATGGTGTGGCAGAGCTCACCGAGATGGGTGTAGATGGAGGAGGAATCACCGAGTCGGAGACGTCGCTCCATCACGTACTGACGGGGGCAGCTGTCGTACGCGGTGGCCTGACTCGGGGAGAGACGAAACTCCTGGGGCATCACCGGACGGTCCGGGCCGGGTTGGACCGCCCCGGCGAACATCGCAGGGTCCCACCAGTCGTGGTCGGGCCCGCCCAGGACGCGGGCGGCGGCGAGACGCAGCGGAGTCGGCTGCGACCCGTCGAGCAGGTCGCGGCGCAGCGCCGACTCGGCCTCGGCGAGGGTCAAGGGCGGCCGCTCCACGTCCCCTGGCGATGCCGGGGCGGTGTCGCCGGCCGCAGCCAGCAAGAAACGAGAGGGCCTGCGCTCACCCTGGTCGACGCCGGCGTCGGTGGCGGTCCAGACGACGCGTCGGCGTGCCCGGGTCATCGCCGTGTAGGCGAGACGCATCTCCTCCTGGACCTGGAAGAGATGTTGGGCGCCGGTGTCGGTGGTGCGCTCCGGTGAGAGCAGCTCTGGGCGCAGCATGCGCCGGCTGCGGCGCAGGTCGGGGAAGACCCCTTCGACGGCATTGGCGATGAACACCACCTCGAACTCGAGGCCCTTGGCCTGATGCAGGGTCGTGAGCGTCACCCGATCCGTGGTGAGACGATGGGAGATGAGTGGCGTCGCCTCGAAGTCGTCCTCGTCGACCATCTCGAAGAACCGGGCGAGGGTCACCGTTTGGTCGCGCTCGGTCTGCCGTCCCAGCATCTGGGCGAGGGCGGTCCAGGCGCGGCGCCACTCCTCCCGCCCGGGATCGGCGACGATGCCGGGGATCCCGTCGAGACTGCTCCAGACGGTCCAGAACCCCTCGGCGACGCCCGCACGGGTGGCCCATGCCGGATCCTCGAGGAGACCGAGCAGCCCTGTCGAGCCAGTGAGCTGACGGCCGACGATGTCAGCCCATGCCGCTCCGGACCGGCGTCGATCCCTGAGAAGCTCGCGTTCCTCACCGACGGTGAGACCGAAGAGCGGCCCCAACATCAGCCGCCGCATCGCTCGATCGGCGTCCTCGGCGTCGAGGGGGGTAGAGGAAGAGAGGGAGCCCCCCTTCGACGCCAGCGTCACCACGTCCTGTATCGCGCCGGACGGCCGGGTGGTCGACCAGACGCGAATCGGGTGGGTCGTGGGGGAGAGATCGCCGGGTGAGGGCTCGGGAGAGCTCGGAGATCAGCTCCCGCTTCGACCTGACCACCACCGCGATATCGGAAGGGGCGAGACCCTCGACGCGGACCAGGTGCTCGACTTCTCGTGCGATCCACTCGGCTTCGGCCGTCTCCTGGTCGAAAACGTAGGCCTCGGTGCTGCCCTCGTGAGTGGCAGGGGCGACCGGGCCGGCCGAGCCGGGGAGGTCGCCCCCGGCGACCACTCGGAGCGCGGCGTCGAGGATCTGAGGTGGGACGCGCAGACTCTGTCCCAGGACCAGCCGTCGGGTCTCGGCGTGTGTCGAGAACGCCGCGATGTTGCGGACCTCGGCGCCGCGGAACGAGAAGATCGACTGGTAGGGGTCGCCGGCGACGGTGAGGTTGCCGTGCGGGGCGGCGAGGAGCTCGGCCATCTCCGCCTGGGCCGGGGAAGTGTCCTGGTACTCGTCGACGAGGACGTATCGCATTGCCTCAGCCAGGGCTGCGCCGCTCGGGGTACGGAGCAGGGACACCGCACGTTCGAGCAGCACCCCGTAGTCGGTCCGTCCCAACGCGGCGAGACGATCGAGATAGCGTCGGAACAGACCGGGGAGACCGGACCAGTCGGCGCGTTCGCGAGCGCGGTCGGCGAGGTCGTCGGGGGTGAGGAGACGCTCCGAGCAGCGGAGCAGGAAGTCGGCGACCTCGGTGGCGAATGGCTGGCTGTCGAGGATCGGCCGGTAGATCACCGGCCAGTCGCCCGGGTCCTCTTCGGCCAGCGTCGCCCGGACGAGGGCGACCTGCTCCGGGGTGGTGAGGGGGAGGGGACGCTCACCACCCGACACGGTCTCGACCAGACGGAGGGCGAGTGAGTGGAACGTCGTCACGTCGACCGGGACCGAGCTGGCCCCGACCACCTCTTCGATCTTCGCTCCGAGTCGGGCCGTGGCGCGGCGTGAGAAGGAGACGACCACCACCTGTGCCGGCTCTGCCCGGCCCGACTGGATGATCTCGCCCACCCGACGCACCAGGAATTCGGTCTTCCCGGTGCCGGGCCCCGCCACGATGATCTGGCGCCCGTCGGTGTCGGCGAGGGCGTCGGGCCAGTCGTCGAGGTCGAGCCGGGTCGTCGTCACCCCTGCGATCGTAGGAGTCAGGCCGCCGCCGGGAAGGACGTCGCGCCGACCAGGGTCGCCGCGACACCCAACGTCTCGAGATAGGTGACCGGGTCGGCGAAGACGAGACGGGTGGTGGCCGTGTCGAGAGCCGTGTCGAGGGCTCGGTTCGAGGGCCCTGTCGTGGGTGGGGTCGTTGTTCGGGGTGTGGTTCGAAGTGGTCATGGGACCCAAGCTACGGGTCGGCACCGACAGATTCTCCGGGTGTCGCGTTCCGGACACGTGGTCGGCATAGGATCGGATGTCGTAATCGGAGATGGAGGACCCGTGGAGTCGTCGCGACCAGAGTTCGACTCACAGATGTACAACGAGGCGGTTGGCCAGTTCAACCGGGTAGCCGACCTGATGGGCCTCGACGACAACGTGGCGGACCGGCTCCGGGTCCCTCAGAAGTCCACCGTGGTCAGCTTCCCGTTCCGACACGACAACTACAACCGGGTCGAGACCATCTTCGGATATCGCGTCCAGCACCTCACCACCATGGGCCCGACCAAGGGCGGGATCCGCTACGACACCGACGTCGACCTCGGAGAGGTCGCCGCCCTCGCCATGCTGATGACCTGGAAGTGCTCGATCGTCGGCGTGCCTTTTGGCGGCGCCAAGGGCGGGGTGCGCATCAACCCGATGAACCTGTCGCGGGCCGAACTGCAGAGGGTGACCCGACGCTTCACCATGGAGATCATCAATGTGATCGGGCCGGACACCGACATCCCGGCTCCGGACCTCGGCACCAACGAGCAGGTGATGGCGTGGCTGATGGACACCTACTCCCAGCACGTGGGTCATGCCGTCCCGGCGGTCGTCACCGGCAAGCCACCAGCGTTGGGTGGCAGCGTCGCCCGACGGGAGGCAACCGGCCGCGGGCTCATGTTCCTGCTTCCCCAGGCCTCCCGGGTGATCGATCTCGACCCGCTCGGAGCGAGTGTGGCCATCCACGGATACGGCAACGTCGGCCGGTATGCGGCCCAGGCCGCCTCGGAGATGAAGGCGAAGGTGGTCGCGATCTCCGACATCTCGGGCGCCCTCTACGACCCGGACGGGCTGGACGTGGAGGCCACGGGGAAATGGGTCGACGAGCACCGCTTCCTCGAGGGATTCCCCGATGCCGACTTCATCGAAGGCGACGCGGTGTTCGGGCTCGACGTCGACGTCTTGGTGCCGGCGGCCATCCAGAACGTGCTCAGGGCGGACAATGCCGGGGATGTCAAGGCCAAGCTGATCATCGAGGGTGCCAACAACCCGACGACGCTCGAGGCCGATGACATGCTCCGGGAGAAGGGCGTCTTCATCGTCCCCGACATCCTGGCCAACGCCGGCGGAGTCACCGTGAGCTACTTCGAATGGGTTCAGGACGTGCAGAAGTACTTCTGGTCGGAGAACGAGACAGTGGGTCGTCTCCGCGAGATCATGACCCGGGCCTTCGACGACGTGCACACCATCGCCACGAGCGAGGACGTGGACATGCGCACCGCCGCACTGATCAAGGGCATCCGCCGTGTCGCCGACGCCAAGCTGGTCCGAGGGGTGTTCCCCTAGACCGCGACTCGGTCTTCGCCACGGCCTCGGCTTGGAACGCGGGGCAGATCTCCTGGTAGGAGCACCAGTTGCAGAGACTGCCCGGACGGGGTGGGAAGCGATCGGACGACATCGCTCGCTCGATGGCGGCCCACAAGGCACGCAGCTGGCCGTCCATGGCGTCGAGCTGACGATCGTCGATGGGGAGGCGATAGAGGGTCGGCCCGTTCAGATAGAGGAGCCGCACCTCCTTCGGTGTCTCCCCGGTGCGGTTGCGGATCAGCAGCGCATAGATCTTGAGGGCGAAGAACGACGACAACGCATATCGCTCCGGCGGGGCCTTGCCCGTCTTGTAGTCGGTGATGACGAGGAGGCCGTCTTCGTCGCGGTCGATTCGATCGAGGATCCCCCTGATCACGATCCCCTCGAGGTCTTCGAGCATGTCGAGCTCACGGTCCTCTGGGTCGAAGGTCGTCGGGTCCTCGATGGAGAAGTAGTTGGCGAGCAACGCCATGCTGTCGACACCCCAGGCCCGCTCCTCTTCGACGGTCTCGAACAGACCGTCGAACTCGTCTTCGCCGCGGATCTCGGTCCACGCCTCCCGGAAGAGGTCGTAGAGCCGTTCGGGTGTCCGCTCCGCGACGGGATCGTCGAAGAGACGCTGCAGGGCGAGATGGGCGGTCGTGCCCCGGGCCTGATAGATCGAAGTCGGTTCGGGGATGCGGTCGATCGCCCGGAACTTGAACAGTTGCGGGCAGGTCTTGAAGTCGCCCGCCCGACTCGGTGAGAGCGTCTCGAGAACGGTCTTCTGCAGCTCCAGCGTCACGATCCCGATCATAGGAACAGCCCCGGACAGATTCGGGTCAGTGGCTGATCGACTTCGGCTCGTCCAGCGGGTCGGGCAGACCGGGGCGGGGCACCTCGACCACCCGGGTGCGGTCGAGTCGTCGCGCCGGCCCGACGAAGGCGACGGCGACGATCACCACGATCAGCCCTGCGGCCAGCAAGGTCTGTTGCACCCCCAGGGCGGCGGCGACCGCCGGGGCGATGGCCAGGGGCAGGAGATGCCCGACCTCGGAGTGGATGTGGTTGACCCCCATGATCCGGCCGACGAGCTGGTCAGGTGAGTTGATCTGGATCAACGTCCGGTGCAAGGGCGCCATCGTCCCGATGATCAGGCCCCAGAACGGTGCGGCGAGCACCACGACGTTGATCTGGTCGGTTCCCACGTAGGCGAGGACCCCCAGCGCGTTCATCCCCACCAGGATGGTGAGGGTCAGGGCAGTGCGAAACCTCTCCGGGAGACGCCCGGAGATGAGGGTGCCGCCGATCAGGCCGATCCCGAAGATCGAGTTGACCCAGCCCAGGGTCTCCACCTCCACCCCGAGGATGTCGCGGTAGAAGATGGGCTCGAGCGAGCTGAAGGTGCCGAAGAGCAGCCACACCGCGGAGCCCAGCCAGATGTAGAAGCGGAGACGTGGGTTCCCGTAGGAGTAGCGGAAGCCCTCCTTGAGCTCGGTCCAGCCACCATGCCGTGGCGCATCCGACGCCAGGTGGCGGACCTTCACCGGGATCAGCAGGGCCGCGGCGACGAGGGAGGTGATCGCATCGAGGACGAATATGCCGTCGAGGCCGACGGATCCGGCGAGGATCGCCCCGAGGGCCGGCCCGATCACGAAGGCCATCCACGACGCACCCTCGATCCACGAGTTGACCTTGGCCAGACGGGTGGGGTCGTCGGTGAGGAACGGGCCGAACGATGAGATGGCGGTGAACACCGGTGTCCCGACCAGACCGAGCACGAAAGTGGCGATGGCGAGCTCGGGGATGGTGTCGACGAAGATCATCGCCAGTGCGGCGGGGACGAACAGCACCTCGCCGGCCATGACCACGCGTCGGGGGTCGAATCGGTCGACCAGCACCCCGGCCACGGAAGCGCCGATCAACGAGGCAACGCCGAGGGCGGCCATGACCAATGCGAGCTCCGATGGTGTGGCGTTCAGCTCGAAGGCGGCCTTGCCCCAGATCCCCACGAAGAACGCCGCCTCGCCCCCGATCCGGGAGATGAGCCGTGCAAGTACGACGGCGCGGACGTTGCGATCAGACCACATCGTGGCTGCGACGGTACCTGCGGGCTCGGTGCGGCGAACCGCAATTCTCCCCGCGAAAACTGGTTGAAAAACGCGAAAACAAAGGTCGCGGTCGTGTTGACGGCTCGTGGGCGGCTGCATACTTTCCCGGCTACCGAACGAGGGCAACCTCGATCGGGGACGGGGCGGCTTCGGCCGCTCCCGACCGCCACCCATCCGGGGGCCCGCTTTCCCGGTGAGTGGCAGGAGAGCCCCGAGAGGGCTGAGGCTTCGGCCAAGGCTTTCTCGGGGTTTCTTCGCGTCAGTCGGTCATTCGGGCACGGTTTCCCGTGAGCTCCCGATCGCCCACCAGGTGACTGCGATCGCCGCACCGAGGTGCCAGATGCCGTGGGTCTGCCACGGCGAGGCCGGGTCGCACAACGGCCAGTTCGTGGCACCCAGTCGACCGATCACAGCCGCGGAGCCGAGGAGGATCGCCGGTCCCAGCCAGGGCCTCTGGCGGGAGCGACCCGTCGCCGTTCGAGTCAGCATCACCACGACCACGGCGACCAACCACCACAAGGTCACGTCGTGGGCCAACTGTGCGTAGCTGGGCATCGGGCCGTGGAACAGCCAGGAGCCGACGCCGGTGGCGGCGAGCGACACGGCGAGGACCTTGCCTCCGCCTCGGGCCCAAACGATCATCCCGGCGACGACGAACGCCAGCGACGTGATGGAGTTGACCGGCTGGCCGAGCAGGCCCCCGACGACTTCTTCGCAGTCTTTCAGCGCTCCCACAGGCGAAAAATAAGGGCCGATGAACGTCTCGCGAAAACCGAACGACAGCTCGCGAAAAACAATGTGGTGTTCGACTTGCCAGCCTCGGGGGCGTGGTCTACTTTTCCGCCCACGTCGACGGGGAAACCCGACGACGGCGACCGACACGGCGGGCAACCGCCGGACTGGTCGGACCGGAGAGCCGGCTTGCCGGCAGGAAGGTCAGCCTGACGACGGCGGGAAACTGCCGGCGGAAGGTTCGGTCGGAGATCGGACGGGGATCCTTCGGGATCGTCGAGCGGTCGAAGACCACGGCAGGTCGAGAGACTTGCCACGGCGGACCGAGAGGTCGGCCCCAGGCGGATCGAGAGGTCGGCCAGGCGGCCAGGTCGCGAGACCGACGCCAGTGATTCTCACGAATCACACAGCAGTGGGACTCGTCTCACTGCGCCCCCGAACGGAGTTGGGTCCCCGGCCCGACACCGAACGGGATTGAGAGCCCCGAGAGGGTTTGAGGCTTCGGCTTCCGACTCCCTCGGGGTTTCTCGCGTTCTGGGGAGGTCGGATCGAGAATCGTCGGTAGTCTCCCGCGCTCCGAGGCGACAGGAGACGAGGAATGGGATATCCCGAGCATCTGCTCAGCGACGACGAGGTCATCGAAGCCGAGTTCCGACCGCATTGGTCAGGGATCCTCCGTGAGGGCGTGATCGTCCTCATCGGCATCGCCGTGGTGGTGGCGGTCGCTCTCCTCGGCTGGCCGGCCTGGCTGTTCGCCGTGGTGGTCGGAGTCGTCCTGATCCTCATCGCCAAGGGCATGATCCGCTGGCTCACCACGGCCCACGTGATAACCAGTGAGCGCGTCATCTACCGGTCCGGGTTCATCGCCAAGCAAGGGACCGAGATCCCGCTGGAGGTGATCCAGAACGTCGCCTTCAACCAGACCTTGTTCGAGCGGATCTTCGGCACCGGCGACCTCATGATCGAGTCCGCCGGCACCCACGGCCAGACCCGTTACAAGGACATCCCCAAACCCGAAGGCGTCCAATCCCTGATCTACCGGGTCCGGGAGCAGCGCATGCGCGCCATCGAGGGACGGACCGGGGTGGCCGCTCCGGCCCCCGAGACCTCGGTCTCCCAACTGGAGCGACTGTCCCGGCTCCATGACGACGGCAAGCTCACCGACGCCGAGTTCGAGGCCGAGAAGGCGAAACTGCTCGGGGGCGGCGTCTGATGCACATGCAGGACGACTTCCCGCTGCTGCTCTCGACTCTCTACGACCACGCCGTGTGGATCCACCCCGATCAAGAGGTGGTCTCGGTCGAGGCCGACCGGGCCATTTCCCGTTGGACGTACGGGGAGCTCGACTCCCGGATCCGCCGGCTGGCCTCGGCCATGCAGTCGCTCGGCATCGAGACGGTGACGCGGTGGGCACGTTCGCCTGGAACAACCACCGTCATCACGAGCTGTATTGGGCCACGGCGAACAGCGGGCGGGTGTGCCACACCATCAACATCAGGCTCTTCGCCGACCAGGTCGTCTACATCGTCAATCACGCCCGTGACAAGGCGTTGTTCGTGGACCCCGACCTCGTCCCCCTGGTCGCACCGCTCGTCGACCAGTTCGAGACCGTCGCCACCGTCGTGATCATGGGCGCCGAACGCTTCGGACGCGATCCCCGGGTCGGTCGCATACGAGGATCTCATCGCCGACGAGACCGAGCACGGGACCTGGCCGCTGCTCGACGAGAGGTCCCCGATGATGCTCTGCTACACGTCGGGCACGACGGGCAATCCCAAGGGGGTGGCCTACACCCAGCGGTCCACCTACATGCACACCATCTCCAATCTGGCCAACTTCGCCATCGAGCCCTCCGACAACGTGCTCCCGGTGGTCCCCATGTTCCATGCGTCTGCCTGGGGCTATCCGTTCATGGCGACCACGAAGGGCGCCAAGCTCACGTACCCCGGCCCCGACCTCTCTCCCGAGGGGCTGGTGAACCTGTTCACGTCGGAGCGGGTGACGTTCAGTGCGGGTGTCCCCACGGTGTGGCTCGGGATCAAGCAGTACCTCGATGCCCATCCCGAGGTCGACGTCTCCTCGATCCGTGCCTTCCTCTGTGGAGGTTCGGCCGTCCCCCGCGCCATGATCAAGGCATATTGGGTGGACCGCGGGCATCCGGGTGGTCCAGGGCTGGGGGATGACGGAGACCAACCCCGTGGCATCGATGGCCACCCTCAAGCCCCACATGGAGGATTGGGACATCGAGGACCAGCTCGATCGGCTCGAGACCGCAGGCATACCCACCTCCGGTCTCCAGGTCAAGATCGTCGACGAGGTCGGGACCGAGCTCCCCCACGACGGTGAGGCGTTCGGTGAGCTGCTGATCCGGGGCCCCTGGATCGCCGCCGAGTACTACAAGGACGATCGCACCCCGCAATCGTTCGAAGACGGCTGGCTGCGCACGGGCGACGTCTGCAAGATCACCCCCGAGGGCTACGTCCGGATCACCGACCGGGCCAAAGACGTGATCAAGTCGGGTGGGGAGTGGATCAGCTCCCTCGACGTCGAGAACGCCCTGATGGCCCATCCGGCGGTGGCCGAGGCCACCGTGGTCGGGCTCAAGCACCTCAAGTGGCAGGAGCGGCCCGGCCGCCTTCGTGGTGAAGAAGCCAGACGCCGAGGTGACTTCGGAGGAGCTGCTCGAGTTCCTCGAGCAACGGGTGGCGAAGTGGTGGCTCCCCGACGAGATCGTGTTCATCGACTTGATCCCGAAGACCGGCACCGGCAAGTTCGACAAGAAGGTCGTTCGCGACCAGTACGCCGATCTCTTGATGGAGCCGTAGGGGCCACGGGCGGGGAGTAGGTTCGCGGTGGGCGACCATCGCGGCCGGCCTGAGGGAGGTTGACGACGTGCTGACTGATTTCAAGGTCTTTGCGGTCCTGCCGTCGAAGGATCTGGAAGGTGCGCGCAGCTGGTACGAGGAGAAGACCGGCGCCATGCCCGCCCGGGAAGATCCCGGTGGGCTCTGGTACCAATGCGCCGACGGGACCTGGTTCGTGGTCACCGGTAGTGCCTACGCCGGCACCGCTCAGAACACCGCAGCCAGCTTTCAGGTAGCCGGTATCGAGGATGTGATGTCGGAGTTCCGAGACCGAGGGGTGGTCTTCGAGGAGTACGACCTGGCTGACTTCAAGACGGTCGATGGTCTCTTCGCCATGGGCCCCTACAAGGCCGCATGGTTCAAGGACGCCGACGGGAACATCATCGAGTTGTCCGAGGTGGCCGAGGTGGCCGTCTAGGACGGGACTTCGACCAACTCGCCGGAGCGAAGATCGAGGACGAACTCCTTGGCGCTCCTGGAGTCGGCGATGAAATTGGCCAACTGCGCGCCCTCCTCACGGACGATCCACCAGGCGTATTCGGCGGAGCCGGAGGTGGCGAACTCTCGTCGTGCGGAGCGCGCCGTGGCGACGGCATCCAACTCCTCCTCGTACATCCCGAGACTCGTCTCCCTGGGTGCCGTTTCCCCGCTGACCTCGATGAACTGAACTGCCTCGAACATCTCTGCCTCCTCGGCGAATTGTAGGCAGGCCTCACGCAGAGTGAGGACGTTTATGCTGCGCGTCGGGTGAGCCGGCTACACACGTCCTGGGGTGAGATCGCGGCCGGGATCAGCGGTGTCGTGGGTCTGTGGGGCGTCCTCATGGCGCCGGAGGGAGCGAGTGCCGCGGGCTCTTCTTCTGGGCGGTGGGTGTCGCCATCACCGCACTCCTCGCCCAGGTGGTGCTCGGGGTCGTCGTCATGTCCGTCGAGGACATGGACCCCGGTAACCAGCACGTGTTCTACGGTGTCGTAATCGCCGTCACGTTCGCGTTCGCCTACATCTACCGGGCCCAGTTCAGGAAGAGACCCGCCCTGTACCTCGGTCTGCTCCTACTCTTCACGATGGGTCTGGGAATCAGAGGGATCATGACTTTCGGAGGGAACTTCTGATGCTGCTCGACGGACAAGAAGCTGCTCATCACCGGTGTCCTCACCGACGACTCGATCGCCTGGCACACGGCGCGGGTCGCCCAAGAGCAGGGGGCCGACATCGTTTGCACCGGTTTCGGGCGGGGGCTTCGCCTCACCGAGCGGTCGGTGCAGCGTCTGCCCCACCCCTGTGACGTCCTCGAGCTCGACATCGGCGACCCCGCCCAGGTCGAGTCGGTCGTCGCCGACCTGACGCACCAGGTGGGGGCGGGTCGACGGGGCGCTCCATGCCATCGCCTTCGCACCCGAGGACGCCCTCGGCGGCAATTTCCTCAACACTCCGGTGGAGTCGGCGCAGACCGCGTTCACGGTCTCCGCCTTCTCCTACAAGACACTGGCGGTGGCGCTGCTCCCGCTGATGAAGGAGGCGGGTGGCGGGTCGCTGGTGGCGATGGACTTCGACAACACCCAGGCCTGGCCTGCCTATGACTGGATGGGGGTGGCCAAGTCGGCATTGCAGAGCGTCACCCGATACCTGGCCCGCGATCTGGGTCCCCACAACGTGAGGGTGAATGCCGTCTCCGCCGGTCCCCTGGGGACGGTGGCCGCCAAGTCGATCCCGGGGTTCGCCCGGTTCGACGACGTGTGGCGGGAGCGGTCACCGCTGCGCTGGGACACGTCGGATCCCGACCCGGTGGCCCGCATGGTCTGTGTCCTGCTCAGCGACTGGGCGCCGATGACGTCGGGTGAGATCATCCACGTCGACGGTGGCTTCCACGCCGTCGCCACCGGACCCGCGACCTGAGTGACCTAATAGGCGACCGGGATGGCGGACGCCGCCGCAGGCAGGTCGAGCACGAACGTCGCGCCGCCACCCTCGGTGGCTTCGATCCGCACCGAACCGTGCATCACCTCGGTGAGGCTCTTGACGATGGAGAGACCGAGGCCGGTGCCTCCCTTGGACCGGGTGTCGGACTGGTCGAGCTGGGTGAAGCGCTCGAAGATGCTGTCCCTGGCGTTCTCCGGGATCCCGGGACCGTGGTCGACCACCGCGATCATCGCCCGGTTGTTCTTCTGCCAGGCGTAGAGCTCGACAGGGGAGTCGGGGGCGTACTTGGCGGCGTTCTCCACCAGGTTGATGAGGATCCGGGAGAAGTGGTCTCGGTCGGCATGGACGGCGAGCCCCTCGGCGGCTCCACCGTGATCTTCGGCTCGATCGGCGACCACCCGGTTGACCTCTTCGAAGATCTCCTGGATGTCGACGGTCTCGGCGTGGACCGGGATGGCGCCCCGATCGATCCGGGAGACCACCAACAGGTCTTCGATGAGACGTTGCAGACGACCGGCCTGACGGCGGGCACTGAGCAGCAGCTGTTGTGAGGTCGGCTCCGCCGGAGCGAGCTCGGGCCGGTTGACCGTGTCGAGAGAGCCGATGATCGACGTGAGGGGGCTGCGCAGCTCATGGCTGACGGTGGAGACGAAGTCGGACTTCATCTGGGCGACTTCCTCGAGACGCCGTGTCATCTCCGCCTGCGCCTCGTAACGCCCGATCTGGCTGAGGACGAGACCGGCGGGGGCAGCCAGCGAGCCCAGCTGATCGAGCTGGTCCTCGGTGAAGTCACCCTCGTAGGGGTCTCCGACGATGATCACGCCCACCCTCATCGACTCGACCTTCAGGGGGGCCACCAAGGCCTGTTTGAGACCCGAGGTCCTTGAGGAGGACATGGGAGTCGGTGTCTTCGTCGACCCGCTTGACGTAGATGGGCTTGGCGGCGCGATAGGTCTGGGCGACGACGCTCGGAGCGTTGATCTCCACCGAGATGGGGTCGGTCTCCAGGGGATAGCCGTTGACCCAGATGGGGCTCATCACCTCGAGCCGCTGCAGGTCGCCGTCGTGGAGGAGGACCACCCCCACCTGGGCGTCGAGGTACTTGCAGATCGTCCCGATCAGGTGGGGCACGATCTCGGCCAGCGACTCGGCCCGGGCCAGGGTGGCGCTGACGGCGTAGAGCCGCTCGAAATCGAGACGCTGCTGTTCGAGCTTCGCCTCCTTGCCGAACGAGGTGACCGCCTCCTTCTCGAACTCGAAGCCGACCAGGGCGGTGGTGGCCGCCACCACCAGGATGACCACGATCGGCGACACCACGTCGCCGATGAATTGTGCCGAGCCGATGGAGAACCCGATGAAGGCGATGGCCAGGCTGATGATGACCGTGACGAAGGCATGGGCCCACCAGGCGAGGAGCAGACCGGACACGGCGGCGATGCCGAAGAGCACCGGTTGGGCTGGCGTTCGTCAGGTCGGGGATCACGGCGAGGGCGGTCGATCCCGGCGATGAGGGCGAGGAGCCATCCGGCTGCGGCCCATGGCGCCGCGGGAGACGCCATGACCCGGTCCCATCTGACCGCGGTGGACAGGATCAGGAGGGCGGCCAGCCCGATCATCGGGATGTAGAACTCGGGGAGGGTGAAGAGCTGGGTGCCGTCGGGCATCGGGCTGCGCACTGCCTGATAACCGATGATGATGAGCACCACCCACGCGACAGCAGAGGCCCTCCTGAGCAGGGAGGACCTGAACCGAGCCATCGACTCGTGAACGCTTACGTTGACGCTCTCGCTAGTCATTGGGTTGAGGCCTTGCGAAAGTATTCTCGGCGTTTCTCCCGGTCACATCGAGGATTGTTATTGGCTCTGCGCTCATTTCTTGACGGGGCGCTCTTCGCCGAGGTCTACGGCGAAGGGGCGCCGGACGTCCTGGCGCTCCATGGCTGGGCGAGACGGGGGAACGACTTTGCCGCGGCCCTCGAGGGGCTGCCGGCGATCGCCCCGGACCTCCCAGGCTTTGGTGCTTCGCCCGTTCCGGGCGAAGTGATCGGCGCCGACGCCTATGCGGACATTGTCGCTGAGATCCTCGGCTCTTTCGATAGGCCTCCAGTCCTGGTCGGTCACTCCTTCGGCGGGCGGGTGGCGGTATGTCTCGCCGCCAGGTATCCCGAGATGGTGGGGCCGCTGGTGCTGACCGGGGTGCCGCTGATCCGGCTCGAGACCGGCCGCCGGCCGCCCGCTCGCCTATCGCCTCGTCCGTTGGCTGAACCGCGTCGGCCTGGTCTCCGACGAGCGTCTCGAGCGGGAGAAACGCAGCCGCGGCTCCGCCGACTACCGCGGCCGCCACGGGAGTGATGCGTGACATCCTGGTGACGGTGGTGAACGAGAGCTACGAGGGCCAGTTGGGGCGTCTCACCGGCCCGGTGCATCTCATCTGGGGGGAGAGCGATCACGAAGTCCCGGTTTCGGTGGCGGAGGCCGCCAGCGCCCTGATCGCCGACGTCACCATGGAGATCGTCCCTG
This sequence comes from uncultured bacterium, assembly GCA_963751005.1. Taxonomy (GTDB): domain Bacteria; phylum Actinomycetota; class Acidimicrobiia; order Spongiisociales; family ZC4RG35; genus JANQRA01. The sequence continues at coordinate 1,096,330 of CAVVSY010000004.1, forward strand.
GGGTCGGCCACCTCGTCCCCACCCAGGCGCCTCAGGCCCTGAGACGGGCCATCATCGAGGCGCGGGGATGATCTGGCTGCTCGCCGTCGCCTGTGCCCTGGCCGCCATCCCGGCCGGGCTGAGATGGCTGCGGGTGGCGCAGCGCGAGCACTACCTCCCCGGGGAGGTCAATCGATTCGCCATCCGCTGGTGGTGGCGGACCGGATCCCGCAACTCCTGTCCACACGGCGATCGTCGTTGCGATGGTGTGGGGCCTTTTCGATGTTCGCTGTCGGCTTCGTGGTGCCCGCTCGCCGCGGCCGTCGGGCCCCTCGGGCTCTCCGTGCGCGGGTGTCACCTCGCCGCTGGCTTGGACTCCCAGGCTGCGTCGGCTCGCCATCTCGGTCGGCGGGCTCGTGCTCGGGGGGATCGGTCTCGGGGCGGTCCTCGAACAGCCCTTCCTCATGGCGGCCACCCTTTACTTGATCGCCAGTCGTGGTCGACCTGGCGCTGTGGGTCCTGGCACCCTACGAGAAGCGGAAGGGAGACGAGTGGGTGGCCCGGGCCGGCGCCAAGCTGGAGTCGATCGGGCCCGAAGTGGTCGCGATCACCGGCTCCTATGGGAAGACCACGACCAAGAGCTACGTGGCCCACCTCCTCAGCGGGTCGAGGCGGGTCGTCGCCAGTCCGGCCTCGTTCAACAACCGAATGGGTCTGGCCCGCGCCATCAACGAGAACCTCACACCCGGCACCGAGGTGTTCGTCGCCGAGATGGGCACGTACGGGAAGGGTGAGATCGCCGAGCTGTGCGAGTGGGTTCGGCCCAAGGTCGCCGCCATCGTCGCCATCGGCCCGGTCCATCTGGAGCGGTTCAAGACCCTCGACGCGATCGTCGCCGCCAAGTCGGAGATCCTCGACGGGGCCGAGGTCGGGGTCATCTGTGTCGACCACCCCCTCCTCCAGAATCTGGCGACCGAGCGCGCGGGCACGATGCGCATCATCGAGGTGTCGACCGAAGGCGGGATCGTCGTCGACGGAGAGACGATCATGCCGCGTCGCCCGATGGACGTCTTCGCGGCCAATCTCGCCGTCGCTCTCGGGATCTGCGCCGCCCTGTCGGTCGATGTCGCCACGGTCCTGGGAAGGGCCGAGGATCTGCCCAGGGCCGAGCACCGTCAGACCGTCATGGAATCGACTTCGGGGTTCACCGTCGTCGACGACACGTTCAACTCGAATCCGGCCGGGGCCCGCTCGCGCACTGGCGACATTGGCGCGTGAGGGGAGCGGGGGAAGACAGCAGTTATCACCCCCGGGATGGTCGAGCTGGGGAGGGTCCAGGACGAGGAGAACCAGCGATTCGCCAGCCGACGCCGCCGATGTGGTCGATCATCTCGTCATCGTGGGCCGGACCAACCGAAACGCCCTGAAGACAGGTTCCGCCAACAGGAAGGCGTCGGTTACCGTCGTCGACTCGCGCGAGGACGCCGTCGCCTGGGCCCGGGCCCATCTGGTCGCCGGGGACGCCGTCCTCTACGAGAACGACCTGCCCGACCATTACCCATGAGGACCCTGAAATGACCTCAGCAGTCGTCTTCGGAGGCCCCTCCGACGAGCACGACATCTCGATCCTCACGGGACTCCAGGTGGCCCGCGCCCTGGAGGACATCGAGGCCATCTACTGGTCGAAGTCCGGCGAGTGGTATCTCGGTCGATCGTCGGCTCGAGGCGGGGGACTTCGTCGACGGGGTGCCTCGCAAGTCGCGGGAGATCACATTCGTCGGCTCGCCGGGTCAGGGGTTCGTCCTCAAGAAGCGGCCGATCTCCGCTGGATGCGGTGCTCATCGCCTGTCACGGTGGGCCGGGGGAGGACGGCACCCTGCAAGGGATGCTCGATCTCGCCGGGCTTCGCTACACCGGGCCGGGTCAGGCGGCTTCGGCCTTGGGGATGGACAAGCTCGCCTTCGGCTCGGCGATGGCCGCCGCCGGGCTGCCCACCCTGGCCCGGACCCTGGTGACCACCGGCGGAGAGCCCGCCCCGGCTTCGACGGGCCGTACATCGTCAAGCCGCGTTTCGGCGGGTCGTCGATCGGGATCGAGATCGCGGACGACTGGGCCACCGTCCTGGCTCTGAAAGCCTCGTCGCGGTTCTTCGACCAGGGGGCGGTGGTGGAGCCCTTCCTGACCGGGAGTCGGGACCTCCAGGTGGCGGTGCGCACCTATCCCGAATGGCAGATGTCGGCGATCGAAGCCCCCGCCCGATCGGGGGATGGGATCTACTCCTATGACCAGAAGTACCTGGCCTGGGGGGGTGAGGTGAGCAGCGGGCGGGAGCTGCCGGCGAATGTCGACGACGACACCCTCGAGAAGGGGATCGTCGACTGTCGCGGAGGGTCACGGAGGTCGCCGGCCTGCGGGGGATCGCCCGGATCGACTTCCTGGAGAAGGACGGCGAGTTGTCTCGTGAACGAGGTCAACACGATCCCCGGGTCGATGGCGGCCTATCTGTGGATCGATCCGCCGATCGAGCGCGCCCGACTGTTTCGGGACATGCTCGCCGAGGCGGCATCGGGGCCGACCCGGGTCTTCTCGACCGCGGGCAGCGATGGGACGGCGCTACGCAGCGCCGGTATCGATTGCTTCGAAACTTGGCTGAGTTCTAGAGGTGTACTACCGGGCAGGTGAGGGTGCGGGTGATGCCGTCGACGGCCTGGATTCGGGCCACGACCAGCTTCCCGAGTGAGTCGACGTCTTCACTGCTCGCCTTGACGATCACGTCGTAGGGGCCGGTGACATCGTCTGCGGTCTCGACGCCGGGGATGTCGCGGACTTGTTCTGCAACGACGGCGGCCTTGCCGACCTCCGTCTGGATCAGGACATACGCCTGGACCAAGTGAGCCTCCTATCGCTCGGGTAGGGGGGCGACACTAGTGGAAGGCCGGGTTGGCGTGCCCGGGGCTCAGACGTCGCTGTCGACGCTCAGTAGCCGTCCTGGCCGAGACGGATCGAGACGACACGAAGACGCGCCCGTCCTCGTCGACGGGCTCGAAGAGGATGCGCTGGCCTTGACGAAGGGTGCGGAACACCGAGCCCTGAGCGAGCCGGGTCGCAGGAAGACCTCGGACCGGTCTGCGTCGCGGACGACGATGCCGACGCCGGTGACCGGGTCGTAGGACTTGACGACGCCCTGATCCATGGATAGTGGCGAGTCTTAGGCCTTGACGATCTTGCCGGCGCGAATGCACGAAGTGCAGACCCGGGCGCGACGGGTGTTGGAACCGTGCTTGACCCGGATCCTCTGGATGTTGGGCAGCCAGCGACGGTTGTTGCGCTTGTGGGAGAAGCTGACGGATTTCCCGTAGCTCGGCTCTTTGCCGCAAACCTCGCAGCGATAAGACATGACGAGTACTCCTGGAGACGATCAGAGGATGTCTGGGGAGCGCCGTTGAATGCACCGGACCCGCGGACGGTGGGAATCATAGCGAGTCCGCACGGCGAAGTCCCACTCCGGATGTACCGTGCCGCAGGTGGCGACCCTCAGCCGTCTCGCCGAGGTCGATGTCGCCGAAGTCAAGGGTCTCGGCGGCAAACACGCCGAGGCCTGGCGCAAGACCGGCGTCGCCAGCGTGGCCGACCTGCTCCACCACGTCCCCGCGCCGATACATCGACCGGTCCCTCAAGACAGCCATCGCCAGCGTGCCCATCGGCACCGAGGTCACGATCATCGGGACCGTCCGCGAGGTCAGGGACCGTCGTCCCCGACGCAACATGCACATCATCGAGGCGGTGATCGAGGACGACTCGGCCCGGATCAAGGCGGTCTGGTTCAACCAGAGCTTTCGGCTCCGACAACTGGAGAGTGCCACCGAGGTGGCTTTCTCGGGCGTGGTCGAGTCGTTCCGCGGGTCGCTGCAGATGAAGTCCCCGGAGGTCGACGTCCTGGGCAGCCGCGCCGAGGGGCTCACCGTCGGTCGGGTGGTCCCGGTCCACTCCACCGTCGGTGGGGTGGGGCCCGGATACATCCGCAGGGCCATCTACAACGCGCTGCCCGCTCCCGGCCGATCGACGACACCGTCCCGGTCGAGCTGAAGGCGACGAACGGTCTGATGGACCGGGACCAGGCCTTCGCCTCGATTCACTTCCCCGAGACCATCGACGAGGTCGAACCGGCGCGGACGACGGCTGGTCTACGACGAGCTGTTCCGTCTCGAGCTTGCGCTCGCATGCAGAAGCGGCATCAGATGGAGAGCTCGATCGGGATCGCCCACGTCCCCACCGGCGAGCTCGTCGATCAGGTTCCTCGACGGGCTCCCCTACCGGCTCACCTCGGCACAGGGCGGGGTCCTCGCCGAGATCGAGGCCGATCTGGTCCGCACGCCACCCGATGCACCGTCTGCTCCAGGGAGAGGTCGGCTCGGGGAAGACCGTCGTGGCCGTCGCCTGTCTGCTGCGGGGGATCGAAGGCGGGTGGCAGGGTGCGCTGATGGCCCCGACCGAGGTCCTGGCGGAGCAGCACTACCTCGGTGTTCGCGGCCTCCTCGCCGAAGCCGGCCTGTCGCCGGCTCTGGGCGAGTACGCACATGGGGATGGACAGTCTGTTCGCCGAGCCGTCGCGAGGGCCCGGCGGTCCACGTCGCCCTCCTCACCGGCTCCACGGCGGTGTGCAACTACGACCCTGAGATCAAACGCGGTGACTCTCGCCGCCGACATCGCGTCCGGCCAGGTCGATCTGGTGGTTGGAACCCACGCCCTCATCCAGGAGGGGGTGAGCTTCCACAGGTTGGGTGTGGCGGTGGTCGACGAGCAGCACCGTTTCGGCGTTGCCCAGCGCGTGATGCTGAAGGAGAAGGGCGACACCGCCGAGCCCGACCTACTCGATAATGACCGCGACCCCCATTCCCCGAACACTTTCGATGACGCTTTACGGCGATCTCGACGTGTCGGTCATCGACGAGATGCCACCGGGCCGGGTTCCGGTCGAGACCCTCCTCATCTCCAAGGTGGAGGAGCGCCGGGCCTGGAAGCTGGTCACCGACGAGGTCGGCGCGGGCCGGCAGGCGTTCGTCGTGTGCCCCCTGGTGGAGGACAGCCCCAAGATCGAGGCCGCATCGGCGACGGCCGAGCACGAGCGTCTTTCTGCATTGCTCCCCGACCTCAGGGTGGGGCTGATCCACGGCCAGCTGCGCTCCGCCCAGAAGGAGGAGGTGATGGCCGCCTTTCGAGCAGGGGAGATCGACGTCCTGGTCGCCACCACGGTCATCGAGGTGGGGATCGACGTGCCCAACGCCACGGTGATGGTGATCGAGGACGCCCAGCGCTTCGGGCTGAGCCAGCTCCACCAGCTGCGGGGCCGGGTGGGCCGGGGTGAGCATCGCGGGGTCTGTGTTCTGCATCGCCGATCCCACGACCACCGAAGGGGAGGAGCGTCTCGAGCGCGATGGTCGGCACCACCGACGGCTTCCGCCTGGCCGAGGAGGACCTGAGGATCAGGGGCCAGGGGACCGTCTTCGGCACCCGGCAGTCGGGGGTGAAGGACCTGAAGCTCGCCGACATCCTCTCCGACTTCGAGATCCTGGTCGCGGCACGACGGGACGCGTTCGCCATGGTCGACTCCGACCCGATGCTGCACGCTCATCCCGAGCTTCGCGACGAGGTCGGGGCGATGCTCGGTGACGAGGTCGACTGGCTGTTCGTCAGCTGATGAGGATCATCGCCGGGATCGCACGTGGCCGGAGGATCCAGGCCCCCGACACCAAGGGGACCCGCCCCGTGACCGACCGGGTCAGGGAGGCCGTGTTCTCGTCGATCGGGAACTGGGTGGAGGACGCCTCGGTTGGCGATCTGTACGCGGGGTCGGGCTCGTTCGGGCTGGAGGCCCTGTCCCGTGGCGCCGCCTCGGCGGTCTTCGTGGAGAATGGTCGCAAGGCGGTGCAGACCCTGCGAGAGAACGTCCGCACGATCGGCTTGGGGGGGACGGTGGTCGAGGGGAGCGTCTCCGACTATCTGAATCGGGCCGATCACCGCTTCCATCTCGTCTTCATGGACCCGCCGTGGCCCATGTCCAGCAACGAGATGACCGAGGAACTGGGGCGACTCGACCGGCTTCTGCTCCCCAACGGCGAGGTGGTGATCTCCCGCCGACAAGGTGACGACCCGCCCCGGGCCCCCGAAAACTGGCGGGTTGCCACAGATAAACGCTATGGCGATACCAGAATCATCAGATTCGAGAAGGTAGAAGACGATGACGGCGGCCCAATCAACGGCCCATAGGACGGCACTGTGTCCGGGGAGCTTCGACCCTCCCACCAACGGCCATGCCGATGTGATCGGCCGGGCCATCGCCCTATTCGACCGGGTGATCGTCGCTGTGATCGACAACCCGTCGAAGAAGTCGATGTTCACCCCGGCGGAGCGGAAGACCCTGCTCGCCGAGATCCACGGCGATGCCGTGGAGGTCACTTCTTTCTCCGGTCTGCTGGTGGACCATGTGAGAGAGGTCGGGGCCGACGTCGTCGTCAAAGGGCTTCGCACCGTCGAGGACTACGAATACGAGACGCAGATGGCACAGATGAATCGTCACCTGACAGGGATGGAGACGGTGTTCATCGCCACGCGCCCCGAGTTTCGCTTCATCTCTTCGTCGCTGGTCAAGGAAGTAGCTCGGCTCGGGGGCTCGGTGGGCGGACTGGTCCCGGACGTGGTGGAGAAGGCACTGAAGGAGAAGCTCGCATGACAGACACCCATACCGACACCGATGTGATCGTTGACGTCGCCGATCCGGTGGAGATGCCCGCAGGGGCCCACTCCAAGGCGGAGATGGAAGACATCATGGACATCGTCGACGACCTGATCGTCCATCTCCACGAGGCGAAGACGATGCCCTTGTCGTCGAACGCCCTGGTCGACCGGGAGATGTTCCTGACCAAGCTGGAGACGCTGCGGGCGATCCTCCCCGACGAGTTGCGGGCGGCACGCTGGATGGTGCGTGAACGCGAGGCGTTCATCTCTCGCACCAACGAGAAGTCCCGGGAGATCGTGGACAACGCCCGCAAGGAGGCCGACTCCCTGGTCGCCGAGTCGAACATCGTCGCCGAGGCCGTGGAGGAGGCCAACATCCTGGTCCGACGTGCCGAGGGGGACGCACGTCGTCTCCGTCTCGAGGCCGAGGACGACATCGAGCGCAAGCTGGCCCGGGTCGACCATCTCCTCACCGAGCTCGCCGCCCAGGTCCAGGCCTCCCGCGCCGAGTTCCACCAGGCCCGCCCCCGGCCCCCCGAGGTCCCGGTCTGATCGTCACAGTCTGAGCGTGTGCAGTTGAGGTCGCATAGCGACCTCAACTGCACACGCTCATATCAACGCCCGTACCATCGGGACCATGAGTGACGGGCTCGTGGTCGATGTCTCCGACCTGGTGGGTCATCCCGATGCGGTCCGCCGATTCGGGGGCGAGCGTCTGGTCTCGCTTCGTCTCGGTGACGTGGTGGTGGACGGCCCGATGTCGGTCTCAGGTGTGGTCAAGGGCACCGTCGACGGAGTCATCGCCGAGTTCACCGCAACCGCCTCCGCCGAGCTCAGTCTGTGTGCGCTGTCTCACCGAATGGGTGGGGGAAGTCACGGCCACCGGCTCCCAACACTTCTCGAAGGTCGCCGACGAGGATGGGTACGCCATAGTCGAACGGCACGTCGACGTCTCCGGGCCGGCGACAGACGAACTGGCCCTCGCCCTCCCATCCGCCCCGCTCTGCACCGTGGACTGCAAGGGACTTTGCCCAATCTGTGGAAGCGACTTGAATAGTGACTCCTGTGGCGGCCATGGCGAGGAATCCGACTCACCGTTCGCCGACCTCAGAGATCTGTTCGATTCCTGATTGACCGAGGAGTGCCGGATGGCGGTGCCCAAGAAGAAGATGTCGCGGTCGCGCACACGCTCGCGCAAGGCCGTGTGGAAGGTGCAGGCCCCGCGTCCCGTCGCTTGTGAGCAATGCGGGAAGCCGAAGCTGCCGCATCGCGCCTGTCGCGAGTGCGGCACCTACGCCGGCCGCGAAGTCATCGAAACCAACTGAGCCGTTGGCCCGCATCGCCCTCGACGCGATGGGGGGTGACCATGCCCCCGCCGAGACAGTGGCCGGCGCGGTCGATGCCGCCGCACGGGGTGTCGACGTCGTCCTCGTCGGTGACGGGCGTCGGCTCGAAGCCGAGCTGAAGCGGCACGGCGCCGACCTGTCGATCGTCCATGCCCCGGACATCATCGGCATGGGCGACGATCCCGCCCGTGCCCTCCGTGAGCGGCCCCACGCCTCGATTGCAGTCAGTGCCAAGCTCGTGGCCGCCGGGGATGCCGACGGTTTCGTGTCTGCCGGTTCGACCGGTGCCGCCATGGCGGCAGCAGCCATCTTCATCGGGCGGGTCAAGGGCGCATCGCGCCCGGCGATCGCCACGATATTCCCGACCCCGGGCACACCGACATTGGTCCTCGACTCCGGGGCCAACCCCGACGTCAAGGCCTCCCAGCTCGCCGAGTTCGCCATCATGGGGTCGGTGGCGGCGACCGCCTTGCTCGGGGCCGATCCGGCGCGGGTGGGGCTGCTGTCGATAGGCGAGGAACGGGGCAAGGGGCGTGACATCGAGCGGGAGGCCTACGACCTCATCGAAGCCGGCCCGGTCCATTTCGTCGGCAACGTCGAGGGTCGCGACGTGGCCACCGACAAGGTCGACGTGATCGTCACCGACGGGTTCACCGGGAATGTCTTCCTCAAGGCCACGGAGGGAACCGCCGCCCTCATCTCGTCCTATGTGCTCGAGGCCGTCGCCAGCCTCCCCGACGAGGCCCAGGCGGCAGTCCTCCCCGCCCTGGCCAAGGTGAGGGAGAAGATGGACTGGGAGACATACGGCGGGGCTCAGCTCCTCGGAGTGCGCCGCCCGGCGTTGATCGCCCACGGCAGCTCCAGCCGCCGGGCCATCGCCAACGCCCTTGCCATGGCGCGTGACAGTGCCGACAAGGATCTCCCCGGCCTCGTATCCGCGGCGCTCGGTGGGTCAGAGGCATAGCCTCCGCCCCGCACATGTCCCTCGAGTCGAGTCTCGGTCACACCTTCGCCCAGCCGGCATTGCTCCGGCTCGCCCTGACCCACCGCTCGGTCAGCTCGGACGATCCGGCCCGCTAGGACAACGAGCGGCTCGAGTTCCTCGGCGATGCGGTGCTGCAGTTGGTCGTCACCGACCTCCTGTACGGCTCCTACCCCCACCTGGCCGAGGGTCAGATGGCGAAGGTGCGAGCGGCGGTCGTGAGTCGGGGGACCCTCGCCGAGATCGCCCGGGTCCTCGACCTCGGCGAGCACGTCGAGCTGGCGGCCAGCGAGGACGCCACCGGAGGGCGTGACAAGGATTCGATCCTGGCCGACGCGGTGGAGGCCCTGCTCGGCGCCGTGTACCTGGATGGCGGGATCGACCCGGTGCGAAGGGTGATCCTCGGGTTGTGGACCGAGCGGGTCGCCGAACGAGCCAAGAGCCCCGGGGTCAAGGACTACAAGACCCGGCTCCAGGAGGTTCTGGCCCGTGACGGGCGCCGCCCGGTGTATCAGGTCGAGGGCACCGGTCCCGACCACGATCGCCGATTCGCCGCCACCGTTGCGGTGAATGGGGTCGTCTACGGCACCGGTGACGGCCGGTCCAAGAAGGAGGCCGAGCAGGAGGCAGCGCGGATCGCCCTCGACCAGCTCAGCCGAGATCCGTCGTAGCCACCGTCTCCCGTCGTGACCGCAGGTCGACGTACCAATGGGTGTACATCGCCGAGATGGCGGCGACGAGCAACCCCTGAGTGAGGACACCCAGTGCCGAGGCGATCGTCAACGCCGAGCTGCCCCCTCCCACAGCCGCCAGCGGCAGGGCGATCAGCTGGATCAGCTGGATGGCGATGCCGCCCAACAGGCCGACGAGGAGCAGGAACCCGAGGGTCGGCCACCACCGTCTCCTCACCAGACGCATGCTCCGCCTGATCGCTGCCAGGGCGCCGGTGTCCTCGACGGCGATGACCGACGTCGACATCGACACCGAGACCGCCGCCCAGGTTCCCGGTCCCATCAACACGACGAACAGGATCAGTGCCACCAGGACCGACGTGGTGTTGGGGGTTCCGACGGCGAGGATCGGGGCGAGCCACATCGCGGTGCCCAGGCCGACCAGGACGGCGACGGTGAGCGTGATCAGGAGCACCGCAACTAGACCCGTGGCGTAGCGACGCAAGGCGAGGATCGACACCTGGCCACCGGTGAGCGTCTTGCCGGCGAGGTCCGAGGCGACCGCCCGGTGGCTGGCGAGGGCGACGAACACCCCTGAGATCAGTTGCAGGAGAGTGGAGATGCCCGACGGCGATGTAGAACGGTCGGGCCAGCTCCCAGAAGACGTCCCTGGGGAGGCGCTGCAGTGCCTCCGGGTTGTTGACGATCGTGTCGAGGAACTCGCCACCACCGGTCAGCCGGAACACGACGACCGTGGCGATGCTCACCGGGATCGATACGGCGAGAGCGGGGATGAGCAGTGCCCGCCAGGTCCGCGCCAGGCTGTTCATCGCGTCCGACAGCACTTGCCCGAAAGGGCGTGGGGTTATCACCATGGGCGTGGGTACGGTACCTGCCCACCCTCTGGAGACTGTGTTGCCCGAACTTCCCGAAGTCGAGATCACGAGACGTCATCTCGAGTCTGCGCTCCTCGGCAAGGTCTTCGAACGCGTTGACGTGACCCACGACCGCACCGCCCGGCACAATGCTTCGCCGGCCGAAGTCGAGACGAGGTTGCGCGGGCGCAGGGTCACCGCCGTCGGGCGACGCGGGAAGTTCCTCGAGATCGGCCTCGACGACGGTCAGATGATGGTCGCCCATCTGGGCATGTCGGGACGGTGGACGGTGGATGGGGAGGCCGGCATACCCCACACCCATTTCACCGCAGTGCTCGACGACGGCAGCACGGTTCGGTTCATCGACCCTCGGACCTTCGGGTTCGTCGCCGTCTACGACGAAGACGAGCTGGCCACCTCCGGTGTGGGACGGCTCGGGCCTGACGCGTGGGAGAACCCACCCGACGCCGGCTGCTCTGGCCGCCACGCTGAGCGGGAGGACCGCGCCGATCAAGGCACTTCTGCTCGATCAGGGCCCGATCGCCGGTCTCGGCAACATCTATGCCGACGAGGTCCTGTTTCGCGCCGGCATCCACCCGCTGACCCCCGGTGGGGAGATCACCGAGACCCAGTTGGGGAGGCTGCTGGTCGCGGTGCGCGAGGTGCTCGACACCGCCATTCAGTCATGGGGGCACCACCCTCGACGATCTCGCCTATCTACTCCCGGACGGGCGGGCCGGCGACAACCTGACCAGGCTCAGGGTTTATGGCCGTGAGGACGAGGCGTGCGACGTCTGTGGCACAGCCATCCAACGAGTCGTGGTCAGGGCGAGGTCGACGCATTTCTGTCCCGGGTGTCAGACGCGTTGAGCAAGGCGGTCCACGTCGTGGTCTCGGGAGCCGTGCAGGGTGTCGGCTACCGCCAAGGCTGTCGTCAGACCGCCCGGACCCTCGATGTCGTGGGCTGGGTGCGCAACCTCGCCGACGGTCGGGTGGAGATCTTCGCCCAGGGGAGCGATTCCGGCGTCGACCGGCTCATCGACTGGCTGTGGGTCGGCCCGACCTCCGCCCGGGTCACCGGTGTCGAGTCCGACGTGGTGGCCCCCGACCGCACCCTGACCGATTTCTTCATCCAGCCAGCACCGTCACATTGAGGGGGGACGACCCCCCTCGGACCCCCCGCACTCGCTTCGCTCGTGATCCCAGGACTGGGGGCGACCCCCTCGGACCCCCCGCACTCGCTTCGCTCGGATCCAGGATGGGGGCGACCCCCCTCGGACCCCCCGCCGGCCGTGACATTGAGGGGGCGACCCCCCTCGGACCCCCCGCCGGCCTGCGGTCGGATTCCGTCAGCACCCTTCTTGGCCCCCCCGCCGGCCTGCGGCCGGACGCCGGTGGTAGCTGCGTGTCGGCCTTCGGTCGGAACTGCAGTGTGCCCACCGTTAAACGTCTGGGAAGACGTTTCGGGTAGTTAGCCTGGGGCAATCACAAGCATGTCATTCGCCAGGTAGCCAGCTGTGTATCTCAAGTCACTGAAGCTGGTCGGGTTCAAGTCGTTCGCCGATCGCGCCCGGCTCGAGTTCCGGCCCGGGGTCACCGTCGTGGTCGGTCCGAACGGGTCCGGCAAGTCCAATCTGGTCGATGCCCTCTCCTGGGTGCTGGGCACGCAGTCGACCAAGACCCTCCGCACCGGCCGGATGGAGGACGTCATCTTCGCCGGGACCGCCACCCGCCCCTCGTTGGGCAAGGCGGAGACCACCCTCGTCATCGACAACACCGAGCGCCATGATCGACCTCGACCTGGACGAGGTGGTGATCACCCGGCGTCTCTATCGGGACGGTTCTAGCGACTACGAGCTCAATGGCGTGGGTTGCCGGCTCCTCGACATCCAGGACTTGCTCTCCGATTCCGGGGTGGGGCGACACCAGCACGTGATCATCGGCCAGGGCGAGATCGGGCGCGTGCTCAATGCCTCTCCCGAGGAGCACCGGGCCGTGATCGAGGAGGCCGCGGGCATCCTCAAGCATCGCCGCCGCAAGGAGCGGTCGGAGCGGCGTCTGGAGCGAACCGACGAGGACATGTTGCGGCTCAACGACCTGCTCGGGGAGATCGGTCGTCAGATGCGTCCCCTGCGACGTCAGGCGAAGGCAGCCGAGCAGTACGAAGGTCTCAAGAGTCAGGCGACCGCCCTCAGCCTCTATCTCGGTGGCCAGGAGCTCTCCGCCCTCGATCGGGAGCTGACCATCGCCATCTCGGAGAAGTCGATGCTCACCGAGGGGCTGGCGGTCGACCAGCAGAAGCTGCAGCATCTGACCGAGAGGCTCACCGAGCTCACCGAGCAGGCGACCGCCGTCGGCGCGGAGCTCGACCGGGACACGACGGCTGCAGCATTGCTGGAGACCACCAACGAGCGACTCCGTCGTGTGTCGTCGGTCGCCGTAGAGCGGAGCCGGGCAGTCTCGGGGAGACGTGAGGCAGTCGAGGAGCGTCGGACCGACCTGGAGAGCGAAGTCGTCGGCATCGCCGAGCAGCTGACCGAGATCGAGACCGAGCTGCGTGAGGCCGACGCAGTGGCCACGCGGGCCGAGGCATCCTTCCGTCGCCTCGAGGACGAGGAGCGGGCGATCGCCACTCAGAACTCGCTCTCACCCGAGGGCGCCCTCGCCGCGGCCCGAGGAGAGCTGAGCGCTCTCGAGTCGTCTCTGGGCCGGGACCTCCGCGAGCTGGAGAAGGTGACCCACCGTGGTGACGTCCTCAGCTCGCAGCGTGCCGACGAGAGCGATTCGATCGAGCGGATCAACGATGAGATCCGGGAGATGGACGTGTCGATCTCGACCCTCCAGACCGCATATGACTCGGCTTCCAAGGACCGGGCTGCCCGGCAGTCGACCTGGTCGGCCGCCGAAGATGCCCTGGCACTCGCCCGGATCGAGGTCGCTGCTGCCGATGCGAGATGCGAGGCCATCCGCACCGCGGTGCAGGGCCGGTTCGACTCGGAGGCCCGACGTGCGGTGGAGTCGGCCAACGGTGCCCTCGGCTCCCTCACCGGCCAGCTCGACATCCCGGACGGTCTCGAACCCGCCGTGAACGCTGCGTTGGGGGAGTGGGCGGATGCCGTCGCCTTCGACGAGGCGAAGTCGGTGCAGGAGGCCGTCGAGATCGTCAAGGGGGCGGGAGGCGGCTCGGTGAGCGTGGTGTCCGCCACGTCCGAGATCGGGACGACCGCCGCAGAAGTCGCCGCTGCGCTCGGCCTCGACACGTTGATCGATCGGTTGGGGCCGGCGCACCATCGCGGCCTGGCCAGTCGTCTGCTCGGTGATGTGATCCTCGTCGAGGGTTGGGGTGCCGGCTGGGACCTGGTGGCGAGGCACCCATCACTGCGTGCCGTCACACCCGAGGGAGATGTGATCTCGGTGAGTGGGATCCGGATCGCCGACCCGGACGGTGCGGGGTGGGCGATGTTGGAGGCGGCCGAAGTGTCCAGGGAGAGGGCGGTCACGGAGTTGGCTCGCGCCGAGTCGATCCACACGGCGGCCAAACGCGATTTCGAGCGGAGCCGCGATGCGGAGCGGACCGCGCTGGAGACTCTGGAGCAGGCCGAGAGCATGATCGCCGGGCACTCCGAGGCGATGAAACGTCTGCAGTCGTCGCTGCTCGGGATCGAGGAGGAGCAGGCGAGGATCGAGGACCGTCGCGTCGCCCTCGCCGAGGCAATCGATGCTGCCCGAGCCCAAGCAGTGGTGCTCGAAGAGCGTCTTCGGTCGCTGGAAGGCGAGGAGGCGTCCCGTTTGGCCGCGTGGGAGGACATGGAGATCCGTCGTCTCGGCATCGCCGCCGACCGGGAAGTCGCCCGGTCGGAGTGGCAGGAGGCGGCGACGTCGCTTCGGGCGGTCAGTGAGCGCAAGACCCTGCTCCAGGTCCGAAGGGACCAGGTCAACGACGAGTTGGGTCGGCTCGATCTGGGTGTCGTGGCCGACACCGACCCGGAACGGCTCGAGGTCGTCGCCGGGTTCGCCAGACGCGCCGTCGTCGTCCTCGAGGGCCGTCTCGAGCAGTTGCGTCTGCGTCAAGGGGAACTGCGGGCGGTCCACCACGAGGTGCGTCGCGAGGTCGAGGAATCGCGTTCAGACCACGAGAGACGCAGCCAGGCCACGAGCGATGCCCGTGCCCGGGTGGCCGAGCTCGATGTCCGGCTCACCGAGCTGCGGATGCGCAAGGAGGCCGTGACCGAGACCATCAGACGCGACGCCGATGCCGACGTCGAGATCGCCATGATCGCACCGCGGCCTGATGTGGCCGAAGACGCCGACCTGACGGAGATGCTCGAGTCCGCCCTGGTGCAGCTGCGCCGGCTGGGCCCGATCAATCCCCTCGCCGCACGTGAGTATCGCGAGCTCGAGGAGAGGCACACGTTCCTGTCCGAGCAGATGGCGGACGTCGAGTCGTCACGCGCCGAGCTCCGCAAGGTGATCTCTGCCCTCGAAACCGAGATCCAGAGCCGGTTCGATGCCGCCTTCGCCGAGGTCGCCGAGGCGTATCAGAAGTACTTCGGTGTTCTCTTCCCCGGCGGTCGGGGCCGAATTCGGCTCGTTGACCCCGACGATCCTCAGTCCGGGGTCAGCATCGACGCCCAGCCACTCGGCAAGAAGGTCGCCTCGATGACACTCCTCTCCGGTGGGGAGCGGAGCCTGGCGGCGCTGGCTTTCCTCTTCGCCATCTTCGACGCCCGTCCCAGCCCCTTCTACGTCCTCGACGAGGTGGAGGCAGCGCTGGACGACGCCAACCTGCGTCGCTTCCTCCGCATCGTCGACGAATTCCGCTCTCGTGCGCAGCTGATCATCGTGACCCATCAGCAACAGACCATGGAGGCTGCCGACGTCCTCTACGGGGTCACCATGGAGCCCGGTGGCTCCTCCCAGGCGGTCCGCAAGGACATGAGAACCGCCATGGCCACCGACTCCGCGGCATAGATTCGGAGCGGAATGGACTCCACGACCCTGATCATCGGCGTCGTCGTCGTGCTCGCCATCGTCGTGGTCGGCGTGATCTTCGCCATCCGTCGCAACCCAGATGTCGACACCGTCATGGCCCCGCCGGACGCACCGGCCAAGTCTCGATCGGCGCTCGGCTCGGCGGTGCGACGCGCCTTCGGCTCAGGGCTGGGCGACGAGACCTGGGACTCGCTCGAGGAGGCGCTGCTCGCCGCCGACGTCGGGGTGTCCGCCAGCACCGACATCGTGGCCGGGGTGCGCTCCAGCCGGCCCGAGGACGCGGAGACCGCCCGCCAAGCCTT
The DNA here is from genome assembly GCA_963751005.1 of uncultured bacterium. GTDB lineage: Bacteria > Actinomycetota > Acidimicrobiia > Spongiisociales > ZC4RG35 > JANQRA01. Next base: position 1,112,212 of record CAVVSY010000004.1, read on the forward strand.
GTCCGCCGCCTTGAAGGGGGAGCTCGCCGGCAAGGAGCGCGGGCTCCGGCTGACCGGGAGCCCAGCGGTGATCCTCGTGGTGGGGGTCAACGGAACCGGGAAGACCACGACCATCGCCAAGCTCGCCCGAAGGCTCCAGACCGAGGGAAAGACTGTGATCCTCGGCGCCGGTGACACCTTCCGGGCCGCCGCCGCCGAGCAGCTCGGCACGTGGGGCGAGCGTCTCGGGGTCCACGTCGTCAGGGGTCAGGAGGGTGGCGACCCCGCCTCCGTCGCCTTCGACACACTCGAATCGGCCCGAGCCCGTGGCGTCGACGTCGTCATCGTCGACACCGCAGGACGTCTCCACGGGAAGAAGAACCTGATGGCGGAGATGCAGAAGATCCATCGGGTGGCCGGTGGGGAAGCGGTGGACGAGGTGCTGCTCGTCCTCGACGCCACCGCCGGGCAGAACGGGCTGGCACAGGTCAGCGAGTTCTCCAATGCCGTGCCTCTCAGCGGGATCGTCCTCACCAAGCTCGACGGCACCGCTCGCGGTGGGATCGTGGTGGCGGTGGAGCGCTCCCTCGGGGTCCCCGTGAAGTTCGTGGGCACCGGGGAGGGTCTCGACGACCTGGACCCGTTCGATCCCGATAACTTCGTCGACTCGTTGTTGGAGTGAGCATGAGCCCAGAGGAACTGGTGGCGGCGGCGAGCGCCGCGGCGGAGAACGCATACGCGCCCTATTCGAATTTTCGGGTCGGGGCCGTCGTCGTCGGGTCCGAGGGCGAGGTCTTCACGGGAGCCAATGTGGAAAATGCCGCCTACCCGTCGGGCTCGTGTGCGGAGGCCTCAGCCATCAACACCGCGGTGTCGGCCGGGGTGCGGACCGATCGACACGGTGGCCGTCGCCTGCATCGACGCCGACGACACCGACGGCGCCTACCCGTGCGGACGGTGCCGCCAGATCATGTCGGAGTTCGACGTGAAGCGGATCATCGTGGTGGGCGGCCCCGGCACCGAGGTCCGCGAGCACACCCTCGACGAGTTGCTGCCCTACCGGTTCGACCTCTGAGGATTGGGCCATCCGGCCCGATTCTCCTTGCGCACCACGAACCGGAGCCCGGACCACGTCTCGTCGATGGCGCACACCTTGTTGTCCACCATGCCCGTCGGGAGGAACAGCTCGCGGAGGGTGTCCTCGGTGATGTCGGACTCCTCGCCCGAGCCTCCGTTTCGGCCAGGCGATCCAGATCGATCCGTCGGCAGGCAGAAGTGTCATCGCCCGGTTGAACCCGCGTTCCGCCTCGGCGGCGTCGTCGGCGAAGATCAGGTAGAGGTCGGCGGTGGCGTCCTCGGCGTCCCGGGTCACGGTGACGTCGTCAGGTAGGTCGCCGAGGTCGAGGTTGAAGTAGTTGGGGGCGTTGAAGATGGCGATGGTCATACCCGCGGAGATCCCGAGCTTCTTGAGGAAGCGGGGTGTCGCTGATAGCCGGCCATCCCTGGAGTATGCCCCGATGACGGATCGCCCGGGAATCACCGGCCTCCGTTCTCCGTTTTCCGATTGGCATGAGCAACATCGACTACGCCGAATACCGACGGGCCAAGGACGAGCACTTCCGGACGAGCCACAACTCGCCTCTCGGGCATGGCGACCACCGTGACTTCGAGGGGCTCGTCTACTTCGATCCCGATCCCGACCTGATCTTCACTCTCCCGGTCGAGCCCGGCGACGGCTCGGAGATCCGGGTGCCCACCTCGGATGAGCGGGAGAAGGTGTACACCACCCATGGGAAGGTGGCCTTCGAGGTCGACGGCGAACCGGTGGAGCTCACTCTCTACGACACCGGCCACCCCGGGTTGTTCATCCCGTTTCGAGATACCACCTCGGGGCAGACGACCTACGGTGCCGGCCGCTACCTCGATATCGCCCCCAACGACGACGGGACCGTGACCATCGACTTCAACCTCGCCTACAACCCGTCATGTGTCTACAGCGACGGTTGGTCCTGTCCCATCCCACCCAGTGAACAACTGGCTGCCCGTCCCCATCGAGGCCGGGGAGAAGATGTACGGCGAGAAGACCTGAGCTGGGGAGCGCTACGAGTCTTCCGAGAGGTCCCGGAACCAAGTGTCGGGTGGGTAGGCCTCGATGTCGCCACCGAGATCGCTGACCGTCGTGGGCACCGAGTCTGAGTTCCAGGAGAGCCACTTGGACGGGGTGAGGACGATCGTGGTGTCTTCCTCGGCAGCGAGGAGCAGCCCAATCGTGGCATGGCCGGCATCGGTCAGGAGCCGGTCGCGGTTTCGTTGATTAGCGGCTGCAGCCTCTTGGCCGACCCACAGCTCGACCGATCCGGTGGCTGAGATCCAACCGGGCTGGTCGTAGAAGAACACTGAGGCAACCGGCCGCGCCTGCAGGTTCTTGAACTTTCGCGTGTTGTGCGGTGTCGGCATCTGGATGCGGTCCTGGTCGTCGAGGAGGAAGAGCAGCTCGGTGAGGTGAGGGGTGCCGTCGTCGTTGACGGTCGCCAGCACCACGTTTCCCTGGCGAGCCAGATGAGCTCTCATCACCGTCGGTCAGCCCATGGGCGGGTGCGGTAGGTCGGATGTATCGCCATGACCGGAAACTAGAGCCTGGCCGCTCTCCCCGTCTCCCGAATCGAAGCTGGGCGGGTCAGGTCCTAATATCTCCGGTTCCCCCGGAGCTCAAGTGAAACGACCATTCATCGACGTCGGCCCCGAGCACGACGCCTGCGGCGTCGGTTTCATCGCGGCTCGAGATCGTGTCCCCTCCTTCCGGATGACCCGTCTCGCCGTGGATTGCCTGCAGAGGCTCGACCACCGCGGCGCCAAGGCTGCCGATGGGACCGGTGACGGCGCCGGTCTGCTCACCCAGCTTCCCCACAAGCTCATCGCCCGTGAGCTCGCCGCCCATGGCAAGGAGATCGACCCCGACCACATCGGGGTGGTGATGTGCTTCCTGCCCCCCGACGACCCCGCCACATCGCGGTCGGTGGTGCGCGAGGCCTTGGAGGCGGAGGGGATCAGACTCATCCTCTGGCGCTCGGTCCCGATGGACCCGAGCGTGCTCGGGGAGCATGCCCTCGAGGTCCTGCCCCTGATCGAGCAGGCCGTGGTCACCTCAGACCTCACCGGCCGCGAGTTCGAGCGTTCGTTGTTCCTCGCCCGGAAACGCATGGAGCGCAAGGCCAACCCGGGGTTCTCCATCCCTTCGGCGTCGACCCGAAGCATCGTCTACAAGGGGCTGTTCACCGCCAGCCGCATCGCCCAGTTCTACTGGGACTTGCGTGACCCCGACTACGAGACCGCCTTCGCGGTCTTCCATCAGCGCTTCTCCACCAACACCTTCCCCAGTTGGGACAACGCCCAGCCTTTCCGCGCTCTGGCGCACAACGGCGAGATCAACACCATCCAGTCGAACCGCTCCTGGATGGAGGCGAGAGAGCGGGGCGCCACCCCCGGAGTCTGGGGTGACCGTCTGCCTGACGTCTTCCCGTTCCTGCAACCGGAGCTCTCCGACTCGGCGAGTCTCGACAACGTCTTCGAGCTGCTCCTGCAGAGCGGGCGGTCGCTGCCACATGTCAAGGAGATGCTGATCCCGGCCGCCTGGGAGAACGTGAGCGACCTCTCACCGGAGCTGGCCGCCTTCTACGCCTATCACGCCTTCCTCACCGAGCCGTGGGACGGCCCGGCGGCGATCGCCGCCAGTGATGGGGTCTCCCTGCTCGCCGGGATGGACCGCAACGGGCTCCGGCCCGCCCGCTGGACGGTGACACCAGACGTGCTCATCGTCGCTTCCGAGGCGGGTGTCTGCCCGGAGGAGGAGTCGCACGCCCTCGAGACCGGTCAACTCGGCCCCGGAGAGCTGATCTTCTTCGACGGGGAGACCGGTGAGATCGGACGGTCCGCCGATGGTCAAGGAACGACTCGCCGCAGCCCTTCCCTATGACGACTGGATCGATACCGAGACCCTGCACATCCAGGCGCCGTTCGACCCGCTCAACGACGACCGGTTCGACGCCGGCGCACTGACCCGTGTGTTCGGGTACACGGCCGAGGAGCGCCGACTCATCCTCGCCCCGCTGGCCCAGGGGGGCACTCCGACCGGGTCGATGGGCGACGACACCGGGCTCGCGGTGCTGTCCGAGCGGCCGAGACGGCTCACCCGGTTCTTCCACCAGATGTTCGCCCAGGTGACCAACCCGCCGATGGACCCGATCCGGGAGAAGCTGGTCATGTCGCTGCGCATCCAGCTGGGTCGTCGCGGGTCGATCCTGGAGGACTCGCCGAGTCAGGCCCACCTCATCGAGCTGTCCAGCCCGATCCTCTCCGACGCCGAGCTCGATGCCATCGTCCGCTCCGGCGACCGCCGCTTCTTCTCGCATTGGATCGCTGCCACTTGGCCGGCGGCAGAGGGACCGGCGGGCATGAAGCGGCGTGTCGACGAGATCTGCGTCGAGGCGGCGGATGCGGTGCGTCTCGGTGCGTCGATCCTGGTCCTGTCCGACCGGGAGACCAGTGCCGTCGACGCCCCGGTCCCGATCTTCCTCGCCGTAGGGGCGGTGCACCACCATCTCATCGACCAGGGCGTGCGTGGCGACGTCTCCCTGGTCGTGGTCTCGGGTGAGCCCCGCGACTCCCACGACATCGCCGCCCTCGTCGGGTTCGGCGCCTCGGCGGTCAACCCCTACATGGCGATCGACCAGGTGATCGATCTCGCCCGATCCGGGATGATCGACATCGACCCGGTGACGGCCCAGGAGAACTATCGGGCGGGGCTGGAGACCGGTCTCCTCAAGATCATGTCGAAGATGGGGATCTGCACCCTCTCCGCCTACCGCGGGTCCGAGCTGTTCGAAGTCATCGGTCTCTCCGAGCAGATCTGTCATCGGGCGTTTCGCAATGCCCCGAGACGTCTCCGTGGCATCGGGTACGAGGCCATCGCCGGCCAGGTCTTGGCCAACCACAGTCGATATCGGGAGGGCGAGCCGGTCCCCGGCGGGTTCTACAAGCATCGGCGGGGCGAGGAGTTCCACATCACCGGTCCCAAGATCGTCCTCGACCTGCAGAAGTCGGTCCGCTCCGGCGATGGCGAGGCGTGGGACAAGTACCTGGCCACCATCGGGGACCGCCCCCCAGCGCTGGTGCGCGATCTGCTCACCTTCGTCGGCGTCGAGCCGGTGCCGGTGGAGGAGGTAGAGCCGGTCGATCGCATCATGCGTCGCTTCGTCACTGCGGCGATGTCCCTCGGTGCTCTCTCCCGCGACGCCCACGAGACCCTCGCCGAGGCGATGAACACCATCGGCGGCCTGTCCAACTCGGGAGAAGGGGGCGAGGACTCAGCCCGTTACGGGACCGCCCGCAACTCGGGGATCAAGCAGGTGGCCTCCGCACGTTTCGGAGTGACCCCGGCGTATCTGAGCTCGGCCGAGGAGCTGCAGATCAAGATGGCCCAGGGCTCGAAGCCCGGGGAGGGCGGGCAGCTGCCCGGGCACAAGGTGTCCGATGAGATCGCCCGGCTCCGTCACACCAAGCCGGGGATCACGCTGATCTCACCGCCGCCGCATCACGACATCTACTCGATCGAGGACCTCGCCCAGCTCATCTACGACCTCAAGTCGTTCAAGCCGACGGCACGGGTGTCGGTGAAGCTGGTCAGCGAGCCCGGTGTCGGCACCATCGCCGTTGGTGTGGCCAAGGCCGACGCCGATGTCATCACCGTCTCCGGGTCCGAGGGAGGCACCGGAGCTTCGCCGCTCGTGTCCATCAAGCACGCCGGGTCTCCATGGGAGCTCGGCGTCGCCGAAGCCCATCAGGCGCTCGTGGCCAAGGGCATGCGGACCAAGGTCATCCTGGAGACCGACGGCGGGCTGCGCACCGGGCGGGATGTGGTCGTGGCGGCGCTCCTCGGCGCCGAGCGCTTCGGATTCGGCACCCTCCCCCTCCTCGCCCTCGGCTGCAAGATGGTCCGCCAGTGTCACCTCAACACCTGCCCGGTGGGGATCGCCACCCAGGACCTCGAGCTCAGGGCCAAGTACTCCGGCGCCGTGGAGCAGGTGATCGTCCTGTTCCGCCATCTCGCCGAGGAGATCAGACATCACCTCGCCGCCTTGGGTGCGCGCACCATCGACGAGATCATCGGTCGCGCCGATCTGCTTCGTCCCATCGACAGCAGCCACCCGCTCGCCCCCGATCTCGCCGCCATCCTGGTGAGCGCCCAGGGCCGTCGTCGTCACGACGGGTACAAGCGGTTCCCTGCGTCCCGGCTCTCGGAGCGGATCATCGAGGACGCCACCGATGCCATACGTGGCGAGGGCCGGGTGGAGCTGAACTATCCGATCGAGAACATCGATCGCACCATCGGTGCCCGCCTCTCCGGTGAGATCGCGGCGCTCCACGGGGACGCCGGACTCGCCGACGACACCATCAAGATCAGGCTGAACGGCACTGCCGGGCAGAGCTTCGGGGCCTGGAACATCAACGGTGTCTCCCTCGATCTCCGCGGGCCCGCCAACGACTACGTGGCCAAAGGGATGGCGGGTGGCGTCATCTCGGTGGCCCCGGCCCGCGCCGGTGGTGTCCCCCATGCCGCCGGCAATGCGGTCCTCTATGGCGCCACCGGAGGCAGGCTGTTCCTGGCCGGGAAGACAGGCCAGCGGTTCGCCGTGCGCAACTCCGGGGCCACCGCCGTCGTCGAAGGCGTCTCCGACCACGCCTGCGAGTACATGACCGGGGGGACGGTGGTCGTGATCGGTGACGTGGGCCGCAACTTCGCCGCCGGGATGACCGGTGGTATCGCCATGGTTTGGGATCCCACCATCGGTCTCAAGGCACGTCTCGCCGAGACCGCTCCAGCGGCGCGTCGGCCGCTGCCGGCCGAGCTCGCGCTCCTTCGCTCACTCCTCGAGGAGCACTACGAGCGGACTTCGAGCCCCATAGCCGGCGCGTCTCCTCGAACAGGAGTCGGCGCTCGGGGAGTTCTGGGTGATCGAGCCCAAGGGCGACGTCGACCACCCGTCCGAGGTCATCGTGGTCACCGAGACCGTCGAGGTAGGCGACTGAGTCTTCGGTCAGCGGTTCTGGAGGGCCTCGATGAGCTGGGGGAGGACCTTGTGGACGTCGCCGACGATGCCGAGGTCGGCGATCGAGAAGATCGGGGCGTCGGCGTCCTTGTTGATGGCGATGATCGTTCCCGAGTCCTTCATGCCCACCAGATGCTGCATGGCCCCGGAGATGCCACAGGCGATATAGACGTCCGGCTTCACGGTCTTCCCGGTCTGCCCCACCTGCTTGGCATAGGGGACCCACCCCGCATCGACGATCGCCCGGGTGGCGCCCGTGGCGGCCCCGAGTGGCTTGGCCAGCTTCTCGACGAGTTCGTAGGCCTCCGCCGAGCCGAGACCACGACCCCCGGACACGACGATCGCCGCCTCCCCGAGCTGAGGGCCCTCCCGCTCCTCGACGTGGGACGCCGTGACCCGGGCCTCGGCCGATCCCGCGTCGGGGAGGTCGAGGGTCGAGACCGTGGGCGCCGGCCCTCCGGACGGCTCGGCGACGAACGACTTGGGCCGGGCCAGGACGATCCTCGGGCCTTGTGACATCCTCGCCGTGGCCACCTGGGCCCCGCCGAAGATCTCGTGGTCGGTCTCCACGGCATCACCGTCGAGCCGGAGATCGGCGGCGTTGGCCAGCAGGCCGACGCCGAGCCTGGCGGCGAGACGCCCGGCCAGGTCACGGTCGGTGTAGGCCTGGCCGAGGAGGATCGAGATCGGGAGACTCGGCGCGTGCCCGGTCGGCCAGGGCTGCCGCCAGGGGAGCAGCCGGCAACCGGTCACCGGCGTCGGCGTGGAGCACTGCACGCGGCTCCGTGGGCGCCGAGCGCGGCGAACGCCTCGTCCGATCCGGTGCCGAGATAGATCGCCGTCACGTCGCCCAGCTCTCTCGCCTTGGTGAGCAGCTCGAGCCCGATGGTCGAGGGGGCACCATTGGCCTCTTCGACGAAGACCCAGATGCACGGCCATCTCAGATCACCTTCCTCTTCGGCGAGCAGAGCGACGATCTGGGTGTAGGCCTCACCGTCGTCCTCGATCTTCCTGCCCGGCCGACCGCTCGGGGGCATCTGTGATCGACACCACCTCCTGGCCCGTGGCGGGTTCGACACCGAGCGCTGAGGCGGTATGGGTCTCCACCGGCTTCTTCTTGGCGTCCATGATTCCCTTGAACGTCGGATAACGAGGCTCGACGACACCCGCGGTCACTGCCACCACCGCGGGGAGCTGGGCGGTCACCACGTCGTACCCATCCACGGTTTGGCGGTGGATGGTCACCGATGACCCGTCGGTCTCGACCGACGTGGCGTAGGTGAGGGCGGGGGCTCCGAGCAACTCGGCGACCATCTGGGGCACTACACCCGAGTAGCCGTCGGTCGACTCGGTCCCTGCGATCACGAGATCGAAACCCTCGGCGGCGATGGCGGCGGCGAGAACCCGTGCCGTCGCCAGAGCATCCGAGCCACGAAGACTGTCGTCCTCGATCATCACGGCCTTGTCGGCACCCATGGCTAGTGCCTGGCGAATCCCTTGTGCATTCCCGGTGGGCCCCATGCTGACGAGGGTGACCGTTCCCTCGTTGGCCTGGGCCAGTTGCAGCCCCATCTCCACTCCGTAGCGATCAGTGTCGTCGAGCACCTGCTCTGCCGGGCGAACCAGCCAGTTGGTGCCTTCTTCGAGTCGATACGGCGTGGCGGGGTCGGGGATCTGCTTGACACAGACGACGACCTTCATTTCCACGTGCTCCTTGGGTTTGTTGGCGAGCGATGGTAACCAGGTCGCAGACTGTTGAGTCTGCGCTCAAAATTGCGACGGGTCGATGCGCTCGACGACCACGTGGAGTCTCCGCCGGTACCGCCGGACCGATCGCCCAGGCCGCGGCGAGGTTGGCGCGCGTGATTCTCCCAACGCTCCGGATCGCTGAAGCGCACCGTGGCCAGGTGATCGCCTTTCGCCACCCGCTCGCCCAGCTTGGCATGAAGGGTGATGCCGACGCCGTGGTCGATTTCGTCTTCCTGTCGCTCCCGTCCGGCGCCGAGACGGGTGGCGGCCACGCCGATCGTGAGCGCATCGCACCTGACGACGAAACCGTCGCTCGGCGCGGCGATATGACCTGTCTCCGGCGCCATCTCGAGTAGCCCGGTGTCGCCGAGCACGGCGGGATCACCGCCATGCGCCCGCGTCACGTCGACGAGCTTCTGTAGCGCCCCCCCGGAGGCGATCGGTCTCCTCGAGTCGATCGCGGCCACCCGGGACCCCGGCGAGCTCCAGCATCACCTCCCCGAAGACCATGGTGAGCTCGGTGACGTCGTCCGGGCCCGGACCCTCTGAGGACGTCCACCGACTCCCTGATCTCGTTGGCGTTGCCGACTTCGTTTCCCAGTGGCTGCTCCATCGAGGTGATCAGGGCCACGGTCTCCACGCCGTTCGCCCGGCCGATGCCGACCATGGTTCGGGCGAGCTCCCGGGAGGCTTCCAGGGTCTTCATGAATGCGCCTGACCCGGTCTTCACGTCCAACAGCAGACCGTCGAGCCCTTCGGCGAGCTTCTTCGACATGATCGAGCTGGAGATCAGAGGGATCGAAGGCACGGTGCCGGTCGTGTCGCGGAGGGCGTAGAGCTTGCGATCTGCAGGGACCATCGTCTCCGACTGCCCCGCCAGCACCAGACCATGCTCGCCCAGGATCTCGTGGAAGCGTGCTTGGTCGATGCGGGGGTTGAATCCGGGTATCGACTCCAGCTTGTCGAGGGTCCCCCCGGTGTGGCCCAGGCCACGCCCGGACATCATGGGCACCGCCACGCCACAGGCGGCCACCAGAGGGGCGAGGGGGATGGAGATCTTGTCTCCGACTCCGCCCGTGGAGTGTTTGTCGACCTTGGGAAGGGGGAGGTCGGAGAAGTCCAACACGTCGCCGGACTCGAGCATCGCCCTGGTCCACACCGCCAGCTCTTCGGCGTCGAGACCTCGCCAGACGATGGCCATCGCCATCGCCGCCATCTGATAGTCCGGCACCGATCCGTCGGTGTATGCGGCGATCAGCCACTCGATGCCGTCGGCGGGCAGCGGCCGGCCGTCGCGTTTCATCTCGATCAGACTCGACCGCAGTGAAGGGCATGGCCGCCAAGCTAGCCAGGGGTCGTGTAGAACTGGACAGGTCATGGACCCTGAGCTCCTCTCTCGCCTCGACTTCACCAGACGCGACGAGCCGGAGCCGTCGCCGGACATGCGCGGCTTGCTCATCGAGTGGCTCGACTACCAGCGTCACGAGTTCGGCAGGAAGCTACGGGACCTCGACTCGGAGGGTCTGGCCCTATGGTCGGTGCCTCCGGTCGAGCTGTCGGTCCTCGGACTGGTCCGCCATATGCAACAGATGGAGCACGGATATCTGACGTGGGGCCTCGGCGGCGGCGAGCGGCTGTACGTCTATGACGACGACGACTACGCCGGTGGATCTCCGGCGACCGTGGAGCAGGACTTGAGGCTCTATCTCGACGAGATCGAGAAGGCTGACGCTGCCATTGCCGCCCTGCCGGCCCTCGACTCGCCCGGTCTCGGGCACGGCAGGCCGCTGGGCGCCACCTTGATCAAGATGATCGACGAGTACGCCGTGCACAGTGGTCAGGCGCACATGCTCAGGTTCGCCGCCCTCGGCGAGTTGCTGCGGTGATCCTCAGCCCAGGTCGAACCGGACTTCGAGGCTGACCGTGATCGACGTAGTCCCGGCTTCGATCGGAGCGGCCTCAGCTGCCATTGCCATGCGAGCGAGCGGCCCAGGGCCAGAGGGCGAGCCACTGGTCTCCACGATGTGGGCCACCTCACCCAGTGTCCGGCCGGACAAGCGTGCTAGATGCTCCGCTCTGGCATGGGCGTCGCTCCACGCAGCCTCCCGCGCCTGATCCCGGGCTGCGGATTGGTTCTCGACCGAGAAGGAGACGTTGTTGATCGTCACCTCGTCACCGCCCGCCTCGGCGGCAGCGTCGAGGATCTCCCCGGCCGAGCCCAGGTCGCGTAGCGCCATTTGGAGATCGTTGCTCACCCGGTACCCGCGCAACCGCTGCTGTCCCTCGTGGTGGTCGTATTCCGGGTGGATCGTGTAGCGAGCCGTCTGGACGTCCTGATCGGCGACGCCTCGGTCCTTCAGAGAGGCGATGAGATCCCGTGCTTTGGCTGTGGCGACGGATCTGCCTTCTGCCACCGTGGCGGCGAGCACCGAGATGCCAAGATCCACGGTCATCACATCAGGTGGCACCGAGGAATGGCCGATCCCGGTCACGGTGATGCCATTCTCGACGGGGCTCACAGGATCCCCATCGTCTCGGGGATACCGAGGGCCAGGTTGAGATTCTGCATTGCTTGCACAGCTGCCCCTTTCAGGAGATTGTCCTCGACGGCAACGACGGTGAGGCCGAGACCGTCCTCGGACATCGTGGTCCCGCCGATGATGACACCGAGGAGCTCGGTGCCGTCCTTCAGGCTCGGGATCGCTTCCTGTACCTCGACCAGCGGCTCGCCGCGGTAAGAGCTCTCGAGGATTTCGTGTGCCGCTCCGGGGTCGATAGGGCCCGCAAGCGGCATGTGCACCGTCACCAGGAGACCCCGGAAGACGGGGTGGACATGGGGCATGAATCGGACCGGCATCCCCAGCTGCCGGATGCCCTCCCGCTCGTGGTTGTGCCCGGTGAGCCGGTAGGGGATGAGGTTGTCGCGCAGGTTCTCCGGGTCGTTGCGTGGCGAAGGGGTGGTGCCGGCCCCGGAGTAGCCGGAGACTCCGAACACAGTGGGCGCGCCGGAGATCTGGTCGGCGAACGGGGCGATCACCAGCTGCAGTGCCGTGGCGTAACAGCCGGGGTTGGCGATCCTCCGGGCGCCGGCGATCTTCTCCCGGTTCAACTCGGGGATGCCGTAGACCCAGGAGTCGTCGAAACGATGGTCAGCCGAGATGTCGACGATGACCGTGTCGGCGGTCAGTGTCTCCACCCAGGGGGCGCCGACACCGTCGGGGAGGGCGAGTAAGACGGCATCGAGGTCGCGGCCGGCCACGTCCGCGGGTCCGAGGTTCTCGTAGTGGAGGCCGGCAATGGACGGCACGGGCTGGCCGGCGAGCTCGCGCGAGCCCGCCAGGACGACATCCACCTGGCCATGGGCATCGAGGAGACGCATCAGCTCGGCGCCGGTGTGGCCCCGGGCGCCGATCACGCCGACCCGATAGGTGTCAGGCATCCGGGCCCCCCATTACGAACGAGGCCGGCATGTCGGTGAGTCGTTTCACGGCGCGGCCGATCACGTCGAAGTCGTCGATCCCCTTCCAGAAGACGGTCCATTGCCCGGTCTTGACTTGACCGTCACATTCCTTCTCGTAGAAGGGGTTGAACTGGTTGTCCGAACGTGACCGCCACACGATGCCGGGGAAGTCCCGGGCCATGTGGTCCCAGACGGTGCGGGCGAGGCCTTCGCCGCGGGCGGTCTCTTCGATGGCGAACTTGTCCAGGTAGACGAATTCGTCGAGCTCGGTGACCACCGCGGCGGCCCGATAGCTCTCCGAGAGGTACGCGGCCAGCAGCTCGGTTTCATCCCACCAGTCGGGGACCAGGGCCTGGTCGAAGGCGCTCTCGATGAGCTCGACGAGCCGTTTCGGGTCGACGTCGTCCTTGGAGGTCACCCGGTCGATCCTCTCGCCCTTGCGCACCAGGGTGCCGTCACCGCTGTGGGTGAACAGCTCCCGGGCGAGTGCGGACGGAGTGGTGATGGACACCGAGCTGGTCGCCGGTGTGTCGTCGAGCAGCCGCTTGATCTCCGCCAGCTTCAGCCGCATCCCGGAGTGGACCCAATCCTCCGACATGAGGGCGTCGTAGTCGGTGGCCAGGTTGATCGAGTCGATCACGTTGCCGTCGCTGTCGAGGAGGCCGCCCGAGTCGACCAGGAAGATGATCTTCATCGGCTGCATCTCGTGGACGAGGATGCGTGTCGCCGAGTCGGCGTTGATGTTGACGAGCTGGCCACCCGCGGCGACACCGAGACAGGTGAGGATGGGTATCGCCCCCGAGCTCACGATGGAGCGAAGGAGATCGACATGGACCGACGTCGGCTCACCGACGAGGGCATAGCGGTCGCGGTCGACGTACTCGGCGTCGAATACACCCTGGGTCAGACCATGCGCCTCGACGCCCTGTGCCCGGATCGCCTCGACCAGGCGGATGTTCTGCTCCGTGAACACCTCCCTCGCCACATCGAGCACGTCTGGAGTGGTCACCCGCAGCCCGTCGATCTTGTCGGAGACGATGCCGGACTCGGCCAGCCGGTCGTCGAGCTGAGGCCCGCCGCCATGGATGACGATCGGGGTCAATCCGACGGTGTGGAGCAGGGCGAGGGAAGCCGCGGTCTCCTCGAGACGATCACGGAGGATCGCACCGCCGATCTTGATCACTGCGAAGCGCGTCGTGCCCGACCCGGCGAAGCGCTGCAGGTAGAAGTGCACCTCTTTGCCGTCGCTCACGTTGGAGAGCAGCTGGACGATGGTTTGGCGTGTGTCCCGCATCGGGGTCATGGTCAGGTTCCGGAGACGAGACGTTTGATTATCGCCTTCTGGACATGGAGACGGTTCTCCGCCTCGTCGTAGGCGATGCAGTTGGGGCCGTCGAAGACACCGTCGGTCATGATCACGTTGCGACGCATGGGGAGGCAGTGGCTGACCAGGGCGCCGTTGGTCGTCGCCATCTTGGCCTCGTCCACGATGAAGTGGCGATACCGGTCCCTGACCGGCTTCTCGTCGCTCCAGCGGCCGAAGTAGGGGAGTGCTCCCCAGCTCTTGGCGTAGACGAAGTCGGCGTCGGCGTAGGCCTCGTCGATGTCGTGGGTGATCGTCAGGTTTCGACCGTTGGCGGTGGCATCGGAGGTAGCGATGTCGAGGTAGCGCTGGTCGAGCACGTACTCGTCGGTGGGACAGAGCAGGGTCACGTCCATGCCGAACTTGGCCGCGGCGACCAGGGCCGAGTTGGCCACGGCCGTGTTCAGGGGCTTGGGGTGGTAGCTCCACGTCAGCAGGAACTTCTTGCCGTCGAGGTCGCCGAGGTGCTCCTGCAACGCCATGGTCATCGCCAGCTCCTGGCAGGGGTGGGTGATCGTCTCCATGTTGACGACGGGGACCTCGGCGTGCTCGGCGAAGGCGTTCAGGATCATGTCCTTGCGGTCCTCCTCCCAGTTCTCGAACTTGGGGAAGGCTCTGATCCCGATCACGTCGCAATAGCGAGACAGGACCTTGGCCGCCTCCTTGGCGTGCTCCTCGGCGTCCCCGAGCATCACTGCGTCCTTCTCGAACTCGAGCGGCCACATCCCCCCCGATGGGGTGAGCACCACGGCGTGGCCTCCCATCTGGAAGGCGCCCACTTCGAAGCTGGTTCGGGTGCGCAGCGAGTTGTTGAGGAAGAGCAGCGCGATCGTCTTGCCGGCGAAGTCGTCCGTGAGAGGGTTGGCCTTGAACGCACGGGCGTCGTCGAGCATCGCCTGCAGCTCGGGTCGTGACCAGTCGAAGGTGTTGAGGAAGTGCCTGATCGGTTCAAGTGTCGTGGCTACCAGGCGGTTCGGTCAAGTCTGGGACGGGGTTCTCTCGTCGACGAGGGCGGCGATGAGTCGCTCCACCAGAGCCGTGGGGAGAGCCCGGTCGTGGCGAAACTGGACGGTGTCCTTGGCGGCGCGATAGGGAGCCAGATCATCCTCGAGCGAGCCGGTCATCCGAGGGATCGCATAGAGGGCGATGTGCCTCTTCCATGCGGCGAAATAGGTGAGCCGCATGCCGTCGATCTTGAAGGTGGGCATGTCGTAGGTGATCGACTCGGTGACCTCTGGCGCCGCCCGGTGGATGATGCCGCGGAGGATGGTCATGCGCGCCTGCACTTCGGCGGGATGGTGGCGATGTAGGCGTCGATGGTCTCGGGCAAGGTGAGCTGAGGCTAGGCACGGACATGGTCGAAGTAATTCAGAGAGGGCTTGACAGGTCTGTGTTCGATGGTCTTACAATCGAACATATGTTCGATTCACCTACCACGGTGATCGGGCTCTCGGGAGACTTTCTCTCGAGCGGGGAGAGTCACGATGAAGTCGGTCGATGGGATGACCTGGCGTACCGGCTGACCTGTCTCGAAATGGCCGATGGCTGGGTCGACGAGGACCGTCACCTGTTGCCCTCCGAGTTCGAGATCCTCCCTTTGCCCTATCTCGCAGTGGTGGCCGGAGCGGCGGACCGCACCAGGATGAACGGCCACGATCTCGTTCGCCTCCTGCAGGCGGAACAGCGGCTGGCCTCGTCGTTCGAGGCGCGGAAGCTGGCGACGATGGCCGAGGTCGCGCTTCTCCCCAGCAGGTGATGCCGAATCTCCGGTCGAGCGTTCTCCATCCGAGATCGAGTATGCGGCGTGTGAGATCGCACCGGCCCTGACCCTGACCCGGCGGTCGGCTGAAGCACAGTTGAGCCTGGCGCTGTCTCTCACGGGTCGGCTGCGTCGGGTCTGGCAGCGGTTCGCCTCCGGCGATCTGTCCCTGGTGAAGGCGCGTGAGCTCGCCGCATTCTCGGGCATCTCCCCGAGCATGTCGTCGAGGTCGTACTCGATCGGGTGCTCGATGCGGCCACGGAGCTCACTGTCGGCCAGCTTCGTGCACGTGTTTCCCGGCTCGCCCTGGAGGCCGATCCGTCGGCAGTGGAGCACGGTCTCGTCGAGGGGCTGGCCGACCGCAGGGTCGTGGCCTATCAGAACCCCGACCTCACCGGGTCGATCGCGATCCAATCCGCCCACCCCGACGATGTCGCCGCGGCGATGGCTCATATCGAAGAGATCGCCCGCAGTCTCAAGACCGGCGACGAGACGAGGACGATGGATCAGATTCGCAACGACGTCGCCATCGACCTCTTGCGTGGCACCCGAGTTGGGGCCACCGGGGGTGGTGGAAAGGTCGTGGTGACCATCCCGGCGGCGACACTCGAGGCCGGCGCCGACCATCCCGGCATCTTCGAAGGGTTTGGCCCGGTCACTGCCGAGATCGCCCGCAAGGCAGTCATGGAGCGCATCGACGGTGAGTGGGTCTTTCAGGTGACCGACAATGGTCAGGACGGTGGCCACGGGAACCCTCTCCCGACGGCCCACATCGACCCAGCGACGACGGGCCCGGGCCGACTATCCCACTTGTGTGTTCCCCGGTTGTCGCATGCCCTCCCACCAATGCGATCTCGACCATCGCCGCCCGGTCTCGTCGGGGGGCCCAACTCACAACGACAATCTTGGGGCCATTGTGTCGCCATCACCACATGGCGCGACATCACCAGCCGTGGCAGATGGAACGTCTCCCCGGTGGGGACCATCGGTGGACGAGCCCGCTCGGTCACACCTACACCCGGAGGAGGGCGCCGCCCGATGAGTCCTGACTGGGCGGGTCGCCGGAAGCACCGAGACGATCAGTTCGCCCAGTGCCCGGGTGCACCACCCGGCTAGCGTTTGTCGCCATTGACGAGAGCGGCGGTGGCGTCAACAACCTGGACGACGTCAGAGGGAGGGCGGTGATGGCAGATCGAATCGAAGACATCATCGGGGACTACCGGGCATTCGCCGCGCAGCAGCGGGACCGGCTTGCGGAACGCGGCATCGACATCACCCCGTATGGACTGAGCCACATCGCATACCGGGTACCCGAGTGGGACCAATACGTGCATGTGCGGGGGCTCATCGAACGCCATGCGGTCGCCAATCGCGAAAACGTCTGGAACGGTCGCCCGATCTCGTTGATCGTCCCCGCTGAGCCGCTCGAAGTCCTCGACGGCAAGGTCGTCCCGCTGATCGAGCTCATCCCGCCCGTGCACCAGCGTGTCTACAAGATGGGGTTGGAGCACCTCGGCGTGGTGGTCGGCGACACCTTCGACGCGTTCGTCGAAGCCCACAAGCCCGTCCTGACGGGACAGCAATTCCAGGGCCCGAACAGCACACCCGACCCCGTCTACATCTTGTTCGAGGACTTCACCCATGTGAAGTTCTATCGACTCTCCCTGAGAGCATCCGTCGAGCTCGATGGTGGCCCGTTCGACGACGGGTTCCATCATGTCGACGACTGGGTGCCCCAGCGGCTCGTGACGGCGACCGGGCCCAACCCGCTGCCGCGATGAAGGTCTTCGCAGATACTGCAGCAACGGCACCTGAAAATTCGCCCGATTATTCTCCCTGATGGCTGACGAAAGCGGAAGCAACCGCCGTTCTGGACAACTCATCCCAGCCTTGGCCGTCCTCGGCGCGGGCATTGGAGCTGCGATAGGAGCTGCGACCGGCAACCTGGGCACCGGCCTCTGGATCGGTGGCGCCATCGGCGTCGGGCTCGGCATGCTCATCGGCGTGTTAATGAACCGATAGCGGTCGGCGGAACGTCGTCGCCGGCCTAAGCCGAGGCGACCCGGTTGTTCACCACCAGCACACCCTCGTCGATGAGCAGCTTGATCTGAACCGCAGGGTCGGGGGTCCTGATCCGACCCCCTGAGCCGACCACCCGCCACCAGGGCAGGCCTTCGGTGGTCCGAAGCACAGTTCCCACCGCCCGCGCCGCACCGGGGAATCCGGCTTCCGCCGCCACCTCGCCGTAGGTGACCACATCGCCTGGCTGGAGCGACGAGATGACAGCCGTCACCGCTCTCTCGAAGTCGGTCACGCCCGTTCGACCCCCAAGGTCACAGCGTGCCGAAGAGACGATCGCCCATATCGCCCAGCCCGGGGGCGATGTAGAAGCTGGGGTTGAGCTCCCGGTCGAGGGCGGCGGCCACGATCCGGACATCGGGATGGTTCGCCTCGATCGCCTCCAAGCCGTCGGGCGCCACCACCACACAGCAGGCCACGATGTCCCTCGCTCCGTTCTGCTTGACCTTGTCGATCGCCCAGGAGAGGCTGCCACCGGTGGCGAGCATCGGCTCCAGGATGAGCACCCGCGCCCCGTCGAGCGTGGGGAACTTGGTGTAGTACTCCATCGGCTCGGCCGTCTCCTCGTTGCGTTGCACGCCGGCGAAACCGATGGCCGCGTCCGGGACCAGGGTGAGGACCGAGTGCAACAGCCCCAGACCGGCGCGGAGGACCGCGACGGCGACCACCGGACGATGCAGCTGCCTTCCCGTCGTGGCTTCGAGCGGCGTCTCGATGGCGACGTCGTCGAGCGGCATGTCGGAGAGAGCCTCGGCCACGAGCAGGTATCCGAGCCGCTCGGCGATCTGCCGGAACTGGGGCGGTTCGGTGTCCCGATCGCGGAGCACCGTGAGCAGGTCGGCGGCGAGGGGATGATCGAGGATGGTGATCGGCATGGCCCGAGAGCCTACGAGCCGCGGGCGATGGCCGCAGAGCTAGCCGGTGTTGCGCATTCCTGCGGCGATGCCGTTGACGGTGAGCAGGAGCGCCCGGTCCAGGTCGGGTGACTCCTCGCCCGCCCGGCTCCGGGACAGCAGGGAAACCTGCAGGTAGTTGATCGGGTCGAGGTAGATGTCGCGCACACCCAGCGTCCGTTGCAGCAGGGGGGAATCCTCCAGGAGCGCTCCGGTCCCCCTCAGCTCGAGGACCTCGGCGATGGTGACCTCATACTCGGCCCTGATGGTGTCGAGCAGCTGCCGATGCTCCGGTGCCACCAACTCGGTGACGTAAGAGGAGGCGATGTCGAGGTCGGTCTTGAAGAGGGTCATCTCGACGTTGGAGAGGAAGGTGCGCAGGAAGCCCCACTCCCCGGCCATGTCGTGCAGCGCGTCGCCAAAACCGGCCTGACGTGCCGCACGCAGACCAGATCCCACCCCGAACCATCCCGGGACGATCTGACGGGTCTGGGTCCACCCGAAGACCCAGGGGATCGCCCGCAGATCGTCGACACCGCCGAGCGCCCCGGGGCGGCGTGAGGGCCGACTGCCGATGTTCATCCTCCCCAGCTCCTCCACCGGGGTGGAGGAGAGGAAGTACGCAACGAGACTGGGGTCGTTGGTCAGCCGCCGATACGACGTCGTATGCCTCTCCGGCGAAGACGTCCATCGTCTCGGTCCATTGGTCCAGAGTGTCTTTGGAGCGTCGCGACTGCCTATGGAGCAGTGAGCTCTCCAACACGGACGCCACCATGAGCTCGAGGTTGCGCGCGGCGATCTCGGGGTTCCCGTACTTCTCCGAGATCACCTCGCCTTGCTCGGTGATCTTGATCGCGCCGTCGACCGTGCCGAACGGCTGGGCCAGGATGGCGGCGTGCGTGGGCCCGCCACCTCGCCCGATCGTGCCCCCACGGCCGTGGAAGAGACGAAGTCTGACACCATGCCGCTCGGCGACGTTGCGGATCACCCGCTGTGCCTTGTAGATCTCCCACTGCGAAGCGGTGATCCCACCCACCTTGTTGGAGTCGGAGTAGCCGAGCATGACTTCCTGGAGGCCACCTCGCAGGGAAACCAGTCGCCGATAGTTGGGATCGCCCAGCAGCTGGTCGAGCAGGTCTCCCGGCGTTGCGAAGGTCGTCGATGGTCTCGACCAACGGCACGAAGCCGAGGTCGGCGATGCCTCGTTGCAGGTCGACCAGGCCTGCCTCTCTCGCCAGCACCACCGCTTCGAGGACATGGGCGGGGGTCTCGGTCATCGAGATGATGTAGCTCTCCACCACCTGGGTGCCATAGCGACGATGCGCCTCCCGTATCGAGTGGAACGTGGCCAGGGTCTCCGAGTTGTCCTCGGTGAGGTCGGTGGTCGGCCCGGAAAGCGGCCGGGGCTGGGTCAGCTCGGCGGAGAGTGCCTGCAGCCGGCCGGTGTCGTCCAGGTCGGAGAGATCGATACCCACGTTGGCGAACAACTCCGCGACTGCGGCGGTGTGACGAGCGGAGTGCTGGCGGATGTCGAGGATCGCGATCTGAAACCCCAGCATCTCCACGGCGCGGCGCACTCGCTCGACGGCTCCGGTCGCGATCAGCCCTCCCCGGGCCCCGGTGAGGGAGGCGGCCATGATGTCGAGATCCGAGACCATCTCCGCCGGGTGGGCGTAGTCGTGGCCCGGAACGTGTGCGGATCCCGTCTTGATCCTCGCCCTGGTGTTGATCAGACGGGCGTGGACATACGAGCACTTGAGCCGGTAGGGAGCATCAGCGGTGCGGGCTTGCTCCCGCTGCCACACATCGGGAAGACGCTGACGATCGACGGCGAGGGAGTCGAGCAGGTCCTGGCTGGGCCGGGTGAGCTCACTCGACATCGACAACTCCTCGCTGAGGACCTCGACCATCTCGATGAGATGCGTCAGGCCCCGGTCGTGTTGCAGCGCCAATGTCTCCAGCGTGGTCTCGGCGGTGACTCCCGGGTTCCCGTCCCGATCACCCCCCACCCAACTGCCGAACCGTATTGGCGTCGGCCTGGATCCGGGGGAGAGCCGCTGCAGCTGCAGCGTCATGACCTCGGTCAACTCCGGAAGCACATCCTCGGCCAGTGCCACCAGGTAGTAGAGGGCGGATCGGGCTTCGTCGACCACGGTCGGGCGCTCGGTGCGCAGCTCGTCTGTCTGCCAGATCTGGTCGATGAGCTCGGCGGAGCGACGGTCGATCAGCTCGACCTGGTCGGGATTCGCGGCGTCCGCCCGTTGGGTGATCAGCCTGGCGAGGTCGTTGCGCTTGGTCAGGATGCTGCGCCGCGCCGCTTCGGTGGGATGAGCCGTGAACACCGGCCGCACCTCGAACCGGGACACCAGATCGTCGACCTCCGACTGCTCCGGGCCGGTGGCCAGGATGCGGTCGACGGTGTTGCGGAGATATCGGTCGTCTGAGGCGAGGTCCTCGATGCGATGGACCTGTTCGGCGACGTTGGCCAGGTAGAAGTAGGTGGTGAAAGCCCGCACCAGCGGGATCACGTCGGCAGTGTCCAGCTTGGTCAGCAACCCGTGGAGGTCGGTCGCCGCCTCGGCGCTGCCACCACGGCGCGCCGACTTGCCGAGGGCCCTGACCTCCTCCACGAGGTCGAGGAGGCCTTGGCCGTGCTGACGCACCAGCGCCTCGCCGAGCTGGTTGCCCAGTCTCCGGATGTCGGAGCGGATCGCCTCGTCTCTCGTCGTCACCGGCGTGACGTTAGGACGTCAGCAGCCGGTCTCCGCTGTCGCGACACCCGCCTCGGTGGCGGCGGTCGGGTCCTCGACCACCAGGCGAACCGCCTCACGTATCCGGCCTACATCCGGGATGATGTGACCGGTCACGGTGCGTCCTGTTCCCCATTTGTCGTCGAAGCCGATGAGCCGGATGCTCGTCGCCGAGATCCTCGGGGTGAGACGGATCAACTCGGGGATGAGCTCGGCGGGGAGATCGGTGACCAGATTGGACTCGACGGCGTCGAGGAGCTCGCCGATGCGCCCGAACAACTCGAGGAGATCGGCCTGAGAGGCCATCGAGGCCAGGATGCATCGTTGCCTGCCCATTCGGGCATAGTCGGACGACCCGTAGCGGGCTCGCGCATACGCCAGGGCATGGGCCCCGTCGAGATGCTGGGTCCCCACGGGGATGGTGACCATCTCGTATCCCCCGGTCTCTACGTCGTACAACGGGCCGTCGACGGGCGCCGCCACATCCAGGGTGACTCCGCCGAAGGCATCGACGACATCGGCGAAACCGGTGAGATCGACCAGGACGAAGTAGTCGATCTCGAGCCCGGTGAGGTTCTCGATGGCATCGCGGGTGGCCGCCTGGCCCGGGAACGACGAATCGGGGTATCGGTCGGCGTGACGCTCACCCCAGCTGTAGACATGACCGAGCTGGGTCACGGGCGGGACGGTGCCGTCCTTCAACGCCACACTTCCGTAGTTCCGGGGCACCCCGATCATGGCGGCGTCGCCGGACACCGGGTCGATCGACGCCACCATCATGGTGTCGGTGCGAAGCCCGGTTCGTCTCGGGCCGGAGTCCCCGCCGAGGAGCAGGATATTGAGTCGCTCCGATCCGAATGGGTGCCAGCCCTCGGTCCGTGAGACCTTCAGGTCGTCGTCGCCGTACTGGCCGGCGAGGGTCACAATCGGGCTCAGCTCGAGCCGGGTCGTGGTCGTCGTCGGGGGCACGGTGGTCGTCGTGGTTTCGGGGGGCGCCGCCGCCAGTGCCTCAGGGAAGAGGCGAAGCATCGAGCCCCTCGCCTCCAGCCCCACCCATCCGATCGCGACATGGGGGATCGACACCACGGCGGCGAGGAACAACGCGGCGAACCAGCGGTGCCCGCCGCCCGCCCTCCATGCCGACTCGGTGGAGAACAGTCGCACCAGTAGGACGAGGAGGTTGACCAGGATCACAGCGAGGATCACGTCGGGGTTGGCCAGCCACGCGGCGAGCTCTACCGGCTCGACGAACAAGAACACGGTGAGAGCTGCGATCCCGGCGAGGCCGGTGGCGAAGAGGAGGACCTTGCCGGTTGTGAGCCGACTCGTGGCCATCTGGCCCCAACCCGGGATCAGGATGGACCGGAATGCTGCCCCCATCGGGCTGGGTTTCCCCAGAGAACCATGTCGCAGCCGGCGCACAGGATGTGAAACGCCGTCGGCTGCTCGATTGGTTCCGACGCGAGATGCGTCGCAGGCTCAGCCCCCGGTCAGAGCCAGTCGGGCGGCCGTCTGCGAAGACGCGAGGGTCGGGATAGTCCTCGCAGTAGTTGTAGTAGTACGCCACCCTGACCACGCCTGCCGTGTCGACGACGAACTCGGCCGATTGCATCCAGGGGTCGTCGACGAGGCTTCGCTCCATCTGGCGACGTTGTTCCTGGAACGATCTCCCCGACTTCCCGGGACAGCGAGCAGAACTCGTCAGGTGCGTCATAGAGCACCTGCTCGTGTGACCAGTGGGAGAGCCCGTAGGCGCGGTGCGTGGCGTAGTCGGGATCGGCCAAGACCGGTGGCTGCAGACCGTACCTCTCCTTGTATGCGACCACCCGCTCGACCTCACCGGGTGCCACCACGACTACCTCGAGCCCCGAGTCGAGATACCCCTGGTACTCGTCCTCGAGCCGCTTGATTCGCTCCAGCCCGCAGCCACATCCGAGATGACGCCACAACATGATGAGGGCGGGTCGGTCGGACCAGTACCGGCTGAGTTGACACGGTTCACCGTTCTCGTCGACGAGGTCCATGTCCGGAGCGATCGCGCCGCGACGGATCGGCTCGCCCTCCAGGGTCGGGCCGGCCAGCCAGTGGTCCATCCAACGCCGCTCGGCGGACAGCACCAAGGCGGTGATGTCACGGTCACTCATCGGGTGCTCCATCGTCGTCATCACGCTGTTTGTGGACCCGTCCCTCGACCCCACGCAACGAGAGACCGCTCCCTCCTCCGTAGCGGACCATCGTCATCTCGGCGAGGATCGACACGGCCACCTCCTGAGGGGTCTCGGCGCCGATATCGAGACCGACCGGTGAGTGGATCCGGGACGATGTCGGCATCGTCGAAGCCGAGCTCCCGAAGACGCTCGACCCGGAGCTGGTGTGTCCGCCGGCTGCCCATCGCCCCGATGTAGCGGGTATCGACCTTCAGCGCCGCTTCGAGGGGCGGGGTCTCGTGCCGCGGGTCGTGGGAGAGCACCACCACCCAGGTGCGCCGGTCCATCGTCAGCTGATCCATCAGATCGCGTCGGCCAGCCGATCAGGAGCCGGGCGGCCGTGGGGAACCGCTCATCGGTGACGAAGGGCGCCCTCGAGTCGACGACCGTGACCCGATAGCCCATCTGCGTGGCGAAGCTCGACAGCGCCTGGCCGATGTGGACGGCGCCGAAGATGAGGAGATCGGGTGGCGGGGCGAGGGTCTCGATGAATACCGAGTGCTCCCCATAGTCGAGGGCGCGGTGCTGCTCGTGGGTCATCAGGGTCCGGGCGTCCTCGAACACGTCCTCGGCCACCGCATCGGGGAGAGACCCGGCCAGCAGGGTGCCGTTGGAGTCGATGACGGCCTTCTGCCCGATGGCAGGGCCGGCGACGAACGTGACCACCGAGCCGAACGACTCGGCGTCGAGCAGCTCCTGGATCGCCTCGTTGGGGTCTTTCACCAGGGCTCGATGAAGACGTCGATGGTTCCGCCGCAGGACATGCCCACCTCGAAGGCGTCCTCATCGGCGATCCCGTAGGTGACCGTCTTGGGCTGGCCGCTCTCGATCACTTCCTGGGCGTGGAGGAAGACGTCGTTCTCGACACAGCCACCGCTCACCGAACCCTCCATGTCGCCTGCCGACGAGACGAGGAACTTGGAGCCTTCCGGCCGTGGCGCACTGCCGTGGACCTTGATCACGGTGGCGACGGCCACCTTCTTTCCCTCGTCGAGCCATTTGTTGCGGAGGGCGAGTTGGCTTCTCATCAGACCTGGAACGGTAGTGCGATTCACCCGTTCGAAGGGCCGGATGACGCGGTGGTGAGACCGCTCCTACAGTCGTGCCCGTGTACGGCGTGGCTATCACCGTGGCTGCTTGCCTCCAATCGGGCACCAGGGCCGATGTGGCCTGGCTGGTCGCCACCGAGGGCCTCCCGGTGCCCGACTGGTCCGATGCCGTGGTGCTCACCCCGGGCGGAGGTCGCATCGGCTCGCTCCTCGGTGGTGCCCTCGACGGGAAACTCGGCGATCTCGCCGGACGGGCGAAGGTCGGCCGGTTGGTCGACGTCGAGGTCACGGAGGTCGACGCCCTCATCGCCGGGCTGGAAGGTGCCGGCCGTGTCCGCTGCGTGCTGGCACCGGCGGAGACCCTGCCCCGGGACGGTCTGGGACCTGGCGATGGCCACGGGAGAGGTTCTGTCTGGTGATCCGGCTCGACGGCGACGAGGTCGTCGGACGCCGAGGTCTACTCGGAGGCGACGGTGACCGACGCGGAGCCGTGGGTGCGAGAGGCGTTTGCCCGGGGCCCGGGGTCGGTCTTTGCGGAGGAGACGCTGGTCTCGACCTTCTCGGCGGTCCCCGCAGATGATCGTCGTGGGGGCCGGCGACATCGCCGAGGCGTTGGTTGCCCTCGCCGGGGTGATCGGGTGGCAGGCGCGTCTGGTCGGCGAACTCTCCGTGGTCTCGGGTCTGATCGCACCTCTTTCGGCACGCGACAAGGTGGTGGTCGCGGCACACGATCTCGAACTGGCGGGCGCGGCGCTGGCCGCGGCCCTGGAGAGCCGGGCCGGGTACATCGGTTCCCTGGGGAGCCGCAAGATGCAGGAGGACCGTGCCGACTGGCTGGCGTATCGAGGTGTGACCGACCTGGCACGGGTCCACGGCCCGGCCGGTCTCGACATCGGGGCAGGCAGCCCGGGGGAGATCGCGGTCGCCATTGCCGCCGAGGCCATCGCCGAGAACCGGGACTGACCATGGAGCCAGCGAGGCGTCACCGTTAGACTGGCAGGACCAGTTGCCGGCGAGGAGATCTGATGACTGTCCAGGATGACAACACGGGCCAGGTGCTCGAGTCGGTTTGGATGGTCAGCCACGACCATTTCGAGCTCGACGAGGACTGCAGCCCCACCAAGCCGTGCCGCAACATGCGTGGCATCACGTTCGACGGATATGCCGAGCCCGGGACTGACATCGGTGCGGCCTGGCGGGCGACGTTGGCCCGTGAGGGGAAGCTGAGCCCGTCCGCCGGCAGCGTCCGCGACCTCGTGCTCGGTCGAGACGAGTAGCGCTGACCGCCGAGCGCAGCCGAGGACCGGCAGGTTCATGACCGATCGAGGACACAACGTCGGCCCATCCAGCGTCGCCGACCTGACCGACCGTCTCCGCGCCGGCGGCTATCTCGCCGACCGCGGTCTCGCCACATCCGTGTACGTGGCGATGACCCTGGGACGTCCCCTCCTGCTCGAGGGCGAGGTGGGAGTGGGGAAGACCGAGCTGGCCAAGGCCCTCGCCCGTGTGTTCGACCGTGACCTCATCCGTCTCCAGTGCTACGAGGGCATCGACACCAACCAGGCCCTCTACGAGTGGGACTACGCCCGGCAGATGCTGCAGATTCGCGCCCTCTCCGAGAGCCAGCTCGCCGACGAAGATCAAGTGGACCAGCTGTTCGGCCCCAAGTTCCTCCTCGAGCGCCCGCTTCTCGCCGCGGTGCGGGCGGGGAGCAGGGCGGTGCTCCTGATCGACGAGATCGACCGAGCCGACGACGAGTTCGAGGCGTTTCTCCTCGAGCTCCTCTCCGACTTCCAGATCACCATCCCCGAGATCGGGACGATCGTCGCCGACGAACCGCCCCTGGTGGTGCTCACCTCGAACCGGACTCGTGAGCTCCACGATGCGTTGAAGCGCCGTTGTCTCTATCACTGGGTCCCTTACCCGACCCCGGAGCGGGAGGTGGAGATCGTCCTGGTCCGTGCTCCCGACGCCTCCGAGACGATCGCCCGCAAGGTGGTGGCGGCGGTGAATCGGCTGCGAGGGCTCGATCTGGCCAAACCGCCCGGAGTGGCCGAGACCCTCGACTGGGTAGCCACGCTGGGCGTCCTGGGTGAGACCGACCTCGACGCGGCGACCGTCCAAGTGACCTTGGGGGCGGTGGTCAAGGAACGAGATGACCTGGAGATGGTTCTCGACCATCTCGACGAGCTCGTCGCCGATGGTTGACGCCGCGGAAGCCCTGATCTCTGGAGTCGGCGAGGCCGATCGTGTCCCGTTCGTGGAGATGGTGGTCGACTTCGGTTCGGAGCTCCGCGACGCCGGCTCTCGCGTCGGCTCGGGGGAGATGCTCACCTACTGCGCGGCGATGGCTTGTCTCGAGCCCGGAGACCTCCTCGACCTCTACTGGGCCGGCCGCGCCACCCTCCTCACCAAACGCGAGCAGATCCCCGTCTACGACCGGGTGTTCCGCAAGTACTTCCTCGGCTTCGACCCGACGGTGCCGGAGCCGATGAAGCTGATACTGAACCGATCGGACATCGAGAACGATTCGGTCATCGAGGTCCCCGCGGCGGAGCCGCGGGCGAGTGGCGGTGACGAGGAGGAGGCAAAGCTGGGGCTGATGGCCTCCGACATCGAGATCTGGAGGAACAAGGCATTCACCGCCTGCACCGAAGAGGAGCTGGCGGCGCTTCGTCGCATCATGAATCGGATGCGGCTCGTCCCGCCTCGGCGGCGAAGCCGGAGGGCACGTGCGTCCAGCACACCGGATCGGCCCGACTTGCGTCGCACCGTGAGGGCGACGATGCGGCAGCACGGTGACCCGTCCCAGCTCTATCTGGCGGACGCGACGACACAAGATGCGTCGGCTCGTCCTGATCCTCGACGTCTCCGGCTCGATGGCCGAGTACTCCCGCAACCTGCTCCAGTTCGCCTACTCGGCCCGGCGGGCGAGCACCCGGGTCGAGGTCTTCTGCTTCGGGACCCGGCTCACTCGCATCACCCCTGCCCTGGAGCGCAGACGCCCCGACGACGCACTCGACCGGGCAGCGCGCGCCGTCTTCGATTGGGAGGGTGGGACCCGCATCGGTCACGCCATCGACACCTTCGTCAGACAGTGGGGGAGACGGGGAATGAGTCGTGGAGCGATCGTGGTGATCTGCTCCGACGGTCTCGACCGGGGTGACCCGGCGGTTCTCGCCAATGCGATGGAGCGTCTCGCCCTGCTCAGCCACAAGGTGGTCTGGGTCAACCCTCACGTGGACGACGCCGACGAGTACCGACCCACCACCCTGGGCATGATGGTCGCCGATCCCCACATCGACCTCATCTTGTCGGGTCGCGACCTGGCCAGTCTCGAAGGCCTGGCCGAACGTCTGCCGTCGCTGCGATGAGACGGGGGAGGACACCGTGAGGTGGAGTGTCTCCTTGCTCGCGGCCGGTGACCGGGAGGTCAGCCTCGAAGAGGTCGTGGAGCTGGCCGACGCCGTGGCAGGCCATCAAGGGATCGCCACCGGGATGGGGACCCAGTCGTACGGTGTGCAGGTCGTCGTTGCCGCCGAGACCAGTGACGAGGCGGTCGACGAGGCGATGGGCCTCTTCACCGAGGCGGTGACGCGGGCGGGTCTGCCGGTGTGGCCCGTGGTCGACGTGGAGGCGATCGCCGACGAAGAGGAGATGGACTGGTATCAGGACATCCCCGACGCCCAGGACTTCGGTGCCGAGGGCCAGACTTGATCCGTCTCGGCACTCTGGCCGGATACTCATTCGAGGGCCCGCGGCTCCTCGCCGGCTGGACGCCTCCGGAGCGGGCCGGGGTGTTTGCCGTCCTCTATCGACCCGACCCCGATACCAAGCCGGAGCGCTATGGCGTCATCTACGTCGGCCACTCCGACGACTTGACGAAAGAGGGGCTGCCTTTCCGCAATCCGGCGTCACCGTGTTGGCTGAAGCGAGTGGATGGCGATCGCTTCGGGCTCTTTGTGTGCACCCTCGAGGCTCCGGGGGCGATGGCATCTCATCGGAGCAGATCGTCCAGGAGCTGGTGGCGGTCTATCGGCCGGGCTGCAATGCCGAGCAGTTCGATCAGGCGTGGAAGGACCACTGGATCGGCGAATACGACACCCCGGGCACCACCGGCCCGCTGACCACGGGTCGAGACCCGTCGGGATAGCCAGGCAGACTTTCATGGCTCGATGCGTGTGACGGTGGGCACACGTCGATGGCCCGGTCGAACGAGGCGATTTTTGGTCGATGTCGGTGGATTCGGCCGATGCGACGAGATAGGCCTCCGCGTAGTCGATCCGGTGTGTCTCGTAGACCTCCAGGGAGCGAAGCAGCAGTGACGCGTCCGCAACCTGAATCGGGTCGAATGCAATGATCGACCGCACGAGACGAGCCACCTCCTCGACGGCCACTTCATAGAACGACTCCAGCACGTAGACCGTCTCGGCGACGATGACATCGGGGAGCAGGAGCCTGTCGATTTCGCCGAGGAACTTGGTTGCTCGTGCGGCCAGACCTGGTGGATCACCGGTCAAGTGACGAATCAGGACGTTGGTGTCGACGAAAGCCGTCAACGACGCGCCCCGCACGGTCCTGCCGTGTGCGGGACCGGATCTCTTCCCAGCGAACGCCTCGTTTGTCCGCAGGAACCTCGACCGCACCGGCGAGATCGAGGAGGTGAGGTGTCCTGGCCAGAACCGCTCGCTGGTGCTCCAGTCGAAACACCACTTCGTCGCCCTCGGAGATGCCGAGGGCATCTCGAACGGGTTTGGGGATGGTGATCTGTCCCTTCGATGTGACCTTTGCTGCCAGATCCATGATCTTCCTTACTTGACGACTGCAGTAAGGATACGACGCCTACTCACGTGGATCAACCCGGTCGCGTTACTCCGGGTGGTAGCCGACGGACTCGTGCATGCGCGAGCGGCGTCGTCCCGAAGCCGGAACCGCAGGGCCACGTTCGGGAACTGTCTCGGCGTCGTAGGTGGCGCCGACCACGATGCCCTCGGCCATCCCGTAGAGCAGTGGCAATGCAGCGGCGACGACGCCTCCGGTCCGGTTGACGTGCTCGAGGTTGCCCTCGATCGAAGCCGCGTTGGCGTTGATCTTGGCTACGAGATCGTTGCACTCCTCGAGATTGCCTGCGATTCGGGTCAGCTGCCTGCCCACGATCCACAGATAGACGGCGAGCCCGGCGATGAGCAGGACGATGTCGATGACGGTGAAGACGACGAGGCCGTTCATGACCGCACCTTGCCCAGTACCCGGCCGAGGAAGAGATGGTGCTCGAGTCCCTCGGTGAGGACCATGTCGACTCCGGCGGCAGTGGTGTTCAGCAGTGCTGCGTCAGCCGTGTTCGCCTCGGCCTGGGTCAGCGTGGCCTTGATCGCCACGACGCGGCGGTCGATGGTGCGGACCAGGACGACCAGGATGGTGAGCAGCGCCGCTACCGCCACCACCACGGCGAGCCCAGCCCAGTTGGCGATCTGCCACAGGGTCTCTTGTGATTCGGTGAGTGCAAAGGTCACTATCACCCTCCCAGACGCTGGCGGCCGCGCTTCAGGCCCTCGATGACGTTGATCGCCATCGTGTTGGTCGTGCTCAAGTCGGCCAGCGCCGCTGTGTTGTGCACCGACTTGGTCAGGCTGTCGTTGATGGCTCCAGCCTCGTTCCCGATCTTGCGGGCCAGGACGAGGATCGGCACCACCAGGGCGACCACGACCAGGACGATCACGATCCCGATCACGTACCCGATCAGCCAGTCGGTGTTTCCTTCGAAGAGTTCGTTCATCAAATGCTCCTAGATCGACTCGGCGAAGTCGGAGACGGGTTTGAGGTTGGCGTTCACCGACGCCACTACCGCGGGCACGGTGCTGGTCTTGTCGGCGACGACCTCGACCCCACCGGTGAGCGCCCGAAGCGTCTTCTGGGCGGCGCTGAGGTGCTCGATCACCCGGATCAGGCCGACGGCTGCGGCGGCGATGATCAGCGTCGCCAGCACCAGGGTGACTATTGCGGCAGCAGGCATGTCTCTCCTCTCCTCAACCCAGCAACTTCGCCACGGACCCGGCATACCGAACCGCGCCTTGGGCGACGTCGGCGATGGTGTCGTCGGTCGTCGCCAACAAGTCGGGCACGTTGTTCACCTCGCCGATGAGCTGCACCCCGCCGCCCAGGATGTCGTCGGACGCCTTCCTGATCCGCTCCACCGCGGCGAGCACGGTGTTGAGCAGGAACACCAGCACCGGCACCACCACCAGGAGGAGCACTACGTTCCCTATCCACCACCAGGTCATCTCGTCCTCCTCACACTCTGCTCGGGTCGTATGGGGCGAAGAACCGTCTGCCGACTCGCATCAGGGCCATCCAGGCGGCCCGCAGACCGATGCCCAGCCCGCTGGCGCTCTTCGCCTCGATCTGATCCTGGCGACACCCCCCGCTCGTAGGCGTCGAGACGTGCCTGCATGTTGTCGGCGAAGTCCCGCATCATCACCTGGGAGACGTCGCTGATCATGCCCCGCCCGTATTGGGCAGCCGCCCCTGAGAGCTGGATGTCCTGCTCCACCTCGAGCCTGGTGCCACCGGCGGTCGGGACGAGACGGAGATGGAGACCGAGATTGGCCTGACCCTGACCCTTCTCGTCGGAGCCCGACGGCGTCGATGAGGATCGTCTTGTTCTCCTCGTCGCGGTGGGTGATGTCAGCGGTCCCGTGGAACTTCATCTTGACCGGGCCCATGTTGATCCCGACCCGGCCGGCGTACTGATCCGGCCCCAGCTCCTCGTGGAGCTCGGCGCCTGGCAGACACGCCGCCACCGATGGGACGTCTGAGCAGAACTCCCACACGGTCTCGATCGGCTGGTCGATCTCGATGGAATGCTTGATCTTCATGACACGCCCTCCTCGACGTACCGCTGGGGATCTCGCTCGAACGCAACCCGGCAGCCGGGAGCGCAGAAGTAGTAGGTGGTTCCGTCGTATTCGAAGGGGCGGCTCCGATCGTCGGCGGGGACGGTCATCCCGCAGACCAGGTCGACCGCCGTGTCCGGCACGGCCGTCGAGGGCAACATCCTGATGTAGGTCTCGATGCAAGGCCCCGCTCGACTTGAATGCGACCAGCTCGGCCAGGACGGCGACGGCGATCTCGCTGTGTGACGTGTGCCCCAGGTCGAGACCGACCGGTACCCGCACCTCGTCGAGGAGCTCGGCGGGGACGCCACGATCGGCGAGATATGCGAGGACCGCCTCACCGCGCTTCTTCGAGGCGACCAATCCGACGAATGCCGGCTGGGCGCGTACCGCCTTCTCCAACGTCTCCTCGTCGTCGTGACCCTGCGTGGCCACGATGACTATGGAGCTCGAGTCGATGTGGCCGGAGTCGAGGTCACTCGCCGCGACCAACTCGGCTCGCCAACCGAGGACGGAGGCGAGGTCGACCAGGGTCGTGGCCATCGGAGATCGCCCGACGACGACCAGCTGCGGTGTCGTGAGCACCGGCTCGATGTAGAGCTGGAGCGCGCCCTTCTGACTGGCAGGCCATCGGCACGGTGACCATGCCCTCGGGGACGTGGCCGAACTCCTCGGCGTCACCGAGGAGGATGAGCTGTGGCTCTCCCTCGGCGATGACGCGTTGTGCTTCGCGGATCACCACCGGCTCTGCGCACGCCCCGCCGATCCAGCCCTCGATCTCGCCATCGGCCGTGATGATCGCCCTCGCCCCGCGATTGCCCGAGGATGGGCCCTGACGCCAGACCACCGTGGCGAGGGCGAACTTCTCGCCCTGACGGGCCAGCTCGCCCGCCCGTTCCACGATGCGCCAGGCGTCCGCAGGGCGGTTGGTCATACCTCGACCTTGACGGGTGGCGCCCCGCCGACGTCCTGTCCGGTCTGCAGGGCCGTGTACACCCGATCGGGGAAGACCGGCATGTCGATGTTGCGTACACCAGTTCCCCTGGAGGGCGTTGACGACCGCGTTGACGAAGGCCGCCGGGCCGCCGACCGCGGCGCACTCGCCGATGCCTTTCGCCCCGATGGGGTGATGCGGGCAGGGGGTCACGACCTCGTGGAGCTCGAACCCCGGGGTCTCCCAGGCGGTCGGCAGCAGGTAGTCGGTGAAGTTGGCCCCGATGCAGTTGCCCTCCTCGTCGAAGGTGATGAACTGCATGTTGGCCATGGCATACGCCTCGGTCAGGCCACCCATGATCTGGCCCTCGACGATCATCGGGTTGATCCTGACCCCGCAGTCGTCGACGGCGACGACTCTCAGCACATCCCAGACCCCGGTCTCGGGGTCGACTTCTACGGTGGCGATGTAGCAGGCGAACGGCCAGGTCAGGTTGGGCGGGTCGTAGTAGGCGACGTTCTCGAGGCCAGGCTCCATGCCGTCGGGCATGTTGGAGTAGGCGGCGGCTGCGCACTCCTGGATGGTGACGCCCCGTCCCGGGTCGCTGCGGACGTAGAAACGCCCCAGCTCCCATTCGACGTCCTCCTCGGAGATCTCGAGGAGGTGGGCGGCGATCTTGCGTGCCTTCGCCCTGATCTTGCGGGAGACCATGGCAACGGCGGCGCCGGCCACCGGTGTGCTCCGCGAGGCGTAGGTGCCCATGCCGAACGGGGCGGTGTCGGTGTCACCCTCCTCGACGAGGATGTCCTCGGCCGGGATCCCGAGCTCGTGTGCCACGATCTGGGCCCAGGTGGTCTCGTGTCCCTGACCCTGGCTCTTGGCTCCGGTTCGCAGCAAGGCCTTGCCGGTCATGTGGATCTTCAGCTCGGCCGAGTCGAACATCTTGATCCCGAGGATGTCGTACTCACGGCTGTTGCCGGCTCCGAGCGGCTCGGTCATGGTCGAGATGCCGATCCCGAGCAGCCGGCCGCGTTTGGCGGCCTCCTCCTTCGTCACGGAGGAAGTCCTCGTAACCGATGGCCTCCAGCCCCACGTCGAGGCATTTGGCGTATTGCCCGGAGTCGGTGAGGAAACCGAAGGCGGTTCGATGGGGGAAGTCGTCGTCACCGGACGAAGTTCATCCGGCGGAAGGCGGCCTGATCCATGCCGAGGTCGTCGGCGGCGGCCTGGACCATCCGCTCCTGGAAGAACATCGCCTCGGTCACCCGGAACGAGCACCGATAGGCGACCCCTCCGGGGGCCTTGTTGGTGTAGACGCCGCGCGCCTGGAGATGGGCGGCCGGGATGTCGTAACAGGCGAATGCCGAGTGCATCAGGCCGATCTTGAACTTCGACGGCTGGGCGTCGGAGAAGAAGGCGCCATGGTCGGCGAGCGTGTTCATGCGCACCCCGAGGATCTTCCCGTCCCGTCGCAGTGCCATCTCGCCCTTGAGGTAGACGTCCCGGGCGAAGCCGGTGGAGATCAGGTTGCCGGTGCGGTCCTCGATCCACTTGACCGGCCGCTCCAAGAGGATCGAGGCCAGGATCGAGGCGACGTAGCCGGGGTAGACCGGCACCTTGTTGCCGAAACCGCCCCCGATGTCGGGGGCGATGATCCGGATCATCTGCTCGGGAAGCTCGGCGACCAGGGCCACGGCGGCTCGGATGATGTGTGGCGCCTGAGTGGTCAGGTAGACGGTGAGCTTCGACGTGGCCCGGTTGAAGTCGGCGATCGACCCACAGGTCTCGATGGGTGACGGGTGCGAACGCGGGTAGTGCAGCTCGATCGAGGACACGACGTCGGCGGCGGCGAAGGCCTGGTCGGTCCCCGACTTGTCGCCCACCTCCCAGTCGTAGATCACGTTGTCGGGCTGGTTCTCCTTGTCGTCGCGGATGACGGGGGCCCCGTCGGACAACGACTGACCGGGGTTGACGATCACCGGGAGCGGCTCGTAGTCGACGACGATCGCCGCACAGGCGTCCTTGGCGATGTAGGGATCGTCGGCGATCACGCAGGCGACCTCCTGGCCCTGGAACCTCACCTTGTCGGTGGCGAGGACGGCCTGGGTGTCGTAGGAGAGGGTCGGCATCCACGCCAGGTTGCGGGCGGCCATGGTCTCACCGGTGAGCACGAGACGGACTCCGGGCATCGCCCACGCCTTCGACGTGTCGATCGAGTTGATCCTGGCGTGGGCGAGGGGGCTGCGCAGGATCTCCATGTGGAGCATCCCCGGCAGCGTGATGTCGTCGACGTAGTTGCCCTTGCCCCGGATGAAGCGGTTGTCCTCGACCCGGCGACGGCTGGCTCCCAGACCGCCGATCTTGACCTCATCGAGCGCGGTCACGCCACCACCTCCGTGTCTTCGGTCTCTTCCGACCCCGCCGAGCTTGTCCGCGGCCCACATGACCGCCTTGACGATGTTCTGGTATCCGGTGCAACGGCACAGGTTGCCGCTGAGGGCCCAGCGGATCTCGTCCTCGCTGGGATGGGGGTTCACTTCGAGCAGTGCCTTCGAGGTCAGCATCATCCCCGGGGTGCAGAATCCGCATTGGAGCCCGTGCTCCTCCTTGAATCCCTCCTGGATGGCATGGAGCTCGCTGGGCCCGGCGAGGCCCTCGACGGTCATCACGTCGTGACCGTCGGTCTGGACCGCGAGCATCGTGCAGCTCTTCACCGGCTGGCCGTCGAAAAGGACGGTGCAGGCGCCGCAGTTGGTGGTGTCACAGCCGATGTGGGTCCCGGTCAGCTTGAAGCCCTGACGGAGCAGATGGACCAGGAGCAGACGGGGCTCGACCATGACGGTGCGGCTCTCGCCGTTGACCGTGAGCGTGATCTGGCGCACCGGAACGTCGTCGGCAGGGCTGGGGGTGATCTCCTCGTACAGGCGTCGTCATCTCAGGCCGCCTCCTCTTTCGTGCCGAGCAGACCGGTCAGGAGCCGTGCGGTGAAGACCCGCACCAGCTGACGCTTGTAGACGGCGCTGCCCCGATGATCGGTGTGGGGCTGGGCCGCCCGCGCCGCCGCTTCGGCAGCCTCGCCGATCGCTTCGGCGGTGAGGGGGCCGCCGACGAGGATCGACGCAGCCTCATCGGCGGCGATCGTGGACCCGCCGACTCCGGTCAACCCGATGCCGGCCCTCACGACCTTGCCGCCGACCCTGTCGAGGGCGACGGCGACGCCTGCCGTGGCGAAGTCGCCGACCCGTCGCTCCAGCTTCAGATAGCCACCGTCGGCGATGCCCTGGGGAGCGGGCACGACTGCCTCGATGGCCAGCTCGTCGTAGGCGAGTGTGTTCTGGAAGGGGCCACTCACCAGCTCCCGCATCGGGATGCTGCGCCGGCCCCGGGGGCTCTGGACCACCAGCGATGCGTCCAGAGCGGTCATCACCGACGCCCAGTCACCCTGAGGGTCGGCATGACAGAGCGACCCGACGAGCGTCCCTCGGTTTCGGACGATGGGGTCGGCCACGAGGGGGGCCGCCGAGCGCATCGTCGGCTGATGCTGGGCGAGCAGCTGAGACCGCTCCAGGGTGGCGTGACGACACAGCGCCCCGACCCGGATCGACCCGTCGGCGTCTCGCTCGTGATAGTCGAGCCCGGGCAGGCCGTTGATGTCGACCAGCATCTCGGGTGAGGCGAACCGGAGCTTGAGCATGGGCACCAGGCTCTGGCCACCGGCCAGGACCTTGGCCTCGCCTCCGCCCTCGGCGAGGAGCGCTGTGGCCTCGTCGATGGAGCGTGGCAGTTCGTACTTGAGTCTCGAGGGGTAGATGGCTGCCTCCGTAGTCAGTCCCAGGTGGACTCGCCCGTTTCCGGGGCGGCCTCATGCGGGGTGGATTGCGGGTCGGGCACGGCGATCGGTAGCGACTCGTCGGTGGGGTCGGGTCGCGGCTCCTGATGGGGTGGCCAAGGGCCTTGGACGGGCTGACCGGCGACTTTGAGGTAGTCGATGATCTGGGGCCAGGCCCAGATCGTGGGGCTCTTCCCTTCCTTGGGGGAGTGCTCGATCAACTCGAAGATCCGGGGGTTGCCCTGCACAGCCGTCCTCCTCAGCGGTCGCGTCCGGGTGCGTGAACAGTGTCACTGACCTGGTGGTGAGCCTACACACGAGGCCATGAGCGCGTCGGCCGGAACCAGTCCCTTGCTCCCGCACGGTTTCTCACCTCGAGTCCCGGCCGGAAGCGGTGTCCAGTGCGACTGAACCCCCTTGGCTCCGAAGGGGATCTCAGGTCGTGGCGTTGAGCGAGTCGAGGAGCCGGACCACACCGCGGAGATCGTGGACACTGGCCGCGGGGAGGAGATGGTCGATGTAGGGGAGGGCCGCCTGCATCCCCCGGGTGGCGGGCCGGTAGTCGGCCCGGGCCGCCAGAGGGTTCAACCACAAGACCCGATGGACCGTTCGCGACAGACGAGCCATCTCCCTTCGCAGGAGGTCCGGGTCACCGCAGTCCCATCCGTCGGAGAGGATGAGGGCGATGGGGCCGCCCCGGGAGAGGCGGCGACTCCAGGATCGGTTCCACACGGCGAGGTTCTCCCCGATCTTGGTCCCACCGGACCAATCGTGGACGTTGGCGGCCACCTTGGCCAGGGCGGTGCTGGTGTCGCGTCGTTTCAAGTCCTCGGTGATGCGGGTGAGACGGGTGGAGAAAGTGAAGACCTCGACGTCGTCGATACGGCGCTGGGCGGCATGGGCGAACACCAGGAAGAGGTCGGCGTACTTCTCCATCGAGCCCGAGATGTCGGCGAGGACGATGAGGGGGCGCTGTCGTCTCCGGCGTCGCCGGTGCACGATCTGCATCAGGTCGCCCTCGGGCCGCGTCGCTCCACGCATGGTCCGACGAAGGTCGGGCAGGGTACCGCTCCGGGAAGGGGACCATCGCCGGGTGCGGACGTCCGACGGTTGCCACATCATGGCCATCACCAGACGTCTCGCTTCCGCCAGTTGGTCCTCGTCGAGGTCGGCGAAGTCCCGTGCCGCCACGTTCTCCACGGCGGAGGCTCCGCTCCGGGACTCCGAGTCGATGCTCGGGGTCTGGTCGAGCTGTTCGAGGATCGGCTTCATCGTCGTGACGGAGGCGACGCGGGACTGTTGATCCTCGAGGGCCTGGTCCTCCCGAAGCCGTTCGAAGAAGTCCCTGAACTCCTCGTCGAACACGAGACGATGGTCGGGGTCGGTGATCGACAACGCCCGCAACGATGCGTAGACCTGACCCCGGCTGGCGGGATCGACGAGCGTGACCGCCCGCGCCATGTCCGCCACCTGATCGGGTGTGACGGTGAGCCCGCGCCGGCGGAGCGCGGCCGCGAACGTGGCCAGGTCCCGGACGGGGCCGGCGGTACCTGGCTGGCTGCTCAACGGGTACGACCGGACCAGGGCTTCGACGCCTGCGGCCCGCACCGCATCGATGTCGTCCTTGTATTTGAGGACGACGCCGAGGGTGCGATCGGCCAGGGCGGGGGTCAGCCCACCGTCGTGGAGGAGCTGCAGCGATCGGGCCCAGTCGAGTGTCTCGGCGACACCAGGGGGTTTGAACAGGTCCATGGCGCGCAGCCTCTCCATCGCTGCCGCCAGGGAGCGGGCGAGATCGGCTTCGACACCGGGCACCTTCCGGGTGACGATGGCGGCTTCGAGCTCGGGTGTCGGATAGTCGATCCAGTGGTAGATGCAGCGACGTTTCAGGGCGTCGTGGATCTCCCTGGTCCGGTTCGAGGTGACGATCACGATCGGTGGCTCGTCGGCCTTGATCGTCCCGATCTCAGGGATCGTCACCTGGAAGTCGGAGAGCAGCTCGAGGAGGAACGCCTCGAACTCCTCGTCGGCCCGGTCGAGCTCGTCGATCAGCAGGACGGGCCGGCGACCACCGCACGGCGGTCTCGATGGCCTGGAGCAGCGGTCGTGCGATGAGGAACTCGCGGCTCATGATGTCGCGTGCCGTGGCTCTCGCCCCCTCGCCTCGTGCCTCGAGCAGGCGGATCTCCATCATCTGGAGGGCGTAGTCCCACTCGTACAGGGCGTGCCCGACGTCGAGCCCCTCGTAGCACTGGAGCCGGATCAGGTCCTCGGCGGCGATCGCGGCGAGGACCTTGGCGACCTCGGTCTTGCCGACACCCGCCTCGCCTTCGAGGAAGAGGGGACGCCCCAGTTGGAGGGCGAGGTGGATCGCAACGGTGAGGTCTTCGCCGGCGAAGTAGTCGCGGTCGTCGAGCGCCGCGGTCAGCTCATCGATCGTCGTGGGGATCACGTGGACAGGTTAAGCCGTGCCCGGATCCTCCGGCCCGGCCCGGATCGCTCCCCGCCGGCTCCCAGAGCTCGATCTTGTTGCCCTCCGGGTCGGTCAGGTGGGCGAAACGGCCGTTGGGGAAGGTCTCCGACATGACGTCCACCTCGATGCCCGACTCGCGCAGCTGACGGACCATCTGCGTCGAGATCGGCGACCCTGAAGTCGATCATCCACTGCTTGGCCTCGTCGAAGTAGTCGGTGCCCGACTCCATCGGAGCAAAGACGGTGGGCCCGGTGTCCTGCCACCAGGGCTGGTCGTCATAGGACTCGGGGCGTCTTCCGCACCCCGAGATGTTTCTCGTACCAATCCGCCAGACCCGTGGGGTCGGCCGCCCTGAAGAAGACGCCGCCGATACCGGTCACTCGCTCCATCTCAGGTGCCCTAACTCTCGCCATGTGCGCCGCCTTGCGCGTCTTCCGCTCCTCGATCGCTCTGGCTGTGAGGGCAGCGACGTCGACTTCGGCCACGGCCTCGTCGAACCTGATGTCACGTGGCCCAGGCCCCAGGGAGTAGTGGCGGCCGGCGTCGTCGCGGTCGAGATAGACCCGGTCGATCAGCTCCCGGCGCAGCGTGACTGCATCGACACGAAGAGACGGGCACACCGATCCCAGCCACTCGCCCAGACCCTCGTTGATCTCTCGCTCGGTGTAGACCACCCCGGGCTCCATCCACATGGTGGCGCTGGCGAGGAGGATGGCGACGTCTCGCCGTCGTCTGGGAAAGCCGAGGAGATCCCCGCCGGTGCAGAGCGCGGCCAATCGATCGCTGAACTCGTGCGACTGAGACGGTGTCGCTCATCCGGCCGCCATCAGGAGCGTGTTGATGTGTCGTCGCGAATCCCAGATGCCGTCCTCCATGTTGGACAACATCGCCAGGGTGATTCTCGAATCTGGATAGTGACGCACGACGGCGCTCACGCCGGCGTTCATCCCCTCCTTCTCGTAGAACATCAGGGCCCCGTCGTCGGGGTCGTAGCTGAACTCGAGCCCGTACCCGTAGTGCAACGGCCCGTGCTCGTCGACGTGATGCAGCACCTGGGGCGTGAGGAACATGGAAGTGAGGTCGGGCCCGAGCAAATCGCCACGGTGCGCCGCGGCCATGAACCGTTCCAGGTCGACCACGGTACTGTGCGCTCCACCATCGGGTGACCCCACCGGGGGATAGCTGTAGATGTTGCGCACCCACTGCCCGTCGACGAGATCGGCGCCCTCGGCGACTCTCGGGGTGACTACGTCCATCGAGAAGAAGCCGGAGTCCGTCATTCCGGCCCGATCGAACACGTGGGTCTGCACCCTGTCCCGGAAAGGAGTGCCGGTGGCCCGCTCCACCATCAGCCCGGCGAGGATGAATCCGGCGTTGTTGTACCGACAGCCCTGGCCCGGTGGGAAGTTCCCCGGTTTGTCGACGAATTGGGGCAGGTGGCTCTCGGTCGACCGGACCAGATAGCTGATGTGGGTCTTCCACACCTCGGCGTAGTCCTCGCCCGCCTCCTCGTCGGCATCGTCGGCTATGCCGGAGGTGTGGGTGAGGAAGTGATGGAGCGTTGCGTCGGGGTGGATCTGGGTGCCGGAGAGCTCGAGGAACTCGACCGCTCTGGTGTCGAGGTCGAGCAGGCCTTCCTCGACGGTCTGCAGGGCCACGATCGTCGTGAACAGCTTGGTCACCGAGGCGAGGTCGAACCTGGTGTCGAGCGTGGTGGGCACCAGCCACGCCCGGTTGGCATAGCCGTAGGCGCCGGAGAACAGCTCCTCCCCGTCCCTGCTGATCCGCACCACCCCGGAGAAGAGGTCTCGGTCGGCGCGATCGTCGAGATGTGCGTGAATCGCCGCGGTGTCGATCATGCGGCCAATCTATAGATGGGTCTCCCGAGTAGCCCTATCGGCCCCGGCCTCATAACCTCTGGTGCCGATGTTCGACACGCTGACCCAGAGATTCGAGACCGTCTTCTCCTCCTTGCGGGGCAAGGGCAAGCTCACCGAGAAGGACATCGACGCCGCCCTGCGCGAAGTGCGTCTCGCCCTGCTCGAGGCCGACGTCAACGTGTCGGTGGTCAAGACATTTCTCGGCTCGGGTCAAGGAGCGCGCCATGGGGGAGGACGTCTCGAGGTCGATCACACCCGGCCAGCAGGTGGTCAAGATCGTCCACGAGGAGCTGATCACCACGCTGGGCGGCGAGACCGCCGGTTCGCCAAGACCTCTCCGCCCCTGGTGATCCTGATGGTCGGGCCTGCAGGGGTCGGGCAAGACGACCACAGCCGGGAAGCTGGCCCGGGCACTCAAGGCGGAAGGGCCGCCGGCCCCTGCTGGTCGCCGCCGACCTGCAGCGTCCCGCCGCCATCGACCAGTTGGAGACTCTGGGGCGCCGGATCGGCGTGCCCGTCCTGGTCGACCGCAAGGGCAAGCCGGCCAAGCTGGCCAAGGCGGCCCTCAAGGAGGCGGCCAACACCGGGCGACGACGTGGTCATCGTCGACACCGCAGGTCGTCTCCAGATCGACGAGGCGCTGATGAAGGAGCTGGCGGCGGTGCGAAAGGCGGCCGATCCCCACGAGGTGCTGCTCGTGGTCGACGCCATGACCGGCCAGGATGCGGTCAACGTCGCCTAGGGCTTCCAGAGCCAGGTCGGGATCAGCGGCATCGTGCTCTCCAAGCTCGACGGCGACGCCCGTGGCGGGGCCGCCATCTCGGTGCGGGAGGTGACCGGTGCCCCGGTCAAGTTCGCCGGCGTCGGCGAGGGTCTCGACGATCTCGAGCCGTTCCACCCCGAGCGGATGGCCAGCCGGATCCTGGGCATGGGGGACGTCCTCACCCTCATCGAGAAGGCGGAGACGGTGTTCGACGAGGAGCAGGCCGAGAAGACGGCGAGACGACTCCAGAAGGGCGAGTTCACCCTCGAGGACTTCCTCGAGCCAGTTCCAGGCGGTCAAGTCGATGGGGCCTCTGAAAGACATCCTTGCTATGCTCCCCGGGTCCGGGTCGCTCCTACGAGACGTCGATGTCGACGATCGCGACCTCAAGAGGGTCGAGGCAGTCATTCAGTCGATGACTCCCGAAGAGCGCCGGGCTCCCAAGATCATCGGCGGCAGCCGCAAACGCCGGATCGCGTCCGGATCGGGCACTTCGCCCCAGGACGTGAATCGGGTCCTCAAGCAGTTCGCCGAGGCACAAAAGATGATGAAGACGTTCGCTGGAGGCAAGGGCATGCCGTCACTCGATGCCCTCACCGGAGGCAGACGTCCTCGACGATGACATGAACCCGATTTCAAGAGGTGAGTTAGATGGCTGTCAGGCTGAGACTGATGCGCATGGGCAAGAAGAAGCAGCCCGTGTATCGCGTCGTCGCCATCGACCAACGCGCTCCGCGCGACGGTCGTTATATCGAGCAGATCGGGCGCTACGACGCCCGCCAGGACCCGTCGATCATCGAGATCGACAACGAGCGCGCGGCCGACTGGCTGTCCAAGGGGGCCCAGCCCTCCGAGACCGTGGAGAAGCTGCTCAACATCTCGGGTGCGATGAACACCATGAAGATCAAGAGCGGCGGGATCCACGTGGTCGGTGTCGAGAAGGCCCCCGAGCCCGTCGCGGCACCCGCCGCCGAGCCGACAGCTCCGGCCGAGGAGCCCGCCGCGGTGACCGACGACGAAGTGGCGCCCGCCGGCGCCACCGAGGAGGAATGATCGTGGCCAAGGGTGACATCGTGGAGCGCGTCGTGACCTACGTCGTCAAGAGCATCGTGGAGGAGCCCGATGAGGTCGAAGTGACCCTCGTCGAGCAGGGCCCCGACGAGTACGTGGCCGAAGTGCGCACCGCCAAAGGCGACATGGGCCGGGTCATCGGCCGACGCGGCCGGGTGGCCAAGGCCATCCGCGCCGCCGCCGGCGCCGCCGGTGAAGAAGAGGGGATCAGCGCTGGAGTCGAGTTCCTCGACTGACCGGGCACGTTTCCGGGTCGGTCGGTTGGGCAGGCCCAGCGGCCTCGAAGGGTTTCTCGGCCTCTACGCCGAGGAGCCCGACCTTCCCCATCTCAGCGAGTCAGCTCTCGTCTTCGTGGGCGATGCTCCCTACACGGTACGAGAGATCCGACGGGGCCAGAAGGGCCCGCAGATCGCATTCGTCGAAGTCACCGATCGACCTGGGGCCGAGGCGATCCGGGGCCGGGACGTCTTCGTCAGTGCCCGCCGCGAGCTCGACGACGACGAGTACTGGCCCGAGGACCTGATCGGGCTCGACGTGCGTCCTGGCGGTGGCTCCGTGGTCGCCGTGGAACACGGTGTCGGGCAGGATCGTCTCGTCATCGCCAGAGGCGACGACGTCTTCGAAGTGCCGTTCGTCCCGGCATTGGTGCCAGTGGTCGACATCGGCGGAGGGTTCGTCGAGGTCGTCGAGATCGAGGGGCTCAGCTCACAGCCAGATCCAGGGTGATCCCTTGGAGGCTCCCGTCCTCGACGTCGGCCGCCCCGACGAAGACCGATACGGTTCCCGTCGGCAGCGGCGCCTCCTGGGCGAACTCACCCCACGTGACCGAGGTGTCGGCGGCGGTGGTCCCGATCTCGGAGACCACGTTCTCCCCTTGGGTGACGATGATCGTCACCGCTCCTTCAGGGACCCGGGCATAACCGGTGAACTGCGTGGATCCCGCGGCGACGCCTGTCACCGGCGATACCACCACTGTGTCGTCGCCCACCGCCGACTCACCGCTGAAGGGGACGAATCCCGGTCTGAGGTCGACGGTGAGCCGGGCCGGTGACGACTCGACCCGGGCCCGAGCCGCGGCCGGGGCGGAGAGATGGAGGTCGATGAACATGCCACCATCGAGGGCGTTGACCACGTAGAGCCGCTCCACCAGAGCCGTCTCCACCAGCTGATCCGTCAACACGGCGCCGCCGACGTCCATGCGGATCCGGATCACCTGATAGGACTCGAGATGGTCGATGGAGATCTCGGGCACCGTCGTCGCCGGGGCGCCCTTCCGAGGTCTCGAAGTCGAAGTCGAAGCTCTCACACCGGGCGTTTGACTGCCAACTGATGTGGCCGAGGGTGCTGCTGTCGGTTCCCTCGCCGTCGACCGTGGCGATCCCGCCCCCTTCCCCGAATTCGCCGGCACCGGGACACTCCACCACCGGGGGGACGGTCGAAGTCGCGGAGATCGACGACGAGGTGGTGCTGGGGTCGGTGGCGGGGAGATCGTCGCCGTTGATCCCGGTGCACGCCGACACCAGCAAGACTCCAAGGATGACGGGTCTCGAAGGGCGAGGCATGGGCGCAGCCTATGTAGTCGGGCTAAGTTTGAGCATCAACTCAAGAATGGAAGGTCCCAGTGCCTGAAGCAGTAATCGTCGCCACCGCCCGCTCGCCGATCGGGCGCGCCTACAAGGGCTCGCTCGTCGAGGTGCGGGCGGACGATCTGGCCGGCTTCGCCATCGACTCACTCATGAGCAAGGTGCCCGAGGTGGATCGGGCCACGGTCGACGACGTGATGCTCGGCTGTGGGCTCACCCACCACGAGCAGGGATTCAACCTGGCCCGTCCCGCCTCGCTTGCTGGGGGGAATGCCGGCGTCGGTCCCGGCGACGACCGTCAATCGATTCTGTGCGTCGTCTCTGCAGACGATCCGGATGGCGTTTCACGCCATCACCCGGGGCGAGGGGGACACCTACGTCGCTGCCGGGTCGGAGTCGGTGAGCCGCACCTACGGGAAGGCGATGGACTCCGAGGACCTCAACCCTCGTTTCATCGACTCTTCTCGCGACGACTTCATCAACAGCGTCTACATCCCGATGGGGAACACCGCCGAGAACGTCGCCAGGAGGCACGGGATCACCAGAGAGCGTCAGGACGAATTCGGAAAACGCTCACAGGACCGGGCCGTGGAGGCACAGAAGAACGGCTTCTTCGCATGGGAGATCACACCCATCGATCTCCCCGACGGGCGCACCATCAGCGACGACGACGGTCCCCGGGCCGACACCAGCCTGGAGAAGCTGGCCACCCTCCCGCCCGTGTTCGAGCCCGAAGGCACCGTCACCGCCGGCAACTCTTGCCCGCTCAACGACGGCGCGGCTGCTGTCCTGGTCATGGCCGAGGACA
The DNA here is from genome assembly GCA_963751005.1 of uncultured bacterium. Classification (GTDB taxonomy): domain Bacteria; phylum Actinomycetota; class Acidimicrobiia; order Spongiisociales; family ZC4RG35; genus JANQRA01. The sequence goes on from CAVVSY010000004.1 coordinate 1,156,841, forward strand.
AGGCGGCAGACCTGGGGCTGAAGCCGCTGGCCCGGATCGTGGCGTCGGCTGTCGCCGGGCTCGAGCCCGAGTACATGGGGATGGGGCCGGTCCACGCCGTGCGCAAGGTGCTCGACCAGACCGGGATGTCCCTCGGCGACATCGATGTCGTCGAGCTCAACGAGGCCTTCGCCGCTCAGGTGCTGGCTTGCGTCGACGAGCTCGGCATCGACATGGACAAGCTCAACCCGCATGGCGGGGCGATCGCTCTGGGCCACCCGTTCGGCATGACCGGCGCGCGGATCATGGGGACGCTCATCAACGACCTGCGCACCCTCGACGCCACCTTTGGCCTGGAGACGATGTGCGTCGGTGGGGGACAGGGGATGGCGATGATCGTGGAGAGACTCGACTGACTCACTGGGCGGGACCGGGGGCGGGATAACCTCGCCAGGTGGAGATAAACGTCGTCACCATGTTCCCCGGGTACTTCGCGGGGCCGTTGCAGACCTCGATCGTCGGTCGCGCCATCGAGGACGGAGCGCTGGCGGTGGCCCTGGTCGATCTGCGGGAGCACGGCATCGGTCGGCACCGCCAGCTGGACGATGCCCCGTTCGGTGGTGGACCGGGCATGGTGATGATGGTCGAGCCTCTGGTCTCTGCGCTCACCCCCCTCGCCACGACCCATCGGGTCCTGTTCACCCCGTCCGGTGAGCCGATGACCCAGGGCACCCTGGACGAATGGGCGGGGTTGGACGCGATCACCTTCGTGTGCGGGAGGTTCGAAGGAGTCGACCAGAGGGTCGTCGACGGGTACATCGATCAGGAGGTGAGTCTCGGCGACTACGTGCTGGCCGGCGGGGAAGTGGCGGCCGCCGCCGCGATCGAGGGAATCGCCCGTCTGCTTCCCGGTGTCGTCGGCAATCCGGAGTCGACCGAGAAGGAGTCGTTCCGGAGCGGCCTCCTCGAGGAGCCCGTGTACACCCGGCCTGCCGAGTTCAGGGGGATGACGGTGCCCGAGGTGCTGCTCAGCGGGGACCACGGTCGGATCGAGGAGTGGCGGGAAACGCAACGTCGATCGCGGACCGAGGTTCGCCGCCCCGACCTGTTGGCGAATGGCACGGATTCGGAGAGCTGATACAATTCCCCGCGCCGGGACACCCCTCTATCACTCCCCGGCGGTTCCTCCCCGGCGGTTCCTAGGAGTCCTCCATGAACGATCTTCAAGCTGTAGAAAACGCGCATGTGCGCGACGACGTGCCTCAATTCCGCGCCGGCGACACCGTCAAGGTGCATGTCCGCGTGGTCGAGGGTGGCCGGGAGCGCATTCAGGTCTTCGAGGGCGTGGTGATCGCTCGCAACGGCACCGGGCCCCGAGCCTCGTTCACGGTCCGCAAACTGAGCTTCGGCGTCGGCGTCGAACGAGTCTTCCCGGTCCACGCTCCGATCATCTCCAAGATCGAGGTCGTCAGGAGAGGCGATGTCCGCCGCTCCAAGCTCTACTACCTCCGCGATCGGGTGGGTAAGTCCGCCCGCATCAAGGAGCTGCGCGACTGAGTTCGCCGGAGCGCGGCCGTCACCTCGAGGGTCATCACCTCGAAGCCGGCGACCTGCCGCGTCCCGATGACATCGCTTCGGACCCCGTCCCCGGAGCAGGCGAGGGCGAAGGGAAGAAGGGCAAGAAGGGCAAGAAGCGGTCGTTCTGGGCGGAGTTGCCCGGTCTCCTGCTCACCGCACTCGTCATCGCCGTCCTGATCAAGACATTTCTCATCCAGCCGTTCTGGATCCCCTCCGAGTCGATGCTGGACACCATCCACGTCAACGATCGGGTGATGGTGAACAAGCTCGCCTTCACCTTCGGCGAGCCCGAGCGCGGCGACGTGGTCGTCTTCCGGGATCCTGCCGAGCCGTTGATCGAGGAGTCTGTGCCCGAGGCCGTGATCCGCTCCGTCCTCGAAGCGGTCGGCGTCCGCACCAGGGGGCGGGAAGACCTCATCAAACGTGTGATCGGGCTCCCCGGCGAGACGATCACCATCAGCGACAACCAGGTCCATATCGACGGTGTCGCGCTCAGCGAGCCCTATCTCGCCGACGACGTGGTGATGCCGGACGAAGGGCCGTTCGTCATCGGCGACGACGAGGTGTTCGTGATGGGCGACAACCGCGAGTTCAGCTTCGACAGCCGGCGTTTCGGCAACATCTCCTACGAGTCGCTGGTGGGACGGGCCTTCGTCATCATCTGGCCCGTGGCCAACTTCGGGGGTCTCTAGAAATCTGTCCCCCCGATGGGTAATGGTTAACTCTGATCGGGCAATATGATCGCCAGGCGGCACCATCCCGATTGCCACAGACGCGAGGAGACGCGAGGAGACATGGACGAGGACCTGGAGCGTTACGAAACGGAAGTCGAGCTCAAGCTCTACAAGGAGTATCACGACGTCCTCCCCATGTTCGAGTTCGTCGTCGAGACCGAGCGCCGCTTCTATCTCGCCAATCAGGTCGAAGTCGAAGTCAAGAACGCCAACGGCTCCACATATTTCGAAGTCGTGATGAGTGACGCCTGGGTGTGGGACATGTTCCGCCCCGCCCGATTCCTGGAGAAGGTCCAGGTCCTCACCTTCCGCGACGTGAACGTCGAGAAGCTGGAGAAGACGGAGCTCAAGCTCTGACCGACCGCCGTCCGGGTCTTGGAGCCGCCGGGGAGCGGTTCGCCGCATGGTGGCTCACCGACCGGGGTCTCGTGATCGAGGCTCGGAACCTGCGAGCCGCGACGGGTGAGGTCGACATCGTCGCCCGACGACGGCGCCGCCCGGGTAGTGGTCGAGGTGAGGACGATCTCGGGCCCGGGGGACCCGATCGACGCCGTCGACACCAGGAAGAGACATGCGAGTCAGACGTCTCGGTGCGCAGATGCGTGCCGATCGCACCGATTTCCTCGGCATTGCCATCAGAGACGAGTTGGGTCGACGTCCACTGGGTTCCCGGGTGAGTTGGAGTCGACCGGCACGATTCCTAGTCTCGCCGTGATGCCCAACGGTTCTCCCGCGATCAGGGTCAGCGGTCTCCACAAGAGCTACGGTCGGACCAAGGCACTCGATGGTCTCGACTTCGAGATCCCCTCCGGTCAGCTCACCGGCTTTCTCGGTCCCAACGGAGCCGGGAAGACCACGACTTTCCGCTCCATCCTCGGGCTCACCAGACCCAACTCGGGTGAGATCGAGATCCTCGGCCGATCCGTTCCACGCCAGCTGCCCGAGATCGTCAAAGAGGTGGGTGTCATCGTCGAGGAGCCGGGTCTGATCAAGTCGCTCAGCGGTCGGGACAACCTGGCGGTGGCCGCGGACACCCTTGGCTTCGGTCACGGGCGGATCCCCGAGATGCTCGAGTTCGTGGGGCTCGAGCACCGACGCTCACCGCAAGACCGGCGAGTACTCCAAGGGAATGCGGCAACGTCTCGCCTTGGCGGCCGCCCTTCTCGGAGACCCGCAGCTCCTCATCCTGGACGAGCCGCTCGACGGTCTCGACCCGGCGGGCCAGCACGCCTTCCGCGCTCGGCTCAAGGATCTCGCCGCCGACGGCAGGACGGTGGTGGTGTCGAGCCACGACCTCGCCGACGTCGAAGCGCTGGCCGACTTCGTGGTCGTGGTCGACAAGGGCCGTCTGGTCTCACAGGGCCCGCTCGAGGATCTCCTGGGTGGCGGTCACACCAGGATTCGCGTCGGCGACGTGGAAGGCGCCCTCGTCGCCCTCACTGCCTCCGGTCTCGAGGCGCGCCGTGACGACGGCGGCATCGTCGTGTCAGTCTGCAGACGGCGCCGGCGATCGTCCGAGCCCTCGCCGGCGCCGGCATCTTCCCCGACGAGGTGCGTCCGGAACGGAGCACGCTCGAGTCGGTGTTCCTGGGGCTGACCGGGACGACGGTGCGATGAGCCTGCTCCGGGCCGAGTACCGCAAGATCTCCCGGCGGAAGATCTTCCCGGGGATGACCCTCGTCCTGTTGGTGTTCGTTGGTCTCGCCGCCTTCTTCCTGATCGCCTTCCGCCAGATCTCACCAGAGATGGCCGGGGAGATCCCCGAGCTCCTCAAGCCCGAGGTCTACGAGGTCGGAGCACAGCAGGCCGCCACCCAGTTCTGGTTCCCGCTGATCCTCGCCGTCGTCCTGCTGGGTGGGGAGTTGAGCACCACGGTCTGGGCCACCGCGCTGACCCGGGACTCGCGCAAGGTCCGTCACATCATCTCCCGGTTCTTCACGTACTCGGCGGCGACGACCGTGGCGTCGCTGGTCGCATTCGCCTTGTGGGTGGTGTTCGCCCATGTTCGTTGCCAAAGGCGAGGGCTTCATGATGGCCAGCGACCTCGTCGGCGTTCTCTGGAAGTCCGCCGTTATCGCGGTCGCCTGGACCTCGATCGGCACCGCCGCCGGTCGCGTTGCTCAGGTCGGTCGGGCCGGCGATCGGCGTCGGTCTGGCCATCTACTTCGCCGAGAGCTTCCTCGCCCTGTGGGATACCATGGGAGAACGTCTCGCTCACCGCTGCGTCGACGGCTCTATTCGACGTCGACTTCGGCAGTGGTGGGCTCGGCGGCTTCGTCCCGGGTGGTGGTCTGCCTCTGTGGCATCAATTTGCGATCCTGGCAGGGCTGGACTATGCTTGGGCTCGGTCTCACCTGGTGGGGGCTTCAGCGTCGCGACGCCTGAGCGCCGTAGACCCGCCGCAGCTCCTTGTGCCAGCACCCATGGTGCCAATGTCGGCGCATGTCGACGGCATCATCGGGGATCACCACGAGATGGAACGTCCCCGGTGGGATCGTCTTGTGACATCCCGGGCACACGTACTCCTTGACCGCCTGGTAGGGCTGGATCGGCGAGACCGTCACCTCGGGAGGCGGCTTCACGAGGCGGGGATGTCCCGATTCCGGAAGCCGACGAGCCCGGCCACGACCAGAGCCACCCCCACCGCGAGGAGAGCGAGGAACGGCGTCGCGCTGACGTCCTCGGCGGGGATGAGCGGGACGTGGCTGAATGGGGACAGGTTCAGGGACCACTGGGGGAACTGGAGGATCTGGCCGAGCTGACCGAGGATCAGGCACGTCGCCAAGACCCCCCAGCTGACCGAGGACCACCTGGGCACGATGCCGTAGAGGGCCATCGTGATACCGGTCACCACCCAGACCGCAGGCACCTGGGCCATGGCCGCGACCAGGACCCGAGGCACCTGGCCGCCGATGTCTCCGATTATCGAGCCATAGGTGGCACCCGCCACCACGCCGGCCACGGCGAGGATCACCACCGGCCCGACGACCCCGTAGAACAGGTGGCTCCAGGCGTAGCGGGGCCGGGGAGTGGCGGTGGCCAGGACGAGCTCGGCGCGAAGCTCGTCTTCCTCACTCTTCAGCTTCAGGACCGACCGGATCGAGTATGCGGCCGCAATGATGGCGATGATGCCGACTGCGACGGAGAAGAACGTGTCGGTCAGGGTCTGGGCCCCGCCGAGGTTCTCGAACATCTCCTCGAGCTGTGGGCTGTCACGCAGGATGTCGGCGATGCTGTCGGCGGCGCCGCCGTAGACCGCTCCGAGGACCGCCAGGCCGATGGTCCAGCCGATGAGTGACCCCCGGTGCAGACGCCATGCCAGCCCGGCCGGGTTGCGCAGCCATCCGGCAGCTCGGGCGGGCCCGGGTCGTGGCGGGAAGGCGCCCTCGCCCACGTCACGACGCGACCGAGATGGCGACGGCCGCCGCGAGGACCACGGCGGCGAACCCAACCCACAAGGCGAACACCCACCATTGCTCGCCGGCGAAGGGTCGCAGCCGACTGAACCAGCCGATGGGGGACAGCCAGGAGAGCCAGCCCAACCCGTTGGCCGCGCCGGCGTCTCCGGCCATGCGCACCAGGAAGAAGACCCCGACGACGCCGATCCCCACCCCACGGCCGGTGGACCCGGCCTGGGTCAGCTGTGCGGCGAGGGCCCCGACCGCGGCGAAAGCGATGGTGACGGCCACGAACCCGGCGCCGAAGGCGATCGCACCGGTCCAGGGCAGCCCGAGGCCACCGAGCCCTGCAGTCACGAAGACGCCGATCAGCAGCCCGGTTGCGGTGGTGACCAGTATCGCAGCGGCGAGTGGGGCGTGTCTGCCGAGGACGGTCGACCCCAGTAGCTCCCGACGTCCGGTCTCTTCGTCGTCGCGGGTGTGCCGGATGACGGTGAGCACGGCCATGATCCCGAGGATGAACGATCCGAGCGTCCCGACGCGCCATGCCGTCAGGCCACCGACCGAGGAGTCGTAGAGCGGGCCGAGCAGTGCGGTGAACGCAGGGTTGGCGCTGATCGTGGCGGCGAACTGCGCCCGTTCTGCGTCGGACGTGTAGAGGCTCTGGAAGGCGCTCGCGGTCCCGACCGGGACCAGCCCCATGACGATGATCCAGACAGGGAGTCGGACCCGGTCGAGCCGCAGGATGAGACGGGCGAGTGCACCGGTCCCGGTCAACGTGCTCATGCCGATGCCTCACCGTCCTCGTAGTGACGCATGAAGAGCTCCTCGAGGGTCGGGGGATGACTGACCAGGCTGCGCACCCCGAGTGGGGCCGAGCCCGGCGACGAAGGCCGCCATGGCTTCGGTGTCCACTTCGAGAGACGCCCGATGGTCGTGGACCTGCGAGCCCGTGCACCCCGGGAAGGGCCACCGATCGCATGGGGATCGCCGGTCACCTCGGCTTCGACAGTCGTCCGGGTGAGATGCCGCAGCTCTTCGAGCGTCCCCGACTCGACCGTGCGGCCCTTGCGGACGATGCTGACACGGTCACACAGAGCCTCTACCTCGGCCAGGATGTGCGACGCCAGGAGGACGGTCCGACCCTGGTCGCGGTCCGCTTCGATGGCGGTGCGGAACTGAGCCTCCATGAGAGGGTCCAGCCCCGCTGTCGGCTCGTCGAGGATCAGCAGCTCGACGTTCGATGCGAGGGCGGCGACCAAGGCGACCTTCTGCCGGTTCCCCTTGGAGTAGGTGCGCCCCTTCTTGGTCGGGTCGAGGTCGAAGCGCTCCAGGAGATCGGCGCGCCGGGTCTCGTCGAGCCCGCCGCGAAGCCGGCCGAGGAGGTCGATGACCTCCCCGCCGGTCAGGTTGGGCCAGAGGGAGACGTCACCTGGGACGTAGGCGAGACGTCGGTGGAGCTCGGTGGCCTGGGACCACGGATCTCCCCCGAGGAGGGCGACCTGCCCGCCGTCGGCTTTGAGCAGCCCGAGCAGGACTCTGATGGCTGTGGTCTTCCCGGCGCCATTGGGCCCGAGGAAGCCGTGGACCTCTCCGGTGGCGACTTCGAGGTCGAGGCCATCGAGGGCCACGACGTGACCGAAGCGCTTCTCCAGCCCGGAGATCGATACGACGTTGGTCATGGGCGGCAATCATAACATCTTCGATTGAACATGCGTTTAAGATACTGACTATGCGTTCAGTGCGCGGAGTCGACAATTTCGAGCCCCAACTCCGACCTGACGACCCGTGCCCGGATCCGTGACGCTGCCCTGGATCGGTTCCCCAGAGAGGGATTCGCGGCGACGACCATCCGTGCCATTGCCGAAGACGCCGGGGTTTCACCGGGTTTGGTGGTGCATCACTTCGGGTCGAAGGAGGGTCTGCGCGAGGAGTGCGATCGTCATGTCGTCGCCAAGTTCCGGGAGACCAAACTGGCGGCGTTGGAGGACGGCAACCTGGGCAACCCCGCGTTCGCAGCTGGGTCCTATCACCTGGCGCAGCCCCTCTTGAGATACTTCAGCTGGGCCTTGGTCCGGGGCCATTCGGCAGCCGGCGAGCTATTCGACGAGATGCTCCGTGAGGGGTTGGAGGTCGACTCGAGTCGCGGTGGAGAAAGGGGTCGTCAAGGGTTCGGACGATCTGAAGACCCGGACCACGTTGCAGATGGCGATGATGCTGGGGATGACCGTCTTCCACGCCCACGTGGAGCGCAACACCGGGATCGACGTCTTGACCGCGGAAGGCATCGCCCGTCTCACCCCTTCCCTGCTCGAGATCTTCTCGGGACTGTTCGATGAGGAGACTCTCGCCATGGTCAGAGAGACCTACGGGAATACCGGGGCGAACTAGGCCGGAGAACCATCAGCCGAGCACGGCCCAGAGGATCACCGCCACCGTGGCGAGGAGGGCGAGCACGACCATGACGATGTCGAGCACGCTCCTCTCCTGTTCGCGGAACGGATTGAAGCCCATCACCCGACGGTACCCCGATGTGGTGCGGTCTACTGTCACCGCATGCCCTGGCTGACGACTCAAAGCAGCGGCGGGATCTGCCGGGTGACCATCGATCGCCCGGACCGGAAGAACGCCATTCCCATCGACGGTTGGCCGGAGCTGACCCGCGTCTTCGAGGAGTTCGAGCACGGTGACGACCGGGTTCTCGTCATCACCGGGGCGGGCGGCGAGTTCTGCGCCGGCGCCGACCTCGATGCCGACCGGTTCGAGGGCTCGTCGTCGGTCGCCGACGCCCATCGTCGGATGAAAGTGGTGGAACGAGCGGCGACGGCCCTCCACCGCTGCACCAAGCCGACCATCGCCGCGGTCGACGGCGTCGCCGTCGGCGCCGGGATGAACCTGGCCTTGGGATGCGACGTGGTCATCGCCAGCGACCAGGCCCGGTTCGCGGAGATCTTCGTCAGGAGAGGTCTCACGGTCGACTTCGGGGGCACCTGGCTGCTGCCCCGGATCGTCGGTCTGCAACGCGCCAAGGAGCTTTCCCTGTCGGGGCGGATCGTCGATGCCGAAGAGGCTCTCCGCCTCGGGCTGGTCATGGAGGTGGTGGAAACCACCGACCTGGATCGGCGGGTCGGCGAGGTGGCCAACTCCTTCCTCGCCGGGGCCCCCCTCGCCCAGATGTTCGCCAAACAGGGTCTGAATGCCTCGTTCGAGTCGAGCTTCGCCGAGTCGATCTCGTGGGAGGGTCAGTCGCAGTCGATCCTGATGCGCACCGAGGACGTCGTCGAGGGTGTCGCGGCATTCCTGCAGAAGCGGGACCCCGAGTGGAGGGGTCGCTAGCTCGTCGGTGCCCGCGGCTGGCCCGATCCATGACATCTACCTGTCACTGTTCATGGTCGATTCCCCGGGATGAAACACGCACGTAACAGAGCAGAGGAAACATCGCACCACCTGAGAGCCGACCTGAGGAGGAGTGCTGATGGATACAGGCGATGCAGCCTGGGTGCTGGTCTCGGCCGCATTGGTGTTGTTCATGACACCGGGTCTCGCCCTGTTCTACGGAGGCATGGACCGGACCCGAAACGTCCTCAACATGCTGATGATGAACTTCTGGTGTCTGCTGGTCGTGCCCATCGTGTGGGTGGTCGTCGGGTACTCCCTGGCGCAGTCGGGCGACGGCGACTGGATCGGCAACTTCGACACGGCCTTCCTTCGCGGCTTCACGATCACCGGGGACGACGGCGGCTTCGGTCTGCTCATCGTCATCTTCCTGGGCATGTTCGCCGTCATCACCCCCGCCCTGATCTCGGGTGCGGTGGCCGACCGGATGAAGTTCGCCGCATGGGGGTTCTTCGTCCCCTTGTGGGTGCTCCTCGTGTTCAGCCCGGTCTTCAAGTGGGTCTATGGAGGCTGGATCTCCCAGATGGGGGCACTGGACTTCGCCGGGGGCACCGCCATCCACGTCAACGCCGGGATCGCGGCATTGGCGGCGGTACTCGTGTTGGGAAAACGGAAGGGCTGGCCCGGCGAGGGCCACCCGCCGCACTCGATGCCGTTGGTCATGCTCGGGACCGGCATTCTCTGGTTCGGTTGGTTCGGCTTCAATGCCGGGTCCGCGGTTGCCGCGAATGGCCAGGCGGTCCAGGCCTTCATGAACACGTTCCTCGCCGCCGCCGCCGCCGGGCTCGCCTGGGCGGTGGTGGAGAGGGTCAGGGATGGCCACTTCACCAACCTGGGCACGGCATCCGGGATCGTGGCGGGTCTGGTTGCGATCACTCCCGCAGCAGGCTTCGTCGCCGGGATGTCGCCGATCTACATCGGCCTGATCGCCGGGGTGGTCTGTTCATTCGCCATCGGGCTGAAGACGAAGGCCGGTTATGACGATGCCCTCGATGTCGTCGGCGTCCATCTGGTCGGTGGCCTGGTCGGTTCGCTGGCGATCGGTCTGTTCGCCGAGCCGGAGTTCTTCGGTGGCGAGTTCCTCGCCGGGCTCTTCCATGGGGGCGGGTTGGAGCTCTTCGGCATCCAGGCAGTCGCCAACGGGGCGACCATGGCCTACTCCTTCGCAGTCACGACACTCATAATGCTGGCTCTGAAGTACACGATCGGCGTCCGCGTCAGCGAGGAGATCGAGGACGGCGGGCTCGACCTGCCCGAGCACGCCGAGACCGCTTACAGCACCGGCAGGGTCAGCCTGACCGGGCGATCGGAGGGATGATGAAGCTCATCACGGCAATAGTCAGGCCGAGCAAGGTCGACGAGGTGAAGGAAGCCGTCAAGGCCGCCGGCGTGGTGGGAATGACCATCAGCGACGTCACCGGCTTCGGCCGTCAGTTCGGCCACAAGGAGATCTATCGCGGCGCCGAGTACACGGTGGAGTTCGTGCCCAAGTCGAAGATCGAGATCCTCTGCGAAGACGCTGCGGCCGAAGGCATCGCCGACGCGATCGCGGTCGGCGGCGCGGACCGACAACGTCGGCGACGGCAAGATCTGGATCTCCGACGTGGCATCTGCCGTCCGAATCCGCACCGGGGAGCGTGGCGCCGACGCCATTTGATCGTCTGTCGGGGACGGCGACCTACCTGTCACCAATCCGTCCCCGACTCGAAACAGTGTCGAAATGTTCCGGGCCTACGTTCTGACCATGGATGTGGCGTTGATTCGCTGGCCATCCGACGAGTCGCTCCGTCTGGAACTGGCCGAGTTGAGGCACCCGCGGCTGCTGCTGGTCGAGCCTGACGCCGACCCCCCCCATGTGTCCGACGTCCTCGAGGATTGGGTGCGGCTACCCGTGCCGCGTGACGATCGCAACGCCCGGGTGCGGGCCCTCGAGGCCAGGGCAACCGGAGCCGCTCCGCCCGTGCCTTTTCTCACCGAGGGTGACACACTCCAGTACCGCGATGCCACCACCCAGTTGTCGGAGATCCAGGCGGCACTGGTGGCGCCGATGATCGAGCGTTTCGGCGCGGTGGTCAGTCGTGAATCCCTGATCGCAACGGTGTGGCCGGAAGGCGACGCCACCGCCAACAAGCTCGATGTGAGCGTGAGTCGGCTCCGTCGCCAACTGCATTCGGTCGGGTTGAGGGTCAGGACCGTGCGCGCTCGCGGCTACGTCCTCTGCGACGCCCAGACCGCCCGATAACCCGTCGTCGGGCCACGACAGGTTTCTGCAAGGGAGCCGTCGCACGGTCGTAACAGGAGCGCTACGAACGTGAAATCGGTGCCCCTTATGTTGCGAATCGTCAACGAGTGAACGGCCGATCAGGTCTTCGGGTCGGCGATTGAGGAGGCAGATAGTGGAGAGAGCGAAACGCAAGCTTCTGATCGGCGGAGCGCTGGCCGCTTTGCTGGTGCTGGTGGTGGCCAGCCCGGCGATGGCCCAGGAGGATCCCGGGTTCGCCACCCAGTTCATCCTCGACAACCTGTGGGTGTTCATCGCCGGTGTGCTGGTGTTCTTCATGCAGGCCGGTTTCGCGCTCGTCGAGGCGGGGCTGACCCGTTCGAAGAACGTGGCCAACATCATGATGAAGAACCTGATGGACTGCATGGCGGGCGTGCTCGCCTTCGCCATCGTCGGCTATGGCATCGCCTTCGGCGGTGACGAGCTGCTCGGGGGTTGGTTCGGGTTCGGCACGTGGATCCCAGGGATCGAGGACTCGATCGGGGAAGGTCTTCTCCCTTCGACGTTCTTCTTCTTCCAGGCGGCGTTCGCGGCGACCGCGGCGACGATCGTCTCGGGAGCCATGGCGGAGCGGACCAAGTTCAAGGCGTACTTCATCTACAGCTTCTTCATCACCGCACTGATCTACCCGGTGGTCCTCCGTTGGACCTGGGGTGGTGGGTGGCTGGCCCAGCGCGAGTTCCCCTTCTCCGACTTCGCCGGGTCGACCATCGTGCATGCCACCGGAGGTTGGGCGGCGCTGATGGGCGCGATCGTGCTCGGGGCACGGATCGGCAAGTACGGGAAGGACGGGAAGCCACGGGCGATACCGGGGCACAACATCGCCTTCGTCGTCCTCGGTGCCCTGATCCTGTTCATCGGGTGGTTCGGGTTCAACCCGGGCTCGGAGCTGGTCGCCGACGCCTTCGTCCCCCAGATCGCAGTCAAGACCCTGCTGGCCGGGTGTGCCGGCGCCGTGGTGGCGATGATCGTCAACTGGCTCAAGGACGGGAAGCCGGACGTCTCGATGGCGGCCAACGGCCTGCTCGCCGGGCTGGTGGCGGTCACCGCCCCGGTCGGTGCGATCGAGACCTGGGCCTCGATCGTCATCGGCGCCATCGGTGGCCTCATCGTCGTCTTCTCGGTGGCGATGTTCGACCGTCTCAAGGTGGATGACCCGGTGGGTGCCATCTCCGTGCACGGCGTGGTGGGGACGTGGGGAACGCTCTCCATCGCCATCTTCGCCCGTTACGACGACGCGTTCCTGGGCCGGGAGAACGCCGGGATCCTCTATGGCGGCGGTCTCGACCAGCTGTGGACCCAGCTCACCTTCGTGGTGGTCCACTTCGTGTTCGTGGCCGGTGCCGCCGGGCTCCTGTTCCTCGCCCTGAAGCACACGATCGGTCTACGGGTCACACCGGAGGAGGAGCTGTCGGGTCTCGACGTCGAAGAGCATGGCGCTCCCGGATACGGGATCGACCCCTCGCATTCGGCGGGGATCGGGGTCGGCACCCATCTGACCATGGCAGGCGCCGTGGAGCGAGTGCCCACGGGTGAAGGGAGCATGGAATGAAGCTGATCATCGCCTACGTCAAGCCCTTCAAGCTGGAGCAAGTCGGCGAGGCCCTCAAGTCGGTCGGCGTGAGCGGGATGTCGGTGAGCGACATCTCCGGCTTCGGGCGACAGCGGGGCCAGGTCGAGGTCTACCGCGGTGCCGAGTACGAGGTGGAGTTCGTCCCCAAGGTGAGACTGGAGATCATCGTGGACGACGACACGGCGGGTGTCGCCGTGGACGCCATCGAGAAATCGGCCCACACCGGTGAGATCGGCGACGGGAAGATCGTGGTGCTCCCCATCTATGATGTCGTGCGAATTCGCACGGGGGAGCGTGGCGCCGACGCCATCTGATTCGAGGGCACTCCTCGAGACGTTCATCGACCTCCGTGACTCGCTGCGGGAGAACCGCATCGGTCACGGAGGTCGTGACGTGTGTGTCGCGCTGACCGGGGCGCTCGACCGGGCGGTCGCCTCGCTGGTCGACCCGGGAGCGGGCCCCGTGGCCGTGGTCGCTCTGGGCGGATACGGGAGGGGGGAGATGAGCCCGCATTCCGATGTCGACCTGATGCTCCTCCACGACCTGGGTGACGCCTCCGGCATCGCCGCCGACCTATTCCGACCACTGTGGGACGCCAAGCTGACCGTGGGCCACTCGGTGCGGACGGTGCGTGAGGCAGCCGCCGCGGCGCGGGAGAGGTTCGACACGCAGACCACGTTGCTCACGAGTCGTCTCGTCGCCGGGTCCGATGAGCTGTACGACCGCCTGACGGCCGACGTGGCACGGGTCACCAAAGCCCGGCCGCTGCGTCGCTATCTGGTCGAGGCGGAACGGGCACGCCGGGCAGAGACGCCGTACCCGTTGATGGGAGTCGACCTCAAGACGGGTCGAGGTGGGTTGCGCGCCTTGCAGGGATTCGAGTGGGAGCGACGCCGGGAGGCATTGATCGGGCGGTTCTCCACCGACACCCGGCCCGAGGAGGAAGACGCTCTCGAGACGCTCCTCCGGATTCGCAACGCACTCCATGTCGTCACGGGCAGACGTCATGACATCTACTCGCCCGAGTTGCGCGAGCCGGTCGCCGCGTGGCTCGGCCGGGAGACCTTCGCCAGTGCCCGCGATCTGATCGAGGCCACCCAGGCGATCGACCGGCTCGCCGAGCGAAAGTGGCCGGAGGTGCTCGACGCCGTCCCCGTTCCGGTCGGGCGAAGGGTGTGGAGCCGGATCTCAACCACCCCCGCCCCGGCACTGCACACCGACCGTCCCCCCGGGCGCGACGAGCTAGACCGCATCCTCGTCAGTGGGGAGAGGGGAAGGGCCGCCTTCGATCGTCTCGCCGAGACCGGGAATCTGGAGACCGTCCTCCCCGAGTGGGGGGTGGTGGCCACTCTGCCCCAGTTGGAGCCGTTCCACGTCCACCCGGTCGCCGCCCACCTCTGGCGGACCGTGGCGGAGATGGGATCGATCCTGGACGAGGGAGGGCATATCGGGCTGGTAGCCGGGCACCTGGGCCGGCCCCGGCTGCTCCGCCTGGTGGCATTCCTCCACGACATCGGCAAGGGTCACGGCGGTGATCACGCCGTTGTCGGAGCCGAGATCGCCACAGCTGTCGCCGATCGTCTCGATCTCGAGTCGATCGAGGCCGACCTCCTCGCCGGCGGAGTCCGTCTTCATCTCCTGCTGCCGATAGCGGCGACCCGGCGCGACCTCGACGACCCGGCAGTCATCGCCGACGTCGTCACCCAGGTCGGGAGTCTCGAGCTCCTCCAGGTGCTCTACCTGCTCACCGTGGCCGACTCCCGGGCCACCGGGCCCTCGATGTGGAACGACTGGAAGGCGACACTCGTCCGGACCCTGTTCCTGCGGTGCGCGGCTCAACTCGACACCCTTGCCTCGGGCCCGCCCGGGGTGGGCACGACCCGTGACGAGGTGCTCGCCCTCGCCGGCGAGGACCTCGCCGACGGCGAGCTACTCATCTCGACCTGTTGCCCGAGATCTATCTGCGCAGCTTCTCCGCCCGGCAGGTCCTCTGGCATGTCGACCTGGTCGCCAAGATGAGCGGTGAGTCGAATCTGGGGGTATGGGAGGAGGGGACGATCGAGACCGTTTCGGTGGTGGGACGGTCGCGAGCCGGGTTCAGACAGACGGTGGCGAACGTCTTCGCCGCCAACGGGATCGACGTTCTCGAGGCCCGCCTCCTCGGTCGTGGCGACGGGCTCGTGGTCGACTCGTTCCGGGTGAGGGACGACCGGACGGGGTCGACTGTCCCGGCGCAGCGTTGGGACCAGGTGCGCATCGACCTGGAGGCGGGTCTCGTCGGGGAGCTCGACACCGGCTCGAAGCTGGCCACCCGGGCAGCGTCATACCCGGTCGCGGGACGTCCGGAGGGCCCTCCCGAGGCCCGGGTCAGCATCGACCCGGCGACCGGTGAGATGGTGGTCGTGGTGAAGTGCTCCGATCGAATCGGCCGGCTGGCCGAGATCCTCGGTGTCCTCGACGAGTGCGGTCTCGACATCAGATTGGCCAAGCTGGACAGCCGGGAGGGCGAGGTGGTGGACACATTCCATGTGATCGATGCGGTCCCGTCGGATCTGGCCGATCTCGAGCGCCGCATCGCCGACGCCATCACTCCCTGATCCTCGCTCAGTCCTCGCCGATGTCCTCGTTCCACAACCGTGGGTGCTCCGCGATGAACTCGGTCATCATGGCGACGCATCTCTCGTCGTCACGGACCACGATCTCGACACCACGTGCCGCCAGGTGCTCCTCGGCACCGAGGAAGGTGCGGTTCTCCCCGATGACGACCCGCGGGATGCCGTAGAGGAGGATGGCGCCGGAGCACATGTCACACGGGGAGAGGGTGGTGTAGATCGTCGCCCTTCGGTAGGTGTCGGCCGGGAGCCGACCGGCGTTCTCCAGGGCGTCCATCTCCCCGTGGAGGGTCGGCCGACCCCAGCTGCACGCGACGGTTGTGACCCCGCCCCACCACCGCGCCATCCACGACGAGGGCCGACCCGATCGGGATGCCGCCTTCATCACGGCCGGCTCGGGCCTCGGCGATCGCCGTGTCCATGCCCAGGTCGTCCATGTGGTCCGCCATGGCTCGGATCCTACGACGACCCCCTTCAAGTGGCTCCGATCCCGCCGTACGTTCGATCCATGTACGCCGCCTTCACCTCGGTGGCGCTCGTGGGTGGGGATGTCAGGCCGGTCGAGGTCCAGGTCCACGTGGGGCGTCAGCAGGATCAGTTCAAGCTCAGCGGGCTCCCCGACACCGCGGTGCGCGAGGCCAAGGACCGGGTACGGGCCGCGGTCATGTCCTCCGGGATCCAGTTCCCCAACCGGACCGTCACCGTGAATCTCGCCCCGGCACATCTCCCCAAGTCGGGAACCGACTTCGACTCTCCCCATCGCTCTCGGGGTCCTCGCCGCCTGCCGGGAAGTGCCGATGTCGGCGCGTGCCGTCGTGGTGGGGGAGCTTGCCCTCGACGGATCGGTGCGCAGCGGGCCCAGCACCCTGGGAGCTGCGGTGCTGTCGGCCCGAGATGGGATCCCTTGTGTCGTCGGCCGTGCATCCGCCGCTGCGGTGGCGGCAGTGCCCGGGTCGATAGTCCACCCGGTGGGCACACTCGCCGAGGCGGTGCAGATTCTCCAGGGGGGAATCGACAGGGCCATCCCGGCCGAGCCGGAGGTCCAGGCAGGTCCGGATGACCTGCCCGACCTGGCGGAGGTCAAGGGCCAGGCGATGGCGAGGCGAGCTGTCGAGATCGCCGCCTCCGGCGGGCATCACCTGCTGTTCCACGGCCCCCCGGGAGGTGGCAAGACGATGCTCGCCCGGCGGCTCGCCGGGATCCTGCCCCCGCTCGACGCCTCCGAGTCGGTGGAGGTGGCGCTGCTCCACGCGGCTGCGGGGTTGTCACGACGGCTCACCAACGTCAGACCCTTCCGCGCCCCCCATCACACCGCTTCGAGGGCAGCCCTCGTCGGCGGGGGCTCCGGCGTGGCCACCCCCGGAGAGGTCTCCTTGGCACACCGCGGAGTGCTCTTCCTCGACGAGATGGCCGAGTTCCCCAGGGGCAACCTCGACTCACTGCGTCAGCCGTTGGAGGACGGCGAGGTAACCGTCGCCCGCCGCGGCGCCACCGCGACATTTCCCGCTGCCTTCCAGCTCGTTGCTGCCACCAATCCCTGCCCTTGTGGCTTCCTCGGCGACCACCGCAAGGCTTGTGTGTGCCGTCCGGCGGCAGTCGCTCGTTACCGGCAGCGGGTATCAGGGCCGCTGCTCGACCGTTTCGACATGGTGGTGAAGGTCGATCGTCTCGAGGCGACGGCTCTCGACGAGGCGCCCGAGCCCACCTCGCGGATCCGGGAGAGGGTGGCAACGGCGGCGGCTCGGCTCCGCAGTGACGAGCCGCCGGTCGGAGCGGAGGCGGGCGCCATGCTCGCCCGGGCCCTCGGAGCAGGTCTGCTGACGGCGCGGGGCGTGCACCGGGTGGGCAGGGTCGCCACCACCCTCGCCGCACTCGCCGGGGCCGATGAGGTGGGTGAGGACCACGTTGCCGAGTCGATGGCACTCCGGGCGGACTGGTGACACCCGCCCGTCTCCTCCCCGAGTCGCCCGGATATCCGGTCGGGCTGCACGATCTCGAGGAGCCTCCTCCGATCTGGCTGCTGGGCACCCTGGCCCCTGCCCCGGGGATCGCCGTGGTCGGCACGAGACGGTGCACCCGCTATGGCATCGATCTCGCAGAGAGCTTCGGCGCCGTGATCGCCAGAGCCGGATGGACGACGGTGAGCGGGCTCGCCCGCGGGATCGATGCGGCCGCACACCGGGGGTGCTGTCTTGTCGGGGGCCATGGGGTGGCCGTGCTCGGGTCGGGAGTCGATGTCTGCTACCCGGCGGAGAACCTGTCCATCTACGACCGGCTCCTGGCACAGGTGGCGGAGTGATCTCGGAGTACGCACCGGGCACCAGGCCGGATCGATGGCGATTCCCGGCCCGGAATCGGATCCTGGCGGCGATCTCGGCTGCCATCGTCGTGGTGGAGGCGGCGGCCACGGGTGGGGCGTTGATCACGGCCCGGCTCGGTGCCGAGATCGGACGACCGGTGTTCGTGGTCCCGGGGGACGTCGACCGGGAGATGTCGGAGGGGTGCAACCGACTGATCCGTGACGGCGCCCACCCTGTCCTCGGCGCCGTCCGACCTGATCGAGGAGTTGACCCTCGTCGTCGGGCCGCCGGCACCGCGTCTGGGCACCGAGCACGGGATCCCGGCGGAGGGCATCCAGGTCTCCGACCTGCCCGGTGTTTGGTCGTTGAGCCTGACCGAGACGCTGGTCAAGCTGGGTCGTCTCGAGATCGAAGGGAAGGTTCGCCGTCTCGGCGACACCGTCCTCCCGGCTTGAAGTCCCGGATGTGACCGGCGCCGTTCAATAGCATCGTCTGGGTGGAAGTCCCCGTCACGCCGGAGTGGGCGGCTCAGAGCCTCGACCCGTATCTGGCCCGCCTCACCAACCAGCGAGGTCTCTCGCCGCACACGACCGAGGCCTATCGGCGCGACCTCGCCCAGTTCTTCGCTTATTGCGACCGGGGCGGGGTGGGCTCCGTGGACGCCGTCGACCGCCGTGTGGCGCGGCACTACCTCGCCTATCTCGACACCCTCGGCTACTCACGCACCACGATCGCCCGCAAGGCGTCCTCGGTCCGCGCCTTCTACACGGACGCGGTGGTTCGGGGGGCGGCGCCGGCGAACCCGTTCGACGGTGTGTCCACACCCAAGCTGGGCCGACCCCTGCCCCATGCCATCCCCGCCCATTCCATGACGGCGGCCATCGAATCGATCGACACCACGGGCCCGCGCGGGCTGCGCGACCGGGCCATCATCGAGATGTTGTATGCCACCGGGCTGCGGGTCTCCGAATTGGCCTCTTTGACCACGGGGCCGCCGGTCAGGACACTGTGGTGGTCCGCGGGAAGGGGGGAAAGGTGCGCATGGTCCCTCTGGGCCGTCCCGCCCAACGCGCCCTGGACGACTACCTGCAGCGCGGTCGCCCGGCGCTCGCCGGTCCCGACGCCGGCCGGGCGCTGTGGATCGGGGTCAGGGGCGGGCCGCTGGGCACTCGAGGCCTGCGACGCTCCGTCTCACGGCATCTCGCCACGTTCCCCCATGCGGTGAGACACAGCTTCGCCACCCACCTCCTCGAAGGTGGCGCCGACCTCCGCACCGTGCAAGACCTGCTGGGACATACCGATCTCGCCACCACACAGATCTACACTGCCGTGACCCGCAAGCATCTGAGAGGAATGTATGACCAAAGCCACCCAAGGGCCTGAGGGTTCTCAGGTCGACGGGCTTTGGGAGCGTTTCAAGGCGACGAGTGACGAGGATGCGCGGGAACGTCTCATCCTCCACTACTCGCCGCTGGTGAAGTACGTGGCGGGCCGTGTCGGCACCGGTCTCCCCCGTTCGGTCGACCAGAACGACCTGGCCAGCTATGGGCTGTTCGGTCTCATCGATGCCATCGACAAGTTCGACCTCGAGCGTGGCTTCAAGTTCGAGACGTACGCCATCAATCGGATCAAGGGCGCCATCCTCGACGAGCTGCGGGCGCTCGACTGGGTTCCCCGCTCGGTCCGCTCCCGGGCGAGACGGATCGAGACCTCCATCTCCGAGCTGGAGCACAAGCTGCAGCGTCCTCCCACCGAAGAGGAGATCGCCTCCGACCTCGACATGGAGATCGACGAGTTCCGCGATGCCCTGGCCCAGATCGGCCGTTCCGGGATCGCGGCCCTCGACGACCTAGTCTCCAACGACTCGTCGACGTCGATGGGCGAGCTGATCGCCGATCCACGCGGGGTGTCGCCGGAGAGCGAGTTCCAGGCCGAGGAGACCAGACGCTCCCTCTTCGACGCCATCAACCGGCTCCCCAATCGAGAGCGTCTCGTCGTCACCCTCTACTACTACGAGGGGATGACCCTCGCCGAGATCGGCGACGTGCTCGGTGTCACCGAATCCCGGGTGTGTCAGATCCACGCCAAGACGATGATGTCGTATACGCAACCGTCTCGGCGACCCCGCCTGGGGTTGATCTCGGCGCGTCCCTCCGCCTGAAGCGGACACACGCGGTCAATCCACCGCCACATCGGCGAGACGGGCGCCGCTGAGCTCGATCAGGGTCTTGGGGTCGAGGCCGACGAGGAATCCCTTGCTGCCGGCGTTGACGTAGACGAGGTCGAGGTCCACAAGAGTGGGTTGCGCCACCACCGAGGGGTTGGCCCGCATCCCCAGCGGTGACGTCCCACCGAACTGATAGCCGGTGATCCGGTCCGCCTCGCGCTGGGTGGCGGGACGAGCCGTCTTGGTCCCCAGCACACGCGCCAGCTTCTTGGTGGAGACCTCGAGGTCGCCATGCATGAGCACGACGGCGCCGTCTCCGGAATCGTCGCACGAACACGATGGTCTTCGCGGTCAGATGGGGATCGACGCCGAGGTACTCGGCCGCCCCGGCGGCTCCCGGGTATGCGCTCGTAGTCGAAGACGTGCTCGGTGTAGGCCACTCCCGACTGCGCGCAGGACCCGAACGGCATTGGTGACCGGTGCCCGTCTAGACGCCATGGGGCGCTCGCAACATGTGGAGGGCCGACTCCAGCTCGTCGATCGCCCCGGGGACCGTCTCGAAGGCATGCCGGCGACGCAGTGTCGTCCACGCCTCAGCTCCCAACGACCGGGCCAGGGCCCAATAGGCGTGGCCCCGGACCAGGGCCGAACGGTGCGTGAAGTGGTCGAGGATCGGGCCGACCGCCCCCGCCTCCTCTGAGTTGCCCGCCGCCACCAGGAGGTTGCGTCTGAGGAATCGAGGGTCGCGGTGGGGCACGTAGAACCACCCGAACCGGTCGATCAGCTCGGCGTCGTCACTGCTCGAGGAGCTCGGCGAAGTCGAGTCCGACTCGGAGGCGTCGGCTTGGCCCGGAGGTTGGGAGAAGCCGGGTGGGCACGAGGTGAGACAGTCGTCACAGCCGTAGATCCGCCGCTCGACGAGGGGGCGCACCCAGTGGGGGATGGGGCCCGACGACTGCAGCCACGTCGAGATGCAGCGGCCGGCGTCGAGCCCGTCTGGGGTGATCGCGCCGGTTGGGCATGCCGGGACACAGGCGACACAGGTGCCGCAGGTGCGGCGCGTCGCCGAGGTCGTGGCCAGGTCGGCATCCGTGATCACCGATCCCAGGAGGACCCAGGGCCCATGGCCAGGGCTGAGCAGCATCGTGCTCCGTCCCAGCCAGCCGACACCCGCCCGAGCCGCCGCGGCCCTGTCGACGAGCCGGTTGTCGTCGATCAGGATCTCGGTCCTGGCCCCGCGTGACTCCAGCTCCGCGGCCACGGCCGCCGCTATCTGGCGCAGCGGCTGGTACTGGTCGGCGGTGGCGAAGCGACCCACCACCGCACCCGACGGGGCGGGTGGCGTCGACGTCGGCGAGGTAGTCGTGGGCGAAGACGACGATGCGTCGTGGCCCAGGGGAGGCTCCGGGTGACGTCGGTAGCGGTGTCGGGGTCGTCGTAGGTGAAGTGGAGCGGGCCGGAGAGACCGCTGGCGCGCGTGCGCTGGAGGGTGCTCAGGGCGTCGTCGAACAGGGCGGCGCTGGTGACACCGAAAGCCATCGCCCCGTGACCGAGGGCGACGCGCTCCAGTTCTCCCGTGGTCAGGACATCGGTCTCGATTACCCAAGGGTACGAGCGGCCCGTAGGATTCACCGCATCACGCACGCCCGTGCACCTCTCATTGGTGCCTGCTCGCCGTGTCGAGCGGGTTGAAGAGAGGTCGCACCCCAGGGAGCGGGGCCTCGCCGGCGACTCGGTCGCCAATGCCCAGCGGGCGGAGGAACAACCAGAGAAGGAGCAATTGTGGCTGAAGTCACGATGAAACAGCTCTTGGAAGCCGGCGTCCATTTCGGTCATCAGACCCGACGCTGGGACCCCAAGATGCGTCCGTACATCTACGGCGAGCGAAACGGGATCCACATCGTGGACCTGCGACAGACGGTGACTCAGGTCGCCGCCGCCATCGAGTTCGTCAAGCAGATCGCCATCGACGGCGGTTCGGTCCTGTTCGTGGGGACCAAGAAGCAGGCCCAAGGGGCCGTGGAGCAGGCCGCCAAGCGGTCGGGTCAGCCCTACGTGAACTACCGCTGGCTCGGGGGGATGCTCACCAACTTCGCCACGATCCAGAAGCGGGTCTTCTACATGAAGGAGCTCCGTCGGCTCGAGGAGACCGGGGAGATGAACAATCGCCCCAAGAAGGAGCGGCTCAAGCTGCGACGTGAGCTGGAGAAGCTCGAGGCGAACATGGGCGGCGTCGTCGACATGACCCGGCTTCCCGATGCGGTGTTCATCGTCGACGTCAACACCGAGGCGACCGCGGTCAAAGAGGCCGATCGACTCGGCATCCCGATCATCGCCTTGGTCGACACGAACTCGGATCCCGACCCGGTGGATCACGTGATCCCGGGCAACGACGACGCCATCCGCGCCGCCGACCTGATCGCCAGCGCTCTCGCCGACGCCATGATCGAGGGCAAGGAGATCGCCTCCAAGAAGAAGCCGGCCAAGGCCGAGGCCGAGGCCTAGTCCGAGGAACCCGAAACCAGACATGACTGAAATCACAGCCAAGGACATACAGAGGCTCCGTCAGGACGCCGGAGTGGGGATGATGGACGCCAAGAAGGCGCTCACCGACGCCGAGGGCGACTTGGAGAAGGCATTCGAGCTGCTCCGGGAGCGGGGCCAGGCCCAGATGGCGAAGCGGGCCGACCGCGACGCCAGTGAGGGAACCATCGGCAGCTACATCCACGTCCAGAACGAGCGCCCGGTCATCGGCGTGCTGGTCGAGCTCTCCTGTGAGACCGACTTCGTCGCCAAGAGCGACGAGTTCCGGCAGACCGCCGACGACATCGCCCTGCATGTCAGCTGGAGGCCCCCGACTGGGTGACCCGGGACGACGTCGATGGGGACGCCCTCGCCAAGGAGCAGGAGCTGATCTCGCGTCAGGCCACGGCCGAGGGCAAGCCGGAGAACGTCATCGAGCGCATCGTCGACGGCAAGATCGAGTCCTGGTACGCCGAGAACGTCCTCTACGACCAGAAATTCGTCAACCCCGAGCGCTTCGACGGCACCGTGGGCGATATGGTCGGCGCTCTCGCCTCCAAGATGGGTGAGAACATCTCGGTGCGGCGAGTGTCGCGACTCGCCGTGGGCGCATAGGAGACGACTTGACCGAAGCCGCCAGAACGCACGGGTCCTCCTCAAGCTCTCCGGCGAGGCCTTCGCCGATCCCGCGGTCGGGTACGGCATCGATCCGGAGACCGTCCACCGTGTCGGCCGAAGAGGTGGCCGAGGCGCAGGGCGACCGGTGTCGAGGTCGCCGTCGTGGTCGGTGGCGGCAACATCTTCCGTGGCGTCTCCTCGGCGGCCAAGGGGATGGACCCGGCCAACGCCGACTACATGGGGATGCTGGCCACCGTGATCAACGCGCTGGCCCTGCGCGATGCCCTGGAGAACGCCGGAGCGGTGACCCGGGTGCAGAGTGCGATCACGATGCAGGAGCTGGCCGAGCCCTACATCAGGCTGCGGGCGATCCGTCACCTGGAGAAGGGGAGGGTGGTGATCTTCGCTGCCGGCACCGGCAACCCGTTCTTCACCACCGACACCACGGCGGCCTTGCGAGCCATCGAGATCGACGCCGCACGCCTTGCTCAAGGCGTCGAAGGTCGACGGCATCTACGACGCCGACCCCAAGCTCGACCCGAACGCCTCCAAGCTGACCGAGTTGTCCTACATGGACTTCATCGCCCAGGAACTCCAGGTCATGGACACCACCGCCGTTACGATGTGCAAGGAGCACCAGGTGCCGATCCATGTCTTCGACATGACCGTCCCCGGCAACATCGTGAGGGCCGTGCGTGGCGATCGGATCGGGACCGTGGTCCATTGAGGAGGTCCCGATGATCAGCGAGCTGTTGACTGAAGCCGAGCTGAAGATGGATGCCGCCGTCGATCATGTGGGCACGGAGTTCTCGACGGTCCGGACCGGCCGGGCCAACCCTCAGCTGCTCCAGCGCATCCAGGTCGAGTACTACGGCTCGCCGACACCTCTGCAGCAGCTGGCCTCGATCGCCGTTCCCGAGCCCAGGATGCTCGTGGTCCAGCCCTTCGACAAGAGCACCGTCGGCGACATCGAGAAAGCGATCCAGCACGCCGACCTGGGCCTCAACCCGACCAACGACGGGTCGGTCATCCGCATCGCCTTCCCCCCGCTCACCGAGGAGAGACGCCGCGACCTGATCAAGGTGGTCAGGAACATGGCCGAGGAGGGAAGGGTCGCCGTGCGCAACGTGCGCAGGCACAGCAAGAGCGACATGGAAGCCCTCCACGGTGAGATCTCCGATGACGACATCCGCCGCGGCGAGGAAGAGCTGCAGAAGCTGACCGACCGCTACGTGCACCGGATCGACGAGATCCTCGGCAACAAAGAAGACGAGCTCCTAGAGGTTTGATGTCTGATCGGGACCACACAGCAGGCGATGACGGGACCGACCGGCCGGACGAGCCCGCCGACGTGCTGCCCTTCGATCTCGAAGGCGACGAGCCGGACGCGGCCGGTGACGAGGAGTCACCGCCGAGGAAGGCGACGAGCGAGTCGGGGCCGTCGAGGTCGACCCCGGCACGCCCCGACTGGGAGGCGATGGAGTCGGGTCCGCGAGCTCACCTCCGAGGAGTACCTGAAGGGCACCACCCAGGAGTACTCAGGGTCTCGCCGAGGAGGTCGAGCGCGCCTCCGCCACCGAATGGGAGCAACAAGCGGTGGCCGCGAGCCTCCCGGGTGTCGACTCCGGCTTGGTCGGCTTCGGCGACGTGTCGGGGACCGAGTCGGACTCGGAGGAGTCCTACGAGGCAGCGGAACAGGCGGCGAGCTCCGACCTGGCCATGCGTGTCGGCTCGGCGGTCGTGATCTTCGGTCTCTTCCTGGGCAGCCTCGTCCTCGGAGGCTGGTGGTTCACGATCTTCGTGATCCTGGTGATGATCGTCTCGCTGGGTGAGTTCTACGCGACGGTGCGGACTCGCGGGTACCGGCCGCTGGCGCTGTTCGGCCTCGTCGGGGTGGCCCTCATGGGCTTCGGCGCCCAGAACGTGGGGCCGATGGCCATTGCCGGATGGGGCGCCGCTGCCCTGGTCGGCACGATCCTCTTCTACTCGCTGGCCCCGAGACGCAACTCGTTGTCGAACACCGCGGTGACTGTCCTCGGGACTGGCGTGGTGCGGCATGCTCGCCTTCGCCATCCTGATCGCCGACGGCCCGCACCCGGTGGCCCACATCTTCTTCCTCGTCTTCGTGATCGCGAGCAACGACATCGGCGCCTACTTCGTCGGCCGCTGGCTTCGGGCGACGCCGGATGGCGCCTCACGTCTCACCGAACAAGACGCTCGAAGGCTTCATCGGTGGCCTCCTGCTCGGAGCTTTGGTGGCCGCGGTGTTGGAGGTGTTCCCGCCATGGCAGTCGATCGGGCTCGGCCGTGCCCTCGCCACCGCCGCACTTGTCGGTGTGTTCGCACCGTTGGGTGATCTCGCCGAGTCGATGGTGAAGAGGTCGCTGGGCGTCAAGGACATGGGCTCGGTCCTCCCGGGCCACGGGGGCATGCTCGACCGCATCGACGGGTTCCTCTTCGCCGTCCCCGCCGTCTATGTCCTGTTCAGGGGTTTCGGTCTCCTGTGACCTTTCCCCTGGTCGTGCTGGGCGCGACCGGCTCGATCGGGGCACAGACGCTCGAGGTCGCCGACCATCTCGGTCTCGAGGTGTCGGTGTTGGCCGCTCGTTCAGTCTCCGACGGGCTCGTCGCCGCCGCTCGGCGTCTCCCCGATGCCCGTGTGGTCGTCGCCGGAGGCTCCAGCGAGGAGCGTGACGTCTCTCGTCGGCGTCATCGGTGACCGGGTCGAGTTCGGCTCGGAGGCGGTGGTGGCCGCCGCCGGCCATCCCGGGCAGATCGTCGTCAACGGCATCGTCGGCTCGGCCGGGCTGCGGGCCACGGTGGCAGCGCTCGAAGCGGGCAATCGGGTCGCCCTGGCCAACAAGGAGAGCCTCGGTGGCGGGGGGACCGGTGGTCATGGCTGCCGTCCGGGCCCATGGGGGGATGGTGATCCCGGTCGACAGCGAGCACTCGGCGTTGCACCAATGTCTCGCTGGTGAGCCCCCCGAGGCCGTAGGGCGCCTCATCCTCACCGCGTCGGGTGGCCCGTTCCGCGGACGATCCCGCGAGTCGCTGGCGGCCGTCGAGGCGGTGGAGGCCCTCCGTCACCCCACCTGGGACATGGGGCCCAGGATCACCATCGATTCGGCGACGATGTTCAACAAGGGTCTGGAGATCGTCGAGGCCCACTACCTCTTCGACGTGGAGCTACGACCGGATCGACGTGGTCGTCCATCCCCAGTCGATCCTCCATTCCGCCGTGGAGATGGTCGACGGCTCGTGGAAGGGCCACCTGGGCTTTCCCGACATGAGGATCCCCATCCAATACGCCACTCACCTGGCCGGCTCGGGCCCCGTCGCCGGCTTCACCGTTCACACTCGCCGGGATGGAGCTCACCTTCGAGGCACCGGATCGTGTCGCCTTCCCGGCCCTGGACATCGCCTATGCGGCGGGCCGGGCCGGGGGCTCGTCGCCGGCGGTGATGAACGCCGCCGACGAAGTCGCGGTCGAGGCCTTCCTGCAGGGGCGTCTCGGGTTCTTGGGCATCGCCGACGTGGTCCAGCGCACCCTCGCCGAGGTCGACTGGCGCGATCTCGTCACCGTCGACGAGGTGATAGAGGTGGATCGGGAGGCCCGCGCCGTGGCCGCGAGCTTGATCGCGGGGGTCTGCTGATACCGCGGTCGCCCGGATAAACTCGGCGGATGCTTGGGGGTATCGCCGCTGCCGTAGCCATCCTTCTCTTCGTCACCGCCCACGAGGCCGGGCATTTCCTCGCCGCCAAGGCGACCGGGATGAAGGCCACCGAGTTCTTCTTCGGCTTCGGTCCCCGCCTCTGGTCGACACGACGTGGCGAGACCGAGTACGGGGTCAAGGCACTGCCCCTGGGCGGATATGTCCGCATCATCGGGATGAACCCCCTCGAGGAGGTCTCCCCCGAGGACATGGGTCGCACCTACAGAGAGAAGAAGTTCTGGGAGAAGTCGGTGGTGGTCCTCGCTGGGGTCGGCACCAACTTCCTGATCGCTTTCGTGATGTTCTGGGGGGTCTTCGTCGCCAGCGGGGTCAACGAGCCCATTCCCACCGTCGCCACCGTCGTCGAGGACAGCCCGGCCGACGTCGCCGGGTTGGAGGAGGGTGACGTCATCGTCGCCGTGGGTGACATCCCGGTCACCGAGTGGGAGGACGCCACCGGCGCTCTCGCCGACCTCGGCGCCGTGACCACCACCGTGACGGTGGACCGCGGCGGTGAGACCGTGGTGCTGGAGACCACCCTCGACGAGAGTGAGACCGTCGCCGGCGCCGGTTACTTGGGTGTGGCCCCGGAGTTCGAGAACGTCCCGGTGAGCCTGGTCCAGGGGTTCGGGATGGCCGGGTCGGCCATCTGGGAGGGGATCCAGGACACCTTCCGCTCGCTGTACCAGATGTTCCGGCCTTCCAGCCTGGCGCAGTACTTCGGTGTGTTCGGTGGAGACACCGACATCCCCGACGAGATCAGGCCGGTGAGCCCCATCGGCATCGTCTCCATCGGGAGCCAGTCGACCAACGCCGCCGCCTTCTTCGGGATCCTCGCCTACATAAACGTGATCCTGGCGACCATCAACCTGCTTCCCCTCTTCCCCCTCGACGGCGGGCACTTCGCGGTAGCCCTCTACGAGAAGGTGAGCGGGCGCCAGGCCAACATCCGCAGGCTCATGCCGGTCGCCGCCGCGGTGATGGGGACGTTGTTCTTCCTCGGATTCGTGGCGATCATCCTCGACATCGTCGACCCGATCAGCTTCGGCTGATCCCGCCGTCTGGGTCCAGCGACCCGGCCCTCGCAAAGGCTGGAGTTTGACCACCATGAGGGAGTAGTTCCAAGGCCGAGTACAACGCCACCAAGTAGGCGAGTGGGTCACGCAACCGCGTGATCGCATCTACCGTTGCCTGGTGAGTTACGAGAGACGGCAGACCCGTCAACTCCATGTCGGCACCGTTCCCGTCGGGGGCGGGGCGCCGATCACGGTTCAGTCGATGACCACCACCAAGACTGCCGACGTCGACGGCACCCTGGCCCAGGTCTATGCCCTCGCCGGAGCCGGCGCCGACATCGTCCGCATCACCTGCAACGAGGTCGAGGCGGCGCAGGGTCTCGCCGAGATAGTGCCCCGCAGCCCGGTCCCGATCATCGCCGACATCCACTACCAGTACCGGCTGGCGCTCGCCGCGATGGAGGCCGGGGTGCAGGGTCTGCGTCTCAACCCCGGGAACATCCGCAAGGAGGACCAGATCAAGACCGTGGCCCGCGAGGCCAAGGACCGCGGGCTTCCGATTCGCATCGGGGTCAATGCCGGTTCGCTCGACAAGGACCTCCTCGACAAGTACGGGTCGGCCGTGCCCGAGGCGCTGGTCGAGTCGGCCCAGATCGAGATCCGCTACCTGGAGGAGGTCGACTTCACGGACATCAAGATCTCGGTGAAGCACTCCAACGTGACGCTCGATGGTCGAGTCGTACCGGCTCCTCGCCGACACCGTCGACTATCCGCTCCATCTCGGGGTGACCGAGGCCGGGCCGCCGCCCGGCCGGGCTCGATCAAGTCGGTGGCGGGGATCGCGCACACTGCTCAACGAGGGCATCGGCGACACCATCCGGTTCTCCCTCACCGCCGACCCGGTCGAGGAGGCCAAGGCGGGACGCCAGCTCCTCGAGTTCCTCGGTCTGCGGGAGCGCAAGGGCCTCGACCTCATCGCCTGCCCTTCCTGTGGGCGGGCCGAGGTCGACGTGATCGACGTCGCCACCCGGGCCCAACGGGCGCTCGAGGAGGCGAATCTCCCCATCCAGGTGGCGGTGATGGGTTGCGTGGTCAACGGGCCCGGGGAGGCTCGGGAGGCCGACATCGGCATCGCCGCCGGGCGGGGCCGCGGCCACCTGTTCATCAAGGGCCAGGTGGTGCGGGTCGTCCCCGAGGCGGAGATGGTCGAGGCCCTGCTCGACGAGGCTCGAAAGCTGGTGGAGGAGGGGCTGGAGGCCCGGCTCGCCGTCGCCGAGGCCAACGCCGGTGAGATCGCCGCCGCCGAACGTCTCCAGCTGATCGAGATCCGGGGCGACGCCAACCGGTCGGGGGAGAAGCGGGCCAGGGTCGCCGAGGTCGCCGGCGGGGACTAGGCCGGCTTCACGAGCAACGATCGGGCGAGTCGCACTCCCGCATCGTCGAGACAAACGATCGCGTACTCGCCCTCGTCGAGCCTCACCTCGTCCGACACCCCGTCGACACCCTCACTTGGCCCCAGCTCCAAGGTCGAGGACGCCGACCGCCCAATCCGGCACCTGTCCCTGAACGGCGACCGCGTCGGTCAGGTCCTCGTAGCTGTGCCCACCGGTCAGCTCGAGGAGGTCGACACGAGCCTCGCCGAGGCCGTTCACGGTGAGGCTGACGCTCACACTGCCCTCTCGCATCGAGTCAGGGCCCTGAGCGATGCACTCGGGCATGCTCACCGGCAGGAGCACTGGCTCCACCTGGCCACACGCAGTCACCACGAGCAGCGAGACCGACAAGAGCCGCAGCACGGTCCGCATGGCGTCAAGGTACCCGGGTCGGGCCTGGTAGCCGGGTCGGTCGGGTCGATTGACTACCGTCCACCCACCCATGCGTTGGTCCCAGGCCTTCATCCCGACTCTGCGCGACGCCCCTGCCGATGCCGAGGCGGTCAGTCATCGACTGCTCGTGCGCGGGGGCTTCATCCGACAGCTGGCCGCCGGCTCCTACACGATGCTGCCCCTGGGACAGAGGGTCCGCCTCAAGATCGCGGGCATCATCCGGGAGGAGATGAATGCGATCGGGGGCCAGGAGATGGTCCTGCCCACGTTGCATCCCGCCGAGATCTGGAGACGTTCGGGCCGGTACGACCTGATGGGGGAGAACCTGTTCAAGCTCGACGACCGTCGCGGCTCGTCCCTGGTGCTGGGCATGACCGAGGAGGAGATCTTCGCCATGCTCGCCGGTGAGCTGTTCTCGTATCGGGACCTCCCCCAGATCTGGTACCAGATGCACACCAAGTTCCGGGACGAGCCACGTCCCAAGTCAGGCTTGCTGCAGGGTCCGCGAGTTCACCATGAAGGACTCCTACACCCTCGACATCGACCGTGCCCGGTCTCGACGCCGGGTTCGACAAGCACTATCACGCCTACAAGCGGATATTCGCCCGCATGGGGCTCGACGCGGTCGACGTCCAGGCGTCGTCGGGGGCGATGGGTGGCACCGAGTCGGTCGAGTTCATGCAGCGCAGCGACGCCGGCGAGGACTGGATCGTGACCTGCTCCAACTGCGACTATCGGGCGAACGTCGAGCGGGCGACGTCGCGCTCGACGAGATCGACGACGGTCCCAGTGGCGACCTGGAGCGGTTCCCCACCCCGGGTCTGCGGACGATCCATACCCTCGCCGACGCCCATCCCGACGTGGCGGCGCCGGCCCGGCAGATCAAGTCGCTGGTCTACGTCGTCGACGGGGAGCCGATCATCGTCCTGCTCCGCGGCGACCATGGTCTCCAGGAGCAGAAGCTCCTCGACGCCACGGCCAGCGCGGAGGGCCGCCCGGCCGAGCCGGAGATGATCAGGGAGATGCTCGGCGCCGACCCGGGGAGCCTCGGTGCGGTCGGGGTGAGCGACCATCGGGTGATCGCCGACCTCGCCTTGGAGGGCCGGGTCGAACATGACCACCGGGGCCAACGAGGACGACTGGCATTATCTCGGGGTCGACATCGCCCGCGACATCACGGTGAGCCAGTGGGCCGACCTGCGTGAGGTGACCAGTGGTGAGCCTTGCTCGGTTTGCGGAGGCGCGCTCGAGATGTGGAAGGGCATCGAGATCGGCCACATCTTCAAGCTCGGCACCCAGTACTCGGAGGTCTTCGACGTCTACGTGCAGGACGAGGAGGGCGACAGCCATCCGATAGTCATGGGCTCGTACGGGATCGGGGTGGAGCGGGGGATCGCGGCGGTGGTCGAGGCATCGCATGACGAGAACGGCATCGTCTGGCCGGTTTCGGTTGCGCCCTACGAAGTCGTCGTCACCGTGATCCGCACGCGACGACGCCGCCACGATGGCTGTCGCCAACCAGCTCTATGACGACTTCGACTCGGCCGGCGTCGAGGCGCTGCTCGACGACCGGGAGGAGCGTCCCGGCGTCAAGTTCGCCGATGCCGAGCTGATCGGCATCCCCTACCGGGTCACGGTCGGGCCCAAGGGTGTGGAGCAGGGGATCGTCGAGGTCACGGCGAGCGCCGCGGGATGATCAAGACCGAGGTCCCGCTGGGAGAAGTGGTGGCGACCCTCGCCGGGCGCGATCGAGGAGAGCTCGTTTCGGCATTTAGTCGTTGGCTTGGCCGTCGACCTATAATCCCCTTCTACAACAGGACGCTTTTCGGTCAGGTGGGCGCCTTTGGGCACCCACCTGTTTCGTGTGGAGACAACGAGATATTGACGCAGAGTCGCTGACATCTGGGGCCTCATAGAGCCTTATCTCGCCGCGGAGCGGCTGGAGCTCGACGATCTCGAGCTCTCCGGCCACGGCACGCGGCCGGGTGCTCCGCGTCACCGTCGACGGGCACGAAGTCGACCTCGACCGGCTCGCCGAGGTCTCCCGGGGCCTGTCCCGGCTCCTCGACGACGAGACCGATCTGCAGGACGCCTACCAGCTCGAGGTCACCTCGCCCGGGCTGGAGCGCAAGCTGCGCCGACCGACCCACTACGAGAAGTCGGTGGGTCGTGAAGTCGTGGTGAAGACCGTCGTCGGGTGAGTCCAAGGCACACCCACCGCGGCGAGCTCATCGACGTCACCGATTCCGGGTTCACCGTGGGTGCCGACTACCGGCCCGGTGACCGTCGCGTACGACGAAGTAGTCAGCGCCAAGACCGTGTTCCGGTGGGAGAAGGCGCCGAAGCCAGGTCACTGAAGGAGAACGATGCAACTCGACAGCATGATGGAGGCCATCGAGGTACTCGCCAGGGAGCGGGGTGTTGCCGTCGACGCGATCCTCGACGCCTTCGCCAATGCCCTCGTCGCCGCCTACAAGCGCAGCCCCGGCGCCGCCGAGGAGGCGCGGGTCACCATCGACCCCGACTCGGGTGAGGTCACCGTCTATGCCCAGGAGCTCGATGAGGACGGCAACGTCATCGACGAGTGGGAGGACACCCCGGAAGGCGAGGCCTTCGGGCGCATCGCCGCCCAGTCGTTCAAGCAGGTGATGCAGTTCAAGCTGCGCGAGGCGAAGCGGGAGCAGGTCTTCGAGATGTACGAGGGTCGCGAGGGCGACCTCATCACCGGGATCGTGCAGCAGGTCGACTATCGCTCGGTGATCCTCGACCTGGGCGACGCCGAGGCGATCCTCCCCGGGAGCGAGCGGATCCCCTTCGAGCGGCTCGAGCGGGGGAACCGGGTCAAGGCGCTGATCCTCGAGGTGCGCAACGAGACCAAGGGCGCCCAGATCGTCGTCACCCGCAGCCATCCCGACCTGGTGCGTCGGCTTCTCGAGCTCGAGGTTCCCGAGCTGACCGACGGGACCGATCGAGATCGTGGACATCGCCCGGGAACCCGGTCATCGCACCAAGATCGCGGTGATCTCCCACGATCCCAACGTCGACCCCAAGGGCGCCTGCGTCGGGGCCCGAGGGTCCCGGGTCCGTCAGGTCGTCAACGAGCTGCGTGGCGAGAAGGTCGACGTCGTCCAATGGCGTGACGACGTCGCCCAGTTCATCGCCGAGGCGCTGGGCCCGGCCAAGGTCAAGGAAGTGCGGATCGACGAGGAGAACAAGACCGCCGACGTGATCGTCTCCGAGCACCAGCTCTCGCTTGCGATCGGCAAGGAGGGTCAGAATGCCCGGCTGGCCGCCCGTCTGTCCGGATACAAGGTCGACATCCGCTCCGACACACGAGGGTGTCCCGAGACCGCGATCACTGCGGAGCCGCGTCCGCCGACAGCCGAGGCACCAGTCGATGCCGCCGAGGCCGAGTCGGCCGAGACCGCAGGCGGTCGTCGAGTCTGCCGAGACCGCCGAGGCCGTGGAGGACGCCGAGCTGTCGAGACCGTGCCTGCCGAGGATGGCGAGATGCCGAGGTCGTCGTCGAGACCCGGGGGTGACACGAGAGCGGAGTGATGGGCGCTGAAGTGGTAAGGTCCGTATCTACGAGCTCGCCCGCGAGCTGGGCTCGAATCCAAGGTGGTCCTGGAGCAGGCGCAGGAGCTCGGGTCGGAGGTCAAGACTGCCTCGTCGGGCATCGACGATGCAGCCGCCGACGCTGATCAAACTCGCCCTGGCTCCCACCGAGGACGCCGCGGTCGAGGCACCTGTCGGAGCTGAGACCGCCGAGCCGCGCCCGAGCCTGAGCCGGAGCCGAAACCCGATCCGAACCGGAGCCAGAACTCCAGAACCAGCCCGAGCCGGAGCCGGAACCGGTCCCGGAGACCCCCGACGTCGACGAGATCAAGATCGCGGCACCGTGGCCGCAGGGGCGTCGCGTGGCCGATTCGCCGACGCTGTCGAGCGAGCCGGCCGGTGAGATCGTCAAGGCGCTGCTCATGCCGTGGCGTACCCGCCGGCGCGAACCAGGAGATGCCTGCCGGCCTCTCGACGAGATCGCCGAGGGATTCGGCTACATCGTCGAGGTCGAGGAGACCGGCGCCGCCACCGCCGGTTGCCGATCGCCCCGAGTTCGACGATGTCCGAAGGACCTCATTCCCCGGCCCCCGGTCGTGACCGTGATGGGCCACGTCGACCATGGCAAGACCACTCTGCTCGACACCATTCGCAAGACGAAGGTCGTCGCCGACGAAGAGGGTGGGATCACCCAGCACATCGGCGCCTATCAGGTCGATGTCGCCGGTCGCATGATCACCTTCATCGACACTCCCGGCCACGAGGCGTTCACCGCCCTCCGTGCCCGGGGCGCCAACATCACCGACATCGTCGTCCTCGTCGTGGCCGCCAACGATGGGGTGATGCCCCAGACCATCGAGGCGATCTCCCACGCCAAGGCGGCCGGGGTCAAGATGATCGTCGCGGTCAACAAGGTGGACCTCCCCGGCGCCGACCCGCTCCGGGTGCGGACCGAGCTGACCAACTACGGAGTCGTGGTCGAGGAGCTCGGTGGCGACGTGCCGTCGGTCGAGGTTTCCGCCCTGAACGGAGACGGTGTCGACGACCTGCTCGAGATCATCGACCTGATCGCCCAGCTCGAGGATTACAGGGCCAACGCCGAGGCCGTGCGTCCGGGGTCGTGGTCGAGGCTCAGCTCGAAGTGGGCCGGGGCCCGGTGGCCACCGTCATCGTGCAGCGGGGGACCCTCACATCAGGCGACGCCTTCGTCGCCGGTCCGGTCGCCGGGCCGGGTGCGGGCCCTCATGAACGAGCAGGGGGAGCGTGTCGACGTCGCCAGACCGTCCGACCCGGTC
Organism: uncultured bacterium; assembly: GCA_963751005.1. GTDB lineage: Bacteria > Actinomycetota > Acidimicrobiia > Spongiisociales > ZC4RG35 > JANQRA01. Next base: position 1,191,408 of record CAVVSY010000004.1, read on the forward strand.
CAGATCATGGGTTGGGACGACGTCCCGGCTGCCGGCGACTTCTTCGAGGTGCAGGAGAGCGACCGGGATGCGCGGACGATCGCAGCCGAGCGTCACGAAGAGGAGCGCCAGGAGGCCAACGTGGCCCCTTCGGCCCGGGACCGTCTCCAGGGTCTGCTCGAGCAGCTTCGGTCCGAGGATGCCGACGCTCAACGTCATCGTCAAGGCCGACGCCCAGGGCTCACTGGAGGCCCTGCGCGAGTCGATCGTCAAGATCGAGCGCGAAGGCGGGAAGATCCAGATCGTCCACACCGCCGTCGGCGGGATCAACGAGAACGACGTCACGCTGGCCGAGGTGACCGAGGCGGTGATCGTCGGATTCAACGTCCGGCCCGAGCCCAAGGCGCGTCGTGCCGCGGAGGCAGGCAGGGTCGAGATCCGAACGTACGGGATCATCTACGAGCTCCTCGACGAGATCGAGCAGCTGCTGGTGGGCCAGCTCGCCCCGACCAGGAAGAGGTCGTGCTCGGCACGGCCGAGGTGCGTGCGATCTTCAAGGTCCCCGCGCCGGCACCATCGCCGGCTGCTACGTGGTCGAGGGTGATCGTCCAGCGTGGCGCCAAGGCGCGGCTGCTCAGGGACGGCGTCATCATCCACGAGGGCGTCATCTCGTCGCTGAAGCGATTCAAGGACGACGTCCGCGAGGTCGCAGCAGGGATTCGAGTGCGGCATGGGCTTCGAGGACTACAACGACATCAAGGACGGCGACATCATCGAGGTCTACACGGTCCGCGAGGTCGCCCGCACATAGACCTTTCTGGGAAGAAGTGTTGTTTAATCAAGGTCGGCGGCGCTCCGAGCTCCGCTTGCAGGCGGATTGCGTCCATGGCGCCGCCTGAGTCCATAACCAACACGTTTCGGGAGCCGGTCGTGACCGACCGCATGCTGCGGGTCAACTCGACACTGCGTGAGGTCCTCGCCGAGGAGATCGAGCGCATGAGCGACTCCACGTCTGGAGATGGTGTCAGTGACAGGTGTGGACACAGCGCCCAACCTGAGGTCCGCCGTGGTCTATGTCGATGTCCTCGACGCAGAGAGGCGAGAAGGTGCTTTGGCAGCGCTTCGATGGCGCCGCCCGGCGTCTCCAGCGTGTCATCGGTCGCAGGTCCGGATCAAGTACACACCGGCGCTCGAGTTCGCGATCGACCCCGGCATCAGCGGGGGAGAGCGGATCGACGAGATTCTCCGCGGAGCTGCACGCCGAGGAAGAGGAATGACCGTGGGGAGCGAGAACATCGAGCGGGCTGCGCGCGTGCCATCGGCGGGGCGAAGTCACTTGGTGCTGGCCTGTCATGTCGGTCCCGACGGCGACGCTCTCGGCTCGATGCTCGGGCTTGCTATCGCCGCCACGGCGGCCGGCAAGGAGGTGGTCGCCAGCTTCGGGTCGCCCTTCCTCCCTGCCGCCGAGCATGAGCTTTCTTCCCGTTGGACACGCTGCGTCCCACCCGATGAGGTCCCCGAGACCCCGGAGGTGATGGTGGTCCTCGACGTCGGCTCCGCCGACCGGCTCGGCGAGCTCGCCGGCAATGCCGCATGCCGCCGGGACGGTGGTGGTCATCGACCACCACGTCACCAACGAGGGGTTCGGAGACATCGCCGTGGTCGATCCCGGTGCGGCCGCAACCGGTGAGCTGGTCTACCAGATCCTCGGCATCCTCGACTGGGAGGTCACCCCGGCAGATGGCGCAATGCCTCCTCACCGCCCTGATCACCGACACCGGCCGTTTCCAATACGCCAACACCACCTCGCGGACACTCGAGATCGCCGCGGCCCTGGTCGCCGCCGGCGCCGAGCCGAACGTCATCGGGCGCCACGTCTACGAGGAGGCGCCTTTCGGGTACCTGAAGGCTGCGGGGCTCGCCATGGAGCGCGCCGAGCTCGACCCCGATCGCCGCGTCGTGTCGACAGTCGTCACCGAGGACGACCTGGAGACGAGCGGCATCGACTGGGGCGACACCGAGAACCTCATCGACCTCCTCCGTCTGGCGGTGGAAGCCGACACTGCCGTGCTGGTGAAGGGCCACGCGGACGGGAGGGTCAAGGTCAGCCTGCGCTCACGTGGCGACACCGACGTCGGTGGCACTCGCCGCGGCGATGGGCGGGGGCGGGCATCGTCTCGCCGCCGGGTTCACCACCGAAGGCGACGCCGAGGCGGTGCGCAAGCAGATCGTCGAAGCGGTCGAGGAGTACCGGTGACCCGAGGATTCCTCGTGGTCGACAAGCCGTCCGGGATCACCTCGAATCAGGTGGTGGGCGATGGTGAAGAAGGCCACCGGGACCAAGAAGGTCGGTCACGCCGGCACCCTCGACCCGATGGCCACCGGCGCTCTCGTCCTCGCCATCGGCAAGGTCACGCGGTTGATCAGATACATCCAGGATCAGGCGAAGGAGTACGTCGCCACTGCCGTCTTCGGCGTGGCCACCGACACCCTCGATGCCGATGGCGCCGTCCTCTCCAGGGAGCCGATGGACATCGGGCGAGGCCGACGTCGCCGCGATCGTCCCCCGTTTCATCGGGACCATCTCCCAGGTCCCACCGATGGTCTCCGCCCTCAAGCACGAGGGGCGCCGTCTCTACGAGTTGGCCCGCGCGGGCGAGGTGGTCGAGCGTGACGCCCGACCGGTGCTGATCCACGAGCTCGAGGTGCTGTCAGTGGGCCCGCCTCCGTATCCCGAGGTGGAGTTCAGGGTCGTCTGTGGCAAGGGGACCTATGTCAGGTCGCTGGCCGACGACATGGCCCGGGCGCTCGGCGGGTCGGCCCATCTCACCGCCCTGCGTCGGACCAGGATCGGTTCGCTTCGCGGCCAGCGCCGGTGTGACCATCGACGACATGGAGAACTGGGAGCGCCTATCTGCTGACTCCTGCACAGGCGATGTCCGACCTCCCCGCGGTCACGGTCGACGAGGGGACTGCAGCCGGTGTGCGCAACGGGTTGCGCTATGTGGCCGGGCCGATCGTCGCCGGGCCGGACGACGAGCCGTTCTGCGTGCTCGACCGCGACGGCGAGCTCCTCGCCGTATATCGGAAGGTGGGCGAGGCGGCCCAACCAGAAGTGGTCCTGCCGGCATGATCGCTCCTCGAGGGGAGATGGGAGAACTGGGACGTCCCCGAAGGGAGGACGTCGCTGACTATCGGGGTGCTCGACGGTGTGCACCGGGGGCATCGCCGGCTGCTGGCCGCTCTCGACCCGGGCCTCCGTCGCACCGTGCTCACGTTCGAACCGCACCCGGTGGAGGTGCTCCGCCCGGGACCCCGCCCCGTCTCCTCACCGACACTCGACGAGCGAGTCCGGCTGTTCGGCGGCGCCGGCGTGGACATGGTCGGCGTCCTCGACCTGAACGCGATCAAGGAGCAGTCTCCGGACGACTTCGTCTCGGCAGTCCTGGTGGACAAGATGGCCATCGGTCACGCTCGTGGTCGGGGAGGACTTCAGATTCGGCAAGGACCGCACCGGCGACGTTTCGATGCTCTCCGCCCATGCCCGGAGTGCGGGTTCGAGCTCGACGTGGTCGGAATCTCGGTGCGGAGGGCGCACCGGTCTCTTCGAGCCGGATCCGTGGCCTCGATCGAGAGCGGCGATGTCTGAGTGCCGCCGCGGCGCTCCTCGGACTCGTGGTTCACGGTCACCGCCACGGTCGTCGACGGAGACAAGCGGGGACGGCAGCTCGGGTTCCCCACCGCCAACCTGCGGCCCCCGCCGCGCAAGGTGATCCCCGGCACACGGGGTCTACGCGTGCTTCGCCACCGTCGCCGGCGTGGCACACGACGCTGCGGTCAATGTCGGTACCCGCCCCACCTTCGCCGGGAGGAGACTTGCTGATCGAGGCTTACCTCATCGACTTCGAGGGGGATCTCTACGGGGCCGAGCTCACACTCGAGTTCGTCGAGTACCTCAGACCCGAGCTCGCATTCGAAGGTGTCGAGCCACTCGTGGCGCAGATGGCCGAAGACGTCGCCACCTCCAGGGAAGTGCTCGCCGGGGTCGCGGTCCCGAATATGAGATTGGACACCGGTGCTGTTACAGTTGCCAACGCTCCCCCACACCACTTCAGGTTTTACGCGCAATGAAGACAACCACCGAGATCGTCGAAGAGTTCGGCACCCACGGCAGCGACACCGGTTCGCCCGAGGTGCAGGTGGCTCTGCTCACCGAGCGGATCAACCACCTGACCGAACATCTTCGCGACCACAAGCACGACCACCACAGCCGTCGTGGCCTGCTGCTCATGGTCGGGCAAGCGCCGGAGACTTCTCGACTACCTACGTCGCGAAGACGTGGAGCGATACCGCAGTCTCATCGCCAAACTCGGTCTCCGACGCTAGAGAATTCCGTGAGGAGCGGCCAATCCGACTCCTCACGTGTATGCGGGTTTCCCGCAGAACGATGCGGGACATACCCGCCAAGAAAGAGGGGCCTCAGCGCCCCACAAGCTGAGCTTCGCCGGTTGTCAGTGGCCACGTCTCGGGGTCTGAGCCTCGATCCGAAGGATCGAGAACTTCTCGGACGAGAGCCCGAGACGCGACCACTGCCAACAGGCGTCAAGCTCCTCATAAGAAGGAGCACACAAGTGCCCGAAACCTCAGTTAGAGGAGACATCGGCGGCAAAGAGCTCGTCCTGAGCACCGGCAAGATGGCCCCACAGGCCAACGGCGCCGTACTCGCCAAGCTCGGTGGCACCGAGATGCTGGTGACCGCCACCGCCAACGCCAAACCCCGTGAGGGAGTCGATTTCTTCCCCCTCACCGTCGACTTCGAAGAGCGCATGTACTCGGTGGGCAGGATCCCCGGGTCGTTCTTCCGTCGTGAGGGCCGTCCCTCCGAGCAGGCGACACTCACCTGCCGGCTGATCGACCGCCCCTTGCGTCCCTCGTTCACCAAGGGATACCGCAACGAGACCCACATCGTGGTCACCTCCCTCTCCGTCGACCAGGAGAACCCCTTCGACGTGGTCGCCCTCAACGGCGCCTCCGCCGCCCTCGCCGTCAGCGGTCTGCCCTTCGAGGGCCCGCTCGGTGGCGTCAGGCTCGGTCTGAAGAAGGGCGAGTGGATCCCGTTCCCCACCGAGGAGGACCTCGCCGAGTCGGTGTTCGAGATCGTCGTCGCCGGACGTCGCAATGATGCCGGCACCATCGACATCGTCATGGTCGAGGCAGGAGCGACCGCCGAGGGAGCCCGTCTCGTCGCCGCCGGCGACCGTCCCTCGGACGAGGAAGCCGTCGCCCAGGGTCTCGAGGAGTCGAAGCAGTACATCGCTGCGTTGATCGATCTCCAGAACCAGCTGGTTTCCCAGGTCGAGGTCCCCGAGTTCGCCTGGGAGCCCGTCGTCGACTACTCGGACGACATCTTCGGCCGTGTCGACGCCCTCGCCTCGGACCGGGTCGCCGCGATTCTCGAGATCCCCGGCAAGCACGACCGTCAGAACGCCGAAGTCGAGGCGCTCGATGCCGTCCTGGCCGAGCTCGCCATCGCCGCCGACGACGTCGAGACCCTGAAGCAGGCCAAGAACGCCTTCCGCTCGGTCTTCAAGAAGGCGGCCCGCAAGCGTGTCGTCGACCAAGGGGTGCGTTTGGATGGCCGCGGTGCGGCCGACATCCGACCCCTCAGCATCGAGGTGGGCGTGATCGAGCGCACCCACGGCTCGGCCCTGTTCCAGCGGGGAGAGACCCAGGTGCTCAACGTCACCACCCTCGGCATGCTCAAGATGGAGCAGATGCTCGACACCCTCGACATCGCCGACGGCAAGCGATACATGCACCACTACAACTTCCCCCCGTTCTCCACGGGTGAGGCCGGGTTCATGCGTGGCCCCAAGCGTCGTGAGATCGGGCATGGTGCCCTCGCCGAGAGAGCCCTGTTGCCGGTGGTGCCCAACTCGGACGAGTTCCCCTACGCCCTGCGGCTCGTGTCCGAGGTGCTGGCGTCCAACGGCTCGTCGTCGATGGCGTCGGTCTGCGGATCGTCGCTGTCGCTGATGGACGCCGGTGTGCCGATCAGCGCACCGGTCGCCGGGATCGCCATGGGTCTGATCAACGACGGCGACAAGTTCGTCACATTGACCGACATCCTCGGCGCCGAGGACGCCCTCGGTGACATGGACTTCAAGGTGGCCGGGACCGCCGACATGATCACGGCGCTGCAACTCGACACGAAGATCTCAGGTCTTCCCTCCGAGGTGCTGCAGTCGGCGCTGGGCGCAGGCCCGCGACGCCCGACTGTTCATCCTCGACGCCATGTCCCAGGTGATCGCCGAGCCCCGTGCCGAGATGAACCAGTGGGCGCCGCGCATCGAATCGATCGAGATCCCCAAGGACAAGATCGGTGAGGTCATCGGTCCCAAGGGTGCGGTCATCCGCGAGCTCGAGGAGATCACCGGGGCCAAGATCGAGATCGAGGAGACCGATGGTGTCGGCATCGTCCGCATCGCCTCCAACGACAGCGAAGCACTCGCCGGCGCCATGGAGCGGGTCCGCCAGATCGCCTTCCCGCCGGAGGTCGAGATGGGTGCCGAGTACGAGGGCAAGGTGGTCAACATCACCAAGTTCGGCGCCTTCGTCAACATCCTCCCGGGACGGGACGGATTGCTCCACATCTCACGTCTCGACGGCTCCAAGCGGGTCGAGCGGGTCGAGGACTACCTGTCCGACGGTGACGTGCTCAAGGTCAGGGTCCGCGAGATCGAGCGGGGCAAGGTGAGCCTCGAACTCGTCGAGGCCCTTCCGGGTGCGACCCTTCCCGAGCAGTGAAGCCCCCTCCGGTGGTGGTGGCGGTGGACGCGACGCGGTGAGCGACGTGGACGCGGCCGTGACAGCCGGGGTGGAGATCGCGGCGGGGATCGGGGCAGTCGGAGCTCGGGCAGCGGCGGTCGGCAAGGTTCGGGCAACGGCGGTGACCGCAGTCCCAATGGGGATGCGGGAAACACCAGCCACGACACCGGGACCTCTCAGGGTCAGGAGAGCGGGTCGGGTCGGCGCAAGGCCGCCCAGCCCTTCTCCGAGGCCTTCGAGCAGATGCAGGACTGACCTCACACACAGATGTGAGGTTGCGAAAAGGGCCGATCGGAGGATCGGCCCTTTTCGCGTCATGACCTAGAGTCGGCGACGGCAGGATCAGGCTCTGGGGGCATGCGATGGCGGTTGAACTCGACGGGAACGTGCGGATGCGGGGGGACCGAGGTCCCGGCGTCCCGGTCCGGATCGTCGCCGAGAATCGACGTCTCCGCCTGGTGTCGGGCAACGAGCTCGTCGGTGACTGGAGCATCGCCGACATCGGCATCAGCGCCCTCCAGGATGGGTTCAACATCAAGGCAGAAGGCGAGGAGTTCGTCCTCCGCACCGAGGATGACGTCGCCCTGGCGGAGGAGATCGGGGTGAGCGCGGCGTCCCCACGTTTGGCGCGCCGGATCGCAGCCCGTCACAACCCCGAAGAGCCGACACGAGCTCGTCGAGCCGGCAGGAGATCTCGTCGAACCTGGCCGCGATCGGCTTCGCCGTCGCCGGCGCGCTCGATAATCCTGGGTGGCACCATCCTCAACAGCGGGGACGGGGAGACTTCCCCGAGGCTGTTCGCCGGTGACGCCGGTTCCAGCGACTTCGAGTTCTGGATCGCCTTCGTCGTCGGGGGAGTGCTCATGGTGGCAGTGGCGTATGTCATGTCGATCGGGACGAGGGTGGCCCGCGTCGTGGCCGTCGTCCTGCTCGTCGGGATGATCGTGGTCTTCGGGCTCGCCGTGAGGGGTGCCCGCTCCGACCCAGGCGAGCTGACTGCCTATGGGTTCATCGCCGGGGGCCTGGTCGTGGGGATCGCCGTGCTGGTCAGCGGCAGTCTTCGCCAGCCCGACTGACGGTTAGCGTTCCCGAGGTGCCGGAACTGCCCGACATCGTCGTCTATATCGAAGCGCTCGAGCGACGCATCGTCGGGGAGGTGGTCCGGGGAGTGCGCGTCGTCTCCCCATCGGTGGTCCGCACCTATGACCCGCCTTACGACTCACCGGTCGGGCGCCGGGTCGAGACGCTGCACCGGGTCGGGAAGCGGATCGTCTTCCAGTTCGGCGACGATCCTGGCGACCTGTTCCTGGTGATCCATCTGATGGTGGCGGGCCGACTTCGCTGGGAAGTGCCCGGCAAGCCCGTGCCCCGCAAGGTGGGTCTGGCCGCCCTCGACTTCGACGCAGGGGTCGCTCATCCTCACCGAGCAGGGAACCAAGAAGCGGGCGGGGATCTGGCTCACCCGTGACTGGTCGGGCGTCGAGTCACTCGACCGGGGCGGGGTCGAACCACTGGAGGCGACCCCGGAAGAGTTCGCCGCGGCCCTCCAGCAGGAGAACCGGACCCTGAAACGAGCCCTCACCGACCCCCGGATCTTCTCCGGCATCGGCAACGCCTACTCCGACGAGATCCTCTGGGAAGCGAGGCTGTCACCGGTGAAACGGACCTCCCAGCTCCAGCCCGACGAGGTGGACGAGACTCCACGCCGCCGTGGTCGGGTCGCTCGAGACCTGGACCGAGCGGCTTCGTGCGGAGGTGGGCGATGGCTGGCCGACCAAGGTCACCGCTTTTCGCGACGACATGGCGGTCCATGGCAAGTTCGGCGAGCCGTGTCCTCGTTGCGGTTCCAAGGTGCAGCACATCGTCTACTCCGACAACGAGACGAACTACTGCGCCACCTGTCAGACCGAGGGCAAGCTCCTCGCCGACCGCTCCCTCTCCCGTCTTCTCAAAGACGACTGGCCCAAGACCCTCGAGGAGCTCGAGGGCTAGCCGGGCCAAGACTCAGGCCTCGCCGAGACTGGCCACACCCCTCCGCTCCATGTTCCCCCAGCTGCGAACGCTGCGCCCCCCGAACATCGCCCGGACCCGCCAGAGGACGGTCATCTGGTGGAACCCGAACTGCTCCACCAGCGCCATCACCACCAGACGGGCGGTGTCGCTCCCGTGGTTGGAGTAGCCGTAGGGCTCGTCGAGCAGGATCGCGAGCAGTGAGTTGAGGATCCCGACCCCGAACGCCACGGCGATCATCATGACGGTGGCCCCGAGAGGGAGGACGCCGAGGACGCAGCCCCAACGGGACGACGACGTAACCGATCATCTCGACGATCGGCGCCAGGAACTCGAAGAGGACGTAACCGGGCCACACCACGGTGCCGAGACGCCCGTATCTCGGGTTGAATGTGATCGGCAGGAAGTCCTTGACCGTCTCGATCAGCCCGCGATGCCACCGGATGCGCTGTCTCCGCAGGACGCGGCGGGTCGGGGGGACCTCGGTCCAGATGACTGCCGAAGGCTCGTAGACGATCCGGTAGGGGATCTCGTTCTCGAGGTGGTGTTTGTGGAGGCGAATGGTGAGGTCCATGTCCTCACCGAAGTGCCCACCACTGAAGCCGCCGACATCCATCACGGCGGTCCTCTTCCAGACACCGAAGGCACCGGAGACGTTGGGGAGGGCGTTGACCGCCGACCAGGCCGGGCGCGCCGAGATGAAGGTTCGCAGATACTCGAGGATCTGCATCCTTGCGATCATCCCACGGGGGACTTGGGACTCGATCAGGTGACCTAGTTCGACCCGGCTGCCATTCAGGGGTCTGATGTTCCCACCAACGGCGATGACGCGGTCCCGATCCTCGACCACCCGCTGCATCGAGCGGACCAGACAGTTGGCGTCGAGGATCACGTCGGCGTCGGTGCACAGCACGTACGGGTAGCGGGCGGCGTTGATCCCGGCGTTGAGGGCATCGGCCTTTCCCCCGTTCTCCTTGTCCACGACGGTGATCTCGACCGCTCCCTTACCGCGGTAGATCGCCTTGACCGCGGCTGTCGGGATGTCCGGCCGATACGGGATTCGGGCCAGCTCGAGGTCGAAGGCCTCGATGAGCTTGGCCAGGGTGTCGTCGCTAGAGCCATCATTGGTGATCACGATCTCGACGTCGGGGGTACGCCACGATCGACATGGAACGGATCGAGTCGACGATCCCAGCCCCTTCGTTGTACGCGGGGATGACGATCGAGACCGGTGGCGCCATGCGCGAGGAGAGCATCTCGGGCACTCGTCCAAACCGTTGCAGGTTGTGACTCCTCCGCAGAGCGAAAGCCGACCCGACGGCGAGGACCAAGATATAGAAGTGCATCAGGACGTAGTAACCGAGTACGAAGAGGCCGATCCACTCGGACGATTTCGGCGATCATCCCGTAGTCACCACCGATCCAGAGACGTACTCGATGAGATCGAAGTCCCTCCTCGCGGCGACCCCGGCCTCGATGCGGTCACGGGCGGCGATGACCTCACCGATCTCACCCAGGGCCTCGCTGGCGGCGTCACGGGCGAAGGGGTCCGGCGACAGCACCGCGGCATAGAGGACGTCGACCCCGCCGCGAAACCGGGTTAGGGCCGTGGCCGAGTTGCGGCGCACCCACCAGTTCTCGTCCTCGAGCCTGACGGCGAGGGTGGGCACCACCGACTGCGTCCCCCAGCGTGGCCGAGCGCCGTGGCCGCCTTTGGCCCGGAGCCGCCAGTCTTCGGAGTGGGCGGCCTTCTCCACCAGGTCGAAGGCGGTGGGCGCCCCGATCTGACCGAGGGTCTCGACGATGGCGATCTGGACCTCCGGGTCGACAGTGTCCTCGAGGATCAAGAGCAGGGGCTCGGCTGCGAGGGGATCCCCGATGGCACCCAGCGTCCGCACCGCAGCTGGGGACCCCGGTGACCTGGAGGCGGTGGTGGCTGCGCACGTAGGCGAGAAGCGGCCAGGTTGCGGACTCGCCGAAGCTGACGAGCGTGTCGGCGAAACGGGAGCGAACCCATGGCGTCTCCACCTCGAAGCGCTGCAGGATCGGTCCGGATCGCCGGTGTCCAGCGCAGTCGTCCCAGACCGCGGGCACACTGGATCCTCACCTCCTGCTCGTCGTCGGAGAGGTGCTCGATCAGCACCTGCGCCGCCGACATGTCGGCGAGCTCGGCCAGGGCGGCGGCGGAGCGCAATCGGCGGCCGCCCCGTGCCCTCCGCTTCAGGTGCTTGGTCTGCCGCCGTGCGATGTCGTAGCGGTCGACGATGGTCCCCAGGGTCTCGGCGTCGGCCCCGGAGACGATCGAGCGCATGTCGATGAGGGCGTCGAGGAAGGCCTGGTCGTCGGCGACCTTCCGACCCATCTGGACCTTGTTCTCGGGGACGATGAGATGTCGGCTCAGGAGCGCGACATAGGCACCGCGGCGCTTCTCGTGATTGGCCCGGCGCCGGTACGGTTCAACGGCTTGACCACGAGGACGACGACGAGCAGCAAGGCATCGAGGGCGAAGACGATGGCCAGCGCCCAGCGCAGCATCTCGGTTCCGGTCATTTTCTCCCGTAGTTATCGGAAGAAGATGACGGCTCATTGAGATCTACCGGATGAGGGTCCGGTCGACCCGCGCTCTCAGCTCGTCGACCCGGAAGGGCTTTCTCACGAAATCGACCGCACCGAGACGGAGACAATCGACGATAGTCGACTCGTCGTCCACGCCCGACAGCATGATGACCGGGAAGTCGAGCCCCTCCGCCTTCCACTTCTCGAGGACCTCGATGCCGAGGAGCCCCGGCATGAGATGGTCGAGGATGGCCAGGTCGATCCGGTGCTCACAGCCGATCTCGTAGGCGGCGACCCCGTCGCCGGCGGTCACGACCTTGTGCCCATCGGCAGTGAAGGCGACTGACAACAACGTCGTGATCGTCTCGGCGTCATCGGCGACGAGAATGCGTCGGGCGCGGACATGCGACAAATTGGGACCTCACCGGTGAGGATAAACGGTGAAGTCCCAACAGACGGGTCTTGGTCAGATCTCGATCTGACGGGCTCCCCAGAATGCCATGGCGTAGCCGGCATATGAGATCAGGGCGCCGAGGACGGCGCTGAACTCGTCGAGGGCGCCGAATCGGACGTCGAGGATCACCTCGACGATCCCGAACGCCACCAACGCGTAGCCGAGGACCTTCATCAACGAGGCGAGGGGGTGGAACTGCTCCACTTTCGCCCGGTCGAGACGGGGGAGCTAGCGGGAGCAGTTGCGCTCATCGAGAACGCGGCCGAGTCGCGTCGCTATTGGGTCGCGCCCCGAGGGTTGCCGACCACGACGTGGTCTGAGTACAAGACGGAGATTGCCATGGCGATTGACTCGGCTTTGGACTGGCGCTTGATCACGTCGGCGTACGACGCCGTGAACGATCTGAACTGGATCGTCCAGGACCGCCGTGCAAGAACACCGGCCACTGAGGAGCACGAATTCGGTGCTCGTCTCGACGAGCACAATAACGCGGGCGAAATGGCGAACGATTCGGCAGGGGATTGAGACGCTCGAGAAAACAATCGGAGTGCAGGGCCCGGCGTCCCGAATGCTGCGCGAGCAGGGCGACGCCGAAGGCGAGTTCTGGGCGTTCGGCGACGGGGACGATTTCAACCTCCAGGACGCGATGGACGCGCAGCAGCAGGAAGCGATGGATGCGGCTCGCCGCGAAGCCCAGGAGTATTAGGCGCGAGGCGGCAGTAGCGAGGAGCGCTCTGTGGTTCGCCTCACGGTCGTCGGCGGCTGTGCATACGCCGATCGACGTATAGACGGGCCACTGGCCACGCTCTAACGTGATCTAAATGACATTCACGCCGTTCTGTTCTCACACCTTTCCGATCGGTCGCGGTCTTGCGTTCTGTCGCCGCGACGAGGCTGCCGACCACCCCTCGGGGCCGCTGCCGTCGCTCGTCATGGTTAGGTGGCTTTCAGCTGGCAAGGTGGTTTTCCACGACGTTGCGCACCCGTCGGACGCCTTCGAAATGCTCAAATCTGACTTTCGAGCAAGCTTCGCGCCCGTTCCGCGATCCCACTGAGGTCGAGACGAGGAACGGAGCCGGTGCTTCTGAGAATGCTCATTCTCAGAAGCGATCGGGCATCCGGGCTACCGATAACGCGGTCGGTAGCCGCGGCGATCTGCCGTCGGCGCGCTTCTGATAACAAGCACGGGTGCCTTCGACCGATCCTGTCGAGCAGCTCGCCGGCTACGAGCGCTGGCTTGAGAGCCAGCCGCTCGCGGTGTCGACGCGGCGCGCGTACCGCGGCCACGCACGCCGCTTCGTCGAGTTCTTGGCGAGCTGGCCCGGGGAGGGTGGGGATCCGCTCACGGACGCGCATGCGCGCGACTACGCGGTCCGCGACTTCAAGAGCCATCTCAAGACGGTGCGGCGCGCGAAGCCGGCGTCGGTGAACCTCGCGCTCGCCGCGATCGATCACTTCTACCGCTACCTCGGCGCCGGCCGCCCGGACGTGCGCCGCGAGGAGCTCGCGCAGGCCGCGCCGCGCGCGCTGTCGCCCGAGCAGCTGCAGCGCTTCATGCGCGCCGTCGAGCGCTGCAAGTCGCCGCGTGACCGCGCGATCGCGGTGCTGCTCGTCAACACGGGCCTGCGGATCGGTGAATGCGCCGCGCTGGACGTCGACGACATCGCGGTGTCGGCGCGCAAGGGCCGCGTCGTCGTGCGCGAGGGCAAGGGCGACGCGTACCGCGAGGTCGCGCTGAACGCAGAGGCTCGCGACGCCCTGGACGTCTGGACCGCCGCGCGTCGCAAGCAGCTCGACGGCAGCGCGGAGCGGGCGCTGTTTGTCAGTCGCAAGGGCGCGCGGCTGTCGACACGGGCGTTGGATCTCGTGATTCGCGCGCTCGCGCGCGAGGCCGACCTCGCGCTGTCGGCGCACACGCTGCGTCACACGTGCCTGACGCGGCTCGTGCGCGACGGCGCGGACGTCGTGCTGGTCGCCGAGATCGCGGGGCACCGACGGTTGGAGACGACGCGGCGCTACAGCCTGCCGTCGCAGGCCGATCGCCAGGCGGCGATGGAGCGCCTCAAGGTCGAGTACTGACGCGCGCCGGGCGCTGCGCGGGTGAGCTCGGAGTAGCGTCGGCACGCGGCGTCAAAGCCGACGGCGCGCTCGTCGAGCGAGCGGCGCAGGGCGGCCAGGCGGTACTCGGCGAAGTGCTCGGGGCGCACGTCGAGCGCCGTGGCGATCAGCTCGAGCACCGGCGCGCTGGCGCGGTTGCGGCCGGACACGAGGTTCGCCAAGTGCCCCGAGGTGACGCCGGCTGCGTCGCCGGCGTGCTCGCGCGTGCGGGCAGCCAAGGCGCGGTAGGTCAGGCCGCGCTGGCGCATCAGCGCGGGCAACGCGCGGCTGAGCGGCTCGTCGGTGCTGGTCGTCGCGGCCACGTCGGGCGAGCGTAGCGCCGGTCGCGGAAGGCGCAGCGCGGGTTGCAGCGTTGCGCGCGACCCCGGTCGTCTGCTGTCTTGCAGACATGGCGGGGAGCGCGGATGTCGAGCAGCGTCGCGACGCGGTGCTCGAGCGCTTGCGCGGCGCGAAGGGCAGCGGCGGGCTGTCGGCCGAGCTGGTCCGCCAGGCGGCCGCGGCGGCCGGCGTGTCGCCGACGGACGGTGTACCGGTGGCTGCGCAGGGCGAGCGACGTCCGCGCGGTCACCGTCGGGCTGGGAGCTGCCCGATCGCGCGTTCGAGCTGCTGGTGACATGGCGCGGCAACGTCGCCGCCGTGCATCGTCAGCTGGTCGCCGAGGGCATCGGTCGTGCCGGACATGCGAGACGCTGCGGCGCGCGATCGCGCGGGAGCTGAGCCTCGCGCAGCGCGACTACATCACCGACGGCGACGACGGGCTGCGCGCGCGGACGGTCTATCTGCGTCACGAGGCGCGGTTTCGGGGCGAGTGCTACGAGGGCGATCACAAGCAGCTGTCGATCGAGGTCCTCGCGCCACGCGCGACACGAGCCGCAGCGGCCGTGGGCGACGCTGTTCGTCGATCAGTTCTCGCGGCTGATCGTGGGCTGGGCGCTGTCGCTGCAGCCGACCGCGGCCGAGGTCCTCGCGGCCGTGCGGATGGCCGTCGTCGAGGATCCCGAGCGCCCGTTCGGCGGCGTGCCGGCTCGCCTGCGCTGGGATCACGGCCACGAGTTCGGCGCGGACGCCGTCGAGCAGGCCGGCGCGCGTGCTGGGCTGCGTGAGCGTCTGCTGTGAGCCCTACTCGCCGTGGCAGAAGGGCAAGATCGAGCGCCTGAACCGCACGCTCGAGGACGAGCTGCTGCGCGGCCTGCCCGGGCTGGACCGCCGGGCCGCGCGACAAGCGCGGCGAGCTCGTCGGGCGAGGCCCCGTTGACGCTCGGCGTACTTCAGCGTGCTGTTCGCCGACTACGTCGAGCGCTACAACACGCGCCGCGCGCACAGCGCGCTTGGCGGCCTGACGCCGCTTGAGGCGTGGCAGAGCGACAGCACGCCGCTGCAGCGCATCTCCGTCGAGCAGGCGCGCTGGATGCTCAAGGCCCGTCAAGAGCGCGTGATCGCCAAGGACGGCATCCATCACCGTGGCCGCGATCTACTTCGCGGCCGAGCTGTCGGGCCTCGGCGGCGAGCGGGTGCAGGTCGCGTTCATGCCGCACGATCTGCGCAGCATCGACGTCTACTACCAGGACCGCTTCCTCGCGACCGCGATCGACCAGGCCGACCTGACGGACGCCCAGAAGCACGCGGCGCTCGCGCGCCGCCAGGCCGACGCGAAGGCGATCATGCAGCGCACGAAGCGCGCGCGCCGGGCCGCGCGGCTGCGGGTCGCGCCGATCACCGCGGCCGGTGAGATCGACGAGATCACCGCCCCGCCGCCACTGCCACCGGCGGGCACGCAAGGGCTCGGTGTGCTGCGGCTGCTCGGCCGCGCCGACCGGCTCGAACCAGGCCCGCGACGATGAGGCCGGCCGGTGAGCGCGGCGCATCATCTCGGCCTGCACGGCGCGCGGGTCATCGAGACGCGCGAGCTGCAGCTCGCCGAGCAGGCCGTCGCCGACCTCGTCGAGCTGCACGCGATGGGCGTGCTCTACGGGCCCGCCGGGTCGGGCAAGACATTCGCGGCCGCGCTCGCCGGCGACGGGCTTGAGATCGCGCGGGTCGACGTGCAGTTCCCCAGCCGGCCGACGATGCTGCACGTCGCGCAGCGCCTCACGCGCGCGGTGACCGGCACGCTGCCGCCGCGCCAACGCAACCGCTTCGAGCTGTCCGACGAGCTCGATCGACGCGCTGTCTGACGAGTCGCGGCTGATCGTCGTCGACGAGGCGCAGTGGCTCAACCGCGAATGCATCGAGTACCTGCGCCATCTGCACGACCACCCGGATACGCGCTTCGCGCTGCTGCTCGTCGGCGGCGACGGCTGCTGGGAAGTCCTCTCGCGCGAGCCGATGCTGCGCTCACGCATCCACCGCCAAGTCCGCTTCAGCGCGATGGATCTCGCCACCGTGCTGCAGGTCATCCCGCGCTATCACCCCGTCTACGCCGACACCCCGGCCGACGTGATCGCCGGCATCGACGAGCGCTACGCCCACGGCATCTTTCGTCACTGGGCCGGCTTCACGCACAGCGTCCTCGCGCACGCGACCGGGCCGCTGAACGCCCGGGCCGCCCGCGACCTGCTCGAGCTGCACGCCACCGGGCAGCGCGCCGCGGCGTGATGCGCGAGCGCCCGCTGCTCGCCGCCGGCGACGACAGCGCCCGCATGGTCCGGTGGCTTCACGCGTGCGCCCGCGGCCGCGAGGACGTGCTCGTCGTCGCGCCAACGCCCGGCCGGGGCGGGGAAGGCATTGCGCGCGACGTCCTGCGCGCGATGGGCAAACGCTTCGATCTGCCGCGAACACCGCGCGATCCCGTCGCGCTGCTCGCGCGCGCCGACCTCTGGATGCGCGCATCGCGGATCACCACGCTCGTCGTCCGCGACGCCGACAGGCTCGCCGCAAGCACGTGGCGTCAGCTCGCGGCGATCGGGCCCCACGACGTCGCGCTCTGGCTGCTCGCCAACCCCGCCGAGCTCACCGACAGCCACCACCACGCCGGCCAGGACCTCGCGATCAGACCCGGCTCGCTCGGCCGGCTTCGCGCCCGGATCGGATCTCCGACGACGCAGGCAAGCTGGGCCACGCGCCTGGCCGAGCAGACCCCGACGCCGATCGCTCCCGACGTCGACTACGCGTTCTTCGCCGTCGCCAGCCAAGCACCCGGCCTCGAGGCGCTGTTCGCGAACTTCACCCTCGGCCGCGACCACGCCGACTGGTACCTGCGTCACGTCACCCGCCAACCCCGCCAGCACGACGTCGACGAGCTGCTCGCGGCCGTCGCGCACTGCGCCGCCGACCGCGAGGCCGCGATCGCACGCGTCCGCGGCGCCCAGGCACAGCTGCTGCTCGCCGGCCTGCACACGAGCATCGACGCCGGCGAGCTGCGCACGCGACTCGCCGGCCGCGACCTCAGCGCACCGAGCGTCAGCGCCGCACGGCTGCTGCGCAGCTACGTCGAACCGGGCCCCGCCGCCGCCATCGCCGCGAGCCTGACCACGGGCCGGGGACCACGATGGCTCGCCCGGCTCACACACGAGCAGCTGCACGAGGGCCGGATCGCCAACTACCGCGTCCCCGCCGCGATGCGCAGCACGCTGCGCGTGCTCCTCCAAGACGCTCGACGCAGCGGCCCGGTCTTCCCCTCAACCAACGCCGACGGCCTCGCGCTCCAGCAAACCCTTGATGCGGCCATCCGCCACACCCGGCTGCGCCTGAACCGCAGCCGCGACACCCTCATCAGCCAGCCCGGGTGGGCGACCGTCACCCGCATCGGATGAACGCTCGACTCGGGCCCGACGCGCTGCGCCGCCGACGCCTCGAGCTCGGCCTCACCCGCCGCGAGCTCGCAAGGCGAGCCGCGGTCGATCTCAGCGTCATCGAGGACGCAGAAACCCACGGCATACCGATCTACAACCACACCGCATCGCTGCTCGCCGACGAGCTCGGCATCGACACCAGCCACGTCCCGCAGCGCCGAAGCAGCTCTCCCGGCGACGTCGAAACGCTCGGCGCGGTGCTCGCCGACCTCGGCACGCCGACCTCGACGCAGACAATCGCGGCAGCGCTCGCGTGGGCTCCCGAGCGCGTCCGCGCCGCCGCCGCACAGCTACGCCACGAGCTACAACGACTCGGCCAGACCATCACGCTCAGCCCCGGCGACCAACTCGGCCTCGCCCCATACGCGACCTGCATCAGCGACGAGCAACGAGCCGCCGTGCATCGCGAGGCGCTGGCGATCAATGACACGATCGCCGAGGTCCTCCTCGCGGTCCTGCGCGGGCGTCGCGACGACCGCTCCTGGACCAAGCTCGACGACACCCAGCGCGGGATCGCGATGCAGCTCGTCGCGGCCGGCGCGATCACCGAAGACCACGGCATGCTCGCCCCAACCGACGAGCTCGCACGCGCCTTCGAGCCCGGACAGCTGTTTGCACTCGACTGGTGACACCCAATCGCCGGATCGCTGACATCCAAGCGCCGGAACCACTGACATCCAATCGCCGGGCCACAGCAGTCCCTGGCGCGTGCGCCCGTCGCGCAAGGCGAACACGTCCGAGAAAGGCAATTCTGGGACATGCCGTCCGATGCGACCCGGAGCATGTGCGGCATGGTCGACCCTCTGCTTCAGCTTGTGGATGTCGAACGTGTCGATCGTCATCCGGACGTCGACGTCGTCGACGTCGACTCGCTCGCCGCCCGGGCCGCCGCCGTCGCCGCCGACCAGGGCGCCCCGCTGACCCGCCAGACCTACGCCGGCGTCTACCGCGCCTTCTGCGCGTTCGTCGGGCCCGACGCCGGCGCCGACGCCTTCACGGGCGAGCGCGTACGCGCGTACCGCGACGAGCTCGAGCGCGCCGGCCGCTCGCCGGCGACGATCGCCAAGCACCTGTCGGCGCTGCGTACGCTCGCCGCGGCGCTCGGCACCGACGGCGTACGCAACGTCCGCGGCGCGAAGGTCGCGCGCGGCGAGCCTCGAGCGCTCAGCGCGGAGCAGTTCGCGCGGCTGCTGCGGATGCCCGACCTGCGCACCACGGCCGGCAAGCGCGATCTCGCCCTGCTGCACCTACTCGGCACCGCCGGCCTGCGCCGCGCCGAGGCCTCCGCGCTGCTGGTTGCCGACGTCGACGAGCATCCGCGCGCCGAGGACGCGCGGCTGCGCCACGCGATCGCAGGATCGACGCCGTGGTGGGTCACCGTGCGCCGCGGCAAACGCGGCCGCCGGCGTCGCGTGCCGCTCGAGCAGGCCGCCCTCGATGCGCTGACGGCGTGGGTGCGCGCCAGGCCCACGTGCGCGCACGACGAGCTGCTCGTCTCACTGCCGCGCACCGGCTATCCGCCGGCGCCGCTCGCCGTGCGCGACATCACCCGCATCGTCACGCGCTACGCCGCCGCCGCCGGGCTACCAGAGGACCGCCGCTCGCCACACGTACTTCGCCACACGTTCTGCACGCACCTGGCCGACGCCGGCGTGGCGATCGACGTCATCCGCGAGCTCGCTGGCCATGCCGACATCCGCACCACGACGATCTACACGGCCGTGCATGACGATCGCCTCGAGGACGCGATCGAGGACGCCGCCCGCCGGCGCAGCGGGCTCGGTCGACGCGAGCGGTAACAGCCAC
Source organism: uncultured bacterium (assembly GCA_963751005.1). GTDB lineage: Bacteria > Actinomycetota > Acidimicrobiia > Spongiisociales > ZC4RG35 > JANQRA01. The sequence continues at coordinate 1,210,950 of CAVVSY010000004.1, forward strand.
GATGCCCGACGTACATTGGACGACCTATCCCGCGTCGTTCGGCGGCTTCGCGGCCGCCGGGACAGCAGTTTGGATCGCGCTTCGCGGCACGCGCCGCGAGCGGGGATCGGAGCCCAAGCTGCGTCTCGCATATGACAGCGAGACCGGCCAAGACTTCGCCGCAGGCGTGATGAACGGCACGCAGCACTGGGTTCGCGTGCGCGTGGAGAACGGCCGGGCAGGCCGGTCCGGGCGTCGGTCAGCGCACGATGTCGAGGTGCTCCTCGTGACCGCGAAGCGCGCGGACAACGTGGCGGTGACGCCGCTGGAGGGCTGCGCCTTCCGCTGGACCAACGCGCTCGGTGCCGACGGCCGACCTCTCACTCGGCTGACAATTCCGCCAGGGGTCGCGCGCCGCGTCGACCTTATTGCGGTCCGACAGCCTCTGGTCAGCGACGGCGGCGGAGGTCAACGGCCAGCGACCGACGATCCCGCCGGCGGTGCCCGTGCGGAGCTGCAGGTCGCGCCGGTGCCAGCAGGCCGGACCGCGATGCTCACTGCCGGACGCTACGTCCTCGACGTCGTCGTGGCTGCGCGCGACTGCGACGCGGCGTACTACGAGATCCGGGTCGACTTCGACGGCAAGTGGTCGAACGCGACAAACATTCGCGATCACATCAAGGTAGTTGTCGTCGGCGCGAGCGGAGCCTGATCGGTCCGGTTCCTGCGACGACGTCATCGCCTTGCGTACACAACGAGCTACGCGCTCATCCGGCGGCTCGCCCGGAGGTGGTGTCGGGATCGGTCGTATGCGCGTGTCGTCCTCGGGCTGACTCATGCCCAGCGCGTCCTGAACGTCCTGCAGCGGCACGCCGCCGGCGAGCGGCGCCGGCGATCCCGCGAGGCCTCGCGCCAAAATGTTCACGCGCAGACGAGTAAGCCCGGGAGCGCGCCGACGACGCGAGGCCTGTCGACCCGATCCGCCGCCGGCGGCGCATGTCATCCTTCTAGGCGTTGTCTGGCGTTCGCTCCGGCCTTCCCTCGGGCTTTGACTGGCGCCCGCACGCCTGTCTAATACCGCCACCGCTCGAAGCGCATAAGTGACTGGTCAAATACGCCAAGCGGCATGGCGTGCTGCGCTGTTCGATGCGCGCATAGTGTGCTCTAATTCACGCCATGACCAACGTAAATTTCCTTGTTCCACCGCCACCCGATGACGAGCCGGCCACCCCTGAATCCACGCGCGATGACCTGCTAGGCAGCCAGACGCGCCGAGGACCTGCCATCCGCTCAGCTTTCGTGCAGGAGCGGGGCGGCTCTCTGGCTCCTGGGCCGCTTCATCTCTTCGTGCGCGAGCGACAGCTCTTCACGCTGCAGCTCTACCTGCTCCTGCATTGCATCGCGCGTAAGGAGCCGTGGGAGACCGCTCTGCCCGCCAGCACCTGGGCGCGCGCGCTCGACAAGACCGGCAGGGGCGGCGAGGGCAGCGTCTCTCGTGCGTGGGCGTGGTTGAGAGAGCATCGGCTCGTACGCACCGAGCGAGACAACCGTCTCGTGCGCGCGTATCTCCTCGTCGAAGACGGGAGCGGCAAGCCATACACCCGCTCGACCGACTTCTTCTACTTCCCGCTCGCGTACTTCCGCGACGGCTGGCACAAGCGCCTCGGCCTCGCGGCCACGAGCGTTCTCCTGATCGCGCTCAACAAGTCGACGCGGAAGCCGTGGTTCCAGCTACGGACCGAGCCGCAGAGCAAGTGGTACGGCGTCAGCCCCGACACGTTGCAGCGCGGCCTCGATGAACTCCGCGACGCCGAACTTCTGCACGTCCACCCCCGAAGGGTCCGTGACTACAAGGCTCGCTTCGGTACGACGATCGTCAACGAGTACGTCCTCCTCGGGGCGTTCGCGACGCCGAGCACCGCTTCGGCGAGCGAGCAGGCGGGGATGCTCGCCGCGCCCGGCGCGACGAACGCGCCGGAGACGAAGCAGTGAGGCGGGCTGTGCGCATCACCGTCGCGACGATCGTGCTGGTCCTGCTCGGTGCTGCCACGATCCTCGCGACGATCTCCGGAGCCATCGGGGCAGTCGACTGGGCCGCGCGGACGTTCGGGAGCCTCGCGGTCTACGTCGTCGGCGCGTTCCTAGCTGGGGTCGTCGTCACTCACGGCGTATACCGAGGGCTCGCCGCCTGTGCAATGGCGCCGCGCCAGACGCTCGGCGACGGCCAGAAGCATCGCCAAGCTTGACGCCGGAGACGTACACCCGGTCACCGGCGGACGACGAAAACGTCTTCCGGACGAGCGTCGCGCAAACGACGCCGAATCTCCGACGGCCGTCCGTAGCCATCCGTCCGCGTGGTGTCTACGGTGCCCGACAAAGGCGCCTCGACCCGGCCCTTAACTGGTGAAGGCCCACGGTGCAACGCGGGCCCTCAGCAGTCCAACCCACGGGACCAGAAAGGAGGACCCAGAGGAATGAACAATCCACCGAACAACGACAGCCTAGCTCTCCTAGGCCTCTACGTCGCGATTGCCGGGCTGATTCTCACCGCCATCGCGGTGGGGCTCGCCCTGGGACTCGCGCTCTAGCTCCGGCATGGCTCGCCCGCTCGCTGCCTCGCGGGCGGGCCACGCTCGACGTTCGCTGCAGTCGAGTCGGAGCGATCGCCGCTCAGAAACGGCGTCTCTGAGGGCGGGCTCGTCGTCGTGGCTGCTGCTCGGCGTCCCGGTGGTCTGAGGCGCGCGGGTCCGCGGCGCGCGCAACGGCGGGTTACGTGCTGACATCGAGCCCGCTTCGCTCGCGCGCGGCGCCGGTGGACGTGCTGTCTGACGGAGCGTGAGCGGCCGGAAGACTTGACTTGGGCTGGTGCGGTTGACGCTGGCCCTGCGGGGCCGCTGCTCGGCGAGGTTGGCGTGTCTTAGGTCGTGAAGACGTAGCGGAAGCGCACGCCGTTGCAGAACTTGTGCAGCTTGGCGCCGAGCGAGGAGCCGTGTGAGCGGTTCTCGGCGCTCGGGACGTAGGCGACGTCGGCCATCCAGCCGATCGGGTTGATGCCGCGCACGAGCCCCTTCTGGTTGCCGTTGGCGCGGCCGCGTCCGACGGCGGCGGGGTACTCGTCGCGGTCAAAGCCGGCCTTGGTCGGGATGTCCTTGAGCAGCCGGTCGCGGCGCTCGTCGGCGCCGCGGCGGTTGAGGACCATGACGCGCGGCCAGCCCTTGGCGATCGCCTGCTGGGTGTGCAGCTTGATGTTGGGGTACTTCGCGGAGCTGAAGCGCAGCTGCTGGACCGTCGAGGGCCGGCTGCAGGACGGCGCGGGCGGTGGCGGTGGTGGCGGCGGAGGCGCTGGCGGGGGTGCGCTTGTGCCGGGCTTGAGGCATGGGCACGGGAGGCTCTCGCAGTAGATGCCGTCGCCGTCGGCGTCGCGGGTGTCGGCGGCGCGTTGGGCTTGCGCCTGGTCGTCGTAGTCCGCGCACGTCGCGGCGCTCGCGGATGCGGGCACCAGCAGGCTCGCGAGCACGACGATCAGCGTCAGGCGCATGGTGCTCATGTGGTCCTCCCCCGGCGTGTGGCCCCCGTGCGCTGACCATCGCGGACGGTTGGGCGGACGTCAAGCGGCGGCGGTCAGCGGCCGGCCGGCCGGCGGCGTGCGTCGCGTACGGCGTCGGCCGGCAGCCCGAGCGCGGCCGCGGCGCGGTCGACGTCGAGCTCGGCGCGCTCGAGGATCTCGTCCGGGATGAGGCATGCGGCGGCGAAGCGCTCGGCTTCGGCGTGGCTGTAGGGGCCCGGCAGGGCGCCGGTGAGGATCTCGCGGGCGTACAGCGCCATGAAGCTGACCCAGCGTTTTCGGGGGTGCCCGTCGGGCAGCGTGTGGATGTGCGCGGCGAAGCGGACGCGACGTCGGCCGGCGTGCGCGACGACGCGCCCTTGGTGGCAGATCGTGATGGTCGGCATGCACCTGTCATAGGGCAGCGCGCGAGAAGTTCGCCCCCCTCCCCCGTATGCCGTTCGGTGCGCTACGGGCAGCCGGGGCGGCGACGACGCCGCGGCAGCGCGGCGCCGGCGAGCTCGGGGCTTGGCGGGCGTGACGTTCGGCGTCGCTGTCGCGGTAGGGGCCGGCGCGCTCGCCGGCGGCGATCTCGAGCGCGTAGCGGGGTTTGGCTCCGACGAGCGCGCGGTCGATGCCGGTGAGCGTTTCGGGATGACGGCCTGGTCGCCGAAGACGAGCGCGGCGGGATGGCCGTGCAGGAGGATGGTTTCGATCTTCATGGCTGCAAGGAGCTTCTAGGCCCCGGGCGCGTCGCGGCCGGTCGGTGTGTCTGGCGCCGACGGTTGGCGTGCAGAGTTGCGACAAAGCGGCGGGCGCCGGCGCATCGGGGCCGGGTAGCGGCTCGAAGGGCTGTTCGCAGAGGCTGCAGAGGATCGGGCCGAGCGCGAGGACGCCGGGCGCGACGCGGACCGCCGGCCGCAGGCGCAGACGCACGGCGGCGCCGGCGACTTGCCCGGGCGGGCCCCGGCGCCGAGCTCGTGGCGGCGGTAGATCGTGATCGCGTGCTCGAGGCGCCGGATCGTCGTCGCGTACCGGCGGGCGGTGCTGGCGGGCAGCGTCGTGGTCGACCAGCCGAGCGCGGGGTGCTTGTCGATCTGCAGGCCGAGCTCCTCTCCAGGCGCTTGAAGCGCTGGTTGTGGTAGCGGCCTTGGCGGCTTGTGTCTTGGATGCCGCGCGCTCGGGCGACGGCGTGCGTGGTTCGTGCAGGAGCGTCGCGAGGACGGGCCCGGCGCCGCGGGCGAGGCCTTCGCCGCCGATGAAGATCTCGTCGAGCTCGTCGCCGTCTGCGCCGGGCTGCCAGCGGCTGGCGGCGTAGTGGCCGAGGCGCAGCATGTGGCGTCCGCTGCCCGATCCGGAGCCGGTGATGATGACGGCGGGCGCGACGTCGGGGTGGCGCGCGCGGATCGCCGCCCAGGCGTCTTCGAGGGCGCCGATCAGCGGCCCCGCGATCGCGGGGCCGCTGCCGGGGCCGGTCGGTGTCGACCGCGGGGCCATCGGGTCAGTCCTCGGGGCCGAGGCGGTAGCCGACGCCCCACACGTTGTGGATCGCGCCTGGTGCTCCGAAAGGCGCAGGCGCCTGCGCAGGTGGCAGGCGTGGTTGTCCAGCGCGCGGCTTGCGCCGTCGGGCCCGGTGTTCCAGATGCTGCGGATGACTTGACTCCGGTGAAGACCTGGCTGGGGTCGCTGGCCAGGCGGCACAGCAGCGCGTATTGCAGCGCGCTGAGGCGGATGGGCTGTCCGTCGTAGTCGACGGTGCGCGCGACGGTGTCGATGTGCAGCGCGCCGACGTGGAAGTGGCGGTCGGTCTGCTCGTCGGCGGTGCGGCGGGTGATCGTCGCGATGACGGCACGCACGACGAGGTAGTCGGTGTCGCTGGCGAGGTGGTGGTCCGATCCGGCTTCGTAGGCGTGCAGGAGTGCGAGGCGGTCGGCGGCGCCGAGCGTGACGACGGGTTGCGCGGGGTGCACGCGGACGTGCAGGCGGCCGGTGCGCAGGCGGCGCAGGCAGCCGAGGTGCTGCGCGGGCAGTTCGAGCTCGGCGAGCACCATGAGATCGATCGCCCGGGTCGTGAGCTTCGCGACGGTGGCTTCCGCGCTGGCGGCGAGGTGGACGGTGTGTCCGTCGGCGTCCAGGTGCGCGGCGAGGTGCACGCTGATGGTGTCGTCGGCTGCGGCGATGAGGATCGTGCGCTCGGTCATGTCGGCCTCCGCTGTCAGGGTTGGCCGGCGGGCCGGGCTTCCTCCCGGGACCACCTCCGTGGCCCCCGGGAAGGCCCCGCCCCCGGAATCTGACCGCGACCCCTGCGCCGGGCGCAGACCCGTCACCCCCGGAACGGGGGCTTGAGGGCAGCCCGTCAGGGCCGAGTGAAGCGAGCCGCGAAGCGGTGCCCTTGACGGGGCAAGACCGGCGCTTACGATCCGTCGCGATTCCTGGGTAGGGGTCTGCGACGGCGAAGCCGGCGCCGTAGCTTGGCTGCTGGCCGTCGCGGCCGCGGACCCTGTCACCCCGCCCGGCGACGTCGACACCGACGCCACGGTTGAGACGCCGGCGGCGAAGCCGCCCCATAACCAAGCGCGGTTGCGATCGACGCTTCCCCGTGTCCGGGCTTGTTGTCATCGAGCTACAAGACGTCGGGGATCTCCGAGTCGTCGACGTCGGCCTCGAGGCCGGTTGCTTGTAGGTCTGTGACAACAGCGCCCGTGAGCACGTCGCGGGCGGGGCGATCGAGCACGGCTGCAGCGGAAGGCGCGGCTGCGGCCCGCCCCCGGGACTCGGGGGCGGGCCGGTGAGCGGCTCAGAACGGGATCTCGTCGTCGACCGGGCCGGCCGCGGCGGCGGCCGTGTATCGCTCGTCGGGGGCGTCGCCGCCGCTGCGGGGCACGGGGATGACCGTGTCGGCGGTGATGTCGACGGCCTGGCGCTTGGCGTCGCCCTCGCCCCACTCGCGCCAGCGCAGCCGGCCGCCGATGACGACCTTGTCGCCCTTGCCGAGGTTGCGCGAGATCCACTCGCCGAGGCCGCTCCAGACGGTCACGTCGAAGAAGGCGGCGCGTTCGGCTTGCCATTCGCCCTAGGCGTCCTTGAAGCGCTCGTTGTGGGCGATCCGCAGGCTGCAGACGGCCGTGCCGCCGGGCGTGTGGCGCAGCTCGGGGGCGCGGGTGAGGTTGCCGGAGATCGAGACGGTGTTGAGATCGAATCCGCTCGACGGCCGGCGTTTCCTTCCTGGTGGTCGTTGGGCGTGTTCGTCCGTGTGGACACCTGCTCTGACGCCGTGCGCCGAAGGGCTTGTCAAAGGGAGCTGTTGCGACCGGCCAATTCCGATGGACTCTGTTGTGCGCGCCCCCGGGTGCGATCGGGAATTGGGTCCACCTGCCCGCAGGCGTGCGGCAGAACGGGCAGGGGTCGCTCACGGATGGACGCGCTCGACGACAGCCGGGGAGGTGGCACCAGCCATGCGCGGTGCGATCGTCGACACCGCCCGATCGCCGGAACCTGACCCGCGCCCCCGGGCCGCGCCACCCCCGCCCGCGGGCGGGGCCGTCTGCAGCCTGCGGATCGTCCCCTGCGAGCGCTTCAAGGCCGCCGCCGGGCGAATGGGCCGGCCGCGCCGTCTGCATCGCTCGTGACCGTCCGCAGCGAGCCTCGGCGAGTGGGTGTCGCGCAACCTCGCCACGGGCGACAAGGTTGTCGTCGGCGCCCGGCTGCAGCGTGAGTGGAGCGAGGGCGACGCAAGCGCCAGGCCGTCGACATCACCGCCGACCGCTGTCGTCCCCGTGCCCCGCAGCGGCGGCGACGCCCCCGACCGGCAGGACCCGGGCCCGCCGGGCCCGCCGGCGACGACGAGATCCCGTTCCGAGCCGCTCGCCACGCCCCCGGCCCGGGGGCGGGTCGCAGCCGCGCCCCCGCTGCAGCCGCGCTCGATCGCCCCGCGCGCGACGCGCGCGCGCCACGCGCCTCCAAGGACGGTGAGAACGCCCGACGGATCGGTCGCGGTGCGCTCGCCGAGGCGCTTAGGAGCGCCTACAGCGCGTCGAAATCGATCGCGAGGCGCGATGCGGGCCCGGATCGGGCGTGCGGAGGCTCGAGGAGCGCTTCGGCGGCCCGCGCCGGCGCACGCCGCAGCGCCTGCAGCGCGCTTACAGCGGCGTCGACGAGCGTCAGGCATGGCGATCGAGGTCGTCGGCGAGCAGCAGCCCGATGACGCGGTCGGTGGCGGGGCCGCGCCGCGCGCCGGCAGCGATGAACAGTCCGCCGGCCGGCCAGGAGAGCTCGACGTGGACGTCCAGGCGCCGGCGACGCGACGTGACGAGCAGCTCGCTGCGCGGCACGCGGTGGCGCACGGCGCCGGGCCGCTCGGCGAGTGTGCGCCGGCGGCAGTCCAGCAGCCAGACGTGCTCGTCGCCGACGGCGAGCAGCAGCTGCGCGGTGTGGCGGCGCGGGAGCAGGACCTCGAGCGCGCCGGCGTCGACGTCGAGGATGACCGCGGCGTCGACGCGCTCGCCGACGCGTGCGCCGACGGCGGCGCGCAGCGCGTCGTCGCTTCCGACGATCGCCGCCGCGGCACGGGCGAGGCGGTGCGGGCGGCGGGCGCTCACGGCGCGAGCAGCCGCAGCAGGCCGGGGTCGGAGTACCAGCGGCGCTGGGTGAAGAAGACCGGTGGCAGCTCGCCGTGCACGAGCAGGCCCTGGCCGTCTTGCAGGCGCTGCAGGGCCTGGGCGGTGAGCGTGTCGCGCCAGTGCGTGTGGCCGTCGTGCTCAAGCGGCTGCTGGCCGAGCAGGTGCACGAGCTCTTGGCGGGTGCCGTCGTCGGTGATCGAGCCGAGGAAGACCTTGGCTTGGGAGAGCGCGAGGATCGTCGAGGCGCCGTCGGGGCCGTAGCGCTCGCGGATCTGCGCGAGCGAATGCCAGACCGTCAGGAAGCGGATGCCGGAGCTCAGCGACACCGACAGGATCTGCGGGAGGTCCTGCAGCGGCGCGATCTGCGCGGTCTCGTCGAGCGCGAACAGCGCCTGTGGCGCGAGTGGGCGGCCGGTGCGGTTCTCGCGCTCGGATGCGGCGTACAGCAGCGAGCAGAGCATCGTGATGACGAGCGGGGCGAGCATCCGCTGGTGCTCGCGGCCGGCGACGAGGTAGACGGTGTTCGGCGCCCCGTCAAACAGCCGGTCGGGCGTGATGCCCGCGGCGCCACGGCGAGCGGTGCGGGCGGCGGCGGGGTGCCCGTAGGCCTTCAGCTGCACCTGCATGGTGCCGGTGATGCCGTCGCGCTGACGGGGGTTCAGGCGGTAGATCGAGTCCAGCCGCGCGAGCGCGTCGTCGTTTGAGACGCTCGTGAGAATGCGCTTGGGGATCGTGAGCTTCGTGTCGCGCACCCAGCCGTAGACGTCGAGCATCGTGTGCTCGCTGCCGAGCGCAGCGGCATGCAACAGCGGCGCGGCCAGCTCCTGGGCGGCCTCGTCGAAGTACTGGCTCGAGGACTCGTGCCGAGCTGCATCGCAGCGACGAGCCAGCGCGCGACGAGCAGCGCGTGGCCCCAGTCCTCGCAGCCCTGCAGCAGATCCCAGCTGCAGGTGTCCGGGCCGAAGGGATCCCACACGAGCGCCTCGCCGATCCGTGCGCGGCGCTCGAGCGTCGCCGCGACGACGTCGGTCTTCGTCGACGTCGTCACGACGGGGCCGGCGTGCTCGAGCACGGCGGGCGCGACGAGCGCCGACGTCTTGCCGGAGCGTGGCGCGGCGATCGCGCAGATCTGTACCTGGTCCTCGATCGCGATCAGCGCGGCGGGCTTGGCGATCGTCCCGACGATCACGCGGTCGGCGCTCGGCGCGTCGACGACGAGCGCCTTGACGGTCTGGTAGCGCCCGAAGGCCCGGGGCTTTCGGCCGAGGAAGAGGTGCCACCAGCGGCGGTCGGCGATCGTGCGGCCCATCCGGGCGTCGATCTCCCGGGCGACGGCGACGACTGTCGCGGCCACTGTGACGAGGAGCAGGCCGGCGCTGCTCCAGTAGCCCCACGCGCCGGGCAGCAGCCGCGCGGTGTCGGCGGGGTACGCGGCGGCGGGATCGGAGGACCACAGCTCACCGGAGATGGCGGCGTGCAGCGCGTCGGCGAGCGAGAGCTCCGGGAGGCGGCCGCTGTGTAGCCACCCGGCGGCGACGGCGAGCACCCACGGCGCGATCGTCGCGACCGCGGCGATCGCGACGACGCTGCCGATCAGCACGAGCAGCGCGAACTCCTGCTGCTGCGCCGGGGTGCGCGCGGACGCGCCGGCGGCGCTCATCGCGGCCGCTCCGGCGCGGGTCGCCGCAGGGCGCCCGCGAGCTCGGTCAGCGTGCGCAGCACGCGACGGTCGTCGAGGTCGGCGCTGTCACCGTCGTGCTCGGCGACGAAGACCATGCGGTCGCAGTGGCGCTCGGCGAGCTCGCGCAGCTCGCGCGCGGCGTCGCGGACGGCCGGGACGCGGCCGCGCCGCGCACCGCGCACCGCGAGCGTCGCGGTGCCCGCGAGGGCGGGCACGAGGTCGCTGTGCAGCAGCGCCCGCGCAGCGGCCGCGGCGCCGGGGCGCGCGATCGTCGTCCAGACGATGTGCGTGGCCACCTGCAGCAGCTCGCGGCTGCCCGGGGCGCGCAGCGTGCCGGCGTCCAGGACGGTCAGGCCGTGTCGCGCGGCGGCGGCGCGCACGACGTCGGCGATCGCGCCGGCGGGCGCGTCGGCGGGCAGCCGGGGCGTACCGGCGATGACGCGCAGCGCGCCGGCGCGCGCGAGCGACCCGCCGGCGGGCGGCCGGCCGGCGGCGTACGCGGCGGCGAGCTCTGCCAGCGACAGCGGGGACGTGACGCCGGTGAGGCGGGCGATGTCGCCGGCGACATCGTCGGATTCACACAGCAGCACGGGTGCGCGGCTGCCGGCCGCGGCGCCGGCCGCCAGCAGGTGCGCGAGCGTGCTCGCGCCGGCGCCGCCGTGCAGGCCGCAGACGGCGACGATCGGCCCGTCGAGCGCGTCGAAGGCCAGGCCGCGCTCGTCGCGAGCAGGCTCGTCGCCGGCGGGCCCGCCGTGCTCGAGCGGCGTCGCGGGCTCCTCGCCGAGCGCCGCTGCGGACGCCGGGACGCGGAGGTCAGGGTCGGTCGCGGCGGGCATCGTCTCGCCTCTCGGGTCGGGAGGGTGCCGGAGCGGCGGCGGGCAGCAGGGTCTGCACGCGCGCGGCCGGGGTGCCGGGCAGCGTCGGTGTGTGCTGCCAGGAGAAGTGCAGGTGCGCCTTGGCGCCGACGTGCGCGGGGTCGCCGTGGCCGGGGTAGCCGTTCCAGCCGATGAAGCGAAACGGTGCGGGGAGCTGGCCGGCGCAGCCGGTCGAGCCGCAGCTCTCGCGCCAGCCGAAGTCGCGGGCGGCTTTGGCGAGCAGGTCCCAGCTGCCGCCGCGGCCGGGCACGAGGTCGGTCGCGAGGCCGATCGGGTGCTCGCCGAGGGCCTTGTGCGGGCCGCCTGCCGAGTAGCAGTCGCCGAGCGCCATCTTGTAGCGCTCGAGCAGCAGCTCGACGTCGGGGACGATGCGGCGGTCGCAGACGGCGCCGGTGCCGGGGACCGCGAGCAGCCAGCTCACGCCGATCGGCAGCGTCTGCGACTCGCCGGAGCCGGCGGGGATGCCGCCGATGCCCACGGGGTCGCCGCGGTAGCGCTCGGCGAGGGCCTTGACGTCGGCGACGTACCAGGCGGCGTGGTTGTAGGCAAACAGCGCGCGGTCCCAGTCCGCGGGTGCGCCACTCGCCTTGAGGTAGTTGGCGGCGCCGGGGATGGCGTCGTCGGGGTCATAGACGTCGCGGCGCCCGTCGTCGTCGCCGTCGACGCCGTACGTGCCCCACGTGCCACCGCCGCTGCCGATGATGGAGAACTGCATCGGGCCGGCGCAGCAGCCGGCGAAGTTCACCCCGGAGCGGATCCCGGCGGCGCTGCCGCGGCCCTGGTCGGACTCGATCTTGCCGATCGCGGCGAGGTACTCCCAGCCGACGCCGTACTGGCTGCCGGCCGCCTGGTAGCTGACGAGGTACGCGGCCGGGATGTCGCTCAGCGCGTACGCCGAGGGCTCGTAGGTGATGCCGGCGCCGGGGGCCGTGAGCGTGGCCGACAGGCCGCCGATCATCGCCGCGAGGACGGCGATGAAGCCGAGCGGGATCCCGAACACGACGAGCAGCAGCCACAGGAGCGTGCGGCGGTTGCCCAGCGTGCCGGCGGCGAGCTTGCCGGCACCGAGCGCCGCGGCGGGAGCGGGCATCACTGCACCCCGGTGACGAGCCAGCGCGCACCCGCGCGCCGGACGGTGAGCAGCGCGACATACGCGGCGGCGCCGTCATCGATGTGCGCGAGCAGGTACACCGCGCGCGCGCCGGCGCTTGAGAGCTGCAGGCGCGCAAGCCGCGGCCGTGCGCGTCGCGCGAGCTCGGCGGGGACGCGCGGCGGGCGGCTGGCGAGCTCGGCGCGCAGCGCGCCGCCGACGGCGTCGATCGCGGCCGCGGGCGCCTTGCCGTAGCTGTAGGGCAGGTAGCCGCGCAGGAACACGCGCGCGGCACGCGACGCTGCGGCGGCTGCGCGTCGCTGCACCGCGGTCGCCGGCGGCGCTTCGGCGGACTCCGTCCCGGACGCGTCGGTCCGCTGCGACCCGGCCGCGACAGCCGCGGGCGCCGGCCCAGGCACCGGCGCCGGGACGGTCGTGGCCCGCGGAGGGAGCGTGAAGACGCCGGCGTCGCCGCGCTCGTAGGCCTCCCCGCAGCCCGCGGCCGTGGCGGCGGCGACGGCGAGGAGCGCGAGCGCCAGGCGAGCGCTGCGAGGCGGCCGGCGGCTCATCGGATGCCCGGTGTGTTCGCGAGCTCGTGCAGCGCGGCCCACGTGTCGTCGCCATGGCGGGCCAGCGCGGCGGCGCGCAGCGGGACGTCGCGGCCCGGCTCGCTGGTCGCCAGCCAGTACTCGAGACCCGAGACGCGCAGCGACACCTCCCCTCTCCCCCGCGGCCCGTTGATCCAGTACGCCCGGCTGTAGCTGCCCTTGGAGGTCTTCAGGCGGCTGATGAGCCGCACCTCGTTGTCCGAGAGCCCGAGCGCGTCTTGCAGGTAGCGCAGCTCGTCGATCGACTGCTGGAAGAAGAGCTTCATCGTCGCCGAGCGCAGCAGCGGGCGGCCGTACTCGTTGTCGAGGTCGGCGAGGTGCTGCGTGATCGCGAGCATGAACAACCCGAGGTGCCGCGACCGTCGGGCGAGGTCGGTGAAGTACGCGCCCGTCGCGCGGCGCTCCATGAGCTTCCACGTCTCATCCGAGAACAGGGCGTCGCCTTGAAGCAGCAGCTGCGGGCCGCCGCGCTCCAGTCGCAGCGCGCGGCGCTCCTCGACGGCCGCGACGGTCCGCTCGAGCGCGATGAACATCGCCGGCACGAGCTGGTTGCGTGCCGGCCGGCTGTCGTAGACGACCATCTGCGCGTCGGCGGGCACCGTCGTCGGGCGGTCGGCGATCCAGGCGTCTTCGCCGTCGCCGACGTAGCGCGTGAGGCGGTCGGCGAGGCTCGCGAGCGTCGCGGAGCGCTCGGTTTCGCGGCCGCCGGCGTCGGCGCGCTCGGCCGCGTGCTCGCGGCGCAGCTCGGCGAGCAGGTCGCGCTCGAGCGCCATCCGCGGGTCGCGGGCGCGTGCGCGAGCGTTGTAGACGCCGCGGATCGCTTCGCTGAGCAGGCTGCGCTCGCGCTCGCTGATCTCGTAGCGATCAGAGCCCGCGTGATGCTCGCCGATCAAGCAGCTCGTGCAGGTCGCGCAGGTAGGAGATCTTCTCCGGGCGCACGCGGGCGCAGGTCCGGCACGTCCCAAGGGTTGATCGTGGCGTCGCTTGAGCCGGCGCCGAGTCGACAGGTGCGCCGCGCCGGGCACCAGGCGGGTGAGCAGCTCCCAGTGTCCGGAGCGATCGAGGACGGTGACATTGACGCCGTACGCGAGCAGCCGTGCGGCGGTGAGGATCCCGGCCATCGTCTTGCCGGACCCCTGGAGGCCGTTGATGACCATGAGCCCGTTCAGAAACGCGCGGTCCCACGGGTTGAAGTACTCAAGCGTGCGGACGCCCTCGGCGAAGAAGAACGGGATTCCGGTCGGGCTGCCGCAGCTCGGGCCGACCAAGCGGGATCGTGTCGCCGACGTTCTTGGACACGTAGCGCTTCGTGCGCCGTGCGACGTCGCGCCCCAACGGCAGCGTCGACAGCCACAGGTCGCGCTGCATCCAGCCGCCGTAGCGCGCGTCGGCGTCGCCGGCGTCACGGATCGCGGCGACGGCACGCTCGGACGCCTCGACGAGCGCGACGGGGTCCGCCAACGGCCCTGGTTCGCGGACAGTCTGATAGATCGAGACCTCGTGGATCGATGCGCGGTCGCGGCCGCGCAGCTCGTCCAGCAGCGCGCGCGGTCTCGTCGGTGCTGAGCGATCATGTCGTCGTCGGGGACGCGGCGGTCCTGCTCGGCGCGGGCGATGAACGCGTGCATGCGCTTGCGCCGGCCGCGCGCCTTGCTGCGCTCCTTGCGGCGATCCAAGGCGTGGACGTGCACGCTGAGCGCGAACGGGCGGTCGATCTCCATCGCGCCGCAGCAGCCAGCCGAACTCGGTGATGTCGGGGATCGAGGAGACGTAGTGCACGCGCTCGAGGTCGGACTCGACGCCGACGAAGCGACTGTCGTCAAAGTCGATCGGTGACGCGGCGATCTGCTCGCGCAGCTCGACGGCGGCGGCGACGGCGGCGCGGGCGTCGGCGAGCGCGTCGAGCTCGCCGACGACGACCAGGCGCCCGACGTGCCCGGCCGCGACGGTCGACGGGTTGAAGCGCCGGTACAGCAGCTCGGCGACCTCGGGGCCGGCGAGCGGCTGCGCGGCGAGGTCGAGCGCCTCGAGGTCGGCGACGATCGTCTCGGTATGCACGAGCGACTCGCGCACGACGCGCTCGTGGTCGGCAAGCGCGCGCGTCAGCGGCGCCCGCGGCAGCGTGCTTCGACGGCCGGGACGCAGCGCGTTCCAGTCCACCCGCCGCGCGGACGCGGCGGGGACGTAGGGCACGACGACGTAGGTGCGAAAGCGCACGGCGGCTTGGCGGGAGGCGTGCTCGTGCAGTGACGCTTCGTGTGCGTCGGCGAGGCGCCCGAGCGCCGCGGCGTGCTCGGGTGGGTGGTGCGCGAGCGCGCGATGGATCTCCTCGCGCTGGCCGGCGACGACGTCGTCGAGCAGGACGGGGGTCGCGTCGACGTAGAACTGCAGGCTCTCACCGACGCGCAGCCGGCCGACCATCGTCGCGAGGCCCTCGGCGACGCGCTCTTGCGCGTCGACGCCCATCACGCGCGGGTTGCGCGGCGTGACCTCGACGACGCGCACGAGCGCGCCGTCGGTCGTGACGAGCACCCCGTTTCGGTCCAACGCGACGACGTCCAGCAGCTCGCCGCTCTGCGCCGGCTCGGCGGCCGTCGTGCGCCGGTTCAGCTGTCCCATGCGCCCTCCAGTCGACGTCGCGGACTCGAGGCGTCCTCGTGGCCGCGCGTGCGCGCGTCGTCGACGGGCGCTAGGACGACGTAGGCGCCGGCGATGACGCCGGGGCCGGGCACGTAGTGCTTCTCGCCGCGCGCCCAGCGCCACACGGCGCGGCTGGTGTCGCTGATCGACAGGTCAAAGCCGCCGGCGGCGTAAGACAGCGCGGCCGGCAGCCCGGCGACGAAGAGCGACAGGCTGATGGTCGGGCCCGCGGGCAGCGGCGAGACGTACAGCCCGAAGACGATCGCCGCGACGGCGGACCCGACGAATGTGGCCCATTGGCCGAGTGTCAGGCCGCCGGGGCGCAGCGGGTCGTCGAGGTGCTTGTAGGTCTCCTGACGTCGATGCGCCGGCGCTGAGGTCGGGTGAACGGGCGTGCTCATCGCAGCATCGCCCGGGCGTAGTAGCTGGTCTGCAGGCCCTTGGTGAGGCTCGGCGCGAGGCCGGCGTTGGTGGCCTGGCGCAGGACGACGAACGGCAGGCGAAACGCCACGATCAGCGCGGCGAGCGTGAACAGCGGGCCGAGGATGCTGTTGACCAGCGAGCCGCCGCTGCCAAACAGCGTGTCGGCGCTCAGCACGGCGAACGTGCCGAAGCAGACGGCCCAGATGACGGGGAACATCAGCAGCGCGAGGATCGCCTGGATGGCGTTGCGCAGCGCCCAGCTGCAGCTCCTCGATCGGCCACACCGCGACCGCCAAGGCGAAGAGCACGAACAGCACCGCCAGGAGCGCGGTGACGATGACCTTGACGACGACGAGGATGATCGCGATGACCAGCGACGCGATCCCGACGAGCATCGCGATCCCACCGTCGGGGGTCAGCGCCGCGCTCAGCGTGGTGGTGATGCTCTGGCCGAGCGAGCCGCCGACGATCGGGTTGCCGATCAGCGCCGCGGTGAACTCGTTGACCAGGCGGATGAGCTGGTCGAACATCGGCGGGAACAGCAGGAGCACCACGATCGCGCCGGCGGTCCTCGCGAAGCCCATCAGCGCCTCCCAGGCGCCCGAGCCGGAGTAGGAGCTGCAGCCAGTAGCGCAGGCTGGAGACGACGAAGCTGAGGCTGAGGATCCCCCAGGCGCCGGCCACGACGTAGTCGCGGTATTGGTTGAGCCTGGGGAACTCGCCGGGGTCGGCGAGCAGCGGGATCCCGAGCAGGAACTGCACGAGGTGCTCGGCGAGCGTCGAAACGTCGCCGAAGATCCACTTGATGATCGCCTTGAACCCGTCGACCGCCCAGTCGGCGGGGTTCAGCGAGAACGCCGCGGCGGGGTCCGGTGCGGCGAGTGAGCCGAGCACGGCGAGCGCGAGCGCGCAGACGAGCGCGGTGTGCGCGGGCTGCTCGAGCACGACGAGCGCTCGGGCGCGATGCGACAGTGTCGGCGTTGCGGCCGGCTCGATCGGTGGAAGCGGCGCGAGGCGCCGGGACGCTCGGAGCTGCGGGAGCGTCACGCCATGACGCCCTTGGACAACAGGATGAGGCCGACACCGATTCCGGTGCGGGTGAGCCATTTCGGGCCGTCGGCGCTGCCGCCGGCGAGCATCAGGCCGCCGACGATGAAGCCGATCGTGCCGGCCGGGATCGCGAGGTAGATGAGATAGGTCGCGATGTTGTTGCCGAACGTCACGACGCCGGCGAACCCGTTCGTTCCGCCAGGCGGTCCGGCCGCGGTGGACAGGGCGCCGAGGGTGAGGTTCGAGAGCGCGAGGACGGCGGCGAGAGCGGCGGTCTTGGCGTGGCCTGCGAGGTGCTCGGACAACGTGGTCCTCCTTGTCGGGTGGCGGGTGTCGAGGTCATCGGGCGGGCGGCAGATCGCCGGGCGTGAACGTGGGCTGCGGCGGGCGGCGGGGCGCCGCCGGCGGCGGAGGGGGCGCCGCCGGCGGCGCTGCTGCAGGCGCACGGAGCTCGGTGGCCTGCGGGTGAGTGGGTGGCGGCGTCGGGGCTTTCGGGCGCACCGGCCGCGCGTGTCGACGCGCTGTGCGGCGACGGTGAGCTCGGGCCCCGGGCCGGCGTGCTCGAGGAGCGTTGGCGCGCGCCGCGCGCGGCGCCAGTGGCGCTGCGCCGGCCCGGGTCGGCGCGGGTGTCGTCGACGCGGCCGTCGGCTTGCGCGCAGGCTGCCCTGCTCGAGGCGTCGCGAGAACACCGGCGATCAGGGCGACGAGGACGACCGCGGCCACGCCGGCGATCGCCTGGCCACGCCGACCGGGCCGGGGCAGTGCCAGCCGAGGCGTGCGCGTAGACCGCCCGGCGGCTCGAGGAGTACGCGGGCGCGCCGGCGCGGGCGCCGTCAGCCGCCGCGGCCCAGGCGCGACGGCGGCCGGCTGCGGGGCGTGAAGCGTGACGGTGGGCGCGTCCTGCGCACCGGCGTCCGGAGCGTCCTGCGGCGGTTCGGCAGGAGCCGCGGGCGGCGTGTGCGGCACGTCGGTGAAGAAGTCCTCATCGCGCATCTACCCCTTCAATCGAAGTCGCGGCGCTAACCCCGAAACGTGCTCACGAAGAGACGATCGGCACGACACGACGCGGGGGTGCATGCGGGCGCTCCCGCAGGGGCGTGCGCGGCGGGTGCGGTCAGGCGCGGCGGGCGCGGGCCTGAGCGACGATCCTCGTGCCCGCGCGCACGGCGATCCGGGTCGTGCCTCTGCGTGCTCGAGCACTGAGCGCGAACGTCGCGGTCAGCTTGTTCGCGCGGATCGTGACCATCCGCGAGCCGGCGCCGACGGTGCGCTTGCCGACCTTCGATCGCCAGCTGACCCGAACCCTGCCGCTGCGCGCGATCGACCCGCTGACGCGCAGCCGACGACCTCGCAGGACGGCGGTGATCTTCGTGCGCTTGGAGCTTGAGCCGGCGCCCGCGGCCGGGACGGTGATCGTCGCCAGCGCAGCGTTGTGCGAGCCGCCCTTGCCCTGCGCGTCCAGCAACCACAACCGCACGGTGTACAAGCCCGGGCCGGGCGCGGTGATCTGCGCCGCCCCGGTCGAGCCGACCGTCACCGCGGCCGGGCACGCGGTTTCGCACAGCTGCATCTGCGCGGCCGTGATCGGCGCCGGCGCGCCGGTCGGGTTGCGCCACGCGAGCGCGATGACGTTGGACCCGCCGCCTTTCGGCGTGGCGGTGAACGAGACGGGCGGCGGCGGCCCGTTGTTGTCGACGACGACGGTCGGTGACGTCACGACCTGGCTGTTGCCGGCCGCGTCCGTGGCCACGAGCGAGAACGTGTGCGGCCCGTCGGAGACGCGGCGCGTATCGACGCTCAGCGATCCCGCCGGCTGCTGCGGACAGGGCTGCGCGAGCGTGAAGTCGCACGGCTGCGGCACCGAGATGAGCGTGGCGCCGCTGTCGCTGCGGACGAGCTGCTCCTGGATGCCGGTCGCGTCGCTCGCGGTGAACGTCACGGCCACGACACCGGACACGATCCCCGTGCTCCACAACGGGCCGGCGACGCCGGCGACGGTTGGCGCCGAGCTCTCCGTGAGCGTCACGCGCGCCGAGTACAGCACCGCCCTGGCGTGATGGATCGTTCCTCCCGCGGCACAGCCACCGCTGCTAGGAAAGACGACGACGCGGCATTTGACGCCGAGGAACAGCCGGCTGGTGCTCAAGCCCGTGAAGACAGATGGGGCCTGGTTGTTGGGCTTGGAGCAGTCGATCGGGCTTCCTATCGGGATCTCGATCGTGCATTGCTCGAGCACGGTCCCCTCGGCCGTGATGAGGCCGGCCATCATGTCGCTATCGCCGTGAGCGGCGAGGGTGCGGTAGTAGCTGATGCCAGAGATGGCGGTACCGGATGGGGCGGTGAACGTCCAGCCGGCATAGCTGCCGTCGGGCATGTTCGTCGGCGACATCAGGACGTCCTGGGAATACAGGCCGCCTTGGTTGGCGCCGTCGACAGGGCCGATCTGCGGTCCGCCGCAGAGGTTGCCGGTTTCCCAGCTGGCGGGGAAGGTGTTGACGGGCGCCCACAACCCGGCTGATGCGCTAGGTGAGCAGGCGCTGACGACGTAGCTGCCCGCAACGGCGGTTGCGGGCAGCAGGACGACGCAGGCCGCGGTCGCGGCCGTGATCGCGAGGGCTCTGACGGCAGCGCGGATCATCGACGAGAGCGAGTCACCCTGACCGTCACGGTAGCGCTCGACACGCCGTCACGGCTCTGGCGCAGCACGACGCGTCGCGGCGCCGGCGTGCGCGTGCGCAGCCGCAGATGGCGCGTGCCGATGTACAAGGGCTTGCGGCGCGCGAACGTCACCTTCGCGTGCAAGCGGGCGCCCTTGGGGATCGACTTGAGGCGGATGTCGAGGAACCCGCGACGCCACGTCACGCGCTTGACGCTGGGCCGGGGCACCGGGCGCACCGCGGCCGCGGGCCCGGCGGCCGGGATCGGTGGTGGCGGGGCCTTGGGGATCGCCGCCGTGCCCGCGTCGACGACGGCGTCCAGGCCCGCAGCGCGGAACGCGACGGCGACGTCGAGGTGCCCGTTGCGCGTCGTCGTCAACAGCTGCGACACGGCCTGCGCCGCGGTGAGCTCGGGCTTGTAGGAGCGCAGCGCCACGAGCACCCCGGCGGCGTACGCGGCAGCCTGGCTCGTCCCGTTCCCACAGCAGAACGTCTCGCCGGCGGTGTTGATCTGATCGATCGAGCAGCCCGGCGAGAAGAACGTCAGGCCCTCCGTCGCCGAGAACGGGCAGATTCCGTTGGCCGGGTCGCCGGCGCCGACGGGCAGGATGCCCGGCTGGCTGCCGGGCAGCTGGATGGGGCCGGGGTCGTTGCCGGCCGCCGCGAGAATCGCGATGTCCTTCGTTTGGGCGAGTCCGACTGAATCGGCGAACTTCTGTGCCTGATCCGGGGTCGGCGGGATGACCGACGACAAGGGCAGCACGATCGCGGCGATCGACACGCCGGGGATCTCCGTCTTGGCGCACTTGTCGATACCACGCCCATAGTCGTCGAACGTGAAGCTCGGGAGCTGACCTGGACTTGGCGCGTCTGTCGCACGGATAGAGACGATCTTGAGCCGCGGCCAAGCGCCGAGGACGCCTGCGCCGGCGCCGCCGGCGACCGCGGCGTCGATCGTTCCGTGCAGCAGCGGGTCGACGTCGGTGGCGATTCCACCGTCCAGCGCGGCGGCGAAGACGAGTCCCGGCGCGGTGTCGGGTGTCGGGCTGACGCCCGTGTCGACGAGGCACAGCGCCTTGGCGCCGCCGGCCGGCGCGGGTGCGTATGCGAGGAACGCAGCGTTCGCCGCGGCCGCCTGCGCGGTGATCGGCGGCGATGCCGCCGACGCGGGCCCGGCGCCGAGCGCGAGCATCAGGACGGCGAGGAGGACCGCGCGAGCGGCGTGCATGACGGTGCGACGTGTCGGGGTGTGCATCAGCGGACCCGCGTCTTTCGGATCGGGGACGTAGCGGTAGCGAACTCCCGTGTGGAAGGCGCGACGGCGCGGAAGGCGTACGTGCCGCCGGCGGCGTACGGGCCTCCGTTGTAGATGAGCGTGTAGGAGCCCGATGGGCTGACGCGGACGGCGCGCCCGACGGCTTGCCAGCGCCGTCCGATACGGGCCTGGACGACGACGAGCGGGCGCGGCGTCCCGAGCGGCTTGATCCGCAGCCGCCCGGTGAAGCGCACGCGGCCGCGTCCGAGCGCGCGGACGCGCAAGGTGAGGCCGGGCCTGACGGTCTGGCGGATCTTGATCGCGCTCGCGGCTGTGGGGTCGGGTTGCTCGCCGTATGCGATCGCGAGCAGTCGCGAGGGGCCGCGCGGCGCGGCGAGCACCCAGTGTCCCGCCGCGTCGGTGGTGACCCTGGCGATCGGCTGCGCTGCGCTGCGCCCGGCGTTGCGGGCGAACAGCGTGACGAGCACGCCGGGCGCGGCGACGCCGGCGGTGCTGCGCAGGGTGCCCGAGAGGGTGAGCGCCGAGCTCGCCCAGCCGCGCCGTACGCCCCGGACGAGCCTCTGCGTCGGGCGGTCGAGCTCGACGGCGTAGACGGGCGCCGGCGGTGCGCTCGAGCCGGCGGCGGGTGCGGGCTTGTCGGAGGTGAGCTTGCCCGATACGGTCGTGCGGTTGTTGGACTTGATCGTGCGCCGCAGCACGGTCGACGTGGCGCCGGCGGGGTTGGTGACGGTCACCTTGAGCTCGTGCTCGCCGTCGCGCAGCAGGGTGGTTCCGATGAGCATGTCGACGGTCTGTGATGGCGGGCAGGGCTGCTGCCAGGCCCACAGCAGCGCGCCCGTGCCCTCGTCGGTGCCGACCGGGACGCACTTGCCGCCGTTGGTGTTCGGGGTGTCGTCGTAGACGGCGACGCCGTCCACGGTGACGTTGACGTTGTAGACGCCGGGCCCGCTGTCGGCGGCCGTGAACGCGAGGTTGGCGGTGCCGTGCGCGGTCGCGTCGAGGATGCTGCCGCGAAAGTCCGATGCGGTCGGCAGCGAGCTCGTCGAGAGCAGCAGGGTGGCCCAGGCGACGGCGACCGAGGACCACACGCCGCGGCTGCCGCCCGCGCTGCAGTAGGTGCCCGCGATCTGGCCTGCGCAGCCGGCGCCGAGGTACAAGCTGCCGCCCTTGTTGGCCGGCACGTTAACGACCCCGTAGTACTCCGGGATCCCGTTCTGACACGACGCCAGGCCGAGCGGCACACATTGCAGGAACACATTGCTCGCGTCGTACTGATAGCTCGGCGTGAACATCGCGGCGGTGGCCGCGGCCCGGTATCCGTAGCCGTTTGCGGCCAAGCCGACGAGCAGCGATCCGCCCACGAGGGTTGATCCGGGCGGCGGTGTGTAGGCGAGGTACTCGCTGGATCCGGCGGCCGCCGGCGACTGCGTGCTCAGCGCCGCGTACATCGGCACGGTCGTCGTGCAGTTGGTGTTGTTCGTCGAGCCGACCGACACCGTGCCGACCGCGCCTGCGGTCCAGCCGTCGCTCGGGGCGGCGGTCTGGTCGGGGTTCATGCAGCTCGTGCGTCCCCATAGCGCGGCGCTGGCCGGCGTCGCGACGATCGTCGCGGCGCCGGTGGCCAAGCTCGCGGCGAGCGTAGCGGTGACGAGTGCCGTGCGGCACCTCGTCCGGAGTGTCTTAGGCATCCTCTCCCCCATCTGTGTTGGTGTGGTCGCTCAGCACACGAGGTCTCCGGGTGTGCAGGTCGGTTGGCTGGCAGCTACCGGCGGTGGCGGCGGCGGGCTCGAGGACTGCGTCGAGGACGCCGGCGGCAGGTCGCCGGGCGTGAACCGCGGCGTCGCCGCCGCGGCCGGCGGCGGCGGTGGTGGCGGCGGCGGCGGTGGCGGTGTCGCCGGCGGCGAGACCTTGGCGGTGCTTGTCGCGGACACGGTCCGTCGGGTCGTCGACGAGCTCGTGCGCGAGGTCCTCGTCGAGCGGTGCGCGGCGGCCGGCGGCGGCGGCGTGACGGCGGTGGCGCGAGCGACGGGCGCGCGGGCCGGGCGGGCCGGCGCGATCCGGATCGTCTGCTGCGGTGTTCCGAGCAGCGACTGCGGCGCGATCGCGGGCAGCGTGCCGCTGAGCTCGCCGGCGCCGGCGAGGCAGGCCAGACCGGCGCAGACGGCGGCAGTCTTCGCGCCCAGCGAGGCGCCGCCGGCTACGGCGCCGCCGCCGATCCCGACGCGCGCGAGCAGCCCTTGCGCGATGCCGTAGGCGCCGGCGGCGCCCGCGGCGATCTTCGCGGCGATCGCCTGGCCGGCGGTGATGACGCTGTCGTAGGGCACGACGATCAGCGCGCCGGCGCGGCTCAGCGCGCTACGTCGCGTCCGCCATTCGACGTAGCAGCCGGTGCAGCCCGCGACGTGGAAGACGGTCGTCGCGAAGTACTCCTCGTGGGTCGCCAGCTTGCGTCCGTCGGCGGTGAGGCGGTCCAGCAGCTCCTGTTGCTCGGCGCAGACGTCGCCGGCGTGGCGGCGCGCGACGTAGGCCGCCATCGTCTGTCGGGCGCGGCGCGCGACGTACTCGGTGTGGTCCTGGGTCCATCCGAGCTCCTCGTAGATGCCGCGAGGTTGCGCGCTGGGCTCGATGGCGGTGTGCAGGATGCGGCGATGCCAGGCGTCGCCCCAGGTGCGCTGCTCGCCGCGCAGGCAGCTGATGACCTCGCGCACGCCGAACCAGTCGCGTTCCTCGGCGGGCTCGCTGTCGTCCTCCAGGTCGACGGCGAGCGCGGCGCCGTGGTCTTCCAGCGCGAGCGCGCTGCGCCGCTGCGCGTAGGCGGAGCGAGTCTCGTCGGTGAGCCGGCGCTTGGCGATCTCCAGCCACAGGCGCTTTGCCTCGTCGGAGGGCAGGCGGTGCGCGCCGGCCGCGACGAGCTGCGCGAGCGCCTCGTCGACGGCGTCAAACGTCGCGGCGGTCCCCGCGCCCGGAAACGTTGCCGTGGTCGCCTTGATGATGCTGTCTCGCATCGCCAGCAGTCGGCGATCGCGCGCATGAGCGGTCGCGCTGCGCAGGCTCATGGTTCGGCCCGACGGTCGTTGCGGCGCGCGGCGGGCGTGCGGGCCGAGCGCTGCTCGTCGATGAGCCGGCGCCTGGCCATCGTGATCCACACGGCCCTGACTTGGTCGGCGTCGCGCCGGTAGCCCTTGGCGCGGACGAGCTCCCACAGCGCGTCGTCGACGGCCTCGAGCGTCGCGGCGGCGCTCTTGCACGGCGCCGCTGCGCTCGTGGCCGCGACGACGCCGGGGCGGATCGCCAGCAGTCGAGGAGCGCGCGCGGCGCAGTCGCGATCGCGCGGGCTCATCGTCGCGCCCGCCAATGGTTGAGGCACATCACGGCGAGGTCCATCCGGTCGAAAGCGTTGGCCGCGGGGTGGCCGGGGCGCGACGGCGCGCGCACCTCCTCGGCGAGATAGCGCAGGTACAGCTGCTGCGCCACGTCGCTGAGTGACGCCACGATCACGTCGATCGTCGGGTCGGAGTACTCGGCCAGCCACGCGGGCATGGGGAACGCGACGACGTGGGTCATACGTCGTAATCGAGGTTGGGACGCTAAACCCGGACACCCGGCTGCCCTTTCGGTCTGCGAGGCCCCCGCCTCTCGTTGATCTCCGGCCCGGCGCTGCGTCGCAGCGAGCGCGGACGCAGCATTTCAGCACGCCGGGGCGCCGCACGCAGCGCTCACAGGACGCCTTTGACACGTACGTGTCAAAAGCTTGTCTCGCTGGGGGTTGTCGGGCGGTTTCCGCCGGCGCGGCGCCCGCTGCGGGCTCCGCGTGGCGGCGCAGGCGTGCGTTCAGGCCGCGGCGGCGCCCTCCAGGCGCCGCGTGTAGTCGGTGACGAGCTCGGCGGCCTGCTGCGCGTCTGTCGGTAGCCCGCGGACGAGGGCGGCGTTGACGAGATCTGCGCGGTTGACGTGCGGCACGCGCGGGCGCGCGATCGCGACAAGCTCGTCCATGCGCGTGCGCAGCTGCAGCGGGATGCGCAGGTTGCGCTCGACGCGGGTGAGTCCGACTCGACGAACGCGTTCGTCGACGATCGCGTTCAGGGCGTCGTCGCCGCGGGTCGGCAGGCCCGCGTGCAGCGATGCGATGGCGAGCGCGTTGACGGTGACGTGCGCGGCGCGCGCGAGCTCCTCGAGCAGGCCGGCCTGCTCGGCGTCCAGCGCGATCGACGTTTGCACTCGTTGACCAGTTCCATAGAAGGGCTGCGCGTCCGCCCGGGCCGGGCCCGGTCGCGGCGAAGGCTCGCGGCCCGTGCTCGAACGCTGCCCAGGCCGCGCCGCGCCTCTCGCTCGCGGCGCGCGCTTTGGCTTGACGGGCGCCGGCTCGGACCGATCGTCGGCGGGGGCTGCGGGCGCCGAGGCGTCGCCGGCGTTGGCGATGTCCAAGGGGCTCTTGATGCCGACGTCGCTGAGGGTCAGGCGTTGGCGGGTCATCATGCGGCCCGCCGATCGGCGCTCTCGCCGACGAGCTCGGCGGTGAGGCGTCGGATTGCCAGCGAGCCGACGTGATCGGGGTTGAAGGTCAGCAGCGGCACGCCGGCCGTGACGGCGTTCTGGAAGTCGGCGCGCATCGGGATCTGCGTCTCGAGCAGCGGCAGCCCGCCGTCGACGAGCGCTTCGTTGAGCAGGCGATACGTGCTGCGGTGAGGGTCGACGTTGTTGCGGATGACGCCGGTGACGGCGACGTCGACGCGGTTTCGTCGCAGCGCGTTGACGGTGGCCAGCAGTGCCATCGCGCCTTTGTAGGCGTTGCGATCGGTCATCGAGACGACGACCATGACCTCCGGTGCCGCGCAGAACGCGTTGACGGTCAGCAGCCCGAGGTTCGGCGGGCAGTCGACAAGCACGAGGTCGTAGTCGGCGATGTGGCCCTCGAGCGCCTGGCGCAGGAACTGCTCGCGCATCATCTGGCCCGCGAGCGTCATCTCGACGCTCGCCATGCGCTCGGTGCCGGCGGCGAGATCGACGTTCGGCGCGACGCCGGCGACAACAGCGTCGGGCAGCTCGCACGCGCCGACGAAGACGTCGTACAACGTGCGCTCGCGTTCGGCGGGATCGACGCCGAGCATGGTGGTCGCGTCGGCCTGCGGGTCGACGTCGACGAGCAACACGCGCAGGCCTCTCTCCCCTGCCGCGACCGCGACGTTGACCGCGATCGTGCTCTTGCCGGTGCCGCCCTTCTGATTCGCGATCGCGAGTACTCGAGTCGCGCGTGTCGATGTCATCGTCTGCCCCTTCGCCGAGCGGCCGGTCAATCCTTCCCCCTGCCTGGCAGGCAGCCTAGCGACATAGCCAGCGTCATACCACCCCAGCGTGCCACCTAGCTACCTAGCAGGGAACCTAGCACGCTCGTCCGGCGCGCTGCGTTCGGGTTTAGCTCGCCGTCTTCGATTGATTCGTGCATGACGCGATTTCGGAGAACGCGGGGGAGCCGGCCGAGGCGCTGGAGCGTGCGCGTCGTGCTGCTGCTCGCCGCCTCCGGCGCGGCGATCGCGGCGATCGCGGCGTGCTCGGGCTGGCGGGTGGCGCTCGCCGGCGCGGTCGCAGCGGGTGTGATCGCGGCGACGCGGATGCGGTTCTCGGCGCTCGTCGCGGTGGTTGGTCTGCTCGTCGTG
This sequence comes from uncultured bacterium, assembly GCA_963751005.1. Lineage (GTDB taxonomy): Bacteria > Actinomycetota > Acidimicrobiia > Spongiisociales > ZC4RG35 > JANQRA01. The sequence continues at coordinate 1,237,046 of CAVVSY010000004.1, forward strand.
CTCGCTCTTGCGGCGACGGGCCGCACGGCCGGCTCCGATGAGCGGCCGCACGCCGCGGAGCGGGCGCGGTGAGCGTCGCGCGCGACACAGCCCGCGTCGCGCTGCTCGCCGGTCTCCTGGCGGCGCTGGCGGGTGCGCTGGTCGTGCTGCTGGGGGTGGGGGAGGCGGTGCGCACGTGGTACGGCTTGACGCCGCAACGTCCGGTGCGGATCTCCGCCCCGACGTTGTGGGAACACAACGTGCGCTCGCTGCTGCCGGCGTTCGCCGCGGCCGCCGCGGTCGTGTGGTTCCCGGGGGCGCGGCGGCTGCTCGACGTCGCGCTCGCGCTGCTTGTCGCGTTCAACGTCGTGATCGTGGCGGTCGCGCTGGGCGCCTACGGCCGGCGTCTGTGGGAGCTCGGGCCCGGCCATTACCCGCTCGAGCTGCTCGCGGCGGCGATCGCGATCGCCGCGTACCTGGATGCGCGCCGCTGCGCCCGACTTCGCGCCGGTGTGATGCTCGCGTGCGTCGTGCTCTGCGCGGTCGTGCTCGCCGTGGCGGCGGTGCTCGAGAGCGCCGGCGCCGGCTGATCGCACTGTCAGCCCTCGACGAAGGAACCGGTCCCCCTAGCGCGAGGGGCGTGGGCGCTTGGCGGCCTGCTCGAGCGCGGCGACGGCGGCGTCGCGGGCCTTCTCGGCGGCCGCGAGGCGCTGCTCGGTCGTCTCGAGCTGCGTCTCAAGCCGTGTGCGCAGCTCGTCCTGGGCGGCGAGGGCGGCGTCGACGCGCTGCTGCGCGATCTCCGCGGCCTGCGCGCGGTCGGTGAGCTCGGTGACGCGCTGCTCGTGCTGCAGGCGCAGCTGTGCGAGCTCGGCGTCCAGCGAAGCGCGCTCCTGTCGTGCGCGATCGTCGGCGGCGTCGGCGCGCTCGATCGCGCGCTCGGCGCGGGTTTCGGCCGCCTTCGCGCGTTCTGCGTCGGCGGCGCCGGCGCGCTCGGCGGCGACGGCGCGCTCGGCGGCGCGCGTGGCCTCGGCGAGCGCTTCGTCGCGTGCGCGCTCGGCGTCCTGGCGTGCTCGCAGGGCGTCGTCGCGCTCGCGCACCGCGGTCGCGGCCTGCGTGGCGGCCTCGTCGCGCTGAGCGTCCGCGTGGTCGGCGCGGGTGCTTGCTGCCTCGGCGCTGGCCGTGGCTTGCTCGGCGCGGTGCTCGGCGGCCGCGGCGCGTGCCGTGGCGGCCTCCATGTCGGCGACGGCGTCGTCGCGCTCGCGTCGGGCCTGCTCGGCGTCCTCGGCGCTTGAGCGTGCCTGCTCGAGCGCGCTGTCGGCCTGGGCGAGGGCGGCGTCGGCGCGCGCGCGGGCTTCCTCGGTGGCGGCGAGTGCGTCCTCTGCGGCCTCGGAGGCCTCGATCCGGGCGCGCTGCTCGGTCGCGGCGCGCTGCTCTGCGCGGCTGATCTCGGCGTGGGTGTCGGCGCGCACGGAGGCGAGCTCGGCCTCGAGCTGCTCGGGCGCGGTGAGGACCTGCAGGGCCTCCAGTCCGCGCTCGAGGTCCTCGGCGAAGCGCTGGGCGACGCTGCGCAGCGTCATCCCGGCGAGGCTGACCGGGCGTTCGCCGCCGTCCTCGCGGCCCTCGGCGTCGTCGCTGCCGCGGCGCCGGCGGGCGCGGAAGGCGGTCTGCGCGTTGTGGTCGTCGCGGTCGCAGTAGCGCGGCGGGCGCCCACCGGCCTCGGTCGGCGGCGCGACGGGCCGGTCGCAGCCCGGAAAGCCGCACGTCGTCTGCTGGTCGACATCGCCTGGCGCTGGCATGGCGTCTCCTCCGCTGGGGTTTCGTTTCATTGTAGCATAGCGTAGCGTTTCGTTTCGTTTCATTTCATCGGTGGGCGGGGCGCGCGCTCGGCGTCGTCGTGTGGCCGCGCGGCGAGCCGGCGCGCGAGCGCGTGCTGCTCGTCGCGGGTCTGCTCGGCGCGGGCGCGCCGCGCGGCGGCGAGGCGCCGGTCGCGTTCGTCGACGTCGAGGCGCCGCGCCGTGCGCAGCTCGATGCCCGTGAGCCGAGCGAGCTCGATGTCGGCGGGGTCGGCCGGCGGGCGCGCGCCGGCGGGTGGGGGGTAGGGGCCGGGCAGCACGCGCCGCTCGCCGAGCTCGACGTCGTAGGCGCCGGCGTTGCGGGCGCGGGCGCTCGGGCCGTCGGCTTCGGGCGGCGGCCAGAGTCCCGCGACGAGGTAGGCGTCACGGAGAACGGTGCGGTAGCGCTCCTCGCTGCGCTGCGGCATGCCGAGTACGTCGAGCAGCTGCAGGGCGCCGTCGTCGGTGAGGATCGGCGTGCCGTGCTCGTCGAGGGCGGCCCAGGGCGGCCACGCGGACTCGGTCGTGCGGAACTGCAGGCGCGTTGGGGCGGGGGGCTGGCGGCGCCGGCGGGCCCGCGCGATCATCCGGGCGAGGCGGTCGGGGTCGTCGGCGACCGCGATCGCTCCCATCCGCACGCTGAGCTGCTCGAGCTCGGCGATCGCCCAGTGCAGGATGACCGGCAGGGCGTCCCGGGAGCGGGCGCGGCAGGCGATCTGCTCGAGCGCCGCGTAGCCACCGGCCGGCCAGCCCGGCGCGCGGCGCGAGGCGTGCGCTTCGTAGCGGCGTACGGCGCCGGTGAGCAGCGCGAGGTCAGCGGGCTGCAGCGGGCCGGCTTGTCCGGGCCCGTGTTCGCCGGCGACGTCGGCGCCGTGGCGCCAGACGACCCACGCCTCTTTCAGCCGCCACGGCGGCCAGCGCCGATCGGCAGGCGACACCGCGACCTCGTGGGCCCGGCGCTGCGCGTGGCCAGCGACAAGCTCGTAGCGAGCTCGCCGGGCCGCCTCGAGCTCGGCGACATGCGCCCGCAGCTCGTCGGGCGTCATGCGCCACAGCAGCGCTCCCTGCATCTCGCGAACGCCGGGCTCCCCGGCTCGCTCGGGCTCTCTCGGTGATGCAGTTTCCGGCGAACTTTCGAGCGCGGCCACAACGTCATCGAGCCCCGGCGCGCGCGCGCGCGTCACGCCTGACCTGTCCCAACAAAGTTGAGAGGTCGCAATCACGTTTTCGCTCCGGATGGGCTCCTCCGCAGGAGGAGCCGTGAAACGGTGAGCCCTATGTTTGGTTAGAAGGGGGGACGGGTCGAGTGCCGCGGCCGCCGCGGCGACCGTCGCGGCCTGGTGCTCTTTGAGCGCGCAGGCGCGCGCGATCGCCAAGCGCCGGCGCGTAGCGGCCTGCGGGCGCGCGGAGTCGCGGCGGATGAGCTCCAGCAGCCGGCCGCGGCGCCGGCGCTCGGGATGCGCTCGGCGCCGGCGAGCCTGGATGCGCCGGCGCGCCTTGAAGGCCTTGTGGCGGCGCTTGGCGGCCGCGAGCTCGTCGGCGGGCGGATCGGGCGGCGTGTGCAGCGTGATGATCGTGCGCCAGTCCTGGCCGCGGTTATCGGGCTCGGACTCGAAGCTGATGATGCCGGCGCCCTGCAGGTGCTCAAGCCAGAAACGGACGTTGCGCGCGTGCGCGCGCAGCCAGCGCTGGCGATCGGGGTGCCCCTTGGGCGGGACCGGTCCCCAGCCCATGGCGGGTGCGAGCGCCTCGACGATCTGCCAGATCGACGTCGCGTAGCGCCCGGAGCGGTGGCGGTGCCCCCACTTCCACAGCAGCCGCCTGAGCATGTTCGCGCGCTGCTCGAGGCGGTCGTCGCCGACGGTCGTCATGCCCTTGGCGTGGCGCGTGACGTTGACGCCGGCGTTCGTCAGCACGACGCCGGGTTCGGCGCGCGGCAGCGGCGCTTTCGCGCACGGATGCCAGCGACGCGGCGGCGCGGGGGAGCGCGGCGCGAGGCTCGCGGAGTTGGGGTCCAGCAGCATCGCCAGCGCCCGCGAACGGGCACGACAATGCGCAGCGGCTGATCGTCAACGCGCGCACGTACGTGGGTGCGGGCGCTCGCGACGCGGCTGGATCGCATGGGGGAGGGGGAGGCAGAGCTCTTGCATGCGCTCGCGCGCTACGACGTCGCTCGGGCTGCGGGTGTCGGGATTCCGTCCGCTGCTCGGCTAAGCTCTGCTTGCTTGCTATTCGTGTGCGCGGCAGTCGGTTCGCCGCCTCGATATGACCCTCTCGAGAGACCGGTTGCAGCCGGTCTTTCGTGTCTTCGGGTCCGCGCTGGGGCGCGCGTTGGGTCAGGCCGTGGTGGCCTCCGGGTCCAGTGGCATACGCGCAGCGTGGTAGCCGTGGCGGATGGAATCGCGGCCGTGACGGGGTACCTGCGCTCGCGACGGGGTACCTGCGCTCGCGCTTGACGGGGTACCTGCGCTCGCGACGGGGTACCTGCGCTCGCACGTCGACGGCGGCCGGCTCTTCGAGGACGGGGTACCTGCGCTCGCGCTGCGGTGTGCGGACCGCAGTGGACGTGTGTGTGACGGGGTACCTGGCCTCGCGCGACGGGGTACCTAGCCTCGCGGTCTGTCCTGTGCGGCGCTTATCGTCGGCGCTCGATGAGTCTTCCCGAGCGCCGTACGGGCATGATCGATCGTGACTTGGCGATCCAGCCGTTCTGGCAGCTGGGGCCACAGGCGCTGCGCAAGCGCATCCAGCGTCGCGATCTGTTCGGCGCGATCGCGAAGGCCGACGGCGCGCCGCTCGCCGAGCCCGAGCTTGACGTCCTGAGCTGGATCATCGACGAGTGGCACGAGCAGGGCGCGCCCGTCGACGGGCGGCTGCGCTTCACGTGGTACGCGCTCGGCTGCGACCTGTACGGCCGTGCGCGGAGCGGATGGTCCCCGAGCGGCCGTCATCGCGAGCTCATGCGCGAGGCGATCGACCATCTACATCAGGTCGTCGTGACACTGCGTTCGATCAACGTCAACGACGGCGACACCGAGCGCACGCTTCGCTCGAAGGTCCACATCCTCGAGACGGTCGTCGATCACGACGACGTTACGCGCTACCGCGACGAGGTCGAGCTCCTACGCATGGACGCTGCCCCGGCGCCGGCGCCGGTCGAAGCTCGTGGCACCCGGCACCAGCACCAGCACGCCGCTGCGCTCGGCCGGCTGCGCCACGACTCGGTGGAGGTCACGATCGCGCCGTGGCTGGTACGGCAGCTGATGACGGGTGCGGTCGTCCTGGACTGGCGTACGCAGCGCAAGCTCTCGGGAGCGGCGAAGCGGCTGTGGTATCAGCTCAGCGCGCTGGCTCCGGAGTTCGAGGCGACGGCGTTTCCTGGCGAGGCTGCGCTGACGCTTGTGCTCGACGGCGACTTTTACGCCGCCATGCATCTGCAGGCAGCGCGGGAGCGCGATAACCGTGCGGCGCTTGCCGCTGCTGCGAGGAGGATCGTGCAGGCGGACGCGAGTTACGTGACCGTTGACGTCGTTCGCGACCCTGATGCAACGTACCGGCTGCGCGCAGTTCGTCGCCTCCAGCGTATGGAGCTCGGCGCGACCGCCGATGTCACACAGTTGCAGCTCGGGACAGGCTGAGCTGGAGGCTCCTTCGTCGGGCGTGCAGCGAGGGCCCGCGTGCAGGCGTACGAGTAACGTCGGCCGAGGCTCGCGCTGCGGGCAGGCAAGCCGTAGCGCTTGCGGGTGCCGACGTCGCCGCCCGCCGGGTGTGTGCGGGGGCTCGCGTGAGCGAAGCGGGCTCGATGTCAGCGAGTAACCGGCTGTTGAGCGCTGATAGGAGCTGCGGGCCCGGGCGGCGTCCGCGCGCTTGACGGCGGCTGCGGCGGTGGGCCCGTCCCTCAAAGATGTCGTTTGCGCGCGTGTCGGCTTCTTGTGGGTGGCTGCTAACGCGTCGGGGATCTCCGAGCTCGTCGACGTCGCGATCGCCGCGGTGTTCTTGTGCGTGAGCTACAAGAAGCGGGGTTGCCCGGAGGGGGAGGGCGCGGAGCCGGTCGCCCGGCGTCTCGGCCGTCGGCGACGCCCCGCCCGGGGTCACGTCAGTTTCATGCTCGATAACAGTCCCTATGTCAACCTGAGGTGACATAGCGCGCGCGCGGGTGGCTCCCTGTGATGCCTTGACCTGGGTCCCGGCGGCGTAGGACGCTGGCGGTGTCCATACGAGCGAAACAGTCGAGCGAGAGGGGGCGGAATGCTTCGTGTGTTGCTGGTCGCGCTCGTTGTCGTGATCTGGTGGATCGCATTTCCCGGTTCAGCAGCGGCCGCCGTTTGCGCGGACTATCCGAACCAGGCGGCCGCCCAAGCCGCCGCCGACACGATCGACGCAGACCACGACGGCATCTACTGCGAGAGCCTGCCGTGCCCGTGCTCGACTGCGCCCGCGCCGCCTCCTCCACCGGTGCCGCCTCCCGCGCCGCAGCCACCTCCCGCGCCGCAGCCACCTCCTGGTCCACCGGTCAGCCCGCCAGCGCCACCACCTGCCACTGGCGCGCCAGGAACTCGCGTGCTCATCTACTCCCCGTTCGCCAGGGACGGCAGGGTGACAAGCGGACTGAACGTCGTGGCGCGCACCGGCGAATGCTTTACGGCCTCAAGCAAGGCTGCCCATGCGTATCGCTGCATCACCGGGGACCTACTTCGTGATCCCTGCTACGCCGACCCGCTGGATGACGGATCGGTCGTGTGCGCGACTGATCCTTGGACCCGCACCTTCGTTCGTATCGGCCTGACGGATGGCTCCCTGATCCGCTCACGACAAGGTACATCCCTTGGGCGCTCGAGCTGCTCGGTGGTGGACGCCGCTGTGTGGTGCTCGGGGGAGCGACGACCACTGCTCGGGGATACCGCCTGAACTACGCCTGTGGCCGTACTCGCTTTCTATTCGGCGCTCCGCGAACGACGACTCGCTACTGGACGATTCGCTTCTCGCGTAGCGTCAAAGGCCGGGGCATGAGGTTTGTCAAGATCATGCGCGCCTGGCGCTGAGCTTCGAGGACATGCTCCTGAAACAGGACACGTTCAGGACGGCGCGCAACGCATCCTCGGTGGCACCGCGCTTGTGAGGCGCTGACCGGCGTCATCGCGATAGCGCCGCGGGCGTGGACCTGCCGTTCTTGCCGCGCCAACGCCGGCGGTGCCAGGTCAACGCGCGAGAACGCGGCTTATGGATACGAAGGTCCGACGGCCGGCGCTGCAGGGTCCACTCATCTGCCACGTATAACTGCTGTGCGATTTCGCGGATCGACGTCCGCATGGTCAGCCATCCTTATGACGTGGCTCTGGTTCTTGCGGCGGCACAAGTCAGTCAGGGGGACGATTCAGGACTACCGATCGCCATCCTTGGAGGGCTGATTGGGGCGCTGGCCACGTGGGTCCTCGCCCAAGCCTCTGTCGCGCGCACGGCGTGGTCCGAGATCACGCTGCACGATGCCGAGGCACTTGAGCGCAACGCGCAACTGATCGTGTGGGTCGACGACCGGACCCGTCAGCTGCTGATCGAGATGGACAGCATTACGAACGAGCTGAGTGCCAGAGGCATGCTGTTCAGCGGTGCGCACGGATCGGCGCTTCAGAGTGCCAAGGCCACGGCGCTACACGAGTATCGCGACGAGGAATGGCGTGCGCGCATCGATCTCGCGGGGCTGCGTGCCAAGGAGCGAACGTGGCACACGACGTGGCGCAAAGTTCGACGTCGGCCGCCGCCTCGTATCAGCGCACGCAAGGAGGTAGAGCCGTTTCTCGATCGCTGGCGCGAGCCCGTGACCCGTCACGACCCACAGAGCACCACGCCGGTCCCGGTGCTGGATCGGACGCGACGCACAACAGCAGACGCGCTCGCCGAACTAGCCTCGCTCAGGCTGACTTAAGGTATCCGCACGATGCCCGGCAGGCCCATGCCGCCTATCCAAGCCAGGCACTCCAGGTCTCCTCGCCGCTCCGCAGTTTGAAACGCGTAGTAGAGGTCGACGTCGTCGGGGTCGCGTCCGACCTCGTGCGCAATCTCAGCGCCCTCAACATCGCCGCTCAAGCTAGCGGGGCACATCCGCCGCGCTGCGTCGATCACGGCCTCGATGAGACTCTCGTCGGGCATGGACGTCAGGTTAGCGAGCAGCCTGTCCAGCACCCTGACGATCCACCATCACCTCTCGCAATGGCCGCCCTCAAGCGCCTACGGCAACCCAACGCTTCGATGACCGACGCGGCGATCAGAGATGCGGAGCTCGTGCCGTACAGCGCCCCGTGACCGCGACAAATCAGCGAACCACTCATCCGGGACGCGGCGCGTCCCGTCCCTGCTGGACGTCAGCGCTCGCCGTCGCGGCGAAGTCGTGTCCCGGTAGCCGTTCGACTTGCGCGATCCCGGAGTCAGCAGTCGATCTTGTCGAGGACCTCCACGGAGACGATGCGTTCGGGTGGAACCGCGAGTCCTTCGTGGCCGAAAATATGGCAAGCGCGATTGCCGGCCGTCGAATCACGAAGGGCCGCCTCGGCGTACCAACAGGCGGCCTCGAGCGCTTCGTCCACGTCGATCGGGTCGACCACGAACTCCACGATGCAGGATGCCGTCGCCCGTAAGAAGCGCGTTCTAAGGTCGACCTTCAGCTCCTCGCCGGCCGCAACGCAGATATCGCCGATGATCTCCGGGACGCACAGAAATTCCGTCGAAGTGCCGTAGTCGTCGGCCTTGACCAGCATGTCCCGGACGAGCAGTCCGTGCGGCCCGTCATCGGCTGCCCCCATACATAGGCGGTCGTGGTAGGTGAGGGCCTTCAGGTTGCCCGCGTCGAGACGACGCCGGAGGTCCGCGAAATCCTCCGCTGACACGTCGTAAGCGAGGTCCCTCATCTTCCCCCACATCTCGTCCCGTACCGCTGACAGCGGGAGCAGACCGCGATGGACGAATGACTCCGGATCGAACGCGCGAGTCCCATGAAAGAAGTGGATGGCGCTTGGGGTGACCGGCTTGCGCCCGAGAGCGGTAGCTATGGCGGACAGAATGTCGCCGGATGGGACATGACGGTCGGCGACCGCTAGCGGTGTCGCGACGTCGCGAAGGGCGCTGGTCAGCGAAGCACTATCGGCGCGAAACAGCGCTGCGAGCGAGGCCGTGGCCGTGGCCGGGTCGCGGCATCGAAGACCGTCGGCTGGCCGCATGGTCACTCCCGCGTTGTCGACCGGCTAGGGCCTGCACTTGAGCACTGGTGCCGTGGGTGTCCCGGAGACGCTGACGATTAAGCGTCGGCCGTCGGCTCCAGTGGTCGTGTAGTGCCGTCCGGTAACGATCGTTCGCGGACACCTCCAACCGTCTGCCGCCCTTCCCCGCGGTTGCTGGCTGGGCTGTGTAACGCGAGCCGTGTACTCGCCAACGTAACGCCTACCCGTGTTCGCGTACGGTCGTTCGGGTGCGTGTCGGCCGAGGGCGAGCGTATGCAGACCGTCGCGCAGTGGTCGGGTGCCGCAAGCTGCTTCGATTGAGCCGCCGGCCAGGTGAGGGCGGCGCTCAGCTTCGCCGTAGCCGGCTGTAGAGCTGCTCGAGCTCGCCGTGGCGCGGGGGGTCGTATTCGAGGCTGACGGATACCCCGTCGGCGGGGATCGCCGCGGCGGGCAGCTGCGTGACGCCGACGGCGAGCTCGGCGAGCGTGCGGCCGCTGCTGACGTGCTCGACGAGCTCCTCGTGCAGGAAGAAGTCGCCCAGCAGCGCGTCGCAGGCGGCGCAGCCGTTGGAGGTGTAGCGGCGCTGCTGTGCGCGGCTGTGGCGGGCTTTGATCGTGCCGATGCTGCGGGCGGCGCGCCAGTCGGCGGGCAGGATGGTCAGCGCGTCGGCGATGTCGGCGAACGGGATGAAGCCCCAGGGGTCGCGGTCGGGGTGCAGGTGCGCTGCGATGAGCACGCCGTGGATCGCCGCGGTGGGCGTGTGGCAGCGCCAGCAGTTGATCGTGGTCGCGAGGACGATCGCGGGGACCGGCGGGCGCGGCAGCCATGCGGTGAGCTCGTCTTTCCAGTGCTCTTGTGCGATCCACCAGCAGCGCTGGTCGGGGTCCCAGCGTGCGCCGAGGGCCTTGACTCGGGCGTTGTCGGCGAACGCGACGTCGAGGCGGATCCGCGTATTGGCGGCCGGCGGTGGAGGCGCCAGCGGGGGCGACGTCTGCGCGGAGCGCTGGCGCGTGAACGGGCGCATCGGCCGAGGGTACGACCGCCTGCGGTCGCGTCGGGCCGTCCTGCGGACTTTCGTCGCAGTCTCGCGTCCGAGTTCACGCAAAGCGGCACGGAGCTGCGTCAGATGTCGAGCTCGAGGTCGATCTCGACGGGCTCGGGCTCGAGCGTGATTCCGGGCGGCTCGGCCGGCAGGCCGCGCTCCTGGCGTGAGCCGCGGATGCGCTCGGCGAGCTGCTCGCGGCCGCGATCACGGCCCGCCGCGGGGCGGCCGAGGACGCCGTCGCGGTCGATGTCGACGTCGTGGCGCAGGCGCCATTCCTCGAGGTCGGCGGCGAGCTCGTCGTAGCGGTGGCGCTCGGCGCCACGGTCGGGCTGCTCGCCGAGGACCTCGCGGACGTGCGGCGGCGGCGTCGTCCGTGCTTGCTCGACGGTGTCGCGCAGCTGTAGCTCGTGGCGGATGTCGAGCTCGCGACGAGCTTGGGCCCACTGCACCGCGCCGTCGCCGTGGCGGGCGACCCATGCGCTCGGGTGCCGATCGCCGGCGGCGAGCTCGGCTTCGCGGCGGGTCGCGCGGTCGATGTCGCGTTGCGCGGCCTCGGCGCTGCGCGAGCGGGCATGGATGCGCTCGGCGAGCCTGCTGCGTGCGTCGCGCTTGAGGCGGCCGAGGCCGTCGTGTTCGCGCTGCAGCGCGGCCGCGTCGCGGGCCGCGCTGTCACGCTGGCCGGTCGCGATCTCGCGATCGCGCTGCAGGCGGCGCAGCTCGAGCACCTCGGCGGCGGGGAACGCGTCGATCGCGGCCCGGGTCTCGTCGACGATCGCCTCGAGGTCCTCGATCGGCGCGTCGCGCAGGCCGCGTGCGGGCGGCGCATCGGGCAGCCGGGCGGCGAGGCCGGGCCCGAGGGTGGCGCGTAGCTCGTCGAGCGGGTCTGAGACGTGGACGTCGTCGCGCTCGGACGCGGTCTGCTCCTTGGGCTCGATCGACGCGATCACCGGGCGGGGCGCGATGTCGAGGTCGCGGTCGTCGGCGCCGCGGAGGCGGCGCATGTCGATCGACGGTGCGTCGCGCTCGGTTTCCCCGAGCGACCGGGCGAGGACGTCGAGGTCTGAGAGTGCGTCGCGGCCGTCGCGGATCTCCTCGAGCGTCTCGCGGGCGGCGTAGATGTGGAACGCCTCGCGTGGCCGTGTCGCCGCGACGTAGCTTGAGCGTGCGCCGGCGAGCTCGTCGTGGACGTAGTGCAGCCGGTCGACCGTCAGGCCTTGGCCGGGCCAGGGGTGCTGGACGTAGCCCAGGCGCATGTCGGCTTTGTCGAGCTGCGCACGCGTCCAGGTCGCGCGGCGCCCGTCGCCGAGCATGACGTCCGCCTGGCCGCCGGCGACATCGACGTCGACGACGCGGGCGGGAGTGCCGTTCTCGACACGGCCGAGGTCGGGGTGCCAGGTGCGCGCGCGGACGAGGACCTCGTCGCCGGCGCGCAGCTCGTACGGCCGCCTGGTGAGCGCGATCGTGGTGTCGCCGAGCTCGCCGGCGAGCCGGCGGACGGCTTGGGCGCGGGCGTTGAGCTCGTCGACGCGGTCGTTGGATCCGGCGTAGAAGATCGCCGTTTCGCGGCCGGCGCCGCGGTCGGCGTGCCAGGCGGCGAGCGCGCGTTGCTCGGCATCGGCTTGGCGCCAGGTCATCGTGATGCGGTCGCGGTCGGCCCAGCCCTGGACGGCCTCGCGGTGATGGCCATGGCGGAAGAGGACCTGGTCGCGGCGGTCGGCAGGGTCGCGGGCGCGCACGATCGTCGTCAGCTCGACACGGCTGCCGGCCTGCTCGGCAAGGTTGCTCATCCGCGCCCACAGCCCGCCGGCGCGGACGGGCTGGCCTTGCTGGCCGTCGCCGACTTCGATCAGGCGCGCGCCGGCGTCGCTGACCGCCTGCAGGAGAAAGCGCTGCTCGTGGGTGGCGGCGAGCGCGGCCTCGTCGTGGATGATCGTGGTCGCGGGCCCGAGCTCGAGCTTGCCGTCGCTGATGCGCCGGCGCAGCGCCTCGGTCGTCATCGTCTGCGCGTGGACGCCGGCGCGCTCGAGCTCGGCCTGCAGCCGTGTTGCGGCGAGGCCTCCGGTCGACGTGACGATGATGTCGCGGCCGGCGCCTTCGTGGACGCGGCCGATCGCTTGCAGGGCGGTGCTCTTGCCGGTCCCGGCCTGCCCCTCGATGAACGTGACGCGCCGATCGGAGCATGCGGCGCGGATCGCGGTCGCCTGCTCGGCGGCGATGCCGGCGCCGATCGCCTGAAGCTCGCTGTCGATGCGCTCGATCGAGGCCTCGACGAGCGCCTCGTCCAGCGGCTCGGTGCTGGCGGCGCCGGCGAGGTCGCGTGCCACGGCGAGCGTCGCGCGTTCCATCTCGCGATGCGCCAGCGTGGTTTGCCGGCCGCCCTCGAGCTCGATGATGACGCCGCGCTCAAGCAGCTCGAGGTACAGCTCGTCGCCGAGCTCGCCGCCGGTGCCGGCGAGGCCGGCGAGGCCGGCGGCGGACTCGATCGCGGTCGCGCGCGCCTGCGTCGGCGTGAACGTCGCGTCGAACTCGGTCAGCCTGCGCGCGATCTGCTCGGCGAGCTTCGCCGCGCTCGGGCGCCCGGGCGGCGATCGCGCGCAGCTCGTCGAGCGTGCGCGCGTCAAAGCCGTAGGGCTGCGCGGTCTGCCACCACGCCTGCTCGAGATCGCCTCTGGTGACGAGGCCTTTCTTCGCGCGTGAGCGGATCGCTTCGGCGCGCTCCTGCGCCGGCGACAGGCGCCCGTGAAACTCGATCGACTCGAGCTCGCGCAGCGCTTGGGCGACTTCGGCGCCGGTCGCGGGGTCGCCGTCGTCGCGGCGCACGATCCGCTCGAGCTCGCGCACGCGGCGATCCTGCGCGTCGCCGATGCGCTTGACGATCTGCGCGTGCCGTTCGCTGAAGGCGTCGATGACCGGGCGCCCGACGCCGGCGATCTCGAAGTACCGCTCGCCGCGGCCGGTGCCGCGCTGCACCGTGAAGCCGAGCTGCTCGACCTCGCGCGCGAGCTGTGAGCGAAAGCGCGCGCCGAGCTCGCGCTGACAGACCAGCAGCGCACGCGAGTCGACGGCCGCGACCTGGCCGTCCTGGCGGATCGCGGCGTGCAGCAAACGGTGCACGTGCAGCTGCGGATCCGGAGCGCGATCCTCGACCGCGCGCGAGGTCGTGTGCCGCCACGAGCTCGTGATCAGCTCGCGGGCCTGGACGTGGCGGATCTTGCCGTCGACGCGCTGTCTGACCATCTCCACGCGCTCAAGCGCCGCGGTCATCGCGACGTCGGCGGAGCGCTCGACGGCGGCCTCGAGCTGCGCGCGCAGCTCGTCGTCGGCGAACGCCCACACGACGCTGACGCTCTTCGGCGCCGAGTACGTGAGGTCCAGCGCGACGACGCGGGTGGCGTCGGCGCCGGCGCGTCGCAGCGGCAGCCCGGTGAGCGGATGGTTGCCGTTCATGACCGCGCTGAAGGCTTCGGAGGTCAGCGCCGCGTCGACGTCGTCGAGGCCGAGCGCGGCGGCGCCGAGCGGGCCGAGCACCCAGCGACCCGGGGCCTCGACGACGTTGCCGTCCTGCAGGTAGTAGTCGCCGCGCTCGCTCGGCGCCGTCCGCGACTCGAGGTACGTCGTGTACGCCCCGGCGGACTGCGCCTTGATCTTCGCGATCGTCAGCAAGCGAGCAGGCCGGCGGCGATCGCCGCCGGCGGCGCCTCGGCAGCGAGCGCCGCTCGCTGCTCGCGCAGCACGGCGACGCGCACGACGAGCTCGTGCGGCAGGCGGTCGCCGACGGCATGCGCCAGGAGCGCCAGCTCCTGCGCCTGCAGGGCCTCGGCCCGCTCGACGAGGTCGGGGACGGTGAGGGTCATCGGCGTCGCTCCCTGGGCGTTTGAGAGGGGTCTGCGGGGCTGTGGGCAGGTGCAGTACAGCGAAGCTGTGCGTAGAGTGTATCGGGTCCGGGGCGGAGCCCGGAAGTGCCGAGGCCGGAGGCCGAGGCTACGAACGAAGGGCCGGCGGGACGGAGGCCCGAGAGCGCAGGCGGGACGGCCGGAGCGACGGTAGCTCGGGGTTTCGGGGAGGTCGGGAGGGTGGGTACGGGCGAGGCCGTTGCAAGCCTTGTAGCCCCGAAGACCTCGCGTCGGCACGAGCCCGCTGCTGTTCGCGCGCTCGACGAGTTCCGCCGGCGCGACTGAGCGACAACGCCTGCGCCGCGAGGGCGGGCACTCGGTGCAACAGCTCGATGACCTGATGGCGAGGGGAAGGGCCCGCCTGACAGGGAGTCGTGCGACCGCTGCTCGCGGCTGCCGCTGTAGCTCGCTTAGGAGGTCATCCGGGACTGTCGGGCAGCGGTGATCCGGACATGCTGACGTAGATCGAGTCGAGGAACTCAATCTTCACCACGTCGGTCCGAACGGTGAGCTTCGTAACGCGCTCTGGATCGAGAAAGAGTCTGCTGCGCTCGTGGCCCTCGACGGGTAGATACACGATGCCGTGGCCGTCGTAGTCGTGTTCGCCCAGCGACCATCGGCCGATAACGACGTGCAGGGCGACCGGAAAGTAGCTGTAGTCGCGGTCGACGATCGTCGGGTCATGGACACCGACCTCGAGGTAGACGGAGGAACCGACCCGCTGGCCCAGCCAGTCGAGCACGTCATCGAAGGTCGCCACGGCGTCTGCCCTCCGCGTCGGGTTCAGCCGATCAGCGGCTCGGCGCCGTCGTCGACGGGCTCGAGGTACGCGACGTTGGCACCGTTGACGAAGACCTCGCCGGTCGGTGCTTTGAGCCGGGCCCAGCCGACCTCACGCAGCTGCCGATCCACGGCTTCCGCGGACTCGGTGACGTAGGTCGTCAGGCCCTTGCCGTCGTGGCCGACCGCATTGAAGTGGATGCGAGTGAGCATCGCAGCCGAGCCTACTGCGTCGTCCGGGCGCCCTCAGGCTCTCCGTGATCGGCGTCCGACGTCACGACGCGTTCCCGCGGTCGCTGGATTCGCCGGAGTCGTGCCCGAGCCACAGACTGGATCGACAACGTTTGGCCATGCTTGCGATTTCCTTCGACTCGAAGTCGAGGGTTATTTCTGCTGGCTTTGCAGGAGCGTTGCGATCGTCTTCGGCGGGCCCTTTCGGCGTGCTGGACGACTCGTTATCGTCGCACCAAGAAGCGAAGGGCCGGGGTGCGCAAACACCCCGACCCTTCTGTAGAGGCCGCGCCGGGCGCCCTGGATTCCATCTCGAGAACTTGGGACGCTCCGGCCCGGTTGCTCCTTCAGCGGCGACCTGGTGAGCCAGCTCGCATCAGGAGACAGCCCCTACGGTAAGGGCCGAAGCGGACTTAGAGCGCCCTAAGCCGGAGTGGTTCGCCGCAAAGTGCGGGAACGCATCGCCGCTAGAGCGGCGCAAACGTCTCGAGAATGCTCGCCGTGAGCGCGCCGCGGTTTCCTCGTACTCCTTGCAGTTGTAGAACGACGGTCGAATGACGCTGTCCGTCAGGCGGTGTTGTGCCGGATAGCGACCTCTCCCGTGGTGCCACGAGACAGCCAAGAGCAAGCACCCGCGGCTCCGAGCCGTCCGCATCACGGTCACCGTGTCGGAATGCGACCGCCTACGCTGCACCGACATGGACCCAGCCGTGATAGGAGCTGTTGGCGTTCTCGGCGGCGTCGCGATCTCTACGGGCGGCCAGCTTCTTGTCGACGGGAGGCGGGGTCGCCGCGAACGCGCGGCCGAAGCCAAGCGCGAGGCCCGCGAGCTTCGACTGGCAGTTCGGCTTGTGACAGAGGGGAGGAGCAGAGCGGCTGCGGCGAGGACGGCGACCGTGTTGTCCATCCCGTAGGAGGCCAGGATGATGTCGAAGATCAGCCACACCGCCAGCAGGACGATGCCGGCGAAGGCGACCAGACCCTCCCCGCTGGTGAAGTCACCGGCTCCGACCAGCACCGCAGCGTCGTCATGCTCCTCCGGCATGCCGGGTGGGGGGGTGGGTTGAGATGATGGCGGGGGGGTGGGCTGATAGGACGGTCGGGGGTGGGCTCGTCCTCGGGGTATGCGCCGGTGCGCTCGTCGGTCATGGCATCTCCTCGTTGGGCTGCGGCTCCGACTCTATCGACCGGCCCCCGGGCTCCCCGGGAAGGGGACGAGACCATTTCACGATCGAACATATGTTCGATATGATGGACCGCCCTCACATTGGAGTCAGATTGGGAAACGAGGGCTTCTCGCCAACGGTCGTCAAGGGTGTCGCCACCGTCACCGAAGACGTCGCCCGGGGCGAGGCCGCCATCCTGCCGGGGAGGGGGAGAGACCCCTTACAGCTGCAGCCTGGTCGGGTCACCGAACTGGTCGGTGACCCCGGCACCGGGTTGACCCGTCTCGGTCTGCGTCTCCTCGCCCCCCACTCGCGGGTTGCTCCGGTGGTCGCGCTCGACACCAGGGGTTGGATCTCGCCCGAGGCGGCCTGGGAGACAGGGGTGCTGTCCGAGCGGTTCGTGGTCGTCAGATGTGATGACCCGCTCCTGTGGCCCAAGGTGATGGCCGCCCTGTTCGAAGGGGTCCGTGCGGTGTATGCCGAGGTCCCGGCCCGGGTCCGTGATCAGGACCTGCGTCGGCTCGCCGCCCTGGCCCGGGCGCGGCAGGTGGCCGTGGCCCTGCGTGTGATGAGGGGCGGGCTCCCCACGGGGATGGCCTTCCTCCGTTTGCGCGCCATCGGCGTCACCTGGGAAGGGGCCGACCGCGGCCATGGCAAGTTGACCAGACGTCGTCTCGTCCTCGAGGCGACCGGCAAGGGGGCTGCCGGCATCACCCGGCGTTTCGAGGTGGAAGATGAAGGTACGGACGTTGTGCGTGTGGTTTCCGATGTGGTCGTTGACCAGGCCAGACGCGCCGCCGGATGAGCCGGTACTCGTAGTCGACGACCGGGTCACCGGAGCCACCGCCGAAGTCCTCGCCGCCGGGGTCACCCTGGGCATGCCCCGGCGGGAGGCGGAGGCCCTCGCCCCCTTCGCCACCGTCCTCCCCCGTGACCTCGGTGACGAGATCCGGCGTTTCGAGCCGGTGGTCGCCGCAGTCGAAGACCTCGTGCCCCGCGTCGAGGTGGTCGGACCGGGTCTGCTCTATGTCCCCATCGCCGGGGCGGTCGCCTACTACGGCGGCGAGGAGGCCCTGGCCCGCCAGGTGGATGTGACGCTCACAGCAGTGATGCGAAGTATTGGTGCGGGGGGTGAGGGGGGTTCCTGGGATCACGAGCGAAGCGAGTGCGGGGGGTCGAGGGGGGTCGCCCCCCCTCACAATCAAGTCGCCCCCCCTCATTTAATTGCGATAGCGGACGGGCCGTTCGCGGCGAGATGGGCGGCCGCCAGTGCCCGGGTGGGCGAGCCGCTGGTGGTGGAAGACACCATCGGGTTCCTCTCCCGTCTCGACCTGGTGACCCTGCGGGAGTCGATGGGCGGGGACGAGATGATCGACACCTTCCGTTGGTTGGGGATCACCACACTTGGGCCATCTCGCCGGTCTGCCCCGGGACACCCTGGCCTCCCGGTTCGGCAATCCCGGTGTCCTCGCCCACCGTCTGGCGACCGGCGACGATCGTTTGGTCGACCCCAGGGAGATACCCGCCGACCTCGGTGCGGGGATGACGTTCGAGGATCCCCTGGAGACCCTGGAAGCAGTGGCATTCGCCGGTCGTGACCTCGCCGGGAAGCTGATGAGACGTCTGCGGGTCGCCGGGGTCGCCCCCCACCGGGTGACGATCACCGCGGAGGCGGCGGCGGGCCCGGGCCGGACGAGAGTGTGGCGCTCGGCGGACCCGTTCACCGAGGAGGCCCTGGGGGAGCGGGTGTGGTGGCAGCTCCGCGCCTGGGTGGAGACCGCCGGTGTCCCCGGTGGCATCACCGCTCTCTCCATCACTCCCTCCGACCTCTCCGGGGAGGGCAGACAGCTCGGTCTGTTCACCGACGAGTCGTCACATCTCGAGACGGAGCGGGCGTTGGCCCGCGCCCAGGCCATCCTCGGCCCGGATGGCGTCCTGCAGGCGAAGTCTCAGGGTGGCCGCATGCCCGGGGAGCGGGTGGTCTGGTCACGTTGGGGTGAGCCGGAGACCGGGGCGGATCGTGACCCGACGGCGCCATGGCCGGGCTCGACTCCCGCTCCGGCACCGGCGCTGGTGCCTCCCCGGCTCGACCCGGTCGAGGTGGAGTGGGACGACGGGATGCCCTCCCGGATGAGACTGGGGTCGAGATGGGAGCCCGTCCTCACCTGGAGCGGCCCATGGCGTCTCCATGGTCGTTGGTGGGCTGGTGACGGTCACGCCGACCGCTATCAGATCGTCACCTCGGTGGGGGCGTTCCTCTGTGTGGTCAGCGAGGGGCGCGCCTATCTGGCGGGGGTCTACGACTGAGAGTGCGATTCGAGGAAGGCGAGGACCCGCTCCACGTACCCCGTTGCCAGCCGTGGCGGCTCGCCCACCTGCACTCGATGGTCGGCACCGGGGAAGACCTCGACCGTGAGACGGGTGGGCGGGACCGCCGCCCGGAACACCTCGATGCTCTCCGCGACCGGCACCAGCCGGTCGTCCTCACCCCATAGGGTCAACAACGGGGCGTGGATGTCACGTAGCGGCTTTCCCGGGTCGTAGTCGAGGATCGACGTCCAGAAATGCCAGGCCCACTCGCTCTCGGGGAGATGAGGTGCCAGCTCGGCTCGGCGATCCCTCACCTTCTCCCACGGGGTCCTGGCCCGGGCGAGACGAACCACCAGGTCGTAGTGGGCCACTCCGACCTCGACCGCCTGTGTCGTCCGCACCCGCCGACTCGAGGGCCTTCCGCGCCGCATAACGCTCCTGTCGCTCCGGTGACACCCCGGGGCCCGAGTTGAGGATCACGAACGCGGTCCTGGGGCGGCGGGCGGCCGCATCGAGGGCCACCCAACCGCCCTGGCTGTGCCCGAACAACCCGATGGGGACCCCGGACAATGCCGGCTCGGCGGCGAGCCGGTCGGCGGCCGCGTTCAGGTCGCGTCCCTGTGCTTCGATGGGTGCGTCCTCCCAACGGCCCGTGGAACCGCCCACACCCCGTTTGTCGTAGGAGGAGACGGCATAGCCCGCCTGTACCAGTGCCGTCCGGAGGGGGACGAAGTAGCCGTCGTTGTCCCGATCGGAGGGCCCCGACCCCGGGTGCATGACCACCCCGGCGAGGGGGGCACCCCCGGGCAGCCAGATCGAGCCGGATAGCTCGACTTCGCCGTTCGTGATTCGAACGTCCCGACGTTCAACCAACGGCGCCACCGCGGTCGCTGACCCTCTTGGCGATGAGCTCCCAGACACGTTCTCGCAGGGCATCGGCATCTGCGCCCGTCATGCCTGCGGTTGGGATCGGGGCGTCCACGATCGCGGTGACCGGCCCGCCGTGGAACCATGGCTTGCCCGGGGCCGCCGCCTCGTAGGTGCCGTGGACGGAAACCGGCAGCACCGGGAGCTGGCTCGAGATGGCCATCGTGAACGCCCCCTTCTTGAACCTCTTCATCACACCGTCCCTCGGACGGGTCCCCTCGGCGTAGATGATCAGGCTCCGCTTGTGGCGGATGAGCTCCTTTGCCTGACGGTTCACCGAGATGTGGATCGACGAGCGGGCAGTGCGGTCGACCTCGATGATCCCCACCGCACGCATGGCCTGGGCCAGCAGCGGGATCCGGAACAGCTCCTTCTTGGCGAGATACCTGATCGGCAGCGGGACGGCGAGGAAGCACACCATGATGTCCAGGGTCGACTGGTGGTTGGCGACCACCACGTAGGACTGGTCGGGATCGATGTTCTCCCCACCCTCGATGGTCAGCTTCGTCCCCGATGCTGTCAGCCACACCCGGCTCCACCACCGGATCACCTTCTCGATCTTCGGTGACGCCGGGTTGACCAAGGCGAGCGCCAACGCGCCGGTAGCGGCGATGATCGTGGCCAGCACTCCGGCGACCCAGGTGGCGATGGTCCGATATGCGATGGTCACCAGATGCACGGGGGCGAGGCTAGTGGCCGCTGTCTACGCTGCCGCGATGGACAAGACGACGTTGCGCGGGCGCATGAAGGCTCGCGGGGACGTCGACCCGGAGACGGCGGGTCTCGTGGTGGCCGCATTGCGGCAATGGATGGGGGGCCGTCTCCCCGGGACGGTCTCCGCTTTCCTGGCCATGGCCGACGAGGTCGATCTGAGACCGCTGTTCGAGCACCTGCCCGGTTGGCGCTGGGTGTTGCCCCGGGTGGAGGACGACGGCTCTCTCACGTTTCGTGACCGGGATGTCCCTCGGGAGAGGCACCCCTTGGGGATGCAGCAGCCCGTCGACTCGGGCCCCCGGGTCGCCCTCCATGAGATCGACCTCATCCTCGTCCCCGGTCTCGCCTTCGATCGCAGCGGTGCCCGGCTCGGCAGGGGGGCCGGGTACTACGACCGCGTGCTCGCCGACAAACGTGGTGATGCCATCGCTGTCGGCGTCACCACGGACTCGAGGGTCGTCGACGTGGTGCCGACGGAGCCGCACGACCATCACATGGACTATCTCGTCACCGAGAGCGGGGTCATGGCCTGCTCGACCAGAAGCTGACCTCGGCGAGGGTCAGCGCGATGACCGGCCCCGTTGGGGGAGTCGTCACGTACTGCTGGTACTTGGCCGTGAGTGCGTCCACCGCCGATGCGTGGTGCTCGCCATCGCCGTGGATGACGGCCGGCCCGTCGACACGGACCCACCAGAGCCTCGACCAGTCCTCCTCGTAGCCGTCGACGAGGAACGAGGCCATCGGGTTGGCCTCGATGTTGGCCAGCCGCTGCAGCCTGGTCGAGCGTTTCGGTTTGTGGTCGACGGCGGTGACGATCACGTCTCCGTCGATGGCGAACGTCGTCACCACCACGTGGGGACGGCCGTCGGGTCGCACCGTGGCGAGATGACCGGTTCGGGAGATCCCCAGCCGATCGAGGGCCTCAGCCCGGTCCATCGTCCGGTGCGA
Organism: uncultured bacterium; assembly: GCA_963751005.1. Taxonomy (GTDB): domain Bacteria; phylum Actinomycetota; class Acidimicrobiia; order Spongiisociales; family ZC4RG35; genus JANQRA01. Next base: position 1,258,082 of record CAVVSY010000004.1, read on the forward strand.
ACAACGGCCCCACCGTCCGCCAGGTCGTCTCGGCCCACCGAGCATGGCCGGCCGGGCTGACGTGGAAGTAGTCCTCCGCCCAGAGTGACCGGTCCCGGTTCCACGACCGCCCAATCGTCCGACCTCTGGTCGACGACGTGGGTTCCGTGCCGTTCCGCCACCTTCCAGTGGACCCGGTCGAAACGCCGGGCCCGCCGGGACACCAGTGTGCTCAGAGGCGGATACAGCCGGGGGATCGTCCCCATGACCCCGACGCCGGACTGCACCACCACCGCCCCGGTGTCGGCCAGCTCGCCGACGAGCCGGTCGAGGTTGTCGGCGAACCGGCGGCGTGAGACGCCCTTGATCACGTCGTTGGCCCCCACCGAGAGAAGGATCAGGTCCGGGCCGAAGATGATGGCGTCCTCGAGCTGGGATTCGATCACGTGATGGGCCATGGAGCCGCCGATGGCGAAGGACTTCAAGACGACATGCCGGGTCTCCCCGAGACGGGCGCACACCCGCGCGACCCAGATCTCCTCGGGGGTGGTGACTCCGGGAGCGGTGACCGAGGAATCGCCGAGCACGGCGACCCGGAGCTCGGGTAGATCGGCGTCGCCGTACTCGCCGGAGGGGTCGAAGTGGGGGAGACGAGGGGCGGGACGGAGCACGGCGATGACCGCCTCGGCGCCGACCACGGCGGCACCGGCGATTGCGCTACGACGAATCAGACTCCTGACCATCGCCTCGTCTCGATCGGACCCCGACGTCAGGGCCTCGGGGTGGACGCCTGCTCGATTCGCTGCCTCAGACCGAAACGGCCCTTCGCCTCCCGGAGATCGATGATCGCCCCGATCGACTCGGAGAAGGAGGAAGGGTCGTCGGGATAGAAGTCAAACTGCTCACCGTCGATGTTGAGGGCGAACTTGTAGATCGAGGTCCGCTCGGCCGTTATTCGCTCCAACGCCCAGGATCCGACGTGGAGCCGGCCCGCTGAGCACGCGGAACCTGCCTTCGCCGACATCGATGAGCACGTTGCTCGGCATGAGTCTCGGCCCCTGTAGCCGCCCTGTGAACTGAGCCATCCCACCGATGAATCTAGTCGCGTATCGGGCCACGTGAACCCGCGTGGGCGAATCGTCACCGGCTCATCCCAAGTGACTAGTCCCGTTCAGGGAAGTCGCCAGCCAGGTCCCGGATCGGGCGGACCAGTGCGATAAGGCTCTCCAGGCTGTCCTGATCCTAGCCCGGTGTTCTCGAAGACATCGTTCACCGCCGCCGTGGCCGGGACGAGGAGCTCGTCTTCCCTTGGGGAGGATGGCGGCGAGGACGACCCGGCTGTCGTCATGACCCGCCTCCCGGTGGAGGAGGCCTTCCCGCTCCAGTCGCTTCACGGCGCTGGTCACGCTGGCCGGATGGACCTGGAGACGGTCGCTGATCTTGCCCATCGGGAGCCGGCCGGTGCGGGTGAAGCCGAGCAGTCGGAGGATCTCGAAACGGGCGAAGCTGAGACCGAATGGCGCCAGCGCCTCCTCGACCCTCGCCACGAGGATCTGATGGATGCGGACGATCGTGGTCACCGCGGTCATGCCCGGTCGCAGCCGGCGCCCCAGCCATGGGTCTCCCACTGGCGGCGCGCTTCTGCGATCGGGTCTCGAGTGATGGTCAGATGGAATCCTTTGACATCAAAGTATCTCGTTCGTATCCTGATGGCAAGCATGTCGGAGCATCAGTTGGCCAACAAGGTCAGGTTCGTCACCGCCACGACGCTGTTCGACGGGCACGACGCCTCGATCAACATCTTCCGACGGATCCTCCAGTCCTCGGGCGCCGAGGTGATCCATCTCGGGCACAACCGCAGCGGGGTCGACATCGTCGAGGCCGCGGTCGAAGAGGATGCCCACGCCATCGCGGTGACCTCCTACCAGGGCGGGCCACATGGAGTTCTACCGCTACCTCGCGCGACCTGCTCGTCGAACGTGATGCCGGCCACATCCGCATCTTCGGTGGCGGAGGGGGGACCATCCTCCCCGAGGAGGGCGAGCGAGCTCGCCGCCTACGGCGTCACCCGCATCTACTCCCCGGACGACGGGCGCGCGATGGGGCTGACCGGGATGGTCGCACGACATGCTGGCCCGCTCCGACTTTCCCACCGGCGAGCTGGCGACGACTTCGACCTCGACGCCCTCGACCACTGCCAACCCGGGTGTGGTGGCCGGGCTCATCTCGGCCGCCGAGAACTATCGCGGACAAGTACGCCGACATCTGGGAGGCGGGTCGCCGATCGGGCTGCCAGCGGCTCGAACGACCCCGGTGGTCGGGGATCACCGGCACGGGCGGCTCGGGCAAGTCGAGTCTCGTCGACGAGGTGGTGCGACGGTTACTCATCGACTTCGACGGACCTGACCGATCGCCATCATCTCGGTCGACCCATCGAAGCGACGCTCCGGCGGCGCGCTGCTCGGTGACCGCATCCGGATGAACTCCCTGCCCCATCCCCGGGCTTACATGCGCTCTCTGGCCACCCGGCAGCCCAACCTGGCCCTGTCCCCGCACGTCCAGCCATGCGGTGAACATCGTCAAGGCCGCCGGGTACGACCTCGTCGTCCTGGAGACGTCGGGGATCGGCCAGTCCGACACCGAGATCGTCGACTACTCCGACCACTCGCTCTACGTGATGACCCCCGAGTACGGGGCGGCGACCCAGCTGGAGAAGATCGACATGCTCGACTTCGCCGACATGGTGGCGATCAACAAGGCCGACAAGCAGGGCGCCGACGACGCCCTGCGTGACGTCCGCAAGCAGTACAGGCGCAACCATCTCGCCTTCACGGCCGCCGACGACGACTTGCCGGTCTATCTCACCGTCGCCTCCGACTTCAACGACCCCGGCACCAACCGTTTCTACAAGGCGTTCGTGGTCGCCGGCTCGGGTCTCGACTCCGAGCATCGACCTGCCCCTCGACGACGACGGCGAAGCAGCACGTGGTCCCTCCGGATCGGGTCCGCTACCTGGCCGAGATCGTCGAGAGATCCGGCGACTACGACGCCTGGGCACGACGAGCAGTCCGAGATCGCCGAGCGCCTCTACCGGCTCGAGGGGGCCGCCGAGACGGGCGCCGATGTCGCCGACGCCCTCGACCGACGGCCCGTGAGGAGCTCGACCCGGGCAGTCTCCGAAGCCCTGGAGCGGTGGGATGGCCTCGTCGCCGAGTACTCCGGCGAGGAGTTCGTCTATCACGTGCGGGGCGCGCGAGATCAGGGTGCCGCTCCACCACGAGACCCTTTCCCACACCCGGGTGCCCAAGGTGGCGATTGCCCCGGTACCGGTCGTGGGGTGACCGTCTCCAATGGATGCTGCAGGAGAACGTCCCCGGCGAGTTCCCCTACACCGCCGGGGTCTTCCCGTTCAAGCGGACCGAGGAAGACCCGACCCGGATGTTCGCCGGCGAGGGCCCGCCGGAGCAGACCAACGCCCGTTTCCACTATCTGTCCGAGGGGATGCCGGCGAAGCGGCTGTCGACCGCCTTCGACTCGGTGACCCTCTACGGCGAGGACCCCCACGAGCGTCCCGACATCTACGGCAAGGTGGGCAACTCCGGCGTGTCCATCGCCACGCGTCGACGACGCCAAGAAGCTGTACTCGGGCTTCGATCTCGACGACCCGGCGACGTCGGTCTCGATGACGATCAACGGCCCGGCCCCGATGATCCTCGCCTTCTTCATGAACGCCGCAATCGACCAGGCCTGCGAGACGTACATCACCGACAACGACCTGTGGGACGAGGTGGAGGCGAAGATCGCCGCCATCTACGGCGAGCGGCCCCGGCCCGACTATCACGGCGACCTGCCGCCCGGCCACGACGGTCTCGGTCTGCGTGCTGCTCGGGGTGACCGGCGACCAGGTGCTGCCCGCCGACGTCTACGCAGCGGCTCAAGGCCGAGACCATCGCCACGGTGCGGGGCACCGTTCAGGCCGACATCCTCAAGGAGGACCAGGCCCAGAACACCTGCATCTTCTCCACCGAGTTCGCCCTGCGGATGATGGGCGACATCCAGCAGTACTTCGTCGACAACGACGTCGGCAACTTCTACTCGGTGTCGATCAGCGGGTATCACATGGCCGAGGCGGGGGCCAACCCGATCACCCAGCTCGCATTCACCCTGGCCAACGGGTTCACCTTCGTCGAGAACTACCTGGCCCGGGGGATGGACATCGACGACTTCGCCCCCAACCTCTCGCTTCTTCTTCTCCAACGGGATCGATGCCGAGTACGCGGTGATCGGCCGGGTGGCCCGACGCATCTGGGCCAAGGCGATCAAGCACAAGTACGGCGGGAACGACCGGTCCCAGAAGCTCAAGTACCACATCCAGACCTCGGGCCGGTCGCTCCACGCCCAGGAGATCAGCTTCAACGACATCCGGACCACGCTGCAGGCGCTGTACGCCCTCTACGACAACGCCAACAGCCTCCACACCAACGCCTACGACGAGGCGATCACCACCCCGACCGAGGAGTCGGTGCGCCGGGCGTTGGCGATCCAGCTGATCATCAACCAGGAGCTGGGGCTGAACAAGAACGAGAACCCGCTCCAGGGCACCTTCATCATCGAGGAGCTGACCGACCTGGTCGAGGAGGCGGTGCTCGCCGAGTTCGAGCGGCTCAACAGCCGCGGTGGGGTGCTCGGGGCGATGGAGCGGCAGTACCAGCGGACCAAGATCCAGGAGGAGTCGCTCTACTACGAGCAGCGGAAGGAGTCGGGCGAGTACCCGGTGGTCGGGGTCAACACCTTCCTCTCCAAGGAAGGCTCACCGTTCGAGATGCCCAAGGAGCTGATCCGCTCGACCACCGACGACAAGGACCGTCAGATCGCCAACCTGCGGGCCTTCCAGGAGCGGAACGCCGAGTGCTGCCGCGGCGGCGCTTGCCGAGCTGCAACGGGTCGCCGTCCACGGCGAGAACATCTTCGCCCAGCTCATGGAGACGGCCAAGGTGGCCTCCCTCGGCCAGATGAGCCAGGCCCTCTACGAGGTCGGCGGCCAGTACCGGCGGAACATGTGAGGGACTGGCGAGGCCACCGATGGCGTCTACGCGTTCGTAGACACGGTCGAACAGGCGCATCGAGTCGCCAGTCACATCTACCTGCAAGGCCCACCGGGTGTATCAGTTGGCTTCAACGAATCGAAGCGGGGAGAGGGCTATGTAGTGGTGGATGCGTCGATGGACATCACTCAGACCGTCCGTGAGGTCACGGGTGAACGATCCGATCCGTGTCGTGACGGCAGCTGAGGTCCTGGCGGAGCCGGACATGTGGGGTGTCCAAGCCAGGCGGTGGAGGACCTTGACCGCAGGGCTGGCGGCGATGGTGGCTAGCTGACCGGTAGGACAACCTGTCGGTACTCCTGCCGTACCCTGAGTCGAGTGACATCATCAGGTCCATCGCCTCTCGGGCGCTCCGTGGTGGTCGGTATCGGGGCCCCGATGCCGGCACCGTGGAGTGGCGCAGACTCCCATGTGATCGACAGTGGGCTCCTCGAGGACCCTGACTTGCTCGAGAAGGCAGTCGACGACCTCCAGCGACCGCTACGTCAAGCGCATCCCCACGGTCTTCGTCCTCGATGTCGATCCCGAGGAGCTCAACCAATCCGAGACCACGGATGACCTCCCCACGAACTCGGGGCCACCTTCACCTTCCTCCGGGAGCGGCTCACCAAGCTGATCTGGCACAACTCGTATGACGCCAGGTCGGGGGAGCTCATCTGGTGGTGGGCGCACAAGGCGGCGGCACGGTTCGACGTCACCGTCGGTGGGCCGGCGGACGTCCTGACCGAGGACGGGACCCCGATCTGGATCGACGGCGGGCCGAGGCAGCCGCTCGACATCGACGGCCTGGTCGTCCATCACGAGTCGGTCGAGCTGGGCAGGCTCACGCCGGTACCGAGACTCACCGCGCCAAACGCCGACCTCGCTCCTGACCAGCTCGACGCCGTCTCCCATCTGGTCGGGCCGGCACGGGTGATCGCACCCGGCCGGGTCGGGCAAGACCCGGGTCCTCACCGCACGGGTGCGGCATCTCATCGAGGACCGGGGCATCGAGCCCGAGCTGGTCACCGCACTCGCCTACAACCGGCGGGCCGCCCGGGAGATGGTGGAGCGGCTCCCCGAGGGCGAGGCGCTCAACGTCCGCACCATCCACTCCATCGGCTGGGAGATCCTCCGCATGGGCAAGCCCGGGCTTCCGGCTCATCGAGGAGGCCGAGCAGCGACGTCGTCTCGAGCCGATCACCACCGCACCGCCCCGGGCCAACACCGACGTCATCGGCCCCTACATCGAGGCCCTCGACGAGGTCCGCATCGGGCTCCGCCATCCCGACGAGGTCGAAGCGAGCCGTGACGACGTGCCCGGGTTCGCCGACACTTTCCGCCGCTACCGGGAACGTCTGGAACGGGCCGGGGAGGCCGACCACGCCGAGCAGATCTACGGCGCCATCGAGGTCCTCTGCCGCAACCCCGAGATCCGAGCCCACTGGCAGGCGAAATGCCGCCATCTCCTCGTCGACGAGTTCCAGGACCTCACCCCCGCCTACCTCCTCCTGGTCCGTCTCCTCGCCTCACCGGGCATGAACGTGTTCGGCGTCGGCGACGACGATCAGGTCATCTACGGCTACTCCGGCGCCGACCCGTCCTACCTGATCGACTTCGACGAGCTCTTCCCCGGCGCCGGCCACCACGCTCTCGAGGTCAACTACCGGTGCCCCGCCGACGTCGTGGAGGCCGCCACCAACCTGGTCGGCTACAACCTGCGCCGGGTCGACAAGACCATCACCGCCGACAACGACCGCATCGGGCTGGAAGTGGTCACCGAACCGGGTGATGAGCTGGCGATCGTCGCTGCGGATCGGGTGGCCGGGCTGATCGACGGGGGAGCGGCGCCTTCGTCCATCGCGGTCCTGTCCCGGGTCAACTCCAGTCTCCTCCCCGTCCGCATCGCCCTATCCGAACGGGACATCCCATTCGACTCGATGCTGTCACCGAGCATCCTCGACCGCACCCTGCTCCGGGCGACCCTCGCCTGGATCCGCATCGCCCTCGACCCCGAGACGATGACCCGCAACGACCTCTTCGAGGTGATCAGACGTCCCGGGCGGGGCATCACCCGGGTCTTCGCCGAGATGGTCGGGCGACGCCGCGGTCCCTTTTCCGTCGAGGATCTGACCCGGATCGGGGAGCCTCTCGACGGGCGACGCCGGGACCGTTGGGACGAGTTCTGCGACGACATCGTCACCGCCGCGGATCGCCACCGACTCGACGCCACGGCTGCTCGAGGTGCTCTCCGAGCACATCGGGCTCGACCGGGCCGCCGCCGCTCTCGACGCCGGACGCACCCGGGCCGATCGCTCCGGTCAGGGTGACGATCTCACCGCCTCTCCGGCGTGCCGCCGCCCTCGGGCCCGGACCGGCCGAGTTCGAGCCGTGGCTGCGCAAGAGCCTGTCCGCTCCGGGTGCGTCGAACGGGGTGATGCTGTCCACGGTCCATCGGGTGAAGGGTCTGGAGTGGGACCACGTGATCGTCTTCGGCGCCGACAAGGGGTCGATGCCACACGAGCTCGCCGACGATGTCGAAGAAGAGCGGCGGGTCTTCCACGTCGCACTGACCAGGGGACGGGAGACGGTGACCATCCTCGCCGACGCCAAGCGGCCCTCCCGGTTCCTCACCGAGATCGACGGCACTGCGCCGATCCCGACCGAGCCACCACCGAGACGGGATGACCGTCAGGCGGCGACCGTCCCCGCCGACGGCGTGCATGTGTCGGTGGGTGACGTCCTGGAGATCAGTGGCGGCTACCGGGGGACGGTCACCGAGATCCTGGTCACCGGTGTGCTCCTCACCCTGGACACCGGGGCGACCATGGCGGTTCCATGGGGGGAGCGGGTCACCAAGTCCGGGGCTTCTGGTCGGCTCGCCCCGGGCACCGGTGCACCCGATGGGGCTCTCGCCGACCGGCTCCGCGACTGGCGCCGGCAGCAAGCCCAGACGCAAGGGGTGCCGGCCTACGTGGTGTTCAACGACAAGACACTCGAGGCACTGGCGGCGTTGCGTCCCTCCACCGCAGAGGCACTGCTCGGAGTCCCCGGGATCGGCCCGGCCAAACTCGAGGCCTACGGGGAAGAGCTGATCGATCTGCTCGCCGAGTGATCGTGGCGGGATAGGTTCACCGTATGTCCAAGGCGAAATATGAGGGTCCGGCGGCGAAGCTGGAACGATACGAGGCCCTCTTGGCGTCGGTCGATGGCGTCGAACGCAAAGGTGCGGCCAACCCCTACACCTCTCGCAATGGTCACATGACCAGCTTCATCGATCGAGAGGGGGTGGTGTCGATTCGTCTCGACAAGGAGGACCGTGACGCCTTCATGGAGGAGTACGACACCGATCTGGCGAGTCCAGTACGGGTCCACGATGAAGGAGTTCGTGGTCGTCCCCGATGGTCTGCTGGATCGGCCGGATCAGTTGAAGAACTGGTTCGTTCGCGGCTGGGACTGGGTCGGAACTCTGAAGCCGAAATCGGGAGCGAAGTAGGCCGGCGCCTGTGGAAAAGAATTCTTCGATTCGGGGGAGGAGGGGGTTGTTTCTGTCCTGGCTCGAACGTATGTTCGGGGTATGGATATGCGGACATGTGACCACCGACCTGCTGGAACAGCGTTGTCCGAGGCGGAGGAGATCGTGTCTCGGGCTCGGGCGGTGCAACTGGACGTGTTCGAGGAGTTGGACCGCGGCAGGTGGCCACCGGTGACGGGTCGAGGTCGCTATCGGAGTGGTTGGCGGCTCGGATCGATGTCAGCCCGACGACGGCGAAGGGTCTGGTCCGGACGATGCGTCGCACTGCCGACCAACCGGAACTCCGTCGAGCGGTTGGGTTCGGGGGTGTCCTTCGACCGGGTCGAAGCGTTGTCTCGCCTTTCTGATCGTGATCCCGATGATCTGTTGTTGTGGACGGATGTGGCCGGGGTGCATCGGGAGGCGGCGAAACAAGCCCGGATCACCGCCGACACCGAAACCCGTACCGCTGAGGACCGGTTTCTGGTGATGCAACCCAGTTTCGATGAGTCGTGGTGGAAGGGTTGGTTCGGCCTCGACGGTACACCGGGAGCCATGGTCGACAAGATTCTCGTCCGAGGCTGCTGATGCGTTGCCCGATGATGTCGAGGGTGATGCCGGGTGGCGTCGGGCGACCGCTCTGGTGGAAACCCTCATCTCCGATGACCCGCCGGAAGGGCAGGTGACCGTCATCGTCGACACCAAACAGGCGGCAGCCACGAACGGGGAGGCGGGGGTGATACTCGACCCCGGAGTCCGGGTCGGACAACAAGCCCTCCAAGCGATTCTGTGTGACGCCAACGTCGAAGTAGTCGCCCGAGACGGAGCCGGCCGCTACCTCGACTACGGGCGCCGAGAACGGACCGCACCACCAACCCTGAAGGGAGCTTTGTTGGCTGAGGCGGGGTTCACCTGCGCCGGGGACGGATGTCAGAGCCGACACCGGCTCCAAATCCACCATCTCACCCCCTGGGCCCAAGGCGGCCGAACCGACCAAAACGAACTAGTCGTTCTCTGCTGGTACCACCACCATGTGGTCGTCCACGAACGAGCACTTCCAAGTCGTCCTGTATCCCGACCGTCGCCGGGTCAGATTCCACAAACCCGACGCGCCGATGACCCACCTGACTGACCGGTCCGTCTTTCCCTCAGAGCCTGACGCTCCCGTCAGCCTCGATCGTCCCAACCCGGGTTGTGGGCCACCTCCCAGGGATGCCCATCGGGATCGATGAACACCCCCGAGTAGCCACCCCAGAACGTCTCGTCGGGCTCGCGCCCGATCGTGGCTCCCGCCGAACGCGCCTCCTCGACTACAGCGTCGACCTCTTCACGACTCCTGGTGTTGTAGGCGAGGGTCACGCCGCCCCAACCGCCGTCGTCCTCGACGACGCTGTCCACGGCCAGCTCGTCCCGGCTCCACAGGCCCACGACCATCCCACCGGCCTGGAAGAAGACGACGTCGTCGGATGGTGAGGGGCTGTCCACCCAACCGAGACTTCGATAGAAGGAGCGGGATCGCTCCAGATCCGCCACTCCGAGGGTCACCAGACTGACACGCTGCTCCATGACGGGAGCCTACGGCGATCCGGGACGGGCATCGCGGGCCCTGGAGAGCCCACGATGCCCGTCGGACCTATCCCTCGACCGAGGCGAGATACTCGGGGACGAGACGTGCCCACCTCTCCAACGACTGCGGGTCGAATCGGGGAGTCCCGTCCGAATCACGGGACATGCCTTGAGCATCCTGTGGATGAGTTCTCCTCGACCCAGTCGAGGAAGGTGTAGTACCAGTTGTCGAGCGCCCTGTCGGCGACAGTAGTTGTTGGCGATGCTCTGGATCTCGCCGTTCTCCACCGTGATGCGCAGGACACCCTCCTCTGGTGCCGCGTCGATAGCCCGGCTCAGGTCGAGGTCGACGAGGTAGTCGCAGACGATCACGCCCGGCTGTGGCTCGCGGCAGCCCTGCACGTCGAACTGCCAGCCGATGATCTCCTGCCATTCGATCATGCTCGGGTAGTCGGATGGTCCGGTGAACCCGCCGAACACCGTCTCGATGATCTGGCCCGGCTCATCGGCGAGCAGGGCAAGCACGGCGTCGGAGTCATAGGCATTCCGGGCGTCGATGTATGCATTCGCAACATCGAGCGGCGCCGCGGCGTCCGTGCCTTCGTTGGTGAGCAGGGCGAAACCCAGCACTCCGACGATGACTGCGAAACCGGCAGCCATGGCGACCATGGCGCCTCGCCGGGGCGAGCTCGGCGGTGCCCGCGGCATCCCCGTGCAGGTCGACAATCGTGCTCCCGCCGTCGGGCTGCACTGCACCTCGTGTCTTGGTCATGCGACCGTCCTTCCTGTCACGCACGTCCTCGAGAAGGAGTCGGTCGAGGTCGGTGCTGAACAGCTGGTCCAGCCGACTCTCGTCCGGAAGCAGGTTGGACCTGCGGACCAGATCGTCGACGTTCGGCCTCATACGGCCTCCTCACTCGATGGCATGCTCTGGGTCGCACCCCACTTCTTGTCTGCTCTGCGTTCGAATTCGCTGGCGAAGCGTCGCCGGCGCCCGGGAGGCTCGCTGATCCACGGCACTACGGGTGATGCCGAGGGCAAGGGCGATCTCATCCGGGTCGAGTTGTTCCCAATTCGACATCCGGAGGATCTCCCTGTCGAGTCGGCCCGAGACTCTCCACGACTTCGAGGACGAGGAGCTTCGGTCTCGTTGCGGACCACGACGTCATCGGGCCACGCGACCACCGGCTCTCGGATCCCGCGAAGACGGTCGACGAGGCTCGAGCGCCGAGAGGCGCCCTCTGCGTTGGTTGGCGAGCACCCGGACCGCGACCCCGAACAGCCAGGCGCGGGCGAGATCTCCATCCGGGATGTCGTCGATGCGCCGCCACGCCACTACGAAGACCTCGGAGGCCGCCTCCCACGCTTCGGACGGGGAGGATCGCCTCACGCAAAAGCCGAGCACGGCGCGGTGGTGGGCCCGAAAGAGACTGTCGAAGGTCGTCTCGGGGTTTTCTACCGGTCTGGCCCGGCTCGTCACGGCGACCGTTGCTCCATTACATGATGAGTTTCCGACCACGGCCGATTTCTGACCGGAGGTCAGAAATTCCCGGGTCCGGACATTCAACACTCAGACGGCGAACATCGCCGCCATCGCACCCCTCGGGACTGGGGCTCGGACACCGGGCCCCGTCCCGATCCCGCCCCCGCGGCCATTACCCTCACACGACCCATGACCCGCAGCATCCCCGAGAAGCCTGCCCTCGACGGTCTCGAGCCCAAATGGGCGTCCCGGTGGGAGGCCGACGGCACCTATCGCTTCGATGCGTCCAAGACCCGGGCCGAGATCTTCTCCATCGACACCCCGCCCCCGACGGTCTCCGGCTCGCTGCACATGGGCTCGGTCTTCGGGTACGTCCAGACCGACTCCCATGCCCGCTACCGGCGCATGGCGGGCAAGGAGGTCTTCTACCCGATGGGTTGGGACGACAACGGCCTCCCCACCGAACGTCGGGTCCAGAACTACTACGGGGTGCGTTGCGACCCGTCGCTGCCCTACGACCCCGAGTTCACCGCCCCTTCCGACGCTCATGACCCGCCGCTGGCGATCAGCCGGCGCAACTTCATCGAGCTCTGCCACGTCCTCACCCAGGAGGACGAGAAGGTCTTCGAGCACCTTTGGCGCACGGTGGGTCTCTCCGTCGACTGGTCGCAGACCTACGCCACCATCGACGACCGCAGCCAGCGCACCAGCCAGAAGGCCTTCCTCGACAACCTCGCCCGGGGCGAGGCCTACTCCCAGGACGCCCCGGTGCTCTGGGACATCGACTTCCAGACGGCGGTGGCTCAGGCCGAGCTGGAGGACCGGGAGAAGGGCGGGGCCTATCACAAGGTCGCCTTCCACCGGCCCGACGGCTCACCGATCCACATCGAGACCACCCGTCCCGAGCTGATCTGCTCGTGTGTCGCCCTCGTCGCCCATCCCGACGACGAGCGCTATCAGCCGCTGTTCGGCTCCACCGTGACCACACCGTTGTTCGGGGTCGAGGTCCCGATGGTCGCCCATGAGCTCGCCGACCCGGAGAAGGGCACCGGCGTCGCCATGATCTGCACGTTCGGCGACACCACCGACGTCACCTGGTGGCGTGAGCTCGACCTGCCGACCAGGGCGGTGATCCGCCCGGATGGCCGGTTCCAGGAGGAGACACCGGAGTGGCTCACCGGCGAGGGCGCCGCCGTCTACGCCCAGATCGCCGGGCTGTTCGCCAACCAGGCGCGAACGCAAGATGGCCGAGCTGCTCGCCGAGTCCGGGGACCTCGACGGTGAGCCCCGCCAGATCATGCACCCGGTCAAGTTCTACGAGAAGGGGGAGCGCCCCCTCGAGATCATCACCAGCCGGCAGTGGTACATCCGCAACGGAGGGACGCGAGGACAAGCTGCGCAAGGAGCTGCTGGCCCGCGGCGAGGAGCTGCATTGGGTCCCCGACTTCATGGGGGTTCGTTACGCCCATTGGGTGGAGGGCCTGACCGGTGACTGGCTCATCTCCCGCCAGCGCTACTTCGGGGTCGCCATCCCGCTGTGGTATCCGGTCGACGACGAGGGCGAACTCGACTACGACCATCCGATCGTCCCCGACGTCGATCGACTCCCCATCGACCCAGCTCCCACGTCCCCGACGGGTACGAGGAGTCAGCAACGGGGCCGGCCCGGCGGCTTCGTCGGCGATCCGGACATCATGGACACCTGGGCCACCTCCTCGCTGACGCCGCAGATCGCCGGGCATTGGGTCGACGATCCCGAGCTCTTCGCCCGCGTGTTCCCGATGGACATCCGCCCCCAGGGCCCGGAGATCATCCGGACCTGGCTGTTCGTCATCGACGGTCCGCTCCCATTTCGAGCATGGCGCCCTGCCCTGGCACACCGCCACGATCAACGGCTGGATCCTCGACCCCGACCGCAAGAAGATGTCGAAGTCGAGGGGCAACGTGGTCACGCCGATGCCGCTCATCGAGGAATACGGCTCGGAGGCGGTGCGCTACTGGGCGTGCAACGGCCGGCCCGGCGTCGACACCGCCGTCGACTTCGGGCGTGATGAAGATCGGGCGCCGTCTCGCCATCAAGATCCTCAACGCCTCGCGTTTCGCCCTCGGATTCTCCGAGGAGGACGTCGACCCGTCCCGGGTCATCCGAACCGCTCGACCGCTCGATGCTGCGCCGGGCTCGCCGAGGTCGTGGACACGGCGACCGCCGCCTTCGAGTCCTTCGACTACGCCCGCGCCCTCGAGGTCGCCGAGAAGTCGTTCTGGAATTGGACCGATGACTACGTCGAGCTGGTGAAGAGCCGTGCCTACGAGGGTGGGCCCGGTGCCGCCTCGGCCCACGCCGCCCTGCAGCTCGCGCTGAGTGTCTACCTCCGTCTCTTCGCCCCGTTTCTCCCCTTCGTCACCGAGGAGGTGTGGAGTTGGTGGAGGAAAGGGTCGGTGCATCGGGCCAGCTGGCCGGATAGCGCCGAGTTCGCCGGGATCGACGGTGACCCTGCCGTCCTGGCCGCGGTGTCGCCGGTGTTGGGAGCGGTGCGCCGGGCCAAGTCAGACGCCAAGGTCTCGATGCGAGCCGAGGTGGCGAGCATCGTCGTCACCGCCGATGAGCAGACCCTCGCCGCGGTGCGACGGGCGAGACCGACCTGCTCGCGGCGGCACGGGCCACATCTCTCGAATACGTCGAAGGCGACTTCGGGGTGGTGGTGACCCTCGCCGACCCCGACAACGATCAGAAGGCCGGAGAGTGACCGGGGGCGAGCCGGGCACGGAGAACGAGACCGAGTCCTGGCGCGACCACTGGCCGCCGCCCTCCTATTGGATCAAGGTCGGTCTCGCCTTGATCGGGGCTGTGATCGGGCTGTTCCTCATCGGGATGCTGCGCGGGATCCTGCTGTTGATCATCGCCTCGTTCGTCCTCGCCATCGGATTCCAGCCGGCGATCGGGTGGTTCGAACGCCGTGGGATGCGCCGCGGGCTTGGCCTCGCTCTGGTCTTGATGGGGTTCCTCGTCGTCTTCGGCGGGCTACTTGCCTTGGCGGTGCCCTTGATCATCACGCAGGCGGCGGAGATCGTTGCCGAGCTCCCGGTCGTGATCGAGCAGCTCCAACAAGGCGACGGGCTCGTGGCGCGAATCGCCGGGATGATCGACCTCGATCAATTCACCGCGACAGGCGCCACAGACCCGGCGACGCTGCTCGACCTGGCCGGAGGCGTAGCCGGCTTCGTCTTCAACTTCCTCACCGTTCTCCTGGTCACCCCGTACTTCGCCATGTCGATGCCCGGGATCAAACGTTGGCTGGTGCGGCTGCTGCGTCCGGCGCATCGCGAGGACTTCCTCCGCCTCCTCGGCGAGTCGACCGACCTGATGGCCAACTTCATCGTCGGCAACCTGATCGTCAGTGTCATCGCAGGCGTCGTCACCTGGGTGGGCTTGACGATCATCGGTGTCCCCTATGCGCTGGCACTCGCCGCATGGGTGGCGATCACCGACTTGATCCCGGTCCTGGGGGCAGTGCTCGGTGCTGTCGGAGTCGCTGCCGTTGCCTACGTCGAAGGCCCGGAGGCGCTGCTGTGGTCGGTCGTCTTGTTGGTGGGCTATCAGCAGCTGGAGAACTTCGTGATCGCCCCGCGGGTGATGAACAAGGCGGTCGATCTCAGCCCGGCCACCGTCATCATCGCCCTCATGGTCGGTGGGAGTCTGGCCGGTCTGGTCGGGGCGTTGCTCGCCCTCCCACTGGCTGCCCTGATCAAGATCGTGGTCCAGGACTATGTAATCGAGGACCGGATGGAACAGGTCGAGAGCCGAAGTGGCCAGCGAGCAGAGCTCGGGGCAGAGAAGACGTCGGGGCAGTCGGTCCCGGCCCCTCCCCTGAGTCTCAGCCGTGAAAGTCAGCGTCTCCGACCGAGCACCCGGTCGATCTCGGCCAACCTCTCGGTGATCGTCTTCTCGTCGCCTTGGTCGCCGGGACGGTAGAGAGCGGCCGGGGTCACCCCGTCGGGGAAGTACTGCTGGGCGACCGACTCCTCCCGGGTGGTCGTGGGAGTACTCGTATCCCTCACCGTGGCCCAGTTCGGCGGCTCCCCGGTAGCCACTGCCCCGAAGATGGGGCGGGACATTCGGAGTCGGGCCGCTCTGCACCAGCTCCCGGGCGGCACCGATGGCGCGTCCGACCGAGTTCGACTTCGGTGCGGTGGCCAGGAACAGGGTGGCGTGAGCCAGGTGATAGGTGGCCTCGGGCAGACCGACGTAGGCCAGGGCATCCGCGGCGGCGACAGCCACCCGCAACCCCTCGGAGTCGGCGAGGCCGACGTCCTCGGAGGCGAGGATCACCAGCCGGCGGACGATGAACTCGGGGTCCTCGCCACCCTCCAGCATCAGCAGCAGCCAGTACATGGCGGCGTCGGGATCGGAGCCACGCACCGACTTGATGAACGCCGAGACGACGTCGTAGTGAGAGTCCCCGGTCTTGTCGTAGCGGACCAGCCGACGTTGCAGGGCCTCGGCCGACGTCCTCGGCGGCGATGGTCGTGCGACCGGCCGCGGCGGTCATCCGGGCCGCCACCTCGAGCGCGTTGAGCGCCTGACGGGCATCGCCGCCGACCTTCGTGGCCAGCTCCTCGACCGCCTCGTTGGTGATGTCGAGACCGAGGCTGCCCAGCCCCCGGTCGGTGTCGTCGAGAGCGGTGTGGACCAGGGAGCCGACCTCCTCGGGTGTCAGCGACTCCAGACGGAACAGCGTCATGCGGCTCATCAGCGGGCTGTTCACCTCGAAGTAGGGGTTCTCGGTGGTGGCGCCGATCAGGACCAGGGTCCCGTCCTCCACACCCGGGAGGAGGGCGTCCTGCTGGTTCTTGGCGAAGCGGTGGATCTCGTCGAGGAAGAGGACGGTGCGGCGCTCCTCGGTGGCGAGCCGTTGCCTCGCTTCGGCGAGGACCTCGCGGATGTCCTTGACCCCCGCCGACGTCGCCGAGAGGGTGCGGAAGACGGCATCGGCGTGGTTGGCGACGAGCATCGCCAGAGTGGTCTTCCCGGTTCCCGGCGGGCCCCAGAGCAGCATGGAGACCGGCTGGCCCGACTCGATGATGTGACGAAAGGCGGCGTTCTCCCCGAGCAGCGTCGGTCTGCCCGGCGACGTCGTCGAGACTGCGCGGGCGCATCCGGGTGGCGAGCGGGGCCGACCTGAAGGCGAGGTCCTCGGCTCGTGCTTCGAAGAGGTCGGTCATCGCAGCGACGGTACCGCCCAGAGTGAGTTAGGGCGGCCCCGGCTAGCCGATAGCCCACCGGTAGCATCTCGGCTGACCGTCTCCCTCCTCGGTCAGGTCGCGTGGGGGCGGCCCTGGTGCTGAGTGTCACCGCCCTCGTCACCGGGCGACGCCGGTTTCTCGGCGCGGCGGCCATGGCGGCGGCGGCGTCGACCGTCATCCTCGTCTTCGCCCTGGTCACCGGGGACTTCTCCCTCGAGTACGTCGCCCTGACCACGAGTCTGGCGACGCCGTGGCCCTACCGGGTCGCTGCCCTGTGGGGAGGCATGGACGGGTCGATGCTCTTCTACTCGACCATGACCTTGGCCGTCGCCGCCGTCGGGCTGAGGGCGCCGCGGGCGGTCCGGGTCGGCGCCGGGTTGGTGTCGGTCTGCTCGCGGTGACCTGGCTGTTCGCCAACCCGTTCTCGGTCTCCGACCTCCCCGCGGTCGACGGGGAGGGGCTCCTCGCCATCCTCCAGCACCCGGCGATGATCTACCACCCACCCATCCTCTATCTGGGTCTGGTGCTCCTGGTCGTCCCCTTCGCCGAGACGATCGCACGGTGGGGAGGTGCGTGGAGGGCCGTCGGGATGCTGGCTGGCCGGTCTGCGACCCTGGGTCGTATCTCTCCTGGGCACTGCTCACCTTCGGGATGGCCGTTCGGGGCGAACTGGGCATACGTGGAGCTCGGTTGGGGTGGGTTCTGGGCGTGGGACCCGGTGGAGAACACGGCGCTGATGCCATGGCTGGCGCTGACCATCCTCCTCCATGCCATGAGGGTCGAGAGCGCCAACGGGAGGATGCGCCGGTGGAACGTCCTCTTCGCCGGGTTGCCGTTCGCGTCTGTCGGTCATGGGGATCTATCTCACCCGTTCGGGGGTCACGGGGTCGATCCACTCGTTCGCCGAAGATCCGGTGGTGGGTCGGGTGCTGCTCGTGTCCGCCGTCGTTGTCGCTCCTCGGTGGCGGTGACCGCGACTGCGTTCCGAGCAGGGCGAGGCCTGGGGGCCGGTGCGTCTCGACAGGTCCGGATTGGCTGGCGATCAACACGATCCTCCTCACCGCCGCTCTGGTCTTCGTCACCGCCGGGTCGGCCTATCCCGCGTTCCGGTCGGTCTTCGGCGGAGCTCAGGTGGTGGTCGACAGCCGGTTCTTCGTGCTCACGGTGCTGCCGATCGCCGTGCTGGTGTCGATGGCCGTCGCCATCTCCCTGGGCGGCTCCCCCCTCTGGTACGGGTTGCTCGCCGGGCTCGCATTGCTGGTGTCGCTGATCGTCACCGGCGGGCTCCGGCCCGGGAACGTGCTCCTCGCGGTGGCGGTCGCCTCGGTGCTCACGGTGGGCTCGCTGCTGATGCGAGGAAAGCCGAAACGGCGGCTGCTCGTGGCCCATGCCGCCCATCTCGGGATCGCCCTGACCCTCGTCGGAGTCGCCGGGAGCGCCCTGGGTGAGGACTTCACCGGGTCGATGGTGCCGGGTGACGAGGTGATCGTGGCCGGGCACACCGATCCGGCTCGTCTCGCGTGGAGCCGGGAGAGGCCGACCGCTACGTCTACGTCCGGGCCACATTCACCGTCGACGGGGAGACGGTCACTCCCGAGATCCGGGGCTACGAAGATCAGGCGACCCCGGTCGCAGAGCCCGCACTCGTCTCCCGCCCGTCCGGCGATGTCATCGTGGCCGTGTCCCTGTTGTTCCCCGACGGGGAGACCGTCGCGGTCAGTGTGTTTGTCCGGCCGCTGATGTGGCTGGTGTGGCTGGGGGCTGGGTTGATGGGCCTGACGGGTCTGTTCGCTCTCTCCGCGAGAGGCGGAGCCGGCGCAGGGCGACGTCGATCGGCCACAGGAGAGCTGCAGCCAGGAGAAACCACCATCGGTACCGCTTCTCCGTGATCCCTGCGGCGAGCCCTTCGGGGTCGAAGGCGGCGGCGGCCTCGATCTCGCCACGGCCCCCGGTGCTCGCCGAGATGCTCGCCATGAGATCGGTGTCGGGCTCGCCGGGGAGGTACTCCGCGGCGAAGGACCTGGTTGCGAGGGTGGACAGGACGGCGGTCTCGCCGGCGCCGTTGTCGACACTGACCCCCACCGCATAGGTCCCGCCCTGGCGGGCCGGGACCACGGCCTCGAACTCGAGGTCGGACACCCGGTCGAGCTCACCTCGAGTGCTGGTCCCGTCGGGATAGCTGACCCGGGCCACCGGCTCGGTCCCGGCGGGCCACTCCTCGGCCCCCTCCAGGGCGAGGGTCATCAGCTCGTCGGTGATCGAAGCCTCGATCCGCTGGCCCTCCGAGCCGCCGAGTGGGAAGGTGTCCCGGACGATGGTCGACCAGAAGTCGGAGAACCCGTCCCAGCCGGCCCATCCCGCCGACCACTTCTCGCCCCCGTCGCTGGTCCAGGCGGTGACCTTGCCCAGCCCCACCCGCCACGAGGCGAGGAGGGGATCGCTCAGCTCTCCCACCTGGAGTTGGACGTCGGCAGTCGGCTTGGGGGCGGTCGCCACGTACCCGAGCAGTGCCGGGGAGGAGGCCAGGTCACGGACGGCCTGGGCCGTGGAGGTGACCACCGGGAAGAACTCGCCCTCGTTGATGAAGGACCGGGCGGCGATCCGGGCCTCCTTGACGAAGATCTCGGGGATCTCCTCGAGGTCGCGACCGGGATAGAACCGGCCGTTGCCGACTTCCGCCACCTCTTCGAGGGCCGGGATGGCGCCTTCCCCGGTGCCGACGACAGAGACGGTGATGCCCTGACCGGCGATCTCCTCGACCGTCTCGACCAGGTCCTTGGCCAAGGGTGTCGCCGACGAAGTCGGCTCCGACCTCCAGCTCGGAGGTGAACCCGTCCGTGAACAGGATGATGTGCTTCACCTCCTTGTCCGACTCGAGCAGGCGGGCGGCGGCCTCCTCGATGGCGGGCACGATCCGGGTCTCCCCGAAGGGGCGCAGGCTGGAGACCCCGGTGTTGATCGACGTCCTGCGTGGGGAACTCCTGGAGCGGGATCACCCATTCGCTGTTGCCACTGAAGGCGAGAAGCCCGATCTCGTCGCCACCACTGAGGGCGTCGATGGCGCGCAGGGCACCCGCCTTGGAGATATCGGTCTTGTTGACACCGCCTTCGGTGGTCTCGCCGGTCTCGTTGCAGTGACAGGCCCCCATCGACTCGCTGGTGTCGATGAGGAGGACTTCGGCGACCTCGACCTCGCGCTCGGTGTCCGGCGGCTCGGCGTCGACGGGGAGAAGGGCCTCCAGGGGAGTGTCCCGATAGCCCCCGAGACCGTAGGAGTGGGTGCCACCCACCACGACGAGGCCCCGTCCCAGATCCCGGACGAAGGTGTCGAGAAGAGCCATCTTCTCCTCGCTCAGGTCACGTGCGGAGACGTCGACGAGCAAGGCCGCCCGGTGGATGGACAGCTCCTGGATGCCGGCCAGGTCCTCGACACCGACTCTCTCGACGACCAGCCCCCGTGCGGTGAGGACTCCTCCAGGATCTGGCCGGCGTCGGCCTCGCCCTCGACGATCAGCACGCTGGCCGGCCCGCGACCTCGACACCGGCGCGGTGCTCGTCGTTCTCGACGATCGAGTCGCCCTGCATCCGCACGCGAGCGGTGAAGTTCTGCAGACCCGACTCGCCCGCTTCGACCGTGAAGGTGACCGGGTTCGCCCCCGGCGTCGAGGTCGACTTCCTGGGTGACTTCCAGCCCGTCGTCGTCGGACAACTCGACGATGGCCGTCCCGGTGATGGTGGACAGGACTTCCACCACGACCTCGAAGCTCTCGCCGGCGTTGACCGACGAAGGCATGTCCACGGCGGAGACCGCGGCGTCGTTGACGTCCGCCCCGCTGACGGTGTGGACGTCGACCACGATCCCCAGGGTCTTAAGTCGGTCGATCTCGGCCTGCAGGTCGCCGGTGTTCCCCCGGCCGTCGGAGACGAGGACCACTCGTTGCCGGGTCTCTCCGGTGAGCACCGACTCCCCGAGCCGAAGCCCACGCGCCAGGTTGGTGGCCTCGGTCTCCACTCCACGGGCCCTGCGGTACGCCTCGGTCCCCACCGGGGTGCCCACACGGGCGTCCGAGCCGAACTCGACCACCGCCCATTGCCCGCCGCCGGCCTCGGTGATCGCCGACTCCACCCAGGCACGGGCGGCGTCCTTGGCCGACTCACCCATCGATGCGGAGACGTCTACGACGAAGACCGTGGTCACGTCGTCGGAGCTCGCCGTGAACGGCGGATTGACCAGGGCGAGCACGATCAGGCCGACGATCACGGCCCGGGCCGCCATGCCGAACCGCCACTGGCGCTTCGGGACGCCCCGGGCCCGGTGAAGCTCACGTACAACTCGATGGCGAGGACCAACAGCAGCGCGGCGAGGACCCAAGGGAGCAGGGTGCGGGCGATGCTGGTCGTGGCGCTCGACGAAGGGGGCTGCACGGGGCCGGGTCGGATCTCGGGCAGGATGGACGCCGGCTCGAGATCGGATTCGGCGTGTCGGAGTTGACAGCCACCTCGAACGCCTCACCGTCGGTCGGGTCGACGAGCCAGAACCCGGCCAGGTCGGCGAGCGGCTCCGAGTCG
Source organism: uncultured bacterium (assembly GCA_963751005.1). GTDB lineage: Bacteria > Actinomycetota > Acidimicrobiia > Spongiisociales > ZC4RG35 > JANQRA01. Next base: position 1,279,521 of record CAVVSY010000004.1, read on the forward strand.
CCAGGCGACACAACTGTGGTCGCTGCCACGGGGGTCGGTCACGCTGCCGCCGGTGGCCGCCGACCGGGACGCTCGTCTCCCACCGTCAGGCGGCTCGGCGACCCCGTCGGCGGTGGCCAGACCACCCACCATGCGCGCCCCGATGATCGGGAAGGCGATGTCGATGGGGAGGTTCGACTGCTCGAGGGTGAAGGCGATGTAGTAGAAGGGCACCCCGTCGGCCTCGGCCGCGACGATCAGGGGGGCTCCCGGGGCGCCGAGGACCACCTCACCGTCGCCGACCTCGACGACCTGGGCCTCGGCGATGGCGAGACGGCCGATGTCGAGGTCGTCGAGGAGCGGATGATCCGCGACCAAGGTGGGGATCGGGTTCTCCACCCGGCCGACGGCGAGCACCCCGGGCGCGCCACCCGGGGCGTCGATGGCGATGAAAGGGGTGGTGGGTTGGGCGGGCACCGTGACCCGGCATAGATCTCGAAGTCGACCTCTTCGCCGGGTGCGACCTCGGTGTCGACCTCCGGCATCGCCGAGAGGAGCTGGTCGATGAAGAATGGGCATCACCGTGCACCCTCGCCTTGAGCGCACCACCAGGACGGGTGCGCACGACGTAACGCTGGTTGTCGTAGGCGAGCAGGTCCTGACCGTCGAGATAGGCGGCGACCCGTCTGCCCCAGGGCAGCTCGAAGGTCTCCTCGACGACACCGCCGCCGGGGATCTCTATCTCCTGGCTGACCACGGTGATCCCGTCAACGTCGAGACGCAGCACCTGCACCGCGTCGGGGCCGCCTGTGGACTCGATGGTCACCCGTGCCTGCAGCCCTCCAGGCCCGGCATTTACGGAGAGCCCGGTGATCGCCCGGTTGGTGTCGGTCTGGCCCACCGGGACGAAACGGGTTCCGAGTGGCGCCAGCTTCTGGTTGGACTCGTCGAGCTGGCCGTCGGAGACGAGCACGAAGTCGGTTTCCCGGTCGGGCAGCACCAGGGACTCGGCGAGGGCGAACGTCGACTCGAAGTCTGCGGCGCCCCCGTTGGTCCGGATGGTGTCGATCGCCCGGGTGAACTCGTCGTCGTCGGCGCTCTGGGTGACCAGCACGCTGGGTTGGGTCGAAGCGACCATCAGGCTGGCGACCCCGCGATCGGGCAGCTCGTCGCGCAGACGCTTGGCCATCCGCGATGGCAGCTCGCCAGCCGGTCGGGGTCGCCGTCGATGGCCGACATCGACCCGGAGGCGTCGACGATGAACACGGTGTGCTCGGCCAGCTCCGCTTCCTCGAGCACGGCCGGCCGGGCCAGGGCGAAGGCGAACAGGGCGACGGCGAGCAGCTGGAGGAGGAGCAGCAGGCTCCAGCGCAGCCTCTGCCACGGCTCGGCGGCGGTGATCGAGTGTTTGAGACCGTCCCAGTGGAGGAGTGAGGAGACCGGGGTGGCCGGACGGCGCGGGGTGAGCATATGGAGGAGCACGATCGGCGCGGCCAGGAGCAAGGCGGCCAGACCGGCGGGGAGGAGCAGGCTCATCGGAGCACGCCGGCGGTGCGCCAGGTCTGGAGGAGGAGGGTCTCGACGTCGTCGGAGGCGTCGACCGGCACATAGGTGGCCCCGGAGCCGCGGGCGGTGCGGGCGACGTCGTCACGCCAGGCGCGCACCCGGTCCCGGTAGTCGCGGGCGACCTCGTCGGTGACGCTCACGGTGAGACGCTCTCCCAGCTCCCGGTCGACCAGCTCGAGATCACCGGAGAATTCCGGGGACGAGGTCCTCCTCGCAGAGGACGTGGAGGATGGTCACGTCGGACCCCGCCGCCCGCAGCTGCACCAGGGAGTGCCATTCGGGGGTGAGGAGGTCGGACAACACCACCGTCAGCCCGGGGAGACCGCCCCTGCTCAGGAGATGCCCCGCCGCCTCGGCGAACGGCGTGAGACCGGTCGCCTCCAGAGCCTCGACATAGGAGAGAAATGCAGGCACGGCGGCCCGTCCGGCGAACCGCGGTGCGGTGCCTCGTGCCGGGAAGGTGTGGACGCTGACCGAGTCGTGGGCGGTGAGCGCCACGAAACCCATGGCTGCGCCGAGACGTTGCGCCTGCAGCATCTTCCCGCCCACCGTCATCGACGCAGAGGTGTCGATCAGGAGCCGTACGGTGATCTCGTCGTCCGCCTCGAAGAGCTTGATGAGGACCTGGTCGAGCCGGGCGAGGACGTGGTAGTCGATGCGTCTGAAGTCGTCACCCGGGTGGTATTCCCTGAAGTCGGCGAAGTCCACGGTGTTGCCGTAGCGCTTCGACTTGTGCTCGCCTCCGAACCGGCCCATGAGCCGATGCCGGCTGCTGAGCTGAAGACTCTCCAGCCGGGCCATCAACGCCGGGCTGAGGAGGGTCAAGGGGTGCCCCGGATCTCCGGTCTCGGCTCGGGCACCGAGTGCATGAGCTCGTCGATGATGGCGTCGGATCGCACCCCTTCGGCGGTCGCCTCGTAGCCGAGCACGAGCCGATGGCGAAGGGCGGCCGGCGTGGCCCAGCGGATGTCCTCGGCGGTCACGTGGGGCCTGCCCTCGATCAGGGCGGCGGCCTTGGCGGCGAGGACGATGGACTGCGCCCCGCGGGGCGAGGCACCCCAACGCACGTAGCGCTTCACCGGGGGAGTGGCGGTGTCACCGTCGGGGTGGGTGGCCTCGATGATCCGGGCCACGTACTGAATCAGATGGGTGGCCACCGGCAGTTGCGGGGTCATCGCGATCATCGAGGTGATGGTCTCGATGTCGGCGGCGAGTGGCACGTCGGCGACGGTCCCGGAGGTCGTCCGGCGGAGGATCTCCTCGAGGACTTCGGCGGTTGGTGGCTGGACCGTGACCTTGAACATGAAACGGTCGAGCTGGGCCTCCGGCAGCGGGTAGGTCCCCTCCAGCTCGATGGGATTCTGCGTCGCCAGCACCAGGAACGGTGCGGGGGAGTGGTCTGCGTCTCGCCGGCCACGGTGACATGACGCTCCTGCATCGCCTCGAGCAGTGCGGCCTGGGTCTTCGGCGTGGCCCGGTTGATCTCGTCGGCGAGGAGGAGGTTGGTGAACACCGGGCCGGCGCGGTACTGGAAGCGCCGATGACCCCCCTCGGTCTCCTCGAGGACCTGGGTCCCCACGATGTCGGCGGGCATGAGATCGGGGGTGAACTGGACCCGGGAGAACTCGACACCGATCGCCTCGGCGAACGCCTTGACCAGCTCGGTCTTTCCCAGACCGGGAACACCCTCGAGCAGGACGTGACCTTCGGCGAGCAACCCCACCAGGGTCTGGCGGATGAGGCCGGGCTGGCCGGCGATGCGACGTCCCACCGCCGCTTCGATCTCCGCGGAGACCGTGGCGTAGCGCTCCAGATCGGTCTGGTCCAGATCGGTCATGGATCCCCCCTCCTAGCGGGCTTCCTCGGCGAGCAGGTCGAAGTAAGTCTGGACGATGCCTCGCATCGACGGTGGCAGCTGCAGCTCATCCAACGCATCTGCCGCCTGGTTGAGGTACTCGGGGAGCACCTGGGAGTAGGGGACGACCGACTGCCCGGTCTGGGTCGGGGCCTCACCCTTGCCGATGATCTGACCCTCACCGGATCCGCCGTCGATACCGACCTGCAGCACGTCGGAGAGGGTTCCCCGGTCGGCGGGGTCGAACACCTCGGCGGTCTCGACTTCGGTGCCGAAACCGTCACCCTTGGTGCCCTCCCACGGTGCCGGTCCCACCTTGTCCGGCGGCGCCGCCGTCGCCGGGGGCGACTCCGGAGATCTGCCCACTGCCACCCCCGCCCTGGGGTGAGCCACCCTGTCCTTGGCCTTGGCCTTGACCTTGACCTTGGCCTTGACCTTGCCCCTGTCCCTGGCCCTGACCCTGACCCTGACCTTCACCCTCCCCCTGGCCTTGTCCTTGACCTTCACCGGGGGCGGCGGCGCCACCGAGCCGGGCCCGAGCTCCCTCCAGGGCGCGTTGGGTCTCGGAGAGGGCCTGTTGGCCCCGAGCCTCGCCCAGACCCTGTCGGGCCCCGGCGGCGGCACTCTGCAGTGAGTCGGCTGCGGCCGAGAGGTCGCCGTTGGCGATGGCACGGGCGGCTTCGGAGAGCTGCCCGGAGAGCTCGGGGTTGCCGGCGGCTTGGGACCCGGCGAGATCCTCGAGTCGATCCTCCAGCGCGGCCAGCTCCGGCTCGGAGAGCTCCTCCAGCGACTCTGCCAGCTCCTCGAGCTGGGATTCCGTGTCCAGGGCGGCGCCGTCGACCAGCGGTCTCAGGGCGAGGTCCCGGGCCAGACCCTGCGCCGCCGCCTTCTGGGAGAGGAAGGCCGGGTCGACCTGCTCACCCAGCCTGGTCTCGGCGTCTTCCAGTGAGTCCAGCGCCTCCTCCAGCGGTCTCGGCCTGACGCAGCTCCTCGGCGAGGCGCTCCAGCTCGGCGACGATCTCGTCGGCGTTCTCGACATCGGTCTCGGCGACCGCCTCGGCGATCCGCTCCAGGTTGGCCGCCTCCTCCTCGATGGCAGTTGCCGCGTCGGATGACAACGCAGGCGTCGATCCGAGTGGGGGCAGGATCCCGATGGCGATCGCGAGGGCCGCTGCCATCCCGAACTGACGGAGCCGGCTGCGATCGGCATGGAGAGGGATGGCATCGGCCGCGGTGGAGGCTGCTACCAGGGTGTCGGCGCGGTCCTGGATGAGACGGTGCACGTCGTCGTCCTCGTCGGTGAACTCGAGAGCGGTGGTCAGGGCGTCTCGGCCTCCGAGACCCCGTTCAGCGGCGCGGGAGGCATCCCAATCGGAGATGCGGAGAGAGAAGGCGATGACGAGGAGCGCGGTGACGTAGACGGCGAGAAGGAGCCCGGCGACGAGGAGACCCTGGTCGAAGGGGGTCAGCCAGTCGGCGACGAGGATGACGAGGAGGGCCACGCCGACATGGGGTGCGTAACGCTGCGAAGTGGCAGTGAGCCAGGCGAGACGCATCCGGGCACGGATGCGTCGAAGGAACCCTCGGCGATCTTCGCTCAAACTGACATCTCCTCGGGATGTAAGACGCCCAGCGAACGGGTATTCGGTTCCCCAGGCCGTTGCACGTCCCTCGCAGAGTCAAGCACACCGTCGGGACATGTCTGATTGGCTGTGTTTGCCGGTACCTTTTCCCGGTCGTGGCACCGACAGCGCCAACCAAGCTCTCCAGACGTCTCGTCGTGATCACGGGGCTCAGTGCCGTCGCCTTCGTCGGGCCGTTGCTCGACCTGTACGGCAAGAACCCCGAGGTCTTCGTGGCCAATCGCACGAGCGCGGTCGAGATCTTCCTCTTCGCCTTCGCCGTGGCCCTCGTGATCCCGTTGATCTCCTGGGGCGTCCTGGCCATCGCGGCCGCGATCGGGGGACGGGCTCCGGATCTGGCATACCAGGTGCTGGTCGGGATCCTCACCGTCGCCACCGGATTCGTCGTCAGTCGTCAAGTCTTCCCCGACAGCACGGTGGGAGCGGTCCTGCTCGCGCGTGGCGGTGGCCGGCGTTCCTCTTCTGGCTGGTCAGGAGTATGGATGTCGTGTTCGTCGTGGCTGCGGTGGCGCATCCCGGTGCTGGTGGTGATGTTCCTGGGCACGTCGGCCACGGCCCGTCTCATCTGGAGCGAGCCCGAGACGGTGGAGGGCACGACTTCGATCGCCTCACCGCACCACGTCGTGATGCTGCAGCTCGACGAGATGCCGCTCGCCTCCATCATGGACCTCGACGGCACCGTCAACGAGCGGCTGTTCCCCAACTTCAACCGTCTCGCCGAGGAAGGCACCTGGTACCGAAACGCCCTGTCGGACTCGATCGCCACCACCCAGAGCGTCCCGGCGATCCTGAGCGGGGTCAAGGGCGAGACCGGCCAGAGCCCTTCGTTCGTCGATCACCCCGACAATCTCTTCACCCTGATCGGGGACGAGTACGACGATGCACGTCATCGAGTGGGTCGCCGAGATGTGCCCCGAGGAGACATGCCCCGACTACGCCGGCAGGGCCCCGGCGCGATTCTCCAGCCTGCTTGAAGGATGTCGGGGTGGTCTACGGCCACGTCGTGCTGCCCGGCCTCGGTCCGCGACTCGTTGCCGAGCATCGACAACGCCTGGAAGGGCTTCCTCGGGCAGGCAGACACACCCGAAGGCGGTGGTGTGGAGATCGACGGTCTCCCGGTGCCACCACCGGGGCGAGCGCCAGGACTGGGTCGACTGGGTGCAGCGGCTGGCCAACGGGATCGACGCCGACGACCCGCCCACTCTCAGCTACGCCCACCTCCGCGCCCCACATGTGCCCTGGGTGCTCAACCCCAGCGGGCACCCAGTACGAGCGACCCGAGGAGTACACCGAGGTCGACGGGGTCGACGGGTGATGGGCATTGGGGGCTCGACCCGGCTCCGGCACTGCTCGGATTCCAGCGTCATCTCTATCAGGTCGGGTTCCTCGACACGATGATCGGACGGCTCCTCGATCAGCTCGATGCCACCGGCACCTGGGACGACACCATGTTCATCGTGGTCGCCGACCACGGCGCATCGTTCGTGCCCGGCGAGCACCGACGCTGGCCCTACGAGGAGAACCGAGACGATCTGTACCGGGTCCCGCTGTTCGTCAAGTATCCCGGGCAGGTCGAAGGCGAGATCGTCGACCTCCCGGCCTTCGGGGTCGATCTGCTGCCCACGATCGTCGACGTCCTCGACGTCGACACGGATTGGCGATTCGACGGCACCTCACTCCTCACCCTCGACGAAGACCGCCCCCACGAGCCGGTCCGCTGGTGCTGCAACGGCGATGGGGTCAGCACCGATCTCGACATCCTCTACGCCCAGGCCGGTCGCAACCACGAGTGGATCGCAGATCAGACCTCCTGGCTCGGAGTGGCGGGGATCGGCCCCTACGCCGGTCTCATCGGTCAGTCGACCAACGAGCTCGACGTCGAGACCGATGACTCGTTCCGCTGGTCGCTCGACCTGGGTGCGGACCTGGAGGAGGTCGACCGGTCGTCGGGGATGGTGCAGACCCTGATCACCGGTCGTGTCGAGGCCCCCGGGAACGACTCCGACGACTACCTCGTGGTGCTCAACGACGTGGTGGCGGGGGTGGCGCACCTCTCACGAGACACCGTGTCGGGCGGGACCATCACCGGGCTCGTCGCCGAGGAGCTGGTCAGTGACGGGGCCAACGACCTCGACCTGCTGGTGTCGGATGGCGGCGGGGGATGGGTGGCGGGCGCCAACGACGACCTCAGCGTGGAGCTGGTGGCCGAGGACGGTCACGTCATCACTCTCGGCTCCGAGGGGAGCCGACGCGGTCCAGGTCGACGAAGTGGAGGCCACCGACACCGGCTGGCGTCTCGTCGGGTGGGGCGCCGACGTGACCGAGAAGCGCACTCCCGACCGGTTCTACGTGTTCGCCGGGGATGTCCTGGTCTTCTCCGGCCCGCCCAACGTGGACAATCCCAATGTGGTCCGCTGGTTCGACAGCGACGACCTGCTCGGCTCCGGGTTCGACATCGAGATCGACGGCCGCCGATGTCCCCGAGGGTCTCGACCGGCTCCTGGTCGTCGCCGAGTTCGGCGATCAAGCGGTCGCCGACCCGGCCACTCTCACTCGCTGAGGGGGTCCAGGCTGTAGAGGGTGCGGACCCCCTCGCCGAGGTCGAGGCGGTCGGCCACGGTGAAGCTTCGTGCGACCAGCGCCTCGAACTCGCCCCGGGTGCGCCCGGTGTGGAGCTCGGCTTCGGTCTTGTTGGCCGTCAGGACCTTCACCATCTCGTCGTCGGGAGAGACGAACTCGACGACCACGGGGCAGTGGAAGGAAGCCAGCCAGTCGACGACGGTCGCCGGGGGGATGCTGGCCGTGTAGATGAGATGGTGGATCAGCCCGTAGGCGATGACCAGGTCGGGATCGGCGCGCTCGGTGAGGGCCGGGCGCTCCACCCCGGCCCAGCCCTGGGATGGCGAGGGGTTGGTCAGGTCGCCGAGGGCGAGAGACACTTTCGTGCCCCGCCGATAGAGGGCGTCGAGGACCTGCTCGTCCCCGTCCACGGCTACGGCTATCGCTCCGGTAGCGGCGGCGATCTCGGAGAAATGGCCGTCGTTGGCTCCCAGGTCGAGGACCCGCCCCGGGTGATGGCGGTCGAGAGCGGTCTGCAGGAACTTGCCCTTGGTCTCCCGGTCCCGCCCGACATGGGTGCAGGCCTCGTACTCGACCCAGCCCTGGCCGCTCCCGTCCCAGACGAGGTCATGGACCAGCTTCTCCAGCTTGCGCACGTTGGCCAGGATCAGATCGGCGCTGAAGCCGGCGGTCTTCAGGTCGCCACGCACCGCGGCGCCCGACATCTTCTCCTCCATGCGTGCCTGAAGGGAGACGTGGAGAAGTCCGGCGGGTCGCATGCGCCGCGACCACGGCAAGACGTTGCGCATCTCGGCGGCGCTCGGGCCTTCCATGTTCCCCCGCAGCCACGGCTGGAAGGGAAGCCCGGCCCAGGCACGCAGCATGAGCGGGAAGAGGAACTGCCTCGTGAACTGCCGGTACCCGATCCACGGCTCGCCGGCCGCGTAGGCCTCGAACGACCCGATGTCGATGAACACCGGGCGGCCGTTCACGAACTGGATGTTGTAGGGGGTGGCGTCCTTGATGGTGAGACCCTCGCCCAGGGCTTCCCGGAGCAGCTCCAGCTGGAGCAGGGCGGCGTCCTTGAGCATGGAGAAGGTCCACTCGTAGGGATACGAGATGAACGGGATTCGGGGATGCTCCAGGGCCCCGGCGGCATCGGGCGGCGCCGGGACCTCGGTGCTGACGACGAGACGCCCGTCGTTGGTGGCGCGGTCGAAGAACTCGGTCGAGGCGAGGGCCTTCCAGGCGATGAGCCCGCGATCGTCGAGCAGTCGAACCACACGGTCGCCATCGAGAACGACGTGGGACGCGGGGTCGCGAAAAGACCCAGGATCGGGCCGGGTCACGGATAGTCCCTACGATTCGGTGGGGAGCGGGGCCTCTTCCGTCTCGGTCTGGGTGTCGGCTATCGCCTTCTTGCCCATCAGCCGCGCCTTCCACGCCTTGTAGGCGACAGCTATGCCGGCGGCTCCGCCGAGGATCGCCTGCAGGATGAGGCTCCCCGACCCGGCATCAAGGTATCCGAAGATCATTCGATTCAATCCTTCCCAGGGTTGCGCGGCCGATGACCGCGAAGCGACCATATTCGTACAAGTTGGCGTCGATGCCAACCTTCATACCCGGTAGAGGACGCGACCATCCCTCTCGGCCACCTGGAGCCGACCCTGCAGACGAAGGTGCTCCAGGTGTGACACGGTCTCGAGGAAGGCGAGCCGGGCCTCGAGCGGGGTGAGGTTCGGTCGGAACGACTGGGTCATCACCTGCCATGCGGTCGACGTCGCCCTGTGCCACCAGCTCGGCCATGTCACGAAGACGTCGTTCGTGATGGAGGAGGATCTGGCGGGCCCGCTCGTCCCCGTGCTCGATGATGGGGCCGTGCGCCGGGTAGGTGAGCCCGATCTGCATGGCGACGAGCCTGCTCAGGGAGCTCATGTAGTCACCCAGGGGGTCCTCGGCCTCGGGGTGGTACATGATCACCGGCGAGATCCGGGGCAAGTACGTGGTCACCGGAGAACAGGATCCCGGTCTCGGTGTCCCGCAGGCAGATGTGAGCCGGCTCGTGCCCGGGGGTGTGGATCACCCGCAGCATCCGACCTCCACCGAGATCGATCTCGTCTCCGTCGTCGACGACGTGGTCGGGGGGATCGATGCATCGGCATGTAGTCGGGGCGGGTCTGGTCGAGGCCGGCGGCGAGCAGGCCGGCGGGGACGCCATGGGCCTCGCCGAGCTCCCCGACGGTTCGGGCGAAACCAGGTGTGTCGTTGTAACGCTCCACCAGCTTGGAAGCCCGCCGATGCATCACGAATCGGCAACCCAGCTCGCGGACGAGACGCGCCGACATCCCGACATGGTCGGGATGGAGATGGGAGACCACCAGCGTGTGGACGGCGGTCTCGTCGAGACCCAGCTCGATGAAACCCTGGCTGAGGGCGGTGCGTCCCGGCTCCCAGTCGGTGCCGCAGTCGAGGAGGAGGAGCCCGTCGCCAGTCTCGACGACGTAGGCGTTGACGAAGGCGGGGGAGGTGAAGGGGAGCGGTGCGGGGATCACGTGGATCCCGTGGCCTAGAGAGCGGGGGGAGGGGACGGTCATCCCGGCTCCGGGCTCGCCTGTGATCGGCCCGCCCACCAGTGGAACAGGGCGCTGAAGCCCACGATCACCCCGAGGACCACCAGCGACCAGGACGCGACCCCGAGATAGCCGTTGGAGACATCCGGGTCGAGGAACGGATAGGGATACCAGTCCACGAGCGGCCCCCGGATCAGGGAGTAGACGAGATAGATCGCCGGGAAGACCAGCCAGATCCAGAAGATGTTCCTGTGCAGCCGATGCCGGGGCGGGGAGTAGAACCAGTCGGCGATGACGAGGATCGGCCCGAGGACGTGGATGGTCCAGTCGATCCAGGGCTCGGGGACGGCGACATCGGCCAGGTTCGGAGCGAGGATGACGGCATAGACCAGACCCGTCACGCTCATGTAGACGGTGACGGCGCCCCGGAATATGGCGAAGCCCTCGCTGCTGTCGCGTCCGGGTCGGGCGGCGAGCATCGCCAGCATCACCACGGCTGCGGTGTTGCTCAGAACGGTGAAATAGCTGAAGAACCTGACCACGGTGAGGTCGCCACGACTCATCCCGATGAACAGCTGGGACACCAGTGCCACCGTGATGAGGGAGGCGAGGGCGAGACGCAGCGCCCGGTGTGTGGTTTCGCTCATCGGGGAGGGATGCTAAACGTCGCCCTCTCACCAGGGGCAGGACGACGACTGGGCCGATTTCGACGCGCCCCACGCGGTGGATTGGGTATTATTTGGGTGACACCCGAACCGGGTGTCACGCCTGGCTGTGCGCTCCAACCCGTCGGAGACCGCATGAGTCGACCGGTTCGTCCGGTTGCGATCGCTTGGTGCGGCCGACAAAGACGGGACCCTCTATAAGGAGCGTGAATGTCAACCAACCTGTTCGTGGGGAATCTTCCCTTCACCACCGGCTCGCCCGAGCTGGAGCAGCTGTTCGCCCGTTATGGCGTGGTGAGCCGGGCCCAGGTCATCACCGACCGTGACACCGGAAGGTCCCGTGGCTTCGGATTCGTCGAGATGGACTCGGCGGACGAGGCTCAGGCAGCGATCGAGGCTCTCGACGGGTCCGATTTCTCGGGTCGTCAGATCAAGGTGAACGTGGCCAGGGAGCGCTCCCGCTAGCAAACCGGCCCACGGGCCCGTCTGCAACCTCACGGCGCGGTGACCCGCCATGGGTCGATCAGCCGTGTTCGACGGTGTCCTTGATCCCGAATGTGATGTCCAGGGTGACGGTGAACACGGTCGGCGCCCCCGACTCGTCGACGTCGCCGCCCACCTTGACGATCTCGAAGTGATGTATGTCGGAGATGGTGCTGGCGGCGCGTGCCAGCACCGTGCGCACGGCGTCCTCGATCGAGTCCCCGGCCTTCCCGGAGAGACGGATGGTCTTGGTGATCGATGACATGGGCGCGACGGTAGCTACGACGCGGTGATCGCGGCGGCGACCGCCGGTGCTCCCGCCCCGAGCACCAGCGTGTAGTGGTTGATCCCGGGCAGGTATTCGACCCTCATGTGAGGGGTGTCGGCCGCCGTCGCCTCGGCGATCTCCCTGGGGACCATTCCCCCGAGCTGATCTGCGGTTCCCCGTTCCACGACGATGAGATGGGTGTTCGCCGTGACCCTGGCACCGGCTCCGTTGGTGGCCGGGTCGACGGTGATCTCCCGCGCCGACTCCCGCACCGCGTCGGGGTTGATCCCCACCGTGAAGCCCTCGGGTGCCGCGACGAGCTCGAAGCCGAGGGCGGGACGCATCGCCTCATCCCAATGAAGCTGCAGGGCAGGATGGGCCCGCCAATAGTCGAAGAAGTCTTCTTCGGATGCGAACACCCGACCGAGCCGCGCCAGGGCCGGACCCACCATGGCCTCGATCACCCGGTCTGCGTCGGCGCCCGGATCCCCGGGGAGCGGCAGCCCCCCGTCGACCAGGACCAGACGCTCCACTCGCTCGGGATGCCGGTTGTCGAAGATCGCGGCGATCCAGGCTCCCATCGAGTAGCCGACGACCACCGCTCGCTCGACACCGAGATGGTCGAGGGCACGAAGGACGTCGTCGGCGATCGTGGCCATGTCGTACGGGGCGGGCGCGGAAAGGCTGGCGCCACGGCCCCGCACGTCGAGGACGATGAGTCCGAGCTCCTCCGGGAGGAGATCGATGACCCTGGTCCACCAACGGGAGTTGCCGGTGAGCCCGTGGATGAGGACCGCCGTCGGGCTCTCGCCCTGGGCCGGTCGGTGCCACACATTGATTGCGCCGCCGGGGACCTCGACGGAGACGTCTTCCATGACGAGGGAATCTAAACGTGGAAATGGAATGGCCGACCCCGAGAGGTCGGCCATTCGATTTCGGTCAGTGTGTTCGCTATGTGGCGGTCGAGCGTCGGTTCGCCATGTTTCCGAAGATGATGACCAATATCGCAGCCACGGCCACCTGCACGATCAGACGAATCCAATCGATGCCGGCCGTCTCATCACCACCAAACGCCTGGTAGATGAGACCACCGCCGATGGCCCCGACCGCACCGATCAGCACCGTCATCAGCAGTGGCATGTTCTGCTTACCGGGCATCACCAGCCGAGCGAGTGGCCCGACGATCACGCCTGCCAGCAAACCCTGCCATATCACATCCCAAACGTCCATACGTTCCTCCTTCGGCCTCGCGGAGCAAGCTACCAAAGGGTTCGACCCCGGTCCCGGCAACCTGGTTACGTCTCGGTTAGGCCCACGTCGGCCAGAAGCACCTCGACGAGATGAAGATCATCGTCGAACAGGGCGATGTCGGCTCTCGAGCCGGGGGCGAGAGTGCCGCGGTCGGAGAGGCCGAGGGCCTGGGCCGGGTTGACCGTGATCAGAGCCAACGCCTCGCCGATCCCGGCATCTGTGGCGCGATGGAGATTGCGCGCCGCCTCGGGGAGGGTCACGACGCTCCCGGCGAGACGTCCGTCCGCCGTGCGCGGCCCGTCGTCCCCGACGGTTATCGGTCCGTCACCCAGTGGGTAGGTGCCCGGGCCCAGCCCGAGCGCCGCCATGGCATCGGTGACCAGGATGGTCCGGCCGGGCCCGAGCACCCGCCAGGCCAATTCGAGGGCGCCGTCGGCGAGGTGGAGGCCATCGACGATGAGAAGTGCGAAGGCCGCGTCGAGTAGTCCGGCCCCGACCACGCCCGGCTCGCGGTGGCCCAGCGGGCTCATCTGGTTGAAGAGATGGGTCACCAGGCTGGCACCGTTGCGGAGGGCGTCACGGGCGGTGGCGAATTCGGCGGCGCTGTGCCCGATCGACACCACCACACCCGCAGCGGCGAGGATCTCGACGACCTCGCCTGCGCCGGGGCGCTCCGGGGCGAGCGTGACGATGCGCACCATCCCGGAATCGACCCAGCGACGGGCAACCTCGGGGTCGGGGTCGACGATGTGGGCCACGTTGTGCGCCCCGTGCATGTCCGGTGAGATCCAGGGCCCCTCGAAATGGAGCCCGAGGACTTCCGCTCCGCGGTAACCCTCCGGGCGGCGGTGGGCGACCACATCGACGGCGAGGTCGGTGACCGCATCCGGTGAGGTGACCACCGTGGGGACGAAGCTGGTCACGCCGAGCTCGGGGAGCCGGGCACCCACCTCCCAGATCGTGGTCGGGTCCTGGGTGAAGTCCCGACCGAATGCGCCGTTGATCTGGATGTCGATCAGACCCGGGGAGACGATGAGGCCGGATGCGTCGATCACCAGGTCGTCGCAGGGCTCGGCGACGATCCTTCCTTGCTGGAAGTGGACGTCTCCCGGGAGGAGCTCGGTGCCCCGCAGCACACGGCCGTTCCTGATGGTGGTCACCACGAGTTTCTAGCACCACCCGGCGAGCTGCCCACGTCACTCGAACATATGTTCGATATAGTCCCCAGATGCCCGGTTACGCCGAACTGCACTGTCACACCAACTTCTCGTTCCTCGACGGTGCCTCACACCCCGAGGATCTGGTGCAACGCGCCTTCGATCTGGGGTATCGAGCCCTGGCCGTCACCGACCACGACGGCTTCTACGGTGTCTCCCGGCTGTGGCAGGCGGCCCGGGCCACCGGGTTGCCCGTGATCTACGGGGTGGAGGTGGGGTTGGTAGCCATCACATCGAGGGGGGGCGACCCCCTCAGACCCCCCGCCGTGTCGCATCGAATGGGGACGGCCGTGGGACCGACCCGGTTTCAATTGCGGAGGAGTGGGATCGGCGACGACACGCCCGGACCAAGGGGGGTCAGGGCAGGTGCGTCGGGGCAGATCGGTCCGGGCCCATGGGGTCAAGCCAATGGACATCCCCGACACCGACCATCTGGTCCTGCTGGCCGGCTCACCCGATGCCTATCGCACCCTGTCCCGTCTCGTCACCAATGCCCAGATGCGGGGGGAGAAGGACCGCCCCGTCTACACCTGGGACGACCTGGCCGTGGCGGCCACCAACCGGGAGGTCCATGCCCTCACCGGTTGTCATCAGGGGGCCGTGCCCCCGAGCCGCCACCGCCGGCGACCTCGGCTGCCACCATCGCTGAGGCCTCGCGTCTCCGTGAGATATTCGGTCCCCGTCTCCATATGGAGTTGTGGCATCACGGCATGCCGAGCGACGACGGTCGCAACGACCTGATGTGGGAGGTCGGCCAGAAACTGGGATCTCCACCCTCGCCACCAACCAGACCCACTATCACGACCGGTCCGATGCCGATCTCTCCGAGGTGCTGGCCGCCATCGGAGGCCGGCGCACCCTGGCCGAGGCCGACGGGTTCCGACCCGCCAGTGACGAGCGCTACCTGAAGCACCCCGAGGAGATGGAGCTGCGGTTCCGTCGTTACCCGGGGGTGGTGGCGCGGAGCGCAGAGCTGGGATCTCGGCTCGCCTTCGACCTCGCCCTGATGGCGCCCCGGCTTCCCGACTTCCCCATGCCGGGGCACTTTCGTGACGAGATGGACTATCTGCGCCATCTCACCTGGGAAGGGGCCCGCGAGGTGTATCCCGGGCTCCGACGACGGCATCGACCCGGCGGCGCGGACGCCGGCTCGACCACGAGCTGGGGATCATCGACCGGCTCGGCTTCGCCGGGTACTTCCTGGTGGTCAAGGACCTGGTCGACTTCTCCCGGTCACAGGGCATCTACTGCCAGATCAGGGGGTCGGGGGCCGACTCGGCGGTGTGCCGGTGCATCGGATTGACCAGGGTCGACCCGATCCGACTCCATCTCCCCTTCGAGCGGTTTCTCTCCGAGGAGCGGGGCAAGCCGCCCGACATCGACATCGACTTCGAGGCCGACCGTCGTGAGGAGGTGATCCAGTACTGCTATCGCCGGTACGGGCGGGAGCGTGCGGCGATGGTGGCCAACGTCATCACCTATCGGGCCAAGTCGGTCCTGCGAGACGTCGCCAAGACCTTCGGGTTCAGCCCGGCGCAGGTCGACGGGCTCTCCAAGTACGTCGACAGCCGCGACGCCGCCCTGTTGCGTGACATGGACGCCCCGCTACCCGCAGGGGATGACTGCGGAGATGATCTACGACATCTGCTGGCGTCTCGACGGGTACCCGAGACATCTCGGAATCCACTCCGGGGGGATGGTCATCGCCGACCGGCCGTTGTGGCAGGTGGTGCCGCTCGAATGGGGCCGGATGGAGGGAGCGCACCGTCATCCAGTGGGACAAGGACGACTCGGCAGCGGTCGGCATCGTCAAGTTCGACCTCCTCGGGCTGGGCATGCTCAACGCGCTCCATCTGGCCAACGACATGATCGAGGACACCCACGGGATCGAGATCGATCTCGCCCTTCTCCCCCAGGAGCCGGCGATCTACGAGTCGATGACCCGCGCCGACACGGTCGGCCTGTTCCAGATCGAGTCCCGCGCCCAGATGGCGACTCTGCCCAAGATGAAGCCCAAGACCTTCTACGACCTCGCCGTGGAGGTCGCCCTGATCCGCCCCGGGCCGATCCAGGGGCAGTCGGTCCACCCCTATCTGCGTCGACGCAACGGGGAAGAGCCCATCCGTTACCCGCACCCTTCGACCGAGCCGATCCTGGAGAAGACGCTCGGTGTCCCCATCTTCCAGGAGCAGCTCATGGAGCTCGCCCGGATCTGCGCCGGGTTCGACGGGTCGCAGGCCGACCGTCTCCGTCAGGCGATGACCCACAAGCGCTCCGAGCAGGCGATGGGCCGGCTGCGTGACGAGGTCTACACCGGCATGTCCGGGAACGGGATCGTCGGCGAGGCCGCCGACGAGATCTGGGAGAAGCTGCAGGGCTTCGCCAGCTTCGGGTTCCCGGAGAGCCATTCGGTGAGCTTCGCCTACATCGTCTACATGTCGGCGTGGTTGCGGTTCCACTACCCGGCCGAGTATCTCGCCGGTCTGCTCAACGCCCAGCCGATGGGCTTCTACAGCCCCAACTCGCTCACCCAGGACGCCCAACGTCACGGGGTCGTGGTGCTGGGCCCCGACGTGAACGTCTCCTGGCACGACTGCACCGTCGAGCCGATCGAAGCCGACCCCGACGACGTCGTCCCCTATCTCGGTCAGAGCTGGCGGCGAGGGAGGGGTCATGTCGACGACCCGGTCCGCCCGGCGGTGGGGGTGCGGATGGGTCTGCGCTATGTGCGCAATCTGGGGGAGAGGGAGGTAACCCGGGTGGAGGCCGCACGGATCCTCGGTGGTGAGTTCACCTCACCGGAGGATCTCGCCTTCCGCACCGGGCTCGGGGTCGAGGCACTGGAGGGGCTGGCCGCGTCCGGGGCGCTGGAGACACTCGGGCTGACCCGACGCGCCGGGATGTGGGCGGCAGGCGCCCTCGCCGAGATCGACCCCGAGCGTCTTCCCCTGTCACCCGGGGTGGAGGCGCCGGCTCTGCCCGGGATGAGCGACGAGGAGGCCCATCGCGCCGACCTGTGGTCGACCGGGGTCTCCGATCGCCATCCCATGAGCTTCGTGCGCGATCAGATGGTGGGTTGCCTCACCGCAGCCGAGGCCCTCGAGGTGGGACGGAACCTGGGCAAGGTGCGGGTGGCCGGGGTGATCACCCATCGGCAGCGACCGGGCACGGCCAAGGGCGTCTACTTCCTCAACCTCGAAGACGAGACGGGTCTGCTCAACATCGTCGTGCTCCCCGAGGTCTGGGCCCGGCACCGTCATGTGGTGCGCAAGAGCCCCGCATTGGTGATCTCGGGCCGTCTCGAGTTCTACGACGGCGTCACCAACATCGTCGCCCGCGACTTCGAGGCGATCGGCATCCAGACCGTCCGCTCCCGGGACTTCCGCTGAATACAGACACACCCACCGTTCTGTGGGGATCTACGACGCCCCACGCGGGACCAACCCGCACAGAACAGTCAACGGCAGTTGAAGATCTCCCAGCCCCCGCCGTGGTACACCTCCCAGGCGGCGGCGGCGGTGGATGCCTCGGGGTCGGTCGCCGCCACACCGGGGAAACCGGCGTTGGCGGACCGCGTCCTCCCAATAGCGGGGGAGATGGTTGAAGAGACCGATCCCACCGGTGCGCAGATCCTGGGCGTCGGGGTCGAATCGCGACTCGCACCAGGCGATGCGCACGGCCTTGTTGACGTCGGTGGGCTCGAAGAAGAGGGTCACCAGGGCCCGGACCTCCACCTCGGAGAGCCAGTCACTTGCCGGCGGCGGGGTGGTGGCCTCGGTCTCGGTCGATGCGGGCTCTTCGGGCCTCGGTGGTGGTCGAGGAGTCGGCGACAGCAGCCTCGGCGGCGTCGGCTTCGACGACTGTGGCCACCAACGCCGTGGAGTCCCCGTCGGAATCGAGCAGGGCGAAGGTGAGACCGGCGTAGGCGCCTGCGGTGTGCCCGATGGAGGCTGCGGCAGCCTCGGCCTGGACATCGTCGGCGTCAGGCTCGGGTGTGCCGAACGCGGCGAAACCGGCGGCGGCGAGAAGGGCAACGGCTACCCATCCAGCGACAAATGACAGGCGTCTCGAGCGCATACAGATCTATTGACTCCGTGTGGGTCTACGACCCACACCCAGGGGAGAGAACCCTAACGAACTGTGGAAAACAATGCACGATGGGATCACAGGGCCGGCCCTCGTGGGTCAGCGTGAGACGGCCGCGGCGATGCGGTCGATCATCTCGGTGAGGATCCCCGCCTCCGTGGCGAAGTTGAGCCGGATGAACCCGGACCCACCACTCCCGAACGGACCGCCCCCGGTCACGGCCACGCCGGCATGCTCCAGCAGGAAGTCCGCCGGATCGCCGAGATCGAAGCGGGTCAGGTCGATCCAGGCGAGATAAGTCCCTTGGGGGACGGCCATCGGCGCGTCGGGAAGTCGCTCGGCCAGGCGGGACACGACCAGGTCGCGATTCGACTCCAGAGTCACCAGGACGTCGTCGAACCAATCCACCCCGTCTTCGTAGGCGGCTGTGGAGGCGAACAGGCCGAAGGTGCCGACGCCCACCTTGTCCGGTGTGAAGTAGTCCGCCCAGATGCGACGGTCGGATTCGTTGGTGAGCACCACCTGGGCGCATTTGAGCCCGGGGAGGTTCCAGGCCTTGGAGGCCGAGGCCACCGTAACCACAAGATCCGGGTCGAGACTGGCGAGCGGTGTGTGGCGATGCCCTTCGTAGATGATCGGTGAGTGGATCTCGTCGGCGAGGACCCGGGCGTTGTGGGCGGCGGCCACCTCGAGCAGATCGCCGAGTTCGGTCGGAGTGAGGACCCGGCCGGTCGGGTTCCACGGGTTGCATACGACGATGGAGCCGGCGCCGTCGTCGAGAGGCGCGGTCGATCGCATCGATATTCAGCCGGTAGAGACCATCTTCGTCTCGATTCGACCTGACTTCGATCAGGTCGCGCCCTGCTCTCTCCACCATGCCGAAGAACGGGTGGTACACCGGGGTGTGGAGCACGACGGGCGAGCCCGGGCGGGTCAGCTTCTCGATCGCACGGCGGATTCCCTCGACGACGTCGGGGGCGGGGAAGACCCACCCCGGATCGACCTCCCAACCGAAGCGGTCCAGCCAGAACCTGGTGGCGGCGCGGGCGTTTCTCTCCTCCGCGATCGGATAGGGATACCCGGTGAGCCCCCGGTCCACCGCTTCGTGGAGGGCGGCGGCGACCGACGGGGCGAGCCCGAAGTCCATCTCAGCGACCCAGCCGGCGAGGACACCCTCACCGAATTGAGTCCACTTGAGCCCGCCGTTGCGGCGGAGTCGTTCGGCAGCGGTCATGCCGGGCCGATCCGATCGATCACCCAGTCCCACTCGGGTCGTCTCGGATCCAGAACGGAGAAGTGGTCACACTCGGAGCGATGGTGCTCGATCCCGTGTTGGGCGGCGAATGCGACGGAACGGGCCACCGGCACGATGTCGTCGTTGTCGCCGTGGACGATCACCGTCGGGACCTTGCCGGGCTCGACCACGGATGGGGCGCCGTCGATCAGCATGGCCAGACTCTCCTCGGCCCCGGGGTCGTCGTGGTCCACCGCCGCCTGGAGGTCGAGCACGGGCCCCAAGGCGACATGGAGGGCGACTTCGGTGCTGGAGCGGGCGGCAGCCCACATGGCGAGGTGTGCGCCGGCAGAATGGCCGATCATCACGACCCGTGAGGGATCGAGATCCAGCAGGGGGACATGGTCGAGGGCGGTGAGGACGTCCTGGCCGGACGCCGGCCAGCCCCCGCCCTCGTCGAGCCGGCGGTACTCGAGGTTCCAGGTGTGATAGCCACGGCGGGTGAGGTCCACGGCGAGAGACTCGGTGGTGTCGCGCTCGTACTCGCCTCGCCAGAACCCCCATGGCTCAGCACCACCAGGGTTTGACCCGTCCCACGTCGGAGATCGCCGACGTTGTCTCGGTGCGGGCCGTAGGCCACCGTGTCGAACCCCAGGGCGGCGCGATTCACGAGATGACGCATCGCGTCGCGATAGCCGGTCATCCCTCGCCCGTAGATCGTGCGGACGCATGCGTCCGAGACCAGGGACACGGCACGCCAGGGCTCGCGTCGTCTCACGTTGGAGATGTGGACCTCGACCGCGGGCGGCGTCACGCCTCTGATGGCGTCGGCGATGGCATGTGAGGTGTGGGTGAGGGCCCCGGGGTTGATCACCAGGCCTTCGCAATCGAAGTCATGGATCAGGTCGATGATCTCGGCTTCGCTGTTGGTCTGGCGGGATGACACCGCCACGCCCAGGTCGGCCCCCCACCCGCCGATCATCGCGTCCAGGTCGGCGAGCGTGGTCGACCCGTAGACCTCGGGCTCCCTCCTGCCGAGCAGGTCCAGGTTGGGCCCGTTGATGACCAGGATCCTCATCAGGCCACCTGAGGGAGATGGTCGGCCAGCAGACGCTCGGCGTCCTCGGCGACGGACACCGGGCAGTACGCCCTCGACTATGTCGAATCGTCGGGAGAACTGGCTCTCGATGCTCTTCAAGACCAGGGTGTTGGTGATGCCCGGTGAGCGGTCGGCGAGCGACCCGGCAGTTCGCGGGTCCCAGTCGAGACCCAGCGCCCGGTAAACCGGGATCAGGACGTCGCGGATGCGATGACCTTCGTCGACCACCACGACGCCGCCGATGTGGGCGGCGCCGCGCACCAGACGCTGGCCGACCCCCATGACCTTGACCTTGCCGCCGACGTTGACCGACCACTGCCCGGGGCAATACTCGCCGGCGATCTCGCCGACCCTCGCATCCACCCCAAGCGTCTCGAAGGCGTCGGCCATCAGATGCGACACCATCTCGAACCTCTCCCTGATCCCGGTCTTGGGCTCGGGCTCCGGTAGGGCGAGCGAGAAGGCCAGGGTGGCCTCGTGGAACACCGCCGCCCGGCCTCCGGCGAGACGCTCGACGGCGGCGAAACCGTGGGCTTCGGCCGCTCGCACCGCCGCGGCGTACCCGGGACTGACCCGGTCGGCGCGGCCGAAAGCGACCAACGCGCCGGGGACGTGCAGACGAAGTGTCGGCCCCATCGCACCCGCGGCGACGGCGGAGAGGATGGAGTGACTGATGGCGACGTCGAGCGGCCCCGGCCGGCTCTCGCGAATCAGTGTGAGGGAATTCACCGGATTCAGCATAAGGACAAGGACAATGATGCTCCGGGATGCCATTGGAGGAACCAACCACACGAGAGGGCCGTTCTTGAGGCGGAAGATGCGACGAGATCGAACGCCACTAGGTCACACCGTCCGGGCGGCGGCGCTCACCCTCGTCTCGGTCGGGGCTCTGGTCGGTTGCGGGCCGTCGCCGCTCGAGTCGATCGGGCTGCGTAGCTCCGAGTGGATCAACGAGCCCACCGTGCCTTCCACGGTCCCGGTGCTCACCACGATCCCAACCGAGATCCCTGCCGGGCTCCTGTTGTGGTCGAACGACGTCATCCCGGCTGCCAATCTCGAGGATCCAAGTGCTGTGATCGATGCGGTCTTTGCCCGACGCGAGGGCGACCGCTTCGTCCAGGCCAGTCGTTTCGAGATCGCCAGTGCCCTGCCCGACGTCGCCTTCCCCGGGGCGGCGCCTGCAGACGCGGAGTGGGTGTCGTCTCAGCTCGTTTTCGACAACGACGGGACCCTGGCCGATGACCCCAGCGTGGCGTTCGGGATCTGGTCGGCAGAGCCCTACACCCGGTCGCGCTCCGTGGCGCAGATGATCGTCTTCCGAGTGTCGAACGACCTCGAAGTGGCCAACGAGCTGGCGACCGGGGCCATCGAAGCCACTTGTGGGCTCTTCTCCGACCGCACCACGGAGAGCTGTGAGATCATCACGGTGGGGTCCAGAGACACCTGGCTCCTCGAGGCCGGCGGGGGAACCACCCTGATCTGGTTCGAGGGCCCTTACCGCTATGAGCTCTTCGGTCGGACCAGCGTCCCGGTGCAGACCTTGCGGGACATGAGCGCGGAGATGGTCCCCCTGGCCTCGTTGGGCGCCGAGCAGTCCTGAGTCTCGCCCCAGTCCTGGCGCCACCCGCTGCGAGAAGGGGGGTCAGACGAGACGATCGCCCCCAGCGGGGCGATCGTTCGCTTGGTTGGCAATGACACCGGCGAGGCGTCTCCACTCTGTATCAGGAGTCGTCCCGGTCGCCTCCGTGGTCGTCGTCGGCATCGTGTCCGGAGTCGTCGGATCCGCTGCGATCGCCTCCGTGGTCGTCGTCGGCATCGTGTCCGGAGTCGTCGGATCCGCTGCGGTCGCCTCCGTGGTCGTCGACGGTGTTGCCGGTAGTGCCTCCGTGGTCGTCCACGGTGGTGTTGGTGGTGCCTCCGTGGTCGTCGACGGTGGTGTTGGTGGTGCCGCGGTTGTCGTCCACGGTGGTGTTGGTGGTGCCGGGATTGTCGTCCGCAGGGGTTCCATTCACGGTGTCGGCGACGGTGATGGGTGTCGAATCGCCTGTCGGCGTTCCGACGACGGAGCTCGGACTCGAATCGTCGCCTGACTCGTCGTCTGAGGCCCAGGCCACCCCGACCAGCAACATCGCTGCGGCCACCGCTGTGAAGACTCCGAGCAGTGTTCTCTTCTGCATGATCAACCTCCTTGTTGGTTCTCCTGCTCATCATCGGAGATCCCGGGTCATCGCCGCCTCAGGCGGCCGTCAAGAAAGTGTCAAGCGTCTCACTCCGCTTCGCCCGCTCCCTAGCGTCACCGGAATAAGAGAACACCGGCGGTCGCTGTACCTGTGGCCCGCCCGACCGAGCCAAGCAGGAGGTGGGACATCTTTCACAGCGGTGGCTGGTGGAGTTACCTCCAATACGACGAGGAACAAGACCGGCCGAACATCGATCGAGCGTTGCTCCGGCGGGTCTGGACCTACGGACGCCCGTATCGGCGCGGGTTGCTCGGCATCCTGCTCACGATCATCGTCATCTCGACGCTGTCGGTCATCCCCTCCATCCTCATCAGGCCTCTCATCGACGGCGCGATCGCGGGTCAGGACCTGGCGCAGCTGACGGTCATCGGCATCGTCATGGTGATCGCCCCGTTGGTGAACGCCATCGTCGGGGTCGGCCAGCGCTGGCTCTCGGCGCGGGTGGGTGAGGGGATCATCTTCGACCTCAGACGGGAGCTCTTCGGGCATCTGCAACGCATGTCGTTGCGCTTCTTCACCGCCACCAAGACGGGTGAGCTGATGAACCGGCTCAACTCCGACGTGGTTGGCGCCCAGTCGGCCATCACCGGGACGTTCATCACGATCGTCTCCAACGTCGTGTCGGTGGTGGTGATCCTCTTCGTGATGCTGCGAACCGATTGGCGGCTCACCGCGATCGCCGTGGCCGCCCTGCCTCTGTTCGTCTTCCCGGCGCGTCGTGTCGCCAAGGTGCTGCGACGCATCACCCAACAGCAGATGGAGCACGAGGCCCGCATGTCGGGGATCCTCCAGGAGTCGTTCAACGTCTCCGGTGCGCAGCTGATCCGTCTCTTCGGCCGGTGGGGTGAGGAGCGAGCGCGGTTCTCGGAGGCGGCGTCGAACGTTCGCGACTATGGGATCCGACGGGCGATGGTCGGGCGGGGCTTCTTCGCCGCTCTAGGCCTCGTGTCCGCGGTGGGCACCGCCGCCGTCTTCTGGGTCGGTGGCTGGCTGGCGATCAACGGCGAGCTCACCGCCGGCGAGCTCATGTCGTTCGTTGCGCTCCTCGCCCAGCTCTACGGTCCCCTGTCCGCCATCTCCAACTCACGTGTCGAGTTCGCCACATCGCTGGTGTCGTTCGAGCGGGTCTTCGAGGTGCTCGACCTGGAGACCGACATCCCGGAGCCGGCGAATCCCCAGCCTCTTTCCGGGGTGGGACGGGTCGAGTTCGACGATGTCTCGTTCCGCTATCAGAGCGATGGCCCGGAGGGTCTCGCCGCCGTCCGTCGTTTCAGCAGACACTCGGCGCACCACGACGGGCCCATCCAGGCTCAGGCCTCCACCAGGGAGCTGGCACTGGATCGGGTCAGCTTCGTCGCCGAGCCGGGGACCCTCACGGCACTGGTGGGGCCGTCGGGTGCGGGCAAGACGACCATCTCCTATCTGATACCCAGGCTCTACGACGTCACCGAGGGTCGGGTCCTCATCGACGGGGTCGATGTCAGACAGGTCGACCTCCAGGATCTCTCCGGTGAAGTGGGCGTGGTGACCCAGGAGACCTACCTCTTCCACGACACCATCGCCGCCAACCTCAGGTATGCCCGGCCCGACGCCACCCACGAGCAGCTGGTGGCCGCCGCCACTGCGGCCAACATCGCCGACATGATCGACCGGCTCCCCGACGGGTATGAGACGGTGGTCGGGGAGCGGGGATACCGGCTGTCGGGTGGTGAGAAGCAGCGCATCGCCATCGCCCGCGTCGTGCTCGAGGATCCGACGGTCCTGATCCTCGATGAGGCGACGTCGCATCTCGACTCACGATCCGAGGCCTTGATCCAGCAGGCGCTGGAGAAGCTGATGAAGGGTCGGACTTCGATCGTCATCGCTCACCGGCTCTCGACGGTGCGCGCAGCCGACCAGATCCTGGTCATCGACGACGGCCGGATCGTCGAGCAGGGGACACACGAGTCCCTGGTCCGGCGCCAACGGTCTCTACGCCGAGTTGAACCGGACCCAGTTCGCCGGGATGACTGCCTGACACAAGCGGTCGAAAGCCTCTAGCGACTAAACAGGGCTCGCGGCATGATCGCCTTGGATGGCTCGACAGGGCCATTCGGAAAGGAGGTGATCTCTGTGACAGCTCTTCTCGAGAGACCAGTGGCAGAGGTCACCCGGATGCCGACCCGGCGTTCCTACATCACCGAACTGGTGACCGGGATCGCCGGCGTGTTGGCGGCAGGAGTCGGTGCGTGGATGTACTTCGTGCCGGCTGATTGGTTCCTCGGCGGGCTCGTCGAGGGCTGGTACTACGCCATGTTCATCGCGGCTGGTGCCCTGCTGACCATCGCATTCGGTGTGCTCGCCCGGAAGAACTACGTCGAAGATCCGACGCTGACGGCACGTGTCGTCGTGCCGACGGTGCTCGCGCTGGCGGCCCTTGGTGGCGCCATCACCTTCGCGCTGTTCTGGATCCTGTAACCGCGACCGACTCAGGTCCCGGGGCCTCATCGAGGCCCCGGGACCTGTTCATCCGGTCGACGCGGCAGCTCCTTCGCGGCGAGCTCCGCCTCCACTTTGGCCACGATGGTGCGGGTGCGCACGATCGTGTCCGGGTTGAGGCTGATGGAGTCGATCCCGAACTCGACGAGACGGCGGGCGAGGTCGGGGAAGTCAGACGGTCCCTGGCCGCAGATGCCGATGTGCCGGCCATTCCGGTGAGCGCCGGCGACGGCTTGGCGGATCATCTCCACGACACCCTCGTCGCGCTCGTCGAAGTCGAAGGCGACCAGTTCCGAGTCACGGTCGACCCCCAGGACCAGTTGCGTGAGATCGTTCGAGCCGATGGAGAACCCGTCGAAGATCGTGGAGAAGGCGTCGACCTGGACGACGTTGTTGGGGATCTCACACATCACGTAGACCTCGAGCCCGTTCTCACCGCGGCGCAGCCCGTTGTCGGCCATGACCTCCAGGACCCGCTCGCCTTCGTCCACCCGGCGGCAGAACGGGATCATCAGCTTGATGTTGGTCAGGCCCATCTCGTCGCGGGCCCTCTTCATCGCTGCGCATTCCATGGCGAAGCCGTCCCGATATGAGGGATGGGCGTAGCGTGAGGCGCCACGGAATCCGATCATCGGGTTGGCCTCCACCGGCTCGAAGCCGTGACCGCCGATGAGGCTGGCGTACTCGTTGCTCTTGAAGTCGGACATCCGCACGATCACCGGTCGCGGATAGAAGGCGGCGGCGATGGTGCCGACCCCCTCGGCGAGACGTTCCACGAAGTACCCAGCGCCGTTCTCGATAGCCTCCGATCATCTCCAGGATGAGCTTCCGCTCCTCGAGATCGTCGACGGCTTCCGGGCTGAGGAGAGCCATCGGATGTGCCCTGATCGATTCCGAGATGATGAACTCCATGCGGGCGAGGCCGACACCGTCGACCGGGAGCGACGCCATCTGAAAGGCGAGATCGGGGTTGCCGATGTTGACCATGATGTCCGTGTTGGTCTCTGCCGCCTCCCCGTAGTCGATGTCTTCGACCTCGTAGGGCACTTCGCCGGGATAGACGTAACCGACGTCGCCTTGGCGCACAGGACACGGTGACGAGGCTCCCGTCGACGAGAGTCTCGGTTGCTCCCTCGGCGCCGACCACGGCGGCAATCCCCAGCTCCCGGGCGACGATTGCCGCGTGACATGTGCGGCCGCCACGGTTGGTGACGATCGCGGCTGCGGTCTTCATCACCGGCTCCCAGTCGGGCGTCGTCGTGTCGGCGACCAGGACCTGCCCGGGGCGGAACCGGGCCAGCTCCTCGGTGGTCTTGACCACTCGGACCGACCCGACTGCGACCGAGCTGCCCACTGACCTGCCCTCGACCAAGGGCGGAGTCTCGGGCCGAACCCGGTACTCCCGGATGATCGTGGTCTCGTGCTGTGACGCGACGGTCTCCGGTCGCGCTTGCAGCAGATAGAGCTGGCCGTCCACCCCATCCTTGGCCCATTCGATGTCCATCGGCATGGGGTGGCCGGCATGCTCGCCGTAGTGCTTCTCCACCTCGATGCCGTAGCCGGCGAGGGTGAGGACCTCGTCGTCGGTGAGACAGAACCGCTGCCGGTCCTCTTCGGGTGTCGGCACGTTCGTCGTCGTCTGCCCGCCGCGGCTCTGGGCGTAGACCATTCGCACCTGCTTGCGACCGAGCTTGCGGCGCAAGACTGCGCGGAAGCCGGCCTCGTAGGTCGGCTTGTGGACGTAGAACTCGTCGGGGTCGACGACACCCTGGACCACGTTCTCGCCGAGCCCATAGGCGCCGGTGATGAAGACGACATCACGAAAGCCGGATTCGGTGTCGAGGGTGAACAGGACACCGCTGCTGGCCAGGTCGGAGCGCACCATCTTCATGACACCTACCGACAGCGCGATGCTCAGATGGTCGAAACCCTGGTCGACTCGATATGAGATGGCCCGGTCCGTGAAGAGGGAGGCGAAGCATCGTCTGCAGGCCTCGAGGACTCGCTCGGCGCCATGGACGTTGAGGTAGCTCTCATGCTGGCCGGCGAAGCTCGCGGTGGGCAGATCCTCGGCGGTGGCCGAGGATCGAATTGCCACGCTCAGCTCGTGGCCGTACTGATCCTCGAGAGTCCGGTATGCGGCGACGACCTGATCCCGGACCGCATCGGGCAAGAGGGGCCCCGTACACGATCTCACGGGCGCGACGGCCACGGAGGGCGAGTTCGGCGACATCCGACTTGTCCA
The DNA here is from genome assembly GCA_963751005.1 of uncultured bacterium. Taxonomy (GTDB): domain Bacteria; phylum Actinomycetota; class Acidimicrobiia; order Spongiisociales; family ZC4RG35; genus JANQRA01. The sequence continues at coordinate 1,306,959 of CAVVSY010000004.1, forward strand.
AACCGGCCAGCGCCTCCTCCAGCGCACCCAGGCGCCGGCTTCGGTGAGCGTGTCCCGATATGCCGCTGCTGTGAGGGCGAAGCCATTGGGCACGTTGACGCCGCGTCCGGTGAGCTCGCGATAGAGCTCACCCAGCGAGGCGTTCTTCCCCCCGACAACGGCCACATCGTCGATGCCGAGCTCACCAAACCATCTCACGTACTCGGTGCCCTGACTCACGACTCACCTCGGAGCTGAATCGGGTACTCGCGGATGTTGATCTGGCTCCCGTCCTTGGCCGAGTACTCCCAGACGATGAGGGCGCCGAACTGATCGCGGTCGATCGTGAAGGGGATCTCGACGTTCCACTCGCCCCAACAACCGGTGCCACAGGTCGCCATGACCGTGTCCTCGAACAAGGGCAACCCGTCGTCATCGGTGAGCATCACCTGGGACACCGCCTCGAAGACGTTGCTCAGCCCGGACACGGCAATAGGGCTGGTCACCGGTTCTCCCCATGCGGGATGGTCGACGAAGATGGGTGGGAGCCAGTCGTAGAAGTCGTCCCGGGCCTGCGCTCCCTCGAGCTCGATGCCTTCAGCCGAGAAGAGCCCGATCGGCTCGCCTTCGATGGCGAACTGGACCTCTGTTACATCCGGCAACCGGGTCAGGGTGTACACGACTTGGGCGAGTCGGCCGAACATCGAGGCACTTCCGCCTCCCTCGCCATACTCGGCAGACAGGTCGACTGTCGCCGTCCCCTCGTTCACTTCGACACCTAGGGCAGTGGTGCCTTCGGGGATGGCGGTCGAGATGGCCGGGATGCCGGCGGTCTCCTCCGCGGTGGGGCCTTCGACCAGGGCCTCGGTCACGGCGAGTGGGACGTCATCTCCGGTGATCTCCCGGTAGACCGGGACGAGGTAGGGGCCGCCGGCATCCTCTTCCAGTTCGTCGAGGAGGAAGTAGACAGCGTGGCCCTCGAGCGACTCGGTGGTCGTCGTGGTCGTACGGGGCGACCGTCGTGGTGGTTGACGGCTCGGTGGTCGTGGTGTCGGGTCTGACCGACGTGGATGTCAGGTGTGGTCGTGGTCGTCGACCCTTCTGCGTCGCCATCACCGCAGGCCGGGGCGAGGAGGGCGAGGGCGACGAGGAGGGCCATGGCCGTCGAGGGCTTGTCGTCTTCTCATGGCACCATCGTCGGGCGGGCACTATCGAGGGGACAGGGCACTTGGTCCCTGATCCAGAGGCCGTCCGCGGGAGGATCAGGCCGCACGCTGGAAGACGGGCACCCACCAGAGGGAGGATGCTGGGGACGTCCTGCTTCGGCGGCGATGAGCCCTGCGAGGTAGTCGTCACGGGACATCTCGAGTACCCGATATGCGAAGCTCCCCTTCTCGACCCATGGGCGCAGCACCACGCGAAGCGTCTCGAGGTAGTCCACCGCGGAGCGGGGATCCCGCCATTCGTAGATGCCCCGGTAGTAACCGGTGTCGAGGTCGGTCAGCCAGAGCTTGGTGTGGAATCCCTCGTGTGCTGCGAAGAGGAGGGTGTTGAACAGGGACTCGAATCGGAACAGCGCATGCCAGATGCGATTCGTGCCGATTCCGCGAAGACGGAACCCGACCACCAAGACCACACCCGGATCGTCGGGCCGGCCCCTCAGGACGCGTCTCTCGGTAGACCCGGGAGACCGACCCGTCACCAAAAGTCACCGTCATCCCTACCGAGGACGAGGCGAGGAGCAGACGGTGGCGCACCAGAAGCCCGATGGTCGATACGGCGCACCTGAACTCGGCGACGGCGACTCGCAAGTGCGGTCTTGCCTTTCGCTTCGGGAAGGGGAGTTCCCACGACCCCATCATCTCCGCCTCGATTTCGTCCGGACAGAGTCGAAAGTCAAGAGGGACCAGGACGATCGGATCCGAGGAGCGAGCCTCCTCGCTCGGTGTAAAGGTGCGCGACCGGTTCGCGGCCATATCTTCGTTTCCAACGAAGTCATGACTGCCTCCGAAACAATCGACCAAGTCTCCAACGCGGACGTCTCCGCACTGGATCCATCCGACGTATACGTTGCTCTGGGCTCGTCGCCGTCGGGCCTCTCGGACGCCGAAGCGAGCCGCCGTCTCCGCGAATGGGGCCCCAACGTCACTACGTCCGCGGTCCCCTCGCGGCGGATACGTCGATTTCTCTCCAACTTCACCCATTTGATGGCGATCCTGCTCTGGGTCGGCGGTGGCGTGGCCTTCGTCGCCGGTCTCGCCGAGTTGGGGGTGGCGATCTGGGTGGTCAACGTCGTGAACGGGCTCTTCAGCTTCTGGCAGGAGCACAAGGCGGAGAAGGCGACCGAGGCCCTGCTTCGATTGATCCCCGTCAAAGCCCGAGTGATGAGGGGCGGGGTAACCAGCGAGCTCGACGCGAGCCGGCTCGTCCCGGGAGACGTGATGCTGGTCGAAGAAGGGGACCGCATCTCTGCCGACGGCCGTCTCGTCGAGCACGTATCGATGCGAGTCGACCAGTCCGCACTCACCGGCGAGTCGCGTCTCGTCCGTAAGTCCTCCGATGCCATCGACCCGGCCGGCACCACGGCCCTGGAGATGCCGAACCTCGTCCATGCGGGGACCATCGTTGCGTCAGGCCGGGAAAAGTCGTGGTCACCGAGACCGGATCGAGAACCCAGCTCGGTGCCATCGCCCACCTCACCGTGAACCTGGAGGACACGCCCAGCCCGCTTCAGACCGAGCTGCGACATGTGAGCATCACCGTGAGCGTGATCGCCGTGGCCGTGGGTGCCGTGTTCTTCCTGGTGGCACTGGCGCTCACCGACATGCCGCCGGTCCGGGGATTCGTGTTCGCCCTGGGGATGATCGTCGCGTTCGTTCCCGAGGGCCTCTTGCCCACCGTGACTCTCTCACTGGCCATGGGCACACAGCGGATGGCGGCTCGCAATGCCCTCGTGAAGAGGCTGTCCTCGGTCGAGAGCCTCGGGTGCACCACGGTCATCTGCACCGACAAGACAGGGACCCTCACCGCAAACGCAATGACGGTGCGCATGGCGGATGCAGGCGGAAGCGAGTATCGCTTCGAAGGAGTCGGTTACGCGCCGGAGGGGGCCGTCGAGCCTGCCCTCGACCCCGCCCTGCGGCTCGTCCTCACGTCGGCGGCTCTGGCGAGCAACGCCCGGCTCAACGAGTCCGCCGGGGGCTGGGCGGTGGTCGGCGACCCCACGGAGGGCGCCATCCTGACGGCAGCCCACAAGGCCGGCATGGACATCGACGGTCTCACTGCGGACAATCCGAGAATCGCGGAGATCCCTTTCGATGCTGAGCGGAAGAGGATGACCGTGGTCAACCACACCGACACCGGGCTCTGGGTGTCGACCAAGGGTGCGCCGGCCGAGCTGCTCGATCGTTGCAGCATGATCTTCGCTGAGGGTGGCTCTGCAACTCTCACCCAGGACCGCCGCGTCGAGATCCTTAACAGGCTGGATCGTGTCGCCGAGGACGGGCTGCGTGTCCTCGGGGTTGCTCGGAAGAGGATCGATGAGGTTCCCGGCTCGCTCGATGGAGTCGAGGCCGATCTGGAGTTCCTGGGGTGGGTCGCCATGCACGACCCGCCGCGTCCCGAGGTCGAGGCGGCGATCGCCAAGTGCCGGAGCGCAGGAATCAGGATCGTGATGATCACCGGCGATTACGGCGTCACCGCCGAGGCGATAGGTCGCCGGATCGGCATCGTGGGGTCGGGGCCGGTGCGCGTGATCAACGGGGTGGACCTCGACGCGATGACCGATGCCGAATTGGCCGATGCCCTGGAGGCCGAAGTGGTGTTCGCTCGGGCGACCCCCGCTCACAAGATGAGAGTCGTCTCCGCCTTCCAGGAGCGTGGCGAGGTGGTGGCGGTGACCGGAGACGGGGTCAACGACGCACCGGCGCTCAAGAAGGCCGACATCGGTGTCGCCATGGGTCTGGCGGGCACGGATGTCGCCAAAGAGGCGGCCGACATGATCCTCCTCGACGACAACTTCGCATCCATCGTCTCCGCCGTCGAAGAGGGAAGGGCGGTGTACGACAACATCAAGAAGTTCACGACGTACATCCTCACGTCGAATGTTCCCGAGGCGGTCCCATTCGTCGTCTTCGCCCTCACCGGCGGTCGGATACCGATAGCCCTCGACGTCATGCACATCCTGGCCATCGATCTCGGCACCGACCTGGCCCCGGCGCTCGCCCTCGGAGCGGAGAAACCGGAGGCCGGGGTGATGCGGCGCCCGCCGCGGTCCCTGCATGCTCGTCTCATCGATCGGCGCCTCCTCGTGCGCTCCTATCTCTGGCTCGGCCCGATCCAGGCTGCATTCGTGATGGCGGCGTTCATCGGCGCCTATCGGCTCGCCGGCGTCGAGGGTTGGCTCGATCTGCCGTCGTCGGGGCCGATCTACCTCGCCGCCTCGGCGATGGCGCTGGCCGCGGTGGTGGCCACCCAGATCGGCAACCTCTTCGCTCAGCGATCAGGGAGGGTCTCATTGTTCCGAATGGGTCTCGGAGGCAACCCGCTCCTCTGGTGGGGGATACTCTCCGAGCTGGTCGTGATCGCCGTCATCATCTACGTGCCGTTCTTCCAGGATTTGATTGGCACCGCCCCATTCCCGCCTGAAGGATGGCTGTGGCTGCTCCTCGGCATTCCGCTCCTCCCATTGGTCGACGAGGTCCGGAAGCTCACGGTTCGAGCCAGGGAGGCGCGGGGATGAGGATCATGGTGCTGGGTTGCGGTCGTGTGGGCTCCGGTCTCGCCTACCGGCTCGAGGTCGATCGTCACGACGTGACGGTGGTGGACCACGACCCCGGGGCGATCTCCCGACTCGGTCCCGGCTTCGCCGGGCGGGCGATCATCGGGGACGCCCTGGACAGATCGATTCTCGAGGACGGGGGAATCGGCAACGCGGACGCGCTTGCCGCGGTCACCGGGAGCGATGAGGTCAACGCAGTGTTGGCCCGGCTGGCCTCGACGCGTTTTCGCGTCCCACGCGTGGTGGCGCGGATGTATGAGCCGCATCAGGCCCATCTGTACGGCCGGCTCGGTGCACTAACGATCTCGCCCGTGGAGTGGGGTGTGACGCGCCTCGCCAACCTCTTGACGCAGAGCGAGCTCGCCGACGTTGCCGAGATCGGCGGCGGAAACGTCCTGGTGGTCGAGGTGACGGTGACACCGGGGCTCGCCGGTCGGAACGCCGACGAGCTGAGGATCCCGGGTGAGACGAGGCTGATTGCGGTGACCCGCGCCGGGAGGACCTTCATCGCCGACGGCCCGGTTGCGCTGGAGACAGGTGACCTCGTGGCCATCGCCGTCGTCAGGGGGGCCGAAGTCGAGACTCGAAGAGATGTTGGGCCGGGAATGAGGAGGATGTCGACATGTCCGCGGTGATGGTGATCGGCGGCGGCAAGGTAGGGGCCCATCTCGCCGCAGCCCTCGTCGAGGGAGGACATGGTGTGACAGTGGTCGAGGTCGACCCGAAGCGAGTGGCCGACCTGGGACCACGTCTCCGAGGTGTCTCCCTGATCACGGGGTCGGGCACGGAGGCGGCGATCCTGGAACGCGGAGGAATCCGCAGCTGTGACGTCGTAGCCGTCGTCACCGGGACCGACGAGACGAACCTGGTCGTGTGCAGTCTCTCCCGCTACGAATTCGGCGTCCCGAGGACGATCGCACGCATCGTCGACCCCAACAACGCCTGGATGTACGGCAAGGACATGGGTGTCGACGTCGCCCTGAATCAGGCCGACCTGCTCGCTCATCTGGCGGTGGAGGAGATGTCCCTCGGCGAGATGACCATCCTCCTCAAGCTGCGCCAGGGAAGCCATGTGCTGGTCGAAGAACGTGTCGAGCCGGGGTCGGCCGTCGCAGGTCGGGGATACCGGGAGATCGAATGGCCGGCAGACTGCCGCGTCGTCGCCTTGATCCGGGACGGCGATCTGGCGGTGATCGGCCCGGATACCGTCCTCGCTGCCGGTGACGAGATCCTGGCGGTCACCCATTCCGACGCCGCGCGGAGTCTTTCTCTTCTGCTCGGCCCGGGTCTTCGCTGAGGCGACTCCGGGCCGGTCGAGCTCAGCAGGGGCGAATGGCCCCGGATTCGGGACTTCGTCCCATGCCGAGCAACCCCCAGGTTCGCGAAGATCGAAGAGTCAGGAGAAAGGACCACCATGACAGTGGTAGCCGGGGTCGACGAGTCACCCGTATCGAAGTTGGTCGCGGCACGGGCCGTCGAGCAGGCCCGATGGCGTGGGAGCGACCTGCAACTCGTCCATGTCGCCTATGCCCCGATGCTCTATGCGGACGCCCCGATCGACTGGTCTGAGGTCGTCGAGGCCCAGCGGAAGCTGGTCTGGGAACAGCTCCAGCCGATCATCGACGAGGCTGAGGTCGTCGTCGAGACCGTGGATCTGGACGGCTACCCGCCTGAGGCTCTGGTCGACTACACAGCAGAGGTCGACGCCTCCCTCCTCGTCGTCGGGACCCGAGGACGTGGCGATCTCGCCTCGCTGATCCTCGGAAGCACCAGTCACCGGGCGATCCACTCCGCCACCTGTGACGTGCTGGTGGTGAAAGCAGACGGTCGATAGCGCCAAATCCGACCTACCTGTGACGACCCGAAGAAAGGGGATGAAGATGTTTCGTGATCGATCGGAAGCCGGCCGGCGGCTCGCCGAGGCGCTCATCCCGATGAGGTCTGAGAGGCCGGTCGTGTTGGGTCTTCCCCGAGGTGGCGTGCCCGTTGCCAATGAAGTCGCCAAAGCCCTGGGAGCCCCTCTCGACGTGATCGTCGTCCGCAAGCTGGGGATCCCATATCAGCCCGAGGTGGCAATGGGTGCGGTGGGCGAACAGGACGTCCGACTCGTGGATTGGGAGATCGTCTCACTCGCCGGCGTGACCGCCGCCGAGGTACGCGATGCGGTCGAACGGGAGACCGACGAGGTCCGGCGTCGCGCTCGCCTGTTCCGCGGTGGTAGGCCCCCACTCGATCTCGATGGTCGCACGGTCGTCGTTGTCGACGATGGCATCGCCACCGGCTCCACGATCGGTGTGGCGGTCAGAGTGGCGCGTGTCCTGGGGGCGGCACGTGTGGTGGTGGCTGCCCCGGTGGCAGCTCCCGACGTCACCGTCAGGCTGGGACAGACCGCGGACGAGGTCGTCGTGCTGGAGACTCCTCATTCGTTCCGGAGCGTCGGTGAGGCCTACTTGGACTTCGACCAGGTGCCGGACGGGGTGGTTGCCGCGATATTGGGGAATTCGGCTACAGGTCCACCTGCGAATCCCGTATCACCGACCGTGTCGGCTGTAGTCTGACGACGGTCGATCTCCGGGGTCAGTTACCAGCGGCGAGATCCACGTTGTAGGCGTCGAAGAGCAATTCCGCTCCCTGTTGCCGATGCAATGCGAGGCGGGCGAGAAGCACGTTGACCCTCCTTCGCAACAGCAACGGCTCCCAGTCTGCGGACATGCTCAGTGCCTGATTGCAGGTTTCGAGCAGCTCTCGATGGTCGCGTCTCAGGGAGTCGATCTCGGAAGCCAGGTGAGGAGCGTGCGCCAAGACCTGCTCGAACAGGCCTCCACCGGCCTCGACCTGGGCCACGTGCTCGCTGAGGGCCGATCGCAGATCGTGCAGGGCCGCCTCGATGTCGATCCGCCAGTCGGCAAGACCGCTGGGCCGGGCGACCGCCCTTTCCAGTAGGCGCATTGCGTCATAGAGCTCTTGGCGCCGACTCACGACGCCATCACGCGTTTCGGGCGATGGGAAAGCCACCGAGCCCCCGACGATCCACTCCGGGGCCTCGGCCTGTTCCAGCTCCTCCGTGACGAACTGCCTTCGCCCCGGTGCGCGGTAGAGGTCCTGGCCTTGAGCCGACTCCTCGGCCTCGTCGATGAGATCCTGCTCTCCGGAGGCGAGGATGGAGTCTTCGCGTCGAGCCGATTCCTCCTGGGCGGCTGTGTATTGGCTCATCAGACGATCATCTGTCATGAAAACTCCAGGGGGAAGGGGAGAAAGACCCAAACCGAGGGGGACGGTCACATCGACCGTCCCCCTCGCGATTCGCCGGCTGGGCGTCTTGGGTCGTTCAGAGCTCCTCGAAGTGACGTTCGCCCCTATCGACGAGCCGACACGGCAGGCACGATCGTGTCACCTGACTCAGGAGGTGCCATGGGCGCAAACCCATTTGATATCGCCGGAAAGACGGCGATCGTGACCGGTGGTGCAATGGGGATCGGCTTCGGAATCGTGGAGAGATTCGCCGTGGCGGGAGCCAACGTGTTGATCGCCGACCTCGATCTCGAACAGGCCGAGGGCAAGGCCGCGTCGGTCGCCGGTCCCGGCCAGGTGGCCGCGGTCGCCGTGGACGTGGCCGCGCCCGGTGCCGGCCGGCGCCTCGTGGACGAATGCGTCTCGAAGTTCGGGGCGGTGGACATCCTCGTCAACAACGCAGGCATCTACCCGATGACGCCGATGCTCGACATGTCCCGGGAGTCCTGGCAACGAGTGATCGACATCAACCTGACCGGTCTCGCGTTCATCTCGAAGGCAGTGGCCAACAAGATGGTCGAGCAGGGCACCGGTGGGAAGATCATCAACGTCGCGTCGATCGACGCCCTTCACCCGTCCATGGTCGGCCTCGCCGCCTATGACTCGTCCAAGGGTGGGGTTCTCATGTTCACCAGGTCCTTCGCCCTGGAGATGGGCCCGCACGGGGTCACGGTCAACGCCATCGCTCCCGGTGGGATCAACACCGAGGGGACCGCCGCCCCACTCATGGGGAGCGGCATGAGCGAAGCGGAGATGAAAGCGATGACCGACCACTTCGTCGCAGGGATTCCCCTGCGTCGCATGGGCGAGCCCGACGACATAGCCAAGGTCGCCTTGTTCCTGGCCTCACCGGCCTCGGATTACATGACCGGCGAGCTGATCGTCGTGGACGGAGGTGCATTGCTGGGCTGAAATCGGTTGAAGAGACGCACCAGGACCATCGAGAGAACCGACAAGCCGGCGGTCCACGCCATGGCTTCCAGCCCGATGGGGGCGGTTTTGAGAAAGGTGTTGCCCACGGCGGTGTACACGACGAGCAGCTGCAGCACCGCCGAGCCGGTGATCGACCAGATCATCAACCATCCCGGTCGCACCCAGCCCGTCGAGGTCGCACTGCGTGATCTGATGCTGAAGGCGTGCAGGAGCTGGCTGAACACGAGAGTCGTGAAGACCATCGTCTGCACCGACTGTGGTCCAGGTCGAGCGTGTAGGTGCCCACGAGCAGGACCGCCACGGCGCACGCCGCGAGCAACGCTCCTTGGGCGAGCAGCTCCAAGGTGTTGCGGAGGCTCAGGACATCTCTTCCTCGCCCGGGCGGGTCGGCCATGAGATCGCGGGTCGGTCTCTCCATCCCCAGCGAGATGGCCGGAAGGGCGTCCGAGATCAGATTGATCCAGAGCAGCTGGATGGCGAGCAGGGGCTCGCCTATGAACCCGAACGCCAGGAATCCCACCAGGACGAAGAACACTTCCGACGCGTTCGCCGACAAGAGGTAATGGACCACGTTCCGGAGATTGCTGAACAGCCGGCGACCCTCGGCGACGGCGTCGACGATCGTGGAGTAGTTGTCATCGGTCAGCACCATCGCCGCCGACTCCCTGGCGACGTCGGTCCCCGAGCCCATCGCCACCCCGATGTCGGCTCGATGGAGGGCCGGGGCGTCGTTGACCCCGTCGCCGGTCATGGCGACCTTGGCCCCCGCCGCCTGCCACGCCTCGATGATCTTCACCTTGTCCGCCGGGTCCACCCTTGCGTAGACGTGATGGTCGGTCACGGTCGCGGTGAGCTCCTCGACACTCATGCCTGAGAGCTGGGCGCCGTCGATGAGCCCGGCGGCACCGATCCCGGTGGCTTCCGCGACCGCTCCCGCCGTCGCGGCATGGTCACCCGTGACCATCACCGTCCGCACCCCTGCTCCCATGGCCCGGGCCACCGCAGACGGGACCTCCGGGCGGATCCTCTCCTGCAGCCCGACCATCCCGATCATGCGGAGATGCGACTCGCTGTCGGCGGGATCGTCGGGGATGTGATCCATGTCCCTCATGGCGAAAGCGAGTGTCCGCATGCCGCGTCGGGCCATGTCGTCGACTTGATCCAGCATCGACTCGCGCCGGTCTTCCTCACCGGGGGGTAGAGTCTCCGTCAGCGAGCGACACCAGGACCTCGGGCGCCCCCTTGACCAGGAGCACGTACCCGTCACCCGTGGCGTGGAGCGTCGACATCCGCTTCCGGCGCCCGTCGAACACGGCCTCGTCGAGTCTGGGATATCGAGACATCAGATCGTCGAGGTCGGCGCCGGCAGCCTCCAACGTGTGCAGCAAGGCAGTCTCGGTCGGGTCGCCGGACCAGCCGTCCGTGGATCTGACCGCGTCGTTGCACAGGCCGGCGATCTTCGACAGCCAGCCCGTCGGGTCATCGGGGTGGGAATCGTTCCCTGTAGCCGACCACCATTCTCCGACCTCGAGCTCGGGCGCGGTCAGGGTCCCGGTCTTGTCGGTGCAGATGACATCGACGACACCCAGGGTCTCCACCGCGGGCAGTCTTCGCACGACAGCATTGCGACGGGCCATGCGGCTGCAGACCGCCGGCGAGGCTGATGGTGATGACGGCGGGCAGACCTTCCGGTATCGCAGCGACCGCAACGGCCACGGCCGTGAGAGTCATCCTCTCGACGGGAAACGAGCGAGCCAGACCGGCAGCGAAGATCACCACGGCAGCGCCGGTGGCCAGAAGTGCCAAACGTTTGCCGATCCTCGCCAACTCGACCTGGAGGGGCGTCTCGGGCTCCTCGTCCGAGAAGAGCCCTGCGATCCTCCCCACCTCGGTGCTCATTCCGGTGGCGGTCACCACTGCCCGGCCCCTCCCGGCGACGACAGTGGTGCCCGAGTACACCATGGAGGTCCGATCGGCCAGCAGCGTGTCGGCGTCGATCGGGTCCGAGGTCTTGACCACAGGCATCGATTCACCGGTCAACGGCGCCTCGTTCACTACCAGTCTCAGATCCCAGACCACCCTGGCGTCGGCCGGGATCCGCTCTCCCGCCTCGACGACGACGACATCGCCCGGCACCAGGTCGCTGGCCGGAAGCGAGGCCACCATGCCGTCCCGCACCACGACCGCCCTTGGCGCCTCCATCTCACGCAGACGCTCGAGGGCCGTTTGGGCCTGTGCCTCCTGTGCGTACCCGATCGCGGCATTGAGGACGACGATGACGGCGATGGCGGCAGCATCCACCCATGCGCCGAGCAGAATCCCGCTTACTGCTGCGGCGACCAACAGCATCCAGACGAGGACATCCTGGAACTGGGCGGCGAGCCGCTTGAGACGCACCCATCGCTCGCCGGTGACGAGCTGATTAGGCCCATGGGCGCCGAGACGACGTACCGCTTCGGCGTCGTCCAGGCCCGACTCGAGGTCGGTGTCGAGAACGACGACGATCTCGGCTACATCGGCCGAGTGCCAGACGGGCTGATTGGTCGCGTCGACAGCCACCGTCTGATTGTGTCACCCCGAGACGGGGCGAGTGCTCTCGGCAGACGGGATCAGGCGCCGCGGGTCAGGTTCTCGAAGCGAAGACGCTCGGTGGTAGCCAACAGCAGCACGTCGCCATCGGTCGACATCCAGAGCCGTGGCCCCGCCTTGAGCCAGACGCGGCGAGGGAGGGCGTCGAGATGACGTCGTTTCCGGGTGGAGGGCGGCGCGTAGACCAGAACCTCCGGTGAGGGTGCGCCGAGGGCGTCCATGGTGCCCACCAGATCGAAGCTGCCGAAGACGGCTGCCATGGCCTCGGCATGGTCGATCTTCCCGGTGTCGGAGAGCCACTCGACCTGGCCGCATTGCTCACACGCCGCAACGGCGACGCGGCCCACCCAGGTGGGAACGTGCTCACACCATCTCTCGTAGTCCATGGTCATCAAGGTACGAGACGGGTGGGACAGAAATCAGAGCTCGATGATCGGCATCTCCATCGTGTCCTCGAATCGGGCCCCGGGCACGAGGAGCACCGGGAGATGGGAGTTGACCATCACCCGCGCCGACACACTCCGCCAAGCCTCCTCGGTGAAGAGACGACGGGTGGCACCCATCACCACCAGCTCGGCCCCGACTGTCTGCGCGGTCGAGATGATGGCCTCGGCGGGGTCGTCTCCCTCGACGAAGCGGATGTCGCATTCGATGTCCTCCGCCGCCAGCGCGGCACAGATGGGGTCGACGGCGCGTCGGCCCCGCTCCTCGAGATACGTCGCCGCCTTCTCCTCCTCGGAGGAGGTCTGATCGGAGGCGTCCAGGAACGAGCGCCGGACGTCGTCGTCGAGGGACTCGAGGAAGGACCGAGGGACCCTGATCACGGTCATGACCGTCACCGATTGCTCGTCGCCGATCAGCTGTCGGCAGAACTCCGCTGTGGGGGCGGCGGGCAACACGCCGGTAGTGGCTATGAGGATCCGCACCGCGGGAACATTAGGGTTCTGCGACCGGTTACGCAGAGGTGACGTTGGACCCGGAGACGCTGAACCCAGAGACACTCAACAAGGTGACGTGGAAGATCCCCAATGCCCTCGCCCTGGTCGGCTCGGCATCTGGCGAGGAGTGGAACGGGATGACGGCCTCGTGGATCACCCAGCTGTCCATGGAGCCGGTGCTGATCGGGGTCGGCATCGACAACAAGGCGGTCACCCATCGGCTCATCTCCGAGGGAGGCTCCTTCACCGTCAACCTCTGGTCCTCGGACGACACCCGGCCGTTCGTCAAGTTCTCCAAGCCGGCCGAACGTGAGGGGAGCACCCTCAACGGGAGACCGGTGACGCCTGGCGTCAGCGGGGCCCCGATATTCGACGAGGCGATCGCATGGATGGACTGCGAAGTCCGGCAGAGCCACGATCTCGGCACGCACACCCTCTTCGTCGGCGAGGTCGTCGACGCCGGGATCCGCGACGAGGACGTGCGGGCCGCGGCCATGTCGGACACGAGGATGAAATACGGTGGCGTCAAGCGTGGCGGTCACTGAAGGTCAGGGAGAGGCAATGGAAGTATCGGTGCAAGGTGAGGTGGCGCTGGTCACCGGGGGCAGTCGTGGGATCGGCCAGGCGACGGCCCTGGAGTTGCTGCGCAGTGGGGCGGCCGGTGTCGCCATAACCTCGCGGAAGCAGGAGAACGTCGACGAGTCGAAGGCCGAGATGGTGGCGGCCGGCGCCGATCCCGACCGGATACTCGCCCTGGCGGCCCGTGCCGACGACGAGGAGGCTGCCCACGAGGCAGTCGGCGCCACCGTCGAGACGTTCGGCGCTTGCGGGATCCTGGTCAACAACGCCGGGACCAACCCCGCCGCCGGCCACCTGATGGAGGTCGACCTCGGAGCCCTGGACAAGACCTGGGCGGTCAACCTGAGGGCGCCGCTTGCTGTGGGTGCGTGCCGCCCACTCGGGATGGATGGCCGAGAACGGCGGATCGGTGGTCAACGTGGCCTCGGTGGCCGGTCTCCGGCCCAGCCCTTTCATGGGCGCGTACAACATCTCCAAGGCCGGGCTCATCCACATGACCCGGCAGCTCGCCATGGAGCTGGCGCCGTCGATCCGGGTCAACGCGGTGGCCCCCGCCGTGGTGCGGACGCGTCTCGCCGGGGCACTCCTGGTTGACGAGGCCTTCACCGCCGGGCTGCACCCCATGGGACGGGTCGGCGACCCCGAGGACGTCGCCCGGGTCATCGTGTTCCTCGCCTCGAATGCCTCCGCCTGGATGACGGGCACCACGATCCCCATCGACGGGGGAGTGGTCAACGCCGCATCGTCCGGTATCTCGTAGATGACGCATCCGGGACCCGACCGTGAGCTCGCCCTGCGCTACCTGCGCGGGTCGGTGGACGACGGGCCACTTTCGCGCATGCCGCCGCTCTGCGAGACGAGGGCAAGGGACGGGTCGTCACCTACAGCCGCAAGGTCTTCATCCCGCTCACGACACTCTGTGTCGATCGCTGCAGCTACTGCACCTTCGCCAAGCCACCCGGTGCCGGAGGGGTCTATCTCGAGCCCGACGAAGTCCTGGCTGTCGCCCGAGCCGGTGATGCCGCGGCGTGCACCGAGGCCCTGTTCACGCTGGGTGACCGTCCCGAGCAGCGGTGGCCCCAGGCCCGGGAGTTCCTCGCCACCCGAGGTCACGACACCACGCTGCAGTACGTGGCGGAGATGTCGCAGCTGGTCCGGGCCGAGACCGGTCTCTTCCCTCATGCCAATCCCGGTCTGCTCGACGATGCCGCGTTCCGCCTGCTCCGACCGACCAACCCGTCGATGGGGATGATGTTGGAGAACATCTCTCCCCGGCTCACCGAAGCAGGCATGCCCCATCAGGGCACTGTCACCAAGGACCCGGCAGCCCGGGTGGCGACGATCGAAGCCGCCGGCCGGCAGAAGGTGCCGTTCACCACAGGGATCCTGGTCGGGATCGGGGAGGTCGATACGCGAGATCGTCGACTCCCTCTTCGCCCTTCGCGACCTCGCCGCGAGCACGGGGGCGATCCAGGAGGTGATCATCCAGAACTTCCGGGCCAAGGCGGACACCAGGATGCGGCACCACGCCGAGCCCATACCCCGCTGGTTCGCCCGAGTCGTCGCCCTGGCGCGTTGGATCATGGGCCCCGAGGCGAACGTCCAGGTGCCGCCGAACCTGACCGAGTCGTATGAGATCTACCTCGAAGGCCGGGATCAACGACTGGGGCGGGGTCAGCCCGCTCACCATCGACTGGGTCAACCCGGAAGCGCCCTGGCCCCACCTCGACGAGCTCGAGGGCCGGACCCGGGCGGCCGGCTTCGAGCTGCGCCCGAGACTTCCCGTCTATCCCGAGTACATCGACGAGACATGGATCGACCCAGGGTTGATCGACGATGTCCGTGCCGCGACCGACCAAGATGGCCTCGCCGCCGTCAGAGCCATGCCTGGAGTGAGATGACTGTCACGTATCTGAGAGTTCGACCCGCCGAGATGCTCGCCGAGCCCACCGCCGTCAGCCGACGCCGGGAGGGGACGACGGTCCTCGAGATGGCGGCAGCGACGTCTGCGGAGCTCGCCGCGGCCAACAAGGCAGGGCCTGCTCCTCGCCGCCACCTCGATCGACGGCGTGGAGACGGCCGGCTGGGTGCTCACCCCGGAGTCAGCTCTCCAACTGTCGCCACTGCCGTGGCGGCTGACCCTCGTCGACGAGGGCTCCCCCGAAACCGTCCTCGATGCCCTGGCGCGCACCCGGGCCCGTCATCTCCGCACCTCGCGGAGCGGGGTTCGGGCCGCTGCAGCCCTCGCCTCGCTGCCGGGCATCACCACGACGGTGTCGGTGTTCGTCGACGACGTCGAGCAGGCGGTGCAGGCGGTGGCGGACGGGGCGGGAGACCTCCTCCTCCGTGACTGGAGCCAGGAGCGGATCGGGGAGCTTCGTGACCGTCTCGAGACGCCGTTGCTGGAGCGTCCCCTCTTCGGCACGGGGATAGAGATCGACGAGGCCCGGGCCGCCCTGCCCACCGAGATCTTCACCGCTTGGCTCTCCCAGGTCGACGCCTCCGGAGCGGTGCGGCCCCGCTACACCTGGGCCCCGGGCAAGGACATGACCCCGCCCGTGCCCGAGCGCCGGCTCTCTGCGGAGTGGCCCGACGTGACCTGGGTTGGAGGGAGCGCACCCGAGGGAGTGAGCGGTGGCGGGGACCTCATCCCGATCCTGGAGCGCTCACTGGAGGGGACCCCACCCACGGTCGCCGAGATCGAGGCGCTGTTCCGTGGCCCGGGGCGACCAGGTCGACGCCATCGGCCACGTCGCCGATGTCCTCCGGGAGCGGACCGTGGGCGACACGGTCACCTACGTGGTCAACCGGAACATCAACTACACCAACCTCTGCTATTTCAAATGCGGCTTTTGCGCCTTCTCCAAGGGGCCGAAGTCGCTGAATCTCCGGGGCGAGCCCTATCTCATGGGTATCGCGGAGATCGTCGAGCGAGCGCGGGAGGCCTGGGACCGGGGCGCCACCGAGGTCACGCTGCAGGGTGGGATCCACCCCGACTTCACCGGCAACTTCTATCGAGAGGTCGTCGATGCGATCAAGGCCGAGCTGCCGGACATGCACATCCACGGCTTCACCCCGCTCGAGGTGTGGCAGGGGGCGGAGACACTCGGCATCGGGGTGCGCCAGTTCCTCACCGAGCTGCGTGACGCCGGGTTGGGCACACTCCCCGGTACCGCCGCCGAGATCCTCGACGACGAGGTCAGGGAGCACCTGTGCCCCGACAAGATCCGGACCTCGCAGTGGGCGGAGGTGATGCTCATCGCACACGACCTGGGTCTGCGCTCGACCGCCACCATCATGTTCGGCCACATCGACCACCCTCGTTCCTGGGCGAATCACTACGAGGTGATCAGGGAGATCCAGCGGCGCACCGGTGGCTTCAACGAGATGATCCCGTTGCCCTTCGTCCACATGGGATCGCCGATCTTCCTGCGGGGCCGGGCCCGTCCCGGGCCCACCTGGGACGAGTCGGTCCTCATCCACTCGGTGGCGCGTATCGCCTTCGACGGGCTCATCGACAACATCCAGGCCTCCTGGGTCAAGCTGGGTCTCGACGGGGGAGCCCGGTTGCTCGATGCCGGCTGCAACGACATCGGCGGCACCCTGATGGGGGAGATCATCACCCGCTCCGCCGGCGCCGAGCACGGTCAGGAGGTGGCGCCTGAGGAGCTGGTGGCCGTGATCGAGTCGGTGGGCCGGACCCCGGCCCTGCGCAACACCAACTACGAGATCCTGGCCCGGTCCCCGTCGCTCTGACTTATTCGGGGGCCCTGCCTCGCGGTCGGTCGTAGCATCGCCCGGGTGATCCGCTTCACCATCTATCCCGAGCTCCCCGCCACCGACATCAACCGGGCTGCCCGCTTCTATCGGGAGAAGCTGGGTCTCGAACCGGTCTTGTGTGGCAACGAGCCCATCCCGCCCGGCACCACCGAATTCGACTCCGAGCTCTTCTACGACACCGGCACCGCCCAATTCGGCGTCTACGAGTCGTGGGCGGCAGGACGCAACGAGGCCACCGCGGCCCGTCTCGTGGTCGAGGACTTCGACGCCGCCTTCGCCGAGCTGCGGGGCAATGGCGTGGTGTTCGAGGACTACGACTACGGCGACGACTTCCGCACCGTCGACGGGGTGCTGGTCTCGCCGGACGGGGAGAAGACCGCCTGGTTCAAGGACTCGGAGGGCAACATCCTCGCCATCGGCTCGGTCTGAGCCTCAGCCGCGGTAGGTGAGGCCCTTGGGGGCCATGGCGAAACCCCATTCACTCAGCGGCGCGGCCAGCGGTGAGGCGGTGGCCGGGGTGCCGTTGACCGTGATCAGGGTGAGTCGTCGGTGCCGTGCCGCCACCTCGGCGAGGGCACGGGAAACCTGTCCGAATCGGTCCGGCGTCATGTCGAACAGGGTGAGCCCACGACGTCCTTTGTCGAGATAGCCCACCAGGTCGCCTTCGTCGATGAGGACATAGGCGCCGGCGTCGCGCGCCAGCCGGACTTCGTCGATGTCGGGCCAGGCGAGGACACCGCCATAGGGGTTGGCCGGATCGGTGGCCGCCAGCACCACGAGACCGGTGGCGAGCTCACCGCGCAGCCGGTCGACGGCGCCGGCGAGGGCGAACTGCGAGCCGCCTAGACCCTCCACGAAGTAGCCCCGTCGGATGCGACCCGTCTCCTCGAGATGCCCGTACACCGGGTAGAGGGCGCTGAACCCACCGGGGAAGCCCTCGGCGAGCACGGTCCTCCGGGTGACGACACCATGACGATCCAACAGGAGCTGGGCCCAGGCGGTGTGGCGCTCGGTGACATCGGGGGGGCCGCTGACCAGCGATGCTCGTCAGCGACCAACGACCTTGGGCATGGTCAGGGAACCGGCTGGAGAGGGTGGAGCGTCGACCGGATCGAGCTTGCGCGTCGCCCGACCTGTGCTCGCACGGCTCCGAAGGTGTCGTTGGTCACATGGCCCGCCCACACCAGGTCCCACAGGGAGTCGAGGACGGTGTCGGGCTCGCCACCGCCGGCCATCTCGTAGATCTCGCGAAAGAAGCTCGCGCCACGGGTGGCGAGGCCCTCGAGGATGGCGGCAGCGGTGTCGTCGGGCTCGAAATCGGGGTCAGGCCCGGCCCATAGCGTGCCCAGAGTCTCCCGGGGGAAGCAGGCTGACCCGACCGTCACGAGGGCCCAGGGCACCGGCGCCCACCCACACCAGATCACCCGCCAGCAACAACGAGTCGATGCCGGTGCCCGGGTCGGCGACCCGTGCTGCCAGGACGTCGCGTTCCAGGACCGAGGCCGGGATTGGGGCGCCGGTGAGCTTGTGGATCGCCTCGGCGAGGGCGGTCCGCCCCCGTGGCGGATCGGTGCTGATCCCCTGCCAGACCGTCTCGAACCGGGCCAGGGCGGAGGTGTCGACCGGCTCGATCTCGGACCGGAGCACTGCGAGGGAGCGTCGTTTCAGCCGTTTCAGCACACCGTCGTCCACCCACTCCCGACCCTGGCCCACCGGGTCGGAAGGCACCGTGCGCCACCCGCCCGGACTGGCCGAGACGATGCAGGGCGGTCTCGACCACGCCTACGGGCAGCGACAGGGCCCGGGCGGCATCGGCTGCGACGAAGGGGCCGTGGGTGCGCGCATAGCGACCCACCACATCGCCCAGCGGGTCGTCGACGGGGTCGAGGAAGGTCTGTGGGACGCCCTGTGGCGGTTGGACCCCGAGGGCATCGCGGAGACGGGCGACGTCCTCGATGGCCGCCCATCGCACCTCACCGGCGATGGTCACCGCCACCACCCGGCGGGACTGCTCCAGCTTCTCCAGAGCGACCATCACCGGCACTCCCTCGCTCCGGACCTCGATGTCGTCGACGGTGAGAGGCCCCAGGTCGCGGAGCAGGTCGTGGACCCCGTCGGCGTGGCGAGCCCGGCGACCCTCGGTCAGACGCTGCAGCTCGAGCTCGACCGCGGCGACCACCTCGGGATCGATGAGGTCACGCAACTCGCCTTCGCCGAGGAGCTCGCGGAGGAGGTCGCGGTCGAGCACGAGGGCCGCCGCCCTGCGCTCGGCGAGGGGTGTGTCCGCCTCGTACATGTATGCGGCGATGAAGGAGAAGAGCAGCGACGAGGCGAACGGGCTGGGGCTGTGGGTGTCGACCGAGGCGACCCTGATCCGTCTCGACCTGACCTGGCCGAGCACGTCCTGGAGCGCCGGGAGGTCGAAATCGTCCTGGAGGATCTCACGGTAGACCTCGAGCAGGATGGGGAAGGACCCGAACTGCTTGGCCACCCCGAGCAGGTCGGCAGAACGTCGTCGCTGCAACCAGAGCGGGGTGCGCTCCCCGGGCCGACGGCGAGGAAGGAGGAGGGCGCGTCCGGCTGCTTCGCGGAACCTGGCGGCGAACAGGGCGGTGTCGGCGAGATGTTCCACCAGCAACGGCTCGACCTCCTCGGGGTCGATGATGAGATCCTCGGCGGCCGGCGGGTCGTCGGAGTCGGGGAACCGGAAGGCGATCCCGTCGTCGGACCAGATCGCATCGACGTCCGTCCCATAGCGCCCCCGGAACCTCTGGCGGAGGGCCATCGCCCACGGGGCGTGGATGCGGGCGCCGAGGGGACTGAGCAGGACCACTCGCCAATCGCCGATCTCGTCCTGGAACCGCTCCACCACGATGGTCTGGTCGCTGGGGAGGACACCGGTGGCCTCCTTCTCCTCGGTGAGGTAGGAGATCAGGTTGTCGGCGGCGTATTCGTCGAGCCCATAGTCGTCACGGACGAGTTGGCGGGCGGTGTCGCCGTCGAGTGCCGAGGTCTCCCTGACGAATCGACCCACGGCCAGCCCCGTCTCCAAAGAGCGCCCCATGGTGTCGCCGTGCCAGAAAGGGAGACGGGCGGCCGTCTCGCCGGGAGCCGGGACCACCTCGACCCGGTCATGGGTGATCGAGGCGATGCGCCAGGAGCTGGAGCCGAGCAGGAACACGTCGCCTTCCCTCGACTCGTAGACCATCTCCTCGTCGAGCTCACCGACCCGGCTGCCGTCGGGCAGAGTCACCCGGTAGAGACCGCGATCGGGGATCGTGCCGGGGTTGGCCACCGCCAGCTGCCTCGACCCGGGTCGGGCCGCGACCTCCCCGGTGACGCGGTCCCAGGTGAGGCGGGGCCGGAGGTCGGCGAACAGGTCTGACGGGTAGCGGCCGGCGAGCATGTCGAGCGTCTCGTCGAACACGGCCCGGCTCAGGCTCGAATAGGGAGCGGCCCGTCTCACCAGGTCGAACAACGAATCGGCCGTGGTGTCACCGGCGACAGCGATCGCGACGAGCTGTTGGGACAGGACATCGACCGGGTTGCGTGGGACCTTGGTCGTCTCGACCTTGCGTTCCACCATCTGCGCCGCCACGACCGTGGCGACGAGGAGATCGCCGCGGAACTTGGGGAACACCTTGGCCCGTGAGGTCCCGCCGACGTGGTGCCCGGCGCGGCCGACCCGCTGCAGACCGGACGCCACCGAGGTGGGCGCCTCGATCTGGAGGACGAGGTCGACGGCCCCCATGTCGATGCCGAGCTCGAGGGAGGAGGTGGCCACGACCGCCTTGAGCTCGCCTCGCTTCAGGGACTCTTCGATCTCGAGACGCTGTTCTCGTGCCACCGAGCCGTGGTGGGCTCGTGCGATCTCGGCCCCGGCCAGGTTGTTGATCTCGGCACAGATCCGCTCGGCGAGCCTCCGGGAGTTGGCGAAGACGATGGTCGAGCGATGGGCCTGGATCTGGGCGAGCAGCTCCGGGTAGACGGCCGGCCAGATCGACCGGGTGGCCCGACTGTCGGGATCCAGGGGGTCGGGCTCGGCCGGAGCGTTCATGTCGGCGACCGGCACGACGATCTCGAGGTCGAGGTCACGGTCCTGGGGAACGTCGATCGTGGTGACCGGGCGTGGCTCCCACTCGCCGTCGACGACGGTGCCACCGCCCAGGAATCCGGCGATCGTCTCCAAGGGCCGCTGGGTGGCGGAGAGGCCGATTCGCTGGGGCGACTGGTCGGTGATCTCCTCGAGCCTCTCCAGGGAGAGGGCGAGGTGGGCACCGCGTTTGGTCCCGGCCACGGCGTGGACCTCGTCGACGATGACCCAGCGGACGCTGCGCAAGACCGATCGCACCGCCGATGTGAGCATCAGGTACAGCGACTCGGGGGTCGTGATCAGGATGTCGGGAGGGTTGCGCTCCATGCGGCGCCGGTCTTCCTGAGGGGTGTCCCCGGTGCGGAGGAAGGTGGTCAGGGCGGGCAGCTCCTCGCCACCGAGACGTTCGGCGGCGTGACGGATACCGGCCAGGGGAGCCCGGAGGTTGCGGTCGACGTCATGGGCCAGCGCCTTGAGCGGTGAGATGTAGAGGACCCGGCAACGCTCGGCGCGGTCGGGGAGGGGCTCGGTGAGGAGCCGGTCGAGGGTCCACAGGAAGGCAGCGAGGGTCTTGCCCGAGCCGGTCGGGGCGTGGATCAGGGTGTGGTCCCCGGCTGCGATGGCGGGCCATCCCTCACCCTGCGCCCGGGTGGGCTCATGGAAGGAGGCTTCGAACCAGGTCCGTGTCGCCGGTGAGAAGAGGTCGAGCGCGCTCACAAGCCGAAGGTATCAGCCGTCGGGGACAAGAAGACCCGGTTCGTGACGGCGGGCTTCTGCAGGGTGGTGGGGAAGGTCCACCCCTACGTTCGGACCAGTCGTGGTCGGCGTCGCTCAAGCGGGTGATGGCCACAGAAGTAGGCGTCTTGCGCTCGATAATGCCGGTTCTCGAGCGGGTGAATCGTTCCGGGTCGGAGTTCGGTGACGGGAATATGCACTATGAGTTAGAGGGCGCCCGGGCGAGGGATCTTCAACTCCCTCGCCCGGCTCCAGGTCGACCTACCTCCGTCAACCATTGGTTCGGTACCAGGCGGCCCATTCGTCGAGGTTGTCCTTGATCAGGTGGGCGCAGTCGGGGGTGCGTTCGTTGGCGCAGTTGGCTGCGGCGTATTCATCCGACAGATCGCCACCTTCGGCGAACTGCTTGAAGCTCTCGCGGAGTTCGGTGTCCTCCGGGTAGACGTCCTCGGCATACCACGGCGACCGACGTGAGTCACCCGTAACAAGCCCAACGTGCCACATGAGCCTGAACTCTCTTATGGTCAGGGACGGCGATTTCCCCACCGCGTTGTTCATAACGTTGGAGTAATGAACCTCGCACGAATATGTGACGCCCTCCAGATCCACACGGTAGCCGCCGATTTCCGCTCCATCGCTGCTGCCGCCTCCCACCTCGCATGCTTCGAGGGCTACGTCAGCTTCCAGGATCGATTCGTATTCGATGGTCTGACTGGAGTTCGCTGATGCTGGGCAAAGAGCATCGGCGCCCTCTCTGTAACCGTTGTCGAACATCCCACCCTCGACCTTGAAGAACATCGCACCGGCGAGGTAGTGAGCTCCGAAACAGTCTCCCCCGTACCAGGCTTCGAGAGCCGCGTTCAGTGTCGCCAGGGGGAAGACTTGCCTTCTGTTACTAGCCAGGTCCCAAGGCTTCGTCCACTCCACAAAAGCAGCGTGGTTCTCCAATCTGATGGCTGCGCACGAGTCGTTTAGCGGACCGACGATGCAGTCCACATAGCCCTCCAGCCGACCTTCCGCCGCCAGGAAGCTTCCGAAAAGGATGTTGTCCATCCCTGGCAGCATCAATACGAAGTCCCTGATCACCCCTCGATTGACGCGGATTTGGGCCTCGCGTAAGGCGTCGCGAAGCTCTATTAAGCAACTGAATGTCCAAGGCGTGTCCTCGGTGCAATCCAGACCGACATAATCATCGATTGCCGCCTGGTCGGCCGATTCCTGGCGTAGCTCCTCGTCGGAAGTGTCTGAAAGCTCGAACAGGGTCGCGACGCCTTCTGCGTCTCCGGAGTAGAAGGCGGCCACACCGGCTTCAATGATCTCCAGTTGGGCCATCGTCTCCACGTCCGGACCTACCGTCGTCGGTGGAGGTGGCGTGTCGGCAACCGGATCGCCAGTGTCGGAGAGGGCGAGGTACAGGGCTGCTGCGGCGATGACGGCAATGAACGCCGCCCCCGCCCAGAGGGGCCCTGCATGTCGGTTGCGCCGGGTGGTCCTGGGTAGAGCAACAGCCCGCCTGGGGAACGTGCTCTGTTCCCTTTTCTCGACAAAGGGGTTGGGGATATCTTCGACGGCGATGGGACCGAACAGCTCCTCATGCAGCCGCCCATACTCCGAGAGTTGCTTCTCCAAGCTCATCATCCAACAACTCCGATCTGACGTCTCAGCGACGCCATCCCTCTCTCCAAGTGGTTCTGGACCGCGGTCTTGGAGATGCCCAGCACACCGGCAACCTCACTCAGTGTCCATTGGAAACAATGCACCAAAACAACAGCGGTCCGCTGTCGATTTGTGAGCGAAGACAGAGCCTTCGGCAGCGCCGGTTCGATGTGCGGTGTCGAGTCGTAGGGGACATCAACGAAGACGACCTGGGCTGGTCGCCTACGACGGCTCATACTTCGGCCGACCTTGTAGAGGTAGCCGACCGGATTCTCCATTCTCCCAAGCCGCTCCCAGTGCTCCCACCCGTACTCCAGGGCCTCTTGCGCCACCTCCCGCCCGACTGATGACCCACAGGCGGCCATGAGTGCCTGCCGGAGCTTCGACTCGTTGGCGACGACGAACTGAGTGAACGAATCGACCTCCGGCTTCTCAGTCAGCATCTCGATCTTTCGACGCTCATACCTAATAAGGGCACGGTGCGGCGTCCGCGTACCACACGCCTCCTAAATCGAAGGCAAAGATTCCCGCAGCCGCATGCCGAGCAGATCGGCACATCGTGCGCCTAGTCGTTGGCATCCGAGTTTCGGCCGATGACCTCGTGCCATGGATGATCAGGGTTGAGCCTCACGGATAGCCAAGAGCGTCTTTCATCACCCATAGCCGGAATGACCCGATCGGCATCAAAATGATCCTTGGCGCGGGGGTTTTTGCTCTTGAAGAGGAGCTGGAGTTCTGGGGCCAGGTATGGAATGCCAGGACGCGGTCTTGAGGACAGCGGTATCCCAGTCGCTGGTCACGGAAGGATCACGGCGATAGATCCACTTCTCCTCGGTGCATTCGTTGAGGGTGAGGTCCATGGCCCACTTCTCTTGCGCGCTTCGACGCGCCCACACGTTGTTTTCGTGTATTCCGAGATTCAACGGTTGGCCATTCCAGGGAGACAGCTCTCCGGCGGCGGCTAGCCAAAGGTCCCATCCGACGAGCCCGGCGTGCACCATCGCGGTTTCGGCACGGCAGATACCCACGTCGAAGTCATCGTGCTCGCGCCATTGATCTCCCATGTGGAGTTCAAGGGCATGACCACCACTAATCCACCACCTGAATGATGCCCCCTGAAGAATCCCGACAGCTTCCTCAACCGAGAGCGGCTGCCACGAATCACTCGCGCTAGACGACATCATCTAGAAAGTACGCGAGATCAACATTTCTGGGTGCATAACTCGTATATCAAGATCCGCGCATATCGCTCGGTGTTCGGGAGAACTCGTCGGTTACCTTGTGCGAAGTGACGACTCCTGAGAGAACACCGCTGCCAGAGGTGGATAGGACCGCTGCTGCAGAGTTCTGGCAGCGTTTCCTTGCATCTGTGGGGGAGGAGAAATCCGAGGGTCCCACCGACGTTGCCTGCTTCGGCGACAGTGTCGAACTGGCTGACGAGCTCATCGAGTTGGTCCTTCGTGGTCAGAAACGAGCCACGGCTGGGAGCGTGGCGGAGTATGAGGCTGAGGGCGTTGCTCTCCCTGAGGTCGGCGACCGTTGGATCGCCTGTGATGGCCACGGACGTCCCCGGGCAGTGATCGAGACCACGGAAGTCCGTGTTGGTCCGCTGTCGTCGGTCGATGAGCAGTTCGCATGGGACGAGGGAGAAGGTGACCGGACCCGGGCTGACTGGCTACGCGGTCACACGGCCTATTTCACCCGAACCCACACAGCATTGGGGATCCCTTTCCACCCAGACATCCCGGTGGCGTTCGAGCGCTTCGACGTGGTGTACCAAGAACCAGATCCCGAGGGTCCCTCATGACGTTCGAGCCATCATCTACGACCCGGCACTGAGCTCCTCGGCCAGGCCAACGAGAATCCCTTCGGGACCACGGACATAGCAGAGGCGATACGACTCTTCGTACTGCACCACCTCGCCGACGAGCGTCGCACCTGGGCGGAGCCGGGCAAGATGTCTCGTCGATGTCACTCACGGTGAACATGGCGCGTAGAAGCCAAGGGAATTCACCGCGGCTTCTCGATGGTCAGACACGACGGATGGAGTGAGGAATCGGGAGAGCTCGAGCCGATTGTGACCGTCGGGAGTGACCATCATCGCGATCTCGACCTGCTGGTCACCCAGCCCGGTGACCCGTCCGGCCCACTCTCCCTCGACCATGCCCCGGCCTTCGAGCTCCAGCCCGAGCTCGGTGAAGAAGGAGATGGCGTCATCCAGAGACTCCACGACGATGCCGACGTTGTCCATCCTGAGCAGCGCACTCTTGGTCATGGGCACCTCCTAAGCAGCTCCATTGTCTCACGACTCTCTCCGGAACCGTCTCGTGCCCGGTAACCACGCCGGGGCGGGCCCGGTCGAATCGACATGCGTTTCCGACTCCCCGAGTGGGACGTGGCCATGCCGGATGCCCTCGTGTCCTACTGGACCGCATGGAACGAGACCGACCTGGACGCGTTGCCCGGCCATCTCGGCTCGGCTGTCACCGATGACGTGGAGTGGAACGACCCGCGTGACTCCTTCGTCGGGAGGGCGGCGCTGGCGGAGGCGATCCGGTCGCTGCGAACCTCGAAACCCGAGTACCGGTTCACGGTCGCGTCCGAGATCGACCACCACCACGACCGGTATCGCTATCGCTGGGACATGGTCAGTCGGGGTCGGGTGCTGATGGAGGGCGTCGACATCGTCACCACAGAGCTCGAGACGGGGCTGATCAGACGTGTCGACGGGTTCTTCGGGGAGCCCACGCCGATAAGAGAGCTGGACTCGGGTGTGCCGGCGATCCTTCGATCACCGAACGGGGCGACCTGAGCCGCTGATCAGGACCGGGTCAGGCGGTCATCTCGAGCGGGAGGGCGTTGACCGAGGCGAGCTCGAGGAAGATCTCGACGACCTGGGGGTCGAATTGGGACCCGGCGTTCTGGCGGATCTCATGGACGGCGAACTCGACGGGGAGGGCCGGCTGATACGCCCGCTTCGAGGTCATGGCGTCGAAGGCATCGGCGACCAGGACGATCCGGCTCAGGATGGGGATGGCCGACCCGGTGAGACCGAAGGGGTAGCCAGTTCCGTCGAAGCGCTCGTGGTGATAGAGGATCGCCTCGGCGATCTTGGGGTCGAGACGGTTGCGGGTCATGGCGAACCCGAGCTCGGGATGACGTTCCATCAGGTCGCGCTCGGACTGGTCGAGGGGACCGGGCTTGCCCAGGATCCCCGGGTCCATGTGGATCTTCCCGACGTCGTGAAGGACCCCGGCGAGGGCGAGACGATCGAGGTCGTCGTCGCCCAAGCCGAGGCCACGGCCCAGGTCGACAGAGAGGTTGGAGACCCGGTGAACGTGCCCGTGCAGGTCCTCGATGACGTCCTCCATCACCTGGATGAGAAAGTCGTCAGGAAGCTCTTTCATGGCAACACCTTCATACCGACACCACCCGGGCAGTTTCGTCATGACTAGTCCAGTTGTGGATAAGTCGATTGGTCCCATTTGGCAGAATCGGGCTCGTGGATGCTGCCAGCGGTCTAGTCGAGGTCTTCCTGCGGGTCAACGGTTACCTGACCCTCACCGAGTGGCAGATCCAGGCGATGAACGCCCGCGGCCAGTGGGAGACGATCACCGATGTCGACATCGTCGGGGTGCGCTTCCCCGGTGACATCTTCCTCGCCGAGTCGCACGATCCGGCGATCCAGAGCACGCTCAAGGTGTCCGCCGACCTGCTCCAGCTCGACCGTGGTGTGATCGACGTGATCGTGGGCGAGATCAAGGAGGGCGAGGCCGTCTTCAACCCTGCCCTGACCCGTCACGAGACCCTCTACACCGTCCTCCATCGCATCGGCTGGCTCTATTCGGGCGATGGCCTGGAGCGGGTCGTCGAGGATCTGGCCAATGGCGGGATCAGCACGTGGCCCGCCCCGGGAGGTGACACCGTGCGAACTCGTCTCGTCGCTTTCGGCCAGGCGCCCGAGCTGACCGTCAACACCATCCCCCTGGGCAGGATCCTGGAGAACGCCACGGCCTTCCTCGCTGCTCACGACGACTTGCTTCGTTCGGTCAGGTTCACCAACCCGGTGGGGGCGACACTGAAGCTCCTCCACAAGATGGGCTACGGGATCACCCGGGAAGGGTGAACCGCTAATCGCGCTCGGCGAGCTTCTCCACGTAACCGGCGACGGCGATCTCGTGCTCGGGGTGGTGTGGGCGATCGCCTGGAGGGCTGCGGAGTATTCGAGGAAGCCGTCCAGGTCCATGCTGCGGGCCTGGCGGAGCAGCCGTTTCGCCATGACCACAGCCGGCCGGGGCTTGGCGGCGATGCTCGTTCGCCAGCTCCGACACCTGCTGTCCAGCTTCTCCTCGGGCACCACCTCGAGGAGGACGCCGTAGGCTGCGGCCTCTGCGGAGGTGATGAACCTGGCGGTGAGGGCGAGTTCGGTGGCACGTTGCCAGCCGACGACCCGGGGGAGCAGCCAGGCGCCACCGTCCCCGGGGATGATCCCCATCTCGATGAAGGTGTGGGCGAAACGGGCGTTGCGGGATCCGAATCCGAGGTCACAGCCCAGGACCAGATCGAACCCGGCCCCGACAGCGGGCCCATTCACGGCAGCGATCGTTATCAGGTCGGTCGTGGCGATGAAACGGGTCAGCTGTTGGATGGTCGTCCCGGTACGTCTCGGTCATGTCGGCGGGGGTGCCGGCGAACAGCCCGGTTCGCGGCCGCCATGTCCTTGACGTTCCCACCGGAAGAGAACGCCGGGCCGTCGGCATCGATGACCACGACGGCGATGTCCGGGCTCCCTCTCGGCGTCGTCGAGGGCGTCGAGGAGACTGTCGAGCATCTCCTCGCCCGTGATGGCATTGCGGGTGTCAGGGTCTGGCGAGCGTGATGCCTGGTCACCGCCGTCTGCCGTGGTCTGCCTGATGGTCACAACATCCCTTGTGCTCTGCCGCCTTCGCACGAAGGCGCGGCATCGTCTGGGTCGGGGCGATTGTCGGCGTTGCCATCTTACTTGATATGACGAGCCGACGATGACAGAGTCGGCCACTCGAGAAATCGACTCCAGGTTTCGGGACGGTGGCGCCGGATCCGACCACCACCCGGGTACCGGGGATGCGTCCTTGATCGCTCGTGCCTCATCGAGATCGGGCTCGGCCCCGGTTCCCGAACCGGAGACGATGACTGCGTCGGCGAGACCCCGTGCACGGTGTCCTCGGCGGACTGCGCCGCATCGAGGCCGGGTGGGGCGGTGGCATGTTTGACCATCACGTCTGCCCAGACTCTCGACGCCGGGGGCGATGGCGTGCCCTGGTACCTGCACACCTCGGCGGCCGTCCGATGATCGCGCCTTGATCGGTGTACATGTGCCGGTGAGGATGTTGACCCGGATAAGGGCGGCGCCAGTGGTGGCGGCGATCGCCGAGGGCGGCGGAGGCGTCGTTGCGAAGGACGTTCACACCGAAGGGCACTCCCTGACCTCGGCGACATCGGACTCGGCGGCGCCAGGGTCATCGCGGCACCGTCTCCGGCGGCACCGACATCGGGATAGAACGGGGCGTCTCCGAAGTTCTCCACCATGAGGGCGGGGAACCCGGCCTCGACGAGGACTGCTGGCGTCGGAGGCGGCGGTCTCGATGACCTCACCCATCGATCCGGCGTAACGCGGCGAACCGGGAAGAGGGAGCAGATGGACCATCCCCAGCAGTCTGGGGATGCGTTCGGCTCACAGGTAGGTCTGAGCGAGCAGGACAGCCTTCTCAGCGTGCTCGCCTGTGACCTTCAGCCTGGTGTCGGACACGTCGACGCGGCGGACGGCGAGACGGGCCCAATCCGAGGCGGAGCCCTTGATCAGTTGATCGGTGTCCACAGGTCCATAGATCCACTTCGAGTATCCCGGGCCGATCACCTCGACCCGAACCGGCTCGTAGTGCTCGCCGGCCTGTTTGAAGGCGTAAGGAAGGGTCTTCCACCCGAACCAGCACGACGTGACGGATGCGGGGGGTGTCCTCGACCTCGATTCCCAGGGTCTGATAGATGTCGAGACCATGCATCCAGGTCTCGGTGAGACGGAACGTGGCGAAGGTGCGTGCGCTCATGTCGCCCGGCGATCCATGGGAGACGGTCCTCACCATTCATGTGGGAGAGTGGCTCCACGACCTTTGCCCTGCCCCCACGCCACCACTCGATGACGTCCTGGGGCCGCATGCTTCCGGCCCTTCTTCACGGCTCCTGACGAAGCGGCTCGATGTTCGGCGCGGCCTGCCACTCCTTGATCCTGGGGCCGTCCTGGAGGGCGTCGGCGCCGAGATCCTCGAAATCGGCGAGGTGGGCAATTGTGTCGCGGACCGTCCAGGGCTTGTTGGGAGTCACGAGATCCCAGACTTTGATCGGGATTCGCTGCAGGGACTGATCCAGGAACTGCTGCTCAGCTACGAGGTCCGAGAGGATGTCGCGCACCCGCCAATTCTAGATCGCAAGCCGGAGAAACGCCCAAGACGGACGGTGCTGTTACCAGGGTCTTTCTGTCTGCTCTTCGCTGATCGGAGCAGGAATCTCGGTGGTCTCGGGGAGACTCGCCAGATCGTTGAGACGGTCGACCAACTCACGAAGACGCCCGAAGTGTCTTCTGTCGAAATAGAAGGTGATCCGCTCCTTGTCGAGGGCGTCATCGTCGTCGATCTCGGTCTGATTGGGCTCGGTCCTCTCGATCCTGCCTTCCACGACGATGTCGGCGAAGTCTTCGTTGAGATGGGCGATCTCCTCGTCGGTGGGTCCCTGACGGAGCCTGAGGATCAGCCGCCCGGCGGTGAACCGTTGCGAGTGATAGTTGCTGTAGAACTTGAAGATGTGCTGGCACGCCTCGTGCATGTCGGTCGTGGTCAGGTACAACGACAGGTCGGACTGTGAGATCAGTCCCTTGGCCAGGAGCGTCGATTCGACGAAACCGAGGAGCGGTTCCCAATAGTTGGTGCCTTCCGCCTCGAGCAACACGATGGGGTGCAGATCCGACTTGCCCGTCTGGATCAGGGTGATCAACTCGAACGCCTCGTCGAGTGTCCCGAAACCGCCGGGCATTATCACGAAGGCGTGTGACTCCTTCACGAAGCCCAGCTTCCTGGTGAAGAAGTACTTGAAGTTGACGGTCCGACCCTCGGCCAGGTACTTGTTGGCCGTGGCTTCGAAGGGCAGCCGGATGTTCACTCCATATGAGTTCTCGATGCCGGCGCCTTTGTTCCCGGCCTCCATGATACCGGGGCCTGCCCCCGTGATCACACCCCATCCGTGTCTGGCCATCTTTGCGGCGAAGTCCGACGTGAGCGTGTAGTTGGGGTCGTCGTCCCGAATCCGGGCCGAGCCGTAGATGGTCACCTTGGGCTCGCGATGACGGCTGAACACCAGGTTCGAGTACCGCATCTCCTTGAGCGCCGTGTTCATCAGCTTGAGGTCACTGCGGGTGGCCCCGTCGCGGTGGAGCTTCAGGACTGTGACCATCAACTCCTCGATCAGGTCGTGGTTGGCCTGGCCGGCTACGTCGGCGACGAGGCGCCGCAGCCGCCGGTCGAGGTCCTCGTTTCCTAGGTCATAGGGCATGATGTCGCGACACTCACCGCGAGAACGGCTCCTCCGATGGTCCCCGGCGCACCACGGCGTTCCACACCGTCTCGTAGTGGTCGCGGTCGTAACGGTCGACTTGGGGGAGGACGAACTCCTCCCATGCCACACGCAGCGGGTCGTCGCGTTCGGCGTAGATCATCAGACCGGTGGGGAGACGGTCGAGCACCGACCGGAGGGACAGCGGCGTCTCCGACCCTGGTCCCGCTGTCGGCGGCGTCGAACGATGCGTTGATCTCGACGGTGAGACGGGAGATCGCATCGACGTAGACTTCGCTCAGGCCCGGATAGCGCAGCTCGAGCATCGCCTTGACCTGGTCCTCGCCTGGGAATGACTTCTCCCAGATCACCCATCGGTCGGCGAAGGCCTTGTTCAGGGTCTGCGTGCCGGCGTAGTCGCGGATGTCGGTCGGGTTCATGGTCCCGAACATGCGCACGTCGTCCCGGAGGTGGACGGTCTCACCCATTGGGAAGGTCGATGGCGGCATACCTGTCGAGCAGCCCGTGCAGGGCGAACAGCGTCTCGGCCCCTGCGGCGTTCAACTCAGAGAGGTTGAGCAGTGCCGGGCCCCGCGAGAGCGCGGGTGATGTCACCATCCTCCCAGCGGCTCTCGGTGCCACCCTTGCCGTCGCCGTGGAGCTGGGTGGAGCCGATGAGGGTGACGTCGCGGACCTCACCAGTGAGAGGGATCCGGAAATAGGGGAGGCCCATCGCGGCGGCGAACTGCTCGATGTCGTGGTCCTTCCCGGTCCCCATGTGGCCACGGACTGCGACATGTAGCGGGACGAGCCCGTCGGCCTCGCTACGCCGGGCCTCCTCGATCTGGGCGAACCGGTAGAGCATTCCCAGATCGACGTAGTTGGGGTCGGGCTCGGGGATCTTCCGCTGCCGCGGAGCTCGGCATCGGCGAGGTCCGTCGGGCAGGTCGAACTTCTCCAGCTCGATCGGCCGCCTTCGCCCGTGGGGTCTTCGAATATCACTTTTTCAGGCAACTGATATCTCCTTCTCTCGAAAATCCGACGCTCGCAGCCACCAGGTGTCCATACCCGAGAAGGCGAGACTTCTCCGCAGTGCGCCGCTTGGTGCCTTCGACCATTGCCGTCGTGAGCTGTTCGGGCTGCGCCGACGACCTCGTGACGTCGGTACGTCTGGTCGACGGTGTGGTCGCCGATGCCGATGCCGATGACCGTCGTCCCCGTTGCCTCGACGGCCTCGACCGACTTGGTGAGCGCTTCGACCGACCCCCGGGTCATCCCGTCGGCAAGCACCATCAGCAGTCGGACGTCGGAGCCGAGCCGTGCCATCCGCTCGGCGGCATGAATGACGTTGAACTCGTCGACGTTGGCCGCCTTCTCGAACAGGGACACCGGGGGGTGCCGAGCGGGCGTCTCGGCGGGCCAGCGTCGCCGCCTGCCGTGGGGTCGACCGCGGTGAAGAACAGAGCCGGCGAGGGTGCGCTTGGGCGTCGCGCCAGCGTCTGTCGAACGGCTTGACCAGGTAGTGGTTGACCGTGGAGGTGAGCCGGTCGGCTGCGGAGCCCTGGGTCCGCCTCAGTCCGGCGCTCGCCGCCGACCCGCCTTGACGTAGCTCTCCTCGGTGTCGTCGGCGCGTGGCGGCGAAGCCGCGGTTGAACAGGGCGACTTCGAAGTCGATCTGGAGCTCGTCGCAGAGTCGGGCCATGCTCCACGCGCCGAGCATCGCCGCGGGCATCGCCCACTGGTGCTGCCCAGCGTTGGCGCGGCGACCAGGGCTGAGCATCGAAGCGGAGCCGTCGACCAGGAGTGAGACCGCATAGCGCCGTCGGGTCCGTGGCGCCCGTGCGTTCGTAGAGACGCTGGTAGAGCCCGGCGCCGATGAAGAGTGCGGCGTGTGGCGAGACATCGCCCTGGTCGAATCCCGAGCGCAGTCCACGTCGCTGATTGGCTGCGAACAGACGGGAACAGCTCACCGGAGACGTGCCGCTGGTCGACCGACCAACGACGGGAGGTCTCTGCGATGCGGTCGATCCCTTCCTGGCCGAAACCGGCGAAAGCGCTGCGGGATCGCGGTGACCACCAGCTTTCCGCCCTGACCGGTGGGCAGGAACACGTCTGGTGCCTGGCTGACCCTGAGCAACTGGTTCGGTCGGCTCCTCGTCGTCTCGATGTCGGAGGCGCCCTTGTTGCCCGCACTGTCCCGACCTGGCGTCGGCGGCTCGCTCGTCTTCTGATACGACTCGGTGTCGGCGACGATCGGCGAGACCAGACGCACCGCGTCGACGCCTTCGGCAGCCTTCTCGGCGTCCGATCTTCTCAGCCGCCTGACGTCTGGGCGTTGCTCGCCGAGGCCGGGACTTCGTTGATCAAGCCCGTTTGCCCTGGCTATCGCCTCCAGCTCCAGTGCGAGCTGGGCCACGAACCACGGGTCGTGCGGACTCGGCTGCCTGCGCGACAGTGGCCGGTGGCGTCGTCCAGGGCGACGGCGGCGCGGGCGTCGAAGCGACGCTCGAGCACGTCCCGTTCCACATAGCCCGCGGTGAGGAGGAAGCAGCCGAGGACGAACTGGCCGAGGGCACCGGACCGATCGATGGCCTGAGCTCAAGCGAGGAGAGATAGAGGTCCTGCAGCACGGACCGTGCCCCGGGGTAGATCGGAGAGGCCCTGCGCCTCCTGACGGGCGTCTTCGAGGGCGAAGAAGAGCACCTCGGCGACCGGCTTGTCGGTGCGCTCCAGCGCGGCGAGCAGGTCGATCTCGGCTCGGGTGACGGTGCGCCGGTGACGGGCCAGCCGTCGGGGAGGGCTCGCTTGTCGTCGAGGTTGGTGGTGACGAGGTGAAGAACCTCGTGGAGCGCAGAGGCGAGGGCGACTTCGTCCGGCGTCACCGGGGCGTTTCGGTGGTAGGCGGCCTGGAAGATCCGCGGGTCGCAGACGATCTCGTCGGCGGCAGCGGAGGACTCTGGGCCGAGACGCACCCGCAGATTCGGGTTGTCCGAGAGGCTCCTGGCCAGCCGGGTGACCGCCGGGCGCCACCTTCTGATACCGCCCGACCACGGCCTCGATGGCCTGGTCCTGAGGCCCGATCAAGTCGGTGAGGAATGTCTGGTCCGCGTCCGCGCACAGTCGTTCATTGTCTCATGCCTTGTCAAACGCGATTCGGGGGAGTTCCCGCAACCTCCTGGGGCCGCTTACCCTGCGGTCCGTGCACTACGACTTCACGACACTCCCCAACGGTCTTCGGGTCATCACCGAGACGATGCCATCCCTGCGTTCGGTGGCCTGGGGTGCTGGGTGGACACCGGGACTCGGGACGAGGATGTCAACGAGGCGGGTGTCTCCCACTTCCTCGAGCATCTCCTCTTCAAGGGGTCCGAGACGCTGTCCGCCCGCGAGGTCAACGAGACCATGGACGCCATCGGGGCCGAATCGAACGCCTTCACCTCCAAGGAGACCACTTGCTACTGGGCTCGTCTGCTCGACCAAGACCTCAGGTCGGGCTGGACGTCCTCTCCGAGATAATCCAGCGGCCGGCATTTCGACTCCACGAGATCGACTCGGAGCGTCAGGTCGTGGTCGAGGAGATCAACATGAACGACGACGACCCACGGATGTCGTCTTCGAGAACTTCACCACCGCCGTGTTCGCCGGGACATCCTCTGGAGGAGCCGGTGCTGGGCACCAGGGAGTCGATCAGGGCGATGACCCGTGACGACATCCACGGCTACTGGAAGAGGCGCTACGGAGCGGGCTCGACCGTTGTCGCCGCCGCCGGGTCGCTCGAGCACGAGCAAGTGGTCTCCATGGTCGCGGAGCGCTTCGGGGACTGGGCGGGAGACGTCGTCGACCACGACCACTCCAGGGCAACCGTGACGCCCCATGTCAACCTGACCCGCAGGGAGACCGAGCAGGCCCATCTCGTCCTCGGTGGGCCCGGGTCTGGAGCGGAGCGACGAGCGTCGCTGGGCCTTCGAGGTCCTCAACCACGTGATGGGCTCGGGGATGTCGTCCCGTCTCTTCCAGGAGGTCAGGGAGGAGCGTGGCCTCGCTTACGCGATCTATGGCTTCAAGCTCTCCTACGCCGACAACGGAGCCTGGGGTGTCCACGTCGGCACCACCCCGAGTCAGACGGACACCGCGATGACCGTCATCCGTGAGGAGCTGGCCAAGGTGGTGGCGGAAGGCATCACGGCCGAGGAGATGGAACGGGCCAAGGGGTCGATGCGTGGGGGTCTCGCCCTGGCATTGGAGGACTCCAACAGCCGCATGGTGCGTCTCGGGCGGGACGAGCTCGCCGGACTGCCCCATCTCTCCGTCGACGAGCGCATCGCCAAGCTCGATGCAGTCGACCTCGACCAGGTGAAGATGGTGGCGGAGGAGACCTACGGTGCGCCGACCCGAGTCATGGGTGCGGTCGGGCCATTCGATGTCGACGAGCTCGACGACTATCTGGTGGTTTGAGCCGGATCAGCTGTCGAGCGTGAACTCGACCGTCATCGGCTTCTCGCCGATGTTGACGGTGCCCGCCGTCTGATTGGGCGGGGCCTCGATGGTCAAGGCCCCGCCCAGGTCGTGGACCCCGTCCGAGGACGGCCACCCCACCGTCTCGACCATGGCCACCCTCCCGGCGACCGACGTCCACAGGATCGAGTTCCCCACCTGGGCGAGGTCGATCAGCAGGTCGGCGCCACCCGAGGGTGACAGGTTCTCGCCGGGTCCCCCCGCCACAAAGACTGCGACAGCGCCCCCAGCTGCCGTCAAGGTCATGATTGCGGCCAATCCCAACCCGGCGAGACGTTGTGTGATCACTCCCTGCATGCAGCCGCCACGGTAAGTGAAGGAGGTGCCTCGTCTAAATGGCTATTTCCACGAACCGTGAAAGCACTAGTCCGTAGACCAGCGCCAGGATCACGGCGATCAGGACCGGTCCCAGGACGCTGCGTCCCCGGTTGTCGGAGTGCCGGGCGAGGAGGAAGCCGACGACCACCCACATGGTGATGTCGAGGGGCCAGGCGACCACCAGGTCGCCGAAGATCACGCCGAAGACGGCGGAGATCGGGATCCCGGCGTAGAGGAGGGTGAACCCCAGATCCTGACACGAGGCCGACACAAGCTGCGGTCGTTGACCAGGGTGAGCCCGAGGACCATGAACACCACCGCGGTCCCGACGAGGAGGGCGGTCGCGATCGCCGCATTGCGACATCCCTGAGATTGGGCCTGGGGGGACACGGGCGACGATCGTATGACGGGCACGACGCCAAGAGGGTATTCGTGGCTAGCTTCGGCGAGAAGATGACCTATCGCGACATCCTCCTCGTCCTCCACATCGCCGGAGCCGGGACGTGGCTCGGGGCCAACGTGCTCCAGGCAGTGGTGCCTCCGGTCGCGGCTCGCTCCGGGGTTGCAGGTCCTGGCCGGCTGGTACCGGATCACGACGGCCATCGCGACCCGTCTCTACATCCCGGCGGCGATCCTGATCCTCATCTCCGGCGTGCTTCTCGTCCTCGACAGCGACGCCTACGGGTTTGGCTCGTTGTTCGTGACGATTGGCTTCGGGATGATCGTGATCGGGGCACTCTTCGGGAAGTTCGTCTTCGGGCCCGGCGGTGAGGCGGCGGCCGTCGCGGTCGAGTCGGGTGATGGCGTCGCCATCAAACAGGCCGTCTCCCGGCTCACCACCTTTGGGCTGATCGACACCCTGCTGCTGCTCTTCACCATCACGGCGATGGTGCTTCGTCTCGGCTGAGCCGTACCATCTGACCGGTGAGAGCGGTGCCGGGATGCCCTCGCGTTCTTGCTCCTGCTGGCCGCCTGTACCGGCGACGCCGGGGGCGGCGGGGTCAACATCGCCCCCGATGACCCAGGTGACCGTCGGCATCACCACGACGATCCGTCTCCCACCAGCACGATTCCGGCCACCACCACCACGACCGTCCCTCTGCTGGAGGTGTTGGGGCGGGTTGCGCCGACTCGACGGCACCGCAGTGGTCAGGCGCCACCGTGGCCATGGGTGACCTGGAGCACCGTTACCGCTGCCAGACGGGTCGTTCGTCATCCGGACCCACGACCCGGGTGACATGTCGGTCGGCAAACGGGGATGGTCCTCGGCCCAGATCGTGTGGGACGGTGAGGCGCTGTCACATCACGCCGTCATCGACCTGCAGAAGGTCCGTGGGCTTCAGGGTCAGCGCCGAGGCGGCCGCCGACGACGCCCACTTTGCCTCGCTGCTCGATCTCGCCGCAGCCACCGCGGTGAACGCTCTGGTCTTCGACACCAAGCAGGAGGGCGGTCTAGGTCCTCTACGACAGCCGAGCTGGCGGCGGCACAACGAAATCGGGGCCGTGGAGCCCCTGGTACGACCCGCGAGCCCGCGATCGCCGAGGCCCGCGCGGCCGGGCTCTACACCATCACCAGGATCGGTCGCCTTCGAGGACTCCTTCCGCTCCGGCGCCTTCACCGAGGAACAAGCTGGTCACCGGCTGGCTCGACCCGACTCTCCTTCGGCAGCCAGGACCTACAACCTCGACCTAGCCGTCGAGGCCTGCGACGCTGGGGTTCGACGAGGTCCAGTTCGACTACGTGAGGTACCCGACGGGACAGCACCGCCGAGGTCTCGGGTCAGAGGGAGATGAGCCAGGACGAGAGGGTGAGCGCGATCACCGGATTCCTCGCCGAGGCAAGAGCCCGGCCTGGAGCCGATCGGATGCGCGTTGAGCGCTGCCATCTTCGGGATAGTCACGTCGACGCCGGACGATCAAGGACTCGGGCAACGACCCGAGGAGCTCTCGGTCCACCTCGACGCGGTGAGCCCGATGGTCTATCCGAGCCACTACTCGCCAGGATGGCTCGGTTTCGAGGATCCCAACGCCTACCCCTATGAGGTCACCGCGGACGCCATCTCCGACAGGGTTCCTCGTCTCGCCGAGGGCACCCACACTGCGGCCATGGTTCCAAGCCTTCTGGTGGACGAACGACCAGATACGCAGCTCGATCGCCGCCGCCGAGGACCTCGGCGTCAGGTGGATCATGTGGAACATGCGGACCAACTTCGACGCCAGCGCCCTACCGACCGACGCCGAGGTCAGCTCCCTGATTCACTCGGCGTGACCGGTACGCACATCCGGCGCCCCCATGCGGGCGGCGTCGGCGGTCCGGTCGTCGGGCTGGGCCTGTGAGTCGAGCTCGGCGTCGACCCTGGCCACGTAGTGGGCGATCTCCCGGTCCATCGTCGTCGGGCTCCAGCCGAGGACGTCGGCCATGACCCTGGCGGCAGGGCGGGCCGCTTCGACCCCGCGGTCCCGGGTCTCGATCGACAGCCGGGTACGCCGGGTGAGGACGTCGTCGAGGTGGAGGGCTCCCTCATGGGTGCCGGCGTAATGGACTTCGGCCATCAGATAAGGCGCATCGCGCACCACCGGCAGGGCCAGATCGGGGTCCACCTCGGTGAGAGAGCGCACCTCGTCGGCGAGGGAGCCATAACGGGAGTGAAGACGGTCGTCGCCGCTCGGCGCGGCGCCGACCAAGGGGACCTCGTGGGTCCGCGACCGCGGGACTTCGTGGCCCAGGTACCGGGTGGCGGCATCGACGGCGTCGGTGGCCATGACCCGGTACGTGGTGTATTTGCCACCGACGACGCCGATCATCCCCGATCCGCGGTCGAGCACGGCATGCTCCCGGCTCAGCTTCGAGGTCTGCTCCGACTCACCCCGGAGCAGAGGCCGCAGGCCCGCGTAGACCCCGACGATGTCGGCGGTGGTGATCGGGGACCGCAGTGCGGTGTTGACCCAGGTGAGCAGATACTCGATGTCGGAGCGGCTCGCCGCCGGATGTGACCGGTGCAACGACCACGGGGTGTCGGTGGTGCCGATTATCCAATGCCGGTCCCACGGGATCACGAACAGGACGCTCACCTCCGTGCGCAGGAGGATGCCGGTCTCGGAATCGATCCGGTCCCGTGGGACCAGGAGGTGCACCCCTTTCGATGCCGACACGTCGCTGCCGTGCTCCCCGGCGAGGCCCTCCACGTCGTCGGCCCAGACCCCGGCGGCGTTGATCACGGTGCCGGGCGCGGATCCGGTGGCGTTCTCCCGTCTCCAGGTCGACGACATGCGCCGCCTCGACATGGCCGCCCACCCGGTCGATGCCGACCACCCGGGCGCTGTTCGCCAGCAAAGCGCCGTGGGCAGCTGCGGTCCTGGCCACGGTCATCGTGTGCCTGGCGTCGTCGACCACGGTGTCCCAATAGCGGACCCCGCCCTTTGCCAGCAAGGCCGGGGGAGAGGCGCTCGGAGACCGCGGCCTGCCGAGATGGCGGTGCCAGGGGAGGGGGTTGGCGGCGAGACGGGCGAGGACCTCGTAGAGGAGGATCCCGGCACCGACGTATGCCCGCTCCCACACCGGGTGCTTCAGGGGATAGATGAACGAAGTCGGGCGCACCAGGTGGGGACAGAGGGTGTTGAGCATCAGATTGCGCTCGCGCAACGCCTCCCGCACCAGGCCGAACTGGAATCGCTCCAGATAGCGCAGCCCCCCGTGGAACATCTTGGACGAGCGGCTGGAGGTCCCCGAGGCGTAGTCCCTCTGCTCGACGAGCCCCACCCGCAGGCCTCTCGTGGCCGCGTCGAGGGCACAGCCGGCGCCGGTGACGCCACCACCCACCACCAAGACGTCGAGACGCTCTTCCGACATCGTGGCCAGATCACGGTGCCGCTGCCGGTGGTTCAGGGCCGAGTCACTCGCATCGGGTGTCACCGTTTCACCTTACGATTGGCCGATGAAGATCGGAGTGCAGCTGCCGGAGGTGGAGCGTCCCGTGCCCTGGGGGGAGTGGCGCGACATCGCCCGAACGGTCGAGGACAGTGGGTTCGACTCGGTGTGGATGGGCGACCACCTCCTCTATCGCGACGAACGGGGCGCCCGCGGCCCTCGTGAGGCGTGGACGTCCTTGGCCGCCCTCGGCGAGATCACGGAGCGGGTTGAGATCGGCCCTCTGGTCGCGGCCACCTCGTTCCATGCCCCGGCCATGCTGGCCAAGATGGCGGCGACCGTGGACGAGGTGAGCGGTGGTCGTCTCGTCCTCGGATTGGGCGCCGGATGGAACCAGGTGGAGTTCGACGCGTTCGGCTTCCCCTACGACAAGAGGGTGGCGAGGTTCGAGGAGGCATTCACCATCATCCGGACCCTGGTGCGAGAAGGCTCGATCGACTTCGTCGGCGAGCACCACACGGTCAGGGAGATGGAGCTGATCCCTCGGGCCAGGGCGGACATGAAGATCCTGATCGGGTCGAATGGGCCCCGCATGCTCCGGGCGACCATGGCCCACGCCGACATGTGGAACTCGTGGTTCCTCGGGTTCGGCAACCGAGGCCTCGGGGCTCGACGAGCTCCGGGCGGTGGTCGACTCGGCCTGCGTCGACGTGGGGAGGGAGCCCGCCGACGTGGAGCGCACCGTTGCGGTCTATGTCCAGCTCTCCAGGGGCGAGGGCCGTGTGCCCGGCGACGACGAGCGCACCGGGGTCGGGCCGATCTCGGGCACACACGACGACATCGCACAGGCGTTGGGGGAGTTCGGCCCGGCCGGGATCTCCCATCTCCAGATCGTGCTCGACCCGATCGATGCGCCTGCGGTGGTCGAGCTGGCCGAGATCGTCCGGCTCATCGATCGATAGGGTTGGGTGATGGACATCACCACCACCAGCTTCGCCGAAGGCGGAGTCATCCCGGAGCGGTGCGCCCTCGCCAAGCAGCATCCCGAGACCAGGGTGACTTTCGCCGGAAACGCCAATCCACACCTGGAATGGACCGGAGCCCCGGAAGGGACGAGGTCGTTCGCCATCATCGCCCACGACTACGACGTGCCCAGCCGTGGCGACGACGTGAACCAGCCCGACCGCGAGGTCCCCTCCGAGCTGCCCCGGGTCGACTTCTTCCATTGGGTGCTCATCGATCTCTCCCCGACGAGGACCTCCATCTCGGAGGGGGAGTTCGCAGACGGTGTGGTTGCCAGGGGGACGTGATGCGGCGACGACCGAAGGCCGGCAGGGTCTCAACGACTTCACCGGGTGGTTCGCCGGTGACCCCGAGATGGGTGGCGACTACTTCGGTTACGACGGCCCGGCCCCACCCTGGAACGACTCGGTCGTCCACCGCTACCGCTTCACGGTCTACGCCCTCGATGTCGAACGTCTCGACGTGCCGGCGGTGTTCACCGGCCAGGACGTGCGGGACGCGATGGATGGGCACGTCCTCGACGAGGCGTTCGTGGAAGGCACCTACACCCAGAACCCGCGTCTGCTCTGACGCGGGCGGACCATCAGCTCTCGGTGACGGTGACCTTGTTGATCACGACGTCGTCCTGGGGGCGGTCGGCAGAGTCGGTGCCCGAACCTGCGATCGAGTCGACAGTCTCCAGCCCGCTGCTGACCTTCCCGAAGATCGTGTAGCTGTGGGGCAGCCCGTAGTCACGATGCATGATGAAGAACTGGCTGCC
Source organism: uncultured bacterium (assembly GCA_963751005.1). Classification (GTDB taxonomy): domain Bacteria; phylum Actinomycetota; class Acidimicrobiia; order Spongiisociales; family ZC4RG35; genus JANQRA01. The sequence continues at coordinate 1,348,377 of CAVVSY010000004.1, forward strand.
GTTGGTGTTGGGCCCGGCGTTCGCCATCGCCACCGTGCCCCGCGTAGTATTCACCGGAGCCCTCGGTCTCGTCGCGGAAGCGGTAACCGGGCCCGCCGCGTCCCGTGCCGGTGGGGTCGCCGCCCTGGATCATGAATCCCTCGATCACACGGTGGAAGACGACGCCGTCGTAGAAACCGTCGTTGGCGAGAAACACGAAGTTGTTGACCGTGAGCGGGGAGCGCCCGGCATCCAGCTCGATGACGATCTCGCCGTGATTGGTGTCGAGGGTCGCCGTGTAGGTCTTCGCCGTGTCGATGAGGAAGTCGGGAGCGGTGTCGTACTGCTTGGTCATGGTGTCCTTTGCTTGTAGATGAGCGGATTTGAACCGGATACGGCTTCAGGTACCCGGGGTTCGCGTTCTGTCAACCGAAGTAGGCGGGCTGACGGCCCTCGGCCCACTTGATCGAGCAGCCCATCGAGGCGTGCTGGTCGGTGGGGACTTCTTCGCCGGCGAGAACCGCGTCGATGGCCGATCGGAGGTCTCGGCCGGTCACCGGGATGCCCGAGTCGGGACGGGACTCGTCGAGACGTCCCCGGTAGACCAGGGTTCGGTCCGGGCCGAACAGGAAGAAGTCGGGGGTGCACATCGCCGTGTAGGCCGCCGCCACCTCCTGGGTCTCGTCGAAGAGGTAGGGGAAGACGTATCCCTGGGTCTCGGCCTCCTCCTTCATCAGGTCGGGAGCGTCACCGGGCGAGACCTCCGGGTCGTTGGCGCCGATGGCGACGATGCCGATTCCCGACCCCTTGTAGTCGCGGCCGATCTGCGCCAGCTCGGCGCGGACGTGCTTGACGTAGGGGCAGTGGTTGCTGATGAACATGACCAGCATCCCGGGCTGGTCGGCGAAGTCGGCCAGGGAGACGGTGTTGCCTGACACCGTGTCGCGAAGGGAGAAATCGGGAGCCTCGGTGCCGAGGGCGAGCATTGTTGAAGTGACTGCCATGCCCCGAGTCTAAGACGAGGCGAAACTATCGATCACATCGGCGAAGGCCTCGATCGATCCCGGCTCGGCGACGTGAGGCAGAGACACGATGGAGTGGTCGGCTCCCGCCTCGGCGTAGGAGCGGAACAGGGCCACGAGGTCCTCGGGGGTGCCGGCATTGACCCGGCGCATCATCTGCTCGGCGGTCGTGTTCCGGTCACGCAGGCGGTCTCACGGTGTCGCGAAGGGTGGCGCGGTCGGTTGCGGCGAGGGCGTTGGTCAGGTGAGTGACCTCGATGTCGGCTGGATCGCGGTCGAGATTCGGCGCAGTGACGCCGCAAGACCTCCACCTTGTGGGCGACCCGGGCCGGGTCGCCGAAGACATTGCATGCGTCTGCGTAGCGGGCGACGAGACGAAGTGTCCTCTTCTCGCCGGAGCCGCCGATCATGATCGGGATCCGATCCTGGATGGGCCGCGGATAGCAGACGAGCCCCGGAGATCTGATGTGTGCGCCCGCGAACGCCGGGGTTCCCTTTCCCCAGAGCAGGGGGAGCATCTGCAAGGTCTCTTCGAGGATCTCATAACGGGTCGCCACCGGCGGGAAGTCGATCCCGAACGACTGGTGCTCCTCCTCGTCCCAGGCGATCCCGAGCCCGCAGAGGGCCCGGCCACCCGGAGAGGACGTCGAGGGTGGCCACCATCTTCCCCAGCACGATCGGGTGCCGGTGGGTGATCCCGGTGACCAATGCGCCCAGGCGGATACTCGAGGTGACGGCGGCCATGTGGGCGAGGGCGGTGTACGCCTCGGGGATGTCCTCCCATGGGCGGCCGACACCCCGGATCTGGCGAAAGTGGTCCATGACCCAGATGTCGCGGAACCCGGCTGCCTCGGCCCGACGATGCGATCGACCGCATGCGTCGGACCCCATCTCCGTGTCCCAGGCGAACCTCGACACCAGCAGGCCGAACGTGTGGCTGCTGCCGGATCCTCGGTCGCGGCTCGCCGTCACGGCCGCGACCGACCGGGGTGACCACGGCCACTGCCTGCACCTCGTGGACTGCGTCGAATCCATCGTCCGCCAACGAGGGGAACGACCTGCCGCGCCCGGCTCAGCTGTCGGCGGAGGACGGTCACCGGGATCCCCTTGACCCGCTCGGCATTCCGGCGCAGGCATTCGTCGCCGGGGGTGTCGAAGACGATGGCGTACGCCGGCAGCCCCTGGTGCCGGGCCATCCCGATCCACCGCCGGCGGGACGCCTCGTCGAACCCGAGGGTGTCGATCACAGTGGTGAGCCCCCGTCGCATCCTCTCGGCGACGATCTGCTCCAGGATGGCGAAGGCGGCGGTGCCGGCGGCCTGATCGTCGGCACCCGCGCCGACCATCGCCCGCAAGGCATCGGACGACACCACCTCGGTGGCGGCGAAGTGCTCCGAAGCCCAGGTCGTCTTGCCCGCCGAGGACGCCCCGACGAGGACGACGAGGCACGGTGCGGGAAGTCTCAGCTCCATCGATGTGTTTCTAGCTCGCTGGTCGGTAACCTTGTCGCAGTGACCGACACGACCGACTCCCGCCCTTCGGGCTGCTCGCCACGGCGATGGTGACGCCATTCGACGGGTCGGGGGCGGTGGATCACCAGAAGGCCTGGGACCTGGCGCGGCATCTGGCCGACCGGGGAAGCGACACCCTGGTGGTGGCCGGAACCACCGGCGAGTCGCCGACACTCGACGACGGCGAGAAGCTCGCCCTCTTCAAGACGGTGATCGACGCCGTGGCCGGCAAGAAGACCAAGGTGGTCGCGGGCACGGGCACCTACGACACCGCCCATTCCGTGAAGCTCACCGAGCGTGCCGCCGAGCTCGGCGCCGACGGCGTGCTCGCCGTCACTCCCTATTACAGCCGTCCCTCCCAGGACGGGCTGGTCGCCCATTTCAACGCAATCGCCGACGTGGGCGTGCCGGTGATGCTCTACAACATCCCGGGGCGCACCGCCCGTCTCATCGAGAACGACACACTGGTCAATCTCGCCGGGCACCCCGGCATCGTCGCCGTGAAGGACGCGGTCGGCGACGTCGACTTCACCTCGACGACGGTCAACCGCGCCCCGGGCTCTCGCGGTGTACTCCGGTGACGACAGCCGCACCCTTCCCATGATGGCGGTGGGGGCGGTCGGGGTCGTCTCCGTCATCTCCCATCTCGCCGGGCCGGCGGTCAAGGCGATGCTCAAGGCGGCGACGGCCGGGGACTACGCCGAGGCGCGTCGTCTCCACCACGAGCTGCTGCCGCTGGCCCATGCCTGCTTCCTCGAGCCGAGCCCGGCTCCGGTGAAGGGGGCCTTGTCCCGGTCCTGGGAGCCGGTGGGTGACGTGCGGCTTCCCCTGGTGGCCGCCAGCGAGGAGACCCTCGCCACGGTCGAGAAGGCGATGGGGGCCATCTCCATCTCGTGAGCATCTCCGTGACATTTCTGGGTGGGCTCGGGGAGATCGGCCGCAACTGCGCTGCCCTCGAGATCGACGGTCAGATCGCCCTGATCGACGTGGGTCTGATGTTCCCCGAGGAGGACATGCTCGGTGTCGACCTCGTGTTCCCCGACTGGTCGTGGCTGGTCGAGCGGAAGAAGGACGTGGCGCTGGTGGTGCTCACCCACGGTCACGAGGACCACATGGGCGCCCTCGGCTACTTCCTTCGCGACATCGTCGGTTCCTGTCTACGGCACCCGATCTCAGCATCGAGCTGGCGCGGGGCCGGGTCGAGGAGCTGGGAGTGGAAGGCGACCTGCGCACGATCGAGCAGAAGCAGTGGATCGACCATGGGCCCTTCAAGTTCATGATGATCCCGGTCAGCCACTCGGTCCCCGATGCTTCGGCGATCGCCTTCGACACCCCCGAGGGGATGGTGCTGCACTCCGGTGACTTCAAGCTGGACCCGACACCGATCGACCATCGTCCCACCGATCTCCCCGCCTTCGCCTCACTGGGCCGCCGTGGCGTCCGGCTCCTCCTCAGCGATTCCACCAACGCCGAGAAGGAGGGCTTCGAGCCGTCGGAGAGCTCCGTGGGCCAGCCGATCACCGACGTGATCCGTGATGCCCCGGGCCGGGTGATCGCGGCTTGCTTCTCGTCCCACATCCACCGGGTGCAACAGATCGCCGACGCCGGGATCGCTGCCGGCCGCAAGGTCGCCTTCTTCGGCCGTTCCATGCACCGCAACACGACGATCGCCAACGACCTCGGGATCCTCGGTCTCCCCGACGACGCCGTCATCGACATCAAGGATCTCGGGAATCTGCCCGAGAACCGGCAGCTCATGATCACGACCGGCTCCCAGGGTGAGCCGTTCGCCGCCCTCTCCCTCATGTCTCAGGGCCGGCACAAGTTCGTCGAGCTGGGCGACAACGACACCGTCCTCATCTCCGCCAAGCCGATCCCCGGCAACGAGACCGCCGTCTCCAAGGTGATCTCCAACCTGATGCGACGGGGGCCCGGGTCGTCCACGGTCGCAACTCCCACGTCCATGTCTCCGGTCACGCCGCCCGTGAGGAGCTGCTCACCTTCCTCAACCTGGTCCGGCCCAAGGCGTTCGTCCCCGTCCACGGCGAATACCGGCACCTGTCCGCGCACGCCGACCTCGCCCGCAAGATGGGGGTCGCACCAGGTCGACGTGCTCGAGGACGGCGACCGGGTGATCGTGGACGGCAAGAAGACGTTCGTCGAGCGCCGTGCGGTGCCCGCCGGTTACGTCTATCTCGACGGTTCGGCGGTGGGCGATGTGCAGAACGCCGTGCTCCGCGACCGGTCCCATCTCGCCGACGAGGGGGTGGTGGTGGTGACGGTGGGGATCGACCACGACACCGGGGAGATCATCTACGGCCCCGACCTCGACAGCCACGGGATGATGGACGACCCGACCGCAGTCCTGGCCAAGGCCGCCGACGCCGTGCGCTCCGCGATCGAGACCCACGAGACAGGTCGCACCGACCACGCCGAGATGCAGAAGACGGTGCGTCAGGCGGCGGGCAAGGTGATCCGGGCCGAGACGGCCCGGCGTCCCGTCATCATCCCGATCGTGATGGAGGTCTGAGGCTCCAAGCGTGAGCAGTTGAAGTCGCATAGCGACTTCAACTGCACACGCTCGCTTCTCGTTTGCGCAGCTTCCACACCTGCTCGGCGGGGAAGTCGTGGGCCCAATCGGCCGTCACGTCGAAGACGACCTCGGACCGCCGGTCGGGTGCCGGAGCTCGTGGAAGGCGAGGATGTCGAACCCGACTTCGTCGAACAAGGTCATCCATGCCGAGATGGTGAGGTTGAACACCGTCCCGATCTCGTCGTCCTCGCTCCAGTCGACCCGATGGAGGTCGAAGTAGGGATAGAGGAGCTCGCGGTCCGACAGACGGGTCGCCATGTCGCGGCTGGGTCATGTCCTTCAGCGGGTGGGCCCCGAGAACACCAGCACGCCGCCGGGACGGAGGAGCCGCCACGCCTCGGGCACCCACACGTACGGATCGGCCCAGATCGCCGCCCCGTACTCCGAGATCGCGAAGTCGAACGTCTCATCTGGGAAAGGGGACGGTCTCGGCGTTGCCATGGATCAGCGCCAAATCGATGCCGTGCTCCTTGGCGAGACGTTGCGCGGTCGCCAGCTGCCGGGCGGAGTTGTCGATCCCGACACACTGCGCACCGCGGCGCGCCATCCAGGCCGAGACGTATCCGGTGCCACAGCCGAGCTCGATGGCCCGCATCCCGCGTCATGTCGTCGGGCAGCAACCTCAGGTCGGTCTCGGGGATGCCCCAGAACCCCCAGTCGGGCTCCCTGGCCCAGTTGCGCTCGCCCACTCGCACCCAGTTCTCCGCGTCGTCGTCCCAGAGCCGTCGGTTGATGATCACGTAGTCGGGTGGCTCGGCCATGAATTCACGGTAATCGGCGGGGTTTTGGGTATTGTCTCCGACACATGCCAACCCGGACATCCACCCGAAAGGGCTCCGGGCGGAGACGGGTGTCCTCGAAGACCAAATCGACACGACCAAAATCACGTGCCACATCCAGCGTGAAAGGGCGCCCTGGGGCTGCTGGGCCCAAGAGCGCCGGTCGCAAACACTCGCCGCGTCGTTCGTTCACCCAGATGCTGGCCGGGGTGCGCGACTGGATCAGGAGCGCCCTGGGACGTCAGACCGACGATGTCTGGGGCATGGTGCTCATCGTCATCGCCGTGCTGGTCACGCTGGCCTACTTCCGTCTCGCCGGACCGGTCGGCGACGGGCTGACGTCCGGTTCCCGCTTCCTGTTCGGCGTATGGCGTTTCGCCATGCCCCTGGCGTTTGGCAGGCATCGGCCTGACCATGATCATCGGCAAGCCTCGCGACGGGGCGCGTCGGCTGGTCATCGGCGGGATCACCACTTTCATCGGCACCCTCGCCCTCTTCCATCTCCTCACCGGAGCCGTGGCGTTCCGCTCGTCGCTGGAGCTGGTCCAAGAGCGCGGGGGAGCGGTCGGGTCGCTGATCGCTTTCCCACTGCGCCGGGTCCTCGGGCATTGGGGCGCCTTCGTCATCTTGGCGTCGGCGATCGGGATGGGTGTCCTGCTGATGACGCAGACCTCGGTCCGTGATCTCTTCGGAGGGATCGCCCAGATCTGGCGGAACCTGCGCACCTTCGCCCGTGAGGTGATCGCCGGGGAGCCGGTCGACCGTGGTGCCCACATCGCCCGCGCCGCACCGGTCGTGGAGCAGAAGCCCCGGGGCCGGCATCAGAGCCCTCGGCGAGCAGCGCCCACCTCAGCCCGCGGCCAAAGCTCCCGTTCGCGCGAAGCAGGCTCCAGTCGAGCCGAGCACCGAGGTCGTGGTCGACCTCGCCGGGGCCACCTACCAGCTGCCACCGCTGTCCCTTCTCGACGGCGGGACCGGCGGCGAGGTCGACAAGCGTCAGCTCGAGGAGACGGCGCGTCAGCTCGAGGACACGCTGGTCCAGCATGGTGTCGACGCCACGCTGACGAAGATCGTCCCCGGGCCCACCGTCACCCGCTACGAGATCGAGCTGGCCCCCGGGGTCAAGGTGAACCGGGTCTCCAACCTCTCCCACGACATCGCCTACGCCCTGGCCACACCCGACGTCCGGCTGCTGGTCCCGATCCCGGGCAAGTCGGCGATCGGCGTCGAGGTCCCCAACACCAAGCGGCGTCTCGTCTCCCTGGGCGACATCCTCTCGCAGCCCCGAAGCGGCGCGGCCTGCGCATCCGCTCACCGTCGGCCTCGGGCATGGACATCTCGGGACGCCCCGGCTGCTCAACCTCTCCGAGCTGCCCCATGTGCTCATCGCCGGCGCGACCGGCGCCGGGAAGTCCTCGTGCATCAACTCGATAGTCACGTCGATCTTGATGCGGACCACTCCGGACGACGTCAGGCTGATCATGGTCGATCCCAAACGAGTCGAGCTCGGCCAGTACAACGGGGTGCCCCATCTGCTCACCCGGGTGATCACCAACCCGAAGAAGGCGAACGAAGCGCTTGAAATGGGCGGTCGCCGAGATGGACCGGCGCTACGACCTGCTCGCCGATGCCAAGGTGCGCGACATCGAGGGCTACCGCGAGAAGCTCGACGCCGGTGGGCTCGACCCGGAGGGATTCGACCGCTTCCCCTACATCGTCGTGCTCATCGACGAGCTCAACGACCTGATGATGGTCGCCGGCAAGGAGGTCGAGGAGTCGATCGTCCGCATCGCCCAGATGGCGCGCGCCGTCGGGATCCATCTGGTCATCGCGACCCAGCGTCCTTCGGTCGACGTCATCACCGGCGTGATCAAGGCCAACGTTCCCAGCCGGCTGGCCTTCAGCGTCGCCTCCCAGACCGACAGCCGGGTCGATCATCGACGGTGCCGGGGCCGAGAAGCTGGTCGGGATGGGTGACATGCTCGTCGTCACCGCCAAGGAGCCCCGACCGCAACGGATCCAGGGTGCGTGGGTGCGGGAGACCGAGATCCATGCGGTCGTGGAGTGGGTCAAGCAGCAGCGTGAGGCGCAGTATCAGGACAAGCAGGTGCTGGAAGTCGTGGCGGCCGCAGCCGCCGCGGCGCAGCAGCCGACGAGGAGGACGACGAGGACAACGATCTCATCCGCCAGGCCATGGACCTGGTCGTCCGGTCCCAGCTCGGCTCGACTTCGATGCTCCAGCGCAAGCTCCGAATCGGGTTCGCTCGGGCGGGCCGGGTCATGGACGGCCTGGAGCAACGCGGGGTGGTGGGCCCGTCGCTGGGGAGCAAGGCACGTGACGTGCTGATGACGGTCGAAGACCTCGAAGAGGCCTACGACGCCGAATCGACGTCGGTCTAGGCCCGATTCGAGGGATGAAGCCCAGGTCTAAGCTCGGCTCGATTCGTGAAAGTCACAAGGAGAACGGCGTGAGCTCACGCAAGTCGGGGCTCGGCCGGGGGCTCGACGCTCTTATCCCCACCGGCGACGCATCCGGCGCCGTGGCGAGGCAGACTCAACAGGATGACGGGACGACGATGTTCGGTCTACTGAACCCCGACGGGTCGGTGCGGGATCGACTCCCCATCACCCTCGACGAGATGAGGGCGCTCTACGCCGACATGGTCGAGGCCCGCACCTACGACACCAAGTCGATCGCCATGCAGCGTCAGGGGCGGCTGGCCACGTACGCCCCGTTTCGTGGGCAGGAGGCGGCTCAGATCGGTGCCGCCGCCGCGCTCCACGACGACGACTGGGTCGCCGCCACTTACCGCGATGCCGCCCTCAACTGGCGTGCCGGCTATCCCTGGGAGCTCCTCATCCTCGGTCGCACCGGCGACGAGCGTGGCGGGCAGCTCCCCGAAGGGGTCAACGTGCTGCCACCGTCGATCACCGTCGGCGGCCACATGATCCATGCCGTCGGCCTGGCCTGGGCGGAGAAGCTGGCCGGGACCGACCGCATCGCCCTCACCTCCTTCGGTGACGGGGCCACCTCCGAGGGCGACTTCCACGAGGCGATGAACTTCGCCGCAGTCTTCAACACACCCACGGTGTTCTTCTGTCAGAACAACGGATACGCCATCTCGTATCCGACGTCGGAGCAGACGAAGTCGGAGTCGATCGCGATCAAGGCCGAGGCCTACGGGATGCCGGGGATCAGGGTCGACGGCAACGACGTCGTCGCGGTCCTGGTCGCGGTACGGGAAGCTGCCGCTCTCGCCCGTTCCGGGGAGGGCCCGAGCCTGATCGAGGCGGTCACCTACCGCCTCGGCCCCCACACCACCGCCGACGACCCGACCCGTTACCGGGACGAGGACGAGGGCGCCGACTGGGAGGAGAAGGACCCGCTGGAGCGGGTCCGTCGTCTCCTGGAGATGCAGGGGGCGTGGGACGTCGAATGGCAGGCCCAACTGGAGAGCCAGGCGTCGGATGCCATCGAGAGCGCGGTCGCATGGGCCGAGTCGATCCCCGAGCCCACCTTCGCCGAGATGATCAACCGGATGTACGCCGAGCCCACCGCCCCCCTCCGCGAGCAACTGGCCGAAGGCGAAAACGATGACTGAAGTCGAACATGGCCCAAACCACCACAGCCTCAGACCACCACGGCCTCTCGCCGACGCACCTCGTGCTGCGGGGCGGGGGGTCTGAGGGGGGTCGTCCCCCATCATGGTGATATCTATGACTGAGGTGAACCTCGCTCAGGCCCTGAACGGGGCGTTGGACACCGCACTCGCCTCGGACGATCGGGTGGTGCTCCTCGGTGAGGACATCGGGCGCACCGGCGGGGTGTTCCGCATCACCGACGGTCTTCTCGAGCGTCATGGCGCCGAGTCGGGTCTTCGACACCCCGGTGGCGGAGTCGGGGATCGTCGGCGCCGCCTTCGGGATGGCAATGGCCGGGCTGCGCCCGGTTGCGGAGATGCAGTTCCTCGGGTTCTCCTATCCGGCCTACGACCAGATCATCAACCACGTCGCCCGGATCAGGAATCGGACCAATCACCGGTTCACGGCACCCATGGTGATCCGCATCCCGTACGGCGGCGGGATCGGAGCCGCCGAGCACCACTCCGAGTCGACGGAGGCGATCTACGCCCACATTCCCGGTCTCAAGGTGGTCGTCCCGTCGACACCTCGGGACGCCCGCGGGTTGCTGCTCGCCGCCATCGAGGACCCGGACCCGGTGGTGTTGCTCGAGCCGATCCGGCTCTATCGGGCCGTGAAGGAGGACATGCCCGACATCTACTACAAGGTGGAGATCGGCCCGGTTCGTGTCGAGCGAGCCGGTGACGACATCACCCTGATCAGTTGGGGGGCGATGATGAAGGAGACTCGCGCTGCGGCCGCCGCCCTGGCGGCGGAGGGCGTCTCCGTGGAGGTGCTCGACGTGCGCACCCTGGCCCCGCTCGATCGTGACGGCATCGTCGCCTCGGTGGAGAAGACGGGTCGGGCGGTGGTCGTCCACGAGGCGCCCTTCAGTGGCGGGGTCGGCGGCGAGATCTCCGCCACCATCTCCGAACGAGCCCTCTACTCGCTGCACTCGCCGGTGAGACGGGTGACCGGATGGGACACGATCTTCCCGCTGAAGCGCTCGGAGGGTCACTACCTTCCCACGGTGGAACGGATCGTCGATGCAGCAACCGAGGCACTGGAGGACTGAGTGGCCCGCGAGTTTCGACTCCCCGACATAGGCGAGGGCCTCACCGAGGCGGAGATCGTCCGCTGGCTGGTGGCCGTAGGCGAGCATGTCGCCGCCGATCAGCCGATCGTCGAGGTCGAGACCGACAAGGCCGTGGTCGAGATCCCATCGCCATATGCCGGCGTGGTCATCTCCCATGGCGGGGCCGAGGGTGAGGTCGTCGCCGTCGGTTCGGTCCTGGTCACCATCGGCGAGCCCGGCGAGATGAGCCCGCCGACTGCGCCTGCGCCTGCGGAGCCGGCCAACCGAGGTCGAAGTGGAGACCACGCCGGAGCCTTCCCGCCCTGAGCCGGCCCCGATCGTCGGGACCTTGAGCGAGGACGCTGAGATCCTCGCCGTCGACGTCGGCGACCTCAGTGCCGCGCCGGTGGCGATCAAGGCGCTGCCCGTGGTGCGCAAGCTCGCCCGAGAGAACGACGTGGATCTGGAAGACGTGGTGGGGACCGGTCCCGGGGGCCGCATCACCCGGGCCGACGTCGAGTCCGCGATCTCGGCGCCCGCGGCCGTCGCGGCGCCGCCACCTGCAGCGGCACCCGCCGCAGCGCCGCAGAGACACCTCCACCACCATCGTCGCCGCCTCACCCCCAGCCCCATCACGCCGTCAGCGGTGTCTTCGTGGGCGCCGGGCACGGGATCTCCGATGACGACCAGGAGCCCACCCCGCCGTCTCCGGTGCCGGAACCGGCGGCGGGACCGGTGTCGGAACCGGTATCAGAACCGGCGGTGGGAGAGGACGAGCGTCGGCCCATGTCCCGGCTGCGACGCACCATCGCCGCCAACATGGCGAAGAGCTGGGCGGAGATCCCTCACGTGACGACCTTCGAGGATGTGGATGCCACCCGTCTTCTCCAGGTGCGGCGCGCCCTGGGGAGCGGCACGGGTCAAGATCCCCCTCGAGGCCCTGGTGATCAAGGCGGTGCTCCCGGCCACTGGACGCGTTCCCCGAGTTCAACGCTTCGATCGAGGGAGACGACTTGGTCTATCACGCCGCCCGCGACATCGGGATCGCCGTCGACACCCCCGAAGGTCTGATGGTGGCAGTGATCGAGAGGCCGCGGAACAGAAGAGCGTGCTCGAGCTCGCCGCCGAGGTGCGGCGTCTCGGTGAGGGCGCCCGTGGAGCGCAGCCTCACGCCCGCCGAGTTGAGCGGTCAGACGTTCACCGTGTCCAACATCGGCGCAGTCGGTGGCGGTCACGGCACCCCGATAGTTCCCTACGGCACGGTGGCGATCCTCTCCATCGGCACCGCCCGGCTGCGTCCGGTGGTCTACGAAGAGGACCTCGCCATCGCCCCCGTGATGCCGCTCTCCCTCTCCTACGACCATCGGGTGATCGACGGAGCCGTGGGACGTCGTTTCACCGCGCTCCTCCTCGAGAACCTCGAGGAACCGGCGCTGTTCCTCGCCGGCTGATGGCGCACATCCACGTCTCTGACTTACGACGAGACCGTCGGGCGTGGCGCGACGCGAGTACGACGCGGCGCAGCGACGCGCCGGTCGCATCTGGAACATCGTCTCGATCCAGAGCCAGCTTCCCGAGGTGATGCGCGACTCGATGAAGATCTACCAGTCGATCATGTACGGGCCGTCGCCGCTGACCCGGGCGCAGCGGGAGATGATGGCGGTGGTCACGTCGCAGGCGAACGACTGCCACTACTGAATCACGGCGCATCTCCACGACCTCCGGGATGAGGTCGCCGAACCCGACATCGTCGATCGCATCGCCGCCGATTGGCGCAGCGCCGGGCTCGACCCGGCCGACGTCGCACTGTGCGAATACACCGAGAAGCTGACCCGCTCACCCTCCTCGATCGGAGCCGAGGACATCGCCGCCCTTCGTGCCGCCGGCTTCGACGATCAGGGCATCTCCAGCGCGACCCAGGTGATCGCCTATTTCAACTACATCAACCGGATTGCGGACGGTCTGGGTGTCCCCGCCGAGGACTGGCTGGACGACGACGGAAGACCCCGAAGAACGCCTAGCCTCGCCTGATGGCGAAGGACAAGACGAAGAAGGCCAAGGGCAAGCCCGAAGGGGCTGCCCCCGACCTTGAAGGACCGCAAGGTCAGCAAGCAGTTCGAGGGGAAGTTCGGCAAGAAGAAGATCACGTACACGGCGACCGCCGGGACCCAGGTCTTCGAGTCGGCCGACGAGAAGGTCTCCTTCTTCTACATGTCCTACACCCAGGACGACGCCGACCCGGCGAGCCGTCCCGTCCTGTTCTGCTTCAACGGTGGCCCCGGCTCTTCGACGGTCTGGCTCAACCTCGGTTTGTACGGGCCCAAGCGCATGGAGCTCGACGACGACGGGTTCAAGGTGGGTATGCAGGGGCGTCTGGTCGACAACGAGTACTCGATCCTCGACGTGGCCGATGTGGTCTGCATCGACGCGATGGGGACCGGGCTCAGCCGCACCGAGAAGAAGGACGGTGAGAAGAGGTTCCACCATTTCAAGAAGGACATCGAGGCCTTCAGCGAGTTCATCGTCCATTACTTGAACCGCAACGGACGATGGGCCTCGCCCAAGTACCTGTCCGGGGAGAGCTACGGGACCCTGCGTGGAGCCGGGATCGCCCGCGAGCTCTTCGCCACCCACAACGTCGAGTTCAACGGGATCATCTTCATCTCGATGATCCTCAACTATCAGACGTCGGGTATCGACGCCGACACCCTCCTGATCCACCCCGGGAACGATCTTCCTTATCCGCTGTACCTGCCGACGTATGCCGCCACCGCCCAGCTACCACGGCCAGCTCTCGGAGGACTACCAGACGATGCCGCTCCGTGACTTCCTCGACGAGGTCGAGGAGTTCGCCCTCGGGGAGTATTGGAGTGCGCTCGCCCAAGGCGACCGGCTCGACGACGAACGTCGCAAGCAGGTGGCCGAGCGGCGTCAGCCTACACCGGGCTCGAGGCGGGGTTCATCGACCACTACGACCTGAGGATCCAGATCCACCGCTTCTGCAAGGAGCTGCTCCGTGAACAGCACCGAACCGTGGGCCGCATCGACTCGAGGTACATCGGGATCGACGGGTGAAGGCAGGGAACGTCATCGAGGCCGACCCCAGCACCGACTCGACGGTCGGTGTCGCCACCTCCGCTCTCAACCAGTACCTTCGCGACGAGCTCGGCTTCGACACCGATGACGACTACCGGATCATGGGCATGAACGTCTGGAAGAACTGGGACTACGAGGACTTCAAGGGCAAATACGTGGACACCTCGGAGAGCTTCCGCGAGCTGCTCTCTCGGTCCCGAAGGGGACCAGGGTGCTGGTCGCCAACGGCTACTACGACCTGGCCACGCCTCATTTCGCCACCGAGTACACGTTCTCCCACATGGGTCTCGACCCCGAAGTGAGGGGGAACGTGCGGCTGACCTACTACGAAGCCGGCCACATGATGTACGTCCACAAGCCGTCGTTGGAGCAGCTCGCGGCCGACCTGAGGGAGTTCGTCGCCGCGACGAGTTGAGATGAGACGCATCGGCATCCTCGGCGGGATGAGCTGGCAATCGACGATCAGCTACTACCGATACATCAACGAGGAGGTCAACGCCCGTCTCGGTGGCAACCACAGCGCCGACGTCCTGGTCTGGTCGGGTGACTTCGCTCCCGTTGCGGCGTGCACCGACACCCGGGACTGGGGGGAGCTGGCCCGGATCCTGGTCCCGGCGGCAACTTCGCTGGCGGCCCAGGGTGCCGAGGTGATGGTCCTGGCCGCCAACGTCGCCCATTCCGTGGCCGACGCCGTCGAGGCATATGGGGGAGTGCCGGTGGTCAACATCATCGACGTGACCGCGCACCGGTTGAAGGAGTCCGGTGTGGAGACGGCAGGGCTCCTCGGCACCGCTGCGGTCATGGAGGAGCCTTTCTACCGAGAGCGCATGGCCGCCAACGGGATCGACTGCGTCGTGCCCTCGGAAGCCGCCCGCGCCGAGATCGACCGGATCGTGTTCGAGGAGCTGGTGCTCGGGATCGTCGACGACGGATCCCATCGAACACTGGTCGACACCATCGACGTGCTCGCCGACGAAGGGGCCGAGGCGACGATCCTCGGGTGCACCGAGCTCTCGATGATCCTCGACGAGGACGACGGGGTCGTCCCCGGCTTCGACACCACCCGCATCCACGCCATCGCCGCCGTCGACGCCGCCCTGGCGTGACGGGCTAGATTCGCACGATGCAGCGCACCGAGCAAAGACGTCGCCGAGTTCCTCGCCGTCACTCGAGGGCACACAGGGCGACGACATGCGTCGACTCGACGACCTCATCTCCGAGCGGATGCCGGGACAGCTCGGTTCCTCTACGAGGGTGTGTTCTGGTCGGGCAGTGAACAGCAGATCGTGGGTTACGGGGTGCATGGATTACGAGAACCGGTCAGGCGTGATGGTGGAGTGGTTCCTCGTGGGCTTCGCCGCCCAGAAGGACCACATCAGCATCTACGTCAACGCCGTCGAAGGACGGCCAGTACCTGCTGCGGCAAGTACGAGGGCAAACTGGGCAAGGCCAAGCTGGGCAGCGCCAGCATCGCCTTCAAGACCCTCGCCGACCTCGATCTCGACAATCTCCTCGAGATGGTCTCCCGGGCGTCTGAGCTCAACGCTTGGAAAGGTGACTGGTGAGGTCGTATACGACCTCAACCGCCACGCTGGAGTGCTCCTCCACCACGGACAGGACCTCGGGCATGTCGAGGTCGGGGTAGGGGTCGGGGGCCATCAGGCCGAGGATCCTCGTCTGGGAGCGGGCCGAGACGATCACGTGGCTCGACCAGCGGTCGGCGAGCTCCTCCGACGGCATCCGGCAGCAGTGCGGGTCGGGGCACGTCGAGACCTCACGGTTGGTGGTGTCGCGGCCCCGAAACCAACGGGCGTCGTCGAATCCGACGCCGAGCGTGATGGCGTAGGCAGGATCTCGACCCGCCTCGATGTGGGTCGTGCAGAAGTAGGTGCCACCGGGGGTGTCCGTGTACTGGTGATGGGTGCCGAATCGCTCCTCGGAGTCGAAGGTGAGACGCGCCCCCCACCGTCGGCAGAGCCGCTGGGTCTCGATCCCGCCGTGCTCGTCCCGGGGCACCGGGACCCCGTCGTTGGCGTATCCCTTGACCACGACCCCCATCCCGTCGTTCACCAGCAGATGACAGGGGATGCCGAAGTGGCGGGTGAGGAGGTTCGCCGTCCGCCACGCCGCCATCTCGTAGGAGACGTAGAACAGCTCCTTGACGTCCTCGACGTCGATGTCGTGGTTCTCCTTGGCCACCATGAGCCGGGCGACGACCGAGTCCTCGGGGGCGAGCACGGCGGCGGCGAAATACGCCGTCTCCATCCTCTGGCGGAGGTACGTGTCGAGGTCGGGTGCGGTCTCGTGGCCCAGGACGAAGCCGGCGACTGTCTGCAGCACGGCCTTGCGCGCCTGCCGCGTCCGCAGCTCGTTGCGCTGGGCGATGTAGATCCGCTTGTTCCTGGTGTCGATGATCGACCGGGCGAATGCGGGCATGTCGTCGATGGGCATCAGCTCGAACCCGGTGCTCGCCGTCAGGTCGAGGAGATTGCGTGACGAGAACGGGCCCTCGCCCCGATAGCCCGACGACTCCAGGGCCTCGCGGGCGGCGACCTCGATGTCCTTGAGATACCCGTTGCGCTCCGCCAGATGGGTGTGGACGGCCCCGTTGGCGGCGCGCACGTCATCGGAGCCGGCCGACTCCAGGGACGACCTCTCCCGGATCGCCTCGTGGAGACCGACGATGTGC
Source organism: uncultured bacterium (assembly GCA_963751005.1). Taxonomy (GTDB): domain Bacteria; phylum Actinomycetota; class Acidimicrobiia; order Spongiisociales; family ZC4RG35; genus JANQRA01. The sequence continues at coordinate 1,364,742 of CAVVSY010000004.1, forward strand.
GCCAGCGTTTGATTGTCGACCTTGGCCGAGGGCTTGATCGTGGGGATGTCGAGCGTCTCGAACAACGCGGTCTCCTGAGCGCGGATCAGGGCGATCTCGAGGGCGTCGCGTCGGGTCGGCGGGGTGGTGTCGAGCAGTTCGCCCACCTCGACGTCGAGGGCGGCGGCCAGGTCCATGACCAGGTTCACCTTCGGCTCCTTCTTCCCATTCTCGAGAAGCGACAGATAGGGAGCAGGCTTGCCTACCCGCTCACCCAACTGATCGAGGGTGAGCCCGGCCTCGTTGCGGTGATGACGGACCCGACGGCCCAGTACCAGGGGATCGAGGGCATGAGGTTCGGCCATTTCTACTCCTCGCCTAAAGATCAGTGAATCTTACGCCTTCTCCGGGAAGGATTTCCGGTTGGTAAACAAGACACTAGCTTCTTATGAACCAATTCGGTCAGAGCGATACCGAACGGCGGGTCCTCACCCCGGATGCGATCGCGTTCCTCATCGACATCGAGAACGAGTTCGGTTGGCGACGCGGCCAGCTGCTCGCCCGTCGCCAGGAGAGGCAACGTCTGCTCGACAACGGGTGGCGCCCCCGGTTCATCGAGGAGACCGCCTATGTGCGGGAGGGTGACTGGTCGGTACCTCCGGTCCACCCCGATCTGGTCGATCGTCGGGTCGAGATCACCGGGCCCGTCGACCGCAAGATGATGATCAACGCCCTCAACTCCGGGGCGAACGTCTTCATGGCCGACTTCGAGGACGCCACCGCACCCACTTGGGAGAACCTCCTCGAAGGTCACATCAACCTGGTCGATGCCTACCAGGGCACTCTCGAGCTCACCACCGACGCCAAGCACTACGAGCTGGGGGACGAGGTGGCGACGATCGTGGTGAGGCCACGGGGATGGCACCTCGTGGAGAAGCACTTCCACGTGGACGGCCGGCCGATGTCAGCCGCCCTCTTCGACTTCGGGCTCTACATCTTCCACGGGGGCCGGGCCGCGCTGGCCAACGGGTCGGGGCCGTTCCTATATCTGCCCAAGCTCGAGTCCCATCTCGAGGCTCGGCTGTGGAACGACGTCTTCATCTGGGCCCAGGACCGGCTCGGCATCGATCGAGGGACGATCAAGGCCACGGTTCTGATCGAGAACGTCCTCGCCGCATTCGAGATGGACGAGATCCTGTACGAGTTGCGGGAGCACGCTGCCGGGCTCAATGCCGGGCGCTGGGACTACATCTTCAGTGTCATCAAGAAGTTCCGGCGTGATCCCCGGTTCCTGCTCCCCGATCGCAGCCAGGTGACCATGACCGTTCCCTTCATGCAGGCGTACACCGAGCTGCATGGTGAAGACGTGTCACCGTCGCCAGGCGCATGCCATCGGCGGCATGGCCGCCTTCATCCCCAACCGGCGTGACCCCGAGGTCACCGAACGGGCCATGGCCAAGGTCACCGCCGACAAGAAGCGTGAGGCCGAAGCCGGCTGCGACGGCACCTGGGTGGCTCATCCCGACTTGGTCGCCGTGGCCAAGGAGCAGTTCGACCTGGTCCTCGGTGACCGGCCGAATCAGGTCGAGCGCCGGCGCGACGATGTCGAGGTCACCGCCTCGGACCTGATGGACGTCGACTTCCCCGGGACGGTGACCCTCGACGGGGTGCGGGCGAACGTGTCGGTCGGCATCCGCTATCTGGCAGCGTGGTTGACGGGCACCGGAGCCGTGGCGATCGACGACCTGATGGAGGACGTCGCCACCGCGGAGATCTCACGTTCTCAGATCTGGCAGTGGGTCCATCACGGCATGAGCACCGACGGCGGCGACCCTCGTGACCGAGTCACTGGTGCGATCCCTGGCCAACGACATCGTCTCCGATCTCGAGGAAACGGGATATCCCGACATCGAGCACCTGCACACCGCCCGAAAGGTCTTCGAAGAGGTCGCCCTCTCCGACGACTTCGTCGACTTCCTGACTCTGCCCGCGTACGAACTGATCGACTAGGAGAGCCCGTGACCCACTTCGCCGCCGAAGCCGCCCGCATCACCGAGGACTGGAAGAACGACTCGCGCTGGGAAGGGGTCGTGCGCGATTACTCGGCCGAGGACGTGGTCCGTCTCCGGGGCAGCATCCGGGAGCAGTACACGCTGGCCTACCGCATGTCGGAGCGGCTGTGGGAGATGCTGGGGCACGAGGACTACGTCAACGCGTTGGGCGCGCTCAGCGGGGGCCAGGCGGTGCAGATGGTCAAGGCCGGTCTGAGGTCGATCTATCTCTCGGGTTGGCAGGTGGCCGGTGACGGCAACCTCTCCGGCGAGGTCTACCCGGACCAGTCGTTGTACCCGGCCAACTCGGCACCGGCGATGGTGGAGCGGATCAACAACGCCCTGCGTCGCGCCGACCAGGTCCACTGGGCGGAGGGTGACACCGACACCGAGTGGTTCGTGCCGATCATCGCCGACGGGGAGGCCGGTTTCGGTGGGGCGCTCAACGTCTTCGAGCTGACCAAGAGCTTCATCCAGGCGGGCGCTGCCGGTGTCCATCTCGAAGACCAGCTCGCCGCGGAGAAGAAGTGCGGTCACATGGGTGGGAAGGTGCTCGTCCCCACCAGCCAGCACATTCGCACCCTGCAGTCGGCCCGGCTCGCCGCCGACGTCATGGGGGTCCCCACCATCATCGTGGCGAGGACCGACGCCAACGGGGCGACCCTGCTCACCTCCGACATCGACCCGAGGGACCGCCGGTTCGTCGTGGGTGACCGAACCGCCGAAGGCTTCCATCAGGTGACGGGCGGGCTCGACTCGGCGATCGCCCGCAGTCTGGCCTACGCCCCCTATTGCGACATGATCTGGTGCGAGACCGCCACCCCGGATCTCGATGAGGCGCGCCGCTTCGCCGAGGCGATCCACGCCGAGTTCCCTGGGAAGCTGCTCGCCTACAACTGCTCGCCGTCGTTCAACTGGAGCGCCCACCTCGACGACGACACCATCGCCCGGTTCCAGAAGGAGCTGGGGACGCTGGGGTACCGGTACCAGTTCATCACACTGGCCGGCTTCCACGCCCTCAATGCCTCGATGTTCCAACTGGCCCGGGGCTACGCCGAGAGCGGGATGACGGCATATGTCGAGTTGCAGAACACCGAGTTCGGCCTGGAGGAGGAGGGCTACACGGCGACCCGGCATCAGCGTGAGGTCGGCGCCGGCTACTTCGACCTGGTGAGCCAGGCCGTGGCAGGAGTCGACTCGTCGACCCTCGCCCTGAAGGGCTCCACCGAGGAAGCGCAGTTCTGAGCACAGGTGTTGGCGCCGATAGTCAGTGTGAGCAGTCGAGGTCGCATAGCGACCTCGACTGCTCACGCTTGACCTGGCGCCCCAGGGGGTACCATGCCTTTCCGGACAGATAGACGACCCGGTCCGGAGGACTCCAAATGAACATCGTCCACGTCGTGGGAACCGGCACGATCGGTGAGCCGTTGATCGGCCTCCTCGCCGACAACAAGAGCCATTTCGGCATCGACGAGGTCACCTTCCACAAACGCACCCCACTGGTCACCGAGAAGGCGAAGGTGGAGGATCTCGTACGCCGCGGCGCCGTGCTGGTGGTCGACGAGAATCGCAAGGCCACCTTCGAGGAGCTGGGCCACACCCCCAAGTACGAGACCCTCGAGGCGATCGAGCGGGCCACGGTGGTCATCGACTGCACCCCTGTGGGCAACGAGATGAAAGAGGAGTTCTACAAAGACGCCACCGGCCCGATCGGGTTCATGGCGCAGGGCTCCGAGTACGGGTTCGGCAAGATGTACGCCCGGGGCATCAACGACGACGCCCTCGTCGCCAACGAGGACAAGTTCCTCCAGATCGTCAGTTGCAACACCCACAACATCGCGGTCCTGATCAAGTCGCTGGCGATGGACAACGACGGGACGCAACCACCTCGTCGACGGTCGCTTCCTCTGCATGCGTCGGGCCAACGACATCTCCCAGGACAGCGGTTTCATCGCCAGCCCGGTCGTGGGTGGGCACGAGGACGGCCGGTTCGGGACCCACCACGCCCGTGACGCCCACGACCTGTTCCTCACCCTCGGCCACGACCTCAACATCTACTCGTCGGCGATCAAGCTGAACACCCAGTACATGCACTCGCTCCACTTCTCGATGACACTCGATCGCGAGATCGATCTCGACGAGATCCGGGAGCGCCTCGACGCCAACACCAGGGTGGCGGTCACCCACAAGAAGTCGGCGAATCAGGTGTTCTCCTTCGGTCGTGACCACGGCTACTACGGGCGGATCATGAGCCAGGCGGTGGTGGCGCTGGAGACACTGGCGGTGCGCAACGGCAACGAGATCGTCGGTTTCTCCTTCACCCCACAGGACGGCAACCCGCTGCTCTCCACCATCGCGGCGATGCTGTGGTACCTCCATCCCGACACCATGGACAAGCGGCTCGACATCCTCCGCCGCTACCTCTTCCCCGAGGTCTGACCTGGACCAGAAGGCGACCGAGTTCGCCGAGGAGGCGATCCGGGCGGTGGGTCGGCTCGACGTCGCCATGGCCCGCACCTCGATCGGTCTGGCCTTCGACGTCGATCCCACGCTCGGCGCCCTCGCCGACGCCGTCTATCTGGCCTGCGCCGAGATCGAGGGGGACGAGCGGGTGAGCACCGCCACCTGGAACACCCTGGCCGACGCCGTCGACACCCACGAGCTGGTCGCCGTCGTTGAGGCCTGCCGGACCTGACCCGTCCGCACATCACGTACCCGGGGTTGATAGCGCCGGATACGGCGCTATCAACCCCGGGTTCGACATCGCACCCACATGGCACCCCTAACCTCCCGCAGGTGATCGTGGAAGTGGTGGCCGTGGGGACCGAGCTCCTCCTCGGGCAGATCGTCAACGGCAACGCGGCCCACATCGGCGGGGCGCTCGCCGAGCACGGTCTCGACGCCCATTACCAGCAGGTGGTCGGGGACAACCTCGAACGCGTGGCCGGCTCGATCCGCACCGCGATGGCGCGGGCCGACGCCGTGATCGTCACCGGCGGGATCGGTCCCACCCGCGATGACCTGACCCGTGAGGCGCTCTGTGCCGCCACCGGTCGCGACATGGTGTTCGACGAGGGGTACGCCGACCATCTCCGATCGTGGTGGGCGGCGCGGGGACGGGTGATGCCCGAGTCCAATCTCCGCCAGGCCGAGCACCCCGAAGGTTCAGAGCTGCTCCCCAATCCCAAGGGCACCGCCCCTGGCCTGTTCCTCGTCCACGACGACACACTCATCTTCTGCGTCCCTGGTGTCCCCCAAGAGATGGAGCACCTCCTCACCGCGGAGGTCATTCCCCGGATCCTCGCCAGCTCGGGTGGCGCCTCGGTCGTCGTGAGCCGGATGCTCCGCACGTGGGGAGAGAGCGAGTCTGCGGTCGGCGAGGCCCTCGACGACCTCTACGAAGGATCGACCAACCCGTCGGTGGCCTTCCTCGCCTCTGCGGGCGAGATCAAGGTGAGGATCACCGCCAAGGCGTCTACCCGAGCCGCCGCCGAGGAGCTGATCGAGCCGGTCGCCTCCGAGGTCATCGCCCGTTTGGCGCCCTGGTACTTCGGCACCGACGACGACACGGTGCACCAGGTCATCCTGCGAGCACTGGAGGAGAGGGGCTGGTCTCTGGGCACCGCCGAGTCGATGACGGGCGGTCTGGTGGCGGCGTCGCTGACCTCGGTGGCCGGCTCGTCGCGTCACTTCAAGGGTGGACTGATCGCCTACGACAGCGAGTTGAAACGCAAGCTGCTCGGCGTCACCGACATCGATCACGTCGTCGACCTGGAGACTGCGCTGGAGATGGCGCAAGGTGGCCGCAGCCTCCTCGACGCCGATGTGGTGGTGGCGGTGACCGGGTCGGCGGGGCCCGAGCCGATGGAACGTCCCGCCGGGACGGTGATCGTCGCCGTGGCCACGCCCGAGGACGTGCGTGCCCGCGAGCTGCGCATGCCCGGAGACCGGGAGCGGGTGCGGACCTACGGGACCACCAGCGCCCTGCACCTCACCCGACTCGCCATCACCGGGAGATGGTGGACGACCTAGTCGGCCGGGTGTTCCTGGCGGCGCCGCTCCCGCCCGAGATCAGGTTCGTCCTGTCCGAGGTCGTGGGCGGGCTCGCCATCCCGGGTCGGGTGGTCCCCCCGGAGAACTGGCACATCACGGTGCGCTTTCTCGACACCGTCGACCAGGTGACCTTCGAGCGTTTCCTCGCCGCACTCGATCCGATGGCGGAGACCGCCTTCCCGATCTCACTCGACGGGTTCGGTGCATTCCCCAACCCGCGCCAGGCCACCGTGGTGTGGGCCGCGGTGGGCCGGGGGTCGGAACAGCTCGCCCTGCTCAACGAGGAGGCCGAGGAGGCGGCGCTGGCCGCCGGGTTGTCCCCCGAGGAGCGGCCCTTCCATCCTCATCTGACCCTCGCCAGGGCCCGGCCCCCCACCGACGTCCGTCATCTCCTCGACGAGGAGCTCGCCTTGTCCTGGCGGTGTGAGGAGCTGGTCGTGTACCGGACCCATATGGGTAGGGGAGGGGCTCGCTACGAGCCTCTTGACTCGATCCGGTTGATCGGGTAAATCCGATGTACGAACACATGTTCGGTCTAGTATCCCGGCTCATGTCCCTACACATGTCATGGTTTTTGTCCCAGACCCCGGATACGGTCTCGAGCAGATGAGTCAGGAAGGACGCAGCGTGGAACGCGACAAGGCATTGGACATGGCCCTCAGCCAGATCGAGCGACAGTTCGGCAAGGGAGCCATCATGAAGATGGGTGAAGCCGCCAACTGGAAGGTCGACGTCATCCCCACCGGGGCCCTGGCCCTCGATCTCGCCCTCGGCATCGGCGGAGTCCCTCGGGGGCGCATCGTCGAGATCTACGGCCCGGAGAGCTCGGGCAAGACCACTGTCGCCCTGCACATCGTCGCCGAGGCGCAACGGAACGGGGGCATCGCCGCCTTCATCGACGCCGAGCACGCTCTCGACCCGATCTACGCCAAGGCGATCGGGGTCGACGTCGACGAATTGCTCATCTCCCAGCCCGACACCGGAGAGCAGGCCCTCGAGATCGCCGACATGCTGATCCGCTCCGGGGCATTGGACGTCCTGGTCATCGACTCGGTTGCCGCCCTGGTGCCCCGTGCCGAGATCGAGGGCGAGATGGGCGATGCCCATGTCGGTCTCCAGGCCCGGCTGATGAGCCAGGCCCTGCGCAAGCTGGCCGGCACCCTCAACAAGTCGAAGACGACCGCCGTGTTCATCAACCAGCTCCGGGAGAAGATCGGTGTGATGTTCGGGAGCCCGGAGACCACGCCGGGTGGCCGGGCCCTCAAGTTCTACTCGTCGGTCCGTCTCGACATCAGACGTATCGAGTCGATCAAGGACGGCACCGACAGCGTGGGCAACCGCGTCCGGGTCAAGGTGGCCAAGAACAAGATGGCCCCACCGTTCCGGCAGGCCGAGTTCGACATCATGTTCGGTCATGGCATCTCCCGGGAGGGCTCCCTGCTCGACATCGCCGTCGACGAGGGCGTCGTCAAGAAGAGTGGCGCCTGGTACACCTACGACGACGACCAGTTGGGACAGGGGCGGGAGAACGCCAAGACCTTCCTCCGGGAGAACCCGGAACTGGCGATGCAGCTCCAGGCCAAGGTCTACGAGGCCGTAGGTCTCGGCGAGAAGAGCGACATCGAGGTCGTCGAGGTCGAGCCGGCGGAGGAGGGTGCCGCCGAGGAATGAATCGGTGCCCTGGGCAACAAACCGGCCATCGAACGGCGATCGTGCGTTAGCATCGGCTGCAGACACACGAAAACCACTTTGAAACATCACCGGAACCAACGAGACATGTCAGGAGGAGAGCAGAACACAGGGTGATTTGACCCTTCGTTTCTGAACTCGCTTCATTTTCGTGTGCCGGACCTCTCCTCCCCAAACGGGAGGAGAGGTCCGGCACAATTCGTCTCCAAGGTCCTCGGGGAAGGGACCAACAATGAGTGCTACTCAGGCCATCGGGCTCGGAGTCCTGTGCGTCGTCGTCGGTCTCGGCTTCGGCTATCTGATCGCCCGGCTCTCCATCGCCCGTCGGCGGGAACGGGACGGGATCAATGCCGAGGAGCTGACCACATCTGCACGTCTCGAGGCTCAGAAGATCCTGGCCAAGGCCGAAGAGGAAGGGCAGCGCCAAGGCGGAGACCTACCGGGAGAAGGAAGAGGAGGCCCTGGCCCATCGCCGACTCGAGCTCGGGAACCTCGAGTCACGTCTCGGCCAGCGTGAGGAGACCCTGGAGCAACGGGCTTCCAACCTGGCCCAGCGCGAGAAGCTGCTCATCGACCGCGAGGACGAGGTCACCACGATCCGCGGGGAGCTGGGTCTGCTCAAGGAGGAGGCCCGCAACCAGCTGGAGAAGGTCGCCGGCATCGATGTCACCGCCGCCAAGTCGGAGCTGCTGGACCAGGTCGAGGACGAGGCACGTCGCGAGGCGATGATCCTGGTTCGGGACATGGAGATGAAGGCCCGCGAGGAGGCCGACCGCAGGGCCCGCCGGATCCTGGCCACCGCCATCCAGCGGCTCGCCGGCGAGGTGGTCACCGAGACCACGGTGTCGGTCATCGAGCTCCCCTCGGACGAGATGAAGGGGAGGATCATCGGCCGTGAGGGTCGCAACATCCGACATCTCGAGTCGGTCACCGGGACCAGCCTGATCGTCGACGACACCCCCGAGGCGGTGTCGGTGAGCTCGTTCGACCCGGTCCGTCGAGAGGTGGCCCGGATCACTGTGGAGCGTCTCGTCGCCGACGGGCGCATCCACCCGGCCTCGATCGAAGAGGCCTACGCGAAGGCCAAGGACGAGGTGGAGCAGTCGATCCGAGACGCCGGCGAGTGGGCATTGGTCGAGGTGGGCATGTCCCGGATGCACCCGGAGCTGATCACCCTGATGGGGCGGCTCAAGTATCGGACCTCGTACGGGCAGAACGTCCTCAATCATCTGGTCGAGACCGCCAACATCGCCTCGATGCTCGCCTCGGAGCTCGGGGTCGACCCCGGGCCGGTGAAACGCGCCGCCCTGCTCCACGACATCGGCAAGGCGGTGACCCACGAGGTCGAGGGCTCCCACGCCCTGATCGGCGCCGAGATCGCCCGTCGTTTCGACGAGGACCCGGCGGTGGTCCACGGAATCGAGGCCCATCACAACGAGGTCGAGCCGAGGACCGTCCTCGCCGTCATCGTCCAGGCCGCCGACACGGTCTCCGCCGCCCGACCCGGGGCCCGGCGAGAGACCTTCGAGGGGTATGTGAAGCGTCTCGAGCGTCTGGAGAGCATCGCCCTCGAGTTCAAAGGCGTGGAGCAGGTCTTCGCCCTCCAGGCGGGGCGCGAGGTCCGGGTCGTGGTCGACCCCGGCGACATGTCCGATCTCCAAGCCCGTGACCTCTCCCGTCAGATCGCCCGTAAACTGGAAGAGGACCTCCAGTACCCGGGCCAGATCCAGGTCACGGTGATCCGGGAGTTCCGCGCCACCGATTACGCCCGCTGACCCGAACCCGGGGTTGATGTCGCCGTATATGACCGTTATCCGCTCATCTTCGACCCAAGTGCCGCTCCCTCTCCCCAAGGTGAGGGAGGTGCCGACGCGTCCCACTACACGGAAGGGGAAGCACTACTTCATCCGAACCTTCGGCTGTCAGATGAACGAGCACGACTCCGAGCGCATCGCCGGTCTGTTCGAACAAGACGGGATGAGCCCCACCGACGGGTTCGCCACGGCAGACGTCGTCTACGTCAACACCTGCACCATCAGGGAGAACGCCGACAACCGGATGTACGGCAATCTGGGCCAGCTCAAGGCGATCAAGGACCTCAACCCCGGGATGCTGCTCGTCGTAGGCGGGTGCGCCGCGCAGAAGGACCGTGACCTGGTCAGGAAGAAGGCGCCCTGGGTCGACGTGGTGATGGGAACCCACAACCTCGATCGGGTCCTCGATCTGATCGACCACGCCGAGCAGTGGGGACCGATCACCGAAGTGGTCGACGAGCTGCAGGCGATGCCCTCGTCCCTCCCGGTGCGCCGCGAGCTGGAGCACTCGGCGTGGGTGACCATCCAGGTCGGGTGTAACAACACATGCACCTTCTGCATCGTCCCCTCGGTGCGCGGTGTCGAGGTCTCCCGTCGTCCCGGCGACATCGTCCGGGAGGTCGAGCGGCTCGCCGCCGAAGGCGTGGTCGAGGTCACACTCCTCGGCCAGAACGTCGACACGTACGGCCGGGACCTGGCCATCGACGGCCGGCGACGGCCGATCTTCGCCGACCTGCTGCGTCGGGTTGGTGCCGTGCCTGGGATCCGACGGGTCCGATTCACCAGCCCTCACCCCAACGACTTCAGGGAGGACGTGGCGCGGGCCATGGCGGAGACCGAGGCCGTGTGCGAACAGCTCCACTTCCCGCTGCAGTCGGGGTCGGATCGGATCCTGGCCGCGATGCACCGCGGCTATCACCGCCGCAAGTACATGGAGCGGCTGGCCATGGCCCGGGAGACGATCCCAGGTCTGGCCGTCTCGAGCGACATCATCGTGGGGTTCCCGGGTGAGACCGACGACGACTTCGAGCTGACGATGGAGACGGTCGAGGAGGCCCGATTCGACCAGGCCTTCATGTTCATCTTCTCGGCCCGGCCGGGCACCGCGGCGGCAGACATGTCCGATCGCTTCGTCGCCGAGGACGTGATCCAGGAGCGGTTCCAGCGTCTCGTCGAGACTCAGAACCGCATCTCGGCAGAGCGCAACGCGGCGATGCTGGGCTCCACCGTGGAGGTGCTCTCGGAGGGGCCGTCCCGCAAGGATGCGACCGTCGCCACCACCCGTACCCGCACCGGCAAGGTGGTCCACGTCGCCGGCGCCCATCCTTCCGGGTCGTTCCTCGACGTGGCCATCGAGACCAGCTGCCATGCACCACCTGGTGGGGACACCCGTCTGAGCCGAGTCTTCGCCATCCTCGGCCCCACGGCCGCGGGCAAGACCGGTCTGGCGATCGAGGTGGCGACACGGTTGGGCGCCGAGGTGATCTCGGTCGACTCGATGCAGGTCTACCGGGGCATGGACATCGGCACCGCCAAGCCAAGCATCATCGACCGACGGGGCGTGCCCCACCACCTCATCGATGTCGCCGAGCCCGAGGAGGAGTTCACCGTGGCCGAATTCGGGCGGCTCGGGCGTGAGGTGATGGCGAACACCGACGCGCCCCCTGATCATCTGCGGTGGCTCCGGGCTCCACTTCCGGGCCTTGGTCGACCCGATGACGTTCGCTCCAACCGACGACCTGCTCCGTGCCGAGTTGGAGGACCGTGAGCTCGACGAGCTCGTCGCCGAGCTCATCCTCCTCGACCCCGGGGCTGGAGCGCATGTGGACCTGGCCAACCAGAGACGTGTGATCCGTGCCCTGGAGGTGGCGACGTTGACGGGGGAGACACCGACGATGCGAGCCGAATCGGACGAGGCCGACGAGGTCCGTCGATTCGTTCCCCGCGTCGAGTTCACCGCGGTGGGTGTCGACCCCGGGCCGGCGCTCGACGATCGGATCACCCGACGTCTGGAGGACATGCGAGTGGGAGGTCTCGTCGAGGAGGTGGAGAGCATCCAGGGCCGTCTGGGTCGGACCGCCGCCAACGCCGTCGGGTACCGGGAGATCGTGGATCACCTCGCCGGCCGGCTCGAGCCTCGACGAGGCGTTTCGTGTCATCGGCCAGAACACGAGACGTCTCGCCCGGAAGCAGCGGACCTGGTTCCAACGTGACCCCAGGGTCCGCTGGATACCCTGGATGGATGCGGAATCGGACCGTGTTGACACAGTCATGGAGATCGTGAGTTGAGACCACTCCAGTTCGTGAAGATGCAGGGTCTGGGCAACGACTTCGTCGTCATCGAAGGCCCGGTCGCCCTGTCACCTGCGGACATCGCCGAGATCTGTGACCGCAGGTTCGGTGTCGGCGCCGACGGTGTCCTGGCGGTGACCAGGGGCGACCCGATCAGGATGGACTACTGGAACGCCGACGGCAGCGCCGCGGAGATGTGCGGCAACGGGATCCGTTGTGTCGCCCGATATGCCTACGACAAGGGATGGGCCCCGGATCGCAACTTCGCCATCCAGACCACGGTGGGCATGCGGGGGGTGAAGGTCTTCGAAGACCGTGTCGAGGCCGAACTGGGCCGGCCCCGGCTCGACGGCACCCGCTCCCTCGACGGGAGCGAGTTCCATCTGGTCGACATGGGCAACCCGCACGCGGTCACTTTCGTCGACGATCCGGAGACGGCCGATGTCGCCAGGATCGGTGCCGCCCTGCAGACGGAGTTCGAGGACGGGGCCAACATCGAGTTCGCCGCCCAGCGAGGCTCCGGGGTGACCATGCGCGTCTGGGAGCGCGGCGTCGGTGAGACGCTCGCCTGTGGCACGGGCATGGCCGCGGTGGCGGCAGCCGCTCGGGATCGGTTCGGTCTGGAGAGCCAGGTGCCGGTATCGGTGCCCGGGGGTCAGGCCGTCATCGAATTCAGGGACGGTGTCGCCTGGATCGTGGGGCCTGCCGAGTACTCCTACCGGGGATCACCCGTCTAGGGATAGCGGCGGAGGACGCTGACCACTTTCCCGATCAGCTCGACACCTTCGGAGTAGACCAGGGGCGGATAGGCCGCGTTCTCGGCATGGAGGTAGACCTTGCCGTCCTTTCGCTGCAGCCGTTTGACCGTCGCCTCTTCACCGTCGATGAGGGCGGCCACGATCTCACCGTCCCGGGCATCGGGCTGTTTGTTGATGGCGACGAGATCGCCTTCGTGGATCCCGGCGTCGATCATCGAATCACCCTTGATCTCGAGCAGGAAGACCGGGCCGTCACCGACGAGCTCGGTGGGGAGGGTCATCACGTCGTCGACCTGTTCGGCGGCGAGGATGGGGGTTCCGGCGGCGATCCGGCCCAGCACGGGAACGTCGCGGGTGCGGCGGTTCTCCCGACCCGACGGCGATGGCGGGGGTGGCCGACCCGGTCACCACGATCGCCCTGGGCTTGGAGGGGTCTCTCTTGATCATCCCGGCCTCCACCAGCGTGTTGAGCTGGGCATGCACCGACGATGGCGAGCTGAGACCAACCGCCTCGCCGATCTCTCGCACCGAGGGGGGATAGCCCCGGTCCTCGACGGTCGACCTGATGTAGTCGAGAACTTGTTGCTGTCTCGTCGTCAGCGTCTCCGCATCCTTCACACCTGACTCCTTCTCGAACGGATGTTCGCCAGGATAGCCTCTCACGGCGCTCCGACCAAACATCTGTTCGACTTGACATCGAACAATTGTTCGGTATCGTGTCGAACGCACGTTCGGTGAGTCATCGGACATGTGACGCAAACGACCAAGCGGGCCCGATCAGGAGGGAGACATGCAGACCACACGACCACAGCTTTCCGTTCAGCTGTCCGTGCTCCTTGCCAGTGTCTGTGTCGTCTTCCTCCTGATCGGAGGGGCAGCCGATGCCGAGGAGCCCCCGGCGCCGGCCATCGAGTACGTGGTGGCGGCAGGGGACACCCTCTGGGACATCGCCGCCGTCCATGTCGCGCCCGGCGAGGACGTTCGCCCACTGATCACCGCCATCAAGGATCGCTCCGGGATCACCTCGAGCACACTCCAACCGGGTCAGGTCCTGCACATCCCCCAACCGTGATCTCGGGCTCCCGAGACCCAAATCCCGTTTACCCTGGGGCGATGCGATGCCCCACATGCGATTCGGCGGAGAATCGTGTCGTCGACAGCCGTCCCGCCGAGAACGGGTCATCCATACGCCGTCGCCGCGAGTGTGAGGCCTGCGCCGGCCGTTTCACCACCTACGAGCGTCTCGAGCCACAACTGATGGTGGTCAAGCGGTCGGGGCGTCTCGAGCCCTTCTCGCCCACCAAGCTGGCTTCGGGCATATCGGCGGCGCTCGCCGATCGCCCCGTCTCCGGCTCGGACGTCGAGTCGATCGTCGACGGCATCGAGGAGTCGATGCGGGCGGGCGGGCCCCAGGTCAGCTCGGAGGAGATCGGGCGTCAGGTTCTGGACAGCCTGCGCGACCTCGACGAGGTCGCGTATCTCAGATACGCCTCCGTCTACAAGGAGTTCCAGGACGCCGCCGACTTCGAGAAGGAGATGGCCGAGCTCGAGTCGGCCGACTCCTGAGCCTCAGTCGGTCTCGGCCCGTTTGCTGACCACGCCGGGCTGTTCCACAGGCCACTCTTCGGGCAGGGGCCCCGGGACCACCTCGAACTGGTCGTCCAGATCGCTGACCTCGATGACCCTCATTTCTCTTCCGATGTCCATCTCAACTCCTCGTCTCTACATGCTTCGAGGAAACTCCTCGTTCCCTCCGGATCTGGTGGGCCCTCACTGCCGAGGGTCGTGATCGTCGTCACGGGGTCGGTGAACAACGCCTCGATCACCCCCTTCTCGACGGTGAGCAACCGCCTGGTGCCGAATCGAGCCGCCAAGGCGACGACCTCGGCGTGCTGGCCGCGATAGCCGCCGGTGTGCTCGACGACCTTGCCCCGGAGACCGACCACTCCCACCACCGAGCGGTCGATCAGACCGCCGGCAACGTCCGCCGGGAACAAGTCCAGCTCCTTGACGGCATATATGCCGCATGCCGGTGGTCCACACCTCGAGGTGGCATGGGGCAGGTCCTCACCAGGGATCTCGCGAAGACAAGTGCTGGTAAGGGTCGGCGCGGGCCAGTGCACCTGGCTGCCGAGGACTCGATCGTCCACGATTCGCCAGACCCGGAATCCCCGAACGGCCGTCGGCGACCATGTCTCGCCTTGTTCCTCGAGGACCCGGTCGAGGATCTCGGAGATCAGCAGCGCACCGGCGGCTGCGCTCCCTTCGATCTCCTGGGAGACGGCCCGCAGCTCTGCCTCGACGTTGGAGATCTCGCTCTCGAGCTCGTCACGGCGACGAATCAGTGCGGCGAGTCGGCCCTTCCTTCGTTCGATCGAGCGCTGCAGGCTGA
This sequence comes from uncultured bacterium, assembly GCA_963751005.1. Taxonomy (GTDB): domain Bacteria; phylum Actinomycetota; class Acidimicrobiia; order Spongiisociales; family ZC4RG35; genus JANQRA01. Next base: position 1,379,770 of record CAVVSY010000004.1, read on the forward strand.
TGACCGGATCGAGACGATCTTCGATCTCGTATCGCTGGCGGTATCTGCCCAGCCGGTCCCATTGCTCCCTGGCGACGTTCACCTTGGAGGTCGTGGACGGCATCGCCTCAGGCTAGGGGATCGAACATGTGTTCGCCACCGGAATCTGCGGCAGATTTCGCGTTGTCGGGCGGTCAGCCAGGGAGGATGTCGTCGAGGGCGGTCCGGGTCTCGGTGACCCTCGTCTCCACCCGGTCCTGCACGTCGAACAGGGCGGCGGTCAGAGCGTCGTCGATCTCGCCGATCTGCTCCGCCAAGCCGCTGAGGACGGCAGCCGCTGCCGCACCGTCGTCGGCGGCGAGAGCGTCCATGTAGTCACCGAGGATCGCGGTGAGGTCCGCCGAGAGGGCGTCGAGCCGTTGCGTGACGTCGGGCAGGACTCCCTCGGGAAGAGCGTTCCGTACCTGGTCGAATCCCAGCTGCCAGACGCCGAAGTCACGTGCCGCCTGGTCGAGCTCGATGAGCGCCGAGTCGGTCTCCAGCTCCGGCGCCACCAGAATCGGGGACACCGCGGATCGATAGGCATGGGCGTCTCCGGCCAGGCGGACGCCGTCGAGAGCGGCTGCGGTCGCCGCGGCGGCTGCGGATCGCGTCGGCGCGCTCGGAGTCGGGAACGGCTCCGGAGGCGGTGAACAAGTCGCGGGCTGCGCCATCGACCGTGTTGAGACCGACGGTGTCGATCGTCTCCCTGGAATCGACGAGGCCGGAGTTGAAGGCCTCGAGCCCGGGAAGTGCATCGTCGAGTGCAGTCGCCGAGGCCTCCACGGCGATCGAGTTCGCCGCTGCATTGGCCGCGGCTCGTTGGCTGAGCCAGTAGCCGAAACCCCCGGTGGTGGCGACCAGCACGACCAGGGCGACGATGACGCCCCATCGAATGTTGCTCCCGGCGAGCCGGTCGCCGAACTCTGCCGGCTGCCAGGCGGCGATGGGGTCGGGCTCAGGGGGAGGGGCGACATGACGCCCGGTGCGGGTCGACGGCGTGGCCACGGTCATGGCGAACGGCACAGGGCTGTCGGACCACGTCGACGCCGCATCGGAGAAACCCAGGCACTCCATCGATGAGAAGCGCAGCGTGCGGGGCCGACCACGTTCGCGAGGTCGGGAGGTGTTGATTGTCGCAGTCATGCAGACGCTCGCTTACAGTCAGGTTCACCCCGCCCGATGCCCCTGGACACCATGCAGGTTAACTTCGTACTCCTCGACAGGGAATTGCCAGTTCCCCAACCAGCACATATCGGCGATGCTGCGGTCGATCTTCACTCCAGAGTCGATTTCGACCTGGAGCCGGGGGAGCGGGCCTCGGTGGCCACCGGTTTGGCCGTGGCCATCCCTCCCGGGTTCGCCGGCCTCGTGTTGCCCCGTTCCGGTCACGCCCATCGGCACGGTGTCGGTGTCGTCAACGGACCGGGTCTGATCGACTCGGGTTACCGCGGCGAGGTGAGTGTTCTCCTCATCAATCACGGTGCGGAGCGGGTCTCGTTCGCCCGTGGCGATCGGATCGCCCAGCTCGCCGTCGTCCCCGTCCCCACCGTCGAATGGGTGAGGTCAGACTCGCTGGATGAGACCGCACGGGGGTCGGGCGGGTTCGGATCCACCGGCACCTGACCCTTTTGGTTGACCCTGGTTGAGGGTTACACTGCCTTACCTCGCGCGGAAGTAGCTCAGTTGGCTAGAGCGCAACCTTGCCAAGGTTGAGGTCGCGGGTTCGAATCCCGTCTTCCGCTCCAACGACGGTCGAATTGTCCGCCATCCGGCGACGTGGCCGAGTGGTTAGGCGCGGGTCTGCAAAACCCGTCACACCGGTTCGATTCCGGTCGTCGCCTCGATATCGAGGTCGCCTCGATTCGAGGTCGCCTCGAAGTCTCGAGGAGCCCCGGCTCCTCGACAACTGAATGGGCCCTTAGCTCAGCCCGGTAGAGCGCTTGCTCGACACGCAAGAGGCCACTGGTTCAAGTCCAGTAGGGCCCACCCCAGGAAGACCCCCGCTACGGCGGGGGTCTTCTCATCGCCGTGATGGTGAGACCCGATCCGACGAGTGGTTCCGCAGCGACGACTTCGAAGCCCTGGCGTTCGGTAGAACGCCACGTTGTCCGGATCGAGCGTCTCGAGCGAACAGGGCAAGGGCAAGGCGTCCGCCCAATCGAATCCAGCTTGCAACAGACCGGTTGCGTACCCCCGGCGGCGATGATCCGGCAACACACCGATGCTGTCCAGGTACACATGACGATCCGGCCGAGCGTGTCGGCGCATCAGGCGCAGCAGACGGGAGACTTCGTCGACTCGGGCGGCGGCATGCTCGGGGACGAGGGGCGCCATGTCGGACGTGGGCCGTTGTGGATCCCCGTCGATCGCGGGTCGCTCGAACCACAACGCCACGCCCACGAAGGGGTCACCACATGCGTCGACGCGGCCCTCTTCGAGGGCGCGCATCATCGTCTGGGCGAAGAGCCGCTCATGTACATCGAGGAACTCGACCGGATCTGGGAGAAGCCAACGGCCGAGCGGCTCGTCGAGCATCGCCCGAGCCAACGTTGCGGCCGCTTCCTCTATCCGACCGGCGTCGACGGAAACGATGTCCACCAAAGCAACATACGCTCGAAGGGTGCGAAGCAGCGGCCTCAGCCGGCCCACCTCAGGAACGCTGCCACCGGCAGCGTGTTGACCACTTGTTGGGCCGGGACTCTGGCTCGTTGTAGGACGGCCACCGCGTTCGCGACATTCCCCATCTCCGGGAGACGGTGAGCGTCGGAGTCGGCGGCGAACAGAGCACCCGACTCGGACGCAATCCGGACCCAGCGGGCCGGGAGGTCGAGACGATCGCGGTGCCCGTTGACCTCCAAGGCCACGTCGCGCTCGACGGCCGCTTCGATGACTTGCTCGATGTCGAGGTCGAGACCCGGCCGGATCCCGATTCGGCGCCCGAAAGGATGAGCGAGGACTTTCACCGCAGGATGGCCCAGGGCGGTGAGGACACGTCTCGTCTGCGTCGCCCGGTCGAGCTGGAAGTGGGAGTGCAGACCGGCGACGGCGAAGTCGAGCAGGTCGATTCCCTCCTCCGGGAGGTCGAGTCGACCGTCGACCCCCACGTTCAACTCGGCGCCGTGCAGGATGCGGAGCCCCGGGAATCGCCGACGCAGGTCCGCGATCGCTACCGATTGGGCTGCGATCTCCTCCACCCCGAGACCACCGAACCGCAGCCCTTCGGTGTGGTCGGTGATCAGCACGTACTCGTAGCCCCGTCCCATGGCGGCTTCGGCGATCGTGGTGAGACTCATCCGGCCGTCGGGTGACAGGTCGGTGTGGAGATGGAGGTCGCCATGCAGGTCCTCGGTCTGCACCAAGTCGGCGGCGATGCTCAGGTCGGCGGTGCGTGCCGGGGGCGGGATGAACCGAAGTCCGGCCGATTCGTAGGCTTCGGCTTCGGTTGCGTAGGCATCACGAGTGACCTGGGCCGCATGCTCCGGGGGGCCGGTGGCCCAGAGCATGACCGTGCCCGCCGAGCGAAGGAGTTGCGGGGTGGATGCCGACCGCGATGCCGTCGAGGGCCTGCCCACTCAGATGCTCCGGACCGATCTCGACTTCTCGAGGACGGCGCTTGTGGCGACGAAGTGGTCGAGCCGGTCTCGGGTCTCTGTCACTGCCACCAGATCGATCTGGTCGACCCACTCCTCGACCCGTCGCACCGCTCCAGCGACCTCGACCCGACAACCGACGTGGGAGCTGACGTGAGTGGCCAGGGCATTGGCGGTCACCCACGCCTCGTGGGCGGGTTTCGCACCCGGTCGAGGGGTCAGGTCGAGGATGCCCTGCCAGAGGTGGAGGGTCTGTGGCCCCACGCCGCGGAGCGTCTCCGCCGCCCCGGTGACGATGGCGGCCCGGAGATCCTCCGCTGTGTCGATGCCCAGGGCGGCCTTCATCTCCTGCAGCATCGCCGGCGTCACCCTGGGAAGGCGGCGGAGTCTCCCGACCTCGCGTGGGTAGACCCGCTCAAGCGAGGCAAGTCGCTCGATTCCGCCGGTGGCTCGATACTCGTCCAGCAACGCCGCTACTCCGGGCCCGATCCCGGGTGTGGCGATGAGGTCGGACTCGGAAACATCCAGACCCGCATCGAGGTCGTCGAGCGACCAGACCGCCCTTCGATAGGCCTTGGCCCGGAAGGAACGTCTTCGCTCCGCGGCCTGCACGAAATCAGCGAGACGCCACAGCAGACGTCCGAACTCTCGTCTGGCGACGACCTCTGTCGGGGCGCGGCTCATGCGCCGGCATGTCTACCCCTCGCCACCTGGGCGAAAACGGTTCCGGGGTTTGACAATGACTCCGGTCGGGAATCGTGACCCGATGACTTCAGCCGACTCGATCGAGCTCGCCGTCGAAGCCGGCCTCAGGTACACCGAATCCGGCCAACCCGGCTGGAGACGAGTCCGGCGCGGGTCAGGGTTCAGCTATCTGGACGAATCCGGGGCACCGCTGTCCGGATCCGCGCGAGAGCGAGTGGACGAGCTGGTGATCCCGCCGGCGTGGCAGGAGGTCTGGATCTCCCCCGACCCACGAGGGCATATCCAGGCGACTGGCGTCGACAAGGCCGGGCGGAAGCAGTACATCTATCACCCGCTCTGGGAGACGGTGCGAGACGAGCGAAAGTTCGACCGCATGCAAGGGTTCGGTGATCGCCTGCCCAGCCTGCGAAGGACGGTGGACTCAGACCTCCGTCGGCACGGGCTACCGCTCGAGCGGGTCGTGGCACTGGCTGTGGCGGTTCTCGACCGCACCTTGATCCGGATCGGCAACAAGCGGTACGCCGACGAGAACGAGGCATATGGGCTGACCACGTTGACGTGTGACCATGTCGAGGTCGGTCCGGTGCGGGTGGTGTTCGACTTCGTGGGAAAAGGTGGCGCCGACCACCGGGTCGTCTTCGCCGATCGAAGGCTCTCCACATTGATGTCCCGGTGCCACGATCTCTCCGGACAAACCTTGTTCAGCTACGAGGATGCCGAAGGCGGGGTGCAGTCGGTGACCTCGACCGATGTGAACGCCTATCTCACCGGGGCGATGGGGTCGAGCTTCACCGCCAAGGATTTTCGGACCTGGGGGGCGAGTGCGCTGGTGACCGAGGAGTTGGCCAGGGGGAGGGCCGATACGGATGTGGAGAGCGAGGTGCGTCGCGCCATCGATGTGACCGCGGAGAGGTTGGGCAACACCCGATCAGTCTGCCGGGATTCCTACGTGCACCCCGGGGTGCTCGATGCCGCTCGAACGGGAGCGTTGCGGCCGGTGTGGAAGCGGGCCCGGCCCGGGCGCTGGCTCGATCGATCGGAGTCCGCCCTCCGACTCGTCCTGGCGGAAATGCCGGTTTGACGGCTGTGAGTTGTCCGGTTCTTGTGTAATGATTGACCCGATATGGCGATGTCCAACGAACACAAAAAGGCACTGGCCCAAGGTCGTGCCGAGGCGAGAGCGATCAAGGGTTATCTGAACGCATTGGCTTCGAGGAAGCCCGGGCGACCGGTGACGAAAGAGAGCCTCGCCAAGCGTCTCGATGCGGTCAACATGAAGATCGAGGCCGCCGACGATCCCTTGGAGACTGTGGACTTGATCCAGAGTCGTCTCGACATCGAGAAGGCCCTGGAAGAAGTCGAAGGCGGGGTGAATTTGGACGTCCTCGAGTCGGGCTTCGTCGAGCATGCCGCCTCCTACTCCGAGCGGAAAGGTGTCAGCTACACCGCCTGGCGTGAGTTCGGCGTGCCCGCTTCGGTGCTTCGCATCGCCGGGATCAAAGAGACGAGACGGCGCTAGTCCCAGCCGAGCTCGGCGAGTCTCTCGTCGTCGATCCCGAGATGGTGTGCCCAGCTCATGGAGGACCGTCTTTCTGATCTCCGTCCCGCAGCTCCGTTTCACTCAAACCGAGCTCCATGTGCGGGCCGTAGAACACGACAATCCTGTCGGGTAAGACACCGAAGTAGTCGGCTGCGGTCGGCCAGCGAAACACCTTCGTAGATGCCGAGGATGTCCCCCTGCTCCTCGGTGCGGCCACTCTTCGACGACGATCACGAGATTGTCGATCTCGTCGAGGACCCATTGCGGCAGTGATTCGATCACACGGTCCACTTCATGCTCGAAGGCGCGTCGTCTCATGTGACGGTCGCCTCGTAGTCGCAGGTAGTCGAGATGCGCATCGGAGGCGACCAGTCGCTCGATACGGCCGATGGCGGTGTGGACGTCGACGAATCTGGTGTAGAGGGGCGAGGGCCCCAACCTCACGTTGTCCGGAGTCCGAAAGTCGGGGATGACCTTGGCTCTGTCGGCCATCGCCCGGGCCACCGGCCAGGCGTGCTCATGGGACAGGGCGACATGCCCACCCCGTTGCGAGGCATCTCGGGGACTGGCGACGCTGAAACCGAGCGGGGCGAGTCGTTCGTCGGCGTGACCGATCAGGAAGCTCGTCAGCTCGATGGACTTGGCCCGGATCGCGCCGATCCCGGCCGTCGAGCACGTCGTCGATGCCGGCTTCGACGGCCGCCAACGACAGGATCGGCATCGTCCCGGAGTGAAACCGGCGGATCCCGGAGATCGGGGAGAAGTCGAGATCGAATCGGAAGGGCATTTCGTGCCCCCACCACCCGGTGATCGGGTTGTGCAGCCGGTCTTGCAGGTCGGAACGCACATAGAGAAAGGCCGGCGACCCGGGCCCGCCGTTGAGGTATTTGTAGGTGCAACCCACGGCGAGATCGACTTCGGCAGCCTCCGAGATCTATCGGGCACCGCCCCGACACTGTGGCTGCAGTCCCAGAGGGCCATCGCCCCGGCGGCGTGGGCCATCGCGGTGACCGTGCCCAGGTCATACGTGTAACCCGACTTGAACGTCGTGTGTGACAGGGACACCAGGGCGGTGGTGTCGTCGATCGCATCGGACAGGGCGGTGAGCGGGCCATGTCTGCCATCGGATGGGACGACGACGAGCTCCCCGCCGTGACGACGGGCCACCCCGTCGAGGACGTAGAGATCGGAGGGGAAGTTGAGGTCGTCGGAGACGATGCGGTTGCGCCGGTCGCCGGCAGGCGCTCAGGGCGGCGTCGGCCAGCTTGTACAGGTTGACCGACGTCGAGTCGGAGATGATGACCTCCCCGGGACTAGCCCCGAGCAGTGGGGCCAGCTTGTCACCGAGGGACACCTGTAGCTCCCACCAGCCTTCGTTCCACGACCGGATGAGCCGGTCACCCCACTGGTCGGTGACGACATCACTGACGATTTCTTGGGTTGCCGCCGGGAGCCGTCCCAGTGAGTTCCCGTCGAGATAGATCAGTTCCGGGTCGGTGTGGACGTAACGATCTCGATGATGGCCAAGCGGGTCGGCATCATCGCGCGCTAGCGCCTCTTCATACCCGGGGTCGTCGGGGAAAGGGCCCAGCACTGTGCCTGTCATGGCCGGCCATTGTGGCCCGGCGGTGTCGACTACGTGGGGAGTGGTCGGTAACCTGCGCCCACCTAGGGCCGTTAGCTCAGTCCGGTAGAGCGCTCGCCTCACACGCGAGAGGTCGCTGGTTCAAGTCCAGCACGGCCCACCAGCGATCTGCGGTGTTTTGCCCTCGTACCAACAGGGAAGAGTGGAGGTCAAATCACGGCTCGTGACAGCAGCTGGTCGATGAGCACCCGCCGGCGGCTCCGCCGGCGGAATGTCTAGCCTCCATGTCAGGGTGATGGAGCCCGCCTCGTTGATGAAACCGCAGGCTGCCTGCTGATGGCTCCTACGAAGTTCCATCAAGCGTGGAGGTAGCTATGCGGTTCCTGTGGGTCGGTTTGGGTGGGGCGTTGGGGTCGATGCTGAGGTACGCGGTCGGGCTCGCCTTCGCTGCTTCGACGTTCCCGATGGCGACCCTTGTCGTGAACCTCACGGGTTCGTTCGTTATCGGCCTGGTCTTCTCGGCTTTCCTCGGCAGGTGGCCGGTGCCGGTGATGACGGCGATCACGGTTGGCGTGCTCGGCGGGTTCACCACCTTCTCGACTTTCGCATGGGAGAGCCTGTCAGCAGCACATGACGAACGGCTTGGGGTGGCGGCCGGGTACGTCGCAGCGTCGGTCATCGGTGGTCTGCTGGCAGTCTGGCTCGGGTATCTCACGGGTCGCGGGAATCAGTGCGTCATAGCGCACGCTGGCGGGCTAGTTCGTACCGTCGCGCTGTCCAGGTAGCGGTCAGCCCTTGTGTCGAACCCCACCCTTCCACACGTGGGTGATGTTGGCCGGGTCGGTGAGCACGATGACGTCGCTCGACGGATCGCCGTGACACAGATGACGTCGGCGTCGCATGCCCTCTTTCAACTGCCCCGGCTTGGGGGCTTGCGGACCCAGGGTGGCGGGACCGTTGGCGGTGGCAGTCTCGATCGCCTGAACGGGGTCAGGCCACAGTCGACCAGCAGCGGCAGCTCCTCGGCGTTGCGGCCCCAGATCCCGGTGCCCCAGATGTCGGTGCCGAGGGCGATCTTGACGCCTCTTCTCGTTGGCCAAGGTCACGGCATTGGCGTGTGACTCGCGCGGCCATCTCGATCTTCTTCTTGGCGTAGTCCGGCATGCCGTGCTCCTCGCCTTCACGTACCAGGAGGTCGACGATGAACCGCGTCGGCACCAGGATCGCCCCGGTCTCGACCATCGCTGTCGGCGGCCTCCTCGTCGAGGAAGGTGCCGTGCTCGATCGTCTTGATCCCGGCTTCGAGCGCCGCCATGATCCCGCGCTTGCCGTGACAGTGGGCGCCGACGAGACGCTCCATCCGGGTCGCCTCGTCGACGATCGCCTCCAGCTCCGGTTTCGAGAACTGGGGGAGATGGGGGTCGTCGAGCTCACTGAGGACACCACCCGAGGCGTGGACCTTGATGACCTTCGCCCCCAGCCGGAGCATGCGCCGGACCCCGGCCCGACACTCGTCCGGCCCGTCGACGATGTTGTCCTCGCCCCAGGTGTGGGTGTGGAGGAGACGGGCCACCGTGAGGTCGAGACTGTGGGAGTCGCCGTGGCCGGCGGTCATCGAGAGCATCGACCCCGATCCGTAGACGTTGGGCCCCTCGACGGCGCCCTCCTCGATGGCCCGACCGAGGAATGGACCCGAGACCACCCATCTCCCGGACCGAGGTGAACCCGGCTGGAGAACCGCCTGGGCGTCGGCTTGGTGACCCGCATCGCCGCCAGCTGGGGGCGGGTGATGAACGCCTCGGGGATGTTGGCGGTGTAGATGCCGATGAAGTGGCCGTGGCAGTCCCACATCCCCGGCATGACTGTGTCGGCTGATCACCACGTCGGCGCCCGCCGTCTCGGGGCGTCTCCGGCCTGCCGGCGAACGTGATCGTACGATCGTCGACGACGACCACCGCGTCTTCGACCACGGCCCGCGCCCGGGGATCAATCGCTTCGCTTCGATGCGGGTGACCATCAGACGTTGGCCTCGACCGGTGAGCGGGTGCTCACCTGCACTCCACCCAGGAGCACGAGCCCGGTGAGCGTCACCGTGGGGACGTCGTTGCGGCGGTGGTGCGGGTATGTCGGAGAACCCACCCGCCATGACCTTCAGCTCGAAGCGCACCCGCCAGCCCTTCCGGGACCACCAGGCTGAAAGCCCGCCCATCGCCAGCACCAGGTCGAGATGGATGCCGGTTGGCGCCGGAGCGGCCTGCGGAGGTCGAGGATAACCCCGCCGAACATCGCCATGATCTTGCCCCCGTAGAAGGGCTCGGCCGTCGAGATCAGGTTCTGCCCCTCGAAGATCGCCACGAGGTCGATCTCCTCGGTGGTCGGCGTCGGCGTTGGACTCCAGCAGGAACTTGGCGGCGAGAGCGGTGCCGAGGCGGCCACCAGGAGCGGCTTGCAGCAGTTTGAAGAGGAATCTGAACATCGACCCGACCTACGTTGCTTACCTGGTGAAACGGGAGGGGCGAGCGGAACCGAAAGCGACCTCTGGTTATTTCCTTGACGAACGAAGTCGGCTCGGCCATGATGGCGAGATCGAAGAGAGGAGCGCCGTGATACATGATGCGTAGACACCGCACCAGACCCGCAACCGCGGAATTCTGCACGTGCGCCCTCATTGGCGCCGGAGACGTGCCGAACTCCATGAAACGGCGGCCCTTCGTCACGTGATGTGACGGAAATTCCCTTCCGATGTGGCCGCCGGATCCCGGCGGCTTTTTGTTTGCCGCAACACACATGACAACCAAGGAATCAACATGAAATCTCACTCTGAAGGAACTCGAACAAGACGGCCGATGTAGGGAGGAGGGGAGCCACGAGCTCTTCTTCTCCGAGAAGCCGTCCGATCTCGCCCGGGCTCAGGAGATCTGTGCCTCGTGCACGGTGCAGGGTTCGCTGTCTGCGAGCTGGCGCTGACAGCGAGACATGGAGTGGGGGGTCTGGGGTGGGGTCATCTTCTGGGACGGCCAGCCCTATCACGACGCCGTGGCCGTGGTCGTCCCCGGCACGACGACGCTCACCTGCCCTTGGAGGCGGATCGGGGGGAACTGCTGGAGCTGGTGGCGTCGCGTCGGCCTGGGACCGAGGAGGTTCTAGCCGACCGCCAGTTCCCGCAGCCCGTCGGGTGTGGACGGGTGACGCATCTTCGCCAGGGCCTTGGCCTCGATCTGGCGGATGCGCTCGCGGGTCACGTTGAAGTGCCGGCCGACTTCGTCGAGGGTGGCCGGTTCCCGCTCTCCGAGGCCGTAACGCATCTCGATGATGATGCCGCTCCCGCTCGTTGAGACGCTCCAGCACATGGCGGAGCTGCTCGATGTTGAGCTTGGAGGCGATCAGCTCGAAGGGGGCGGCGGCATCGACGTCCTCGATGAAGTCGCCGAGAGTGGTGTTGTCCTCACCGACCGGCTCGAAGAGCGAGACCGGCTCGGGGGCGACCTTGCTTGGCCGCATGATCTTCTCGACGGTCAGACCCGATTCCTCGGCGAGCTCCGCATCGTTCGGGCTGCGACCGAGCCGCTTGGTCAGATTGGTCTCGGCGGTCTGCATCTGGTTGATGGTGTCCATCATGTGGACGGGGACCCGGATGGTCCGGCTCTTGTCGGCGATCGCCCGGGTGATGGCCTGGCGGATCCACCAGGTGGCGTAGGTGGAGAACTTGAAACCCTTGCGGTACTCGAACTTCTCGACGGCCCGGATCAGGCCGAGGTTGCCCTCCTGGACCAGGTCGAGGAAGGGGAGACGGGCCCGGCTGTAACGCTTGGCGATGGAGACGACCAGTCGGAGGTTGGAGCGGATGAAGGTCGGCGGGCCTCCTCGCCGGCGCTGACCAGCTGGTTGAGCTGGCGGCGCTTGTCGGGTCGTTCTCGTCTGCAGGGCGCAGGTCGGCCTTGCGCCCCGTCTCGATGGCCTTGGCGAGTCTGACTTCGTCTTCGGCGTGAGAAGGTCGTAGGTGCCGATGCCGTCGAGGTATTGACGGATCGCTTCGTCGCTGATCTTCTCGTTCGATTGACCCTTTGCTCATGCCGTGTTCCGCCGTCCGGCCAGCGTAGGTATGCGCCTGCTCACTCTCTGGATTGTCAACATCCCTATCGGCACTTATCCACAGAGGACTGAATAGGCACTTAGACCCATCTCTGCCGGCGGGGTGTGGGTCGGATCAGCCCTGTTCGTCGAGCCGGTGCTGGGTGAAGATCTCCGCAGTCTCCAATTGGCACGGATAGAGACTCACCGCGCCGAGGAAGTCGTCTCGTTCCAGGACGATGAGCCGGCAATCCGTCGGGGCAGTGACAGTCGCCGTCCGCGGCACGTCGTGGAGGAGCGCAATCTCGCCGAAGTACTCACCAGGCCCCAGTGTCGTGAGCCGTCTGTCGGCGTGGACCACTTCGGCGCTGCCTTCCTCGATCACGTAGAAGTGCTCACCGATGTCGCCTTGGGCGACCAGGGTGAGACCTTCCGGGGCGTCGAGCGTCTCCAACTTGACGGCGAGACCTTCGAGATCGGCCGGTCCCAGGGCAGCGAACATCGGCAGGCCCTTGAGAAGGCGGATGTGCTCCAGCCTGACCCGGATCCCGATGTCGGCGCGAACCACCGCCACGTGTGCGCTCAAGGCGAGAACCGGCAGGAAGACGGCGGCGACGACCACGGTCGAGGTGACGCCCAGGGCGGTGATCACCACGGCTGCCAGGACGGATCCCATTCCCTCCGAGGCGAGTGCGGCGCCTTCGAGCACACCGAAGACCCTGGAGAGAGTGGCGTCGGACCCGTTGCAGCATCATCCTTCCCGTCACGTCGACCAGTGTCAGCCCGATACCCAGGGTGGCGAGGGCAATCAGCGCCCAAGCCTGTTCTGGAAGGAAGGCGGCGAGGAGCAGCGGCAACCCGGACAGAAAGAGACCTCGTCTCATCCATGGCGCGAGCCGGGTGCGACCGATGAGCAGCACAGTGAGTACCGATCCGACGAGACAACCGACACCGATCGCCGAGTTGAGCAAGGCCACGCCTGACTCGTCGGATCCGAGGACCTCGTAGGCCAGGACGACGGTGAGTACGTCGAGGAGCCCGTACAGGAGGCCGGCGGCGGTGAGAATCACGACCAGCGTTCGCGGCTTGGGGTCTCTCCACAGGAGACCGAAGGCCTTGGTCGCCGCGGCGAACATCTTGGTCTCTTCGCGGGGGCCCAGCCTGGTGCGGGTCTCGATCCGGAGCACCAGAGCGGTTCCGATGAGGAGGAGCCCGGTGGTGATCCAGAACACCGTGTCGGTGCCCCATGCGGCGGTGACGAACCCGGCGAGCAGCGGCCCGACGACGATGCTCACGTTCTCGACGGTGCCACCGGCCACGTAGCCGCCCATGACCTGCTCGGTGCTGACTGCCAGCGGGGAGCAGCGAGTCCTGGACCGGTCGGACGAGCGTGAGCACCGTGGCATTGACCGCGGCGAACAGATAGACCATCGACACCGACAGATCGGCGGCGATGGCGACGGCGAGGGCGGCGGTGGACGCGGCGATGAGCCCGTACGCGACCGGTAGGACCGTCTCGCGCCGGTAGCGATCACCGAAAGTCGATCCGAAGGGTGCGAACAGGGCGGCCGGGATCAGTTGCAGGAAGGTGACGACGCCGACCGCTGCCGCACCGCCGACGTTGTAGGCATAGATGAGGATGGAGAAGAAGTTCGCCATAGGGGGGGGAGACTCGGCGATGGTGAACCCGACGTACGCACCGAGGAGTCGGCGAAGGTCGGGCACGGCGAAGACCTGGCCGAACACCCCGACGGAGGTCCGGATCTGGCTTGCGATCACACCGGAACGTGACTGTGGTGCCGGTGTCCCCATATTCCGAATCTAGATCCCCGGTTCGCTCTCTCGTGGTTGACCGGGGTGGAGGGTAAGACCCACCCCTAGGTTCGCTTGCGGGAGTGTCTGTCGCCGCCGACCCGGTTTGCCCAGGCCTCCAGGGCACGAGCCCGTTCCGGAGCGATCCGTAAGCGCCTGGTGACGGAGGCGGCGATGGAGGCATACCCGGTGGCTTCGAGAGCACCTCGACTGCGGAACGCTGCGATCTTCTCTGCGCGGGTCGCCTCGAGGAGACGCACAGCCTCCTCGATCTCCTCGAGATCACCAGCGAGGTCGTGCCCTGACAGGTCTTCGTTCGGCTGAGCCCGGAACTGGTCAATCGCCGATCGAAGCGTGCCCATTGCGGTCCTGTTTCCCATGTCCAAAACGTACCGATCACCTGTGACAGAAATCGGGGAGGGGATAGCAGGCTCGTCTGGGGATACCCGCAGGCCGGCCGGTATCCTGTCGCACCCAACGGGTATCCCGGGCGTTTAGCTCAGTTGGCTAGAGCACTGCCCTTACAAGGCAGGGGTCGGCGGTTCGAGTCCGTCAACGCCCACCAGGAGAAGTTCCCTGACAAGCGCTCCTCAGCGCCGAACCACGGCCGCCATCCTGGCTAGAATCGCGTCCAACGGCGATGGGGCTCGCCGAAACCGCCTTCCAGGCTGATGGCTCCTGAACATCTTCAGAGTCATGCCTGCACAACCTCCTCCACTAAGTTCCCGATCGTTTCACCTGAGGCGTCTGCTCCTTGCCTGGGCCGCGGTCCTGGCCGGAGGTCTGATCGGGTCCGCTGCGCGCACCGCGATCTCGACTTATCTGCCCCACGATCCCCAGAGCCTGCCGGTGGCGACCCTCGTCGTGAACCTGACCGGCTCCTTGCTCCTCGGCTTCTATTTGACCCGCAGGGAACAGACGGTGACCGCTCGGTGGTCCCTCCCGTTCTGGGGGATCGGGGTCTTCGGTTCCTTCACGACGTTCTCAGCTTTCAGCGTCGAAGTGTTCGTGCTGCTCGGCCACGGGGAGCTACCGACTGCTGGGACATACGTGGCAGCGTCGATCGTCGGAGGTGTGGTCCTGGCGTTGGTCGGACAGCGAATCGGGTCGTCGTTCAGATGATCCTCCTCGCCACTGTCGCCGGCGCCGCCGGCGCCCTGAGCCGATACCTCCTCTCCGGTTACGTGCAGGGACGCTTCGACTCCGATCTTCCGATCGGCACCCTCGCCGTGAACCTGGTCGGAGCTTTCCTCCTCGGATCGATCGTCGGCGTCGACCAGCTCGAGTCCGTCGCCACCTTCACCGCCGCGGGCTTCCTCGGCGGGTTCACCACCTTCTCTACCTGGATCATCGAAACCGTCCGTCTCGACCTCCCACTCTTGAGAGCTAGGGCTCTCGCCAACCTCACCGTCACCCTCGTGGCCGGCGTCGCCCTGGCGGCTGCCGGCTATAGCCTCACTAACTAGCGAAAGGCCCCCATGGATCAACCAACCGAAACCCGACTCCTTCGCATCTTCATCGGCGAGTCCGATACCCACGACGGCCGCCCCCTCTACCAGGCGATCGTCGAGGTGCTCCGCCGTCGAGGACTCGCCGGAGCCACCGTTCTTCGCGGCATCGAAGGTTTCGGCAAGTCCAGCCGTCTCCACACTGCCCACATCCTCCGCCTCTCCGAGGACCTCCCCATCGTCATCGAATGCGTCGACGCCGGTGACAAGATCGAACAAGTCCTCCCCGAGTTGGACAACATGATCGGAGACGGCCTCGTCACCCTGGAGAAGGTCGAAGTTCGGGTCTACCGGGCGAACGGCCAGTGAGCCGATCAGCCGTCTTGAGGAGTTCGACGACGCTTGGATCAACTCGTCGGTCGGGGACTTCGCGGAGGCTCTTGGAGAGGCAACTCAGCCGGTGAGGGCGTCGCCGAGGATCTTCACCCCGATGACGAGGAGGATGACGGCCATGATCGCCGCGTTGTGGGCGGACAGCCACGTCTTCAGCTCCTCCAGGACCGAGGCGGAGCGCTCGCCCATCACGAAGTAGGTCGCGACCGGGATCCCGACACCCAGGGTGGCGATGAAGACGTATACGGCGAACACGATGATCTGGTCCCCGGTCGAGAGACTCGTCGCGGCGATCGATGGTGGTCGCCGCCAGCGTGAGGATCAGGTTCTTCGGGTTGAGGGCGGACAGCACGAAACCCATCACGGTCGCACGTACCGGGGTGAAGTCGTCGACGGCGCTCATCCACGCGGGCATCTTCGGCGACTCGCCGGGTGCAGGTCGTTTGCGCCATTGCTGGACCGCCAATACGACGAGTGCCAGACCCAGGACGACCCTGACGAACGTGACGAAGGTGCCGTTTCGCCGTCGTCGCCCGCCGCAGCGCCGGCGAGCGTCAGACCGATGGCACCGACCACGCCGAGACCCACCAGCCATCCGACGATGAACAGGGGCCCGTTGACCCGGGCGCGGGGAGTGGTGAGCATCAAGACCACGCCGATGATCGGAAAGGGGCTGATCGCAGCGGCCACAGCAAGCGAGAGGATGCTTCCGATGGCCTCGCTCATGACGGGTGAACCTATCACCCGGGGGTTGCGACCCGGCCTCTAGATTGCACCGATCGTGACGACGAGATCGAGAGCCATACGGGACGCCAGGCGATGACGACGATGACCGGGATCGTCGCCCAGACCGACGGGACCACCACCACGACGGTGCCGGCGGAGGTCGAGATCGTCGACCCGAGCCGCCCGATCTCGGACTGGTTGGTCGAGGTCTTCGACCTCGACCCCGACGGGAATCTGGCCCGGTTCCTGACATCCCTGGTGGAGCCCTTGCTCCAGATCGTGGTGACCATCCTCGTGGCATGGGTGATTCTCAAGGTCATCCGCTCGATCGGACGCCGGTTCATCGACAGGGCCAAGGTGGAGGCCTACGACGATCACGAGGAGGACGCGCTGTCACACCAGCCGGCGGGGCCAGCGGCTCGAGGCCCTTTGGGCCGTGCTCACGAGCATCCTCGGTCTGGTCGTCTGGGCCGGCGCCCTGCTCGTAATCCTGGGCACCACGTTCGGCGTCAGCCTGGCGCCGTTCCTGGCCGGCGCCGGCATCATCGGCATCGCTCTCGGCTTCGGGGCACAGGACCTGATCAAAGACTTCGTCTCCGGCGTGTTCATGCTCATCGAAGACCAGTACGGGGTGGGGGACGTCATCGACGTCGGTGATGCCATCGGTGAGGTCGAGCAGATCACTCTCCGGACGACCAGGCTCCGCGACGTCAACGGGACGGTGTGGTATTTCCCCAACGGCGAGATCCGGCATGTGGGCAATCAGAGCCTGGGGTGGGCCCGGGCCCTCGTCGACGTCACCCTCAGCATCAACTCAGACATCGATCGCGCTTCGGAGGTGATCCTCGGGGTCGCCGAGGAGATGGCCGGGGAGCCGGAGTACAAGCGGCTCTTCCTGGCTCCACCCGAGGTGTTGGGAGTCGAGAACGTCGGGGTCGGAGGCGTGGTGATCCGGCTGGTGGTCAGGACGGCTTCCGGCGAGCAATGGGCCGATCTCCCGCGAGCTCAGGCGGAGGATAAAGCTCGCCCTCGACGAGGCCGGCATCGAGATGCCGCTCCCGCAGGGCATCAGCCCCGTGAGCCGGCGCCCCCGTCGGGCCCATCCGCGTAACTTGGCCCGATGACACACGATGAAGTCCAGAAGTGGCTCGACGGATACATCGCGGCGTGGGCCAGCAACGACGCCGACGCCATCGGCGATCTGTTCACCCAGGATGCCGTATACAGCTACCGCCCATGGATAAGTGACGACGCGACGATCACGGGGCGTGAGGCGATCGTGGCCAGTTGGCTGAAAGGTGGTGACGATCCCGACGATTGGGATGCCGAATACCAGCCATACGTCGTCGAGGGTGACCGGGCCGTCGCCCTCGGATGGTCACGCTATCGAGCCAAAGGCGATGAGCCGGAGAAGACATACCACAACGCCTACATCCTCCGTTTCGAAGAGGGCCGCTGCGCCGAGTTTCGGGAGTTCTACTTCCTCGAAGGCAAATGACCGGCGAGGGGCGGGTGGTCGAGTTCCGCCAGGCCGGTGCGGATGACTGGCCGGGGATATGGCGTGTCTTCTCAGCCGTCGTCTCCGCCGGAGACACCTACACCTACCCACCCGATATCGGGAAGGGCGCGGCCCGGGACTTGTGGATGCTCGATGGCGCCGGAAACCGGGTGACCTATGTGGCGGTCGCCGACGGTGGGATCGTGGGCACCGCGTGACCTGAAACCCAACCACCTCGGTCCCGGTGACCACATCGCCAACGCGGGCTGGATGGTGCTCCCGACAGAATCCGGGCAGGGGATCGGGAGGCGTTTTGCCGAGCACGTGCTCGACGACGCCCGGGAGAGAGGGTTCGTGGGGATGCAGTTCAACGCCGTGGTGGCGACCAACACCCGGGCATTGGCCCTCTGGGAGTCGATGGGCTTCGAGATCGTGGGGACGGTCCCCAAGGCTTTCCGCCACCCGGTAGATGGCCCGGTCTCGATCCACATCATGTATCGGCGTCTCTGAGCCCGCCCTCCTGTCAGGGCCGTCCCAGCATCTGGTCGACCGGGGCGAAGTCGTCACGAAGCAATGGGGAATCGCCGATGAAGTTGGCGAGGTCGCTCCCGGTGATCCCGGTCTCGACGCCGCCGCGCTCCCTGATCTCCTGCTCGATCGCATCGAGGTCCAGGGGGCGATCGGATGCGACGAGGATGAAGTTGCCCCCGACCGCCCGGCGATGTAGTCGTCAGGGGCGAGCAGGGCGACGTCGTCGAACACGGTCTCGAGTGTCCGTGCCTCCGCCCTGACGAAGGCGAGTTCCCCGTAATCGATGACGTTCATGACGTAGACCCCTTGCGGCTCCAGCGTGCGTCGGATCTGCTCGTTGAATTCGACGGTGGTGAGATGCCAGGGAACGGAGGCCCCGCTGTAGGCGTCGCCGATCACCAGGTCGGCCTGGCCGGCGGGGACGTCGCTCAACGAGATGCGGGCGTCGTCGATCACCACATCGACGGTGTCGGCGAGTGTCAGGTGGTCGCGGCCGATGTCGACCAGCTTGGAGTCGATCTCGAGGACGACGTTGGCGCTGCCGGGGCGGGTGGCCTCGATGTACCCGGGCATGGTGAAGCCCCCGCCGCCGATGGAGACCACGTCGAGCGGACCGTCGGGCATCTCGGCGGAGATCACATCGGCGATGAGCTGGATGTAACGGAACTCCAGATACGTGGGGTCGGCGAGGTCTACGTAGCTGTTGCGGACCCGATCGAGCACGAGGGTGCGCCCGGTCGGTCTCGTCTCGTCGACTTCGACGATGGCGCAGTGGTACGTCGTCTCGAACTGGCAGGGGCCGTCGCCGACGAGGAGGACCAGCCCCAGAGCAACGGCGGCCAGCACCGAGAGCGACGCCCACTTGCTCCGGGTCGACCACAAGATGACTCCGGTGACGGTGAGCAGGCCGCCCAGGACCACGACGATGGGCCGGGTGGGAAAGGCGGCGATGAGGACGAAACCGGTGACGAACGTGCCGAGGATCGCACCGGCGGTGCCGATCGCCGAGTAGGTGCCCACCACTCGTCCCGTCTCGTCGAGGGAGTCGAGTTGGAGCTTCACGATGACCGGGGGGACGGCGGAGAGGATGGCCGCCGGGATGAAGAACCCGGCCCCTGCGGCCACCACCACCGACACCGGCCCGGTGCTGAGCGACGGCCCGATGGTGTCGATGACCAGGGGCGCGGCGAGTGCTGCGATCCCTCCGGCAGTGAGGAGCGGTCCGAGCAGACGTCCCGGCTCGCCGCGGTCGGCGGCACGGCCTCCGAGCCAGGCGCCTAGTGAGATGCCGGCGAGGATGACGCCGATGACCCCGGTGAATACCTCGAGGCTCACCCCGAGATAGGGAGCGAGCAGACGCGCCGCGAGGATCTCGATGACGAGGACGGCGGCCGAGGTGCCGAAGACGAGGACGCGGGCGAGGGCTGGTCGCAAGACCCGCACAGGTTACGGGAGGTCTATCCCTCTTCCTCGACCACCCGCGCCGGCTTGCCTTTCAGCTTGCCCGCTCCGATCAGGGAGAGAGCATCGGATGCGATCCTGGCGTTGTAGTCACGCACCCGCTTCGGGGTGAGGAACCATTCGATGACGTACCAGACGCCGAAACCGCCACCGGTGAGCAGGAAGAGGATTCCCAGCCCCGATCTCCCCAGGAAGAAGAGCTGTACCGGCAGGAAGATGGCCAGGATCAGCATGAGGCCGGTGCTGCGTTTGTTGCGCGTGTAATAGCTGGAGAAGGCGATCTGCTGTTCCTCGGTGAGACCCGCGTAGGCCGTGGAGGCAACGGACGGGAGGTCGTTGGGCGGGAGCGTCATGGCCCCCAAGCCTATAGATCTCGGCGCCACCTCGTTCTGTGAAGCTTTTGACCGTTCTCAGCGGTCTTTCCCTTCACAGAAGGGTGGGGTGGTGGTCTACTCGTCGATGCCGAGACCGGCGATGAGGGGCTTGCCGTCCCGATACTCGAAGAAGACCAGCCACGGCTGGACGCCTCCGGCGGTGCCCACGGCGAGGTAGGGGAAGTTCCAACACTCGGTCGGGATCAGGGCCGAGCGGGAGTGGGCGACGTCGGAGCTGATCTCCGGGGTGGCGTCGTAGGCCTCGAGGAAGGGCTGGGCGACCGCCACCGTGAACTCCTCGGGCGTGGTGGGGGCCCGCCCGATGTTCGCCAGATGGCGGAGACGGCTGTCTCCCATCAGGGATGCGAGCTGCTCGGGGGCGATCTGGCTGGGGGATCCGGTGAGGGCGATGACCAGGCCCTCGGAGCTCACGATCGAGTCGATGTTGCGTCCTTTGCGGAGCCGATCGGCGAGCTCGTGGACGAGTCGGCTGGGACGGGGGTCGTCGAGGAACGCCTGCAGGTCGAGTTGCTCGGTCAGGTACTTGCGATAGATATAGGCCTTGCCGTTCGGCGTGTCGACGGGAAGCCAGCGGGTGTTGCCGACGGTCTCCGTTTGCCGATGCTGATGATCCCGGCGGCGGTCGGGTCGTAGTTGTAGACCACCTTGCGCCCGCCCGGCTCCGAATAGGCAGGGAGCCGCTGTTGCCGGCCGAGACGGACCACTGCCCAGTGGCGGCGTCGGGTGCCGAAGACGAGAGCCGGGACGTCGGCGGTGGCGCCCGAGGCCAACGATCATGGCCACGGTCACGCCGAGGAAGCCGAGCGGGATGCGAAGGGCGTCCACCGTCTGGAAGAACGAGTCGGCGAGCAGGGTGATGCCGTCGAGGTTGATCAGACTCAGCGGAGCGGTGTCGAAGGTCGGAGCGGGTGGCTCGAAGTTCACGAGGTCGACGCCGAGGTTGGTGGCGAGAGCACGAGCCCCGACCAGGACCTCGTCACCGACGATCACCTCGGCCACGGCGGTGGCGGAGGCCCCATGAGGGTCGCGGACGGCGTAGCCGATCTCCACGGCCCCGGTCCACCCGTTGCGTGGCTCGTACACGATCTGATCGCCCTCCACCCGGGCGGTCCCGATGTCGGGCAAGGAGACCAGGGAGATCATGAGGCGCTCACCGTCGGCGTCGGAATCGTTGGCGAGCACGTCGAGCTTCGCCGGCTGGTACTCGACGAGCCGGTAGTCGTCGTCACCGGCGACCGGGGTGTCGTTGACCGGGAGCACGGTGATCGTCACCTGCGCCGTCGCGGTCGCCGAGCCGTCGGAGACCGTGTACGCGACCTCGACCGGCCCGTGGAAGTTGGCAGGGGGCGAATACAGGATCTGCCCGGCACGGGTGACATCGGCGGTCCCAGCCGACGGCCCGTCGACCGCGGTGATGCCGAGCCTGTTCTCGGGCAGGTCCTCATCGGTGTCGTTCGCCAGGACGGCGATCGTGATCGGGGTGTCCTCGTCGGTCGTCCCCGAGTCGTCGTTGGCCACAGGTGCGATGTTGACCTCGGCGACCTCGATGGTCACGGTGATCGTGTCGTCGAGAGTCATCACGTCGTCGTCGGTCGCCGTGATCTCGAACGTGTAGCTGTTCGGGCCTTGTATCTCGGTCGGCGTCCAGGTGAAGACACCGGTGACCGGGTTGATCGCAGACCCGCTGGGCGCTCCCTGGGCGCGTGTAGGTGAGGACCGTTCCGGCGTCGGGATCGGTCGCAGTGGCGGTGAGCACCAGCGTCGTCATCTCGTCGACGATCCGGCTGGGGATGGTGTCGAGGTGAGGTGGCCGGTTGGTGTTCGGCGTGTGCCAGGTGAATGTGACCGACGCACTCCGGTTCGGGGCGCCGTTGTCCGTGACCGTGACCGTGGTGGTGTGAGGTGTGGCGGCCGCGGCGTGGTACTGGATCTCTCCGGTGATGCGCCCGGTGGCGGCGGAGATCGACAGCCCCGGGGGCAGCCCGGTCGCCGAGTAGGTGAGGAGGTTGGCGGGCAGGTCGACGTCGGTGGCGGCGATGGCGAGGTCGACGACGGCTCCCTCGGGATTCGATTGGGTCCCGGGGTTGGTCGGCTGGGGCGTCTCGTTGACCTCCTGGACGGTCACGGTGATGGTCTCCTGGTCGGTCAGGCCGGGACTGCCGTCGTCGGAGACGGTGATCGTGAACGTGACCACGTTCGGGCCCTGGCTCTCGCCGGGCGTCCAGGAGATCAGCCCGGTGGAGGGGTTGATCGTCATGCCGGACGGAGCCCCGACGAGACCGTAGGTGAGGGTGTTCGTCGGGAGGTCGGGGTCGGTGGCCGCGGGGGCGACCACGAGGGTGGAGCCCTCGGCGACGGTGTGGTCACCCGGGTCGGCGAGGACGGGAGCCCGGTTCACCTCTGTCACCGTCACGGTCAGCGTGGTCGTGTCGGAGAGGCTCAGCAGGGGGTCGTTGTCGCTGGCGATGATGTCGAACGTGTAGGTGCCGGGGCCCTGGCCTTCGGTGGGGGTCCAGGCGAACTGGCCGGTCACCGGGTCGATGACCGCTCCGGAGGGCTCGCCGGACAGGTCGAATGTGATGAGGGTGGCAGCGTCGGGATCCGAGGCGGTGGCCAAGAAGGTGAGCGTGGACTGCTCGCCGACGGTCTGATCGTCGACCGGGCCCAGCTGCGGCGGCCGGTTGGTGTTGGCGGTGTCCCAGGTGAACGTGGTGGAGTGGCTGGCACCGGGGATGCCGTCGTCGCTGACCGTCACGGTCGGCTCGTAAGGCGACGAGGCGTTGGCATGGAACTCGATCCCACCCGAGATCACGCCGGTGACCGGGTCGATCACGAGCCCGGGAGGCAACCCGCTTGCGGCGTAGGTGAGGGTGTTGGCAGGGAGGTCCGGGTCGGTGGCGGCGATGGGGAGGGTCACGGTTACGCCTTCGGCGTGGGACTGGTCACCAGGGTGGGTCACCACCGGGGACTCGTTGACCTCTTCCACCGTGACCGTCGTGGTCCCGATGTCGAGAGGGCGGGGGCGCCGTCGTCGACGACCGTCACCTGGAACGTGTAGACGCCGGGGCCCTGGGTCTCGTCAGGGGTCCAGGAGACCTCACCCGTGCCCGGGTCGATCACGACCCCGGATGGCGCCCCGATCAGACCGTATGTGAGGTTGTTGGCGGGGAGGTCGGGATCCGTGGCGGATGCGGCCACGACGAGGAGGGAGCCTTCGGCCACGCTGTGGTCGCCCAGGTCGGCCAGATCGGGCGTCTCGTTCACCTCGCCGACCGTGACCGTCACCGAGGTGGTGTCGGAGAGGCTGACCGGGCTGCCGTCGTCGGTCACGACGATGTCGAACGTGTGGGTGCCGGGCCCCTGGGTCTCGTCGGGGGCCCAGGTGAGCTCGCCGGTCACCGGGTCGATGACGGCTCCGGCGGGCGCACCGTCGAGGGAGAAGGTGAGGACGGACCCGGGGTCGAGGTCGGTGGCGGTGGCGGTGAAGCTCAGGGTGGCGTGCTCGTCGACCGACTGCGCCGCGACAGGGTCGAGCTCGGGCCGATGGTTGCCGACCGTGATCGACGCGCTCTCTGAGAACTCCGACGTGAATTGGGCATCGCCGCAGCCCGAAGTCACGCATCGGGTTGCGGTGGCGATCACGTCGGTGCCGGTGGGACCGGGGAAGGAGTGGTCGAAGGAGGAGACGATGCCGCTGCGCTCGAACACCGCAGCCGAGGCGAGTGTCGCCCCGCCATCGATGAAGAACTCGACGCGGTACCAGCCGTCGGGGACATCGAGATCGAAGGTGACGTAGACATCCCCGCCCGCTTCCTCCGCCCCGGTCATCACCGGATGGTTGAGCAGATCGTTGGGGCCGGAGTCGCCGTCACCGGCATCGTTGGGGTCTGCGCCGTCGGTCACCTTGGGGAGGTCGATGCCCAGCCCTCCGTTGGAGAAGATGGTGTTGCCGACGATCGCGGCGGCGGTGCCGGGGTGATTGGCGAGGACGACGCCGTGATCGCCGTTGAAGGCGATGATGTTCCCGTCACCGGGCCCGATGCCGCCGATGAGACTGCCTGTGGTCCCCGAGCCGGTGGCGATTCCGCTGCCTCCGTTGCCCAGAGGCCCGGAACCGCCCGAATCTGTGCCGATGAGGTTGGCAGTGACGACAGGCATCCTCTTGCTCCAAGCTCGAGGCCATTGCCGGTGTTGCCCGACACCTGGTTGTTGCGGACGACCACGTCGTCGGTGTCGAGGTGGGCGCCGGCGCCGGCGTTGGGCAGGGCGGCGGAGCCCGAGGAGTTGGTTCCGATGCGGTTGCCGTCGATCACGATCGAGGCGCTCCCCGGGTCGGAGGTGATCCCATCCCCGCCGTTGCCGGAGATGACGTTGCCCGAGCCGATCGACGTCGTGCCGTCGGTGTCGTCGACGTCGGATCCCGGCGCCGGTGTTGCCGATGGCGGTGATCCCCGTCGCATCGAGCCCGACGAGGTTTCCGTGAATCGTCGTGGTCTCGGTGTCGGCGATGCGGATGCCGGCCCCGTCGTTGCCCGAGATCACGTTTCCCGGGCCGACGATCGTGTCGTCGGCACCCTCCCAGACATCGACGCCATTCCTGGCGTTGGGGAGTGCGGAGCCCCCCGCCGGGTCGATGCCGATGTAGTTGCCCGAGACCACGTTGTCCTGGCCGCCGTCGACCGATACCCCGTGCTTGCGGTTGCCGGAGACGATGTTGCGGTCGCCCGAGTTGGGCCCACCGATGAGGTTCCCCGAGCCGAACTCGATCAGGATGCCGTCGTCGCTGGAGAAGACGTGGTTGCCGACGATCGTGTTGTCGTCGCCGTGGATCTCGATGCCGTCGTCTTTCCAGTCCCTGACCACGAGCCCGCGAACGGTGACATCCTCACCATCGATGAGCAGACCGTCGGGGCCGTCGGAGTTCGGGGCCGACGACGATCCGTCGACGACGACGATCGGGGTGCCGGCGAAACCGGGCTGCGTGGTGGCGTCGAGCGAGACCGTCTGGCTCAGATAGGGGAGACCGGTCGGCGGGCGAGATGACGAATGATCCGCCGCTCGGCGCCCGGGTCGCTCACCGGGATGGCGAAGGCGATCTCGTCGACGGGGCCCGAGGCGTTGGCCTCCTGGATCGCCGCCCGGAGCGTGCACTCGGGGGCGCCTTCGCTGTTCACGCCTCCGGTGGCACACAGGTGGTCGCCCGGGGCGGCATCGCCGGCATCCCCGGTGGAGTTCACGGTGACGACCGGGGCACCGAATGCCGTCGACGGTGACCAGCAGCATCAACTGGGAGAGGACCAGTGCGAATGCCGTCAGCAGGTTGAGGGCGCGGCGGAGAGGGTTGACCGTCACGATGGTCAACCCTCGAGAGGTATCCCGAGCGTCATCCCGCTCCAGGAAAGTGAACCGATGCCTTCCAGCTCGTCGGCGAGGGGGAGACGAACCGTGAACACCGTCCGCTGGCCGATACGGCCATAGGTGACGCTGCCCCCCATGCCCTGGGCGAGGGCATGGACGATGGCGAGTCCGAGCCCGACGCTGTCGTTCACTCCGGTGCGGCCGCGATGGACGAAGCGCTCGAAGATCCTCTCCGCCATCGACTCGGGGACGCCATCGCCGTCGTCGATCACGTCACAGCAGTAGGTGCGACCGTCGACCCGCCCCACGACCTGGATGTGGGCACCGCCGTACTTCTGGGCGTTGGACAGGAGGTTGCGCAGGACCTGGCGGGTGCGGAGACCGTCGGCGCGGATGTAGGCCGGCTCACAGTCCCATTCGATCTCCGCCCCGGACCGGATCAATGGGTCGACGACTTCCCGCACCACCTCCCGGATGGCGATGTCGTCGAAGTCGAAATGGAGGGCACCGGCGTCGAGACGAGCGGTGGTCAAGAGGTCCTCGACCATCCGGGCCAGGTCGCTCGACTCGGAGATGATCAGGTGGAGCAGTTCGGCGGCATTCTCCGACTCTGCGATGACCGGGTCCTCGGCGAGGATCTGGGCGAGGCCGGTGATCCCGGTGAGCGGCGTGCGCAGCTCGTGGGACGCGTTGGCGATGAACTCTTCCCGGGCGCGGTTGAGTCGCCGCTCCGACTCGAGACGTCCTTCCAGCTCGGTCTGTCGATGCTGTTTGAGGAGTAGCTCGCGGTAGATGAAGATCACAGCGGCCGGCACCAGGAAGGCGACGAGGAAGCGGGTCACCGTCCCGATCCGGCCGAGGAAGTCGTCGGACGCGTTGACCGATGCCGCGAGCCCGTCCCGGACTCCTTCCAGATCGGCGAGAAGGGCCTGGAAGTCCTGATTGTGGGTCTCGGACAGCTCCCGCGCGGTGGCGGCGGCCCGGTCGTCGATCGCCACGAACACCTCCTCGGTGCCGTCGGCGAAGACTCTGGCCAGCGCTACGGCGGAGTCGGCGTTGGCCGACCCGTCCGACTCGAGACGGTCGATCCCCGAGTTCAGGTCGTCGAGTGCGGTTCGCGCCTCGGAGACGGAGAGGGCGATGGCGTCCTCCGAGTTGGTGCCGAAGACGTCGTCGATCGTCGTCAGATGCACGGCGAGACCGACTTGGGCGCGGACGACGGTGGCGGCGCGCAGACTCTCGTCGGCGTTGTGGAGGTCGGTGGCCCTCGTGGTTATCTGCTGGCTCCCGTGGGCGATCGAGAACACGAGGCCGAGGATGAGGAGGAGCCCCAGCCCGGACACCAGGGTTATCGCCAGGGCGCGGTCGAAACCGAGAACGCGAACGAGTTCCCGAAATGGGCGTGTCCCGACGACGGCTCCGCATGCCCGGGATATCGGGCGATTCGGATTTCGCGGATATAGGCCGTAGAGACTAGGAGGGTGTGTTTCCCCTGGTCACTGTGGGTGAGTCTCGGTCTCGGGCGGTAACCGATTGCCAGGCATTTCTCACCCGATGACGTAACGTTACGGGGTCCGCTTGGTTGCCCCCCACATGACCCAGCCCCCATCCCAACAGCGAGTCTCCCGCGGAGTGGAGCGTTTCGTCGATCACAGTCGTCTCGGCGCTGAGATCGGGCTGAGCCATCAGATCATCGAGGACGACCGATTCACGGGCGACACCATCATTCTCCACGGGCGAAAGGTCGCCAATTTCGGTCTCTGCTCGTATCTGGCGCTCGGCGACGATCCCCGGGTGGTGACGGCGGCCGAGAATGCCCTACGTCGTTACGGGAGCGCCTATTCGTCGTCACTGGCCTACACGGCGCTGCCGCTCTATGCCGATCTCACGGACCGTCTCCAGGCCATGGTGGGGGTGCCGCTCGTCATCGCCGGGACCACCACCCTGGCCCACATGGCCGCACTCCCGCTTCTGGTGCGTTCCGGTGACATCGTGGCCGTCGATGCCCAGGCCCATGCCTCCGTTCAGTTCGTCATCCCCAACCTTCGCGCCCTGGGGGCGGAAGTGCACAAGGTCGTGCACAACGATCTGGAGCGCGTCGCCGACATCACCGAGTCGACCGGGCGCCGGGTCTGGTATCTGATCGACGGTCTCTATTCGATGCATGGCGACACCGCTCCCGCCGAGGACATCGTCTCTCTGCTCGACGCCAACGAAAACCTCTGGGTCTACTGCGACGATGCTCACGGGTTCGGTTGGGCCGGGGCAACCGGTGAGGGCCAGTTCCTCGCCAGGGCGGGATGGCACGACCGCCTCGTCATGTCGTTCGGGCTCTCCAAGTCGTTCGGTGCCCTCGGAGGCGTCGTGGCCGCCAGGGACGAGGAGCTCATCGAGCTGGTGCGGATGGGAGGCGGCCCTCTCGTGTTCGGTGGCCCCATCCCCCCGGCCAGCCTCGGCGCCGGGATCGCCTCCGCGGACATCCACCTGTCTCCCGAGCTCGCCACGATGCAGGCCGATCTCATGGAGCGGATCGACCTGGTGAACCGGCACGCCACCGCCATCGGGCTGCCTATCGCCGGCAATGAGCGCACCCCGCTGTGGTTCGTCGAGGTCGGTCAGTCGCTCACGAGTGGCACGATCGTCGCCCGGATGCTGAAGGACGGCTTCTACGTCAACGTCGCCGTCTACCCGGTGGTGCGAGCCGGCCACGCCGGGGTGCGTTTCACGGTGACCCGCTACAACACCCTCACCCAGATCGAATCCATGCTCGAAAGCCTGCATGGCGCCTGGTTGCGACACAAGGACGACGAGGACGTCATCGACCTGACCGTTCTCGAGGACTAGCCGGCGACACGGCCACTAGTCGCTCAACAATCACCCTTTTCGCGCCGATCAATTGGGGGTGGGAACCCCGTCCTGGACGGGAGGAGGCCGATGGCTCCTCTCCGGTCCGATCATCGCGCTCCTCCTCGTCGGAGCCGTCGTTGCCGCACGTATCTGAGCTGCCGCGCCTTACATCGGCGTGGTCGGCCTCGCCGTGGGGATACCGGTCGCGGTGGGGCTGTTCCTCCGCCGCTCCCTGGTGCTCCCGGTCCGCGAGGCGCATGCCTGGCGGTTCGTCGCCCTCGGCCTCGTCTTCTTCTGGGCGGGCGTGATGGTCATCGCAGTCCTCACCGAGTCAGGGGTGACGTCTTCCTGCGTTCGGGGTGCTCGACGGATTCTTCATCGCCGGGTATGCCGCAATGCTCGTGGCCGTCTACCGGCTGGCACGTCTCGACAGTGGCGGCCGGGAGTGGGTGCTGACCCTTCTCGACGCCATGGTTGGCGGGATCGCGCTCGCTGCATTGGTGTGGACGGCGTTCTTCGCCGAGCTGATGTCGAACCTCACCGGTGCGCCTTGGTGGGAGATCACCATCGCCGCCGCCTATCCCATCCTCGACATCGTGATGGTGGTCGCCATCCTGATCCTGGTGATGCGGCGGTCGAACTATCACTTCGACATCCGTCTGGTCTTCTTCGCCTTGGGTGGGCTGGCCCAGGTGGCCGCCGACCTGGTGTTCCTGAACAACAGTGTGGGTCAGGAGTTCACCAACTCCGAGCCGGCGTTCGCGGTGAACCTCCTCGCCACCGCCTTCATGCTCGCCGCGGCCACGCTCGTCGACCGGGTCCCACGGAGACGGGAGTTCCCCGAGGAGCCCACACCGGCATGGGCGCTGATGTGGCCATATCTGCTGGCGGTCTGGCTGCTGGTGGTCCACTTCCAGAGATATCGCGAACTGGGCCCGGACATCAACGAGATCCTCCTGCTCGACGCAGTCATCCTCATCGGTGTCGTCATCTTCCTCCGTCAGGTCTATGTCATCTATCGCGACCGCAACCGGGTCGATCGAAAGCGAGCCGAGCTGGTGGCATCGGTGAGCCACGAGCTGCGCACTCCGTTGACGGCCATGGTCGGGTTCCTGACCCTTCTCGACGATCACGCCGAGGAGTTCCCTCGTGACGCCCGTCAGGAGATGATCGGCGAGGCCGCCGCCCAGGCCCGGCACATGGCACGGCTGGTCTCCGATCTCTTGATGCTGGCCAAGGGGGACTCCCGCAACATGAGCATCGAGGTGTCCGAGGTGAGGGCGATGTCGATCGTGGTCTCGGTGCTGCGCAACACCGATCCCGGGGAGACGATCATCGAAGAGGACCTCGACGCCGAGGTCGTGGTTCAGGGTCGATCCGGACCGGATGCAGCAGGCGCTGGCGAACCTCCTGACCAACGCCATTCGTTACGGCCGCGACCGGTGCCTCGTCGTGGCCAGGGTTCGAGGACGTGACTTGATCCTGGAGGTGCACGACAACGGTGACGGGGTCCCCACCAAGTTCGAGTCGGTCATCTGGGAGCACTTCGAGAGAGGGGCCCATCGTCTCGATGCCGTCACTCCCGGGCTCGGCATCGGTCTCTCCATCGTCAAGGCGGTGATGGAATCGCATGGCGGCCAGGCCGAATACCGCATCTCGGAGCGGCTGGGCGGCAGCTGCTTCTCATTGATCGTCCCCGACTGTGTCGTCGTCGATCAGCAGGTGACCGAGCGGGTTCCCGCCTCCACCTAGACCATCAGCGGAGGAAGAAGCCGGCGCCGAGTCGGTCGTCGGGGTCGATCCAGATCTCATTGCGACCGGTGATGTGGGCCGTACCGCTCACCTCGGGAATCACCGCCGGTGTCGAAGCCACGCTCGTGAGCCCGACGATGCGACCGCTGAACTCGCTCCCCACGATGCTCTCCACCCTGATCTCCTCGTCGATTCCGACCTCGCCACGGGCGTGGAGCGCGGCGAGCCTCGCCGAGACGCCGGTGCCCGTCGGGGAGCGGTCGATCTCACCGTCGGCGAACACACATACATTCCGGCTGTGGGCGTCTGCAGCGGTGGCCGGGCCGATGAAGATGATCCCATAGAGGAACCCGAGGTCAGGGTGGTCGGGATGGGTGATCTCCCTGGAGGAAGTGATCGCCTCCTTGATTCGTCGCCCGGCTTCGACCAGCGCCTGCGGGGTCGTCCAGGGAGACGCCGATCGTCCCGGCGTCGACCAGCCCGTAGAAGGCGCCACCGAAGGCCAGGTCATAGCGCACCTCACCCCAACCCGGCACGGGCACCACGGCGTCGATGTCGGTGACGAAGGAGGCGACGTTGCGGAACCGCGTTGCCAGCACCCGGTCATCGACCACGGTGGCCACGGCGTTGATGAGACCCGCCGGCGTGTCGATCCCCAGGGCATGCACCGGGCCGGGAGCGGAGATCATGCCGGTCTCGATCAGGACCGTCGTCAGGGCGATGATGCCGTGGCCACACATCGTGGAGAAGCCGTCGTTGTGGGTGAAGAGCACGGAGAGCTCGGCGTCGGCACTCACGGGCGGGCCTAGCCAGCCCCCGTACATGTCGGCGTGACCCCGTGGCTCCCACATCAGCGCCCGACGGAGCCAGTCCAGCTCTGCTTCGGCGAACCGTCTCCGCTCCAGCATCGTCTCGCCGCGTATGGCGGGCAGACCGTCGACGACCACGCGAAAGGGCTCACCGCCCGCGTGCGACTCGATCGTGGTGATCCGGTGCCAACCCGGTGGCGGCTCCCAATCCTTGGCCTTGGTCCCGTCCATGGCCGTGAGCCTACGATGGGCGCCCGTGCCCACCGTCTCCGAGATCGCCGCTTCTCTCGCCGTCCGCACCCGACCGGCGGACACGCCGGACTGGGACCCCACCGGTCTGCAGCTCGGGGACCCGGAGGCGGGCGTCGAATCGGTGGGGGTGTGCCACGAGGTGACGGAAGCGGTGATCGCCCGTCTGGAGGAGACCCCGGTCGATCTCCTGGTGACCTATCACCCGCTGCTCTTCACTCCCACCAATCGCATCGTCTCCGGTCGCTCGGCCGGGGCGCGTTCCTACCGGCTCATCACGATGGGGGTCGCCCTCCTGGTGACACACACCGACTTCGACGCCGCCGAGGGTGGGACTGCTGATGCTCTCGCGGCCTTCTTCGGTCTCCGTGAGGTGACGCCCTTCGGGGACGACCCCGACACCGGGCTGCCCGCCATCGGCCGGTGGGGACGTTTCGAGGGCACGCTGGGCGCCATCGACGCCATGGTGAGCGATGAGTTCGGACACATCGGGATCAGGGTCAGCGGGGACCGTGATGCCGAGGTGGACACGGTCGCCGTGGTGCCCGGGTCGGGGGCCGACTTGATCCCGGCCGCGGCGGAGGTGGCCCAGGTCCTGGTCACCGGTGACGTCCCGCATCATCGCGCCGTGGCGGCTCGTGACCTGGGGCTGGCCATCGTCGATCCGGGCCACACCGCCACCGAGCGGCCCGGGATGCCTGCGCTGGTGGCCATGGTTGGCGAGGTCACGGGTGTCGACGTGGTCGACCTGACCGGAGTCGACCCGCAGACTTGGGATTGAGGCCGGGCTACTCTGCCCTATCCAGATGGAGCTGACCAGTCTCGCCGATCTCCTCGACCTCCAGGAGATAGACCTCCAGATCGACCGGCTGCTGGATCAACGCCAGTCCCTCCCTGAGCTGAAGGCCTACAAGGCCGCACACGAGGAATCGGTCGCCCAGGAGTCGGAGCGGGACGAATACGCCGCCGAGTTGCGTCAGCTCGAGCTCGATCTCGACAAGGCCGAAGGCGAGCTCCAGCTGTTGGAGATCAAGCTCGGGGAGCACGAGACGCGGCTCTTCGCCGGTGGGATGAGCGCACGGGAGACCGAGCACATGCGGCTCGAGGTGCAGAGCCTGCGCGGTCAGCAAGGCGCACTCGAGGAACGGGTGCTGGGGATGCTGGAGGGCATCGACCCGGCCCGGGCCCGCATGGCGGACATCGAGAAGGGCCTCGCCGACATCGCCGCCCGGAAGGCAGAGCTCGAGAAGAGCATCAAGGAGCAGTGGAAGGTCATCGACGCCGAGCTCGCTCGCAAGGAGGAGCGGAAGCGGGATGCCCTGGCCCCATCGACGCCGACCTCCTCGAGCTATACGAGAAGCTGCGCGGGATCAAGGAGGGGGTGGCCGTGGCTGCATATGACCACGGTGTGTGCGGAGGCTGTCACATGGCACTCTCCCCGGCGGAACAGGAGGAGACCTTCGCCGTCGATCTGCCCCGTTGTGTCCACTGCCGGCGCATCCTCGTGGCCTGAGCCGGGCCCGGGGCCCGGTGGTGAGAGGGAGGGCTGATGCTGTTCTGGCACATCGGAGCCTCGTTATGGCTGTTCCGCTGGATCTTTCGCGATCCCAAGGTCGATGTGCGGTTCCTCGTGTTGGGTGCGATCCTTCCTGACCTGATCGACCTCCCGATCGGCACGGTGATCCTGGCCGATCGATACTCGACGGGAGAGTTGTGGTTTCACTCGCTGACCGTTGCCATCCTCTACATGGCCATCGTCCTCGCCGCCACCAGAAGGGGGCGGACGACGGCGCGCCTTCATGGCGGTCGGTGTCGGCTGGCTGTTCCATCTCCTCCTCGACGGCATGTGGATCGACCAGAGCGTCTTCTTGTGGCCGTTCTTCGGATGGGAGATCCCGGCCGGCGAGATGCCCTACTGGCCTCTCGCCTGGGAGCGGGCGTTGTCCGACCCGTGGCGTTGGATCGAGGAGGCGATCGGGATCGGCTATCTGGTCTGGCTGTGGATGGCGCTCGGTCTGTCCGACCGGGGGCGGCGGAACGCGGTGGTGCAGACGGGGAGGCTCCCCGAGCATGTCGTCGAGAGTTGAGACCGGGGCATTGAGAATCAAAGTCGTCGTGGGACTGGCCCTCGTGATCGTCGCCGGCTGTGGGGGAGGCGAGGCCGATCCCGAGGTGACCATCCCTCCGGGTAGGGGGGCGGACTCTGCTCTGGGGGCGGTGGAAGGCTTGGTGTCGGCCATCGACGAGGGTGACTTCACCGGGGCCAGTCATCTCGCGGTGCCCGGGCATGCTGCCCTGGCGTCACTGGCGGAGGGGGCGACCTTCGACGTCGTCGCCGAGGCGCTGCGTGAAGGTGACGAGGAGGTGGCAGCGAACTTCTGGGCGGGCTTCGCCCAGGGCGCCGGGAGCTTCCTCACCGGGCCGGTCGACGTCGGTGTCGAAGGCACGATGACCCAGGACCCGCTCGACGTTCGACGAGGTCGCCGTCACACCGGAGTCGGGCGGGACCAGGAGTGTCCTGGTGCGTGACGTCGACGGCTACCGAATCGACCTGTTCGCCTCGTTCGGCGCCGGGCTCGCCGACAAGATGATCTCTCCGGTGGAGCGGCTCCTGGGCACCCAGACGTCGGATGCCCGGCTGATACTCACCGAATTGCAGGGGATCGTGCCCTCACTGCTCGCCGCGGCGCAGCTCCCCGACACACCCGGTGACGTGTCCCAGCAGCTCCTCGCCCTCGTCGAGGTGATCACCCGGGTCTCGTGAGTCTCAGGATCGGAGGGCGGGGAGGACCTCCGTGCCCAGCAGGTCGATCAGCGCCGGCTGATCGAGCGATGCCATCTGGAACGTGACGATGTCGGCTCCGAGGTCGTCAACCAGAGGTCGATACGTCGCCACGATCTGCTCCACCGTGTCGACCAGGCTGTATCTGCCCAGGATCTCCTCACGGGGCATCTCGTCGGCCAGCTCACGCAACGTCTGCGGGTCCACCGCCTCGAGCCGGCCCGGGGCGCGCAGGCCCCGCCACGAGTACAGGGCCTGCCAGGCCTCGTCCTCGTCGGAGGCGAATATCGACCAACGGGTGGCGAGCACGGTCGGGTCGGGGCGTCCCGCATCGGCGGCGGCGGTGCGCAACGGGTCGATCACGTTGGCGATGGTCTCCGCCGGGTCCTTGACCGAGGTGACGACACCCTGGGCCATCTCGCCGGCGAGGGTGGCCGACTTCGGCCCCCCTGCCGCCATGAGGATGGGGACCGGCCCCAGCGGAGGTGAGTAGAGCTTGGCCCGATCGGTCACGTAGAACTCACCGTCGAAGGTGAGCTTCTCCCCGTCGAGCAGCCGTCGCATGATCTCGAGCGACTCCGTCATCCGTGCGTTGCGCTCGGCGTAGTTGGGGAAGACGTAGCCGAGGGGGCCTTCGTTGATGTTCTCGCCGGTGCCGACACCGAGGATGAAACGGCCGCCGCTCAGACGGTCGAGTGTGGCCGCGGCCTGAGCGACCACGGCCGGGTGATATCGGAACAGGGGCGTGGTCACCCCGGTGGCGAATCCGATCCGCTCGGTGGCGGCGGCCATCGCCCCGATCGTCGAGAAGGCGAAACCCGAGGCGGAGACGTCGTCGACCCAAGGGTGGAAGTGCTCGGACACGACCACCAGGTCGAAACCGGCCTTCTCGGCGAGGACGGCATGAGCGACGAGCTCTTCGGGGTGCCATTGCTCATGGCCGCAGAAGTAGGCGAATCTGGTCATCCCCCGATGATGCTAGGTCCCCGCCATTTCTCGTAGACGTGACCCAAGCGTGAGCCCAGCGTGTGCAGTTGAGGTCGCATAGCGACCTCAACTGCACACGCTCGGATGGTCCACCGTCCGCGAGGGCTTACTGATAGCTGACGTAGACCGGGGTGGGCACCTTGCTCATCGTGCTCTCCGGTGTCGGTGGTCCCGGCTCGTCCTCGTCGAAGAAGTTCTTCCATCCCCAGGCCCAGTGGGCGTCCTGGGCGCCTTCCTGCAGCACCGACCAGGTGGCGTCCTTCTGCGACTCGGTGCCGTCACCGTCCATCTGGATGATCACCTGCAGCTCGGGTCGCTCCGCGATCGCCTCCCGGTTGGTGATCATCGAGGTCCGGAACTGGTGGACCATGAGCATCTTCTGGGGGAGCCCGTTGTCACGGACGAGATCGGCGAGCCAGTGGAGCGTCTCGTTGATCTCGGCGGCGTCGACCGTCCCGGTCTGGACGAGATGGACCTGGGTGTCGGTCAGACGCCACTCGGGGTCGAGGGCCAGCCCCACGAACGGGAGCTTCAGCAGCTCCTCGTATTGCACCGCCTGGCTGAGGAAGTCGTCCCGACCCGACTGGAGGTCGAGGACCACGTACATGTCGTTGTCACGGGCATAGGAGATCCACTCGTCGAAGCTGTCCGCCGGCCACTCGAAGCTGTAGTCGCCGTCGTCGGTGGGGCCGGCGCTGGCGACCGAGGCGATGATCTCGAAAGTGGGGATGACCTGTGACCCGTCACCGGCATAGGCGTCGACGAACCCTTGCATCAGCTCTCTGGTCTCGGCTGGCCCCTGTTCCCCGAGGACACCGAGGGCGTCGGTGTCGGGATGCCCGTAATAGGCGACGTAGCGCCGCATGCCCTCGGTGGGCAGGACGTGATAGCCACCACCGGGCACCTGTTGGCCGTTGGCCAGGACCGCCAGCTCCCAGGTGCCGGCCTCGGGAGCGGTTCCGATGTACCGGATGGTCTCGCTGGGATGACCGGAGATGGTGGTGCCCACCTCCGGGTACCCGAGGATGTCGCTGCCGTCGACGGCGAGGACGCTGGCGTCGATGGATCTTCCCACCGCCGAGGCCAGGAGGACCGTCGCCGGGCTGGCGGCGTCGACCATCCACAACGAGGCTGCATCGGACGGGACGGCGAGACCGCGCACCACGGTCGGGACGTCGACGACCGGTGGGGCTGCCGCCGTCGTCGACGACGTCGGCTCGGGGAGGCGGGGGACGGCAACCCGGTCGGCTTCGTCCAGGGCCAGCACGGACTCGACCACGGTGCTCGCGTCGGGAACTGCCGGCAGATCGATCTCACTGGAGACACCGAGTTGGTCCCGAGCCAGGGCGATGGCGCTGGCGACGTCGTGCTCGACCATCTCGGCCGAGCCGGGGACGTTCAGCTCCATAGCCCCCACCACGTGGACTCGCTGTGGTTTGAGACGACCCAGCTCGGCGGCCAGTCTCGCCTCAGGGAACAGGAGTGGCCCGGACAGGGAAGCCGCCAATTGTGCGGCGGCAGCGATCTCGTTCAGGTCCGATTCTCCGACCACCACCACGTCGTCGGCACACAAGAAGAGCTCCCCGGAGAGGTAGAGGGCGTCGGAGGCGACCGATCCGGTGTCGATGTTGGCGCTGTGGTCACCCGTGAAGCGGATGCACCCGCCTGCAGGGGTCGTCGCGGTCGTCCCGTCGGACCCGGGGCTGGTCTCCACCGGGGTCTCCCCGAGAAACGACGAACAGGCCGCGAGGAACACGGTGAGAGGGAGGGCTGAGAGGAGAAGGGACCGCTTCAGTGCCGGGTGATGCTACCCAGGTCACCCCGCCTAAACCCTGTCTTCCAGACCAACCCGGCGGCGAGCAGACCGGCGCCGGCGAGCCAGATCTGCAAGGGGACGAAGAAGCTGAGGAAGAGACAGCTGGCGAGCCCCAGCCACGCCGTGGGACGGCGCCGGTCCAACCGCAGCGCCGCCAGGTTGGTCACCCCGTAATAGAGGAGGACCGTCATGGCGGAGAAGCTCCAGGCGAGACCGATGTCACCCACCAGCGTGAGGGCGGCGACCAGGATCGCGGCGGTGATGACCGCCACGGTGGGCTGGTCACGACTGCCGAGACGAGCCAACGGAGTCGGCATGTCGCCGCGACGGCCCATCGCCAGCCACACACGCGACAACCCGAGGATCAGGTTGAGCAGCACCCCGATCATCGCCGTCACCGCTCCGAAGACGACGAAGGGCATGTCGAGGAGACCGATCCTGATGGTTGCGCCCCAATGGGCCCCATCCAGGGCGCGTCCGCCGAGCCCGATCGCCATGTAGAGCACAGCAGCGACGACGAGGGTGATCACCACGGCTCGTGGGATCACCCGTTCCGGCTCTCTCACCTCCTCGCCGAGTGTGGCGATGCGGCCATAACCCGTGTAGGCGACGAACAGGAACGCCACGGCAGCGAGCAGGGCGCCCAAGGAGGGTGCCACGGGGGGATCCTGGGTCAGCATGGTTCCCTCCGTCAGACCGCTCCATGCGAACCAGAGGATGGCCGCGGAGGTGATCGCCACCAACACCGCATTCGCCAGTGCCGTGCGCCTCAACCCGGTGAGGACCAGCACGGTCACGACGAGCACCGTCGCGATCGGGACGATCGCGCTGTCGGTTCCCAGATAGAGGGCGACTCCCAAGGCCGCGGTGGCCGCCGAGGCCGTCTTGGCCAGGATGAACAGCCACCCCGCCGAGAACCCCCACCAGGGTCCCAGGGTTTGGTATCCGTACTCGTAGGTGCCCCCGGCCACCGGGAAACGCCCGGCCAGGAACGCCGACGAAAGCCCGTTGAAGACGGCGACCACGGCGGCCAGTGGTATGGCCCACAAGACGGCGTCGCCCCACTCGGCAGAGGCGAGGCCGATGGCGACGAATGCCCCGGTGCCGACGATGGAGCCCAGACCTGTGACCACGGCTCCGGTCATTCCGAGCTCGCGCCGGAGACGTGGGCTGGTCATGCTCAGAAGAGGGTGTCCGGGTCGACCCGGTCGTGGAGCCCCGGGTCGTTGTTCTTCACCGAGTTCACCTGCCGGGAGACCTGGTGCTCCATGATCGACTCCGGGTCGATCGGCTTGATCAGCCCGAAGGCCTCTTCCGGGTCGGTCAGGTCACGGTCGAGCCATGCATCCCACACTTCGGGGACGAGTGACACCGGCATCCGGTCGTGGATCGTCGAGATCACCCCTTCGGCTGCGGTGGTGATGATGGCGCAGGTGCGATGCCACTCCTCGGTGGCGTCGTCGCGGCGGGTGGCCCAGATGCCGGCGAACACGAGGGGATGTCCGTCGGCGCGATATACCCAATGCGGAGACCGGCCCTCGCTCCGCCGGCTCCCACTCGTAGAACCCGTCGGCTGGGATCAGACAACGCTTCCTCGCGAACGAGTCCCGGAAGGCAGCGGTGCTCGCCACCGTCTCGCTACGGGCGTTGATGTGTATCGACTTGGTGTCCTTCGCCCAATGGGGGACGAGACCCCAACGCATCGAGGCCAGCCGACGGGCGCCGTCACGCTCGGAGATCACATAGACCGGGTCGGTGGGGGCGACGTTCCAGCTCGGGGCCAAACGCTCGGTGAGTACCTCGTCGACCCCGAAGTACTCGGCGTAGAAGTCGAGGTCGCCGGTGATCGAGAATCGCCCGCACATCTCAGCCGTCTTCCCGATTCCTCATGTGGTGCGCCACCTGCCCGAATCGCTCTTCCAGGAAGTCCCGTAGCGGTGGGCCGACACCGGCACGTCCCAGGGCGATGCGCATGCACCGCATCCACTCGGCGGCTTCGGCATCACCGATGGAGAACGGGAAGTGCCGCATCCGGAGTCGAGGATGACCCCACCTCTCCTCGTAGAGGGGCGGGCCGCCCAGCCAACCGGTGAGATACATGTAGAACTTCTGTCGGGTGTTGGTGGTGTTGGCCGGCAGCATCGCGCGCAGATACCGGCGCTTCCTCCTCGATCACGTCGTAGAAGGCTTCGGCGAGGGCCTTGACCCCGGTCTCGCCACCGATCTCCTCGAACGGCGTGGCGGAGTTGCCCCAGGGGTTGGTGGTGTCGGTGGGTCGCGTGGGCATCATCTGGCTCTGTCCACGTTATGCAGTGCTGGGTGGGAGGTGGGCGAGCCCGTCTGTAAGCCGGATTCTGTGTCTGCCGTTGGAGCAGACGACGGCCATCCATCTCGACGTGCCGTCACCGACACGCTCATGCGGCCTACCCGGGACCATCGGGCGGGCAACCCGGTCCCTGCTTGGCCTTGCTCCGGGTGGGGTTTGCCGAGCCGTCACCGTTGCCGATGACGCTGGTGGTCTCTTACACCACCGTTTCACCCTTGCCGGCCGTCGGCTGGGCCGAGGCTTTGGCGGTCTGCTCTCTGCTGCACTTTCCGTCGGGTCGCCCCGCCTGGAAGTTATCCAGCACCCTGCCCTGTGGAGTCCGGACTTTCCTCGACGGCTGCAACAGCAGCGCGCGCCGCGGCCGTCCGACGGGCTCGCAAGCAGGAGTTTACTAGGTGCCCCTTGACTGGCATTGATAGGGGGGCGACCCCCCTGGACCCTGATCATTGAGGGGGGGCGACCCCCCTCGGACCCCCGCCGTCTCTCACGGCCTCTCGTTGGGCCCTTGGCCTTCTGTCGTCCGGCCAGCCAACCGGTCAGACCGGCGACGACGATCGACACCAACGCCAGCCAGATCACCCGTGGGGTGCTCGCCGGGCTGCCGCCGAGACGGGCGATCACCAGGATCACGAAATGCCAGCACCAGACCGGTGACCATCCCGTGGAAACGGTGGGAATGACGGGCCCGTGACCCGGCGACCCACCCACCCGTGGCCAGCGCGGTGAGGATCCCGACGACCAGACCGATGTCCGCCCCGCCCTCGACGCCGGCGATGGTGAGGAGCCCGCTCAGCGCCAGGGCGAGAATCGATGCGGAGAGGGCGCCGGCGGCGACACCGAGCATCACCGCACCGAAGTTGAGGGCTGCCAGCACGTGGCGATCTTGGCACGGGCCGGCCCGAATTCAAATCCGTGGATCACCGGTATCCGGAAATAGCCTGATCGGCGAAACCTTCGGGAACGGCCCGGGGTCAGATCTCCCGGACTCACACTAGGAGGACGAATTGGTGATCAACAAGTACCTCGCAGAGCTGATGGGAACCCTGATCCTCGTGGGTCTGGGCTCCATGGGCATCCTTGCGGTCGGAGGTGCAACCGGGGCTGCTGAGATCCTGGCGATCGGTTTCGCCTTCGGTCTGGCGCTCCTCGCCGGCATCTGGGCCGTAGGGCATGTGTCGGGCGCCCATTTCAACCCGGCGGTGACCCTGGCGATGCTTCTCGACGGACGCATCTCCCTCAGCGACGCCATCGGCTATTGGGTAGCTCAATTCGCCGGGGCGACGATGGGCTCGCTGATCGTGCTCGGTGTATCCCAGAGCCGGGAAGTGGTGGCGAGCACCGCCACGACCTACAGCGACTACACCACGGGTCTGGTGACGGAGATCGTGCTGACCACGGTGTTCGTCTGGCTGATCCTGGCCGTGACCAAGCGGGGGTCCAATCACGCACCGGCGGCGATAGCACTGACTCTGGTTGGGGTGCACCTCGCCGGCATCCCGTTCTCGGGAGCGTCGGTGAACCCGGCTCGGTCGTTCGGACCGGCCGCAGTGGGTGATGCCATCGGGTCAGGTCTCTGGCTGTACATCTACGCACCGCTGATCGGCGCCGTGGTCGCATTTGGCCTCTACCGGCTGTTCGCCGTCAGCGACGAATAACCTGAAGATGACCATGGAGCATTGGAGAGAGGGGCCTACGGGCCCCTCACTTCATGAGAAGAGAGGATCCTCGGCGAGATCCTCGAGACCCATCACCCACCCCGCGGGGAGACTCCAGTGACGGGCGCCGCTCACCATCGCCTCCAGGTACTCCGGGCTGGGGCGGCTGTCGCCGTTGGGCTCGCCGATGGTGACGAAGGCGAGACAGTCGTACTTGTTGCCTTCCCGATCGACGGCCTTCAAGTCGAACCCGGGCTCACGCCCTTCGGCCTTCTCGGCGGCGATCAGCGAAGCCACCGACTCGGAGGGGATCTCGAAGACCCCGCCCCACACGGTGTGACCGCTCTCCTTGATCAGAGTGGGCACGGCGCCGTCGTTCGGCGAGTGGGCGAAATCGAGCCTGGTCTCCGGATAGTGGGCCGTGAAGAGGAATTTGGCCCCCGGGGCCACCCTCGCGATCCGGTCCGGATCGAGCAGTGATCCGTAGGCGAAGTACAAGGTCGGTTCGGGCACGGGTTGCCGATTGTACAAACATCGACCGCTATCCAGTGCCAAGCCGGATTTACCTCCGCTGAACCCGACCCGCTCTAGCGTGAGCCCCGGTGCGACGACTCCTCTTCTCCCTGGCCTTGGCAGCGATGGTCCTGTCCGCCTGCTCGGACCCGGCGACCGTCGACTCCAGCGCCCCCGCCGACCCGGGCGCCCCCACAACCGGGGCAACGGCGACGACCACACTCCCTGACACCGGTTCCACCTCGGCTCCCGGCACCACGGGGACGACTTCGGACCGGCCGGTTGCGCCGGACTTCACCCTCGCCTTGGGCGACGGCGGGACCTTTCACCTCGCCGATGGCGCCAAACCGGTGTACATGGTGTTCTGGGCGGAATGGTGACCCACCTGTCGACGGGAGTTGCCCGTCGTCGACAGCCTGGCGGCTGAGTATGCAGACCGGGTCGACTTCGTCGCCCCGGCCTGGAAATCGACCTTCGAGCTCACCGAGG
This sequence comes from uncultured bacterium, assembly GCA_963751005.1. Lineage (GTDB taxonomy): Bacteria > Actinomycetota > Acidimicrobiia > Spongiisociales > ZC4RG35 > JANQRA01. The sequence continues at coordinate 1,421,129 of CAVVSY010000004.1, forward strand.
CACGGGCCGATGAGCTCTTCCAGTCAGGCTCTGTGATGTGGGGTCTGGACGCCGAAGAGGAGATCTTCGCCCTCTACGGGGTGCCTTATCAGCCGGTGACGGTTCTCATCGCCGCCGACCGCACGGTGGTGGAGGCGTGGGACGGTGTTCGCAGCGAAGCAGAGCTTCGCGCAGCACTTGACGGGCTGATCGCTCTTTCCGGCTGATCCGAGGCCTCTAACCTGTCGGAAGCCGATGACCGGCATCCCCAGACACCACACCAGGCAACACCCATGGTTTCACGTGCTCCGCAGCAAGGAGATGGAACTGCTCGACCCCGATGTGCGTGCTGATCCGGTTCGGGTGCGCGACCTGCTGCACGACGATTTCCTCGAGTTCGGCAGCACCGGTCGGGTCTACAACAAGCGCGTCCTCCTCGACATGCTCAAGGGAGAACGGCATGCCGAAGTGGTGATCCGTGACTTTGCGGTGAGACAGCTGTCCTCGGACACCGCCCTCGTCACCTATCGCACGGTTGGGCAATCGGGTCAGGAGGCGCGACGGAGCTCGGTGTGGATCCGTGCGGACGGTGAGTGGAAGATGGCCTTTCATCAGGGGACGAGGATCTCCAGGGTCGGGCTCTGACCCGCAGCGGCACCGGCTAGCCGGTCGCCGTCCTTAATCTCAGCCGACGGTCTTGAGACGCTTCGAAACGATTCTCGCCTTCGCCGCGCTGTTCGCCGTGGGATGGCCCGTGGTCTTCGGCTCCAGGCCGCGCCGGGGGATCGTCGCCGCCACGATCTCGGTGGCGCTGCTCGCCCAGATCCAACTCGAGGGCTTTCGATGGCAGATGATCCCGCTCTACCTGGTAGCCGTGGGTCTCGCCGCCGGCGACGTCTTCTTCCTCGAGCGCCGGCTCGAGTGGTCGTCTCGGCTGGTCCGTGGGATTCTGGGGACCGTTGGCCTCGTGTTCGCCGCCTTCTTGCCGGTCGCCTTGCCGGTCCCGGAGATCCCGGCCCCCTCGGGCCCGGAAGGGATCGGGACGATGACTGTCGACCTGATCGACCGTGCCCGGGACGAGCCCTACGGTGAGCGACCAGGAGGGCCGCGGGAGCTGACCGCGCAGGTCTGGTACCCGGCGGCGCCCGACCAGGAGGGTGAGCGCGCCGTCTGGAGTCTCGACTGGGAGGTGGTGGCGCCGGCGATCTCGCGCAACATCGGCATGCCGTCCTGGTTCCTCGGACACACCCGATACAGCCTCTCCCACGCCGTGATCGACGCACCCATCGCCCCGGGCAGCTTTCCCGTCATCGTGTTCAGCCACGGCTGGCAAGGCGTGCGAACCATCGCCGTCAACCAGGCGGAGCATCTCGCCTCCAACGGCTACATCGTCATCGCACCGGACCACACCTATCTCGCCGCCGCCACGGTCCTCGCCGATGGTGACGTGGCCTATCAGGACCCGACCGCCCTTCCCGACCCGGCCACGGTGGACGCGGTCGACATACCAGGAATCGGCGACGGCCCTCGTGGCGACGATGGCCGCCGATCTGGTCACGGTCCTCGACGAGCTCGACGAAGGTGCAGCGGGAGCTTTTGCGTCACTCGCCGGAAGCGTCGATTCCAATCGCATCGGCATCTATGGGCACACGGCGGGGGGCGGTGCCGCGGTCAAGACCTGTCTCGAGGACGAGCGTTGCGACGCCGTGCTCGGGCTCGACCCCTGGGTAGAGCCGCTGCTGGAGAGCGACCTCCAGCTCACCATGTCCCGTCCCGCGCTGTACATGCGCTCCGACGAGTGGGTGGAGACACAGAACGACGCCTTGTTGCTGGGAATCGCCGGGCGGGGATCGTCGGTGACCTATCTGCTGACGGTGGAGGGATCCACCGAGAACGACTTCACGATGACGCCGCTGGTCTCGCCTCTTGCAGAGCGGATGGGTCTGAAGGGCCCGATCCCTGCGGGGCGGGTGGTGCCAATCGTCGACAACTACCTGCTCGGCTTCTTCGACGTGTTCCTCCTCGGGACCGGGTCGGCTTCGCTCGACTCGGTGAGCTTCCCTGAGGTGTCGGTATCCGTCATCGACCAGTCGTGAGTGTCCTCACTCCCAACTCTCGACCTCGATGATGTCCTCGCCCTCGAGACGATCGGCACCGCCACGGGTGGCATGGCTGCTGAACACGCGCACCGTCCCGCCGAAGCGACGCGACACCCGGTCGTAGACGATGCGCCGCACGGCCGGCACGAGCAGGAGGAAGCCGAGGAGGTCGGTGATGAACCCGGGGGAGATCAGGAAGGCGCCGGCGACCAGCACCGCCGCCCCGTCGCCGAGCTCACGACCCGGGATCTGCCCCCGATCGAGCTTGTCGCGAACCCGGGAGAAGACGGATACCCCGGTGCGGCGCACCAGGTAGGAGCCGAGTACGGCGGTGAAGACGGCCAGGGCGAGGGCCCAGCCCAGCCCGATCTGGGACTGGACCCAGAAGAAGGTCGCCATCTCGGCGAGAGACACGATGAGGAACCAGGCGAAGAAGCCCATCGACTGAACGGTAATGCCGTCATCGGGGAATGAGGCCCGAGTCGGCCCGGGCGATCAGCCATCAGGGGCCTGCTGGGTGTTGCCGGTGACACTCTGACCGGGCGACTCGCCACGTTTGATGGCGTCGATGGTCGCACCGAGGGTGAACGCGTCGGCTTCGCCGATGATCTTGCCCACAACCGTGCCCTCCTCATCGATGAAGAAGGTCTCGGGGATGCCGAACACCCCATAGGCGATCGCGGTCCGGCTCCCCGGATCGGCCAGGTAGAGCGCTGCTTCCGAACGCCCTGCCACGTCGAGGTACTCGATGGAGGCCGGTGGGCTCTCCTGGTAGGCGATCTGGACCAGGGTCACTCCTTCGTCGGCGAAGGCGTCTGCGGTGGCCGTGAGAGCGGCGTGCTCCTCCCGGCACTCGAGACACCACGAGGCGAAGAAGTTCACCAACACGATGTCCCCGGTCAGGGATTCGAGCGAGACCGGGTCGCCACCCTCGAGCGGAGGCAGCTCGAATCCGCGGTGCCGGCTCGCCCAGCAGCGGCGAGTCGACCAGTCCGGGGTCGGATCCGAATCTCGAAGCGAGCACCACGGCGAAGGCCACCGCGAGGAGCGCCACCCCGTATCCGACCCAGCGCAGTGCCCGTCCGCTCACGCGCAGGCCCTCCCCGCCGTGATGGCTTCGAGGTCGGCGTTGACCGTCGCCCTCGACTCCGCCGGTAGCTCGGGGTCGGCGAGGACCTCGGTGAAGAGGTCGGCGGCGGCGTCACCGTCACCCATGACCGCACCACAGGACCTGACCTTTGAGGTAGAGGGCGGTCGTCGACAAGGGGTCGATGTCGAGGGCTTGGTCGAACAGGCCGAGCGCCGCCTCGGCCTCGGCATTTCCATCCCAGGCCATCCACCCGAGACGGATCAGGGCTGTGACGGCCTGGTCGTCGGTGGAGTTCGCCGATTCGGCGACGGCGAGATAGTGGGGGAACGCCGACTGGTAGTCGCCGGCTTCGAAGTAGCGCTCCGCCAGGGCCAGCCGCATCCCGTCGACCTGAGGATGGTCGGCGTTGGCCGTCGATCACGGCCTCCATCGTCTCGTTGGACACATCGTCGAGGTCCTGTCCGGCGAGATCGGCGACACCGGAGGTGGTGTCGCCGCGTTCCTGGAGGAAGAAGCCGGCCACGACCACGACCGCGGCGAACGCGACACCGAGCAGGAGCAGGGGAGCCAGACGCCGGCCCCCGTCCGGGCCGGGGGTGGTCTCGCTGGTCTCGGGTCGCGGGTGCCGACGCCACCACACGATCACGATCACACCTGCGGAGACGGCGAAGAGAGGAGCGAGCCACAGGGGGAGCGTCGCCCCGCTCAGCCGGGGGATCCAGGAGCACGGCACCGCTGTAGGAAGCGAGGAGCTCGTCGATGATGGCCTCGTCGGTGCTGCCATCGGCGACTCGCTCGGCGACCAGGTCCATCATGTCCCGTGCCATCGGCGACGGCGAGTTGGCGATCGACTCACCCTGGCAAACCGGGCACTTGATGCGCCCGCCGATCGCCTCGACCCGGTCGGTCGCACTCGGGGCGGTGACGACCAGGGTGCCCAGCACGACGGCCAGGACGGCGATCACGCCGATCGTCACCAGATTGCGAAGGCGTTCAGACATCGACCGTTTGACGGTCTTCGATCCCCGCCCGTTCCCGACGTCGCGCCACCATGGCGAGGAATCCCCCGGCAGAAGCGGTGATCCCACCTACCCACAGCACCCAGATCATGGGTGAGGTGTCGAAGGTGAACGTGGCGCCGCCGGTCTCCGGGATGCCCAGGAGCGTCACATAGAAGTCTCCGCGAGGGGCTGTGGAGCACGTCGGGCGTGCTCACACCGGATGCTCGCTGCCGAAGAAGTTGGCGGCCGGCTCGAGAATGCGCGACCTGGGCCCCGTCACGGGTGACGACGAGACGGGCCCCCACGGTGGTCTTGGCCTCGGTGACCCGTCGGAACGGGGCATCGAAGGTGACCGTGTAGCCCTCGAAGCTGGTCGACTCACCCGGGGCGAGCTCGACCTGGGCATGCGCACCGAGGTTGGCGGCGAAGGCGATCCCGATGGAGATGAGCACGACACCGACATGGCTGAGCTGGCCCGCCCAGAAGGCACCGTCCCCCGTCACCACTGTCCGCACCGCGGTCGGCAGGCTCTCCCCGTTCTTGGCGGAGCGACGTCCCGCTTGCTCGAAGAGAAGACCGATCATCGTCGCCACCACGAACGTCCCCAGCGTGACGGCGAGGACCACCCAGCCGTTGCGGGACACGGTGAGGGCGGTCAGCAACCCGACGCCGAGCCCGAGAACGATCGGAGTGCGGGTGCGTCGCCAGAGCAGGCCCGGCTCGGTGGTTCGCCAGGGTGTGACCGGCCCGAACCCCATCACCAGGAGGAGCAGGAACGACAACGGGACCGCGAGACGGTTGAAGAACGGCTCGCCCACTCCGACCTGGGTGCCGGTGAAGGCTTCGAGCACGAGCGGGTAGGTGGTTCCGATGAGGACGATGAAGGCGAAGACGGTGAGGAGGAGGTTGTTCACCAGGAACGTCCCCTCGCGGGAGACCATGCTCTCGATGCGGGGCGACGATGCCACCAGGTCCGACCTGGTGGCGAAGAGCGTGAACGAGCCCGCCAGGACCAGCACCAGGAATCCGAGCAGTGCCGGCCCGATCGCCGACTGGGTGAAGGAGTGGACGGAGTTGATCGTCCCCGATCGGGTGAGGAAGGTCCCCAGGATGGTGAGGGAGAAAGCGCTGATGACGAGGACGAGGTTCCACGCCTGGAGCATCCCCCTTCGTTGCTGGACGATCCCGGAATGGAGGAAGGCGGTGGCCACCAGCCACGGCATGAGGGAGGCGTTCTCGACAGGGTCCCAGGCCCAGTACCCGCCCCAGGAGAGGACCTCGTAGGCCCACCATCCGCCGAGGAGGATCCCGAGGGTGAGGAACGACCAGGCGACCAGGGTGGAGCGATGGCTGCGACGCAGCCACTCCGGGCCGACCACACCGAGGGCCATGGCGCCGATCGCGTAGGCGAAGGGCACGGTCATCCCCACGTACCCGAGGTAGAGGATGGGCGGGTGGATGGCCATCATGAAGTGGTTCTGCAGAAGGGGGTTGGGACCGGGACCGTTGGCGGGAATGTCGCCGGCGGCGAACGGCCAGGGGCTCGACTGGAGACAACCGACTTCGGCGGCGGACACACACACCTCGAACGGGTTCGCGACCGTGACCATCAACCCGAAGAAGAAGATGGCCACGCCCCCCATGACCGCCAGCGCCGCCGCTCCCAGCCGATCGGGCGAGCGCCGATAGCGGGTGAACACGAACCAGGTGTAGACGGCGAGGACGAGGCCCCACAGGACTATCGAACCCTCGAGCGCCGCCCATGCGGTGGCGACATCGAAGGGAAACGGTGTCTCCCGGGCATGGTTGTTGGCGGTGTAGACGAGGGAGAAGTCGTCGGTGAGGAGGGCGAGGACCATCGCTCCCATCGCGACCACCGCTCCTCCGAGGAGGAGTTGGGCGGCCCCGGCGAGATTCCGCCCGGTGTCGGAGCGGGCAGTGGCGATGCCGCGAGTCACCAACAGGACCGCCCCGACCAGGGCCACGATCATTCCGGCCGAGCCCAGGGCGGCGAGCATCAGCCCTCCTCGTAGTTCCCCTCGGCGGGGACCTCGTAGTTCTCGTCATGCCGGATCAGCGCACTCTCGGCGGTGAACGACTCCCCGCTCCAGTAGCCCTCGAGCAGCACCGGCACCTCCTCGTTGAAGAGTGGGGGAGGGGTGTTGAGCAGGATCACCGGGATGGTCGCCGACCCGTCGGTCACCTCGAAGACCAGGTCGTCACCCTCTTCGGCGAGCGACCCACTCACTACCTGTCCGGCGAGGCGGAAACGCTCCCCGTCGGGGAACTCGGCCCGGGACGAGACCGCCTCGTTGGGGTAGAGGTAGTAGGTGAGGTTGTCGTTCAGCCCGACGACCGTGATCGCCACGACCAGGGCGACGATCCCACCGATGCCGAACAGGACGAACTGGCGCTGGCCCATCGCTCAGCCGCCGGCCCGTCTCCTCCGGAGATGGAGGTAGATGGCATAGCCCAGGATGAGCCCGTAGGAGATGAGGTAGGTCCCGGCGACGATGACGGTGTCAGACATCCTCGACCTCGTTGAGACGCGGGGGCCGCACCGCCTCGCCGGCGAGAGGTGGTCTGTGGGTCTGCAGCCGCCTCGACCTTGGCCACGTCGATCCGGGCGACGAGCAGGGCGACGTAGAGGAGGGTGAAGGCGGCCACGTTCACCAACATGGCCACGAGCATCTCGTCGGGCATCGTGGACCCATCGGGACGCATCGACTGGGTCTGGTGCAGGGTGCGGAACAGATTCACCGAGAAATAGACCAGCGGGACCTGCACCACCGCGATCGCCCCCAATATCGCCGACCGGCGGGCCCGGGCGACCGGGTCGTCGATGGCGTTGCGCAAGGCGATGTACCCGAGGTAGACGAAGAACATGACCGCGGTGCTCATCAGACGGGGGTCCTGCCAGTCCCAGGGCGTGCCCCACACGGCTTGACCCCAGACCATGCCGGTGAAGAGACCGATCGCGGTGAAGATCACGCCGACCTCGACCGAGGCGGCGGCGAGGCGATCCCATCGCTCGCGTTTGGTGACCAGCCACATCACCGAGCCGAAGGCAGTGACGCCGAACGCGAGGAAGGCAACCCACATCGCAGGGGGGTGGATCCCGAGGAGACGGCTGTACTCGCCTTGGAGCGCGTCGAGAGGGTGCGGTGAGTGCGAACCAGAGGCCGATGCCCACTGCCACGCCCGCCAGCAGCATGAGCACTCTCACTTTTGTCATCTCGTCGCTTCCTCGAGTGGTCTCGCCAGCGCCACCCCGGCCACTGCCAGGGCGAGGTCGCTGGTGATCAGCAGCAGTATCCAGACGAGGATACCGGTGTCACGCTGTAGTGCCTGAACCGACTCGGCCGCGCCGATGACCAGCGGTAGGGCCAGCGGGGCGACGATCAGCGAGGCCAGGGCGGATCGGCTTCGCAAACCCGAGGTGACCTCACCGGCGAGGGTCCCCAGCTCGGTGAGCCCCACTCCAACCAGCAATGTGGCCAGAGCGATGACCGGCCATCCCCCCTCGGGCACGTCGGGATCGAACAAGACCAGCACGGCCACGAGCAGCAGGAAGAGGAACCCGACCATCAGCAACGCCCCGGAGAGGGTCCGGCCAACGAATCTCGCGGCCGGGTCGACGCCGAGCAGGGCCTGCAGGTCGCGTCGCTCCCTGGTGTCGGCGGCAGACTGACGGAGTGCCACCTGCATCCCGAAGAGGATCCCGAGTGCCCAGAAGATGCCGAGGCCGATCGTGGAGATCGTCTCCATCTGGATCCCCAAGGCGAGCGGGAACACCATCACCGCCACCACAGCGAACGGGAGGATGATCCGCACCGTGTCGCCGACCCGGCGCTCGACGATGAGGTCGACGCGGGCGATCTCCAGGGCCTGGCGCCAGAAGCTCATGTGGCGACCAGTCGACCCTGTTCCAGTGTCAGCACCTGATCGCACAGGTCACCGAGCTGGGCGCGGTCGTGGGAGACGACGAGTGCGCACCCTTCCCGGGCGAGCGCCGACGCGATCAGAGCGGCGATCAGCTCACGCGCCGAGCTCGTCCAGACCCGACGCTGCCTCGTCCAAGAGGAGGAGACGCGGTCTGGTCAACAACAGATGGGCGATCTCGACACGTCGCTGCATGCCGAACGAGCAGGCGACAGCCCGTGAGATCGGCGGCCCCGCCGAGACCGACCACGTCGAGGGCGCGGGGAACCCGCGTCGTGTCGACACCGGCGAGCCGTGCGACATGCTCGAGGTTCTCGGTGAGGGTGAGCTCCGGTATCAACGCAGGCTGATGCCCGATGAGCCCGATCAGTGGCCTGATCCGGGTCACGGGACCGTCCGTCGTGTCGGTGCCGAACAGGCGGTATGTGCCTCGGTCGAGTGGGGTCAGCGTGGCGAGGGCTCGGACGAGAGTGGTCTTGCCCGAGCCATTGGGCCCGGCGACACCGAGGGCGCGGCCAGGCTCGAGCACGAGGTCGACCCCGGTGAGGACGCGGCCGACCCCCAAGAGACACGCCCGCATCCCGCATCTCGACGATGGGATCCATGGGCGGAGTCTCATGCCGGCCCGGGCACTGCTCAAGTCGGGGTCGTCTCGGCCGGGTCGTGGAGAAGGGGCCCCACCGCCACGATCAGGGCTCCGAGGACGATGCCGGCGAGATACCAACCCCAAGGACCACCCCCCAGACTCGGCCGCAGCGGTTCGGTGGCCCAACGGATGGCGGCGGCGAGAGCCACGGCCACTCCCGCCCGGAGGTAGGGCCGCCAACCCAGACGGCCGACCAGCCAGGCGGCGACGATGAGAGCCACGGCGGCGTAGATCTCGACCGGGTGCCGGGTGACGAGGCTCCCATCCTGGGACCACGCCCAGGGCAGTTCGGAAGGGCTGCCGAGACAGGCCCCCCTCCAGAGACATCCGGAGTGCCATCCGGCGAGGCCGGCGAGAACCGCGGGGGCCAACGCGTCCAACGCACCGGTCAGGTGGCGGGTGGTCCAGGCAAGGGAGACGATGAAGACCAGAGAGGCGGCCGCAGTGTCGACCCCGGCTCGCAGGACGATCATGTCGGCCGGATGGGTCAGAGGGTTGACTCCCGAGACGAGCATCGCCGTGATCCGCCCGGCGATCAGCGCCAGCAAGGAGGCCACGAGCAGACGGTCGCCCGCATCGCTGGGGATCCGATCGTCCCAGATGTGCAGCCCGCCCCAGGCGAAGACCGCCGCGGTCAACACCGCCCACAGCAGGGTGAACTCCACTCAGGGAGCCAGGGCCAACAACTCGTCGATCTCCAGGGCGAGGGTTCGCTCGTCGATGACCCCGTTGTGGGTGCGCACGAGATCGCCGCCGGGAGCGAAGAAGAACGTGATCGGGGTGCCGTATCCCGCATAGTGGTTGGGCACGGAGCGGTCCCGGTCGAAGAAGTGGTCGAAACCATCGAGACCGAACTCGGCGAGGAACGCCTTGGCGTCGGTCTGGTCATCGGCGACGTCGATACCGATGAATTCGATCTGATCGCCGTAGACAGCGTGAGCCTCGTCGAGCAAGGGGGCCTCCGATCGGCACGGCAGGCACCACGAAGCCCAGACGTTGACGACGGCCGGCCGGTCGAGCTGCTCCAGATGGGCGACGAACGTCTCGGCATCCGTGACCGGGATGTCCGGGACAGGGGAGCCTGCGTCGCTTTCGGCCTCGCCACACCCGGCGAGAGCCAGGCCGAGACTGGCGACTACGACGAAGAAGATGCGGTTTCCGGGTCACTCCGCCGATATGAACCGAGACGTGGTTCGGCTTATGCCGCCTCGCGTCTGGCGGTGAGCCGCTCCACGTGCTCGATGGGGTGGGCGAACACCCCGGTGCATTCGACGACGCGCACCTGGTTGGCCTGTATCCACCTCCAGATGATCGCCGCCTCCTCGGAAGCTTCTACCGAAGCCGGGACCTCCGTGAACGGCACAGTGGCACGGTCGGAGACCCCCAATGCAACTTGCTCACCACCGGCACGGGTCTCCACCAGGCACCCGTGGTCGATGACCGCGACGGTGCCGTCGGCGTGCTCGAGCTCCATCCAACCGGCACCGGCCAGGGCCGCCCACTCCCAGCGGCGGCGTAGGGCCGTCGCCAACGAGTCGTGACGATCCCGGGCCCATGCCGCCTCTTCGTAACGCTGCTCGTTGGAGAGACGCGCCATGCGCTCGGCGAGCCGATCGCAGCATGGCTGCGGGGCGACCTTCGACCGCGTCGATCAGCTGGGCGACGACCGAGGCGTACGCCTCTTCGTCGAGACTGCCGTCACAGGGGCAGTTCGCCCTCCCCATCTGGGCTGCGGCGCATTTTCCGGTGCGGGACCCGGCGGGGGTGCGGCAACGACGGATGGGGAGCGAGTCCCAGATGGCGGCGACGACCTCAGTCGGCAGCCTTCTTGGACCGAAAGGGGCCGAGATGGGCGAGACCATCGTCCCGGAGTGTTCGCACCACGGAGAGACGGGGGAAGCGCTCGTTGGTGAGCTTGACGAAGTGGGAGGTCTTGGGGGGTCGGGACCTGCGGTTGTGGCGAGGGCGATGGGCGTGGATCAGGCGCACCTCGGTGATCTCGGCCTCGAGGACACTCGCGCACACCTGATGCTCGATGGTGTCGAGCTCCTTCATGATGTAGGACACCGACCGGCGAGTGTCGCCGTAGAAGTACTGACGGACCCGTGCCCTCAGGTTGGAGGCCTTCCCGATGTAGATGGGAGCCCCGTTGCGGTCCTTGAAGATGTAGACACCGGGGCGACGGGGGAGGTCTTCGGTGAGCTTGATCTTGGCGTAGTGCGAGCTGCCCTTGGCGGTCGGCATCTGGAGCAAGTCGTCGAGATTGGTCACACCCAGCGAACCGGCTCGCTCCAGCAAGGCATGGAAGACGTGGGCAGTGGCTCTGGCGTCCTCCAGGGCACGGTGGTTGGGAGTGGTCGGGCTGCGGAAGTGGGCGGCGAGGGTGTGAAGCCGCAAGTTGCGCACCTCGGTGCGGACCAGTCTGCCGCGCCAGCCCCGCGGTGTCAGTCGACCTGTTGGGGAGCCGTCCGTAGCCGAGCCGCGTGGCCGCGGCATCGAGGAACGACAGATCGAATCGCACGTTGTGCCCCACGATCACCGCATCGCCGATGAACTCCAGGAACGAGGGAAGGGCCACTGCGATGTCTGGGGCATCGACGACCATGGCATGGGTGATGCCGGTCAATATCGTGATCGAGGGCGGGATGGGCAGACCCGGGTCCACCAAAGTCTGGAACGTCCCGAGGAGATCACCCGACCGATACTTCACCGCACCGATCTCGGTGATGGCACAAGTGGCAGGGGATCCTCCGGTCGTCTCCAGGTCGAGGACACAGAAAGTGACGTCGAAGAGGGGTGTCGACAGGTCGTCGAAGCTCGGCTGAAAGGCGATCTGGTCGGCCCGTGACCCCATCGGCACCAGGCTAACTCGAACATATGTTCGATGTCAACGTGTTCCCGAAACGCTGCCACACTTCCAGTGATGCCGCGGGTCGAGACCGACAACGCCGACTATGACAACGGAGGCCCGAAGCACCGCGGCTTCCAACTCGCCGGGGCGATGCACGGGAAGTGGGAGTTCTACCGTCGCGATGGGAGTCTGATGCGTAGCGGTGAGTTCGACCGGGGGAAGCAGGTCGGGACCTGGCGCACCTACGACCGTTCGGGTCAGGTCGTCAAAGAGACCGAGTTCCCTGATGCGCAGTCGTGACCAGAAACTTGCCATTGCAGTCTCGGTGCTGGCGTTGGTCTGGGTGGTCGCTGTTGCGCTGTTCTACGGGTCTGGCGGGATCAATCCGGCTGGTGTGGTGCCGAGTCTCGGCTGTCTGATCTCGGTATGGGGGGCCTTCAAGGGAGATTCGACCGTCATGTGGCTGGGAACAGTCGTGGTGGCGGCATCTTCGGTTCTATTCATGTTCAGTCTCGGTCTCGCTGTGATCCCGGCGGCCATCGGCCTGGTGATCGGATCGATTCTGGTCTCCCGTCAACAGGGCCGTCCACCACCCACCTGAGCTCCACGATCTAGGTCGAGCTCACGAAGTCCCTGATCAAATCGACGACCAGACCCGGGTGGGTGCGATGGGCGAAGTGCCCGTGGCCGTCGAGGACCTGGATCCGCGATCCGGGGATGGCAGCGGCGGCGCGCTTGGTCGCCGCCATGACCGAGTCAGTGCTGTCGTTTCCGGAGATGAAGAGAGTGGGGGCTGTGATGGTCTCGAACTGGCCAGACTCGTAGACCCAGCCCTGCTCGACTCGCGCCTCCCGGACCACGGTTCGAGCACCGTCGAGGATCAATGGCCAACGCGGCCCTGTCTTGATTGCCGTGACGTCCTCGTCGGTCATTTCGAGGATGTCGAACAGCAGACATTGCACGACGCCCTCGTTGTCACCTCGACGCAGGGCTTCATGTGCGGCGTCGATCGCTCCCGGTGGGTAACTCAGACCCAAGACTCGGCTCGTAGAGGACGAGGTGGCCCGATACGAGCTCAGGGCAGCTCCGCCCATGGCGCAGTTGGCGCCGAAGGAATGGCCCCAGACGGTCACCAGCGCCTCTGACCGCTCGGCGACCGATGCGACCACCTCGGCCAGGTCTTCGAACTCCCGGGCGATGCCGTAGCCCTCGCCATCACCGCTCGCCCCGTATCCACGCCGATCGACGGCATAGGTCGAGAAGTGCCGACGCAACTCGGGCAGCGTTGCCGCCCACGCGGTGTGGTCGGTGAAGGATCCGTGGACGAGGACGATCGGCGGGCCTGCTCCGCCGACCCAGACGGCGATCGCCGTGCCGTCCCTGGAACTCACCCGAAAGGATGCCTCAGACGTGCCGGCCGTGGTGCTCATCTCACCCTGGCGGAGCCTACGCCTTCCCACCCGGCGACCATCAGGTCGAGCGCTGTCTCACCGCTTCGAACATGACCACGGCCGCCGCCACAGATGCGTTCAAGGAGTCGACTCCATGATCGGTCTGAGGTATCGAGAGCCGCCGCTGCGCCAGGTTCGTGGCTCGCTCCGAGAGACCGGTCGCCTCCGCCCCGATGACGACGGCCACCGACCCGGAGAGATCGGTGTCCCAGACTCGTCGTGGTCGCCTTTGGGTCGAGGGCGAGCACCGCGATCCCACGCTCGCTCAACCAAGGGCCGAGCTCGTCCCAGGACGTACACGTCAGTGGAACCGAGAACAAGGCCCCGGTCGAGGCACGGACTGCGTTCGGGTTGAACGGGTCGACAGTGCCCCCGACTATGACGACAGCGTCGGCGCCTGCCGCGGAGGCGGTGCGCATCATCGCCCCGAGGTTCCCGGGCTTCTCGATGTCCTCGGCGACCAGGACGAGTGGCGTCGCCGACACGGCCAGCAGGCGACAGCCCGGTGGCGAACTGGGGGAACACCGCGATCACACCCTTCGGAGGTCTGCCGGTAGGAGGCGCGGTCGAGGACGTCGGGGGCGACGGTGATCACCTCGCCCACCGTCCCGTTCCACGTCTCGGTGACGAACGTGACCGACGGTGACAGACCGGCGTCCAGCGCCCGCTGATAGAGCCTGGGTCCCTCCACGACGAACACCCCTTCGGCGTCCCGATGCCTGCGCTCACGCAGACGAACCAGCCACTTGATCCGCTCGTTGGCCGGCGAGGTGATGTCAGGGGCCACGTGATGAGTATCGCACCGGGGACTTATCCTCTCCCCGATGGAACTGGTCGCCCTCGGAACCTACAACAGCCTGACCGAGGCTCAACTGGTCAAGGCGCGCCTGGAGAGTGACGGCATCGACTCTCTGGTCCAGTCCGACGATCTCGGGGCGACCGCGCCCACGCTGATCACGGTGCGTGGCGTGAGGGTCCTGGTACGGGAGATCGACCGTGCCCGGGCCATGGAGTCCTTGGAGCGGATGCTCCCCGGCCGGGGACTAGCCCCATCGATCGGTGAACACCACCTCGGCGGCGGTCTTCGTGGGTCGGTCGAGGCTCCCCGAGCGACGATCGGGTGCGGGATGCCCCAAGGTCACCACCCCGATCGGGTGGAAGTCGCTCCGGGACTCCGAGCAGAGCCGACAGATCGGGGACGGAATGGACCCCGAGAAAGCCGGCGGCGAGGCCCTCGTCGACCGCGGCGAGCAGCACGCACATCATGGCCGCCCCGGCATCGACCCACCAGTAGGGGACCGGCCACTCGATCACCTCGCCATCGGGCCCCAGCTTGTCGGGCTCCGAGTATCGGTCGCGATAGACCGCTTCACTCACCGAGATGACGACATGGGCGGGCGCTCTCGAGATCCAGGGATCGAACCCGGCTGCCATGTATTCCTCCTCGTCGGCGAGTGAGGCGATGGCAGTGCGTGTCTCGGGGTCGGTGACCACCACCACCGCGATCGCCTGGCTATTGCCTGCCGACGGGGCCCTCAAGGCGGCGGCGGCGACTCGCTGCAGACTCGCCGGATCGACCGCTTCCTCGGTGTAGTTGCGGACCATGCGGCGTTTGGCGAGGACGTCTCGAAAATCCATGGACCTGATTCTTGTCATCCCGACCCGGCATGCTGCCGAAAATGATTCCCCTTACGGAAGATGGAGTTGGTGTCTATGGTGACGGACGTGGTTGCACACCAGGGACCGGCCACAGGGACGTGGTGAACGGCGGAGCACCCCGGCGGGATGACCTCAAGGTGGTCTGGACCCGGGGCAAGGGCTGTCTCGAGCTCGCCGAGGCCTTGGGTGGCGCCGATGTGGACCGCATCCAGGGTGACCTCGCCGAGAGCTGCATCGCAGAGCGAGCCGATGTCCTGGTGACCAAACGCCTTCCCTCCGACTTCGACCTGATCAACGTCGTCGTCCCCGTCGACTTCGATGCCGACAAGGTCACCAGTGTCGTCGCCACCGTGGCCGGTGGCCCGCACTCGGCCTTGGCGGCCGAGACCGCCGCTCGCATGGCCGCGCACCTCGGTGTCGAGGCGGAGATGCTGTCGGCCGCTCGAAGCGACGACGAGATCGACTCGGCCCACGAGATCCTCGAGCAGATCGGAGCTCAGCTTCCCGACCTCTCCCGCCGCGTGGTCGTCGTCGACGGCATCTCCCGTCTCGTCGAGGACCTCGACGACGGTGCTCTTCTCGTCCTCGGCGCTCCCGGGGGCTCCTGGATCAATCGGTCGCGTACCGGTCCCGGCGCCCGGCTCCGCCGCACCGCCCAGGCCGGTGTCGTCGTGGTGCGCAGCGCTCCCGACCGCGTGTTCCGCTTCATGGGTGACCCGGTGTACGTGGCCCCGCTCCGTCAGGCGGACGACACCCTCCGCATGCATCGCGAGAACACACTCGCCGTCGCCGACGGGGGCCGGCTCATCGGCCTGGTCAGACGCGAAGGTCTGCTTCGGGCCGGGGGAGACCCGGTGGCGTCGGTGATGGAGGAGGCGTTGTCGGTTCGGGTCGACGAGACCATCCACCAGGCGCGGGAGCTGGAGCCGACATTCGGGCCCGATCCCATCCCGGTCACGGATCACGAGGAGCACCTCGTGGGTGGTTTGTCGTTGCCTCGCGTCTGATTTCGGCCAGAATCTGTCGCTCATGTCATCTCGCAGCGTGTTCCGCGGCATCTTTTGGGGGCTGGTCGCCCTCCTCCTCGTCGTCCATGTGAGTGCGGGATGGGTCTTCTCCAGCCGCATCATCGACGAGGGCTTCACTCCTGCCCCCGCCCCCGTCGTCGCCCCTGCCGGCGACTTCACCGTGTCGGAGGTGACGTACCAGTCCGAGATCGGCGAGTTCGACGCCTTCTATCTGCCGGCGCCGGGGACGACCTGGGTGATCCACATCCATGGGCTGAACAACACCCCGTCCGAGCCAGACGTGCTCTTCACCGACATCCAGTCCGCCGGGTATCCCCAGCTGTCGATCACCTATCGCAACGACGAGGGGCAGCCCCAGGATCCTTCCGGCTACTTCCAGTACGGCGTAACCGAATGGGAGGACATCCTCGGCGCGGTCCAGTTCGCCCGCGACAACGGGGCCCAACAGATCGTCTTCGCCGGGTACAGCACCGGGGCCTCGCACGCACTGTCCTACGTCTTCCGGCACAACTTCGACGACATCGCCGGCGTGATCACCGATTCGGCCAACATCGACATGGGATCCACCATCGACTACCGGGGCACCCAGGAGGATCTCGGCTTCGGGATCCCGCTGCCGCCCACCATCACCTGGGTGGCCAAGTTCTTCGCGTCGCTGCGCATCGACATCAACTGGAAGGCCATCGACTACATCGAGAAGTCGGAGCGGTCACTGCGGGTGCCGGTTCTGGCCATCCATGGCACCGAGGACGACTCGATCCCGATCGAGCAGAGCATCGCCCTCGCCGAGGCCCAGCCCGATCTGGTCGAGCTGTGGCAGGTCGAGGGGGCCGGACACGTCGGGTCCTTCGATACCGACTACGAGGGATACCTCACCCGGGTCCTCGAGTTTCTCGGAGAGGTCGGCTGAGATTCCTTTAGGGTCTCCCCGGCCGAGCCCGACACGGAGAGCCGCTTGACCGACCAACCCATGATCCGTCTCGACCGGGTCAGCAAAGTGTTCCCCGGTGCCCCCACACCGGCCGTCGACGACCTGTCGCTGGACATCGCCGCCGGTGAGTTCGTCACCCTCGTGGGGCCGTCCGGGATGTGGCAAGACGACCACGCTGAAGATGATCAACAGGATCATCGAGCCCACCTCGGGTCGCATCGAGGTCGGCGGACGTGACGCCCTGAGCGTCGAACCACATCAGCTGCGCCGGTCCATCGGGTACGTGATCCAACAGATCGGTCTCTTCCCCCATCGCACGATCGCCCAGAACATCGCCACGGTTCCCGAGCTGTTGGGCTGGGAAGACGACCGGATCGAGTCGCGGGTGCGTGAGCTGGCGGTCACCGTCGGTCTCGACGACCACCTGCTCGAGCGGTACCCGTCGGAGCTCTCCGGGGGCCAGCAGCAACGTGTCGGGGTGGCGCGTGCCCTCGCCGCCGACCCTCCGGTCCTGCTCATGGACGAGCCGTTCGGGGCGGTGGACCCGATCGTGAGGGGACGGCTCCAGGACGAGTTCCTCGACCTCCACGACCGGCTGGGCAAGACCGTCGTCTTCGTCACGCACGACATCGACGAGGCGCTTCGTCTCGGCGACAAGGTGGCGATCCTCAATGTCGGGGGCATCCTCGAGCAGTTCGACACACCGGAGGCAATACTCGCCGGGCCGGCCAACCGCTTCGTCGCCGACTTCCTCGGGCGTGAGCGCGGGCTCAAGCGGCTGGCGCTTCGTCCCGTCTCGGCGGTGGAGCTGGTCAGGGGACCGGTCGTCGACATCACGGCGACCTCCGAAGAGGCCCGATCGATCATGGAATCGCATGGTGTCGACTGGATCGGGTTGGTGGACGGGGAGACTCTGCTCGGCTGGGTGGATCAGTCCGAGCTCGACGGTTCTCCTCTGGCCGCTCTTCCCGCGAAGCCCTTCGCGGTGACCCTGCGCCCGGAATCATCGCTGCGCGAGGCCATCGACGCAGTCGTCACCAGCCATGCCCGAGTGGCGGTGGTGGTCGCCGACGACAACCGCTATCTGGGGATGGTCGGTCTCGAGTCGATCGCCGAGGAGATCACCCAGTGATCGACTGGGAGTGGATCGGGCGCAACGCCTCGCAGATCGTCGATCGCACGTGGGAGCATCTGTTCCTCACCCTGGTGCCGGTGGCCATCGGCATCCTGATCTCGCTCGGTCTCACCGCACTGGTGCTTCGCTGGCGGAGGTCCTACGGGCCGATCACCGTGGTCGCCGGGATCCTGTACACGATCCCGTCCCTCGCCTTGTTCGCCGCCCTCATCCCGGTGGTCGGCTTGAACGCCACCAACGCGATCATCGCCCTCACCTCCTACACGCTCTTGATCCTGGTGCGGAACTTCGTCGCCGGCGTCGACGGTGTGCCCGAATCGACACTCGAGGCGGCAGACGGCATGGGCTATACCCGGTCGGCGCGGTTCTGGAAGATGGAGCTGCCGTTGGCGATGCCGGTGATCATCGCCGGCATCAGGATCGCCACCATCACGACCGTGGGGCTCGTGACGGTGTCTGTGGTGCTCGGGCTCGGGGGCTATGGCTTCTTCATCTATCGCGGGTTCCAGGCGCGCCAGATCACCCAGACCCTGGTGGGCCTGGTCCTCTCCGTCGCGCTGGCCACGATCCTCGACTTCACCTTCGTCCTGTTGCAGCGCTGGCTGACTCCGTGGGCCCGGGAGCGTCGGGGATGATCTGGGATCAAGCCGTCGAGTTCCTGAGCGATCCGGAGACCTGGTCGGGGCCTGGCTCGATCCCGGCCCGGCTCTGGGAGCACATCTGGATCTCGGTGGTGGCGACGGTGGTGGCGGTGATCCTGGTCCTGCCCCTGGCGTTGTGGCTGGGCCATCGCCGTCGCGGCGCCGACATCGCCGGTGCGGTGGTCAACATCGGGAGGGCGATCCCCTCGTTCGGGATCCTCGTGCTCACGGTGATGGTGCTGGTCGAGTTGGGGGTGAGCGTCCTCAGCCCCTGGCCGGTCTTCGTCGCGCTGATCGCCCTCGCCGCCCCACCGGTCTTCACCAACACCATCGCCGGGGTGCAAGGGGTGGCGCCGGCGACGGTGGAGGCGGCACGGCGGGATGGGGCTCACCGAGGGTCAGTTGGTGGGCCGGGTCGAGGTGCCCCTGGCCTCGCCAGTGATGGTGGAAGGGCTCCGCATCGCCTTCGTTCAGGTGATCGCCACTGCGACGTTGGGGGCCTTGGTCGCCTGGGGTGGTTTGGGCCGTTTCATCGTCGACGGGTTCAGTCAGCAGAACCAGGGGATGGTCATCGTCGGGGCGGTTCTCGTCGCGCTTCTCGCGGTCGTCGCCGAGGTGGGCCTCACCGTCGTGCAGCGACTCTCGACGCCGAAGGGTATGCGCGCAGCCCACGATTAGGGAATCTCGCCCCCATGCATACGGTTGACGTGCCTGGCTGGGACGTGAGACCTGGCCTTTTGTCTAGATAAGGAGAGACCCATGCGGAAACCAATCCGCAAACGGGCTGTCGGGGCGTTCCTCGCCGTGGCACTGGTGGCCTCGGCATGTGGGGGAACGGGTGGCAGCACCGATGGTGAGCCGATCACGGTCAGCTCATTCAACTTCAACGAGTCCGTGATCGTCGCCGAGATCTATGCGCAGGCCCTGGAGAGGGCCGACTACACGGTCGAGCGCAGCATGAACCTGGGAAACCGGGAGGTGGTCAAGCCGGCTCTCGAGGAAGGCGAGATCGACCTGGTCCCCGAGTACGTGGGGACGATCGCAGGGTTCCTGGGCGGCACCGCGACCGCCGACTCCCAGGCCACGTGGGAAGAGGCGAAGGGTCTGTTCGAGGAGTTGGGTGTGACTCTGCTCGCTTTCAGTCCTGCCCAGGACAAGAACGCCTACGTCGTGACGGCGGAGACTGCATCGGGTAACGGTCTGACCACGCTCTCGGACCTCGGAGCACGTGGCCGGGGAGTTCCGCTTCGGCGGTCCGCCGGAGTGCCCCGAGCGCGAGTTCTGCCTCCAGGGCCTGGAGACCGTCTACGGGCTGGAGTTCGCCGAGTTCGTGCCATTGGACGCCGCCGGGCCGATCACCATCGCCGCCCTGGAGGGTGGCGACGTCGACATCGCCCTGCTCTTCAGCAGCCAGGGTGTCATCGCCGAGAAGGGCTGGGTCGTCCTCGAGGACGACATGGGTCTGCAGCCGGCGGAGAACCTGGTCCCGGCGATACGTCAGGCCGTGGTCGACGAGTACGGCGAGGATCTCACCAACCTCCTCGACGAGGTCTCGGAGAAGATCGAGCAGGAAGCCCTCATCGAGATGAACAAGCGTGCCGACATCGACGGCGAAGACCCCGCGGTCATCGCCGGCGAGTGGCTCGACGAGAACGGGTACTGATCGTCCCAACCGTTCTGTGAGTGTTTCTGTCCGGAATCCGGACAGAAACACTCACAGAACCGGGTCCGACCCCCGATTTCTGTCCCAGGCGACCGATACGTTGTCAGCAGGAGGTCACGATGCTGATCGATTGCGGGCAATGTGCGATGCGGGACACCAGTGCATGCGACGACTGCGTCGTCACATGTCTCCTCGGGGACGGCCCGGTCGACCTCAGCGAGAGCCAGGCCGAGGCCATGGCCAACCTGGCCGACGGTGGTCTCGTGCCTCGTCTCCGCCTGGTCCCGGCCGAGCGCCGGGTGTCCTGATACCGGCGGGTTACCCTGCGCCGACGTGGTCAAGGTGTACGCAGTAGTCCTCTGCGCGGGGATCATCGGTCTCCTGGTGCTCGTGCTGGGCGCCGTCTTCGCCGAGAACCTGGGACGACCCGAGCGCGACCCCGGCGCCCGTCTCGGCCCTGCCGGGAAGACCGCTGTCGGCGCCGCCATCGGGTTCGGGATGGCCGGTCTGTCTGCCGAGTTCTCCCCGTTGGGCCTCACCTGGCAGATGGCGCTCGTCATCGCCGCAGCCGCCGCGTGTCTGGCGGCGCTCTGGGTTCGGTATGCCTTGGCCCGATCCGAGGCGGGATGATCTTCGTCTCCGATGTCCACGATTCCCCCGGGGCGTTGCGCCGACTCGTCGCCCTCGGGGAGGAGATCGTCATCCTGGGGGACCTCGTCAACCTCACCGACTATCGGACGGGCAAGGGGGCGGTGGCCACGGTGATGGGAGACGACTTCGCCTCACGTTCCTCGTCGGCGCGTGCCCGCGGCAACTACGGGGAGATGAGGTCGATGTGGTCCGAGCAGGTGGGCGACTCCCGGGAAGCGGTCCGTCGGCGGATCGTCGAGGAACTGTCTGTCCAATACCAGCGTGCCGGTGAGGCCTTGGCAGGTGGCCGGGGTCTCGTCATCCACGGCAACGTCGACCGGCCCGCCGCACTCGAGGCGGCGCTCCCCGACGGCTTCGAGTACGTGCACGGGCAGGTGGTCGAGCGCGAAGGCCTGCGACTGGGCATGGTCGGCGGCGGGGTGCGAACACCCCTGCAGGCCGAAGGTGAGGTCGACGACGACGACATGAGCCGAATCCTCGAGTCGCTGGGCCCGATCGACATCCTCTGCACACATGTGGCCCCGGCCATCGGACCGCTTCGACGTGACGTCGTGACCGGCCGCGACGAGCGGGGATCCGAGCCGGTGCGCGACTTCCTCACGACCCACCAGCCCCGATTCCATGTCTTCGGCGACGTCCATCAGCCCCAGGCGTCGGCATGGCGGGTGGGCCGGGCCCGCTGCGTCAACGCGGGGTACTTCAGGGCCACCGGGCGCTTCCTCCGGCTGCAGGGCGGAAATGTCCATGTCGGCTCGGTGGGCTAGATTTCGTCCTGAACATGGCTGAAGGCACCTTCTCGACACTCGAAATCGATGCCGGCGCCGACGTCCTCTACGACGTCGCCGCCGACGTCGCCGCCTATCCGGAGTGGGCCAGCGGCGTCAAGAGCGTCGAGGTGCTCGGTCTCGACTCCGAGGGCGATGGTCGACCGTGCCCGGTTCGTCCTCGCCGGATTCGTCAAAGAGATCGAGTACGTCCTGAAGTACCACCACGATCGCCCCCGTCTGCTCAGCTGGGTGGCCGAGGAGAGCGACGACCTCAAGATGTTGGAAGGCTCCTACGAGTTCAACCCCACCGAGGGGGGAGCCACCGAGGTCGTCTACACCCTCACCGTGGAGCCGAACTTCGTCGTCCCCGGCTTCGTGCGGCGTCAGGCCGAGAAGCAGATCGTCACCACGGCGCTCCGCGGGTCTGAGGAAGCGAGTCGCCAAAGGCGGCTGACGATGAGGATCGTCCTCGTGACCGGCAAGGGGGGTGTGGGCAAGACCACCGTCGCCGCCGCCACTGCCCTCGCCGCTGCCGATGCCGGGTATCGCACCCTCGTCACGTCCACCGATCCGGCGCACTCTCTCTCCGACGCACTGACCGTGCCCCTGCACAGCGACCCGGCGCGGATCGTGGATCGGCTCGACGGGCAGCAGATCGACACCCAGCTCCAGCTCGACCGGTACTGGGGCTCGATCCGCGACCAGCTGATGGAGGTGCTCGACTGGGGTGGGGCCGCCGGGATCGAGGCCGAGGAGTTCCTGGTCTTCCCGGGTATGGACGAGCTGTTCGCGCTGCTCGAGGTCAACCGTCATGCCCGTTCCGGCGAGTACGACGTCCTGGTGGTCGATTGCGCCCCCACCGCCGAGACATTGCGGCTGCTCTCGCTGCCCGAGGTGCTCTCCTGGTACTTCGAGAAGGTGCTGCCCACGGAGCGCCGCATCATGAGAGCGGCCCGGCCCCTCCTCAACCGTCTCACCAATCTGCCCATCCCCGAGGACGAGGTGTTCATGGCGGCGCAGTCGGTGTTCGAGTCCGTCGAAGGGGTCAAGGAGCTCATGTCCCAGCCGGAGATCACCTCTGCCCGTCTCGTGGTGAACCCGGAGAAGATGGTGATCGACGAGGCGAGACGCACATACAGCTACCTCGGCCTGTTCGGATACGGGGTCGACGGCGTGGTGGTCAACCGGGTGCTGCCCGACCTGGTCGAGGACCCCTACTTCGAACGATGGCGAGCGATCCAGAAGGGTCACCTCGACACCGTCGACGACGCCTTCGCCGAGGTCCCCCGGCTTCGCCTTCGTCTGTTCGACGACGAGATGGTCGGGGTCGACCGGCTCCGGCTCATGGCCGGCGAGCTCTACGGCGACACCGACCCGATCGGCGACTTCACCGCGCGCAGCCCGTTCCGAGTCGTCGAAGAAGGAGATACGGTCACCATGGAGATGGACGTCCCGTTCGTGGAGAAGTCGGAGCTGGATGTCTTCCGTCACGGCCACGAGCTCTATGTCAGGTTGGGCTCGTATCGACGCTCGTTCCTCCTGCCCGATGCCCTCCATCGGCGCGAGATCACCCGGGCGAGACTCGACGGGGGCACGCTCCGGGTCGAGTTCGGGAAACCGGGGCGTCGGACATGAGAGAGACCTCGCCGACGATGGCAGCACTCGGTCGCGCCGGGTCGCCGCGTCACATATCACATGATCCAGGCCGCTCATCGAAGGGCTCAAGGCGGTCGAAGCGGTGATCGAAGAGATCGGTGGCATTGGGGAGCGGGCCGACCAAGATGGGGACGAGACCAGCTCGAGACAGAGGATCGAGATCGAGTGACCAACGAAGACCAGAACCGGGTCAGACCCGACGAGGTCCTCCCACCGCAGGGACGGAGCATCCAGGGTCGTCAGCTCGTGACCGACGCCGTCTTCATGATGCCCAACATCATCAAGCTGGTCGGACGACTCCTCAGGGACCCGAGGGTGCCGCGCCGGGCCAAGATCTCGCTGGGGCTGGCAGCGGCATACGTGATGAGCCCCATCGACCTGATCCCGGAGGTCATGCCCGTCGCCGGTTGGGCCGACGACGTCATCATCGTCATGTTCGCCATCGACGCGTTGATCGATCGTGCCGGGCCCGAGATCGTGACCGAGCACTGGGACGGTCCCGGCGACCTGCTCGCGTTGGTGCGCGACGTGGTCGGGTTCTCCCGCAACCTGGTCCCGAGGCGGCTGGGTCAGATGATCGACCGTCTCAACGGCTGAGCCGGGCTTTCCCGAGCCAGTCGGGGCGTCCTAGCATTCGCTGATGCCCTTCGCCGACGGACTCGCCGACTTCCGGTCGGACACGGTCACCCGACCCACCCCGGAGATGCTCGCCGCCATGGCGTCCGGCGCCTCTCGGTGACGACGTCTATCACGACGACCCCACGGTCAACGCCCTCGAGGCCGAGTCGGCGGCGGCTGTGGGCAAGGAGGCGGCGATATACGTCCCCACCGGCACGATGGGAAACCAGCTGGCGATCATGTTCCACACCACCCCCGGTGAGGAGGTGCTGGCCAACGGGGCGAGTCATCTTCGCTCGATCGAGGCCGGGCCGCCCAAGCGCTCTCCGGGGTGGCCTTCCGCACCGTGGAACGTGACGGTGGTCAGATCTGGGCCGAGGATGTCGACGACGCCATGGAGCTTGCCGGCTTCTTTCCCAGGATCAGCCTGCTCACCTGGGAGAACACCCACAACCTGTCGGGGGGCAAGGTGATCCCGTTCCCGGTCATGGAGTCGACATCTGCCCGGGCGCGCTCGCATGGGCTCTCCATCCACATCGACGGCGCCCGCATCTGGAACGCGGTTGCCGCCACGGGCATCGACGGCCCGGCTTGGGCCGGGTTGGCCGACACCATCCAATTCTGCTTCTCCAAGGGCCTGGGCGCCCCGATCGGCTCGATCGTGTGTGGCACGCAGGACACCATCGACGAGATCAGGTACCTCCGGGAGCGCATGGGTGGCGCCATGCGACAGGCCGGAGTGATCGCCGCCGCCGCCCGGATCGCCCTCGCCGACCGCGCTCGTTTGATCGAGGATCATCAGCTCGCCCAGAAGCTCGCAGCCGGGCTCGCCGAGCGATTCCCCGGGTCGATCGAGCCGACCGAGGTGGAGACCAACCTGGTCCGGGTCGAGCTTCGCCGCCATCGGACTGGCCTGGGACGAGGTGGCCGTGCGACTCGCGGACGCCGGGATCAAGGTGAACCCTCCGATCAAGGGGGGGTGGCGGCATCGTGACCCACCGCGATGTCGATGAGGCCGACGTCGAACGCCTCTTCGCCGCGCTCTCGTAACCCGGGCTCCCTCCGAGAGGTCGAACCCCCTCGATGAGCTCTCGCCGTTCTCTTCCCCGGCCAGGGAAGCCAGTTTGTGGGGATGGGGGCCGACCTCTTCGACGTCAGACCCGATCTGCTCGGGCGACGCGCCGACGAGGTCCTGGGCTGGTCGCTGTCGCGAGATGTGTCTCGACGGCCCGGAGGACGAGCTGACCCGGACCGAGCACGCCCAACCGGCGATCTTCGCCTTCTCCTATGCCCTGTGGGAGGAGTTCGCTGCTGTGCTTGCCGGATGACGTGGCCGGCGCCGCCGGCCACTCACTCGGTGAGTACACGGCGCTCGCCGCAGCCGGGGCGCTGAGCTATCGAGAGGCCTCGGCGTCGTCGCCCGCCGCGGCCGGGCCATGGCGAGGGCCGCCGATCTCGAGCCCTCGGGGATGGCGGCGCTGATCGGCGCCGACGCCGAGTTGGCACCGAGGCCGTCGCCGCCAGACGACGGGGTGAAGGCGGACGTCTCCAAGTGGCGAACATCAACGCCCCCGGTCAGGTGGTCGTCGCCGGATCGTGCGGCCGACATCGATTGGGTGGTCGCCAACTCCTCCGATCTCGGGGTGAGGAGGGTCGGTCCCACTCAAGGTCGCAGGTGCCTTTCACTCTGCCTTCATGGACGGCATCGGCCGAAGTCGGGGCGGCCCTCGACTCCGTCGTCCATCTCGGCGCCGGGGTTCCCGGTGTGGTCCAACACCACGGCCCGGCCCCATGAGGTCGACGCCTGACGGCCACGATGCAGCGGCAAGTCGTCTCCACGGTGCGGTTCGCCGAGTGTCTCGCCGACATGTCGACTGTGGGTATCGACACGTTCGTCCACATCGGGCCCGGCGAAGTGACAGCCGGCATGGCCCGGCGGAGCGTTCCGAGGGGGCGTCGGTGCATGTCGTCTCCAGTCTCGACGACATCCCCGGCGTCGTGGCGTCGATCGTTAGATGGGGTGACCCAGGAGTTTCGATGAAGACCGCGCAGATAACCGGATGGGGCAAGTGCATGCCCCCCAACGTGCTCTCCAATCACGATCTGGAGCAGATCATCGACACCTCCGACGAGTGGATCAGCACTCGCACCGGGATCAAGGAGCGGCGCATCAGCCATGTCGGAGCCTCCGACATGGCAGCGGTCGCCGGTCTCCGCGCGCTGGCCGCGGCGGGCAAGACGCCGGCGGACGTCGACCTGCTCCTGGTGGCCACATGCACCGGGGACTCACTCATCCCCTCGACCGCGTCGATCGTCCAGAAGAAGATCGGAGCCATCAACTGCGCGGCGATGGATCTCAATGCCGCCTGCTCCGGATTCGTCTACGGACTCGTGGTGGGGACCAACATGATCCGAGGGAGGCACCAACCGAGACAGTGCTGCTCATCGGCGCCGAGAAGCTCCACTACGTCATGGACTTCACCGATCGCACCACCTGTGTCCTCTTCGGTGACGGGGCCGGGGCAGTGGTCCTCGAGCCCAGCGACGGTGAGCACGGGCTGCTCGCCTCCGACCTGGGTCTCGACGGTTCCGTCTATCACATCCTGGAGACCCCGGTGGACGGCACCATGGGAGACCGGAGTCATGCCCGACCCGACCAGGTCCGGGGTTTCGCATGGAGGGGCCAGGAAGTATTCCGGCGGGCCGTCACCAAGATGGCGGAGTCATCCGATGATCGCCCTCGCCGAGGCCGGGATCGACCTCGAGGACGTCGACCTGCTCATCCCGCATCAGGCAAACGTTCGCATCATCGATGCCACCGCCCGACGACTCGGCGTCGCCCGACAGCAAGGTCTACATCAACATCCACTCCTACGGGAACACCTCGGCGGCAACCATCCCGGTCGCTCTGACCGAGGCGCTGGAGGAGGGCCGGATCGTCACCGGGCGACAACATCGTCTTCACCGCCTTCGGTGGCGGCCTGAGCTGGGGATCGGCGGTCTACCGGTGGGGTGACCGGGTCGAGCCGCTCGGCGAGTCCGACGCCGCGCTGCCACCACCCGACCGCGACACCATGGAGCTGCTCCAACCCAACTTCGACTTCTTCGGCTTGCCGGAGAAGCTGTCGTGACGTCAGGAGCCGAGCCGGCGAATCGCACTGGTGACCGGAGCCTCCAGGGGGATCGGGCGAGCCATGGCCATCACCCTCGCCGCCTCGGGCCACCGGGTGGTCGTCAACTACGCCGCCAATGCGACCGCTGCCGACGAGGTGGTGGCCGCGATCACCTCGGCGGGGGGAGAGGCCATCTCCGTCCAGGGGGATGTCAGTGACGAGGCCGACGTCGCGGCCATCTTCGCCGCGGTCGAGGATGCGTCTCGGCCCGCCTCTGGTTCTGGTCAACAATGCCGGGATCACCCACGACGAGCTCCTCCTCAGGATGAAAGCCGATGACTTCGACCGGGTGATCGCCACCAACCTCCGCTCGGTGTTCCTGTGCACGAAGAAGGCGATGCGGGGCATGTTGCGAGCCCGATGGGGTCGGGTCATCTCGATCGCATCGGTCGCCGGCGTGGTCGGCAACCCCGGCCAGGCCAACTATGCCGCATCGAAGGCAGGCATCATCGGGTTCACCAAGTCGATCTCCAAAGAGGTCGGCTCGCGGGGGATAACAGCCAATGTGGTCGCTCCCGGCTTCATCGCCACCGACATGACCGACGGGCTGGGAGACGACGTCAAGGCATCGGCTGCGGCAGCGATCAGTCTCGGTCGTTTCGGACGGCCGGAGGAGGTCGCCGGCGGTGGTCGGGTTCCTCGCCTCGGAGTCCGCCTCGTACATCACGGGCCAGGTGATCTCCGTCGACGGCGGCCTGTCCATGTAAGTTCTCGCCAACCAATCACAAGGAGAAGAGAGAGAATGGAAAGAAGTGAAGTATCGGAGCGGCTCACCGGAGTCCTCGTCTCCGAGCTCGGTCTCGACGCATCGAAGATCAGGGACGACGCCCACTTCGAGGAAGACCTCGACGTGGACAGTCTCGGTGTCGTGGAGCTGCTCATGGCCCTCGAGGACGAGTTCGACGTGAAGATCCCCGACGAGGAGGCCGAGTCGATCGTGACCGTTGGCCAGGCAGTGGACCTCGTCTACCAGAAGCTCAGCTAGCGCTCAGCCGGCCCGCTCCCGTTCCTGGCGCTCGCGCCATTCGGCGAGGCTCCGAAACACCAGCACCAGGAGCACGACGACCCCCACGGTGACCGCCAGGAACGAGACCACGGCGAACAGAGCCGCCCACCCCGGGCAAGATCCGGCGACTCCGGCTGCATTCGGCTGGCTGCAGCTGACCTCCGTCACCACCCACCCCAGTGCACCGGCGAGGGCCCCCAGGGCCAGGGCCGGGAGCGACTATCCACGGGTTGGGCCGGCGTCTCATCGGGGGCGTCCGCTGTCGTCGATGTCAGCAGCGTCGAGGACCTCCGGCGGCGCCAGCTCCGGAGGTATCGGGAAAGTCGTCCCTACTTCACGCGGAGGGTGATACGACGCCTTCACCGACGAGTGCCACGACATCGCGGCCACGGCGACGGCGAGGGCAACCGAGATCGTACCCGGCCCACACGCCGAGCCAGGGGGTGAGGGCGATGGCGAGCAGGGGCCAGAGCAGCGGATCGCCAGCAGCCCACCGGGGAGGACCCGGCTGTAGACGAAAGCCACGATGGGAGCCGACACACCCACGGTGAGGAGGGCCCACACGGCGGCCTCGTTCCCGGCGAACCCGAGTAGGCAGGGAGCCGCCAGCAGCGACCAGGGCGGGGATCACCGCACGTGGGGGAGGCCCCGATGCGGAGGGCAGACGACGAATCGAGGCCAGCAGGGGGGGCGAGACGAGAGCGCCGAGGGCCAGGGCCGAAACCGAGCACGCCGACCATCCAGATGGCGTCGATGGGGCGCACCACGGCGACGATGGCGGTCATCGCGATCGCGGCCAGCCCGAGACGATGCGCCCACCGTCCCCCGACCACGATCATCCCCACAGTCGCCACAGTCGACATGGCGAGCAGACCGAGACCGATCAGGAACGCCGGTGCAGTCTGGAACGGGGTGTTGTCGACGATCAGGGCGACCACCCAGACCAGGGCGGCAGCCTGGGCGCTCGCAGCGAGGAGCGGGATCTTCACCCGGCGAAGTCTGCCAGCGGAGAGGTCGAAACCCTAAGTCCGGTCAGGCCGGAGCCGGGCCGTGCGGGCCGACGCCGGAGACGACCCGCAATTCGGAGCGCTCCCCGAAGCGAGGCCCCTCCCCGGGCTCCCAACTGGTCTCCACCCTCCATGCGGGCCCGGGACGAAGGGTGAGCACCGACCCGTCGGTCGGTCGTCCGTCGTGCAGCGTCGCGAGAGGGGATCCGGTGAGAGCGAGGCGGGCTGCCTGGATGGCGTCCTGGTGGGAAACGATGATCACGTCCCCGTGGGGGTGGTCGGCGTCGAGCATCCTGGCGACCCTGGCCACTCGAGATGCAAGACCGTCGAGTTGCTCGTCGACGAAGTCGAGAGACTCGGGATGCTGCAGGTATGCCTCCAGCTCTCCGGGGAACAGGGACGAGATCGTGCCCCAAGGATGGCCCTTCCATCGTTCCATGAGGGCCCAGTCGGCGAGATCCGGGTGCACCCGAACCGGGACCCCGGAACGGGCTGCGATCTCCTCCGCGGTGCGAAGCGCTCGCTGGCTCGGTGACGACCAGATGGCGACGACGGCGCGGGGGCCGAGATAGCGGCCGACGCGGCGGGCCTGTTCCAGACCGTACGTGGAGAGGTCGAAACCCGGCATGGATCCGCAGACGAGGTGGTCGGGGTTGTCGACTTCGGCATGTTGTACGAGATGAACCAATGCGGCCATAGACCAGACAGTTTGGCCCCGGTGCGCTCCCACGCCTGGTATTCCTGGCCACCCGGCTTCGTCGGGGAGGCGGAGACAGCGCCTAACTTGCGGGGACTGTGTGGACCGAGCCGATCCTCCATGTCGACATGGACAGCTTCTTCGTCGAAGTCGAGCGTCTCGATCATCCCGAGCTGCGTGGCCGCGCCGTGGCCGTGGGAGGTGCCGGTCCGCGCGGGGTGATCGCGAGCGCATCGTACGAGGCGCGTGCTCGGGGCGTTCGCTCTGCCCAGCCGACCAGCACCGCGCGTCGGCTCTGTCCCGAGTTGGTGGTGGTGGCTCCCTCACACGGGCGTTACGGCGACGTCTCTGCCGAGGTCTTCGCCATCTTCAGGTCGTTCACGCCTCTCGTCGAGGGTCTCAGCCTCGACGAGGCCTTTCTCGATGTTCGCGGGCTGAGACTCCACTTCGAGTCCCCCATGACGGTCGCGGTCGAGGTGCGGCGTCGGATCCGGGTCGAGTTGGGATTGCCTGCCTCCGTTGGAGTCGCCGCCGTCAAGTTCGTGGCGAAGCTCGCCTCCGAGACTGCCAAGCCGGACGGGCTCAGACTGGTCACCACCGCCGAGCAACCGGCGTTCCTCGAGACCCTCCCCGCCACCGCCCTCTGGGGGGTCGGCCCAGCGACCCTGGCCGCCCTGGCGCGTCTCGGTGTGGAGACGGTCGGCGACATCGCCGGCCTCCCCGTGTCGGCGCTCGTCTCCGCGGTCGGGCCCTCGGCAGGGAAACACCTCCACGATCTGGCGAACGGGATCGATCCCCGTCCGGTCGTGGCCGACATCGCCGCCAAGTCCGTCTCGGTGGAGGAGACCTACGAGTCGGATCTGGGGACGCTCGATCTGGTGGAGACCGCTCTGTTGGCTCATGCCCAGCGTCTCTCCGACCGGTTGCGACGATCGGGGCTGCGGGCGCGCACCGTGACTCTCAAGGTTCGCTGGCAGGACTTCACCACCGTCACCCGGTCGGAGACGACCGCTCCCGCAGTCGACGGTGCCCGCGACCTCTACCGGATCGCCCGCGATCTGATGGCTGGTGTGGGTGTCGCGTCCCCGGTTCGCCTGCTCGGGCTGAGCGGCACGTCGCTCGAGCCGGCAGGGGAGCCTGCTCAGCTGGGGATGTCGACCGACGGCGGATGGGTTCGAGTCGAGGATGCCGTGGCCGACATCAGAGCCAGATACGGTGTGGGGGCGGTGGGCCCGGCGCGTCTCGTCGGTCCCGACCCGCCCGTCGATCACGAGAACCAGCGGAAGAACCCTGATGCGTGACGCCGAATGAGGTGTATTGTTTCGGGTGCCACCGATGTGTGGCGGGGTGTGGTGACCTGATGCCATTGGATGACAAAGAGCAGCGGATCCTCGCGGAGATCGAGAGACAGTTCTACGAGGAAGACCCTGAGCTGGCGCGTGCGGTCAAGAAGATCGAGAAGCCGGCCCGGGTCGGCATTCGGCTGTCGCTCCTCGGTGTCATCGCCGGTCTCGCCATCGTCATCGCCTACGTCAGCTACACCTGGGTGGCAGTCGCCGGGTTCACCCTTCTCGTCGCTTCGGCGACCTCTCTCGTCAACGGCATGCGTCTCCGGGGCTGGCGCTCCGAGGTGGACGAGCCGGACCTCGAACAGTCCGAGTAGAGACCCCGACACCAGTCCGCGGCACCCCGCGGAAGCCGCTAATGTTCCCGCCCCGTCGGCCTTCTCGTTGGGCTGGTGCCGGTCGGGCGGAGCAAGCGGACCATGCCCCTGGTCCGTCCCGTTGGAGTTTTCTGGAAGGACAGAGTGGAGCAAGCATTCACCGCCGAGCAAGCTTGCCGGCTGAGCAACTGCACCCATCACCAGCTGCGCTATTGGGACAAAGTAGGACTCGTCCAGCCATCTCTCCAACCCACGGGAGGGCGCCCCGGCGTCAGACGTCTGTACTCGTTTCGCGACCTGGTCGCCCTCAAGGTGGTGCGCAGCCTCCTCGACAACGGGATGTCGTTGCAGAGGGTCCGGCGTGCCTGGGACTACTCTGCGACGCGAAGGCGACATGGACTCCCATCTCTCCGAGATGAAGCTGGTCACCGACGGTGTGAGCATCTTTCGCGTCAGCAGTGACGAGGGCGAGCTGCTCGACGCCCTCCGCGAGGGCCAGCTCGCGTTCGTCCTCGGCATCGACGAGATCGTCAACGAAGTCGCCGAGGACGTCACCCGCTTCGAACTGGACAGGGACCGCTTCCTCACCATGCTCCGACGCGTCGAGGACGACGTCGAGGAAGAGCGGCGCGCCTCCGGCTGAGCCTCAGTCGCGACGGAACAGGGAGCGAATGCTGAGGGCTGCCCTCGCCCGGGCTGGACCGTCGTACGTGCGCTCGATCCACCACTCCACCCCGGTCAGGTCGTTCTCGCGGGCCTGCCCGGTCCTGCCCCCATACACGGTGGAGGCGTAGCTCACGGCCAGTGGCACCAGGGCGTCGTTGGTCTGTCGGGCCACCTCGAGCGGGGTCAGGGAGGGGGCGACATCCACTCCGAGGTCGGTGAGACGGTCGACGATCTCGTCCCAGGCTGCGGTGATGTCCCCGTCACGCACTCGGGCCAGCCGACGGCGCCGCCGGAGACGTTTGAACAGGGGGACGATCGCCAGGAATGGGATGGCCACGACCAGCCCGATCAGCCACCAGCGCACGCCAGAGGACCCCGGGTTCGCCTCACTGTCCAGAATGGGCGGCTCGACTTCACCGAGTCGAGGGTCGGTCTCGGGGGTCTCCAGCGGGTTGGGATTGGTGGCGATCTCAGGCAGGTACTCATCGGGGTCGAACCCGGCGGTGATGCTGGCGGGTTGACCGGTGAAGTCGGTCTGCTCGGCCCGGGGAGTGGGGTCGAAGGCTCTCCATCCGACCGGCTCCAGCCACACCTCGACCCACGCATGGGCATCACGGCGTCTCACCACGGCGATGTCTTCGCCGTTGGCCTGGACCTGGACCTCTCCCGGGGTGAAGCCCCACACCACCCGGGTGGGCACGTCGAGGGTGCGCGCCATCACCGCCATGGCGGCGGCGAATTGCTCGCAGTACCCAGTCCGGTAGTTCTGCGACTCCGGGTCGTTGAGCCACTCCTCGAGGACCAGGGAGCCGTGGCCGGTGCTGACGTTGGCGTCGTAGGTGAATCGGTCACCGTCCCGGAAGAACGACTGCAGGCGCCAGGCGCGCTCGAAGTCGCTCTCGGCACCGAACGTGACCTGTCTCGCCAGGGCGGCGATGCCGGCGGGGAGATCGCCCGGGAGGTCGTCGAAGGTGTCGAGACTGGGCGGCGGCTCTGCTGTCGTCGCCGTCACTTCAGGCTCATATGGGAACGTGCCCGCCTCTGCCGCCGCCGCGAACAGCGGAGTGAGGACCCCGTCGGGGCCGGTGGCGAGGATGCCGAGGTCGGCATCGCGAACCGGTTGGATCGTCCTCACCGTGTACGTGTCGTCACCTCGCAGGCCGTCACGTCCTACCAGGGCGGCGTCGGTCAGGGAGAGGAAGTCGGTGGGCTCGAGACGATTCCCGTCGCCCTGTGGCTCGAGGACGGCGACAGGGACCCCGGCCGTGGGCACCACGTCGGTGGTCATGCCCCGCAATCTCACGTTGGAGACGAAGTCATAGCGATCCGGTCCCTGATACAGGTCGTCCGCGGTCGCTATCGGGGCCCCGGGCTGGATGGGGATGGCGCTGGTGTTCGACCGGCGCCACGATTCTCCGTCGAATGAGTCGAGGGTCTCCATGCGAAACATGACTTCGCCCAGTGGCGGCGCTCCCGGCCCCACCGTCACCTCGAAGACCGGCTGGTTGTCGTCACTGAGCACTTGCTGTCTCAGGTCGACGAGGCGGTCGTAGCGGACACCCCCGGTGCCATCCCCGTAGCCGCTGCCGAGACTGCCCCGCCACGGGGCATTCCCGTACTCGGTCACGAACGCCGAGGCGTTGTCCGCGACCACCACGGCGCCGATGACGAGGAAGACGGCCATGATCGCCGCCAGACCGATCGATCGACGTCCCAAGGGATGACCGTCGGGGTCGCGGGCCCGGCCGGTGTCGCCTCGCTTCTCCATCGCCAGTGAGACCGTGGCCAGTCCCAGGGCGATTCCGGAGGCGGCGAGCCAGCCCAGCCCGGCCCCGGTTCGGTCGAACACGGCGAACTGCAGGTACATGGCCAGGGAGGGGAGGAAGAGAGCGCCATATGGCCCGCCGGTGCTGCCCCACGTGAACAGGCCGCCGAGACACCACATGGCGGCGGCGAGGATGGCGAGCAGACCGGGGCCGACCGACACCGGAGGCACTCCCGATTGGATCACCCGGAAAGCAGTGAGCAGCTGGTCTCCGATGATCGCGAGGGTCTCCCGGGTGGGGAAGACCCCGGCCACGAGGCTCGTCTGAGTGTTGATGCGCACCACCAACAGGAGCCCGGCGGCGATGAAGAGACTCAGCTTGATCCATCTCTGCGAGGTCATCTGCCCGAGCAGCCACCAGGCGATCCCGCCCAGGACGGCGGCGGCGGCCAGGATCAGGTTCCATTGCGGCTCGCCCGGGCCGGTCGAGGAACAGCCGGCCCAGCCTGCCCAGCATCAGGGCGAAGGCGAAGGCCCCGGCTAGCTGGCCGACACGGAGTCCCATGCCTCTCCCATCGAAAGCAGCCATTGCGGGGCCCAGTCGTCCCCGGGTGGGATGGTGACCGTGGTGACCCCGAGCCGATGGAAGCCGGCGAGCGTCTGCGCGGTCGTGCTCGCCGCGCCGAGCAGCACGGTGGTCGGGTAGTCGCGGGTCAGGAGCTGCTGCACCGCGACCAGTGTGCGGTCTGCGTTGCCGGTGACGATGACGAGTGCGCCACCACCTCCCTTCTGGCGGATGCGGGTGGCGACCGCCTGCAGGTCGATGTCGTCGATGGGCTGCACGAGTGCGAGCTTCTCCATGGCAGCCCCATATCGCGAGGCGTCGATGGCGTTGGGGTCACCCGCCCAGAGGTCGGCGTCGAAACCCGACCGGACCAGGTGCGTCACGACACTCGCCGCACCCGACACCGCGGTCTCGAAGGCATCCGACGACTCGTAGACCGATGCCCTGACGTCGAGGAGGACCAGGGCCCGGGACTGCCATGGCGTCTCCAGCTGCCGGATCATCAACCGGTCGGTGCGAGCGGACGAGGGCCAGTGGACACGTCGCAGGTCGTCGCCACGCTGGTACTCCCGCAACGTGTAGAAGTCCTCGCCGCCTCGCTGGGCATGTTCGGG
Organism: uncultured bacterium; assembly: GCA_963751005.1. Lineage (GTDB taxonomy): Bacteria > Actinomycetota > Acidimicrobiia > Spongiisociales > ZC4RG35 > JANQRA01. Next base: position 1,456,093 of record CAVVSY010000004.1, read on the forward strand.
ACGGGCCGCAGCCATCGACGGGTCCTGACCCCGCACGACCGGGAAACCGGTCAGCTCTCCACCGCCGGGTACACCATCAGCTGGTCCACGGGGCCGTCGGCTGCGGGCAGCTCGGCGAGACCGAGCGGATCGCTGGAGATGGTCTCCACGGGGCCCACTCGAAAGACCCCTCGAGGACGGCACAAGACGCGGTAAGTCGCCGTCGCCGTGTGGCCTCCCTCGATGCCCGAGACCTCGAAGTGGGCCACTCCGAGACTCTGCACCACGTCGACGATGCTGAGGTTGCGCACCGTCCGCCGGCCCTGGTTGCGGAGGTCGAGGGTCACCTGAACGGTGTCCCCGTCGTGCACCGCGGCATTGCCGAGCCGACGCGTCACTCGCATGTCGGGTCGATGGAAACGGACGTACCCCAAGGCCAGGATCTGGGCGAGGATGAAGAAGCGACCCGGCGAGCAGTAGCTCGCCGTCACCGAGCAGCCACCAGAGCACGAGCAGGGCGAGACCGGCGCCGAGGAGAGCCCAGCCTCGCGTGGTCGGCATCAGGTGGCGATCCGGGAGGTGGTGCCGGGGACGCGGATCCGTCCCATGACGTCGTCGATCACGCTCCCGATCGACTCACCTCGCATCTGCGCCTCGGGGCGCAAGACCAGTCTGTGCTCCAGTACGGGGCCTGCCAGGTCCTTGACGTCATCGGGCATCACGTAGTCCCGTCCCTCGCGCCGCGGCACGGCTGCGCGATATGCGCTGCAGGAACAGGGCAGAGCGGGGTGAGGCGCCCAACATGACGTCGGGATGGAGCCGGGTCCCTTCCACCAGGTCGACGATGTAGTTCTTTACCGAGGGGGACACCGCGACCTCCCGGGCGATGTCGACCATCTCCTCGACCTCCTCGAGGGATGCGACCGGCACGAGATCGTGGAAGGTCGAGCGAACCGCGTGGGTGTCGAGGATCTCCAGCTCCTTCTCCCGGCTCGGGTATCCGATCACCACTCGCATCATGAAACGGTCGAGCTGGGCCTCGGGAAGGGGATAGGTCCCCTCGTGCTCCAACGGGTTCTGGGTCGCGATCACCATGAACGGCGGTTCCAGGGCCCTGGTGGTCCCGTCCGAGGTGACCTGGCGCTCCTCCATCGCCTCGAGCAACGCCGACTGTGTCTTCGGGCTGGCCCGGTTGATCTCGTCGCCGACGAGGATGTTGGCGAAGATGGGGCCGGGCTGGAAGTCGAATCTGGCGGCGTTCCGGTCCCATACCGATACCCCGGTCACGTCGGAGGGGAGGAGGTCCGGGGTGAACTGGATCCGGTTGAACTCGCCGGCGATGCTACGTGCCAGCGACTTGGCCAGCTGGGTCTTCCCCACGCCGGGAACGTCCTCGATGAGAACGTGACCCTCGGACACCATGGCCAGGACCAGCATCTCGACGACGTCCCGCTTGCCCTGGATGACGGTCTCGACATTGCTGACGATGTCGCCGAACCGCGAGCCGAAGAGCTCGATTCTGTTGGGAGCCATCTCGGACAACCGATTCCCTCCAATCGAAGACAGCGAAACTCTAACGAGGATCGCGAAATGCGGGCACTAGACTTCGGGTGGAGAACATCCATTCAACGTCGGGAGGCGCCAATGGGTTTCGAGCGGGGTGTGTTTCGAGCCGTGCTCCGGCACCCTGGGCTCTGGTTGGAAGCGGTCCGTGCCTGGTTCGCCGTACGTCGCATCGGTGGGATCTCTCCGGCAACCCCCTATCTGCAGTGGCGATCCTTCACCGCGTACGGTGACCACATGACCACTACGAGCGCGCACGATCTGCTTTACTACTTGGAGTGGCGTAGGGAGATGCGGACGATCCGGAAGTGGGAGCGGGTGGCATGACATCGAGTCTGGCGAGCCGGCTCGGCGATATCCCCGGGGTCGCCTCGGTGGCGATCGACCTCGAGGGGTTCGGACGCGGCATCGACGTTCGTCTCGAACCTGGTGCCGACGAGGTGGAAGTGATGGAGAGGCTTCGCGCCCTGCTCGCCGCCTATGGGATCAAGGGGGAGCGCGACCCGGCGCCGGTGGTGCGCCCCGCACTCCGCGTCAGGACCATCCCGTGCGTAGTCGGGATCTCCCCGATCAAGAACGGGGCGCGGATCGAGGTGGCCACCCGAACCGTGAAGTCATTTCGGATCGTCGCCGCCAACCCGCTGTCGATTGCACAAGGTCTGGCCGATGCCTGGTGCCAGGTGATCGGACGGGTGCCCATCGAGATCGTCAGGGTCGAGGTCGACGTGGCCGGGATCCTCGTCGGTAGTCGGGTCCGACGGCGACCGCGAGATGAGCGGTTCGGCCTCCATCGACAGTGGCTGGGTCGAGGCATTGACGGTGGCCGTCGGCGGCGTCCTCGGAGACGCCACCGCCTCCGACGTCGCCCGCGCCGCCAGCTGAGCATCACCCGGTTTGGCCCGGGCAATGCGGGCATCCGATTACCCTTTGCGCCGGTAGGTCTTGGATATGACCAGAGCCTTGGTCCTGAACGCGAGTTACGAACCGCTGTCGGTCGTCAGCGAACGGCGGGCGGTCATTCTCGTCCTCAATCAGAAGGCCACGACCGTGGTCGGCCGTGACGAGCTCTGGTCGTCGGAGACCGTGGCCCTCGAGCTGCCTTCCGTGGTCCGATTGAACCGATACGTGAAAGTTCCCTATCGCCGCGCCGTGCCGGTGACGAGACGAGCGGTCTTCGGTCGCGACGGTCACGCCTGCCAGTACTGCGGCGGTCCCGCCGAATCCCTGGATCACGTGCAGCCCCGCTCCAAGGGGGGCGACCACACCTGGGAGAACGTGGTGGCCTGTTGCCGATCCTGCAACGTGCGCAAGGGGGCGCGCACCCCGGACGAGAGCGGGCTCAGCTTGCGGAGCCAGCCCGGACCGCCTCGTCGCTTCGCCTGGATATACGCATCGACCGGATTTCAGGTCGACCCGTCCTGGCATCCCTATCTGCTCGCCGAGTCGGCATAGCCCATCCCCGCCGGCTGGCGCCCGGCATCTGATCGCCCTGTCTGATCGCCCCTTCTGATCGTCCCATCGCTCGCGGCCCCGCTCCGAATGGGGTGGGGCACCGCGTACGAGCTCCATCGTCGATCCGTTTCCGGGCGAGGTGGGGCGTCTGCGGAGCCAGGTGGAGCAAAAGGTTGACAAGTGGGGGGAAGTGGGTCATAGTGGCGCGACACCCCAGGCAAGGGGGCAAATGCAGTGAAAGAGAACGGAAAAGAGCAGGAGTGTTCCTCGGCGAGTACTTCCATAGCCTCGACGGCAAAGGACGGGTGGTCATGCCCTCCGGCTTTCGCCGTCGTCTCGAAGACGGTTGTGTCATCACCAAGGGACAGGACGGCCAGCTCGTCATCTTCGCTGCCGAGGACTTCGAGGAGAAGGCCATGGCGGTGATCGAACAGCCGCAGGGCCGTTCCACCCGCAAGTTCGCCCGAACCTTCTTCGCCGGCGCCGACCTGCAGACCCCGGACAAGGCGGGACGGGTCCTGGTCAAGCCCGACCTCCGTGACTTCGCCGGGCTCGAGACCGGCACCGAGATCGCCGTCCTCGGTCTCTACGACCACATCGAGCTCTGGGAGCGGGAGCGTCATGCTGCCGACCGCGGCTTCCGGTGACGAGGCCTACCTGGACGAGGAGGACTGAATCCGCAGACGCTTGGTCTGGGCTCATTGCGAGCCCTCCGGAACCAATTGGAAGGCCCCTGACTCCGCCCGCCTCTAGTTGGTACCAGCGCCCGGAGGGCTCGCAATGAACCAGGACCCGAAAGAGGAGCCGGCCGGCTACCACCGGCCCGTCCTGGTCGATGAGGTCGTCGAGTTGATGGCTCCGGTCATGCCGGGCGTGGTGGTCGACGCCACGTTCGGGGGCGGAGGCCACACGAGACGGATGCTGGATGAGTTTGGAGAAGATGTGACCGTCGTTGCCATGGATCGTGACCCCGAGGCGGTGGCCAATGCCGACCGGGCTGCGGGCACGCGTGGTCGAGGCCAACTTCGCCGACCTCGACGATGTGGTGGCTGCCGTCACCGACGAGCCCGTCGCCGGCGTCCTCTTCGATTTCGGCGTTTCGTCCCACCAACTCGACGAGGCGGGCGCGGGGTTTCTCGTATCACCAAGCCGGCCCGCTGGACATGAGAATGGGCCCCGACTCCGCCTATACCGCCGACGAGATCGTCAACCACTGGGAGGTCGAGGACCTCGACCCGCGTGATTCGATGAGTTCGGCGAGGAGCCGCTGGCACGTCGTATCGCCCGCGCCATCGTCGCTGCTCGCCCCATCGATTCGACTGCCACCCTGTCCACCGTCATCGCCGACGCGATGCCCGCGGCCCGGCGTCGGGCAGGACACCCTGCCCGACGCACCTTCCAGGCCCTGCGCATCGCGGTCAACGGCGAGTTGGACGCGGTGGAGGAGGGGATCGGCAAGGCGGTGGACCTGGTTCGCACCTGGGGGCCGGGTGGTGGCCATCTCCTATCACTCGCTGGAAGACCGGATCGTCAAACAGCATTTCGCCGACAGGGCGCGTGGCTGCACCTGCCCCCCCGATCTCCCGGTCTGTGGTTGTGGCAACACCGCCGAGGTCCGAGGCTGCTCACTCGAAAGCCGATTCGGGCCTCGGAAGCCGAGGTCGCCGGCCAACAATCGTGCCCGTTCCGCAGTGCTCCGGGCTGTGGAGAAGGTCGCGTCGTGACCGCGGTCCGCCCACTGCGCAAGGTCGCCGAGGAGGGCGGTCTCCGGGTCCTCAAAGGGCGGAGGACTGCGTCGGCCCTCGATCGCACCTTGGCTGATAATGGTCGTCATCGCGGTGGTCGCCTTCCTGGGCCTCGGTTTCGCCCGTACCAGCCTCGACCGCTCCGCCTTCGACCTCGCCGAGCTCAACGACGCCATCGAGGAGCAGCTCGCCCTCAACGAGCAGCTCCGCCTCGAGGTCGCCAGGATGGAGAATCCTGCCCGCATCGCCCCACTCGCTGACGAGATGGGGCTCGTCATCCCCGAAGAGACCAATCAGCTGCTGGTGAATCTGGATGCTCCGACTCCTGTCGTGGCGGAGACGGACGGCATCGGAGCCAATCAATGAATGCCCGCGGACGCGCTGGAAACGGGTTGACGTGCGGGGCCCCGCCCCTCCGGACACCCAGCCGGAGAGTCGGTTCCCGTGCCAGTCACTAGACCGCGCCGCATCCATGCCGGGCAAGGCCCGCATGTCGTTGATCGGGGTGATCGTCATCGCCTCCTGGCTGGGGATGGGCTACCGGCTGTTCGAGATCCAGGTGGTCCGTGCCCCCGAGCTGGCCGAGGAAGGGCTCAGCCAGCGTCTCGTCTCCCGGAGATGGCGCCACAACGCGGGAAGATCTTCGACCGCAACGGCAACCTCCTGGCGATGACCGTGGAGTCGCAGAGCCTGTTCGCGGTCCCCGACCAGGTCGACCGAGCCGCTCTGGGTCGCCCAACAGGTCGGAGGGCTGCTCGGAGTGGACACCGAGGTGCTCTACGACCGTCTCACCAGCGACAAGCGACTTCGTCTACATCAAGCGCCAGGTCGACGGTGTGCTCGCCGAGGAGGTCCTCGGTCTGGAGATGGCCGGCGTCTTCGCCCATCCCGAGCCGACGAGGATCTATCCCGCCGGCCCGGTCGCGTCCCATGTCACCGGGTTCGTCAACATCGACGGAGACGGCCAGGAAGGTCTGGAGCTGGTCTACGACGAGCAGCTACGGGGCATCCCGGGCCATGCCGAGTACGAACGCGACCGGGCCGGTCATGTCATCCCCCAGGGCTACACCAACATCGTCCCCGCGATTCCCGGGCATCGATCTGGTGACCACTCTCGACCTGCCCCTCCAGTATCAGGCTCAGGAGGCCTGTGTCGCGGCCGTGGAGCGGACCGACGCCGAATCGTGCTGGGCAGTGGTCCTCGAGGTCGAGACCGGTGAGGTCCTGGCGATGGTGGGGGCCCCGGTGTTCGATCCGACCACCAGGCAGACGATCGATGCCGATTGCGCCGAGGCGGAAGACCCGGCTGCATGCCGCGATGTTCTCCAACTTCGTCGTGAGGGGCATGTACGAGCCGGGATCCACCCAGAAGATGATCACGTTCGCCGCTGCGCTGGAGGAGGCCGAGGTCCAGGTGGGCACGGTCATCCCCGAGGTCGCCGACGAATACGAGGTCCTCGAGGGGGCATGTGTCCGGACGACGATGTCGTCGGGTGCTTCCGCGACTTCGAGGAGCACGAGACCAAGGACATGACCGTCGCCGAGATCTTCAAGACCTCGTCGAACATCGGCAGCATCAAGGTGGCGGAGCAGCTCGGTCAGGATCGGCTGGTCGACTACATCGAGGCGTTCGGGCTCGGGTCGCCGTCGGGGATCGACTACACGGCCGAGGCCCGGGCATCCTCCGATTCGACGCAGGCTGTCAGACCTGTCTCGCCTCGGCGGCGATCGGCTACTCGGTCGCGGTCACTCCGCTGCAGATGGCTGCTGCCTACGCGGCGATCGGCAACGACGGGATCTGGACCACGCCCCACATCGTCAGGTCCCAGGTCGATGCCCAGGGTGAGACCGAGGTCGCGGCCGTGGAGACACGGCAGGTCGTCAGTCCCCGGCACGTCGGTCCTCATGCGGGAGATGCTGGCGTCGGTGATCGAGGATGGCACCGGGCGCAATGCCGCCGTCGACGGTTACCGGGTCGGGTGGCAAGACCGGAACCGCCAACAAGCTGGGAGAGGACGGGACGCTACACCGAGGAGACCCGGGCCTCGTTCGTGGGGATGGCCCCGATCAGCGATCCCAAGGTGGTCGTGGCGGTGGTGGTGGACGCCCCCTCCTACGACTACCGCACCGGCGGTCTGGCCGCCGCACCTGTCTTCGCAGAGATCATGGAGCAGGCCTTGCACCGTCTCGGAGTGAGCCCCGATGGCGAGCCGGGGTAGGACCTTGGCCGATCTCGCCGGGCTGCTCGATGCGACCGTCACCGGTGACGCCGGTGTCATGGTCGACAGCGGTCACCCACGACTCCCGGCAGGCCGGGCCGGAGCCGCTCTATGTCGCTCTCCGGGGAGCAGGTTCGACGGTCACGACTTCATCCCCGATGTCGTGTCCCGAGGCGCCGCCGCTGTGTGTGTGGACCACTCGGTCGACCCACGGCGGTGCCCGAGCCTGATCGTCGCCGACACCCGACCAGGCCCTGGGGCCGATCGTCCGCCGAGGTCCACGGGAACCCCTCGCGGCGACTCGCCGTGATCGGTGTCACCGGCACCAACGGCAAGACCACAGTGACCCATCTCGTCGAGTCCATCGCATCCATGGCCGGACTTGGTCACCGGTCTCATCGGGACGATTCACACCCGCTATGCCGGCCGCACCACACCGGCCGACCCTGACCACACCGGAGGCCCCCGACTTCCAGGCCCTCCTCGCCGACATGGTCGACGCCGGGGTCTCCCTGGTGGCAGCCGAGGTGTCCTCCCATGCCCTGGAGCTGGGCCGGGTGCGGGCCACCCGGTTTCGCGGTCGCCGCATTCACCAACCTCTCCCAGGACCATCTCGACTTCCACGGCGACATGGCTGCGTACCTGGCGGCGAAGACGCCGGCTGTTCACTGAGTACGAGGTGGGGACTGCGGTGTTCAACATCGACGACCCGGCTGGTGCCGATCTCGCTGCCGACGTACGACGGGCCCGTCTCTCACCGTGGGCCGGGACGGCGACGTCACCATTTCGGATGTCAGGCCCATGAGCTCGGGGCAGAGCCGTATCCACCTGTCGAAACCCTTGGGGTGACGCCGAGGTCATCGTCCCCCTGGTCGGCCTCTTCAATCTGTCCAATCTGGCGGTGGCGGTGGCGTGCTCGGTGGCGGCGGGCATCGACTTCGACATCGTCGCCGAGCTCCTGCCTCACGTGGCTGGTGTCCCGGGCCGGTTCGAGGTCGTCTCCGGAGAGGACCCGAGTCATGGTGGTAGTGGACTACGCCCACACACCTGAGGCTGTGGCTCGGGCGATCGAGACGGCCCGTGAGCTGACCGCGGGCCGTGATCATCGCCTTGCTCGGAGCGGGCGGTGACCGGGACCGTGTCAAGCGGCCGGCGATGGGAACGGCGCTGTCGACAGCCGATCTCGCCATCGTCACCAGCGACAACCCGCGGTCGGAGGATCCCGAGGCGATCTGTCGCCGCGGTGTCTGTCGGGCGTCGACCCCGAACGCGGCTCATCGGTCGAGATCGACCGGCGGCGCGCCATCGACGCCGCCATCGCAGCCGCCGTCGATGGCGACGTCGTCTTGGTTCTGGGCCGCGGTCACGAGCCGGACCAGACGGTCGGCGCGGAGGAGCATCCCGTTCGACGACGGACAGGTCGCCGTGGAGCCCTGGCAGCACGGCGGAAGTCCGCCGGATCCGGATACCGGAATCGGGGAGCATGACACACGTGATCGCCCTGCTGATATGCGGCGGCCCTCGGGCTGCTCATCTCGATCTTCGGGACTCCCTATGCCATAAGCGTCCTGCGGCGTCGTGCGATCGGCCAGTTCATCCAGGAGGACATCCAGGGTCAGCACGCCCACAAGCAGGGGACCCCGACGATGGGCGGGATCGTCTTCGTCGGCGCCGCTGTGATCGGCTGGTTCCTGGCACACGTCCAGGTGTGGACACCGGAGTCCGGCCTTCAATCGGGTGCATCCATTCGGGCCTGGGCGGATGGCTGGCGGTTCTCGCCTTGGTCGGGATGGCGGTCGTCGGCTTTCTCGACGACTGGATCAAGTACTCCCGGCAGCGCAGTCTCGGCCTATCCAAGACCGCCAAGTTCGGCGGCCAGATCGCGATCGCCGCGCTGTTCGCCTTTCTCGCCACCAACGCCGGCATCATCACCGAGATCTCGTTCGTGCGCCCCCTGGGAGAGGTTTCGGACCTCGGGGCTGTTCTTCGTCGTCTGGGTCCTCCTGATGCTCACCGGTGCCGCCAACGGGGTGAATCTCGCCGACGGGATGGACGGTCTCGCCGGCAGGCTCGTCGGCCTTGGTGGTCGGGGCCTACACGATCATCGCCTTCTGGCAGTATAGAAACTCCGACGCATTCCGTCCCGATGCCATCTACCAGGCGCTCTCGCCCCTCGAGCTGGCGATGATCTCCGCGGCGATGTTCGGGGCCCTCCTCGGCTTTCTCTGGTGGAATGCTCCGCCGGCCAAGATCTTCATGGGTGACGTCGGTAGCCAGGGCATCGGTGGCCTGCTCGCTGCCCTCGCCCTGCTCACCAACACCACAGCTGCTGCTGGCCCTGATCGGTGCGATCTTCGTGGCCGAGACGCTGTCGGTGATCGCCCAGGTCGCCAGTTTCAAGCTCACCGGGAAGCGGGTCCTCCGGATGTCACCCGCTTCACTTCCACTTCGATCTCGGCGGCTGGCCGGAGACGACTGTTGTCATCCGGTTCTGGATCCTGACCGGCATCGGCGTCGCCTCGGGTCTCGGCTTCTTCTACGCCGACTTCCTGCTGCTCGAGGGCATCTTGTGACCCGGGTCCTGGTTCTCGGTGCCGGCGTGTCCGGGCCGGCGGCGGCCCGACTCGCGACAAGCCACGGGATGACCGTGACGATCTTCGACGAGAAGGTCCCGGGCGACTTGATGGACCTGGGCTCGGCGTCGCCACAGGGGGCTGGGATCCGTTGCTGCTCCACGGGGATCGACCTGGTCGTCGCCAGCCCGGGGTTCTCGGAGCGCTCCCGGCCGGTGGTCGAGGTCCTGGAGAGCGGCATCCCGATATGGAGTGAGATCGAGTTCGCCTACAGGCACCTCCACGCACCTATCGCCGCGATCACCGGCACGAACGGCAAGACGAGCGTCACCGAGGCCACGGCGGCGATGCTCGATGCAAGCGGTCTCGACGCCCCGGCGACCGGGAACATCGGCGCACCACTGTCGGACTTCGCCGACACCGCTCACGACGCGTTGGTGGTCGAGGTCTCCAGCTTTCAACTGCGCTTCACCGAGGACGTTTCATCCCAGTCGCCGCCGCCATAACCAACGTGGCGGTCGACCATCTCGACTGGCACGGCTCGCCACTAGGCGTACCGCGAGGCAAAGGCGCGGATCTATCTCGAACCAGACGGGAACCGATCTCCTGGTATTCGAGTGACGACGACCGGCGCTGCGTCGATTGTCTCTGCTGCGTCTTCCCAGCTGATCCCGGTCAGTCCGGTCATCGGCTCCCCGATGGCGGGGCTGGCGTCGACGGGCGGAGTCTCGTGGTCGGTGATGTCGTGGTCGACGTGTGCGGACCTGCAATCCCGGACCCGATTCACCTCGTCAATCTCGCCTGCGCCGGGGTGCTCGCCCAACGGATGGGTGCGTCGGCGAAAGGGGTGGCGGACGCAGGCGATGGCTTTCCGTCCGGGGGCGCACCGGCGCAGTCTCGTCGCCGAGATCGACGGTGTGCGTTGGGTCGACGACTCGAAGGCCACCAACCCACACGCTGCTCTGGCTTCGATCCGGGCCCACGGCCCGGTGGTGCTCATCGCAGGCGGTCTGGCCAAGGGCCTCGACCTGACCCCGATCGCCGAGGAGACGAACGTGAAGCTCCTGGTTGGCATCGGGGAAGCCGGACCCGGTCTGGTCGATGCGGCAGGGGACCGAGGGAGGCTGGCCGGGAGCCTGGAGGTCGCAGTCGAGGTGGCCGCCGCTGCCGCCGAGCCGGGCGACACGGTGTTGCTGGCGCCGGGATGCGCCAGCTTCGATCAGTTCGTCTCTTACGGAGCCCGCGGAGATCGTTTCTCAGAGTTGGTCAGAGACAGACGAGTGGGAGATGGGAAATTGACAGCCAACGTGACCTCCCTAGCCAAGGTCCGGGCTGCTGCCCGGGAGAAGATCAGCGTCAAGCAGATCAATGCACGTGCGACGACGACGATCCTGGTCCTCGTCGTGGTCCTCGTCGTGGTCGGTCTCGGGGTCACGATGTCTGCGTCCTCGGCCTTCGCCATCAATGAGACGGAGAGTCAGGACCAGTGGCACTTCGTCAAACGGCAACTGATCGGCGTCGGTCTGGGGACGATCGCACTGATCGTCGTTCTCGCGCATCCCATACCGTTTCTGGCGGAAGATGGCGATAGCGACTTTCCTGCTCACAGTCGGCCTGCTGATTGCGGTCGAGTTCGTCGGGATCACCGAGGGCGGTGCGACGACGCTGGCTGCCGATTCCAGGGTTGACCTCGTTCCAGCCCTCTGAGCTGGCCAAGGCGAGCATCATCTTCATCCTCGCCTATCTCTTCGAGAAGAAGGCGAAACTGCTCACCACCTTCGGACATTTCATCGTTCCGGTGATTGCCACTCTCGGGGTCGTCGGGGTCCTGATCATGCGGCAGCCCGACCTGGGAACCATGATCATCATCGGTGCCGCGGCGATGGCGGTGATCATCGCCAGCGACGTGCCCATGAAGTACGTCATGCGTCCTCGGGGTGCTGGCCGTCCTCGCCACCACGTATCTCGCTTTCGACGCCGACTACCGAGTCGGCACGGATCGAGTCGTTCCTCGACCCCTAGGCCGATCCCGAACGGCGACGGGTATCAGGTGCATCCAGGGCTATTACGCCCTCGGCAACGGTGGCGTGTTCGGCGTGGGGCTGGGGGCATCGCGGGCCCGCTGGTTCTACTTGCCCAACGCCCACACCGACTTCATCTTCGCCATCATCGGCGAGGAGACCGGGCTGGTCGGCGGGTTGACGGTCATCGGCCTTGTTCATCGCCCTCGCCGCTGCCGGGTGGGTGGTGGCCGACCGGGCCCCCGACAGGTTCGGGCGCATGGTCGCCGCCGGGATCACGGTCTGGCTCTCGTTCCAGGCCCTGGTCAACATCGGTGGCGTGCTCGGGGTGGTCCCGATAACCGGCATCGCCCTGCCTTTCGTCTCGTTTGGATCGACCGCTCTGATCGTCTCGATGGGTGCTGTCGGGATCCTGGTCAACATCGCCCAAAGCGGGGTCGACGCGGCTTCTTCATCGTCGCCTTCGGCGACGATGAAGAAGCCGTCCGGGTTTCCTCCGGAAACTCCGGCTAGAGGGTGGGGCACACGTCGGTATGACGTTTCTCATTGCGGCGGCGGGGACGGGGGGGCACGTCTTCCCGGGTCTGGCGGTGGGGGAGGCCCTGATGGAGCTGGGCGTCGCCCAGGCCGACATCGTGTACGTCGGGGGGGACCGGCTCGAGGCGACCGTCTATCCGGCCCAGGGGTTTCGCTTCCTCCCCGTGGAGTTGTCCGGTCTGCGCCGGTCCCTGAGCAAGTCGAACTTGCGTCTCCCCGGTGTGGTGTTGCGGGCGACGTCGAGAGATCACCGCCGAGATGGAGCAGTCAGACGTGAGAGTCGTCCTCGGCATGGGTGGTTATGTCACGATCCCCGCCGGGATGGCGGCGCGAAAGCGCAGGGTGCCGTTGTTCAACGCCGAGCAGAACGCCGAGGCGGGTCTGGCCAACCGGATCGCTGCTCGCTGGGCTCGGGCGACCTTCATCTCGTTCCCGGTCACAGGGGGCCTCCCAGCCGGGGCCTGGGTGGGCAACCCGGTGCGTCAGCCGTTCTGGGAGTTCGACCGGGCTGGGTTGCGCGATCAGAGGGCCTGGCGCGATACGGGATCGAGGCTGATGTCGCCCGTGCTCGGCGTCTTCGGGGGATCGTCGGGTCGGGCGTGCATCAACGATGCGGTCGCCGAGATGGTGTCCGGATGGGACGGCCCCCCTCTGCAGGTCGTGCATCTGACCGGTGAGGCCCACTCGAGCTAGATGTCGGATCAGCCAGTCATCGGGTGAAGTCCACTGGCATCGAGTCGGGTTCGAGGACCGTATGGACCTCTTCTATGCGGTTGCTGACCTGGTGGTCGCCCGTTCCGGGGGTGCGGTCGCCGAATTGACGGCCACGGCCACACCCTCGGTCCTGGTTCCCGGCAAATTCGGCTCGGGCGGTCATCAGATGGGGAACGCCATGGCATTGAGCCGGGCCGGCGCCGCCGTGGTCCTCGGCGAGGAGGAGATCGTCGAGTCTGCCCGATCTGGTGGCCGATCTGCTTCTACACGCGGGGGCCCGAATCGAGGTCATGGCCGAGTCGACCCGTTCCATCGCCAAACCCGATGCTGCACTTACCATCGCCCGGCCGATGATCGAGGCCGTGCATGAGCCTCCCCGATGGCCGGATCCACTTGGTCGGCGCCGGGGGCTCGGGCATGAGCGCAATCGCAAAGCTCCTGGTGGGCCGGGGCCAGCCGCTGTCAGGGTCGGATCTCCGTGGCGGGGCGTCGGTGGAGGCACTCGCCGACCTCGACGTGCCGGTGCTCATCGGCCACCACCCCGAGGCGATCAGCCGGCGCGGCATCTGGTGGTCGCCTCATCGGCCGTGCCCGACTACGACGAGGAGATCGAGGCCGCCCGGGCGCTGGGCATACCGGTGTGGCGTCGGCCCCAGCTCCTCGAAGCCCTGACCGCCGACATCCCGACGATCGGTGCAACCGGCACCCACGGGAAGACCACGACGACAGCAATGCTGGTGACGGCACTCCGTGCGTGGGGGAGGACCCATCATTCATCGTGGGTGGCGACCTGGTCGATCTCGGCACCAATGGCCACCACGGCCGGAGACCGTCTCCTCGTGCTGGAGGCGGACGAGGCGTTTCACACGTTCGAGATCCTGCATCCTACGGGCTGGTGTCACCAACGTCGAGCACGAGCACGTCGACCACTTCGGCTGCGAGGAAGTCCTCGTAGACAACTTCGACGAGGTGGCCGAGAGGGTCAACGGCCCGGTCATGGTTTGTGCCGACGATCCGGGGTCGGCGGAGGTCGCCTCCCGGGTCGGGGCCATCGACATATGGCACGACGGAGACGCCGATTGGCGAATCGGCGATCTGACGGACGGCAAGGAGGCGTTTCATTCCAGCTCACCGGGCCGGTGGGCGCGACCCGTGTCGAGCTCGCACAGCCGGGACGTCATGTCGCTCGCAATGCGGCGGGCGCGCATCGCCCTCTTGGTCGCTCTTGGGCCGACCTCTCCAGGGCGCCGCACGCCGGTGTGTCGGCGTTCCACGGGGTCGGCCGTCGTTGGGACCACAAGGGCACGGTCGGTGGCGTGGTTCTCTACGACGACTACGCCCACCATCCCACCGAGGTGGCCGCCGTCCTCGACGCCGCCGACGGCACCGCACCCGGTCGTATATGGGCCGTCTTCCAGCCACATCTCTACTCACGCACCGAGCGGTTCAGCGAGGAGTTCGGCCAGGCCCTGGCCATCGCCGATGTCGTGGTGGTCACCGACGTTTTCGGCGCCCGAGAAGAGCCCGTCCCCGGCATCACCGGCGAGCTCGTCGCCGACTCGGCCCGAGAGGCCGGCGCAGCGGTGGTCCACTACGTGCCGCATCGTCTCGAGCTCGCTGCCTACATCGCGCCGCTGGTCGAGCCCGGCGACCTGGTGATAAGTCTCGGCGCGGGCGACGTCACCCTGCTCCACGGCGAGCTCGCCCCGATGCTGGACCAGAGGCATGATGACAGATCGGCTGCTCGCCACCGGCCTGGTCCAGCAAATGGTCCCGCTCGGCCCGCTGACCACCTACAAGGCGGGTGGCCCCGCCCGTCTCTAGGCGTCCGATCGCCGACATGGCCCAGCTCGAGTCGCTGGTCGGCTCTGGCCTGGCTGCGGACCTCGACGTCCTCGTCCTGGGGCGTGGTTCGAATCTGGTCGTCGCCGACTAGGGGTTCGACGGGCTGGTGATCCAGCTCGCGTGGCGAGTTCGCCCGAGCGTCGGCGTGCGAAGACGACATCGCAAGGGCAGGGGGCGCGGCCCCGCTCGCCCGTTTGGCGCGAACCGCCGTCGAAGCAGGGCTACTCGGTCTCGAGTTCTTCGTCGGGATCCCCGGGTCCGTGGGTGGGGCTGTGCGTCAGAACGCAGGGTGTTTCGGTGTGGAGACCTCCGATCGATTGCTCGAAGCGAGCTCTTGGACGTTCGCACGGGTGGTGCGCCGCAGCGCCGATGCGTGCAGGTCTCGATCTGTCGTACCGACAATCCAACGTGGCGGGCGACGAGGTGGTGTTGACGCCCGAGTTCGAGGGAGAGCCGGGTGACGTCGCGGTGGGGAAGACCCGGATGCGGGAAATCACGCGATGGCGGAAAGAGCACCAGCCGGGAGGCACGCTCAACGCAGGCAGTGTCTTCAAGAACCCGGAGGGCGTAACCGCCGGCGAGCTGATCGATCGGCTCGGCCTCAAGGGGACGCAATGTCGGCGCCGTCAGCGTCTCGGCGAAACACGCCAACTTCTTCGTGGCCGGGCCCGGGGGCCACCGCCGCAGATGTCCTCGCCCTGGTTCGGCAGGTGAAAGACACCGTATTCCAGCGAACCGGGACCATGCTGGAACCGGAGATCCAGTTCGTGGGATTCGAAGAGTGAGCATCGACCCAAGACTCATCGAGCGCCGCCAGAGTGTGGCCGAGGACAACGCCAAGCGAAACGTGGGGCGTCTCCTCAAGTTTCTCGCCGTCGTGGTTGGCGTGGGCGCCCTGGTCTGGCTGGCATTCTCGCCATGGCTCAGTGTGAGCAGGGTGTCCACCACCGGGGTACGCGCCAGTGAGGCCAATTCATCCTGGCCGACCGAGGCGTTACTGCCGGAACCCCGATGATCCGCGTGGACGCCTCGGCCACCGAGGCCGCCCTGCTCGAGGACCCGTGGATCGCCGACGCCGTGTTCGAGCTCCATTGGCCCGATGAAGTGACGGTCGCCATCACCGAGCGAGTCCCCGTGGCCTGGACCAAGACCGCGGACGGTTGGGTCCGGCGGGCGGTCGACGGTGTGGCCCTGCCCTCGGCGGCCGAGCCCGAACCGGAGATGGCACAGCATCGAGATGCCCGAGCTCGCCGAGGTGGCGGTTGCCACCACGCCCGACATGATCGGTGCCCTCGAGTTCGTCGCCGCGCTGCCCGAATCGCTGCAACGGGAACGGTGGTGACCCTCGCGACGACCGGAGGGAGCTGTGGGCCACCGTGAGTGAATACGAGGTTCGTCTCGGCCGGGCCGCGGAGATGCGGCAGAAGGCGCTGAGTCTGGTGGCGCTGCTGGAGACCACGCCACCCGGCGGGATCGATCGTGGTGTTGATCGCACCGACCAACCCGGCGGTGAGACAACCTGGCGCCAGCCGGCACAGACATCTCCGGAAGACGAAGCCACCGGTGAAGTCGCCGAGAATGGGGAGAAGCGGGCGACGTCGACGAGTGAGCCCGGACCATCATGCCGGAGTATGACCCTCTACTAGAGGGTCAGTCGTTTGGGGGTTTACTTCGACAATGTCTAACGGTAAACCTCTGCTTCAGCGTTTGATTTCGAAGCTTCAACTGGAGGTCTCCGTGAGCAATGGAAGTGGCGGGTATCTCGCCGTGATCAAAGTCGTCGGCATCGGCGGCGGTGGCGTCAATGCGGTGAATCGCATGGTCGAGGCCGGGGTTCGGGGTGTCGAGTTCATCGCGCTCAACACCGATGCCCAGGCACTGCTGATGAGTGATGCCGACGTCAAGCTCGACATCGGTCGGGAGGTCACCCGAGGTCTCGGCGCCGGGGCCAACCCGGAGATCGGACGGGCCGCCGCCGAGGAGCACCGC
Source organism: uncultured bacterium (assembly GCA_963751005.1). Taxonomy (GTDB): domain Bacteria; phylum Actinomycetota; class Acidimicrobiia; order Spongiisociales; family ZC4RG35; genus JANQRA01. The sequence continues at coordinate 1,472,730 of CAVVSY010000004.1, forward strand.
GCCGAGCTCGAGGAGGTGTCTCAAGGGCTCCGACATGGTGTTCATCACCGCCGGCGAAGGCGGAGGCACCGGCACCGGTGGGGCTCCGGTGGTCGCCGAGGTGGCCCGATCGGTTGGAGCGCTGACCGTCGGCGTCGTCACCCGTCCCTTCGGCTTCGAAGGCCGTCGCCGTGCGGTCCATGCCGAGCAGGGCATCGATGCCCTCAAGGACTCGGTCGACACTCTCATCGTCATCCCCAACGATCGGCTCCTCGATGTCGGCGATCCCACGGCTCCGATGGCGGAGACCTTCCGGCTCGCCGACGAGGTGCTGATGAGCGGTGTGACCGGCATCACCGACCTGATCACCACGCCCGGCCTGATCAATGTCGACTTCGCCGACGTGCGCACGATCATGTCCGATGCCGGCTCGGCCGTCATGGGCATCGGGCGGGCAACCGGTGAGAACCGGGCCCGTCAGGCGGCGGAGCGCGCCATCGCCTCCCCGATGCTCGAGGCGTCCATGGACGGCGCCAAGGGTGTCCTGCTCAATGTCTCCGGCCCCACCTCGATGACGCTCCACGAGGCCACCGAGGCGGCCCGGGTCGTCTCCGACCAGGCCGACGGCGAGGGCGACATCATCTTCGGCGCGATCATCGACGACGATCTCGGCGAGGAGATGAAGGTCACCGTGATCGCGGCCGGCTTCGAGGGGCGGCGCCGGCCCAATCGGGCGACCGAGCCGGTGCATTGGACGACAACGCGCCGTCTCACGCCCGGCGACGAGGACGATCTCGACATCCCCAGCTTCGTCCAAGGATGATCCGACCCCCCTGGGACGGGGTGGCATTCAGCGAGGCCGACGACGGTGACCTCCGGGGCGACCTCGGTGCGAGGCATCGGCTCTCCGACCTGACTCGCCGTCGACGACGCCTGGGCAACGGTTCGCCAGGTTCATGGTCAGGACGTGATCGCGGTCGACACACCTGGCGATGCCGGCCCTGCCGACGCCATGTGGACCGCGCGAGCGAGGGCTGCCCATCTCCGTGTTCACCGCCGATTGCCTCGGGGTGGTCCTCAGTGCCACCCGGCGCCGTCGGTGTCGCCCATTCCGGATGGCGCGGCGCCGCCGCCGGCGTCGTCACCGCCCTCCGCGAGAGCATGGCCGACGCCGGCCACGAGCCTGAGCGCGCTCGCCATCGGCCCCGCCATCGGCCCTTGTTGCTTCGAGGTCGGCCCGGAGGTGATCGAGAGGTTCCGACGACCTCGACCGAAACGACCTGGGGAACGGCCTCCGTCGACCTCAATCAGGCAGTGCTCAGCGAGCTACCCGGGATCGAGGTGTGGGTGAGCGGCGCATGCACGTTCCACGAGCCGGGGTGGTTCAGTCATCGCAAGGACGCGACCGGCCATCGTCTCGCCACACTGGGGTGGCTGCCATGAGCTATGAAGAGGTCATGGCGCGGGTCGCCGGGGCCGCGGCCAGAGCAGGGCGCGGCACCGAGGACATCACGGTCGTGGCCGTCTCCAAGACCATGTCGCCCGACGACGTCCTCGCCGTCTACGAACAAGGTCATCGTGACTTCGGTGAGAACCGGGCACAGGAGTTGGAGGAGAAGGCGCCGCGGCTGCCCGCCGACATCCGCTGGCATTTCGTGGGGGGCCTGCAGTCCCGCAAGGCCCGGACGGTCCGGCCGATCGCCCATCTGCTGCACTCGATGGACCGCGCGCTCCCTGGCGACGGCGTGGCTAAAGGGGCCGGGGCGGGCGCCACCCGTGCTCGCCCAGGTCAACCTGGGAGAGGAGGGCCAGAAGTCGGGGGTGGCCCCAGCGGAAGTCGGCGAAGCCATCGAGTGGATGCTCGGGGTCGGTCTCGACGTGCGCGGGCTGATGGCCATCCCACCGGCACCCACGGCCCCCGAAGACAGTCGGCCCTACTTCGAGCGGCTGCGCGAACTCCGCGACGAAGTGGTCGCCAATCACCCCGCGGTCACCGAATTGTCGATGGGAATGACCGACGACTTCGAGGTGGCGATCGCCGAGGGTGCTTCGATCATTCGCGTGGGACGGGCTATCTTTGGCCCACGCAACTCAACCGGAGCGTGAATGTCTTCACTGTTCTCAAAGGCTCTCGTCTACCTCGGGCTGGTCGACGAGGATCAGATCGAGGCCGAGGCCGCAGAACTGGCGAACTCGTCCAATCACCAGGGTGAGTCGTCGACGTCGCCACGTGCAGTCGAGCCACTGAGCGAGGGACGACGGGTGGAGCCGCCTCCCACCGCCCGTGCCGCCACCCGACCACAGGCGCGCACCGAGATGCCAACGTCGTCGTCGAGGCGTCACGACGCGTCGAGCCACCGGCGAGCAGCCCGGTCGTCCGCCCGGTGGAGATCCAGTCGGACATCCTCGTCGTGGAGGAGTTCTCCGATGCCGCGTGTGTTGGCCGACCGTGTCCGCGACCGGGTCCCGGTCGTCCTCGACATGCGGCGCAGCGACCCCGACCTCGTTCGCCGCGTCGTCGACTTCTCATCTGGGTTGATCTATGCCCTCGACGGCTCGATGCGTCGGGTCGGCGACGGTCTCGTCCTCGTCCTGCCCCCTCGGGTCACCCTGAGCCGCGACGAGAAGCGACGGCTGTCCACACTCGGCGCCTACGAGCTCGACGACATCGACTGACGTTGCGCAACCTCCTCGTAACCCTCCTCACCATCTACTTCTACGCGATCTTCGCCTGGGTGATCCTGTCGTGGATCCGGGTGAGCTCCACTCACCCCCTCGGGCGGATCCAGACCTTCCTCGATCGCATCATCTATCCGGTGATCCTCCCGCTCCGCCGGGTCATCCCGCCGATCAGGATCGGTGGCGGGGCGCTCGACCTCACTCCGATCGTCCTCCTGCTCGGCATTCAGATCTTGATCGGCATCATCCGCTGATGCTTGGACCCGGCCTGCTCCGTTCGTATCCTTCCCCCGAGATCGAGAGGTAAGACAATGCTCACGGCAGCAGATGTAGAACAGAAGACATTCTCCACGGCCCTCCGTGGATACGACCTCGACGAGGTCGACGACTTCCTCGACGAGATCGTGACCACGATCCGTGAGCTGACCGAGCAGCTCGAGGCAGCTCAGGATTCGTCGCCGAGACCTGCGGCGTCGTCGGTGCCTGCTGCCCTCATCGCGGCAGAGTCCCAGCCGGAGCCCGAGAGGCGGAGCCCGAGGCGGTGTCCGCTCCCGAGCCGCCGACCGCGGCGCCGGTGGTCGACGAAAGCGCCATCGGGCGGGCGATGCTCGCCGCCCAGACGGCCGCCGACAAGCTCCTGGAAGACGCCCAGAGCGAGGCCACCCGCATCGTCGATGTCGCCAAGAGCGAGGCCGACACGTGGGAGGCGGAGAAGGAGGCGAAGCGGGTGGAGGCACAGTCCGAGATCGCGGCTCTCGCCGCCAGGGTCGCCTCCGTGCGCTCAGAGCTCTCGGTCCTGGCCGGCGAGGTCAACGAGAAACTCGACGACATGGACGCCGTGATCGAAGGCCGGCACACCACCACCGAGGTCACCGACACCGGCGATGCCGGCGACGCGGAGGAAACCGACGAGCCCGGGGTCGAGGCCGACCCGGGGGCGACAGGTGCCGATGACGATGGGGGCGACGACGCCAACGACCATCTCGACGCCATGCTCACCGGTGTCGCCGCCGATCTCCGTCTCAACGACACCGAGGACGATGCCAGACACCGATACTCCGCGGACGACTCGACGACTCGCCGACGACTCCGCAGACGAGCTCCGACAACGGCGACGACTCGGACGACTCCGGGGACGACGGCGATGGGGATGACTCGAAGACGATGGCGACGACGCCGATTCAGACCACGATGCGGAGGATGAGGACGAAGCCGACGAAGACGGTGACGCGGACCGCTACGAGTCAGCGCTGGCTAGACGGCGACGGCTTGCTCGTCGGTCTTGAAGACGATTCGGTCGAATATCACGAACTTGGCCAGCCACACCAGACCGTAGGAGACGAGGTTGGTGAGGTTCACCAGCAACGGCGACGGGTCGAAGTGGGTGTCGACGTACCAGATGGCCGCAGTGGAGACGACGAAGCCGAGGATCGTCAGCGTCCAGAACGGCACGACCTCGCGCATCAGCTGATGACTCCCTCGCTTCTCCCAGACCCAGTACCGGCTGAGGTAGTAGGCCGGGATCGCACCAACACACAGAGAGAACGTGTTGGCGGCGAGCGGTGTCCATCCCATGACCACCTGGGCCCCGTATAGGAGAGCCTGGCCGAAGACGACGTTGAAGGCGCTGACGGCACCGAAGCGGAGGAGCTTGGTCCCTTGTCGGGCGCGGATCCGCCCCATTTTATTCCGGGTTGTGCTCAGCACGTCGTCGACTTATCGGCCGCCAGCCAGGTAAACCGAAGGGCCGAACGGCCTATCCGTCGAAGTCGCCGTCTCTGGTGATCGCGGGCTCCGACAGCTCGTCGTCGAGGTCCACAGAGGTGGCCAGCACCTCGGAGGCGATCCAGTCACCGTGGGCATCCACGAGATCGGCGAGCCTACCGGGAAGACGCACTGCGATTCGGTCCGTCAGATCGAGACCCTCCTGCTTGCGGAGCTCGTTGATGGCCCGAATCAGCTCGAGGGCCTCGCCCTCGGAGATGAGCTCGGCGTCGAGCGTCGGATCGAGGGCGACACTCACGTTCCCGTCGTGGGCCACCACCCAGCCCCCCATGATCACCTTCTCGGTCCGGGTGACCTCGGCTGCCGTGAGGCACCTCGCCGGCGACCTCCACGCCTCCGTCGGCGCGATCGAGGAAGTCCCCGCTCGCCAGGGCGGCCGCCACGACCTTGATCTTCGGCCCCAGACGGGGGCCGGCCACAGGGAAGTTGGGCTTGACCACGACCTCGACCTCGTTGTCGGAGTCGAAATCGATCTCCTTCACCCGTAGCTCGTCGAGGATCTCGTCTCGATGAGCGGCGGCCCGGTCGGCCCCGCGCACCACGACTCGTCGCAGCGGTTGGCGAAGCTTCACGTTGGCATCCATCCGCGCCCTCCGCCCTGCCTCGACGACCTGGCGGACGGCGGCGATCTCGGCCAGGAGGTCGGTGTCGACCTCGCCGGGATCGCTCGGCCACCCTGCGAGATGGATCGACTCAGGTGCATCCGCACACGGCCCGGCGACCAGATTCGACCACAGGTGCTCGGTGAGGAACGGCATGACCGGCGCTATCACCCGCAGCGCAGTAACCAGCCCGACCCACAGGGTGCGGAAGGCAGCCTCGTCGAAACCGTAGAAGCGACGACGGCTGCGTCTGATGTACCAATTGCTCAGGTCGTCCACGATATGCCTCGAAGGAGACGATCAGCTCGTCGGTGCGGAGCCGGTCCAGCCCGGACCTGGCCTCGGCGACCACGGCGGCGGCGCGGGCCAGCAGCCAGCGGTCGTTGGCGGTGAGCTCGACCCCGGTCGGCCCGCCGTCGAGGTCGGAGTACGTGGGCACGAAATCCTTCGATGTTCCCGTAGTCGATGAGGAAGCGGGCCGAGTTCCACAGAGTGAGGAGACGGCGTCGGACCTCATGGGCGCCGGAGTAGCCGAACTTGAGGTCACGGTCAGGCGGATGGGCGCAGAACATCCATCGCATGACGTCGGCGCCCATGCGCTCGAACGCCTCCTCCGCCCCGATGAGGTTGCCCCAGGAGCCGTGCATCTCCCGACCGTCCTCCGCCAGCATCTTCTCGTAGCCGAGCACCGAGCGGAACGGTGAGGTCCCGACCAGGGCCACCGACATGAAGAGCTGGGAGTAGAACCACAGCCTCACCTGCTCGCGCATCTCCGACACCCAGTCGGCGGGGAACCACTTCGCCCAATACTCGTGGTCGGGCAGGTCGGCGTCGAGTGAGCCCCCGGGCCGCTCCGGTGGCGTTGCCTTCCTCCACCCAATTCGGGCTCTGCCAACCCAGAGTGGAGAAGGGGACGATCCCGGCGTCGAGCCAGACGTCACCCACCTCTTCGATGCGTCGCAACTCGGGGTTGCCGCATCGATCGCAACGGATCGTCACCCGGTCGATCCAGGGGCGGCGCAGCTCCTCGAGCTGATCGAGGCCGGCGGTCGCCTTCGCCTCGAGCTCGGCACGAGAGCCGATGACGGTCACCTCCCCGCACTCGCATCGGTAGATCGGGAGAGGGAGCCCGTAGTACCTGCGACGGGAGATGTTCCAGTCGCCCATGTTGTTGAGCCAGTCGTCCATGAGCTTGCCCATGTACTCCGGGGTCCAGGCCACCTCGGCATTGGCGTCCTTCAGAGGTTGGCGGATCTCGGCAACCGAGATGTACCAGTCGTCGGCGACCCTGAAGATCAGCGGGGTGTCACAACGCCAGCAATGGGGATAGGCGTGCACGTACTCACCCGACTCGACGAGCAGGCCTCTTCTCCTCGAGGGCGTCGATGATCGGATGGCGGGCTTCGTCGTCGACATCCCGGCGAGCCAGCCGTACTGGGGGTAGAAGCGCCCGGCGCCGTCCACCGGGGTGAGGACGGCGAGGCCGTGCACTGCTGCCAGCTCGAAGTCCTCGGTGCCTGCACCAGGGGCGATGTGGACCACGCCGGTGCCCTGATCCATCGTCACTTCCTCCCAGGGGATCACCCGATGCTCGGTGTCGGCTCCTGCCTCGAGATCCTCGAATGGGGCGTGGTATGCCCAGCCGACGAGCTCCGAGCCACTCCTCGTCTCCACGAACTCCTCGTCGGGGAATCGCTCCACCGCGACCCACTCTCCATTGGCCTGCGGCCGTAGTCGTGGTCGGGATGGACTGCTGCCGCCACGTTGGCGGGGAGGGTCCACGGCGTGGTGGTCCAGATGACCAAGGCTTCACCGTCCCGGTCGGCCAGGGGAAAGCGGACGGAGAGGGAGGGGTCGGTCTTCTCCTGGTAGACCCCGGACTGGCCGGTGATCTCGTGTTGGGAGATGGAGGTGCCGCAGCGGGGGCACCACTCCGTGGAGCGATGGCCGAGGTAGAGCCAATTGCGGCTCGTCGAGTGTCTTCAAGAACTTCCAGATGTACTCGATGTTGTTGTCCGAAAAGGTCAGGTAGTCGTGGTCCCAGTCCATCCACATGCCGAGACGTTGCGAGCCCGCGGCGTAGCTCCTCGACCGACCAGGCGACCTTGTCCCGACACCGTGCGGGCGAACTCCTCGAGCCCGAACTCCTCGATCTCCTTCTTCGAGTTGAGCCCGAGCTCCTTCTCGACACCGACCTCGATCCAGAGGCCCTGGCAGTCGAAGCCGTTCTGGTAGCGCAGGTCACGGCCCCGCGCCGCCTGGTATCTCTGGAAGACGTCCTTGAGGGTGCGGCCCCAGGCGGTGTGGACACCGAGGGTCTTGTTCGCGGTCACCGGGCCGTCGATGAAGCTGTAGGGCTCGGCGCCGGGGTTCTTCTCACGCAGCTTCCGAAGGTCTCGTGCTCGTCCCACCAGTCAAGATGGCGCGTTCGAGCCCGTCGTGGTCGGGTTGACCGGCCAGATGGGGTGAAGACGGCGTCATTTGGTCGGGGGCTCATAGGTACCGGCAGGGTAATGGTGGCGGGAGACGTTTTCCCTCGTGACGATCCGGGAATGACCACGGGCGCGGGAAACTTCAGTTGGCGACGTCCGATTCGGGCTTCGTCCCGGAAACCTCGCCCGGATCGGCGTGCGTTGGTAGGGTTGCCCGCCTTTTGTGAGGTACCGATGGCACGGAAACTGGCCAAAACCACGCTCGACCGTTTCACGAAAGCGGCTCGAGGAAGAGAAGATCGCGGCTCGAGGAGGCGGATCGAGGACTACGAACGCGTCCTCGAGGAGGCTCGTCTCACCGAGAGCTCATCGGACCGGAGCCCCGAACCGGGCAACGCCGAGGCGAGCTCGATGAAACTCGAGTACGCAAAGGAGCTCTCCCTGGAGCAGAACACCCTCGATCTCCTGAGCAAGGTGAATCACGCCCTGGAGCGGGTGAAGACGGGGGACTACGGGCTCTGTGAGGTCTGCGGCAACCCGATCCCCGTTGAGCGGCTCGAGGTCCTGCCGTACTCGACCTTGTGCGTCGAGGACGCCGCCCGCTCGTCTTGACCCGCCGTTATCTGCTCGGTCTCGGCATCGCCGTTGCCGTAGTCGCCATCGATCTCTGGACGAAGCGGTACGCCGCGCTCCACTTCGATGGCGATCCGTTGGTGCTGATCCCCGGCTTCCTCGAGTTCACCTACGTGGAGAACCCCGGTGGTGCTTTCGGGTCCTTCCCGGGTGGTGGCACGGTCATCGCCATCGCCGCCATCGTGGTCACCATCGTGGTGCGTGGTCGCCATCGCCTGCCGGACGCCGGCTGCTCGAGACCGTGGCCCTCGGGCTGGTGCTCGGCGGGGCGGTCGGGAACCTCGTCGACAGGTTCGCTCGCGGGGACGGTCTGGTCGACGGGTCGGTGATCGATTGGGTCGAACCTGTGGGTCATCCCCACCTTCAACGTCGCCGACGCCTCGGTCACCGTGGCGGTGACCCTGCTACTGATACACGCGTGGCGGAGCAGATAGAGCTCGAGATCCCGGCGGCGATGGACGGCGCCCGGGTCGACAAGGCGGTGGCCGAGTTGCTCGAGGTGAGCCGGGGTCGAGCCTCACAGCTGATCGAGCTGGGGGCGCTCCTCGACGGCAACCCGGCGCGTTCGTCGGATCGGGTGACGACGGGCCAGGTGATCACGGTATCTCGACCGGAGCTGACCGGAGCGCTGGAGCCCGAGGAGAGTGGACGTTCACCGTCCTCTTCGCCGACGATGACGTGATCGTGGTCGACAAACCCGCCGGGATCGTGGTCCACCCGGGCACGGGTCGGTCACGAGGGACGCTGGCCGCCGGGCTCATCGGCCGCTTCCCCGAGCTGGCCGGCGTGGGCGCCTCCGATCGTTGGGGTCTGGTCCATCGTCTCGACAAGGACACCTCCGGCGTGCTGTTGGTCGCCCGCAACGAGACGGCTCTCGAACTCGTTGACAGAGGCGCTGCGGCGGCGGGAGATCGGCCGCGTCTACGACGCACTCGTGGAGGGATCCATGGCCTCTCCCCGACCGGGACGATCGAGGCTCCGATCGGCCGCGACCCGAGCCGTCCCACCCGACGCGCCATCAGCCACACCGGCAAGCACGCCCGCACCCACTATGAGGTCGTCCGCAACTACCTCGAGTCCGACGTCTCCTTGCTCTCGGTGGCCCTGGAGACGGGACGGACTCACCAGATCCGGGTGCATCTCGCCGCGATCGGGCATCCGGTGGTCGGTGACCTCACCTACGGCGCCACCCGCAAGGACATCGGCGCGCCCCGCACCTTCCTCCACGCCGCTCGTCTCACATTCATCAATCCGGGCACCGGGGAGCCGATGTCGGTCGAGGCGCCGCTGCCACCGGACCTGGAGTCGGTGCTCGATGATCTTTCCTAGAGACTGGCAGCGGGTACCTTCTAGATGGTGACCCAGGACCCCGCCACCGCGGCACCGGTCTGCTACCGCCATCCCGATCGGAACACCCTCCTCCGGTGCAGCCGCTGTGAGCAGGCCGATCTGCGCCTCGTGCTCCATCGACGCCACCGTCGGGCAGCGCTGCCCGGAGTGTGTGCGCGCCGAGGGCCCGCAGAAGGTGATTCCCACCGGGCCGGGTCTCGGCGCGGTCAGGAGCACCGGCGACGATGGCCATTCATCGCCCTGGCCGTCGGGTTCTACCTCCTCACCAGCATCGGCGGCATGCGCGAGCTGCTCTTCGAGAGCCTGGCCCAGGTCAACTTCCTGATCGCTCAGGGGGAGTGGTGGCGCATCTTCACCCCGGTCCTGCTCCACGCCGGCCTCACCCACATCCTGTTCAACATGTGGGCCCTCTGGGTGCTCGGCCCCCAGATCGAACGTGGCGTGGGCACGTGGCCCTTCGTGGCTGCATATCTCGCCTCGGCGGGCATGGGTGGCGCCTTCGCCTACCTGATGGGTGATCCCTCAGACGTCGCCGTCGGTGCCTCGGGCGCCATCTTCGGTCTCTTCGGCATCTGGCTGAACTGGGCGGTCCGCCGGCGCAACACCGCACAGGGACGCGCCCTCCTGCAACAGATCCTGTTCCTCCTCCTGCTGAACGCGGCGCTGCCCTTTCTCATCCCTGGCATCGCCTGGCAGGCCCATCTCGGTGGTCTGGTCGCGGGGTTCGTGATCGGGGAGCTCTGGTCGCGGGTCCGTCGCCGCAACTCCGAGCTCGTCCGGGTGGCCATCGCTCTCGCCGTCGCCGGCGTCGCCGTTGCCATGGTGCTGGTGCTCTGACCCGGCGCGTGTGACGATCCAAGCGTGTGCAGTTGAAGTCGCTATAGCGACTTCAACTGCACACGCTCAGGGACACGCGGGCACGCTCGAGGCGATACGGTCGGCGGGTCGTTGACACGAGCGTTAGAGTCTGGGAACTACACCCCTGTAACTCCTCTCACAGTGTCCTTCGCCCACCTCCATCTCCACACCGAGTACTCACTCCTCGACGGTGCGGCACGGATCAAGGACGTGGTGGCGGGGGCGGCGGCGATGGGTCAGCCGGCGATCGCCATCACCGACCACGGAAACCTCTACGGAGTGGTCGACTTCGTGAAGGCCGCCCGCAGCCACGACATCAAGCCGATCATCGGGATCGAGGCCTACTTCACCGACGGGTCCCGTTTCGACCGGCCCCCGTCCGACCAGAACAAGCGATACCACATGATCCTCCTCGCCGAGAACGAGGTCGGCTATCGCAATCTCCTCCAGCTCTCGTCGAAGTCGTTTCTCGAGGGCTACTACTACAAGCCGAGGATGGACTTCGACCTCCTGGCCCGGCACTCCGAAGGGATCATCGCCACCTCGGGCTGTCTGGGTGGCCTCGTTCCCCAGCTGCTGGGGCCGGATGCCGTGTCGGAGGAGGGGAACAAGGGCGCGGTGCGCGATTTCGACGGCGCCGTCGCCGCCGCCGGCAAGTTCCAGGACATCTTCGGACGTGACAACTTCTTCATCGAGGTCCAGGACCACGGGCTCGCGGCTCAGTCGTCACATCATGGACGACCTCATCGAGGTCTCCCGTCAGGTCGGCGCTCCCTTACTGGCCACGAACGACGCCCATTACACGAGGCGGGATGAGCACGACGCCCACGACGCCCTGCTCTGCATCCAGACCGGGAGCCTTCGCAACGAGCCCGGCCGTCTCCGGTTCGAGGGCTCGGAGCACTATCTGAAGTCCGGTGAGGAGATGCGCCGGCTCTTCCCCGACGATCGGTTCCCCGGTGCCGTCGACAACACCCTCCTCATCGCCGAGCGGGCGAACGTGGAGCTCGAGTTCGGCAAGATCCTGCTGCCCCAGTTCCCGGTCCCCGCCGGCGAGACCGAGGTGACCTATCTCCGCAAGCTGGTGGAGGAAGGCACGCACCATCGCTACGGGTCCGAGCCTGGCGCCGTCGTCTGGGAGCGGGTCGAGCACGAGCTGAAGATCATCGAGGAGATGGGGTTCCCCGCCTACTTCCTCATCGTCTGGGACCTGATCCGCCATGCCCGGGAGAACGGGATCAGGGTGGGCCCTGGTCGAGGCTCCGCGGCCGGGTCGATCGTGTCCTACGTCCTTCGGATCACCGACATCGAGCCCCTCCGCGTACGGGTTGATCTTCGAGCGATTCCTCAACCCCGGCCGCCGGTCGATGCCCGATATCGACATGGACTTCGACGAGCGCTATCGGGCGGAGATGATCCGCTACGCGGCGGAGAAGTACGGCCAGGACCGGGTGGCCCAGATCATCACCTTCGCCACCATCAAGGGGAAACAAGCCATCAGGGACTCGGCCCGGGTCATGGGTCATCCCTACTCCCTGGGAGACCGGGTGGCCAAGGCGATGCCGCCTTCCATCCTGGGCAAGGACCCGACCCTGGACCAGGTGCTGAACCCGCCCGAGCCGGGTGCGCCCTCCGAGGTGCGCGATTGGTATGCGAACGCCCAGGGGCTGCGCGAGCTCTACGAGACCGACCCTGCGGTCCGTGAGGTCGTCGATGTCGCTCGCGGGCTCGAGGGGCTCCGTCGCCAGGACTCGATCCATGCCGCCGCGGTGGTCATCGCACCCGAGCCGCTCGACCACATCGTCCCCGTGCAACGCAAGGGGGAGGGGGCGGAGACGGTCACCCAGTTCGAGATGTATGGCGTCGAGGACCTCGGTCTCCTCAAGATGGACTTCCTCGGGCTGCGCAACCTCTCCATCATGGAGCGCTGTCTCGAGTTGCTGGAGCAGACGACCGGAGAGCGGGTCGACATCGACGCCGTCCCTCTCGACGACCAGAAGACGTTCGAGCTCCTGCAGACCGGGAACACCATCGGTGTCTTCCAGATGGAGGGCACCGCGATGCGGGCGCTGATCCGCTCGCTCCGCCCCGACAGCTTCGACGACGTCATCGCCCTCGTCGCCCTGTTCCGCCCCGGGCCGATGGGGGCGAACATGCACAACCTCTACGCCGACCGCAAGAACGGGCGCGCCCCGGTGGAGGAGCTGCACCCGGCGGTCACCGACAAGCTCGCCGACACCTACCAGATCATGGTGTATCAGGAGCAGGTGATGATGGTGGCCCAGGAGCTGGCGGGCTACTCGATGGCCGATGCCGACAACCTGCGCCGGGCGATGGGGAAGAAGATCAAGTCGGTGATGGCCGCCGAGGAGGAGAAGTTCGTCGCCGGCTGCATATCGCAGGGGCACACCGAGGAGACCGGTCGGGAGATGTTCCGTCTGATCGGCCACTTCGCCGGCTACGGGTTCAACCGCAGCCACGCCGCCGGTTACGGGCTCGTCGCCTATCAGACCGCTTTCCTGAAGGCTCACTACCCGGCCGAGTACCTGGCATCCCTGCTCACCGCCACCAAGTCGAACAAGGATCGGACCGCCATCTACCTCAACGAGTGCCGGCAGATGGGCATCGAGGTGCTGGTGCCCGACGTAAACGAGAGTGAGTCCGACTTCACCGTCCACGACGGGCGCATCCGCTTCGGTCTCTCCGCGATCAGGAACGTGGGCGAAGGTGTGGTCGAAAAGGTCGCCGAGGCGCGCGCCGGGGAGCCTTTCACCTCCTTCCTCGACTTCGTCAATCGGGTCGACCTCTCCGCGTTGAACAAACGCACCGTCGAGTCGCTCATCAAGGCCGGCGCCTTCGACGCTCTGGGTCACAGCCGCAAGGGGCTCACCCTCATGCACGAACTGGTGCTCGACGCAACCGTCGAGCGCCGCCGCAACGAGGAGATGGGCCAGTACTCGCTGTTCTCCGGTGAGACCGAAGTCGGGCCACAGGAGAACTTCGAGATCCCCGGCCCAGGAGTGGGCCCAGAAGACCAAGCTCGCGTTCGAGAAGGAGATGCTGGGGCTCTACGTCTCCGACCATCCGCTGTTGTCCGTCGGCTCGGCGCTCGGTGCGGCGACCACGACCACCATCGCCGACCTGAACGACATGACCGACCGCTCACCGGTGACGCTGGGCGGGATCGTGGGTGCGATCACCCGGCGCTGGACCAAGAACGGCGACCCGATGCTGTTCTTCCAGCTCGAGGGTCTCGAGGGGTCGGTCGAGGTCATCGCCTTCCCCAAGACGGTCCACGAGTTCGGGCAGCTGGTGGTCGAAGACACCGTGGTGGTCGTCAGCGGGCATCTCGACCACCGCGGGGACGACGTCAAGGTCGTCGCCCGCGAGCTCAAGGAGCTGGCGGTGCGGGATGACACCAGTGTTCGGCTCGCCGTGGCCGCCACCCGGCTCACCCCCGAGGTCGTCTCCAACCTCAAGTCGATCCTGCGCAACCACCCGGGGTCGGCGACGGTCTTCCTCAATCTGAGCGACAACGGTGACACCAAGGTGCTGCGTCTCGGCGACGATCACAAGGTCGAGCCGAGATCGGCGCTCTTCGCCGAGTTGAAGGAGCTGCTCGGCCCCAGCGCCATCGTCTGATGGCCCCTCGGTTGGGATGCGGCGAGTCGCCGTTCAGGGCAGAGAGGCCTTGGTGATCTGAGCCAGTGCCGTGGTTCGGCCATGCTTGCGCCCCAATGCGTAGGCGAAGCCGGCCGCGGTGAGCGAGACGACGACCACACTGCTCATCGCCACCGCCTGTTTCGTCTTCCGGGAGAAGATCACGATCGGCCAGCCCCGTTCGTGAGCGAGTGAGTCGAGCTGGGAGTCGGGGTTGACCGCCACCGGGTGGCCGACGGTCTCCATCATGGGCAGGTCCGAGACCGAGTCCGAGTAGGCGTAGCTCAGCTTGAGGTCATAGCCGCGGTCGGACGCCAGCTTCTCGATGGCCTGTGCCTTTCCGGGTCCGTAGATGAAGGGGCCGTCCAGCTCACCGGTGAACCGCCCGTCGACGACCTCGCCTTCGGTGCCGATGGCGCCGGTCATGCCGAGCAGCGCGGCCAATGGCTCGACGATGCGCTGCGGGCTGGCGGAGACGATCCACGTGTCCCTCCCGGCCTCGTGATGCATCGCGATCAGCTTGCGCGACTCGGGCCGGACCTTGGCCGCCAGCTTGGGGAGGACCGTCTGGCCGATCCTGTCGAGGTCGGAGACCGTGGCCCCTCTGATGCGATCGAGGAACTCGCTGTGGAGATCCATGGTGGAGCCGTCACCCTTGTCGCCCGCGATGTGAAAGCTCAGTGCCTCGGAGGCCCACTTGGCGATGTCCCCCGGCGTCGCCATGCCCTGTCGCCACGCCTCGACGGCGAAGGGGAATGCCGAGGCTCCGGAGATCAGCGTTCGGTCGAGGTCGAAGAAGGCGGCTGCAGTGGCCATGTCCTCAGATTACGACGTCGCTCCGGCCTCGTGGCCGGGTTCGGGGATGAGTCGGTCCCACGGGATCCCGTCCGCCTCGTCGAGAATGAGGCCAGACCGGAGAGGTCGGTGGGCGGGTGGGGGCGCCAGGGGACGGTGGCGACGGTCGCGCCGTAGCGGGTGGAGAACTCACCGCGGGCATCGGCCTGACGCACGCGTCTCCGCACTCCATTGTGCGACGACCCGCGACGCTGCCGCGGAGAGCCCGGGGGGCGGGGCCAGGTCGGACCAGTCGCGGGGGAGGGCCCGATTGAACACGACCGCGGCGGGAACCGACGCCAGGTCGGGGAGCTGGCGATAGAAGCGGATCGCCTCGCTGACCGGAGCGGGATCGGCGGTGGTGACCACGAGGATGGTGGCTTCCCTGAGGATGCCCTCGATCTCGCGACCCCGGCGGGCCACCCCGTCGTAGGTGGTGCGGAGGTCGAGGAGGAACTCGGAGACCCTCTCGAGCAGTCCCGAGCCGAGGATGGTGTCGGCGATGCGGAGCATCGGTCGGGCGGCGCGGTCGTAGAAGAAACGGCGGCCGGGGAGCGGGCCCCCGGTGATCCAGCGGAGAAGACGTCCTCCCACCAGATCGGCCATCTGAGCCGGGGCCGTGAAGAAGTCGATCCCGCCTCCCGAGGGCGGAGTGTCCACGATCACCATGTCCCACGCCCTCGCCTGGACGAAGGTCGCCGCCTGGTCGGCGGCGGCATAGGACTGAGACGCGGGGAAGTGCTCCGATGCCGCCTGGAAGAACTCGTTGTCGGCGAGACGCATCGCCACCTCGGGGTCGGCGTGGCGCATGGCCACCGCCCGCCACGAAGCCGCCGAGTCGAGCATCGCCGCCCAGAGGTTGGGCTCGTCCTGGTGAGGCTGCGGCTCGTCGCCCAGGTCGGCCAGACCCAAAGCCGAGGCCAGCCGGCGGGCCGGATCGACCGTCACCACCAGTGTCCGCACCCCGCGATGTGCGGCCCTCACGGCGAGGGCCGCGGAGAATGTCGTCTTGCCAACCCCTCCGGCGCCGGTGACGAGGACGGTGTGCGTCATCGCAGGGACTCCAGGTCGTCACTCATGTGGGCGGCCACCTCTCCGGGTGTGAAGAGCCCGAACAGGTAGGGGATCACCAGGTGAGGCGGGAGCCGGCTCAGCCAGTGCTGCTGCTCGGCCCACAGCGACTTGTGCAGGGTCACCATCTCACCGGCAGTGCCGGGGGGCGTCTTCACCGTGACCTCGTCGAGGACACGGTTGGCGATGATCGTCGGCGGGCCGACGACCCCGGTGCTCTCGATCCAGGAGATGGTCTCCATGGTCTCGGTGGTCGGCAGCTCCTCGGGAAGGGTCACCAGCACCACGGCGGTGATCGTCGGGGTCGGCGAGCGTGGCCGGCCATCCAGTCGGCCTGGGATCTGATCCGTCCGGTGGTGACCAGCTCCGATATCGAAGCCGGGGCACGCAGATAGCTGGCGATCTGACCGGTGGGAGGGGCGTCGACCACCACCATGTCCCAGCGCTCCTCTTTGACCTCCCAGAGGATCTTGCCGATGGTGACGATCTCCCTGACTGCGGGAGCCGCCGTGGCGAGGGCATCGAAGGCGCGGGCCACCGCACCGAATCGGCCCATTCCGGGGAGCTTCAACTGGAGCTGCAGGTACTCGAGCAGTGCCTCGGATCGGACCATCTGCATGGCGTGGAGCCCTGGTCGCACCTCACGGGGCTCGAAGTCGAGGGGACCTGTGCCGAAGTGGGCGGCGAGACCGCCGCCCGCCTCCATCTCCACGGCGAGAACCCGCAACCCGTTGCGTTGAGCGAGGAGGCCGAGGCCCGAGGTCACAGCCGACTTGCCCACCCCTCCCTTGCCGGAGACGATGACCAGACGCTTGTCGAGCATCCGGTTGGTGGCCTCAGTCGTTGCCCTGAAGGGGGATCTTCAAGACGAGGTGGGCGTCGTCGAGCTCCCAGGTGGCGTTGGAGATCAGGGCGTAGTCGGTGAAATCGGTCTGCGCCTGATCGATGAACTTCTTGCGCTCCTCACCCGCCACCGGAGGCAGTGGCCGGTCCCGAACCGCCTTGGCGCGGGCCGCAAAGCGCTCGAGCATCGCGTCGACGTCGAATTGGGCCATGCCCGGAACCCTAACCCGCCACCCGCGGAAGGGATCGACACCCGGGGACAGCGCCGGGACGACTCCGGATCGAACTCCCGGTCTTGACCGGGCGGGCCCGGCGACGCCGGTACGATGGCCTGGTGCGGCAGTACCACGACCTCCTGATCCGCGTCCTCGATGAGGGAGTGGAGAAAGGTGACCGCACCGGCACCGGGACCAGGTCGGTGTTCGGGCACCAGATGCGCTTCGACCTCGCGGCCGGTTTCCCGGTGGTGACCACCAAGAAGGTCCACCTCCGCTCTGTGATCGCCGAGTTGTTCTGGTTCCTGCGCGGGTCGACCAATGTCGGGTGGCTGCAGGAGAGAGGGGTGACCATCTGGGACGAGTGGGCCGACGATCAGGGTGACCTCGGCCCGGTGTACGGCTACCAATGGCGATCGTGGCCGACGCCTGATGGCGGGCACGTCGATCAGATCGCCCGGGTGGTCGAGTCCATCAGGGAGAAGCCGGACTCCCGTCGTCACATCGTGAGCGCCTGGAACGTCGCCGACGTCGAGGAGATGGCGCTGCCTCCCTGCCACACGCTCTTCCAGTTCTACGTGGCCGAGGGCCGGCTGAGCTGTCAGCTCTATCAGCGCTCCGCCGACGTCTTCCTCGGAGTCCCTTTCAACATCGCCTCGTATGCGCTCCTCACCCACATGGTCGCCCAGGTGTGTGATCTGGGGGTGGGGGACTTCGTTCACACCCTCGGCGATGCCCACCTCTACCTCAACCATCTCGACCAGGCGCGGCTGCAGCTGGAGCGGGAGCCTCGTCCCCTCCCCACGCTTCGCCTCAACCCGGAGCGGCGCGCTCTCGACGAATTCGACCTGGACGACGTCGAAGTCCTCGGATACGACCCGCACCCGGCGATTCGCGCTCCCATCGCAGTCTGACCCGATGCGGGTGGTGATCGTCGCCGCGGTCGGGCGAAACGGGGTGATCGGGGCCAAGGGCGGGCTGCCCTGGCGCATCCCCGAAGACATGGCCCGTTTCAAGACACTCACGATGGGCTCGACCCTCGTGATGGGGAGGGCGACATACGAGTCGATCGGTCGGCCGCTCCCGGGGCGGTCCACCATCGTCCTCACCCGTGATCCCGATTGGGCGGCCGATGGGGTGCTCACGGCCGATTCCCTCGACAGTGCCCTCGACCTGGCGAAGAGGTCTGGACAAGGACGTCATGGTCGCCGGGGGCGCCGAGGTCTATCGCTCCGCCCTGGAGTCGGCCGACCGAATGGAGTTGACCGAGGTCGATGCCGAGCCCGATGGCGACACCTGGTTCCCCGAGGTCGATTGGTCGCAGTGGCATGAGGTGGCACGGGACCAACATCCGGGGTTTGCCTTCGTCACCTACGACCGCGTCCGGTGAAGCCGTTGGGCGAGAACGGTGAATGAGTCGGTGACCTGGGTTACCTTGTAGACGTGGCAGTGTTCTTCGTGAGGCTGGGAGTGTTCCTCCTGGTGGTGGCGGCGGTCGCCATCGGGATCGTGCCGATCCTCGTCCTCATCGACCTCCTCGACGGTGGCACCGGCTGGGGGTTGTGCCCGGGGGGCCTGGAGGTATGCGACAAGCCGTACTCGACCGGGGCCGAATTGATCGTCGTCCTCAGCATCGCCCTCTTCCTGGTCCTCGCCGGTATCCGGCTCCTCATGCGGCTGGCCCGTCGTCTCCGTGACGACTCGTATCAGGTGAGTCAGTGAGCGACGGTGAGGCCCTCCGCCTCGCGTGAGGCGGGGTCCCGCTGATTGGTGATCACCACGAAGATGGCCACCACGATCAAGGCGGCCCCGATCCATCCGGCGAAGGTGAGACGCTCGTCGAGCACGACCCAGCCGGTGGCGACACCGAAGGCGGGCTCCGCCGCCAGCACCACCGCCGCGGTCGCCGCCCCCACCACCCGCTGCGCCCAGATCTGGAGGAGGAACGCACCGGCCGTCACCCCGACGCCGGTGATGGCCAGGGCCACCCAGGTCGACCGTGGCGGCACGGTGGCGCTTCCGTCGACGATCCACGAGGCGGGAAAGGCGAGGAGAGTCGTCACCAGGATCTGCACCGCAGTGAAGGGGACCACCGGGTGCCGGTGGGCGAACCTGGCCAGGGCCACGATGTGGAAGGCGAACGCGAGAGCGCATCCGACCGTGAGCAGGTCGCCCAGACCCAGGCTGAGAGAGTCGACCCCGGTGAGCAGGTACACGCCGATGAAGGCGATCACGGCGCCCAGGACTACCAGAGGGCTGGGGCGCGCCGGGCGAAGATCGCCGCCAGGAAGGGCGTCAGCACCACGTAGAGACCGGTGATGAGGGCCGAGTTGGATGCGCTCGTGTACTGGAGCCCGGCCGTCTGCAGGGCATATCCCGCGAAGAGGGCCACCCCGGCGATCGTGCCGTGGATCCAGATCTCCCGACCCCGGGGCAGGGCGAGGGCGAAGAGGATGATGGCGCCGATGAGGAATCGCCAGGCGACGAACGACAGCGGGGAGATGTCGTCCAGGGCCGACTTGACCACCACGAATGTCGCACCGAAGAGGAACGAGGCGCCAACCAGCGCTGCCACTGCCCGACTCTGAGCCGTCTGGAACACGGGGCGGGAGCCTAGAGCGGGTCGCCGTCGGGCCTTCAACCCTGCCTTGGAATACTGTGTCCCGGCAATGCCGGGACACAGGGCCGATGGATCGATGCCGACCGCTGCCGACCGCGGCAAGGCTCGTGCCGTCCTCAATCGGCTGATCGCTCGCTACCCGGTGGCCCGGACGGCCCTCGACTACGCCAGCCCCTGGCAGCTCCTCGTCGTCACCGTCATGTCGGCTCAGACCACCGACGAGAACGTCAATCGGGTCGCCCCCGCCCTGTTCGCCCGTTTCCCGACACCCGCGGACCTCGGCGAGGCCAACCCTGAGGAGGTCGAGCAGATCATCTACTCGACCGGGTTCTTCCGTCAGAAGACGAGGTCGATCATCGAGCTCTCCCAGGACATCGAGGAACGTCACGGCGGGGTGGTGCCCGATCGACTGGAGGATTTGGTCGAGCTACGCGGGGTGGGGAGGAAGACGGCTTCTGTGGTCCTGGCGGAGGTGTGGGACGTGCCGGCCATCGCCGTCGACACCCACGTCAAGCGGGTGGCGACCCGGCTCGGCCTCACCCGCCAGACCGATCCCGTGAAGATCGAGAGCGATCTCAAGGCGCTCTACCCAACCGAGGCCTGGTCGGGCATCTCCATGCGTTTCATCCAGTTCGGGCGCGACACCTGTGACGCCCAACGCCCCAGATGTGGCGAGTGCGAGCTGTTCCGATTGTGTGAGTGGCCAGGGAGATTCGAGGCAGCCGGGAAGATGTCCCGGTGACATCACGGCTGCGCCCGGTCGACAGGGAGATCCTGGGTCTGGCCATACCGGCACTGGGCGCTCTGGCCATCGACCCCCTGTTGACCCTGGTGGACACTGCATTCGTGGCCCGTCTCGGAACCGTCGAGCTCGCTGCTCTCGGAGTCGACACCGCGATCCTCGGCTTCGCCTTCTTCGCCTTCAACTTCCTGGCGTACGTGGTGACACCGCTGGTGGCGCGTGCGCTGGGGTCGGGCCGGACCGAGGAGGCGCGGCGATGGGTTGGCGACGCGCTGCTCCTCGCGGTGGGGCTCGGCGTGATCGTCACCGTGGTGCTGCTCATTGCCGCGCCGCTGTTCGTCGAGATGATGGGCGCGAGCCCAGACATCGCCGACCCGGCGGTCTCCTATCTGCGTATTCGAGGGCTGGCGACACCGGCGGTCCTCCTGGTGACGGTAGGCCACGGAGCGTTTCGGGGGCACAAGGACACCCGGACGCCCTTGCGGGTCGCGATCGGAGTCAATGTCGCCAACCTGGTGCTCGACCCGTTGCTCATCTTCGGGTTGGGTTGGGGTCTCGAAGGTGCCGCGATCGCCACCGTTGCCGCCCAGTACCTGGGGGCGGTCTGGTTCATCCGGCTCATCGCGAGGCGGGCGATGGCGTCCCGGCCGCGGGGTTTCGCCGAGAGTCTTCCCTCGCTGCTGCACCTGGGGCGCAATGGCGCTCTCCTGAGTGTGCGCACCGGTCTCCTCCTGGCCTCGTTCACGGTGGCGGCGTCGGCAGCCACCCGACTGGGCACGGAGCACATCGCGGCCCACCAGTTGGTCGCACAGGTGTTCCTGCTCACCGCCCTGCTCGCCGACTCGTTCGCCATCGCTGCCCAGGCCATGGTCGGTGAGACCGCGGCGCGCGGGGATCTCAACGCGGTGCACGGTCTCAATCGCCGGCTCCTCGGCTGGGGGGTGATCGCCGGGCTCATCCTGACAGCACTGGTCGTAGTGGGGCGCCCGGCGCTCGGCGCGCTCGCTTCCGACCCCGGAGTCGCCGCGGTTGCCCAGGACGCCGCCGGGATCGTGGCCTTGACGGAGCCGTTGGCCGCGGCGCTCTTCGTGGCCGACGGGATATTCCTCGGGCTTCTCGCCTTCGGTGTGATGGCGGTGTCGACCGGTTTCGGCGCAGTCGTCTCCATCGGCCTGATCTTGTTGACACCGCTGGGAGGCTCCGTCGAGGGGATCTGGTGGGCGATCGCCTCTCTCCTCCTGGTGCGCGGCCTGGTCCTCGCGGCGAGCTATCGAGGATCGGCTTTGACTGCAGTCAGGTCCTGACCACGGGTCTCGGCGAGGGTTGCGGTGAGCACCGCCGCGATGACGACCCCGATCGAGAGCAGGTAGATGGTGTTGGACAGGCCGATGGCATCGATGGTCCAGACCCCTGATATCAGCCCGGCGGCCGATCCGGCCACCGCGGAGTTGGTGGCGGCGGTGCCGGCGCTGGAGCGAAGATGCGTGGGGAACAGCTCGGCGCGGTGGGATCCACCGGCAGGCACGAAGGCGAAGGTGCCGAACGCGGAGACGGTGGCAGCCGCCACGATCAGAGGGATCGACTCCACCGAATAGAGGGTGATCCCTCCGACGACCGTGAGCAGGAGAGCGAGGATCGAGGTGTTGCGCCGTCCCCACGTGTCGGCGAGCCGGCCACCGACGAAGAAGCCTGTCGCTCCCATCGTTCCCCCGAACAACAGGATGAGTGCGGCCTCTCCGGTGCCCACACCGACGTCGGTGATCAGACGCTCGGTGTAGAAGGCCGTGCCCAGCGCCCCATATGCGGAGGCGAGGAAGTTGATGAGGATGATCGACCAGAACCGCCGCGCCCAGACCCCTCCGACCAGCTCCCTCCAGTGCCCGTCGTGAGGCCCTTCCCGGAATATCCGGGTCTCAGGCACGCCTCGGATGAGGAAGGGCATGAGGAGGAGCCCAGCCGCGGTGAGTAGATGCGGGATGCGCCAGCTCTCCCCGCCGTTGTCGGCGAGCGGGAGGACCATCAGGGCCATCCCGCTGCCCAACGACACCGCGGCCCCGTAGAAGGCGATCGAGTAGGCCCTGATGCTGGGAGTGACGCTCTCGGCGAGGATCACCACCGCCAGCGCGGAGACAGCGGCGGTTCCGGTGCGAAGAACGGCGTGGAAGACCCCGAATTGCCATGCCTCGACCACCGTTCCGGCGAGGGTCCCTCCGGCGATGATCAGCGTCATGCCGATCAGGTAGGGGCGCCGCCGCCCCTTGTGATCGCCCATCCAACCCAGAGGGAGAGCGGCGAAGGCCGAGATGCGGGCGATCCCGAGCAGCAGGCTCATCTCTCCCTCGGAGAGGCCGAGACCGGCGCGGGTGAACGGGAGCCCTGCGCTGGCCTGGGACTGGGCGAAACCCTGGAGGACCCCGCCGACCCAGATGATGAGGACGATTCGGCGGTCGAAGGAGGTGAAACGCCCCACCGGGAGGAAGGGCTCGAGGGCCCTGCGGGCGGCGCGGCGCATTTAGCGAGGCTAAACCCCGGGCGTGGGAAGATCCGGGAGCCCGATCCCGTTGGGAGCCAGCAGTGTTCGAGAATGTCGCCGACGCCGGCTACTTGGTCCAACTCATCGTCGCCTTCGGGGCGGGCGTCATCTCGTTCATCTCACCGTGCGTCCTCCCGCTCCTGCCCGGCTATCTCTCGATGATGTCGGGTTACTCGGCGGCGCAACTGGAGCAGGGCGAGGTGTCGACCGCCCGGATGACGAGGGTGATCCTCCTCTTCATCGCCGGTTTCACCATGGTCTTCGCCTCGCTCGGGGCCGCCGCCACCGGTATCGGCCAGTTCCTTCGCGCCAATCTCGGCACCTTCACCATGGTGGCCGGTCTGGTCATCATCGTCTTCGGGGTGTTGATGGTGGCCATGGCCGTGTCCGATCGCGGGATCCTCGCCACGTTCGGCAGGGAGAAGCGGGTGCAGGTGCGCCCCTCCCGGCTCGGTGGCTGGGCGCCTCCCGTCATGGGGGCGGCGTTCGCCTTCGGCTGGACCCCCTGTATCGGGCCGATCCTCACTGTGATCCTCGCCGCCGCCGCCACCCAGGAGACCCTCGGCTCGGGGATCCTGCTGCTGGTGTCTTACTCCCTGGGGCTCGGTGTCCCTTTTCTCCTCGCCGGGCTCGGTCTCTTCAAGTTCTTCGGGCGGCTCAAGCCCTATTTGCGCGGGATCAACATCGTCTCGGGGATCCTGCTCACGCTCTTCGGCGTCGTGATGCTGACCAACAACATGGACGCTCTCTCCCGCTGGTTCGTGCAGCTGTTCGACTCCGTACCCTTCCTCCGTGGACTCCAAGACGTCTGACGCTCCCTGGCTGGCGCCCGTCGCCCCCGACCTCGTGTGGTTCGGCGGGAGTGATGCCACGCGTTTCCTCAACGACCTGATCAGCCAGGAGATCGGCGACATGGTCGACGGGGAGGCCCGTCGCTCCTTTCTCCTCGGGCCCCAGGGAAAGCTCGACTTCCTGCTCTGGGTGATCGAGGAAGCTGGGCGATACGGTCTCGTCACCGATGCCGGGCGAGGAGCCGAGCTCGCCACGCGTCTCGGTCGCTATCGGATCAGGGTGGACGTGACCATCGAGCCGGCGACGGAGGGCGTGTGGATCGTGATGGGGGGTGGGGACGGCTACGACGTGTCCTGGCCAGGTGTGCCGCGTCGTCTCGTCCTCGGGGAGCGGCCTGCTCTTCCTGCGGGGACCTTGGAGGACTACGAGTCTCTGCGCATCTCGGCAGGGGAGCCGTCGTGGGGGCTCGACGTCGACGAGGGGACCATTCCCCACGAGTCGGGTCTCGTCCCCGTGAGCGTCGACTTCACCAAGGGGTGTTACCTGGGCCAGGAGCTGGTGGCCCGCATCGACAGCCGCGGCGGGAACGTCCCCCGGCATCTCCGCCTGGTGGATGCAGGTGATTCGATCCTCGTGGCCGGTTCGATGCTGCGGTTCGAGGGCAAAGAGGTGGGAACGGTCACCTCGGCGGCCGGCACGGTCGGGCTCGCCATGGTGAGACGGGAGATCGAGCCGGACGCGGTGGTCGAGGTTGGGGACGCGGTCGCAGTTGTAAAGGCGATCCCGGTTGGCACCCCCCATTAGTTCACCGGTTCTTTACACACCCGGGCCAGACTGAGCTCATGGCCGCCAACCCGCGATCGGTGTTGCTCGTCGAGGACGACGACGCAATCGCGGACATGCTGCGCAGCTTCTTCGAACGGGACGGCTATCGGTTCCTCCATGCCCTCACCGGCGAGGAGGCGGTGGAACGGCTCCGCATCCGTCCGGTGTCGGCGATCCTCCTCGACCTCAACCTGCCCGGCATCGATGGTGTGGAGACCTGTCGTCGCATCCGCGAGTTCGCCAAGACGCCGGTGATCATGCTCACTGCCCGTGACAGTGAGGTCGACAAGGTCCTCGGGCTCGAGATGGGGGCCGACGACTACGTCACCAAGCCCTTCTCCCCACGTGAGCTGCTGGCCCGGGTCAAAGCGGTCTTGCGCCGGTCGGAGGAGCCACCGCAACGGCCCCGGATCATCGAGGTGGAGGGTTTCGAGATCGACGGTGGGAAACGCAACGTGACGACCCCGGCGGGATCGGCGGTCGAACCGACCGCCAAGGAGTTCGACCTGCTTTGGTTTCTCGCCGAGAACACCGGTCTGGCGATGAGCCGCAACCAGATCCTCGAGGGGGTGTGGGGATACGAGTACTTCGGTGAGACGAGAACCGTCGATGTGCACATAAGGCAATTGCGCAAGAAGATCGAGGGAATCCCGATCGAGACGGTCTGGGGCGTCGGCTATCGGCTGGGGAGCTGATGCGACGACGTCTCTTCTGGACGATCGCAGGCGTGGCGGCGGCGACCGGTCTCCTCGTCCTCGCTGCTGCCGTGTTCGCCTCGCAACGTGCCGCCGTCGACGCGACCTATCGCGAGATGCAGGTGTCCTCCGAGGAGGCCGTGGCGATCATCGACGACTTCCTCGACCGTGACGGCAACCGGCCCGCTGCGGTCATCGAGTTCCTGAGGGTCCTCGAGGGCGACACCCTCGCCCCCCTGTTCGGAAGGATCAGACGGACCGCGGGTGGGTCGGAGATCGGCTTCGCGCGTGGTCGACGACGAAGGCACCGTGCGCACCAACGCCGCCATCTACGGTCGGATCGACTTGACGGGGGCAACGATGACTGCGGGCCAGTCGGTGCGGACCATGTCGTCGACACGGCGAGCTGGTGGTGGTCACCCCGTCACAGGTGGAGGTGAGGGGGGTGCCGGTCACCCTGTTGGTCGCTCTGGGACGGGACGCTCCCATCGTTCGTCTCCGTGATCAGGGCTTCGGCCTGCTCCTGCTGGTCGGTGGGATCGTGGCGCTCGCCGCCGTCGGCGCGCGTCTCCTGTCCAACCAGCTGGCGCGTCGACTCGAGCCGTTGGCGGATGCGTCACGCTCGGTGGCGGGAGGCGACATGAAGGCCCGGGTGCCCCAGATCGGCGATCCCGACCTCGACGCGGTGGGCTCGGCCTTCAACGACATGGCAGCCGAGCTGGAGACCACCAGAGATCGGGAGCGAGAGTTCATCCTCGGCGTAGGTCACGATCTCCGGACCCCGCTCACCACGATCGGTGGCTACGCCGAGGCGCTCGAGACCGGTGACCTCGGAGAGGAGGAGCTCACCCGGATCGGGGTCGTGCTGGGCGCCCAGACCCGCCAGATTGGGGCGGCTCATCGACGATCTGTCCACATTGGCCAACCTGGAGCAGCCCGAGTTCAGCCTGCGGGACGAGCCGGTCGACGTGGGGGCCCATGTGACCGAGGTGGTCGGAGGGCTTCACACGTCGCGCCGCCGAGCTGGGGGTGCGTCTCGAGGTGGACGCAGTGCGGGGAGTGATCGTCGACACCGACCCTGATCGTGTCTCCCAGATCGCCCAGAATCTGGTGGAGAACGCCTTGCGGCACACGCCTGATGGGGGGCGGGTGCTGGTCAGTGTCACCGCAGACGAGGCGGTCGTGACCATCGCCGTCGACGACTCCGGCCTGGGGATCAGCGCCGAGGACCTGCCCCACGTCTTCGATCGTCATTTCGTCGGACGCCAGCGAACCGTCCACAAGGAGGGGAGCGGTCTCGGGCTCTCCATCGTGAAAGGTCTGGTCGACCGTATGTCCGGGACCCTCTCCGCCGAATCGGCACCGGGTCAGGGAACAACTATCACCGTCACGCTCAGACGTTCCTGACGCGCAGTGACGGATCCCGTCGCCTACGACGTCTGGTGCGGCTCGACTCCGGGGTCGATGACCCAGACGCCGCCCTTCATCACTCCCTGCGGTTGCAGGAGAGTGCGCGATGTCGTCGGTCGGGTCTCCGGCCACGACCAGCAAGTCGGCGTAGGTCCCCGCGGTCAAGGAACCGACCCGGTCTTCCCAGCCCATCATCTCGGCCGCCCAGCGTGTCGCCGACTGGAGGGCGCTGGCCGGACTGAGCCCATGGTCGACGTAGAGCTGGAACTGGCGGGCGTTTTCGCCATGGGGGTAGACCCCCGAGTCGGTCCCGAAGGCGATCCTGACCCCGGCGGCGACCGCCGCCCGAAACCCGTCCCGCTGCGCCTGGGTGGTCATCTCCGTCTTCGCCAGGACCTCTTCGCTGTATCCCAACGACGGGCCGACCTGCTGGATGTGGTCGCCGTCATAGAGGTCGGCCACGAGATATGTCCCGTGTCGCACCATCAGTTCGATTCCCTCTTCGTCGATCAGCGAGCCGTGCTCGATCGATCGCACCCCCGCCCGCACCGCCCGTTTGATCCCTTCGGCGCCATGGGCGTGAGCGGCGACGTGGGTGCCTCCGGAGGCGGCCGTCTCGACTGCGGCCCGCAACTCGTCCTCGGTGAACTCAGGGGCGCCGGGATCGGTCCCCGAGGTGAGCACGGCCCCCGTGGCGAGGACCTTTATGAAGTCGGCGCCGTAACGCAGTATCTGGCGGACGTTCGCCCGCATCTCGTCGACACCGCTCGTGACGCCGAACCGGAGGTCGCGAGGGAGCACCGCATCCACGTCCACGGCGAGCCCGGTGATGTCTCCGCCACCGCCCGGGCAGGTGACGTAGGCCCCGGCCACCATCATGCGCGGGCCTTCGATCCAGCCACCCTCGATTGCCTCCTTGAGGGCGACGTCGGCGAACGCTCGAAACGTCCCGATGTCGCGAACGGTGGTGAATCCGGAACGGAGGGTCGCCGCGGCGTGCTTGACGCCGATCAAGGCCTCCTGTGCCCCGCTCCGCATCACCAGATGTGAGTAACCCTGGCCTTCGTCGACGAGACCGATCAGATGGGTGTGGACGTCGATGAGCCCGGGGATGACGGTCATGCCCGGGAGTGGCGCATGGCGTCGTGGGTCTTCGAGCCGGGCACGACGGCTTCGATCCGATCGTCGGCGATCACGACGGCGTGCCCTTCGAGCATCTTCCCGCCGATCGAGTCGAAGATGCGGTCGGGGAGGAGTGTCTGCCTGGTCATTGCTTCCTTCCGAACACTGTGGGGACGTCATCGCCGCCCGGTCCAGGAAAGCAGATCTTCCTCTGATCGTCATAGTGCCGAGTTGGTGCCGCAACGAACTTGCAATGGTGCCAGAAAGGTGCCAAAATGGCACCATGGATCTGAATGGATACGTAGAACGTCTGCGAGAGCAGCTGCTCGTGGCGTCTGGGACCGGAGACGACGACATCCTCGACATCGCGAAGCGTCTCACCGCGTCACTCGACTCCGCCACCCGTGTGGTGCTCCTCGAGGCCCTGTCGGCCGCCGCCGACGAGATCACACGAGAGCTCGCTCCCGGGCGGGTGGAGATCAGGCTGCGCGGTGGGGAGCCCGAGTTCGTCGTCGAATCCCCACCGAGCGAGGAGGAGTTCTCCGAGATGGGCGCTCGGGTGGCGAGCCCGGTCGAGGACACGGCCGAGACCGAGGACGGTGGCACAGCCCGGTTGAATCTCCGTCTCCCCGAGACGCTGAAACGGCGGATCGAAGACGCCGCCGGCGCCGAGGGTGTGTCGCTCAACACCTGGCTGGTTCGCGCCGCCAGTGTCGCTGTGGAAGCCTCGGGCGGCCGCCGCAGCGCAACCGGCGGTGACCGTTACACGGGGTGGATCCGCTGATGATGTGGTCATTCGAGACCCAAGGGAGGATCATTGCCGACGTCGACATCGCTGCCGGCTCGGTCCACCTGATCGCCGGAGATGGACCGGAGACGGTGGTCACCGTCAACCCTGCAGACCCAGCATCGAGACTGGACGTCGCCGCCGCCGGGAAAGCCAGAGTGGAGATGACCGGTCTTCGGCTCTCGGTATCAGTGCCAAAACCCGGGGGTCTCATGGCCTACGTGAGCTTCCGGGACTGGGGACTCGTCGACGTGACCGTCGAGCTGCCGTCGGGCTCCTCGGCCGAAATCAAGACGGGAGTGGGGGACGTGCGCGCCGACGGCGAGTTCGGCGAGATGAGCGCCAAGACCGGGGCCGGCGAGATCCATGTGGATCGGGCGGCGCCGGCGAGGAGACTCGTCTCCGGTGCCGGGCGTCTCAGCCTGGAGTCTTCTAGTGGTGACACCGAGCTGACAACAGCGGGCGACATGGAGATCGGGCTGATCGATGGCTCGGCCCACGTCAAGAATCTCAACGGGCGGACCAGGATCATGGAGGTCACCGGGTCGCTCAGGGTCAAGTCCGCCAACGGTGACATCACGGTGGATAGGGCCGGGTCGGACGTGAATGCCCGATCTGCGAACGGAAGCGTCGTCATCGGAGAGCTGATCCGGGGCACCGTGAGTCTGGCCACCGCCGCTGGGGCGATCGGGATCGGCATCGCCGAGGGGACCTCGGCCTGGGTCGACGCCGGCACGCAATACGGCCGGGTTCGCAACACCCTCGAGTCCACGGCGGGCCCGGAGTCAGGGGAGACCGTAGAGGTCCGGGCCCGCACGTCCTTCGGCGACATCGACATCCGTCGCTCGTCGCCATCCGAGAATCGATAGGAGAGAAATGAGCGTTGCAACGAATGCGATCGAGGTGCGAAGCCTCCGCAAGGGATACAAGGACGTGTCGGTGCTCGAGGACGTGTCGTTCACCGTCGGTCGGGGAACTGTCTTCGCCTTGCTCGGAGCCAACGGCTCCGGCAAGACCACCACGATCAACATACTGACGACCCTGATCAAGGCCGATGCCGGGACGGCGACAGTCGCCGGGTTCGACGTGGCCGCCGACGCCGGCGACGTGCGTGAGCAGATCAGCGTGACCGGGCAGTTCGCCGCGGTGGACTACGTGCTCACGGCCCGGGAGAACCTGATCTTGATGGGTGAGTTACGTCATGTCGCCGATCCGGAACAGGCCGCGGCGGAGCTGCTCGACAAGTTCGATTTGAACGACGCAGCCGACCGCCGCCTGCTCACCTTCTCGGGCGGGATGCGACGCCGCCTGGATATCGCCATGAGCCTCGTGGGCGAGGCTCCCATCGTCTTCTTCGATGAGCCGACTACGGGGCTCGACCCCAAAGGCCGCACCGAGATGTGGGAGACCATTCGGGGTTTGGCCGCGGTCGGGACCACGATCTTCCTGACCACGCAGTATCTGGAGGAGGCCGATCAGTTGGCCGACGTGATTGCGATCCTTCACGGCGGGCGGATCGTGGCCGCGGGATCACCCGAGGAGCTGAAGAAGATGCTGCCGGCCGGGATCGTCGAGCTCGAATTCGTCGACCTGGAGCAGTTGGCCGCGGTGCAGAGGGCGCTGGAAGGTCATCACAACGTCAGCCGCGTCGACTCGAAGCTCGTCGTGGCCACCACCGGCTCTGTCACCGAGATGGCGGACCTGCTCGTTCGGCTCAGAGACACCGGAATCGAGCCGACCCGGCTCACCAAGCAGACCCCGACCCTGGACGAAGTGTTCTTCAAGATCCTGGAAGAAGAAATGGAGGGCTCTGATGCGAGCTCTAGCTGACATGTGGACCATGACCAAGAGGAGCCTGCGGCACACGACCCGCAGTCTCGACACGATCATCACCGTCGTGCTGACACCGATAGCCCTGCTGCTGTTGTTCGTCTACGTGTTCGGTGACGCACTTGGAGCGCAGACAGGCTCGATCGAGTACGTCGACTTCATCACACCTGGGCTGATCGTGATGTGTGTGGGGAGCGGGATCGCGTACGCGGCCCTGCGACTGAGCATGGACCTCCAGAAAGGGATCATCGGCCGTTTTCGCACAATGCCTGTGGCCCCGTCGTCGGTCCTGAGCGGTCAGGCGATGTCGTCGACTCTGTCGAACATGTTCTCGTCGGCACTGGTCCTGGGTGTGGCGTTCCTGGTTGGGTTTCGTCCAGTGGGAGATCTCGGAGCGTGGCTGTGGTTCATCGGCCTGCTCGCTTTGTTCACACTCGCCACCACCTGGATGGCGATGTTCTTCGGCCTGTTGGCGAGGACCCCGGAAGGCGCAGGTGGCTTCGCCTACATCCTGTTGTTGCTCGTGTTCCTCAGCCCGTCGTTCGTCCCCACCGAGTCGATGTCACCTTGGTTGCAGGGTTTTGCCGAGAATCAGCCGATCACCGCGATCGTCGAGACGATGCGCTCGCTGTTGACCCAGGGCTCCTTAGGGGACTACGCCGGCGCCGCTTTCGCGTGGAGCATCGGGATCCTGGTCGTCTTCTACACGCTGGCGTTGGGCGTGTATCGACGCCGGGAGCCCGTGGTGCCGGCCTTCTGAGCTGCATCAGGCTGTTGGGTGCGGGAGGTGGGACTCGAACCCACACGCCTTGCGGCAACGGTGTTTGAGACCGCCTCGTCTACCAATTCCGACACTCCCGCGTCTCCCAGATTGTACGGAGGGTGAGGGGAGTAGGCGATCCGTGGGGATACCCTGGGAGTGCTTGAAACGGATTCATCGCCGGCTCTTCCGGCTCAACGATCAGATCGCCAAGCTCCAGGCAGATGCGGAGAAGGTCGCCGCCGAGCTCGAGTTCCACCGCTCGATCAACGACGACGCTCAACGTGACGCCGCCGTCGGCAACTACATCGACCGGGAGGAGGCCGGGGCTAACCGCTGCCGACGTCCGCCGGTTCGAGCGGACCTTGGACGATCTCAGGCGCGGACCGGCGAGCTCGTCGCCAAACGGGATCGGCTCCTGGCCAAACTGGGGTGAGGGGCCACGATCCGGCGAACATGAGCGGATAACCGCCGGACCTATGGCGTTCGGTGTGGAGGACAGACAACCCCGGGTTGGTCGGAAACGGTGTCGGCCCCGGGTAGTACCGTCGGGGGAGTGCCGACGCTTGCGTTGATCGATGGGAATTCGATCGCATACCGCGCCTTCTATGCGCTTCCGGAGGACCTCGCCACCAAGTCGGGACAGGTGACCAACGCCGTCTTCGGGTTCACCCGGATGCTCATCCGTCTCATCAAGGACCATCATCCCGAGGGGGTCGCAGTGGCCTGGGACGTCTCCCGGCAGACCTTTCGCACCGAGGCCTACCCGGAGTACAAGGCCAACCGCGAGAAGGCCCCGGACCATTTCCGCAGTCAGCTTCCTCTCATCGACGAGGTCCTCACCGCGCTCCAGATAACCCAGCTCCGCATGGAGGGCTACGAGGCGGACGATCTCATCGCCACGCTCACCCGCCGGGCCGTGACCGACGGCTGGGACGTCTTGATCGTCACCGGAGACCGTGACGCCTTCCAACTGGTCGACGATCACGTGAACGTGCTGTACACCAGACGTGGCATCAGCGACACCGTCCTGGCCACCGAGGACTGGGTCACCGAGAAGTACGGGATCACGCCGACCCAGTACATCGAGTACGCCGCCCTCCGCGGTGACACCTCCGACAACCTGCCCGGAGTGCCCGGGGTGGGGGAGAAGACGGCGGCCAAGCTGATCGCAGAGCACGGGTCGATCGAAGGGGTCTTCACCGCCGTGGTCGACCAGACCCCGCGGCTCCGGGAGAATCTGTCTGCTCACCGCGACCAGGTGTTCCTCAACCGGGAGCTGATGGCACTGGTCGACGATCTCGAGATCTCCCCGCACACAGCGGACTTCGCCACCCGGGAATGGGACAAGCGGACGGTCAAGGACCTGTTCGACAGTCTCGAGTTCCACACCATGTGGAGCGATCTGGAAGAGGCGCTGCCCTCATCGGGTGGTGCCACCGAGGTCCTCGACGTCTCCACCGAGCTGATGACGATGCCCGATCGGGTGGCTGCGCTCGCTGCGACCGATCGTCTCGTCCTCGGCTTGGTCCACGATGCCGGTCACCCCTACGGGCTCGCCGTCTCCACCGGTCCCGGTGAGGCGGTGGTCGTCCCCTTCGCGGCGGCGGAGCCGATCCTGACGCGGGTCAGCTCCGGCGACATCGCGGTCGCCGGCCACGACTTGAAGTCCCTCGCCCGTGCCCTGCTCGACCTCGGGCATGACCTCGCCACTCCCGACATGGACACGGCGCTCGCCTCGTACATCATCAACCCCAGCCAGCGCACCTATGAGCTGGCCGAGATCGCCGAGCGGGTTCTCGGGCTCGAGCTGGTCTCGCCTGACGACGAGACGGCCGAGGGGATGCTGCCTTTCGACGAGGGCCCTGACCTCGAGATGGAGGGCCGGAGGGTCGAGGCGGTGCGCCGGCTGGTCGAGACACTCCACGAAGAGCTCGAGGCCGCGCGAGGAGCTCGACCTGTTCCGCACCTACGAGCTGCCCCTGGTGCCGGTGCTGGCACGCATGGAGCATGCCGGGATCGGCATCGACCGTGCCATACCTCGAGGAGATGGGGGCCGATCTGCGGGTGCGGCTCGCCGTACTCGAGAAGGAGCTTCATGAGCTCGCCGGGGAGCCGTTCAACGTGAACTCGACCGACCAGCTGCGTTCGATCCTCTTCGACCAGCTGGGGCTTCCTGTGCTTGAAGAAGACGTCGACGGGCAAGCCGTCCACCGACGCGTCGGTGCTGAAGAAGCTGGATCACCCTCTGGTCACTGCGCTGCTCGAGTACCGCGAGCTGGAGAAGCTCCGCTCCACATACGTCGACGGGTATCTGCCCGCTCGTCGACGGCGACGGGCGGATCCGGACCCGCTTCAACCAGATGGCCGCGACCACCGGGCGTCTCTCCTCCGACAGCCCCAACCTGCAGAACATCCCGGTGCGCTCCGAGTCGGGGCGCACCATCCGTCGCGCCTTCATCGCCGGGCAGGGAAGCGAGTTCCTGGTCGCGGACTACTCCCAGATCGAGCTGAGGGTCCTCGCCCACATGAGTGGGGACCCCTTCCTCATCGAAGCCTTCTCGGAAGGTCTCGACATCCACACCGCCACCGCCGCACGGGTCTGGGACCTCCCACCCTCCGAGGTGACGGCCAACCAGAGGCGGACCGCCAAGATGATCAACTTCGGCCTCCTCTACGGGATGGAGGCGTTCGGGCTGGCCGACCGTCTCGGTATCGGCCGTGACGAGGCCAAGGCACACATCGACGCCTATTTCTCCCAGTTCCATCACGTCCAGGAGTACATGTCCTCCGTGGTGACGACGGCGCGGAACCAGGGCTACACGACGACCCTGTTCGGCAGACGCAGGTATCTGCCCGGAGCTCAAGTCGGACAACTTCCGGATCCGGCAGATGGGGGAGCGGATGGCGTTGAACGCCCCGGTGCAGGGCACCGCCGCCGACATCATCAAGGCGGCGATGATCGAGCTCGACGCCACGCTCCGGTCCGAGCGGATGGCCGCCACGCTGCTCCTGCAGATCCACGATGAGCTGATCCTCGAGGTGCCGGAGGACGAGAAGGTCGTCGCCGAGAAGCTGGTGGTGGAGACGATGGAGGGTGTCACCGGGCTCGACGTGCCCCTGAGGGTCGACGTGGCCTGGGGACCGGACCTCGCCGCGGTGAAGGCCTGAGGTCTGAACCTGGCCGATTTCCTAATCCGGTTGGCTATTCCGGTGTAGCTGCGTACACTTCGAAGTGCCTGCCAGCCATCGGCGTCGGCAGAGTATCTTCCCAAGAGGTATCTACCCACACATGTCCAACCCCCAAGAGAACGCGTCCGTGGCCGCTCCCGAGAATGAGGAGACGGTGGAGACGCCCGAGACCACGGCCTCACCCGAAAACGGCGCACCTGGCGCAGAAACCGAGGCCGAGACCACCACCCCCGAGGAGACTCCGGCAGAGGCTCCCCAAGCCGAATCAGCCGAGACCGAATCGCCCGAGGCCGAGTCTCGCCGCTGACGCCGAGTCTCTGACCCCGAGTCCTGACCGCCGAGTCCTGACCCGAGTCACCACAGCCCGACGTGGTCGATCCCGTCGAGGAGCCCGCGGCCGCAGATGAAGTCGTCGCTTCCCCGGCGCGGTTCGTGGAGAGAGAGGCGTTGGTCGCTCCCGACCTCAGCGATCTTCCCGATGACATCGGGGACGACTTCGAGAAGGCGATCGAGGCCACCGTCCTCGAGTTCAAGGAGGGTGACATCGTCGAGGGGACCATCGTCGCCGTCGACTCCGAGGGAGCCCTGGTCGACATCGGATACAAGTCCGAGGGCTTCATCCCGACCCGCGAGCTCTCGATCCGGAACAACATCGACCCCGCCGAGACCGTCGAAAGTCGGCGATCGGGTCGAGTCGGTAGTGCTCGACAAGGAAGACGACGAAGGTCGTCTCATCCTCTCCAAGAAGCGCGCGATGTACGAGCGTGCCTGGGGCCAGATCCAGAAGGTGGCCGATCAGGACGGCACCGTCGAGGGAACCGTCATCGAGGTCGTCAAGGGCGGTCTCATCGTCGACATCGGGCTCCGTGGCTTTCTCCCGGCATCCCTGGTCGATCTCCGTCGCGTGCGTGACCTCGACCCCTTCATCGGCGACACCATCACCGCCAAGGTCATCGAGCTCGACCGGGCCCGCAACAACGTGGTCCTCTCCCGCCGCGCCCATCTGGAGGAGGCTCTCGCCGAGGAGCGAACCGAGTTCCTCGACAACCTCCACGAGGGCGAGATCAGGGACGGGACCGTGTCCTCGGTCGTCAACTTCGGGGCGTTCGTGGACCTCGGGGGCATGGACGGCCTCGTCCACGTGTCCGAGCTCTCCTGGCAGCACGTCAACCATCCCAGCGAGCTGGTCAAGGTCGGTGACGAGGTCAAGGTCAAAGTCCTCGAGGTAGACCGTGACCGCGAGCGCATCTCGTTGTCCATCCGGCAGACCACCGACGACCCATGGGACGTCTTCTCCACACACAACGAAGTGGGAGACGTCGTCGACGGCCAGGTGACCAAGACCGTTCCCTTCGGGGCCTTCGTCTCGGTCGCCGACGGGGTCGAGGGCTTGGTCCACGTGTCGGAGATCGCGGTGCACCGGGTCGAGTCACCCGAGCTGGAGCTGTCGATCGGCCAGACCGTCAAGGTCAAGATCACCGAGAAGGAAGACGAGCGCCGGCGCGTCTCGCTCTCGATCAAGCAGGCTCTGCCCGACTACAAGGAACGGGCGGCGGCCGCGACCGAGGTCGACGACAAGAAGAAGCCACGTCGTCCCCGTGAGTTCGAGCGCGAGTTCGGCGCCGAGATCGAGGAGCATCCGCCGATGCCGGTGGACGCCTCGCTGGAGGCGATCCTCAAGGAGCTCAAGGAGCGAGGCATCGGCCGTCGCTGAGTTCTGAACCACTTCGAACGATCGTCGAGGACCCCGGACCAGATCACACGGGGGTCCTCGTTTTGGTCCTTGGCCTAGGTCGGTGAACCCATAGATTGTTCATCGAAAAACTCAAGACTGATAGAGACAGGTCCGACAATCACTGTGTTATCGAACCTGAAAAGCACGGCGGGCTTGGTCTCGCCGGTACTATGCCCCTCCCCCTCATCGCGGCGATTGCGGTGAGTAAGGAGGGGGACAACCGAAGGGGACTCAATGGGTAGGAGAGCCATCGTTCTTCTAGTGGCCTTGATACTGGCCGGGCTCGCCGCATGGGCGGTCTGGAACTTCATGCAGAACGTTCGCGGTGAAGCCGAAGCCGGTCAGGAGCAGGTCACAGTTTTCCGCGCCGGGCCCGAGGGCATTCCGGAGGGGACCGAGGGCTCCATCCTCGTCTCCGACTTCGACAACGGCGGTACCCTGATCGAAGAGGGCACCGACGAGGTCGAGGACACTCCTGCCGATGCCATCCAGAGCGGCTCAAGAGCTGCGCGAGATCCTCAGTGGCAAAGTGTCGGCAGGGCCGATCTCCTCACGTGGGATCCTCACCCGCAGCCAATGGGTCGAGTTGACCGTCGACGTGCGACCGCTGTCGGAGTCCGATCGCCTCGGGCAACCAGGCCATCACCATCTCCACCAGTGACGTCGCCGGCGTGAACGGCTACGTCGAGGCCGGTGACCGGGTCAACATGATCATCACACTCGACATCGAGTTCTCCAACATCCCCGTCGAGGGTCCCGGTTCTGCCCACGGCCCCGGAGGAGGAGACGCCCGAGGAGGAGACCGAGGTGGTCACGGTCACCTACACCAGGTACGTGCTCCAGGGCCTCAACGTCCTCGCCGTTGGTCGCGAAATCAGAGAGGAAGAGGACGACGACCAGACCGGTGAGGTGGATGCCGACCAGAGCACGACCACGGAGACGACCCCCGACGGGCAGCCGGTGCCCGAGGAGGAAGACACCGGCAACGCCACAATCTTCACCCTCGAGGTGACTCCGGATCAGGCCGAGCGGATCGTGTACGCCTTCGAGAACGGCTCGATCTGGCTTACCCTGGTGCCGGAAGACTTCGTGGAGGTCGAGACCGATGGTGTCACCATTGACAACCTGTTCGGTGGCGACCTCCAGGACACGATCTTCGAGCAGTAGAGGGCACGACTGCATGTCAATGGCCGAGCACAACATCCTGGTAGTCGACCAGGACGACGATTTCGTCGCCAACGCGAAGGAGCTGTTCAGCGGGAGCCTCCCGCTGGCGCGCACCTTCCTCGAGGCGAGCGAGATCGTGCAGTCCGGCGACGTGAGGATGTTGCTCATCGGCCCGTCCTACGGTGACGACGCCTCGATGGAGCAGATCCGGATGCTGCACAACCAGGACCCTTCCTTGGTCCTGATGCTGGTGGCGGAAGAGGTCACCGCCGATCTGCTCCGCAAGGGTATGCGAGCCGGGGTCTCCGACGTGTTGGAGGCCCCGCTCGACGAAGAGAAGATCGAGGCTGCGATCGAGCAGTTCGCCCACGATGTCCTCCGCCGGCAGACACCTCCGAGCTCGTCGAGCTCGTCGTCGTCTGCGGAGCGGAGAGACAAAGGGCGCATCATCACTGTGACCTCGGCCAAAGGCGGCAGCGGCAAGACCGTGCTCGCCACCAACCTGGCCTTGGTGCTCAACCGCCTCCCCGATATCAAGGTGTGCCTGGTCGATGCCGACCTCCAGTTCGGCGACGTCTGCTTGGTGCTGCAGCTCGAGCCACGTTTCACGATGGTGAACGCCTCCCACGAGCTCCATCACCTCGACCCGGAGCTGCTCGACTCTCTCCTGACCGAGCATCCCAGCGGGCTCAAGGTCCTGGCCGCACCGTTGGAGCCGGCGTTCGCCGACGACATCACCACGGCCGGGCTCATGCAGATGCTCGACGTGCTCAAGGAGACCTACGACTACGTCATCGTCGACACCGCCGCGATGCTCGACGAGCTCATCCTGTCACTGATCGAGAAGTCGGACGACATCCTGATGCTGGTCGACATGGACCTGCCCTCGGTCAAGAACGCCAAGCTCGCTCTGGAGACATTGCGTCTTCTCAAGTTCTCCACCGCCAACGTGCAGCTGGTGCTGAATCGTTCGAACTCGAAGGCCAAGCTCGACAACAAGGAGATCGAGGGTGCGCTCAAGATGGAGATCTCTGCATCTATTCCCTCCGACGCCGTGGTCGCCGCCTCGGTGAACGAGGGCCGCCCGGTCGTCGAGACCGATCCGAAGTCGAAGGTATCCAAGGGTTTCGAATCCGTAGCCGAGCTCATCGCGGGCAAGATCCCGGAGGCCACAGGGAAGTCCGGCATGTTCGGACGGAAGTAGGGAAGGGGGCCAACAAATGCCATCACTATCTGAGAGAGTCGCCGCGGCACGCCAGACCGAGGACGACCGACAACTCACTCAATCGCAACGACGCGCTCGAGCGAGCTCCGCGGGCGTCTCCACTTCAAAGTGGTCGAGGAACTCGGCCCGACGCTCTACGACCGCGGCATGTCCGACGCCGAGCTCCGTCTCCGGGTCCTGGAGATGCTGGAGTGGGCAGTCGACCAGGAGCAGGGTCTCCCCCTCACCTCGGCCGACCGTCGCGCGCTCCTCAACGAGATCGCCTCCGACGTTCTCGGTTACGGGCCGATCGACCCGCTGCTCAACGACCCGGACATCACCGAGGTCATGGCCAACGGGCCCTACGACATCTACTACGAGAAGGCCGGCCGCATCCTCAAGTCCGACGTGCAGCTTCGTCGACGAGGTCCACCTCCGTCGCATCATCGACAAGATCGTCGGCCAGATCGGCCGTCGCGTCGACGAGGCGACACCGATGGTCGATGCCCGTCTCCCCGACGGCTCCCGTGTCAACGCCATCATCCACCCGCTGGCCATCGGTGGTCCCTACCTGACGATCCGTAAGTTCGCGGTCGACCCCTATCAGGAGGCCGACCTGATCAGCTTCGGGACGATGACCCAGCGCACCGCCGACTTCCTCCGGGCCTGTGTCCGGGGACGTCTCAATGTCCTCATCTCCGGCGGTACCGGCTCCGGCAAGACAACGACTCTCAACGTGGTGTCGGCGTACATCCCCGGTGACGAGCGCATCATCACCGTCGAGGACGCCGCCGAGCTCCAGCTCCACCAGGACCACGTCCTGACGCTGGAGTCCCGTCCGGCCAACATCGAGGGCCAAGGTGCGGTCTCGATCCGCGACCTGGTCAAGAACACCCTGCGTATGCGTCCCGACCGCATCGTGGTCGGAGAGGTTCGTGACGCCGCCGCCCTCGACATGCTCCAGGCGATGAACACGGGTCACGATGGTTCGCTGACCACCGTCCACTCCAACTCGCCCCGTGACACCCTGTCGCGTATCGAGACCATGGTGCTCATGGCCGGTTTCGACCTTCCGATGCGGGCCATTCGCGAGCAGATCAGCTCCGCGGTCGATCTCATCGTTCACGTCGCCCGGCTCAAGGACGGAACCCGTCGCGTCACCCATGTAACCGAGGTCGAGGGAATGGAGGGTGAGATCATCACCCTGCAGGACCTCTTCCTCTTCGACTACGGCATGGGCGTCGACGACGACGGTCGCTACAAGGGCCGTCTCAAGGCAACCGGCATCCGTCCCACCTTCTCCGAGGAACTGGAGAACCAGGGCATCAGGCTCCCGGCCGACCTGTTCGATCCCGAGCCGTTCGCCCGGAGAGGCTGATGAAAAAACTGCTGGCGCTCGTCGCCGCCCTGATGATGCTGGCCGCGCCCGCTTGGGCCCAGACCGGCGCCGAAGAGGTCGAGATCGTCGACATCAACGGTTCCCGGTACCCCGAGGGTGGACAGACCCAGATGGTCGTCGAGTTCCGCAACTTCGCCACCGCTCCCGACCCGGCGGCGGTCGAGGTCACTGCCGATGGTCAGGCCGTCTCCGACCTGGTCGTGGAGCCGGTCAGCGCCTCTGCCGTCCCGGTGGGCGTCGTCCTCGTGATCGACGCTTCCGGCTCCATGGAGGGCGCACCTATCGAATCGGCCAAGGCCGCAGCCACGAGCTTCATCGCCCAGGCCCGCACCGAGGACCGGATCGCGATCGTCAGCTTCGCCGACCAAGTGCAGGTCCTCTCCGGCTTCACCAACAACAAAGACGCCCTCAATCAGGCCGTCGGCGCCATCGTCGCCGCCGGTGAGACCGCCTTCAACGACGGTGTGATCCAGGGCATCAGCATGTTCGCCGACGCCAACGCCGCCGATCTGCTTCCCAACATGGTCGTCCTCAGCGATGGTGACGACACCGCTTCTGAGGCGACCCTCGAGGAAGCGGTTGCGGCCGTGGAGGGCAGCAATGTTCGCACGTTCGGTGTCGCCCTCGAGTCACCCGACTTCAACCCCGAGCCGGTGCAACAGATCGCGACCGCCGGCGGCGGCTTGTTCCTGTCGACCCCGGATCCGGAGGCCTTGTCGACCCTCTATGGCGAGATCGGCCAGGAGATCAGCAACACGCTGGTCGCCAGGTTCGTCTCCCCGATCTCGTCGCCCGGCGACGTCGAGTTCGCGGTCGCCTATCAAGGCCTGACCGCCAGTCAGACCTTCGCCGTCTCCGGGTACGCCGTGACCACCACGACCTCCCAGATCACGACGACGACGTCTCTCGCCCCCCTCACGACGGTGGTGGTGGAGTCGGGCGCCGCTCTCAGCATCGACACCCTGATCCTGATCGGTGCAGCCGGTCTCGGGCTCACCATCTTCCTCTTCCTCATCATCCTGTTCGGTCGTGAGGACGACGACGACCCGGGCCGTTTCTCCAAGCGTCTCGCAGGCATACGGACGAAAGGGCAAGGGCACCGAGGAGGAGAAGAAGTCCTTCCTCGCTCGCATCCCCCTGATCAACCGTTTCACCGAGGCGGCCGAGGAAGAGGTGCGCAAGCGCGGCCTCCTCTCCGGCGTCAACGCCGGTCTGGAGCAGGCCAACATCCCGATGTCTCCTGGCGAGGCCATCCTCGGCATGATCGGGCTCTCTGCGGTGGGCGGGATCCTCTTCGCCATCTTCAACGGGGTCCTGTTCGGCGTGATCGCCTTCGGGGTCCTGCTGATGCTGGCGGTCTTCATGATCCGGTGGACCGGTGGCCGGGAGAAGAAGCGGTTCGAGAAGCAGCTCCCCGACACCCTGACGCTCATGTCGACCTCGCTGCGGGCGGGTTACTCGCTCCTCCAGGCCACCGAGGCGGTGTCTCGGAGGCACCCGATCCCGACGGCTCGTGAGTTCGGACGCGCCATCGTCGAGGCCCGGCTCGGACGCACCGTCACCGACTCTTGGAGGGCATCGTCGAGCGGACCCAGTCGAAGGACTTCGAGTGGGCGGTCATGGCGATCGAGATCCAGCGTGAGGTCGGTGGCAACCTCGCCGAGGTGCTGCAGACCGTCGGTGACACCATGCGTGCCCGCAACCGCCTCAAGGGCGAGATCCGGGCCCTGACCGCTGAGGGCCGGATCTCCGCCATCGTGCTCGGCGCCCTGCCGTTCCTGCTCTTCGTGTTCCTCTGGGCCACCAACCGTGACTACCTGGAACCGTTGATCGACCAGCACCTTCGGGCAGATCGCCCTTGGTATTGGCGTCATCCTCATCGCCGGCGGCATTGTTCTGGCTCAAGAAGATCGTGGACATCGAGATATGAGTGGATATCGACCCAATCCTGCTGGCGGTGGTCGCCGTCTTCGCCCTGGTCCTGTTCACCGTGATCTGGGCGGGCATGGGAGTCACCCGGGCCCGGGAGGACATGGCCAACCGGCTCGAGCTCTACGGGCGCCAGACCGGTGGCGTGGCACCCGTGACGACGAGCTGGCCAAACCGCTGGCCCAGCGGACCATCGGCCCGGTCGTCATCGGCATGGGCAACTTCCTCAAGCGGTTCACCCCGGTGGGCTATCTGGAGAAGAAGCAGCGCAAGCTGATGCTCGCCGGATACCCGGGCAACCTCGACGCCCCGGCGTTCGTGGTGATCAAGCTCCTCGCCACGGCGGTCGGTCTCGTCGCCGGCTTCTTCCTGCTCGACTTCGGCGCCGATCGGGCTGCAGCGCACGGTCCTCTTCGTCATGCCGATCGCCCTCGGCTTCTTCGGGCCCGACGCCTGGTTGAACCGGAAGGTCGACGAGCGCCGGCAGCTCGATGCTGCGGGCCCTGCCCGACGTCCTCGACCTCCTGGTGATCTCCGTGGAGGCGGGTCTCGGTTTCGACTCCGCCCTGTCACGAGTGGTGGCGACGGTTCCCGGCCCGCTCTCCGAGGAGTTCTTCCGGATGCTGCAAGAGACCCGTGTCGGTGTGAGCCGTCGTGACGCCATGCGTCACCTCATGGAGCGCACCGACCTCGACGAGCTGCGTTCGTTCCTGCTGGCCATGATCCAGGCCGAGGCCTTCGGTGTGACCATCGCCAGGGTGCTGAGGGTCCAGGCCGACGAGATGCGGGTCAAGACGGCGTCAGCGGGCCCAGGAGAAGGCCTTCGCCGCCCCGGTGAAGCTCGTGTTCCCCTTGGTGTTCTGCATCTTCCCGGCGCTGTTCATCGTGCTGCTCGGGCCGGCTGCGATCTCGATCTCCGAGAACTTCATCAACAGATGAGCGAGACGGCTTCACGGCCGTCTCGACGCCGCTACTCGGTCGCCCACCTCATCCTTTTGATCCCCTGGGTGGCCCTCGTGGTCGACGCCTGGACGCCGATCAGGGACAACTCGTTCCTCTGGCACATCCGGGCGGGTGAGCTCCAGGTGGAGGCGGGAGCCGTGCTCCAGCAAGACCCGTTCTCATTCACCATGCTGGGCAACGAGTGGCTGACGCAGAGCTGGCTGGCCGAGCTGGGCTACTGGTGGGGCGAGGATGTGTCCGGGCTCGGCTTCGTCCCCTGGATGCTGCTGGCGATGACTCTGCTCACGTTCCTGGCGGTCGCTCTCATCTCCTACCGGCGCTCCGGGAGCGTGATGTCCACGGCCATCGTGACGCTGCTCACGACCCTGTCGATGATCTCGTTCCTGGTGCCCCGGCCGGTGATCTTCTCCTACGTGCTGTTCGGTCTGGCCATCCTCGCCTGGGAGTCGCCCCGGACCCGCTGGGCCGTGCCCTTCATCTTCTGGATCTGGGCCTCGGTGCACGGCAGCTTCGCCATCGGTCTCGCCTATGTCGGTCTGAGCCTCATCGCCCGCAGGGAGTGGCGATGGCTGCCTACGGCGATCGTGAGCGGTCTGGTGACCCTGGCGACGGCGCACGGGCTGGGGGTG
The DNA here is from genome assembly GCA_963751005.1 of uncultured bacterium. GTDB lineage: Bacteria > Actinomycetota > Acidimicrobiia > Spongiisociales > ZC4RG35 > JANQRA01. The sequence goes on from CAVVSY010000004.1 coordinate 1,516,005, forward strand.
ATCACGATGCTCCTCGACTTCGCCGAGGTGGGGGATACATTGAGTCTGCTCAGCGAGTGGCAGACGGCCCGGCCTCACCTCACCGGTGTTCCTGCCGTTCCTGGCTCGGGTTTGGCGATCATCGCCATCGGTCTGGTCACCAAACGTCTTCCCATGGTCGCAGCTGTGGGTGGTGCTGCCGTTCGCCGCATTGGGCATGACGTCGTTGCGGGCGGTGCCCCCGGCATGGCTCGGGCTGGTGCCGGCGGTGGCGATGGCCCTGGGACCGCTGCGGGCAGGAACCGAACGGCGGTTCGCGGCAGGCCCGGCCGCGGTGTTCGCCGTGGTGGTGCTGTTTCTGCCCTTCGTGGTGCGTGGCGACGGCCGGTTGAGCGAGACACGGTTCCCGGTGGCAGCTGCGGCCGAGCTCGAGCCGGTGAATACCTTCCACGACGACCGAGCCGGGGGATACCTCATCTATGCCCTGGGCCCGGAATTCGGGGTCTACATCGACGACAGGGCGGAGCTGTACGGCGACATGATGGCCGAGTTCGTCGCCGTGAGGGACCTCGAGGAGCCCTGGGAGCCGGTTTTCGAGCGGGAGGGGATCGAACAGGTCCTGTTACCCGCACGACTCCGACCTGGCCGCCGAGGTGATCGCCGCCGGCTGGCAGACGACCTACTCCGACGACGAGTTCGTCGTCCTCAGGCCGTAGCCCAGAGCCCTGAAAACCGTTCTCACGAACGGGCTGAAACGGTCTGAGGGGGCTGTGAAGCCCCCCAGGACGCGAGAAGGGCCCGCCGAGGCGGGCCCTTCTCGTCTAGATATCGGATCTCTCAGTCGAGGCTGGAACCGATCTCGCTGAAGGTCTCGGAGACCGCATCGCCGGCGAGCGACACTGCAACCAGTGCCACAATGGCGATCAGCACCACGAGGAGGGCGTACTCAACCATCGAGGCACCCTCCTCTTCCTTCAACCAGGTCGTAGCCTTGGTCCACAGAGCAAGCATAAACCCCTCCTTGGGTCAGAACACTGGGCTTGCAGTTGGGCAAATTAGCCCACATTGGCCCCGAAACAATGGGTCTCGGGAACCATCAAGTTCACGATCCGGCGTTGACCAGATCGGAACCGATCTCGGAGTAAGTCTCCGAGAGTGCACTGCCGGCGAGATCCACAGCCACCCATGCGACGATCGCAATCAGCACCACGAGCAAGGAGTACTCGACCATCGAGGCACCTTTCTCGCTGTTGATATAGAGCATCAGACGGGTACGAATTTCCCTCCTGTCAGTGACACAGAGAGCTTACGGCCGATTTCCGTTGTAACTGATGGGTCGGAAGACTCATCGCGTTCTACGAGGGTTTGGCGATACCGAGTCGGATGGCCTCGATGGCGGCCTGGGTGCGGTCGCTGACGGCGAGTTTCTGGAAGATCGAGGCGAGATGGTTCTTCACGGTCTTGGGTGAGATGTAGAGACGGTCGACGAGCTCGTCGGTCGCGGAGACACCGACGGCGAGCAGCTGGAGGATCTCCCGTTCCCGGGCGGTCAACGAGGCGGCGCCCGGGTCGAGCTGGGCCTCCCGGTAGGTCTCCAGCAGCTCGTCACGCTCCTCGTCGTTCAAGTCGAGCAGGTTCTTGCCGTCGGCCACGGCCCGCACCGCGGCGGCCAGGGTCACCAGCGGCACTCCCTTGGAGAAGAAACCCCGGGCGCCGGCGTCACGGGCGCGTTGACGTTGCTCGTCCGAAGCGTGCATAGAGACCACGATCGCCCGGGATTGCGCCGTCCCAGTCTCTCGATGCTGGCGATCCCGTCGCCGCCGGGCATCTCGATATCGACGATCGAGACCTCGGCGGGTTGGGTCATCAGGGCCTCTTCGAGATCCGGGCCCGGAGTTGACCACACCCACGACACGGGTGTCAGGGAGGCTGTTCAGCGCCTGGCTCAGACCATCGGCGAAGAACTGGTGGTCGTCGGCGATCATCACTCGAATCATCTGGAGCCCCATTCAACTGTTACTGCGGTTCCTACGCCTGGTTTTGAGTCGAATTTGATGGTCGCGCCGATCTTGTGAGGCGCGCTCCCGCATCCCGATCAGCCCGAAATGGCCTTCCGGCTCGTGATCGGGGTTGAAACCGACCCCGTCGTCGACCACGGAGCATGGTCCCATAGGCGCGGTCGATCTGTCCCGAGATCACGACTTTGCTAGCCTCGGAGTGCTGCATGGGCGTTGCGGGCCGCCTCAGCGATTATCGAGGTGAGGTCACCGATCTGAGCCGGCCGAGGAGGTCGTCGCTCGTCGATGTCGACGACGACCGGCGGGTCGCCCTCGAAGGTGGATGTCGACTGGAGGATGCGGGCAGTGAGGGTCGGGCCGGGGGCGTTGCGCAGGTCAGCGACCGAGGCTCTGACATCCTCGACGAGCTTGGTGACGTTGGATCTCAGGACCTGGAGGTCGGCAGCAACTTCGGGATGGTCGGACTGTTGCATCGCCGTCATGTCGAGGGCGAGGCCCAGCGAGGCCAGCGAAGGCCCGATCTCGTCGTGCATCTCCCGGGCGAGACGGGTGCGCTCCTCGGCCACCGCCGACCCCACGATGCCCTGAAGGAGCCGGAGATTGGCGAAAGCGAGACTGACCGGGTGGATGATCGCAGCCACCTCTGCCAACTCGTTGGCGTGTGAGAGGGTCGGTGTGGTCAACTCGAGATTCCCCACTTCGCTGTCGGCCGTGGACAGTGGGAGTTCGTAGACGTGGCCGTCGTCCTCGGGGATACCCCGGGCAGCAAGGACCACCGGGCTCCCCGCTCTCGCCGATGATGGCGAGTTTGCCGGCGGAACCTGGGAAACGATCCAGGATGGTGTCGAGCGTGTCGGCGGCGACTTCGACGGCGTTGAGCCGCCCGGAGGAGACGTCCTCGGACAGTTTGAGGAGCGGCGCCGTGGATGTCTTCGAGACGTTCCAGATGCAGGGTGGCGCTCTCCTTCTCGTGGGCGAGCTCGGTGGCCTGCTGGTGCATGTCCTCGAGAAGACGGCTGATGACGCCGACGAGAGCGGCGAAGACGAGGTAGAGGGCAAACGCCGGAGCGACATCGAGTCAGCTCGCCGTCGCTGGCCAGGGTCACCAGGATGAGCAGCGCCCCGGAGAAGGATTGCGGTCGTGAGCCCTGACCGAATGCCTCCATAGAGAGTGGCAAAGATGGGTGGACCCATCGAGAGAAGCAGATACGGGCTGGCGGTGCCACCTGTCATCGTCATCGCGACGAGCACCATGATCGCCCCGATCAGCGGGAACGCGTCGGCGCCAAACCGTCTGGTACGAGGGCTTGCGGGATCAGGTCGACGCGACCACATAAGCGCTGGCGATGGCCAGGGCGCCGAAGAATGCGCCGGAACCTCCGGTGGTCACGAGGCTGGAGACGATGCCAATGGTCAGGGCGACCCACTGGCCGATCACCGCTGTGCTGTGGACTCTCGACTCCCAGGGGGCGGCGTATGTGAGCATGATCAGAGGCTACCGTCGCTACCCGTGACGACTCAGCATGGCCGTTGGATACTGTGCGGTGGTCTCGCCTCTGGGAAGAGCCAGGTCCGGAGTTCCTCGCTGACGCCGGGATCAGACCATCGATGCCGACGCCATCGGTCACACACTCCTCGAACCCGACGGCGCGGTCTTTGCGGAGCTGTTGCGCTCCTGGCCGCAGGTGATGGTGGACGGTCGTGTCGACCGGTCCGCCCTCGCCAGCCATCGTTTTCGCCGATCCCGCCGAGCTGGGACATCTGGAGAAGATGACCCACCCCCACATCGTGGCCCAGATCCTGGAACCTTCTGCCGCTGTCGACGGGGTGGTCGTGGTCGAGATGCCCATACTGGGCCGTCATGCCGGGGAGGGTGGCGACGAGTCGTGGTCGATTCTAGCGACGAGATGCAGCTGGCCCGAGCGATCGCCCGGGGCATGGCCGAAGCCGATGCCAGTGCCCGGATGGCCCGTCAGCCCGGGCGGGCCGAGTGGTTGGCGGTGGCAGACCTGGTGATCCCCAATCACGGTGACGAGGTCGACTTCGGGGACGCTGTGCCACAGGTCATCCCGCTGTCGCCGTCTGAGTTTCTGTCCCAGGGCCCCGGTACCCTCCACGGGTGCCTCGTTTCGAAGTCGTCTCCGAGTTCCAGCCGGCCGGAGACCAGCCCAAGGCGATAGCTGCCCTCGCCGAAGGGGTGAATCGCGGCGACCGTTACCAGACCCTCCTCGGCATCACCGGGTCGGGGAAGTCGGCAACCATCGCCTGGACCATCGAGCAGGTGCAGAAGCCCACGCTGGTCCTGGCCCCGAACAAGGCGTTGGCAGCCCAACTCGCCAACGAGTTCCGTCAGTTCTTCCCCAAGAACCGGGTCGAGTACTTCGTCTCCTATTACGACTACTACCAGCCCGAGGCCTACATCCCCCAGACGGACACCTTCATCGAGAAGGACGCCACGGTCAACGACGAGATCGATCGTCTCCGTCATTCGGCCACAGCCGGTCTGTTGGTCAGGGACGACGTGGTGATCGTGGCCTCGGTGTCGGCCATCTACGGTCTCGGCTCGCCTGAGCAGTACAAGGGCCAGTTGCTGCGGCTCGTCCAAGGCGTCGAGTACCCGATGCAGGAGGCGATCAAGCGACTCGTCGACATCCAGTACGAGCGCAACGAGGTCAACCTCATTCGAGGCAAGTTCAGGGTCCGAGGCGACACACTCGAGGTGTTCCCCTCCTACGAGGAGACCATCGTCAGGGTCCAGTACTGGGGCGACGAGGTGGAGCGGCATCCTCCGATTCAACCCGGTCACCGGCGAGGTGATGGAGGAGCTGTCCGAGGGATATCGTCTTCCCCGCCACTCACTACGTCACCGAGCGGGAGCGGCTGCTCCGCGCCATCGAGGCCATCGAGGTGGAGCTGGCGGACCGGCTCGCCTACGTTGGAGGGCAGGGGCAAGATGCTGGAGGCGCAGCGGCTCCGGATGCGGACCAACTACGACCTGGAGATGATGCGCGAGGTCGGGTTCTGCTCCGGGATCGAGAACTACTCACGCCATCTCGACGGACACGAGCCCGGGCGAGGCCCCGTACACACTGCTCGACTACTTCCCCAAGGACTACCTGACGATCATCGACGAGTCCCACGTGACGGTTCCCCAGATCGGCGGCCAGTTCGAGGGCGACCGCTCCCGCAAGGAGGTGCTTGTCGACCACGGGTTCCGACTCCCGTCGGCGAAGGACAACCGGCCGCTCCGCTTCGACGAGTGGCTGGACAGCGGCCAATCAGGTGGTCTTCCTGTCGGCAACACCCGCCGGAGTTCGAGATCAGCCACTCCACCCAGGTGGTCGAGCAGATCATCCGGCCGACGGGTCTCGTCGACCCCGAGGTGATGATCCGACCGACCAAGGGCCAGATCGACGACCTCCTCGACGAGATCAGGGAGCGGGCCGTGCGCGATCAGCGGGTCCTGGTCACCACCCTGACCAAGAAGATGGCAGAGGACCTCACCGACTATCTCCTCGAGATGGGGGTGCGGGCCCGGTACATGCACTCCGAGATCGACACCCTGGAACGGGTCCAGATCATGCGCGAGCTGCAGACTCGGTGACTTCGACGTCCTGGTCGGGATCAACCTGCTCCGTGAGGGTCTCGACCTGCCCGAGGTGTCGCTGGTGGCGATCCTCGACGCCGACAAGGAAGGCTTTCTCCGCTCGGAGACTTCACTGATCCAGATCATCGGCCGGGCGGCGAGGAACGTCGACGGTCAGGTGGTCATGTACGCCGACAACATCACCGAGTCGATGCGGCGGGCGATCCACGAGACCAACCGGCGTCGACGTGCGCAACGAGGAGTGGAACGAGGAGCACGGCATCGACCCGCAGACAGTCCGCAAGCGGGTCTCCGACATCCTCGAGCTGGTTCAGAGCGAAGCGCCTTCAGCCGATAGGAGGACGACGTGAGGTGCAAAGGCGCGCTCCGATCGATCTGGAAGGCGAGGATCTGGCTCGACTCGTGATGAGTCTCGAAGAGGAGATGCATGAGGCCGCCAAAGACCTCAGGTTCGAATATGCCGCCCGACTTCGCGACGAGGTCAACGAGCTCAAACGGGAGCTTCGCGAGGTGGCTGAGGCGGGCTGATTTGCGCCGTCCTGTGAACCCACGCAATGGGCTTATTCTTGCCGTCTCGGGCCTTACAGGGCTCCTCGTCGGAACGATATTGGCCTTGACTCAGGTCAACACGGTCGTTGCCGACATCGAGTATGACTGGCTGCTGTGGCCTGCGCCGTGTTAACCGATGACGCCTATCGGCCCATCAAAGACCTGGCCGCGAGCCAGGAGTCGAAATCCGAATAGTGCGCCCCCTCGATGGCTCGCCGTCGGTTCACCCGCGAACGCCTGGAGCCCTTGTTGGTGATGATTCCCCTTGGGCTCGTTCCGTTCTCGCTACTGGTGCCCTTTGCTACGACGATATCGGTGAGTATCTGGACTGCTTTCTGCATGCTCTGGCTGCGTCAGACTCGACTTCGGGGTTCTCGCCGCCTGCTGTTGCTTCTTGTCGCCACATGGCGGGGCGCCGATCATATGACCTTCGCCTTTGCTGGGGAGGACTGCCGGCAGGGGCCCTCATGTTTGCCGCCGGGCATCACGGTGTCAGTGGACGGCCCGGATCTGGCCTGGCGTCGCGTTGGTGACCGCAACAGTTCTCAAGGTCTTCCCAGGAGTCCTCCGCCCGTTTGGCTTCGACGGCGAGAACTCTCGGTTAGTCCTTTGGGGATCTCTCGGCATTATCGGCCTCAACGGTTTGGGTCTCCTCCTCCCCGCATCACGCCTCCAGCTTCAGTGGCAGCATTGAGCCGATCGGCCCAGGCCTTCATGGCCATACCGACGAACTCCGACTGTTGCCGGTTTGTTGGCTCGGCTCGGCGTGGAGACCACAACGGCCGCAGTTGTCGCATACGAGTTGCTGCTGGTGTTGTTCGTGGCATACCTGACCAACACTCTGGGAGAGATTCCTTCGGATTGCTCCTCGTCGGAACTCTCCTCTTCATGCCGGTGGCCTGGACGAAACTATGACGTCGTCCTCCTGCCTTTCGCTCTGTATATCGCAGGTGTGACCGTCGGGTTTTCCATGCTTCGAGCCACGCCGCTGCTGATGTGGGGCTCTTGAACTGTTTGCCGGGTGGCGGAATGCCATTCCTGCTTTGGACGTCATTGTCGGCTCGGGGGGTGGCCGCCGCAGTCATAGCGATGGCACCTGCTGGTTATCGGCCGTTTCGGAGCGACGAGGGTTGTCTGCGCTAGTGCGTCGTGACCTCGTGGGATCGTCGTCGGGTGTGTCCCGTGTATAAGGGATTGCGCGCTTGTCTTAGATCGTCCCCGTGCTCGAAAGAAGATAAGATTGGCCTTGTCGTGGCGCGTGTTTGATGTGAACGTTGCGGATGAGGTCCTGGTGGTGGATGACGGCTTGACCGACGACTCAACCGCCGTAGCCCGACGTGGGGGAGCGGAGGTGCTCGAACTGGGCAACGCTCGGTGTTGGGGTCGCGCATTGGTAGGGTTTTAGGTACGCACAAGCGGCGGGTTTCGACGTGGTGGTGGTGATGGCCGGCAGCAAGGACTTCTACGAGATACCCCTCTTGCTGGACGAGTATCCACCGCCCCGCCGATCGGCGGCGGAAGGTTCCCGTTGGCTAGGAAGCTTTCTACCTACATGGGCAGATGCCTACCGCAGGTTGGCCACTCGGATCCATCCCATGGCCTTCAACATGATTTCGGCGGTGAAGCTCACGGACACGACAAACGGCTTCAGAGCCGTGAGGGCTTCATCCTGTTCTTGACCCCCGCCTGGTGCTCGATCAGGAATGGCTCGATGAGATGAGCTCGAGGTCGATCCCCTTTACAAGACGGCGAAGCTCGGTTACCGTGTCTCCGAAGGTGGGTGTGACGAAGAGATACCCGCCTAAATCCTTGGGTCAGACCAAGATGAAGCCGATAACGGGCTGGTGGTCGATCCTCCACCGCTTTTCCTGCTCGGATTGCACATCAAGAAATAAGGACTGGATCTCGCCGTGATGACTGGAGTGGGTGTGATCGGGGCCGGCCATCGTGCCCTCACCTCGTTCGAATTTCAACGACCATCTCTCCAGCCAAGGTGCTCTGGGTCGCAGACAGCGACGAGAAGCGACGCAAGGCAATCGGCGAACGCTTCCCGACCACTTCGGTAACGGACCAGGTCGACGACATCTTGGGTGATGACCGGGTGGACGCGGTGGTGGTGGCCACCCCTACCTCGACCCATGCCTCCCTTGTCAACGTGGCTCCGGGAAGCCGGCAAGCATGTGCTGGTCGAAAAGCCAATCACCTATGACCTCGAAGATGCGATCCGGCTGCGCGAGCTGGCCGAAGATCGCCATCGAGTTCTGATGGTCGGTCATGTATTTCTCTTCAATCCCGCTGTTCCGTGCCGTGAAGGGGTACATGGACGAGGGCATCTGGGACCCATCAAGTACCTGTCGATGACCAGAACCAACCTGGGACCGGTGAGGACCGACGTGAACGCAGCGTGGGACCTGGCCAGCCACGACGTATCGATCGCCAACTTCTGGCTCGATGCGATGCCGAGCTCGGTGAGCGCCAAGGGAGGGAGCTGGCTGAACCCCGGCGTCGAGGATGTGGTATTCGCCACTCTCGCCTACCCCAACGACGTACTAGTTCATATCGAGGCTTCGTGGTTGAACCCGCGCAAGCGCCGAATGATCTCCGTCGTGGGCGCCGAGCGGATGCTGACGATCGACGACATGGACATCAATGAGCCGATCCGGATCTACGACAAGGGAATCGTCGGCACCGGGCAGTCAGACGTGGTGGACACCTTCGCCGGGTTTCGCAATCAGATCCGTGAAGGCGAGGTGAGGATTCCGCATGTCACGGGGGGAGAGCCACTCCGGGCGGAATGCGAGGAGTTCCTTCGCAGGATCTCCGGCGGTCAGGAGTCCGTGTCGAATGGCTGGGAAGGGGCGCGAATCGTATCGGTCCTCACCGCGATCGATGAGTCGATGCGCAAGGGCGGCGAGTCGCTGCCAGTGAAGGAGCTGTGATGGAAGTCCCTCTCGTCGATCGGCCTGGCAGCACGATCAGATAGCTGCCGAAGTTGACACGGGCCTCAAAGACGTCTTCTCCTCGACCTCGTTCGTCCATGGACCCCACGTCGGTCGATTCGAGTCCGAGTTTGCCGCCTTCTCTGGGACTCGGCACTGCGTAGGTGTGGGAAACGGCACCGACGCACTCGAGATGGCAGTTCGCGCCCTGGAATTGGGACCAAGCGACACAGTCATCGTGCCGGCCAACACATTCATCGCGAGCGCACTGGGCGTCTTGAGAGCTGGCGCACGCGTCAAACTCGTCGACTGCCAACCTGACACCTATCTGATCGACCCTGACCAAGCGATGGCTGCGGTCGACTCATCGGTTCGTGCCGTTATGCCAGTGCATCTCTACGGGCAGATGGCGCAGATGGAGAGCCTCCAGTTCCCTGAGCGGGTGGCGGTCATCGAGGATGCTGCCCAGTCCCAAGGTGCCACTAGACACGGTCGGGGCATGGGCTCGTTCGGACGGGTCGCCGCGACGTCGTTCTATCCGGGCAAGAACATCGGAGCCTATGGCGACGCTGGGGCAGTTTTGACCGACGACGATGCCCTGGCGGACCAAGTTCGCAGGCTGGGTAACTGGGGCTCGGCTCAGAAGTACCACCACCCGGAGTTGGGATTCAATTCCCGGCTCGACACGGTGCAGGCAGTGGTCCTGAGTGCCAAGTTGGAAAGGCTCGCCGCGTGGAACGAGATGCGGAATGCTGCCGCAGGTCGATATGCGGAGCTACTTGCCGACGAGGAGCGGGTCACCCTTCCGGTGACTCTCGACGGGAATCTCCACGTGTGGCACCTCTATGTCATACGCGTTCCCCGACGTGATCTCGTACTGGCGCGACTCATGAGAGTGGCATCGGTGCGGGTGTTCACTATCCGGTTCCGATGTACCTGCAGGGTGCACTGTCCGGACTCGGGTATGGGCCAGGAAGCTTCCCGGTCACAGAGCAAGCGACGAACGAGATCCTCTCCCTTCCGATCTTCCCAGGGATCACTGACTCACAACAGGAGAGGGTTGCGGCTTCATTGCGACAGGCTCTCGGGAGCTGACCATGCAGGATTCTGTATTCATCCACCCTCAAGCTCTGGTCGAGTCGGAGTCTGTCGCCGCGGGGACGCGGGTCTGGGCGTTCGCCCATGTCATGCCGGGAGCCGTGATCGGGCGTGACTGCAAGATCGGGGATCACGCATTCATCGAAGGTGGCGCCACGTTGGGCGACAGGGTGACGGTCAAGAACGGGTGTCTCATCTGGCATGGCGTCCACATTGGCGACGATGTCTTTGTAGGCCCGAACGTGGTTTTTACGAATGACATGACTCCGCGTGTCAGATATCAGACGACGTCCGAGGACTGGATGTCCACCGAAGTCGCGGATCGGGCATCACTTGGTGCAAATTCAACGATTCTCTGTGGGATCCGTATCGGTCGCAACTCGCTCATCGGCGCAGGATCGGTGGTGACCAAGGACGTCCCCGATCATGCTCTCGTAGTAGGGAACCCGGCCCGCCGAGTCGGATGGGTTTGTGATTGTGGTCGAAGACTCGATGAAGGCCTCGACTGCGGGAACTGTGGAAAGAGCTATGTCCACAGCGTTGACGGCCTGACCGAATCACAGGGCCGGCGTTGAAACGGTCGTTCGTCCTGCTCGGGCTGGTCGCCGTCGGGTTCAGCCTGTTCATCGTGGGGCGACTGCTCGCACCCAACGACTTCAATCCGACTACCACCATCAAGTTCGGAGAGATATTCGCGGAACAGAACGAGTACGCATCAGCACTGCTTGGCGACATCGTGGTGGCCCCTATGGCTGGTCACGATGGGAAGTACTTCTTCACCCAGGCGATGGACCCTTTCTATCTCGAGCCGGATGTCCATGCCACCTACCTTGATCGCCCCTCATACCGCGCCCAGCGAATGGCCTATCCGACTCTTGCTTCGATCGGCGGTCTCGCCTCACCAACTGTTACAGCCTGGGGGCTGATCGTCCTCAACGTTGCGGCCATGACCATCGGGACGATCTACACCGGGCTCGTGGCCACTCGAATGGGGCTCTCAGCGATGTTCGGCTTGGCCTTTCTGCTCAACCCGGGCGTCCTCGTCGACTTGACAATCGACGGCGCTGGAATCGTCGCATTGGCCGCCATGATGGCTGGTGTGTTCTACGCCATGGAGGACAAGATTTGGGTCTCGACGATTGCCATGTCGGTTGCGTCGCTGGCCAGGGAAACCATGCTGATCGCCGCGGCGGGCCTAGGCCTTTACCTTTGGTTTCGGCAACGTCGTATCCCTTGGCGCATGAGTCTGCCGGTCATCTCCGTCGCCGCATGGTGGGCCTACGTGCACTGGCGGCTCGAAGACGGCCTGTCCCAAGATGTCCAAGCACTAGGTCCGCCGCTCGCGGGCTTCGTGGAGGCGTTCCGCGGGTGGATCGATCGCCCCGACACTGCAATCGACCTGGCCCTGGGATTGGCCCTGGTGTCGGTGTCGGTGATGGTCGTAATCCGTTCGATACTGACCCCGACGGCCTTGGGATGGTCCACTGCTGGATTCGCCATACTCGGTCTGATGATGTCCGAGCCGGTGTGGCGGAATTGGTTCGATGCTTCGAGGGCACTCGCCCCGGTCGTGACAGCATTCATCCTGATTGTGGCTATGCCGAACGAACGAGCCGGACGGTCGGTGGCCCCGCCAGCATCCGTCTCAGTTCGCCGATGACTAAGAGCTGGCATTTCCGAATCGAATGTGTGGCCCTGCAATGAAGCTCTCCGTGCTCATGCCGATCTACAACGAATCTCGGACCTTGGAAGAGATCGTCAAACGTGTCCTCGATGCTCCGGTGGACATGGAGGTGGAGCTGGTGTGCGTCGATGACGGCTCATCGGACGCCTCGCTGATGATCCTCCGCGACCTCGCTGCTTCAAGCTCAGGATCAAGGTCATCGCGCAGCCGAGCAACATGGGAAAGGGAAAGGCGATCCGGACCGCAATCGGAGCCATGTCAGGCGATATCGCGTCATCCAGGACGCAGATCCCGAATACGACCGCGAAAAAGTACCGCGGAAGGTCGCACCGATCGTGGAGGGCGTCGCCGACGCTGTCTATGGATCACGGTTCGCCAGTAGTGAGTTGAGGAGAGTGCTCTTCTACTGGCATTCATTGGGAAACCGTGTTCTCACGACATTGTCAAACATGGCAAACGACATCAATTTGACCGACATGGAGACCTGTTACAAGGCGGTCGGTCGGACCTACTCAGAAGCTCCGGCTCACCTGCGACCGATTCGGGATCGAGCCAGAGATCACAGCGCGCCTTGCTCGGTCAGGAGCCAGAATGTATGAGGTCCCCATCAGCTATCGAGGACGCACCTATGAAGAAGGGAAGAACATCGGGTGGCGAGACGGGCTCGAAGCGATATGGCTCATAATCAAGTTTCGGTTCTTCGACACCAGGCATCTGGAGAGTGCGGGTCATGTCACTCTGGAGAGTCTCGCCGGCGCACCTGGGATCTCTCGTCTGGATGCTCGAGCAGTTCGAGAGGTATCTGGGGACAGCGTCATGGAGGCAGGCTGTGGTGCGGGGAATCTGACTCGCAGCCTCGTTAATAAAGGGCAGCTCACCGCGGTCGATATCGACCCAGCCCATGTCGAAGACGCCTGTCACGGTATGGGCATATGAGAAATGTGGAAGTCGTCGCCGGTGACCTGAACGATCCTGTGACGTTTGATAGGTGGGACCTCCGCTTCGACTCTGTACTTTGTGTCAATGTCTTGGAGCACCTCTCCAAGCCCAAGACAGCTGTCGCAGGATTTCGGGCGCGTTCTCAAGCCAGGGGGCCACGCACTGATCCTCGTGCCGGCACACCATTGGCTGTTCTCCGCTGCGGACGTGGCCCTCGATCATCACATGCGCTACTCGAGGCCCGAACTGGTCTCGGTCATAGAGGGTTCCGGGCTCGAGATCATCGAGCTGAGGCAGTTCAATCGGCTCCGGAGTAGTCGGCTGGATGGTCAACAAGCTGTTGGGGAGAACTGACATCGGCCGACTGCAGGCGAGGGTGTTCGGCTGGCTGCTACCCATCGCTCGGGCTGCCGAAAAAGTCGAAGTCCTTCCCGGGTTGAGTTGGATCGCTATCGCTCGGAAACCATGAGATCGGCGGAGTCAAGTCGCAGCGTCTGGCCGGTGGTCGCAGTGGCGACGGTCGTTTCCACGTTGATCTTGCTCAATAGCCTTATTGCCTTTTCATGGAACCCGACCACCTTCGTCGGTTTTGGCGAGGGCGCGATCGCGACGACGGAATACGGTCAGGAACGCTTGGGCGCTGTGGTTCTCCACGATCAGCAAGGCCACGACGGCAAGTTCTTTTTCATCCAGGCAAACGACCCCTGGTTGCTCGATCCTTCGGAACACGCCGAGTTGGTCGATCCTCCCGGTCTATCGAAGTAGACGGATGTTGATCCTCGCCTTTGCCGGGCTGATGGGGTTCGCTTCTCCGGGATGATCGTCTGGAACCTGGTCGTTGTGAACGTCATCGGTATGGCGCTTGGGACATTGGCCGCGGCACGACTCGGCGCGATTGCTCGGAGGGTCCGTGTGGTGGGGTCTCGCCTTTGGACTGAACTTCGGCCTCATCTTCGATCTAATGAACGACGGCGCAGGGGTGATCGCGGCTTGTCTGGCGATGTGGGCTGTGCTCATGCTGTACCAACAGCGCTACGGCTGGGCGGTGTGGCTGATGGCGGGAGCGGTCCTGAGCAGGGAGGTGATGCTTGTGACGGCGGTCGGAGCGGCCGCGTGGCATTGGTCGAAGGGGCGCCGCCGAGTGGCTCTGGGAACCGTGCTCATACCAGGGGCGGCTATCGCCGTATGGAGCCTCTACATCACCGCCCGACTCGGATCCGATACCACAAGCGTCGGGGCTTTCAGCCTCCCATTCGTCGGTCTGGCCCGCGGATTTCCGTATTGGGCTGAAGACCCGGCTGTCCTGGCTACTGGCTGTGCAATGCTCCTCCTGATGGTGCTGTATGTTCTGCGCTGGGCGCAGTCGCGAACGGCCCTGGGGTGGTCCTACGTGGGATTCGTAGTCGTCGCAGTCCTCATGTCCGACAAGGTCTGGCGTTACCCCTTCGATTTCGCCAGATCTCTAGCGCCGTTGGTAACAGCAGCGATTCTGTTGATTTTCGTCGAAGTAACCAACCGGACCAGAGATCGTGATCCGTCGGAGCTTGCTCCGTCGTCTGCGGGCTGATCAAACGAACAGGTGTTCGGGTTGAGATCCGTATTACAATGGTCGTAACTTCAGGCACCAGGCGGAGCGTTGTCCACCGACTCGATACTCATCAGGGGTGCCCGTGAGCACAACCTCAAGAACCTCACGCTCGAACTTCCTCGCAACCAACTGATCGTCTTCACCGGGCTCTCCGGTTCCGGCAAGTCCTCGCTCGCCTTCGACACCATCTACGCAGAAGGCCAGCGTCGCTATGTCGAGTCGCTCTCCGCCTATGCCCGCCAGTTCCTCGGTCAGATGGACAAGCCCGACGTCGACTTCATCGACGGGCTGTCCCCGGCGATCTCGATCGACCAGAAGACGGCGTCGCGCAACCCCCGGTCCACGGTGGGCACGGTCACCGAGGTCCACGACTACCTGCGACTCCTCTACGCCCGGATCGGGGTCGCCCACTGTCCCAACGACGGCACCCCGGTGGAGCGACAGACTCCGCAGCAGATCGTCGACCGCATCCTCGAGCTGGAGGAAGGCACTCGCTTCCAGGTGCTGGCGCCGGTGGTGCGCGGGAGGAAGGGCGAATACGAGACCCTCCTCTCCGATCTGGCCAAGCAGGGGTTCGCCCGGGCCCGGATCGATGGTGAGGTCCGGGAGCTGACCGAGGAGATCCGCCTCGACCGCTACCACCAGCACACCATCGAGGTCGTGGTCGATCGTCTCGTCCGCAAAGAGGGGATGGAACAGCGGCTCACCCAGTCGTTGGAGACCGCCCTCTCCCTTGCCGAGGGTGTGGCCGACATCGAGATCATCGATGGCTCGACTCTGACTTTCTCCCAGCACCTCGCCTGCTCCAAGTGCGGGCTTGAGCTTCGAGGATCTCCAGCCCCGCAACTTCAGCTTCAACAGCCCTTACGGTGCCTGCCCGGAGTGCTCCGGGATCGGGACCAGGTACCAGGTCGACCCGGAGCTGGTCATCGCCGACCCCGATCTGTCCCTTGGGGAGGGCGCCATCGCCGATGTGGTCGTCGAACCGGATGCGGTACTACCACCGACTCCTCACCGGGCTCACCAAGATCCTCGGATTCTCCATGGACACACCGTGGAAGGACCTCGACCAGTCGGTCCAGGAGAAGATCCTCTACGGCACCGGGAACGAGCGGATCACCGTCGAGTACGTCAATCGGTTCGGTCGGAAGCGGAAGTGGGATGCCACCTTCGAGGGGGCGGTGCCGTTCCTCAACCGTCGTCACGAGTCGGCGGAGTCGGACGCCGCCCGGGAGTACTACCAGGAGTACATGGCCGAGGTGCCCTGTGACGTGTGCAACGGGGGGCGTCTCAACCCGATCTCGCTGGCGGTCACGATCGAGGACCGGAACATCGCCGAGGTGTCCGATCTGAGCCTCGGGGGGGCCTACGAGTTCTTCGACAACCTCGAGTTGAGCGAGCGCGACGCACACATCGCCGAACGGGTGCTCAAAGAGGTGCGAGGCCAGGATCAGGTTCCTCCTCGACGTGGGTCTCGACTACCTCAGCCTCTCCCGCTCGGCGGCGACCCTCGCCGGCGGCGAGGCACAGCGGATCCGGCTGGCCACCCAGATCGGGTCGGGGCTGGTCGGAGTCCTCTACATCCTCGACGAGCCATCCATCGGGTTCCACCAGCGGGACAACCAGCAGCTGATCGAGACTCTGCTCCGGCTCCGCGACCTGGGAACACCTTGATCGTGGTGGAGCACGACGAGGAGACGATCCGGGTCGCCGACCACATCGTCGACATCGGGCCTGGGGCCGGGGAGCATGGCGGCTATGTCGTCGTCGAAGGCGACCTCGCCACATGTGCATCAAGGCGGGTCCGACTCACTGACCGGCGACTACCTGGCGGGACGTCGTCAGATCGAGGTGCCGCTCATCCGCCGGCAGGGGACCGGTGCCGCCATCTCGGTGCTGGGCGCCACGTGAGAACAACCTCCAGGGTCTCGACGTCGAGTTCCCCCTCGGAGTGTTCACGGCGGTGACCGGGGTCTCCGGTTCCGGGAAGTCGACCCTCGTCGAGGAGATCCTCTGGAAGACCCTGGCGAACAAGGTGAATCGGGCCCGGGTGGTCCCCGGGCCGTCACAAGAAGGTCGAGGGCATCGAGCTCATCGACAAAGTCATCGACATCGACCAGTCACCGATCGGACGGACCCCCCGGTCCAACCCGGCCACCTACACCAAGCTCTTCGACCACATCAGGACGCTGTTCACCCAGACCCAGGAGGCGAGGGCCCGCGGCTACAAACCGGGTCGCTTCTCCTTCAACGTCTCCGGCGGGCGTTGTGAGGCATGCAAGGGCGACGGGACCATCAAGATCGAGATGCACTTCCTCCCCGACGTCTACGTGCCCTGTGAGATCTGCCGGGGCAAGCGTTACAACCGGGAGACCCTGGAGATCCTCTGGAAGGGTCACAACATCTCCGAGATCCTCGAGATGTCGGTCGAGGACGCCCTCGAGTTCTTCGAGAACCAACCCAAGATCGTCCGCATCCTGCAGACTCTCTACGACGTCGGTCTCGGTTACATGCAGACTGGGCCAACCCGCAACCACCCTCTCCGGTGGCGAGGCGCAGCGGATCAAGCTGGCTTCTGAGCTGGGCAAGCGGTCGACAGGCAGACGTTCTACATCCTCGACGAGCCCACCACCGGTCTCCATTTCGAGGACATCCGCAAACTGCTCCAGGTGCTGCAGCGTCTGGTCGACGCCGGCAACACCGTGGTGGTCATCGAGCACAACCTCGACGTGATCAAGTCGGTCGACCACGTCATCGATCTCGGGCCTGAGGGTGGCAGCGGCGGGGGCCGGATCATCGCCGCGGGCACCCCCGAAGAGGTGGCCCAGGTGGGGGAGAGCTACACCGGGAAGTTCCTCAGGGAATTGGTCGGCTAGTTCGAGCAATCCATAGGCGCGGACGATGCGGATGGGGAGAATGGTCTCGATGTCCCGCCCGAACAGTCTGGAGGTCGGTCTCCTAGTCGCTGATCGTCGCTGGTCATTTGCCGTCTATCGTTCGATGGACGTACATCCCTTCCTTCTCCGACCGTCATGTCGCTGCATCCGAGGAGAGATATCGACTTCGACGTGGGTGAACCTGGGCCTTGGTTCTCTGCGTGGTCGATTGGCGACGGACAGGCATATGTACTGATAGCAATCGACCCGAACAGGTGAGAAACTCGCCGAAGAGATTCGGAGGCGGGGTACAGGTTCACCCGAGCCAGCTTTTGGGCTGGGCCGGTTGGGCATTTCCGTAGGCCAGGACCGACTCGTTCCATACAGCTTGCTGATGGTCGGACTGCTGAGCGTCGATCGGAGCATTGGCCGCTGCCGTGATGTTTGCGGCCCCGCTCGGGACCTCGAGCATGGCTGATCGTCTCTGCAACCCCGCGCTCTACATCGGATTCGCCGGAGACACGCTGAACCTCTGGGCATCCTCCTGCTCGTCCTGGGCATCGCCACCGGTCCTGGGTCGCTGGCGCGGCCCTCGGTGTCACCCAGCCGACGTTCCTTGTGTGCTGCCTGGGGGCGATGGGACGTCTTGCTATCGGGCGCGGTTAGTCGCAATGCCGCTCCTGCTTGCGCTGTACGCGTTTGGTGTCTTTCTCTTACGGGCCGCGCGGTCGATCGATCCCCGATGGCGGCCGGATCGCTTCCCCTTGTCGCCTATTCGAATCCGTCGCCGTGGGGTCGTTCTTGCTGGCGGGTGTGCCGTCGACCACAGTGGTTCTCGGAGTCCGGGGCCCGTGATTGGTCATGGGTGATCGCCGGGCTGTTCGTGCTCTGCTTTGGGCCCGACGTCCTTGGTGATCCGGTCAATGCTTGGCGCGTCGCCGGGTTCCTCCCGGTCCTCTGGGCGTTCGGGACCAACTACGTCCCGGAGAAGGGGGCCTTCTCGGTCGTGTCCGCCCGCGTGCCCGCATAGGCGAACGAGAGCGCCACCAGGATCACGATCGGGGCGAATGCCCGCGCCGCATTGTTCCCGAAGTCCCAGACCCAGTTCGAAGAGACGATGGCGAGAGCGGTCCATGTGGCTATCGGCCATCGCAGCCATGAAGCCCGGAGCGAGGCCCACGCCCCGAGGATGACCGAGCCGAGAGCGAACATCAGGAAGACCCACTCCTTGGGCTCGAAGGTGCTCCAGTTGCTGCTGGCCTCGACGATGCCCAGGAACGGCCAGTCGAGGTTCCCTCTGGAGGCGAAGCCGTCACCGAATTGGATGGTCAGCCAGATGATCCATACGGCGAGCACGGCACCCGGGACCAGGACCATCCTCCAATCGCGACGGTCGATGCCCAGGGGCACCGGCGTGGCCAGGCTCACGTCTTTGGCGAGCACCGACAGACTGAAGAAGGCCCGTCGACTCCCGATTCCGATGCGAAGTGACGAACAACAGGGCTCCGAGCATCGCAGCGACAGACAGGGCATCGGAGGTGAGCAGTTGGACCGACAGCCACATCCCGGGGTTGAGCAGCACGGTGAGGGCGAGCAATTCGCTCCGGCGGGCACGGTAAGCCATCACCCCGACGATCGCAGTTGCCATGGACATCGACAGGACGCACACGACGACCTGACCCCAGAGCAAGGGCCACCCGTCGAGCAGCCCGAACCCCGAGGCGCAAGAAGGGGAGGGCATCGTCTGTATCTGTAGGCGGCGTGGTCGAGGAGTGGCCCGACCTCGTTCCCGTCGAGGTCGAGACCGATCGAGTAGAAGATCTGGCCATCGTGGCCAGGACCGGACGCCAGAGGGACATCGCCGAGCTGTTCCTCGATGAGAGGGCGGAGTGCGCTCGTCTCGCCGACCTGGAGCATGCCGGCAACGCCACCGACCGCCCGAGCCTGGGCCCAGGCGAGGAAGATCGCTGCCAAGAGACCGATGGCAGCCCATTTCCAGAAGACGTGACGTGTGGTCAAGTTGCTCGAGTTTCCCACTGACGGGGTCGGGTAATGACTCAATCGGTATCGGTGATTGCCGATGTAGCCTGAACTCACTTTGGATGGAAAGAGACGTGTCTGACATGCGCCGAGCGGCGTTCGAGGGATTTCACGAGTTCGAAGGAAGCCATGCGGTGGTGATGGGCGGCGCCGGCTTCCTGGGCTCGCATCTGTGCACCTGGCTCGTGAACTCGGGGGCCAGGGTGACGTGTATGGACAACCTCATCACCGGGAACGCGTCCAACGTGACCCATCTGATGGCTGACAAGCGGTTTCGAATGATCGACTACGACGTGACCGACTACATACACGTCGCCGGCAACGTCGACTACGTGCTCAACTTCGCCTCTCCGGCATCTCCGGTCGACTACTTGAAGTGGCCGATCCACACCCTGAAAGTAGGGGCATACGGGACACACAAGGGACTCGGGCTCGCCAGAGACAAGGGGGCGGTCTTCTTCCTCGCCTCTACTTCCGAGGTCTATGGGGACCCTCAGGTCAACCCACAGCCCGAGACATACTGGGGCAACGTCAACCCAATCGGTCCTCGAGGTGTTTACGACGAGGCTAAGCGCTTCGCCGAAGCTCTGACCCTCGCCTACAACCGGGAACACGGTCTCGACACTCGGATCGTGCGAATCTTCAACACCTACGGTCCACGCATGCGGCCCAATGATGGACGAGCCGTTCCTGCCTTCTTCAAGGCCGCTCTCGCAAACGAGCCCCTGCCGATCTTCGGAGATGGCAACCAGACTCGGTCGCTCTGTTACGTCGACGACGAGATCGAGGGCATCCTCCGCCTCCTCCTCTCCGACGAGACCGAACCGGTCAACATCGGCAACCCCGAAGAGGTCACGATGCTGGAGCTCGCGGAGGCGGTCCAGGACGTCGTGGGGAATCACCCTGGGGTCCGATTGCACCCCAGGCCCACCGACGACCCCATGGTGCGACGCCCCGACACGACGCGTGCAGAGAGCATCCTCGGGTGGAAAGCGCAGATCCCACTCCTGCAGGGTCTGGAGCGAACATTGCCCTGGTTCAAGGAAGTGCTCGGCTACTGACATAGTCTCGGGCCAATGAGCTGGTCCGGATCCGCCGAATGGTGGTTGGAGGAGATCGAGACTGATCCCACCTACGAGCACGTGATCACACCCCTCCTCCTCGACGTTCTGGAACCATTGCCTGAGCGTCTGTACCTCGACCTGGGATGCGGCGAAGGCCGGGTCATGCGGGCTGTGAGCGTCGCTGGGGCGTGGGCACACGGGCTCGATGCCAATCACACTCTCGCATTGAGAGCTGGTCGTGCCTTCGTCGCCCAATTGCCGTCGATTCCGGTTCGCAGATGACGCCTACGACGGTGTCTACTGCGTGCTCACTCTGGAGCACGTCCCGGATCACGCCATGGTGTTCGCCGAGTCGGCACGCGTCACCAAGCCGGGCGGAGTCCTCGCTCTTGTGATGAATCATCCGATCTGGACCGCCCCGGGCTCTACGCCGATCTCCGACCAATACGGCGAGGTGTTATGGCGGCCGGGGGGCTACTTCGACGGAGGTGCCTCGGACATCCCGGCCGGTGACGGGGTGGTCACGTTCCATCACCGGAGCATGGCCGAGCCTGCTCGATGCGGCGGCCGATGCAGGATGGTCCTTGGAGCACATGGTCGAGCAGCCCCATTACCCGTTCGAGGACCAGGCGGGGATTCCCCGGCTGCTGGCATGTCGGTGGCGGCTCCTACCCTGAGGGTCGATGTTCGACCGACCGAAGACGTCTGAGATCCCCGACAAGCCGGGCGCATACCTGTTCCGTGACAAGAACGGTCGCGTGGTCTATGTGGGGAAGGCGAAGTCCCTGCGCAGCCGGGTTTCCTCCTACTTCGGGGTCGGTCTGCACCCGAGGACGCAGGCGATGGTGGACAACGCCCGCACCGTCGATTGGATCCTGACCGACTCCGAGGTCAACGCCCTGATGCTGGAGTACTCCCTGATCAAGGAGCACCGGCCCCGCTTCAACGTCAAGCTGGTCGACGACAAGTCGTACCCGTTCCTCGCCATCACCCGATCCCACGAATGGCCGAGGGCCCTGGTGCTGCGGGGCAAGAAGCGGAAGGGGAACGAGTACTTCGGCCCCTACGCCCACACCTACGCCATTCGCAAGACCCTCGACCAGCTGCTGCGGACGTTCCCGGTACGGACATGCTCGAACGCCATGTTCGAACGGCAGAAAGCCCAGGGCAGGCCATGTCTGCTCTTTCACATCGAGAAGTGCTCCGGCCCGTGCATCGCCGCGGTCGAGCCAGGAGGACTACCAGCAGATGGTCGACGGGCTCGCCGCTTTCCTCAGTGGTGACACCGAGGGAGTGCTCGCCGACCTCGAGATCTCCATGTGGGAGGCCTCGGAACGTCAGGAGTTCGAGTTGGCGGCCCGATACCGGGATCGCCAGGAGGACGTTCGACGGGCGATGCTCCGTCAGGAGGTGGTGACCGAGAAGGCGGAGAACTTCGACCTCATCGCCCTGCACGGCGACGAGCTGGAGACTGCCTTCCAGATGCTGAACGTGCGCCGGGGCCGCGTGGTGGGGGAGCGGAGCACCATCGTCGACAGGGTGGAGGAGCTCGACCGATGCCGAACTCATGGGGAGGATCGTGAGAGAGCTCTACGGCGACACCGAACCACCCCGGGAGGTCCTGGTGAGCCTGATGCCCGACGAGGCCGACCTCATCACCGAATGGCTCACCGAGATCGGGGAGCGGAACGTGAGTCTGCGGGTGCCGCAGCGGGGGGCGAAGCGGCGGCTGATGGAGACCGCGTCGATGAACGCCGCCGAGGCGTTTGCCCGGCACCGGCTCAGTCGGCAGAAGGATCACAACGCCCGTGCTAAGGCGATGCGCTCCCTACAGGAGGTGCTCGGGCTCCCCGACCCGCCGCTTCGCATCGAGGCCTACGACATCTCGACTCTGCAGGGGACCAACACGGTGGCCTCGATGGTCGTCTTGGAGGACGGGATGCCCCGCCGCAACGACTACCGACACTTCAAGATCCGCACCGTCGAGGGCCAGGACGATTTCGCCTCGATGGAAGAGACGATCCGACGCCGCTTCACCGCCTATCTCGCCGAGAAGAACAAGCCGGTCGCCGAGCAAGGACGGTTCTCCTATCCACCCAGCCTCGTCCTCATCGACGGCGGGCGCCGGTCAGCTGGGCCGGGCGGTCAAGGTGCTCGACGAGCTCTCGCTGGACATCCCCGTCATCGGTCTGGCCAAGAAGATGGAGGAGGTCTATCTGCCCGGCAGAGCCCGAGCCGATCCTCATCCCGCGCGACGCCGAGGCCCTCTATCTCCTCCAGCAGATTCGTGACGAGGCCCATCGCTTCGCCATCACCTACCACCGCCAGCTCCGCTCGAAGTCGATGGTCGACTCCATCCTCGACGAGGTCGAGGGGATCGGCCCGAAACGAAAACGCGACCTGATCAAGCACTTCGGTTCCTTGAAGAAGATGCGGGCCGCCACCCGGGAAGATCTGAGCGAGGTGGTGCCCGAGCAGGTCGCCTCCGACCTGTACGCTGCGCTCCACACCTGACCAAGGCGCCAGATGGACCTCGTCGCAACCGACGCACCCCATGTTCTAGTGGTGACCGGCATGTCCGGGGCGGGGCGCTCCTCGGCGGCGAACGTGCTCGAAGACATCGGGTACACCGTCATCGACAATCTCCCTCCGCAGCTGTTGAGCCTCGCCGTCCAGGCTCATGACATTCCCGAGGTCGACAAGCAGCTCGCGGTCGTCATCGACTCCAGGGGCGGTCTTCCTATCGGCGAGCTTCGAGACGCCATGACCGAGTTGGAACGGGAGGGCGTGATCACCCGGATCGTCTTCCTCGATGCCGACGACGACGTGATCGTCAGCCGCTACGAGGAGAACCGTCGGCCGCACCCCTCGGTCTCGACACCATCGGGGAAGCCATCGACGCCGAGCGCGAGCTGCTGGGCGAGCTGCGAGGAGATGGCCGACGTGGTGATCGACACCTCCAATCTCAACGTCCACGAGCTCCGGGAACGACTCACCACTCAGTTCTCCGACGACGAGCTCAACCGGCCGATGCGGGTCTCCATTCGATCGTTCGGCTTCAAACACGGTGCGCCCCGTGACACCGACCTCGTCCTCGACGTCCGTTTCCTTCCCAACCCCCATTGGGTGGCCGAGTTGCGCGACCTCCGCGGGACCAACCCGCCGGTCAGCGAATACGTGCTCGGGTCGGAAGGTGCCGGGGAGTTCATGGAGAAGGTCGACGAACTCCTCGAGTTCCTCATCCCGCGCTTCCAGGGAGAGGGCAAGTCGTACCTATCCATCGGGATCGGCTGCACCGGGGGCCACCACCGTTCGGTGGCGATCGCCGAGGAGCTGCGCCGGCGTCTCTCCGAGCACGGCATCAACGCATCGGTCCGCCATCGCGACATGGAGCGGTGAGGACTCAAACCGAGACCGCACTCGAGCGTCTGCTGCTCGACCCCACCGGGCCCCGTCGTGGTCGCCATCGGGGGCGGGCATGGTCAGGCGGCGGCTTTGGAAGCGATCCAGACCTACGCCGGGACGATCTCCGCCCTGGTCTCGGTGGCCGACGATGGTGGGTCGTCGGGTCGTTTGTCGGAGTTCGGGATCCCTCCGCCCGGGGATGTGCGGCGTTGTCTCCTCGCCTTGACGCCGGAGCCCTCGCTCTGGTCGGAGCTGTTCGCCCACCGTTTCGGTTCTGGAGATGTCACCGACCACTCCTTGGGCAATCTGATCCTGGCCGCCCTCACCGACCTGTTCGGTGACTTCGGCTCGGCGGTCGACACCGCGGGGCGCATGCTTGGCGTCCTCGGCGAGGTGATCCCGGTCGCCGATCAGCCGGTGGTCCTCTCCGCCGTCGTCGACGGGGTCCCGGTGACGGGGCCAGGCTGCGTCGACCTCCACCGAGGGGCATGTCTCGCGAGCTGTCGATCGACCCGGCCGACACCATCGCCTCGCGCCGGGCGTTGGCCGCGGTCTCCGGTGCGGACCAGATAGTCATGGGCCCCGGCAGCCTCTACACCTCGGTGATCTCGGCGCTCATGGTGCAAATGCTGGCCGCCGGCGGTGATGAGTGCCCGGGCCCAGCGTGTCTTCGTGCTGAATCTGGTGACACAGACCGGCGAGACCCACGGTATGACCGGTGTCGAGCATGTGGCGGCTCTGCCGAGCACGTCGGTGTCCTCGGACCTGGAGTGGTGGTTGCCCATCGTGGCGAGTTCATGGTGCCGGCCGGGTCACGAGGCGATCACGCGTCACGCCCGAAGAGGTCGCCGCCTACGGGTGGGAGCTGGTTTTTGCGGATTTGATCGACGAGTGGTCAGACTGGCCTCAGCACGACCCCATCAAGCTGGGGCGCGTCCTGGAGAAGCTGGCTGCCACCGGAAAGTGAGACATTGAGCGAATACCTGACCCTCGACGACGTCGACGTCTCCGGTCGTGCGGTGCTGGTCCGGTCCGACCTCAACGTGCCGCTGACGACGGCGAGGTCGGTGACGACTTCCGGATCCGCGCCGCCCTGCCCACCCTGGAGCGACTGGTGATCGAGGGCGCCGTCGTGACGGTGTGCTCGCACCTGGGTCGGCCCGACGGGGTCGACCCCGCCTTCTCCCTGCGCCCTGTCGCCGAGGCGATGGACGCCTTGACCGAGCCTGTGAGTCCGTTTCGAATCGGGTGGCGACATCACAGTGCTGGAGAACACCCGATTCCTCCCGGGGAGACCGAGAACGACCCGGCGACCGCTCGCCGGCTCGCCGACAGGACACGACCTCTTCGTCCAGGACGCGTTCGGGTCGGTGCACCGGGCTCACGCCTCGACCGTCGGCGTCGCCGAAGGTCCTCGAGTCGGTGGCCGGGCCCCTCCTCGACGCCGAGTTGAGGGCCTTGGGGAGATTCCTCGTCCGACACCGAGCGGCCGTACACCGTCGTCCTGGGCGGTGCCAAGGTCTCGGACAAGCTGGCCGTCATCGAGAACCTGCTCCCCAAGGTCGACCACATGCTCATCGGCGGCGGCATGTGCTTCACGTTCCTCCGGGCGATGGGTCATGAGGTGGGCGAATCACTCGTCGAGGAGACCATGCTCGATGCCGTCGTCCCGACTGATCGCCGAGGACGAGGGCATCGACAAGATCAAGCTCCCCGCGGACTGTCGTGGTCGCCGACAGCTTCTCGGAGGAATCGCGACATCGGGTGGTCGACATCGGCCGACATCCCGGAAGACTGGATCGGCCTCGACATCGGGCCGGTCACCGCACGAGGCCTTCGCTGAGCTGATCAGAGAGTCGGCGAGCGTGTTCTGGAACGGACCGATGGGTGTCTTCGAATGGGAGGCCTACCGGAACGGGACCGAGATGGTGGCGAGGGCCATGGGCGAGTGCCCGGGGTTCACCGCGTCGGGGGCGGCGACTCGGCGGCTGCGCTGCGTCTCCTCGGGCTGGAGGGCACCGTTTCGCCACCTGTCGACCGGTGGCGGTGCCGGTCTCGAGCTCTGGAAGGCCGGATTCTTCCCGGTGTGGCGGTTCTGGAAAGATGGGCTGGATGACCGACCGCAAGCCGCTGATCGTCGGCAACTGGAAGATGAACGCCAACCATCTCGAAGCGATCCAGATGATGCAGAAGCTCTCATACCGGCTGGAGTCGGATGACTACGAGCGTGTCGAAGTCGTGGTGGCGCCGCCGTTCACGTCACTGCGCTCGGTCCAGGTGGTCCTCGAGCAAGACCGCATCCCCATCGGTCTCGGCGCCCAGAACGTGTTCTGGGCCGAGTCGGGTGCCTACACCGGCGAGATCTCGGCTGCCGATGCTGGCCAAGCTGGCGGTCGGGCACGTGATCGTCGGCCACTCCGAGCGCCGTCAGCACTTCGGGGAGACCGACGAGATGGTCAACAAGAAGGCCAAGGCGGTGATCGGCGCCGGGATGGCGGCCGTCGTCTGTGTCGGGGAGACACTCGAACAGCGCGAGGCTGGACAGGCGGAGCCGGTGGTCGTCGCGCAACTAGCGGGGGCTTTGCGTGGTCTGCGGGTTGGAGTCAGCGCCGCTGTCGCTGAGCGATCGCCTATGAGCCAGTATGGGCGATCGGCTCGGGTCGCACCGCGTTACCCGAGGATGCCGCGGCGATGGCCGCCTCGATCCGTGAGCAGCTGCAGCACTCTCTTCAGCAGCGAGGTCGGCGACCGAGGTCAGCATCCTGTACGGGGGCTCGGTGAACGCCGTGAACATCAAGGACTTCATGGCGAAGAAGGACATCGACGGCGCCCTCGTCGGCGGCGCCTCGCTGGACCCCGACCAGTTCGCAGCGATCGTCAGGTACCGCTGTGACCTCACGCTCGTCCTGCTCAGACACGGGCAGTCGAAGTGGAATCTGGAGAATCTGTTCACCGGGTGGACCGATGTCGGACTCACCGAGACCGGGGTGGAAGAGGCGCGCAAGGCGGGCCGGCTGATGGCCGCCGAGGGGTCTGAAACCCGACGTGATGTTCACCTCGGTGCTGACCCGGGCCACAGAGACCGCCGACATCGCACTGGCCGAGGCAGGATGGTCAAGACATCCCCACACACCGATCCTGGCGTCTCAATGAACGTCACTACGGGGCACTGCAGGGACTGAACAAGAAGGAGACTGCGGAGAAGTTCGGGGCCGAACAGGTGCTGGAGTGGCGACGTTCGTACGACGTCCCGCCGCCACCACTGGAGATCGACGACGAGCGTCATCCTGCACACGACGAGCGTTATGACGACGTCGACCCGGCCGATCTCCCTGCCACGGAGTGCCTCGCAGACGTCGTCGACCGGATGCTCCCGTACTGGTACGAGGAGATCGTCCCCGAACTGAAGGATGGGAAGGTCGTCCTCATCGTCGCCCACGGCAACTCGCTCCGCGCGCTGGTCAAGCATCTCGACGACGTGAGCGAAGCCGACATCGTCGAACTGAACATCCCCACCGGCATCCCGCTCGTCTATGAGTTGGACGAGGAGCTGCGACCGATCTCGAGCCGCTACTTGGGTGATCCCGAGGCGGCCCAGGCCGCAGCCGACGCCGTCGGCAAACAGGCCGGATAGGGCATTCAGGTAGACCCTGGTACTATGGCGCTCCCGCCGACTGGCGGGGTTTCCTTCGCTCGAGATCGATCAGACATGAACATCCTCACCGCTTTCGGCATCATCATCCACATCATCCTCTCCCTGGCGTTGATCGCCTTGGTGCTTCTCCACTCCGGGAAGGGCGGGGGGCTGTCGGATGTGTTCGGAGGCGGGATGTCGACTTCGAGTATGTCCGGGTCGACTGTGGTCGAGCGCAACCTCGACCGTCTCACGGTCATCGTGGGCGTCCTCTTCGGCGCCAGCACCTTCGCGCTGACCTTCATCTTGAGCTAGACCGGCCGATACAATCGCCGCCGGCGGTCGCGCCGCCGAGTCACACCTGTCGGAGTGGCGGAATTGGAAGACGCGCCAGACTAAGGATCTGGTGGGGCCAACGCCCCGTGGAGGTTCGAGTCCTCTCTCCGACACCATAAACAACCGACCCCTCTGTGAGGCCGCCTGCTGCAGTGCCAGGGTTCGTCGGTGAGCTCAAAGGGTTAGGCCAGCTCGTTGGCGGTAGTCCGTCTTCACTTGCAGTAGCGATCGACTATCGATAGATTGCTATCGACAAGCAATAGAGGAGAAGTCTCTTGGGAAGACAGACAATTCTCGTCCTCCGCACTGTGCTGGTGGCCCTGCTCGCAGGCTCCGTGATGGTGCAGGTCGTATTCGTGCCGCTTCTGTACATCGACATGAGGGAGCTCGACCCCGACCTCGCCTATGTCAGGGTTCCTCTGGTGGTCATCGCGATCCTCGCGGTCCTGGCCGCACAGGCCGTCCTGGTCTGCGTGTGGAAGCTCACATCCATGGTGCGTCGGAGGCACGGTTTTCTCGAACGACGCTTTCCGCTACGTGGACGTCATCATCGGAGCGGTGACGGCTGCAGCCGTGCTCGTGCTGGCGTTCGCGGTGCTGTTGGCCACCACCAACCGGAACGTGCCGGGTGATGCCGTCGCCCCGGGGATGGTTCTCCTCATATGTGGTGGGTCGGTGGCAGTCTTCGGGGTGGCACTCGTCGTTCTCGTTCTGCGAATGCTCCTCGTCCAGGCGGTGACCCGTGATGCCGAGGCGAACCGGATGCAGACCGAGCTGGATGGAGTCATCTAGTGGCCATCGTCGTCGACATCGATGTGATGCAGGCCAGGCGGAAGCTGGCCGTCGGTGAGCTCGCCGAGCGGGTGGGGATCACGCCGGCCAACCTCGCCGTCCTCAAGAATGGGCGTGCCAAGGCGGTCCGTTTCACGACACTCGCTGCACTGTGTGAGGTCCTGGAATGCCAGCCGGGAGACCTGCTTCGATGGGAACCCGACGCGCCCTGATGGGGAGGCGACTCAGCGCCAGCCGAGCTCGGGAGCTACGTGGGTGAGAATCGCCTCGATCACGTGGGCGTTGTACTCGACACCCAATTGATTGGGCACGGTCAGGAGGAGAGTGTCGGCTTCGGCTATCGCCTCGTCTTCCCTGAGCTGGGCGACCAGGGCGTCCGGTTCGGCGGCATAGCTGCGTCCGAAGATGGCACGGGTGTTGGCGTCGATCATCCCGATGGTGTCCCGGTCGTTGCGCTCGTGCCCGAAATAGGCGCGATCGGTGTCTGACACCAAGGCGAAGATGCTGCGGCTCACCGAGACCCTGGGTTCCCGCTGGTGACCGGCCTCCTTCCAGGCCTCACGATAAATCTGGATCTGTTCGGCCTGCTGGACATGGAACGGTTTGCCGGTCTCGTCGAACTTGAGCGTGGAGCTCTGCAGGTTCATGCCGAGCTCAGCCGCCCATCGCGCCGTGGCGTTCGTGGCGGAGCCCCACCAGATGCGTTCGCGGAGCCCCTCGGAGTACGGCTCCACCCGCAGGAGACCCGGTGGGTTCGGGAACATGGGGGTCGGGTTGGGTTGGGCGAAGCCCTCACCTCGGATGACCTCGAGGAAGACTTCGGTGTGCTTGCGGGCCATGTCGGCGTCGGTGTCGCCCTCCTCGGGCGCATAACCGAAGTATCGGAAGCCGTCGATGACTTGCTCGGGTGAGCCTCGCGAGATTCCCAGTTGGAGCCTTCCCCCGGCGATCAGGTCGGCAGCACCCGCGTCCTCTGCCATGTAGAGAGGGTTCTCGTATCGCATGTCGATGACCGCAGTCCCGATCTCGATCCTGCTGGTGCGGGCGCCGACCGCGGCGAGGAGAGGGAACGGTGAGCCGAGCTGGCGGGCGAAGTGATGCACTCGGAAGTAGGCGCCATCGGCCCCGAGCTCCTCTGCGGCGACGGCCAACTCGATCGACTGGAGCAATGCGTCCGACGCGGACCTCGTCTCAGAGCCGGGGGATGGGGTCCAATGGCCGAAGGAAAGGAAGCCGATCTTCTTCACAACCCGATTCAACCTCCTGGAGGAGCTTCTGCCGAACCCGAGGCCTCGTCAGAGCGGACGAATCCGTGGTCGACGGCCGTGGCGGGACATCGCCTTCACCAACTCAAGCCGTCGCAGCCGATGGGACGAGCGCCTTGATCAGGCGTGCGTAGTGGTGTGCCACGTCGGGACCAGCTGAGCTCGGCTGACATGGCCGCCGCCGTTTCAGCTGCCCGTCGATAACGGTTCGCATCGGACAGGAGCAGACGGATGGCCGCCGCCATCGGCTTCTGGATCATGATCCACGACCAGGCCTGCTCCGGATCGGAGCACCTCCTCGGAATATGGGAACCTGGTGGCAACGACAGGTCGACCGATCCCGATTGCCTCGGTGATGACTCCGGACGAGACCTGGTCGTGGTTGTCGTACGGCACGACAACCACGTCCGATGTGCGCACCAGGTCGTGGAGCTCGGCGTCGTCGACATACCGGTCGATGAACTCGACGACGTCCGACAGCTCCAGTTCTCCCACGAGATCCTCGAGCATCGAGCGATAGGACGTGCCCGACCGTGCGGCCACCACCGGGTGCGTCCTGCCGACGATGCGATAGCGAATGGGCGGATCCACGTCACGGAGCTGCGCCAATGCCGTCAGGGCCCTCTCGATCCCTTTCCCAGGGCCGAGAAGACCCCATGTGATCAGCTGGTTCCGGGGTGGAGAGTTCATTGGCCTGGCTGACCAGCTCGCTCCGTGGTGGACGATCGAGACAGATTCCCGAGGTATCGAGTATCGTCTCCTCGAGGAGGGTGGCAGCGGACTCGCAGAGGACCACGAGGGTCGCCTCTTGCTGCATTCTCCGTGTCAGTTCACGTTGTCGATCAGTCGGTTGTGGAAGCACCGTGTGCAGCACCACGATGCGTTGCGTGTCGATTGCCTCCAGCAAACCGATGACGGACTCGCCATCGTTCGGCCCGTAGAGACCGAACTCATGCTGGATCAAGGCAACGTCGCATTCGCTCAGATGTCGGCCTGCCGCTCTCACGCCGACCGAGGTGGTGGGGTCGATCTCCAGCACCACCGATCGGTCGGTGAGATCGCGGGTCTTGTCGTTCAAGAGGCGAACGACATCGATGTCGATCGTCGGGTCGACAGCGGGGATGTTGTCGACGAGCGAGGATGCAAATCGGGCGATGCCGCAGCGCGTCGGCGGATAGGTCGAGACCATCCCGACTCGCACGCTGGTCACGCCACGGATCACTTCTGGTAGTTCTGTCATTGGGCGGCTCGGATACCCGCGAGGTCACCGACTGAAACCGTGGAATATCTCTGGTGTCCTGGCAACGCTTCATCGGCGCCTGTGCTACTCCGAGGACGGCCAAACCCACTTCGGGCTACTGCTGTCGTTTGATGGAACGGCGGTGCGGGTAAGTGTTTTGTGGCCGCAAGAAAGGAGCGAGTTATGGCGACCACGAATCGGGAACGTCGAATCGACGTCTCGGAAAATGTAGTTCGTACCGACATCGAGGACGGTAAGCCCGACTTGCTGGCTTCTGTGGTCGGGATGTTTGCCGGCTTGGGAGTGCTCGTCTTCTTGAGCGCCCTCATCGCGGCGGGTGCTGGTGGAATCGACTACCAGTTGAACATCATCAACGACCAAGGTGTGCTGGACGAGGCTTCGGTCGTCGGTTTGATCATTGCCGCCGTCGTCGTCTTCGTGTCGTTTCTCGTTGGTGGCTTCGCCGCCGGCCGTATGGCGCGTTACCGAGGCGGGATGAACGGTCTCGGGGCGGGACTGTGGATGCTCCTCCTCGTCGCCGTGTTCGCGGCGCTTGGCGCGTGGGTCGGTGTCGAATACAACGCCTTCAACCGCATCGACTTGCCCAACTGGTTTGCTCAACTCGACGTCGACGAGTTGACGACGATGGCCATCGTTGCCACCGCGACACTTGGTCGTGGCGACACTCGCCGGTGGCTATGTCGGCGGTCGGCTCGGGGAGACCTATGAGAGCCGAGTCGAGACTCATCACACCAGAGTCCTGACTCCGGCAGGGAAGGAGGGTTGAGATGTACATCAGCGTCGGAGGCTTGATCCTCCTCATCATCATCCTCATCCTCATCTTCTAGGGCGACCCCGGCTCGATCAACGACTATCGAGCCGGAGCCATGGATGCGTCCGATAGTGAGTAGTGGGTCAGCTCTCCGCTGACCCACTACTTCATTCCATGGTCCTGAAAAACCGGCTGACGAACTGTCGTGCACCTCTCGAGGTGCCGTCCGGGCAAAGACCACAGCATGCCGTGGACAGCCGCCTCCTCATCGAGCAGGCAAAAGGCATCGTGGCCGCAGGGAACGGCGTGGTCACAAGAGGCTCAGAATCTCCTGATTCTTGTGTGGCAAACCTGGATCACAGGTGGGCTGTCCGCGGTTGTCACCCCCGGAATTCGTGTGTTAGATTCCGCGCTACTCCTGCAGACCTTGGGAGTGCATCGGATCGATTTCAGGGATCATCGGAGGCACACATGGCGGATCGGGACAGGACGGCGTCACTGGCCGTGCGGGTAGTCGAAAGAGTCGACGGAACCCTCATCGTGCAGCTGACGGGCGAGATCGACATCTCGACGGCAGAGATACTGATCGATCAGTTCCGCGTGATCTCTGCGGAGCGGATCCCAAACGTGATTCTGGACGCAACCGAAGTCGAGTTCATCGACTCCACCGGGATTCATGCCCTCATCGAAGGAAAGCGGATGATCCGTGAGGGGGGAACCAACCTCGTGTTGGTGCCTTCGCAGCAAGTGAGACGCGTCTTGGAGCTCGTGTTCCCAGAGCCGATATTTGCCGCGAGGGTCGACTCGGTCGAGGAAGCCTTCGCGTGGCTCGTCTCCCACCCCGAAGGTCTGAATGTGGCCCCGACTGCCGGCGACGGATCGTCGGGTTGAGTCGAGCATGAGCTGATCGGATCGGGTCGAGCAGTTTGCGGAGAGAGCCGGCCGGGGTATTGGCCTGCCCATGATCCATGTCCCTGCGCGATCGGGTGATCCCTGCCTAACCGTGAGCGTGGCCGAATCGTGCACCGGGGGTCTGTTGGCGCTACGACTGGTCGAGACACCCGGGAGCGGAGAATGGTTCAAGGGCGGGGTCGTGGCCTATGCCGCCGAGGTGAAGCACCGGTTGCTCGATGTCGATGGTCCGGTGATCAGCCGCGAAGCAGCAATGCTCATGGCTCGCGCCGTGAGAGAGCTGATGGGGGCGGATATCGGAATAGCCACCACTGGCGTCGCCGGGCCAGAGACTCAAGAGGATCAGGAAGTCGGAACGGTATTCGTCGGGCATCTCGCTACTCACCGCTACTGAATCCATTCCTGCTCGACCTCCACGGCAGCCCCACCGAGATTCGCAGCGATGCGGCCGACCACGCCTATGGACTGGTAATCGGGCACGCAGTGGGATCAAGGACACTGCATCGCTGCGGTGAGAGTCTGTCGTCAGCGGTCGCTCAACGTGAGTTTCGTCCCGAGCGCCGGTTGACGGCTCGAAGAAGTTGTTCCTTGTTCATCTTCGATCGGCCTCGAATGTCCAGATCCTTGGCTTCTTCGTAGAGCTGGTCATAGGTGCGACCTCCAGGGCCGCTACCGGAGCGGAGCCCGCCGCGGCGACCTGAGGAGATGTCCTCGCGCGATAGCCTCGAGCTCTCCTTTGCCTCACCTTTGCGGGCCCTTTCCTTGTTCACGGTTCGCGCCGCGATCTCCTCGGCCTAATCCTCACCTTCTCCACGCTCCAGCAGGCCTTCCTTGATGTGCTCGTATTGGCGCTCTCGCTTCTCACTCCATGCCTTCTGTGGCATTTGCCGGGCCTCCTTTTGCCGAGCAGCCCGCGCCGACTCGGCACTCGTGGCGGTGATCGTCAGTTGTTGGGCGGCGCGGAGCTGATCTCGCCCAAGGCTGAATTCGGGTCTCGCTCCATCGCCAGGTCACCAATCGACAAGATCCCGACGAGTCGACCGCGATCGAGAACCGGTAGCCGCCGAATCGCGTGCTCTTCCATGAGCGTCACAGCCGTCGCCACAGCGTCGGTGGAGGTCACAGAGACGACCTCATGGTTGCAGATGTCGTCCAGTGCGGTCTGGTCGACGTCACGGCCGTCGGCCACTCCCCGGACGACGAGATCGCGATCGGTGACGATGCCGCAGAGGTCGCCACCGTCATCTACGACGAGGACATCGCCGATGTCCCGGTCTCTCATCAGTTGGGCTGCCTGTCTCAGAGAGGCGCTTCGACTCAAAGTGATCGGATCGGTGGTCATCACGTCTTCGATTCGCTGGGGCATTGGGTTCCTCCTCAATAGCGTGCGAAGAGCCGAATACCCCGATCCAGTCGTTTCCATGCGTCGGGCCCCAGCATCGGATCCGGATCGAATTGATACCCTTCGTCGACCGTGAGCGACCAAGTCCAGTCGCCCATTCGACACAAAGGAGCCGAAATGTCAGGTCGCGTTGTGCACTTCGAGATCCCATACGACGACGGCGCGAGGGCCCGTGCCTTCTACAACGATGTCTTCGGCTGGGAAGCCATGGAGATGCCCGAATTGAGCTACACCCTGGTCACCTCAGGCCCGAGCGGGGATGAGGGTCCCACCGAGCCCGGGTTCATCAACGGCGGCATGATGCAAAGGGAGGAGCCGTTCAACGCTCCCAACCTCGTCATCGACGTGGTGAACATCGAGGATGCGCTGCAAGCGGTCGAGGACGCCGGTGGCACCACAGTCAGCGGACGCCAGGCCGTGGGCGAGATGGGCTTCGCTGCCTACTGCAAAGACACCGAGGGCAACCTGGTCGGTCTTTGGGAGTCTGTGCCCCAGGGTTGATCGACGAAGCGCGTTAGAAGGGTCAGCCGCTGACGCGCCCGAGACGTCCCCCGGGAAGAGGCTGGGGGAGCGTGGGGTCGAATCGGCGAGTCGGGCCGGAGATGCCGGCGAGTGCCAGATCCGCTCCGGGACGGGCCGGCGTCGGCTCGTAGGGCATGACACTGTCGACCGTCTTGCGATCGTTGACTTGGTCGTGCGACGAAGTCGAATTCCAGTCCATCCCAGTTGATCGGCAGCCGCAACCTGACGACCGAGGACCATCCGACAAACGCGCAATGTGACTAGTTCGTCGCCGAGGCACACGTAGAAGGCCGGCAACGACAGCCGTTCGCGGACTACGGTTTCGCCGCCATGCAGGGTCTGCGCACGCTGTTCGATTCGCCGTTCCTGCGTCGCATCTCCTGGCACGTCAAGCGGATCACCGGCAAAATGGACCGGCGGTTCTTCGCCTCGCTGCTCATCGGTTTGGCCGTGGTGATGAGCGTCGCCTCATTCATCGTCTGGTTCAGCGAAACCGATCGAAGTTGGGGGGCACTCGGGCGAGTCGATCAACTGGTCGGTGAGCACCGTGTTCGGCCAGGGAGAGCCGTCGTTCGTGTCCACTCCGGTGGGATGGGCGGTCGGGTGGTTGCTGGCGCTCTTCGGGGTGGCGATCCTCGCCACCATCACGGGGGCCCTCGTCGGTTTCGTAATAGATTTCCTACTCAAGGAAGGACAGGGGATGGGCGCAGCCGGGTACAAGGAACACATAGTCATCTGCGGGTGGAACGCGACCGCCCGTGACCTGGTGGCCGAGTTGAGCACCGACGACTACGGGGCCCGGCTCGTGCTGCTCGCCGACCTGGAGCGCAGCCCGGCGGGCAACGACGTCTACTTCGTCCGCGGGGTCCCGTCCAACGAGTCAGACCTCCATCGAGCCGGCATCGAGATCGGCGTTGACCGCCATCGTGTGCCCGATGGACGGCTCCGACCAGGCCGACATGTCGTCGATCCTGACCGTGCTCGCCATCGAGTCGATGGCACCGCACGTTCGGACGGTCGTCGAGGTGAACAATCCCGAGCACGTTCCCCATTTCCGGCGAGCCGAAGTCGACGAGGTCATGGTCACCTCGAGGCTCGCCTCCCACCTTCTGGCGCGATCGGCCCTGTACCCGGGACTCTCCGAATTGGTCACCGACCTCGTCTCCGGTGGGGAGGGAGCCGAGCTATACCGCGTCGATCTGCCGGACGAATGTGTCGGGGCGCCGATCGACGAGGTGTCGGCGATGCTGCGGCGCGACCACGGGGCGACGCTGCTGGGTGTGACCCGCGGGTCGCGCACCTTCAACAACCTGCAAACCGATTTCATGCTCGAGGCGGGAGACGACCTCATCGTCATCGCGGAGTCACTCGGGGACCTTCGACCGCTCGAAGACTCCCGCAGCTGAGTCAGTCGGTGGCGGTGTCGGGCTCCGGTAGCGACCCTGAGCCGCTGACATCCGAGACCGACGGCTCGGCGGCGTCTGCTCGCTTGGTCGACGACCGCCTCGGCTGCCGAGGCGCGGCGTGGTCGCCCTGGACGTACTCGGGCCCGAAGGTGTCGGTCCAGATGATCGTGGTGTAGAGCCACAGGGCACATCCCAGGAGAATCAGCGGGAAGATACGGGCGACCCACGGATATGTCTCCTCGGCGTTTCCGAGCCATCCGCCGATCAGGGCTCCAAGGGGAAGGGTCGCCCAGCCCAAGGCACGGGCGGCGCTGATCACCCGGCCCAACATCGCCTCGCCTGCGTAGGTCTGGCGGATCGTCGCCAACGGGATGTTGATGACCGACACGCCGAACATGAAGAACGCCAGCAGGGCCATGGCGATCGGGCCGTAGCTACTGAACATGAATCCGAGAAGGGCGACGCCCGCGAGCGTCAGCCCGCCGGTCATGGCTCGGCCCAGCCCGAGGAGGCGGGTGATGCGGGGTGCTACGAGGGCGCCGATCAACCCCGCCGATGCCCATGAAGAAGAGGAGGATCCCGATCTGGGTCTCGTTGCTGGTGCCGATCACCACCGTGAAGAGGACTATGAAGGTGCCCTCGACGAAACCAACGACGAAGTTCGGGATGGCCGACGAGATCGTCGAGATCCGGAGACGTGGCTCCTCCCAGATCCGGCGCATGCCCGCCGCGAATTCGGTCATGAACGAGGGTCGTCGCTGCGGTGACGTCGGTGTGGTGGGCGACTCGTCCCACGTATCTGAGCGTCCAAGCCGAGATCACGAACGTCGCCCCGTTGAGGAAGAGCCCGACTTCAGGCCCGGCGAAGACGAAGGCGAGCAGCCCACCGATCAGCGGGCCCAGGGCGAAGTTGGCCTGGATCGAGGCGGTGACGAAGGAGTTGGCGTCGGAATAGCGTTCCTTGGGGACCAGCGAAGGGATCATGGCGTAGAGGGCGGCATCGAAGAGGGTCGTCATCGAGCCGACGATGAAGGCCATGGCGAAGACGGTGCCGACGCCGATGCTGCCCGACACCGGCAGCCAGATAGAAGAAGGCGCAGGCCCGGAGGAGGTCGGTGGCGACCATCACCGGGCGGAGATGGATCCGGTCGAGGAGGACACCGCCGAGGAGACCGACGAAGAGTGTGGGCGCCGTCTCCGCCGCATAGGCGATGGCGAACTCCACTGCGTTCAGCGACGTGGAAGTGGACTCCTGGATGTGCAACACCAGCAGTGGGATGGTGATGACGGCGATGTACGTCCCGAACTGGCTGATGGTCTGACCGACCCAGAGCGCCATGTATCGAGGGCCCAGGGACCGCATCGACCGAATGAAGTGCACCGGATCGAACGATAACTTCGGGTGGCGCACTGTCCAGCGCTTGTTAGATTCTTTCGTTCATGGCCAACGCGCAGGAAATCCCACAGCTCACCACCGAACTGGTGGACATGGCGCGCGAGTATCTGCGTTCAGGAGACCATCGAGCCCGCCAAGGCCCTCGGCAAGGAAGCCGGGATGGGGGTGGGGGGCGCGATCATCATCGCCATCGGAGCGGTGTGCCTGGCCTGGGGTCTCTATTACGGCGTCATGCTGGCGTTACCCGAGGGAGAGTGGTGGGTGGTGCTGGCCCGATTCATCACTGCAATCGCCGCAGCCGGCACCGCAGCCGTCGTTCGGATGGAGGATTCAGGTTGACAGTCAGCAGGGATGACCTCGAACGGAAGGCCCAGCAGCTGATCGGCGCCGTCGATCAGACCGCCGGCTCCGCCAAGAACACCGCATGATCGCAGGCGCAGTCGTCGTCGCCGTCGATCGTGGCCGCCGCCTTCATCATGGGCCGCCGCCGCGGCTCCCGCAACAAGACCGTCGTCGAGGTCTACCGGGTCTGAGCCCAGCCCCCCGAAACCGTTCTGTGAACGTTTCGACCGCCAAGAGCGGCCAAACCCTTCACAGAACGGGTCTTACGCCCGCTTCGAGGGCTTGATGATCTCCAGCTTGGGGGCGCCGGACTTCTTGTGGTGGATGACGAGGGCGGAGCCCTCGGGCACAGTCCGCCGATAGAGAAGCTGGCGTTTCGGCTCGGTGCGACGGAGATAGGCGAGGGCCGTCAGCGCCAGACCGGTGTAGAGCTCACGTTGGTCGCCGACACGCAGACCCGTGAGGGTGCGGCGGATCCCCTCCTCGCGGGGGTCGCGGTACCCGAGGGCCCGGTCGATCAGCTTCTTCGTGAGTCTTGCCATCTGTCTACCGTTGCCGATCAGTCAACTCCACGGAACACTATGCAAAACAAGCAGTTCACGAAAGTCGTCATCTGGATCGTCGTGGTGGGGATGGTCCTCAGCATGGCGGTGACCGCGATCGCCTTGTTCTCGTGACGTCGTCCTCGTGACCTTCACCGAGGGAGACCCGGCGCTGCTCATCGACAGCAAGGGCCGGCACTTCCTCCTCAGGCTGGAGCATGGTCGGACCTTCCAGTTCCACAAGGGGACGGTCGCCCACGACGACCTGATCGGCGCCGCCGACGGCTCATGGGTGACGTCATCCGGAAAGGACCGGATGCTCCTGCTCCGTCCCCGGCTCGCCGACTTCGTGCTCAAGATGAAGCGCGGTGCCCAGGTCGTCTATCCGAAAGACCTCGGGCCGATCCTCGTCTACGGCGACATCGGCCCGGGCATGACGGTGCTCGAGGCGGGGACCGGTTCGGGTGCGCTGACTCTCGGGTTGGCCCGTGCGGTCGGCCCCACGGGCCGGGTGGTCACGGTGGAGCGCCGCGACGACCACGCCGCTCTCGCCCGCAAGAGCCTCGAGCGTTGGCACGGTGAGGTCCCGGCCAACGTCGAGATGCGGATCGGCGACGTCGCCGAGGAGGTGGAGTCGGTTCGACCGGAACGGATCGTGCTCGACGTGCCCGAGCCGTGGCACACACTGGAGACGGCGAGACGATCACCAACCCGACGGGGGAGTGGTGGTCGCCTACCTCCCGACGGTCCCCCAGGTGCAGACGACGGTGGACAGGGCGCGAGAACTCAGCTACCTTCGCCGAGATCGAAGTCATGGAGTTCCTGATGAGGGAATGGAATGTCGAAGGCAGGTCGGTGCGCCCGGAGCACGCCATGGTCGGGCACACCGGCTTCCTCATATTCATGCGCAAAGTGGCCGATGTAACCTGAAACGACGAACCCAGAGAACTAAACAGGGTCATTCGTATACTGACATGAGGCCACCGAGAGCCAGGAGGTAGCCGTGGACGAAGGACGGAATCACGAAGACGCAGCTCAGCTACGCAAAGTCGTGTCTGCGCTCGAAGAGGAAGTCTCCTTCCTGCGCCGTCGTCTCCGCGAGAGCCCGGCCAAATCCGACGAGCTCGAAGCCCAACTAGCCAAGGCGCAGGAGCGGCTCGACCGGGTGGTCAACCAGAACGACAAGCTGTCCGGTCTGCTCGAGGAGGCCCGCGAGCAGCTCGGCGTCCTTCGTGAGGAGGTCGAGAAGCTGACCCAGCCGCCCAACAACTTCGGGACGGTCCTCAAGGTCTCCGAGGACGGCACGGTCGACGTGCATCACCGGCAATCGCAAGCTCCGGGTCGCCGCCCAGCCCTCGGTCGAGGTCAAGAAGCTCCAGATCGGCCAGGAGGTCCTCCTCAACGAGGCCTTCAACATCATCGACATCCGCTTCTTCGAGCCGGCCGGTGAGGTCCTGCGGGTCCGCGAGGTCATGGACGGACGGCCGAGTGGTGGTCATCGCCCATGCCGACGAGGAGAGGGTGTTGAACCGATCCGACGCCATGGCCGACGTGAAACTGCGCCCTGGCGACTATGTCCGCATCGACTCGAAGACTTCTCTCATCCTCGAGAAGCTGGACCGCCCCGAGGTCGAGGAACTGGTGCTCGAAGAGGTCCCCGACGTCACCTATCAGCGACGTCGGCGGTCTCGCCGACCAGATCGAGATGATCCGCGACACCGTCGAGCTGCCCTATCTGCACCGGGACCTGTTCAAGGAGTACGAGCTGGAGCCGCCGAAGGGGATCCTCCTCTACGGGCCTCCCGGGTGCGGCAAGACACTCATCGCCAAGGCGGTGGCCAACAGCCTGGCCAAGAAGGTCTCCGAGCGCACCGGCAACCCCGACGTCCGCTCCTACTTCCTCAA
The DNA here is from genome assembly GCA_963751005.1 of uncultured bacterium. GTDB lineage: Bacteria > Actinomycetota > Acidimicrobiia > Spongiisociales > ZC4RG35 > JANQRA01. The sequence goes on from CAVVSY010000004.1 coordinate 1,556,257, forward strand.
CATCAAGGGCCCCGAGCTGCTCAACAAATGGGTCGGTGAGACCGAGCGACAGATCCGGCTGATCTTCCAGAGGGCCAAGGAGAAGTCGGACGAGGGCGTGCCCGTGATCGTCTTCTTCGACGAGATGGACTCGTTGTTCCGCACCCGCGGCACCGGGATCAGCTCCGACGTCGAGTCGACGATCGTGCCCCAGCTGCTCTCCGAGCTCGACGGCGTCGAAGTCGCTCAAGAACGTGGTCGTCATCGGGGCTTCCAACCGGGAGGACCTGATCGACCCGGCGATCCTGCGTCCCGGGCGTCTCGACGTGAAGATCAAGATCAACCGTCCCGACCCCACGGCGGCCCGGGAGATCTTCCGCATCTACCTCACCGACGCCACCCCTCTCGACCCCGAGGAGGCCAAGGCGGAAGACTCCAGCCGAGGTGATCGGCGAGATGGTCGAGGCCACGGTCACCGACATGTACTCGGAGGAGAAGGAGAACGAGTTCCTCGAGGTCACCTATGCCAACGGCGACCGTGAGGTGCTCTACTTCAAGGACTTCTCCAGTGGTGCGATGATCGAGAACATCGTGCGTCGGGCCAAGAAGGACGCCATCAAGCGGCAGATCGCCGGCGAGACCGGCGGCATCCGCAAGACGGACCTCATCGCGGCCATCAAGCAGGAGTTCAGGGAACAAGAGGACCTGCCCAACACGACCAACCCCGACGACTGGGCCAAGATCAGCGGGCAAGAAGGGCGAGCGGATCGTCTATGTCCGAACGCTGGTCGGGGGGGACGAGGACAGCCGTCTCATCGAGAAGGTCGCGGGCGGCCAGTACCTCTGATGGTTAGGTCTGATGGCACTGCACAAGGTGCTCGGAACCGAGACCGAGTACGGGATCGTGGTGCGTGGTGATCCCGGGTTCAACCCTGCGGTCGCCTCCTCGTTGGTCGTCAACAGCTATCCGGGTGACCGGGTCAAGGTGCAGTGGTCGTACGAGGAGGAGTCCCCGGGCCGTGACGCCCGCGGCTTCGGCCACGACTCGTACGGGCTGATCGACCCCGAGGGTGCCGTGGTCAACTCGGTGCTGGCCAACGGCGCCCGGCTCTACGTCGACCACGCCCATCCCGAGTACTCCGGTCCTGAGTGCTACGACCCCCTCGAGGCGGCCCTCTATGACAAGGCGGGCGAGGTGGTCATGCACCGGGCGGCGCTGGCCGCGACGCGAGGCTGCCGGCCGGCACGATGTCGCTCTACAAGAACAACTCCGACGGCAAGGGGAACTCCTACGGGGCCCACGAGAACTATCTGCTCAGCCGGGAGACCCCGTTCGGGGACGTGATCCGCTACTTCACGACGTTCATGGTGACCCGCCAGATCTTCACCGGCGCCGGCAAGGTGGGCAAGGAGAACGATCGGGCCGACGTGGACTTCCAGATCACCCAGCGTGGCCGACTTCTTCGAGGAGGAGGTGGGTCTGGAGACCACCCTGAAACGGCCGATCATCAACACCAGGGACGAGCCCCACGGAGACCCATCGGCCTACCGGCGTCTCCACGTCATCATCGGCGACGCCAACCTCTCCGAGTACCAGATCTTCCTCAAGCTCGGCACCACCGCCCTGATGCTCGCGGCGCTCGAAGACGGGGCGATCCCCGACCCGCTCGACCTCCTCGACCCGGTGGAGTCGTGCTGGCAGGTGAGCCACGACCTCGACCCTGGGCAAGCCGCTCGAACTCGACGGAGGCGGAACGGCGACGGCGCTCGAGCTCCAGGGCCGCTATCTGGAGTGGTTCGAGCAAGTACGTCGAGAAGGAACTTGGACGATCCGGTCTGGAACCTCGTCATCGAGGAGTGGGAGACGGACCCTCGCGGCTTCTGGAGACCGACCCGGACAAGCTGGCCGACACCCTCGATTGGGTGGCCAAGCGCCGGTTGCTCGAGGGCTACGTCGACCGCGACGGCCTGCCAGTGGACGAACAGCAAGCTGCGCGCCCTCGATCTGCAGTATCACGACGTCGATCCGGAGAAGGGCCTCTACTACCGGCTGGCCGCCCGTGGCTCGATGCGACGGCTGTTCACCGACGAGCGAGATCGCCGACGCCGTATCCAACCCCCCGACCCGGACCCGGGCCTACTTCCGGGGCCGGTGCGTCACCGAGTTCCCCGGTTCGCTGGTCGCCGCCAACTGGGATTCGCTGGTGTTCGACATCGGCGAAGCGCATCTCAAGCGGGTTCCTATGATGGAACCACTGCGTGGTGACGCCGCCCTCGTGGGCGACCTCCTCGACCGAAGCAGAAGACGCTGCGGACCTGCTGCGCCGTCTGGAAGGATGAGTTGGATGTCAGACAGAGAACGCGGCCAGGCCGAGAACCGACGTGAGCACGAAGGTGAAGAGAGCCAAGGTAGCGGCGGTCGAGAGCGAGACCGACCTCGACGCCATCGACGAGCTTCTCGACGAGATCGACGAGGTGCTCGAAGAGAACGCCGAGGAGTTCGTCAAGAACTACGTCCAGAAGGGCGGGCGAGTGATCGAGAAGCCCCTCGGCCCGCTGCCCCTCGACGCCCCCGCTCCCGGCTCCAGCTTCACCGACCTCCTGCGAGTCGATCGGGTGCCGGCCCGGTCGTCTCCACTTCCCGCCCGGGACCCTCGTCCCGTCGGCGCCCGAAGGCACCACCGTGCTCGCCCTCCGGTACGAGGGCGGCGTGGTGATGGCCGGCGACCGCCGCGCCACCGAGGGCCACCTGGTCGCCCACCGCCGGATTCGGAAGGTCTTCCCCGCCGATCGCTACTCGGCGGTGGCCATCGCCGGCACCGCCGGTCTCGCCATGGACATGGTGCGGCTGTTCCAGGTCGAGCTGGAGCACTACGAGAAGATCGAGGGCATCCGGCTCTCCCTCGAGGGCAAGGCCTCCTTCCTCGCCCGGCTGGTCAGCGGCCAACTGCCGATGGCCATCCAGGGGCTGGTGGTCGTGCCGCTGTTCGCCGGGTACGACGACAAGGAGGGGCGGGGCCGCGTCTACACGTACGACGTGGTCGGCGGTCGCTACGAGGAGACCGACTTCGGGAGCACCGGCTCGGGCGCCCGTCTCGCCAAGTCGTACCTGCGCACCGCCTATCGGGACGGGATCGACCGTCGACGAGGCGATGTCGGTCGGCGGTGAATGCGCTGGTGGCCGCTTCCAGCGAGGACACCGCAACCGGCGGGCCCGACCTGAAACGAGGCATCCTCCCCAACGTCGTCCACATCGACGCCGACGGTCTCGTCGAGGCCGATGACGATGTCGTCTTCCCGCTGGCCGAGTCTGCCGTGGACAACGTCCGATGAGAGCGGAAGCCTCGTGACCATCCCGTTCTACGTCCCGCCCGAGCAGCAGGTCCGGGACAAGGCCGAGTTCGCCCGCAAGGGGATCGCCCGGGGCCGGTCCCATCGTCGCCGTCGACTACGCCGAAGGGGTCCTGCTTCTCGCCGAGAACCCGTCGACGGCGCTGCACAAGATCTCCGAGGTCTACGACCGCATCGCCTTCGCCGGGGTCGGGAAGTACAACGAGTTCGAGACCCTGCGCAAGGCCGGGATCCGCCAGGCCGACCTGATGGGCTATCTCTACTCCCGTGAGGACGTCACGGCGATGGGGCTGGCCACCGCCTTCGCTCAGACTCTGGGCATGATCTTCACCCGCGATCCCAAGCCCTTCGAGGTCGAGATCCTGCTCGCCGAGATCTCCGACGATGGTGCCGAGCACCGGCTCTTCCGCATCACCTACGACGGGACGCTCTTCGACGAGCGCCGGCTATGTCGCCATCGGGGGCAAGGCAGAGCAGCTCACCGAGGCGCTCGGCGAGCTGTGGAGTGAGGAGATGACGCTCGCCGGCCGCCTTCGCCGCCGGTGTGGAGGCCTTCTCCCGGGCAGAGGGGCGGGAATCGGAGGGCTGGGAGGTGGCAGTGCTCGACCGCAACGGGAACGGCCGCCGATCGTTCCGTCGCGTCACCGCCGACGAGCTCGGATCCGGAGTAGAGCCCTCAAGTTTCGATCTAGCCTGGACTTGGTGCGACCGTGGACCGCAGGATCTTTGGGCTGGAGAACGAGTACGGCGTCACCTGCACGCTGCGCGGCCAACGCCGTCTCAGCCCGGACGAGGTGGCCCGCTACCTGTTCCGCGGGTGGTGTCATGGGGCCGCTCTTCGAACGTCTTCCTGGAGAACGGGGCGCGGCTCTATCTCGACGTCGGGTCGCATCCCGAGTACGCCACGCCCGAGTGCGACAACCTCGAGGACGTAGTCGCCCACGACAAGGCAGGGGAGCGGATCCTCGAAGGTCTGGTCACCGGGGCCGAGGAGCGGCTCGAGGAGGAGGGGATCCGGGGCGAGATCTACGTCTTCAAGAACAACACCGACTCGGCCGGCAACTCCTACGGCTGCCACGAGAACTACCTGGTCAGCCGGCACAAGGACTTCCACCGGACCGTCGACGTCCTGATCCCGTTCCTGGTGACCCGTCAGATATTCGTCGGGGCGGGCAAGCTCACCCAGACCCCCCGTGGCACCGGATACACGATGGCCCAGCGCGCCGATCACATCTGGGAAGGGGTCTCCTCGGCCACCACCAGGTCCCGTCCCATCATCAACACCCGTGACGAGCCCCACGCCGATGCCGAGCGATACCGCCGCCTCCATGTGATCGCCGGTGACTCCAACATGAGCGAGTACGCCACGTTCGTGAAGGTGGGCACGATGGTCGCCCTGCTCCAGATGATCGAGCGTGACGTGGTCTTCCGCGACCTCACGCTTGGAGAACCCGATCCGGGCGATCCGGGAGGTCTCCCACGACACGACCTGCACTCGCAAGCTGCGACTGGCCAACGGACGCGAGCTGAGCGCTCTCGACATCCAGTGGGAGTACCTCGATCGGGCGATGCGCTTCTCCCGCAGCCCCGGGTTCCCGCCGCAGGTCCAGGCGGCCGTCGATCGCTGGGAGCACCTGCTCACCGGGCTGGAGAAGGACCCCATGACCCTGGATCGCGAGGTCGACTGGGTGATGAAGTACAAGCTGTTGGAGCGTTACTCGGCCAAACGGGGGATCCCGATGTCCGATCCCAGGATGTCGATGATGGACCTGGCCTATCACGATGTCGACAGGAACCGGGGGCTCTACTACCTGATGGAGGACGCGGGGGCTCACCGATCGCATCGTCACCGACGAGAAGGTCGCCGATGCGGTGGTGAGGCCACCCCAGACGACCAGGGCCAGGCTGCGAGGCGCCTTCATCAAGGCGGCCAAGGCCCGCAAGCGAGACTTCACCGTCGACTGGGTCCATCTCAAGCTCAACGACCAGGCGCAGCGCACCGTCATGTGCAAGGACCCCTTCAAATCCGAGGACGAGCGGGTCGAGAAGCTGATTGCCAGCCTCTGATCGACCGGGTGACGACGGGAAGGAGACCGTCCGGGCCCTGACGCCGGCGACTCTCATACCGATCTGCGGTGCCATCTTCGTGTTCGGGGTGCTCTACGGGGCAACCGCCCAGCCGTTGTTCGGGTCCACCGCTCACGCTGGTCAGCTCGGTGCTCGTCTTCTCGGGGACAGCACAGTTCACGATGGTCGGGTTGGTCGCCGCCGCGGCGTCGCCGATATCGGTGCTGTGGGCCGTCTTCGTGGTCAACGTGCGCAATTTCGCACTCGGCGGCGCCCTCAGCCCACATCTCCACGGTGGGTTCCCGCGTCGTCTCGGGCTCTCGTGGTTCCTCATCGACGAGACCGTCGGGCTGGCCCTGGTCGATCCGGCGAGCGCCGATCGCGTGGTCCTGGTCTCGGGCGCGTTCGCCTACGGATCGTGGGTGCTGGGGACGGTCCTCGGTGTCGTCGGCGGGGCCACCTGGGGTCTCGAGGCCCTGGCCACCTCGGTCTTCCCGGTCCTGTTCATCGGGCTCGCCGGCCTCATGGTGCACAATCGGGGGATGGCGGTGCGGGCGGTGGCCGGCGCGATCGTCACCCTCGTCTTGCTGCTGGTCTGGCCCGATCTCGCCGGAATGGCCCCTGTCGTTGGCCGGGATCGTGGCTGCCTTGCCCGGAGGCGCCCGATGAGCGACTGGGCTCTGGTCCTCACTGCGGCGGCGATCACCTACCTGAGCCGGGCGGCCGCCGTTGCCTTGCTCCCTGCGGCGTCGGGGCCGCTCCTCGAGTTCATCAACCGGCTTCCCGCCCCGCTGTTCGCCGGACTCGCCATGTTCGCCCTGGTGGGCGATGGCTCGGCGATGCCCGAGCCGGCGCCACCCTGGCTGCCGCCGGTGGGGCGCTTGCTCGGCCGCGCCGCGCCGTTCACTCGGCCTCACCCTGGCCGTCGGTCTCGCCGCCTACGGCCTGGTGACCTGGCTCACCTGACCGCAACCGCAACGCTTAACTACGGCAGCAAATGCAGAACGTCGTCGAGCGGGTTCTCAATCTCCTCATCTATCTCCTGGAGTCGCCGACTCCGGTCACCTCCAACGACGTTCGCAACACCGTCCACGGGTACGCCGACCAGGGCGACGAGGCGTTTCATCGGATGTTCGAACGGGACAAGCAGGTCCTCCGCCGGCTCGGCGTCCCCCTGCGTCTGCAGCCCCTCGATGTCTGGGAGATCGACGAGGGATACACCGTCGACCCCGACGAGTACGCCATACCCGACCCGAAGCTGAACAACGAGGAGCGGGTCGCACTCTCGGTGGCGGCCCGGATGGTGCGCCTCGGCGGCACCGAGGCCGGGGTGGGCGCCATCATCAAGCTGGGAGGGCTGGAGCGAGGGGCCGGGATCGAGCCGCTCGCTGCCGATCTGGGTCAGGGGGCGGAGACCCTCGGCGAGCTGTTCGGGGCTATCTCCGAGCGGAGGAAGATCGAATTCGAGTACCGCGGCCATCGGCGGCCATTGGAGCCATACGGGATCGCCCACCGCCGCGGGCACTGGTACCTGGTGGGGAGGAGCCCCGATGGGGAGCGCATGTACCGGGTCGACCGGATCGAAGACCTGGCGATAGGCGAGGTGGAGAACGCATTCACCAAGCCGAGGGGTTTCGACATCAGGGCCGCGGTGGACTCCCAGCCGTGGGAGGCCGGTGTCGACACCGCGGTGGAGGCCACTGTCCGCTTCGATCCCGAAGTGGCCTGGTGGGCGGCGCGCAGTCTCGGCATTCCCGAGCCGGATGCCGAGCTCACGACCACCGTGACCGTGTCCAACCGGGACGCATTCATCGGCTGGCTCCTCAGCTTCGGCACCGAGGCCGAGGTGGAGGCCCCGCCCGAGCTCCGCGAGGCGGTCGTCGGCGAGGGTCGAAGAGGCCCTGGGGCGGCTGGCATGACCAGTGAACGCACCGTCAGCCGCATCTCGCGGATCCTGGCCCTCATTCCCTACGTGCTCGACCGGGACACCGTGGACGTGGACGAGATCATGGAGCGGTTCGGTTACACCCGCGAGCAACTCACCCGAGACCTGGACACCATCTTCGTCTGTGGTCTCCCCGGATACGGTCCCGGGGACCTCATGGAGGCGTACATGGACGAGGACGAGGTGGTCATCGATGCCGCCGACTTCTTCGCCAAGGCGCCCCGGCTCACGCCTGCAGAGGCCCTGGGCCTGCTGGCATCCGGGATGACGGTCATCGGGACCGGCGAGGCGAGCCCGGCCCTGGAGTCGGCGGTTCGCAAGCTTTCGAAGGCGGTGATGCCCGACGCCGGCAGCACACTCTCCGTCGATGTCACCGACGAGTCGAAGAGCGTGGGAACTCTGCGCGAAGCCGCGGCGCAACAGCGTGTCGTCAACATCGTCTACCGCTCGGTTGCCAAAGAAGAGACCACCGAGCGTGACATCGAGCCCTGGTCGGTGTTCGCCTCGCTGGGTCGCTGGTACGTCATCGGGCATTGCCGGCTGGTCGACGATCAGAGGACCTTCCGCGTCGACCGGATCCGGGCGCTCCAGGTCCGAGACGAGACCTTCACCCGGCCCGGCGAAGGTCCCGGAGCCCGGGGTCGGCTACACGCCCGCCGAGGGAGACGTCGAGTGTGTGATCGATCTGGAGCCGGCGGCGCGCTGGGTGCTGGAGTACTACCCGGTCGAGATCGTCGCCGAGACCGGGAAGCGCACTCGGATCCGCTTCCACTCACCGGACACCGAGGTCCCCGCTCGTCTGCTGCTGCGTCTCGGCGCCGACGCCCGCCTCGTCTCCGGTGAGGAGGTGCGGGATCGGGCCCGCGACATCGGCGAGACCCTCCTTCGCACCTACCGAGCGGGTCAATAGGGGTCGAAAGACCTACCGCTGGGTACTTCAGTTCGTATCAGGGACTGCCGATCTGGTCTCTACCGAATGCGGAGACCGGAGACCAAGAAATGACGACCATCAAGACAACGTGCAGCCGTTGTGGCGATATTCACCTCACCCCCGGAGACGTGGCACTGGAGCTGCGTCCGGGAGGTAGGGAAGGCGACTATTGCTTCAAGTGCCCGAGTTGCACGTCAGAGCAGCGACGACCGGCGAACTCCCGTGTTGTCAGCGTCCTGCTTGCGACCGGGGTCCATTTCGAGGTCATCAACCCAGACCCGATCACAGAGATGGAGATCGAGGCTTTCATGGCCGCCCTCGAGACGGAGCCGGATCCGCTTCGTCTGCTGGCCGGCTGAGAAGCCAACAGGGTTGAGCACCGGGGGGACGGTGCTCACCTCTTCAGCCCGCTGAAGAGGTGCGAGAGGGTGGCGATCGGGCGGTCGCCACCTTCTCTCTATTCCGGGGCGAGGCTTTAGCATCCCGGCATGCAGACCGGCGAGATCATCATCATCGCGATCCTCGCCCTCATCGTCCTGGGGCCGACCCGTCTTCCCGAGCTGGCCCGTCGTGTCGGGAAATGGACCGGCGAGCTCCGCCAGGCGGCCCGGGAGATAACCGCCGGTCTCGAAGCCGAGGTCGCTGACATCAAGGGTGTGGGCGACGATCTCCGCAGCCCCGCTCGACGAGATCAAGAAGCCCTTCACCGAGGTCCGCGACGAGCTGGCGGGCGGTGGCCGCGGGTATCCGTGGAAGGGCCCGAAGCCGGTGTCGGGCCCGACCCCCGAGGACGCCATGCGTGACCTCGAAGAGATGACGACGGGTGGCCGCCGAGGCCGACCCCGGTGAGGAGGTCGGCGTGAGCAACCTCGACTCCGACGGGGGAGATGCCGATCGAGGTGGTGCCGGCACCGGGGAGACCGAGGACGACCGCGAGCGCGACGAGTGAGAGATCAGCCGCAGTCGATCCTCGCCCACCTCGAGGAGCTGAGATGGCGACTCGTCAAGATGGGGGCGGCGGTGCTGATCGGCGCCATCGTCGCCTTTCTCTTCGCCGACCCGCTCCGGGAGATCCTGCAGCGGCCCTTCCTGACCGCTGCCCCGGACAACAGCTTCCAGGCCCTCCGCGCCGGTGAGGAGTGGGGGGTGTTGATGAGGATCGCCCTCTTCGGCGGGGTGATCCTGGGCGCACCCGTGATCCTCTATCAGCTCTGGGCGTTCATCAACCCTGCCCTGACCAGCAAAGAGCGGAAATGGGCCGTTCCCATCGTGAGCGCGCTGGTCATCCTGTTCGTCGGTGGCGTCCTCTTCGGCTACCTGGTGCTCCCCAGAGGGCTCACGTTCCTGCTGAACATCTTCCCCGACGTGGAGAACAACCTGCTGATCGGGGACTACTACTCGTTCGTCCTCCGTTTCCTCCTCGCCTTCGGAGCGGCGTTCCTCTATCCCGTCTTCCTGTTCGCCGCTGCCGCCGCCGGGGTGATCACGTCACGACAGATGGCATCCGGACGACGTTGGGCGGTCCTGTTGGTCGTGGTGGGGGCGGCCCTGATCACCCCGACCGGCGACGTCCTCAATCTCGCGATCCTCGCCGTGCCGCTGTACTTCATGTACGAGATCACCTATTGGCTGGTGCGGCTGGTGCTGAAGAAATGAGTCTCGAAGAGTTCTGGAAACGGTTCGAGTTCGCTCCCGACGCATTCCAGATCGAGGCTGCCGAAGCCATCGCCGACGGCTTCTCGGTCGTGGTGACCGCCCCCACGGGGGCGGGCAAGACGCTGGTGGCCGAGGCCGCCACCTTCCTCGGTCGTCGCGGCTGGGCAACGTGTGTTCTACACGACCCCGATCAAGGCACTGAGCAACCAGAAGTTCGCCGACCTCTCGGCGGTCTACCCCGAGGGAGAGGTCGGTCTGCTCACCGGTGACAACGTGGTGAACCCGGAGGCACCGGTGATCGTGGCCACCCTCGAGGTGCTGCGGAACATGATCTACGCCGATCCCGATCGTCTCGATGATGTCGCCACCGTGGTCCTCGACGAGGCCCACTATCTCCAGGATCGCTCCCGGGGCGCCGCCTGGGAAGAGGTGATCATCCACTGCCCGTCCCACGTTCGCTTCGTGTGTCTCTCCGCCACCATCTCCAACAACCAGCAATTCGCCGACTGGATCGAGGAGCGGAGGGGGCCGACCCGGTTGGTCAGCAGCACCGAGCGCCCGGTCCCACTGGAGTCGATGTACATGATCCAGGACAAGGCAGGATCGAGGGCTCTGCACTTCCTGCCCATGTTCACGGTTCGAGACGGGCGTCGCCGGCCCAACCCGCGTCTGGAGCACATGCTCGGGCTCGAGCGGGGGAGAAGGACGCGCTTTCGCACCCCGAACCGGTTCGACGTCATCGAGGAGCTCGCCAGGTCGAGGATGCTCCCGGCCATCTACTTCATCTTCTCCCGATCGGGCTGTGACGCGGCTGCGATGCGTCTCGCCGACACCGGGGTGCGTCTCACCTCGGCGGAGGAGAGGACGACGATCCGTGAGCTCGCCGAGGAGCGGACCGCTCACCTGACCGACGCCGACCTGGCGGTGCTGGGCTACGAGCGGTGGGTCTACGCCCTCGAGTGTGGTGTCGCCGCCCATCACGCGGGGCTGGTGCCCGCCTTCAAGGAGACCGTCGAAGAGCTGTTCAAGCGGGGCCTGGTCAAGGCGGTGTTCGCCACCGAGACCCTGGCGCTGGGGATCAACATGCCGGCCCGCTCGGTCGTGATCGAGAACCTGAGCAAGTTCAACGGTGAGTCCCACGACCTGCTCCAACCTGGTGACTACACCCAGCTGACCGGGCGAGCCGGACGTCGTGGCATCGACGTCGAGGGATTCGGGGTCGTGCTGCACTCACCATTCGTGAAGTTCCGGCAGGTGACCGAGATCGCCTCGGTTGGGGCCCACGAGCTCAAGTCGAGCTTCCGACCTACCTACAACATGACCGCGAACCTCGTGGCCAACTACACCGAGGTACGGGCCCAGGAGCTGCTGCGTGCGTCTTTCGCCGCTTTCCAGCGTGAAGACCGCAACGTGGAGTCGAGTGAGCGCATCGAGGCCCTCGAGCACCAGTTGGCCAAGGAGGAGGCACAAGCGAGATGTGAGCGCGGCGACGTGGAGCAGTACCTGGCGATGATGGAGGCGGCACCTCCCAGCCATCGGCGCGAGGGCATAGCGTCGCTGCTCGGCCCGGGGACCGTGGTCGATGTCAACGGTGGCGCCCGCGACGGCAGGTATGTGGTGCTGAAGCGGCTGTCGTCGAAGAACGGCGGGTTCGCGTTATCTCGTGATGTCGACCTCGGGGCGGGTCTCCACCATCGGATATCGTCAGATCCCAGACCTGAGCGAGGCGGTGGCGAGCATCGACCTGCCCAGGCCGTTTCGCCCCAGGGACCGCGCGTTTGTCCAGGACACGGTGCGCATGTTGCGGAAGGTGCCGCCACGGGAGAACGATCGCAGCCCTCGAGGCCATCTCACGGTCGATCACCCGGTCGCCGAGTGCCCCGACGCCGCGCAGCATGTGTCGGCCCTGCGTCGATTGAGGCGGCTGCAGGCGAAGGTCGAGCAACAACGCACCATGCTTCGGGCTTCAGGCTTCGGGCTCGTCGAGGAGTTCCGCTCCATCCAGGAGCTGCTGACCGGTCTCGACTATCTCGACGGGCTGGTCGTTGACACCACGTGGCGAGCGTCTCCGCAAGGTCTACAACGAGTCGGACCTCCTGGTGACCGAGGTATTGGAGAGAGGGGTGCTCTACGGGCTGGAGATGGCAGAGCTCGCCGCCTTGATGTCGGTGTTCGTCTACGAGCCACGAACCGATCAGGTCTCTTCCCCCGATTGGCCCACGGAGCGTCTCGCCGAGCGATGGGAGGACATCGAGGAGATCTGGCGAGAGCTGCACCGGCTGGAGACCGATCATCGTCTCTCCCCGATGCGACGACCCGACCCCGGGTTCGGCATGGTCGCTTATCAGTGGGCGGACGGCGCCGCCTTCGACGACCTGACCGCACGGTCCATGGCCCCGGGTGACTTCGTCCGGGTCAGCCGTCAGCTCGCCGACCTGCTCCGCCAGGTGCGCGACGCCGCCGCGGAGATCCGGGACGAGGCCCATGCGGCACTCGGTGCGGTCGACCGTGGTGTGGTGGCTGCGCAAGGGGTTGGCTGATGGTCCGCTGGCTGGCCGTGGTCAACCGGGCCGCGGGGAGCAGCCCGACCCACCTCGACGACGTGGTTGCGGCATTGAGAGCAGCCGGCGTGGATTTCCGTGTCGAATCACCAGGCTCCCCCGAAGAGGTTCGCGAGTTGTTGGTCACGGCGGCGGCGGAGGGCGTCTCGCATTTCGCCATGGCCGGCGGGGACGGGACGGTGAATCTCGCCGCCAACGTCCTGCTCAACATCGCGGGGATGCCCCCGCCGGTGATCGGGGTGCTCCCGTCCGGCACGGGATGTGATCTCCTGAGGACATTCGGCATCTCTCAAGAGCTCGGTCGAGCGGCGCAGCACCTCGCCACCGAAGACGTCTACGACATCGACGTCGCCTTGCTCGAAGGTGCCTGGGGTAGCCGATACTTCGTCAACGTCGCCCAGGTCGGGGTGGGTGCGGCGGCTGCCCAGACCGCGCCCCGTCTCCCCAGGAGAATCGGGTCGGTCCGTTACCCGCTCGCCTTTGCGGTCAGGCTTCCGCGGTTTCCTGCCGCCAACGTCCGGGTCGTCACCGAGCGTCGGACCTACGAGTCGGAGGCCCTCGCCGTGATCCTGGCGAATGCGCAGTACTTTGCCGGGGGGTGGAATGTGGCACCGCGAGCGACACTCATCGACGGCGTGCTCGACGTGCAGGTGATCAACTGTGGCAAGACCAGGGCGCCGGCGCTGGTTCCGAAGATAATCCGCGGCACCCATCTCTCCGATCCGGCCGTCCGTCGCTTCTCGGCGGCCTCGTTCGAGATCGATACCGACATCCCCTGGCCCCTCGAGGCCGACGGCGACTACATCGGGAATACCCCGGTGAGCGGTCGGGTTGTCCCGGCCGCGCTGCGTCTCAAGATCTGAGACGCTGCGGCCTCAGGAACCGAGGCGCTACGCCTCGGGAACCAGGGAATGTGGCATACTCCCGCCGCCTCAGGAGGGCAGAGACCCAGCAAATGGCCAAGAAAGACGTACCCATAGAACCCGAAGACGGCGATGAGCTCGAAGACATCGTCGATATCGACGAGGCCGACCTCACCGACGACATCGACGTCGAAGAAGATCTCGAGGTGGTCATCGAAGACGACGAGTTCGAGGCCGAAGAGGTCGTAGAGGAAGTCGAGTACGAAGAGGACGACGAAGAAGACGAGGACGACGACGAGGACGACGAGGACGAGGAGCATGACGACGAGACCGCCGAGGCTCTCGAGGAGCTCGAGAACCAGGAGCTGCAGCTTCTCGACGAAGAGGCCAACGAGGCCATGCTCGTCGACGAGTTGGCGGAGCTGAGGGCGATGCGTCGTGAGGAGCTGACACTCGACGTCGATGCCCAGAGCCAGAAGGCCGACGAGTTCGTCTGCCAATCGTGCTTCATGGTGAAGCGGACCAGCCAACTCGCCAACAAGCGCAAGATGATCTGCTTCGACTGTGTCGACTGAGCGGGTCACCGTCGCCCTACCGACCTACAACGAGCTGGAGAACCTCCCGCACATCATCCCCGAGATCGTCGCCCATGGCTACCGCCTGCTGATCATCGACGACAACTCACCAGACGGAACCGGCCGCATGGCCGACAGCTTTGCCGCCGACCTCGAGCTGGTCTCGGTGCTGCACCGCGAGGAGAAAGCCGGATTGGGGCCGGCCTATGCCGCCGGGTTCGCCGAGGCGCTCGCTTCGGGTGCCGACATCGTGATCGAGATGGACGCCGACTTCTCTCACGACCCCGGTGACCTGCCTCGTCTGGTGGCGGCCATCGACGAGGGCGCCGACATGGCCATCGGATCGCGGTACGTGCATGGTGGCGCCACCCCGGATTGGCCGATCGTCAGACAGGTGATATCGAAGGGCGGCAACCTCTACGCCCGGATCATGCTCGGGATCCCGATCCGGGACGCAACCGCAGGGTTTCGCGCCTTCCGTGCCGACGCCTTGCGCCGGCTCCCGTATGAGTCGGCGGAGGCGTCGGGCTACGGGTTCCAGGTCGAGATGGCGTGGCGAGCCCACCAGGCGGGTCTGAAGGTGGTCGAGGTCCCGATCAGCTTCCACGACCGGACCCGTGGCGAGTCGAAGATGGGGCCGAAGATCGTCGCCGAGGCCATGTGGCTGGTCACGGTGTGGGGTGTGGGGCGTCTATTGGGGAGGGAGCGGCGATGAAGGTCACCGCCCGGCCGGCCACCGAGGCCGACCTCGACACCCTGACTCGGTTGTATCGGTCTCTCGAGACGGAGATGGTCGCCCTCCACGCGATGTGGCCGGTCGCCGACGGGCTCGACGAGCCGGTGCGCGACTCGTTCGCCACTGCGCTGTCCGATCCCGACACCGTCGTCCTCATCGGTGAGATCGACGGGTATCCCTTCGGTTTCCTCCTGGCCAGGGTGGAGCGACTGCTCGCCCAATCCGACGGCGGCAGGGTGGGCGCGATCAGACTCATCTTCGTCGACCATGACGCCCGCGAAGTGGCGGTGGGGGAGACGATGCGCGACATGGCATTGGAGATGTTGCGTGAGCGGGGGATAACCAGGTTCGATGCCCACGTCCTCCCTGGTCACCGTCTCGTCAAGAACTTCTTCGAGTCCGGCGGGTTCTCCGCCCGATCCATCATCATGCACCATGACGACAACCGGAAGTGACGACGGCGGTCTCGGCCGCCGCGTCCTGGTGGGGGTGGGTGTCGTGCTCATCGATGACCGGCGGGCGGTCTGCTCCTGATCCAGAGGGGCCGCGAACCTGGCAAGGGTCTGTGGGCGGTGCCGGGCGGCAAGGTGGAGTGGGGGGAGCAGATGCGTGAGGCCGCGCGCCGCGAAGTCGAGGAGGAGACCGGTCTCGAGGTGGAGGTCGGTGAGGTCGTCTGGGTCGGGGAAGTGATCGAGGACGAGCACCACATCGTCCTGATCGACTTCGCCGGCCGGGTCACGGGTGGGGAGCTCGTGGCAGGCGACGATGCCGACGCCGTCATGTGGGTCGGCATCGACGAAGCGGCCAAGATGCCTCTCACCACGACCATGCACGATCTCGTGGATAGCCTGCCGAGATGAGCCGCGAGGCAATCCCCCTGCTGCAGCAGCTGATTCGTAACGAGTGCGTCAACGACGGTATCGGACGAGAGCGGTCACGAGTACCGGTCCGTGCGCACGCTCCAGGACTTCTTCGGCGTCGACGGCGAGGTGTTCGAGGTGGTTCCCGGGCGGCAGACCCTCATCTACCGGGTCGAGGGCACCGACCCGGAGGCGCCGACTCTCGCATTGGCGCCCCACCTCGACGTGGTGCCGGTGGAGCCATCCGGGTGGAGTCAGGACCCATTCGGTGCGGACATCGTCGATGGCTTCATCTTCGGGCGAGGCGCGGTCGACATGCTCAACGTCACGGCAGCCATGGCGGTTGCGGCACGCCCCTACGTGACCGGTGAGGTCCGGCCACGGGGAGACTCTCCTGTTCCTGGGGCTGGCGGACGAGGAA
Organism: uncultured bacterium; assembly: GCA_963751005.1. Classification (GTDB taxonomy): domain Bacteria; phylum Actinomycetota; class Acidimicrobiia; order Spongiisociales; family ZC4RG35; genus JANQRA01. The sequence goes on from CAVVSY010000004.1 coordinate 1,572,202, forward strand.
GCCGGGGGTCAGACTCGGCGCCCATGCACTGGTGGAAGACCATTGGGACCGGGTCCGTGCCGACTACATGCTCAGCGAGGTCGCCTACCCCGAGATCTCCTATGCCCGGGAGAAGGCGATCCCCGTGGCGACCGGTGAAAAAGGCGCCTTCTGGTCGATACTCCGCTCGGTCGGCACGCCCGGGCACGGATCCACCCCGTACGCCGCCGACAATGCGCTTCGCAAGATGGTGACGGCCGTCAACGGGATCTTCGAGGAGCCAATGCCGGTGGCCATCACCCATGAATGGAGAGAGTTCGTCGCCGCCCTCGACCTCGACCCCGGACTGCGAGACGCACTCGTCGACCCGGAACGTGTCGACGAGGCCATCGACACGTTCGCCTTGGACGATCCCCTGTTCGCCCGGTACGCCCACGCCGTCACGCATCTGACCATCTCACCCAACGTGCTCCAGGCCGGGGTCAAGTCCAACGTCATCGCCAGCACGGCTCGCGCCAACATCGACATTCGCTCACTCCCTGGCATGGATCGGCCATTCGTCGAGTCACTCTTGTTCAAGGCGATGGGCAGCGCTCGTGACGACATCGACATCTCGCCGGTGATGGACATCGAATCGACGGTCAGCCCAATCGACAACCCTTTGTGGGAAGCGATCGCGGACAGCGTGGAGAGCCTCGAAGGTCATCGCCGCCTCCTTCCCGACCACGATGACCGTCGGCACCGACGCCCGTTTCTGGCGTCAGAAGGGAACGATCGCCTACGGCGTGGGCCTCTACGACGATCGGATGGACTTCTCCGAGATGCTCGCGCTGTTCCATGGCCACGACGAGCGGGTCTCGGTCGACTCGGTGGAGCGCACCACACTCCTCTATGGCGAGATCCTCGGCCGCTTCCTCGGCTCTTGACCGTTCTCTGCGACCTCGACGGGGTGATCTACCGCGGCCAGCAGCCTCTTCCCGGGGTTCCGAACGCGTTGCGCCGTCTCCAGGCGGCGGACGTCGAGATCTTGTACATCACCAACAACTCCACGCGCTCGCCCGAGGATGGGGCGGAGAAGATATCCCGGGTGACCGGGGTAGAGGTCGATCCCGGCCAGGTGCTCACCTCGTCCTTTCGGCGGCCGCGATGCTCCGCCCGGGGGACGGCCCGGTGCTCGTGGTCGGCGAGGACGGTGTCTTCGACGCCGTGGCCCGGGCCGGGCTGGAGACGACGACCGACCCTTTGGCCGCCAGGTCGGTGCTCGTGGGCCTCGCCCGCGACTTCACCTACGACCTCCTGGCGGATGCGAGCGCTGCGGTGCGCCGTGGCGCCAGGTTCGTCGCCACCAACACCGATTCGACTTTCCCGACCGAGGACGGTGTGGTGCCGGGCGCAGGTGCGATGGTCGCCGCCATCGCCGCGGCAGCCCAGACCGACCCGGTGGTGGCGGGCAAGCCGTATCGACCGATGCGTGATCTCATCCGGTCGCGGGGAGTGGGAGCGGCTTGGATCGTCGGCGATCGAGTCGACACCGATGTCGCTCTCGCCAGCGACGAGCCAGACTGGAGATCGATCCTGGTCCTCACCGGGGTGACCGGATCCGAGGGGTCGGGCGAGGCAGGGGCCGACCATGTCGTCGCCGACTTTCCCGCAGCCGTAGATCTGGTGTTATCGGCCCGTCAGTCGTCATAATCGAAGAGGCATGGATCTCACACCCGAACTGATCGAGGAGATCGAGTCGATGCTGGAGCGGCTCGAGGCCCTCGACCCCGCAGAAGTCCCGGAGCCGGCCGCCGAGCTGGTGGCACTGCTCGGCCGCATCCTCGCCGAGTCGGACGAGCCGGCTTGAAGTTCGCACTCCACATCCGCACCGGGCGACCGGAGATCGAGGTCTTCGCCGGTCGCCTCCAGGACGAGATCGAGCAGGCGGGAGCCTCGATCGTCGCCACCGGGGAGACTCCGGAGATGGTCCTCGCGGTGGGCGGCGACGGCACGATGCTCGGAGCCGCTCGCATCGCCCACGACTGGGATGTGCCGGTTCTCGGGTTCAACCTGGGGACGCTCGGCTTCCTCACCGAGGCCGAGCCGGAGGACCTGGCCGAGGTGGTGCGAAGACTCGTGGCGGGGGGTTACGAGATCGACGAGCGTCTGACCATCACCGCTTCGATCGAGGACAACTCGGGCGTGGGGGTCAACGACGTGGTCATCGAGAAGATCGACAGCACCCGGCTGGTGAATCTCGAAGTTGTCATCGACGGCACCGAGTTCGCCACCTATCGGGCCGACGGCCTGATCATCGCCACCCCGACCGGCTCGACTGCATACTCGTTCTCGGCAGGGGGCCCGGTCGTCGATCCGGGTGTCGACGCTCTCGTGCTCACCCCGGTGGCGGCGCATTCCCTGTTCGATCGTCCTGTGGTGATCCCGGCCGAGTCGGAGATACTGGTCACCGTGCGCCGCGATCGGCCGGTGCGGGTGAACGTCGACAAGACGGTGCTCGGGCACATAACCGACGGCGACCAGGTTCGTGTCGGTCGTGGGGATCGTCCCGCCCGATTCGTGACGTTCGGCGGGAAGACGTTTCCTGGCCTGGTTCGGGACAAGTTCGGGCTGGACTGATGCTGGCGCATCTGCGAGTGGCCAACCTCGGGGTGCTGGTGGACGCATCGATCGACCCGTCCCCGGGGTTCACCGTGATCACCGGCGAGACCGGGGCCGGCAAGACCCTGCTCCTCGGCGGTTTGCGCTTGGTCCTCGGCGGTCCATCCGACCCCAAGACAGTCGGCCCCTACGACACCGTCGCCCGCGTCGACGGGCTCTTCATCGGAGAGGATGACCTCGAGTTCGGGGCCAGTCGCACCATTCCTGCCGAAGGGCGGAGTCGCGCCCATCTCGAAGGCTCCATCGTCTCCGCGGCAGTGCTGGCCCAGCGTGTCGGTGCGTTGGTGGACGTCGTCGGACAGCACGACCAGCTGTCCATCACCCGTCCCTCTCATGTGCCTGGAAGCGATCGACGGCAGTCTCGACGATGCCGGCGCCGAGACCCTCCGGTTGTTCCGCGAGGCGTGGAAGGCCCTCCAGGATGCGCTGGGGCGACAACGGCGGCTCGGTGGCGACGGGGTCGAGCTGACCCGGGAGCTGGAGCTGTCCCGCTATCAGGTGGCAGAGATCGAAGGTGCGGGACTCGTCCCAGGTCTCGACGAGGAGCTCGAAGGATCGGTGTCACGTCTCCGCAACACCGAAGAGATCAGGGAGCACCTCGGGGAGACCATGCGTCTCGTCGAATCGATGTCGGAGACCACCGGAGAGATGGTGGCGAGGCTGCGGAAGGTGTCGGGGCTCGACCCGTCCCTGTCACACCTGGCCGGTCTGGTCGACAGCCTCGCCGAGACCGTCGCCGATCTGGCCCGTGACACCCGAACCTCCGAGGATCAGGTCGAGGCCGACCCGGGCCGACTGGAGGAGCTCGAGGGGCGGCTCAACGCCCTGGGTGATCTGAAGCGCAAATACGGCCGGACTCTCGATGAGGTGATCGCCTATGGGGCGGCGACCTCCGCCCGCGTCAGCGAGCTGGAGTCACTGCTCGGCGATGCGGAACAGATCGACACGCTCGTCGGGAACGCGACGAGTCTGGTGGGGGAGCGGGCCGAGGAGCTGACGCAGGCACGGCGCCGCCGCGCCGATGGCATCGCGGACGAGATGAAGGCCCACCTGGCCGATCTCGGTCTCGCCACGGCCCAGGTCGAGATCGAGCTCGCACCAGTGGACCCCGGCCCGTCCGGAGGTGATCGCGCCGGCCATCCTCTTCGCCTCGGATGCCCGGTTGCAGCCCCGTTCGGTGGCCGACGTCGCATCCGGTGGCGAGCTCTCCAGACTGGTGCTCGCCCTCCGGCTGGCGGTGCGGAGCGGGTCGGCAACCACGCTCGTGTTCGACGAGGTCGATACCGGGATCGGGGGCAAGACCGCCCTGGCCATGGGGGCGAAGCTCGCCGAGCTGGCCTCGGGCCAGCAAGTGTTGTGTGTCACCCATCTCGCCCAGGTCGCAGCCCACGCCGACACCCACTACGCCGTGGAGCGTGACGCCGAGGGTGTCGCCCACGCCAGGCTGCTGGTCGGCGACGATCGGGTCACCGAGCTCACCCGGATGCTCGCCGGCCAACCCGAGAGCAGCGCGGGCCGCACCGCCGCCGCCGAGCTCCTGGAATCGGCCACGACCAGTCCCCATTGAGCCTCGCGCCAACTGTTCTGTGAGTGGTTTCTGTCCGGAATCTGGACGAAACGACTCACAGAACGGGTCTTGAACCGTGGCGAGGGCAGCGGCGGGTGCTACTCTGGCATTCCGTCATGGACGGGCCACTCTTTCCTCCGGAGCCAGCTTCTCCGGACTCAGCAACAGCGGAGCTGGCGACCGACCAGGCTCCCTCCTCCGACCCCACCAAATACGTCTTCGTGACCGGTGGTGTCGTCTCCAGTCTCGGCAAGGGAATCGCCGCGGCCTCGTTGGGCCGGCTGCTCAAGGCGCGCGGGCTGAGGGTCGTCAACCAGAAGCTCGACCCCTACATCAACGTAGACCCGGGCACGATGAACCCGTTCCAGCATGGCGAGGTCTTCGTCACCGATGATGGGGGCGAGACGGATCTCGATCTCGGTCACTACGAGCGGTTCACCGGGGAGAACCTGAGGCGAACGTCGAACGTCACCTCCGGGTCGGTGTACCTGTCGGTCATCCAGAAAGAGCGTCGCGGGGACTACCTCGGCGACACGGTCCAGGTGATCCCTCACATCACCAACGAGATCAAGGAGCGTGTGCGCCGGGTGGGAGACCAGGACGTCGACGTGGTCATCACCGAAGTGGGTGGGACGGTCGGCGACATCGAGAGCCTTCCGTTCCTCGAGGCCATCCGTCAGTTCGGGAACGACATCGGCAGGTCCAATGTGATGTTCGTCCACGTGACGTTGGTGCCATACATCGCCACGTCCGAGGAGCTCAAGACCAAGCCGACGCAACACTCGGTGGCCGAACTGCGGTCGAAGGGGATCCACCCCGATGTGATCATCGTTCGCTCCGACCGGGAGATCGACGACTCGGTGCGGAAGAAGATCAGTCTCTTCTGCGACGTGGAGCCACGTGCGGTGATCGCCGCACCCGACTCGAGCGACATCTACGCAGTTCCTCTGGTGCTCAACAACGGTGGGCTCGACGATGTGGTGTGCGATCGTCTCGGTCTCGTCACCGGCCCGCCGAATCTGGAGTCGTGGAAGGCGATGGTCGAGATGGCCATGTCGGCGCGCGACGAGGTCACGATCGGCATCATCGGCAAGTACGTCGACCTCCCCGACGCCTATCTGTCGGTGGTGGAGTCGCTGCGTCATGGCGCCGCATCGCAGGGTCTTCGTCTCGACCTCCGCTGGATTCCGTCCGACGAGCTCACCGGCCTGCTCTCCGACTCGTACCTGGAAGACCTCGACGGGATCGTCATCCCCGGCGGATTCGGCTACCGGGGGGTCGAGGGCAAGATCCAGGCGATCCGCTACGCGCGGGAGAACGACGTGCCCCTGCTCGGCCTGTGTCTCGGCTTGCAGTGCGCCGTCATCGAGTTCGCCCGATCCGTGCTCGGTCTCACCGACGCCAACAGCACCGAGTTCGACCCGTCGACTCCTGATCCCGTGATCGACCTCATGGCGAGCCAGGAAGACGTCGAGGACATGGGAGGCACGATGCGCCTCGGTCTCTACGCCGCCAAGCTCGCCGAAGGGTCACGGGTTCGGTCGTTGTACGGCAAGGAGCTGGTCTACGAACGACACCGTCACCGGTGGGAGGTCAACAACCGTTACCGGAAGGATCTGGAGAACAACGGGATGAGGCTCTCCGGGCTGTCACCCGACGACAACCTCGTGGAGTACATCGAGTTGATCGACCACCCGTTCTTCGTGGCGACCCAAGCCCATCCGGAGTTTCGCTCCCGACCCGACGCCCCGCATCCTCTCTTCGTCGGTCTCGTGGAGGCAGCCGCGGCCCGACGCGCCGAGATCCCGGTAGTCATCGAGTCTCCCGAAAGCAGCGTGATCACTTGATCGTCGGAGTTCCCCGAGAGATCAAGACCGAAGAGCACCGCGTAGCCATCACCCCGATCGGGGTGCGTGAGCTGACCGACCGGGGCCATCGCGTTCTGGTCGAGAGAGGAGCCGGCGACGGCTCGACCATCCACGACGCCGAGTACGAGGCGCAGGGTGCTGTGATCGTGGACAACGCGCAGGCGGTCTTCGACGACGCCGAGATGGTGCTCAAGGTCAAGGAGCCCCAGCCGGTCGAGGTGGACATGTTCCACGAAGGCCAGATCCTCTTCACTTATCTCCATCTCGCTGCCTACCCGGCCCTCGCCGCCGGGCTCGCAGGACGCGGGATCATCGCCATCGCCTACGAGACCGTGCAGATGCCCGACCGTTCCCTGCCGCTGCTCGCCCCCATGTCAGAGATCGCCGGCCGCATGGCGACCCAGGCTGGTGCCTACTTCCTGGAGAAGCCCCAGGGCGGCCGGGGCATCCTGCTCGGGGGCGTCACCGGAGTGGCCCCGGGAAAGGTGGTGGTGATCGGCGGTGGCATCGCCGGATCGAACGCCGCGGCGATCGCCATCGGAATGCAGGCGGAGGTGGTCGTGCTCGACACCGATCTCAACAAGCTCCGCTGGCTCGACTCGCTCTATCAGGGGAGGGCGGTGACCCTCAACTCGCAACCGGTTGACGTTGGAGGAGCAGGTGGTGAGCGCGGATCTCGTCATCGGGACGGTTCTCGTCCCGGGGGCGTCGGCACCGAAGCTGGTCACCGAGGAGATGGTCAAGTCGATGAAGCGCGGCGCCGTGCTGGTCGACGTGGCGATCGACCAGGGCGGGTGCTTCGCGACATCGCGGGAGACGACCCATTCCGACCCGGTGTACGAGGTCCACGATGTGCTGCACTACGCGGTGGGCAACATCCCCGGCGCCGTGCCCCACACCTCGACCTATGCGCTGACCAATGCGACCCTTCGCTACGCCGTGATGATGGCCGACGACGGGGTCGCGACGGCTCTGGCCCGTCATCCCGGAGCTGACCCAGGGCATCAACATGGTGGGGGACAAGATCTGTCACCCGGCTGTGGCCGAGAGCCTCGGCACCTCACATGTGCCGGCGATGGAGGCTCTCGCCGCACTTTGAGCCCCTCCCACCCGTCGCTGGAGACGGGAGTCGAGGAGTACCTCGTGGCCCTGCGGGTGGAGCGAGGCCTGGCTGCCAACACCATCGCCGCCTACACACGGGATCTCGGTGAGTACCTGGCGTTTCTCGACGGCAGGGAGACATCTGAGGCCGAGATCAGCGAGTTCGTCGCCGATCTCCGCAGACGCCGCCTCGCCGACGCCACCGTTGCCCGCAAAGTCGCCTCGGTGAGGGGCCTGCACCGATTCCTGGTGCTCGAGGGAATGAGGACCACCGACCCCACCGCCCTGATCGGGTCGCCACGACGCCCAGATCCGTTCCCCAAAGCCTTGACCATCGACGAGGCGGTCGCTCTGGTCGAAGCCCCGGGGTCGAGCAACGCCCCCGCCCGGCGAGATCGTGCGTTGCTCGAGTTTCTCTACGGCACCGGTGCCCGTGTCTCCGAGGCGGTGGGCGTCGACCTCGGGCACATCGACCTGGTCGACCGGATCGCGATCGTGACCGGAAAGGGGGCCAAGCAGAGGGTGGTGCCTCTCGGAGGCAAGGCGATCGAGGCGATTCAGCGAGTGGCTGCCCGACCGTCTGTCGATGATCCGCCGCGACGTCACCGGCGATCCGCTCTTCATCAACCGGCGCGGGCGTCGGCTCAGCAGGCAGGGTGCCTTCGACATCGTCAAGAAGTACGCGGTTTCGGCCGACATAGAACCGGGAAGAGTGTCCCCACACGTGCTTCGTCACTCGGCGGCGACGCACATGGTGGAGGCAGGTGCAGACCTAAGGACCGTCCAAGAGATGCTGGGCCACGCTACGATCAGCACCACCCAGGTCTACACACGGGTCAGCCCTGCCCACGTAATGGAGATCTACGTCGAGGCACACCCAAGGAGTAGGTAATGGCGCTCGACATCGCCAAAGCAGAGAAAGTTCTCAGAGAAGAACGAGAGCGGCTCGTCCACCAGCTGTCCGAGCTCGGCGCCGCCGAGTCTGGCGACCTCAGCGCCGACATCGACTTCGGTGGCAGCTTCGCCGACGCCGCGTCGATCACCGCGGAGCGGACCGAGGTCCTCGGGTTGGTCGATTCCCTGAAGAGCCAGGTCGAGGACGTAGACAGGGCGCTGGCCCACATCGCCGCCGGCACCTACGGGATCTGCGACGTCTGCGGTGAGGAGATCGGGGCCGACCGGCTCGAGTTCAGACCGGTCTCCGTCATGTGTGTCGCCTGCAAGACGAAGACCCGCAACTGAGTTGCCGGGCTCGCCCGCTCATCTCGTTGCCCGCTTCTTCGACGTGCTCCTGTCCCGTCCCCTCGACGATGCCGAACGTGTCGCCGTCGACATCTGGCTGAGCCCGGTTCTCGCCGAGCTCTTCTTCGATCAGTCTCCTGCCGACCAACGTCATGGCTATGAGGCTGCGCTGACCGTGATCGGGTCAGGAGTCTCCGATCACGACTTGGTCGTGGCGGCGTTGCTCCACGACATCGGCAAGCGACATGCCCGGTTGGGCATCGTCGGCCGATCGCTCGCCTCGGTGCTGATCCTCACGCGTCTTCCCCTGACCGAGCGTATGAGGGTCATATCGCGATCATGGAGTGATCGGGGCCCGGGAGCTCGGCGCCGCCCGGGCCCCGTCGGTTGCGATCGACTTCGCCCTCCATCATCACCGGGAGCGGCCACAGACCATCGACGAGGCAGCATGGGAACTGCTCACGTCAGCCGACCAGCCACAAAGACGGCGATAGGGATTTGTGGGCCGATAACCTCGACAGGCCATGACGTTCCACGTCCGGACCACAGTCTTCGAGGGGCCACTCGACCTGTTGCTCCAGCTCATAACCAAGCATCAGGTCGAGATCACCGCCGTGGGCCTCACCGGTGTGGTCGGCGAGTACCTGTCGTTCCTCGACGACATGCGTGAGATGGACCTCGACGTCACCTCGGAGTTCCTGCTCATCGCGGCGACGCTGGTCCAGTTGAAGGCGCACTCCCTCCTCCCCACTCGCTCCGACTTCGATCTCGACGACGAGCTGGCCCTCGCCGAGGAGCGGGATCGGCTCCTCTCCCGTCTGCTGGCCTCGGTCACCTTCAAGGACGTCGCCGCGGTGATCCGTCGCCGGCTCCAGGACGGCAACCGTTACGTCCCCCGGATCTCCGGTCTCGATCAGCGAATCACTGCTCCTGCCCCCGAAATCGACATCCCGGCGACCCCCGAAGAGCTGGCGGCTCTCGCCGGCAAGGTCTTCGCCCGCAGTGCACTGGAGCCGGATCTCGATCATCTCGACCTCGACCTCCCCAGTGTCGAGCTGGCCATCGACGACATGCGGGAACGACTCCGTCTCGAAACCGTTGCGTCGTTCGAGGATCTCACCGAGCACTGTCGTCGCCCGGTAGAGGTGGCGGCCTACTTCCTGGCTCTCCTCGAGATGGCTCGATGGGGGATGATCGAGGTCTCACAGACCGACTGGACCGCCGCCATCGAGGTGCGGCGACGTGCCGAGGGCTCGATCGATCTGACCTCGGAGTGGGCGTCATGAGAGATCTCGCTGCTCTGGAAGCGGTGCTGTTCGTCACCGAGCACCCGGTTCCGACGGGCGAGCTCGCGGAAGTCCTGGAGATGCCGGCAGCGCGGGTCGAGGAGCTGCTGGCCGAGCTCGGCACCGAGCTGGAGTCACGTGAGGCCGGTCTGGTCCTGAGATCGGTCGCCGGAGGCTGGCGTCTCTACAGCCACCCCGATGCCTACCCCTACCTGGAGCGATTCTCCGCATCGGCGACGAATCGGAAGCTGTCGTCGGCCGCCATGGAGACCCTCGCCGTGATCGCCTATCGGCAGCCGGTGTCGCGGAGCCAGGTCGCCGAGATCCGCGGTGTCGACTCCGACTCGGCCGTGCGCACCCTCGAGCGTCTCGGCTTCATCGAAGAGAAGGAGCGTCTCAATCTCCCCGGGAATCCGGCCGTCTATCGCACCAGTGAGCTCTTCCTGGAGAAGATGGGTCTCAACGACCTCGCCGAGCTCCCTCCTCTCGCCGATCACGTCCCACCGGCCGGCTTCGTGGACACACTCGAGGAGTCGCTCCGCCCCGGTGCCGACTGAGCGATGGCGGAGCGGATCCGCATCCAGAAGGCGATCGCCCACTCTGGCCTGATGTCCCGACGCGCCGCCGAGGAGGCGATGGAGGCGGGACGGGTGCTCCTCAACGGTCGCTCCGTGGTCATGGGGGACCGGGTCGACCCGGAGATCGACGTGCTCACCGTCGACGGAGCGCCGATTCCGGTGGCCGCCGACCTGGAGACGCATCTCCTGTACAAGCCGGTCGGGGTGATCAGCACCGCCGACGATGACCGAGGGCGGCAAACCGTGGTGGACCTGGTGCCGTCTGAGCACCGTCTCTACCCCGTGGGGCGTCTCGATGCCGACTCCGAGGGCCTGATCCTGGTCTCCAACGATGGAGAGCTGACCAATCGGGTGACGCACCCCGGTTTCGGGATCACCAAGAAGTACCTGGCCGAGGTGACCGGACGGCCCGGCCAGGGGGTGATCCGGGCACTCACCGAGGGGGTGCAGTTGGAGGATGGCCCCGCACGCGCCGAGTCGGCCCGCGTCGTCGACGCCAGACCCGACCGTACCCTGGTCGAGGTGGTGATGGTCGAAGGTCGCAACCGCGAAGTGAGACGGATGTTCTCCACGCTGGGACACGAGGTGACGAGGTTGGTGCGCACGGCCATCGGCTCCCTCAGCGACCCATCGTTGAAGCCAGGGGAGTCGAGACGCCTGACCGCCACCGAGATCCATCGTCTCCTGGGGCAGCCTTGAGCACCGCTCCTCGCGAGGTACGGGTGCTCGAGGCTCCTATCGATGCCGTGATCCGGCCCCCCGGCTCGAAGTCGGAGACGATACGGGCCCTGACCGCCGCGGCACTCGCAGCGGGACGCTCCCATCTCTACTCGCCCCTCCGAGCGGACGACACGGCAGCGATGGCGGGAGCGCTCCGTCTCCTGGGAATCGCCGTGGGCACCGACACCGAGCCCTGGTCCGTGGACGGGCGAGGGGGACGTCTCGAGCCCTCTCCGAGCCCGCTCGATGCACACGAATCGGGGCTCTCTGCCCGGATCCTCATCGCCATGGCCGGCTCGCTGGACGGGACCACGCGAATAACCGGAAGGGGCAGGCTCCCCGAACGCCCGATGGCTGGGATCGTCGACGTCCTCCGCAATCAGGGCGTCGCGGTGAGTGATGACTCGATCCCGCTCGAGGTCACCGGGCGCGGGCGCCTCTGGGGCGGGCCCATCGCAGTCGACTGCTCTCTCAGCTCACAGTTCGCCACCGCGGTGATGCTGGTCGCCCCGATCATGCACGAGGCCTGCATGCTCGAGGTCACCGGGCTCGACGGCTCGCAGGGCTACCTCGACCTGACCGCGGCCACGATGGGGAGGTTCGGTGCCCTGCTCGATAGGACGGTCACCGGCTACGACATCGCCAACGCCGGGTACGAGCCGACCGATGTCCTGATCGAGCCCGACGCCTCCGCCGCCGTCTACCCGATGGGCATCGCCGCGGTCACCGGGGGACGAGTGGTCGTGGAAGGCCTGGGGTTCGGCTCGCTCCAGCCCGACACCGCCATGGCCGGGATCCTCGAGATGATGGGATGTCATGTGGACCGGCACGAGGATCGAACCGTCGTCGTGGGCCCCGACCATCCCCTGGCCGCCGTCGAGGTCGACATGGCGGCCTCTCCGGATGCGTCGCTGGCGGTGGCCGTTGTCTGCCTCTTCGCCGATGGGCCTTCCCGCATATCCGGACTGGGCTCCCTGCGTCACAAGGAGTCGGATCGTCTCTCCGCGATTCACTCCGAGATCACGCGAATCGGCGGTTCTTCACGAGTGGAAGGCGACAGCCTCATCGTGGCGCCCGGACGACTGGAGGGGGCCTTGGTCGATCCGCATGGCGATCATCGGATCGCCATGGCGATGGCCATTGCCGGCACCCGGGTTCCCGGAGTCGTGATCGACAACCCGGGGGTGGTGGACAAGACCTGGCCCCAGTTCTGGGACCTGCTCGACCTTCTCGACGCATAAGTCGGCAGACCGGCAGCGAGCTAACTATGTTTCACCCGGCGGGAGGGCCCCGGTCTCCGACTTCGCCCCCATTGTCCGAATTCCCCCCAAGTCGGACAACCCCTCCGGAGCCGGGGACTCTCCTGCACGGCTCTAAGCTCCCGGCTCGTGTCCCCACTCGCTCCTCCGCTGATCGTCACCGTTGACGGGCCGAGTGGGACGGGCAAGAGCACGGTCAGCCAGGCGGTGGCCAAAGGCGCAGGTCTTCCCCATCTCGACACTGGAGCCTTCTATCGAGCCGTCACTCTGGCGGTACTGCGTGCGGGTGTGGACCCCACCGATCGGCCGGTCCGTCTCGAGAATCGCAGCGGGTCTGGACCTGGGTCAGGAGGAGGGGAGGATGTTTCTCGACGGGGCCGACGTCTCCGAGGAGATTCGCCAAGACGACGTCACCACCGCGGTTTCGGCGGTCTCGGCGCATCCGGAGGTGCGGGCGCACCTGGTCGAGATGCAGCGGGACTGGGTCGACGAGAAGGTCGAAGCCGGGGTGTGGTCGAAGGTCGGGACATCGGGTCGGTCGTCTTCCCCGATGCGACCTGAAGATCTTCCTCGACGCCGCGCCAGAGGTACGTGCCGCTCGTCGGGCGGGGGAGACCGGGGAGAACTTCGAGGATGTCCTCGCCGACATCAATCGGAGGGACCATTTCGACTCGATCAGGCCGCCTCACCGTTGATCGTCCCCGACGGTGCGGTGGTGGTCGACACCTCCGAGTTCACCTTCGACGCAGGTGGTCGCCCGGATGCTCGCCCTGATTCGGGCGAAGTCCTGATTCTGCGCATGCCACCTACCATGTGCTGAGATGACAGTTGAACGCGTGCTCCTTGCCGAGCCGCGTGGCTTCTGCGCCGGTGTCGAGATGGCGATCAAGGCCCTGACCTGGATGACCAGGATCTTCGACGGGCCTGTCTACTGCTATCACGAGATCGTCCACAACGAGTGGGTGGTCAAGGCGTTCGAACGGGTCGGAGTGGTCTTCGTCAACGACATCGCCGAGGTGCCGGAAGGGGCTCCGATCATGTTGTCCGCCCACGGCTCGGCGCCGGAGGTGGTGGCCGCCGCGGCCGGACCGTGCCGCAGTCGTGATCGACGCGGTGTGCCCCCTGGTCACCAAGGTGCATCACGAGGTGAAGATGATGTCACGGCAAGGGCTACGACATCATCTACATCGGCCACGAGGGACACGACGAGGCAGTGGGCACCGTGGCCGAGGCCCCGGACTCGATAACCCTCGTCGAGCCGGAACGAGGTCTCGGCGAGTTCCAGCCGGCCGACGCCGAGAAGGTGGCCCTGGTGGCCCAGACCACGCTGGGTCTCTATGAGTGGCAACAGGTCATGGACGACGCCTCGGCTCGATTCCCCGATCTGAAGACGGCACGGAAATCGGACCTCTGTTACGCCACCACCAATCGCCAGGAGGCGGTGAACCAGCTGTCTGCGGAGTGTGACCTGATCCTCGTCGTCGGCTCGCACAACTCGTCGAACACCCAGGCCCTGGTGCGGGTGTCGCCATCGAGAACGGCGTCGCCGCCCACCGGATCGACTCAGCCGACGACATCCGCCCCGAGTGGCTGGAAGGAGTGCGAAGCCGTCGGTGTCACCGCCGGCGCCTCGGCGCCCGACCATCTCGTCCAGGAGGTCATCGACCGTCTCGCCCCGGCCCGAGGGTTCGAGCTCTGGTCCGTCGACCGAGGAGGAGGAGTACTTCCCGCTCCCGCCCAGCTCCGTGCTTTCGTGACGACACTCCAGACCTTGGTCGAAGCCGGGGTCACTGCCTCCAAGCCCGGGCGGGCGAATCGCTCCTGGAGCGTGACCGCGAATGGACGGCGACCGAAGCCCTCGACCTGATCAGCGCCTGAGCACTGGATGAGCGCCCTCCCCGTCGTCGCCGTGGTGGGCCGGCCCAACGTGGGCAAGTCGACCCTGGTCAACCGGATCCTCGGGTCGCGGTGCGGCGGTGGTCGAGGAGATGTCCGGGGTCACCCGTGACCGTCGGCAGTTCGATGCGGATTGGGCGGGACGCGAATTCATCCTGGTGGACACCGGGGGATGGGAGGTCAAGCCCGATGGCGATCTCAACATGTCGATCCGCCAGCAAGCGGAGGGAGCGGTGTCGGGCGCCGACGTCGTGATCCTGGTGGTCGACGGCACGACCGATCTCACCGACGACGACACCGGAGTGATCGGAATCCTGCGGGGGGCAGGGATGCCGGTGGTATTGGCCGTCAACAAGATCGACGACAACGCCATGGAGCGGGAGATCGACCGGTTCTGGAAACTGGGTCTCGGCGAACCGCATCCGGTCAGCGCCTACCACGGCAAAGGGGTGGGAGATCTCCTCGATGTGGTCGTGGCTGCGTTTCCCGAGGCCGAGGAGCGGGAGACAGGACCTGACATGCCCAGGGTGGCCATCGTCGGCCGCCCCAATTCGGGCAAGTCGACCCTGCTCAACCGTTTGGCCGGCGAGGAGAGGGTGATCGTGTCGGCCGTGCCCGGCACGACCCGCGATCCGATCGATGTCGATGTCGAAATCGACGGGAACGTGTATCGGCTGGTCGACACCGCCGGCATCCGGCGCAAGCCGCAGATAAGTGAGGATGCCGACTTCTACGCGGTGATCCGTGCCCGAGAGGCGTTGCAGCGTGCCGACATCGCCATCCTGATGGTCGACGCCACCGAGGGGGTCACCCACCAGGACCAGCGCATCGCCAGTGAGATCGTCGAAGCCGGAGCAGGGATCATCGTCGTGCTGAACAAATGGGATGCGCTCGACGAGGAGCAGCGAGAGCTCACCGAGCGGTCGCTGCCCGATCGCTTCTCCTTCATCGGCTGGGCCCCGGTGTTGCGCATGTCGGCACTTACCGGCGCCAGGGTGGGTCGCCTCGGCGCCGCCCTGGAGGCGGTCGGGGCGACCAGGGAGAGCCGGGTCCCCACCGGGAAGCTGAACAGGGACATCCGGGAATGGTCGGCCGCCCATCCGCCTCCGGTGCGAAAGGGTCGCCGTCCGAAACTGCAATATGCGGTCCAGGCGGGAACGTCGCCACCCACCTTCGTGCTATTCGTCTCCGGCGGCGAATTGGGTGACGACTACCTCCGCTTCATCGAGAACCGTCTCCGCGGCGCCTACGACTTCACCGGAAGCCCGATTCACCTCGTGACCCGCAAGCGCGCCGAGCGATGACCGAGGAACACCAGGATCAGGACGAGATCCGCGCTCCGTTCACCTTCAAACTGACCATCGTCCTGGCCGTCCTCTACCTGGGGTGGCGTCTCGTGGAGGGCCTGGTTTGGGTCTGGCAACGCATTACCTGAAGCGGAGGCTGTTCGGCCGGGATCGTGATATTTCTGCCGGTGTTCGCCCTCGCCAGCTTCACCGGGGGATTCGCCAGCGCCGTCGCCGCCGGCGGACGGGAGGATCACTCCCTCCTGACCAACGCCGTCATCGGATTCTCTGGCTGGTTGGCTGCGAGCGCGCTCTGGTCCCTCGTGACGGGGGCATGGCCTCGAGAGCTAAACGGCGGCCTGCTGATCCTGACCTTCGTCTGCTCGTTTGCTGTCGCCTGGCTTTGGGATCGCCATCACTCTCGGATCAGCGGGTCAGCAGACCTCGTCGCCGATTAGTCAGCTGCGGGCCAGGGAACGCCGTTTTGGGGGCGAAAGGCTGCGGCGTTCCCTGATTTGTGCCCGCTCTCGAGTCGGAAATTGGGGGCAAAGGCATCCGACCCGAGCCTTCAACCTAACCTCGTCGCCGTACAGTGTGAAGCATCTACCACGGTGCGTGGCGGGTCGTCACGAGCCATCGGCGAGAGGGCCCACGTCTATCATCGGCGTGACCCATGGCGCGAACGACAGGCGATCATGAAGCACAGCCTCTGATGGAGCGCCGGTTTCCGCCAGAGCCCCAGTCCGCGCCGGAAGCCCGCCACTTCGTCCTCGAGACCGGTGGCAGCGATGACGCAGACGAGAATCTTCGCCTGGCCACCATCGTGTCCGAAGTCGTGACGAATGCCATCCTTCATGCCGGCACCTCATTCACTGTCAAGGTGACCCACGGTGAGGGCTCCATCAGAGTGGAAGTCACGGATAACTCAGGGGCACTGCCGGTCAAGCGTTCCTACGGAAGCTCCGCCGCCACGGGGAGGGGTCTCCACATCATCGAGGCAATGTCCGACAAGTGGGGGGTGTCGGTGCAGGACACGGGGAAGACCGTGTGGTTCGAACTGGAGCGAGAGCGGGAGGCGAGTTGACCGATCAAGCATCGTTGGTCGACGTCTACCTCATCCGCGTCCCGACCTCGGTCTGGCAGAGAGCATCGGTTCATCAAGAGGCGATTCAACGGGAGTTCGACATCCTCAAGGCAGGGCTCAGCGATGATTCGGTGCCTCATCAGCTCGAGGATCTGGTCAATGAGATAGGCGCCAGGTTCGGAGGGGTCGGAGATGAGACCTGGGCCGAGCTCCACGCGGCCGCGGAGAGAGGCGAGGACGAGGTCGATCTCGTGTTCCATGTTCCTCCGGCGGTGGCGGGGGCCTCGCGTGAGCTGGGGAACATGCTCGACAAGGTGGATGAATTCTGCCGGAGCGGGGAGACGCTGTTGACTCTGGCAACACCGGATGACCTCGTCGCATTTCGTCGCTGGTTCCTCGGGGAGTTCTCCCGTCAGATCGACGATGGCCTGCCTCCCATGAGTTGGACCGACTACTTCGCCACTGCCAGTCGGGAATCGTCGGACCCCGTGTCCAGGTTCGCTCCGGCGGGAGCAAAATCGATCGTGTACCAGGGTGAGCTCGACCTGCTGACGGCAGGAGCTCTACGTGACAAGATCCTGTCAGCGAGGGCGGATCACGATGGAGATGTCTTCGTCCTCGACATGAGCGGTGTGACCTTCATCGACTCGGTCGGAGTCAGCCTATTGGTGACGGCCCATCAGCGCCTCGTCGACGACGGCGTCAGTTTGTCCATCGTCCTCCCCGAGCGGCTTCGTCTCTTCTTTGAGATCAGCGGCCTCGTCGAGCTCCTCGCCCCCAGGTTCGTCGCCACCGACGTCTGACCTGGAAGTCTCGTAGCGCACGGCCAGGACCACCACGTCATCGAGCCAGTAATCACTGGTCTGCATTGCCATCAAAACCTGGGCACAGACATCCTTGGGGGCTTCACCATGAGAACGGCGGAGCGCCGCCTCGAGCCTCGCCATGCCGACCTGGAGATCCTCGCCACGGCGCTCGAACAGACCATCGGAATAGGCGAGGATGGTCGACCCGGGCTCGATCAGGTCCTGGCTCTCGGATCGGGCCACGGGCGCACCGTAGATCGGGGCGGAACGGCCTCCCATTAGCCACCTCGTCGCGCCAGATGAGTCGATCACCAGCAGGGGGGGATGACCGGCCGAGGAATGGGTCAGCATCCCCGTGGCAGGGTCGAGGATCGCATAGCAAGCAGTTGCAAACTCAGAGCCACTGGGTCCCGCCGCGAAATCGTCGAGAAACGCGAGAACCTCGGCGGGGCTCTCAGTTGTGCGGGCAAGGGCCGCAATCGCGGTGCGCATGCGGCCCATGGTGGCCGACGCTTCGAGACCATGGCCTACGACATCCCCAACGGTGATCCCGATCCGGTCTCCGGGCAGATCGAAAACGTCATACCAGTCGCCTCCCACCACCATGGCCTCGCTACCAGCCTCGTATCTGGCGGCGACGGAGATGAGCGGGTGCCGGATCGGCATCTCGGGCAGCAGTGCTCGTTGGAGACGGACAGCAATCCGATGCTCTATATGACGATCGGCATCCGCCAACCTCGCCTCGGAGTCTGCCTCGAGCGACCGGGCTACGGCGAGCTCACGTTCTTGTGCTTCCGCGCCGAGGACGAGCCCGGTGAGGGTGAAGACACCGAGTTGCAGCTTGATGACGATCAAGGCCGAGTAGTCAGGTACTCCGGTCATGAGGATCCCGATGTCCAGCACGAGCTCCATGGCCACGCCGGCTGCAGCCAGCAAGGATGTCACGGCCACCGCACGCGGGCCGAACAGTGCGCCGGCGACGACGAGGGCGATGACGACGAGAAACTGGAGTGGGAGGTCGCTGACGGTGAGGATCCCCAGGATGCCGATGGTCCCACCCAGCAACAGCGATCCCGGGCCTGAGACCATCGAGCGACGGTCCGGACTGGAGCCCCAGACGAGGATGGCGCTGCCCACGACCACGACTCCCAGGGCATCGCCCAGCCACCATTGGAGAAACGTCGTCACGAAATCGTCGCCACCGAGGAGGCGGTCGGATCCGGCCCCGAGGATGGCGCCCACGATCGGGCCGGTGATCACAGCGCCGACGAAGAATGCCCAGACATGCCGCAATCGGCTCAGGTCGAGATGGTTCACCAAACGACCCACCACGAGGGCACCGACCAACGGCTCGACCACGTTGGCTGCGACGAACCCGATCGTGGCATCGGCGGGGAGCCCTGATGCGAGGTCCATGACTGCTTCCGCCATGCCGGCGGCGAGGAGGACGATCCACCAGAGATGACGGGGCAGTCGGAGCAGGAAGGCCACGGTGATCCCTGCCGGGATGAAGAACACACCGGACAGCCCTGAGATCTCGATCAGCTGCAGGGCGATCTGTGACCCTGCGGCATACACGCACAGCGTGAGCAAGAAGAGCCCGAACCTGCCGCTCAGTCCATTGGCGGGCCAGCGCCACTCGGTGCCCCGTCCGGGGGGTTCCTCGGATAGGCCCATCATCGTGGAGGGCGCTGTGATGTACATGTTTTGGGGTCCCGCGGGCGAATATACCGGGACGGCGATCGCGTCAGGGCTGCGGAGAGAAAGGCTCGAGTGGTCTGGTAGCCGGCCCCGAGCGAATCGCACCGTCGATGTCGAACCGGGAGCCGTGGCAAGCGCAGTCCCAGCTCTTCTCCGCCGAGTTCCAGGCGACCATGCAGCCGAGATGCGTGCACCTGGGGGACAAGGCGTGTAGCTCGCCCTCCGGACTTCGATATGCGGCCGCCTTCCTGCCATCGACACGGACGAGCCCACCCTCCCCGAGCCCCAGCTCGGCGATTTCCTGAGCCCCAATGTGACGAAAGATGTCACCGGTCAGCTTCGCTGCGACTGCGGCGTTCCCGCGCACCACCGTCACGAGGGCACGGGCATCTCCCCACCGTGAGGGGGAGAAAAGGGCGACCTGTGGGTTGGCGATTCCCTGAATCTGGTCGGCGATCATCATGGCTCCGGCAGTGCCGTTGCTCAGGCCCCACTTGCGGAATCCGGCTGCAACGTATGTCCTCCTGGCCAACGGTGAGCGGCCGACGAATGGGAGCAGGTCTGGGGTGTCGTAGTCCTGAGCCGACCAGCGATAGTCGAAAGACTCGACTTCGAAGTGTTCGCGGGCCCATCGCTCCAGAGCGCCCCATCTCGCCGGTGAGGCAGTGTCGTCGCCGGTGTGGTGACTCTCACCGACGAAGACGATCCCGGTCTCGCCACCGTCGGGCCACGGTCGGAAAGAGCGGACGGGGAACCCGGCCCCGATGTACATCCCTCCTGGCGGGGGGCGGCGAAGCCGACCCGCGACGCCATAGGCCCGCCATGGCGTGGTCCTGGCGAAGAGACCGGAGCGATCGATGAAGGGGAGGAGAGTCGCCACCACGGCATGGTCCGCGGTCACTGATCCGTCGGCGGAGGACACGACGACATGGTCAGCGTCCTCGGCGAGATCGGTGATCCGGCTGTTCTCGAACACGGCACCACCGAGGCGCGCCAGCTCAGTCGCCAAGAGACGGCAGTAGCGAACCGGATGGAGGTGAGCCTGCTCGGTGAACTCGAGCACACCCGCGACAGGGAAGGGAAGCTCGGCGCCGTCTCGCATTCGGGCAGGAAGGCCCAGCGACACGGCCACGTCACATTCCCGGGCCAAGATCTCGTGTTCCTCTTCGCCAATGGCATACACGCAGGCCGAAGCGGTGACGAGACCGCACTCGACCGCCGACGCACCGGCCGTCGAGCGGATGAAATCCACCGCATCCTGGTTCGCTGTCGCGTAGGCGGAGGCAACTTCACGACCGTGGCGATCGATGAGATCTGAGTAGATCACTCCGTGCTGAGAGGTCACCTTGGCGGTGGTGCCACCGGTGGTCCCCGATCCGATCTGGTCTGCTTCCACGACGACCACGTCGTAGCCGCGCCGTTGGAGCACGTAAGCAGCGGTCAGCCCGGTGATACCGCCTCCTACGACGACTACATCAGCGGAGATCGCCGACTGAAGAGGGGGAAAACGGGGTGGATGCCCGGTCAGCCACGGGGAGCCCCGCTCAGACATCGTGTTCGCGGTCCATGAGGCGCCAGATACCCGGTTGACGTGGAGTCGAACCGAGACACATGACCGTTATTCGTTTGTCGCCGGGGCTGGGCGGGTAGTCAGATTCACACCTAACGCAGAGAAAGGAGTCGAGATGAACGACGCACAGGTGAAGGAATTGCTGTACCAGGCACTTGGAGACAGAGCTCGGTGGCGTGGAGGTCTACCGGCGGCGATCGCATGCGCCGTGGACGACGGGTCTCAGGAGCGAATGGGAGAAGTACCTCGCCGAGACCGAAGAGCACGTTCGAATCGTGCAAGAGGTGTTCAGCGGACTGGACCTCGACCCGTCGACGGAGACATCGGGCCGGGAGGTGGTGCGACACAAAGCTCAGGCCTTGATCCATGCCATGGACATGGCCAAGCGGTCCGGCGACGAGGTCGCCGCCCAGCTGGTTGCAGCCGAATGTGTGGTCGACGCCGAGACCAAGGACCACGCCAACTGGGAACTGATCGGCCGGGTCGCCGAGAAGGCCACTGGCGAAGAGAAGAAGATCCTCACCGAGGCCTATGAGCAGGTCGAGGAGGAAGAGGACATGCACCTCTATCACACGATGGGATGGGCTCGGGAGCTGTGGATCCAGTCGTTGGGGCTTCCCGCCGTGCTTCCCCCGCCCGAGGAGGAGAAGAAGGTCACCACCGCCATCGGCGCATCTCGTGCCGAGCAATCTCGGGACGAGATGCTCTGAAGCCGGGTGGGGCCAAAGCCTGATCCGAATTGCGAAAGCCCCCGGTCCTTAGCGGTCGGGGGCTTTCGGTTCGTTGTCGGCGAAGCGGTTGTCTCAATGCTCCGTCACCACTGACGTACCCCCACAGATGGTCGGGCAAACTCGATTATCGGCCCGCTCAACGCCTCAGTCAGGGGCACCGGGAGCCAATCGAAGCGGATGGCGACCAAGAGTGCGTGGGTAGGGCAGATCAAGCCGATCGGCGTGAGGAAGGACGCCAACCGCCCGCACACACAGCAGTTGGGTAGTCCGGGGGTCGAGGTGACTGGCTCCACTCGAGTTCATCGGCCCCGAGACGTCCAAGTCTTGAATCGCTGATTCAGGATTGCCCTGAAGAACCTCGGCTTCGGTGGTTGAAGGTCGGGCCGGCGGGATTCGAACCCACGAACCTCCTGACCCCAGTCCACCAAGACCCATCCGAGCAGATATCATCCCGTCACCACGTACGTGGAACGGCGGCGCTGCTGGGATTATCTCGCTTGCCGTCCCAACAGGTCACAGCCAGTCCCGCTCAGTTTCCAGGATGATAATGCGCGGATAGTGCGCATCAGGTCCAGCGAAAGCGAAGCCCCCAGACTGGCGATGTTGCGCAAGGTCTGTTGGGGGGCCTTCGCCTGGGGTTGACCAGGTTCCGAAGTTGTGGCGACGTCACCTGTATCAATCTCCGGGGAACCTGCTCGCTTCGTCGGTCGTCGTCCTGCCGACCTCGCAGCCGAGGCCCGCGCCGATGGGGGCCGACCTTTACGCCCAGGCTTCGAGGATCTCATCGGAGACGGTCGACGCGGTGGCCGCGGTGCTCTTCTCGCTCGACCACTCATCTAAAGGGCGGTTACCCGGTGAGGCAGCGGCTGAGTACGCAAGGCAGATGATGGCCGACGCCGCGCTGAGGCACCGGGAATCCAATTCGTCCTAGGCGGCGTCGGAACCGTTCCGCTCAGTGTCCCAACGATGCGGTGGTGGTACGGTCGAGTGCGATGAGAGCCAACCGATTCGTGGCGTTGCTTCGCGGTATAAACGTCGGTGGCCGCAACCTGATCGCGATGGCGGACCTACGGGACGCCTTCTCAGCCGAGGGATACCGCGATGCCAAGACCTACCTCCAGTCGGGCAACGTGTTATTCGAGTCGGACTCAGCTCGAGGCTCGCTCGAGGAAGAACTGGAGGTAATGCTCAAACGTCGCCTTGGCGTCGAGTTGGTTGTCGTCGTTCGATCACATCTTCAATTGCGCAACCTCGTCGCCAGGTCGCCGGAAGGTTTTGGAGATGAGCCCGACCTCTATCACTCGGACGTGATCTTCCTCAAGTCTCCGCTCTCCCCGAATCGGGCGATGCGAGTGGTCAAGGTCCGGGAAGGTGTCGACCAGGTCTGGCCGGGGACCGGTGTCCTCTATTTTACGCGTCTGAGCGCACGTCGAACCCAGACCAAGTTGGGCAGCATCGTCGGCACGCCGGAGTACCAGCTGATGACGATCCGAAGTTGGAGCACAACAACCAGGCTGCTCAGTCTATTGGACGAGCGATAGACGGCGGACAGGTGTTGTCCGAGGCGAAGAACGAGCCGACGACGCACAGGCCCGGTTGGATCGTTGTGACGGCCCGTGCCCACCTCTTAGCCATGTTGCGCAAGGTCTGTTTGGGGGGCTTTCGCTTGGGGTTGACCAGGTTCCGAAGTTTGTGGCGACGTCGCCCGGATCAACCGCTGGGAAACCTGCACCGTCGGACGCTCTCAGCCACGGCCTAGGTTGGGTGTGCGAAGTAAGGAGACGCATGGGAATCACGGACGCATTGGCCGGGAGACACCAGGCGGTATCGTCCGAGGAGGTCGCTCTTGAATTGGCCCCCTTCCTGGCCAACGGCGAACGGGTGGAGCGAGCCTTTCGTCATCCGCGACATGCTGGTGTTCACCAATAGGCGGCTGATATCGATCGACCGTCAGGGGGTGACCGGCAAGAAGGTCGACTATCGGTCCGTGCCGTACTCCAACATCACGATGTTCTCCAAGGAGTCTGCAGGTGGTGTCCTCGACTACGACGCCGAGCTCAAGGTGTGGGTGAGGGGATTGGATAGTCCCCTGCAGTTCTCATTCAACAAAGACGCTCCCATCAACGACGTCTACAAGTTGATGTCTGAGCACATCCTCGGCTGCGGCTAGCGAAACGACATTCGAGTGACGGCCACGGGCGAGAAGCCAGGCGCCGCTGATGTCTCACGAGGGCTTTGGGTTTCGCCCGGAGCCAGGGGATCGGGGTCACGGCCAGGCGGGAGAAGCCACGAGCCCCGAGGACTTTTTGGTTCTGGGCAGGACACCCAGCTCAGGGCAGCATCAGGATTCCGACGCAGAGAATTCCGATCACCGCCAGGACGATGAACGCCCCGACGACAGGCCAATTGGCTTTCGCGGCGTAGTACCCGGAGCTGTTCACCGTCGAATAGACCATCCCTCCCAGAGCGGCGGCGGCCAGGATTCTGGCCGAGTGCCCTTCCCCACCCAGGAGAAGGAGCGACCCGCCGATTATCAGCGTGATTCCGAGCAGGAATTCGGCAGTGATGTGAAACCGAATCGCTCGGTCACCTGTCTCGATCTCGGGCACCTGGTGTGTGACCAACAACACGATCCATAGACCGACGATCCCGACTCCGACGACCAGTGCGAATAGGCCGATGACAGTCATCGCTCGATCTTTCGTCAGCTGCTGCTCAACAGCCAGGGCCAAACGGCCCGGTCTCGATGGTCTGGGGTCAAAACGTCTGAGCCATCCTCAAGCCCCGAGTAGAGACAGGCGGAGCGGCATTTCCGACGGCTCCAGTTACTCCGTCACCACTGGGCCCGCCCTTGCCGCTCCGTGGTTGCAGACACGTTCCCGAGGATCTGGGGAAGGGCTAGAAACTTGCGGGCGAGAGGACTTGAACCACGGGATCGCTCCCACAAGGACCTAATCCCAACTGGGGTCGTCCCAAAAGGGGTGGCGGGCGGTACAGGAAACAGCCCTAAGCGGCCACCGCTGACCTGTAATGGCCATTTACACACCCTTTGTCATAGTTCGTCGAAGTCCCCGACCTCAGAGGGGTGTAGGTTCTCACGGGAAAGGAGGTGTGATGGAATTCACACTTCAAGCCTCTCTGCCGGCCTCGGACATCGATCGAGCCAAGGCCTGGTACTCGGACAAGCTGGGGGCCGAACCGACAACAGAACACCCGGGGCCGGGCTGCTGTACGACATTGGAGGCGTCAAGTTCGGCTTATACCCGTCAGAGTTCGCTGGCACGAACCAGGCGACGGCAGCCATGCTCGTGGTCAACGACTTCGACGAGGCACTAGCCGAGATGCGTTCACGGGGGGTCGTCTTTGAGGATTATGACTTCGGCGACGACTTTCGAACGGTCGACGGGGTTCTAGAGGGGCCCGACGGAGAGAAGGTGGCATGGTTCAAGGACTCCGAAGCGAACATCCTTGGACTCACGCGATGTGAGCTGTGACCCACAGGGACAAGGAGCCGATTCCGGGGGAAATGAGTCACCGGGATTCCCTTGTGTGGGTGAGAGGACCTGAACCTCCACGGGATTGATCCACAGGGACCTAAACCGAACCAGGCACATCCCGCCGGGTGCCGGCTAGTGCTGGATTGTCAGTGAATCCCTACGATTCCGCGACCCGTTGTCACAGCCTGTGGTGGCCTGTGACGGGTAGTTGGGTTGCAAAATGGTTGCAGCGCTCGACCACTCCGGCCGTGGGGGCTCAGTGCTAGCCGTAAAACGACGGCCCTCCATCGTGCCGACTGGGCCTCTCGAACCTGTCCCGTTCTTGGCTGGCATTGGTACCCGGGATTAACAACTTAATAGCTCGGAGTTGGCCAGTCGCCGCTGAGAGGAATTTCAGCCCACACCACCTTCCAGTATCCGTTGAATGGTGAGGCTCCCCACGCGGCGCTGAGCTTGTCGACCATTCGAAGTCCCCGGCCGCGATCCGGTGATGGTTCGAGCGTTGGGGGTTGTGGAGATTCATCTGAGACTTCAATGCGGATCACGTCATTGGTCTCGACAACCACCCGATAGGGGGTGGAAGCGTGGACGATCGCGTTGGTGGCGAGTTCAGAGGCCACGAGCACAGCAGGATGATCTGGATCTACGCCGGCGACCTGGCACACCAGCTCTCGGACGGCAGCCACTGCCTCCCTATCAGGTGGAAAATCCTGGACTGCCACTGCCAAAGCTAACTCCGATTCATTGCATTGTTTCTTTCCCATGCCTGCAACGAACCAAACGATATTGAGCCGGACCACTTTGCCATTCGCCGGTGCTGGGAAGCAGGACTCTCGACTACGGGTTACGGATGGCCCGATGTGTCCGATTCAGTGGCCAAGTTCTCATGAAGGGATTGGATCAATGCCAGAGCTTCTTCGAGAGTTTTGACTCTCGCCGCGAAGAGGGGACCGGGGTAGGCGAGTTCTAGAACTCGTCTCATCTGAGCGGATGGGACCAAGATGAGGTTGGTTCCGCCCTCGTGGATCATGCGTTTGCCATCAACCAGGGCGTGGACACCGGCAGAATCCATGAAACTGATGCCCGTCGCATCCAGGATCACGTCTGGCATGTGCTCCTCGGAGATTGTCCGGAAGGCGTCGATCAGAATCTGACCCGACGAAACATCGATCTCGCCGTTTAGCTGCACGATGACGGTCCCGTCAGTGTTCTTGATGGCCTGCACAGTTAGCAGCGCGACGGGTCTCGTCCACAACAAACCCTTTCCACCCGAGTCTGTCCAAGGGTCTACAGGAGCCAAGCCATGGTACCGCTTCTTGAGTACCCGCAACGGCCGAAACCAAATAGTCGGGGACTGAAATATGCCGGCGTCAAGGGTTTCACTGACCACAAAGAAAGAACCCTTGGATGTCCCAGGGGTTCTTTCTTTGGGATCTCACCGGCGATTGACTTGGAAACGAAGTGTGGCGACGTCACCAGATCAACCAGGGACGACCCGACTCATCTGGTGCGCTGGATAGGCGCCGCCCTACTCCTCAGGACCAAAGCGGGAGCCCCCCGAGGGGGGCTCCCGCCAGGAACTCTCGTTCCTCCTTTAGGACTTGCAAATTCGTGCTTTAAAGCCGTCTGGATGGCTCGGAGCTTGACCGATTTGCTGCGGAGTCCCAGCCGTTGTCGCTGTAGAAGTCGACCTTCGTGGCGCCGCCATCACGAAGCACTTCGGCCACCTCATGCTCGCGACCAGGCATCACGTCGACCGTGACCAGAGAATCACCCCGGTCGACCCCTTCGCGGTAGTAGGCGGCGGTGTCTCCGTCTTCAGTTGCTCCGAAAACGGCGCCTGCCGCGCCGCCGACCACGGCTCCTCCGGCTGCCCCCACAGCGGTGGCTCCCAGAGTGCCGGCCAAGGTTCCGGCAGCGAGGAATGGACCGATCCCTGGCACGAGAAGCATTCCCGCTGAGGCGAGAAGACCTGCTCCTGCACCAACAGCAGCGCCTCCTAAGGCGCCGCCACCAGCACCCTTTGCGGCCTCGTCGGCGGGGCCGCCCCTATTGGGCCCGTCTGTGTCGACGTTGAAATCGGGATCGGTGACGACCTCTCCCGACCCGTCCCTATAGCGGTTGACGAAGCCAATCTCGCCGGCGTCATACCCAAGCGATTCGAGTTCTGCCAAGGCACGTTCCGCCATCTCGCGGCTCTCGAACAATCCAACTACCTCACTCATCTGACTCCTTTCGAGGTGGCCAGGCGTTACCCATTTACACGCCATGATCAAACCATCCAGGTGATAGATCGCAGGCGCGCCTGGTCAAATCACGGTCGCGGGCGGTTGCTGGCGGTCGAAATGAGGTGATCGAAGGGGTCCGTCAAGACGTGGGGTGACACGTCAGATCCACTTCTGTCGCTTGGCCACAACCAGGGTTATGGAGGCAATGGCTGCAATTGCACCAAGAGTCACCCAGAACATCAATGGCCGGTCGAATATCGCCAGGTCGAAGTTCATACCCATGATCCCGGCGATCACCCCGGCCGGCAGGAGCAGCACCGAGACAAGGGTCAGGCGCTTCATTATGTTGTTTGTCGCTTGAGCGGTGCGGGTCATGAAGATGTCGAAAGACCCGACGATCATCTCCCGGGTGGTGTCAACATCGCCCAGAGCCAGCTGCAACCGCTCCGTCAGGCGCTCGTAGTTGGAGACTGCATCCGTACCTACGACAGTGTGGGACTCGGGGTGACTGAGGAGCGCGAACACGTCTCGGTGAAGACTCAAGGTTTGACGGAGATCCCTGACCCGCCGCCGCAGTCCCTGCAACTTCTGGAGGAACATCACTTCGTCCGTCACCTCTTTCGGTGAGTGCTTTAACAGATCCTCGTCGAGGTAATCGATATCGGCCTGCAACTCCTCGATGACAGCGAAGTATCCGCCGAGCAGCCAGTCGAGCACGATGGAGAGAAAGGCGGGGCCATCGAGCTCGCCGAGGCGTGTGTCGCCGTAGAACGGCTTGTTGAACTCATCAACGAGGTCAAGCTCACCCTTATGCAGAGTGACAATCCAATTGGCCCCCACTAGGCAGTAGAGGGCCATCGGCTCGAATTCGGAGCCGTCGCTTACTGCGTATAGGTTCAGTTGGGTGAGACCGGTGTGGCGAATCACCCTCGGACGATCACCGGACTCGGCGAGTCTGGGGATGATCTCGGAGACACCGAGCTTGTCCCAGAGGGCGCCCAGGCTTTCGGCGGTTTCAAGGTCGACGTCCGCCCACAGAAGTTGGTCGTCCCTGGGATCGGGCACACGGGAATAATCGAGCGGCACGGGAGCGTCCTCGCCCTCTCGGTCGTAGAGCCACAGCCTTGGATCGCTCAAGGACGTGAACCCTCGCCCAGCGCGAGTTTAAAGGCATCGTCGAGTTCGACAGAGAGTTCGTGGCTCACAGAAGGCAGGATTACCCCGCCCCTTATTCCTGAAACTTCGGCGCCGACCTCTGATCGAAGAATAGAAGCCTTCTCAATGGGGGAGAGGTCCAAGCTAAGAATCTCCCCCAAGCCCAAAGAAGCTATCGCTTGACTCGACCTGCGAACCTATGGGGCTTCCCTTCGGCTGTGAAACTCTCTTGTGAGCCGTTTCCCAGGTTCGAGTTTGTTCTCAAAATAGACCAGGTAGCGAACGACTTCCTGAGAGCCGGCGAGTCGTCTCGTCTTACTCACTCTCGGTTCAGCCATCATCACGAGGCGGATACCCGATCAGCCCGCGTCACAAACGACGAGGGGTTCGCTTGATTCCCAGGGGCCTGACGAACAAAAGGAAGGGCCCCGAGAGGGCCCTTCCTACATCAGGTGGCGATAGGGCTAGGTAGCTGTCCGCGAGTTACGCATTGCCCGATAGGCGAGCAGGGCGAGGATCGCGCCGATGATCGACCCGACGATCCCGGCGGCGGTCACGTCCCAGTCGCCGTCCAAGAACAGATTCCCTAGAAACCCCCCGACTAATGAGCCGATGAGACCCAGAACGATCGTCCCCAAAACACCGATCGGGTCGGCCCCAGGGACAAGCGCTCTCGCGATTAACCCAGCGATGAGGCCAACAATCAGCCATACCAAAACACCCACGGTTACCTCCTAATAATTGGGCAAACTCTTGTACCCGACCGTTCGGAGGGTGAAACACAAGCTGCCGTTGCCGACTCGGATGGCGATGTCCCCTCGTTGGAGAATGTTCCGCCTCTGGGTTATGGGTTGCTTCTTCTGACCGGGGTTCTGAGCGGGTCCGTTAATCAGAAACTCCCGGCGACCGGATGCCACGGTCGAGGCGGACCAGCCTTAGCCGGCATGTTTGAAAGTGGCGGCCGGCGCCTGGCCCCCCAACTCCTGCCGGTGGGCATCGACGACCGCAGCTGTCGTCTCTTCGCTGACAGTCCACCCACTGTCCGTGTCATGCTCCGTCTCCCCCTCGAAGCCGTACTTCGAAATGAACCTGTCCGCTGGCGGCCACGCCACCGCGAGCCGGAGCTGAAGTTCGTTGCGGTCGACACGGCCCGGTTCTGTCACCTTCTTCACAACCTGGCCGGTCTGTGGGTCACACGGAGCCGACGAAGGGCGGAGTTTCGGGTAGCCGAGCTGGCCGGCGAGACATTCAGCCTTGAACGCCTTGACCACAGCACTAGCGACCCTCTTTGGGACACCCCAGCCGTGGTCCGGGTCAGGGATTATTTCCTTGCCATAGCCGTATCGGTCGACGATGCGTTCGGCCGGTGGCCACGACACGGCGAGATTCCGTTGAAGCCCGTCACGGAATATTTTTGTCACTTCTTGCCACTGCTGGGTCTCCAATTCTCGAGTTCGGTTCGGGAGAAGAGCCGCCGCCTGCCGATGGTCAGCGACGGGATCACACCGGCTGCAACCTGCCGATCAAGGTGCGACAGACTCACCCCGAGAAGGCGGGAGGCGGCAGCTCTACTCAACATCACCGAATCATCCGCCAGCACCTCGACATCGGCCACGTCTTCAGGTCGGCGACCCGCACCGGCCTGACATGATCACCCGGGAGTTTGTCGCCCGGGTGAAGACGGCTGGCCTGCCTCACACCGATGTCAAGGGGTTGCGGCACGCTCACGCCACAGCGTTGTTGAAGGAGGGAATGCATCCGAAGGTCGTCCAGGAGCGTCTAGGTGACTCGTCGATCGCTGTGACCATGGATATCTACAGCTCGGTGTTGCCGGGGATGCAGCGTGAAGCGGTGGAGAAGTTGGCCGCCCTGATGGGTCGATCGTGGCCACTCAACTGGGGCATTCGCCACAGTTGGGGTGTTTCCCCTGATAGTTGAGTCGGGCCGGCGGGATTTGAACCCACGACCTCTTGACCCCCAGTCAAGCGCGCTACCAAGCTGCGCCACGGCCCGTGAGCGGGCAATCGTAGACGCAGCGCGCAGGCCAACCCGTATTGTCGCCGCCGATGTCCACCTCACGACGTCTGGCCCCATTCGGGGTGACCATCTTCACCGAGATGACCCAGCTCGCCCTGGAGAACGATGCCATCAACCTCGGTCAGGGCTTCCCCAACTGGGATGGGGCCGACTTCGTCAAGGAGGCAGCGGCGCGATCGATGACGGCCGGTGGTCAGGACCAGTATCCGCCCAGCCCGGGCATCCCCGCTCTGCGGCAGGCGATCGCCGACCGCTATGGCCCGATGCTCGGGCGCGAGCTCGACCCGTCGTCGGAGATCACGGTGACCGGCGGGTTGCACCGAGGCGCTGGCCGCCACGTTCTTGGGGTTGGTCGACCCCGGTGACGAGGTCGTGCTGATCGAGCCGTTCTACGACGCGTATCCGGTCGATGTCGCTCTCGCTGGTGCCATTCCCAGGTACGTGACACTCACCGCCCCCGACTTCGCTCTCGACCCCGATGCATTGGGATCCGTCTTCGGCCCGAGGACCAAGGCGATCGTCGTCAACAACCCACACAATCCCACCGGGAGGGTCTTCGACGATGCCGAGCTGACGCTGATCTCAGAACTCTGTGTCGAGCACGACGTGATCGCAATCTGCGACGAGGTCTACGAGGAGATGATCTATAGCGGACCCACCGCCGTCTCGCCGCCTACCCGGGCATGTGGGAGCGGACGATCACGCTCTCATCACTGGGCAAGACCTTCTCGCTCACCGGTTGGAAGGTGGGGTGGGGGATCGCCCCGGCCGTCCCTGACCGCCGGCCTGCGTGCCGCCCACCAGTTCCTCACCTTCACCACGCCAACACCGGTCCAGCATGGTGCGGTGGCCGCTTTGGGGGCGGGCGCCGGAGTTCTACCAGTCCATGCGTGACGACTATCGGGCGAAGCGTGATCTCCTGGCGGGCGGTCTCGACGCGGCGGGGTTCGAGGTCTACCTCCCTGATGGCACCTACTTCCTCATGGCAGGCCATCCTCAGGCCGGCGACGACCGCGAGTTCTGCCGTCGGCTGGCCACCGAAGCCAGGGTCGCGGCAATCCCGCCAAGCGCCTTCTACTCCGACCCAGGACATGGGGCGGGAATGGTGCGGTTCGCTTTCTGCAAGGACGAGACGACGCTGCAGTCCGCCATCGAGCGCTTGGGGGCGTTTCTCTAGACAGGAAAGTCAAGAGCTGCCGGCACGTGCCGATCTTCCCCTTGGGAGGTTGGTGTGCGAGACCGAGCCATTCGAACAATTGGAGCCACAGTCGTCCTCCTCGGACTGCTCGTGGTCGCCCTCGCACCAGGTCGGATCCGACGGACGAGCCGCCGGCGGATATCGAGGTGGCGACTCCATCCACGATCGGCGAAGCAGCGGCGGCGAGCACCGCCCGCCGACGGCGACGTCGCCGAGCCCTTCGTCTATCGCATCGGCGTGCTCTCCGGCATCAGCACGGACAACTTCTGGGCCTACTACGGGTCTCAGCCCTCCGTATGGAACTCATACATCCTCGGTCCCACCAAACCCACCCTGTTCTCCCTCGACCCGGTCAGCGGGGGTCTGACACCCGAACTGGTGACCGGCGACGTGACACCGGTGTGGGATGCCGACGGGTGGCACGTGACGGTCGAGATGGACGACCGCTTCGAGTGGAGCGACGGTGTCCCGGTCACCGCCGACGACCTGGCCTTCACCTTCTCTGTCGTGCGGTCCCTCGGGCTCGAGGGCAGCTGGTCCGATGCGTTCCCATCCGCGGTCGAATCGATCGAGACGCACAACGGAAACGAGATTGTGATCGAATTCTCCGAGCGGCCCACCTTGTCGGTGTGGCCCTACGGAGTCGGGCTCGCCCCGGTCATGCCCGCGGCACGTGTGGGCCGATCTCACCACCGGTGTCTCAGCCGAAGAGCTCTACGCCACGCCCGGCGAGAGAGACGTGAGTGGCGGTCCGCTGACCCTCTCGGAGTGGTCCGAGGCGCTGATCGTCAGCACCGCAAACCCGGGTTACCCCGACGCCGACCGGCGCTCGACAGCGTGGAGTACCACGTGTTCTCCGACGAGCCGGCGCTGGTCGGCGCAGTGGCGGACGGCGTGGTCGATTCGATACTCAGCCCGAACGGAGTCGCCCCCGACCAGGTTGCCGCGGTGGACGAGGAGCCGGGGGTCGAGGTCGTCGCCAATCCGGCGAACGGAATCCGTTATCTCGGATTCAACCTGTCGCGTCAACCGATGAGCTCCACCGCATTTCGCACCGCGCTTGGCCCTCCTCGTCGACCGTGAGGACCTGGCCGAACGCATCCCCCGGACGGGCGAGGTCGCATGGTCACTCGTTCCGTCGAGCAACCTCCAGTGGTTCGACGAGGAGGCAGGCCGGGTCGTACCAGGCCCGGTTCAGTGGTGACCTGGCGACACGTCTGCAGGAGGCCATCTCAGGTCTGATGGCCGCCGGGTACGCCTGGGGGCAGACGCCATCCGTGGCTGCGGACGGGTCGCTGGTGGCAGGAACCGGGCTCACCATCCAGGGACAGACACCCCAGCCCCTGACCATCCTCACGCCAGGCGACACTTACGATCCGGCTCGGCCCGAGTATGTCGCGGAGATCGCTGAGACCCTGACCGTGCTTGGTTTCGATGCGCGACCGGTCGAAACCGATTTCGACACGGTCGTCGACCTCGCCTTCACCCCGGGTGACGACGGAGCCCTCCACTACGACATGTACCTGCTGGGCTGGACCCTGGGAAATCCGGCGCTCCCCGGCTTCTACCGGCCCTTCTTCACCCCGGGTGGCGAGATGAACAACACCGGGTACGACAGTGGCGCTTTCATGGAGGCTCTCGCCGACTACGAGACCGCGGTGAGCACCGACGAGGCTCGCAACGCCCTCTGGGACATGGAGGCCACGCTGTCCACCGACCTCCCCTACCTCCCGCTCTACACGAGCGAGCTCACCGAGATGTACCGCTCCGATCGGGTCGAGTTCGACATCGAGCGGAGTCTGGGTGGGCTGCAGGGGAGGCTGGGGGGCATCGGAGACGTGAGACCGATCGACTGACAACTACTCTCGCCGGGTGACCGAAGAGCGGGTCTCCGACCGAATCGTCACCATCCCCAATCTGGTCTCGTTCACGAGACTCGCTGCGATCCCCGTCTTCTGGTGGCTCCTCCTCGGGGCCGACAACGTGGCGGCGGCGACTGTCCTCTTCGCCGTGATCGCCACCACCGACTGGGTCGACGGGTACCTCGCCAGACGTCTCGGACAGGTGAGCAAGCTGGGCAAGGCCCTCGATCCGGTGGCCGACCGACTGATGATCCTCTCCGCCGTCGTCGCCGGGCTCATCGCCGGCATCGTCCCGCCGGCAATCGGAGTGACCCTCGTGCATCAGGGAGGCCTACATGGCCGTGCTCGCCGGCGTCCTCGTCTCCAGGGGTCATGGCACCCTCGAGGTCCGCAGGCTGGGCAAGATCGCCACGTTCCTGGTCTACTCGTCGATCGCTTGGTTCTACATGGCGGCGGTGCCTTTCCTCGAGACACCTGACCTGCCCATGGCATGGGCGGGCTCGGTGGTGGGTCTGGTCCTGTATTGGTACACGGCGTTTCAGTACACGCTTGACGCTCGGCGAAAGATGGCCGGGTTAGAGTCGAGCGGCACCCCCCAGGAGCGTTGATGCAGATTCCCGAAGACCTCCGTTACACCGACGAGCACGAGTGGGTGCGAAAGGTCGGCGACCGCACCGTCCGCATCGGTATGACGGACTACGCCCAAGATCAGTTGGGCGACGTCGTCTACGTGGAGCTGCCCGAGAGTGGCCGGGTGGTCGCCAAGGACGACCTCGTGGTCGAGATCGAGAGCACCAAATCGGTTGGCGAGGTCTACGCCCCTTTCTCGGGAACCATCGGCGTCGTCAACACCGCTGTCGCCGAGACGCCGGAGCTGGTCAACACGAGCCCCTATGACGAGGGTTGGCTGGTGGAGATCGAGCTCAGCGAGGATCTGGAGTCGAGGGTCTGCTCGATGCCGCCGCGTACAAAGATCTCACCGAGTAGGGCACGGGTCTGTTCCGACCGCAGGGTTCTATCATCTGAGCGTCATGACCGAGCCCGAGGGCACCGGCCCCGATCGAGCCCAAACCTGAAGTAGAGGTCGAGACTGACCCCACGGTCGTCTATGTGCCCTTCGCCGATCGCGCCGAGCATCCGCTCAGCCCGGACGAGGCAGCCCATGTCGAGGGGTTCTCCGGTTACGCCATAGTCGTCGAGAAGGGCCCGCGCACCGGGATGACATTCATGCTCGTGAAGGGAACACAACGGTGGGGAGACATCCGGAGAGCGACATCTTCCTCAACGACGTCACCGTGTCTCGCCATCATTGCCGGTTTGTCACGAATGGCGGACGTCGCTGACGGTCGAGGACAGCGGATCGACCAACGGGACCTACGTCAACGAGGAGAGGGTCGACAGCGCCGCTCTCCGGGCTGGTGATGAAGTGCTGATCGGTCGGTTCCATTTCGTCGTCGCTCACGGTGATGCCTGAGGGGGCCCAGCTTCGAGCATCGGCGAGGTGATCAATCTCCTTCGCGACGACTTTCCGGACGTCTCGGTCTCGAAGATCCGATTTCTCGAGAGTCAGGGTCTCATCGATCCCGATCGGTCGGGGAGTGGGTACCGGCAATTCGACGGCACCGACGTGGCCCGACTCCGGTTCATCCTGCAGCAACAACGCGACCACTTCCTGCCGTTCAAGGTGATCAAGTCGAAGTTGACGTTGTGGGAGCGGGGGGAGGACGGTTCGTGCTGCGGGCAACGACATGCAGCGTGACATCGAACGCCAGGGTGAGCCGCTCGATCGCGCCGAACTGCTGAAACGGTCGAGACTCACCGAAAGTGAGCTAGCCGAGCTGATCGACATAGGCTTGATCCGGCCGATTCGCGACTCGGTGGTGTTTCCACCCGAGGCGGGGGTCGTCGCCATGGAGGCCAAACGCCTAATGGATCAGGGACTGGAGGCGAGGCATCTGAGAACCGTCAAGCTGTCCTCCGAACGCGAGGCCGATCTGCTGCACCAACTGGTCGGGCCGTTGCTCAAGGCCTCGAACGCCGAAGCCAGAGCGAGGGCGAAGGACGTCCTGGAGACGAGCTCGGACTCGGTCCTGGCGATGCATCGGGCGCTGCTCACCTCCGAGTTGAGTCGTCACCTGAAGCCATGAAGAGGATCTTCCGCGGCCGCGATCGTGGCCATCGTCCTCGTCACGCTCGCCCTGCCCGCGGCGGCGGCGCCCCTGGTGTTCCCGCTTCGTGACCAGGATGGCTTCCCGCTGGACAACGACCCGCCATCCGTGACCGCTGCGTCGTGGATCCTCTATGACCAGTCCAGCGAGACCGTCCTCGGGGAGTGGGACGCCGACTCACCCCGACCGATGGCCTCCATCACCAAGATCATGACCGTGCTGTTGGCCATCGAGAACGGCGATCTCGACGAGATGGTGACGGTGTCTGAAGAGGCGGCAGGCCAGGGTGGCCAGGAGATAGGTCTGGTCGCCGGGGAGACGCGTCTCTCTCGGGGCCTTGGTCCGGGCGGCGATGATCAGGTCGGGCAACGATTCGGCGGCGGCCATCGCCGAGCACATCGGCGGGTCGATCGAGGGTTCGTGGCCATGATGAACGACAGGGCGGCCGAGATGGGCATGGCCAACACTCATTTCTCCAACCCGAACGGGCTCGACACCGCAGGGCACTACTCCACGGCCAGGGACATGCTGCTCGTGAGTCTGGAAGCGATGGCACATCCCGAGTTCGAGGAGCTGGCCAGGTCGCGTGCGATGGTCTTTCCCGACACTCCTGACGGGACGCCACGGACGGCTTCGAACACGAATCGAATCCTCAACTCGTACGAGGGGACCATCGGCGTCAAGACCGGGGAGACTCCGAATGCGGGGCTCACCTATGTCGGTGCGGCCGAGCGCGACGGGCGCCGACTCTTCGTCGTGGTGTTGCGGTCGGTGGGTCAGAGGGCTCACTTCGCCGACGCGGTGGAGCTGTTCGACTGGGCCTACGACGATCTTCGCATCCAGGGCACTGATGACTGCGGGAGTTCCATACGAGCCCCTGTCAGCCCGTGTCTCCACTTCGCCCCTGCTGGCAGAGGCCGAATCGAGACGTACCTGCACACTGCATCGTCGGGTGTCACCGCCGATCCGCCCCGGCCACCCGGAGCGGAGACCGCACCCGAGCCGCCCCCGGAGATCGAGATCACCCGCACGACCCGATCCGGCGCCCGACTCGGTGATGTCCACCGTGGCGTACTGGCTGGGACTGGCCACGGGCGCCTTCGATGGCTGAGCGACCTCTGGCCACCGAGGTGCTGCCGGAGTCCGAGATCGCGTCCCGCGTCGCCGAGCTCGGTGCCGCCATCTCCCATGACTACGCCGGCCGTGACCCTCTCTTCCTCGTGATGCTCGTCGGGTCGATCCCATTCGGGGCCGACCTGGTGAGGACGGTGGGCATGACCTCGGAGGTGGATTTCCTCGGTCTCAATCGATTCGGCGAGAGTGGGAAGATCGGGATCACCCTCGACACCTCGACCCCCCTGTTCGATCGGAACGTGGTGATCGTCGAGGACATCATCGACACCGGGCTCACCCTCACCACCCTGCGCCGGATGATCCTGGACCGGGGCGCCGCATCGGTCGCTACTGCGGCACTGCTCGACAAGACCAGGCGCCGGGTGACGGCGGTGCCGATCGAGTACCGCGGGTTCGAGGTGGGTGACGAGTTCTTCGTCGGCTACGGGCTCGACTATCTCGGGCGATATCGCAATCTGCGGTCCATCTGGGCAGTGCTCGACATGGAGACTTCGGTTCGAGGACCCGAGAGCGCTCGGCCCGGTCGTCGGGCTACGTCTGAAGTTCCCTGTGGCCTGTGCGCCGGGCGGTGATAACCTCGACGTCATGTCCGGTGACGGAACTCCGATCCCGATGGAAGTCGTGGGAGTGAGGGTCGAGTTGCCCTCGAACCAGCCCATCGTCCTGCTCCGTGAGGAAGGTGGCACCCGCTACCTCCCCATCTGGATCGGCGCCAACGAGGCGACGGCGATCGCCACCGCCATGGAGGGGGTGCAGCCGCCCCGCCCGCTCACACACGATCTCATGAGATCGGTCATCGACGCCATAGGCGCACTCGCCGTCCGAGTCGTCATCACCGAGATGAGGGACTCGATCTTCTTCGCCGACCTCACCCTCGACGCCTCGGGGAGAGAGGTCAAGGTCTCGTCCCGACCCTCCGACGCAATCGCCCTGGCGGTGCGCACCGGCACCCCGGTATTCGCCGCGGCCCGCGGTCCTCGAAGAGGCGGCGGTGCACTTCGAGGACGAGGACGAGGAGGAGGAAGTCGCCCGCTTTCGCGAATTCCTCGAAGAAGTGACGGTCGAGGATTTTCTCGGCGGCGAGCAGGGCTAGGCGGCGCCCGTAGTGGGCCCAAGGCGTCAGATCCTCTTCGGTCTCGGCCTGCTGTCAGTGGCCGTGGCCGTCGGCACTGTTGGATACGTGATAATCGAAGGGGTCGCATTCTTCGACGCCTTCTACATGGTGGCGATCACCGTCAGCACGGTCGGGTTCCAACAGGAGTTCCCGCTGTCGACTTTGGGACGTTTGTGGACCATCGTGGTCATCGGGATGGGCATCGGGGCAGCCCTCTACACTGCCGTCGCCTTCATCGAGTACCTCGTCGACCTCGGAGAGGTGCGAAGGGAGAAGAAGATGCAGAAGGACGTTGCCCGCCTATCCGGGCACGTGATCGTCTGCGGCTTCGGGCGTGTCGGCCGTGGAACCTGGGCGACTCTCCGCGACCGGGACAAGACGGTCGTCGTGATCGACTCCAATCCCGATCGTGTTGAGGCCGCTCGCGCGGCAGGCGCTTACGTCATCCACGGCGACGCGACCCACAACGACGTGCTCGAAATGGCTGGGGTGAACTTCTGCGGACGCCCTCATCGCCTGTGTTGCCGACGACTCGGACAATCTTGTGATCGCTCTCTCCGTGAAGGCCCTTCGCCCCGAGCTGCGGGTCATATGCAGGGCCACTGAGATCGAGTCCGAGCGCAAACTTCGTCTCGCCGGGGCAGACGCGGTGGTGGCGCCACAGGCTGTTGGGGCAGAGCGACTGGCTCTCATGGCCTCCCAGCCGGAACTGGCCCAGATCTTCGACGTCGTCATCAACGGGAATGCGGTGGAGTTTCGGGTCGAGGAGTTGGATATCTCAGCCGGTTGCACCGTCGCTGGGAAGAGCATCCGTGACTCCGGTATTCGTCAGAGCACCGGAGCGACGATTCTGGCGGTCGAAGGGAAGGACCAATCGGTCGTGGTGAACCCGGGCCCGGAGTTGATGCTCACGCCGGGGGAGAGGCTCGTGGTTGTCGGGACCAAGGATCAGGTCGACCGCGCCGCCCAGCTTCTGAGACCCGCGTGAAGAGTTTTCCACAGAAAGCATTGACACCGGTCCTAGCGGCGAAGTAGCTTTCCCCACGCGGAGTTACACTGATGTAACCCGGAGGAGCTATGACCCAAGATCGGGAGGCGGGCGGCTACCGCGCCCCACAGGTTTGCAAGCTGGTAGGGATCACCTATCGACAACTCGATTACTGGGCGCGCACCGGGCTGATCGTCCCCACCCTCGCCCAAGCCCACGGCTCAGGTTCACAACGCCGCTACTCATTCACCGACGTCGTCCAGCTCAAGGTGATCAAGAACCTCCTCGACGCCGGGATGAGTCTGAAGAAGATCCGCTCGGCGGTCGAGATACTCCGCTCTGAGATGGACTCCGAACAGCCGCTCGCCGATGTGACGTTGCTCAGCGACGGCCAGACCATCTATGCCGCCCACTCCGACGAAGAGGTCGTCGACGTCCTGCGCAAGGGACAAGGGGTGTTCAGCATCGCCATCGGCCCGGTCCAGGACCAGGTCGAGGGGGCGATCCTCCAGTTGTTTCCGGACGATGAGGAAGAGCTAGCCGGGGTTGTCGAGGTGGGAGTCCCCTGAGCCTCGAAGCACCGACCGCCCACGACGTCGATTTCGCTCACAACAGTGAGCGGCAGTTTGCGCTCCTCCTCGATTTCTACGGTGTGCCCGTGGGACTACGAGCCACGCAGCTTTCCCATCGGGTTCGTCGAAGGTGAGCCCACGAAGTTCTTCACTCCCGACTTCTATCTGCCCGACGACGACCTCTTCATCGAGATCACGACGATGAATCAGAAGCTGGTGACGAAGAAGAACCGCAAGGTCACGCCAGCTGAAGAAGTACTCACCCCGACGTCAAGTGCAAGATCTTCTACCAACGCGACTACCTCCACCTCGTGGTGAAGTACGGGCTGGAAGAGCCCGACCATCTCGAGGACACTGTGGCCCCGACCCGGATGCCGGGTCGACCCGAGATCGTCCGCCTCGAAGACCGTGGCGAACGACTCACCGGATGAGGCGATCGCCGCTCCACGGTCTCAACGCTGAACTAGGCGCCCGCTTCACCGATTTCGGTGGGTGGGAGATGCCGGTGCAATACCAGTCCGTGCTCGGCGAGCACCGGGCGGTCAGCGCGACAGCGTCGGTGTCTTCGACGTCACTCATCTCGGGCGATTCGAGCTCGACGGCCCCGGGAGCTCGTGACGCCTTGCGTCGTCTGCTCTGCAACGACATCGACCGGATAGAACCGGGCCGATGTCAGTACACGATGCTCCTCGACGAGAACGGGGGGATCGTCGACGACTTGATCGTGTGGTGGTGGCCCGAAGACCGGTACTGGGTCATGCCCAATGCCGCGAACCACGAGCGAGTGATGGCGGCGTTCGCCGCCGAGCCGGGCTGCGACACGGTCGACCTGCAGGCCGACACCGTCTTCTTGGCCGTGCAGGGACCCGAGGCGCCCGATCTGTTGGAGAGGGTCCTCGGGCTCAAGCGTCCCGGGCGGTTCCGCTGTCTCGAGGGCGGTTGGGACGGTGCCACCGTCGCCATGGCAGGGACCGGATACACGGGGGAGCCAGGTGCCGAGCTCTGCGTCCAGGCCAGACATTGGAGAGGAGCTGATGCGCGCGCTGATTGCTGCCGGCGCTGACCCATGTGGTCTCGGCGCCCGTGACACGCTTCGACTCGAGTCGGGTCTGCCCCTGTGGGGGATGGACATCGACGAGACCACGACCCCGCTCGAGGCCGGTCTCGACTTCGCCGTGTCGTACGGTGGTGACTTCATCGGCAAAGACGCATTGCTCGAACAGAAGGAGACAGGGGTGTCGCGTCGCCTCTGTGGATTCGTCCTCGAGGGAAAGGGCATCCCGCGACATGGGCACGAGGTGGTCACGTCGGGCGGTAGCACCGGGGTGGTGACTTCGGGGAACCTGAGCCCGATCCTGGAGACCGGTGTCGGTCTGGCCTACCTCAGCCCACCACCAGATCGACGAGCGAGACCGTCGAGGTCACCATCAGGGATCGCCGGGTCCCGGTCGTCTCGCCCGACCACCCTTCCACCAATCATGAGCGAGCCGAGCCGTGACCGCCCTCAGATGCCCCAGGGTTACGGGGTCGACAAAGCGACGAGCTATGTCGACTGGGTCGACGTCGAGGAACGTCTCACCGAGAGCCGGCACTACTGGCTGGCGACCACCCGACCGGACGGACGGCCCACACGTCGTCCCACGTTGGGGTGTATGGCTCGACTCGAAGTTCTGGTACGACGGCTCCCCGGACACGGTCCACGTCCAGAAATCTCGCAAGCCGAGCCGCATGTGCACGCTCAACCTGGAAGACGGGAAGTGGTGACCATCGTCGAGGGCCGCTCCTTAAGTCCCGACGCGGTCACGCGGGGATCTGGGGGAGCGGCTCGCCGCTGAATAATCCGCAAGTACGGTCCCGACTACACCCCCGGCCCGAGCGTGGGCTGATGAGCAGGCCGGTGGGATGCGTCATCTGTCCCGGAGAAGGTCATCGCCTGGACTGACTTCCCCAACGACCTGACCCGGTATACCTTCTAGACGATGACGAGCACCGCACAAGCCAAACCCCATCCCGAGTTGGGCACCGAGTTGGTGCGTGACTGGGTGCCGCAGGGTCCGACCAAAGCAACGATCGTCCTGGTTCACGGTCTCGCCGAGCACTCCGGGCGATACGAACGAACCGGGTTCGCTCTTCGCCGACGCAGGTTTTCACGTTCGCGGGTTCGACCTCGTAGGTGCGGGCGGATCGGGGGGAAGGCGCTGGCACGTGGAGCAAGTGGGCCGCCTACCACGAGCAATTGGAGTCCCACATGGTGTTGGGCGCGAGGGCTTGGGGCGGCCGGTGGTCCTGATGGGGCACTCAGTAGGCGGGGCGATCTGTCTGGGTTACCTGATCGACGACTACCCCAAGCCCGATCTGGCCGTGCTGTCCGCCCCGGCTCTCGCCGGAGGCGATGGATGGCAGAAGACGGTAGTCCCGATCCTGGGAGGCGTCTTCCCGCGGCTGGCGATCCCCAATCCAGTCAAAGGCGAACATCTCTCGCGTGACCCGCGTGTTGCCGAGGCCTACTTCGCTGACCCTCTCGTCAACCAGAAGGCGACCCTGGGATTCGGATCGGAGGCGCTATCCGAGATCGAGCGACTCAATGACGAGTTTGCAACGTCTGACCATCCCGACACTGGTGATTCACGGTGGCGAGGACAGGCTGGTGCCCAACCTGGTGTACCGAGGATCTGGGCGACGTCTCATGCGTGGACCGTAAGGTCTACGACGGTCTCCGGCACGAGACTCTCAACGAGCCCGAGGGGCCCGAGGTGGTGGCGGACATCGTCGGCTGGCTCGACGAGAAGCTGGCCGCTCTCTAGTCACGCCAGCGCAGCAGCACCTTGCCCGAGTCCGCGCCGCGGACCGCCGCGAATGCCTCCTCGTAGTCGTCGACGTCGAAACGGTGGGTGATCACCGGTGAGATGTCCAGACCCGAGTCGATCAGGACGTTCATCTTGTACCAGGTGTCGTACATCTCACGGCCGTAGATCCCCTTGATGTTGAGCATGTTGAAGATCACCGTGGCCCAGTCGATGGCATACGACTCGGTCGGGATGCCCAGCATCGCGATGCTGGCGCCGTGGACGGTGTGGGCGATGATGTCGTCGCATGGCCGTCCGGGCTTCCCGACATCTCCAAGGCGACGTCGAAGCCCTCGAGAATGCCCAGCTCCTCCATGACCTCGGCGAGGTCGCCGTCGCGGACGTCGACGACGCGTGTCGGCACCCATCGTCTGGGCCAGTGCCAGGCGATAGGGGTTGACGTCGGTGACCACGAGGTTGCGACAGCCGGCGTGTCGCACCACGGCAGTTGCCATCAAACCGATGGGGCCGGCGCCGGTGATGAGCACGTCCTCGCCGAAAACGGGGAACTCGAGCGCGGTGTGGACCGCGTTGCCGAATGGGTCGAAGAGGGCCGCGATCTCCGGATCGAGCCCGTCGAGGTGTCGCCACACGTTGGTCTTGGGCACGACGACGTAGTCGGCGAACGCCCCGGGGATGTCGACGCCGAGACCGCGGGGCTGGTGGCAGAGATGACGCCTCCCCGCCAGACAGTTCCGACACTGCCCGCAGACGACGTGACCCTCCGCCCCGACCAGCTCGCCCTCGGAGAACCCGGGCACATTGGCCCCGAGCCGGGCGATATGCCCCGAGAACTCGTGCCCCACGATCATCGGTGCGGGCACGGTCTCCGCAGCCCAGTCGTCCCATTCGTAGATGTGGAGGTCGGTGCCGCAGACACCCGTGGTGTGGACCTCGACGAGGACTTCATCCGGTCCTGGCTCGGGGATGGGCACGTCTTCGAGCCGGAGTCCCACCTCGTCGGGATGTTTCACCAGGGCCCTCACACCCACACCGTAGTGGTCGCCACCATCCCCGGTTGTGCCACGATTGGGGTGATGGAGTCGTTCGCAGGAAGTCTCTTGGTGGCCACACCGATGCTCCTCGACCCTCACTTCTTCAGGACCGTGGTGTTGCTCTTGCAGCACGACGAGGAGGGCTGTGTCGGCGTCGTCCTCAATCGCCCCACAGGCGAGCACGTGTCCGACCACATCCCGGAGTGGGCGGGTCTCGTGGCCGAGCCGGGCCTGGTCCATTATGGCGGGCCGGTGGAGCCGGCGGTGGCGATCGGGCTCTCCCTGGGCTCGGTGGGGATGTCCACCGGGGTCCCCGGCTTGAGCCTGGTCGACCTGGCGTCGCCGCCCGAGGATCTCACCGAGACGATTCGCGTCTTCTCCGGCTACTCCGGGTGGGGGAGTGAGCAGCTCGAGGCCGAGATCGCCACCGGCTCGTGGTATCTGGTCCCGGCGCTCGCTGAAGACGTCTTCGAGGGCGACGACGACCAGTGGCGCCGCGTCCTCCGTCGCCAACCCGGC
Organism: uncultured bacterium; assembly: GCA_963751005.1. Lineage (GTDB taxonomy): Bacteria > Actinomycetota > Acidimicrobiia > Spongiisociales > ZC4RG35 > JANQRA01. The sequence goes on from CAVVSY010000004.1 coordinate 1,615,850, forward strand.
TTCCTCTCCGTCGTGTCCACCTACCCCGACGACGTCGACCTGAACTGACCGGGGACGGCGAACCCGGGGTTGATGTCGTCATATCCGGCGGTTTCCAGCTCACGTTCGATCGGAACCCAGGAAGGTGTCACCCAAAACCGGGGTCGGCTCCGTCTCAGGGGCATGATCATCACCACAGGTGTGATGGACAACGAACAGGTCTACCGGAGCTACAGCCAGGAGCTGACGAGGTACGCCACCGGTCTGGTGGGCCCATTCGACGCCGCCGATGTGGTCACCGACTCGTGTCTCAAGGCTTTCGAGTCGCGGGGATGGCCCGATGTCCTCGATCGGCGGGCATACCTCTATCGAACCGTGCTGTCGGTGGCCACCGATCACCACCGCCGCACCCTCTCACGCCGTCTCCGGGAGATGCGGACGGCCCCGCCGGAGCAGGTGTCCGACGCGAGCTCCGATGTGGACTTCGAGGTGCTGGACGCGGTGGCGCGGCTCTCCGTGCAGCAGAGGGCCGCGGTCTACCTGACGTACTGGGAAGACCTCACGCCCGATGCCGTCGCGGAACGGATGGGTGTCTCGCCGGGGACGGTGAAGCGCCACCTGGCGCGGGGCCGCAAGCGACTTGGGGAGCTGTTGGCATGAATGACGAGAAGAAGATCAAGGACCTGCTGGCCCGTCTGGTGTCGATGTCACCGGAGCCGCCGCCGTACCCGGAGGAGAACCTGATGGCTGCCCCCGCCCCGAGGAAGCGCTACAACCCAGTGCTCATGTTCGCCGCCGGCGCTGTCGTGGTCGCGGCGGTGATCGTTCCGGTCGTCCTGCTGATGGACGACGAAGTGCCGATCGGTGCCGGCACCACCACCACGACCATCCCGGTGACGAGCACGACCACGCCCCCGGCGACCACAACGATCCCCACAGAGACCACCTCCACCGTGGACGCGACCACCACCACGGTGCCGGCGGCAACGACATGGGAGGGGATCGTCTACCTCTATCAGACCCCGGAGAACAGCTTCCTGGGCAACCCGGCGCTGGTGCCGGTGTCACTGGAGCTGACCGACTTGTCGGGTCAATTGCTCCCCGGAGGACCAGTTCACCGAGGCACTGCGGGTTCATCGGCCCGGAGATGCCTGAGCTGCCGGCGTCCAGCGCTCTGAGCAACGCAGTCCCACCAGAGGTGCAGATCGTCGGGCTCTCCACGACGACTGTCGATGGCACGCACAGTCAGGGGGGCCGACATGAACGAGGCCTTCCTGGCGGGCGCCGGTGGGCTCCTCGCCGACGTGACGATGCTGAACCAGCTGATCTACACCATCACCCACGGCGAAGGCACGGATGCGGGCGTGCTGTTCACCGTCGGAGGGTCAACCGGTGGAGGCGTTCGGCAGCGAGGGGCTCGACCTGACCGAGCCGGTCGACCGGGATACCTTCATCGATGACCTGGGCCCGATCTTCTTGACCGAGCCGCTGGTGGCCCTCGAGGGCGAATACCAGGTGTCCGGCCGGGCCAACGTGTTCGAGGCGGCGCTGATGGTTCGGATCGAGGATGGCGCGGGCAATGTCGTCCACGAGGAGCCGGTGATGGCCACTTGTGGCACCGGATGCTGGGGAGAGTTCTCCGTGGCGATCCCGGCGGACCTGATCGTGGGTGGCGAGAGCGTCGTGACCCTGTTCACCCACTCGGCGCAGGACGGCTCGATGATCGACGTCATCACGGTGCCCATCCCTGCCGGAGATGTCTGGGCCATCACCGTCGGCTGAGCCACCGGCATCCGTCCGGTGATGCCTACCCTGTCGGCGATGACGGTCAGCACGGTCCCACGTCTCCGTCCCAGTCTGAAGCGGCAGTCACCGGGTCTGGCCAAAGAACGCGAGCTCTGGGACGCGGATGTGACCGTCGTGGTCGGGGTCGACGAGGTGGGCCGGGGCGCCTGGGCGGGGCCGCTCTCCGTCGGGGCGGCGGTCGTCCCCCGTGACAAGCGGGTGTACAAGATCCGCGATTCGAAGCTGCTCAACGAGGACGAGCGCGAATCACTCTTCGAACGTGTCGCCGACTGGTGCCAGGCCTGGTCGGTCGGTCATGCCAGTCACGAGGAGTGTGACGAGTTGGGCATGTCCGATGCGCAGCGTCTCGCCGCGCAACGGGCGTTGGCCGGTCTCGGGATCGAGTTCGACCACGTCATCGTCGACGGCAACTGGGACTTCGTGGGAGGAGCCACCAAGATCGTCAGAGGGGATCGGACCTCGCTCTCGATCGCCGCCGCCTCGATCCTCGCCAAAGTCAGCCGGGACCGGATCATGCGCTCGGTCGCCCACCAATACCCGGGCTTCAACTTCGAAGCCAACAAGGGCTATCCCTGTCCCATTCACAAGGCCAATCTCCAGGCGATGGGCCCCAGCGCCATCCACCGTCGGTCATGGGTATTCATGGACCACCTGGTGTGGAACGGGCTGGAGCGATACGTTCGTCCCGAGCCGCAACTCGCCCTCCCATTCGGCGAATGAGGCTCACGGTGGAATGCCTTCCGGCATTCGCGGGTAACTTCGCCTGACATGGCAGAGGTCGTGCTCTATCACCACGCATTGGGGCAAACCGAGGGATTGTTCGAGTTCGCCGCCCAGCTCGAGGCTGGCGGCCACACCGTGCACACGCCCGACCTGTTCGAGGGAAGACGGTTCACCAGCATCCCGGAAGGCGTCGAATTCGCGGACGGCATCGGGTTCGGGGCTCTGATCGAGCGTGGCGTGGTGGCGGTGTCATCGTTACCCGACAACCTGGTCTACGCCGGCTTCTCTCTCGGCGTGCTCCCCGCACAAAAGCTTGCGCAGACACGTCCCGGTGCCCGTGGTGCCCTTCTCTTCTACTCATGTGTGCCGTACACCGAGTTCTCCCCGACGTGGCCGGACACCGTGCCGGTGCAGATACACGGTATGGACGCCGATCCGTACTTCGTGGGGGAGGGCGATGTCGAAGCGGCGCGGGAGCTCGTGGCGACGGCGTCCGACGCCGAGCTCTTCATGTACCAAGGTGAGGAGCACTTCTTCGCCGAGTCCGACCTTCCCGGGTACGACCCGGAGGCGGCCGGGCTGTTGAGAGTGCGCGTGCTTTCATTCCTCGAGCGCGTCTGACGTCGCCGTGGCCGAGCCTGTGATCTCCCGGGTAGAGGCCCGCCGTATCGCCATCCGAGCCCAGTTGCTCGATGCCGACCGACCCACCGAGCTCCTGCCCGTCGTCGAACAGCTCGGCTTCCTGCAACTGGATCCCACCGCGGCCATTGCCCCGAGTGCCGACTTGATCAGCTGGAGCCGCATCGGCGACGGGTTCCGGCCGGACGATCTGCGCCGCGCCACCGAAGTGGATCGCACCCTGTTCGAGCATCAGGCACAACCATCAGAGGTCGAGCCCGGGATAGCCATGCTGCGACCCATGGCCGACCTAGGGTTGTTTCTCGCCGAGATGAGGGACTGGGAGTCGGGGTACGCCCAGCGGCTCGAGTGGGTCCGGGTCAACGAGCCCTTCCGCCGACGCATCATCGACCTACTGGCGGTGTCGGGCCCGATGCAGTCGCGCGACATCCCCGACACGGCCGAGGTCGCGTGGGAGTCGACCGGCTGGACCAACAGCCGCAACGTCACCCAGATGCTGGAGTTTCTCGCCAGGAGAGGTGAAGTGGCAGTGACCGGACGCAAGGGGCGCCAGCGACTTTGGGATCTCGCCGACCGCGTCTATCCCACCGGGGTGACTGTCGTCCCCCTGGTCGAGGCGCGGAGACTGCGCCAGGAGCGACTGTTGCGATCGCTCGGTGTCGCCCGTCCTCGCATCGTCGGTGACAGTGGGGTCGCGGTCGAGATCGAGGGCGTGCCCGGCCCCTGGCGGCTCGATCCGGAGGCCACCGCAGAGGGCTTTGCCGGACGCACGGCGCTCCTGTCGCCCTTCGACCGCCTGATCCACGACCGGGCCCGCAGTGAGGACCTGTTCTCGTTCGAGTACACCCTCGAGATGTACAAGCCCCAGGAGGCGAGACGCTGGGGCTATTTCGCCCTCCCCGTCCTCCACGAGGACGCGATGATCGGCAAGATCGACGCCGCCGCCGACCGGAAGGCCTCGATTCTCGAAGTGAAGGCAGTCCACGAGGACATTCCTTGGACCAAGCCGATGCGCTCCGCAGTCATCAGGGAACTGGATGCTCTCGCCCTCTGGCTCGGCTTGGCTGAAACACGCCTCCCGTGAGTCGGCCGGCCGGACACGAGCTCGACGAGGCCGGTATCTTCGGGTCTGAGGCGACCTCCACCGTTCGCGAGAGGCTATGGAGAAGATTGCGGGATCTGCCGATAAGGAAGATGTGACAATGCTCATCGGGGGCATCGAGGAGCTGTTCAAGCGGCTCCCGGTAGCCCTCTACAGGTCTGCGCCCGATGGCGAGCTGCTGGCGGCCAATCCCGCCCTGGCCAAGCTGCTCGGCTACGACTCCTTTGCCGAGCTCGCCGAGGACATCGAGAGTGTCGAGTCCTTCTATGTCGACGCCTCGAGACGTGAGCTCTGGTTGAACAACATCTCCGAGGCCGGGGAGGTCCACGACTTCGACACCGAGTTGCGGAGAAGGGACGGATCGACGGTGTGGGTGCAAGACACCGCCCGCGCCGTCCACGACGACGACGGACGGCTCTTGTACTGCGAGGGCGCCCTCATCGACATGACCGACAAGGTCAAGGCGAAGAAGGCACGCGACGAGTTCGTCGCCACCGTGTCCCATGAGCTGCGCAATCCCATCTCCGTGCTGCTCGGGCTCGCCCAAGAGCTCGCCGGCGACTACGAGAGCTTCAGCGAGGAGGATCGCCGCGAGATCGCATCGGTCATGGCGAGTCAGGCGGACGACGCTTCGTGGATCATCGAGGACCTGCTGGTCGCCTATCGAGAAGACATGAGCCGGGTGACCGTGGTGCCGGAGGTCTTCGATGTGACCGAAGAGGTGGAGCGGGTGCTCGATGCAGTCGAAAGGGAGATCGGGCTGGAGCTGGGTGAGGGTCCGACCACGGTCTACGCCGACCCCAGGAGAACCCGTCAGATCCTGAGGAACCTGGTCAGCAATGCGGTCCGCTACGGCGGTGACGAGGTGCTGGTGCGCATCGGACGCTCCGGCGGGTCGATGGAGATCATGGTGTGCGACTCAGGGCCGGCCCTCGACCCCTTCGAAGCTCAGCGCATCTTCGAGTCATACGAGCGGGGGAGCGGTCTGCTCGACGCCAAGTCGGTGGGGCTGGGGCTCTCGGTGGCGAGGAAGTTGGCCGGGCTGATGAACGGCTATCTCGAGTATCGCCACGACGGAAAGTACTCCTCGTTCATCGTGACCCTTCCGGCCGCGCCTTAACCTGTCGCCCCCATGCGCGTACTAGTCACCGGGGGTGCCGGTTTCATCGGCAGCCACACCGTGGTTGCGCTCATGGAAGCGGGTCACGATCCTGTCGTGGTCGACAACCTGACCAACTCCCAGGCATCTGTCATCGGACGCATCGGTGAGCTCACCGGGACGGCACCGGAGTTCCATCTCACCGACATACGCAACCGGGACCACCTGGCCGACATCGTCAGTGACGGATTCGACGCCTGCATCCACTTCGCCGCCTTGAAGGCAGTGGGCGAGTCGGTGGAACAGCCGATCCGCTACTACGAGAACAACGTCGGAGGGACGATCGCCCTGCTCGACGTCCTCATCGATGCGGGTGTGGAGAACTTCGTGTTCAGCTCTTCTGCGACCGTATATGGCGAGCCCGACGAGCTGCCACTGCGTGAGGACATGCCGGTGGGGACCGCCACCAACCCCTATGGCTGGTCGAAGATCATGATGGAGCAGGTTCTCCGCGACGTCGCCGTCGCGCACCCGTCGTGGAGCGTCTCGCTGCTGCGGTACTTCAACCCGGTCGGGTCCCACGCCAGCGGGCTGATCGGCGAGGACCCGCGGGGAATCCCCAACAATCTGATGCCGTACGTGGCTCGGGTCGCGGCGGGGCAACTGCCGATCCTTCGTGTCTTCGGCGACGACTACCCCACACCGGATGGCACCGGCATCCGCGACTACGTCCACGTCGTAGACCTGGCGCGGGGTCATGTCGCCGCACTCGACAAGTGCGCCGGCGTCGCCGGTGTCCACACCTACAACCTCGGGACAGGCCAGGGGCACAGCGTCCTCGAGGTGGTCGCCACCTACGAGAGGGAGTCGGGCCGGCCGGTGCCATACGAGATCGTCGCCCGCCGTCCCGGTGACGTCTCCGCGAGCTGGGCGGACGTCACCAAGGTCGCCACGGATCTGGACTGGAGCGCTGCCTTGGATCTGGCCGACATGTGCCGTGACTCGTGGCGCTGGCAGCAGAACGTCAGCTGACCATCGGTAGCCTCACGAGGAGATGACCGACCTGATCGAACGTGCCCGGGCTTGGACCGATGGAGACCCCGACCCGGAGACCCGTGCCCGGCTCGAGGAGCTCGCTGCGAACGGAGACCTGCCAGCCCTCGAGCGCCACATGGAGGGTGTGCTCACCTTCGGCACCGCCGGGATTCGCGGCGAGGTCGGAGCGGGACCGGCGATGATGAACCGCGCCGTGGTGATCCGGACCACGTTCGGGTTGGCGGGTTACCTGGGTGAGACCAGCCGTCCGGTGATCCTCGGGTTCGACGCCCGACCGACGAGCCGAGCTTTCGCCGAAGACGTGGCCGGGGTGCTCAGCGCCGCGGGGATCACGGTCCGGTACTTCGCGGAAGTGACGCCGACTCCGGTGGTGGCCTTCGCCGCCAAGCATCTCGGGGCGGCCGCAGCCGTGGTGATCACGGCGTCGCACAATCCTCCTGCGGACAATGGATACAAGGTCTACGGCCCCGACGCCGCCCAGATCGTCTCCCCGATCGACGAATCGATCCAGCGAGCTGATCGAGACGGCTCCACCCGCCAACGAGATCCCCAGGGTGGAGGATGTGTTCGAAGGAGGCTCCGATCGGGTGAGCACTGCGCCCGCGGATTTGATCGACCGCTACTGGGACGAGCTGGCGGCGACCCGTTCCCGGACGACAGGTTCGGGTCTGCAAGTGGTGTACACCCCGATCCACGGTGTGGGCCGGGATGTCGTCCTCGACATGATGAACCGGGCCGGGCACACCGGCGCTGACGGTGGTGCCGGAACAGGCCGAGCCGGACGGGACCTTCCCGACGGTCCCCTTCCCGAATCCCGAGGAGAGCGGCGCCCTTGACCTTGCCCTGGAGTCTCGCCCGTCGACGCAGCGCCGATCTGGTGATCGCCAACGACCCCGACGCCGATCGTCTCGCAGCCGTGGTTCCTCACGATGGCGACTGGCGTCCGCTCACCGGCAACGAGATCGGCTCCCTTCTGGGCGACTACATGCTCGCCCACGACCCGGACCCCGCCCGGGCGGTGGTCGTCAGCTCGATCGTGTCCAGCCCGATGCTGGGGCGGATCGCGTCGTCATACGGCGCCATGTGGGAACGAACCCTGACCGGCTTCAAGTGGATCGTGAAGGCCGGGTTGGCTTTGGAGGGCTCGGGGGAGAGGCGGTTCATCTTCGGATACGAGGAGGCGCTCGGCTACACGGTCGGCTCCACCGTGCGGGACAAGGATGGGATCGGTGCGGCAGTGGTCTTCACCGACCTCGCTGCAGACCTCGCCGACGAAGGTCTGACCCTGATGGACCGGCTCCATCGGCTCTGGGAGCAACACGGGCTCTGGGTGAGCGCCCAGGTCTCCATCACCAGGCCGGGACCGAATGGTGTGGAGAGCCTCCGATCTCGCAGTCGAGGCGCTGGCCGACGATCCGCCGAAGTCGGTAGGCGGGGATCCCGGTCACCCGGGTCGTCGACTACCGCAGTGGAGCGGAGGAGCGGCCGGTGTGGCTCGGTGAGCAGGACCTGGTGGAGCTGGCGATCGGCGAGGAAGGCCGGATCCTGGTGCGTCCGAGTGGGACGGAGCCGAAGCTGAAGATCTACGTCGACCTCACCGACGAGGTGAGTGGCGACCCCGATGCCCAGCAGAAGCGTCTCCTCGACCGGGCAGGCCAGATCGGGTCCGACCTGGAACAGTCACTGCGAATCTGAGGTGCGGGCCCGATCGCGTTTCGAGTACAGGTAGAGCCAACCCAAGCCGTGGATGCCCACCCCGAGCAGCAAGACCAGTGCCGCGCCGGGATACCCGACCGCCAGGGAGACGAGGGCGGCGAGGGCCGCACCGATCACCAGGGCGGTGCGAACACCGTTGAGTGGCCCGAACATGGCTCAGAGATTACGCCGCATTGTGAGCAAGCCCTGCCAGAGTTGAGATCCGTGCGTCGCCTCGTCCTCGGATCCGTCCTCGTGCTCGCCACGGCCGCGTGCGCCACGGCGGCGGGCGAAGGGGCCGGCACCCCCACGGTCACCTCACCGGCCGCCACGACCTCGTCGCCGGCCCCGACCACCACACTGTCGCAGCCGACCAGCACCACAGTCCCGCCTGGTCCACCGGTTGGCTGGCTCGCACCCAATGGCGTTCCACTCGCCGTCGTCTCGACCGAGGGCGCCCAAGTCGAGGCGCTGGGGTCGTGTGGGGAACCGGTGACCCTGGAGACGGGCACTCCGATCTACGAAGTCGATGTCTTGCTCGACCCGGGTCACGGCGGTCCGGTCGACACCGGGGCGATGGGATTCAACGGGCTTGCCGAGAAGGAGATCAATTTGCGAGTCGGTCTGGCCACGGCCGAGCTGCTGGCGGCGCGGGGGGTCGCCGCCATGCTCACCCGGGTGGGTGACTACCCGATGCCCATTCCGGTGCGAACGGAGTACGCCGAGCTCGCGGGTGCCGAAGTCGTCGTCTCGATCCACCACAACGCACCGGAGTCGCCCGCCTCGGAGATCCCCGGTGTCGAGATATTCGTCCAACAGGCCTCGGCCGAGTCACAACGTCTGGGTGGCCTCATCTACGACGAGACGATGGAGGCCCTGGCCGACTTCGACATCGATTGGGACCGGGCTCCCGACGCCGGGGTGATGACCGTGATCAACTCCGACGGTGAGGACGCCTACGGGATGGTGCGCCGGCCCTCGATGCCGAGTGCACTGGTCGAGCTGGGGTATATCGCCAACGACGCCGAAGCCCACCTCTATCGGCGACCGGAGTACGTCCCCACGGCCGCCCTCGCGCTGGCCAACGCGATCGAGACGTTCCTGACGGGTGACGACACTGGCGCCGGCCTGGTGCAGGGCAGGGACTTCGACCCGAATCCCGGCGTCGGCGCAGATCGTTGTGTCGACGTCGACCTCGAGCAGCCGCTCTATCCCGACGTGACCGCGGCCGACCTTGCGCGACACCGAGGGACTTTACGAGTTCATCGTGACGATGAGCTCGCCATACGACACCGAGCGAGCGTCACGCCGACGCATTCCGGGTCATCGGTGACGACGGGATCGTCTATGCCGTCGAGGAGCTCGAGTGGACCGGCGCCATGCCGCAGCCTTTCACCGCGTCGGTGGCCGGGGTGGAGATACCGGACACGGTGAACAGGGTGACCATCGAGGGGAGAGATCTGGTCTACGGCTGGGGCGGTGGGACCGTCGAGGTGCCGCTGCCATGATCAGCGGCTGCTGGTCCCTCGCTGCCAGGAGTGATAGAGACGACCGTAGATGCCGCCCTCGGCGACGAGCTCATCGTGGGAGCCGTCCTGGACCAGACGGCCCTGGTCGAACACGAGGACACGGTCGGCCGCCTCGGCGGTGGACAGGCGATGGGCGATGGTGACCACGGTCCGGCCACTGGTGAGACGGTTGAGGGCACCGCTGATGCGGACCTCCGTGGCCGGGTCGACCGCCGAAGTCGCCTCATCGAGGACCAACAGGTCGGGGTCGGCGATCGCGGCACGGGCGAGGGTCACCAGCTGACGCTCGCCAACGGAGAGTGAACCACCTCTCTCTCCGACCGAGGTGTCGAGCCCTGCCGACATCTCGGCGAGCCACCCGTCCAACCCGAGCTGGCGAAAGGTCCCGAGGAGCTCCTCGCGGGAGGCGTCGGGAGATCCCATCAGCACGTTGTCGGCGATGGTCCCGCGGAACAGGATTCCCTCCTGAGGCACCATCACCACCCGGTCCCGCAACGAGTCGAAACGGACGTTCCGGACGTCGGTGCCGCCGATCTCGACGCTCCCGTCGCTCGGATCCATGAGACGGGTGAGCAGCTTGGCGAAGGTCGTCTTCCCCGAACCAGTCTCGCCAACGACTGCCACTCGTTGTCGAGCCGGTATCTCGACGTCGACGCCGGTCAGGGCAGGGGACGCATTCGCCTGTTGTGCCGTCTCGCCAGGACGGGGATATCGGAACTCGACACCCCGGAATCGCGCACCGAGCGGATGGTGGGGGAGTGCCACCCCGTCAGGGCCGGGATCGGACACGTCGGGGGCGATATCGAGGATGTCGAGGACGCGACTCCAGCCGGCGACCGCTGTCTGAGCTTCGTTGATCGCCTCACCCATGAACTGGATCGGCTCGACGAAGAGCTGGACGAGGAAGAGAAAGGCGATGACCGTGCCGACGGTGGTGGAGCCATTGACTGCCAGCAGCGTGCCCACGACGACGACGGCGGCGATGACCAACGCCGAGGACGAGCTCACCGAAGCCGGAGAAGGTGGACGAGAGCAGGCCGGCGCGGGTCCCGGCCACGCGGTGGGCCTCGATGGCTCGCTCGAGGCGCTCCCTGGTGCGTTGCTCGATCCCGTAGGCCCGGATGACCGGCGCCCCGACGACGGTCTCGGCGATCAAGGCCAGCATCTGGCCCACCCGCTCCCGGACCGTCAGGTAGGCCACCTCGAGCCGGGTCTGGAAGAAGATGACCATCCAGACGATGAGGGGGATCATCGCCAGCACCACGAGGGCGAGTGGCACCGACATGGTCAGCATCACGATCACGGCCAGGAGGGCCTGGAGACCGTTGACGAAGAGCTGCAACCCGGCCCATTGCATGAAACGGCTTATCTGGTCGACATCGGAGGTGACCCTGGTCACCAGGACGCCGCGCTGTTCCGAAGCCTGGTGCAGCATCGACAGGTCGTGGATGTGGCGGAATGCCCGGATGCGGAGACCGGAGAGGGCGGTCTCGGAGACACGGGCGAGACGGAGGTGCATCCAGCCGGTGGCGAGACCGGTGACCACGACGGCTGTCAGGGCGACGAGGGTCATCTGGACCACGAATCCCATGTCGACCTCCCCCTCGCTGAATCCACCGTCGAGGATCTGCTGGATCGCGATGGGGACGACGACCCGTCCGGCCGTGGCGACGACGGCGATCACGATCGTCCCGACCAGGCCTTTCCGCAGCTCAGGTGAGAGCGAGAGCCCGTCTTTGAGGGTGTTCCACGCCCCTCTGCGGGTGCGGTTCGAGACCGGGGGAGCGAGGGTGGTCATGCCGACTCCCGGTCGTAGGCGTCGATCAGGCCCCGGTAGGCGGGAAGCGCCGCATAGAGCTGAGCGATGGGTGCCCCGGCTCATGACCCTGCCGTCCTCGACATAGATGACCTCGTCGGCCAGCACGATCGAGGACCGCCGATAGGCCACGATCACCACGGTGGTCTCGAGCCCGCGCAGACCTTCGAGGATGTCACCCTCGACTGCCGGGTCGACCGCGGAGGTGGCATCGTCGAGGACGAGGAGGCGTGGCTTGCGGATGAGGGCCCGGGCGATGGCGATCCGCTGCCGCTGACCGCCGGAGAGGGTGGCGCCCCGCTCGCCGACGATGGTGGCGTACCCATGCTCCAGGGTCGTGATGAACTCGTGGGCACGAGCCAGTTCCGCAGCGACGCGCACCTCGTCCTCGGAGAACGGCTCGTCGAGGGTGATGTTGTTGTAGATCGAGTCGTTGAACAGGAACGTCTCCTGGAAGACGATCGAAACCGAGCGGGCCAGCGCCGAGCGGTCGAGGTCCACCAGCGTGTGGCCATCGAGACAGATCTCACCGGTGTCCGGGTCGAAGAGCCGCACCAGGAGATGGGCGACGGTCGACTTGCCCGAACCGGTCGGGCCAACCAGGGCGACGGTGCGCCCAGGAGTCACGTCGAGCGTCACCGACTCGATGCCACGTCCCTCACCGTTGTCGACCTCGGGCAGTGTGCGCACCGCTCCGAGGTCTTCGTAGTCGGTCTCCGGGTAGGTGTAGGCGATGGATTCCACACTGGCGCCGGCGCCACCCTCCGCCACCGGGTCGGTCGATCCGTAGGAGACCCGCTCCTCCTCGTCGAGAACGGCCTCGACCCGGTGCAGCCCGACCACCGAGCGGGGAAGCTCGCCGAGAAGCCAGCCGAAGACACGCATGGGGAGGGAGACGAGTCGGAACAGATAGGCGAAAGTCACCAGCGTGCCCGGGGTGAGGACGCCCTGGTCAACCCGCCAGGCCCCCACGACGAGGACGGCGAGGATCCCGATGTTGGGCAGGGCCTCGATGAGCGGGTCGAATATCGCCCGAAGCCGCCCCACCTCGACCATGCGATTGCGCAGCTGGTCGGAGCGTTCGCCGAACCTGCCCACTTCGTCGTTCTCCCTCCCCAGGGTCTTCACCACCAGGGCGGCGTCGAACGACTCGTGTGCGATGTCGGCCACCTCGGCCCGGATGCTCTGTGCCTCGGCGGCCACGGCCCGCATCCTTCGCTGGAACGAGAAGTTGACGAGGAAGAGGATCGGTCCCACGAGAAATCCGATCATGGCGAGGAAGGGGTCCGTTATCACCAGGACGACAGCGGTCCCGATCAACATGAGCACGACACCGAAGGCCATGGGGAGGGGGCCGGCGATGAACGCGGCCGCCTCGACATCCTCGTTGGCATTGGCGAGCAGCTGCCCCGTCGGGTGCCGACGATGCCACTCGACGGGCAGGTCGAGGTATCGATCGGTGACATCGATGCGATCCCGGTACTGGAGCCGGTGCTGGGCGTAGTAGGCGCCGGCGCGTCGCATGGTGATGCCGATGGCGCGCAGGATGGCCACCCCGATGATGACGGCCGCCGCGCCCACCAGGGCCGACGTGGCGACTTCTCCCGCTTCGACGGCAGGTATGAGGAGCCGGTCCGTGATCCAACCGAGGACGAACGAGGAGAGAATCGTCATCCCGGCATACAGGGTCGTTCCCAGCCCGCCGACCGTGAACTCGCGAGGGGCGCGCCGCAGCTGACGCCAGATGAGGTGCCGGCCGCTGCCCATGAGCGCGGCGGCATCTCTTGTCATCTGCTCGGTGGCCATAGATCCTCGGAGGGTATGGAGCGGGGAGTCGCTAGGCGAAGCCGGACACCGACACACGCCAGGGACGAGGCTAGGACTTGAACCGAGGTTGAAGTCAAGCCGGGCTCAACTCCAGGGTCATGCAGACGCTGTACGGGCTGTCCCAATACCCTGAGAACGGCGCGCACTCCACGAATCCGGTATCCAGGTAGAGGGCTCACGCCGGCGCGAAAGCCTCCATCGTCCCCGTCTCGAGACTCACCCGGCCGTAGCCTCGCTCGCGGGCGACATCGAGGAGATGTTCCAGCATCGCCCTGCCGATGCCTTGTCCGCGAGCCGACTGCGAGGTGTGCATCGACTTGATCTCACCATGGGATGGCTCGATCTCTTTGATCGCTCCGACCCCGAGCAGGACGCCATCTCTCCTCGCGGTGAAGAAGGTCACCGCGGGGGAGAGGAGGCCGTCGGTGTCGAGGGCGTGGACGTCTTCGGGAGGGCTGTGCTCGGCTGCGAACGACAGGTGGTTGCTCAGCAGGACCTGGATGTCCGGCTCTCTCGGATCGCCCTCGGCTATGACCAGACCGCTCATCAGCGAAATCTACCCGACGTACCCTCGCGTCCCGACACAGCGATTGGAGTAGTCGTGGCCAAAGTGGAAGTGACCACCAATGGGCGGGTCCGAGTCGTGGAGATCATGCGGCCGGAGGTGCGCAACGCCGTGGACGCCGAGACGGCGGGGCTGTTGCACGAAGCCTTTCTCTCCTTCGAGGCCGATCCCACCGTCGACGTGGCCGTCCTCAGCGGTTCGGGTGGCTCATTCTGCTCCGGTGCCGACCTGCACGCCCTGGCTGTCGAGGGTCTGGAACGGGTTCGTGCCGACGGGCCGGGGCCGATGGGCCCGACCCGTCTCCGGTTGCGCAAGCCGGTGGTGGCCGCGATCGAAGGCCATGCCGTCGCCGGTGGCCTGGAGTTGGCTCTCTGGTGTGATCTGCGTGTCGTGGCCGAGGACGCCGTGCTCGGAGTGTTCTGCCGACGTCTCGGGGTGCCTCTCATCGACGGAGGGACGGTGCGTTTGCCTCGTCTCATCGGTCACAGCCGGGCGATGGATCTGATCCTCACCGGCAGGGGAGTGGGGGCATCGGAAGCGCACGAGATGGGTCTGGCCAACCGGGTCGTTCCTCCTGGTGAGGCCCTGACCGCCGCGGTCGAACTCGCCGAGGAGATCGCCGGGCATCCTCAGACGTGTCTGCGCAACGATCGTGAGTCGACGATCGCCCAATGGTCCCTCGGCGAGTCCGAGGCGATGTCACGCGAGCTCGAGCTCGGGCTGGCCACGATCGGCTCGGGTGAGACCGTGGCCGGAGCCAGCGCGTTCCACGAAGGCGGAGGGCGGCACGGTCAGTCTCTGCCCGGGCTATGACCTCTGTTGGTGCTGGCGCTCGAACGCGGCCAGCACCGCCAGCAAAGACGCGGTCGTGATGTTCGAGTCGATCCCGATGCCCCACCGCAACGCCCCGTCGTCACCCGAGCTCTCGACGTAGGCCACGGCTCGTGCGTCGGCGCCACTCCCGATGGCGTGCTCGCTGTAGTCGACGACATCGAATGCGATGTCCCAACGTGAGCACAAGGCATGGACGAAGGCCTCCACAGGCCCGTCGCCTTCTCCCTTCACGACCACTTCCTCTCCGGCGACCTCCAATGTGGCGGTGACATCGGTGCGTCCGGAGCCCTCGATGGACCTGGTGTGCAGTTCCTGGCCCCTGAGTCGAAACACGGCGCTCTCCGGGAAGTAGACACCCTGGAACGACTGCCACATCGAGGCGGGTGTTATCTCGGTGCCGCTGTCCTCGGTGATGTGCTGGATGGTCTTGGAGAACTCGATCTGGAGCCGGCGGGGGAGATCGAAGCCGTGCTCCTCCTTCATGACGTAGGCCACGCCCCCCTTGCCCGACTGCGAATTGACCCGGATCACGGCTTCGTAGCTACGGCCGACGTGCTTGGGGTCTATCGGGAGGTAGGGGACCGCCCATCGCTGGTACGGGTCGGGGAGGGCCTCGAGGCCCTTCTTGATGGCATCCTGGTGCGACCCCGAGAAGGCGGTGTAGACGAGATCGCCGACATATGGGTGTCGTGGGTGCACCGGGAGACGGTTGCAGTACTCGGCGGTACGCCGCAATGAGTCGATGTCGGTGATGTCCAACTCCGGGTCGACACCGTTGGCGAAGAGGTTCATCGCCAACGTGACGATGTCGACGTTCCCGGTGCGCTCGCCGTTGCCGAAGAGCGTGCCCTCGACCCGGTCGGCGCCGGCCATGACTCCGAACTCGGCTGCCGCCACGGCGCACCCCCGATCGTTGTGGGGGTGGAGGCTGAGCACGATGGAGTCGCGACGGCTGATGTTCCGACCGAACCACTCGATCACGTCTCCGTACACGTTGGGGGAGTAGCACTCGACGGTTGCGGGGAGGTTGATGATGATGGGGTCGTCGGGGCTGGGGTCCATGGCGTCCATGACCGCCTCGCAGACTTCGATGGCGTAGTCGGGCTCGGTGAGGGTGAAGCTCTCCGGTGAGTACTCGTAGCGAATCACCGTGTCGCCCATGGTCTCTTCCAGCTTCCGACAGAGCTTGGCGGCATCCACCGGGATGTCACGGATACCGTCCTGGTCCATTCCGAAGACCACGTCGCGCTGCAGCGGATTGGTCGAGTTGTAGAAGTGGACGATGGCCCTCCGGGCGCCGGCGATGGAATCGTACGTACGTTCGATCAGCTCCGGACGACACTGGACCAGGACCTGGACGGTGACATCGTCGGGGATCAGGTCGTCTTCGATGAGCTGGCGGACGAAGTCGTAGTCAGGTTGGCTCGCCGCCGGGAATCCCACCTCGATCTCCTTGAATCCCATGGAGACGAGCACGTTGAACATGCGCAGCTTGCGCACCGGGTCCATCGGGTCGATCAGGGCCTGGTTGCCGTCCCGGAGGTCGACCGAGCACCATCGTGGCGCCTGTTCGATGACGACATTGGGCCAGGTC
Organism: uncultured bacterium; assembly: GCA_963751005.1. GTDB lineage: Bacteria > Actinomycetota > Acidimicrobiia > Spongiisociales > ZC4RG35 > JANQRA01. Next base: position 1,632,114 of record CAVVSY010000004.1, read on the forward strand.
CGGTCTTCGAGCACGATCGGAACGAACGGCCGGTACTTCTCGAATGGCATCTTCTTCGGGGTGGCGGTCGATGGGGGCATGCTGCGGTCCTGTCTCACTTGGCTCGGGGAAGGCGATCGACCGGAGAAATGAAAAGGCCCCCGGTCGGCGGGGGCGGGCGAACACGGATATGTGCGCGTTCGCCCTACATGAGGAGGAGGAGCGAGCGCAGATCGGTGTTCATCGACGATGACTGTAGATGCCCAGGATGCGGGAAGCAATGCCGGCGGCGTCGATCGGTGACACGGTTACGGTACGCCCACTTTGCGATTCGGCCTCTTTCTCCAGCCTCTGCACCATCCCAGCGAAGATCCGACAGCGGCCCTGGAGCGCGACCTCGACCTCGTCACCCATCTCGACCGGCTCGGGTACGCCGAGGCGTGGGTTGGCGAGCATCACTCGACCGGTTGGGAGCCGATCGCCGCTCCGGAGGTGTTCCTGGCCGTGGCCGCGGAGCGCACCGAGAACATCCGACTCGGCACCGGGGTGGTGCAGATCGGTCTCCATCACCCGCTGGTCGCCCTCGACCGGATGATCTACGTCGACCATCTCACCAGGGGCCGGGTCGCCTTCGGTCTCGGGATCGGGGGCGGGATCCCTTCCGATCTGACCGTCTTTGGGCTCGACACGGCCATCGCCGGCAGAGCGGATGCAGGAGAGTCTCGAAGTGATCCTTCGCCTCCTGGAGTCCGACGAGCCGGTCACGGCGAAAACGGACTGGTTCGAGCTCCACGAGGCCGTCCTGCAGCTGCGGCCATACAGCCGGCCGCACATGCCATTCGCGGTGGCGTCCTCCGATCCCAGGAACGTCGAGCTGATGGGCCGACTCGGGGGAAACGTGCTCCTGGGCGTGACGCCGGATCGGGTGCCGGACGTTCTCGGCTCACTGGAGCGAGGTGCCGAGATCGCCGGTCGGAGCGCCACACGGGACCAGATCATGCTGAGCCTCGTCATGCATCTCGACGAGGACGGGGACCGTGCTCGCGCCGACTTCAAGGAAGGGGCCATCCGGGAGTTCTACGAGTTCCAGGTGGCCGTGAATGGGCGTCCCGAGCCCGCCGATGGCCCGGAAGATTGGTATGAGGCATATCTCCGCCAGCACATCGTGGGCAGTCCCGAGGACGCCGTTCAGCGGATCGAGCAGTTACGTGCGGTATCGGGAGGCTTTGGCGGGATCATCTTCATGTCCCGGGAATGGGCAGGTCTCGAGGCGTCGAGTCGAAGCTGGGAGCTGTTCGCACGGGAAGTGGCCCCGCGATTCGTCTGAGAGTGGGATGATCGCCACACCTGGTCCTCCTGCGTTGCTTACATACTAACTTTACATAACGTGGATTATGGGCGCATGCGGTTTGCGGAGGTCGCCAGGCCCCCGTCAGGAACGTGCGATCTCGATCAGCGGAGGAACCAGGTGGCCCGAACCCAGGTGGTGGCGATCTCGTCTCGTTGCCGACGGAGTGCCGTCGTCTCACATTGCGGTGAGCACCAGTTCACTTTGTAGCCGTGATTCGCCGCCTGATACCGGTTGCCGCAGTGCAGACACTGCCGCCACGGCTTATCTGGCTTGTCCTGGCTTTTGTCGAGCAAGCTCATGGCCTCGCGGAACTCTACCGACAGGAATACCATGTGGCATGCCAGGCGTTTCAACACGAGAACAATCACATTTCAAGGGGACTGACCATGCCCACCGTGGCCCTGACCAAAGACACATTCGACGAGACGATCAACGAGAACGACACCGTGATCGTGGACTTCTGGGCGGAGTGGTGCGGACCGTGCCGCTCCTTCGCTCCTACCTACGAGGCGGCTTCGAACCAGCATGGCGACATCGTCTTCGCCAAGGTCGACACCGAGGATCAGCAGGAATTGGCGCAGATGTTCGGTATCCGCTCGATCCCGACCCTCATGGTGTTCCGTGACCAGATCATCCTCTACTCCCAGCCCGGAGCACTTCCCGGGAACATGCTGGAGGACCTGATCGGCCAGGTGAAGGCGTTGGACATGGACGCCGTTCGCGCCCAGATGGCAGGTCGTGAGGATCATGACCACGACCATGAAGCATGACCATGAGCATGACCACGACCATGAGGCCGAGCAGGCGGTCTAGCCGGGTTTGACGTAGATCGACATGTGACTGGTCGATCGCTCGTTGAACGGGCGGAGGTCATACCAGCCAAAACGGTCTTCGAGCTCGAGACCGGCGAGTCGCGCCATCAGATCCAGCTCCGCCGGCCAGGCATAACGGATCACCACCGGCAAGACCACCGATTCGCCGTCGTCGAGACGTCGCACGGTGTGGCTGGAGATGCGCTGGGTGACCGGGTCGTGGATCGTCATCTCGTAGGTGTGCTCCGACACCGAATCGATCCTCGACACTCCGATCCTGGTGTTGTACGCGTCGTATCTGGTGACGTCGGGCACGAAACAGTCGATGATGAAACGCCCGCCCGGCTCGAGGTGGTCGGCGACGTTCTGGAAGCACGCCATCTGGGCTTCCTGGGTCAGCAACCCGTAGATCGTGTTGAAGGTGAGATAGATCAAGGGGAAACTGGTCGTCGATGCCGACATCACCGAAGTTCCCCATCTCGACCCGAAGCGCCTCTCCCCCGGGCTTGTCGCGTAACAGGGCGACCATCTCCGGGGATGCGTCGATCCCCGTCACATCGACACCCCGCGACGCCAACGGCAGAGCGATCCGACCGCTACCGACGGCGAGCTCGAGTGCCCGGGGCGGGTTGCCCGGCATACCGGGCGAGCAGGTCGATCACGGAGTCCTCGACCTCCGGGAACATCTCGTCGTAGTGCGGAGCCCACATCCGGCCATATGTGGTCTCGTCGTATCCCTTCATCGGCCGGAGTCTCCCAGGTTGGAGCGAAGTCGGGTCGACAATTCCTAGGCTGCGCAAATGTCGTCAGCAGCACAGGTGATCGCAGATCTAGAGGCAAGGGGCCTGGCGTTCGAGGTCATGGAATGCGATCCCGAGCTCGCCGATACCGCCCGCTTCTGTGAGGCATACGGGATCCCACTGGAGAATTCGGCCAATGCAATCCTCGTCGCCTCCCGCAAACCCGAAGGCCACAACGCGGTCTGTGTCGTCCTCGCCACCACCCGGCTCGATGTGAACGGCACCGTCCGACAGAAGCTCGGGGTGCGCAAGGTCAGCTTCGCCTCGGCCGATCTGACCCGGGAGCTCACCGGCCAGGAGATCGGAGGGGTGACGATCTTCGGGCTCCCCGACGGTCTCCCGGTCTGGATCGACAGCCGGGTGCTGGATCGCGATTGGGTCATCGTCGGGCGCCGGTTCGAGGTCGGCGAAGATCAAGCTGGATCCGGCACAGTTGCTCGGTCTCCCCGGGTACGAGGTGGTCGAAGATCTGGCCATGACCGCCATCAGTTGAATTCGGAAACCGACGAGTGCTTCAGAGCGTCTGAGCTTCATGCCGAGAGGTCTGCTGGCCCTGAGCCTCGTCGTTGGTCTGGCCGTCGTAGCCTGTGGGGAGCCCACCACGAAGCGGAGCAGCCGGTGCAGTCGACTCAGCCGCCCACGACCACGACCCTTCGTCGAGACCACCACGGCAGACTCCACGCCTGGCCATGTCGAGGGGGAGTCGGGGATCATCGTCCCTCCCGGGCCGACGGGGCTCTGCCGGCGGAACTGCTGGTGGGATGCCGGCACGGGCCGACGTTTTCGATGTCGGATCTCGAACAGATCGAGCCCCTCGAGACCGCCGATCCGAGCGGGGTGGCCGAGGCGATCGATCCGTTCCTCTCAGGTGAGGAGGGCGCTTCTGGCCACAGGAGAACTGGCTGGTCCTGAAGGAAGCCGCCGATGAGGTGCTCCTGGTGGCGCGGGCACCTGAGGGTCTCGCCTTCATGAGTGACCTGCTCGGTCGGCGGCGAGTGGACATGGTCAGGGGCGTCTTAGGTGGGCCATGTCCGCTGTATTTTCTGGTCCCACGATGGATTGAACACCGTCGACTGGCGTCTGGATCCCGCCGGGACGCCCCCTGACCCCGGGTCCACAGAGATCGACGTCCTCATCACGGAACGGCCGTGTGTGAGTGGACAAGAGATCGGCGACCGTCTCTCGGCCCCAGGTCGTGATGACGGAGACGATGCGTCCGCATCGCCTTCGCTGCCGAACCACCACCAGGCGATGCCTTCGATTGTCAGGGCAATCCGGAGACAGCCCCGGGTGGTCCTGCCCGAACCGCTCGGAGAGAGACGGATAGTCGAGGGTCATGGCGATCGGTCTCGATCTCGAGGACTACTTGCCCTGAACGCCCCTTGTTCCGGACGAGGAAGTAGAAGCCGACCAGCCCGACCAGGGCGAAACCGAACCACTGGATGGCGTAAGCGAGGTGCGGGCCTTCGTCGTCGAAGTCGGGGAGATCGACCGGGATCGGAAGCTCCTCGCTCCCCTCCCCCAGGCTGACCACATAGACGGGTCGAGCACTTCACCGGCAACTGCTCACCGATGCGCCCAATGTCGACACGGTTGAAGACCGCGACATCCCCGTCGCGGGTCTTCACGGCCCAGCGGAGGTCGCGTCTCGGTCAGATGCTACCCAACCTTGTTGCCGACCTCTCCGGGCGCCGGCGCCGGCTCGACCGGCGGCTGTGTCCATCGGGAGCGGAACCCAACCTCGGTTGACCAGCACGCTCCATCCCTGGTCGGTGCGGAGAGGTGTGATCACATGGAAACCGGCCTGGGCCAGCTCGACTTGGGACCTGATCAGGACCTCCCTCGAGGAGTCATAGGTTCCCTCGACGACAACCCTCCGGAACTCGATCGATTCGAGGTCGTCGCCGGCTTCGGCCAGCAGGTCGGGGAGCCGCCGGGCTCGGCCGCCAGTCTCTCCTGGCCGATGGCGTTCAGCGGCCCTTCTCTCCTCGAGACGATCGAGCTGCCAGAAGCCGAGGCGGACGAAGACAGCGGCGATGACGACCACCGCCAATGTCGCCACGATCCACTTCGGGTTGGCGGAAGACAGCGCGCATTCAGGCCGCTAACGGGATCTCGCCCTCATCCAACAACTGCTCGGCGGCAGCCTCGATCGTCTCGAGCTCGATGCGAATATGCCACCGGAAGCTGACGCAAGGTCTCGCCGATGGAGGAGTCGATTCTGCCCTTGGCCACCAGGACCAGGGCGACATCATCGGTCCAGTACCAGGGCATGGGACACCTCCAGGTGAGACGGCGGGCAGCGACGGCGCCCACCATACCCCCGCCGTCAAACCGGGAAATATCCAATGATCACGGGGCGAGATCGACCCTGACCGGGGCGAGCTCTTCGACGTCTTTGAAGTTCACCTGCTCGGCGACGACTTCGATGCGACTCCGTCGCCCGTCGGGCCCTTCCCAGAAACGACGCTGCACCGAGCCGCACACCCAAACGCGCTCGCCCTTCTCACCGGGACGATCCGCCAGCCCGTCCGGTGGGTCCCAAAGGGTCACGGGCACGACGTCGACCCGTCGTCTCGGGTGGTCGACCCGGGTCGTCACCAGATAGCGAACCACCCGCGCGCCCGAGTCGAACACTCGTAGCTCGCCATCGACAGCCAGACGCCCGCACAGGACGATCAAGTTGAGATCCATCACGATTCTCCCCTCATTCTTTCGGGGAGATGCGGGGTGATGGAGACTCTGCTCGCGGTCTGGGACAGATTCTCTGACCGGTCAGGCCAAGGCCCGACGCAGGTCGTCGACACCGTCGAAGTCGAGCTCCTGCTCGTCGAGCGCGGCCACGAGACGCCGCGCCGCTTCCTTGTCGCCGGCCTCGAGAGCGACTCTGGCGGCGACGAACCAGCGTCGCAGCTCCCCTTGGGTCGGAGAGGCGACCAGGCGACTGGGTTTGATCACGGGCCAGGCGTCGCGGGCTCTTCCCTGATCGAGCAGGAACGAGGCGTAGACCACCCGGGCTTCGTGGTTGATGGTCGCCGAGATGTCGTAGCCCTGGAGACTCTCCCAAGCCTTGATCACGTCGTCGTCACGTCCCAGGCCACGCAGGGAGTCCATCTCCACCGGATAGTGGATCAAGTCGCCGGTGAGCCGGCGGAACGTGCGCAGCTCGCGTAGGGCTTCGTCCCATTTGCCGGATCGATACGCCGAGAGGCCGAGCATCTCTCGAATGGTCGACGAACGGGGCGACAGCTCCTTCGCCTTGCGCAGCTCGGCCGCGGCCGCCGGGTAACGCTCGTCGGCGAAGAGCTCCATCGCCTTGCTGAGATGGGTGATCGCCGGTTGCCGTCGGTCCTTGGGTGTCGAGCGGAGGATCTCGTCACGGACCCATTTCGGGAGCTGACCGCCCTTCACCGACGTGATCGTCTTGTGTTGGGGCTGGCCACCCTGGGGGCCGCGACGATTGCCGGTGCGGTTGGCTCTGTGGTCTTGATCGTCGCGACGGGCCAACGGGTCTCCTGGGGATGACGTGGGGAAATGAGAGAAGGGCCGCCAACGCTAGTCGGCGACCCTTCGGCGTTTAATTGTCCGGCAGTGACCTACTCTCCCAGGGGATTGCTCCCCAAGTACCATCGGCGCATGGCGGGTTTCACTTCCGTGTTCGGAATGGGAACGGGTGGTACCCCGCCGCTAACGCCACCGGACAAATCTTCGAGCGTCGGGCAACCCGAGCACTCCATAGCGAGCACAAGTTCTTATCAAGGGATTCTATATCCAAGCCCTCGGCCTATTAGTACCGGTCCGCTAAACACATTGACTGTGCTTACACGTCCGGCCTATCAACCTGGTCTTCTACCAGGGGCCTTAACCCTTACGGGTGGGAAATCTCATCTCAAGGTGGGCTTCGCACTTAGATGCCTTCAGCGCTTATCCCGTCCGTACATAGCCAACGAGCCGTGCCCTTGGCAGGACAACTCGCACACCAGAGGTACGTCCACCCCGGTCCTCTCGTACTAGGGGCAGCTCCTTTCAAATTTCCTGCGCCTGCGGCGGATAGGGACCGAACTGTCTCACGACGTTCTGAACCCAGCTCGCGTGCCGCTTTAACGGGCGAACAGCCCGACCCTTGGGACCTGCTCCGGCCCCAGGATGCGACGAGCCGACATCGAGGTGCCAAACACCCCCGTCGATATGGACTCTTGGGGGGTATAAGCCTGTTATCCCCGGAGTACCTTTTAGCCGTTGAGCCATGGCGCACCCACGTGCCACCATGGGATCACTAATCCCGACTTTCGTCCCTGCTCGACTGGTAAGTCTCGCAGTCAAGCCACCTTGTGCATTTACACTCAACGTCTGATTGCCGACCAGACTGAGGTGACCTTTGGGCGCCTCCGTTACATTTTAGGAGGCCACCGCCCCAGTGAAACTGCCTGCCAGACACTGTCCCTGATCCGGATCACGGACCGAAGTTAGATGGCCGTCATGAGAAGGGTGGTATTTCAAGGTTGGCTCCACACCGACTGGCGCCGATGCTTCTCAGCCTCCCACCTATCCTGCACATCACATGCCAGACACCAATGTCAAGCTACAGTAAAGGTTCCGGGGTCTTTCCGTCCTGCCGCAGGTAGTGAGCATCTTTACTCACACTGCAATTTCGCCGAGTCTCTGGTTGAGACAGTACCCAAGTCGTTACGCCATTCGTGCAGGTCGGAACTTACCCGACAAGGAATTTCGCTACCTTAGGCGTTCTTGTTACTCCCAGCTTTAGGCTTAAAGCTGGTGGTCAGATCATTTCTGTCTGACTCCTCATGTCGCCATGAGGACCGGACTGTATCTTCACCGCTGAGTCCGTCAGCGGGCCTCGCGTACAGTCTCTGAGGATCCCAGGAGGATTTCCTCGATCGGTCGCTTGCGCTGCTTGCCCCTCGCATTCATCGAGTAGGCAAGGCGCACGATCCGATCGAACTCCTCTGGGCGATGATGGGCTCGAGATCTGATCGACCGAACGATGTCGGCGAACTTCTCGAAGTCATCATGCTTGATCCGAAGCTCGTTCTCCTCGAAGAACGGGATGACCCGTTCCTCGAGCTGAATGTGCTGTGCACCACATAGACCTCGACCGATGCTCTGTCGGGCCTTTCCGAACCGTTGCCACAACCGAAGAACGCACTGAGTTCGTCGAGGACTCACGCGATGGTCCTCGTGCTGGGAGACCTGGAACGCGGGCTGGACATGCCAGCCACCGGTAGGTCTCGCGAGGTCGTTCCGGTGGATGGACACTGAGAAGCATCCTTCACCGTCTACGAAGCCGACGACCCATCCGGGATCGAGAGCTTTGGATCTGGTTTCCTGCTGATTGTCCGCACCGATCGGATTGTCACTGCTCATGTCACGACCGTACGAACCGGGTGTGACAGGAACGAGTACCGTCGGATACACGGATGTTCCAGCATATAGCGAGGTTTACCCACGGCCATTGTTAGGTAATAACCGTTATAGTTACGGCCGCCGTTTACTGGGGCTTAGTTTCAAGGCTTCGCCGAAGCTAACCCATCCACTTAACCTTCCAGCACCGGGCAGGCGTCACAGGGTATACATCGTCTTGCGACTTAGCACGCTGCTGTGTTTTTGGTAAACAGTCGCTTGGGTCTGGTTTCTGCGGCCCCCTCAAGCTTCAGACGCGAAGGTCTTACACTTTACCGGGGCGTTCCTTCTCCCGAAGTTACGGAACTATTTTGCCGAATTCCTTAACCAGAGTTATCTCGCTCGCCTTGGTATTCTCTACCTGTCCACCTGTGTCGGTTTGGGGTACGGGCACTCTGCGTGCTCGCTAGAAGTTTTTCTTGGAGGTATGGCATCGGCAGCTTCACCTGAAGCGGCTCGGCATCACGTCTCAGTCTCATGAGATCCGGATTTACCTGGACCTCGACCCACACGCTTACCCCGGGAACAACCATCGCCCGGGTCTGCTTAGCCTTCTCCGTCACTCCATCGCTGGCCTAATACTGACTGGGTCGGTAGGCCCCGAAGGGCTTTCCTTAGCAAGTCAGATTCGGCCTGGGCGCTCGCAGGGTGGTACCGGAATATCAACCGGTTATCCATCGACTACGCCTCTCGGCCTCACCTTAGGTCCCGACTTACCCTGGGCGGACGAACCTTCCCCAGGAACCCTTGGACATTCGGCGGAAGAGATTCTCACTCTCCATTCGCTACTCATGCCGGCATTCGCACTCGTGAAGCCTCCACAGTTGGCTTACGCCACTGCTTCGATGGCTACACGACGCTCCCCTACCGCTCCAGCTTTCGCTGGAACCCGCAGCTTCGGCGGTGTGCTTGAGCCCCGTTACATTTTCCGCGCGGAATCACTCGACCAGTGAGCTGTTACGCACTCTTTAAATGATGGCTGCTTCTAAGCCAACATCCTGGCTGTTTGAGCAACTCCACATCGTTTCCCACTTAGCACACACTTGGGGGCCTTAGCTGGCGATCTGGGCTGTTGCCCTCGCGACCGCGAAGCTCATCCCCCGCGGTCTGACTGCTGTGCTTGGCGTACTGAGATTCGGAGTTTGACTGAATTCGGTAAGCTTGTAGGCCCCCTAGTCCAATCAGTGCTCTACCCCCAGTACGGAATACACAACGCTAGCCCTAAAGCTATTTCGGGGAGAACCAGCTATCGCCGAGTTTGTTTGGCCTTTCACCCCTATCCACAGGTCATCCCCCAAGTTTTCAACCTTGGTGGGTTCGGGCCTCCACGAGGTCTTACCCTCGCTTCACCCTGCCCATGGATAGCTCACTCGGCTTCGGGTCTACGACATGCGACTAGACGCCCTATTAAGACTCGCTTTCGCTTCGACTACGGCTCACGCCTTAATCTCGCCACATATCGGTAACTCGCCGGCTCATTCTTCAAAAGGCAGGCGGTCAGATGTCCGAAGACACCCTCCCACTGCTTGTAAGCCATCGGTTTCAGGTACTATTTCACTCCCCTCGCCGGGGTTCTTTTCACCTTTCCCTCACGGTACTAGTTCACTATCGGTCACTAGGTAGTACTTAGCCTTACGAGGTGGTTCTCGCAGATTCACACGGAATCTCCTCCGTGATACTTGGGAACACCAATCTCGAGATCGATCAGTTTTCGACTACGGGGCTCTTACCCACTGTGGCCCAGCTTTCCAGCTGTGTTCGTCTAACCGCCGATTTGGTAACTCGAGCTCTGTTCCGGTGAACAGAGACATGGGTCCCACGACCCCCATACAGCAACGCCACCGGGCTATCACACTGCATAGGTTTAGGCTATTCCCTTTTCGCTCGCCGCTACTCAGGGAGTCGCTATTGCTTTCTTTTCCTCAGGGTACTGAGATGTTTCAATTCCCCTGGTTGTCTCAACCGGCCCTATGTGTTCAGACCGGAGTGACTGGACATGACTCCAGCCGGGTTTCCCCATTCGGAAATCCTCGGATCAACGCCTGCTTGACGGCTTCCCGAGGCTTATCGCAGCCTGCTGCGTCCTTCATCGACTCCTAGTGCCAAGGCATTCACCAATGGCCCTTAGTAGCTTGGATAGATACAAGAATCCAAGACAATATTTGTGCTCGCTATGCAGTTCTCAAGAAGCCGCCTGTTCGGCGGTTAGCCGAACAGGATGGAGTGTTCCTTGACGGAAACTCCGCTGGTCGAAGTTGATCGACTCCCTCACAACTGAACAATGTGCCTAGGAAGAGCCCGAAGGCTCTTCCAGAACCAGTACCAACTAAGAGCTGGAAGCCGGGAAATCAACCTGAGCTTCTTTAACGCTCCTTAGAAAGGAGGTGATCCAGCCGCACGTTCCCGTACGGCTACCTTGTTACGACTTAGTCCCAGTTACCGACCCCACCTTAGGCAGCTCCCTCCCGAAGGTTAGGCCACTGACTTTGGGTGTTGCCGACTTCCGTGACTTGACGGGCGGTGTGTACAATCCCCGAGAACGTATTCACCGCGGCTTTGCTGATCCGCGATTACTAGCGACTCCGGCTTCATGAAGTCGAGTTGCAGACTTCAATCCGAACTAGGACCGGCTTTATAGGATTCGCTCACCCTCGCGGGGTCGCTGCCCGTTGTACCGGCCATTGTAGCATGCGTGCAGCCCTGGATATAAGGGGCATGATGACTTGACGTCGTCCTCACCTTCCTCCGAGTTATCCCCGGCAGTCTCCTATGAGTCCCCAGCCGAACTGCTGGCAACATAGGACAAGGGTTGCGCTCGTTGCGGGACTTAACCCAACATCTCACGACACGAGCTGACGACAGCCATGCACCACCTGTCACGGGCCCTAATGGACACTGTATTTCTACAGCTTTTCCCGTGATGTCAAACCCAGGTAAGGTTCTTCGGGTTGCATCGAATTAAGCCGCATGCTCCGCCGCTTGTGCGGGGACCCGTCAATTCCTTTGAGTTTTAGCCTTGCGGCCGTACTCCCCAGGCGGGATACTTAATGCGTTAGCTTCGGCACAGCAGTCGTTGGTATAGACCGCCACACCTAGTATCCAAAGTTTACGGCGTGGACTACCAGGGTATCTAATCCTGTTTGCTCCCCACGCTTTCGCTCCTCAGCGTCAGTGCCGGCCCAGAGAACCGCCTTCGCTACTGGTGTTCCTCCCGATATCTGCGCATTTCACCGCTACACCGGGAATTCCGTTCTCCTCTACCGGACTCGAGTCACAGCAGTATCGACTGCAATTCCGGGGTTGAGCCCCGGACTTTCACAGCCGACTTGCTGAACCGCCTACGAGCTCTTTACGCCCAATGATTCCGGATAACGCTCGGACCCTACGTATTACCGCGGCTGCTGGCACGTAGTTGGCCGGTCCTTCTTTTGGAGGTACCGTCAATTTCTTCCCTCCTGAAAGGGGTTTACAACCCGAAGGCCTTCATCCCCCACGCGGCGTTGCTGCGTCAGGCTTTCGCCCATTGCGCAAGATTCCCTGCTGCTGCCTCCCGTAGGAGTCTGGACCGTGTCTCAGTTCCAGTGTGGCTGATCGTCCTCTCAGACCAGCTACTCGTCGACGCCTTGGTGGGCCGTTACCCCACCAACTAGCTGATAAGCCGCGAGCCCATCCCACAGCACAAAGGCTTTTCCTCGATCAGCCATGTGGTTGTCCGAGGATATCCGGTATTAATCCAGGTTTCCCTGGGCTATCCCGGTCTGTGGGGCAGGTTGCTCACGTGTTACTCACCCGTTCGCCGCTCCGTCATGCTCGGTCCTTACGGACTGAACATGCGTCGCTCGACTTGCATGCATTAGGCACGCCGCCAGCGTTCATCCTGAGCCAGGATCAAACTCTCCAACGTACATTCATGGCTCCCCAACCCGAAGGCTGGGGGCAATCCTGTCAATGAAGGGTCTGCATATAGGTCCCGGGGTCGTGAGACCCCGAGCTTGATTGCTCATCTGTGATTGCCACCACCTGCTGCCAGAGGCTGCAGGCTGCGACCGAAGTCGCTGGTGCTCTCACCGCTTCTGAGTGCTCCGTTCTCACCCTTACGTCGAGAACGAGCACTGCTGGCTTGTTTGGCACATTGTTCAGTTGTCAAGGAGCCCACAGCTCCGCCGGGTCTCATTCTGAGTCAGCGGGTCGGCGATCATACCGCGACCTCTGAGCAGAAACAAGACGACGCAGCCCGAATCGAGGGGCTCCGCCGTCAGCGGACGCACGTGCTTTTGCCCGTGCCAGAGGAATGATAGGACAGGACCGGAATTACGCCAAGTCAATCGACCAGACGGGCGAAGCGGCGTTTTCCCACGCGGACCACCGACCCCGCCAGGTCGGAACGGGGCAGCGCCGTCGTTGTGACCACCTGATCGTCGACCCGCACTGCACCTTGGTCGATCAGACGCCTCGCCTCGCTCCCCGAGAGGCCGAAGACGTCGCGGAGGAGTGTCGCCAGGTTCACCGGGTCTTCGCTGCCGAGGACGTGCTCCGGTATGACCTCGCGGGGTCCCCCCCTCCCGGAACACCTTGTCGAATCCGGCTTCGGACTCGATTGCTGCATCTTCACCCCAGTAGAGGGCGACCACGGATCGGGCGAGCAGGCGCTTGGCCTCGTTGGGGTGGAGTTCACCGCGGTCGATGTCGGCGAGGATCCCTTCCACCACGTCCTCGTCGAAGTCGGCGGCGAGACGGAACCAGTCACCCATTTGCGCATCGGGGATGCTCATGGTCTTGCCGAACATCTCCCCCGGATCGTCGTCGACGCCGATGTAGTTGCCCAGGCTCTGCGACATCTTCTGGGAACCGTCCGTGCCGACGAGCAGAGGCATGGTCAGGGCCACCTGGGGCGGCTGGCCGTAATCGCTCTTGCACTATCCGACCCATCATCAGGTTCCAGAGCTGGTCGCTGCCACCCAATTCGACGTCGGCCTCGACCGCCACCGAGTCGTAGCCCTGCAGCAATGGGTAGAGGAACTCCATGACCGAGATCGGAGACCCTTCCTCGTACCGATTGGCGAAATCGGAGCGTTCCAGCATCTGGGCCACCGTTGCCGACGACGTCAGCTCGAGCAGGCCGTACATGTCGAGGGCGGACAGCCATTCGGAGTTGCGACGGATCTCGAGATGATCCGAGAGCAGCACCTTCTCGAATTGGCTGAGGACGTTCTCGGCGTAGGCGTTGACCTCGTCCGGGCTGAGACGCTTTCTCTGCGCGGTCTTGAGCGAGGGGTCTCCCACTTGTGCGGTGAAGTCCCCCACGATCAGCACTGCGGTGTGACCCATCTCCTGGAACTCGCGGAGCTTGCGGAGCACGACAGCCCAACCCAGGGTGACCGTCGGGGCAGTGGGGTCGAGTCCCAGCTTCACCCGCAATGGCCGGCCCGACTCGAGCTTGGAGACGAGCTCGGGCTCGGGGACGACCTTGTCGGCGTGCCGGAGGGCACGTTGTAGCTGGCCGGAGGTCATGGTCGTCGCAGGGTAAACGTCGCCCTGCTCAGGGGGACAACTGACTGACTGCGACGAATCTCCACATGCGGTCACGCGCTTTGGAGATCCCGACCCGTGGGGTGCCCATCACCCGCTCGGGAGGGCTTCCCGGCTCGAGCCGGACCACCGACCGGGTGTCGAGGAGGTCGAGACCGTTGTGCTCGGTCCCGATGGCGAGGGCCTGACAGAGCTTGCCCGGGCCATCGGCGAGATCGGGCCGATACCCGCGTCGTCGGGAGGCAACGCCCGTCCCCTCCACCACCTCGCCGCCACGGATCAGGATCCCCCACCCCACTCCCTCGGGCCCGGCGGCGGTGTTGGCACAGCTGTGGATGCCATATGACCGGTAGACGTAGAGCGTCCCCGGTTTGCGGAACATGGAGCCGTTGCGTGCCGTCTCCCCACGGTAGGCGTGAGATGCCGGGTCGTCCTCGCCCTTGTACGCCTCGACCTCGGAGACCCGGACGGCCACTTCCTCTCCCCCGACATGCGAGACGAGGTGCCAGCCCAGGAGCAGCGGTGCCGCCAGCTCGGGGGGTCCGGCCAACACCGATTCGAGTTCCCGAGTCGAGTTCACCCGGCTCCCCGGAGGGTGGCGCCGAGCGTCGCGGCCGCATCGATCATCGCCTGACGGATCGAGCCGATCTCACGTTGCTCGAGGGTCCGATCCGGGGCGCGGAGCCGGTAGGTGATGGCCAGGGCCTTCTTCTCGTTGCCCAGCGACGGATCTCGGAACTCGTCGAAGACACGCGCCTCCTCAACCAGTCCGAAAGCGGCGTCGCTCGTGACCCGGAGTAGGTCGGCCGCCGGAGTCGATGCTGCGACGAGGAAGCTGAGGTCGAAGTCCACATGCGGGAACGGCGATGGTGCCACTGCGGTGGGATGGTCGATCGCGGCGAGGAGCAGCGCCACATCGACCTCTGCCACTGCGACCCGGTCGTCGAGGTCGAAATACCGGGCGGCGGAAGGCGCCAACTCGCCGACGTGACCGACCACTTGACCGCCGATGCTCACCTCTGCAGTTCGGCCCGGGTGATACCCGGGCGGGTGAGCCGATTTGACAGTTGTCTCCACGCCGAGCGCCTCACAGATATGGCGCCACACGGCGAGGGAGATGAAGGCGTCGGCGCGAGTCTCGGGGCCTCCGAGCGAGCGCGGACCGATCTCGCCGACGAGCGCCCAAGCGAGCCGGTCGTACTGCAAAGGCAAACGGGGGTCGTCAGGATCCGGCGCCGCGGAGAAGACCGTGCCGACCTCGAACAAGGCGACCGAGGCGTTCCCGTGAGATCGGTTGTAGCGAAGGTCGTTCAACAGACCAGGCAGGAGCGTGGGTCTGAGTTTGCTCTCCTCCTCCCGCAGCGGGTTCTTCACGGTGAGCAGATCGGCACCATCGGTGCTCAGACCCAATGCGCCGAGGTCGTCGACACCGACGAACGGGAGGTTGATCGCCTGACTGATCCCGAGACCAGCCAACGTCGTGTTGAGCAGGCGCTGGCGTCGCTGGGTGATCGAGAGCCCCCCGGCGGGCCCGGTGGGCAGGGTCGCCTCGAACTCGTCGAAGCCGTGGATCCGCGCCACCTCTTCGACGAGGTCGGCGGGACGGGTGAGGTCGGGGCGAAAGGTCGGCACCGTGACCATGATCGGATCGCCCAACTCGACGGTGAGACCCAGCCTGCTCAGGATCGCCGCGACGTACTCGGGGTCGAACCCCGGGCCGAGAAGTCGGCTCGACTCGCCCGGAGGCAGCGCGATCGTCGCCGGGACGGTGTCCACGGTGACGACGTCGACTGCTCCCTCGAGCACCTCCCCCCCACAGATCTCCTGCACCATGGCGCAGGCCCGCCGGTTGGCGATGTCGGCGAGTGCCGGATCGACGCCACGCTCGAACCGCGTGGCTGCCTCGGAGCGGAGGTCGTGCCGGCGCCACATCCTCATGATCGTTGGCGCGTCCCAGGATGCCGCCTCCATCAGGACCCTCTTCGTATCTGGCGACACCTCACTGCGCGCACCACCCATGGTCCCGGACATCGACGTCGGGCCCGAGTCGTCGTAGATGATGAGGTCGTCGGGAGACAGGGTGCGAACGACATGGTCGAGGGTCTCCAAGGTCTCCCCGGAGGCTGCCCGCTTCACCACCAAGCGATCGCCATCGATCGCGTCGGCGTCGAATGCGTGCAGGGGATGGCCGAGCTCGAACATCACATAGTTGGTGACGTCGACCACGTTCGAGATCGACCTGGTTCCCATCTTGTGGAGACGATGCCGGACCTTGAGGGGAGAGCGCCCCACGGTGATCCCGGTGATCTCCCGAGCGGTGAACCTGCGACAGCCCGTAGGGTCGGAGATCTCTATCGCTACGTTCGTCTGCCCGGCAACGGTGACGAGCTCTCGAGGCGGGACGCGGTACCCCACCTCGAACCAGGCGGCGAGGTCCCGGGCGACGCCGAGCATCGAGAGGGCATCGGGACGGTTCGGGGTTATCTCCAGGTCGAAGACGACGTCGGGGAGCTCGACGTGATCGGAGAACGGCGTGCCGACGGCCTCACCGTCGGTCAGGACGAGGATGCCGGCGTGGTCGTCGCCGAGCCCGAGCTCGCGTTCGGAGCAGATCATCCCGTTCGACTCGACACCCCTGATCGTGCGCCGGCCGATCTCGAAGTCACCGGGAAGGACGGCGCCTGGTCGGGCGACGGGGACGATCGCGCCGGCGTCGAAGTTCCAGGCCCCGCAGATGATCTGGGTCACGCCGGTTCCACTGTCGACCTGGCACACCCTGACCTTGTCGGCGTCGGGATGGGCGGCGATGTCGACAACCTGGCCGACGTACACGTCGCTCCAGCCGATGTCGAGTCTCTCCACTCCTTCAGTGGTGAGACCGAGCATGTCGAATGCGTAGGTGAGCTCGGTGATGTCGTCGGTCGGGAGGTCGATGAACTCCTGAAGCCATCGCAAAGGGACCTTCATCGGAACTGCCTCAGGAAACGCACGTCGTTCTCGATGAAATGACGGAGGGAATCGATGCCGTGACGCACCATGGCGATCCGCTCCGGCCCCATCCCAAAGGCGAATCCGCTGAGCCGGGTCGAGTCGTAGCCGGCGGTCTCCAGCACGGCCGGGTCGACCATCCCGCAGCCGAGCAGCTCCAGCCAACCCGCGCCGCCGCACACCCGGCACCCGGGGACACCTCCGTCACAGGCGAAGCAGCTGACATCGAGTTCGGCGCTCGGCTCGGTGAAGGGGAAGAAGTGCGGCCGGAGTCGTACCTGGCTCTTCGGCCCGAAGAACTCACGGGCGAAGTGAAGCAACGTCCCCTTCAGGTCGCCGAAGGTGATGTTCTCGTCGACGGCGAGACCTTCGATCTGGTGGAACACCGGAAGGTGGGTGGCGTCGATGGTGTCCTTCCGAAAGGTCCGCCCGGGGACGACGATGTATACGGGCGGGTCGTGCGACTCCATCCACCGTGCCTGCACCGGGGAGGTCTGGGTCCGGAGCAGGACTTCGTCCTCGGGAGCCCCCCAATCGAGGTACATGGTGTCCGATTCCCATCGCGAGGGGTGACTGGGTGGGGTGTTGAGCGCGTCGAAGTTGTAATAGGCGAGGTCCGCCTCCGGGCCCGAGGCGACCTGGTACCCCAGACCGATGAAGATGTCCACGATCTCGTCGATGGTCTGTTGGACGAGATGGAGGGATCCGGCCGGGAACGTCACCCGTTCCAGGGTCACGTCGATCTCCTCCTCGAGGAGACGCCGGCTCTCCTCGGCCTCCTGCACCGCCATCCGCTTCTGATCGAGGAGCCGATCGATCCGAGCCGTGGCCTCGTTGAGCTTGGCGCCCACCCGCGGCTTGAGGTCGTCGTCGAGGCTTCCCATCGACCGTCTCACCTGCCCGATGGGTGAGTCCTTGCCCAGGAGCTCGGCTTCCACCCTCTCCAGGCTCTCACGTGAGTCGATCCCGGCCACGGCTGTGGGAGCGTCCGCGATTGCCTGGTCGAGGATGGCGAGGGGATCCATGGACGAGCGAGGTTAGCGGTGGGGTCGACCGATCCAGGTTCGCTGGGAGGGACGCCGAACGATCAGGGTGAACGTGGCGAGACCTGGTCACGCCAGGCCAGCCATTCTGCCCCGGCATCGACATCCCAGGCCGGTCCATTGAATCCCAGGGTGAACTGGGTGAAGCCCATTTCGAGCAGGATCGGCGCCTCGACCGTGAGAAAGCGGTCCAGGTCGTTCGGTTCGACCCCGAGACCCCAATCGATGTCTGCGGGATCGCGGCCTTCGATCTCGCACCACCGGCGCAATGCTTCGACCTTCGGCTCGAGCTCCTCGGCATGATCCGGGAACGACGCATGCCAGGCCTGGGCGTGACGCGCCACCAACCGCAGAGTCACCTTCTCCCCGGTGCCACCGATGAGGATCGGCGGGCGGCGGATGGGCGGCGGGACCAGCCGGCTCATCCGCTCCTCGATCACGGGCAGCGCCTCCCGAAGGTCGACGAGACGGCTGGCCGCCGTCCCGAACTCATAGCCGTACTCGACGTAGTCACGGCGAAACCAGCCGGACCCGAGACCGAGGATCAACCGCCCGCCCGAGATGTGATCAACGGTGCGGGCCATGTCGGCCAGGAGGTTCGGGTTTCGATACGAGTTGCAGGTGACCAGGGCGCCGATCTCGATCCGGGTGGTCTGCTCCGCCCACGCGGCCAACATCGTCCACGACTCGAAATGGGCGCCATTGGGGTCGCCATACAGAGGGTGGAAGTGGTCCCAGTTGTAGACGATGTCGTAACCGAGCTCCTCGGCGCGGCCCACGGCACGACGCAGCCCGTCGTACCCGCCATGCTGTGGGTGGAGCTGGGCGGCGATCCGCACGGGTCGATCCGGGCTCATCGCAGACTCAGCTCGTAGACGACGATGCCGGCCGCCACACCGGCGTTGAGGCTCTCGGTGCCCCCGGGCATGGGGATGGTGACCTGGATGTCGCATTCGTCGACGACATCGGCTGGTAGGCCGGTTGCCTCTTCCCCGACGAGGACGGCATAGGGCCCGCTGCTCACGTCGGAGGGCGGCATCCCACCGTCGACAACCGTTGCGACCGTGGTCCACGCCGTGAGGTCGCCGAGATCGTCGAGACGAATCAGCTTGGTTCGGAAGTGCCCACCCATCGCTCCCCGCATGGTCTTCGGGGACCAGGGATCTGCGGAGCCGGGGGTGACCCCGACTCCCCAGCCAAAGGCGGCTGCGGTGCGGATGAGGGCACCCAGGTTGCCCGGGTCGGACACCCCATGGGCAACGAGAAGATTTCCGGTGTGATGGGTTTCGTCGCCAGGAATGGGGATTACCGCCACGGGTCCCCGGGGCGACTTGGTGTCGGCGAGCCTGGCGAGGGCGGCATCGTCGACCGGCACGACGTCGAAGCCATGCCGTTCGCCGAGTTCGAACGTCTCGTCGTCGGAGCCCGAGGCGAATGCCGACTCGACTGCGACGCCGGCGGCGAGTGCCTCTGCCAGGATCTGAGGGCCCTCGATGAGGGTCTGGGAGCGTTCCCGGCGGTGCCGGGAACGATGGAGGCGAGCCGCGTCGACCACCGATTGATTCCGGGGCCCACGCGGTTCACCGCCTCGGGTCATCAGTTCGACCTGGCTACCTCGACCAATTGGGCGAACGCGTCGGGGTCGTTCACCGCCATGTCTGCGAGCATCTTCCGGTCGATCTCGACCTCGGCCGCCTTGAGCCCTGCGATGAACTGGCTGTAAGTGGTGCCGTTCTGACGGGCGGCAGCGTTGATCCGGGCAATCCAGAGCTTGCGAAAGTCGCGTTTGCGGGCACGCCGATCGCGATACGCATCCTGCATCGCATGCATGACCTGCTCGTTGGCGGTGCGGAACCGCCGACTGCGTGCGCCCTTGTAGCCCTTGGCCCTGTCGAGCACCTTCTTGTGCGACTTCTTCGCGTGGACCGCGCGTTTGACACGTGCCATTTCCGATGCCTCCTAGCGACCGAGCTGCTTCTTGAGCACGCGGGCGTCACCCGGGGCGAGCTCGACCTCGCCCTTGCGGCGGCGGAATGTCGACTTGCCCTTGGCGAGCCTGAGATGCCCGCGACCTGTCTGCCGGCGCATGTACTTGCCGGAGCCCGTGACCTTGATTCTTTTCTTGGCGCCACTGTGCGTCTTCATCTTGGGCACAGGGACCTCCTATTCCTCTTCTTCGTGCTGCGTCTGCTGCTCGGGCGCAGAGCGCTTCTGCTGTCTGACCGGTGCCAGGACCATCGTCATCGAGCCGCCTTCGAGCTTGGGCACCTGCTCGACCGTGCCGTAATCGGCCACTTCGGCTGCCAGCCGGTCCATGAGCTCACGACCGAAATCCGGTCTCTCCCTCTCCCGGCCCCGGAACCTGATGGTGATCTTGACCTTGTCGTGGTCCAGCAGGAATTCCTGGGTCTTGCGTCGGGTGATGTCGAAGTCGTGCTCACCGATCCGGACACGCATCCGGAGCTCTTTGATCGTGGTTCGGGTCTGCTTCTTCCGTGCTTCACGTTCCTTGACGGACTGTTCGTACTTGTAACGGCCGTAGTCCATCAGTCGGCAAACCGGAGGGCGGGCATTGGGGGCCACCTCGACCAGATCGAGGTCCAGTTGTTCGGCCAGCCACAAGGCCTCGTTGATCTTCTTGACACCGATTTGCTCTCCATCGGGGGCGACGACACGGACCTCTTTGGCCCGGATCGCACCATTCACGCGCAGCTCTGGAATTCTGATACCTCCTGTTGATGCAGCCGATCTGCGTTCTGGACAACCGTCCTGACACGACTGCCGGGCAGCCGGCCAAGAAAAAAGCAGCAGGCGGAAACCTGCTGCCAAAATCATGGGGTCACATCGTGGTGAACCCGTGAAGGTAGGACCGCGGCTCGCTGTCGACGGGGATCGCGCCCCTCACGCGGCCGGGTGGGGAGGCAGCACCTCCGCACTTAGCGTTTGGTTGTGGCGACCATCGTACCAAAGACCTCAGAAGAGCCAATATCAGCCCTTCTCGAGACGGCGAAGGGCGGTGATGGTGGTCACAGCCGCCTCGGCAGCCTCGAACCCCTTGTTCGCCATCCCGGTGCCGGCGCGTTCCAGGGCGTGCTCGTACTCGTGCACGGCGAGGATGGCGTTGGCCACGGGCACACCGGTGTCGAGGGCGACCCTGGTCAGCCCGGAGGACGACTCTCTCACGACGATCTCGTAATGGTCGGTGTCACCTTTGATCACCGTGCCGATCGCGACGACGGCGTCGCAGCCGTCGGATGCCAGGGCCCGCGCCGCGATCGGCAGCTCCAAGGCTCCCGCGACCTCGCACGACGGTGATCTCGGTGACGCCGAGAGCCTCCAGCCGTCCAACTGCGCCGGCCACGAGACGGTCGGTGATGACTGATTCCAGCGGGCTGCGGCGATCCCGATGTGGAGCCCCGAGCCGTCGGTGGTTCCTGTGAAAGTCCTGATCACTCTTCCTCGCCGAAATCGAGGTCATGACCGAGACGATCGGCTTTGGACTGCAGGTATCTGCGGTTCTCGTCGTTGGCGGGGACCGAGATGGGGATCCGTCTCGAGGATGGACAGACCGTAACCCTCGATGCCTGCCCGCTTCACCGGGTTGTTGGTGAGGAGTCGCATGGAGCGGACTCCGAGGTCGTAGAGGATCTGCGAGCCCACTCCGTAGTCCTGATCGTCCACCGGGAGCCCGAGGTTGACGTTGGCGTCGACGGTGTCCATGCCCTCGTCCTGGAGACGGTAGGCGGCCAGCTTGTGCAGCAGACCGATGCCACGGCCCTCGTGGCCCCGGATGTAGAGGACCACGCCCCGGCCCTCCTCAGCGACCCGGCCCAGGGCATGATCGAGCTGCTCGCCGCAATCGCAGCGGAGGCTGCCGAAGACGTCGCCGGTGAGACATTCCGAGTGGACCCGGACCATCACCCCCTCACCGTCGCCGAGGTCACCCTTGACCAGGGCGATGTGCTGGCGATCGTCGACCAGTGAGCGATAGCCGCACGGCGGCGAACTCACCGTGAACGGTGGGGATACGCGGCCTCGACGACCCGCTCGACGAGCCGCTCCGACTTGCGTCGGTAGGCGATCAGATCGGCGATGGTGCCCATGAGCGAGCCCGTGCTCTTTGGCGAACACCTCGAGGTCGGCCGAGACGTGCCACCGTGCCGTCGTCGTTCATCACCTCCGCGAGCACCGCCGCCGGGTACTTCCCGGCCATTTCGCGAGATCGACCGCAGCCTCGGTGTGGCCGGCGCGCTTGAGGACCCCACCCGGTTCGTAACGAAGCGGATAGAGTGACCCGGGCGGGCGAGATCGGAAGGCTTGGTGTCCGGGTCGATCACGGCGTGGATGGTTCGGCAGCGGTCGGCGGCGGAGATGCCGGTGGTGGTGCCCTCGGCGGCGTCGATCGAGACGGTGAAGGCAGTGCGACGGACGTCGGTGTTCTTCGCCACCATC
This sequence comes from uncultured bacterium, assembly GCA_963751005.1. Lineage (GTDB taxonomy): Bacteria > Actinomycetota > Acidimicrobiia > Spongiisociales > ZC4RG35 > JANQRA01. The sequence continues at coordinate 1,654,489 of CAVVSY010000004.1, forward strand.
ATCGGCAGCTCGAGCGCGTCGAGACGCTCGCCGGTCATGGGGATGCAGATGATCCCGCTCGGTGTAGCGGAGCATGAAGCCGATGTTGTCCGGGGTGGCGTCCTCGGCGGCGACGATCAGGTCGCCCTCGTTCTCCCGGTCGGCGTCGTCGACCATGATCACCATCTCCCCGGCGGCGATGGCGGCGACGATCTCTTCGATCGGTGCGAAGCTCATGAGTTGAAGGTCATCAGTCTCTCGACGTACTTGGCCAAGACGTCCATCTCAAGATTGACCGTGTCCCGGGGCGCACGCAAGCCCAGGGTCGTGACCTCGAGGGTGTGCGGGATCAGGGCGACCGTGAATCCGTCGTCGGTCAACGCCGCCACGGTGAGGCTGACGCCGTCGACCGTGATCGATCCCTTCTCGACCAGGTAACGAGTGAGCTCCGGTGAGACCGAGATCTCCATCACCACGGCTCCATCCGTCTCCGACTCGAGGGACACGACGACCCCGACACCGTCGACGTGGCCCTGAGACGATGTGACCGTCGAAACGCCCGGAGGCGGGCATCGGCCGCTCCAGATTGACGCTGTCGCCGGTGACGAGGCCACCGAGGTTGGTTCGGCTGAGGGTCTCCGGGATGACATCCAACGCCACAGAGCCCCGGTCAGTCGACACGCGGTCAGGCAGACGCCGTTGACGGCAATGGATGCGCCCAACGGCAGGTCACCGAGACCTTCGCCCTCGACCACCAATCGGCGGCCGGTGGCGGTCTCGACGATGCTGGCGACGGTGCCCAGCTGCTCAACGATTCCGGTGAACATCTATCTCCCGATCTCGAAGTCGATCCCGAACGTCCGTCGCCCACCTGGCGAACGTCGTTGACAGTGACGTCGACGGCGTCACCGATCGTGGTGAACGCTCCGTCCAAGGGCTGGATTCCCTGGCCGCCGCCGAACCTGCCGCCAATGTAGGCCACTCCCCTGTCGATCACCCCTGCCCGCCACCAGGCACCGGCCAACGTGGGGCCTCCCTCGACGAGCAAGTCCAGATACCCGGCTGCAGCGAGAGCGGCACAGACCCCGACCGGGTCGGGATGGCCCGCTCCAGCCACCAAGAGCAGATCCCCACTGGGCACCGTCCGGTCGAAGGTCGAAACCACCAAGGGGTCTCGGTCCCAGATGCGGGCCTGTCGGGAAGGTCACGCCGCCCGGCCACCACGACCGGGCGGGGTTGATGGCCTCGATCCGTCGCCAGCCGCACGTCCAGCCGAGGGTCGTCGGCGATGAGGGTGCCGGCGCCGACGATCGACGGCGTCGGCCTCGCTCCTGAGCATGTGAGCGTCGGCGCGGGCCTCCTCCGAGGTGATCCACTGCGAGGTGCGGTCAGCGGCCGCCACCGATCCGTCGAGAGTCATGGCGTACTTCAGGGTGACGAAGGGGGCACCGGTCTCGCGATGGTGGAAGTAGCCGGGGTCGAGCGCCCGTGCGGCAGGGTCGTCGACGAGGTCTACCTCGATTCCGGCGCCGAGGAGCCCGCGATGCCGGCCCGGCAACCCGGGCGTCGGGATCGCCCGTGCCGATCACGACCCTTGCCACCCCCGCGGCGACGAGCCGGTCGACACAGGGTGGGGTGCGCCCGGTGTGAGCACAGGCTCCAGGGAGACGTAGACGGTGGCCCCGCGTGGATCGGCGACACCTTCCAGGGCCGCCACCTCGGCGTGGGGGCTGCCCGGGCCCAGGTGTGCTCCCTCACCCAAGACCTCTCCGGTGGGTGATACCACGACTGCGCCGACTCTCGGGTTGGGATGCGTGTGGTGCTGCCGCGCCAGTTCGTAGGCGCGGAGTAGATGCGGGCTGGAGCCCACTCAGGCGGTACGTCGATCGATGCGGTAGGTCGAGCCCGGCTGCTTCTTGGCGAACTCTTTCATCTCCACCGCGATCGCCGACGCCTCCCATTGCGTTGCGATCTCTCGCACGTCGGTGGACGCTACCCCGAGGGACATCGACACGACAGGGAAGGCGTACCGCTCGCCCCGGCGGTCGATCACCTCGATGTAGCCACGAAGGGCATCGGCGGTGTCGTAGTGGTCGAGGATGCCGTCGTCGAAGCGGTCGATGACCTCCTTGCAGAACGACTCGGCCATCGCCGGCGGGATCATGGCCACGAAGTCGTCTCCGCCGATGTGGCCGACGAAGGCTCCTTCGATACCCAGGTTCGTCGCGGCCTCACTGAGACAGTTCCCGCAGAATCGGATCACCTCGTCGCCACGCATGAATCCGTAGTGATCGTTGAAGGCCTTGAAGTTGTCGAGGTCGCCGTGGACCAGAGCGAAGTCGGCCTGTCTCATCGATGGCCTTCTCGATCTCGGCGGTGATCTTGAAGTTGCCGGGAAGACCGGTGAGGGGGGAAAGGTCGCGGGCTGCCTGGGTGCGTCGGAGCACGGCCCGGACACGGGCGGCCAGTTCGGTGATGTCGAACGGCTTGGTGATGTAGTCGTCGGCCCCCAGCTCCAGACCACGAACCCGATCTTCGGGGAGCCCGCGGGCGGTCAGGAGGATTATCGGGATGGCTGCGGTGGCCGCCTGGCTGCGGAGCCGGTGGAGGGCGGTGAGCCCGTCCATCCGCGGCATCATGATGTCGAGGATGATCACGTTGGGGGGACTCGACGTCGCCTTCTGCAACGCGTCCTCGCCATCCACGGCGGTCTCCACCTCGAAGCCGTCGAGCTCGAGGTTGATCTTGACAACGGTGAGGATGTCCGGATCGTCGTCTGCGACGAGAACCTTTTCACTCATACCGATCTGCAGCCCTTCTCAACGCGTCTACAGCAGCGGTCGGATCATCAGCTCCGAACACGGCCGTACCTGCCACCAGCACCGTTGCGCCGGCCGCGGTGGCCTGTCCGGCATTCACGGGCGTGATGCCGCCGTCGACCTCAATATCGGCGTGCAAATCGTGCTTCTCAACCCATTCTCTCGCCGCCTCGATCTTCGGCAAAACCGCAGGCAGGAAATGCTGGCCTCCATACCCCGGTTCCACCGACATCAACAGGATCACGGAGCATTCCTCGACGTAGGGCGCGACGGCCGAGAACGGTGTCCCCGGATTGAGCACCAGCCCGAAGTCGAGATCGTGCTCGGCGGCGCGCTTCATCGCCCGAGTCGGATCGGGGATTGCTTCGATGTGCATCGTGATCGAGTCGATGCCGGCCTCGGCGAGCTCGGCGACGTAGGCGTCAGGATTCGTGGTCATGACGTGGCAGTCGAAGTAGAGGCTGGTCAGTGGTCGGATCGCCTCGATCACGGGGATCCCGAAGGAGAGGTTGGGGACGAAATGGCCGTCCATGATGTCGAGGTGGAGCCAATCGACGTGAGGTGCCACCTCGGCGATGGCCGTGCCCAGGTCGGCGAAGTCGGCTGCCAGGAGAGAAGGGGCGATCTTGACCGGCATGCAGGGAAGTCTATGGCCTCAACCGGCCACTCCAGCGTCGGACCGTCGGCCCCGCAGCCAGTCGGCGCCCGTTTGGCGCCCTTTGCCAGGCGTTTGCAGGCTGACCAACTCGACCCACCCCCCGTTCGCCCCGAAGACGGGGCGACCTTCGACTGAAGCCCAGCGACCCTGTTCGGGACCCGAGCCGGCTGCCCGCACCTCGTAGACCTTGTGGGTCGCACCGTCGAGGTCCAATGTCGCCACAGGTGCGGGGGCGAGAGCCCGGACCTGGTCGACGATGCGCTCGACGGTCGACGCCGGGTCGATCCGCCGATCGGCCGGCTCGATCTTCGCCGCATAGGTGAGACCTTCGTCGCTCTGTTCGATCGGGGTCAAGGCCCCTGATAGGTAGGGCGGCAGCGTCTCGGCCAGTAGCCGGGCACCGATCGTCGCTAGACGTTGCGTCAGCTGTCCGGCGTTCTCGTTCCGGTCGACGTCGATTGCCTGGGCGGTGAGCACGGGCCCGGTGTCGAGTCCCTCGTCGAGTCGAATGATGGTCACTCCGGTCATGCTGTCACCGGCCAGCAGTGCCCGCGCCACAGGCGCCGCCCCCCGCCACCGGGGCAACAGGCTGAAGTGGACGTTGAGCAGACCGTGGGTGGGGAGATCGAGCACCTCATCCCGGAGAATCCGGCCATATGCCACCACGACGCCGACGTCGAACGGCGCGGCGGCCGACACGGTGTCGTGGAGATCGGCGCGCGTCGTGGGTTGTGCAACTTGGATACCCAGCCGCTCCGCTGCTGCCTTGACCGGTGGCGGCAACTGGTCGACCCGAGCGTCCCCGCGGTCGGTCGGGCTGAGTGACGACCAGGGCGACGTCGTGCTGCGCGGCGAGTGTCTCGAGCGTAGGGAGGGCGGCCTCCGGTGTCCCCATGAACACCACGCGAGCCGTCATCAGAAACCGAGAGCCTCGTCGCGGATGTCCCGCAGGGCCCTCTTCCGCACACGTTTGGGGAGCGCGTCGATGAGGAGGCCTCCGTCGAGATGGCCGATCTCGTGCTGGAGGACCCTGCCCATCAGTCCATCGCCTGCGTACTCGACGTCGTTGCCGTCGAGATCGAGCGCCTTGACCCGGGCGAATGCGGGTCTCGTGATCTCCCACCAGTGTCCCGGCACCGACAGACACCCTTCCTCCATCTCGATCTCACCGGTCAACTCGATGATCTCCGGGTTGATCATCACCCGGGGGCCGCGCTCGATCGTTGGCGTCGAAGACGGCGATGCGCCGCGAGATCCCGATCTGATTGGCAGCCAATCCCACACCAGGGGCGGCGTACATCGTCTCGATCATGTCGGACGCAAGGGTGTGCACCGCTGGTGTGATCTCAGTGATCGGCTTGGTGGCCAGCCGGAGCACCGGGTCGCCGAAAGTCCTGATGGGGTAGATAGCCATGGGTGGCGGGACAGGGTAGATCGTCGTCGTGCCCCTTCCGGTCAGCCGGGGCGATACTCTCCGGGTGAGTGGTGCGGCCGTCGGGGTTGTGGAATCTGACCGACGGCGGTCGGGATACAAGACGACTTGGAAGTGTCGTTCGTGGACGACGACGTGGTGGTGGTACCAGCAGAGGACGACGAGTTCGTCCTGGTTGGTCGTCCGCCTTGGGCCCAGGGGTGAGATGGTGGATTTGCAGCCGGTATTGGCTTTGGCATCCGTCCCCGGCACAGGTAAAACCGGCTTCGGCCAACAGGACCCGTTTCAGGGTGAGTGGTCGAGTCCGTGCTCGCTGCGTAGGCAGAACGGGCGCCACTGCCGAGAGACATGCACGACCGCGTCCATTGGACGCAGAACCAGTTGCCGACGGACTCCGGGGTCGAAGATCTCAACCCAGGTCTCCCCGGCGGCATGCCGCCTGCGTGGCGACGATACGGTCACCTGCCCCTAGTGCCTCCAAGCGACGACGCTCCTCGGCCAGCCTCTGTTCCCGCTCTTCCGGGCTGAGCTCCTCGCCCGCCAGTGCGTTGACATCGAGGTGAACCCTCTTGTTCGGCTCGCCCGCGTCCCATCTCTCGAAGAACAGGCGGGGTCCGACGCCATCGGGGTCGACTACGGCGTCCAGATCGTCCCACTTGGCTCCGGGATCCCCACCTGCATTCCGGGATCCCCGCCTGCATGGCGAAATCGTCCCAGCTGTCATATCCGGGTGGGGGCGGCTGGCGGACGTATCCAAGGGCCGCGGCCCAGAAGTCGGCCAACAATGCGGGGCTCTCACAAGCGAATGTGATCTGTACGGAATGCGGCATTCGTCGAGGCTACGCAGCCGCGATCTCCGTTCTGTGAAGGGAGAGACTTGCGTCGCTGGGTGGACCGACTCGAACACGATGCGGAAGCCCGGTCAGGATGGTGCTCGTCGATGGAAGCACGAGGGCCGCTTGGATCACCGAACCTGCGACTACCCGTCACACGTCGATCGGGTCGGCGTCGACCCGAACGGTCGCCCCCTTGTCCCGCCAGCGGCCCACCAGCCGGCGGAGCTCCAGGCGTGCCTTCCCCAGGCTCCCGGTGATGAGCCACCGCTGCCCATCTTCGACGGGCATCGGGCCGAGAGACATGGCCCCCGAGTCCAGCCCGGCGAGGTCCGCACCGACCCCCTCGGGGACGTCGCCACGGAGCTCGAGCGCAATCATCTCCGAAGATGGAGGTGAGCCGTCACGGGCGCGCTCTACGAGCACACGCTCCAGGTAAGGGACGGGGTCACCTCTTCGCAGGGTCGTCACCAAGAGTGATTGGGGTCGACTCGTCTGGAGCATGAGCCGGGACCCGCCGGAGTTGGTCACCATCGTGGCCAGTCGCGCCAGCTGCCGTAGAGCGTCCTCGGTGCTTCGGTACCCCGATCCGAGGAGCATGCCATCGACGTCGGCTGCCACCACCAGAGCCACCGGGTCGAGCCCCGCGATATCACGTTCGGTGCCCACCGTGATCGGGGTGCCCGCAGGGTGGACCGCGGCGACACCAGATCCCAGAGATCGGCCGATCTCGGCGACGAGACGTTCGGGGATGGTGCCCATCTCCTCGAACCGGTTGCCTCCACACTCACGGCAGGGGCCGGTCGGCGTGTCGCATCTCGGGCAGCGATCGACACGCCCGAGACGCGCCTCGCACCTCACACAGGAGCGCAGTGCCCGACAGGCGGTGCACCGCGTCGACGCCAGCCCGAGACGCCGATGGGTGAAAACGAAGGACTGTTTGCCGTCGACGGCGGCAGCCTTGAGTGCGGCCAGCACTCGAACCGACAGGTATCCCGATCCCGGTGGCTCTTCGGAGCGGTCGACCACCTCGACAAGTGCCCATGCTCGATTGCCCGGGGTCACGATCTCGGCCCCGGCGGCGAGGAGCTCGACTCCCGGTGTCGGCCCGTAGAAGACCAGGTTGAATCCCTCGATCCGGCTTCGGGTTCGCAACACGTCCCGTACGTGGAGGGTCGGTGTCTGCCGGTCCTTCATGGCTCGGCGGTTCTCCTCGAGGACGATCACGAGGCCGAGCTCACCGAACTTCCAGGTAGCGATCTTTGGAGTGCCGATCACCAGACGGGGCGGTGCCTGCGCCTTCTGCCAGGCCCGGGTGTCTCCGGCCGAATCCTCCCCGGTCACGGCGACCACCAGTTTCCCCCAGACGGTGGCGGCCTTTTCGGCGATCGAGGTGACCTCGGCCACCGAGGCGGCGACGATCACCACCGATCTCCCCTCGAGGAAGATCGGCCCCAAAACGGTGAGCCACTCGAGGCCTCGCCAGTTGGCTACCAAGGCGGTCACCGGGGTGTTCGCCCCGGCGGCGGATCGGGAGGCCAATCCGGACAGGGCGTGGGCACCGTGTTTCGGGTCGTTGAGCCTCGGCACGGCCGCGGGAACCGATCTGGGCAGGTTGGGCGGGGTCGCTCTCGAGAGGAGCGTCGCCACTGGTGCGACATAGTGACGGGCGGCCCAGATGAGGCTCTTCAGGAGGCGGGCATCGAAAACGGGGATCGCGCTGGAGACGGCGGCGATCTCCTTGAGGTCCGCCTGCCGATCCCCGACGACCTCGACCACCCAGCCTCGAACACGGCGACCCGAGAGGGGCACCCGGACGATGGTTCCAACAGCCACATCGGCACGGAGGTGCTCCGGGATGGCGTACCAGAAGCCCTCGTCGACCGCGAAGGTGGCTACGTCGGGGACGACCCGCGCGGCCGGGATCACACCCCGGCGGCGGTCTTGATGTCGTCGAGCCGGTTCAGCTGTTCCCAGCTGAACTCGGGACGGCCGAAGTGGCCGTACGCGGCCGTGGCCGCGAAGACGGGTTGGGTGAGGGCGAGTGTCTCGATGATGGCGGCGGGTCGGAAGTCGAACACATCGCTGACGATCGCCTCGATGCGCACCGGGTCGATCTTCTCGGTGCCGAACGTCTCGACGAAGATCGAGAACGGGTCTACCTGGCCGATGGCGTAGGACACCTGAATCTCGAGCTTGTCGGCGAGCCCTGCGGCCACCAGGTTCTTCGCGGCCCAGCGGGCGGCGTAGGCCGCCGACCGGTCGACCTTGGTGGCGTCCTTTCCGGAGAAGGCGCCACCACCGTGCCGGGCGTAGCCCCCGTACGTGTCCACGATGATCTTGCGCCCAGTCAATCCGGTGTCGGCCACCGGGCCCCCGATCTCGAAACGACCGCTGGGGTTGAAGATGAAATCGACATTGCTCGACAGAATCTCACCCGGGATCACTTGCTCCACGACCGCTGAGAAGACTTCGGCTTTCATCTCGTCTTGGTCCTGGCCAGGGGCGTGGTGGGTGGAGATGAGGATCTTCTCGACCGATACCGGTCGGGAGCCCTCGTATCGCACCATGACCTGGGTCTTGCCGTCAGGGCGGAGATAATCCAGCTCACCCTTCTTCCGAACCTCGCTCAGCTTCTCGGCGAGACGGTGCGCCAGCGATATCGGCATTGGCATGAGTGAGTCGGTCTCGCGGACGGCGAATCCGAACATGAGGCCCTGGTCTCCCGCCCCGAGCTCGCGGTCGACCCCATCGGCGATGTCGGCACTCTGCTCGTGGATGCGGTTCTGCACACTCAAATGGGCGGCGTCGAAACCGTCGACATCGACATAACCGATCCTCTCCACCGTCTCCCGAACAATGGCCTCGACGTCGATCTCACCGTTGATCCGGACCTCACCACCGACGATGGCGACATCCGTCGTCACGAAGGTCTCACAGGCCACTCGTGCCGACGGGTCGAGAGTCAGGGCGGCGTCGAGCACCGAGTCGGATACGGCGTCGGCGACTTTGTCGGGATGACCCTCGGTGACCGACTCGGAGGTGAAGAAGGACGTGCGCATCGCCGGCGAGATTAACCCCTGCGGGCCATCTCCTCCATAACCCGATCGAGGAGCCGGGCTGCGACCTCGGACTTGGTGAGCATGGGCCACCCCTCGGCTCGGGCCTCTGCATCGATCACGGTCACTCGATTGGTGTCGGTGCCGAATCCGGATCCCGGCTCGGAAACGTCGTTGTAGACGAGCAGGTCGACGTCTTTGGCCTTCGCTTTGGAGATCGCTCGGTCGACGTCGCCGGTCTCGGCGGCGAAACCGACCACGAAAGGACGATCCGGACGGGCCACCACGGACGCCAGGATGTCGGGATTGGGCTCGAGCCCAATCGAATCGAGGCCTTCGGAACGGGCGAGCTTGACCGGGCTCGGCGTGGCGGGGCGAAAGTCGGCGACTGCGGCTGCCAGGATGGCGATGTCGGTCTCGACGCTGGAGACTGCATCGAGCATCTCCACCGCGGTCTCCACTGCCAAGACCTTCACCGAGGGCGCGGCCGGCAGGTCGGAGGTGGTGACCAAGGTGACATCCCAGCCGCGGTGGGCAGCCTCGTCGGCGATGGCGTGGCCCATCTTCCCCGAGGATCGATTGCCGAGGAAGCGAACCGGGTCGACAGGCTCACGGGTGCCCCCTGCGGTCACCAGAAGGCGGAAAACCGGTCCAGGGGGGGTCAGGAGCCGTTCGATCGCGTCGAAGACGTCGTCAGGCTCGGCAACGCGACCGACACCTACGTCACCGCCGGCCAAGGGGCCGCTCTCCGGCCCGATGAAGTGGTACCCGTCGGCAGTCAGAGTCGCGATGTTCCGACGTGTCGCCGGGTGCTCCCACATCTCCGTGTGCATCGCCGGCGCGAGCAGGGTGGGGGCGGTGCCGGCGAGGAGAGTCGCCGTGATCAGGTCGACCGACATGCCCGTCGCCAGCTTGGCCAGCGTGGCCGCGGTGGCAGGGGCCACCACTACGACCTCCGCCCAGCGGGCCAGTTCGGTGTGTGGGGAAACCGACGAGGCCCCGAAGAGGTCGGTGTGGGGATGGTTGCCGGTGATGGCTGCGAATGTCTGTGGGCCCACGAACTCGTGAGCGGACTCGGTGAGGATCACCTCGACTTCGGCGCCACTCTCGACGAGGCGACGCACCAGGTAGGCGGTCTTGTAGGCGGCCACTCCCCCGGTGACGGCGAGGAGAACCCGCCGACCGCGCAGCATCTATGCCTCGACGGTCTCCACCGCGACCTTGCCTTCGGCGATCTCCTCCATGGCGATCGTCAGCGGCTTGCGGGAGAGGGAGTGCACTTGCGGCGGCACGAACTCCCCGTAGCCGACACCGAGCTGGTGGAAGTAGCTGTTGATCTGGCGGGCGCGGCGGGAGGACACGACAACCGTGGCGAAGCGGTTGCCGATCTGGTCGATGACGTCTTCGAGTTTCATGGTTCCTTCGGGGGAGGTTGAGAGCCCAAAGTTTACCTCACCTGACCCCTCTTTCCAGATCCTCGTCTCCCACCCGGGCGACGATGAGGTCCACCACCTCGGCGATAGTGCGTTCCGACGTGTCGATCACCAGGTCGTATTGGCTGTGGTCGGCGTAGTCGAGGCCGTAGTAGTCGCGGTAGCGCTGAGCCTCGGAGGCGGTCCGTGACTCGATGGCCAGCTTGGTCCCGGCGAGATCGGTGTTCTCGCGCTCGGTGCCCCTCCCGGCGGCGAAGATGCGCTCTGCTGCCACCTCCGGGCGGACCTCCAGGAACACCTTCAGTGAGCCGGGGAGAAAGTGCCAACCGAGCCGCGCATCGATCACGAATCCGTCGAGCTCGTGGCCGAGACGGACGGTGCGGGCATCGATCTCCCGGTCGATGGCATCTCCATCTTCGGCCAATCGGGAGAGCTCGAGGATCGACATCCCGCGTTCTGCCGCCATCTCCCTCATGAAGTCACCTGCCGACACATGTCTCAGGTGGAGCGCCTCGGCGACCTGTTTGGCCACGGCGCTCTTACCGGACCCGGGACGGCCCGAGATGGAGACGATCACTCAGGTGAACTCGGCGATCAGTGCTGCTCTCTGATTGGCACCGAGACCGCGGATGCGCCGGTTCTCGGCGATGCCGATCGACTCCATGAGCCGCTTGGCCTTGATCTTGCCGATACCGGGCATCGCTGCCACCAGCGACTCGACCTTGAGCCCGGCGATCAGCTCGTCTTCGTCTGCTCTTGCGAAGAGCTCGGAGATGCGCATCGAACCGGTCTTAAGGAGCTCTTTGACCTCTGCGCGGACCCGACGGGCCTCGGCCGCCTTGGCCAGTGCCGCCTTCCTCTGCTCATCGGTCAACTTGGGGGGCTGGGCCATTCCTCCTCCTAGGGGTGGTGGCTGACGTTGCGACCATAGCCATGCTGTTCAGTCGAACTCGGCCAGGGATGCTGTGATCTCACGAAGAGCGGACACGGGGTCGGGGGCTTTGGTGATCGGCCGGCCGATCACGAGGTAGTCGGCCCCGGCGGTCATCGCCGCGACCGGAGTGCCGACGCGTTTCTGATCGTCGTTGCCGGTAGAGCCCTCGAGTCTGATTCCAGGGGTGAAGATGGTGGATGCGATCCCCTTCGCCCTGATCGCGGCGACGTCCCGTGGAGCACAGACCAGGCCTTCGACCCCCGCCTCGACAGCCAGCTCGGCCAAACCGATGACCTGGTTCTCGATGCCTGATCGCACCCCAATCGACTCGAGATCATGCTCGGCGAAGGAGGTGAGAACCGTGACGGCGAGCACACCGGTCCCGCCCATCCCGGCGACGGCCGCCTCCATCATCTCGCGGCCCCCGGCGGCATGCACGGTGACCCAGCGGGCCCCTGCTGCGACGATGCGTTCCGCTGCGCCCCGAACGGTGTTGGGGATGTCGTGCAGCTTCAGGTCGGCGAATACCGGCTTGCCCAGCGCAGCGACTGTGGTGATGGCCTCGGGGCCGGACCCGGAAACGAGCTCGAGACCCACTTTGAACCCGGCGACGTCGCCGAGGAGCCTCTCCGCCATGGCCCGCGCCTCGTCGGCGTCGGGGTAGTCCAGGGCGACCACGATCCGATTCACCACCGCCGCACCATACCTACGAGTCCCGCAGGGGAATCGACTCCGATTCGTGACATCTCGGCCTGCAGCTCGTCGATGAGCCGACGCCCTGCCTTGGGCTCGGCGAAGTGGATGGTTCCGGCTGCCACCGCCGACGCTCCCGCCATGAGGTACTCGACGATGTCGGCTCCGGTCACCACTCCCCCACAACCCAGGATCGGAAGTCCGGGGAGGGCGGTGGCCACCTCGTACACACACCGCAAGGAGACCGGCTTGAGCCCGGGACCGGAGTAGCCACCGACGCCACCACTGAGCAGCGGTCGTCGCCGTGCCCACGTCGATGCCGAACCCGAGCGCGGTGTTGGTGAGGACCACGAAGTCGGCACCATGATCACGAACCGCCGCCGCGACCCCGACGATGTCGGGCGTGTTCGGTGAGAGCTTGGCGCCGACCGGGAGACTCACCGCGTTGCGCACCGCGGAGACGACTTCTCGCCGCCGCGCACCGGGTCGAAGGAGAACATGACGCCGTCGTCGAGATTGGGGCAGGAGAGGTTGACCTCGATGGCAGTCACCCCGGTCTGCTGCAGACCCCGGGCGACCTCGGCGAACCCGGCGGCGTCGCCGGCCACTGCCGATCCCCATACCGGTACGTCTGACGCGGCGATACGAGGGGTCATCTCCTCCGCCCAGGCCGAGATGCCCGGGTTCTGGATGCCCACTCCATTGAGCATGCCGGCGCGGGTCGGGGCGAGACGCGGCACCGGCCGACCAGGCCATGGCTCGGGCGAGACCGACTTGGCGACCGCCGCGCCGTAGTGGGTCATGTCGGCGGTGCTGGCCCACTCCCACACAGATCCGACTGTCCCGGACGCCGCTATGAGCGGTGTGCGCAGCTCGATCGGGCCCGAGCTTCGTGGTCAGACCCGGGCTTGCCACTCTTGGAGGCTCCGTGGCTTGTTGATCGCCCCTGGTCCGGCGCGGAGGCTCCGGGCAACCGCGAGCCCGCCTTGGACCGTGGTGACGCACGGGATGGAGAGTCGTCGGGCCATCTGTCGGATGGCTCATGCCGTCGGAGTCGGGCCCTGCCGCCGCGGGGGGTGTTGACGACCAGCTGCACTTCACCGTTCTGCAGACGTTCCCCGATGTCACGGGGGCCTTCACCGATCTTGTTGACCAGCTCTGCGGTGATGGCGTGGTGTTGGAGGTAGCGGGCGGTGCCCTTGGTGGCGACCAGTTCGAATCCGAGCATGGTGAAGGCCTGGGCCACGGCAAGGCCGAGCGGCTTGTCGCGATCGGCGAAGGAGAGGAACACCCTTCCCCGGTCGGCGAGCACGTTGCCGGCGGCGAGGAGCGCTTTGCCGTACGCAACGCCGACATCGGGCCCGATCCCCATCACCTCGCCTGTCGCCTTCATCTCCGGCCCGAGGATGGCGTCCTCCTCGGGGAAACGATCCCAGGGCAAGACGGCATCCTTGACCGCGACGAAGTCGATCTCCCTGTCCTCATCCGGGACCATGCCGATCGCCCTGAGCTCGGCGATGCTGGACCCCATCATCACCCGGGTGGCGATGGTGGCCAGCGGGATCGCCCGGGCCTTGGAGATGAACGGGATGGTGCGGCTCCCCCGAGGGTTGGCTTCCAGGACGTACACCTCGTCGCCTTTCACCGCGAACTGGATGTTGATGAGGCCCCTCACATCGAGGGCCGCGGCGAGCTCGTTGGTGGCCCGCAGGATCTCCTTCATCGCCTCGTCGGAGATCGTGGGCGGCGGGGTCACACAGCCCGAGTCACCCGAGTGGACTCCCGCCTCTTCGACGTGCTCCATGACCCCGCCGACCAGGAGCTCGGAACCGTCGAACACCGCATCGAGATCGACCTCCACGGCCGATTCCAGGAAGCGGTCGATGAGGATCGGGTTGGCGGTGACCTCGGGATCACCCTCGCCGTAGATCTCGCGGACGTACTCCCCCAGCTCCTCCAGGCTGTAGACGACCTTCATCTTGCGCCCGCCGAGCACGAACGATGGCCGGACCATGACGGGGAGACCGATCTGGTCGACCACCTCCTGGGCCTCTGCGGCCGATTTCGCCGAGCCGGCCGCGGGCTGCTTGAGGCCCAGGTTGCGGCATATCTCGGCGAACTGCTCGCGGTCCTCGGCGAGAGCGATCGAGGCCGGTGAGGTCCCGGCGATCCGAACACCGGCGCGCTCCAGCTGCTCGGCCAGGTTGAGCGGAGTCTGACCCCCGAGCTGGACGATCACGGCCTCGGGTCTCTCGGCGTCGATGACCCCGAGCACGTCCTCGACGGTCAGAGGCTCGAAATAGAGCCGATCGGAGGTGTCGTAGTCGGTGGAGACCGTCTCAGGGTTGCAGTTCAGCATCACCGTCTCGTAACCGGCGTCGCGGAGGGCGAAGCTGGCGTGGACGCAGCAGTAGTCGAACTCGATGCCCTGACCGATGCGATTCGGGCCGGAGCCGAGGACGACGACCCTCGGCTTGTCGGCCGGGGTCACCTCGGACTCGTCCTCGAACGTCCCGTACATGTATGGAGTGTGGGCGGCGAACTCGGCGGCACAGGTGTCGACCGTCTTGTAGGTCCTGGTGATGCCGGCACCGAGACGGCGTGCCCTGACCTCGGACTCGGACTCGCCCCAGAGATAGGCGATCTGGCGATCGGAGAACCCATATCGCTTCGCCTCGCGGAACAGGTCGGCGTCCCGGCCCTGCTCGAGCTCGTGGCGCACCTCGACGATCTCCGCCATCTGGTCGACGAACCAAGGGTCGACCGACGATGAGGCCGCGACCCGGTCGACATCCCACCCGCGGCGCAGGGCCTCCCCGATGGCATAGACCCGATCGGGGGTAGGTGTGGAGACCATCGTCATCGAGTTGCTCGTCGTCGACGTCACGGAACATGACGGACTCGGCCGGGTCGGCGTTGAGCCCGGCTCGCCCGTTCTCCAGGCTGCGCAAGGCCTTCTGGAGCGCCTCGGGGAAGGTGCGGCCGATGGCCATGGCCTCGCCGACACTGCGCATGGACGTGCCCAGGGTGGTCGGCGCCGACGGGAACTTGGCGAAGTCGAAACGTGGGATCTTCACAACCGTGTAGTCGAGAGCCGGCTCGAACGACGCAGGCGTCGCCCTGGTGATGTCGTTGGCGATCTCGTCGAGGGTGAACCCGACCGCGAGGAGCGCGGCGATCTTGGCGATCGGGAACCCGGTGGCCTTGGAAGCCAGGGCGGAGGAGCGGCTGACCCGCGGGTTCATCTCGATGACGAGGCGGCGACCCGTCTCCGGATCCACGGCGAACTGCACGTTGGAGCCGCCGGTCTCGACACCAATCGCCTCGAGAACCTTGATCCCGTCGTCCCGCATCTCCTGGTACTCCCGGTCGGAGAGGGTCTGGATCGGAGCGACGGTTATCGAGTCTCCCGTGTGGACTCCCATCGGGTCGAAGTTCTCGATAGAGCAGACGATGACCGCGTTGCCGACACGGTCGCGCATCACCTCGAGCTCGTATTCCTTCCAGCCGAGCACCGACTCCTCGACCAGGATCTCGCTCACCGGTGATGTGTCGAGACCCTTCTTGGCCACCTCGGAGGAGCTCTGTCTCGTCGTCGGCGATCCCGGTCCCGCCGCCACCGAGGATGAACGACGGCCGCATCATGACCGGGTAGCCGATCTCACGTGCGATCTTCACCGCCTCGCGTCATCGAGCGGGCATAACCGGCCCTGGGGACTTCGAGGCCGATGCCCTCCATCGTCTCCTTGAAGAGACCGCGGTCCTCGGCTCGCTGGATCGCCTCGACGCCGGCGCCGATCATCTCGACCCCATGACGTCGAGCACTCCGGTCTCGGGCGAGCTGGGTGGCCACGTTCAGGGCGGTCTGGCCGCCCAGTGTGGGGAGGAGGGCATCGGGGCGCTCCCGGGCGATGATCTCGGTCGACCACTTCTGGGGTGATCGGCTCGATGTAGGTGGCGTCGGCGAACTCCGGGTCGGTCATGATGGTGGCCGGGTTGGAATTGACCAGGATCACCCGGTATCCCTCTGCACGCAGGACCTTGGCGGCCTGGGTCCCCGAGTAGTCGAATTCGCAGGCCTGCCCGATGATGATCGGCCCGGACCCGATGAGCAGGATCGACCTGATGTCCGTTGCGCCCTGGCATCAGGCTGTCTCCTCGATGAGTGTCACGAAGTGGTCGAACAGCGGTGGGCATCCCTCGGCCCGGGAGCGGCCTCGGGGTGATACTGGACCGAGAAGGCCGGATGGTCGTCCAGGGCCATTCCCTCCAGGGTGCCGTCGTTGAGGTTCTGATGGGTGGGGCGCACCCCTCCGAACCTGAGTCTCGACCCGGTCCGGGAGCATGTCCGGGCCGGCGAGGCCCGGAGACGCCACCGGCGGAGGTCTGCGTCGGTGAGGGACCAGAGGTCGACGGCAAAGCCATGGTTCTGTGCGGTCACCTCGACCCTCCCGTCATCGAGCCGGCTGCACGGGGTGATTCCCACCGTGGTGACCGAACGGGAGCTTGTACGTGCTGGCCCCGACGGCGAGACCGAGGACTTGATGGCCGAGGCAGATCCCGAACAGCGGGATCTTCCCGATCAGCCGCGGAGGGTCTCGGTGGTCGTCACCAGCGGCTCGGGATCACCGGGGCCGTTGGAGACGAAGACCCCGACAGGTCGCTCGAGTCGAGGACCTCCTCCGCGCTGGTCCAGGCGGGGACCACGTCCACGTCGAATCCGCGAGAGGTGAGGTTGCGGAGGATGTCGCGCTTCATGCCGAGATCGATGGCGACCACCAGACCTCTTCGCTCCCCCTCCGCGTCCAGGTGATAGGGCTCAGGAGTGGAGACCCCGCTGGCGAGATCCTGGCCCACCATGGAGGGAGCGGCCGCCGCGAGGTCCCGCAATTCGCTCTCGGAGACACCCGCTCCCATGGCGACGGGCATGGCCCCGTGGTCGCGGAGGTGACGGGTGAGACGCCGGGTGTCGATGTCGGAGAGGGCGACTACGCCGTTGTGCTCGAAATACTCGGCGAGGCTTCCCTCCGCGCGCCAGTTCGAGTGTCGGCGCGACATCGCCCGGACCACGAACCCGGACACCGCAGGGCCGGCCGATTGGTCATCATGGGCGTTCATGCCGTAGTTCCCGACGTGCGGCGAGGTCATCACCACCACCTGGCCCGCATAGGAAGGATCGGTGAGGATCTCCTGGTAGCCGGTCATCGACGTGTTGAACACCGCCTCCCCGATGGCGACACCTTCCGACCCCACCGATCGTCCCCGGAACACCTCCCCGGTGGCGGTTGCCAGCAGCGCCTGCTCCGGTCTCAAGCCGCGCCTCCTGCCCGGTAGACGACATCCCCGTCGTGGATCGTGGCGCGGACCGCCCGAGCATCTCCCTGCCCGCGTAAGGGCTGTTCGACGATTTCGAGACGAACTCGCTTGGGATCCAGGTGGCGTTGGGGTCGAAGACGACGAGGTTGGCGGGTATGCCGGGCTCGATGGGCCTGCCATGCGTCCCCAGCCCGGCGATACGGGCAGGGATGATCGACATCACCTCGAAGAACCGATCCCGGGAATCCAGGGCCTCCCAGACCGCCGCCGCCGCCGTCTCCAACCCGATGACACCCCGGGGGGCGTCGGCAAACGGCACGTTCTTCTCGTCGGGAGCGTGCGGAGCGTGATCGGTGGCCACGACGTCGATGATCCCACGCTGCAGGGCCTCCACCAACGCCGCCCGGTCCTGGGCCGAGCGCAACGGTGGATACATCTTGAAATTGGGGTCGAGGGTCTCCAGCGGCGCTCTCGTCGAAGGTGAGGTGGTGCGGCGTGACTTCGGCGGTCACCCGCAACCTGCGCTTCTTCGCGGCGGCGAGGACATCGACGTCTCCTCCGAAGAGACGTGCTGGCAGTGGTATCTGGCCCCGGTGTGCGCCGCCAGCTCGATATCCCGGGCCACCACCTCCGACTCGGCCGAAGCCGGCATTCCCCTGACCCCGTGACGTCGGACACCGAGCCCTCGTGCATGTGGCCGCCGCGGTCTGTCTCGGATCCTCGGCGTGCTGGGCGACGACTGCACCGGGGAGATGTTGCCGTGGTGGCCATGATCTCCTCCAGAAGCGACGAGTCCATCACGGCATCTCCATCGTCACTGAAGAGCCTCACCCCTGCGGCGTGGAGAGCAGCGAGGTCGGACCCTGTCTCGCCGGAGCGACCGACGGTGAGTGCTCCCGACGAGAGGACATCGACGAGCCCGACATCGCGGCCCCGGGCGAGAACGGTCTCCACCGCCTCCGGGGTGTCCAGGGGAGGGTCGGTGTTGGGCATCATCACGATCGCCCCATACCCCCCGGCCGCCGCGGCACGGGAGCCTGACTCGATGTCCTCCTTCCAGGTCTGCCCCGGCTCGCGGAGATGGGTGTGGAGATCGACGAACGCCGGTCCGACCAGACAGCCCTCGGCATCGATCTCGACAGCCCCGGGATCGGCGCCATCGATCACATCGGTGACGACTCCGTCATCGATCACCACGTCGGCATCGGCCCAACCGTCAGGGGTGAGCACCGTGCCCCCGCGAATCACGATCACGAATGGCCGCCCAGAGAGGCGAGCACTGCCATCCGGGTCGGCACCCCGTTCCTCACCTGCTCGATGATCAGGGATCGCGGCGAGTCGGCCACTGCCTCCGCGATCTCGACCCCCCGGTTCATGGGACCAGGATGCATGATGACGGCATCCTCGGGGAGCAGTGCGGACCGGCGGGTGTCCATTTGAAACCTGTCGATGTAGTCGTCGGAGATCTCGCCGCCCCGTTCGGTCTGCACCCGGAGCAGGTAGACGATGTCGAGTCCGGGGAGCTCACTCGTCGAGGTCGCTCGTGGCCCGCAGTTGCCCGGCGGGAGGAAGCCAGGCTTCGGGTGCGACGAGAGTCACTTCGAGTCCGAGAGCGGGGAGGGCGTGGATGAGACTTCCCGCCACCCTGCTGTGGGCGATGTCACCGACGATGCCCACCCGTAGCCCTTCCAACCTCCCGAAGTGCCGCTTGATGGTGAGGGCGTCGAGCAGCGCCTGGGTCGGGTGCTCGTTGGCCCCATCCCCGGCGTTGACCACGGGCAGACCCAGTCCACCCCTCCACCAGTTCGGGCACGCCTTCCTCGGAATGACGGACCACGAGGATGTCGGCGCCGATCGCCCCGATGGTGAGCACGGTGTCGCGGAGTGACTCGCCTTTCGTCGTCGACGACGTCCCGGGGTTGAAGGTGATGACATTCGCGCCGAGACGCTGGGCAGCCAGGTCGAAGCTGAGCCTGGTGCGGGTCGAAGGCTCGAAGAAGGCGAGCACCACCGTCCGGCCCGTCAGGATGCTTCCGTAGTCCTGCCCCGCTTCGAGCCCCATCCGGAAGCCATCCGACGCATCGACCAGAGCATCCAGGTCGGATCGGGCCAACGACCGGAGGGAGGTGAGAGACTTCACACCGCCACCAGCTTCTCGATGAACACACCGTCCTCGCCGTCACGATTCCTGGAGACGGACTCGAACCACCTCGTCACGAGAGGTGGGCAGGTTCTTCCCGACGTAGTCGGCGCGGATCGGGAGCTCGCGATGCCCCCTATCGATGAGAACCGCCAACTCGGTGGTGGTGGCCCGCCCGAGGTCACTCAGTGCATCCAACGCGGCTCGCACGGTTCGCCCCGTGTAGAGGACGTCGTCGACCACGATCACGTGGCGTCCCGAGATGTCGACCGGCATGTCGGTCGGATGGGCCGTGATGTCGTCGCGGAAGGCCCGATCGTCACGGTAGAGGCCGATGTCGAGCGACTCCGACGGGGACGTCGACATTCCTCGAACGAGGCGATGGTCTCCCCGAGCATTCGGGCGAGGAGGACACCTCTGGTGTGGATCCCGGCGAGGACCACGTGTTCGGCCCCGCGGTGGGTCTCCAGGATCTCGTGGGAGATGCGCCGGATGACGCGCCCGATGTCGTCGCCAGTCATCACCTGCGGCAAGGTCATTCCTTCCCGGTCTCTCAGGACCGTCCTTAAAGGTTCGACCGGACCATAACCGGTCCCCGACCTCGTGTCCTAACTCTCCCGAATGGTCTTGGCAAGGGTGGCCAGGACACCGTTGACGAATGCCGGCGACTTCTCGGTCGAGTAGGTCTGGGCCAGCCGCACCGCCTCGCTGACCACGACCGCCGTAGGCGTCATCGGGTCCCGGCGCAGCTCGTGGAGGCCGATTCGGATGACGTTGCGGTCGATGACGGGCATCCGGGCCACGCTCCAATGCTCGGAGACGGACTCGATCATCGCGTCGAGATCGTCCAGATCGCTGAGCACCCCATCGACGATGGCACCTGCCCTCCCACCGATATCGGCCCCCATCTCCCCCCGCGTCTCGTATTCGTAGAGACGCTCCAGGGCGAGATCGCGGGACTCGACATCGATCGCCACGCCGAGGATGCGGGCCACCTCGATCGCCATGTCGGCGCCGAGGATGTCCTCGGGGGCGTCGGGCTCATCGCGAGCCGTGAGCACCGCCATGACCTCCTCGACAGGCCTGCCGATCCGCGTCGCCAGATCGGCGACACTCAGCCGGGCCGGGACGATGAGGGCGTTCTCGCCCTCGCTCATGCCCGCGTCAGGTACTCACCGGAGCGAGTATCGACCCTGACCCGGTCACCCTGTTCGACGAAGAGTGGAACCTGGATCTCGAGGCCGGTCTCGAGTCGGACAGCCTTGGTCGCTCCCGTCCGTGTGTCACCCTTGACCGCGGGCTCGGCATAGGTGACCTCGAGCTCGACCGCCGCCGGCATGTCGACACCGATCGCGGTTCCCTGGTACATCGGAAGGGTCACGGTCATGCCATCGACCAGGAACCCGGCGCTGTCGCCGAGGTCTTCTTTGCTGAGGACGATCTGCCCGTAGTCGCTGAGATTCATGAAATGGAACCCGAGGTCGTCTGAGTACAGGTACTGGTGGTCGCTTCGGTCGATGATCGCCTGCTGGACGTTCTCGTCGGCCCGGAACGTCCGGTCGAGGACCTGCCCGGTGTCGAGCTTCTTCAGCTTCATCCGCACGAACGCCTTGCCCTTGCCCGGCTTGACGTGTTGGTACTCGACGATCGAGAACAGCCCGTCGTCGAGCTGGAGAGCCATGCCGGGGCGTACGTCGTTGGTGCTGATCATCGAGGGTCCTGGTTGTTGGAAGACGACCCGGGACGGTACCCGGCTTCAGAAGCCTATGGCGGTGAGCCCCAACTCGACATCGGCACGGTCGACATGGACGAGGGTCGGTCGCTCGATGTCCTCCAGGAGCACCATGCGCAACCCGCCCGAGTCGCGCTTCTTGTCCCGGCCGAGGAGGTCGAGGACCCTCGTCAGATCGAGCCCGTCGACCCGGGTCGGCAACCCGAGCCGACTCAGGGTCTGCGTCACCTCTTCGATGCCGGTGAACCCGACCAGCTTCTCGGAAATGGCGGCGGCGGCGATCATGCCCGAGGGCGACGCTCTCGCCGTGGTGACAGAGCCGACGCGTATTCGATGGCATGGCCCACGGTGTGGCCGAAATTGAGGTAGGCCCGCACGTCCTGTTCCCGCACGTCGGCGTCGACGATCGCTGCCTTGACCCGGACGGCGCGTTCCACGACCTCGGCGAGTGGTGCCGGCATCCCGTGCTCGGAGATGACCCCGGCGAGGGCCGCATCACCGATCAGACCCGCTTTGTAGGCCTCGGACATGCCCTCCCGGATGAGGAAGCTGGGCAGACGGGCCAGCTGGTCCACGTCGATGACCACCCTGGTGGGATGCCAGAAGACACCCACCAGGTTCTTGCCACCCACATTCACCCCGGTCTTCCCCCCGATCGATGCGTCCACCGCGGCGAGGAGCGTCGTGGGCACGTGCACGACTTCGACACCGCGCAGCCAGGTCCCGGCGACGTATCCGGCGAGATCGGTCACGGTTCCCCCGCCTACGCCGACGATGGTGTCGTGCCGGGACAGGCCAAATCGCGCCAGACCCTCGTACACCGAGGCGGCGACCTCGAGAGTCTTCGCCTCCTCACGGTCGGGAAGCCCGATCACCTCGCAGACCAGCCCGCTGGCGGCGAGGCTCTTCGACACCTGTAGTGCCAGCCCGGTGGGGGCGGGCTGGGTGAGGATGGCGACACGCTCCCTCCCCTCGCGGGCGGGATCAGAGGGACGGGCAGACCTGAATCGATGATGACCTCGGTGATGCCGGCGATGGTCAGGACGGCCACAGCTCCGCCACGCTCTGCACGGCTCGGTCCACGGTCGACTTACCCAAGCCTGTCATGCCCACCAGCCACATGCGCTCACCGTTCCAGCCGAGCCGCCACGCGGGCCCGGTACTCGGCGACCGCGCCGACCAGCTCCTCGGTGTCGTCGCCACCGAACTTCCGCGTGATCTCGTCGGCGAGCACGAAGGCGACCATCTGCTCTCCGACCACGCCGGCCGCGGGCACAGCACAGACATCCGAACGCTCCCGCACGGCCTGGTCGGGCTCTCCTGTGCTCATGTCGATCGTCCGCAGCGGCTGCATCAACGTCGAGATCGGCTTCATCGCGCCCTTGACCCGGATCGGCTCACCGTTGCTCATCCCGCCCTCGGTGCCGCCGGCGCGATTGGTGGCGCGGGAGACCAGGCCATCGATGCGCACGATCTCGTCGTGGGCCAGCGAGCCCGGTGAGGCTGCGGCATGCGAAGCCGTCTCCGACCTCCACGCCCTTGACGGCCGGAATGGACATGACGGCTCCTGCGAGCAGCGCGTCGAGCTTTCGGTCGTAGTGAACATGGGATCCGATTCCGACCGGGAGCCCGTGTGCCACCACCTCGAACACACCACCCAGGGTGTCTTTGCCCTCCCGGGCCCGGTCGATGGCCGCGATCATCGCCGCCGAGGCCTCCGGGTCGAGACAACGGACAGGGTCGGCCTCGATAGCCGGTCGATCGTCAGGAGTCGGGAGCTGGGTCTTCGCCTGGATGTCCCCTATCGAGACGACGTGGCTGAGGATGTCGATGTCGACCCGCTCGAGGAGGGAGCCGGCAGAGGTAGCCGACCACGGTTCGGGCCGCGGTCTCGCGTGCCGAGGCCCGCTCCAGGATGTCACGTGCGTCGTCGGTGCCGTACTTGATCATGCCGGCGAGGTCGGCGTGTCCA
This sequence comes from uncultured bacterium, assembly GCA_963751005.1. GTDB lineage: Bacteria > Actinomycetota > Acidimicrobiia > Spongiisociales > ZC4RG35 > JANQRA01. The sequence goes on from CAVVSY010000004.1 coordinate 1,677,489, forward strand.
GGCCGGGGCCTGGTGACCTCTTTGCCGACCCTCGCCAGGCCCCGGGCTCATGATCGTCTCCCATTTGGGCCACTCGGTGTTGCGGATCAGCATGGCGACGGGTGACCCCAGTGTGCGTCCATGCCGGACCCCGCCCAAGATCTCGACCTCGTCCTGTTCCACGGCCATCCGGGCTCCTCGGCCGTATCCCCCTCTCCGTCTGGTCAGCTCCGCCGAGACTCCGGCAGCATCGACATCGAGGCCTCGGGGAAGACCTTCGAGGATGGCCACGAGACCCGGGCCCATGAGACTCACCGGCGGTCAGGAAACGGAGCATGGCCGGTCAGATTACGAGGGAATGGGGATCGCTCCTACTCCGACCATGGCGATGGCGGTCCAGGACCCGAGGACCATGGGCGGCCCATAGGGAAGTTCGGTCTTTCGTCCCGCCTTCCCACTCAGGATCAGGATGACGGCCAGCGCTCCGCCGATCAGTGCGGTGGCGAACACACCCCAACCGAGGACGCTCCATCCGAGATAGGCAGTGAACAGGCCGAGCTGAGGTGCCAGCTTCACGTCTCCCGCGCCAAAGCCCTGGCCACGAACCGCAATGAAGAGGAGTGATGCACCGACGAAGTAGGCGGCCGCTCCCCCGAGGCCGCGGAGGCAGACCCGTCGAGATTCCCCTCGGCCAATGCCGATGCCGCGAGCAGAACGGCGACGATGGCGCTGCCGGGGAGATTGAGCCGGTCGACGATGCGGAACTCCTCGAGATCGGTGACCATGAGGGCGAGAGTCAGTGTCAGGAAGGCGAGGTAGGCGACGAGCTCCCAGTCGAGGCCAACGGCCCTGGCGAAGGCCAGTGCGCCCAGGGCCCCGACGATGGCGACCACCAGCTCACGACCAGCAACGCGCCCACAGGAGGGCAGCGGAGCCCGGGCCCACCTCGATTCTCGACGGCAACGGGCGCACGTGCCCGTCGAGGGGCCGCAGCGTCGGGTCGCGTCATCGAGCGACTGCACGCCCAGGTCATGGGCGATGAGGCCGAGCAGAAAGCCAATTGCTCCGACGAGGACGTAGGTCACCGCCGGAGCAAGTTAGCCAGAGGGAGTCGTGGACAGTGGTTACGAGTCGGAGGAGAAGTCTCGCAACGTGCCCATCCGGCGCCGCCGGAGCAGACCATGGCCCTCTTCGGCCTCGGCCTCGGAAGAATCCAGCTCGGAGAACACCTTCTCGAGGAACGCCTCGGTGTCCTCCTCGACTTGGGAATCGACCGACGGGATCTCCGAGAGACCTTCGGCGACGACCTCCGGCACGCGGGCCTCGTCATCGTCAGAGGCAGCGGCCTCGTCGACGGGCTCCTGCCACCAAGACTCGTTCGGGTCGGTGCTGTCGTCGGACGCCGACGGGGAGACGACTTCTGCTGCCGGGGCCGGCTCGGGCTCTTCGGCCCACTCATAGCTGTCGGCCTCTATGGGTCTCCTCGGTGCTGAAAGCCTCGACAGGCTCTTCGCTGGGAACCTCGGCAACGGGCTCTTCACGACTCTCTTCGTACTCGTCGGTCCGCTCGTCCGACGCCACCTCCGGCTCCGTGTCCCATTCCGACACTGGCGCCATCGATGAGGTCGGCTCCTCCGCGATGCCGGAGAGTGTGACGAGGTCGTTACTCACGAGACGTGCGGCGACACGGGCCGTCCAGAAATCGGTGGTGCCCAGGTGCTCGGCGATCTCGGCGACCGAAGCCCCGACCCCGATCTCGGAGAGGACCTTCCAGTCGTCGACCCTCACCGTGACCTCTTCACGGTCCCCGAGGTCACGGCGGAAGCGGATGGCGCCTGCGAGGTTGGGGACGATCTCGGAGACCTTCTCCCATTCGCGCTCGCGGTCCTTGGTGTCCTCGAGGAGGGTTTCGAGCTCGAACGACTTCGGTGAGGCGTAAGGGGTGGTCACGCCCTCCTGGACCCGAAACTCGTCGCCGCGGTGGCCGATCTGGTAGAGACTCTCCACCGTCATCTCACGGATGAGGTCGATCATCTCCTGGTTGCTCTCGGCGATGGCGGCCAGGGTGGTCTCGGCGGACGTGATCCGACGCAAGGATGCTTCGTCGCTGAAGCCCGAATTGAGGAGATGGCGATGCAGGTCGGCGTCTTCCCAGGTCGTGGCGAGGTCGATGCCGCCCTTCCCCACGAACACCCGACCCCGCAGGCCCTCACCGGTCACTTCGACGGCTCCTTGCTGCTTGGAACGGGTCAGCAGTCGCAAGATTTCATCGATGGGCACAAAGCCCAATTTCCCAGAAAGAGACACCTCAGCTCCTTTACAAAAGGCTCGTGAAGTGGGATCGGTCGGCGCGACGACCCCTTTAGGTCTTTCTGAGCCGTTCGGTCACCAGGGCGAACGGCGATCACACCAGTCCAGATGCGCGAACGAGGCGATGGCCTGCCTGACCAGGAATTCGTGACCTTCCGCAACGGAGATGCCCAGTGCACGAGATCGCGTCACCGCCGGGGTCTCCCCCGGCCCGTATGGCAGGTCGATCAACCCGACCCGGCCGTCCAGCACGATGCGCCAGGGGAGGCATTCGCCATACATGCCGATTGGCGTGCAGTTGATGACGATGGCCCCGGGGACAGGTGTGCCCCAAGCGACGCGCCTGACCGCCGAATCGCTCGACGAGGGCCGCTGGCGGACTCTGGGCGACGCGTTGCCACGTGGATCGCCCGACTCTGACCGAGCGCGGCAAGCGCCGCGGCGGCGCTTCCCCCGCCCCCGAGCACGAGAAGGGGCTGCATCGGAGGGGAAACGGTCTGAGGGATCAGTCGGCGAAGGCGTAGGCGTCGGTCGAGTGGCCGAGCACGGACCCGGAATCGAGGGTGAGCGGTGTTCACCGAGTCCCCGGCGACACTGCTCGGGTGAGACGATCGGCCAGACGAGCCGCAGCAGGCTTGAGCGGCATCGTGACGTTCAGACCCTGCCAATCGCCGCTTCGAAGACCCTGAATGGTTTCCTCGAGCACCCGCTCATCGGCCCGGATCAGTGTGTACTCGCCGTTGAGGCCGGCGATGTCGAGCATGACGCCCTGGATCTCGGGCGATCGCGAGTGGTCGACCGGATCACCGAGCAACGCCAGGCGGTAGTGGGTCACCGTGATGACGGGGCGCCGCCGGGGATCATGGGAGGACGCCGTCCTCCCGCGCCTGGGCGACGTTGGCGTTGTGCTCTTCGATGGTCTCGGCGAAGGCGTGGCGCCCCTCGTTGTCGGAGAGGACGTAGAAGAAGAACGGACGTCGTGTCGGGTGCGGCCACGGCCTCGAGAGAGGCCCGGCCTGGTGCCGAGATCGGGGTGGGCGGCAATCCGGCCACCAGATAGGTGTTGTAGGGCGAGTCGACCTCCCTGTCGAACTCGGCGACATCCCGGGTGCCCAATGCGTAGAGGACGGTGGCGTCGATGTCGAGCTTCATCCCGATGCCCAGCCGATTGTGGATGACACTCGAGACGATCGGTCGTTCCTCGTCGAGCAGAACCTCCGATCTCGATCAGTGAGGCGAGTACGATCCCTTCGTATTGGCGTGTGCCCCAGAGCCTCCCAAGCGGCCCAGTCGATCGAATCGACCCTCTGTTCCATGGTCGAGGACATACTCTGCAGGATCGCATCCGGTGTCGCCGAGGCGGTGAACTCGTAGGTGTCGGGGAAGAGGAGGCCCTCCCAGTTGGTCAAGCGTGGGCTCGGCAGGCATCTCGACAGGGACGTGGTGACACTGCCGTCGAGGAGGGCGGTCTCGAATATTCGGAGTACTCATGAGGGGTCTGCTCGGCGAGAGACGGTGAGGATCTCCTCGATGCGAAACCCTTCGATGACCGTCACCCGATAGACGGACGGCGCCGGTCCGGCGACCAGTTGCGCCACGACGTCGGCGGGGTCCATGAGCGTCACCAACTCATATGTGCCGGCTTGGAGACGCTGCGCCGCGTCGACGTTGCGCACGGCGACCTCGAACTCGAGGGCCGACCGGACCACACCCTGGGCGGCGAGGATCGCGCCGATGTCCTCGACCCGTCGACCCGGGAGGGATCTCGATCGTGACCGCCTGGCCCGGCTCGACGTCGGCGGGCGCATCGGCGACCTGCTGCTCGCCCAAGGCGTCACCCACGGTGCGCCCGAGATATGAGGCGCCACCGATGACGAGCACGGCGCCCAGCACCATGCCGAGAGCAGATCGAGGCGACCTTCAGGATTCGTGCCCAGGGCGGCTGGTCGGGCATTGGTTCGAAAGTCATGGATTCCAGGTGGTTCGACGCCGGATCTCACCGGCGAGTTCCCGCTCGATCGGGCCGATCGAGATACGTCTGCAGGATGATGGCCGCTGCGACCTTGTCCATCGTTTCTTTCCGCACCTGGCTCTTCATACCCGATTCCAGGAGCGCACGCCTCGGCCATCTTCGAGGTGAACCTCTCGTCGACGAAGACGACGTCGACTTCGAGGGTCTCGCCCGATTCGGCGCCGATCTCGCGAGCGCCCCGGGCGGATGCTCCCTCGTTCCCACTCAGACCGGTGGGCAAACCGACCACGATCGTGCCGAGCTCGTACTCCTCAGCGATCCGGCGCAGTGATGCGTCGAGGTAGCCGCGGCTCGCTCACGACCTCGAGCGGGCGGGCGGTGAGTCCGAGCTCGTCCGAGATGGCGAGGCCCACCCGTTTCGTGCCGTAGTCGACACCGAGGACCCGCCTCACAGAGCGGCCAGCGCCCGCCCGACGTCTTCGCGGGCTTGTTCAGTGCCGTCTCCAGCAGGTTGCCGTCGGGACCACCGGCCTGGGCCAACTCCGGGTCCCGGAGCACCGCCTCCGCCGAGCTCCCGAGCGGCCCCGGCGAAGAACTCGCCGCGCTGACAGGCCCTTGGCGACCAGATCCTTGGTGAGCACCCCGACGAGCGAGCCCTTGCCATTCTGAGCTGCTCCGATCACCAAGCGAAGGTGCCCCGAGACGGTCCCGGAGTCCCGAGGGCGATCTGACGCAGCTCGTTGCCGTCATGTCGCCGCGTCGGCGACGACCACCGCGACATCTCCCGACTCTGGTCGGCGGTGGCTGCCAGCTCACTCGGCGTCGCGCCCCGAGTCGCTGGCCGCTGATCTTCTGCAGCTCCTCTTCGAGCCCTGCACCCTCTCCAGCAGTTGTTCGACACGGGCTGGGCACCTGATCTGGTGTCGTGCGAAGCAGGTCACCCGGCCGCTCGAGACGAGTCACGCAGGTCGAGACGAGATGGTCGTACGCGGCCATCCCGGTCACGAGCCTCGACACGGCGCAGATTGGAGCCGATCGAGACTCGGACACGATCAGCAGCGGCCCGACCTGGCCCGAAATCGAAGTGTGAGTGCCCCCGCAGAACTCGGTGGAGAAGTCCCCGACCTGCACCACCCGGACCGTCTCGCCGTACTTGTCTCCGAAGAAGGCGAGCGCTCCCATCTCCTGAGCCTCTTCCTTGCTGGTGACCGTGGTGGAGACCGGGCGTTGGCGACGAGACGACGGTTGATCTCCTCTTCCACGTCGCGAAGCTCCTCGGGAGCGACCGCGGAGAAATGCGAGAAGTCGAAGCGCAGCCGGCCGTCTCGACCAGGGACCCAGCCTGGCTGGCATGGTCTCCAAGGACGTCCCGATCGCCCAATGGAGGACATGGGTGCCGGTGTGCGACTTGCGGATGCCCTCCCGTCTCGGGCTGTCGATCGACGGAACGGACGGGCTGGCCACTGGAGATGATCCAGCCTTGATCACCATGGCGTCGTGACCGTGGAGCCCCTGGATGGCGTGGCTGGGTGTCCGAACCATGATCCCGGCCGGTGTCGGTCTCGATGAATCCGCTGTCGCCGACCTGGCCCCCGGACTCGCCGTAGAACGGCGTCTTGTCCAAGAAGAGCTCGACCTCCTGGCCCTCCGCGGCGCGATCGACGGTCTCACCCTCGCCGGACGATGGCCAGCACCACGCCGTCGGATGTCTCGTAGTCGTAGCCGACGAAGTCGGTCAGGCCGTTACTGGTCGAGACGTCCCGGTAGATCTCGGCGGCTCGGCGGCGTCGGCTCCCCTCCAGGCGGCCGTGGCCCGGCTGCCGCTGTGCCCTCCATCTCCGCCTCGAATCCGTCGAGGTCGACTCGCGACGCCTCGCTCGGCTGCGATCTCCCGGGTGAGGTCGATCGGGAACCCGTAGGTGTCGTGGAGCTTGAACGCGGTCTGCGCCGGAGAACTCGACGGGGCTGCTCCTCTAGCTTCGGCATCCAGGAGCTGGAGTGCCCGACTCGAGTGTCCGTCGGAATCGCTCCTCCTCCCGGGTGACGACATCGAGGATGAAGTCGCTCCGCTCGGTGAGCTCGGGGTATGCCTCGCGCCATGAGTCTCGATGGTCGTCTCCACGAGACGGGGCACCACGAGGCCCTCGCCACCGTACTGCCAGCCGTGACGGGCGGCGCGTCGGAGCAGACGGCGGAGGACGTAGCCACGCCCGTCGTTGGAGGGCACCACACCGTCGCCGATCATGAAGGTGACCGACCGGCCGTGGTCGGCCAGGATCCGCAAGTGAGACGTCGCCCTTCTCCGAGGCGCCGTACTCCAGCTTGGTGTAGCGCTCGGCCGTGCGCAGCACTTCCCGGGTGGTGTCGATGTCGAACACCGAGGGCACGTCCTGCATGACCGCGGCGATCCGATCGAGCCCCATCCCGGTGTCGATGCTCTTGGCAGGGAGAGTCCCGATCACGTGATACGGCTCGTCCTGGATGTTCTGCATGAACACCAGGTTCCAGATCTCCACGAAGCGATCCTCGCCACCCCCGATCGGGCCGCCCTCGGGCGCCGTACTCCGTCGCCTTTGTCGTAGAACAGCTCTGAAGCAGGGCCCGCACGGCCCGGGCACCCCCATCTGCCAGAAGTTGTCCGTGCCCGCCTCGCTGCACCCGCTCGGCGGGGACGCCGACGTCATCGATCCAGATCTGCTCGGCCTCGTCGTCGGTCTCGTACACGGTGAACCAGAGACGATCGGGGTCGAGACCGAGCATCTCGGTGACGAACTCGTAGCTCCAAGGGATCGCCTTCTCCTTGAAGTAGTCGCCGAAGCTGAAGTTCCCCAGCATCTCGAAGAAGGACAGGTGTCGCTGGGTGGTCCCGATGATGTCGATGTCGATCGTGCGGACGCACTTCTGGATGGACACGGCTCGCTTCCAGGGTGGCTCCTCCTCACCGAGGAAGTACGGCTTGAAGGGGACCATCCCGGCGTTGGTCATCAGCAGGGTCGGGTCGACCGGGATCAGTGACGCCGATGGCCGGAGCACATGGCCCTTGTCGACGAAGAAGTCGACGAACGCCTGGCGGATCTCCTGGCTCCTCATCGCTCCTCCCCGTCCGCTCGAGAAGCGGCACGTCGTTCCCGGGCCTCGAGTTCAGCTCGACTCCGAGCTCGGCCAGCTGGCCATCCTCGACCCAAGTCGGGGCTCCCGTCATCGGGTCGGAACCGGTCTGGGTCTTGGGGAACGGGATCACCTCCCGGATGGAGGACTCGCCCTGGAGGACCATCACCAGACGGTCGACGCCGAACGCAAACCCGCCATGGGGTGGGGTGCCGTACTCGAGAGCTTCGAGGAACCATCCGAATCGTCGCTCGGCGGTCTCCCGTTCGATGCCGAGGATGTCGAAGACCTGTCGCTGCACCTCGGGATCATGGATCCTGATCGATCCCGAGCCCAACTCGACGCCGTTGAGCACGGCGTCGTAGGCGTTGGAGATCGCACTCTCCGGGTGCTCCCTCATGTCATCGAGGGACACCGGTGAGGTGAAGGGGTGATGGGAGAACGTGATCGGCCGTCTTCTGCCTCCTCGAACAGGGGGAAGTCGACGACCCAGAGAAAGGCGAGGTCGTCATGACCACCGGGGCGACCCAGGTCGTTGCGCAGAGTGCCCAGAGGTCTCGACAGCACGTGCGCCACCGATCGGCGGCGATCAGGAGCACATCCCCCGGACGCGGCGTCGAGGGCCTGCTTGAGCGCCGCTGTCTCGCTCTCGGTAAGGAACTTGGCCACAGGGGACCGAAGTGAGCCGTCGGCCTCGACGACCATCCAGACCAGGCCTTTCGCTCCCAGAGCTCTTGGCCCGTTCGGTGAGTTCATCGGCTCGGGCCCGTGACCACTCCTGAGGCCCCGCGTTGAAGCCGCGCACCGTCCCCGCCGCCTCGATCACGGACTTGAAGACGCCGAACTCCGGTGTCGGTCAGATGGTCGGTGAGATCGACGATCTCCATCCCGAATCGGAGGTCGGGCTTGTCGGTGCCGAAACGGTTCATCGCCTCGTGCCAGGTCAACCGCGCTGAAGGGCAGGCTCACTGAGACACCGCGCAGCCGCGGTGACGACCGAGGCGAGCACCTGCTCGATCGTGGCGAGAACGTCATCCCTGCCCCAGAACGACCCCTCGAGGTCGAGTTGGGTGAACTCGAGCTGCCGGTCGGCGCGAAAGTCCTCGTCGCGGTAGCAGCGGGCGATCTGGAAGTAGCGCTCGACCCCCGAGATCATCAGCAGCTGCTTGAACAGCTGGGGGGATTGAGGAAGGGCGTAGAACTCCCCCGGGCGAAGCCGGGAGGGGACCAGCATGTCCCTCGCCCCCTCGGGGGTGGAGTTGATCAGCGTCGGGGTCTCGACCTCGAGAAAGCCGAGGTCGTCGAGGGTGGCCCTGATCGCCGCAGTGGCCCGAGACCGCGCCCGGAGATTCGCCGCCATCCGGGGGCGACGCAGATCGAGATACCGATGCTGGAGCCGGACCCTCTCGTCGACATCGACACGGTCGTCGATCAGGAATGGGAGTGTCTTGGCCGGGGAGAGGACGGTCACGTCCGCGGCACCGATCTCGACGAGACCGGTGGCGAGGTCGGGGTTCTCGGTGCCCGGCGGGCCGGCGCCGTACCTCACCAGTGACACGGACGCAGTACTCCATCCTCAGCTCGTCGACCGTCGGGTGCTCCGCAGGGTCGGCGACCACCTGGACCAGCCCGGAACCGTCGCGAACGTCGAAGAAGGTGATGCCACCGTGGTCACGTCGTCGTTGCACCCAGCCCGCCACGGTCACCTCGGCGCCGATGTCGGATTCCGACACGGTCCCGGCGGCGTGCGTCCTCATCCCGCCAGCCATGAAGGCACCTCCTCGAGTGGCATCTCGGCGCGACCGTCATCGCTCTGGACGTCGACGAGCAGACCATGCCCTTTCCACACCACCACTGGCACCGATTGGCGGCGCGCCGCACGGAACTGGGCTTTCACCGAGCGTCCGTCGGGATCGAAGTCGACCCTGACTCCTGCGACCCGCAGCACGGATGCAGCAGTCATCGCCTCCTCAGGGCCGGTCTCGGAGACGAGATAGCAGTCGAGGTGGGGACGTCCCGGGTCGCCCAAGGCGAGGACGAGTCGGTCGACCCCGAGCGCGAACCCGACCCCTGGCGTGGGGGATCCGCCGATGGCCTCGGCGAGACCGTCGTACCGTCCGCCTCCTCCCACGGCGTTCTGGGCGGCGTCGAGCCCGGTGGCGATGTATTCGAACGCGGTGCGCGTGTAGTAGTCGAGGCCGCGGACCAGTCGCGGCTCGTCTGATGAACGGGATCTCCAAGAGTTCCAACCCGGTCCGGACGGCATCGTGGTGGGCCCGGCACGCATCGCAGAGATGGTCGACCGTGCGCGGGGCGTCGGTGAGGTGCTCGCGGTCCACTTTCGAATCGAGGACACGCAGCGGGTTGCGCTCGATCAGCGCGACCGATTCCGGGCTCAGCAGTTCGGACCTTCCCCTGGAGGTAGGTGCGAAGGGCCTCCACGTAGGCAGGACGACAGGTCGGGTCGCCGATCGAGTTGAGCAAGAGACCGACCTCGCTCAAGCCGAGGGCGGTGATGTAGCGGTATCCGAGCTCGATGACCTCGACATCGGCGAGCGGGCTCGGCGTGTCCAGGTACTCCACCCCCAGCTGCCAGAACTGACGGCGTCGTCCGGCCTGGGGCCGCTCATAGCGAAAGAAAGGGCCGGAGTATGCGCCCTTCCAGGTGCCCTGGGCGCCGGAGTCGAGATAGGCGCGGACCACCCCTGCGGTGCCCTCCGGTCGAAGCGTGACCGAGCGGCCGCCCTGGTCGACGAAGGTGTACATCTGCTTGGTCACGACCTCGGAGGTGTCCCCGACCCCGCGCTCGAACAATTCGGTCGCCTCGAAGATCGGAGTGCTGACCAGGGGGTATCCGTAGCGGCTCGACCAGTCGTCCCAGGCGCGCAGGGCATCGCGCCATGTCTCGGAACGGGGCGCGATGATGTCATCGGTGCCTTTGGGGGGCCTGAAGCTCATGAGCGCCGCAGGTTACCGGTGCCACCCGGCCATCACGACCAGTCACTCCGGAAGGGGTTGGTCGACCGCTCCTGCCCGATGGTGGTCTCCGGGCCATGTCCGGGGAGGACTTCCACGTCGTCGGGGAGGGTCATCACCTGGTGCCTCATCGAGTCCATCAGGTCGTCCCAAGAGCCTCGGGGGAAGTCGGTTCTCCCCACGCTCCCGGCGAACAGTTGATCGCCGGTGAACAGGATCCCCTCCTGCTCCCAGTAGAAGCAGCAATGCCCCGGGGTGTGACCAGGGGTGTGACGAACTTCGAGAGCGACGTCGCCGAGTGCCAGCACCTGGCCGTGAGCGACGTTGTCGATCCTCTCCGGCACCTCATAGGAGCCTTCGGGGACCATCCCCCACATCGTCTCGAGCTGCTCGATGGGATGCAGCGTCAGGAAGTCGTCGGCGGCGTGCACATAGGTGACCGCTCGATGAGCTTCCGCCAAGCGGCCCGCTCCACCCGTGTGGTCGATGTGCCCGTGGGTGAGCACGATCGCGCTCACTGTGAGGCCGAGGTCGGCGAGATGGCCACCGATCCGATCCGGGTCCGGTGGGGCATCGACCAGGACGGCCGCGCGTCATCGGTGGCGATCACCCAGCAGTTGGTGTCGGCCAGCCAGGCCGGGATCCGATGGATCCGCATCAGGGGGTGGCCGGGTCGTTGGCGAGCCGGAAGGCCGTGTACACACCGTCGACCCCTCGGAGGTCGGTGAGCAGACGAGGCAATTGGCTGGGGTCGGACAACTCGACCTCGTACCTGAGGATTGCGACCCGGTCCTCACCCGTGTTGGTCGATGAAGCCGTGATGTTGGCCCCGGTGTCGGAGATGACCGAGGTGACGTCTCGCAGCAGCCGCGCCCGGTCGAGCGCCTCGACCTGGATCCAGATCACGAAGGCACCGGCGACGTCCTGACGGCCAACTCACCTCCACGGAACGCTCCCGGCGTGCCGCGAGAGAGGCGACGTTCGTGCAGTCGGCTCGATGGACCGAGACGCCCCGTCCGACCGTGACGTATCCGACGATCGGAGTCGCCGGGGACCGGCGAGCAGCATTGGGCCAGCTGAACCAGCATGTCTTCCTGACCCTCGACGACGACGTGAGCCGAGCCGGAGGGCCGCCGCCGGCGGGTCGGTTGGAACAGGTCGTCTCCCGTGTCGGGGGCGAGACGCCGCTGCAGCCGAACTGCGATCGAGTCCATCGAGACATGACCCTCGCCCACGGCCACCTGAAGTGCCTCGACATCCCTCTGTCCGAGCTCCTCGGCGATCTGGGCCAGATGCTTCGTCTGCTCGGCGACCGTGAGGTCGGAGGCCTCCCTCTTGAGCAGGGCCTGCAGCTGTTCCTTGCCGTCGACGATCGCGATGTCGCGGCGTTCCTTCTGGAACCACTGCTTGATCTTGTTCTGCGCCTTGCCGGTCCGGACGAACTTCATCCAGTCGCGGGAGGGTGCGGCATCGGGTGAGTTGGAGGTGAGGACCTCGACGATGTCCCCGGAGACGAGCTTGGTGGAGAGAGGGACCAGACGGCCGTTGACCTTCGCCCCGACACAGCGATGCCCCACCTCGGTGTGGACCGAGTAGGCGAAGTCGACCGGGGTCGAGTCCTTGGGGAGCTCCTTGACATCTCCGCCCGGGGTGAGGACGAAGACCTCGTCGAGGTACAAGTCCATCTTCAAGTTGGCCAGGAACTCCTCGGGGTCTTCGTCGAAAGAGTCGAAGTCCACGAGCGGTGTGGGGATGACGTCGCCTTCCTTGTACCGCCAATGGGCGGCGATCCCGGACTCGGCGCGCCGATGCATCTCCTCGGTGCGGATCTGCACTTCGAGCGGCTTCCCGTCGGGGCCGATGACGGTGGTGTGCAGCGACTGGTAGAGGTTGATCTTGGGCATCGCGACGTAGTCCTTGAAACGGCCGGTGACCGGGACCCAATGACTGTGGACCAGACCGAGGGCGGCGTAGCAGTCGCGGGTGCTGTCGCGTGATGATCCGGATCCCGATCAGATCGTGGATGTCCTCGAAAGTCCGATTCTGCTCGAGCATCTTGCGATAGATCGAGAACTGGTGCTTCGGCCTCCCGGTGACCTCTGCGGCGATGCCGGCGTCGGCCATCATCCCCGAGATCTCCTCGGTCATCTTCTCGATGAAGGCCTCGCGCTCCGGCGCCGCCTCGGCCAGCTTCGCCTGGATCTCGGCATTGGGGCCCGGATAGAGGATGGCGAAGCAGCGATCCTCGAACTCGTGCTTGATCTCCTGCACACCGAGACGATGGGCCAGCGGGGCATAGACGTCGAGGGTCTCGCGGGCGACCCGGATCTGCTTCTCCTCGCGCAAGGCGTCGACTGTCCGGAGATTGTGGAGACGGTCGAAGAGCTTGATGATCAGGACCCGGACGTCGCGGGCCATGGCGACCACCATCTTGCGGATGTTGGCAGCCTGTGCCTGCTCCCGGCTGGAGTAGCGGACGCGGTCGAGCTTGGTGACCCCGTCGATCAAGGAGGCGATGTCCTTGCCGAAGGTCTCCTGGACCTGGCCGAGCGTCAGCGGCGTGTCCTCGACGGTGTCGTGGAGGAAGGCCGCCGCGATGGTGTCGGCATCGAGACCGTACTGGGCGAGCATGAACGCCACCGTGGTGGGGTGGGTGATGTAGGGGTCGCCGTTCTTGCGAGTCTGGCCCTCGTGGGCGCGTTCGGCAGTCTCGTGGGCGCAGACGCAACAGATCGGAGTCGCCGTCCGGGTAGTGCGACTCGAACGCGGCGATGACATCGGCGAGGGTCGCCGACGTGACCTGCTCAGTCGTATCGGAGGAGGGCATTGATCGGGACCCCGTCCAATTTGGTTGCACCGCCCAGGAACACGAGCTCGATGAAGACCGAGAAGCCCGACGACGTCGGCGCCGACGCCACGCAGCAGCCGTATGGCGGCCGCTGCGGTGCCACCGGTGGCGATCACGTCGTCGACGAGGAGGACCTTCTCGCCCTCGAAGACTGCGTCCGTGTGCACTTCGAGCGAGTCCATCCCGTACTCGAGCTCGTAGTCCTCCCGCACCGTGTCGAACGGGAGCTTGCCCGGTTTGCGCAGAGGCACGAATCCGGCCCCGATATGGAGCGCCACGGGCGTGGCGAGCGTGAAGCCGCGGGCCTCGATACCGGCGACCTTGGTGATGCCCAGGTCGGTGTATGGCGCGGACATCGCATCGATCAGGGCCGAGAAGGTCTCGGCATGGCCGAGGACCGGGGTTATGTCCTTGAAGACGACGCCCTGTTCCGGGAAGTCTGGGATGTCGCGAATCAGGGTTTCGAGGTTGGTCACAGACTGAGTCTACGGCCCGTCTGGCATCTTCCCGAGTCGATGGCGATGACCTCCGGCGAGGTCACGATGACTTCCCCGAGGAGGTCAGGCCTCGTTCCCCACCCTGGACCCGATTGCCCTCTTGGAGAAGCGGATCTGCCCGTCCTCGACTTTGAGGACCACGCTGTCCTCGTCGATCGAGAGAACGGTGCCATGGATGCCCCCGATGGTGCGCACCTCGGCGCCCACCTCGAGCGACTGCGGCCATCTCCTTCTGCTGCTGGCTCCGTTTCCGCTGGGGACGGATGATCAGGAAGTAGAAGACACCGACCATGAGGGCGAGGAACAGGAGGGACGGCAGGGCGCTTCCCTGGGCCTCCTGGGCGAGCACGAAAGAGTTCACGAGTCCTCCGGAAACGAGTTGATTCGACCGCTGAGATTAGGCGCCGGCGGCTCGGTACGGCGAACCTCGCCACGTCGGGCGCGCACATCATCGACGTACTCGTCGAGGCGTCCGGCGACGATCGCTTCCCTGGCCCCCGACACGAGGTCGAGGGTGTATCGGAGGTTGTGGATCGAGAGAAGCCGATGCGCCGAGAGCTCCTTCATCCGCACCAAATGCCGCAGATATGCCCGGGAGTGGCGGGCACATGTCGAGCAGGCACAGTCCTGGTCGAGCGGTGCCTCGTCCCGGGTGTGCTCGATGGTCGAGATGTTGAAGTCGCCGGTCCGGGTGAGCGCCCGCCCATGACGGGCCAGCCGCGTCGGGATGACACAGTCGAACATGTCGGCACCACGCGAGATGGCGTCGAGCAGACCGTCGGTGTCTCCCAGCCCCATCACGTATCGGGGCTTTCCGGTGGGGATCTCAGGCATCGTGGCGTCGAGAGCCATGTTGCGCTCCTCGGCGGACTCTCCGACGGAGAGCCCGCCGATCGCGAGGCCGTCGAAGCCGAGTGCCACGGTCGCTGCCGCACTCTCCGCCCGGAGGTCGGGGTCGACGCCGCCCTGGACGATCCCGAACAAGGTCTGATCCGGCCGATCGTGACGAGCCAGGCTGCGCTCCGCCCAACGGAGCGTCCGTCGCATCTGCGCCTCGACGATCGCACGGTCGGCCGGCAACCCGACGCAAACGTCCAACGCCATGACGATGTCGGCCCCGAGGCTCTGCTGGGTCGCCACAGCCTCCTCCGGGGTCAGCTCGATCACCGCGCCGTCGTAGACCGACCGGAAGGTCGCTCCTTCGTCGGTGATGGTTGGCTCCAGTGAGAAGATCTGGAACCCGCCGGAGTCGGTCAGGATCGGTCGATCCCATCCCATGAAGCCGTGGAGCCCGCCGAGCGACTCGATCAGGGCAGCCCCGGGACGCAGCATCAGGTGATACGTGTTGCTGAGCACGATCTCGGCACCGACCGACTCGAGATCGTCGACGTCGACCGCCTTGACCGCCGCCCGGGTGCCCACGGGCATGAACGCAGGCGTCATCACCTCGCCATGGGGGGTCTCCAGGACACCAGCCCGGGCGGCGCCATCGGTCGCTTCTGATCGCCAGGTCACGGCAGACATCGGGTCAGGCTAGGAAAGCTGTCTGCGGGCGAGCATCGCGTCGCCGAAGGAGAGGAATCTGTAGCCGCGTTCCAGGGCGGTCTCATATGCCGTCCGCCATGCGTCACCCATGAATGCTGCGAGCAACACCAGCAATGTCGATCCGGGCATGTGGAAGTTGGTGACGAGCAGGTCGGCGACTGTGATCTCGCTCCCGGGTCGCAGGAACAGGTCGGTTCGTCGCTCCCCCGGCTCGACGCCACCTCGGCCGTCGGCCATCGACTCCAATGCCCGGATCACAGTCGTGCCGATCGCCACCACCTTGCCCCCTCGGGCTCGGGTGTCGGCCACGGCCCGAGCAGTTGCCTCGGGAACACCGCACCATTCGGTGTGCATGGTGTGGTCGTCGACGTTCTCGGTCGTCATCGGGCGAAAGGTATCGAGAGACACATGGAGGTCCACCGAGGCGATCTCGATCCGGCTCGCTTGGAGCCGGCTCACCACGTGCTCGGTGAAATGCAGACCGGCGGTGGGCGCCGCCGCCGAGCCGGGGATGCTCGCGAAGAGGGTCTGGTATCTCTCGGGATCTTCCAGGGTCCCGGTGAAGTAGGGGGGCAAAGGCATCTCACCGGTCTCGGCGACCGCCTTCTCGTCGTCTTCGCTGTCGAGGTCCACGAGCAACCGACCCTCCTGGGGCGTGGAGAGCACCGTGGCGGCGATGTCTCCGAGATCGATCACCACTCCCGGGGCGGAGCCGGCGCGCCGGGCGGGCGAGCGCCTCCCAGGACCCATCGGCGAGGTGATCGAGGAGCAGGAGCTCGACCCGCCCTCCGGTATCCCGTCTCGTCCCGCGTAGCCGGGCGGCCCTCACCCGGGTCTCGTTGACCACGACGAGGTCGCCCGGATCGAGCAGATCGGGCAATTCGTGGAAACGGTGATCGCTCAGGTCGCGCGTGTCGAGGAGACGGGAGTCGTGACGGGGCTCGATCGCGGTCTGCGCAATCGCTTCCTCCGGCAGGTCGTAGTGGAAGTCGGCGACCTTCAGAGAAGCGTCCCCTGGGCGGAAGCGGGTGGCTCGAGCCCGAGATGGGTGTAGGCGTGGGCGGTCGCCGTCCTCCCTCGTGGTGTCCTCTGGATGAGACCCGACTGGAGCAAGAACGGCTCGTATGCATCCTCGACCGTCTCCGGCTCCTCGCCCACCGCTATGGCCAGAGTGGAGAGACCAACCGGCCCACCGCCGAACTTGTGGACGATGGCTTCGAGGATGGCACGGTCGACCTTGTCGAGTCCCAGTGTGTCGACCTCGTAGACCTCGAGCCCCTCGATGGCCACCTCGAGGGTGATCTCCCCTTGGGCCCGTGCCACGGAATAGTCACGGATCCGAGCGAGCAGGCGGTTGGCGATACGGGGTGTCTGTCTGCTTCGAGTCGAGATGAGCTCGGCGGCCTCCGGCGCGATCGTCACCGAGATGATCCCGGCCGACCGACGAATGATCCGGGCGAGGTCGCCGGGCTCGTAGTAGTCGAGCCTCTCCTCGATGCCGAACCTGTCCCGGAGCGGAGCGGTGACCTTGCCCTTCCGTGTCGTCGCGCCCACGAGGGTGAACCTGGGGAGGTCGATGCGGATCGACTGCGCCGTGGGGCCCTTGCCCAGGACCACGTCGAGCTGGAAATCCTCCATCGCCGGATAGAGGACCTCCTCGACGGCGCGGGGCAGCCGATGGATCTCGTCGATGAAGAAGACATCGTGGGGCTGGAGGTTGGAGAGGATGGCGGCGAGGTCACCGGGTCGTTCCAGGGCCGGGCCTGAGGTGACGCGGAAGCTGACGCCCTTCTCGGCGGCGATGATCGCGGCGAGTGTCGTCTTGCCCAATCCGGGAGGGCCGGAGAACAGGACGTGATCGAGAGCGCGATCCTCGGCGATGGAGGCGTCGATGGAGATCTGGAGCCGCTCCTTCACCTGGTCCTGACCGACGAAGTCGCCGAGACTGCGGGGCCGGAGCGTGACCTCCTCGGCATCTTCGAGCGCTGGGCTGAGCAAGCTCTCCTCACGGGTCATCGTCGACCCAGCCTCTGCAAGGCAGTCTTGACCTGGACCTCGATGGGTGCGGATGGGTCGAGATCGGACACCACGGCGTTGATCTCTGCGGTGGAGTAGCCCAGCCCCTCCAGCGCCTGACGGACTCCGCCAAGCGAGGCGCTCCCGACTACCTCCGCTTCCCTGCCACTCAGCTTGGGCCCGAGCTCGAGCACGATCTTCTGCGCCCCCCGCTTTCCCACGCCGGGAGCGATGGTCAGGGCGTCGGGGTCCTCACCGGTGATGGCGCGGACGATCTGCTCGCCGGTCATCGACGCGAGCATCGCCATGGCCACCTTGGGCCCGACACCACTCGCTCCGAGGAGGATGCGAAAGAGCTCACGATCGCTCTCCGTGCCGAATCCGAAGAGGCTGATGTCGTCTTCCCGGACATGGGTGTGGGTGTGGACGACGATCTCCTCGCCGATTCCGGGGAGCGACGCCAGGTCGCGCGTGGTCATCGCCACCTCGTATCCCACACCGCCGACTTCGATCACGATGCCGGTCTCCCGGCTGGAGACGAGCACCCCGCGCAGCCTCCCGATCATCGGCTGACCCGTAACGGCGCGGTGCGGAGGTGACAGAGAGCGATGGCAAGGGCGTCAGATGCGTCAGCGGGCTTGGGCGCCTGGTCGAGATCGAGGAGTCGAGCCACCATCTGCTGCACCCGCCCCTTGTTAGCGGAACCGTCACCGGTCACCGCAGCTTTCACCGCGGTCGGCACGTACTCGTATACCGGCACCCCTGCCTGGGCGGCGGCGAGGATGGCGACGCCCGAGGCACGACCCACCGAGATCGCGGTCTGCAGGTTGCGATTCGTGAACACGGTTTCCAGGGCGACCGAATCGGGTTGGGTCTCCGCGATCACGTCGAGCGAGCCCTCGATGGAGCTCGGCGAGACGTGTGGGCAGCTCGTGGTCGGGGTCGGTGCGAATGACGCCGGCGCGGTGGGCTCGGGGTGGATAGGACCCTTCGACCAGTCCGTATCCGGTGACCGAGAGCCCGGGATCGATGCCCAAGACGAACATATGTTCTAGACGGTAATCGAATCTGCTGGGGACGGGCGGTAACTACCCAGGGTGGTGGGTCACGGCCGTCGGGTTTGTGGAATCTGACCCGACGACGGTCGGGATACAAGACGACTTGGAAGTGTCGTTCGTGGACGACGACATGGTGGTGGTACCAGCAGAGGACGACGAGCTGGTTTTGGTCGGTGCGTCCGCCTTGCGCCCAGGGGGTGAGATGGTGGATTTGTAGCCGGTGGCGGCTTTGGCATCCGTCCCCGGCGCAGGTGAACCCCGCCTCAGCCAGTAGGGCCCGTTTCAGGGTTGGTGGTGCCGTCCGTTCCCTCCGTCCGTAGTCGAGGAAACGGCCTGCGCCGTCCCGGGCGACCACTTCCACATTGGCGTCACACAGAGATCGCCTGGAGGGCTTGTTGTCCGACCCGGACTCCAGGGTCGAGGATCACCCCCGCCTCACCATTC
This sequence comes from uncultured bacterium, assembly GCA_963751005.1. Lineage (GTDB taxonomy): Bacteria > Actinomycetota > Acidimicrobiia > Spongiisociales > ZC4RG35 > JANQRA01. The sequence continues at coordinate 1,696,242 of CAVVSY010000004.1, forward strand.
GTGGTTGCGGCTTGGGCGGTGTCGACGATGACCGTCACCTGCCCTTCGAGGGGAGTGTCGGAAAGCAACGCTTCGATCAGACCAGTTGCCCGCCGCCATCCGGCATCCACCCTCGACATCGTCAGGCAACGCGTCGGCGGCTGCGGAGACGAACTTGTCGAACAGCGCGCCGGTGTAGCCGTCGAGCCCGAACCAACCTTTCCACCACGACTCATCCAACGACGGTTGCATCACCAGGAACCGGTCCTGGTGTGACCGGGTTTCCGTCTCAGCGGTGACCCGGACTCGTTTCGCCGCCTCCCGATGCACCCCAGCCACATCCGTCCACAACAACAGATCATCCGGCTCACGGTCACAAAGCCGAGACAACGCCTCGACCCGGTCGAAGCGACACACCCCGAACCCAACAGTGGGCGTAGACCCGGGCTGGTCGGCGGTGCGACGCATCGTCCGGACCAGACCCTTCGCCGTGGTCGGGCTGACATCGATCCGAGCCGCCAACCACTCCGACAAAGACCGCGACCCGTCAGCTGTGGCCACCTGACGCCGGTCCAACTCCTCAAGCACTTCCAGTTGCACCGCCCGAGCCCGAGACACGATCACTTCCGCCTCGGACAGCCGCCGCTCCAACAAGTCGGTAGACACATGATCCCCATATCCATACCCCGAACATACGTTCGAGCTAGGACAGATACAAGGGTTTCGTCAGTGATTCTCGAAGAAATTCAGACCGGAGCGTTCGTCGGCGGCGAAGTGCTCCGACAGATGTTGAAACTGGTCGCGGAACGTCCGCTTCGCCAGTGTCGGGTACAGCCACTTGGCGACACCCGGCTTCCTCTTGAAGGCAGCCGAGGTCGTCTGGGTGACTTCGGATCCCGAGCCGGTGCCGGTGACCGAGACCTGGACGTCCCGCACCTGGAACTTGTCCTCCACCCGCCAGGAGATGCTGTCTTCGGTGAGATCGAGCACCTCGACATCGACGTCCGATTGGAGGGTGCGGCCGCTCGCTTCGATCACCTGATGGAAGCGGAACTTCGAGCCGACCTCCACTCCCTCCCCGGCCGTCTGGACCACGTCGCTGACGTTGGGGCACCAGATCGGGTCGTTGCGGGTGTCCGCGATGAACGTGAAGACCTGGTCGGCGGAGCCGGGACTTCAGCCGAGACCTTCACGGGACGGACCGGAAAGCTCACGACTCCGCCAGGACCTTCTCCATGACGACGTCGTCGATGTCGTAGTTGGAGAACACCTCCTGGACATCGTCGAGATCGTCGAGGGCATCGATCAGACGCAAGAGCTTGCGGGCGTCGCTCTCCTCGACCGGGACCAGGGTGGCGGGGAGCTGGGTGACGTCCGCCGACTCGACCTCCACTCCCCCGCTGGTCAGGGCGTCACGGACGGTTCGAAGGTCGCCGGCGAGCGGTGATCACCTCGAACGCACCGGCTCCGATGTCGCGAACGTCCTCGGCGCCGGCGTCGAGGGCGGTGAGCATCACCGAGTCCTCGTCGCCATTGGCCACGATGAGTCCCTTCTGTGAGAACAGGTAGCCCACCGAGCCGGGCTCGCCCAGGTTCCCGTTGTTCCTGGTGAACGTGGAGCGGACATCGGAAGCGGCCCGATTGCGATTGTCGGTCAGGACATGGACGTAGAGGGCGACGCCCGCCGGCCCGTAGCCCTCGTAGAAGAACTCCTCGTAGTGGGCGCCCTCGACCTCGCCGGTTCCCCTCTTGATGGCGCGGTCGATGTTGTCGTTGGGCATCGATGCCGCCTTGGCCTTCTCGACGGCGGTGGCGAGTGTCGGGTTGAAGTCGACATTCCCCCCGCCCTCACGTGCTGCGATCTCGATCGCCTTGGCCAGCTTGCCGAACAGCTTCCCGCGAGCCGCGTCCTGCCGGCCCTTGCGGTGCTTGATGTTCGCCCATTTGGAATGTCCAGCCATGTCGTCCTCAGATCATTTCCAGGAACATCCGGTGGATGCGCCCGTCGCCGGTGAGCTCGGGGTGGAACGACGTCGCCAGAATCGACCCCTGGCGGACCATCACCGGATGGTCGTCGACACTCGACAGCACCTCGACTTCGCTCCCGACCTTCTCGATCCATGGCGCCCGGATGAAAACCGCATGGAAGGTGGAGTCCAGGCCGTCGATCTCGAGGTCGGCCTCGAAGGACTCGTTCTGGCGCCCGAAGGCGTTCCGTTTCACGACGACGTCCAACGCCCCGATGAGCGGCTGGTCACCTTCGGTGACGGCGCCGGCGAGGAGGATCATCCCGGCGCATGTGCCGTAGACAGGGAGATCGGAGTCGATCGCCGACTCGAAGCGGGTCGAGCAACCCGAACCGGACCGCCATCTTGCCGATGGTCGTCGACTCGCCGCCGGGGATCACCAGGGCATCGACGCTCGCCAGTTGCTCGGGTGTCTTCACGCCGACCGCTTCGACATCGAGACTGTCCGAAGATGCCCCAGGTGCTCGCGCACGTCGCCCTGGAGGGCCAGGACTCCGACGCGAGTCATCACCAGCCCCTGCGAGCGAGCTGCTCTGCCTCCGAGAGTGTCTCCATCTCCAGACCCGGGCATGGCGTCGCCGAGGCCCCGCGAGACCTTGGCGACGACCTCGGGCTCGCTCCAGAATGTCGTGGCCTCGACGATGGCGCGGGCGTACCCCTCAGGATCGGCGCTCTTGAAGATGCCCGAGCCGACGAAGACGCCGTCCACGCCCAGACCCATCATCAGGGCGGCATCGGCCGGCGTGGCGATGCCCCCGGCGGCGAAGTTGACCACTGGCAGCTTCCCGGTCTCGGCGACCTCCTTACCAGTTCGTAGGGAGCGCCCATGTCACGGGCGGAGGCCATCAGCTGCTCCTCACCCAACGAGGCGACGGTTCGAATCTCGTTGGTGACGGTGCGCATGTGGCGAACGGCTTCGACCACGTTCCCTGTGCCCGCCTCGCCCTTGGTGCGGATCATGGCCGCCCCTTCCCCGATCCGACGCAGCGCCTCACCGAGGTTGCGGGCGCCACAGACGAACGGCGTGGTGAAAGCCCACTTGTCGACATGATGCTCGTCGTCTGCCGGGGTGAGCACTTCGGACTCGTCGATGTAATCGATGCCGAGCGACTGGAGGACGGCGGCTTCGGCGAAGTGCCCGATGCGGCATTTGGCCATGACCGGGATCGATACCGCGGCCTGGATCTCCTCGATCATGCTGGGGTCGGACATGCGGGCGACCCCGCCCTCTTTGCGGATGTCGGCGGGCACTCGCTCCAGCGCCATCACGGACACGGCCCCGGCCTCCTCGGCGATTTTCGCCTGCTCGGCGTTGACGACGTCCATGATGACGCCGCCTTTCAGCATCTCAGCAAGCCCTCGCTTGACGCGATCGGTGCCTTTCTCCACGACAGAAGCTCCTTTGGGAAAGGTCGAATTGTACCGCTCGGGCCGACTCTCTCCTAAGAGAGCGCCTTCTCGTACATCTGACGGTATCTCGGAGCCACGATCGACCAATCGAATTCGGCTGCTCGTCGTGTTCCTGCCTCACCCATGGCGGCGGCCTTCTCGGGGGAGCCGATCAGCTCGTTGAGCCGTGCGGCGAGGGCAGCGCTGTCCCCCGGTTCGAAGTAGATGGCGGCGTCTCCTGCAACCTCGCGAAACGCCTGGAGATCGGAGGCGACGACCGCGGTCCCAGCTGCCATGGCCTCGACCAGGACGATCCCGAACGACTCGCCCCCCAGATTCGGGGCCACATACACGGCCGAGCTGCCCAGCATCCTCACCTTGGTCTCGAGGTCGACGCGTCCCAGCCAGGTGATCCCTGCCCCACCTCGTTGCGACCCCATCACCACCAGATCTGCCGCGGGAGAACTGCGTCTGAACCTCGGGCCACGCTGCGAGCAGGACATCGAGGCCCTTGCGGGGCTCGTCGCGGCCGAGGAAACAGACGCGATCCGGTCTGTCGCACCACATCGCTCCGAAACGCGGCGACGTCGACACCGTTGGGGATGATCTCGACGTCGAGGTAAGCGGGCAGAGGTGCCGCTGCCGTCTTCGACACGGCGGTCACCTTCCTGACGTGGCTGCCCAGCACACGACTGAGCTGTGAGGCGATCGCGACGTAGAGGCCCCGACCCACCGGGCCAGGTGCGGCATGGAAGGTGGCGACGACAGGTGGGCCGGACCTGAGGGCCGCCAACGAGGCGAGGGGCATGAGTGGCTCGTGGACGTGGACGAGGTCGAGTGTCGGCGACGGCAGCTTTGATCCGACGGCTCACCCGAGGGTCGAAGGTCAACGGCACCATCGAGCTGTTTCCCGGGATCGAGAGACTGGAGCCGAGATCGACCCCGTCCACGCCGGACGGCAGACCCGGGCCGATCACCACGACCTCGTCCCCCAATCTGCGTCAAGCTCTCGGCCAGCCCGAGGACTTGGGCCTGGACCCCTCCGGACTTGCCCAGGTCGTAGGGGCTGACCAGGGCGATTCGCATCATGCGCCTCGGACGTCGGAGGGCCAGTTGGGAACCACGAGATGCCACTGCACCGGGGAGCGGGCGATGATCTCCTCCAGCTCCCGGGCCAATAGCTGGGTGAGCTCGACCACTCTCTCGTTCTTCGAACCCGCGCCGGGTACCGGGAGGGGGGGCCCGATGACGACCTTGTATCCGCCGTCCTGGAAGTAGCAACCCACCGGGTGCAACGGAGCGCCGGTGCGCACCGCCAGGGTCGCGGGGCCGGGCGGCAGTGTCGTCCGTTCGCCGAAGAACTCCACTGCGACACCCCTTTCCCTTGAGGTCGCGGTCCGAGAGCAGGGCGACGGCCTTGTTGGCGGCGATCGCCTCTTCGAGACGCCGCATCACCTCGACACGACCGGTGGCGAGGACGATCTCGATTCCGAACTCGGATCTCATCTCGGTGAACCAGTCGGTGATTCGCCGATTCGGGAGCACCTCGGCGACCGCCACCACCGGCATGCCTTGGCTGACGGCGACGGGCGCCGCCGCCTCCCAGTTGCCCATGTGGGGCAGGGCGAAGATCATGCCGGTCCCGGCGTCACGAGCGGCGAGGATGTGCTCGAGACCGACGATCTCGGTGTCGGCCAACATGCCGGGGACCCGTTTCGCCCGGGCCCACAAGGCCTCTGCGTAGTAACGCCCATATGAGCGCATCATCTCGATGGAGGCGGCGCGATGGTTGGCGCCATCGGCAAGCACTCGGGTGGCGTGTCGTTCGGCCATGGCACGACGCCGCTCGTCCGTTCGGGCCCAAACACCACCGAATCCGCGGCCCAGGGCACGGATCGCGTTCCCGGGCAGGACGCCGATGAGCCCGGCTCCGAGACGCAGGCCCAGATAGGCCAGCAGGTCCTTCACGAGATGGAACGGTACGACCGCAGGAATCGTGTGATGGCCGTGAGCCACACCAGCACGACGAAGATCCAAAGCATCACCTCTACGTAGCCGGTGACGAGCCCCAGAGCAGAAGAGGATCAGTCGTTCCGGCCGACCCATGAGCCCCCCTTGTCCGGGCAGGCCTTCCGCCTCGGCTTTCGCCCTCATGTAAGGGACGAGCATCGCCCCACCCACGGAGAGGACGATGAGGAGGAGGAGCCGAGCGTTGCCCTCGAGGTAGAAGGCGAGCCCACCGAATGCGGCGATCTCTCCGATCCTGTCGAACGCGGCGTCGAGGAAGGCCCCGTGTGCGGTCACCCGCCCCGAGGCGCGGGCGACGGCTCCATCGAGGCCATCGAGGAGGGACCCGGCGGCGATCACCCACCCACCGGAGACGAGACGACCGGTGGCCACCATGAAAGAACCGGTCAGGACGAGGGCGAGCCCGAGGAAGGTCATGGCTGCCGGGGTCATGCCGATCCGGGACAACGCTCGACCCATGGCGTCCAGATATCGGGTCACGTGCGGCCGAACCCGCGTGTCGATCACGGGCGCGAAAGTAGCACCACCCCGAGAACGTCGTCCACAACGAGGGTTAGGATCGCCGTTTTCCACAAGGAGGTCTCGTGGGTCCGGACAAAGTCCGCAACATCGCCCTGGTCGGTCATGGGGGCAGTGGGAAGACCACCCTGGCCGAAGCGCTCCTCTTCGTGGGTGGCGCGATCAACCGGATGGGTTCCGTCGAAAAGGGAACCACTACCTTCGATTACGAGCCCGAGGAGATCGATCGCGGGATCTCACTTGGCCTGTCGGTCGCCACCGTCGACTGGAAGGGCACCCGGGTCAACATCATCGACTCACCCGGTGCGACCGAGTTCAGTGGTGACGCTCGCACTGCGCTCCGAGCCGCCGACCTCGCCCTCTTCGTCGTCTCTGCAGTGGACGGGGTGGAGGTCCAAACGGAGGCTCTGTGGCGCGTCGCCGACGAGGAGGGCATCCCCCGGGCCATCGTCATCACCAAGCTCGATCGGGAGCGTGCGAACTACGAACAGGTGCTCGACGAGCTGCGGACCAACTTCGGCAAGACGGTGGCCCCGATCCAGGTTCCGATCGGCTCAGAGGACGCACTGCGGGGCTTGGTCCGGGTGGCCACCGAACGCGCCTACGAGTACTCGGGAGGCTCGCCGCTCGGCAAGCAGGTAGATCTCCCCGACGAGGTCGCCGATCTCGTCCATTCCGCCCACACCGGGCTGATCGAGACGGTGGTGGAGACCGACGACGCCATGATGGAGGCCTATTTCGAGGGGAACGAGCCGACTCGGGAGCAGGTGGTCGACACCATCCATCACGGGATCGTCGCCGGTGAGATCCACCCGGTTCTCGTCACCTCCGCCGAGAAGCTGATCGGCATCGACACGCTCTTCGAGTTCATCCTCGACTATGGGCCCAACCCGTTGGAGAGATCGTTGCCCCCGCTCGTCTCCGGTCAGGCGCTGGAGCCGGCCGAGAGCGGCCCGGTCCTGGCTTACGTCTTCAAGACCTTCTCAGACCCGTTCGTGGGGCGCATCTCTCTCTTCCGGATCTACTCGGGGATCGTCAAGGCGGATCAGGAGCTGGAGATCGCCCGGGGCGGCAAGGTCCGGCTCCACAACCTCTTCAAGCTCCAGGGCAAGGACCACAACGACGTCACCGATCTCCCCGTTGGAGGTATCGGGGCGGTTGCCAAGGTCGAGGACCTGCAACCGGGCGACACACATGCGCTCGCCCGGGCTCGACTCCGTCATCGAGCCGGTCACGTACCCGCGCCCGGTTGCCGAGCTCGCCATAGCCCCCCACTCCCACCACGACGACGAGAAGATGTCCATGGCGCTGCATCGGATCGAAGAGAGCGACCCCACCATCGCGGTGAGCCGTCGCACCGAGACCGGTGAGACGATCATGGCCGGTCTCGGCGACACGCATCTCGACGTGACGTTGGCCCGTATCAAGCGGATGTTCGGGGTGGAGATCGACTCCACCATCCCGAAGGTGCCCTACCGGGAATCGATCATGGCCACGGCCGAGGCGGAGGGCAAGCACAAGAAGCAATCGGGTGGGAGGGGCCAATTCGGAGTTGCCAATGTCCGGTTCTCCCCACGGCCCCGCGGCGCCGGTTACGAGTTCATCGACTCGGTGAAGGGTGGTGCGATCCCGCGGGGTCTCATCCCTGCGGTGGACAAGGGAATCCGCGAGGCCCTGGATCGCGGAATCCTGGCCGGATACCCAGTGGTCGATGTGGCCGCCGAGCTCTACGACGGAAAGTTCCACGCGGTGGACTCCGATGAGATGTCGTTTCGCATGGCCGGCATCCAGGCGGTGCGGACGGCGGGCGACAAGCTGCGGCCGGTCTTGCTCGAGCCGATCATGAAGGTCGCGATCACCGTTCCCGAAGAATGATCTCGGGGATGTGATGGGCGACATCAACTCGAAACGAGGCAAGGTCCTGGGCATGGACGGCGAGGGGACCTCGCGGACGGTGAACGCCGAGGTGCCGATGTCGGAGATGCAGCAGTACGCGGCGGAACTGCGATCATTGACTTCCGGACGGGGTACTTTCGAGATGGAATTCGACCATTACGAGGAAGTGCCCCACAATGAGGCGCAGACGGTGATCGCCGCCCGTTCGGACGACGAGTAGCGCCCAGGAAAGGATCGAAATGCCCGACGCGGTTCTCCGCTATGGAGATCGAGAGGTGACCCTCCCGGTGGTGGAGAGCACCGAGGGAAACTCCGGTTTGGACATCGCCCAACTGCGTCCCGCGCTGGGTTTGGTGACCTTGGATCGCGGTTTCGGCAACACCGCGGAGAGCACCTCCAATGTGTCCTTCATCGACGGTGAGCTCGGGGTCCTCCACTATCGCGGCTACCCCATCGAGCAACTCGCCGAGAGCACGACGTTCCTCGAGGTGGCCTATCTCCTCCAATACGGCGAGCTGCCGACCAAGGCCGAGCTCGAGGCCTACGTCGAGTCGATCACCTATCACACCCTCCTGCGGGAGGACATGAAGCATCTCTTCGAGGCCTTCCCCCATCGTGCCCACCCCATGTCGATCCTGGCTTCGGCGACATCGGCCCTGGCCACCTACTACCCCGACGCCCTCGACCCTCTCGACGAGGAAGCGGTCGATGTCAGCTCGCGTCGTCTCATCGCCAAGACCCCGACGATGGTCGCCTGGTCCTACAAGTACGCGGTGCATCAGGCCTACGTCTATCCCGACAACGCCCTCGAGTACTCCTCCAACTTCCTGAAGATGATGTTCTCGGTTCCCGCCGAGGACTACGTGGTCGACCCGGTCGTCGCCAAGACCCTGAACATGCTGCTCATCCTCCACGCCGACCACGGACAGAACTGCTCGTCGTCGGCGGTTCGGCTGGTCGGGTCGGGGCACGCCAACATCTTCAGCAGCATCGCCGCAGGCATCGCCGCGCTCTCCGGCCCTCTGCACGGCGGTGCCAACCAGGCCGTCCTGGAGATGCTCGACGGCATCGTCGAGTCAGGTGACGACCTGGAGACGGTGATCAAGAGGGCGAAGGACAAGGACGACCCCTTCCGACTCATGGGTTTCGGCCACAGGGTCTACAAGAACTTCGACCCCCGGGCCAAGATCCTCAAGGCGGCGGCCGAAGACGTCCTCGAGGCCCTCGGCATCGACGATCCGGTGCTCGACCTGGCCCGCCAACTCGAGGAGTACGCCCTCTCCGACGACTACTTCGTGGAGCGCAAGCTCTACCCAAACGTCGACTTCTACTCGGGGATCATCTATCGCGCCATGGGCTTCCCCACCGACATGTTCACGGTGCTCTTCGCCATGGGGCGGCTCCCCGGATGGCTGGCGCAATGGAGGGAGCTGGCAGCCGACTCGTCGTCGCGGATCTTCCGGCCCCGGCAGGTCTACACCGGGCCCGCCACCCGCGATATTCAAGCCGATCGACGAGCGCTGATCGCTCAGAGCGGGGCGATGTCCTCGACGTAGGGGGTTTCGACGACCTCCCCGGACACGGCATCAACCACGACGAGGCCCCGGCGATCTGGTGGCTCGGTGGCGGAGTACATGACGACGGACCATCGAGGGCGGGACCGCCATCCTGGAAGCGGACCGAGGCCGAGGCATGCCCGATCGGGAAGTCGACGACTGCTGCCGCCGTGGTCATGGCCGTGTGCTCATCGATCGCGAGAGGCCAGGCAGACAGCGAAATGCCAGATGGCCAGGAGCGACGAACCCGATCGCCACGATCCAACCACCCGGGAAGGCGAAGAAGGACAGGCCGGCGGCCACCAGATAGACCCAGCCGGCGACGCGTCGTCGCATCGGGGATGGAAACCGGTACTCGCCCCCGATGTTGGAGTCGAGCTCCTCCTCGATGGAGATCTCGCTCGGCGAGCTGCCGATCGATGTGGATGCCCTCACGGTCGACCTTGGGGCCGTCGTCGGTCACGGGTGCCTGCGCCATCTCGACCAGCTGATTGGTGACCTCGATCAGGGGTACACCCCTCGTGTCGCGGTCCTCTCCGTAGAGACGGAGACCCACCGTTCCATTGGCGACGTCGTTGTCGCCGACCACGATCACCGCCGGGTGCTTCTGGGTGAGGGCCTTGCGGATCTTGTCGCCGACGGTCTCCGTGGAGAGGTCGACCTCGGCACGGAGACCGGCGTCCCTGAGTCGCCCCTTCACTTGTCGGGCGTACTCCTCGTGGCGGTCGGCTACCGGGATGATCGAAACCTGCACCGGGGCGAGCCACATCGGGAACGCCCCGGCGTAGTGCTCCACGAGGATCCCCATGAACCGCTCCAGCGAGCCGGCCTTGGCGCAGTGGATCATGTAGGGCGTCTCCGGGGAATTGGTGGAGTCGACGTACTCGAGGCCGAACCGACGGGGTGTGTTGACGTCGAGCTGAATCGTGGAGCACTGCCACCGCCGGCCGATCGCGTCCTTGATGTGGACGTCGATCTTCGGGCCGTAGAAGGCACCTTCCCCGGATGCCACCTGGTAGTCGACCCCGCTGGCGTCGAGAGCGTCGGCGAGGGCCTTCTCGGCCACGTCCCAACGGTGCTCTTCGTCGAGGATCGCCTTCTCGGGCCGGGTGCTGAGGTCGGCTTCGAACTCGTCGAAGCCGAAGTCACGCAGCCAGGTGAGGACGAAGTCGATGTGGAGCCGGAGCTCCTCCTGGATCTGATCTTCGGTGCAGAAGGTGTGCGAATCGTCCTGGGTGAAGCCACGGGCCCGCAGGATGCCGTGGACCACTCCAGACTGCTCGTATCGATATACCCCGCCGAGCTCGCCGAATCGGAGAGGCAGCTCCCGGTAGGACCGCTGCTGGCTCTGATAGATGAGCACGTGGAAGGGGCAGTTCATCGGTTTGACCCGATATGCCGGGATCGCCCTCGTAATGCATTCCCGGGTACATGTTCTCGGCGTAGAACTCGAGATGGCCCGAGGTCTGCCACAGCTCCTCTCGGCCGATGTGAGGTGAGTAGACGAAGTCGAACCCGAATCGCTCGTGGAGCCGACGGCTGTGGTCCTCGACCAGCTTGCGCAGCATGCCCCCCTTGGGGTGCCAAACGGCGAGCCCTGACCCGAGCTCGCTGGGAAAGCTGAAGAGGTCGAGCTCGGCGCCCAGCTTGCGGTGGTCGCGCTTCTCGGCCTCGTCGAGCCGGTGCAGATACGCCTCGAGATCGGCTTTGGACGCCCACGCCGTGCCGTAGATCCGCTGCAGTTGCTCCCGGGCCTGGTCTCCACGCCAGTAGGCGCCAGAGCTGCGCAGCACCTTGAAAGCGGGGATCCGCCCGGTCGACGGCAGATGGGGGCCCCGGCAGAGGTCGATGAAGTCGATGTTCCGGTAGGCGGTCACATGGTCGCCGGCACCTACCTCGCCAGGATCGACGTTCTCGATGATCTCCACTTTGAACTTGTGATCGGCGAAGACGCCCAATGCCTCGGCCCGGGTCATCGCCACCCGTTCGAAGGGCTGGTCCTCGGCGACGATCTCTGCATCCGGGCCTCGATGCTCCGAGATCGTCCGGTGTGAAAGGCTCGGCGACCTCGAAGTCGTAGTAGAAGCCATCCTCGATCGGTGGGCCGATGGCGAACGTCGACCCGGGAACAGGTCGAGCACGGCTTGTGCCATCACATGTGCCGAGGAGTGCCGCAGGATGTGGAGACCCTCGCGCTGTCGAGCGTGATGACCCGGAAGGCACCGCCTGTCGTGATCGGCTGGGAGAGATCCATCAGGACGCCATCCACCGCGACAGCCACGGCGGCACGAGCCAGACCCGGTCCGATGGCGGTTGCCACCTCGAGACCCGGTGACCCCGGGTCGTGGCTGAGGACGTTGCCGTCGGGGAGCTGAAGATCCATTTCCGAATTGCCTTGTTGTCGCTAGCCTGCGGCAGGGTAATTCGGTGCACCAGTGATAGTCGCCGCCATCGAACCGACAGGGGTTATCAGGGATGACATCACGGGCACTGGTCGAAAGCTTTACCCGTCGGCGCGGATCAGAGAGCTGGCCGCGGGAGCCAACAGGTGTACCGGGTGACCGAGAGCGAGACCGACACGTCGATCATCAAGGTCTATCCGGTGGCGTCGCAGGGAGAAGCGGGAGAGGCCGCGTTGGAGGCCCTGGCCGGCGTCGAAGGCGTTCCAGCAGATCCTCAACCACGGCGTGGAAGGCGAACAGGCCTGGCTGAAGATGTCCGACGGCGGGGGCTGGAATCTGTCGAGTCTCCCCAAGAACCTCGAGGTGGTCGAGGCGGCGGGCAAGACTTTCCGCAACGTGCACAACTCGGCCAAGGCTCAGCATCTGACCAATCTCGTCGCCGGCATCGACAGCGAGTACGTGAAGAGCCACTATCAAGTCGACGATCGAGAGCTTGGGCCAGGTTCCGACGCCGTTTCGGGATGCAGCAGATGGTGCTGGACAAGGCACTCGACATCGAACCACCACTGGCGACCGACCCGGTCGCCGCCCATACCCGGCCGACTCCGTCGAAATTCGTCGATAGCCGAAGCGGTGCGGTCACCCTCGTCGATTGGGAGTGGGCCACCCTAGGCCCGCCTGAATGGGATCTGACTCTCGCCGTATGGCAGTTCGCCGGGAACCACGGCGAGGACGCGGCCGCCGCATTCCGCAAGGGGTACGCGGCCGAGCTGCCCGAGAGCCGGTACAGGTCGTGGGTCGCCTACCACTCGGCGATGATGATGCTCGACGCCGCCGAGCGCGTGAGGGACGGCTCGGGCGATCTGCACTATCTCGTGGACGATCTCACCGAAGCAGTGATGGGTAGCTGGGGCGTCACTGCCGTCACACAAATCCACCGGATTCGGAGATATCGGACTTAGCCTTCTCCTTGCTCTCGGCAAGGAGGACGGACATGTTTGAAGCTCTGGTGGTAGCCACGGCTACGACCGGGTTGTTCGTGCTCGCTAAAGGGGTCAGAGGCAACGAGCGTTTCAAGGTCGACCCACGTCTCCGGGTCTCGGTCCGGGACGAGCGGGGCGGGGACCTGCCGTGCCCGTGGTGTTACGCCCCGACCGACGAGCACGACAGTCGCTGCCGAGGTTGTGGCAGGTCCTTCGGCTGAGTCGTCGGCTTCCGATAACCCTGCGTAACTGACAGGACACTCTATGGTGACGACGTGACCAGGGTAGGACTCGTCCTCGGTGGTGGGGGCATCACCGGCGCCGCCTATGAGATGGGTGCCCTGATGTCGATCCGCATGGCGACCGATTGGGACCCCAACCGCGCCACGTCGTGGTCGGCACTTCTTCTGGTGCATTCGTGTCCGCACTGGTCCGTCACGATGACGCTTGGCTCGACTCCCTCGTCCTCCGCAACGACGAGCGAGACGACGTGACCGAACGGATCAGATCCCACGTGTACTCGAAAGGTGCCTCGGTGGGAGTGACCAAGTGGGTCCGATATGGTCTGGTGCCGGGGGTGCAGGAACCCGGACTCACGATGTTCCTCGGCTCACCGGCGCGATACTCGGCGTCGGCATCGCCGACTGGGTGACGAGTCATGTCGGCGCCGAGGCCGCTGCGGGATGGCCGTCACAGCCGACTGCGATCGTTGCCTACGACATCCGCTCCGGGCGGAGGGTCGCATTCGGGACGGACATGGCCCCCGACGTGGGTCTCGACGACGCGGTGGCCGCCTCGTCGGCGGTCCCCCTGGTGTTCCGCCCTTACCCAATCGGTGATGGGCTCTACGTCGACGGAGGGGTCTCCTCGGGAACCCATGCCGACCTGGTCTTGGGCCATGGCCGGCCCCTCGACCTCGTGCTCGTCATCGCCCCGATGGCCGCGGAGGTGCATCGTCATCGGGCGATGTTCCACGAGAAGATGTTCGACCGGGTCGGGGTCAAGGCACTCAGCCGCGAAGCTGCACGAGATCAGGATCGGCATGGCCCGACTGTGACATCGTGACCCTCAGCCCGTCTCCGTCGGTGCAGAACGCGATGCGACCCAATCCCATGGATGCGTCCCGGGCGGTCCCCACCTTCATGCGCACCCTGATCTCGATGAAACGCACCCTGGCGCAGCCTCATGTCTGGGAGCGCTTGGAGCACCACCTGTCCCGGTCACGGGTCAGACGTTCCGTGGCTGCTCGCTGAGACGACGCTGCCCGCCGTCAGGCAACCGTGCCAGGAGCGACGTTGCCCCCGGATAGGACCGCAACCACGCGTGCCCCGGTGGGCGGACGGAAGACTCCGCTCCGAAGGGCCGCCACGGTCGTGGCCGCCGCCGGCTCGACGACGAGTCGTGTTTCCGACCACAGCCACCGTTGGGCTTCGACGATCTCCGCTTCACCCACCAACACCGAGTGATCGATCCAGCCGCGAGCGGCCCACGGATGATCCCCGATGCGACGCGCACCGAGTGACGACGCCGCAATGCCACCAACGTCGACATCGACCGGCTCGCCGTGCGTTCAGCGCGTCGTGGAGGGTGGGGCAGCGCTCCGGCTCGACCGCGACCACGGTCGCACGGTCACGAAGCCAGGAGGCGATCCCACCGATGAGCCCTCCCCCGCCGACCGCGACGAGGACGACGTCGAAGTCGCACTGCTGCTCCAATTCCCGGGCCAGAGTGCCCTGACCGGCGACCACCTCGTGCTGGTCGTAGGCGTGTGCGGTGAACGCACCCGAAGCTGCTGCGAACTCGACTGAAGCCTCCCTGGCCTCGTCGTAGAACCCGGGGATGATCCTCACGTCGGCCCCATGAGCGCCGATTCTCCCGATCTTCTCCGCCGGCGAGCTCTCCGGGACGAAGATCGTGGCCGGGTGCCCCAGCCGGGAAGCGGCGTAGGCAACGGCTATCCCGAAGTTCCCACCTGAGGCGGCCACCACCCCAGCGGCGGGGATCTCGGCGGCAGTCAGTACGGAGAACGCTCCGCGGGGCTTGAACGACCCGGTGACCTGGAGATGCTCCAGCTTGATGGTCAGGTCGTAAGTCCGGGGACAGGGCGTGGTCCAGATCTGCCACAGGCGTCTCCCTGACCAGACCGGCGATACGACCCGCCGCCGCCTCGACATCGGCCCTGGAGACCTCCAGGGAAGCGCTCACACGATGCGCCGTTTGCTGGCCCACCGGGCCAGCTCGTGGCGGTTCGACAGCTGGAGCTTGCGCAGCACCGACGAGACGTGGGTTTCGACTGTCTTGATCGAGATGTTGAGCTTTCGGGCCACCTGCTTGTAGGCGAATCCACGAGCGATGAGACGGAGCACGTCCTTTTCCCTCGTGGTCAGCTGGTCGAGCTCGGGATCGTCATCGGACGGGATCGCCCCGGCGAAGGCATCGAGCACGAATCCGGCGAGCCGGGGTGAGAAGACGGCGTCTCCGGCATCGATCCTGCGGATGGCGTCTGCGAGATCGTCGGGCTCGATCGTCTTCGTCACATATCCCCTCGCACCGGATCGGATCATCGCGATCACGTCTTCGGCCTGGTCGGAGACCGATAGGGCGAGGAACTTCACATCAGGATGCGTCTCGCTCACCCCCTCGACCACCGCGATACCGCCTCCATCTGGCATGTGCACGTCGATCAACACCACATCGGGCCCCAAGCCGCGGATCTCCTCGATGGCGGTGTCGACGTCGTAGGCCGATCCCACGATGCGGAACTCCTCGGCGAGCTCCGCCCTGACCCCGGAGAGAAAGAGTCGGTGATCGTCGACCAGGTAGACGGTGATGCTCACAGTTCCAGCTTCAGCATGACTTCGGTGCCCTCCCCAGAGCTCACTCTCGATGCTCACGGTACCGCCGACCTTCTCCACACGGTCTCTGATCGACCGGGTCAGGCCGCGCCGGTCGCCGCGATGGCGTCAGGGTCGAAGCCCTTGCCCTGGTCGGTCACGAAGATCTCGAGGTCTCTCCTCGCCGACCTCCATGTAGAGCGACATGCGGTCGGCTCCGGAGTGCTTGGCGGCGTTCACCATGGCCTCGGAGGCGGCGCCAACCAATGCCTTGGAGCGGTCGTCGATGGGGTGATCGCCGACGGTCACCACGTCGACCGGGATCTGGAAGTCACTCTCCACTCGCGCCGCCGCCTGCTTCAGCGCCGTGGACACCAGGTCCACCCCGTCGAGTGGAGCATTGCCATAGAGCCAGTCCCGCAACTCGGATTCCTGATGCCGGGCCAGGATCGCCATGCGAGCGGGATCGTCGCTCCTCTGGATCAAGGCCAGGGTCTGGAGCACGGAGTCGTGGAGATGGGCGGCGACTTCGGCACGCTCCTCCTGGCGGATGCGCTCGTTGCGCTCCTCCCCCAGATCGGTGACCAGACGTCGGACCCAGGGCCCGAAGGCCACTACCAACCCCACGCTGGTGAGCGCCACCGCGAGCAGGACGATCCCCCACTCGAACACCGCGCCGATGCTGGCGGAGAAGATGGCGAGCCCACCGATGAGGAGGACGACCCCGATGATGATCCGGGTCCGTGAGGGCCGGCCCGCAGCCGGGTCCATGAGTGCCATGAGGGGGCCTGGTCGCGAGCTGTCGGTGAGGAAGGCCGTTCCGAAGGCGAGCGTGCCGGTCACGAGCACGATCGCCGGGTTGGGCCACCACCCGACGGCTGCGAGCAGGACCATGAGGCCGGCGAAGGCGACCACCAACCCGAGTGTCTGCGAGGTGGACACCTCGTCGACCTCACGATCGGCGACGCGATCGAACGCCACCAGCCAGAAGGCGAGGTAGACCAGGGCGCCGAGACCCCACACCGAGCCGAGGGTGATGAACGCAGCACGCACATATGCATCCGAGACCCCGAGCATGTCGGCCAGACCCCCGGCCACACCGGCGAGGACGCGGTTCGATCTGCGTCGTGTGAAATGGAGACTCTGGATCGCGGCCACCCCGAGATGATGCCTGTCCCGCCCCACAACCTCAATCGGGATCTTCCCTGGCCCGATCGGGGCCGGGTCAGGGTCGTCCCCGATTCAACTCGTCTCGGGTTTGTGGCCTAATCCGTCTCATGGAACAGACGACAGAACAAGCCTCCGAGGAGCAGGCGAAAGCTCCTCAGCGTCCCACGGAGATGACGCGCCCCGTTTCAGGGCGAGTCATCGCGGGTGTCGCCGCCGGCATCGCCGAGCGATTCGGCCTACCGGTGCTGTTGATCCGGATCGGCTTCGTGGCCACGGCATTCGCCGGCGGTCTCGGAGTGGCGCTCTATCTGGCCGGTTGGGCCTTGATCCGCTCGGCGGATGAGGCCGATACCCCGGCGGAGCGCTTCTTCCGCGGGGAGCGCACGACATCCTCGTGGGTGGGTATCGCCCTGATCATCGTCGCCGGGCTGATCATCCTGGGGAACTTCACGTTCTTCTCGGGTGAGGTGCTGCTGGCGATCGCACTGCTCTCGGTGGGCGTCCTCCTCTACACGGGTCACATCCCCGCTCCGGCAGGGCAGGAACCGGACCCGACGTCACCACCTGCAGATGAGCCCGCTGACGGCGGGCACGAGCCCAAGGAGGGAGTTCAACGCATGAGCTCGACCCAGATCATCGATCAAGCGTATCCACCACCGAAACGCTCGCCGGCGACTCCCCCGCCGGCGGGCACACGCCCCCACCCTCGATGCCCACCCCGACTCCGACGCCACCGGAACTACCACCGGTTCGACCCAGGGAGAAGTCGATCCTGGGCAGGCTCACGATCGGAGTGATGTTGTTGGGCATGGGTGTCCTCGCCATCCTGGACAACATCGACGGCGATTCCGATCGATGCCGACCCTCGGCACTACATGGCGCTGGCGGTGACCATCCTCGGCCTTGGGCTGTTGGTGGGATCCGTGGTGGGTCGGGCCCGGTGGTTGATCATCGTGGGCGCGTTCCTGGTCCCGACACTGCTGTTCTCGCCCGCTTTCGAGTACGACTGGGAGAGCGACAATTTCGATGTGTTCGTGACCCCGACGGAGTTCGACGAGATCGCTCCCAGCTACACGATCGATGCCGGGAACCTGGTCATCGACCTCACCGAGCTCGACTGGGATGGGGAGCTCGTCGAACTGGATGCCTCGGTCGACGTCGGCAACCTCGAGGTCCGGGTGCCCGATGGTGTAGCCCTCGATGGCGCCGCCAGTGTCGACGTCGGTCGTGTCGGTGGCCCCAACGGCGAATCGTGGGGGTTCGGCGAGCCCAGCATCACCTTCGACGAGCCGGGTGACCTCGGGATGGTCGTCCTCGACCTCGAAGTCAACGTCGGCAACATCAACGTCTTCACCCGATAGGAGGAATCTCATGAAGTCTCACGCCTTCGACGCCATCTCGTTCATCACCGGTCTGGTCGCCACCGCCATAGGGCTCCTCTTCCTCATCCCTCAGGAACCCGTCAGACGTCTTCGAGCTGGTGGGTGACTTCGGGACCTGGTTCTGGCCGATAGTCCTCGTGGCGATCGGGCTCGCGATCCTCATTCCCTTGTTCCTCAAGGCAGGAGCAGACGACGAGGAGGACGAATCGATCTAGGCGGCGACCTCGAGGCCGGAGCGCTCGGTAGAAGGAGCGCCCGGCCTCGATGAGGACCCAGAAGCCGAAGACGACACCAAGGGTGTCACCGTCGAGGCCGAGGGCCAGTCGGGTCCCGATCAGGGACCCGATGACTCCACCGGCCCCGATGATCAGCGAGTCCCGGGGACGCACCAGATGATTGCGCAGGTTCACCACCGAGCCGGCGATGGCGGTGAACACGATCGCGAGCAGTGACGTCCCCTGGGCAACATGCTGATCGAGACCGAGCAGGAGGACGGACGCCGGGACGATGACCACACCACCGCCGATGCCGACCAGCCCGGCGAATAGACCCGACACCAGGCCAATGCCCACTGCGATGAGGAGTTGAGTGCTCTCGCCGAAGTCGGTGGTGCCGGGGAGCGGGTCCCCACCGAACACCATCCTCAGCCCGGCGACGAGGAGCACCGAGGCGAACACGATGGCGAGCGTCTGTGAGCTCAACCTGCTCATCACGGATGCGCCGATCACGGAGCCGACCACGCCACCGATGCCGACGGCGACGCCGAAACGAATATCGATCGCACCGGCTACGCCGAACGAGATCGCACCAGCCGTCGCGATAACGATGAACGATGCCAGCGAGGTGGCATGAGCCCGATGTCGCCCCAACCCGAGCCACACCAGGAGCGGGACGAGGATGATCCCGCCTCCGACTCCGAAGAAGCCACCCAGCAGCCCACCGGATGCTCCGACCAGGGCGAGACGGGCTGGAGCGACCGATTCTGGCTGGTTCACGGCGTAACACGTTAAGGGCTACGGTGCTGATCGTGGAATACGACAGTCGCACGGCACTGATCGTCGTCGATGTCCAGCACGACTTCGCCGACCCTGGATGGCAGTCTCTACGTGTCCCGAGCCGAGGAGGTCATCCCGTTCATCAACGAGCAGGTGGACCAGGCCGTCGTAGCGGGTGCCACCGTGATCTACAGCCAGGACTGGCATCCGGCGACGACTCCCCACTTCCAGAAGGACGGGGGGATCTGGCCGGTGCATTGTGTCGGGGGATCGACGGGAGCCGAGTTCCACCCCGACCTGCACGTCATCGAAGGAGCGATCATCACCCACAAGGGTGTGGGAGGCGAGGACGGCTATTCGGTGTTCAACGTCCGAGAGACCCGGAGAGCGGCGCGGTCACCCCCACGGGCCTGGCCGACCGTCATCGCCGACGAGGTCGACACCGTGGTCATCGTCGGGCTCGCTCTCGACTACTGCGTGAAGGAGAGTGCTCTCGACGCGGCCGACTGGTTCGAGACGATCGTCCTCGCCGATGGAACCCGAGCTGTGGATCTAAGCCCCGGTGACGGGGCCCGGGCCGTGGCCGCCCTCGTCGACGCGGGGGTCACGATCGCCTAGCTCGGCCACCAGCCGGGTCTGCAACGCCTTGACCTCCGGTGACAGCGACACGTGGTAGATGTGCGGGTTGACGAGACGCCGGACCCCGGGGTCGAGTCGATCCAGGTCTCTTGCCCGGCGTGATCGCAGCTCTGCGAGGTCGGGATCTCCATCCACTTCGCCGTCCATCGACGAACACCGGCTCGAGCAGGGGCTCGGAGTCGGAGATCTCCGACTTGGCCAACGATCGCCGGAGCTCTCGATGGGGGTGGAAGAGCTCGATGCGCTCGGCGGCGAGGGGGTCCTCGTCGATGCCGCTGATTATGTCCACCGTGGCGAGGCCGCGACGGTCGTAGACACGGGTGAGCCTCTTCTCCCCAGGGACGGCCATCTTCTCCACGTTCTCCGAGAGCTTGATCGCCGGCTCCCACGCACCCTTGTCGTCTTCGATCGCCACGAGCTTGTAGACGCCGCCGAGTGATGGGTCTCCATGCGAGGTGATCAGCCTGGTGCCCACCCCGAACGTCACCCGTTTCACCAGCGAGTGCGGATCCAGCCCGTATCGGGGCGCCTCCGACTCGAGCTGGGAGAGAATCTGCCAGATGACCAGTTCGTCGAGGTCGGAGGAGAGCACGATGGCCACCTCGCCGAAACCGGCGGCATCGAGGAGAAGTGCCGCCTGGATGGTCAGGTAGGCCAGGTCGCCGGAGTCGATGCGGATACCGGCCGGCTCGTGCCCGGAGGCCCGGAGCTCCCGGAACACCTCGATCGCGTTGGGCACGCCGGAATCCTCCACGTCGATGGTGTCGACGAGGAGCACGCACTCGTCCGGGTAGAGGGCGGCGAACTTGCGGAAGGCTTCGATCTCGCCCTCTCCCAGCGCCATGAAGGCCTGCACCATGGAATGGGCGTGGGTGCCCTTGGGGTCGAGGCCGACAGCATGGGAGAGGGCGACGTTCGACGAGAAGGCGGCGCCGCCCGCCAGCGCCGCCTTGCCGCCGGCGAACACGCCTGACTCGGGACCACGCCTCATGCCGAACTCCGAGCACCACGCTGCCCCGGGCGGCGTCCTCGACTCGGGCGGCCTTGGTGGCGATCAAGGTCGGGTAGTTCATCCGATTCAGGAAGGGGGTCTCCAGGATCTGAGTCATGGCCAGAGGTCCCCTCACGATCGCGATGGGGGCATTGGCATGGACCACCCGCCCTTCGGGGACTGCTGCCACCTCCACGTCCGAGAGGTCGCCATGATGCGCCAGCCAGTCCAGGAACCCGGGGTCGAACCGCCTGCCCCTCGACGGGTTGCGCTGCTCGGCTAGCAACGTCGAGGTCTTCCTGCTCGAAGCGGACGGTCTCCATCCACTCCAGGAGCCACCCGAGCCCAGCGGTGACGCAGTAGCCCGCCTGATGTGTCCCGTAGTCGGGATAGCGACGGAAGAAGTAGTCGAACTGAGCAGGTCGGTCGGCGATGCCTTCCTTCCAGTAGACCTGCGCCATCGCCAATTGGTACTGATCGGTGCCGAGGATCCCGTTGAATCGTTCCGGGGAGACCATTGCGCCAATCATGCCATCGGCGTCAATGAGAGATGACGATGCCCTCCAGTGGTGCCACGGTCACCTGGTTGTGACATCGGCCCCGACGTCCCACATCGATCGTCGAGAACACCATCTCGCCCCTGCCCACCTCGATCGCCCGTTCCTCGTCCGAGAAGTTGAGCACCACCGTGATCGTGTCGGAGTCCGACTCGCGCCGGTAGGCGAAGACATCTTCGGTGGACGAGGGATGACTGAGGAAGGAGCCGACTCGAAGCGCGCCGTGCTCTTTGCGGAGCCTGATGAGGTCCCGGTAGAGATTCAGGGTGGACTTTGGCTCGATGATCTCGCTCTCGACGTTGATGTCCTTCCAATCGGCGCCGACGGGCAACCAAGGCTCGACGCCTGCCGGGTTGAAACCGGCGTGTGGCCCGGAGGTCCACTGCATCGGGGTGCGGGCGCCGTCCCGGCTCAGCCACTCCACGTTGTGGCCCCAGGGGTCCCGTGATCGGTCGGCAGGGACGGAGACCTGCCGCATCCCGAGCTCGTCTCCGTAGTAGAGGAAAGGAGTGCCTCGGAGGGTGAGCAGCAGGAGGGCGGCGAGACGCTCATGGCCCTGGGGCAGCCGGGTAGCGAGGCGGATCTCGTCATGGTTCCCCAGAGTCCAGTTGGTCCAACCACCGACGGGGACGTTCCAGAGGACCGCCTCGATGGTCGCCCGGAGGGTTGGGACGTTCCACTCGGCGGTCATCAGCTGGAAGTTGAAGGGCATGCTGAGCTGGTCGAAGTTCTCGCCGTAGTACGACGCCCACTCCGGCAGGTCGAAGATGTGTACCTCGCTGACCGTGAGCACGTCACGGTCGTACTCGTCGACGACGGCCCGCATCTGACGATGGATCTCGTGAACGTCGGGGTGACCGAAGTCGTAGAGGTGGACGAAGGCGTCGTACTCCCCCATGTCCTTGTAGGGGCGCGGGTAGTCGGTCGGGGTCGGCGGGTTGTCCCTCTCCTCGGGGTCCTTCATCATCTGGTGGGCGGCGTCGACGCGAAACCCGTCGACCCCCAGATCCAGCCAGTGCCGGAGGACGTCGAACATCGCCTCGACGACCTCGGGATTCCGCCAGTTGAGGTCGGGCTGCTCGCTGAGGTAGGTGTGTCGGTACCACTGCCCCGTCGTCTCGTCGAACGACCACGCCGGCCCGCTGAAGACGCTCACCCAGTTGTTGGGTGGTCCGCCGTCACGGCTGTCTCTCCACACGTACCAATCCCGCTTCGGGTCGTCCCGGGATGACTTGGACGCCTGGAACCAGGGATGCTGGTCGGACGTGTGGTTGATCACGTAGTCGACGATCACCCTCAGATCTCGCTGGTGCGCTTCGGCGATGAGCCGTCTCGCATCTTCCAGATCGCCGAATATCGGATCGACGTCGGTGTGATCGGACACGTCGTAGCCCCAGTCCTTCATGGGGCTCCGGTAGAAGGGGGACAGCCAGATGCCATCGATGCCCAGGGTGCCGGCGAGGTAGTCGAGCTTGGTGATGATCCCCTCGAGGTCCCCGTAGGAATCCCCGTTCGAATCGGCGAAGCTGAGTGGATAGATCTGATAGAAGACCGCGTGCTTCCACCAGGTGCTGCTCGACGACCGCGCCATCAGGCGGACGCTAGGGCGATGTCCTCCAGAACTCCAAGGACTCCCAGGGTGTCGGCGACCCGGAAGCGCGGCGGCCGTCTCGCCCTCCCCCACCTTGATGCCGATGTCCCCTGGCTGGAGTCGAGCGAACACGGTCTCATCGGTGACGTCGTCGCCGATGTAGATGGTCCCGTCACAGCCGGCGGACAACTCGGCGAGCACGTCTCCCTTGGTGCGGGATCCCACCGTCAGCTCGACCACGTCCTTGCCCTCGATAAACGGAGAGGCCCGGGGTGCGCTGTGACCCAATCCTCGATCTGCCGCCGGGCCGTACCTGACGAAGGGAGGTCGAGTCTCCTCGTGTTCAGCGTCACCGAGTGGGGCTTGGACTCCACGATGGCGTGCGGATGCGCGAGCTGGAGACCGTCGAGAAAGGCCTTGGCAGCCAGAAGGATCGGGGAGGGCTCGACTGGAAGGCCGACGTCGTTCCCATGCTCGCCGATCAAGGCGACCCCGGGCAAGGCGCCGAGTCGATCCTCGAGGTCGGCCAAGGAACGGCCCGAGACCACGGCGAGACGGAGCCCGGGTCGTTGAGCGAGCATGGCTATGAGCTCCACGGAGCGGCGATGCGGCTCGGCCATTCGAGGATGGTCGACCAGAGGCGCCAGCGTTCCGTCGAAGTCGAGCCCGATCAGGACCAGGTCCCGGCTCAGTATGTCTCTGAGGGCGTCGCGCAGACTCAAAGCCCCAGGGCGCTCAGACATCTCTCCGCCCACCAGAAGACGTCACGCGTCGCCACCGAACGACGCAGAGCGCGCATTCGGGACTTGTCGTCCGAGGAACCCGAGTCGATCGCTTCCTCCAGAGCGGCAGCGAGTGCTTCGAGGTCGTACGGGTTGACCACGTATGCATCGGTCAACTCCTCGGCGGCGCCGGCGAACTCGCTGAGGATCAGCTCGCCTGTGTCGTCGAACCGGGTGGCCACGTACTCCTTCGCCACCAGGTTCATCCCGTCTCGGAGCGGGAGTCACGAACATCACGTCGGCGGCGCGGTAGTAGGCGACCAGCTCCTCGATCGGCACGCTGCGATAGAGGTAGTGGATGGGGGGCCGCCCGATCTCCGCGAGGTCCCCGTTGATGTGGCCGACCAGACCTTCGATGTCGGAGCGGATCTCGCGGTACTCGGCAACGTCCTCGCGGCTGGGAACGGCGATCTGGACGAACACGACTTTCCCGCGCAACTCGGCACGACGTTCGAGCAGGGTCTGCAGGGCGCGCATCCGAAGGTCGATTCCCTTCGTGTAGTCGAGACGGTCGACACCCAGCACCACGACGTCCGGATCGCCGAGCTGGTCTCGGATCTCGGTCACCGAAGCTGCCGTCTCCTCCGATCGGGCCAGCTCGTCGAATACAGACGTGTCGATCCCTATCGGAGCCACTTGCAGGGTTATCACCCTCCCCTGCCATTCGAGCCGGGCCGAGGAGCCGGTGGCCCCGGCATGGCGACGGGCCGCCACCGCGAAATTGGTGCGGCTGGAACGCGATTGGAAGGCGAGGACGTCAGATCCCAAGAGACCCTCGAGCACTTGCCGCCGCCAGGGCAGTTTGGCGAAGAGCTCGACCGGGGGAAACGGGATGTGCAGGTAGAACCCGATGCGGCGATTCGGAGCCCTGTCCCGCAGCATCTGCGGCACCAATTGGAGCTGATAGTCCTGGACCCATACGACGTCATCAGGTTCCAGACACTCCGCGGCGACATCGGCGAATCTCTGGTTCACCTCCAGATACGGACGCCACCAATGACGGTGGAACCGGGGAGGGCGAATGGCGTCGTGATACAGCGGCCACAACGTCCCGTTGCAGAACCCGACGTAGAACTCCTCGTATTCGGTCTTGGCTGAGGGTGACCGGGACTTGCCGGATCCCGGAATGCTCGAACGGCTCGAACTCACGTCCGGCGACACCACTCCAGCCCACCCAACTGCCCTCGGTCTGGCGGAGGATCGGGGTCAGGGCCGACACCAATCCCCCCGGGCTGGTGATCCCACATCCCGGTGGACGCGGGCATAGGCGATCGGGAGACGATTGGCCACGACGACCACCCGCGGCTCGGAAGCGCTCACCGGGTGAACCTATCGCAGCGGGCGGACTTTCCTGCATCTCGGTTCCGGTACGTTTGCGTCATGAGCGGACCCGTCGAGGAGTCGGACCGTCTCACTCCTGACATCGGGGTGAGCACGATCGAGGTCAAGGAGGGGCGCCAGACCCGCATCGGGGAAATGGGCATCCTCCGAGTCCTTCCCACCAAGCAGCGGCGCACCGTCGGCCCGTGGTGTTTCGTCGATCTGATGAGCCCGGACGACGTCGACCGGCCTCCTCCCCTGGAGATCGGGCCACACCCCCACATCGGGCTGTCCACGGTCACCTGGTTGTTCAGCGGCTCCGCCCTCCATTCCGACTCGTTGGGCACCGAACAGGCGATCAAACCTGGCGAGCTCAACCTGATGACGGCCGGCCACGGCATCGCCCACGCCGAAGAGGGATTGGAGACGGAGTCCGCCGCCGCAACCGGAGGGATCATGGGTGTCCAGATGTGGCTCGCCCAGCCCGACGCGACCCGAAACGGAGGCTCGGGGTTCCAACATCACAAGGACCTGCCGGTCGTCGACCTCGGCTCAGGCGAGGCTCGCATCCTCATCGGCGATTTCGACGGTCAGACGTCACCTGCTCGTTTCGACCATCCTGCACTCGGTCTCGATCTCTCCATCGTCTCACCGACAACACTCGAATTGGATCCCACCTTCGAGACGGCGGTGGTCCCGGTCGATCGTCCGGTGAAGGTCGAGGACGCGATCGTCGAGCCAGGGGCGCTGGCTCTGGTCCCAGCCGGTCACGGCTCTTTGCGTTTGGAGACCCAATCCGGGCGGGGTCGAATCATGGTTCTTGGTGGCCGCCCACTCGGGGAAGAAGTGAAGATGTGGTGGAACTTCGTGGCGAGGAGCAACGAAGAGATCACCGATGCCTGGACTGACTGGCAGACGCACAACACCGATCGTTTCGGCCCGGTGCCTTCACGTCTAGGCCGCATCGAGGCACCCCGCCCGCCTTGGCTGTCGCCCCTCGAGTGACTCATGGCGACGGTTTCGGCGATGCTCCAGATTGGGTAACCGGTGGGCCCGACGAATGGAGTGGAAATGGAATGCGCCCACACGATGTGCACCTGTCTGGTGACCGACGGCCAGGAGTACTGCTCGCCCTCATGTGCTACGGGGGTCGAAGGTCTCGACAAGTGCTTCTGCGGTCACCCGGAATGTCAGGGCACCTGATCCGACTCCTTCGTTCGCTGACTTAGGGCAGTCCTCCCCGACAGGTGCGGGTGTAGCTTGAGGGCTGTGACACTCGTCGAGGATCGAGTCGGCATATCTGATGCGGACATCGAGGCGATTCATCGTGTCGCCCTCGACTATCTGGAGGGCTACGTCTCCGGAGACGCCACCAGGCACCTCTTGTCGTATCACCCTGAAGCCATCAAACGGCGCTATTCGGTCGGCGCCGATGGAGTCGTCGGACTGATCACCCTCTCGCCACAGACCATGGCCGATGACGCAGCCATCCAGACCCCGCAATCGGTGACGGCCGAGGTCATCATCGACGCCGTGTTCGAGGACATCGCCTCGGTGCGGGTGTATTCGCCGCGGTGGGTCGATTTCCTCCATGTCGTGAAGGCTCGTGGTGCTCTGGAAGCTGTTCCACGTCACCTGGCACAGTCGCGACGTCTCGATCTGACGCTCAAGTCCTGACTCCGTCCCGATCGCGTTTACCGCCATTTGCCGTCGGGTAATGACTGGGTCCCCCTACGGGGGACAATGGGGGCAAACGGAGGACCTCACCTGGCCGGCTCGCGCTCGTCAGGCGGTTCTCCGCGTGATGGTCTCCGATGACGGCCCGATGCTTATCGTTAACAGCTTCGAGGCTGGTGTTGTGGGCCCGGCAGGACTTGAACCTGCCGACCGGGACGCGTCTGGGTGGGGACCCGTCTCTAGAGTCTCACCCGCCCCCTGCCCGGGTGAAGACGACCTTTTGGAGGATGCCTCCTCGAGGACAGGGATCCTCCCCGATCGGAGTCAGGGTGAGCACCCCATCCTGGATCGACCAGTTGTACTCGAATTCCCCTGGACACTCGTAAACCCCGCTGAAGGTGATCGTGTCACCATCCACCAAGAGGTCTCCTCCGACCCCAGGAGCCGTCGCCCAAGCCAGCGACCAAGTTGTCCCGTTCAGACCGAGGCTTACACCGTCCCCGGTGTCGCGATGCTCTCCCGTCCAGGTCCCAGCAAGTTCGGCGGGTGCCGAGCCGACGGCTGTGGTCGTTGGAGGCACCGTTGTCGTTGGCGCAGATGTGGTCATGGTGGGGTCCGGTTGGGAGCTGACTGTGGTGGCGGAACCCTCGGGCCCAGTGCCGCCGCAGGCAGTTGCGAGAAGGGTCAGAGCAACAAGACATCTCAGACGGCTGGTCGGTCGCATCGCCGGAGCGTAGGCTCCTCCGCGCCGAGGAGGAGGTGTGTGCATGAGCCCGTGGCGGCGTGCAGGCGGAATTGGTATTGCTGTGGCTGCAGCGATATTCGTCTTCATGCCCACTATGACCCTTGGGCCAGCGACGAGCCTGTGCCTGTTCCGTCTTGGAGACGCAATCGAGCTAGTTGAAGCCCACCCACGAAGCGAGAGAAATCGCCTGGTCAGAGACGGTTGTCTTGTGGGCCCGGCAGGACTTGAACCTGCAACCAACGGATTATGAGTCCGCCCGCGGAGGGCTATCTACCTGGGGTTATGTGCCATTCGAGGCTCCGAGTTGCACAGCCGTTGCACAGGATCACACGTAAATCACGTTTGTGCCAACCCTCAGGGCGCCCGCCATGAGCTTGAGGACTTCGTCACGATTCCGGTTGATCCGATGCCTCCGCCCGCATTCCGCCCGTAGTTGGACACCCACTGCGACGCGCTCTCCCGAGATGATGCCGGTTGCGTCCGGGTTGGCGGCTCTCACAGGCCCCGGCGCTCTCTTAACGGGAGTGAAGTAGAGGCCGTCGAAGACTCGAGTTCCAGAGTAGGGAGAAAGGTCTCGGTCATCCCGGACGAAACCGAGCCATGATCCCTTGCCGTGCTGGCGACGGCAGGCATCGCACTGGACGTAGAAGTCTCGGACGGTTGGCACGGCCACACCTTGATGATAGGATGCTTTAAGGCGTGTAATTACCGCGTTTGGCATTCAGAACTGAGGGCTAGGCCCATCCCGCCCCTACGTGGGGTTTAGGAAGGGATCACCTATGCCCGAACTGCTTACCATCCACGAGACCGCCGACTTCCTGCGTCTCACCCCGACCAGTCTCTACTCCCAACGCCATCGCGGCGAGAAGCCTGGGGTTCTCGGCCTAAAGGTTGGCCGAAAAGTTGGTCTTCCGGCGATCCGATCTCGACCGATTCCTCGATGACCAGCTGACCGCCCAGCTCGAAGATCTGGGGCCACGATGAGCCCCGGACGCGAGGACGGCCGCCCCGAGGAGGATGCGGCCGCCGTCACTGGTATGGATAGCCCGAAGGCTGTTTTCGATTCTAGCGGGGTGCCTCGATGAGCCGGGCGACCAAGGCCGAGATGGCCTCTCGCCGGGGCACTCTCACTGAGCTTGCCTTTGAGCACGGCCCCTGTTCGGTGCGCCACCTCTATTACCGGAGCGTCGTCGCCGAGCTGGTGGAGAAGGCACAGAGCGGATACAACAAGGTGCAGCGGTCCCTCCTCGATCTGCGACGAGAGGGCGCGATCCCTTATGGCCTGATCACCGACAACACCCGAATTCGAATGGTCCCGAGCGTGTGGTCCGGTCCCGAGGCGATTCTTCGGAGCGTCGCCAGAACCTATCGGCGCGACCTGTGGGACTCCACCCTCTGCCGGGTCGAGGTATGGGTCGAGTCCGACTCCATCCGGGGAACCATCGCCGCAATCTGTGACGACTGGGCCGTCCCCATGTTTGTAACGTGAGGCCAGGTCTCGGAATCCTTCGCACATTCTGCGGTAGCCGAATGGCACTCATGGCCAGGACCGGAGCGGATCATCCTTTACGTCGGCGACCACGACCCCGCCGGGCTCGAGATTGAGCGCAGCCTGGTCGAGAAACTGGATCGGTTCAACGATGGCCTGGTCGAATTCCAGTTTCGGAGAGTGGCTGTCACCTGGGATCAGGTGGAAGCCGGAGACTTACCGGGCTCGCCACCTAAAAAGGCGTACCCGTATCCGCTGGCCGTGGGAGGCCGAAGCCTTCCCCCTGGTGAGCTGCGGGAGATCATCAGACACCAGGGATAGCTGCCCGAACTGACGTGCACCGCCTGGAAGTGTTGCGAGCCGCCGAGAAGTCAGAGAGGGAAATCTTCAAGCGCCTGGCGGGTAGCGGAACCTTCAAGCGTTTCGCCGGCGAAATGGTGGGCCGATGATGAGCCGGGCCAATCGCGAGGCTGCCGATGAGGGTGAATCAACGCGATCCTGACCCTATCCGACGGGCGCGGAAGCACTTCTGTTCGACGTCGGCGACCTGGTGGGCGATGGCCGGAAACTGGAGGCCGGGGTCGACAGCCTCGCCGACCGAATTGGGAGCCCGCCGACTTCGGTAAGACGCTTGGAGGACGGAGCTAGTCGACGTCGGGTACCTGGTCGCTGATCGAGTGGTCAAGGGCGGCCAGAAGTCGAATACCTACCTCCTGAACCTGGAGCCAACCATCCACCCACGGACGGTAGAACCATCCACCCACGGAGGGTTAGACGACGACATAACCCTCCACCAACCATCCACTAACCCTCCACTGGCGGACCCTGTAACCCTCCACCAACCATCCACTGGCGGATGGGAACAGGAACAGGAAGCAACAGGAACAGGCAGCGCGCCAGTCGATGACGCCTATTTGCGATGGGCGCTGTGCATGGGGACGGAGAAGCGTGGGAGGCGGCCCCGGACTGTTGGAGAAGATCCTCCGAGAGGACCGACATGTCTACGAGGCAGAGAAGGAAAAGGAAGTGACGATCGACCCGAGCCCGGAACGCAACGACCCGGCGACGTGCCAGCACTACGCCACCGACACCGACGGATGGTGCGCGGGATGCTCCACACAAATACGGGAGACGGCATGACCCGGGCCGAGTGGCGAGTCCAGCTCGCCGAGATCGCCGCCAACCCCGACGAGTCGGGAAGGGTCCGGCTCGATGTGCTCATGACCCTGGGCCGAGACCACGGCTGGATCATGCGCCCTGCACGCGGTGTCCTGTTGCGACTGCTCGACCTGTTGACCCAGAGAGGAAGAACCGAATGAGCGATGAATTGGCCGGAGTACGGATCACAGCCGAGCAAGACGCGAGCGATCGAGCAACGACTGAAGGAACGAGACAAGCAGGTAGCCGAGAAGGCTCGGCGCAGCGTCAAGCCAGCGGTGGTCGACCTCGAGGAACTTCGCCGCATATCCGGGAAGTACCGGGCGACCGAGGACCTGCACGGCCACCGTCCCCGCGGCGTCACCGGCACCGAAGACCAGGACTGCCTATCTCGATCGGCGGTCGGGCCGGGAGTGGGTCAAAGGCTCGTGGGTCGAAAGAGACGAGAAGTACTGGGATCAGCAGGGCCGTTTCGGACCTGACATAAAGGTCTTGCCGGTCTACGACATCGAAGGTCCGACCGTCATCGACCATCCCACATTCGGACGGGTCGTCATTCGAGGTTGCCTGCTCTGCGGTTTCAAGGAGTGCGTCAGGCCGGCGAATCCGATCCGCATCGGCAAGTGGCGCTGTACCCTCTGCCCGGAGCATCACGACCGATGGGAGGCCGCGACGATCGCCGGGCGCAAGCAGCCGGGCCTATTCGTCGCCCGGCAACTCTGGGCAGCTGGCCGATTGCCGAGGCCTATCCGACAGACGACTCGGGCTATGGAGTCCACCCGATCCAGTCCTTCCCAATCAGCTGGGCGAAGTTCACGTGGGGAGGTCGAGTCCTGCGCTCGAAGCACCCCGAGGTTCAGGAGCCAGGGTCCGAGCCGTTCTTCTTCCTCGCTCCCGGCCGATCCCCGTCGCAGGCAGGTGGAGCATGAGAGTTTCGGAGATTCGCAGCCTCAGGCTGGTCTCTCCGATGGACGAGCGCGACCGTTGGTCGGTTCGTCGCGAGGGAGGGCGGTTCGGTCGTGGATCGGGTCGACGACCGGGCCGCGCCCCTCGATCAAGTGTCGGGAACGGAGCTGGTAACTCCGGCGAGGGTCCCATCGCACGCGGGTGGAGACGTCCGGGCTTCGGTCCGGGCGTGTCACGCAGCTCTCGGCGATGTGGGCCCTCCGCCCCGACAGCAACCCAACACATCAGAAGAAGGAGGCCCGGAAGTGGCCAGAACCAAAGTTGATCCAAAAACCAACCGAAGGCGAACAGCGCCCGCGCAACACGATAGCCGACACCGGCCCCAAGGTCGAAGACGTGATGCAAGGCGGCAGGGCCAACGATCAGAACGGATCGCAGCCTACAACGCCAGTCGGTCGATGGACGCCCACCCCCGACAAGCGGGACCGGGCCTGAATGGCAGACGTCAGCGGCCTTCGCCGCCACTCAAAGGTGGTCAAGGTCGCTGAGATCGTCGCCCGAGAAGTCGAGCGAGAGTTGAAGCAGACGGCACCCGTCGACAGCGGCGAGCTTCGGCGGCTGATCACCACCGAGGTGAGGAAGACCGTTGCCGCACGCGGGTCGAGTTTCGGTCGGGCGCGCCTATGCCGAATTCGTAACCGAGCATCGAGAGGAGTGGGACGCCACCATGAGACGGCTCCCTGACATCATCGCCCGGGCCTGGAGGTCGGTGGCCTCCGGCACGGGCCAGAATTGGCACTAAAGGGACCGGGATATGCCACAGAACATCATCCAAGGCTGGCACGAGCAGTATGACCGCATGGTCAGGGGTAAAGACAAGCTCGTAGGTCTCGCTACTGGCACGCTGCACCTAGTGCCAGACAACACCGAGACACGGTGATTCACTTCTTCCAAGACGCCCATCACCTGAAAGACTGGATTAGTAACGACCCCAACGCCCCGACGAGCAACGTGGAGACATTCGTTGATAGCAAGTTCGACTTCAAATCTGCGGTGACATCTGCAACGGCACCAAGCATTTCAAACTCGACTGGGCTCACACGAAGGACCTCAACACAGCCTAGTCAGCAAGAGATCCGTATCACGGTTGGACAGGCACCCACTGAATTTCGGGGCAATCGAGTCAGGCAGCAAGAGATACCTTGCACACCGGCTTGCGATCGAAGTCGTTGCTCACTGGGACAACTGGCTAACTAGCGAGGGCCTCCTGCATTGGGCTCCCCCTCGTGGCCGTGACCCCAGACCATCGAGGCTCGGGCCGTCCCGGTCCCTGGCAAAACCCACCGACCCCCCTCCACGAGTAGCGCCGCTTGGATTCACGCCCGTGGCCGTTACCGCCAACCCCTGGAACCTGGGGGGCTGCCGCTCGATATGTGCCGTATGGGCGGTTTCCGCGGTTCGTTACCTAGCTCGTTCGCTGGAGCTGGGCCTCGAAATAGATCGCTGAAAGCAGCTTCTGCAGCACAACCTCGTGCTCCAGAGGCGACAGTTCGACTGCGGCGAGGACGTCGAATGCTTGTCGGGTGGTCAGTTGGATGATCACCCGTTCGGACGACTCGACTTCAATATCTGGTCCCACATACTCCTCCGTTAATTTTCCTGCCTCCTGCTTTCCCGAAGTGGAGGCACCCAAAACCGTGCAACCGCGCAATGGGGGCCTGAAGGGTCGCTGGTTCAAGTCCAGCACGACGGCGCACCGTTACTGAGAGTCACCATCGTTACTGGTAAATTATGGGAATGGCGTTGACTTTGAAGCAGGAGGCGGTTCGTGGATTCGTACCTGGCTAACGGTGGTCGAGCCAAGGACGCCGCGGTCGAGGCTGGGTACGTGGATGGTTCGGCAAAGCGACGCGGCTACGAACTGTTGAGGAATCCTCAGGTTGCGGCTGTGATCGTATCGAGGGAGACGATACGGCGCGCTGGGTTGGATATCGACTCGGCGGAACTGGTGGCGGCGTTGTGGCGGTTCGCCAAGGGCGCCGAGGAGGGCAATTACCCCGGGGTGTCGGTGTGCGGGGGCTGTCGGAGCTGGCGCGGTTGTCGGGCTTGTATCGGACGATTCAGAGCATCGGGAGGAGAAGGTTGTGGTCACATTCTCGATCGGCGTGGAGGACGCGGCGTGAAGGTCCTGGAGTACCAACGGCCGCGGTCTCTACGACTGGCTAGGAGGCGGCGATATTCGCGCCGACCCGGTTCGCCGCGGTGTAGGCATCGCACCAAGGCGGGAAAGAGCGTCGGGTGCCTGGCCTGGATCGTGGAAGAGGCGCTGCGTGGGCCTGGTGAGGGCGCCACATATCCCGTGGATCTCTCCGGCCTACTCGTTGAGCCAGAACATGTACCGGCGGACCAAGCGGATGCTCGGCCCCGAAGCAGTCGAAACGACCAACGAGAGCGACCTGGCGCTGACGCTGGTCAACGGGCTCAGCTTTGGTACCGGTCAGGTGACCGGCCCGACCTGCTGTACGGGTTCGACTCTCACGGCCTGGTCATCGATGAGGCGTCGCGAGTGTCGGAGGAGTCATGGCACGCCGCGTTCCGACGTTGAGCGCAACCGACGGCCACGCCGGCTGATCGGGAATGTGTGACTTAAGAGGGATTGGTTTTGGAAGCTGTGCCGGGAGATCGAAGCGGGAGATCGGCTCGACTGGTCATACGCCCGGCTCACCTGGGCAACACGCAGTAGATGCCGGAGTGATCCCGATGAGTGTCATCGAGGAGGCGTGGTGGTCGCTGCCCGGCCCGGTCTTCGAGGCTCTGTACGAGGCGCGTCAACCTTCTGAGGGTATGGGCCTGTTCAACACGTCGCGGCTGATCGCTGACGAGGAGATCGAGGAAGATCCGACGTGGCGCCGGGTCCGACTGGGATATGGCCGTGTCCGCCACCACGCTGAAGCGACTACACGGTCGGCGCACTGATGGCCCGAGGGCTAGGCGAAGAGGTCAGTGTGTTGGACCTGGTGCGCGGACGTTGGGAGCCTGAGGAAGTTCTCAACCAGATCGTGCGCACCGCTATCGTGGACGGCCCCGCGGTGGACGTCATTCTCGAAGAGGAGAAGGGCTCCAGCGGCAAGCTGCTCATGGAAGCCGTACGCCGGAGACTGGAGAACGCGGGTGTGGGCATGGTCCACTCTCGATCGATCTCAGGAGACAAGACGACGAAGGGCATACGGGCTCGCCGGTTGTGTCGGCGCCGGGAATCTGATCCTGGCTTTGGCGCCTGGAACGACGACGTCGAGCGGGAGATGAACGCCTTCCCCGGCCCCGAACATGACGACATCATCGACGCCCTATCGCTGGGCTACAACTGGCTAGACGAAAACCCGCAGGTGCTCGGCTCCGGTTGGGTGCCACGCCTGGCTAACGAGTGGAGGCCGTGATGCTGATACGCAAGAAGAAGACCAACGGCAAGCAACCTGAGAAGAAGCCCGGCGCCGTGATCCGACACCCCGAGATCGGCAGCGGCTGGGTGCCCGGCCTCAGCGACGGCTCATGGCTACGACCGGAGCGACTCGTCGAACAGCACACCAACGGAGTCTGGGGACCGGTTCCCTGGGAGGACTGATCCCGGCAGCACGCACCATCCGCGGGGTGTAGGTTTCACGGCCAGGTTGATCCGGGCGACGTCGCCACAACTTCGGAACCTGAATCAACCCCCAAGCGAAAGCCCCGACGACCTTGCGCAACATGGCTATCGGGGCTTCGCTTTTGGGCCTGTCAGCCGTACTTGGCGTCCATCCGATCGGCCAGGGTCTCCAAGTCCTCGGTGAACAGCGACCCGTAGGTGTCGAGGGTCATCGCCGCTGAGGCATGGCCGAGCATCCTCTGAACAGCCTTGATCGAGGCGCCCGCGGAGATGGCCAGGGACGCCGCGGTGTCGCGGAGGTCGTGGACGAGGAGCCCCGCGGGCATCCCTGAGGCTTCACAGGCGGGAGCCCAGACGGTTCGCCGAAAGTTGGACGACCGGAGAGGCCCCCCGCGGGGCGCGGTGAACACAAGACCCCGAGTCGTGCGCGGGCCGGAGACGTTGGGCAACGAACTTGGGAATGATCACGGTCCTGGTCTCGTGGGTCTTGGTGTCGCCCCAATCCAGCCGGCCGTTGATCTCCGTAGCTGAGGCTTCGACGCGGACCCGGCGGTCCTTCAGGTCGACCCGGGACCAGTCCAGAGCCACGGCTTCGCCCCATCTGAGGCCCGAGTACCCGAGAAGGGTTATCAAGGCGCCAGCGCCCTCCTGGCGGCTCTCAGCGGCAGCGGCCAGGGCAGAGAGCTGGTCAGCGGTGAGGAAGAGCTGACGACGGCGACGAACGGTCGGAGGCTTCACCCCCTTGCAAGGGTTCGAGGCTATGAGCCCATCGGAGACGGCAACCTCGAGCGCGGCGTACAACACCTGGCGCGCCTGACGGACGCGGGCGGCGCTGAGACCTTCGGCGACCATCGCGGCGATCCACTCCCGGATCGCGGGAGTGGTGATCCGGCGAAGCTCAGTCATCCCGAACGTGGGCAGCACCCGCGAGCGGAGAAGCGACTCATACCCGGCGAGGGTCTTCGGCTCGATGCCATGCAAACCCCCGAGCCAGACGTCCGACCCATTCAGCGAAGATCAGCGACCCCGCGGATGGGTCTACCCACTCGCCACGCAGGGCCTTGCTCTCCTCGATGGTCAGCCACTTGTCGGCGTCCACCTTCCGCTTGAAAGATCGCGAAACTGGCGACCGTCAGGCGCCCGATAACGGGCAAGCCACGGTTTCGGTCGTTCTACTCGCTGCACAGACCCCATCCGACGCTCCTCTGTTGCACACCTGGTTGCACAGGACACGCGAAAATGTAGCAGATACACGCGAGAGACTGAAAGACCATGCAAGATCAGACAGAAGGAGTGTTAGTCCCAGGTAGAGGGCGGTTTCTGACCGTTTCCGCAGGTCGGTGAGTTGTGGGCCCGGCAGGACTTGAACCTGCAACCAACGGATTATGAGTCCGCTGCTCTGACCTGATTGAGCTACGGGCCCCGGCAGATCAGATGGTACCGACGATCGCGGTGCTGATCGGACCTGCCCTTCGCCTCGATGTCATTCGATCGGCGGACGCTGCTTGCGATACGAGTTCTTCTTGGCGATTTTCCCATCGTGGATAGTGAGGAAGTCACAGCCATTGACTTCGATCCGCCGTCCGTCGGACATTGTGCCGGTGAGGGTCCATTCGGAGACCCCATAGCCTGGGCCAAGTAGGTAGTGGCGGCCGTTGCCCCACTCGGCGTCCGGCATCGACTCCAAAACCGCGGCGAAGGCCGCCCCCACCTCTCGCTTCCCCTCGTATCGAGCGCCGGTCACCTCGTCGCCACCCGATGCTTCGAAGACGCAGTCATTGGAGAACAGGGCCATCAACGCAGCGAGGTCGTGCCGATTCCATGCATCGGTGTGGCTGACGAGGATGTCCAGCAGTGCTTCGTCAGATGGCGGCTCTTCCCTCATGAGAAGGCGTTCTGGCTCGCCATCACGATCTCGTCGACCGTCGAGTCCAATCCTCGCTGAAAAGCCTGGGTTGTCTCCTCGTCCATGTTGTCCAGAAACTCTCCGACCTCCGGGAATCGGTTGACGTCGACTTCGCCGATCTTCACCCCGGTATCCAATTTGAGGCGCCGTGCCGCCCCCACGTAGTACGCGGCGCCCTGATGGTCCCCTTCGATGAGGAGCACATAGCCCAGCATCTCCAAGATCAATGCCAGCGCCGAGACGTCGCTCACCCCGGCGAAGATCGCGACGGCGCGGCCGACTGCCGCTCGCGCCGGTTCAGCCTCGCCGATGCGGGCGTGGGCATTGGCTTTCATGAACCATGCCCAGCCGAGGTCGAAGGGGGCGTCCAACGCTTCGAACTTCGAGATAGCCGTGGACGACAACTCGAGGGAGCGTTTCCAATCCTCGGTGTACACAGCCACGTTGCCCAGAGCCCACAGGGCGCGCCCTTCTCCGAGCTTCCACCCGGATCGCTCGCTCAGCTGCAACGACTCCGCCAGCAGTTCTTGCGCCTCGGCGATTTCCCCGGAGTAGCTCGTGGGGAAGCTGAGGTTGTAAAGGGCTTCGGCGACGCCCCGATCCGAGCCGAGATCGCGATACAACCCGAGGGCCTCCCGATACGGCGCGAACAGTTCCGCCCAGTCCCCTCGCCAATAGAGAAGGCCACCGAGCGCGGTCAACGCCCGGGCAAGGATCTCCCGGTCGTGCTCCCCGGGGAGCGCCAAAGCGGTCTCGACGCGGTGCTGTCCCTCGTCGAGTAACCCACGTATCTGCCAGAAGCGCCAGAGAGCCCCGGAGAGCCGAAGGGCGACATCGTGGTCTCCGTCCGCCACAGCACGATCGAAGGCAGCTCGCAGATTGTCGTTGTCCGCGCCGAGACGTCGGAGCCACATCTCCTGCTTCGATGTGAGGATCTCCTCCCCTGCCTTCTCGGCAAGACCCACGTACAAGTCGGTGTGCCGCGCCAAGACGGTTTGTTCGTCCCCCCGGGCCACCAAGGCGGCATAACCGAACTCCCGGATCACCGTCAGCATGCGAAACCGCGGCTCACCGGTCGTCTCGGTCTGACGAAGCAGGCTCTGCTCCACCAGACTGACCAAACCCTCGAGCACATCGGGATGATCCCGACACACCTGCTCCGCCTCGCTGAGACCGAATCCACCGCTGAAGACGGACAACTGCTCGAAAAGGAGACGTTCCGGCTCCGAGAGCAAGTCGTAGCTCCAGCCGATGGCGTTGACGATCGTCTGCTGCCGCGGGGAGATCGGAGGCCGAGGAGGTGAGGAGTTGGTTGCCGAGCCGCTCATAGATGAGCTCTGGCGTCAGCGATCTCATCCGGGATGCCGCCAATTCGATCGCCAGGGGCAGGCCGTCGAGCGAGCGGGCGATGCCGGCCACGGTCTCGAAGTTGCCGGCATCGACTTCGAACCCGGGACGAACCGCTGCGGCCCGGTCGGCAAAGAGACGCACCCCTGCGGTTTGAAGCGCCTTCTCCTGGCCGGAGCCGACATCGGGGACATCGAGGGGCGGCACCGGCACCTCCCGTTCTCCGGCGATACGAAGAGGGGTGCGGGAAGTCGCGACCACTTTGAGGGCGGGTGCTTCCTCGAGCAGAAGAGCCAGGACCTGGACTCCCGTGGTCAGCTGCTCCAAGTTGTCGAGGATCAGGAGGATCTCCCGGTCCGCCAGATATCTGACCAGGTGTTCGATGGGCTCGACCCCGCCTGCCGTCTTGAGCTCCAGCACTTCGAGGATCGCCGACGGGATCAACGATTGGTCATTGACGGTTGCCAGAGATACGAAGGCGACACCGTCGTCATACGACGACTCGAGCCGGTGACCGAGCTCGATTGCCATCCGGGTCTTCCCGGTCCCGCCTGGCCCGGTGAGGGTCACCAGACGGTGGCCGGCAACTGCGGTCTCGATGGCCGTCAACTGACCTTCCCGTCCCACGAACTCGGTGAGCGGCATCGGAAGCCGGGACTTTGGCCGTGAGGCGCGGACCGGGCGGAACTCGTTCTTCAGCCCAGGACCAGACACCTGGTGCAATGTGTCGCTTTGAGTGAAGCCTTCGAGTCGATACCGACCCACGTTGACCAGGCCTAGCCCTGCCGGCAATCGCTCCCTGATCAGCTGGGCGGTGACATCCGAGAGCAGGATCTGGCCACCGTTGGCCGCGGAGGAGACGCGGCTCGCCTTGTGCACATCCATCCCCGAGTAGTTGTCGCCACCCAGCACCCCGACTCCGGTGTGGATGCCACAACGGACCAGAACCGGCTCACTCTCTGTCGAGAGCTTCGCATCGAGACCCCGCTGCATGTCTACCGCCGCAACCACCGCGGCCAGCGGGTCGGTGAACACGGCGAAGAAAGAGTCGCCTTCGGTGGACACCTCGACGCCGCCTCCGTCAGCCAGCGCCATGCGGATGATCTCGTGGTGAAGATCGAGGAGACTCGCGAAGGGCTCATCGCCGATCCGATTGAGGAGAAGAGTGGAGCCCTCGATGTCGGTGAACATGAAAGTCACCGTTCCCGTGGGCAAGTCGGACGGGACGGCGCGAGAGCTCATGGAAACCGGAGTCTACGGCTGGGATGTCGGTGCGGCCGTATGCGCGGGTGAATGCGTCGAGGCGATGGACACCCCCGGTCTAGCCTGGGGCGAGTAATGCGTTGGTGGGTAGGGTGAAACGAAAGACCGGGCTCGAGCCCTACGTGCCCACCATCGCCGCGGACTGGCTCCTGCGGTCTCCTGAACGTCGCTGGATGTCGACGGAAGGCACATTGGTCTTCGTCGACGTCTCCGGATTCACCATGCTCTCCGAACGTCTCGCTCGGCGAGGGAGGATCGGCGCCGAGGAACTGACCGTCGTCCTCAACAAAGTGTTCGGGGACATGCTGGCGATCGTCTTCGAGCGAGGAGGATCGCTGCTGAAGTTCGGTGGTGACGCCCTTCTCTTGCTGTTCGACTCTCGCGATCATGTAATGCAGGCCGTGGCGGCCACCATCGAGATGCGAGCGGCGCTGCGTCAGGCTTCGCGGGAACGAACCTCGGTAGGTCGCATAGACCTGAAGATGTCGTCGGGCATCCACACAGGGGAGGTCGACTTCTTCCTGGTCGGGGAGTCGCATCGCGAGCTGATCGTCACCGGATCTGTCGCATCCCACACCACGGAGATGGAGGCCACTGCCGAAGCAGGGGAGATCCTCGTGAGCCGCGCCGTCGCCCAGCAACTCCCCAAGGGCTTCGCCATCGAAACCAAAGGGAACGGGTACCTGATGCGTAAGCAAAAGGTCGACTGTCCACGGTGTGGTCCGGTGCTTCGGGAGTCGGGGCACTCGTCTGACCTCGCTTCGCTTGTCCCGGAGCGGCTCCGCGATCACCTCTTGCTGGGCATCACCGACTCCGAGCATCGCATCGCATCTGTCGGTTTTCTCAAGTTCAGTGGGATCGACGAGATGCTGGCGGCGGACGGGCCGATTGAGACCGCTGCGGCCCTGCATCATTTTCTGTCGGTGGTGCAGTCGTCGGTGGATGAAGAAGGGGTGAGCTTTCTGGCGACGGACATCGACGCCAACGGGGGCAAGGTGATCCTGGCTGCAGGCGTGCCAGCGAGCCAGCACGACGACGAGGGCCGCATATTGCGCGCCATGCGCCGGATCCTCGACGCCCCGCAGAAATTCCATCTACGAGCCGGGATCAACAGGGGACATGTCTTCACCGGAGACGTAGGCACCAGTTTCCGGCGGACCTTCACTGTCATGGGAGACACCGTGAACCTCGCCGCCCGTCTTATGGCCTCGGCGGGTTCTGGCCAGCTATATGCCAGCCCTCAGGTGCTCGACGAGTCTTCGACACTCTTCCGGACCGAGGCCCTCGAACCGTTCCGAGTCAAAGGTAAGGAAGCCTTGGTCCAGGCGTACGAGGTGTGCGAAGAGATCGGAACACGACCGCCCGACATGACCCATGAGCTTCCGTTCCACGGGCGTGAGCCGGAAATGCAGATGCTGATCTCGATCGTCACCACATGTGCCCAGGTCGGCCGGGGCGGGATGATGACCATCGTTGGGGATACCGGTATCGGGAAAAGCCGACTGATCGCAGAGGTCCTGGAACGATGTCCTGGTTTGGCGACTCTTCTCTTGAAGGCGGAACCGAACGGGATGTTCAGCCCCTACTGGACTTTCCGGGACCCCCTGCGCCGACAATTGGGGGTCGAGCGCAGTGATAACGCAGCCATGGGACGGCAGTTGCAGGCTGTTGTTCGCAAGATCGCGCCCGACCTGGTGCCGCTGGTCCCACTTCTGGGAGACGTCCTGCACATTGAGATCGAAGGCAATGACACCACTAAGGAGATCGACCCGAGATTCCGCCCGGACCGCACGGCTGATGCCGTAATCGAACTCCTGGATTCTCTCCACGCTAACCCACTTGTCATCGTCGCCGAAGACGGCCAATGGCTAGACGAGGCCTCGAGGAATCTGCTCCGCATGTTGGGAGCTGCCGCAGAGACCCGTCCCTGGACCACGGTCGTCACGTTGCGCGACGCTCCCGAATCGACCGACGAATTCGGCAACCACCTGGCTTTGAAACCCCTCGATGACGAGACGATTCGCGCAATAGCCAACGAGGTGATGGCTGCCGCGCCCTTGCGCCCCCATGAAACGGATCGCATCGTCGCCCGCGTTGGGGGCAATCCCCTCTTCCTGTCCGAAATCCTCAACGTCATTCGTGAGACCGGGGACACCGAAAACATGCCAGATTCGTTGGACGCGGTCGTATCAACCCAGATCGACACCCTCCCACCGCTGGCCCGGCAGACTCTGCGCTATTCGGCCGTGCTAGGCAGCAGCTTCCCGACGCCCGTCCTCAGTGAGTTCCTTGCTCCCGACGACATGGAGATCGACGAGGCGACCCGAACCATTCTCGGCCGGTTCATCGAGTCCGATGGGGATGACCGGCTTCGTTTCGCTCATGCAGTCGTTCAGGACGTGGCGTATCGAGGACTCCCCTACCGTCGGCGGCGCGAACTCCATGCCCGGGCCGGAGAGGTTGTGGAGCGGATGGCCGGCGATGACACCGGCGGGTCCGCAGAGTTCCTCGCGTACCACTTCTCGGAGGCGGGACGACACGAGAAGGCTTGGCAGTATTCACAGATCGCAGCAGACAAGGCCAGGTCGTCTTATGCCAACACCGAAGCCGCAGCTCACTATCAACGTGCCGTGGAGGCTGCGCGCCATCTGCCATCTGCACCACCGGAAGCAGTTTTTGACGTCTGGGTGAACCTGAGTGAAGTGCGTGAGTTATCGGGCCAGATGGAGGCTGCGCGGAGCGCATTGAGCCGGGCCCGTGAGGAGGGAGTGAGTGATCCGCTCAAGGACGCCGACCTCCTTCTGCGTCGGGCAGCGATTTGGGTCAATTCCGGTGATACCACTCATGCGAAACGCAGCACGTCTCGGGCACGTCGGGGTCTGGATCCAGGTGACGAACGGCACATCCCGATGCTGGCTCGTCTCGATGCCCTCGATGCCAGCATCAGAGCAACCGAAGGAGACCCTGTGGCTGCGGCCGCCTTTGCCTCTTCTGCCGTCGCCCGCGGCGAATCGGCTGGGGAACGGGAGGCCTTGGCGAGGGCCTACAGCGTCATGGACTACGCAAACTTCATGACCGGCAAGACCGAGGACTGGCTCGGGCCTAAAGCCATCGAGATCTACGAGAGCCTGGGCTCGATCGAACGGAATGTCAACGTGATGAACAATCTGGGTGCCTACGCCTTCTGGGGCGGCCGCTGGGACGAGGCGATCGAGTGGTACGAGCGGGCGGTCGAGGCCGCGGATCGTTCTGGCAACGTCCTCGACGGAGCTTTGGCCAGGGTCAACATCGCCGAAGTCCTGATCGCACAGAGACGACCGGAGCACGCAGGAGAGCTCCTCGAGGAGGCTCAACGTGTCAATCTCTCGTCGAATGCGGGCCAATTCACACCGCTGGTGATCCTGCTCCGCGCTCGCCTGGAGAGCTTGCAGGGAGACGGTGACAGGGCCATCTCGATCCTGGAGGACCTGATCGCTGAAGGTGGTGTCGGGAGAGACACACCTTGGACACAGGAGAGCCTGGTAGATCTGGCACTGCTCCATGCCCGTTTGGGGGACCCGAAACGTGCCGAGGCAATCCTCGACGACCCTCGACTCCGCACGACTCGCACGACCTCACCTTGGTTGCGCGCCGCCGGTGTCATCGCCAGCGAGAATGGCAAATCACCTGCTGGGCTCGAGTTCCTGGAACGTGCCACGGAAGCCGCCTCGATTGATGAGGACCTCTACCAGGAACTGCTGGCGCTGGAGTGCATCCTCGTTTACGGTGGGGAGCCAGAACCTGAACAGACCGATCGCTTGGCCGAGTTGCGTGGACGTCTCGGCGTCCACGCAACTCCGCTGTTCTCTACCTGAACTTGAGCCCGGGGTCGTCCTCGAAGTAGATGCCCCAATGTTCTGTGCCGACATCTTCGCCCGTTGGCTCCACGGTGGCGCGGTACCAGCAGGCAGTCTCGCCGTCGGGCAGCAAGCCGACGTCCGCCTGGGTCCAGAACGCGTCGTAGGCCGGTCCTGGATCGAGTTCCGGAGTTCCTTCGCACGCTTGAAGCGCCAGGTCTGCCGACACATCAGGAAAGCTCAGAGCCGGTGCCGGGTCATAGACGGCCGTGAGAGAGGTGATCGTGCCCTCGCCGTCGACAACGATCGCTTGATCCTTGACGGTCACCTCCATCGTGTACCGAGCCGTGGTGCCTTCGAGGTCGGGAACGAAGGCCAACGAATCGTCCGTGGTCCAGGCGTTGTACGGCTTCAAGTCGCAGTTCGGGTCGAGCAGCCAACCCTCTCCCTTGTCCTCTGAGTGCATGGTTACGATTCCAGAGGTGAGCCCCCCTTCCCCGATGGGCTCTTCGTCGCCACAGGTGATCTCGCCGTCGAACCCCTGGACCAACTCGAACTGGCTGAAGTTGTTCGACGTTACGAGACTCCCGTTGTCGGTGCCGTCCGAACCACCCTCCAGAGAGAGGATGCCGGATATCGGCCTGAAGTTGACCTCGTCGAAGTACACCGGCTCGCCCCCATCCAGCGGACGGTGGGCATACCTGTAGTTGTCGCCATCGCCCGAGTCGGGTCCGTCGTCAGAGGCGTCGGTGGGGTCGAACATGTGCGTTGCCACCTCAACACCCTCGTGTAGGTAGGTCACATCGACGTTTGCGTTGCTCTTGAGTTCGAGGTCGACGTCGACCGCACTCATGAGCAACCCGGCCAACGCCGATCCAAGACCCACTGAAATCGCTTCACCTTTACCGGCATCCACCCGCGAGCATGGCTCGCCACTCCCATCACCGGTGCTCTGCACTCCGAGCGAGTCTTTGGTATGACCCAGGGCACCACCAA
This sequence comes from uncultured bacterium, assembly GCA_963751005.1. Taxonomy (GTDB): domain Bacteria; phylum Actinomycetota; class Acidimicrobiia; order Spongiisociales; family ZC4RG35; genus JANQRA01. The sequence continues at coordinate 1,740,248 of CAVVSY010000004.1, forward strand.
ACGGCGTAACTACCAACAGTTGCGGAGTGCCGAAGGTGACAACGCTGCAATCGTTGTTGCGTGTAGTGATGGACTGGGTTTGACCCTCATAGGTAACCCGGTCACTCCTACCCATTTCGAGAAAGACGTACGACGTAACTCCCGATGCTTCGACGCCGCCCGCGTGTGAACCGGAGGCCAGGGTCGCCGGTACAACAACTGCGACGAGGGCCGCAGCGGCAGCGAGCAGTGCTAGACGCGTTTGTATCTTGCCACTCATGGGTCCCAACCCCTTCCGCCCCGTCCAGGGCGTTCGCCATCGAATGAACGGATCATTAGCAATACTGAACGCTCCGGGTGGTCGGTGACTGAATCGCAGCTCGAACGCTCCCAACACCTCGATCACCGAATTAGGTTGTTGGAATGAGCCCGCAGCAGCCCGTGGAGATGATCCTGCTCCGGCAGTTGGCCAGCTATCTCACCATCCCCATGTGGATGATGGACGAGGTGGGCAATCTGGTCTACTACAACGAGCCGGCGGAGAGACTCCTCGGCATGCAGTTCGACGATGTCGGCCCCATCCATGCCGAACAGCTCGGCGACATGTTCCGTCTCACCGACCTGGAGGGTCAGCAGGTCCCGGACGACTACTTCCCGGTGGTGAGGGCCTTGTCCCGACGCATTCCCACCCATGGCGCCGTCCGCTACTGCGGCATGGACGGGGTGTGGCGTGATGTGGAGATCACCGCGATACCTGTCGAAGGCCAGGGTGGCCGTTTCCACGGAGTGTTCGCCACCTTCTGGGAGATCGAGGGTTGAGGCTCAGGCTGTGGGGGACGCGGGGCTCGATCGCGGTCGCCGGACCGGACACCGTGCGCTACGGGGGCGACACCTCGGCCGTCGAGCTCGAATGCGTCGACAACCGAGCGGTGATCCTCGATGGGGGCAGCGGGATCAGGGCCATCCCGATCACCTGTGAGACGACAGAGCGAGTCGACATCCTTCTCAGCCATCTCCACATGGACCACGTCCAGGGATTGCCCTTCTTTCCGCCCTCTGCTCGACCCCGAGCTCGAAGTCCATGTGTGGGGGCCGGTCTCGACGACGAAGAGCCTGCGGGAGCGGCTCTCCAGATATCTCTCTCCCCCACTGTTCCCTATCCGGGTGCGCGATCTGGCGAACGTCTGGTTCCACGACGTGGTCCCGGGCACCTTCCGAACTGGGTGACCTCGCATCACCGCCGATCTGATTTCCCACCCGGGGTCGACCGTCGGGTATCGGATCGAAGAGGGGGACTCGTCACTCGCCTACATCCCAGATCACGAGCCGGCGCTGGGGAACCCGGCATTCCCCGGATCGGCGGAGTGGACCTCCGGCTACGACCTCGCCTCCGGAGTGCGACGTCCTCATCCACGACGCCCAGTACTCGGATGAGACCTACGACGAACAGGATCGGCTGGGGGCACACTTCGGTCTCACAGCTCGCCACATATGCCGAACCTGCTCGGCGTCGAACGCTTGGTCACGTTCCATCACGACCCGTGGGCCGACGACGCCGACCTCGATGTCCTCCACGAGGACTCTGGCCAACCGGCTCGACGGCCCCCGGCTGGTCCCCGGGATGACCGGTCTCACCGAGACGGTCTAGTCGTCCTTGGCCGCCCGCGCCGCGTTCAGCCGATCGGTCATCTCCTTGTCGACGACGTCCTCGAACTCCGGGTGGCGAGCCAGGTAGGAGACGAAGAAGGGACAGATGGGGACGATGAGCTCGCCCCTGGCGCGCATCTCCTCGAGCGTCTCCCTGACCAACCTGGTGCCGAGGCCCATCCCCGAGAACTCATCGGACACCTCGGTGTGGACGAAGAGGTGACGTCCACCTCGAACGTGGTACACGGCCTTGCCGGCGCGGGCGCCGTCCACCTCCACCACGAACGCACTGGCGTCGGGGTCGTCACGAACCGATGATCACGCGGTCGACTTCACTCACCTGAACTCATCCTCCCGGGTCTCTGGGCTGGCGGCGGCCACCATATCGCTGAGCACCTGGGCGACGCACAGCCCGAGCACACCGAGCACGAGCCATTGCGGCTCCAAGTCGCTCATGAGACCCAGCACGGCGAGGAATCGGGATCCCGATGGCCCGCGCCAGGATGATGGTGCGTCCCAGCACCGACGCGGCCGTGTTGGACGCGAGCTGGATCAGCGCCATCGACCCGAAGGCGAGAGCGACCGAGCCGACCAACAGCCATCGATCGGGGTCGGACATCGGCCCGTGCCCCGCCTCGGCCACGGCGCCGCTCGACGGCGACTCCGCGAGGCCGCCAGGGCGGCGGCGAGAGGGAGATGTGTGTAGATCCAGACAGTCGGCCTCCAGGTTCGACGCACCGAGGCGTCCCGGCGGACCACCGACCCCCTGGTGTTGTCGAAATAGAGCCACCAGAGCGTCGTGGCGATCCCGACGCCCATGGCAGCCGTGACGGTCGGGGCGAGGGCCCAGCGGATGTGGGCGAGACCGGCGACCACCGCCGCGATCGACTCACCGAGCACGAGGATCGTGAAGAGTCCGAACCTCTCGGGTAGGTGGGAGACATCGAGCGGGACGCGGGCCTGCTCCTTGCGCATGACCCAGGGGGTGGCCAGATCGATGGTCAAGAGCGATCGACCAGAACACGACGCGCGCGTTCGTCGGGCACGAAGGCCGAGGCGACCCAGACGATCGCCGCCAGCCCGAACCCGACGAGATAGCCCTTGACCAGCTCTCGGGTCTCGGCCACATGCCGGTACGCCCGCCAGTACATGACGAGGAGGAGGATGCGGGAAGTCGCATACCCGATAGGCGAACGCCCGGGTGGAGCCGGCTTCGCCCAGCGTCAGCGACGAGGCGATGACCACCACCGCCACCATCTGGCCGGCGGCCAGGAGCCGATAGGCGAGATCGTCGGTGTCGTAGCGATCGGCGTAGTAGGTGTGACTGGCCCAGAGCCACCAGAGCAGTGCGAAGTAGCCGAAGAACGAGGCGAATCCGGCGCCAGAGATATCGGCGAGCAGCACGAGCCGAGATGACGGCCACCGCCACGACGAAGACGAGGTCGTAGAAGAGCTCGAGCCATGTGGCGGCGCGGTGTCCTTCGCTCTCCTTGGTCCTCAGTTGTGGCGGAGCAAGTCTCAGGACGCTCATCGATCCTCCCTGATCGCCCTCATCGACTCATGTGTGCAGAAGCGGGGGCCACGATAAGCGCGGGGCCGATCACCGCCGCGCCCGGACCTCCCGGAACTTATGATGGCTCACCTGAGCGTCTTCCGTCGTCGCAGGAGTTCAATGGCCACGCCGACATGCAACCACTTCGGGGAGCTGGTCTCGATAGCCGAGCCGCTGTCCGACGTCTGCGACGAGTGTGTCGCCGCCGGTGACACCTGGGTCCACCTTCGCTCTTGCCTCGTCTGCGGACGGGTGGGCTGTTGTGACAACTCGATGAACCGTCACGCCCGCAAGCACTGGGAGGCCGCCGGCCACACTCTGATCCGCTCGATCGAGCCCGGTGAGACCTGGCGCTACTGCTTCGAAGACCACTTCCTGGCGAAATGACCGACGTCAACCCGGTGATCATGGCAGTGGACGACGAGCCCGAAGTCCTTCGTGCCGTGATGCGCGACCTTCGCTCGCGGTACGCAACCGACTATCGAATCGTGGGCGCCGCCAGTGGCTCCGAGGCCATCGAAACCGTCCAGGAGCTCTCGGTGCGGGGGACGCCGATCGCGCTCGATCGTCGCCGACCAACGCATGCCCTCGATCACCGGCGTCGATGTGCTCCGGGCGGCGCGGGAGCTGTTTCCCGAGGTCAAGAAGACCTTGCTCACCGCCTACGCCGACACAGATGCCGCCAATCGATGCGATCAACCAGGTGGGGCTCGACCAGTACATCATGAAGCCTTGGGATCCTCCCACCGAGCGCCTCTACCCCATCCTCGACGACCTGCTCGAGGATTGGCAGGCCTCATATCGTCCGACGTTCGAGGGCATCAGGGTCGATCGCCAGCCCATGGTCCAAGTCCGCTTTCGAGATCAAGGCCTTCCTGGCGATGAACCAGATCCCCTATCGCTCCCTGACAGTCGGCCTCGACGACGAAGCGGCTCGGGTGCTCGACTCGGCAGGGGTCGGCGTGTCGGATCTCCCGGTGCTGACCTTCCCCGATGGCGACCCGCTGCTCCGGCCCACGATCGCCGAGGTTGCGGATCGCATCGGGCTGAAGAGTCACGCCACCGAGCCTGCCTACGACGTCGTGATCGTGGGCGCCGGCCCTGCCGGCCTGGCGGCAGCCGTCTACGGCGCATCCGAAGGGTTGAAGACGCTCCTCATCGAATCGGCGGCCCCGGGTGGGCAGGCAGGCCAGTCGTCGCTGATCGAGAACTACCTCGGATTCCCGAGGGGGATCAGCGGTGCCGACCTGGCGAGACGCGCCGCCGCGCAGGCGACCCGTTTCGGCGCTGAGATCCTCGTGCCGGCCCGCGTCGAACGGATCGAACGCAAGGACCCCTTCCGGATCGTCCATCTCAATGACGGGAGCTCCGTGACGGCGAAGGCCATGGTCGTCACCAGTGGTGTCGAGTACCGCAGGCTGGCCGCCGAGGGTCTCGACGAGCTGGTCGGGGCCGGTGTGTACTACGGAACTTCGCGGATCGAAGCGGAGAACCATCGCGGCTCGCCCATGTACGTGGTTGGCGGGGGCAACTCGGCAGGCCAGGCAGCGCTCTTCCTCACCCGATTCACCGATTCGGTGACGATCCTGATCAGAGGTGAGGACCTGACCGAGACGATGTCGCAGTACCTGATCGACAATCTCGACGCCAGCGCGGAGATCTCGATCAGACCCCATTGCCGGGTAGTCAGGGCCGCCGGGACTGACCATCTCGAAGTCGATCGACATCGAAGACCTCGAGAGTGGTGAAGTCACCACGGTTCCCGCCGGGGCCATGTTCATCTTCATCGGTCAGCGAGCCCAGACCGACTGGCTCGGGGATGTCGTCGAGCTCGACGAGCAGGGATTCGTGCTGACCGGCGCCGACCTGGGCACGGTCAAGGGCTGGAACGCCGACCGCGACCCGCTCCCGCTCGAGTCGTCGGTGCCGGGGGTCTTCGTCGCCGGGGACGTGCGACACGGCTCGATCCGACGGGTGGCCGGCGCAACAGGCGAGGGCGCCACGGCCATCCGCTTCATCCACGTACATCTCGCCTCCCTTTGAGCCCGACTTCCGACATCCTGCGTGGGCTCCCCTACTTCACCGACGTCTCCGATGACATCCTCGCCACGGTCAGTCGGACCTCGGAGGAGATGGAGTTCGCCGACGGGACCGTCATCATCGAGGAGGGGGCGGACTCCGAGGAGATGTACGTCGTCGTGTCCGGAGAGCTGCTCGTGACGAAGTTCGTTGCCGGCCGGACCGTCGAGTTGGGTCGGATCGGGCCGGGTGAGGTGTTCGGGGAGATCGCCCTGCTCGACCAGGCCCCCCGCAACGCCTCCGTGACGGCGCAGGGCACCACGGTGCTCATCCGGGTGCCGGTGGAGGCATTCGAGGAGCTGCTCAACGACCCACGGGTGGTGCGGCGAATGTTCCGCACGGTCACCGCTCGTCTCCGCAGCATCGAGGACACCCTGCGTCACGAGGAGCGGATGGCCGCCCTGGGACGTATGGCGGCCCAGCTCATGCACGAGTTGAACAATCCAGCCGCCGCCGTCGCCCGCAGCGCAGGTGAGCTCGCTCGGCTCCAAGAGGAGCTGCGGGTCGAGACCACGGCGCTGGGCAAGGCGTTCGGCCAGGACACCCCCCGCCCAGAGCCGATCGAGCCCGAGGAGCTCACGTCACTGGGCAGGGCCGATGCCGAGGAAGCCATGGCCGTGGCCCTCATCGCCAAGGGTGTCGGCGACGCCTGGGAGGTCGCTCCGGCAATGGTCGACGCCGGTTGGACGCCGACGTTTCTCGAGACCGCCCTCGACGGGGTCGACGCCGACGTGGTGCCCCATCTCGCCCGCTGGCTGGCCCTCGAAGCCACGAACACTCAACTGGTGTCAGAGCTGGGGATCGGCGCCCGCCGGATCTCCGAGCTGGTCCGGGTGGTCAAGGAGTACTCCTTCGTCGATCGCGCTCCCATCCAGGAGATCGACCCGACGGCGGGGATCAGAGACACTTTGATCCTGCTCAAGCACAAGCTGCGTGGCATCGACGTCGATCTCGACGTTTCGCCGGACCTCCACACCGTCGAAGCCCCGGGACGCGACCTCAACCAGGTGTGGACCAATCTCATCGACAACGCCGCCGATGCGATGGACGGCTCGGGGACTCTCACGATCAGCGCCCGCAACGACGCCGACGACGTCGTGATAACCATCGCCGACACCGGCCCGGGCATGCCCGAAGAGGTGGCGGCGAGGATCTTCGACCCCTTCTTCACGACCAAGGAGCCTGGCAAGGGAACCGGGTTGGGCATGCACACGGTGCACACGATCATCAATCGCATCGGCGGCGACATCACCCTCGACACCAGTCCCGGGGGCACCACGTTCGAGGTCAGGTTGCGGGCGATGGGAGCGAGCCAGACGGGCTGAGCCCGGTCACGGCCCACGACGAAGCAACGAACCTCTTTCGGCGACATACCGGTCGGCACAGTTGATATGTTCCGGGGCGTTGGCCAGCTATCGAAAGGACTCGTCGATGGAAGTTTCCATGACCGTGAACGGGAAGGCTGTGACCGGCGACGTCGAGCCCAGGACCCTTCTCGTCCACTTCATCAGAGAGAACCTGAGGCTGACCGGGACCCACGTCGGATGCGAGACCGGGTACTGCGGCGCATGCACCATCCACGTCGACGGTCTTCCCGTGAAGTCGTGCACCATGCTCGCCGTCCAAGCCAACGGATCTGAAATCAAGACCATCGAGGGCATGGCGAACAACGGTGAGCTCCACCCCGTGCAGGAGGGGTTCTGGGAGCGGCACGGTCTCCAGTGTGGCTACTGCACCCCGGGAATGATCATGTCGGCCGCGGCCCTCCTCGCCGAGAACGACAACCCGACCGAGGACGAGATCAGACATGGCATCGAGGGCAACCTCTGTCGCTGCACCGGGTATCACAACATCGTCAAGGCCGTGGAGTACGCCGGCGCCAAGATGCGTGGCGTCGAGCCCGCGCCACCCGACTGGGAAAGGAGCGAGTAATGGCCACCACCAGCGTTATGGGCGGATCGGTCCGACGCCGCGAGGACCCCGCCCTGATCCAGGGCACCGGCAACTTATGTCGACGACTCACAACCCACGGGGCTGTTGCACGTCGCCTTTCTCCGATCGCCAGTTGCGCAGGGCCAAGATCACCCACCTCGACACGACGGCAGCCAGCGACGTGGAAGGGGTTGTTGCCGTCTACACACACGAAGACGTCGCCCACCTCGGGACCGCTGGTGGCGCAGGTCCCGATCGGGAAGCTCCGACCTCTTCTGGCAGCTGGAGAGGTGAATCACGTAGGCGAGGCGGTCGCGATGGTCGTGGCCGAAACGCGTCACCAGGCGCAAGATGCTGCCGAGGCCATCGACGTCGAGTACGAGACTCTGACCCCTGTGATCGACCTGAAGGAGGCAAAGAGCGACGTCAACAAGGTTCATGACGAGCTCGATTCCAACGTTCTCCACACGTGGACATATCACGGCTATTGGGATGCGCTCGGCCTCGAGGATCAGACGCCGCTCGTAGACGCGGCCATGGAGCGAGAGGACGCCGTAGTCGTGTCCCTCGAGATGACCAATCAGCGACTGATCCCGGTGGCCATCGAGCCCAGATCGGTTATCGCCGAGTTCAACCCGGGGTACAACCGTTTCTCGGTACAAAGCTCCACTCAAGTCCCGCACGCGCTCGCCGGTGCCATAGCCACGATGTTCGGGATGGTCGCCGCAGATGTTCGGGTGATTGCCCCGGAGGTGGGTGGAGGGTTCGGCTGCAAGTTGAACGTCTACAACGACGAGATGTTGGTGGCGTTCGCGTCCAAGGCACTGGGTCGGCCTGTGAAGTGGACCGAGACGCGTCGGGAGGCGTCGGGATCGACCATTCACGGTCGTGGTTGGATCGGAACGGCCACGATGGTCGGGACGAGGGACGGCGAGTTCCTCGGCTACAAGCTGGAAGCGATCGCGGACATGGGCGCCTACACGCAGAACTTCACTGTGGCGATCCCGCTCCTCGGCCTGTGGATCGCCTCCGGGCAGTACAAGATGCCAGTTTCGTGGACGGTGGATTGCGTCGTCACGAACACGATGACCACCGATGCATACCGGGGAGCAGGACGGCCAGAGGCCATCTACTACCTGGAGCGAATCATCGATGCTTTCGCTCGAGAGATCGACATGGACCCGATCGAGGTGCAGGAAGAAGAACTTCTGGCAGCCCGACGAGTTCCCCGCTCAGATGGGATGTGGCTTTTCCCTCGACTCCGGCGACTACGGGAGCAATGTCGACAAGCTCATGGAAGTGGCCGACTACGCAGGGCTGCTGAAGATGCGCGATGAGGCTCGCAAGGAAGGCCGGTACATCGGCGTGGGTGTTGGTTCCTATGTCGAGGTGTGCGGGTTCGGACCGGCCGTTCTCGCCGAGATCGGGTTTTCCTGGTCCAACTACGGGCTTCCGGCATCGTTCAACGGATCGGGCCTGGTTCGGGTCAACCCCGACGCGACCGTCACCGTTGTGATCGGCACCGGCCCATCTGGGCAGGGGCACGAGACGACGTGGGCGCAGATAGTTGGGGACGGACTCGGCATTCCGGTCGAGAACATCAGAGTCCTCCACGGCGATACCCGAGAGCATCCGATGGGCATCGGCACCTTTGGGAGCCGATCGCTGGCCGTCGATGGCGCGGCGACCTTCGAGGCGACGAAGAAGGTGAAGGAGAAGGCGGCCAAGATCGCCGCGCACCTGTTGGAGGCATCAGCGGATGACGTGGTGCTCGAGGACAACGGCGCACATGTAGTGGGTTCCCCGGACAAGCGGATCGAGTGGACAGCCATCGCCAAGGCTGCATACCAGGCGCACACCAGCCCGGACGGACGTCGATAGCGGTTTGGAGGCTCACACTTCGTTCAGCCCGGGCAACGCGACCTGGCCGTTCGGCAGTCACATCGCCGTGGTGGAGGTCGATCCAGACACAGGTGACGTGAAGTTGCTCCGGTACATAGGTGTCGACGACTGCGGAGTCGAGGTGAACCCGATGATCGTCAACGGGCAAATACACGGCGGTCTCGCCCAGGGCATCGGCCAAGCAATGTTCGAGGAAGCGGTCTACGACAGCTCCGGGAACATGCTGACAGGGTCACTTCTCGACTATCCGCTGCCCGGAGCCACTGACCTGCCTTCGTTCGAGTTGGATCGCACGGTCACCCCGACCGATGTCAACCCGATGGGGGTCAAGGGCGTCGGCGAGGCCGGGACGATCGGAACGGCGCACACGATCGTCAACGCCGTGGTGGATGCTCTCGCACCACTCGGGGTCAAACACATAGACATGCCGCTCCGACCACGCCGGGTCTGGGCCGCCATCCAGGAAGCGAGGGGTTAGAACATGTATCCCAGATCATTCGACTACGTCGCCCCCTCGTCCCTGGACGAGGCCTATGCGGCGTTGGGCGACGACTCCAAGGTGATGGCTGGGGGCATGAGCCTCTTGCCACTGATGAAGATGCGCCTCTTCTCGCCGGGTCTGGTCGTCGACATCGGCCGCATCCCCGGTCTCGACGGTGTCGAGGACCGGGGTGACCACATCGAGATCGGCGCCCTCGTCCGTCACGCCACCACTGCATCGAACGACGTGATCGCGGCCAATGCCGCCGCCCTGGCGACGGCTGCCTCTCTCACCGGAGACGTGCAGGTGCGGAACCGGGGCACGACATGTGGTGCGCTGGCCCATGCCGACGTCGCCGCCGATCAGCCGGCCGGAGCACTCGCCTGCGCGGCCACGATGGTGGTCGGGTCGGCATCCGGCACCAGAGAGATCCCGGCGTCGGAGTTCTTCGTCGACGCGTTGACCTCCGCCCTCGAGCCCAACGAGATCCTGACTGCGATCAGGATCCCCAAGGCTGGAGCGGGCGAGGCCTCTGCCTACGACAAGCTGGGCAGACGCGGGGGCCGGTCCGACTATGCCGTGGCCGGCGCCGCGGCATGGATCAAGAAGTCCAACGGCTCCATCGAAGCGGCACGGGTGGCGATAACCGGAGTCGGTACCCGCCCCCAGCTCGCCGACGGCGTCGCCGCGGCCCTGGTTGGCACCGACGGCTCGGATGCAGCGATCAAGGCGGCCGCCGAGAAGGCAGCAGACGGGGTCACCGTCCTCGAGGACCTCTACGGCTCCGAGGAGTACAAGACCCACCTCGCCAAGGTCTACGTCGCCCGTGCGGTGAAGGCAGCCCTGGCGGCCCTGTAGAGGCGTTCCCATACCGTTCTGTGAGTATTACCGTCCAGATTCTGGACGGTAAACACTCACAGAAACGGACGTTTTGGCGGCGCTCAGGGGCGGCGGAAGCTCGACGGTGACCGGGCGACGAGGACGTCGCAGGGGGCGGTGCCGAGCAGTCCTTCCACCACGGTGCCCAGCAGGACCATGCGGGTGGCGGTAGCGCCGCGGCTGGCGGCGACCACCAGGTCGGCGCCACGCCGCCGCACCGCCTCATCGATGGTCTCGGTGGGTGGGCCATCGACGACCATCGTGCGCACCGCGCCATTCCACGACTGGGCGAACTCGAGCATGCGGTCACGGGCGATCTCCATGCGGCTCGCTCGGGAGGCATCCATCTCCTCGCGGAACAGTCCGGCCTCCACGAGCATCGGGTCGAAACGTGACGGGAGCGAATAGAGGGCGGTGATCTCCGCGTCGGGAAACATGTGCAAGGCGCGATCGACCGCGGTCCTCGACGCGGTCGAGAAATCGACTGCCGCGATCACCTTTCGATAGGGCACCCTCGGCTGACGACGCACGACCAGAACATCGCTGGCTGCCATCCGGGCCACCCGCAACGAAGTAGGGCCGACGGCGAAGGGGTCGACCGTGGATGAGCCGAGCACGACCAGGTCGGCAGTCTTGGCCCGAGCGGTGAGCTCCCAAGCCGGCGAGCCCTTCACGACCTGGAGAGTGACAGGGACCTCGGTGCGCTCTCTCACCCAGTTGGCGACCTGCTCCGCCTCCGCGTGCTGATGGTCACGAAGGAGCCGTGCCAAACCTGGTTCGATCATCGCCTCACCGAGAGGCTCGATGACATGCACCAGCTCCAGCGTGGCTCCAGTGCCCTCGGCGAGGAGACGGGCGCGGTCGGCGACACGTCTCCCGGTCGCCGTCAGATCGATTCCGGCCACGAGGGCCGGTGTCATCCTGCTCCCAGATGCACGGCGGCGACTCTAACCGTCGGTCTCGTGGAACGGACCAGGCGAGGCCAGGGCCCCGGGGAGACGGGCCAGGTACTCGTCGCGCCCGATGACCACCGCCCCGAGTGTGGCCAGATGAGGTGTCATCCACTGGACGTCGAGCAGGGACCCACCACGATTCATCACCACCACGAGGTGAACCAACGCCACCTTGGATGCGTCGCGAGCGAGGTGGAACATGCTCTCGCCGGCGAACAACCCACCGATCGACACCCCGTAGAGACCGCCGGAGAGTCTCCCCTCGTGATCCCACACCTCGATCGAGTGCGCCCATCCCAACTCGTGGAGCCTGGTGTATGCGTCGATGAACTCATCGGTGATCCAACCGTTGGGACGATCGATCTCGGCACAGGCCTGGATCACCGCCGCGAAGTCGCGATCCAAGGAGACCGTGTAACGACGGGTCGACTGTCGCAGCGATCGGGAGGCATGCAGGCCCTTCAGTGGGATCACGGCCCGATCGAGGGGCGACCACCACCCCAACTGACCGTCACCGCAGATCCATGGGGAACATCCCCCTGCGATAGGCCTGGAGGATCGTCCCGGGCTCGAGATCCCCGCCTACCGCCACCACGTCGCCATCGGCGGTATGTGGGTCGGGCAGGGTGAAGCGGGAGGGCAACGGCTCGACGGGCACCACCCGATTGTGTCAGAAGCGGGACCTGTCACGCCCACTTAGGCTGCGGGCCATGCGCGCACTGATCTGTGACGACTACTCCGCCGGGATCGGCGGACTCCGCGTCGGGGAGCTCCCCGACCCCGAGCCCGGACCCGGTTCGATCCTGGTCGGGGTCGAGGCCACGGCAGTCAACTTCGCCGACACCCTGATGGTCCAGGGCTTGTATCAGATCAAACCCGACCCTCCCTTCTCCCCCGGGTACGAGCTGGCCGGAACCGTGTTGTGGGCAGATACCGGGAGCAGGTTCTCCGTGGGTGATCGCGTGTGCGGATTCACCTTCCACGGCGGTCTCGCCGAGCAGGCGGTGGTCCTCGAGACCAACGCGGCGTTGCTGCCCGACGAGATCGATGCAGATGTCGGGAGCACCCTGCCCGGTGGCTACGGGACTTCATATCACGCCCTCGTCGATCGGGCCCGGCTGCAGGAGGGAGAGACACTTCTCGTCCTCGGTGCATCGGGGGGTGTGGGGATGGCTGCAGTGCAGATCGGCGCGGCCTTGGGAGCCAGGGTGATCGCCGCCGTGTCCTCGGAGGAGAAGGCCGCAGCCGCCATGACGGCCGGGGCACACGACGTCATCCGCTACGACCAGCAGCCGCTTCGTGACGGAATCGAGCAGGTGACCGGTGGCGGGGTCGACGTGGTCTATGACCCGGTCGGTGGCGACGCCACCGAGCAAGCCCTCCGTTCGACCAACTGGAACGGGCGCCTTCTGGTCGTGGGTTTCGCGGCTGGTGACATCCCGCGTATCCCTCTGAACCTCACGCTGCTCAAGGGCAACTCTGTGGTCGGCGTGTTCTGGGGGCGATTCACCCAGGAGGAGCCGGAGCGGCATCGGGACAACTTCACCACCATCGTCGAATGGGCCGCTGCAGGTCGGATCCGCCCGGTGATCCAGAGGAAGTTCGAACTGGACGAAGGCGTCGCCGCACTGCAGTGGGTCGCCGACCGAAAGGCCGTCGGAAGGGTGGTCGTCAACCCATGACCGACTTCGTCGTCATCGGTGGCGGCATCGCCGGGGTAGCGGCCGCCGCCTACCTGGCGCCACATGGGTGAGGTGGCGCTGCTCGAGATGGAGCCCGGCCTCGCCTATCACACCTCGGGCCGCTCGGCGGCAATGCTGGTGGAGAACTACGGGTCGGCCGGGTCGCGACCACTGGTGAAGGCGGCGCGGCCGTTTCTGGAGAACCCGCCCTGCGGGATCGGTGGACGCCCCGCTGCTCTCCGATCGCGCGGTCATGTGGGTGGCCGGCCCGGGGAGCATGGTCGACCTCGAGGAGAAGGCCGCCAAAGGACGAGCCAACGGCGCCGATTCCCGAATCCTGGGCACCGCCGAGGTCCTCGAGCACATGCCTGCCATGCGCCGGGAATGGGTCACGGGCGGGCTCTACGAGTCGTCGGGCGCCGACATCGACGTCGCCGCCCTCCACCAGGCGTTCGTCCGGATCGCTCGGAGCCATCAAGCGGCGATCCACACCGGCTCACCGGTCACCGATATCCGTCGCAACGGCGACGGCTGGGCCGTCTCCACCGGAAACGGCACCTTCGCGGCGAAGGCCGTCATCAACGCCTCCGGCGCATGGGGTGACGAGGTAGCCCGGCTCGCCGGGGTGGCACCGCTCGGGCTCCAGCCCTACCGACGAACGGCGTTCATGGTCCCGGGCAGCGAGGATTCCGCGAGGTGGCCGATGGTCGTGGAGACCGACGAGCAGTGGTACCTCCGCCCCGACGGGGTGCAGTTCCTCTGCTCCCTGGCCGAGGAGGTCCCGTCGGAGCCGACCGACCCCCGGCCCCGGATGGAGGACGTGGCCCTCGCCATCGAGCGGATCAACACCGCCACCACTCTCGACATCCGCACCGTGAACTCGCAATGGACGGGACTGCGCACGTTCTCCCCCGATCGCGATCTCGTGATCGGCGAGGATCCGACCGCAGCCGGCTTCTTCTGGCTGGTGGGCCAGGGCGGGATCGGGATGCAGACCTCCCCGGCCTATGGCGCCCTGATCGCCAGCCTCGTCATCGACTCCGCCCTGCCACCGGGTTTCGACGAAGTCGGTGTCGATCCGGGGCGAACCAGCCCGGCTCGATTTCGCTGACGATCAGATGTCGGCGCCCTTGCGGGCGAGATAATCGGCGAGTGGCGTGGGCATCGTCGCCGTGCGCGACCCCCAGTCGTAGACCACGGTCGTGCTGGCGAACCGGTCATGCCACGCCTGGCGGTGCGGGTTGAAGACCACACCGAGCAACCCCAGCCCGAAGATGAGGAAGCTGATCGGATAGGTCGAGGACGCGAATGAACGGTTGTCTGCCCTTGAGCACCGCGTGCCCGTCGGCGCTCACGACGCGGACCCCAACGATCATCTTCCCGATCGTCTTGCCGAACACCGCATAGCTGATCCAGAGATAGAAGAACGACCACACCACCAGGGCGATCCCGTAGAACACGCCCGAGCCGTCGGGGATCTCGAAGTCCGGCTGGAAGAGGCGGATCACGAACACGAGTCCGGCGACGAGGAGGGTGAACCCGAACGACACCACGACGCTGTCGATCATCACGGCAAGGAGCCTGGTGAGCGGACCGGCGTAGCGACCGGTCTTGACCCCCTCCTTGCGTCTTGCGCTCGTCGACCCACTGGATCAGGTCGCCAGGACCTTCCGGGAGCTTCGTCGGATCTCGCCCGAAGATGCGATTGGCGCCGCGGAACACGATCTCGTCGAGACCGACGATCGGGCGGCGAAACATGTCGAGGGCCGACCCGGTGAGGTGGCTGGTGCTCTCGGCGACGATCTCGGGGATGCCGGCCCGGTCGACGATCGACTGGATGTCGACCCTCGCCATCAGGGCATCGATGTCGACCCGGTCCATGAGAGCATCGGCGTCGACACGCTCGAGGAGGCGGTTGATGTCGACCCGATCGAGCAAGGCGTTGACGTCGATCTTGTCGAGCAGGGCGTCGACGTCGACGTGGGCGAGGACGAGGTTGGGATCGACGATCTCGAGAACTCGGTCACTTGCTCCCGAGGCCATCCGGCCAAAGAAGCCCTTCTCGGTCTCTGGCTCCGGTTGGCTCATGGCGGAACGCTAGCTATCCGGTGACGGCGCCGACCGACGCCGAGCCCACCAGACGGGCGTACTTGGCCAAGGCTCCGGTCGGGTATCGATCAGGGTGACGCACCCAGACGGCCCGTCTCGCCTCGAGGGTCTCGTCGTCGACGAGCACATCGAGAGTCCGAGCGCCGATGTCCACCCGGACACGGTCGCCCTCCGCGACGAGCCCGATGTTGCCGCCTGCCTCCGACTCCGGGGCGACATGACCGATGCACAACCCGGTGGTTCCCCCGGAGAATCGGCCGTCGGTGATGAGGAGGACGTCCTTGCCCAGGCCCGCTCCCTTGATCGCCGCCGTGATCTGGAGCATCTCCCGCATGCCCGGCCCTCCCTTGGGGCCTTCGGTGCGGATGACGACCACGTCGCCATGGAGGATCTGGTGATCGAAGAGGGCAGCCAACGCCGACTGCTCCCCGTCGAAGACCCGGGCCGGTCCCTCGAAGACGTCGAGAGCGATCCCGGCCACCTTGACCACGGCCCCTTCCGGTGGCCAGGTTGCCCCGGAGGATGGCGATCCCACCCTCGTGGGCGAGAGGGGACGTCACCGGGCGGATCACGTCCTGGTCGGCCGGGAACACGACGTCGTGGAGGTTCTCGGCCATGGTCTTGCCGGTGACCGTCAGTGTGTCGCCATGGAGAAGACCCTCGTCGAGCAGGGCTTTGCAGGACCACGGGCACACCACCGATGCGGTCGAGGTCGACCATGTGGTAGCGGCCGAACGGCTTGAGGTCGCCCAGGTGGGGTGTCCGACGCGAGATGCGGTCGAAGTCGTCGAGTTCGAGCTCGACACCTGCCTCGTGGGCGATGGCCAGGAGGTGGAGGACCGCGTTGGTGGAGCCACCGAGGGCCATCACGGTGGTGATGGCGTTCTCGAAGGCCGGCCGGGTCATGATCTGACGTGCGGTGATTCCGCTCTCGACGAGGTCCATGACCGCCTCTCCGGTCTTCCGGGCGTAGTCGCGGAGCCGGGGATCGATGGCCGGCACCGCGGCCGAGCCCGGGCAGGGACATCCCGATCGCCTCGCCGACCGAGGCCATCGTGTTGGCGGTGAACATCCCGGCGCACGACCCGGCGCCCGGGCATGCCGCCCGCTCGATCTCGAGCAACTCTTCACCGCTGATCCGGCCCTCCGACTCGGCGCCGATGCCCTCGAAGACGTCGACGATCGAGATGTCACGCCCCTGGTACCTGCCGGGAAGGCTGGAACCGCCGTAGAGAAACACCGGCGGGAAGGTCGAGTCGGGCCGCAGCCATGAGCATCCCTGGCAGGGACTTGTCACACCCGGCGATCGCCACGAGGGCGTCGAAGCGCTCGGCATGCATCACCAGCTCGACGGAGTCTGCGATCACCTCCCGAGAGATCAGCGAGGCGCGCATCCCCTCGTGACCCATGGAGATCCCATCGGACACCGCGATGGTGGAGAAGATGAGGCCCACTCCGCCGTGCTCCCCAACCCCCGCCTTGGCGTGCTCGGACAACTCGGGGCCGGTGAGGTTGCACGGGGTGACCTCGTTGCCGGCGGAGACCACGCCAACCTGCGGCTTGGAGAAATCGTCGTCGGTGAGCCCCACCGCTCGCAGCATGGCTCGGGCGCCGGCCTTGGCCGGTCCTTCGGTCACGTCGGTCGAGCGCGTCTTGGTCGTCATGAACGTGATCCTAAGGCTCCATTTGGTCGGGTCCGGCGTAAGCGACAACAATCCGCCACATGGCGAACATCTACTACGACAGCGACTGCGATCCCGATCTGATCAAGCAGCACAAGGTGGCCATCATCGGTTTCGGCAGCCAGGGCCACGCCCATGCCCGCAACCTCGCCGAATCCGGAGTCGATGTCGTGGTCGGTCTTCGTCCCGACTCTTCCAGCGCCGCAGCCGCCGCCGAGGCCGGGCTCCAGGTCCTCACCGTGGCCGAGGCGGTCCGAGCGGCCGACGTCATCATGATGCTGGTGCCCGACCAGGTGATGGGCCCGATCTACGCCGAGGAGGTCGCCCCCAACCTCGACCGTGGCGACACCCTCATGTTCGCCCATGGCTTCAACATCCATTTCGGGGAGATCGTGCCGCCCGAGGACGTCGACGTCTCCATGATCGCGCCGAAGGGACCGGGTCACCTGGTCCGGCGCACCTACACGGAGGGCTCGGGGTCCCCTGTCTGGTCGCCATCCATCAGGACGCTCGGGGAACGCCCTGGCACTCGCCCTCTCCTATGCCTTGGCGATCGGCGGGGCACGCGCCGGCGTGCTGGAGACCACATTCCGCGAGGAGACCGAGACCGACCTGTTCGGGGAGCAGGTGATCCTCTGTGGCGGAGTCGCCGAACTGATCAAGGCGTCCTTCGAGACCCTGGTCGAGGCCGGATACCAGCCGGAGTCGGCCTACTTCGAGACTCTCCACGAGCTGAAGCTGATCGTCGACCTCCTCTACGAGGGCGGTCTCTCCTGGATGCGGTACTCGATCTCCGACACCGCCGAGTACGGGGACTACACCAGGGGCACCGGATCATCACCGACGAGACCCGTCGCCGAGATGAAGCGGGTCCTCGCCGAGATCCAGAGTCGGCGCTTTCGCCAACGAATGGCTGGCCCAGGCCAGGGAGGGCGCACCGTTCCTCCTCGAGCAGCGAGCGGCCAACCGGGCGCACCAGATCGAAGAGGTCGGTGCCGGAGCTGCGGGGCCTGATGCCCTTCATGGAGCCGAAGACGGCGCCGTGAGCCCGACAAGAAAGGCTCATTGCCTTGACATAAGTTGTCGATAACGGCGATACTCGGTATTCGCAAATGAAGAAGCACTCCGTCAACACGCTCGTACTCCTCATCGAGTAGCACACGCAGTCAACTGCGTGTGCTCGACCCTCCCTGACCGGAGGGTTTTTTAGTACCTGGATAGATACCAATGACACAGAAGCCCTACACCGGATCACATTCCCTCATGGAGAGCCTCGAGCACGAGGGAGTAGACATGGTCTTCGGCGTGCCCGGAGGGGCGATCCTTCCCGCTTACGATCCTCTGCTCGACAGTCCGATACGTCACGTGTTGGCCCGTCATGAGCAAGGGGCCGGCCATATGGCCGAGGGCTACGCGATGGCGACCGGCAGAGTGGGTGTGGCTATGGCCACTTCCGGGCCAGGGGCAACCAACCTCATCACACCACTCCAGAATGCAAAAATGGACTCGACTCCGCTGGTCGCCATCACGGGCCAGGTGGGCACCGGTGCCATCGGCAGCGACGCCTTCCAGGAGGCGTACACCACGGGTCTCGCCATGCATTGCACCAAGCACGCGTATCTGGTGACCGACGCCGACGAGATCCCAGACGTGATCCACGAGGCCTTCCACATCGCCCGCAGTGGCCGTCCCGGCCCGGTGCTGGTCGATCTGCCCAAGGACATCCTCAACCAGTCCACCACTTGGTCGGCACCCCGTCACTCGCCGGGCTGCCCGGGTACAAGCCGCCATCGTCGGAGGGTCATCCCAAGCAGATCAAGGCCGCCGTCGCCATGATCGAGGCGCGCCGAGCGCCCGGTGCTCTACATCGGCGGGGGGGTCATCCGCGCCGGCGCGGCGCCGAGCTCCTCGCTTTCGCCGAGGCCGCCAACGTGCCGGTGGTGACCACCCTGATGGCCCGGGGAGCCTTCCCCGACAAGCACCCCCTGGCCATGGGCATGCCCGGGATGCATGGCACCTACACGGCAACGACGGCGATCCAGAAGTCCGACGTGCTCATCGCCATCGGGGCCCGTTTCGACGATCGGGTCACCGGTGCAGTCGATCACTTCGCCCCTGGAGCCAAGGTCATCCACGTCGACGTCGACCCCGCCGAGATCGGCAAGGTCCGCAATCCGGAGATACCCGATCGTCGGCGATGCCAAGAAGGTCCTGGCTGCCCTGCTCTCCCGTCTCATGGCGACCCGTGACGGGGAGCCGGCACCGCAGCGGCAGGCCTGGCTCGCCCAGATCTCGGAGTGGAAGGCGGCGAAGGGGCTCCACTACGACCAGGCCGACGACGGCCCGATCAAGACCCAGTTCTTCATCGAACGGCTCCATGCCATCACCGGTGGCGACGCCGTGATCGCCGCCGGCGTCGGCCAGCACCAGATGTGGGCCTCCCAGTTCTGGGGCTTCGACCGCCCCGGCACCTGGGTCAACTCGGGTGGTCTGGGCACGATGGGCTTCGCCGTGCCGGCCGCAGTCGGCGCCAAGGCGGCGGCGACCCGACGAAGTCGTCATCGCGCTGGACGGCGACGGCTGCTTCCAGATGACATTCCAGGAGATGATCACCGCCACCACCGAGAACATCCCGATCAAGGTGGTGGTCTTCAACAACGGTGGCTACGGGATGGTGAAGCAGTGGCAGAACCTCTTCTACGGCGGCCGTCTCTCCGCCGTCGAT
Organism: uncultured bacterium; assembly: GCA_963751005.1. GTDB lineage: Bacteria > Actinomycetota > Acidimicrobiia > Spongiisociales > ZC4RG35 > JANQRA01. The sequence goes on from CAVVSY010000004.1 coordinate 1,759,850, forward strand.
CTGGGCACCACGATGCCCGACTACCCCAAGCTCGCCGAGGCGATGGAGCGGTCGGGTTGCGGGTCGACGCATCCCGACGAGGTCGACAACTCCATCGAGAAGATCCTCGCGGTCGACGACCGCCCCGTGCTCCTCGAGGTCGTGACCGACCCGGACGAGATGTGCTTCCCGATGGTCCCCGCCGGCGGGTCCAACGACGTCATCGTCATGGGACCGGAGGATCTGGTGTCGGAGTCTTCGAACGTGGCCTCGGTTTGAGCCAGCACACCCTCTCCGTGATCGTCGAGGACAAGCCAGGAGTCCTCGCCCGGGTCTCGGCGATGTTCTCCAACCGCGCCTTCAACATCCATTCGCTGGCGGTGGGCCCGACCCACGTCCCCGGGCGATCCCACATCACGGTCGTCGTCGACGCCCCGGAGATCGAGCAGCTCAAGAAGCAGCTCCACAAGCTGGTCAACGTGATCAAGGTGACCGAGTTGGAGCGCAGCGACGCACTGGAGAGCGAGGTCATGATCGCCCGCATCTCCTGCGGGCCGGCCAGCCGTGGCGAGGTGGGCGACACCGCCGGACTCTTCGGTGCCAGGATGATCGACCTGGCCTCCGACACGATCACCTTCGAGCTGGCAGGCACCCCCGAGCACCTCGCCTCGTTCGTCGACCAGATGCGCCCCTACGGCATCGTCGACCTGGTGAAGTCGGGCCGGGTCGCCATGAAGAAGACTTTCCGACGTGGCACGAACGGTGGTGGGCCAGACGTGACACGTCGTCGCAACGAAATCCAGGAATGAAAGAGAAAGCCATGACACGGACAATCACCCTCGACCGGATCCATGAAGGACGGTGATCAACGGGCTGCGTTCCAGCACGCCCTCGACGAGATGGGGGTCGCCTTCAATTCGCCTTCGTCATTCGAGCGCGCTTTCGCTCGGATCAAGGAAGCGGCCGACGACAACGGCGAAGTCCCCGGGGCACGTCTCCAGGCGATCGTCGACGACGTCGTCTCGGGAATGGAAGTCTTCCAGGGCGTAGCCGACTCATACCGATGAGTGTCTATCGGGTAGCCGTCGTCGGCGGGGACGGCACCGGGCCGGAGGTGGTGGCCGAGGCCGTCAAGGTGCTGGAAGCAGCAGCCGGCCGTTTCGGCTTCGAGCTCGACCTGACCCCGATCGAGTTGGGTGGGGAGCGTTATCTGCGCAGCGGAGAGACGCTTGCCCGGGGACGTCCTCGACCAGTTCCGCGGATCCGACGCGATCCTCTTCGGCGCTGTCGGGCATCCCGAAGTCGCCCCGGGGATCCTCGAGCAGGAGATCCTGCTCCGTCTCCGACGTGAGCTCGGCCAGTACATCAACCTGCGCCCGGTGAAGCTGCACCCCGGGGTCAGCTCGCCAATCGCCGACGTCGACCCTGAAGACGTCGACTTCGTGGTGGTGCGGGAGAACAGTGAGGGCCTTTACGTCGGTCAAGGGCAGCTTCACCGCGAAAGGCTCACCCTTCGAAGTGGCCGTCCAGGAGTCGGTCAACACCCGGCACGGGGTGGAGCGCTGCATCCGGTACGCCTTCGAGTTGGCCCGCAGCCGCCCGGCCCGCCACCTGACCTTGTGTGGCAAGACCAACGTCCTCAAGTACGCCTGGGACCTGTGGCTAGCGGGTGTTCAACGAGGTCGGCGGCGGAGTACACCGACGTCGCCACCTCGTACGCCCATGTCGACGCCACCTGTCTCTGGATGATCGAGGATCCCGGGCGTTTCGACGTGATCGTCACCGACAACATGTTCGGCGACATCATCACCGACCTGGCCGCGGCGATCCAGGGCGGTCTCGGCATCGCCTCCGGCGCCAACGTCAACCCGGAAGGGGTCTCGATGTTCGAGCCGATCGGTGGCACCGCTCCCGGGTTCGAGGGCACCGGCAAGATCAACCCGCTCGCCTCCATCGGTGCCGCCGCGATGATGCTTCGCGAGCTCGGCGAGACCGCGGGCGCCGACGCCATCGAGGCAGCCGTGGCGGAGGTCGCCGGCTCCCTGCCCTCTCTGCGTGCCGGGGAGATGGGTATCACCACCACCGAGGTCGGAGACCGGGTCACCGAGCTCGTCGCCGGGTCGGTCGAGGCCGCCGACATGACCGCGAGAACGATGTTCGAGAAGATCTGGGACGCCCACGTCGTCACCGGCGAGGACCCGACCCTGCTCTACGTCGATCTCCATCTCGTCCACGAGGTCACCTCGCCGCAGGCCTTCGCCGGTCTGGAGCTGGCCGGTCGGTCGGTGCGTCGCCCCGATCTCACCCTCGCCACAGTGGACCACGCCATCCCCACCACCGCCCGCTCGCTGGGGATTCGCGACCCGCAGTCGAAGAAGCAGGTCGACACGCTCAAGGCCAACACGGAGAGACACGGGATCACCTTCTTCGGTCTCGACGACCCCCGTCAGGGCATCGTCCACGTGGTCGGCCCGGAGAACGGCTACACGCAGCCGGGCAAGGTGATCGTCTGTGGCGACAGCCACACCTCGACACATGGTGCGTTCGGTGCCCTCGCCTTCGGCATCGGGACCTCCGAGGTCGAGCACGTCCTCGCCACTCAGACCTTGTGGCAGAACCGGCCGAAGACGATGGCGGTCGAGTTCGACGGCGCCCTCCCTCCCGGCGTCACCTCGAAGGACATGATCCTGGGGATGATCTCCCAGCTGGGCGTGGGTGGCGGCCAGGGCCACGTCATCGAGTACCGGGGCGACGCGATCGCGGCCCTCACCATGGAAGAGCGGATGACCATCTGCAACATGTCGATCGAAGGCGGGGCCCGGGCGGGGATGATCGCTCCGGACACCACCACCTTCGATTATCTGGAGGGACGTCCCGCAGCACCCCGGGGCAGCGTCTGGGACGAGGCAGTCGCGTACTGGTCGTCCTTGCCCACCGACGAGGCGGCAGACTTCGACACCACTCACCACATCGACACGTCCGCCCTGGTCCCCCACGTGAGCTGGGGCATCAACCCCGGGCAGACCGCCCCGATCACGTCATCGGTGCCCGATCCCGACTCGTTCTCGGACCCGGTGGAGAAGGACTCGGTGGTGCGTGCGCTGCAGTACATGGCGCTCAAACCCGGGACACCGTTCACCGACATCCCGATCAAGCACGTGTTCCTCGGGTCGTGCACCAACGGTCGCATCGAGGATCTGCGCAATGCCGCCAAGGTGGTCGCCGGGCGCAAGGTCGCCAGCGGCGTGAACGCGGTGGTCGTCCCCGGCTCGATGCAGGTGAAGGCCCAGGCCGAGGAGGAAGGGCTCGCCGACATCTTCACCAGCCGCCGGGTTCGACTGGCGTGAGGCGGGCTGCTCGAGTTGTCTCGCCATGAACGAGGACGTGATCCCGGCCGGGGAGCGGTGCGCTTCCACTTCGAACCGCAACTTCGAAGGACGGCAGGGTCGGGGAGCACGCACGCATCTGCTCAGCCCGGCGATGGCGGCTGCTGCCGCGGTCGCCGGCCATCTCGTCGATGTCAGGGAGTGGTCATGAAGCCCATCTCGAAGGTGTCCGGGAGGATGGTCCCTCTCCCCCAGGCCGACGTCGACACCGACCAGATCATCCCGAAGCAGTTCCTCACCCGGACGGAGCGCACCGGATACGGCGACTTCCTGTTCTTCGACTGGGCTACCACGGAAGACGGCAAACCGAGCTCCGACTTCTTCACCAACGACCCCACCCGGCAGGGAGCCAAGGTCCTGGTCGCCGGGCGCAACTTCGGCTGTGGGTCGTCCCGTGAGCATGCTGTCTGGGCCATCCAGGACTGGGGGTTCGATGCGGTCATCGCCCCATCGTTCGGCGACATCTTCCGCAACAACGCCATGAACGTCGGGCTGCTCACCATCGAGCTGCCCGAGGAGGTCGTCGCCCAGATCTGTGATCTCGCCCAGCACCCCGGTGCCGTCATCGACATCGATCTGGAGAGACAGCTGGTGGCGGTCGACGACTTCGCCGTCGACTTCGAGTTCGACTCATCGGCCAAGGAGCGACTGGTCCAGGGTCTCGACCCGATCGGCATGACCCTGCAAGAAGACGACGCCATCTCCCGCTTCGAGGCTCAGCGTCCCTCCTGGCTCACCGTCGTATAGACGAACCCGGGGTTGAGAGCGCCGTATCCGGCGCTACAACCCGGGTTCGGCAAAGGCGCGACAGGTCAGTACTCATCGGGGTCGTCGAACGGCTCCCCGGTGTCGGCGAGACGTTCGGTGATCCAGGCGTCGATCTCGGCCCAGACATCGAAGAGCCACGTCTCCTGCTCATCGGCGGGAGGGATCTCCTCGGCCGGGACATACCACACCCTCGCCGCCACCTTCGTGTCGGTGGGGATCCCCCGCCAGATGTCCCCCGGGGTCACGAACGTCTCCAGCCCGGCATGCCCGACGAACACCACATCGGTCTCAGGCGGGGCGACTGCCAACGCCGTCATGACGCCGGTCGACCGGGGCGGGAGGGTGTTCTTCAGCTCTGCGGCGCGTTCGGCCAGGTCAGGCCGGCCGATCTCACGCAGCTTCTCGATCGACCGCTTCGCCCGCTTCTCGCTGTAGTTGCCGCCCTCGGGGAAGATGACGAAGGCATCGTTGTGGTCCATGGTGCGGGCCATGTGCTCGATGGTCTCCAGCAGGTCGTCCCTGCCGTCCTTGCTCCCGCTCACGAAGGCCGAGGGAAGACGGTTCAGCATCACGTCGATCATCGGGTCCCACTGGAGGAACTCCTTCATGACGATCCGCGGCTGACGTTTGAACCCGTTGGCGAGGGCGTCCATGAGGAGGATCGAGTCCCCCGGCCCGGCATGGCGACTCAAGACCATGATCGGACGGCGGCCGCTTCTCCGGACTCCGGTGGCAGGCGGTGACCCTTCCCTTTCGATGGTGAGCTTGAAGGTGAACTTCGCCGAGGCGACGATCCTTCGCATCATCCACGCCATCAGGGCGTAGTGGGCGTCACGAAACGCCGGCGAGTGGATCTTCCATCCGAAGCCGGAGAGGATCCACAGCGAGAACATCATGGTCAACGCCGCCGCCTCGACCAGCAGGTAGAGGAACAGAAACCAGACGATGCGCAGGATCCGCCACTTCCCCGGCACGTATCGGGACAGGAAGGCGGCGACGGGGATGACGAGAGGCAGGGTGACGGAGGCCGCAACGACGCCGAGCACGAGCGCCGGGGCGATCAGGAGCCGCCGGATCGGCTTGGGGGGTGGCTTCATCACCGGCGTTGCGCCAGATAGTCGAGGGTGGCGGCGTAGGCCCCCTTCATGCGGTCCTCGATCCCGCCGGTGTCCTTCCAGTTGAGCTGACGACGGTCGTCCCACGCCACCGGGCTCCCCGTGGGCAGCAGATGGACCTCGACACCGTCCGGGAGGTTCTCCATGGTGGTGGCGAACCGATGTCTCCGGGCTATCTCGAACGAGATCAACGCCGCCTCATACAACCGCTCCGGGGGCCGCAGCGGTGACTCGATCCGCCCGACCTGGAGCACATAGACCACATCGGCACCCAGCTGCACCGCCCGCCCCAGTGGCACCGAGTCGACCAGCCCGCCGTCGTAGTAGTGCTCGCCGTCGATCTCGACCGGGGGAAACAACGCCGGCACGGCTGACGACGCGAGGACCGCGTCGACCAGATGGACCTTCCGTGAACCAGTTCTCTGCCGACCGTTCGATCGATGCAGCGACACACTGGAAGGGGATGTGGAGATCCTCGATGCGAGTCTCGGGATGGATCGCCTTCTCCAACAAGCTGCGCAGCTCCCAGGACTCATGGAGGGCCGGCTTGAGGGTGGCGACCCGTTTCGCCCGGTCGAAGAAGCTGGTCTGGAAGAGGTCGGCGCCGGTGACCTCCTCCCAGAAGCCGGTGAGACGCTCGACGCCCTCGCGACCCGGGTAATCGGCGATGACCGCGCCGTTGAAGGCGCCGATCGAGGTCCCCAGGATCAGGTCGGGCTCGATCCCGGCCTCGTCGAGCGCCTGGATCATCCCCACCTCGACGGCTCCCCACCTGCCCCCGCCACCCAGGACGAAGGCAGTCGTCATTCGATGTCTTCCTCGATCCACCACTCGGTGAAGTCGTAACACCTGCCATCCGGGGCGAAACGAATGATGAACAGGTTGCGAAATGCGGCCGGAGGGTCGAAGTAGGTGGTCCGGCCGGTGATGACGGCCAGCTCGTCATCCTCGACGACGGGCTGCCACTCGAAGTCCCAGTTGTCCTCCTGGTCGTCCTTCTCCTGCCAATGGGACACGATCTCCTCGATGCCATCCCACTCACCGCCCTCCACCTGAGGGTCGTACACGGCATCCTCGGTGAACAACTGCCTGATGTGCTCGGGGTCGTTGCTGCTCCAGGCGAGGACGTAGCCGTCCATCCAGTCGTCGAGTCGATCGGTCATTGCTGCCGAAGTTAGCGTCCAGGCCGATTCAGCAAGCCCGTTGGAACGTCATCGCCGCCAGGGTCCCGGCCCACTCGTGCACCACCTGAGTAGCCAATGCGTCTCGATCGATGCCGTGCCTGCGGACACCGCCTGCACCGGGCCGTCGTGACAGAGCTTCAGCTGATATGTCGCACGATGGATGTGATAAGTGGAGGTCACTGCGATGAGCCGCTCCCAGCCGAGCTCGGCGGCGAGCCGACCGATCGTCTGTGCCTCCCCGCGTGTGTCGACGGTGGCAGTCTCGGGGCAGAACACCTCGAACGGTGCATCGTCGCATAGATCCTCGTCCTCCACGTCACTCGACTCCCCATTCGGGATCACGAGGTTGGGTGCCAGTCCTCGCTCCATGAGCTCGACCGCCGTCTCCAGACGACCCCCGCCCCCGGCAAAGACGACAACCGCATCCGCACTCTCGGCACTCTCGACGCTGGCGGTCGAGGGCGACACGAACCACATATAGCTGAGGATCACGCCGAGCACCACCAGCGCCAGCACCGCGAGCCCAGCCGCCCTCGACCACGAAAACCTACCGGTGGTCGTCGACATCGTCGGCATTGTCGTGGATTGGCCGGGTTAGGGCGATCGAGGAGTCGCGTAGGATCCGCGCCCATGGATCAGCCAATCGCCTCACATTCCTTCTGTGTCGTCGAAGGTTGCACCGACCCGGCGGTCCTGCAACGTTGGGTGATGCCCATCCCGGACAGGAGTGTCGAGGTAGGTGTTTGCGAGAAGCACGCCGAAGGAGAGTTGGACATCAACCGCCTCGACCTCGGCGACTGGGGCGAGTAGCCCGTCGCGACCATGAGGGTGCTCGTAGTCGGTGGCACGGGTCTCGTCGGTTCGAGAGTGGTGGCACGTTTGGAGGCAGCCGGTCATGTGGCCGTTCCTGCCTCGCCGAACACAGGAGTCGACACCATCACCGGTGAAGGGTTGGCGGCGGCCGTCGACTCTGCCGATGTCGTGGTGGATGTGAGCAACTCGTCATCGTTCGAGGAGCGTGCCGTCCTCCACTTCTTCAAGACTTCGACGCGACACCTCCTCGAAGCAGAGGAAGCAGCAGGAGTCGGTCATCATGTCGCCCTGTCCGTGGTCGGAACCGACCGTCTCACCGAGAGCCCCTATTTCCGCGCCAAGATCGCCCAGGAGACGCTCATCGTCGAGTCGTCGGTGCCATACTCCATCGTCCGGGCCACGCAGTTCTTCGAGTTCCTCAGGGGGATCGCGACGGCCGCCTCGGATGGAGACTTGGTCCGTCTGCCTCAGGCCCGGATCCAGCCGATGGCTGTCGACGACGTCGCCGCCTCCGTCGCCAATATCGGGGTCGCCGATCCGGTCAACGGGATCATCGAGATCGCCGGGCCACAGCCGTATCGCATGGATGACCTGATCTCGCGGCTCCTGGGGGCATCGGGAGACACCAGTGAGGTCATCACAGATCCAATGGCCCGCTACTTCGGCGCCCGTCTCCACGATGACACGCTCCTGCCAGGCCCGGACGCCGGCATCGCCGAGACCGGGTTCGAAGACTGGATTCTGCAGCATTCTGAATGGTCGAGCCGATGACCGAAGTGCGAATCAACGGACGAGCCTTCCACGAGGCAGGAGGCGTCGAGGACTGGCGGGTGCTTACCTGGGGAGCGCACGCCTTCTTCGCGATCGGGTCGTTCGCCGAAGGTGCTCGATTCGTGGCAGCTATCGCCGAGGCGGCGGAGGCCCTCGATCATTTCCCCGATGTGGACCTGCGTCCCGAAGGAGTGGCGGTCCGCACCTTCTCACGGGAGGACGGGGCCTTGGGCCGACGTGACATCGAGCTTGCTCGGCTCATATCGGCGGCGGCGCGGGAGCTCCATCTGGTCTCCGACCCGTCGCAGGTACAAGTGGTCGGCATCGCCGTCGCCCAGGGAGCCGGGGTCGACGTCAGGCCCTTCTGGGCCGCCGCCCTCGGATATGAAGATCTGGGTGACGAAGATGCCGTCGACCCGCGACGCCGTGGCCCCCATCTCTGGTTTCACGAGCTCGACCCACCCCAATCGGGCCGAGGCCGGGTCCACATCGACGTCTATGTGCCTTCAGACCAAATCGAAGCAAGAGTGGCGGCGGCGATCGCCGCCGGCGGTCGGATCGCAACGACTCCCGCGCGCCCGAGTGGTGGACACTGGCTTCTCCCGACAACCACGGCATCGATATCGCCGCCTGGCCCGACTTCGAGGAGTGACCCCGCCATGTCAATTCCAAGTGGCCGACAGCCTCCAGGCGGTGGAGGCTCAACATGACTAACCCCATTCCCGACGCAACTCGTCGAGCCCGGTCCCCAACTCCTCGATCGTCCGGGGGTCGGACTTGGGCCAGACGTTGACCAGGAAGTAGCTGACCCCGATCGGAGCCAAGGACTGAACCCTGGCCCTGAGCCCGTCCAATGTGGCGTGCTCTCCCTTGGCGATCTCCTCGTGCATCCACACGATCTCATCGGGGTCACGCCTAATGGCGATGCATGCAGCGTTGAGTGTGGCTCCATTGACAAGGACCTTGTCGATTGGCCCCGCGGAGTCCCATAGGTCCCCGTATCGGGCGAGGAGGCCGAGCATCCGGCTGCGCCTGCTTCCGATCAGGATTCGCAGCCTTCCGCCAACCGGACGGGGTTGGAAGGGGGCCCCAACGAGTCGGACGTGCTCGCCTGCAAAGTCGGTGGTCTCATTGGCCTCGAGAAGCCGAATCGCCTGCAGTGTCTCCCCCACCAGGTCGACCCGAATCTTGGGCGGTGGGAAGTCGATCCCGTAGGCCTCGTGCTCCCGTTCATTCCAGCCGGCCCCGACCCCGAAGATGAAACGGCCCTCAGAGAGGTGATCGACCGTGACCGCCTGCTTAGCCAGGACCGGCGCCGGCTTATGGGTGACACTTGCCACGTACACGCCCAGATCGATCCTGGGAACTTCCCGGGCCAGACCGCCGAGAAGCGTGAACGCCTCGAACTGATCGCCCAACTCCCCCTTCCAGTCGGACATGTAGTGGTCGACCACGAACGCGGCGTCCCATCCAGCCTGCTCGATGCGACTCCAGAGGCCGGCCATGTCTTCCCACGACCGCCACATCTGCGGGGTGACGATCCCGAACCGGATCGAGTGACCTCGCTCCCGTATGTCATTCGGTGGACGATCGAGCTGCATGTCTGGACGGGAGCATATGACATGCGTCCGGCCCGAATGACGTCCACAGGTACTTCGGGATCGTCGCTCCACAAGGAGGAAGACGAGGCTACCGGGTCGTCGTCGAGTGGCAGAAAGCTCCTGAGCTTCGGGTGTAGCGCGATTCTTCGGCGCCGCCCTCCTCAAGCGATGCGTGTGGACCGACCAAGAATCTGGCCAGGGCGGAGCTCGTCAGATAGCAGTGCTATTCCTTCGCTCGACGCGTAGGGTCGGCCGATTGTCTTCATTACGACGAGAGAAGGACGGAGTGTGTCGGGTCAAAAGAATCCTGGCGACAGCATCAAGGTGTTCCGAGGGAGCCAATTTGGAAGTCGGGCCGTGCCGCCGCGCCTTGATGCATAGAGTCAGGCTCCGATGCGTGAGCCTGAGCCCACTCCGGCTGGCTCCGAAGGTCATTGACGGTCTGCGACCGGCCAACCCGTGAGAGCCTCGAGGACTTGGCGCAGGGGCCGTGTGACCGGCTCAGTGAGAGGGTACTGGGGGCAGATGGGAGCCGACCAACTTCGACGATCCTCGGGGCAACGAACAAGCAGATTGGTACTTTGGGTGACAGTCTTAGTCTTGTTCCTCCTGTGGTCAGCTTCACCTGCTCGAGCCGCGTCGCTCGTCTTATCCGTATGGTCGGCCGCTCCGGGCCAAACCATTGGCGTACTGGGCTCAGGGTTTGCAGCCGATTCATCAATAAGGCTCTGCTGGGATAACGAGAATTGTGCCAATCTCCGTCGAGCCGATACCGGAGACGACGGCACCTTCAATGCGACCGTCAAGATTCCTGACGACGCCTCTACAGGATCACATGAGATAAGTGCGTGTCAGTCGGTTGCAGATGGACTGCTCTGCGCATGGGTCACCATCACGGTCGAGGAAGATTCGACGACAACCACCACCACCACCACCCCAACCACCACCCCAACCACCACCACAACCACCACCACCACCACCCCAACCACAACCACGCCGACCACCCGACCACGCCAACCACGCCGACCACGCCGACCACGCCGACCACGCCGACCACGCCGACCACGCCGACCACGCCGACCACGCCGACCACGCCGACCACGCCGACCACGCCGACCACGCCGACCACGCCGACCACGCCGACCGGACGCAGAACAATCGATCCCCTGCAGTCTCCAAGGTCATCGACAGACCAGGCGAAGGCGCCGTATGTGACTCCACCCACAACGGGAATGAGCCCTTTGTGGTCCCTGCCCGGTGCCCTCACGGACAACTTCGAATTCTCGAGAGACACCCCAGACACGCAGGCCAGCAAAGACGAGGTGCTATCAGATTCGATCATCCACCATGACGAAGCGATTCAACGACTTGAGAGCACATCTGAGGTCAATTGGCTGGTAGTCGGGGGAATGCTCCTTGTAGCTGTAGTGCTGTTCACTTTGGCAGTGAGGTACGTCCTACTACGGCTGACTAGGTGACTTCTCTGCCCTGGGAAAGCGCCTACTCCCGCGCCTGAGCCCGCTCGGCCTGTGACAACATGGAACCCGTCAGTCCGGCCCCCGCTCAGACTTGACCTTGATACGAGGTCCTTATGGACCAAACTCCGCCACATTCCATGCGATGGCGATAGCGCCGGTCACAGCGCCACTGGCGCCGGGCGTTATCGCTGAGATATCTACGGCCGTTGCTTGAGACACTCAGAAAACTCGAGGCGCAAAGAGCGCCCGACGCCGACTTCACGGCCAGACGAAGCGAAGGCCCCAATTGAATAGGCGGCTCTAACAGCGACCTCGGATCAGTCGTTCAGAATCCCGCCCGACAACCTAGATCAAACGATATGGAGTGAAGGCCAACCGACCGTCGGCCTTGAATGGGTAATCGGCTCGCGTATTGGTGTGGCCAATTTCCATCCGTAGAGGCCAAGCATTTCGGTCATGCAGCTCCTGCAAACAGTCCGAATGCTAAAACATTTCGAGACTAGATACCCGCTGCGTGCATTACATCCGCTGATTTCGCAGCGATGGAACCGGTCCTCGGCCACCTTGACCTCCTATGGTCTTGCCCGATCCTCGGCCACGACGATAGGAACGGTAAGGGTCTCAGGTCCGGATTTAGAGGGACGTTGTGCCCGCCCGAAGGGTCCAGGGCCACGAACGACAGGAGTCGGCGAGGTCACAATGGATACGCGGTCTCGGCTCAGATTGAGTGGTGGCAGGCAGCCTTGCCGGCTGCCCGCCACACTTCGCCCCAGCGGAGAATGGGCAGGGTCCGCCTGTCCTTGCTTAAGTAATCGGTGGTCCCTCAACCGGAAGTTATGGGCTGTCTCGAACTGTGGTTAGGACGTAGTCGCCGCCGAGATGCAACCGTAGCCTTTGATGCGTTCAGCACTGATCTTGTCATTACCCCGAGGATCTGGCGGTCGAGCGGGATCTCCCCCTCGCTGAAGCCCACTTGAAGAACTGAGCGAGCGAGGCGTACCGCGTGCGGGCGGTGGCACTAGCCCGTGTTCGAGGAATGGGCCAGGAAGGATTCGATGTCGGCTTTGCTGATCTGGTCTGCCGGCTTCTCGCCGCTGCAGTCGATCAGCTGTTCGACAGCCGGTTTGTATGAGTGGATGGTCTTCGCTGAGCGATTTTGGCGCGGGAGGTGGAACTCGAAAGACGAGAAACACGGGAGATCGGGAGAGCGGCTGTGCTCGTCGTTTTCCTACTCTGCTAGCGATGTGCCAGGTGTGAGTGGATGTGCAACCCCAGAATACTCAACTACTACCTAATGCAAGCTCCGCGGGTAGGACTCGAACCTACAACCAATGGATTAACAGTCCACTGCTCTGCCAATTGAGCTACCGCGGAAGGGGTGCCGGTTGGCGAGGTCAGGTTACCAATGGGAGTTCTGTACTCCCACTCACGGCGAGCGAGGGTGTCAGGCGTCTTCGAGGAATCCCTGGAGACGGCCCGACTTGTCGGGGTGACGCAGCTTGGCCAGAGCCTTGGTCTCCAACTGGCGGATGCGCTCCCGGGTCACCTTGAAATGGACACCGACTTCTTCCAGCGTGCGTGGCTTGCCGTCGGCGAGCCCGAACCGCATGATCAGCACCTGACGCTCCCGCTCACTGAGCCCTTCGAGGGCCTGAGCCAGCTGGGACTGCAACGAGGTGAAGGTGGCGACGTCGGCGGGCATCTCGGAATCGACATCTTCGACCAGGTCACCCAAGGTGCCGTCCTCGTCCTCCCCACCGGAGTCTCCAACGAGACGGTGTCCTGGGCGATCCGCTGCAACTCGGCGACCCGCTCGACGGGCAGGTCGAGCTCACTGGCCAACTCGTCGGCCGATGGGGCGTGCCCGTTGACCTGGGTCATCTCACGCTGCAGCCGGGTCAGCTTGTTGACGGCGTCGAGCACGTGGATGGGCATTCGAATCGTCCGACCCTGATCGGCGATGGCACGGGAGATCGATTGGCGGATCCACCATGTCGCATACGTGGAGAATTTGAAGCCCCGCCGGTAGTCGAACCGTTCGACCGCACGCATCAACCCGACGTTGCCCTCCTGGATCAGGTCGAGCAACGCCATGCCCCGCCCCACGTACCGCCGTGCCAACGACACCACGAGACGCAGGTTGGAGTTGACCAGGGAGTCATGGGCGGACTTGGCGACGGCGACTTGATGGTTGAGTACTGCCCGGTCCTCCGGCGTCAGCGGCTGAGACCCTCGAGCCGCTCCCGTGCCTTCGCACCGGCCTCCAACTGCATCGCCAGCTCGACTTCCTGCTGGGCGGTGAGCAGCGGGTAGCGCCCCAGATCGTTGAGGTAGAGCCGCACCGGGTCGGAGACCGAGATCGAGTGGACCTCGATCGACTCCTCCACGACGCCGGGACCCTCCTCCATGAGCTTGATGCCCTTGAGCCTGAGCTCGTCGGCTACCTTCTCGAACGCCTCGCCAGGTGCGGCGATGTCTTCCAGCTCCTGCTGCACCTCGGCCATGGTGAGGAAGCCACGGTGGTTGCCTCGCTTCACCAGCGAGGCCGGTGACGAACGTCAGCGTGGCGATCTCGGTCGGGATCGATGTGGATTCAGACGTGGTTTCAGTCATGGCCCAGGGAACGCTTCTCCTGCTGTAACGCTATCAAGCGGCGGAGGCTTTCGGAATGGGACTCGGTTCCAGCCTCCATACTCGCCAGTTCGGCCTCGATCAGGTCGACCTCGGCGTCCAGACGCCGCAAGCGAACCCTCCGCTTGACGTCGGACCATTCCGGCAGCGGGCGGGTGTCGAGGACGAGTGAACGGGCCAGACGTCTGCATCTCCGGGTCGGCGATCGTCGAGAGATCGACCTGGGTTCCCGGGCGGCGATGCGGTCAGCTGTCCTTCGATCGCGGTGAAGGCACGTCGGAGACGAGGGTCGCTGAAATCCTCCAGGTTCACCTCGATGTCGGGTGGGTTGTTCAGGACCACCCGGAACAATTCGGCCTCGGCTCGATCGAGTGGCGCATCCCCGACTTCGTTCGAGCTCGCCGGAGCTCTCCTCCGGGAGGCGATGGCCGCTTCCGCCGTGGCCAGGTCGACGCCCACCAGACGGGCGACGAATCTCGCGTACTCGCGGCGGGCGATGGAATCGGTGACACGCTCGACCTGTGCTGCGGCTGCGTGCAAAGCCCGCGCCCTTCCTTCCGGTCCCGGACAAGTCATGCCGGGCGACCTCACGCTCGATGCGATGCTCGAGCAGGGGCCGGGCCGTCTTGACCGCCGTCACCAGCTCCTCGAGCCGCCCGTCCTGATAGAGATCCGCAGGGTCGAGACCGTCGGGCATCACGGCCACTCTGACGTCGAGGTCGAGACGGAACGGCGTTTCCAGGTCGTCGCTGCGCAAGGCAGCCTTGGAACCTGCCTCGTCGGAATCGAAGGCGAGGACGACCCGGTCGGTGAAGCGACGCAACAGGTCGAAGTGACCCTCCCCGAGAGCCGTGCCGCACGTGGCGACCGCAGTGGTCACGCCCGCGAGGTGCATGGCGATGACGTCGGTGTAGCCCTCCACGATCACCGCCGGCACGTCGTCGCCCATCGCCGGCCGGGCACGATCGAGACCGAAGAGCACCCTCGACTTCTGATAGAGAGCCGAGTCGGCGGAGTTCACATACTTGGCATCGGGGTTGTTGGTCGTCTCCCGGGGAACCTCGTCGATCTTGCGACCACCGAAACCGATGGGATCGCCACGGAGGTCATGGATCGGGAACATGAGCCTGCCCCGGAACACGTCGTAGACCCCGCGTCGCCCCCGGCGCCCCAGGCCGGCGTCGATGATCACCCTCTCGTCGATCCCACCGCTGCGCAGCGCCTTGGCCAACGTGTCCCAATCGGTACCGGCAAAGCCCAGCTTCCACTCGTCGATCAGGTCGACGTCGTACCCACGGCCCCGCAGGTAGGAGCGAGCCGGTCCGGCCTCCGGTGACTTCTTGAGACGCTGGTGATAGACCTCCACCGCCTCGCGAATCGCGGCCACAGCCGAGTCTCTCTGTCCCCGCTTCCGGGCCTCGGCGGGGTCGCGAACGAGGGTGATGCCAGCCTTGGCAGCGAGCATCTCCAACGCTTCGCCGAACTCGACTCCCCTGGTCTCCCTCACGAAGTCGAACACGTCCCCGCCCTTGCCACACCCGAAGCAGTGATAGAGGCCGCGGGCACGGTCGACCGACATCGACGGTGTCTTCTCCTGGTGGAACGGGCAGACCGCCATGTAGGAGCGGCCCGACTTCTTGACCTGGGTGACTTCGGAGATCAGATCGACGAGGTCGGTGGCCTCCCGGACCCGATCGATGTCGCCACGTTCAGCCATGACGGGATCATAAGGACGGCGGCGTCAGAAGGTCTCAGCCGGCGAGGGCCGTGAACTCCAAGCCGATCAGCACCTCGTTGGTCACCTCGGCGACGCTGGGGACATTGGGGATGCCGATGTCGAACATGTCCCTGGTGATCTCGGCGGTGGCGGTCCCCTCGATGGTCGAAGCGTCGATGAACGTGACGCTGGCGTCGAAGGTGACCGGCTGCGTCGTGCCCTTGACAGTCAGGTCACCGGTGATGGTGAAGTCGACCGTGGCACCGGCAGTGGCCTCCCCTTCGAGCCCGTCGACCGAGGTGACGGTGAACGTGATGAACTCGTGCTCGTCGCTGCCGGAGTTCAGGATGACCGGGCCCCGCATGGCACGATCGCGGCTGTTCCGATCGGTGGTGAGGGTGCGGGCATTGATCACGATCTCGGAGAACTCGGCCGAGGACAGGTCGGCGGGATCGACCCGAACCTGGCCCGCCACCTGATCGGTGGTGCCGACGACATGGGTCGGGCTGCCGTTGAGCACCTCGTCGATCTCGAAGCGGGCGGTGCTCTGTGACGAGTCGATGACATAGGTGGACGCGGCGGCTCCGGAGGCCGATGTCGTCCCGGTGGGCTCGGGCTCGTCCGGGTCCCCGTCAGCCGCGGTCGTGGTGGTGGCGGTCAACTCCGGGGTGGTCAGCTCGGTCGAGGGCTCTCCCGACCCGCCGGCGAACCAGAAGACGTAGGCGAACGCGCTGCCCGGCAATTGCTAGCACGACCGCGACTATCCAACCGATCGTCGATCTCTTCATGGGCGGGAGTGTGCTTCCGGGTTGTTCAAGGACGGTTAAACGAGTTTGGCTCGTAGGTAAGACACGAGCTGATCCATGGCGACCCGGTCCTGGGTCATCGTGTCCCGGTCACGCACGGTCACCGCGGCGTCCTCGAGGCTCTCGAAGTCGACCGTGACGCAGAAGGGCGTCCCGATCTCGTCCTGACGGCGGTAACGGCGGCCGATCGACTGGGTCAGGTCGAATTCGATCATCCAATGCCGGCGCAGCTCGGTGGCCAGCTTCTCCGCCGGCTCGATGAGCTCCTCCTTCTTGGATAGGGGCAGGACCGCCACCTTGTAGGGGGCGAGACGGTGGTGGAGCTTGAGGACGGTGCGTGTCTCGCCCTCCAGCTCCTCTTCGTGATAGGCGTCGATCAGGAAGGCGAAGGTGGTCCGGGTGGCGCCGGCCGCCGGCTCGATGACATAGGGGAAGAACCGCTCGTTGCTGTCCTGGTCGAAGTAGCGGAGGTCGACACCGGAGAGCTCGGTGTGTTGCCGCAGATCGAAGTCACCGCGGTTGGCGATCCCCTCGAGCTCGTCCCAGCCCCAGGGGAAGGCGAACTCGACGTCGGCCGTGCCCGACGAGTAGTGACTGAGCTCGTCGGAGTCGTGATGACGAAGACGGAGCTTCTCCGGCGACATCCCCAGATCGACGTACCACTGGTAGCGGGCGTCGAGCCAGTACTGGAACCACTCATCGGACTCGTCCGGCAGGCAGAAGAACTCCATCTCCATCTGCTCGAACTCACGGGTGCGGAAGACGAATTGACCGGGTGTGATCTCGTTGCGGAAGCTCTTCCCCACCTGGGCGATCCCGAACGGCAGCTTGAGACGGTTGGTGCGCCGCACGTTCTCGAAGTTGATGAAGATGCCCTGGGCGGTCTCCGGGCGCAGGTAGACCATGTTCTCGTCGGTCTCCACCGGGCCCATGTGGGTGCGGAACATGAGGTTGAAGTCCTGGGGCTCGGTGAACTGGCCGGACATGCCACACGTCGGGCACTTGTCCGGGTCGGTGAGCTTGTCGAGACGATGACGCGAATTGCAGTTCCGGCACTCGACCATGGGGTCGGTGAAGACCGCCTCGTGGCCGGACGCTCGCCACACCTGTCGCGACTGGATGATCGCCGAGTCGATGCCGACCACATCGGCGCGTTCCTGGACCATCGACCGCCACCACTCCTCTTTGACGTTGCGGAGCAGTTCCACCCCGAGCGGCCCGTAGTCGTAGGCGGAGCGCAGACCGCCGTAGATCTCGGACGACTGGAAGACGAACCCGCGCTTCTTGGCGAGGTTGGAGATGGTGTCGAGTGTGATTTCGGTCATTGCGAAGCGGCAACGGTGCCCTGGTGCGGCTGCTTAGTCAACCCGACGGCTGATCCTCGGCGCCACCGAAGCGCCGCTCCCGCCCCTGGAACTCGACCACCGCGTCCACCAGGGCATGACGATCGAAGTCGGGCCAGAGGATCCCGGGGAAATAGAGCTCGGCATAGGCGGACTGCCACAACAGGAAGTTGGAGAGACGATGCTCACCCGACGAACGGATGATCAGGTCGACATCGGGCATGTCCGGCACATAGAGGGCGGCGGCCAGAGCCGCCTCGTCGATCTCCTCGGGGGCAGTGCCGGCGAGACGTACGCGCCGCCTCCACGATCTCGCGTCTGCTCCCGTAGTTGAAGGCGAACACCAGGTGCAGCTGGTGGTTGTCCCGGGTGAGCTGCTCGGCCTCGGCCATGTGCTGACGGTTGCGGTCGGGGATCCGAGGATCGTCCATGTCGCCGGCGAAGAGCATGCGCACCCCCTGGGCATGGAGGTCGTCACGCCTCCGGGTGAGGAGGTCCTCGTTGAACCACATGAGGAACTCGACCTCGTCGGCGGTGCGTGACCAGTTCTCGGTCGAGAAGGTGAACGCGGTGACCCATTTGATCCCCATCTCCAAAGCCCCTTCGACGGTGTCGAAGAGCGCATGTTCCCCCGCGAGGTGACCGGCGGTGCGGGGCAGACCGCGCTGGTTGGCCCAACGCCCGTTGCCGTCGAGGATCAGGCCGACATGGTTGGGAACCCGAGCGAGGTCGACCCCGGAGAGGTCGAGGGTCACTCCATCACCGCCAGCGAGCCGAGCTTGCGGTCGAGGTGGTACTCGACGAAACGGCGGGCCACACCCATCGCCTCGCTGGAGAAGGCCAGGTCCACGGGGGGCAGTGCACTCAACTCGGCGCCGGCGAGTGCGGCGAGGTACTCCGTGACCCCGCCCCGAAGCCGGACGGCTCCGTCGACGCCACAACGGTCACAGATCGACCCGCCTCCACCGAAGGAGAACCGGTGGAGGTCGTCCATCCGGCCACAGCTGGCGCACTGCAGCAAGGACGGCGCCACCCCCACCACGTCGGCCAGCTTGAGCAGGAACGAAGTGATGAGGTCGGGGCTGCGCTCCCCCGCCTCGAGTGTCTTCAATCCGCGCTGCAGCAGGAGGAAGAGGCGAATCGCGGACTCGTCCTCCTGAGCCACGGCGTCGGCGGCCTCGACCATCGTCCCGGCCGCGATGACCGCATCGAGGTCACCACGGAGATGGGGGAAGGGCTCCAGCACCGCCACCTGGGTGATCGTGTCGAGGTTGCGTCCTTCGTAGAGAACCAGGTCGACATGAGTGAACGGCTCGAGCCGGCCCCCAAAGCGGCTCTTGGTCTTCCGCACCCCTTTGGCCACCGTCCGGATCTTGCCGTTGTTGGGGCTGAGCAGCACCACGACCCGATCGGCCTCACCAAACGGGTAGGAGCGGAGGACGATGCCCTGATCGTGGACGATTGCCATGGATCCGACAGGGTATCGGCGTGCGTGCGTAGTCTCGGGCCATGTCACCGATACCCGACGAGGAGGTCGCGGCCTTCGTCGGGGAGCATCCGGAATGGTCGTGGTCCGATCAGGCGATCACGAAGACCTTCGAATTCGCCGACTTCAACGAGGCGATGGGGTTCGTGACGAGGGTGGCGCTGGCCGCCGAGAAGGCGGACCACCATCCCGACATCGATGTTCGCTGGAATCGGGTGACACTCACCCTCTCGACCCACTCCGCCGGGGGGCTCACCGCCAAGGACCTCGCTCTCGCCGAACAGGCCGACTCTCTCGTCTAAGAAGCCTGGAAGCGGTCCATCCGCAGTATGGAGATGTCGTGCGTCGTGGTCCCTTCCTGTGCCAGATCGGCGAGGATCTCGCCCACCACCGCAGAGAACTTGAACCCGTGCCCGCTGAAACCGGCCCCGATGACCACCTGTGACAGCTCCGGATGGGTGTCGAGGATGAAGTGCTCGTCCGGGGAGTTGGTGAACAGACAGGTCTTCAGAGTGAGCACCGGGCCCGAGGCGTCGGGGAAGTAGCGATCGACCGCAACCCTGAGGGCGGCCTCGTCGGCGGCGTTGGGCTCACGGTCCATGGTGTCGGGGTCGACGTCCTCCTCCAGATGGTGATAGAGGCCGATCTTGAACCCGGGGATCGTCTCGACGGGGAAGCCATAGAAGTGGCCTTCGTCGACTTCGAGGTTGAAGATCGGAAACCGCTCGGGGGTGAACAGCTCCGGCCTCCTCGGTTGGAACCAACCGAGGACCTGCCGCTCGGGTGTCGCCAGGCCCGACATCGGGTCGACCAGGCCCATGGTCCAGGCTCCGGCGGTGACCACCATGCGGTCGGCGGTGTACTCATCGCGATCGGTGGTGACCCGAACCCCGTCACCGAGTGGCTCCCAGCGCATCACCCGCTCCCTGCCATGCACCTCGGCGCCATGTCCGACGGCGGCCTCGACGTGGGCCACGATGCACCGCTCCGACATCACGTAGCCACCGTCGGGCTGGAATACCGCCATGTGGGCTTCAGGAAGGCGATAGCCGGGGAACCTCCGCGCCACGTCCCCGGCATCGAGCACCTCATGGTCGAGCCCGTGGAGTCGACATGACTCCAAGGACCCGGTGAACACGCGGTGGTCCTCAGGAGCGGCGTCGATGCCGCCCGTGATCACCAGGAGACGCTCTCCGCTCACATTCTCGAGTTGGCGCCACAACTCGTAGGAGCGACTCAGCAGGGGGACGTACGAGGGGTCTTCGAAGTACGCCATCCTGATGATCCGGTTGACGCCGTGGGACGACCCCATCGCATGGGGGATGTCGTACCGCTCCAGACCGAGGACCCGCGCTCCCCTGCGCGCCAGGTGATAGGCAGTGGCACTTCCCATGCCACCCACCCCGACCACGATGACGTCGTAGTGGGTCAACTCAGCTGGTCTCGAAGCCGAGCCGATCGAGCAGCTGCGGCGTGCGCTGCCAATCCTTCTCGACGACGACTCGCAGCTCCAGGTTCACCCGCGCTCCGAGCAGAGCCTCCAGCTCGACGCGTGCCTCCGAGCCGGCCAGGCCCAGCAATGCTCCACCCTTGCCGATGACGATGCCCTTCTGGCTGTCGCGCTCGACGATCACGTCGGCGGCGATGTCGACGAGCCCATCCTCCCTCGTCGAGATCTCCTGCACACGCACCACCAGGGCATGAGGCAGTTCGTCGCGGAGCCGGTCGAGGAATTTCTCGCGGACGATCTCACCGATGATCATCGCTTCCGGCTGATCGGTGGCCATGTCCTCCGGGTAATAGGGAGGCCCTTCAGGGAGCCGCTCGACCACCGCGGCCATCAACTCGGGGACACCGTCTCCATTGATGGCCGAGATGGGAAAGAAGTGCTCGAAGGGCCACTGCGAGGCGTCGACGAGCTGTTTGACCGTGGCTACCCGGCTGGCACGGTCGACTTTGTTCACCGCCACCAGGGCATCGGTGCCCGACTCGATCAGACGATTCGCGATCCGCCGGTCGCCGGGCCCGACCGGCATCGTGGCATCGACCACGAACACCACTGCGTCGGCCTCGGCGAGAGTGCCGTAGACGAGTGAGTTCAGCCTCGCTCCCAGTTCGGTCTTCGGTTTGTGCAGACCGGGAGTGTCGACGAACACGATCTGAAATCCGTCTCCATGCACGACGCCGCGAATGGCGTTGCGGGTGGTCTGGGGGCGGGTGGACGTGATCGTCACCTTGGAGCCGACCATCCGGTTGACCAGGGTCGACTTCCCGACGTTCGGCCGGCCGACTACGGCCACGAACCCCGATTTCACGCCGAATCGGCCCGCTCGGTGAGGGCGACCACCACTTCGGCGACACGTCGACCTTGCATCCGGCTGACCGTGAGGGCCAGGTTCTCGAACTCGAACTCCTCACCCTCCTCGGGGACCCGTTCCGCCAAGGCCATGATCAGGCCGCCAACGGTGTCGCCGTCGTACTCCTCCTGGGTCGCCACGCCGGTGACCTTCAACAGGTCGTCGACCGGGAGCCGGGCATCGACCCACCATCCATCGTCCCGACGGGCGATCAAGTCCTCCTCGGAGTCGGTCTCGTCGGCGATCTCCCCGACCAGCTCCTCGAGCAGGTCTTCGATGGTCACCAGACCGGCGACGTCGCCGTACTCGTCCACCGCGATCACCTGGTGAGTCCGGCCCTCCTGCATCTCGGCGAGAAGCGAGGCGGCGAGCTTGCTCTCGGGGACGAACTCCACAGGGCGCATCACCTCCGCGACCGCCTTCGGTCGGTGGTTCTCGTCGGTGAACATCCGCAGCAAGTCCTTGACGATCACCATCCCCACCACGTCACCTTCGGAGGTGACCGGGATGCGTGAGTAGCCCTCTTCGGTGGAGATTCGGATCAAGTCGGCGATCGTCCCTTCGATCGGGATCGTGATCATGTCGGGGCGCGGAGTCATCACTTCGCGGACGATCGTCTCGCTGAACTCCAGGACCGAGTCGATCAGCTCCCGCTCCTGCTCGTCGGCCTCCTCGTCGATCATCTTCGTCCTCGTCGACATCCCCGTTGTCCACATCGGGGAGGAGGTCGTTGGCCCAGCCTCCGAGCCGCATCGACCATGCCAGCAACGAGCTGGAGCGATAGGACAGGACTCTGGGGTTGAGTCGGCCGACACGACGCGGGATCAGATCGCCGACGAGGAACGAGAGCAGACCAACGCCGATGGCAACGAGAAGGACGCCAGGAGAGGTCAGCTCGGTTACCAGATAGGCGGTAGCCAGGGCCGTACCAAGCACGAGGAACGCCGAAGCCACTACGCCGATCGCCGGCGTGATGTTCTCACGCTCTTCGAGCAGAGCCGCCACTGTGGGGGCTCCCTTGACCCCCTCGGAGGCGTCCCGCAACGCATCGGCTCGGGGGATGCGGATGATCGCGGTCCCGGCGGCGCGCAGCCAGGCGGCGAAGAGCACGAATCCGGCCGCCACGATCAGCGCGGCGACGGTCATCGTCTGGACCGCCCCACCATCTCGAGGAGGACGCGCTCGCGTGCCTCCATTCGCTCCGCCTCGTCGTCGTCGATGTGGTCGTAACCGAGGAGGTGGAGTATCCCGTGGGTGACCATCAGGGCCATCTCGTCCTCGTAGGTGACATCGTGCTCGACCGCCTGACGACGGACATAGGCCGGGGCGATCACGACATCTCCGAGCATCAACGGCGGGCCGTGAGGATCGTGATCGGGTGCAACGCCCGGGATCAGCTCTTCGACCGGGAACGCCAGGACATCGGTGGCGCCGTGACGCTCCAGGAACCGCTCGTTGTAAGAGGCCATCTCCGACTCGTCGACGAAGAGAAGGGTCACTTCGGCGTCTTCGGGGTAGCCCTCTTCGCGGAGGATCAACTCGGCCAGGCTGTGGAGGTCGCTCAGGCCGACCTCATCGGTCTGCTCGTCGGCGACGAAAACACTCACGAGGGGCGAAGCCCCTTCGTACTAGATGATGGGTCGTCCATCAGGTGCCGGGGAAGTTCGGATAGGCGATGCGCTGATGGTAATGCCCGACCAGCGACTCGAGAAAGGCCTGGCGGATCTTGGTGATCTCACCCAACGTGAGCGGGCGAGGCGGACAGCTGGCCGTCCTCCATCTTCTCGTCCATGATCCGGTCCACCACCTTCTCGATGGCCTTCGGTGTCGGCTCCTCGGTCTGGAAGACGGCCCGGCACGCCGCCTCCAGGGAATCGGCCAGCATCAGGATGGCGGTCTCGGCGGTCCGGGGCTTGTGCCCCACGTGGCGGAAATCGTCGATGTCGACGTCCTCTCCCTGCTGGAGCCGGGCCTTCTCGTAGAAGAAGCGCATCACCCCGTCCCCGTGGTGGGACACCACGCCTTCGGTGACGTCGGTCGGGATCTTGAACTGACGGGCCAGGGCGACACCCGCGGTCACGTGGCTGCGGATGATCTCGGCCGAGTCCTTCGGGTCCATCTGATCATGGGGGTTGCTGATCCCGAATTGGTTCTCGATGAAGAAGGTCGGGTTCTCCGTCTTGCCCAGGTCGTGGTAGTAGGCCATCGCCCTGGCGAGGAGGGCATTGGCGCCGATGGCCCGGGCGGCGGCGTCGGCGAGGGTCCCCACCATGAGCGAGTGGTTGAAGGTGCCGAATGCCTTCTCCTGGAGCATCTGGAGTGCGGCGTGGTTCCGGTCGGTGAGGTCGAGGAGACCGAGTGTGGTGGTGATGTCGAATGCGCTCTCGAAGAACTGGAGCGCCGCCAACCCGAGGAGGGACGAGACCACGGACACTCCGAACGCCCAGGCCACCGAGGTGCCGATGACTTCGAGCAAGGCGTCGTTGGGGCCGACATGGAAGAACCACGAAGTGGCCGCGGCGACGCCCGCGGCTACCAAGGAAGAGAGCACGACCGCATTGCGGAATGCGCCACGGCTCGATACGGCCGACACGAACGGGATCGGGGCGAGGGCGGCCAGGATGGCGTAGACGGTGACCCCAGTGTCGAGGGTGCCCACAGCGGTGAGCACGCCGACACAGAGCGCCATCAGGATCCCGATGCGCTGGTCGAAGAGGACCGCGGTCACGAATCCGAATGCCACCGCCGGCAGCACATACCAGGAGAAGGTCTCGTGAAGTGCGACCGTGCCGCGCACCGCCGCCGCGGCCAGCACGATCATGATCCCGAGAAGAGCCACCATGCGGGGGCGCGCCCAGAACTCGGGTCGGAACGTGGCCAGATAGATGCCGAGGAGCACCACCAGCATCGCCACCACCGCGAGCAGACCGGTCGACGGCTGCTCCTCCAGGGCCGGGGGCGCGGTCTGTTCGATCGCGGCGATCTGGAGCTCGGTCATCACCTCGTTCTGACGGACGATCGTCTCGCCCTGGAGGAACTCGACCTCGACGTCGGGGATCTGGGAGGCGGCTTCCTCTTGCTGTTCGGCCCACAGGTCCTCGTTGATCAGGTAGTTGGCGAGGAGGTTGGTGGCGACCACCTCCGCGGCCGCCATCGATCCGAGGTCGTCGGGGCCGGTGTCGGTATGGACCACGAAGGGCGGCCGGGAGCGAACATTCGCTTCGACGCTCTGCACCTCTTCGGGCTCGATCTCGCCGGCGAGACGAAGGGTGGCCTCGTTGTAGGCGACGGTCTGGATCGTGGGCAGGTGCAGGGGAAGGCCCAAGGCGGCACGGATGACGTCGTCTGCAGCGGTTTCGGCCAGGTACTGGACGTTCTCCTCGGGCAGAGCGTGTGTCACCGACACTGTCTGCACCACCTCGTCGATGGGACGGAGGTTGACGGCGAACCCGACCTCAGACGCAGTGCAGGTCTCGCCCGCCGAGCACTCGATGAGCTGACCGGTGTTTCCCGTTGCGATCAGGTAACCGGCGGGCACGTTGGGCTGCTCGGCGTCGACCACCACCAAGATCGGCCCCGCCGGGTATTGATATGACCATTCACCCTGCTGGCCGGTGGTGACTGTCGCCGTCCCGTCGTGAGTCGTCAGTTGGACGGTCACTCCCCCCAGCCCCACGTCGACACGGTCGGCGCCCGCGTCGGGGTTGTAGGTGCCATCACCGTCGATGTCGAGATAGAGGGCCCCCACGACCGTGGCCTCCTCGGGTGGAGGCGGTGGTCGTGGTGGAGCCCTCGCCGGCGGTCGTCGAAGTCGGTTCCTCCGCGGCCGGCAGCTCCGGGATCTCGTCTCCGGGACCGGTCGGGGGATCTCCAATCGCAAGCGCGGTCAGGTCCTCGAAGACGGCCTGAACGTTGCCGGTGACGGTGGCCTCGACCTCGGCGTTGGCTTGACGTGGCGGCGGCACTGCCTCGCGAGCGGCCTGTCGGTCTTCCTCGGTGGCGGCCTCGTCGACGATGGTCGCGGTGCGACCGGCCTCGAAGTCCTGAGGGGCCAAGGCCCCTGCGACGAGGTCGTCGGACCCACCGCCGGAGCCGAGTGAGAGCACCGCCCATGCCGCGACCACCGTTGCCAGGAAGATCGACCCCCTGACCAGCGTGGAGCGTTGCATCAGGTGTCCTTGGTCTCGTAACGCTGGTAGGCCTCGACGATGGAGGCGACGATGCGATGCCTCACCACGTCGCGTGAGCTCAACTCGGAGAAGGCCACGCCGGGGATGTCGCGGAGGATGTCACGGACGATCCGGAGACCCGAGTGCCGGCCCGAGGGCAGGTCGGTCTGGGAGATGTCTCCGGTGATGATCATCTTGGAATTGAACCCGAGTCGGGTCAAAAACATCTTCATTTGCTCCGGCGTCGTGTTCTGGGCCTCGTCGAGGATCACGCAGGCGTCGTTCAGGGTCCTTCCCCGCATATAAGCGAGCGGGGCGATCTCGATAGTTCCCCGGTCGATCAGCGAAGCCGTCTCCTCGGGCCCGAGCATGTCCCAGAGGGCGTCGTACAACGGACGCAGATAGGGGTCGATCTTGGCGGTCAGGTCACCGGGGAGGAAGCCGAGCCGCTCCCCCGCCTCGACGGCGGGTCGGGTGAGGATGATGCGCCGCACCGACCCGTTGATGAGGCTGTCGACGGCCGCCGCCATGGCCAGATACGTCTTGCCGGTGCCGGCGGGCCCGATCCCGAAGGTGAGCGTGTTCTCCCGGATGGCCTCCATGTACTTCTGCTGCCCGTGAGTCTTGGGCCGGATCATGCGGCCCCGACCGACAGGGATGCCGTCGCTCAACACCCCCGAAGGGCTGGGCACGTCGTCCGTGACCATCTTGACGACCTCGGTGACACGTCGCTCGTCGAGGGGCTGGCCCTCCTGTACGAGGATGAGCATCTCGTCGAGCACCGTTCGTGCCCGCTCCACGTCGGTGACAGAGCCGGTGAGGACGATCTCGTCTCCACGCGCGACGAACCGGACCTCGGGGAGCAGATCCTCCACCAATCTCAGGTGGCGGTCGGACTCACCGATGAGGTCGAGCAGCAAGTGATGGCTGGGTACGCGTAAGCGTGATTCGATGGGTTCAGTGGACACGGGTGATCGCCTCGTCGAGGCGGGTCGATCTGCACATTCTACCGTGCCTGGCGGACAGAGCCAGAACGTTTGGCCGGGCTGTCAGTCCTGGGACGGCGACCGAACGGTCTGCAACAAGGAGCTGATGACGGCCCGATCGGACTCGCGCACTTCTTCGACGCCCGGCTTCTTCCGCATCATCTGGATGGCGGCGAGATAACGATCGACCAGGTTGCCGTCGTCACCGACGAGGGCCTCGATGTCGATGATCAGCTCGGGATCGGTCTGCGCCGGGAGGAGATCGGAGGCCGGAGTCCCGTAGATCTCGGAGAGACGGGCGAAGCGCTGTACCGAGATCGCACGCTCGCCGCGTTCATAAGCCCCCACCACGGACGCCTTGAATTCGCCGTCTGTCTGTGTTTCCACGTCCCCCAACGACCACCCTCTGTGGCGGCGCGCCGCTCTGAGTCTCTGACCCAGGGCGTAGTTGAAGTCCTCGACGTGTTGGTCGGTCCGCTCCCATATGCATTAGTCATCCTATTCGGAAGCAAGCCCGATTGCACTACTTGTCACGCATTTGTGTTGCCGCCACCACCGCCGCGGTCTCCACACGGAGGATCGTGGGGCCCAGATGCCACCGGGTTGCCCCGTCCGGGATCTCACCAGCGGCGAACCCACCTTCGGGCCCCACCACGATGACGTCGGCATCGCCAGGTTCGGAGACCCCGCCCTGATCACAGAACACGAGGGTGCCGACGAGATCCCCGATGCCGATCGGCTCGTTCGAGACCTCCATCAGCCATGCACCCCGGGACTGCTCGGTGGCCGAGAGCACCCAGGAGAAGACCTTGGCCGCATTGGCCACCCGTTCTTGGCCGTGCTGGGTGCGGAGCCAGACGAGGTGTGCCACACCGAGCTCCGCCAGCTTCTCCACCAGGTAGCGCTGTCGATCCTTGTTGGCCGGGGGGGCCACCGCCATGGTGAGGGTGGTCGGTCGGGGCACGTCTTCCTCGACCCCGCGCTCGATGTTCTGATGGCCCAGCTTCCCGGTGCCGCGCCGGCCCAAGCCGTCGGTGTAGGTGACGGGGTCGCCACGACCGATGCGGAGGACCTTGTTGACGTGACGCCACTGGACCACAGACAGCTCCAGATCGTGCCCGTCCCAAGGGGCGGCCACCACGAGGTGGGGGACGTGCTTCATCTCGCGGTGGTGGGGCGCTCGATCGTCTCCCCGCGCAGCGCGGCCCACCGGCGGAGCAGCTCTTCTTCCTCATCGGTCACGGACCGGGGCACGACCACCTCGACCACGACGTGCATGTCTCCCCGGTTCCTCCGCCCCAGGACAGGCATCCCCCGACCAGGGACCCTGAGCACCGTGCCCGGTTGAGTCCCGGCCGCGATCTCGAGAGGTATCGCATCTCCGTCGATCGCAGGAACCTCGATCCTGGTGCCCAGGGTCGCCTCGGCGATGCCGATCGTGGCCCGATGGATTAGCTCGGATTCCTCCCGCTCGAACCGCTCGTCGTCGGCCACCTCGATCTCGACGAAGAGATCGCCGGCGCTCCCCTCACGGCCCGAGGACTCTCCCCGACCGGAGAGCCGGAGACGGGTGCCGGTGCTGACTCCGGCAGGAACCTCGACGTTCACCACGACTTCACCCGCTTGGGCTCCGCTGCCGGCGCATTCGGGACAGGGGTCGGAGACGACCGTGCCCTTGCCTCCGCATGTGGGGCAGTTCGTGACCGACATCATCGTCCCGAAGACCGAACGCTGCGCGGTCCTGACCTGGCCTCCCCCACCACATGTCGGGCAGGTCGACGGCTCGGTGCCGGAGCGCGCCCCCGAGCCCGAACAGCTGTCGCAGTCCCGAAGCGTCTCGTATTCGATCACGGCCTCGGTCCCGAAAGCCGCCTCCTCGAGTGTGATCACCTTGCGGACCAGGACGTCACGTCCCCGTGACGGGCGGTAGGGACGCCCGCCGAACAAGCCCGAGTCACCGAACACCGAGCGCAGCAGGTCGTCTATGCCGCCCAGCCCGGCGAACAGATTGGAGAGGTCGATGACGTCACCGCGGTCGTAACGCTGGCGTCGGCCGGTGTCGGAGAGGACCTCGTACGCCTCGGCGGCGAGCTTGAACCTGGCCTCTGCCTGGGGATCGTCGGGGTTGGCGTCCGGGTGAGTCTCGCGCGCCACCTTGCGAAACGCCTTCTTGATCTCCTCGGTCGTTGCCGAGCGCTCGACCCCGAGGATCGCGTAGTAGTCCTTCGCCACGTCAGTCCGACCTGGTGCCGATCTGCTCTTCGAGCTCGCGGGTGACCTCCTCGACCGCGGAGATGACCCGTTTGTAGTTCATCCGCATCGGCCCGATGACACCGACCGATCCGGCCTCACCACCGCTGTCGTAGCCCTTCGAGACGACCGCCATGTCGAGGTCCTCGCCGAGTTGGATCGAGGTGCCCGATGCCCCGGCGAGAAGGTTTATGACCTCAGCCTCGCGTTCGAGGATCTCGAGGACACGCTGCACGGTTGACAGGTCGTGCCACACCTGCGTCATCCTCTGGGTCCCGCCGAGAAACATCTCACTCCCCCCGGTCCCGGCGAGATGCAGCGAGTCGGTGATCGTCAGCACCGCCTCCAACACCGGTTGGGAGAGCCCGTTGCGGTCGCTCTCGCTCACGTCGGGGACCGTGCCCAGTTCCTTTCCGAGCACGTGCTGGGTCACCAGCAGCTGGGCCTCTTCGACCTCGAGCGGGGTCACCGGAACCCGAACCCGACCGCGCTGCTGCACGACACGGCCACCCTCGGTCACCACGATCACCAGGACCTGATCGTTGTCCACCTGAACGGTGTGGAGGGCACGAACGTTCTCCTTGGCGACACCGGGTGCGACGACGACCGAGGGGAGGTCGGTGATCTCGACGAGCAGATCCGACGTGGCCTTGAGCAGCTTCGACAACTCGAGGTGGACGTCGCCGAAGAAGGTGGCCACCTTGGCCTGTGTGGCCTGGCGGAGACGGCCCGGGCCGAGATGGTCAACGTAGTAGCGGTACCCGGCGACGGTGGGGATGCGCCCTGCCGACGTGTGCGGCTGGAGCACGTAACCGTCCTGCTCGAGGGCGGCGAGATCGTGGCGGACCGTTGCGGCGGAGACGGCGAGCTTGGAGCGCTCGAGGACCGCACGGGAGCTGACCGGCTCCCCGGTCTTGATGTGCTCCTCGACGAGCGCCCGGAGCACCTCGGATCTTCGGTCCTCAAGCATCGTCATCCACAGTGACGATAGGGGCCGCCAGCCCGAGAACGGAACGATGGACCGCATCGGTGAGCAGCGGTCGGCTCACCAAGAGCCGGCCTCCGGTGGACTCGATCACGCCGGCGGCTAGCAACGACCGGCCCTCGTCGCTGGTCAGCAATGCCTCCGTGCCGGGACCGGATGCCGCCCCGACCTGACGGCGGAGACCCACGAAGAGACGATCGAGCTCGGCATCCCAACCCTCGATCCGGTCTTCTCCGGCCCCAGGAGATAGACCCGACTCGATCCGCTCCATGTAGACGTCGAGCTTTCGGTGATTGCGATAACGGCGTCCCTGCCGAAACCCGTGAGCCCCGTTCCCGTATCCCTCGTACTCCCCCTGGGCCCACACCGTGAGGTTGTAACGGCACTCTTGCCCGGGGCGTGCCCAGTTGGACACCTCGTAGCGAGCCAGCCCGGCGGCGGAAGCCACCCGGTCGACCATCTCGTAGCGATCGGCCTGGACATCGGGATCGGGGCCGGGCGCACCGGTGGCGACCGCTCGGCCCAGCGGCGTGCCCCGCTCGACGGTGAGGGCATACGCAGACAGATGATCGATCTGGAGCCCGACCGCGCCTTCCCACCGACTCGGCCCAGGAGTCGTCGCTCTCCCCAGGCGTTCCGTAGATCAGGTCGACCGAGACCGATCGAAACCCAGCCGAGCGAGCCGTGGTCACCGAGCGGGCGATGGCCGATGCCTCGTGTCGGCGTCCGAGACTCACCAGCACTTCGTCATCGAAGCTCTGCGCCCCGAACGAGACCCGGTTGAACCCTGCACCGACCAATTCCGCCGCCCGCGACGAGTCGAAGTCCTCGGGATTGGCCTCGAGGGTCAACTCGACGTCAGCAGCGAATCCGTGGTGATCGGACAGCGCGTCGAGTATGGAACCGAGGAGACGAGGGTCGAGATGACTCGGCGTGCCCCCGCCGAAGAAGACCGCGTCCAAGGACCGCCACGGCGGGGATGAGTCGATCTCGGCGATCAGGGCGGATACATACCGCTCGGCTAGATCGTCACGCCCTGCCACCACCGCGAAGTCGCAGTAGGGACAGACCCGGGCACAGAACGGGATGTGGACGTAGGCGGCCGCTGCCGTGGCGAAAGCGTCCGCCGCGGCGGGTGTCATGACTCGTCGTCGACCCTGAGGGCAGCCACGAACGCCTCCTGAGGCACCTCCACCGAGCCCACCATCTTCATGCGCTTCTTGCCCTCCTTCTGCCGACTGAGGAGCTTCTTCTTGCGGCTGATGTCGCCGCCGTAGCACTTGGCGGTCACGTCCTTGCGAGTGGCCTTGACGGTTTCCCGGCTGATGACCCGGCCACCGATCGCTGCCTGGATGGGCACGTCGAAGAGCTGTCTCGGAATGAGCGTGCGCGAGTCGGGACGTCATCTTCTTGCCGTACTCCTGGGCGTGGTCCCGGTGGACGATCGCCGAGAACGCATCGACCGGCTGAGCGTTGAGCAGGATGTCCACCTTGACCAGGTCCCCTTCCTTGTACCCGGAAGGCTCGTAGTCGAGGGAGGCATAGCCCTTGGTCTTCGACTTGAGCACGTCGAAGAAGTCGAAGACGATCTCGCCCAGCGGGATGTCGAAGTCGAGCTCGACCCGCTCCGGGCTGAGATAGGTCATGTTGCCCACGACGGCCCGGCGTGCCGTGGCCAGTTCCATGATCGGCCCGACGTAGTCGGTCGGCGTCAGGATCATCGCCTTGACATAGGGCTCGAAGATCGCGGTGCGCTCCGTGGGCTCGGGGAGGTCCTGGGGGGATTTGATCTCACGCTCGCTCCCATCGGTCAGACGCACCCGATATGCGACCGAAGGCGCCGTGGCCACGAGGTCGAGGTCGTACTCGCGCTCGAGACGCTCCCTGACGATCTCCATGTGGAGCAGACCGAGGAAGCCGCAACGGAATCCGAACCCGAGGGCCTTCGAGGTCTCCGGCTCCCAGGCGAGAGACGCGTCGTTGAGCCGTAGCTTCTCCAATGCTTCGCGCAGCTTCTCGAAGTCGTCGCCGTCGGTGGGGAACAACCCGGAGAACACCATCGGCTTGGGCTCGGAGTATCCGGGGAGAGGTGTCTCGGCGGGCCGACGGGTGCTGGTGATGGTGTCGCCCACCTTGATCCGGTCGATCTCCTTGACCCCGGTGATCAGATATCCCACCTCCCCCGGGCCCATGCGAGGCGACCGGCTTGGCTTTCGGGGTGAGGAACCCGATCTCGTTGGCGTCGTGAACCTCGCCGCGTCGCCATGAAGCGGACGCCGTCGCCGGTGTCGAGACGCCCGTCGACGATGCGCACGTAGCAAACGACCCCGCGGTAGGCGTCGAAGTAGCTGTCGAACACCAGTGCCCGGAGCGGGGCGTCGGGATCACCCTGCGGTGGGGGAACCTCGGCGACGAGGGCTTCGAGAAGCTCGTCGACGCCCTGCCCGGTCTTGGCCGAGATGCGGAGGACGTCGTCCGCCGATCCCCCGATGACACCGACGACCTCGGAGGCGGCACGGTCGGCGTCGGCGGCCGGGAGGTCGATCTTGTTGATCGCGGGGATGATCTCCAGACCGGCGTCGATGGCCAGATACGAGTTGGCCAACGTCTGCGCCTGGACTCCTTGAGCCGCGT
Organism: uncultured bacterium; assembly: GCA_963751005.1. Classification (GTDB taxonomy): domain Bacteria; phylum Actinomycetota; class Acidimicrobiia; order Spongiisociales; family ZC4RG35; genus JANQRA01. The sequence goes on from CAVVSY010000004.1 coordinate 1,792,309, forward strand.
CGACCAGGAGAAGGGCTCCTTCACATGCAGCCAGCGAGCGGCTCACCTCGTAGGAGAAGTCGACGTGACCCGGGGTGTCGATCAGGTTGATCACGTAGCTGGTGCCGTCGTTGGCGGTGTGTTCCAGACGAACCGTCTGTGCCTTGATCGTGATCCCGCGTTCGCGTTCGAGATCCATGGTGTCGAGGAGCTGCTCCCGCATCTCGCGTGCGGCTCACCGCCCCCGTCCTCTCGAGGAGGCGATCGGCCAGGGTCGACTTGCCGTGGTCGATGTGTGCGATGATCGAGAAGTTGCGAATCGCGCGTTTGATCGGTCATGAGAGAGGCGTGGGCCGGTGCATTGTACCTTCGAACCGGCCACTGCTACTCTTGCGCTCCCGGGACACGGGTTCGCCCACCGTCCCGATTATCCAACCACTAGTTGAGTTTCACACGTTCCAATATGGCCAACATCAAGTCACAGAAGAAGCGGAATCGGCAGAACGAGACCAGCCGGCAGCGCAACAAGTCGATCGTCAGCGACATGAAGACCAGCATCAAGAAGGTCGAGCAGGCCGCTGCCGCCGGCGAACCCACCGACGAGCTGTTCCGCAGCGCTCAGAAGAAGATCGATGCCGCTGCCAGCAAGGGTGTCCTGCACTCCCGCACCGCGGCTCGCAAGAAGTCGCGTCTCGCCGCTTCCATCTCCAAGTAGCTGTCGTTCCTCGCCGGGGTGGTGGGGAAGACCCACCCCTAGGTTCGTGACCCGAGTCTCCGTTTGAAGCGCTCTTCGAGATGCTGCTGGGTATGGCACGACCGGCAGAGGAGTTGTCCGTTCTCGATGGTGGTAGGCCCTCCATCCGCCCAGTGCTCGACATGATGGATGTCGCAATGCCGGGGCTTTGCCCGACATCCCGGTCCTTGACAGTGGCGGTCCCGGGCGATGATCGCCTTTCGTTGCGCCGAGCTCCAAACCCTGGTCTTGCGTCCGACATCGAGGATCTCTGAGTCGGGTCCGAAGACGATCCGTGTGAGTGAACAGTCACAGGCCACCATCCGAAGGCTGTCGACATCGATGATGGTTCCGGTCTCGGTCTCGTGGAGGCCGCCGGCGATGCCTTGAAGTGCTTCGAGGTCGGTGTGGAGACTGACGTGAGGCCTCTCGCCACCGGTTTGTGGGGTGGTGCCGTTGTCGAGCCAGTCCCTGGTCATGTTTTCGAGAGCGTCATGTCTGCGTTGTCGGGGGGTTCTGGTGTCGCCGTCCCGGGGAGGTGGCATGTTGGCGTCGAGACCTGCCAGGAACGCCTCTCCCGCCAGCGGGGTGAGACAGCCATCCACCTTGAGCATTCCATCCAACAGCCACGACCCTGACAAACCCCGCCGCAGCCGGTGTCGGCTAGCGCCGAGATCGCCGGGGCCTTGCATCGCCTGCCGCCAATACTCGACCGCCTTCCCGGTGTCCACGGCATCGAGACGCTCCACGATCTCGACCAGCCGCTCTTCGGCTTCCGGGTACTCGTCGGGCACCGCCTCGGCCGCTCGGAACAGATGGGTGGCCTGGTCGGTCGACAGTCGACCGTCGGACCAGGCGTTGTGGGCGTGGGGTGCTCGCTCCCGAGCGTTGCCAAAGGCGACGATCCGTCGCGCATGGCCGGGCGACACCCTGGCCTGGTCGACGAGCAGCGCCATGGGTGACGAGTAGCCCAAGTCGTGATGGCCGCCACGGTCGGCGAGAACCTTCATCCATCCGGCAACGGCGACCTCCAATTGCTGTTGGCCACGGAGCGCCTCGTTGATCTCGGCGGCGAGCTCAGACGAGGAGAGCTCGGAAGGGTCGAACGATGTGACCTCGGAGATCAGCGACCGCAATTGGCTCATGCCTCGATCCCCTCCCGGCTCCAATGGCGAAACCGTCCTGGTCTCTCATCCCCAATCCCTCATCCATCCGACGATATGACTCGACGCCGACAGATTCTCTGCCAACCCCCGCTACCTATCAACGTACAAACCGGGTGTGACAGAAATGACAGGGAACCGCCTCGATCTCACTGCTCGGAGACTGGCTTTCGGCGGCAAGCTGAGCTGAGCAGGATGTGCCGACAGCGGGCGGTCTCAGATATCGGCGTTTCCGATCGGGAATCTCGATATCGAGCGGGTCAGGGTCCGACCTGAACAGCACCGATAGCGCAGAAGAGGTTCTCCGAGGGCGTGTTGCCGTCGGTTATGTAGAGGGCGACCTTTTCGTGGCCATCGTCGGCGAGGCGCTTTATGGCGCACGTGGTTACGAGTCGCGCCAGCCCCTGTTTCTTGTGTGAGGGAACAGTCATCACATAGCCAATGAAGGGCTGACCCTGCGACATCAAAACGAGGACTGCAGAGAGGATCTCCTCGTTATCCACCACGATGTAGGACCTGTCGAGCAGCGAATCGGGATCCTCCAGGAACGACCGGACCTCTTCCACGGCGTCATCGAGGTTTTCGCCCTCATAATCGATGGTGCCGACGTATGCATCGAGCATGAGCCTGGCAAGACCAACGAGGTCGCCCGATGTGATTGTCCTGATATGAAGACCGACTTCTGACCCTGGAGACGGGACGGATTCGACAAGTCGATCTCATATCGCAGCTTCTCAGGCACTCGAAGCAGCGTATCCGGGAGACACTGCTCGACCACCATCACGTTCCGTCGCCTGCCCCATCAGTGCCACGATGCGTGGTTTCCGGATATGAGCGTTATCGCCCGAGATCAGTTGTTCTGCGCCAGGTGCTCAGCCACTACGCCACGTCGAGGAAGCGCCGCAAGGCTTCTCGGATGATCTCACTCGTTGTGGTGTGATCGGCCTCGGCACGGGCTTCGATCGCTTCGCGCAGCTCTGGGTCGATCCTTACCGGGACTACATCTGCCGGTCCTGAGCCCATGGGGGGTCGCCCACGCCGTCGGGTATTGAGAGCCTCAACGTCGTAGTCGGCTTCTTCGACCCCGCGGGCGATGGCATCGATGTCCTCGTCGGTGAGGGTGCGACCGCTACGAGTCCGGTGTTGCTTCGGGTGGCTCATGGCATGTCCTCCGGTGTTTGTGCCAACAAGTCGTAGAACTGGGCGCGAAGTGGCATGGCGTGGATCACGAGATTGATGTCCTCGAGTTCGAGCCAGATGATCTCCAGCAGGTTCCCGGCGAGATCGGGTCCGATAGCGAGCACTCTTGGTGGGTCGGCGTCTGGTTCGAGGTCGAAGACGGTGATGGCGTGCTCAAGGGCGTGGTGAATGGCTGTGTCGGTGATGCTGTGCTAGCGAGCGGAGCGGTGGATTTCCACATCAGACAATATTGTAATACGTAATCATCAGTGGTGGAAGGCCCACGCATATGTGCCGATATCGCGCACCTCCTGAATTGCTCGAAATCCGCCCAGAATTGTTGATCTGTCGGGGTTCAGTGCGGTTCGGTGTCTACTGGGTAGGCGGCCGCAGTATTGGCCCCTCGGACGCCGTGGGTTCAGCATGCGATCGCCGGCGCAGTCCCCCTTCCGACAGTGGGCATGGTGCCGTCGTGTCTATTCGATGTGATCAGCCAGAACGATGCGCATGGGCGTTGCGAGCAATTCCAGCAACTGTTCCCGCGTGCCAGGGTCGAGCGACTGTGACCAGGCCACACGCTCCTCGTTCGACTTCCAGTCGTAGATACCGATGACGGTGTCTTCATCCTCGACGTTGCGGTAGTGCTCCGCGGCGATGAAGCCCGGCGCATCGCCGGCTGACATCTGCTGCAGCGTGCTCAACAGCTCGTCGCGCCTTCCGGGCTTCGCCTTCATCTCGACGATTGACTTGATCGCCATTCGTCTGCCCTCCACGTTCACTGCGCCGAAGCGACGGCCCCCTTGAAAGCTCGCAGCCTATCTTACGTTGGTCCTCGTACGCGCGCATCTGATGGACACCAATGCTGGTCAGGGCCGTCAAACAGGACCACTCTGGAGGTGCCGATATCGGACGCTGCCAGATATGGGCGGCTCCGCTACCGAATCGTTGTTACGGGCGCGACGGAATACGTCTCTGATTCCCGGGGAACCGATGGGTAGATTTGTAGGTCCGACGCCAATGATGTCAACTGCACCGATTGGTGGCGATCCGACGGCGAGGAGCCGAGGGATGATCGATGTGACGGTTGCAACAACTGTGGAACGCCCCGTTGATGAGGTGTTCGCTTTTGTGGCCCATATGGAAAATGAGCCGCGGTGGCATACCGACATTCTCGAGGTGGAGCGTCTAACCGAGGGCGACGTCAGAGAAGGCACTAATTATCGGGTTGAGTTCAGATCACAGCCGATGTCCCCACCTGAGGGGACAGTCGAAATAGTGAAGTTTGAGCTTGGCCGTCGGATCGTTTCGCGGTCAGACATGGGCAACATGAAGCCAGAACTGACTCACGTCTTTGACGAGGCGAATGGTGGGACGAGAATCACGCGCCGCATCCAGATCGAGACGAGTGGGCTCATGACTTTGATGAGTCCCGTGATGAAGGTGATGGTCCGTCGCCGCAATGTCCAGTTTCTCGACAACCTGAAACGGTTGTTGGAAGGCTAAACCCACGCAATTCGAGGTAACCACCGATGTTCGGTCCGATCGTCTTCATAAGCCACAGCAAGGTCAAGGAAGGCAAATTAGAAGCGTTGCAGGAATTCAGCCGGGAGATGTTTCCGGTGATTCGGGCAGAGAAGCCGGGGACGGTTCTTCAATGCGGATACGTCAACGAAGAGGGAACGGACGTCCACTTCGTTCACGTCTTCCCGGACGCCGATGCGATGGACGCGCACATGATCGGCGCCGCCGACCGAAGCGGTAAGGCGAATGAATTCCTCGAGACGTACGAATTCGAGATCTACGGGACACCGAGTGAGGAGACTCTGGCGATGCTACGGCAGGCTCCTGGTGTCCGTGTTGCGGTGAGGCCGCTAGGTCTCGGTGGGTATATCCGGCTAGGCGACATCTAAAAAGATAACCCCCGGCCGCTCTTCGAACAAGACCTTCAACCCTCCGGACCGGCCTGGTTGTCTTCGAAGCTGGCGGAAGTGGCGGCTTCGATACGTGAAGAGAGAGATCCCCGGTCGGTTTCCTGATGCTGGCGGTGGGCTTTGTAATCCTCAACGATTCGTTCTCGGAACTCGTCCATGTCGGCCTGTGCGCGGCCTCGTCTGGCTGTCATCATCATCTTGGCTAATGAGCGTTGAAAGAGGGGACCTGTCGGCTTTGTTACCGTCTGACTTAACCGTGTGCCCTCGTCGATCTGCTCAAATTGCAGATCGATGATCGTTTGGGTGGGTCTTCTCCCAGGCATCGGAATCAGCTGTTGCAGCACGACACGGTCAAAGGGAAACCAGTCCAATACCAGCTGGGTGACGATCATCCTTCCGTGGTAACACTGATATGTGCTGCCCGCCGCTACCCGTCCCTTCTTCCGGTCCAGCACCTCGTACCTGTCGGAGCCGATGATGAGGTTCCGAAACTCAGACTGGTTCGCATAGTTCCAAACGTGTTCGATCGGCATCGGAATGTCAGTGGCCAATGTCATAAGAACGTCTTCGGTGACATAGAAGGTTCGTCGGAGCTGCTTGGTCGTTTCATATACTGGATGCATGTCCTTGACCGTGACTGAGGTCTCTCCAAAGTCAGGCACGATTTCCCGATGAGCGACCATTCCCTCTGCGCCCGAATCCACACCGAGAGCGTCGACCGCTGACTCAGTCAATAACAAATAGGCCCGCAGTCCGGTGTCGGCCGTGACCGAATTCTTGAGCAAACGATGGACCAGATTCACATCGGCCCCCACGAGCTGTCTGATATTGCCGACCGGCTGGATGGCGAATGATCCGTAATGAACGAAGAACTTCAGGTCGAGAGCCGAGACGTTCGCACAAGCCTGGCATTTGCATGTGTTGTTGAGGACCTTCAGGTCGATCGCACGTCGGAACTCGACATACGTCTCTTCGATCCTCTCGAGAAAGGTCTGAGCGGTCACGAATCCTTCTGCGAAGGCGTAGCTCAGGACGGCGTCACCCTCCAGTTGAGTGACAGTCATCGGAGGTCGCGTCTGCTCCACCACCAACTCCAAGAGGTCGGTCAGCGTCTGCCCAGCATGTTCCAACTCGGATTCATTCAGATAGGTCGTATAGCCGGTGATGTCAGCGATCAGAAAGAAGCCACGATGTTCCACCACGCAACACCCTATGCAACTGACGAACACCCGGTCCAGCTACAAAGACGGCAGAGACTGAACCCGCCCATAACGCGCGCCCACCAATCTGAAAAACGTCCAAATCCACCGCGCGCTATCCGGCAATATGCGCTATCCCAAGCCCGGTCAGCCGTACCAGCGGCAGAAGGCGACGGTGAGACGCTCTAGGGTCACCCGATGCACCTCCTCGGGTTGGGTCTTGACCACCCGGTCGGCCCGGACCAGGGCCTGCTGGGCCCGACGTAGCGAAGACTCCCGCACCTTGCCCCGCTGCCCCCACAGCCGGGCCACCTGACGCTCCGAGCCGCCCACCCACGACTGAAGAGTCGCCTGGTCGGGAGCTGTCGCTGCCAAGGCCCGCTTCTTCAGGTCTGATTCCAACGCGGCCAGATACACCAGAGGGTGACCATGGACCAGGAAGTCGGAGAGCCGGCGCAACGAGGTGCCGACGTCGCCCTTGGCAATGGCATCGGTGATGTTCCATGCCGGCTCGTCGGGACGGTTCTTGAAACGATCGAGGATCTTGTCCGCGGTGATCTTTCCCGAGCTCTCTTCCAACTGGTCGAGAGCTTGGCCCATGCTGGCGGTGTCGGTGCCGAACCGCTTCATCAAGGCGGCCGCCCCCGAGCGATCGATGTCGAGACCGCGGTCGCGGATCTCCGCGTCGAGCCATTGGGCGGCTTGGCGCTCCCACATCTTGGTCACCGACAACGACTCGCCCGCCAGGTTCTTGATCGCCTTGGGGACGGCTCCGCCGTAGACCATGACGACTTCGATGGTGGCGAGGTCGGCTCCCCTCAACAGCTCGACCAGCATGTCGAGCTCGACCTTCTGCAGATTCTGGGCATCGACCAGCTCCAACCCGACCGACTCGCCGAAGAGCGAGCCAGACTGCAGCAACGGGATCATCGGCTCGAGCTCGTTGCGCAGGGCGGTCTCCCCTGCCTCACCGGCACCGCGGCCGGGGACATCGACCCTGACCACGTCGGAGTGCTCCACACCCCTGCTGACCAGGTGTTTCGCCGCGAGTTCGAGCATCTGCTCCCGCTCCCCCGGTCCCGGACTCGCCGGCCCGGCGATCACCATCAACGCCATGGTGTCAACGTAGTCGCGGGGTGCGACCAAAAAGACGAACGATGTCACACGCCATGGCCACGTCGTGAGCCCTGATGATGTCGGCGCCGTGCTCGACAGCCAGCCCGATGTACACCGCGAGACGGTGCCCATCACGCTTGCGTGGGATCGGCATCAGCACCGGCTTGCCCAGAGCGGTGAGATGACTCGACCCGGCCATGACCTCCAGCTGCATCCGCGAGTACGCCTCGTAGTCGCCCCGATAGTTGAGGGCGATGCCCGGGTCGATGATCACATTGTCGATGCCCTCGTCGCTCAGGTCCTCGATGAGCCCTCGAAACATCTCGGCGGTGTGCTCGGCCTTGTCGCCTCTGATCTCCACCGTGTCGACGTCATGAGGATTGGCCCCCTCGACGTAGACCGCCACGGCGGCGACGCCCGTGCCCGCGACCACCTCCCGCATCTCCGGGTCGGTCATGCCCCCGGTGTCGTTGACGATCACTGCTCCGGCAGCGACCGCGGCTGCGGCGACGGTTGGCTTCCAGGTGTCGACGGAGACGAGGTGGCCATCACCGACCAGACGCTCCACGGCGGGCACGACCAGGGCCGCCTCGGCTCCCGCAGCGATGGTCGGATTGTCCAGATGCGACGATTGGCCACCGACGTCGACGATCGTCGCCCCCCAGCGCCGGTAGCGGTCGGCCATGAGGACGGCGTCGTCGGGCGAGTTGGCGACGGTGTGGGTGTTCTTGGAGTCCGGGGAGAGGTTGATGACCCCCATGACATGGGTCACCCCGCCCAGATCGAGTTGCTGCGAGCCGAGTCGGAGGGTTTCAGCCACCGGGGCAGGTTACGAGGCTCAGCCGGAGAGGAAGTCGCGGTACCAGTGACCGCTGGCCTTGACGGTCCGCCGCATCGTCTCCCGATCGACGTGGACGATGCCAAACAGCTTCGAGTATCCCCGCGACCATTCGAAGTTGTCGAGCAGCGACCAGACGAAGTACCCCACCACCCTCACCTCGTTCTCGATGGCAGTGTGAATCGCCTCGATGTGGTCCCGCAGGTAGTCGATCCTCCGGACGTCGTCGATGCTCCCGTCGGACGCGACCTCGTCGGGATACGCAGCCCCGTTCTCCATGATCATGAGCGGCAGCTCGGGGTAGGCCGCGGCGACCCGGGACAGCATCCAGACCAGGCCCTCCGGCTCGACACCCCAGCCCATCTCGGTCAGCTCGCCAGGAGGCCGGGCGAACGCCGCCTCCGGTGGCCCGGGCCAGGCCGGCATCGGTTTGGCACCGGGCTCGTGTCTGATGTGGTTGATGTTGTAGTAGTTGATCCCGAGGTAGTCGATCGGAGTGGCCGCCGCTCGAAGACGGTCGAGATCGACACGAGTCTCCAGACCATGGCGGCGGTGGTACTCGAGCACTTCATCGGGATAGACGCCGTCCATGATCGCGCCGAGGAAGAGCCGGTTCTGCACCGCGTCGACCCCGGCCGCGGCCAGTTGGTCCTCGGGGCTGTCGGTGTCGGGCCATGCCGGGATGAGATTGAGCACGATCCCGAGTTGGTCGTCGTCCCGCGGCTCGGTCTCGCGCATGGCCCGGATCGCGGCGTGGTGGGCCAGCATCAGGTTGTGGGCGACCACGAACGACGAGGCGGGATCGGTGATGCCGGGGGCGTGCTCACCGGCGCTGTGGCCGAGGAAGGCGGTGCACCACGGCTCGTTGAGCGTCGACCAGTTGCGCACGAGGTCCCCAAGACCCGTCTTCGCCACCAGGGCGTAGTGGGCGAACCATTCCACGGAGTCCTCGTCGAGCCAGCCGCCGCGATCCTGGAGTGCCTGGGGAAGGTCCCAGTGATAGAGGGTGGCAGCAGGGGTGATCCCCCGCTCCAACAGCTCCTCACACAAGGCTCGATAGAAGGCCAGCCCTTCCTCGTTGATCTCACCGCTCCCGTCGGGGATGAGACGAGACCACGAGATGGAGAACCGGTAGGCGTTGACCCCCAGGTCCGCCATCAGCTGCACGTCCTCGACGTAGTGGTGGTAGTGGTCGACGGCGACGTCACCGTTCTCCCCATTCCGGGTCTTGCCCGGGGTATGGGAGAACGTGTCCCAGATCGAGGGTCCTCTGCCCCCTTCGTCCCAGGCGCCCTCCACCTGGTAGGCGGCGGTAGCGACGCCCCAGAGGAAGCCGGGCGGGAAATCGGCGTGTCGGGACAGGGTCTGTGGCATCTGCTCTGTGGCCATCTGAATCTACTTCTGGACTCCGGAGAGATCGATGCCCTGGAGAAAGATGCGTTGGGCGAAGAGGAACACGACCACGGGGATGATCAACGCCAGCATGGCGCCGGATTGGATGAGGTTGGGCTGGCTGTCGTACAGCGTGTTGAACGTGCGCAGCCCGACCGAGATCGGCTGCAGGTCTGGTCGGGTGGACAGATAGATCATCGGCTCGAAGAAGTCGTTCCACGCGAAGTAGAAGTGGAAGAGCGAGACCGCCACTATCGCCGGCTTCATCTGCGGGAGGATCACAGACCACAGGGTCCGGAACGGACCGGCGCCGTCGATGGTGGCGGCCTCGTCGAGTTCCTTTGGAACGGTCAGGAAGTACTGCCGCAAAAGGAACACATTGAAGGCGTTGGCGAAGAAGTGGGGGACGATCAGGGGCAGCCATGTCCCGACCCAGCCGATACGCACGAACAGGGTGTAGGTGGGGACGAGGGTGACGAACCGGGGCAGGATGATCGTGGCGATGAGCACCACCATGATCGACCTGCCGAAGGGCACCCGGAACCGGGCCAGGCCATAGGCGACGAGGATCGAGGAGGCGACCGCTCCCAGAGTGCCCAGACCGGCGATGACCAGCGTGTTGCGCAGCAGCAGGGGGAACTCCATCAAGTCCCAGGCCCGTGTGTAGTTCTCCCACTGCGGGTCGAGCTGGTAGGCCGGCTCGAGCTGACGCCAGTTGCCCTCCCACTCGATCAGCCCCGCCTCGGGGTCGGCGGGGTCGATGAACTGAGACACCTCACGGCGAGGCTGGTACAGCGCGAGCTCGCGGATCGAGCCGTCGGGCATCGGCACGGTGTAGATGTCGAGTGCTTCGCCCTCGTATTCGAAGGTCGCCGGTGACTTGGGAAGGATCGGCCCGGCGAGGTTGGTGATCATCTGCTCCGACTTGAGCGAGGTCACGACCATGTACGCCAGCGGGAGCAGGAAGATGAAGAGGATGGCGCCGGTGATGCCGGTGACCAGCCACCCGTTGAATCGCCGTTTGGCGGGTGGCGCCGCGACCACCACCTTGCCCTCCGCTCCTTTCGGCTTCTCGAGTGTGGCGGTCATCTCATCCCTCGTACTCGTAGTAGACCCAGTACTTGGCCGACCAGAAGAGGAGGCCGGTGATGATCAAGGCGACGACGAACAGGGCCCAACCGAGCGTGGCGGCGTAGCCCATGTTGAAGAACTGGAAACCCTGGCGGAAGAAGTAGAGGGCGTAGAAGAGGGTGCGCCCGTTCGGGTCGCCCGATCCGTTGTTGAGCACGAAGGGGACCAGGAAGTAGTTGAAGATCCCGATCAGGGCGATCACCAGGTTGTAGAAGATGACGGGGGTGATGATCGGGAAGGTGACATGGCGGAACAGCTGCCACTCCGATGCCCCGTCGATGCGGCTGGCGTCGTAGAGCGATGAAGGCACCGAGTTCATCCCGGCGATGAAGATGATCATCGCGTTACCGACACCCCAGAGCCCGATGAACACCAACGACGGGTAGACCCAGAACTCGTCGTTGAACCACGAGGGCCCGTCGATCCCGACGACGGCGAGCATCTTGTTCACCCACCCGATCTGACCGTTGAAGATGCCGCCGAAGATCAAGACGGCGGCCACGAAGGGGATGATGGAAGGCAGGAAGTAGAGGGCCCGAAAGCCCTCGCGTGCCTTGAGTGCCTTGCTCACCAGCAGGTATGCCAGGAACATCGGGAAGAAGATCGCCACGGGGAGAGCAATGGCACCGAAGACGATCGTGTTCCATGCCGACTGGCGAACCGCCGGGTCGGTGAAGAGTCGTTGCCAGTTGTCGAGCCCGATGTACTGAGTGGGCTCGTTGCTGACGAGGTTGAAGTCGGTGAACGAGAACCACAGGGACGCCGCCATAGGGATGGCGTACCAGAGGAGGAATCCCACCACCCACGGCATGACGAACCACAGCCCGATCCTCCCCCGGCGGCGCGCCAGGAGACCGGTCGATTTGCGAGGGCTGGTGGGGGTGGCCGGGCTGCCGGCCACCCCCTTCCCAGTGTCGACGGTCATTCGGAGGTCGACTGCCTATTCGGCGTTCGCCTCGAAGATGGCCGTGAGGTCCGACTCGACCGTGGCCACCTCGGCGGCCAGGTCGAGGTCTCCGTTGGAGAGAATCGCGCTCTCCAACTCGCCCAGTCGCACCTTGTACTCGCCCCATCCGGGGACGGCGGCCTCGTGGCTCGGGTCGTCGGCGAACGCCGCCCCGTCCAAGCCGACCTGCCAGTTCACACCCTGGGGATAGCGCTCGTCGAGCCCGGCCAGGTAGTCGGCGGTCAGCGACGGGTCGGCGGGAACGGCGCCGTAGGCGGAGAGCAGCGGTAGCGCCGCTTCCGTCAGCAGGTGGTACATGGTGTCGAACGCCTCCTGAGGATGCTCGGTCGAAGCGAGGATCCGGAAGGTGTCCGCATGCATGTTCGCCGTCACCGCGCCGCCATTCGAGGGCAAGGCGGCCATGTCCCAGAAGTCGCCGGTGATGTCGTTGGCCTCGTCGGCAATACAGCACGTGTACCAGAAGTGGGTGCCGGCCATGGCCAGGTTCCCCGTCTGGAAGACGTTGTCACCGACTGCGTCCATCTGCTCCTGGCTCGGTGAGATGCCCAGGTCCCAGATGTTCTCGTGCCACCACTGCCACTCCTCTTCCCAGACGGCGGGGATGTCGGCGCTGCCGTCATCCGCCACCGGGTAACCGGCGCCCCAGTAGGAGCCGTTCTGGAATATGCGGGTGGTCCACTGCCAGTGGAAGCCCCACTGCACGGTGCTGGTCCGATCGAATGCCGGATCGGTGGCGTCGACTCCGTTGCCATCGACGGTGAGGATCTCTGCGATCTCCCTCACCTTCGCGTAGTCCCACGGACCTTCCCACTCGGTCCCTTCGCCGTAGGTGGCGGTGCCATCCGCGCCGTACTCAGCGGGCGGATAGGGCAGACCAGCCTCGTCGAAGAGGTCGCGGTTGTAGTACAACACCGACGGGTAGGAGGCGAAGGGCAGCCCGACCAGCGTGCCATCGGGCTCGCGCTGGTTCTCGATCGCCGCCGACTCCCACATCGAGGTGTCGACCTCGTTGGCGAATGGCTCTATGTCCAGATACAGGCCGGCGTACTCGTTGGACCCGTCCCGGCCCACCGGGCCGATGATGTCGGGCGCATTGCCCGATGCGATCTGGGTGGCGAGTGTCTCGTAGGCGACGTCGTTCTCGACGATCTCGATGACGAGCTCGATCTCGTCCTGTGACGAGTTGAACGCCTCGACGACGTCACGTTGCGCCTGCTCCTGCTCTGGTTGCCCACCGGCACCGAGACCGATGAACCATCGGACGGTAACCTTGTCTGTGGAGCCACTCGAATCTGCTGTGGTGCCCGTGGAGCCCTGTGTGGTCTCCGTGGCCCCTTCGGTGGTATCCGTTCCGCCGTCGGTGGTGGTATCAGATGATTCGCCGCCTCCTCCACAGGCTGCGACAAACATCATCAGAGCCACCACCACGGCGAAGCTCTTCCATCGTTTCATAGCGGTTGGTACTCCTCCTCTTGCTGTCTGATCGGGCCCCGGCCCGATCCGGCCGACCCGGGCGTCGCCCGGGCTCGTTGCCTCTCGTTTGCCCGACGTAGCTCATGCCGTCGACCCCCTCACCACCAATTCGGTGGGGAGGAGCACACGGCGCGGCCCGCTGTCCGGGTTCTCGAGAAGACTCAAAAGGGTGCGGGCACTCTCGTGCCCGATGTCGCCGACGCCCTGGCGCACGGTGGTCAGCGGCGGGTCGAGTTGCGCCGCGAAGTCGAGATCGTCGAATCCGGCCACGGCGACATCGTCGGGGATTCGCCGCCCTGCCTCGAACAGGGCGCGGTAGGCACCCCGGGCGCTGTTGTCGTTCCCACAGAAGACGGCGTCGAAGAAGCGGCCTTCCTCGATCATCTGGCGAACGGCCAGATAGCCGCTCTCGTCGGTGTAGTCGCCGCTCACCACCGCTCCGTCGGAGTCGAGCCCGGCACGCCGCATCGCATTGCGGAACCCGAGGGCCCGATCGCGCCCCGAGACGCTGTTCGGTCGCCCGGCGATGTGGACGAGGTCGCGACGGCCCGACTGGACGAGGTGATCGGTGATGGCCCCGGCGGCGGCCTCGTGATCCACGTCGACATAGCTGGCATCTCGGTCGGCACGCCGATGCCCGACCAGGACCACAGGGAGGTCCGAGGCGCGGAGACCGTCGACCAGCGGGTCGTCGATGGTGTCGGCGGTGACGATGACGCCGTCGAGCATCCCCATCCCGAGGATGTTGTCGAGGGTCTCCTCCTTGGTGCGGTTGCCCAGCCACAACATCATCCCCGCAGCCGACGAGGTGAGGGAGTCACAGATGCCGGTGAGCAGCTGGGAGAAGTAGGCGTCCCCGAAGGTGACCGGAGCAGCGACGTGCATGACGACACCGACCACACCGGAACGGCCGCTCGCCAGGTTCCGAGCGGCGAGGTTGGGGCGGTAGTTGGTCGTCTCCAGGACGTCGAGGACCTTCTGCCGGGTTTGGGGAGAGACGGAACCGCCGTTGATGACCCGGGAGACCGTCGCTCGCGACACTCCACTCAGCTCAGCCAGATCATCCAGCGTGCGCGCCATTGCGGCGGGGTCCTCCTTGAAAGCGCTCTCAACATATCGAATGATTTCCAATGCTGTCAAGCATTTCCCATGTGTATTTGTTCACAAGGAATGGAAAGCGCTTTCAGTTATGCTCCCTGGACGTGGATCTGAAGTCGAGTCGCCCGATGACCCCGACACCGTTTCTGACCGGTGTCAACTACTGGCCACGCCGCAAGGCGATGTACTGGTGGTCAGACTTCGATCCCGTCGAGGTCGCGGACGAATTCGATGTGATCGCAGCCTTGGGCATGGATGTGGTTCGCATCTTCCTCCTGTGGGACGACTTCCAGCCCTCTCCCGACGAGGTCGACCCGACGGCATTGCGGCATCTGGTCGAGGTGTGTGACATCGCCGCCGCACGGCGACTCGGTCTCGACGTCACGTTCTTCACAGGTCACATGAGCGGGCCTAACTGGGCTCCCCGATGGCTGCTCGACCACGACTCCGCGCAGCACGTCTCCCCACACGTGCGTCAGGTGGTCAGCCGCGGACGGGTCGTCGAGTCGTCGTACCGAAACATGTTCCACGACCCCATCGCACTCGAAGCCGAGCGTCTCCTCCTCGACACCGTGGTCCGCACGCTCGCCGACCACGAGGCCATCTGGATGTGGAACCTGGGCAATGAGCCCGACCTCTTCGCCTGGCCCGCATCGTCGGCAGCCGGACGTTCCTGGGTAGAGGAGATGACCGATCTGGTCCGGGCTCTGGATCCGGTTCATCCGGTCACCACCGGGCTCCACACGGCCAGCCTCTTCGAAGACAACGGCTTGCGGGTCGATCAGGTCTTCGCGGCGAGCGACACCGCGGTGATGCACGGGTATCCGATGTACGTGCCATGGGCCAACGGCCCGCTGGACCCCGACTTCGTCCCCTACCTCTGCGCCCTGGTCACCGCACTCAGCGGGATGCCCTGCCTCGCCGAAGAGTGGGGCGGTTGCACGACGCCTGACCGGGGGCCATCGACCACCTGGGAGTGGCAGTCCTACGGTCGGCAGCGCTCCCAATTCATGGCGGCGGAGGAAGACTTCGCCGCATACGTCGAGGCGACACTCCCCCGCCTGGTCGAGGTCGGCGCCACGGGTGCATTCCTCTGGTGCTTCGCCGATTACTCACCCGACCTCTGGAACCGGCCGCCATGTGACGACAACGGGGCGCGACACGAGCGGCATTTCGGTCTGGTTCGGCCCGACGGATCGCTGAAACCTCATGCCGATGCAGTTGCCTCGTTCATTGCCGGCTCACCCCTCGTGTCCCTGCCCAAACGCACCCTCACCCTCGACGTCGACCCCGACGAGTACTACCGCGACCCTGCGGGACACGCACGTCGTCTCTACGCGGGCTTCTGACCCTCGGCAGCTGCCGCCAATCCGGCGTCCTCGAGTCGGGCCACGATCTCGTCCACCGCCTCGTCGGGCGAACGACTTCCCGGTGTCGACCACCATCGCCGCGATCCGCTCGAGATGGGAAGATCGCCCCTCCCAGAGTCGGTCGCGCTCACCGGTGTCGTAGGGGCGGCGGTGTCCCTGGCGCCGGCTGCGCTCGGCAGTCACCGCGGGGTCGGCGATGAGCCAAACGGTGAACTGCTCGGCGAGCCGATCACGGCCACGCTCATCGTCCACCACGCTCGCAGCCGGGGCGATCACGGCCTCCTCGGCGCGGTCTGCCATGTCGAGGAAGGTCTCGAGCTCGATGACATGGAGGCGGGCCACGCCGTCCTCTCCGGCGATCTCGGCGCCCGTCTGGCCGAACGACTCCTCGATGACCGCGTCGGAGTCGAGGAAGTCACGTCCCAGTCGGGCGGCGAGCCGGGTGCCGACCGTCGTCTTTCCCACACCCATCTCACCGACGAGCAACACGTGCATGCTCAGACCCTCTCCTCAGTGGCCGGCACGGCCGTGCGTCCTCTGCATTTCGCCTTCCTGTCCCACCGCGGTGCTGCGTTGCACCGTAGGCACCCGACGCGGTCGTTGTCTTCCCATGTCGGGGTGATTGAGGTCGATGACCACGTTCCCGTCGTGATCGGTGCGCAAGACCCGGGCTCCTGCCTCTCTGCAAGGTGTCCACCACCTCCGCCGCCGGGTGGCCGAAGTCGTTCCCGCCGACCGGGATCACCGCGAGATCGGCACCCACCGCGGCCAGCCAGCGCGGGTCCGAGGTGCCGCCACCATGATGGGGGACCTTGAGCACGTCGGCATGGAGACCTGCCAGGTCAGCCTGGGCGAATCGCTCGATGTCCCCGGTGAGGAGCATCGTCCGTGCCTGGCCGGTGACCGTGAGGACGATGGACTGATCGTTGGCGCTCTCATATCTGCGAACGGGCCCCTCGACCCTCAGAGCGAGCGTTCCGAACTGCCGGACTCGACCGGGCGGCGGCTCGACGATCGGGATGCCTCGAGCCTTCGCCGCGGCCAGGAGCTCGTTCGATGATTCGGTCTCGTGAGGACCCGGCGGCCACCAGATCTCGACGACTGGCATTCGCTCGACCACGCCGAGCAAGCCGGTGGCGTGGTCGGCGTGGACATGGGTCAGCACCATCAGGGTGACCGCTCCGACACCATTGGTGCGCAAGCGATCCATCAGCACGGCAGCATCAGGGCCACCGTCCACCAGGGCGTAGAGCCCCTCTCCCCCACTGAGCAACACGGCGTCGCCCTGGCCGACATCGAGGACGGTCACCGTCCCTGCCGCCGGCCGACCGCCCGACGACACCACGACGAACGTGACCCCCACCGCGGCCAGCGCACAGACGACCGGGCGCCACGACGGGAAAAGGACCAAGAGGGTCGCGACCACTAGGAGCCCGAAGAGTGTCGCCGCACCAACCTGGGGCCAACCGGATGCCCCTCGGGCGAGATGCAATACGAGCGAAGCCAGCCATGCCGGCGGGCCCGACCAAGAATGACGGGCCGAGAACCCCGACTCGCACCGAGCAGCGTGGCGCCCGTGACCAGCGGGGCAGCTATGAGGTTCGCCACCGGTGAGAGCAGGGGCACCGAGCCGAATCCGGCCAACAGCAGCGGGGCAACCGCCAGCTGCGCCCCCATCGCCACCGCGACGGCTCTTCGCAATCGTCCTTCCACCGGCCAACGTGCGCCGACCAGGACTCCGGCGGTGGCGGCAACCGAGAGTTGGAAGCCGAGGCTGCTCACCAAAGCCGGGTCGGCCAGGACGAGACCGACAACGGCGAGGGAGAGGAGTTGCCAGGCCTCGAGCACGACACCCGCGAGACGACCGGCCAGGGCGATGCCGGCCATCGCCGAAGCACGCATCACCGAGGGCTCGAAACCGGTCGCTGCCGCATAGAGGGGAAGCCCGAGCAGTCCGATCACGGCTCGCCGGCGCGGGCCCCACGAGAGGGGGCCGGTCAACACGGCCAGGAGCCCCAGGAAGAGAGCGACATTCGACCCCGAGACCGCGACGAAATGGGCGAGCCCGCTGCGACGCATCGCCTCCATGTCGAGATCGGAGACATCATCGGTGTCGCCGATCAGGAAGCCGGCGAGGAGGCCACGGCCTTCGGAACCGAGGCTGAGTTGCTCCGTAACCCGTCGGCGAATCTCACGTCCGGCGACGTGCGGGACGAACGTGGATTCCACGTGTCGCTCGATCACACCGATCGAGAGCTCGCCGGAGTACTCACGTCCACCCACCGACCCGGCACCGGGGCGGATGACACCTCGTAGCCACAGCCGGTCTCCGCGCCCAACCTGTTGGTCGAGCTCCGTGAACAGCAGCAGCCCCATCGACCTCGACGAGCGCCCACGGACCGAACCGACCCTGTTTCGGCTCGCTACGCACCGTCACCTCGCCCTCGAATCGCCCCGCCGTCACCGGAGGCGGATTGCCTCCCGCCAGGGCCGTCACCATCCAGACGGCGACCGCAGCGGCGATCCACGGCCACGAGACCCTCGGAGGGAACGCCGGGTGGGACCTTGTCATGGGCGGACCAGGTCGCGCAGCGCCGCGAGCTTGGCCTCACCGATCCCGGAGACCTCGAGCAGGTCCTCGACGGTATCGAACCGCCCGACGGCGTCGCGATGGCTGACTATCCGCTCGGCCAGCACCGGGCCCACCCCCGGGAGCTCTTGGAGCTCATCGGCGGTGGCCGTGTTCAGCGAGAGCAGTCCACCGCCGACCCCGGGAGATCCCGGTGCCCCGGATGACGTCTTGTCTCCGGGCCCGGGGACGACGATCTGGTCACCGTCCGCCACGGGCGCCGCCAGGTTCAGCGTCTCGGCTGCCGCCCCGGTCCGCATGCCCCCGGCAGCCGCCACGGCATCGGCAACGATGGACCCTTCAGGAATGGAGACGACACCGGGGGACACCACCCATCCCGCCACGTGCACATCCACGGCCGCAGCTGTCTGTGTCGGGACCGGCTGGCATCGACGTGAGACCGACGGGCAGAGTCGGACGCTGCAACAGCCCGGCTCCGACTCCGGCGCATGTCGCCACCACCACCAGGACGACCACCAACCCGGTCCGACCGAGACGCTCCCCCATGTCCCGTTACTACGCGGCAGGGGGCCGTGATGGAAGCCCGTCACTATGGTGCCGTCATGCTGGACGTCGGCAACTTTCGGGTTCCACCGGACACCGCGGTGACCCTCTCCCAACACGATCCGAACGCCAAGACCGGGTTCGAAGGCGGGAAGGAGGAAGGCAAGGCCGCCCTCCCCGCGCTGAAACGGCAGCTGGCCGAGCTGCAAACACGGCTGTGGGCGGACTCTTCGCAATCGTTACTGGTGGTGATCCAGGCGATCGACACCGGCGGCAAGGACGGGACCATCCGCCATGTGTTCAGCGGGATCAACCCCCAAGGGGTCCACGTTCGGGGCTTCCGGGCTCCGTCAGAGACCGAGCTGGCCCACGATTACCTGTGGCGGGTTCACCAGCAGACTCCCGAGGACGGAGCCATCACCATCTTCAATCGCTCCCACTACGAGGATGTCCTGGTGGTCCGGGTCAAGAACCTGGTCCCGGAAGAGGTTTGGTCGAAGCGCTTCCACCACATCAGGGAGTTCGAGCGGATGCTCAGCGACGAAGGGACCAGGGTCGTCAAGCTGTTCCTCAACATCTCCAAGGAGGAGCAGCGTGATCGGCTGCAGAAGCGTCTCGAGAAACCGGACAAGCACTGGAAGTTCAACAAGGACGACCTGAAGGATCGCGCCCTCTGGGACGACTACCAGAAGGCGTTCTCCGAGACGCTCAGCATGACCTCGACCAACTATGCCCCGTGGTATGTAGTGCCCGCCAACCGCAAGTGGTACCGGAACCTGGTCGTGTCCCGGATCCTCATCGAGACCCTCGAAGACATGGACCCTCGCTACCCCGAGCCCCAGGAGGGCTTGGAGGGCCTCGTCATCGAGTGATCTTGCGGGCCCTCGCTGCGACGTCGCGTGCCTCGGCCTCGGCGGCGATGTCGAGATACGCCTGCCGCCCGGTCTTCCCGGCGATGCGTCCGGTTCCGTACTGGAGCAGATAGCGACCCATGAAGGTCAAGTAGCCGGACAGGACGAACTGCCTGACATGCACCAGCTCGTGGATGATGAGACGGGCGAGGCGGTCCCGATCGCCCGACATCATGGCCGGATCCACGAAAACCATCTTGTTGATGGTCACGCCACTGATCCCCGGTCTCCAGAGACGACGCATCAGAGGGGCCGCAGGCCACACGTTGATGTCATCCGGGTCGACGGGGGCGAGCTCGGCTCGCAACTCCGGGGTGTCGTACCCGGTAGAGCGAAGGAGTCGCCCGGCGTTCACTCGACGACGACGTTCACCAGGCTCGGCGGACGGGCTATCACCCGACGCACCTGCTGACCGTCGATCCACTCCCGGACTCGCTCCGAGGCCAGCGCGGCCTCTTCCGCCTGCTCGGCGGTGATGTCGGCAGAGACCTCGAATCGGTCGCGGACCTTGCCGTTGACCTGGACCACCAAGGTCACGGTCTCCTCCCGCGCCAGATCCTCGTCCCACTTCGGCCACGGCTCCCTGGCGAGCATGTCGCCGTAGCCGAGGCGCTCCCACATCTCGTGAGCGAGGTGTGGCGTCATCGGCGCCAACAGCAGCACCAGCAGCCTGACGACCTCCTCGTGAGTCTCACGTCGGGGGGATCGGGTGAGGTAGTCGGCCAGCTCGTTGGACAGGACCATGAGGGCGGGCACGGCGGTGTTGAAATGGAAGCGCTCGATGTCCTCGGTGACCTTGCGCACCGTGCGATGGGCCATGCCCAGGAGTGCCCGGTCGCTCTCGTCCTCGCCACGTTCGCTGAAGCTGTGCTCCTCGGTGGCCTGGCGCCACACCCTCTCCAGGAATCGTCTGGTGCCGTCGACACCGTTCTCGTTCCAGGCGGCATCGTCGGTGGGCGGTCCCATGAAGAGGTGATAGAGACGAAGTGCGTCGGCGCCATGGGAAGCGAAGAGCTCGACCGGATCGACGACGTTGCCCCTCGACTTCGACATCTTGGCCCCATCCAGCGTGATCATCCCCTGGGTGAACAGCCGGGCAAAAGGCTCTTCCACCGACGACAGCTCCATGTCGAACAGCACCTTGGTGATGAAACGGGCGTACAGGAGGTGGAGGATGGCGTGCTCGATGCCACCGATGTACTGGTCGAGGGGCATCCAGTAGGCCGGCTTCTCCGGGTCGAAGATCGCCGCGCCGTTCCGGGCGTCTGCGTAGCGGAAGAAGTACCAGGAGGAGTCGACGAACGTGTCCATGGTGTCGGTCTCCCTGGTCGCGGGGCCGCCACACTGCGGGCAAGTCGTGTTGACGAAGTCGTCGTCCGCCGCCAGGGGAGACCGGCCCTTGGGCAGGTAGTCCTGGATGTCGGGGAGCAGTACCGGGAGGTCGTCGTACGGAACCGGGAGCAGACCGCAGTCGGGGCAGTTGATCATCGGGATCGGAGCGCCCCAATAGCGCTGACGTGAAATGAGCCAGTCGCGGAGCCGGAACTGCACCGTGCCTTCGCCGATTCCACGCTCCTCGAGCCAGGCGATGATCCGGTCCTTGGCGGCTGCCATGTCGAGGCCGTCGAGGAAGTCGGAGTTGATGGTGACGCCGTCGCCGGTGTACGCCTGGCCGTCGAAGTCGTCGGGTGGTGCGACAGTGCGGATGATGTCGAGACCGTGTCTCTCGGCGAAGTCCCAGTCGCGCTGGTCCTGGCCGGGGACCGCCATGATCGCCCCGGTCCCGTAGCCCATGAGGACGTAGTCGGCGATGTAGATGGGCACGCGCCGGCCGTTGACCGGGTTGATGGCATAGGCGCCGGTGAACACGCCCGTCTTCTCCCCCTCGGCCATCCTCTCGATCTCGCTGGCATGAGCGGCCGCGTCGATGTAGGCCCTCGCTTCCGCCTCGGTCTCGGCGCCTGCGATGAGCGACTCGACCAATGGGTGTTCCGGGGCGAGCACACAGAAGGTCATGCCGAAGACGGTGTCAGGGCGTGTGGTGAACACCTCGAAGGAGCCGCCACCTTCGACCTCGATGGTGAATCGGGCCCCCTCGGAGCGGCCGATCCAGTTTCGTTGCATGGTCTTCACCCGCTCCGGCCAATGCTCGAGGGTGTCGATGTCGGCGAGGAGGCGATCGGCGTAGTCGGTGATCTTGAAGAACCACTGCGCCAGGTTCCTGCGCACCACCGGGGTATCGCACCGCTCGCAGAGACCGTCGATGACCTGCTCGTTGGCCAGGACCGTCTGATCCTTCGGGCACCAGTTGACCGGCGCCTCCTTCTTGTAGGCCAGGCCCCGCTCGTACATCTCGAGGAAGAGCCATTGATCCCACTCGTAGAAGGTGGGGTCGTGGGACGCGAGTTCCCGGTCCCAGTCGTACATGGAGCCGAGCTGTTTGATCTGGGCCCGCATCACGTCGATGTTCGCCTCGGTGTTGATCCTCGGGTGGACACCGCTCTTGATGGCAGCGTTCTCCGCATTGAGCCCGAAGCTGTCCCACCCCATAGGGGAGAGGACGTTGAAGCCCTTCATCGTCTTGTACCGGGTGAGCAGGTCACCGTAGGTGTAGTTGCGGACATGGCCCTGATGGATCGCACCCGACGGGTAGGGGTACATGCAGACGTTGTAGAACTTGGGCCTGGAGTCGTCGGCGTGGACGTAGAACGTCCGGTCGGTCTCCCAACGCTGCTGCCATTTCGCTTCGATCGAGTGGTGGTCGTATGACATCTGGATCGGTGAGGGTAACTGTTGGTGCCATGATGGTCGCAGGACGAGAGACAGGAGAACTCCAATGACTATCGAACGTGTCGGGGTCATCGGCGGTGGGTTGATGGGCTCGGGGATCGCCGAGGCATGCGCACGGTCCGGCTGTGATGTCATCGTCCACGAGGTCGACGAGACCGCTGCCGAAAACGCGTTGGAGCGGGTTCGCGGATCTCTGGCCAAGGCAGTGGACCGGGGCAAGCTCGACGCTGCCGACCGCGATCAGGCGCTGGGTCGGATCACGCTCTCCACCGAGCTCGACGACCAGTCAGACCGCCAGTTGGTCATCGAGGCCGCCACCGAGAACGAAGCGCTGAAACGTGAGATCTTCACCGCCCTCGACGAGACCGTGACCGACAGGACCGCGATACTCGCCTCGAACACCTCGTCGATCCCGATCACGAGATTGGCGGCGGTCACCGGACGACCGGAGAACGTGGTCGGTCTCCACTTCTTCAACCCGGTCCCGGTCATGGCACTCGTCGAATTGGTGACCACCGTGAAGACGTCGGAAGAGACCGCGGAACGGGCCCGTGTCTTCGCCACGTCGTTGGGGAAGACCGTGATCCACGCCAAGGACCGCGCCGGGTTCGTCGTCAACATGCTCCTCATCCCCTACATGCTGTCGGCCATCCGCATGTACGAGACCGGTGTCGCCACAGCCGAGGACATCGACACGGGAATGCGTTTGGGGGCCAACCATCCGATGGGACCTCTGGAGCTGACCGACTTCGTCGGGGTGGACACCACCAAGTTCGTCGCCGACGTTCTCTTCGAAGAGTTCAAAGAGCCTCTGTACGCCTCTCCCCCACTGCTCACCCGGATGGTCGAGGCGGGGCTACTGGGGAGGAAGACTGGGGCCGGCTTCTACGAGTACGAGTGAGCGGGTGACATTTAGGTCGCTCGGCTCAATCCCTTTTCACTGAGTCTGTGGACTCATGACTTCGACCTTGTCCACAGGCATCATCACGGCATCCGTGTTTGCTGGAGAGAGACGGGACGAAGTGCTCCATTTCGAGGCGAGTGAATCAGGGCTGGACCAATACTCGGAGTTGACCGAGATCATGCATCTCATCGACATGCGGTTCGGCGTCTCCCACGAGGGCTGGACCCGGGAGAGTGCCCGCTTGTTCGCCATCGACACGGCCATGACCGTCGTCCGGCGAAACTTGATCTCCCTGCCCGAGGTGGAGAGACAGACGATCGCGGCCCGTCTCCAGGAGGCGCGCACCCTCGTCGTCGGGGATCGTGACGACGAACTCGGTTTCATCCAGGCCGCCCTCGAGACACAGCTCGGCCTCACCCCGGTTGGTCAGGAGCGTCGGGTCTGGCTGACCGCCATCGACGCTCTCATCCCCAACCCGTTCCGCGCCGCTCTCATCTCCACCCGCAACGCCCTCGCCATCGGGACCTCCGAGGCATTCGCCGACCTGGGCAACCTGCTCAGGGAGCGTCTGATCGCCCGACTCGACGAGGGGATCCTCAACTCCGGTCCCCCCAACACTCTCTTCCTGACCGCTTAGCCCCGACGCAGGGAATCCCGGATCTCGGTGAGCAGCTCGACCTCGGTCGGGCCCGTCTCCTCCTCGACATCCCCGTACCTCGCCGAATACGCGTTGTATGGCTTGACGATGAACAGGAAAACGGCGAGCGCCGTGAGCACGAAGACCACGGCGGTGGTCACGAACGCGCCCCAGGCGATGACCGAGCCGTTCACCTCCAATGTCAGCGAATCGAAGTTCGGCTGACCGAACGGGATGGCGACGATCGGCATGATCACATTCGCGACCAGGGAGCTCACCACGGCCTGGAAGGCCACACCCATGATGAACCCGACCGCCAGCATCACGACGTTGCCCTTGGAGATGAACTCCTTGAATTCTTGGATCATCCCGCCGACCCTACCGGCGGATAGCGGTCACGATTCGGGAGGTTGCGTCTTCTCGGCGAGGTCGACGACCATCACCACCGAGCGGGTGCCGACCCGGTTGGTCATGTCGGAGATGGTCTGGAAACCATGGCGTTCGTAGAGCCTCACCGCGGGATTCCCGAGGCGGGCAGAGAGCACGATGCGAGGAAATCGTCCCCGAGCCTGATCGAGCACACCACCGAGAAGCGCAGACCCGATGCCGAGCCCTTCCCATCCCGGGACCACGGCGATCGCCAGTTCGGGTGTGTCCAGGTCGAGAAACACCGGGTTGTCCCGATCCTGGTCGGTCATCTCACGCACCCATGCAGCGCCCAGCAGCCCATCGCCCACGGCGACCACGCCGACATGACCACCAGACGCCCATCCCGTCATGTACGGCACGAGATCCGGGTTTTCCCGGATGTCATCGAGATGTCACGCCCGGCTCCTCGTAGGAGTGGGATGCGTAGAAGAGCATCTCCCAGAGGAAGTCCTCGTCGGCTGGTTCGGTGGCCCGCAAGGTCAGATCCGTCACGTGGCGAAAGCTAACTCCGCCCCGGCAGCGTCACGAACCGAAGCGTCTCAGCAGGTCGGAGCCGACCAGGGCCAGGGCATCTCGCAACTCTGAGGGCTCCTCGACGTCGAAGGCGAACGGCAAGCTGAGGAGATAACGGACGAGCCAGTCGATCTCGTCAGCGCCGATGGTGAGACGACTCGAGTCATCGTCGATGGGCTCGATCGTGCCGACGGTGGGGGCGATCTCCCGCTCGGCCACCTCGGCCGACACCCCGAGTTGGATAGTGGCCCGAAAGTCCCAGGCCTCGATCGTGATCCCCCGCTGCACGAGGTCGACCGGATCGGGGCCACGACGGGGCCGGGATCGCATCCCAGTGGCGACCGGATCGCTCACCCGGTCGAGTCGAAAGGTGCGCCAGTCGTCCCGGTCGAGGTCGAACGCGACCAGATACCACCGGCGCCCGGTGTGCACGAGACGGACCGGCTCGAGGTGGCGCTCGCTGCCCCTCCCCTGGTTGTCGACGTAACCGATCCGCAGACGCTCCTTCTTCCTGATCGTGGCCGCGATCACGGCCAGGGCCCCGTGGTCGACTTCTGATCGTGAGCCCCGTTGCATCGACGTGGTGGCGTCGGAGATGTCTTCGAGACGACCACGCAGCCGGGGCGGGAGGACGTGCTCCAGCTTGGACATGGCCGACAAGGAGGCGTCCTCGAGACCGCCGACTGCGCTGGTGACGGAGACACGGAGCCCGAGCGCCACTGCCAAGGCTTCCTCGTCGTCGAGTAGCAGGGGTGGCATCTTCCCACCGGCACCCAGCCGGTAGCCCCCACCCGGGCCGGCGAGTGCCTCGACCGGGTATCCCAGGTCGCGGAGCCGGGTCACGTCCCGTCTGATGGTCCTCGTGGTCACCTCGAGCCGTCGGGCGAGCTCCTCGGCGGTCCAGTCGATCCGCCCCTCGAGGAGACCCAGCAAGGTGAGCAGGCGTTCGGCGGTGTCCATTCCTCTCCGATGATCGGTGGATATGCGGACATGTTCTGTCCGCATTAGATCGTAGTGTCGCAGACGCAGGGTCGACGAAAGGGAAACCGATGCAATACCTCTACGGATACAACGACATCAAGGCCCTCGACCAGGAGCGAAGGGCACGCTCTCTGGCACGAGCGGCGCTCAAGACCGGTCCGGTGCTCGACTCCTATGTGCGGCCGAAGCCCGATGCGGATGTGGTCGAGATCTTCTTCGGCGCTCATTGCGATCAGATCGGTGCCTGAGGTGACCTGGTCTCACGAGACCGACACCAACCTCGGGTTGCTGACCTGCACCCCGCTCACACCAGATCGTTTCGGCGACCTCGAAGCCGTGTTCGGCGACCGGGGGGTCACCAGGAGCTGTTTCTGCATGCACTGGCGTCGCCCCGATGGCGGATTCGGCGACGAGCGTGACAACCGGGATCGATTCGCCGACGTGGTCTCCGCCGGGCCGCCTCCGGGGTTGATCGGCTATGTCGACGGGTCACCTGTGGGCTGGGTCCAGGTCGGGCCGAGACACGAGTTCCCCACTCTGGGCCGGTCCCGCCTGCTCAAACCGGTCGACGAGGTCGAACCTTGGACTATCAACTGTTTCGTGGTTCGGGTCGGTCACCGCAGCCAGGGCATCGGCAAGGGTCTTCTCGAAGGCGCCCTCGCCTACGCCGCCTCACAAGGTGCCACGATCATCGAGGCGTATCCGGTCGATGGGGAACGAGCCTCGCTGGTCGACTACTACACAGGGACCCTCGGCATGTTCTCCGAGCATGGATTCACCGAGGTCATCCGGCGCAACGAGAGCCGTCCGATTGTGAGACTCTCGCTCACCCGTTGAGGCTCGCTCACGGTCGGCTGCTTAAGTTGACCCCATGTCCCAGATCTCGTTGGTCACCGCCAGCTTCGTCACCCGTGAGCTCGGGTTCGGCTCCCTCCGCGATTGGGGTGAAGGCGATACCGCGACCCAGGCGTTCTTCTCACCGGTCGACACCTACGAACAGCGTTTCAACGAGCTCCTCGACGACATCGTGGCCATCGGCTTTCGGACCATCGACCTGTGGGGAGCGCACCTCCACTATGAGTGGGCGACCGACGCTCACTTCGCCATCGCCCGCGACGCACTCGCGTCCCACGCCATCGATGTGAACAGCCTGGCGGCGTGGTGCAGCTCCAGGGAGGCCCTCGTCGGGTTCTGCCGGGTCGCCCGAGAGGTGGGCACCGGCCTGATCGGCGGCGGCTCCGCTCTGCTCACCGATGATCGCGATTTCGCCCTGGGGGCTCTCGCCGATCATGGGGTCCGTTTCGCCATCGAGAACCACCCCGAGAAGACCACAGACGAAGTGCTCGACGTGATCGGAGACTCGGAGTGGCTGGGGTCATGCGCCGACAGCGGCTGGTGGGCCATCCAGGGGATGCACCCTCCGACAGCTTTCCGTGAGCTGGGAGACCGAATCCTGACGGTCCACCTCAAGGACGTCGACGTCGCCACAGGGAAGGGTCGACGCCCGGGCACCGGTGACGCCGACATCGCCGGCTGTCTCCAGGCTCTTTCCGACATCGGATACAGCGGGGCGGTGGGGATCGAGCACGAGCCTGATGGCTGGGACCCGACCGATGACCTTCGAGTGGGTTTCGAGCTGCTCGACGAATGGGTCGGCGGGTCGATGATGCGGGCGGTGATCGTCGGATGCGGGAACATCGGCGAGCGTTACGCCGCCGATCTCTTGCGCAACCAGGTCGTCGATCTCGTCGGCTTCCACGACGTCGATCACTCGCGGGCCCAGCGGTTCGCCACCGATTTCGGGGGCACCGCCTACGAGCTCCTCGACGATGCCATCGCAGCCGCCGAGCTCGTGATCAACCTGACCATCTTCGAGTCCCACTACCCGGTGAGCAAGGCCGCATTGGCTGCCGGAAAGCACGTCTACACCGAGAAGCCGCTCGCCCTGAGCCTCGACCACGCTCGTGAGCTCGGTGACCTCGCTGCGGCGAAACGGGTCACGGCTCGCAGCGGCACCGTTCACCTTCATGGGTGCGGCGCAGGCCCTCGCCATCGACTGGGTGCGCACCGGCCGCTTGGGCGAGGTTCGGGTGGTCTACGCCGAGGTCAACCATGGTCGTATCGAGACCTGGCACCCCAATCCGGCGCCCTTCTACGCCGCCGGGCCCATGCTCGACGTCGGGGTCTACCCGTTGGCGATCCTCACCGCGGCCCTGGGGCCGGTGCACACCGTTCGTGCCCTGTCGGCGACCGTGCTCGCCGAGCGTCACGACCTCTCCGGTGCCGGGTTCACGCCGGCATCACCGGATTACTGGCTGGTCGAGTTGGTCCATCAATCGGGAGCGCGGGTCCGGTTGACCGTCAACTTCTACGTGCTCGGAGACGAGGGCATCACATTCCACGGAGACGACGGCTCACTCGACTTGGGCTCCTGGTTCGATCCGGGTGCGGTCGTGACCCATATCCCTTATGGGGCTGAAGGAGAGCCGGTAGCGGTGCCTCCGGCGCCAGAGACTGTCGACTGGTCGGTCGGTGTCGCCGAGCTGGTGGCGGCGATCGCCGAGGATCGGCCGTCACGTCTCGACAGGGACCAGGCCGTCCACACCGTCGACATCCTGGAAGCTGTGACGAAATCGGCGGCCAACGGGGTCGCCGTCACGCTCACCACCACCTTCGAGCCCGTTTGAACCGGGCTCAGCCCCCGCTGACTGCGTGGAGCACCCTCACCTGGCCGTCGGGAGGCACGCGTGGTGCCGAGATCGGCCTGGACACCGTCGACGAAGACCGAGACGTGGGGTCGGATGGCGCCGGTCTCGTCGACGATGTGGTTGCGGACGCCTGGTTCGCGGGCGAAGAGGTCAGCCAGGACCGACTCCACGGTTCCGCCGGCCAGCTCCTGATCGATGCCCGATCGCACGGTGTCAGAGAGAAGACGGGGCAGACGCAGCCTGACACTCAACCGCTGACCTCGATCGCCCCGATCCTGGGGAAGGACGGCGCCAGCTCGAGCCAGGACTCGCCATTGTCCTCGGTGAGCCAGAGCTTGCCCCCGGTGGTGCCGAAACAGAAGCGGCCATTGTGATCTCCGTCGAATGCGCCGCGGAGGACTCCGGTGAACTGCGGGGATTCGGACCAGCCACTCCCCGCGACCGACCACGAGTCACCGTCGTCGTCTGACGAGTAGATGCGCAAGGCACCGTCGACCGGGAGCCGGTTGGTGTCGGCCTCGAGCGGCAGTGTGAGCAGACGACCGCTGCCATGGTCCCGCCACATCATGAACCCGAAGTTGGCCGGGAGCCCGTTCTCGATCCGCTCCCAGTTGTCGCCACCGTCTCCGGTCCGGTAGACCCCGCTGTGGTCCTGGCGCCAGATCCGTCTCGGGTCGGACGGGTCGTGGATGATGCAATGCACGCAGTACCCGACCTCGGGACGCGGGGCGTCCTCCGGAAGGCCGACCGCGTCGACCCCGTCGTTCTTGGGCTCCCAGGTCTCGCCCCCGTCGTCGGAGCGGAACACACCGACCGCGGAGATGGCCACCCATTGGGTGTCACCGTCGATCTCGATGCGGTGGGCGCACAGGCCTCCGAACCCCGGCTCCCACGCTTCCCGGGTGCGGTGCTCGTTGAGCCCCGCCACCGGGGACCAGGTGATCCCCTGATCCGACGACGTGAACATCCCGGCCTCGGCGGTCCCGGCCCAGACCCGGTCGCCATGGGTGTGGAAGGTCCAGATCTGATCCATCTTCCGGTCGCTCCCATCGGGCCAACCGGGCGGCGAATCGGTCTGCTCCCAGTGCTCGAGATCGGCACTGCGGTGGACACCGACACCAAACCAGTTGCTCCCCACCGCGGCGAGGTGGGTCCCATCGGGCGCCGAGCCGAACGCGGTGACCTTCCACCCCGGGAACCGGGGCCCCGACACCGTCCAACTGTCCCCGGACCCCTCGAGCAGATACGCCCCCTTCTCAGTCCCCACAGAAATACGCGTCATGCCCCCGAAGATACCGCGAGCGGGCGAACCCCGGGTTGCTACAGCCATATCCGGCGGCTATCCGCTCATCTACAGCGGGCGGTGGGGTTTACACCTCGGTTGCGGATGGGTACACTCGAACATATGTTCGCTCATCAGAGCAGTCTGTTCGGATCGGTGCCCGTCGCATTCGACGACCGATACGGGGAGCTGCAACGTCTCGAACTAGGCACAGATGCCTGGCTCGACTACTGCCCGATGTGGCTGTCCGGGGACGAGAGCCTGTTCGACGCCCTCGCCGAGAGAGCGGCCTGGGCCCAACCCGTGGTCCGGATGTATGACCACGAAGTCAAGACGCCGCGTCTCGTGGCTCATCTCGACGAATCGATCCACCCGGTGGTGCCCGAGCTCATCGAGAGCTTGTCGGACCGCTATGGCATCCGGCTCGACCAGTTGAGCGCAGGTTGGTATCGCAACGGCAGCGACTCGGTGGCGTATCACGGCGATCGCATCGCCAGGGAGCGGCCTCGCTCGATCGTGGCCACAGTCTCGTTGGGTGGCGCTCGCCGTTTCCTCATTCGCCCCAAGGGCGGTGGCGAGGGTCATTCCTTCTCCCTGGGACACGGCGACCTGGTGGTCATGGGCGGCTCGTGCCAACGAACCTGGGAGCACCCGATCCCCAAAGTGGCTTCGGCTGAGCCTCGAATCGCCCTCATGTTCCGGCACCGCTACGACTGACCGCCAACGGGCGACCTGACGATCCCGGCGAGTGCGGATTTCCCCTGACGCCAGGTAACGTTGCCGACGACCCAGGGAAGGCGGACATTGCTCAAGGGTTTCCGCTGGCGTGCTGTGGCTTCGCTTCTGGCCATCGCCGCCTCCATCTATGTGCTCGCAACTACAGAGCCGCGTCTCGGACTCGACCTCCGCGGTGGCACCCAGATCGTCTACGAGATATCGCCGACAGACGGGACCGCCGTCGACGCCGAGGTCGTGGAGCGGACCGTCGAGGTCTTGCGTCGGCCGCGTCGACGCCGTGGGCATGTCCGAGCCCAACATCCAAGGTTCCGGCGAGAACCGGATCATCGTCGAGCTGCCCGGCGTGTCAGACCCCGAGCAGGCGATCGAGGTCATCGGTCAGACCGCCCAGCTGACCTTTCACCCGGTCATCGACGTGGCCACTGTCGACACCACGCCCGGTGAAGGCGAGAGCGTCGTCGCCGATGAGCAGGGAAACCTGATACTCCTCGGCCCGGCCGCGCTCGACGGCGACGATGTCGGCGGCGCAATCCCTTACTTCGAACCGCAGGCCGGGGCCTGGACTGTCTCGCTCGAATTCGCCGACGACGGCCCGGCGGCATGGGCGGAGGTCACCGGGGAGGCCGCCTGCCAACCCAACGGCTCCCCCGCCAACCGGATCGCGATCGTCCTCGACGGGTCGATCATCTCCAGCCCAGGCGTCTCCGCCGACGTGCCCTGCAACGTAGGCATCACCGGTGGGCAGGCGGTGATCACGGGAGGCTTCGACCAGGAGTCGGCCACCGATCTCGCCCTCTTGATCCAGGCGGGGGCCCTCCCGGTGCCCATCGTGATCGTCGAGCAGGGCACCATCGGCCCCACCCTCGGACAGGCTGCGATCGACGCCAGCTTGGCGGCCGCCCTGATCGGCGCCGGGCTGACGATGTTGTACATGATCCTCTACTACCGCCTGCTCGGTGTGGTCGCGGCCATCTCGCTGACCGTCTACGGATTGATCACCGCCGCAGTTCTCATGGCGATGGGAGCCACCATCACCCTCCCCGGGATCGCCGGATTCGTGCTGGCGATCGGGATGGCGGTCGACGCCAACGTGCTCATCTACGAGAGGGCAAAGGAGGAGTACCTGGGGGGCCTCCCCGTCCGGGAGGCGGTCGAATCCGGATTCACTCGAGCCTGGAGCGCCATCGCCGATTCCAACGTCACCACGCTGCTCGCGGCCGGGCTCTTGTTCGCATTCGCCTCGGGTGGTGTGCGCGGGTTCGGGGTGACCCTCTCCGTCGGTGTCCTGGTCTCGATGTTCACCGCACTGGTCGTCACCAGGGTCCTGGTCGATCTGATGACCAAACCGGAGCGATTGCAGGCGCGACCCGACTTCCTCGGTCTCACCGCGGGACAGCGGCTCCGCGAATGGCTCGCCGAGCACAAGCCCAACTTGATCGGTCGGCGCAAGATGCTCTACACCATCGCCGCAGTCGCCATCGCCCTCTCCTTCCTCGGGGTCTACGCCCAGGGCGTCAATCTCGGACTGGAGTTCTCCGGGGGCCGGCTCATCGAGTACTCCACCACCGAGGAGGCCGACCTCGACGAGCTTCGCAGTGCCCTCGCCGATGTCGGTTTCCCTCGAGCAGTCGTGCAGCTCTCGGGTCAGGGGAACGTGATCATCCGCACCGAGGCGGTCACCGACGCCGAGGCGGAGACGATCGACGACACCGTGTCGGCGGTGCTCGGCGACTCCGAGCGGGTGCGAGACCAGTTCGTCGGCCCCAGTCTCGGCGACGAGCTACGCAACAAGGCTCTGATCGCTCTGGGCATAGCGCTGGCGGTGCAGCTGCTCTACCTGGCGATCCGGTTCCGATGGACGATGGGGCTGGCGTCCGTTTTCGGGATGCTGCACGACGTGATCGTCCTGATCGGCGTTTTCGCCTGGCTGGGCAAGTCCTTCGATGGCGTGTTCCTAGCCGCCCTGCTCACGGTGATCGGATACTCGATCAACGACTCAGTGGTGATCTTCGACCGGATTCGGGAGCGACGAAGACTCGACGACACGGTGGCCGTCGAGGACGTCGCCAACGATGCCTGTCTTCGGACCATTCCCCGCACCATCAACACCGGGCTGGGGGCGATCTTCATCCTCGCCGCACTCCTCGTGCTGGGTGGGGACACCCTCGCCGATTTCGCCCTGGCGCTGCTCATCGGGATCATCGTGGGCACCTACTCGTCGGTGTTCGTCTCCACGCCGATCTACGTCTCGCTCGAGGAGCGCTACCCGCCGGCGGTCCCCGACAAGGAGAAGGACGAGATCAAGCGCGCCGCTCGAGCGGGTCGCGGAGTCCGCTGACAGCAGTCAGACCTGGCTCATCTCCAGCCACACGATCGAGCCGAAGCTGATCCGAGTCGACGTGTTTGTGGTGGTCACCACCAACAGGACGTTTCCGCACGCCGGGCAGCGGATCACCACCCCGGGGGCATCGATGTAGACGTGGACTGCACCGAGCACGTTGACGGCCCCGCAGTCGCCACAACAGCCCAGCCGGTCGGTCATCTCTCGTCCGAACAGATCGAAGAAGAGACCGCCCAGCACATTCCCGTCGACATGCGTATCACTCATCTCAACCTCCACTCGGCCCGAAACGCTCGGTCCTGATCCGTTCCGGCTCATGCCCGAGTTCCACGAGCACGGATGCCACGGTCTCCACGAAGCTGGTGGGCCCGCAGATGTAGTTGAGCGGCCGCTCACTCGCCGGCGGAACTTGTTCCTCGATCATCGCCCGGTCGACACGTCGGGTCGGCCCTCGCCAGCCGTCGGGATGAGATCGGGTCAGGGTGTGCACGACGCTCACCGAGTCTTCATTCGCCGCGATCTCTTCCAGCTCCGCTCGGTAGATGATGTCGTCGGCGGTGCGAGACGAGGCCAGGAAGTACACCGGGATGTCGCTCCCTGAAGCGCGGTGGAGACGCAACATGGCGACCAGTGGCACCACCCCGCTGCCCCCTCCGATCAGGGCGACAGGCCCGCCTCTGGAGGGATCCCAGACAAAGTAGCCGCCGATCGGGCCCCGGATCTCGAACCGGTCGCCGACCTCGAGCCCTTCGAACAGGTACGGAGACACCTCACCATCCTCCACGATCTCGACGGTGATGGTGATGCGCTCGCCCTCCGGCGGGGTGGCGATGGAGTAGCTCCGTTGGGCCTGGTAGCCGTCCTCGGCGGTGAGTCGCACGTCGATGTGCTGACCGGGCAGATGACCCGGCCACCCCGGGCAGACGAGGACGACGCTGCGAACCCGCGGCGTCTCCTCGATGAGGGCGACGACCTCGGCGACGATCCAGTTCAGTCTCCCGAGTATCGCTGCTCCAGCCATGGGTCCCCGTAGTTGTGGTATCCGTAGGACTCCCAGAACCCGCGGCGGTCGACATCGCCGAACTCGAGCCTGTTGACCCACTTGGCGCTCTTCCAGAAGTAGAGGTGGGGCACCAGCAGACGCGCCGGCCCGCCGTGCTGTGGTGCCAGCGGTTCGCCGCCGTAACCGAATGCAACCCATGCCTTGCCGCCGGTGACGTCGGCCGTGGGGAGGTTCGTGGTGTATCCGCCGTAGGAGCGGACGAGGACGTGGGCGCCGGGGTCGGCCACACCATCGAGCAGCGTGTCCACCGAGACGCCCTCCCACGTGGTGTCGAGCTTCGACCACTTGGTCACACAGTGGATGTCCACCGTAATGTCGTCCTTGGGGAGGTCGAGCAGCTGCTCCCACGACCAAGTCCTCCGCACGCCGTCGCCCGCGATGAGGGAGAGCTCCCAATCGGCGATGTCGATCCGGGGGGTGGGCCCTGCGGAGAGGACCGGGAAGTCGGAGGTCACGTATTGCCCCGGAGGCACACGCCCCGGGGGCGACTCCACCCGGTTCTTTCGTTGGAAACCCCTGGTTATGAACGACACGGATCCTCCGATCGGGTCATGACGAGCCCGAGCATATCCCCGGTCCAGGATGCGGAACGCTCGCCGAATCCGTCTTCAACGTCTGTTCTTCGTTGCGAAACCCTGGCGACACAATCGGCGGCTTCATTGATCCTTGCGGTCAACAACTCCTCCTCACGGATTGGTCGACCAGGACGGGACCCCGACGACCCGCCTCTCGAGGCGAACCGGCTCGGGGTCTCGTCGCGTCCGGGCAGTCTGGTGGCCGACCGAGACCCGACTATCCCTTCGAGCCACCACCGAGGAGGTCGCCGATGTCGGGGATGGAGCCGCCCTCACCCGAGTCCGAGCCTCCCAGCAAGCCGCCGAGGAGGTCGCCGAGACCACCACCACTCCCGGCGCCGCCGAGGACACCACCGAGGAGGTCGCCGAGGTCGCCTCCTCCCCCGCCTGAAGATCCCCCGAGGACGTCGCCAGGCGTGGCGGCCTGCCCACCGTCGGACCGGGTGCCGCCACCCAACTTGCCGGCGAGCCAACTCATGACGATCGGTGCGAGCAGGGGAAGGAGCTTGCTCATGATCCCGCCACCGACATCGCCCCCACCGAGCCGGGTCACGACCTCGGGCTCGTTCGCCCCGAAGACGTGGCTCACGATCTTTCCCCCGTCGTCGGTGTCGACCTGTGAGAGGTCGAGATCCTGGAGCGAGCCAGTAGCGTGCTGACCGAGGGCACGCGTAAGCGACGCTGCTCCGTCCGGATCCTGGGCGTTCGCCCCCATGCCACCGAGCAGGGCGGGAATGGCGCTCCGGGCTGCTCTTTCGGCGCTCGCCTCGTCGACTCCGAGTTGTGCTGCCAGCTGGTCGAGGGGAATCTGGCTGAGGATGTCGTCGGTTGCGCTCATGTGCCCTCCGGTCGAGTTGGGTTGGGGATGCTACGCGTGGAAGCGGTCATGAACCCCAGCGAGGTTCGGTCAGTTCTCGTCCCCGGCGTGGGCGATGTGGGAGAGCTCACGCCAGATCAGGGCGAGGATGATCACCGAGCCGACGAACGCGAACCAGAACGGCCCGGTGACTCCCCAGCGACCAGCGATGATGCCACCAAGCGCAGCACCCAAGACCAAACCCGCATAGGACCCCAACTGATTGATGCTGCTGACCCGCCCCTGGAAATCGGTGGGCACGGCTGCGTTGCCGGATGGTCGTCGTGGTGGTTCCCCAGATCGAGGCGTGGGCACCGAAGAAGAACAGGACGGCCATGCCCACCCATGGCGTGGTGGTGGTTGCCAGCGTCAGATGGGTGATGCATTCGACGATGAGACCCACCCGCATGATGTCGGCGAGGCTGAACCGCGACTCCAGCGCCCCATAGGCCGCGGCGCCGACAAGCCCGCCGATGGCACCCACTGCGATCATCAGGCCGTAACCCACCTCTCCCACCCGGAAACGCTCGATGGCGATGAGGACCAGGACCGACCAGGCGGCGCCGAAGGTGATGTTGAACACGAAGACGGTGATGGTCAGGGTGCGGAGCGGGGCATGGCCCCAGAGCCAGCGGAACCCTTCCTTGAGGTCGCGGACGAGATGGGAGGGCTCACCGGATCTCACGGGCGGGGTATCGGCGATGCGGGAGATCAGCACCGCTCCCAAGGCCATGCACAGCGCCTGGGCACCAAAGGGCACGGCCATCCCGACCGCGAACAGGAACGCACCGATCGCAGGCCCGACGAGCTGGTTGGCGGTGATGAAGCCGGACACGATGCGCGCATTCGCCAACCCCAGATCGGGCTTGGCCACGACCATGGGCAGGAGCGTCGACTCGGTGATGTCGGCGAAGACCTCGGCGGTGCCGAGGATGAAGAGAGCAGCCAGCACCAAGGGCACATTCACTCGTCCGGCGGTGATGGTCAGCGCCAGGGCAGTAACCACCAAGACCCGCAGGGTGTTGACCACGATCGCGAACCGCCGTCGGTTGACTCGATCGGCGAGCACTCCGACGTAGAGACCGATGAGGAGAAAGGGAAGACGTTGCACCAGGAGGGCCATGGCAACGAGGGCGGGGTCGCGGGTCTGGGTGGCCAGGAGGAGCGGCCCGGCGGCCACTGCGATCCCATCACCGATGTTCGTGATCCAGATCGACCCAAACAGCCAACGGAAGTCCCGCCCGAGACGGCTGGGAGCTATGGCTTCGAGGAGACGACGCACGACGGCAGCACGCTAACGACGGGGAGGGACAGGGCTGCCGGAGTTAAGGCGGGCCGGAGAGTGGAGCTGAGGGTATTTGAGCTGCTGACTCCTTGACCGCCAGAGGCTCTAGGGGCGAGTTCGCTACCAGGGACAACTTGGCAAAACAGTGTCTGACCAGGGGTGTCGTCACTGGTGAGGTCTCGTCGTTTGGTGGCGTTTCTCATTCTCCCGCGGACTTTTCGCGGACTCTTGTCGCCTGTCAAGATGTGGGCACAAGAAGACTCTTTTGGGGCACCGACCGATACAAGCGAATCTGTCAGGGCTGGCCAATACGCTCATTGGCTATGAATGACCATAGGGGCCCTACTGGATCGGCGACCGGAGGGGCGCCCTGATGCCATCCTCCGTTAGCCGTCTAATGCAGGCTGCCGAACTCGAGTACAGGGGGGCGGTTGGCTGGAGCACGGTTGTTCGATGTGCCGAGCCCGGTCGTATACGTGATCTCGATGAGTGCCGATCCTGATTCCTTGGAAGGAGCGCTCCCGTCGGCCCCGATCAACTCGATGGCTATCACCGAGCTATTGGACTTAAGGCCGCAGCTGACGATCGACGGCGTACGACCCACCAGGGATGCCATGGCCCAACGGCTCTCCGAGTTTTGGCTCCCCTACGAGAACGTCTTGTACATCGGCCTCGCCGGCACCTCGCTCGCCGGTCGAGTTGGCGCTTACTCTCCACCAAGCTGGGCGACGCAGTCCTCACGCCGGCGGGTGGTTCATCAAGGTGCTTGCTGACCTCGGATCGCTTCGCGTTCACTACGCAACTTCTGAGGATCCCAGCCAATCCGAGGATCTGATGTTGGGAGCCTTTGTGGCCGGAGTGTCTCCAGCGGTCAAGCGTTCCTTGCGAGACCCCGGCCATCCGTACCCTTTCGCCAACCTTGAGTGGCCCAAGGGTGTGCGCAAGGCCCATGGGATCCTCGGTGCTACCGGGGGCGCCGAGCCTGCCGGATCGACACCCTCGCCCAGAACAGCGCGTAGTTCCGACATCGTGTACCGACGATCTCCCAGTTCGGGCACCGATGTGGCAGGAATCAACCAGTTCCTCCAGGAGGAGCTGCGACGACGGGAGCGCAGTGAAGTCGCGGCGGTGGAGGCCGCTCGCTGGCTGGATCAGGCCGGTCGACTTAATGATTCAGAGATCCGGCGCGGTCTTCCATTGCGAAACCTGCTCCGCGCCGGACTGATCACCGGACAGCGTCAGGAACCCAACCACAGGTGGTTCATCGAACGGGTAGACCTTCGATGAATTTCCTACACACAGATCTCGGTTCACGTAAGAGAGGCGAGATCGTTGTGGTGACCCTCCAGGGCGACTCCATGAACGTCAGGCTCCTCGACTCGAGCAACCTCGGTTCTAAGAGAGGCAAGCAGCATCGGTATTACGGAGGCCACGTAACCAAGTCGCCCTACAAGGTTGCCATCCGCGCAATGGTCATTGGCACATAGTCATCGATCGAGGTGGATTGAAAGGACGTGTCCAGGCACAGGTAAGCGTCGAACCGTCGCCTCAGTCCAGGATCCTGCCCGCAGCCAAGAGCGTGGCGGACCTGACAAAATATCGCCAAGCGGTCGAGGATGTGCAGGCCGAACTGGGGCCGAACTGGGCACCGACTTCGACGTGTTCATCTCTCACGCCACCGAGGACAAGGATGAGATTGTCCGGCCACTGGCCGAGGACCTGCGAGGTCGCGGCCTCCGAGTCTGGTACGACGAGTACGAACTCAAGGTCGGAGACAGCCTTCGGCGCAAGATCGATCACGGATTGGCCACTACCGCTTCGGAGTAGTGGTCCTCTCCGCGCCTTCTTCGCGAAAGGCTGGTCCCAGTACGAACTCGACGGCCTCGTAAGCCGTGAAGTGGGAACTGGCAAACAGTTGATCCTTCCGATCTGGCACAACATCACAAAGGACGAGCTCCTCCGCCATAAGCCCCTCCCTCGCTCACAAAGTGGCACTTGAAGAGCTGCAGATCTGACGGTGTCAGAGATCGCCACGCAGATCGCGGAGGCCACCACCATGACTATGGGACATCGTGTTTTCCGGCAGCGACGGTCGAGGCTGTGGCAGCCATCCTCGGAGAAACCAGCGGCGGAATCACTAACGCCGAGATCACGAGCGTCATGAACGCCATCGAGCTCCGTGACCCGCTCGCCGACGCAGGGGCTGTTGCAGTGACAGCCAAACCCCTGGTAGCACAAGGTCAGGCGTGGGTCAGAATGACGAAGCGGGAGCGGATCGGAAATGCCATCGGGAATCATCAGGCGAGAAGGCAGAACGGAAAAGCTCTGGTTAGTTTCATCACTGAGGCGATGCGACCCACCCGCTACGCCAGCAACTCTGAGCGATTTCAGCGATATCAATCAGCCTTGAATCAGGTGTTGGTACTCGAAGGTCTCAAGGTCAACGAAGGCGGCCGCGTCGCCAGGGCGGCCAAGGCCTCAACTCTCAGCGACAGCGGCGCGGCTAGCCGGGACTCTCACGACGGAACTGCGTCGCCGAGAAGCTCACAATCTCGTCCTGGCGTACTGCACAGAGGAGATCCTCGCCAAAGATTCATTCCACGCTGTCCATGAAGCAGTCAAGGGTGTCTGCCAGAGACTCCGAGACTTGACGGGCTCAACCGAGGACGGACAAGAACTAATTCGCATGGCACTCGGTAAAGCCGAGCCCGAAGCACCGGTACTGCGACTGAACGCCCTCGAAACTGAGACAGACTGGAATGAGCAGATCGGGTTGGCCAACCTAATCCGAGGCCTGTGGAGCCGTTACAGGAATCCGACGTCACATGAAACACGGTGGTCAGAGAGGCGGAAAGACCGATAATTGAACGGGAGCTCTTGGAGGTGCTTACCACTGTCTCTCTAGTACACCATGTGCTCGACTGAGCCAGAGTTTGGGATGAGCAGGGCTTCTCAATCCAGGAGCATCCAACCTGTATCGCGATCATTCCACGTACGACTAACGGCGGCCGCTTCCCAGCCTCGTCCTAGCCTCCCTCCGCCACGGAGCGAAGCTCCAGGCATGCCTTGTAGAGAACACGTTCGAACTCAAGCTCAGTAGGAACTCCATCTCGTCTTCGATACGAGGTTGTGGTGCCAGCGACCGGTTCGTAGCAATACAGGCCCACCGCATCGACAACCTGTTGAGCCGTGTGCGCCCAGCGGACGGTGGCCGCAAAATCCGAATCGTTGAGGACTCGAACGGCCAGAAACACATAGATCGTCGGGGGGTTCGCTCGCAGCCACGTCGTCAAATCGGTGCCACCGGCACCTCCGCCTCTAGGTAGACCGCCGGCCGCTGTCGCCCTTCGGCCCTGCTCACCCTTCAGGTCAATGGACTTGAACGCAAGTTCCTTGACGCGTTTGCCGACGTCGCGGAGCCGCGCCGCCCTTCCGGTTTCTGCTTCGGACTCAAGGCGTGGCGGGGTGTGCCCATCATTTTTGCTTCGAGGAGGAACCTGATCGGACCCTCGCTCGGATACACACCGTCGAGGTTGTGCTCCCGGACTATTAGCCCAGGAACTCTGTTGCGGGTGTACAGCCGGCCGATCTCCGAACAGTTCTCGAGGAGAAGCGCCAGCAGGTCGTGAAGAAGTCACCCTTCCCGTTCTGGATGTCGGCCGAGAGGGAAGTCCGCTCATCGTCGCTTAGGACAGTGTCGGCTGTAGCAGCCAGGTCAGTATCGAACGCCGACATCGCCTCCAGGAACCCCGATTCCACCTGATTCCAGCTGGCGGCGCCTTCAGCGACTGCTTGGGCGTAGAGCTCCCGCTGAGGACGGCATCGCGGGCTGTTCGCCACAATTTCACTGATGTTCCGGGGCTGACTTGCCGGTTCCGCCACGTTCACCCTTGCTCAAAGGCGAGAGCCTAAGACTGAAGCGCTGCCCTTACGAGTAATGGGTCCACCTTGTAGATGGAGGATGCAAGTGCCGTGGCCGCGTCTACGTCCCGGGATCTGAAGGCATCAACCAGGCCTTGTTGCGCTGGCCGATCGATAGTCGAAGGCTCAGGGACTCGCATCTTGCGGATGTACTGAGCTTGGAACCGGTAGGTCCCCCACGCATCTTCACGCAGTAGGCACCGATCAGGGCATTTGCCAGGTCGGAAAGGAGCAGCCCTCCCAGAACCTC
Organism: uncultured bacterium; assembly: GCA_963751005.1. Classification (GTDB taxonomy): domain Bacteria; phylum Actinomycetota; class Acidimicrobiia; order Spongiisociales; family ZC4RG35; genus JANQRA01. The sequence goes on from CAVVSY010000004.1 coordinate 1,833,195, forward strand.
GAGATCCCATTCCTCGGACACGACGAAGTACAGGTTGTGATGCGGATAGAGATCCCCATTGTCGAGTACCGGGTTAGAACGCGCCTTGATGTCGGTAGCAACAACTTGGCCGCGTCCTCAGCATCGGGTCGACTCGATCGATCGTGCGATACCACGGCTCGGGTCGGCGCTTGGCGACGTGGCGGTTTCGCAGCCGTTCCCCATGTGCCTCCAAGTAGGCCTTGAGCTTGGGATAAGCAATGAGGTCGACAAGACCGTCTTGGCCCCAAGGGTTGACCAAGTACTGACCTGACCAATGGACTGCGCCGGTAGCGGTATCGGGTGCAAGGACGAGTGGAAGCAAGCGTTCTCGTTCGACTGAATCGGTGTCTGTGATGACGTACACGTCGTCACAACCCGTTGCCACGCCGATGCCAACCCGCGTCCCTGTCCCCGGATTCTTCGAGCGTCGAGGAATCGGTGCTCCAGATCCGCTACGAGCTGCTTTCGGGCGTTGTTGCCTGAGGGCCAGAGATCGGTTCCCGTGAACCACTTGTCGATGCGTGTGCCCTCTGCGTTTTCCAGCATGAGGTTCGGATCGGGGCGTCGATCCACCGAGTCACTGCACGTGACGCTTCCGCCTCAAATCCGGCGGTGGCGTTGACCACTCGAACAGCCTCTTGTGTGCCGTTGCGGATGACGACCACAGCCGGATACGCGGAGACTTCATCCTCGAAGGCATCGACGTCATGCATGCTCACGATCGACTCGATCGCGTAATCAGCCGTGATCCGATCTCTGAGGGCGCTGCCGTAGTCGTTGTGCATCCACCGATCGGCGCAAATGAAGCCGAGACGCCCATCAGGCTTGAGGATCCGCATCCCCACTTCAAAGAAGCCAACGTATATATCGCTTCTCCCCGCATCGTTGGACAAGCGCGGCGGTAAGCATCGGTTAGGTGCCGGGGCACCTCCTTCGAGCCTTATGTAAGGCGGATTGCCGACAACAAAGTCCGCCGAAATGGGCTCGTGCTGTGTTAGCAAGAAGTCGGCCGTGGTCACCCAAGTCTCAGCAAGGCTCTCCGACCGCTCGACCGAACAACCGTCCTCAACCAGCAGCTGCACCACGGCTTTGCGAGCCAGCTCGACGTTCGACTCGAGAAGGTCATAGGCGCGGACAGCTTTGGTCAGCTGGGTGATCTCCTGCCCGTGCAGACGACAAGACGCAAGCAAGCGCTCCACGACAGGAATGAGAAACGCTCCGGCTCCACACGCCGGCTCCACGATCACCTTTGAGGAAAGGTCGTCGCCTGAGCGGTAACCGACCAAGTCGAGAATGAACTCGACAACCCAGCGACGGGTGAATACCTCGCCATGGTTTGACCGGTTGTCCTGAGAACCGGAGGCAATCTGGTCTGGAGGAAGCAGAGTGAGCTGTGATGTGGAAGCCATTGGCTCGAAGCCTCAAATTACACGCTTGTGATCTTGGAGGCCATCCTATGAGAGCGGGCCGACAGATTCGAGACCTGTTGATCGACGCATGTCACAAGCCGTGGCATCGCTTGTACTTCAGACCGGAACGGCATGGACAGGGTTCGTTCCGTCCGACTCTTGGCACCGACGCAAGAGGGGGTCGAGTGAGGAGCGTGGCGCGAGTCATGGAGCTCAGTCTCTTCTCCCAGTCGTCGATCTCCCGCTCCCGGGCATCGAGCAGGGCCGCTCGTTCATCCAGATCCTGACTCATACGCGCCAACAATGGCGAGGCGTCAGCTTCGCCCAGAACAGATCGGAGCTCGCTCTGAATAAGTTCGGCGACTGCCCGCCCCATGGGGATTCCGAGACCCTCGCAATAGCGGCGCCAGGTTGACCAGACCGCATCCGATACCGGCAACCTGACCATCCGATAGGTCTCGTCGTGTCCGAGACCCGATGCCAGCTTGCGGTCGACTCTCGCTAGGGTTGCTCTATCCATTCGACCTGACCTCCGGTTGTAGATCTGTAAACAGGATGCAACTAGTTGCAAGTGCGTGATGATCGAAAGGGTTGGTGCGTGCCATGTGGGCTCCTTCGGTATTTGGGTCCAGTTCCATCGCTCGGTCTCGCTCCTCTGAGATGGCTCTTGATAGATGAATCCATTTGTTCTCCTGCTTGGCCTTCATGTTCGTGACAGTCGCTCTGTGGGGCCGAGGTCCGTGCTGGCGCCCAATCGGTCACGGGCTGAACGCCGACGTCTCGAGTTCCTACCGCCGAGGCCTTTCGACCCACGTTCCAAACCGAGTCAGATGGCTCAGATCCAGGGGATGCGCCATCCTCAGGGATCCAGCCACCGTCTCGAAAGGGCTGTCGAAAGGGTTCCCGAGAGTCTGCCGAGAGGGCTATCACGGATGCTGAGCGATGGATGGTGAGAATCGACTGCTCAGCGTTACCGAGCTGGCCGAGTACCTAGCGGTCCCGGTCGCAACCCTGTATGCGTGGCGGTATCGGGGAGAGGGGCCGCCGGCCTTGCGAGTGGGTCGGTACCTCCGGTATCGGTGGAGCGACGTGCAACGCTGGCTCGAGTTGCGAGTCGCCTGGTTCGGGAGCGATTTCGTGGCTCACATCAGACGCACGCCGGCCGGCAACTGGCAGGTTCGCTATCGCGACCCTGCCGGCATCGAGCGGTCCCGAACCTTCTCGCGGAAGGGCGACGCCGAGAAGTTCATGGTCACGATCGAGGCCGACAAGCTGCGCGGGCTGTGGGCCGATCCGGATCTCGCCAGGACCACGATCGACGAGTGGCTGCCGACATGGCAGGCGGGTCGTGTCCACCTAAGGCCCTCGACGTGTGAGTCCGAAGCCTCCCTTCTCCGTAACCACGTTCTCCCCTACTTCGGAACCAAGCGCTTGGGAGCGGTTACACCCAGCGATGTCCAGCAGTTCGTCGCCCAGCTCCAGGAGAAGGGTCTGTCGCCGGCGACGATCCGACTCGCCTACATGATCGTCCAGGGCATGTTCTCCACTGCCGTCGAATCCGACCTGATCCCGAGGTCACCGTGCCGGGGTATCAAGCTCCCCCAGTCGCTACCCACCGAGATGCGGTTTCTCACCACCGAAGAGGTATCCCTCCTCGCCGACGCGATGGACCGCCAATACCGAGCCTTCGTCCTCACAGCCGCGTACACGGGTTGTCGGTTTGGGGAGCTGGCCGGCCTACGTCGTCACCGACTCGACCTGGAAGGGAACGCTGACAGTGGCCGAGTCGCTCGCAGAAGTGAATGGATACGTTCTACATCACCCCACCGAAGACCGCCGGGGTCGCTGGCGGATCGCCTTGCCCCAACGGCTCTGCAAGGAGCTCGTCGAGCATCTCGGGAATGGCCGCCGAGCTCTGACGGTCTCGTGTTTACCGCCCAGAGGGGCGGGCCGCTGCTCAATCGGAACTTCCGCGACCGAATCTGGCTGCCGGCCGTGAGAGCTTCGGTCGGCGAACCGATGCGTTTCCACGACCTCCGGCACACCCATGCGGCGATGCTCATCGCCCAAGGCGAGCATCCCAAAGTGATCCAGCATCGGCTTGGACATTCCTCGATCAAAGTCACTTTGGACACGTACGGTCACCTTCTCGAAGGCCTAGACGAAGGGGCGGCTGAACGGCTCAACGATCTGTTCAAGCAGATGCCTGCGACCTTGCCGGAGACTCAACTCGGACGGAGATTGCAACTCGGTTCTTGAAGCGTCGTGTGGGCCTGTGTCCCGTTTGTAGGAGAACGCAGCCGATGCCGGGTGCGTTGAGCCCGTTTAGTTCGTTGGCTCAACTGCAAAAACGTAGGTTTCGCCTCGGCTTTCGTCGCGGCGAGCCGCCCTCTCAGCGTCTTTGACGGCACGCTGACTTAGTGCTCGGACGCCTTTCTCGCTCTTAAAAGCCACCTTTGGGTCGTATGTTTCACCTCGCTCACGGGCTTCCGTCTCCTCTTCATCTACATGGAAGTTGAGCGAATCGATTACGTCCTGGGTGAAGTGCTCTCAGCTCCTCCTGAACCTCCTGTTGATTGTGTGAGAGCCAGAGCTCAGGGGTGTCGAACAGGCGTACTCCAAGGTCACTCAATTCGACGACCTCTCGGACGATCCTCGCAATCGTGTATCGCACGCTGGCGAACGATGAAGCCAGATCACCTCGAAGACCGTGACGTCTTGGCCTCGATGGCTTGGTCAAGAAGGTGGAGCAGGTACAGCCGATGTGCATCTACATGGACCGTGAAGACGTCGTGATACTCACTGTCGAATAGGGCCACAGTTCTCCACTGTCTGTGTGGCTCGCCGTTGTACACGGCGCGGAGTAGCTGCGCAGCTCGGACGTTGTCCAGGACCGGCACATCCTGTGGTGTCGGCTCTCCCTGCCGAATCTTGTAGAAGAGCTTCGCTGGGTATTCAGCGGTGACACCGGCTTGCAGGTCGCGTTGGATGGCATCCGTGGATCTCTGGTCGCGATAGTTGACTGGGTTTTGGTTGTTCGACCGATAGGTGATCTCGCCGGCCAACTCCGGGTCATCCCCAAGTTGGATGATTTTGACCAAGATCTCAAGCTCGTCGGTGAGAGAGTCCCGGCTTTCGTACAACGACATCAGAGACTGGCACCCATTGACTACCGACACACCCTCAAGCGATACTTGGCCATCGCCGTCGTAGTCGAGCTGGTGTGTCAGAAGGGTCAAACCATTGTGAAACGCTGGGAAGAGGTGGTGTTCCTGAGCGTTGTGCACCGAAGCCTGCAACTCGCGGTTGATGCGTGTCCTGCCAAGACTTAGACGGACATTCAGGCCAAAAACCGTGAAGTCCTCAATCCCTGGGAGCGCGGCAAGCTTGAGCCCCGTCGCAAGCCCAGCGACGAGTAGCCGCCCGTTGCCCAGGTTATGTTCAAAGGACGCCGAAAGTGTGAGTTGAATCTCCTCTTCGACGAACCCTGGGACCTCGGTGCGACGGGCAACCGCTGCAAGTCGAGACTGATCCCAGAACTCGAGGGGTGGTTCTGTTGTTGCGTTGGCCGCGAGAGACCCCGTCGCCGACGGGTCGGGCTCAGTGTTGGTGACGTAGACCAGTCGCACGGTCCATCCTGCTGACTCATCAATGAGCTCGCGAACGTGGAGCCTGCCCAGAAGCTTCTTGAGCTCATCATTGGGTCCAGAAGCCAGCAGGGTGTCAACCGCATCTGGCGAGGTGAAATAATCGGCGACGCCGCGAAACTGTTGGAGCTTGGCGGATCCTTGCGTGTTCGTTGGAGTGTCAGCGTGATATGACTGAAGAACCACGATCTCCGACGTTTCCCGGTCGAGGATTAAGCCGTCAATTCCCTTGTCGCCGGGGCCGTCACAAATCGAGTCCTCGACCTGATCCGGGTCGAGACGCCATGCTTTTGTCAGGAACCACGCCAGTTGTGCCGCACTCCGCGTGCGCGAGCCGACCTCGTAGGGATCAATTTCGTCCTTAATGAGGTCGTACTCTGCTTGTCCCACCCTGTGTCCCTTGGCCGAGATTGAATATCTGGTCATTCAAGCGCCGACTCGATGTCTCGTGCCGCCAACGGCCCGTATTCGTTGGGGTGCTGGTCTCGGGCAACCACGTGCCTGCGGTTCAATGAGCAGGTGTCGTGGATACGGGGTTTAGGGCGACGCTCGACGTTCGTTCAGTGCAGACCTAGCACTAGCGGACTTTCCGCGGACTCCGGGCCCATTCGGGGTCCAGAGTACGACCCGCCGAGATAGAGAAACCCCAGGTATTACCTGGGGTTTCTGAGGGTGGAGCTGAGGGGATTTGAACCCCTGACCCCTTGACTGCCAGTCAAGTGCTCTGCCAGGCTGAGCTACAGCCCCATGTCCGACGCATGTGACGTCGTGACGGGACCGTCAGTCTATTGCCGGTGACCCGGGAAGGTGAAAGTCGGCATCGGTGACGACCGGCTCCTCCCATTTGATCCTCGACGCATCGCCCCACAGACGCTCCAGGGAGTAGTACTCGTGTGCGGACGCTTGGAAGAGGTGGACGATGATGTCGCCGAAGTCGACGAGCACCCATTCCCCCTCGGTGCGGCCCTCCACCCTGAGCGGCTTGACGCCGAACTCCTCGCCGATCCGCTCCTCGACGTGATCCGCCAGGGCCTGGACGTTGGGACGCGACGAGCCGGTGGCGATCACGAAGACATCGGACAGGAAGAACGACTTCTCCACGTCGAGCAGGACGATGTCTGAGCCCTTCTTGTCAAAGATGGCGTCGGCCGCCACCCGGGCCATTTCGACACTGCGCTCTACGACGAAGACTCCTGTTGCACTTGGCGCCCAACGATATCGTCTTCGTCGTTCTTCGTGTACAGGTCGTTCGTCTCGATGTAGTCGTGGACTTCCCGGGTCACCAGGTACCGGTACGGCCGGCCGTCGCGAGCCCGTTGCCTGATATCGGTGCTGCTCACCTCGAGCATGCCCATCTCGATGTGGAGGGCCTCGGGGAACTCGGGGCTGTGCGACCCAGGACGGGGTGCGATCGCGATCGTGGCCCTGTCGGCGAGCTCCTTCCAACGGTGCCAGGTGTCGAGCCCGCCAGCCGCGTCGGAGCCGATGATGAGCACGAGCTCATCAGTCGCAGGGAATGAGTCGAGGGTGTCGATCGTGTAGGTGGGGCCGTCACGGAGGACCTCACGGTCGTCGGCCTCGATCCCCGGGGATCCGGAGACGGCGATCCGGCACATCTCGAGACGGTGACTCGCCGGTGTCAGCTCCCGCTCTGCCTTCTGCCAGGGCTCACCGGCGGGGACCACCAGCACCCGATCGAGCCCGAGCTGGTGCCGGGCGCAGCTCGGCGGTGTGGAGATGAGCGATATGGATCGGGTCGAATGTCCCGCCCAGGATTCCGATGCGCACGACTCCGAGGATAGGGCTGAGGCGGGGTAACCAGCCGCAGAGCCCGGGTGATCTCTGTGTCGTGGCACCCCAGCTGTGACATCGGGTTCACGTACTGGCCGTCGATCCTCGTGGAGAAGTGGACACCGGGGAGGCCGTGCGGCGTCCCTGTCGTGCCCAGGATCTCGCCCCGGGCGACGGACTGTCCCGTCCGCACCGCCACGTCTGCCAGATACGACACCGAAGCCTTGAGACCTGGCACCGGCTCGACGGTCACGGTCAGCATCCCGGCTACCGATCCAGCGAAGGTGACCCTCCCCGAGGCCGGGGACCGCACCATCTCACCCGGCGTGGCCTCGTAGTCCACGCCCCAGTGCCCCTCGTACTGTCCCTGTGGGGCGTAGTCGGCGATGACCGGCCCGGGCACGGGCGGGCTGAGACATACGGCGGCGATGGCGAATACGGTGACCATCCCTCCCGGTTCGAACGTATCGTCTCAGGGTTTCGGATTCCAGGGGACGCGCCGAATTTCGCGAGCGAGCAAAGGAGAGCAATGACAACTGCCCGAATCGGGCTGATGGGTTTCGGGAGGATTGGACGCAACGTCTTCCGCCTGCTCCACAATCGTGCCGACCTGGACATCGTCGCCATCGCCGACGTTGCCAAGCCCGAAGCCCTCACCTACCTACTCAAGTACGACTCCATCTATGGGCGCTTCCCGCTCGAAGTCGAGTACCGCGACGGTCAGCTCCTCTACGGGGACAAGACGGTCGCATTCCAGAACAGCCGGATTCCTGCCGAGACCAAGTGGGCGGATGCGGAGGTCGACATCGTCGTCGACACGACCAGCCGCTACCGCTCGCTGCAGACCCTGCAGGGGCATCTCGACAACGGGGCCGGCCATGTCGTGCTCACCTCCAGCCCGGAGACACCGGGTGAGATACCCCTGCTGCTGAAGGGCATCAACGACAAGGTCCTCGACACCGGCCACCGATCGTCGCACTCGGCTCCAACACCTCGAATGCGGTGGCACCCATCCTCCGCATCCTCGACAAGGCTTTCGGTCTCAATCGTGTCTTCACGACCGTGGTCAAGGCGATGTCGAACGCCGGACGGCTCGCCGATGTCCCCACCGACGCCTTCCGCACCAGCCGGGCCGCCGGGGAGAACATCATCCCGGCCGAAACCAACACCCCCGAGATCCTCGCCCAGGTCATGCCCGAGCTGCGTGGGAATCTCGGTGGTGGCCGCTCAACGTGCCGGTGCTGGACGGATCCACGGTCGACATGGTCGCCGAGACATCGAGCGATCGGTGACCGCAGCCGAGGTGAACGCGGCGGTGCGAACCCAGGTCGCCGGACGCTATCCGCAACGTCATCGAGTTCACTCGCCGACCCGATCGTCTCCTCGGACGTGAAGTCGTCCACCTACTCCGGGAGTGTTCGACAGCCTGGCGACGATGGTGATGGACGGGACCATGGTGAAGACGATCACGTGGTTCAACAACGGATGGGGCTATTCGGCCCGACTGGTGGAGGTATTGGAACTGATGAGCCGCCAGCTGAGCAGCGGCGGAATGAGTCATGACCGAGCATGATCAGAGTCGCAATCAACGGGTTCGGGCGGATCGGGCGCGCCGTGTTCCGGATCATCGCCCAGCGCCCGGAATCCGGCATCGAGATCGTTGCGATCAACGACCTGGCCGACGACGATGTCCTGGCCTATCTCCTCGAATATGACTCGGTGATGGGCCCGTTCGGCCAGCAGGTCGAAGTCGCCGACGGCGTGATGACGGTTGGCAAGCATCGGGTCAAGATGCTGATGGAGCGGGATCCGGCCGCACTGCCGTGGGAGGAACTGGACATCGACGTGGTGATCGAGGCGACCGGCGTGTTCCGGACCGGGAGTCCCTGCAGAAGCACTCGATGCCGGCGCCAAGCGGGTGATCCTGACAGTGCCGGCAGGATGACGAATCGACCAGACCGTGGTGCTCGGGGTCAACGACTCGGAGCTCGACCGCTCCGACGTCATCGTCTCCAACGCCTCATGCACCACCAACTGCCTGGCGCCGCTCGTCAAGGTGCTGGACGAGGCGTTCGGGATCAAGCGGGGCTTGATGACGACCGTCCACGCCTACACCAACGATCAGCGGCTCGCCGACGTGCCCCACAAGGATCTCCGTCGCAGCCGGGCCGCCACGGAGAACATCATCCCGACCACCACCGGTGCGGCCAAGGCCGTCGGCAAGGTCTATCCGAAACTGGCCGGCAAGCTCCACGGCATGGCCATGCGGGTGCCGGTGCCCGACGGCTCAACGGTCGACCTGGTCGTCGAACTGAACAGGTCGGTCATCGGTCGAAGAGGTCAACGCGGCCGTGAAGGCGGCCGCGGACGGGGCGATGGCCGGGATAATGCAGTACACCGACGACCCGATCGTCTCGACCGACATCATCGGCAACCCCCATCGCTCCGTGTTCGACGCCGGTGGCACCCAGGTTCTCGGCGGGAACACTGGTCAAGGTGCTGTCCTGGTACGACAACGAGTGGGGCTACTCGAGCCGGGTGGTCGACCTGATCGAGCGTCTCGCCGAGGTCATCCAGGAAGAGGCGACTGTCTGACCTGACGGGTCAGGAGCCGGCGACCAGGCCGGCGGCGACATCGACTGCCGCAGCGACGTCGTCGTTCTGCGGGAGAACAAACGAGCGTCCCACCACCAGGCCACTCACACCGGGGAGCCCGAGGCGCGCCTCCCAACTGGCGAACACCTCGTCGTCGGAGCCTTTGGGGTCTCCGCCCGAGCAGCAGCGTCGGAAGGGTCGTGGCAGCCATCACCCGCTCCATCTCCTCGACCACCGGGATCTTCAGCCAGGTGTGCCTGCTGGTATTGCCAAGACCCGAGGCGATGCCCATCGACTTGATGACCGCATCAGGCGACAGGTCGTTGACGACCTTTCCCTCCCGCCACCCGACATGAACGGCTCGACCATGGCCATCAGGCCCAAGGGCGGCGAGCTCCGAGACAGCGCGGGCGGATGCTCTCCAGTGTGCTCGCCGTTCCGGGGTCTTCGAGAGCGATCCGCGTCAGGGTCTTGCCCCCGTCGAGACCCATGGCCCCGATCGTGGCGGCGTCATATGCAGTGAACCTGTCGTCGAACTCGAACGCCGAACCGGCGAGACCGCCTCGATTCATCGAGCCGATCACCACCTTGTCGTCCAGGGCGTCCAACAGCAGAAGGTCTTCGACGATGTCGGGCGTGGCGAGAAGACCGTCCACACCGGGACGAGCCAAAGCCAACACCAGCCGGTCGAGGAGGTCGCCACGGTCACCCATCGCCGTAGGTCTGCCCCCGGCGGCCAGAGCGCCACGGGCCGGGTGATCGGCGGCGATGAGCATGAGGCTCCGACCGAGTTCGCGGGCGACGGCGCGTCCCTCCGCGGCCTTGACGATGGCGCCCGGGTCGTCGACACGAAGTGATCGACAGCTCTTCGATGTTCACATCTCACCTCTCCGGCATCGCCGCCAGGACTTCGTCGTGTCGCCGGCATGGCCGTCGAGCATTCGAGCCGCCCTGCCACGATCGCCCCTGCCGTATTGGCGAACTCGAAGGCTCTGCTGCAGATCGGCCATCCCGAGAGCAATCCATGACAGAGCGCACCACCAAAGGCGTCCCCGGCACCCAGACCGTTCACCACCTCGACCTCGACCGGCGGAACGACGACCACACCGGTTTCGTCGACGCCCAGCACCCCTCCGGGCCCAGCTTCACGATCGCCATCCTGGGGCCTCGCTCCAGTAGGGCGGCGGCGGCGCGCCTTCGGGTCGCTCTCGCCGACGGCCACCTCGCACTCGGGCAGATTGCCGACGACCACGTCGATCCAGGCAGCACCTCGCCGATCTGCGGTCCGGGCCTCGGCGGGGTCGGGCCAGAACTGCTCCCGGTAGTCGAGGTCGAGGATGGTGGTTCGGGAGCCGTCCCTCGACGCCATAGCCTCATGGTGTGCGGCGCGGCTCGGCTCGTCGGAGAGACCGGTCGTGGTCACCCAGAAGAGGTCGGCATCTCGGATGGCGTCGCGTTCGAGCTCATCCGGGTGGATCTCCATGTCGGGAGCCTTCGGGTAGCGGTAGAAGGTGATCGGGAAATGGTCAGGGGGATGGATCTCACAGAAACGTGATCGGGGTTGGGAGCGATCGACGGGGTCACGAAGCGACTTGTCCACGCCGAGCCGCTCCAGCTCCTCACGGAGGAAACGCCCGAAGTCGTCGGCGCCTGACCGGGAGACCAGGGCCACCTTCCGGCCGTGACGCGCAGTGGCCACCGCCACGTTGGCGGCGCTGCCCCGAGGAAACGCCCGAAGCTGGTCACCGACCCGAGTGGTATATTGGACTGCAACGGGTAGAGGTCGATGCCCAGACGACCGATGGTGATGACGTCGAAGCTCATGCGACACCAGGGTCGAAAGTGTCCACGTCGATCGCCCCGTCGTCTGACGATGTGGACGAGCAACCCTGTGATCCATGGCGGTTCCCCGATGTCTCGACCGAGGATGGTCGAGACCCACGGCCCGGAGCAGTGGGGAATGGGTCACGGCCATGACGGCTCCGAGAGCAGACGGCGGTGGGGTCTCCCAGACTGGACGATGAACTGAGCGCATGCGCTCGTGGCCACCGTGCCGCAGCCTCTCCCCGGGTGGCGACTCGTGGCGGAGCCACCACCCGATACGGTCTGTCCGAGGCGAAGAAGTCGGGGAAGAAGTCGAGACCGGCCACCTCTTCGGCGGTCAGACCTTCGACCTGCTCGGCCAGTGTCTCGGCACTGCTCACCATGTTGACCCTGCACCCCATTCACGTAGAGATCCGGGTTGCGAAGGGCGAAACGCCACGTCGGGGCCGATCGACCTGACCACCGCCTTCGATCAGGCCGCGAGCCAGATGTGTGGGCGGTGTCCCGGCCCTGGTGGTCTCCCCGGTGAGGATCCGGATCGGCCCGTCCTCCATGCTGGCCAAAGCAACCCCGGCGGCACGCGGCTGTCGTTCGGCGGCGGCGGTGATCGGCACGTCCCCACGATGTGAGGCCACCTCGCCGTGTCGGAGCAGATAGAGACGCATCTAGGCAGCGCCGGTCATCTTGTCGTAGAGGGAGGCTGCGTTCAGCGTCTGGATGTGGTCCATCATGTATCCCTGACCGATGTCCACCGGGTAGCGGTCGGCGAAGTTCACCCGGGCGATGGTCTCCTCCCGGGTCCAGCCCTTGGCCACGGCGGCCGCGACCGCCGACTTCCAATCGAGGAGATTGGACGCGTTGGGTGTCGAGATAGGTCTTGGTGACCACCGGGCCGTGCCCGGGAAGGATGTGTTCGACGTCGAGGCTGCGGATCGTCTCCAAGGCCTCCAGCCATTGGTCCACGTCGGACGTCATCAGCCAGGTCTGACAGCCGCTGAAGATGGTGTCGCCGGTGAACACGACACGCTCCTCGGGCACGAAGACCGCCAGCTGGCCCGGGGTGTGGCCCGGAGTGTGGATCAACTCGAAGGTGTGACCACCGACGCGCAGGGTCAGGTTCCCGTCGAACACGATCGAGCCCTTGTTGGGGTCGGCGTAGTACTCGTCACGGTCGGGGAAGATCTCTCGCTCCCTCGGGGTCGTCGCTGGGGATGGCCTCGGCGGCATAGGCGAAAGGGTCGAGATCTGGCGTCACCACCATGAAGTTCTCGAAGACGCCCCGGTGGTTGACCACGGTCCCGGCGCCCTTGAAGTAGTAGTTGCCGAAGATGTGGTCGACGTGGTGCTCGGTGTTGATCAGGTAGCGGATCTCACCCCTCGCCTCGGCTTCCTGCACGCATCGCCACCGCCTTCGTCGGTAGCTGCGGCGTGTCGACGACCACGACCCCGTCACCGGTGACCACGTATCCCGGGTTGCAGCCCCGCAGACCCGGTCTCGACGAAGACATTGGGAGTCACGTTGCTCCATGTTTGATTCCTCTCGATGGGATTCATTGGGTGGCGGTGAGACCGCCGTCGATGGTCAGGATCTGCCCGGTCACGAACGCCGACGCCGACGAGCAGAACAAGCAAGGCGGGGCCGAGCAGGTCGTCGGTCGTCCCCACCCGCCGCAGGGGGATGCGGGAGACGATCCGGGCCTTGAACTCGGGATCACCGAGAAGTGAAGCCACCTGAGGCGTGTCGACGAAGGTGGGCGAGATGGCATTGACGGTGATTCCGTGCTTGGCCCACTCCGTCGCCCATTGCCGGGTCAGGGCGTCGATCGCGCCCTTGGCGGCCACGTAGGCGGAGTAGCCGGCGTCGATCCCGAGCTGGCCTCGTACCGAGGAGATGTTGAGGACACGCCCACCCGTCCCCCTGCGCCACCATCCGGCGCACCGCCGCCTGGGTGGGGAGAAGCGTGCTGCGCACGTTGAGGTCCATGATCCAGTCCCAATCGGCCTCTGGGTAGCTCTCGGCGTCGTTGAGCACGTCGCCGGCGCCGCCCCCGATGGCGTTGACGACGATGTCGACCCTCCCGAAGGCTGCGACGGTCTCGTCGATCAGACGTGACGCATCGTCGGCGCGGGTGGCGTCGCACACCACCGCCAGCGCTTTCCCACCGGTCGACGGAGATGCGCTCCACGCCGACCGCCAACCGATCACCCGACCGGCCGGCCAGCACGACCGAGGCTCCTGCCTGCGAAAGGCCCTCGGCCAGGGCGAGCCGATCGCCCCACCTCCACCCGGGATCACCGCCACCTTCCCGCTCAGATCGAACATCTCACTCGGCTTCATTCGTCCCTGCCTTCCTCGACGGTGCTCCCGCCGTGCATCGCCTGCCACACCCGTTCCGGGGTCAGTGGGAGGTCTCGGATCACCACACCGGTCGCATCGGTCACGGCGGCGGCAATCGCCGGGGCGGTTGCGAGCAGTCCTCCCTCGCCGCTCCCCTTGGCCCCCCCGGGCCCGGGCCCGTCGCCATTCTCGACGAGGACCGAGGTCATCACGGTGGGCAGGTCGTTGAAGGTGGGGATCCGGTAGTCGAGTGCCCCGAGGTTGACGATGCGCCCCCGCTCGTCGAGGACGAGATGCTCCATGAGCGTGTGCCCCAGACCCATCACCGCCGCACCCTCGTCCTGCATCTCGACGTGTTGGGGATTTATCGCCTTGCCCACATCGGCAACGGTCACGTGCTTGACCAGCTCGATGTCACCCGTTTCCAGGTCGACAGCCACCTCTGAGGCGGTGCAGGAGAACTCGTAGAAGGAGGCAGGGCCTCCCAAGGGATGATTCGGCGTCACCCTCACCCCGCTCTGACCCGGTCACGATGATCTCACCGGCGACCGCGCCGAACCGGCTGCCGACGATGTCACCGATCGTGAGCACCTCCCCTGCCACCTCCACCGCACCTCGGCGTGAAGCGAACCTCGTCGCCAGGTCGACCCCATGTAGCTCGGCGGCGACGACGGCACCAGCTCGAGGATCGCCTGGTCGCACGCATCGACCACTGCGTTGCCCATGAACACCGTGGACCGGCTCGCCGAAGTCGAGTAGTCGAAGGGGACCACCGCCGTGTCCCCCATCACCAGGTTGACCCGATCCATGGGCACACCGAGATGCTCTGACACGAGCTGGCTGAGGATCGTGCGGGCCCCCTGGCCCATGTCCGACGTCCCCGCGATGAGCGAGACACTGCCGTCCTGGAGGATGCGGAGGATGCAGTAGGAGGCGCCCGCCGTCGCCGAGGCCTTGATCCCGACGGCGACACCCCTCCCATGCCCCGGGCTCGAGGGGTTCGCCCCAGCCGAGCCGCGGCGGCGGCGATCCGCACCGATTGGCTCCAGTCACCGTCGGCGGGACGGTCACCGGGGACTATCTCCTCGCCTCGGGCCTGCCAGGTTGCGGAGCCGGATCTCGACGGATCGATACCGAGCTCGACGGGCCGCGGCGTCCATCTGCGACTCGAGCGCCCAGGCGATCTGGGGGGCCCCGAAACCCCGGAACGCGGTGCTCGGGGTGGTGTGAGACATCAGGCCACGGGCGACTGCGCGTACCGAGTCGACCCGGTAGGGGCCGGCGGCGAAGTAGCTGCTCTTCCCGATGACCCGTGGGGCGATGTCGGCGTAGGCGCCCATGAGGAAGTCGTCGACGCTGTCGATGAAGAGTAGACGCCCATCGGCGGCGAAGCCGGTCCTCATCTGGATGCGGGTGTTGGTGCGCCGCACCGCCTGGAAAGTCTCCTCGAGACTCAGCACCAGCTTGCACGGGCCGGCCCAACTGCGAGAGCGATGGCGGCGACGAGCGGCTCGTACTTGGGGAAGCCCTTGCCCCCGAATCCACCACCCGGGTCAGGGGCGTGGACTCTCACTTTGGCGATGGGGAGATCGAGGAGGCGGGCCAACGTGCTCTGCAGCAGGTAGGGATGCTGGATCGAGCTCCACACCGCGACGCCCGACCCATCCGGGGCCGCCATGAAGACATGCGGTTCGATGGAGAAGTGCGTCACCATCGGGAACTCGTAGGTCTCCGCGATCACGAGCTCCGCATCGACGGCGTCGACGTCACCCCACCCCCAGTCCCAGCGCTGACGCACGTTGGTCGACCGCAGCGGGTCGTCCTCGGCACGCAGCGCAGGATCGACGACGAGAGGCGAGCCGGGTCGAGAGCCGCTTCGATGGTCGTAGACCCCTGGGAGCTCGGTGTACGCCACATCGACCGCCTCTGCGCCGAGCTGCGGCTGTCTCCCGGCTCCGGGCGACGACCGCCGCCACGGGGTCACCATGGAACTTGGTCTCGCCGCCGCGATCAACGGCCGGTCGGCGAAACGTGGGCCGAATCTGGGATCGGACCGGGAAAGTCGGCGGCGGTGAGGACGGCAACGACACCTTCCACTTCTGGGCTGCCGTCGTGTCGATGCCTGCGGATTCGGCGCGGCCGACAGTCGAGAGTGCACCAGAGCGACATGGAGCACGTCGTCGATGCCGATGTCGGCGGTGAATCGCTGGGCACCGGTGACCGGTCGGCCCCGCCTACCGACCGGCGAGCGACCCGGGTGCGGCTCAGACATGGGACGACCCGTTCCGGCGGCGGCGAGGACAGCGGCGCAGATCCGCGGTAGCCGCCGCAGCGGCAGAGGTTGCCGGAAAGGCCGTCACCGACCTGCTCCGGGTCGGCCGGGGGTTGGCCTCCAGGAGGGCCGTGGCCGCCACGACCATCCCGGGATGCAGAATCCGCATTGGACGGCCCCGTGGTCGAGAAAGACTCTGCTGAAGCGGGGTCAACCCGTCGGTGCTCAGACCCTCGATGGTGGTGACCTCACTGCCCTCGGTCTCGACGGCGAGCACCAGACAGGAATTCACCGGGACACCGTCGAGCAGCACGTGCAGGCCCCGCACTCCCCCTCGGCACAGCACTCCTTGGTCCCGGTCAGCTCGAAGATCGGTCCCGGACCGTCTCGAGAAGAGTCGTGCCCGGTGGTCACCGCAGTGCTCCGCCGCAAGCCATTGACATCGACGGTCACGGTGACCTTGTTCACGATGCTGTCCCAGACATCTCCAGAGCCCTCGCCGAAGGCGCGTCGGCAGTGGACCTCCAGCATCGCCGTCGGTAGCCGGCGCCTGCGCGGACATCGGTGATCGGGGTGGCGACGGAGAGCAGGCTGCGCCAACCGTCCTCGTACTCGAGGTCGTCGACGGTGGATTCGGCGGAGAGCGGAGTCGGCCCTATCGCCCCGAACCCGAAACGGAACGCCCCGAGGCGTCGACCACACATGCCAGGTTCACCGAGGCGAGATCGACGCCACGTCGTCCGGGTCACCCGGGCGAAGGCCGACCCGACCGTCGCGTCCGGGACAGGGCAGACCGATGGAGGTCACCACCTCCCCCGGTTCGAGCACGGTCTTCCCCGGCCCGACGAAGAATTCGTCGACGGGGACCAATCGTTCGGCCATCGGGCCCCGACATCGGCGACCAGCGCCGAGTAGGCGAGCAACGGTGGTGCCGTGTCAGCCGCCGGAGAGGCGTTGCACAGGTTCCCGCGCGATCGTGGCGCGATTGCGGATCTGGACCGACCCCACCACCCGGGCGGCGGCGACCAGGGCGGGGAACTGCGATCCGAGCATGGCGTCGTCGACGATCTGGCGCATCACGCACACGACCACCGATCCAGAGGTCTCTCCGTCGCTGGAGACGTCGTCTCCGATCTCGCTCACGGCTTGAGGTCCACGACGACACGAGGACGGCTCTTCCGATGACGGATCGCCACCAGCAGGTCGGTCCCACCCGACAACGGCCACGCGCGACCCTCGGCGGACAACAGCTCGAACGCCTCGGCGAGGCTGTCGGGGCGGTGATAGGTGAACTGCGGTCATGCGGTCACCGGCCGTGACTGGAGCACATACAGCTCGTCGGCCTCGAAAGCCCACTCGACGTCTTGCGGAGCCCCGAAAGCGGCTTCGAGCTCGCACCGATGGCGACCAATCGTTCGATCTCGCCATCGTCGAGAACTCGGGCCGTGGCCATCGCCTCGTCGAGCTCCGACGGTGATGGTCACCGCCGCATCGTGTGCGAACGATCATCGAGTCCTGACGGCCGACTCGGGCGTTCTTCACCTGCCATCACGTCGTGCCACGTAGTTGTCCGGGCGTCACCAGCCGGAGACGAGCGCCTCACCGAGCCCATAGGCGGCTTCGATGACCATCTGATCTCGACGCTGTCTGATCGGGTCCGCGTGAACAACACCCCTGACTTGGCGGCGGTCAACTGTCTCTGCACCACCACGGCCATCCCCAGATCGGCGAGCGAGCCCTTGCTTTCCTGTAGAACAGGGCGCGCTCGGAGAAGAAAGACGCCCAGCAGTCGGTGATCCGCTGGAGGACTTCGATAGCACCACCACGTTGAGGAATGTCTCCTGCTGCCCGGCGAAGCTGGCTGCTTCCCCGTCCTCCGCACAGGCGCTGGAGCGAACAGCCACGAGCGCTGACTCGCCGAGACTCTCGTAGGCCGGTGATCTCGCCGGCCAGAGGGGGATCCCGGGCGGCGGCCGAGAGACCAGATCGCTGGATCGGCCCGGCGATGGGTGCCGGATCGCCGCCCCCGTAAGACAAGGCCAAGGGATGCACCTCGGTCGAGGGACCCCGCGGTTCGCCAGGGAGTGCCCGCATTGCGACGGCGGTGACGACGAATCGCTGGGGGCACCGGCATGCCCAGCCGCCCGCATGCGCCCCAGGCTGGCGCCTTTCCCCCGGCTCACCTCGACCCGGAGACAGGCCGACATCGTCGAGCCAAGGACCCTCCGGTCATCAGGGTTGCCTCGATGCACAGAGTCATGCGCCCGCTCCGGCCGGAGGCGATCAGGTCGCGGGCTTCGTCGGCGTGATCTCGCATGACCCGGGCGGCGAGTCTGGCGTGCGCCGATTCCAGTGCGTCCACGATCGCCCCATGACGGTCACCCAGCCAGACCAGGTCGACACCGGAGGTCAGTGCGGTGAAATAGGTGCGAGCGAACGGCTCGAGCATCGGCCCACATCCGCTCCAGGGCCGGGCTGCCCGACGCCGCGACGACTGTGCGGTGGAACTCGGTGTTCCTCATCGCCTGGCCGTGAGCGTCACCGGCCTCACCCAGAGCGTGCATCTCGGCGACGAGGTCCGCGGAGATCGGACGAGTTGTTCGGCGGTGATCCGGGTCGCGGCGCGACGAGCGGCAATCGCCTCGAGCTCACCACGAATGTCCATGTCGTCGAGGGCATCGTCTCTCGTGAACTGTCTGATCCGGGCACCGCGATACGGCTCGACCTCGAGAAAGCCGACGCTTGCCAGGTCGCGGATCGCCTCCCGAACCGGTGACTGGCTGACACCCAACTCGCGGGCGATCCGGGTCTCGACGACCGCGATCTCCGGGTTGGAGCTCCCCTTCCAGGATCGACTGCATGATGCGGTCCTTGATCTTGGAGCTGAGCATCTCCCTCGAAATGGGTCCGATCGAAGTCATGTGCTCAAGAGGTCCGACGACGGGCTGCTCCCGCGTTTCATGATCGTCGGGGAGGATCTCGACGACACCGGTCGAGCCGTTGACCCGGATCAGATCGCCGGTCTTGATCCGCTGCGTCGCGATTGAAGTGCCGATGACTGCAGGGATGCCGAACTCGCGTGGACAGGACCGCAGGGTGCGAGGCCGCTCCACCGGCATCGGTGACCAGCCCACTGATCCTCGTGAAGAGGGTGACCCAAGCCGGATTTGTCATCTGACAGACCAGGATCTCTCCTCGTTGCACCTCGTCGAACTGCTCGTGGCTGAGCACGACACGGGCCTTGCCTTCGATGACGCCGGCCGAAGCGGCGAGACCTTCGACACGGTCGGTGGCCGTCTGCACCCGGTTCAGGCGCTCCGGGTATCCCCAGAGCGGCAGATAGGGGAAGGCGAGCGACTCCTCGGTGGCAGTACCCACCCAGTCACGGGGGCGGATCTCGTAGGCGTCCTCCCGCTCGTCGCGGCGGTCGGAGATGAGATCCCGGGCCGGGAACCCCTCCGGATCTGCCATCAGATAGCGGAGTTCGTTGTACTTGAGGTACATGACGTCGTTTGGGTCGTCGATGGCGCCGAGACCCAGCAGATGACGGCCGATGCAGATGAGGACCAGACGGAGGTGGGCGTTGGTGCCCTGGTCGATGTAGAAGTGATGATCGGGGGTGAGCGGGGCCATCCGCCCGTTGGTCTGGTGGGCCACCTGCATTCGCTCGAGATCATCACCCTCGAGCCCTCGAGCAGCTCATGCGCCCGCCTTTTCGAGGTCGTCCTTGAGAGTCTCGATCGCGGAGGGGAAGTCGTAGTCGGTTTCGACATAGCCCTTGATGACCTCGAGGATCGGCTCGGCCTGCTCGTACCGGGTCGGGAAGACGAACTCGTGGCTCCAAACCGCGTGCCAACCGAACTCCTTCTGATAGGGGCGAAGTCGCTCCGAGACGAAACGTCGGCCCCGGTTCTGAGGCCCCGAGTGCGTTGAGGATGTCGCCACCGGTCTCCTTGCCGAAGATCGCACCCAGCTCATCGTCACCGGCCACCTCGTTCTTCATCTTCCAGAATGCCTCGATCGAGTCCCAGTTCCGATCGCTAGCCGAGCTCTGGAGACGACCCAGCAGGTTGGGATCAGCATCTGGCTTGAGCTCGGCGACCGCCGCCTGCAGGGCCAACGTCGCCGAGAGCTGGGAGAAGTTGAGCATCCAGTGGATCTTCCAATGACGGTCGTGGATGTCGATGGCGTCCTCGAGGATCGTTGCCCACTCCATGAGCGGGATCTCCTCCCACCCCTCGATCTTGTCCTCGAGGTACTCGAAGTTTCGCTTCATCTCGGGGACGAGCCGCTTGGTCCACCAGTCGGCGAAGTTGGCCCCATAGGTGGGGAGCACGGCGTCGAGGTATGCCCCGATCTTCTCGGGGTACCCCGGATCCTCGACCGGGGTGCGTGGGGCGTAGCGGTTGCCCATCTCCACACCTTCGACGAGGGTGCCCGGCAGGGCCGGGATTGCCGCTGTGTACAGGTATCCGTTGATGTTCTTGGCGATCCAGTCTGCAGCGAAAGGGGTCCCGAACCGGCGGAACATGTGATCACAGGTCAGCCACCACCCGCCGATGTCGAAGTACATCGGTGACAGGGGCTGTGGGACAATGCAGGTCGTCGAAGAACCAGAAGAGGTTCTTCTCCTCCTCGTTGGCCCACTCGACGGGAAAGTCCTCGTCCCCGAGGAACTGCTTCAGGACCGTGCCGTCGCCAACCATGAGCGCCTCCTCCTCGAATCGCCGGGTGCGGGTCCCGACGAGTTCTTCGATAATCGTTTATCGAGGGGGAACGTAGGACGAGACCCACCTGACTGTCAACCGGTGGGGTCACCCGCATGCCCCGGTTTGGACCACCACCGCCGCCAATGCCACGATGACGGAGCTGATCAGCACGGGAAGGGACACGCGAACCGGTGCTCTCGGCGATGATCGCCGCCAGGATCGGACCGGCCGCATTCGCCAGCAAGAACCCCAGGCCCACCAGACCCATCGCCGTCCCCAGGGCCGTCTCGCCGAACACGTCCTTGGAGTACATCCCGATCAGGGGGGAGACCGCTCCGATGCCGAAGCCTGCGACCACCGCGTAGACGGCGGCGAGCAGATTGTTGTCGGCAAGGCCAAGGGCCAGGGCACCCACCACGATCGCCCCATAGGCGAGTCGGAGCGAGGTGGCCACACCGAGACGGTCCACCATCGGCATGAGCGGGAGACGACCCCCGAGCTGGGCGAAACCCGCGAAACCCCGCCCAGAACGAGGCGGCGGCGAGGGTGAGCCCGGCGGCCGTCATGACCGGGACCTGATCAGACCAGGATCGTGCCAACGCCGAGACCGGCCAGCACCTGACTCACCATGAGACGTCGGCCACGCGGTTGACGCAGTGCCACGCCGACCGCCCCGAAGATCGGAGGGGGGGACGACCGACGATGTCTCGTCTGGATCAGCAGCGCACCCGCCATGAAGGCTGCGAAGACCGTCACCGCGATCACGCGGAGCGTGAACCTCCAATCGAACCGGGTGACCAGCCAGGCCGTCATCGGAATGTAGATCGCGCTGGCGAAAGCACCCCAGATGGTGAGCACGGCGATCGCCCGATCCGAATCCCCAGGGCTGATTCGCACTGCCGTGGTCTGGGTGACGTGATAGAAGCCGAGCGAAGCGAGCACCCCGCCGGCGAGGGCGCCGGCAACGGCAAACACGGCAGGTCGGGTCGAGCCGGCTGCGACCAGGAGACTCCCCGCACCGAGGATGGCCCCACAGGCGAAGACCAGACGGCTTCCCAGACGGTCGAGGAGCCACCCACCGAGCAACGAGCCGAAGGCGGCGATCACCGCCGAGGAGCCGAACACGGCAGCCACCGCCGCCTCGCTCCAACCGGTGTCGGCGATGATCGGGTCGAGGAGGACGCCGAAGGAGTAGAACCACCCGCCGTAGGCGGCGATGGTGATCAGTCCGAGCACGGCGACCCGCCCGTGCGGGATTGCGACCCGAGTCTCGTGTGGGGACCCTGGTTCGGTCACCAGAAGCCAATCCACACCGAGACTTGGCTCATACCCGGTTGAGCACCCGCCAGATCTGCTCGGGGTCCACCGGGACCTGGACGTCGGCTCCGCCGAGAGCGTCCGACACTGCGTTGAGCACGGCCGGTGTGGAACCGATCGCACCCGCCTCCCCGATCCCCTTGGCGCCGAGAGGGTTGGTCGGGGTCGGGGTGACCGTGGCGTCTAGGACGAATGAGGGAAGCGTCACTGCCGTGGGGATCAGATAGTCGACGAACGATGCCGTCACCAGATTGCCGTCTGCGTCGTATACGACCTTCTCCCACATCGCCTGACCGATCCCCTGGGCGAGTCCGCCATGACGTTGACCCTCCGCCAGCATCGGGTTGATGATGACTCCGGCGTCGTCGACGGCCCACATGCGCTCGAGACTTGGGGAGCCCGACTCCGGGTCGATCTCCACCACGGCGAGATGCATCCCGAACGGGTAGTTGAGACCCCCGGAGCGGAGATGGATCTCCTCGTCGAGACCTGGTGTGTCGCCCTCCGGGACGTCGCCTCTGATTGCCGCGGAGACGACCTCCTCCCAGGTGACCGAGACATCGGTACCCGCCACGGTTGCCTTGCCGTCGGCCAGCACGATGTCGGCGGCCGCCGCTTCGAGGAGATGCCCGGCGATGCGAGCGGCCTTCACGGCGACCTTCACCGCGACGGCATGACTCGCCGAGCCGCCCTGGGCGATCGAGCGTGAGCCCGATGTCCCCCATCCGTAGGGTGAAGTCGAGCTGTCTCCCTGCTCGATGCGGACCCGGGTGATGTCGATTCCGAGGACGCCCGCGACCAACTGGGCGAAGGAGGTGCGATGACCCTGCCCCTGGTCGAGGGTCTCGACGAATACGGAGACCGAGCCATCCGGATGGACCTGGATTCGGGCTGCACCCCAGTCCTCGAACCCGCAGACCTCGACATATGCCGCGAGGCCGATCCCGAGAAGCCGTCCTTCTGAGCGCGCCGCCTCCTGCTCCCGGCGCAGACCGCTGTAGTCGGCGACCTCGAGAAGGCGGTCGAGAGCCTTCTCGTACTCTCCGGTGTCGAAAACGTAGCCGCCACCAGCCTTCCCGCCCGAAGAGGCGTAGGGGAAACGGTCGGGGGCGACGAAGTTCCGTCGGCGCACCTCGGCGGGATCGAGGCCGGTGGCGACGGCAACGGCGTCGATGACACGCTCGATGGTGAGGGTGGCCTCGGGCCGGCCGGCCCCGCGATATATGCCTCGCGGCGCCCGGTTGGTCCAGACCCCGCGCATCCGCCACCCGTAGACAGGTATGTCGTAGGTGCCCGTGCCCATCCGCGGTGTTATCTCCATGAAAGACAGATAGCGATGACGACACCCGAGATCGACGAGGCTGTCGACCCACAAGGCCTGGATCCGACCGTCGGCGTCGGCCACGACCTCGTAACGATGACGCTGGGCTCGGCCGTGGCCGATGGTCAGGAGGTGCTCACGTCTGGTCTCGACCCACTTGACCGGTCGGCCGGTGGCACGAGCGGCGAGGACCGTCAGATAATCCTCCTCGGCGAGATCGAACTTGCAGCCGAAGCCGCCTCCGACGAAAGGAGTGATCACACGCACCGACGTCTGGGAGAGACCGAAATCGGCGGCGAGCTGCTCCTGCATGAGCTGGGGCGCCTGACTGGAGAGATGGACCGTGAGCTGGTCTCCCTTCCACTCGGCGAGGATGACCCTGTTCTCCATGGGCGCGGGCACCACCCGGGGGTGCTCGATCAGCCCGGAGAGCCTGATGGCCCCCTCGACTGCATCGAAGGCGG
Organism: uncultured bacterium; assembly: GCA_963751005.1. Lineage (GTDB taxonomy): Bacteria > Actinomycetota > Acidimicrobiia > Spongiisociales > ZC4RG35 > JANQRA01. The sequence continues at coordinate 1,856,903 of CAVVSY010000004.1, forward strand.
CGCGGTCACCCTTGGTCCTCTCGTAGGCGACGTTGCCCGCGCTCTCCAGCCCTTCGTGAATGGGTGGGGCCTCCAGGGCCTCGTCGACATCACCGACCACGGGTCGCGGCTCGTAGTCGACGAACACCATGTCGGCGGCATCCCGAGCAGCGGCCGGCGTCTCGGCCACGACGGCCACCACGGGGTCACCGGGCATCAGGGCACGACCTTGGACGAGCGGGAAGCGACGGGGGATGTTGCGATCGGGTCGCGGCTCCGGGGGCATGACCACGTCGGCGACGTCCTCGGGAGTCAGGATCGCCCACACTCCGGGCATCTCGCGGGCCGACTCGATGTCGATCCCGACGATGTCGGCATGGGCGAATGGGGAACGGACGATGGCGAGATGGAGGGTGCCCTGGGGGGCGATGTCGTCGACGTAGGTCGCGGTCCCCGAGATGAGGGCGGGGTCCTCGCGCCGTTGCACGGGCGCGCCGATGAACGAGGGAATGACGGGTTCTGTAGTCACCGCCGGCAGGTTACCGAGCGGTGCGCCCTCCGCTACTCCAGGAGGGAGAGGACGGTGGAGCGGAAGTCGTTGGGCTGGAAGGGCTTGGTGACGAAGGCGTCCGCCCCACCTTCATTCGCCCGACGTCTCGACTCCTCCTCGGCGTGGGCGGTCAGCACCACGACGGGGACCGAGGCGGTGGTCTGATCGCGACGGATGCGGTCGAGCACCTCCCAGCCATCCATGCCGGGGAGGCCGATGTCGAGCACCACGAGATCGGGAGACTCCGAGCTCACAGCCTGGAGACCGGATTTCCCATCGTCACGGGTGATGATCTCGAGGTCGGCGGCCCGAAGGCAAACCTCGATCAGACGCCGGATGACGGCGCTGTCCTCGACAATAAGGATTCGTGAGCCCATTGATACACCTCGATTTGAAGACCGGTTTCAGGTCTCCCCCGGGGTATCGGGCAGCTCGCGACCCCGGGTTTAGGCATTCTGCAAGGAACGACCTGCCGGAAGTGTGAGGGTTTCGACGAATTCCTCGAGCTGGCGAAGAGTGCGCACCTCGTGCACCGAGGTGCAGTGTTTTGCATAGTGGGACATGGCCGAATCCCCCGTGTCCCAGTAGGCCTTCGGCTCGGGATTGAGCCACACCAGGGCGCGCGACGCCTTGGCCACATCGGCGAGGACGGCGTCGCGGGGAGGGCGGTAGTTGTTGCGGGCGTCACCGGTGATGATGACCGTGGTACGGGGGGTGAGCTGGCTGCCGTAGCGGGCGTAAAAGGTCTCCAGTGAGTTCCCGTAGTCGGAATGGCCGTCGAGCCACACCACCTCGGCCTCGGTGGCGATGCGGGAGACCGCCGACCCGAAGTCGATGCCCGGGCCGAAGAACTCGGTGACCTCGTCGATCGTGTCGACGAAGGCGAACGTGCGCAGCTTGGAGAAATGGGTCGACATGGCATGGGTGAACTGGAGGGTGAACCGCGAGAACGTCGCCATCGACCCGGAGATGTCGCAGAGCAGCCACACCTCGGGTCGGTGCGGACGGGGATGACGGAATTGGGGGTCGGCAGGAACCCGCCGGTGGCCAGTGACTTGCGCACCGTCCGCCGGAAGTCGAGACGCCCCGCCCGTTTCTTGCGGCGTCGGGCGAGACGGGCCGCCAGCTTCCTGGTGAGCGGGCCGATCGCCGCCTCCATCTCGGCGAGGTCGTTCGTGGTTGCGTGCATCAGGTCGATGTCCTCGATGAGGGGTCGACGCAGCGTCTTGGCAACCGCCTCCCGTCCCCGGTCGGCCACCAGACGGCGCCGGATCTCTTCCTGGATCTCGTCCCGCAACTGCTCGATCAGTGCCTCGACCTCTTCCCGCAACAGCCGCTCCTCGAACTCGGACAGCTCCTCGTCACCGGTGAGGGCCGCCATGAGCTCGGACTCCAGCTTGTCGAGGTCGATGCGACGCAGGGTCCGATACAGGTAGTAGGTGCCGCCAACCGGGCGACCCGGCTCCATCCCGGCGAGACGGTCTACCGCCTCGCGCACGCTGCGACGAAGGGCTTCATGGTCCATCCCCGCCAGCGCCTCGAGGAGGGCATCGAAGAGCCCTTGCTCATCGAACTCCCCTCCCCCGCCGGCCGAGGCCCCGGACTCCCCCTCAGACGGGGTGGCACCCGGAAATTCCTCTCCTTCGGGCAGGTCGATCGGAAGAGGCACGGTCGAGAAGTAGATGTCGAATGCGGTGTCGAAGGCGCGCTCGTGACGAAGGTTCTTCACCAGGGTCGCCCGCAGGGTCTCACGGAGCGCCACTCGACGCCCGATGTCGACGGCCTCCACTCGCGCGCATCGCGTCGATCGCCTCGACCATCGAGACCGGGACACCGGCCGCCCGCAGCTCGTCGATGAAGCCGGTGATGACGGGGAGCATCAGACCTGGGACGAGGAGGTGAGCTCCTTGGCCGCCTTCTCGATGTCCGACCGGTACTTGAGCAGGACGTGGAGTGTGTCCCCGAGCACCGCCTCGTCGACCTCTTCGACCGAGAGGGCGATCAGAGTGCGCGCCCAGTCGATGGTCTCGGAGACCGACGGCGCCTTCTTCAGATCGAGACTGCGTATGGAACGGGCCACCTTCGCCACCTGGACCGCGAGGTGCTCGGAGAGCCCGGGAACCCGTGCGCTCAGGATCTTCTGCTCTCGCTCGGCGTCCGGGTAGTCGATGTGCAGGAAGAGACAACGCCGTTTCAAGGCCTCCGACAGCTCACGGGTGTTGTTCGAGGTGAGGAACACCAGGGGCTGGGTGTTGGCGGTCATCGTCCCCAGCTCGGGGATCGAAACCTGGAAGTCGGAGAGGATCTCCAGGAGGAGCGCCTCGGTCTCCACCTCGACCCGATCCACCTCGTCGATGAGCAGCACGACCGGCTCGGTGGACCTGATCGCCTCCAAGAGGGGCCGGGTCAGCAGGAACTCCTCGGAGAAGATGTCATGGCTGATGGTGTCCCAGTCGTGATCGACGTCCGACTGGATTCGCAACAGCTGCTTCTTGTAGTTCCACTCGTAGAGCGCCTTGGCCTCGTCGAGTCCCTCGTAGCACTGCAGCCGGATCAAGGGGCGCCCGGTCATGGCTGCCATCGCCTTGGCCAGCTCGGTCTTGCCCACCCCGGCGGGCCCTTCGACCAGGACCGGCTTGTCCAGCCGGTCGGCGAGGAACACCACTTGGGCGATGCGGTCATCCGCTAGATAGCCGACCGAGGCAAGTGACTCGACGACCTGGTGCGGGTTGGTGAATTCCATCAATCTCCAGATTCGACGTGGACAGTCTACGGCCGGCCCCGGTCGATGACTAAGCAGCTCTTCAGAACGCGGCCTGTGTCTAGCCTGACGCCCGCTGTGCCCGACGAGCCCTCGACCCAATGCGAATAATCATCGTGGGTGCCGGCGCGATCGGGTCCTATCTCGCCGAACGGCTCTCGGCCGAAGGTCAGGATGTCGTCGTCATCGAAGACGACGAACGCCGAGCCGCACAACTCCAGGAGACGATCGACGCCCTCGTCCTCACCGGAAACGGGGCCAGCGCCACCATGCTGGAGACGGCAGGAGTCGACAAGGCCGACCTGCTCATAGCCGTGTCGAACTCCGACGGCGCCAATGTCCTCGCCTGCTTCACGGCGAGCGACCTCGGGGTCAAGAGGACGATCGCCAGGATCGAGAACCCGGAGATCAGGGAGGGTGCCGACCGGCTCGGGGTGGACGTAGTCATCGATCCCTCCGCTACTGCCGCCGACGAGCTGGCCACCCTGATCAGCTCCGGCGGGGCGAGCGAGGTCATCCACTTCGCCGACGGGCAGCTCGTCATGTTGGGTGGCATCGTCACCCCAAATGCCCCGATCACCGGCGATGCGCTGAAGGATCTCCGCGTCCGCAACGCCGAATGGGGGTGGGTGGTGGCGGCCCTGGTGCGTGAAGGGAGGACGACGGTCGCTCACGGCGACACGGTCGTCCGCGCCGGTGACCACGCCCTGGTGATGACCACACGGGATCACATCAACGACGCCGTCCGCATGATGGGTCTCAAACAGAAGAGCTTCGACCGCGTGGTGATCATGGGCGGGACGCGGCTGGCGGAGCTGACAGCAGACGTGCTGGACGCGGCGGGCAAGTCGGTCGTCGTCGTCGACGAGGACGAAGCCCGCGCCCAACGTCTCGCGGCCCACCACAGCTCCGCGCTGATCATCTGTGGGGACCCCACCGATCCCGAGGTGATCGCAGAGCTCGACCTCGGGGAGCACGACGTCGTGTTGTCGCTGACCGGCTGGGACGAGGTCAATGTCCTCAGCTGTCTCGTCGCCAAGGCTCACGGTGCAGGGATGGTGATCGCCCGATTCAACCGCGTCGAGTACGTCGGGCTCCTCGCCGGGGTCGGTATCGACGCCGCCATCTCGTCACGTCTCCTGGCCGCCAGCGCCATCCTGCGCTTCGTGCGCCAGGGCCAGGTCGAGCAGGTGGCGACCTTCTCCGACACCGACGCCGAAGCGATCGAGATCGAGGTCGAGGAGGGCAGCCGGGCAGCGGGCAAGACCCTGCTCGAGCTGGAGCTTCCGCTCGGGGTGGTCATCGGCGGAATCTCCCGCAACGGCACGACGTTCGTGCCCGACGGCTCCACCGTCGTGCGCACCGGCGATCACATCATCTTCTTCGCCCTCCCGCGCGACATCGAGGAATCCTCAGCTCTGTTCAGCGCCGGATGATCTCCTTCGAGCACCGAGGGCGTGCCGCCCGCAAGCTCTTGAACACCGCGGCCTTCGTCCTCGGAGCGGTCCTCGTCTTCCTCGCCCTGGCGATGCTCGTCGCGGCGGCGGTCTCGTTTGTGCTATCGCGAGTACACGACAGGCACCTGGATCGTGGTCAGCGCAGCGATCACCGCGTTGAGCGGGTTCGCCATGCGCCGTCTGACCACCAAACCGGAGGCGATGACCCTGAAGGAGGGGTTTGCGACCGTCGGGTTCTCCTGGGCGGTCTTCGCCCTCTTCGGGGCCCTCCCCTATGTGATCTCGGGTGCGATCCCATCGATCACCGACGCAGTGTTCGAGTCGACCTCGGGTTTCACGACCACCGGTTTCAGTGCCGTGGCCGACATACCCGCATTGCCGAACGGGATCCTCTTCTGGAGGGGTCTGACCAACTGGCTCGGCGGCTTGGGTGTCATCGTCCTCGGGGTGATCGTCTTCCCGCTGCTGGGCCAGGGCGGTCTCCATCTCGCCCAGGCCGAGTCGTCCGGGCCCTCGCTCGACCGGCTCGCTCCCCGTTTCCAGCAGACGTCGGTCCGTCTGCTCGGCGTCTACGTGGTGATCACGGTCGCCGAGATCCTGATCCTCGTTCCCGGGGACATGTCACTGTTCGAGTCGGTGCTGCACACCTTCGCCACCGTGGCCACCGGTGGCTTCGGGACCGAGGCCGACTCGATCGCCTCGTTCAGCACCTACACACAGTGGGTCATCACCGCCTTCATGTTCCTGGCCGGGATCTCGTTCGCCCTCCACTACCGGGCCATGGCGCGACCGGCCCGGTATGCGAGGAACTCCGAGTTCAAGCTCTACGCAGGGATACTGGTGGTGGCCTGTGTGATCGTGGTGGGCGGTCTCTGGGCCGAGCTCGGCCCGGCGGACGCGGTGCGTCTGGGTGTGTTCAACACGGTCTCGATCGCCACCGGAACCGGATTCACCAGCACCGACTTCGGGTTGTGGCGGCCCGCCCTCCAGATCATGCTGATCGGTCTGATGTTCCTCGGGGGCATGGTCGGCTCGACCTCGGGTGCGATCAAGACGTTCCGGATATCGGTCCTGGCGAAAGCGGCCTTCGCCGACGTGCGCAGGGTGGTTCGACCCCGCGCCGTGTTCGTCACCAAGGTCGGCGGCGACACCATCTCCTCCGGGGTGGTCGAGGCGGTCCAGTCCTTCTTCCTGTTCTACATGTTCATCTTCATGACCGGGACGTTCCTGCTCGCTTTCATCGACGCCAACGTGGCCGAAGGGATCGATCTGGTCACCGCGGCCAGCGCGGTGGCCTCGTCCATGGGGAACGTCGGCGCCGGTCTCGGGCAGGTCGGGCCGAGCGGAGGTTTCGGAGAGTTCCCGATCCTGGCCAAGTGGCTGCTCTCCAGCCTGATGCTCGTCGGCCGTCTCGAGATCTTCCCGGTCCTGGTCCTCTTCACCAAGGATCTCTGGCGACGCTGACCTGGCGGGTCTGGACTATCTCCTCTTCGGAGAGATCCGGGGTGAACTCGAAGGCCAGATCGCCGATGCGCACTTCGTCACCGGCGACGGCGCCGGCCTCGGTGAGGGCCTCGTCGACGCCGAGCCGGGCCAGTCGCCGCGCCGCCATGTCCGCCGCCTCCATCATCGTCAGATCGGCGAAGGCGACGGCCCGTTCCACGGACTTGCCCTCGACCCGCCAGGCCCCCTGCTCGCGCCGGATCGAGAACATCGGGCCGAGCGGGCGATGGAGCACGAACCCGCGCCGTTCGGGTGCGACCCGCTGGGCCTCGTCGACGAGGTCGGCTATCGCGTGCAAGGCCTCTCGCAGCCCGTCGCCGGTGAGCGCCGAGACGGCCATCGCCCCGAGTGCCCTCGCCTGCTCGACGGCACCGTCGAGGTCGGCCTTGTTCATCAGGACGATGCTCGGCCGCGAAGCCAGTTCCGGCGAGTAGCCGGCTATCTCACGTCTCAGGATGGTGAGCTGCTCCGACGGTGGGTTCGTCTGGGTCTCGGCGGGGTCGAGGAGAATCACCAGGACCCGAGCCCGCTCGGTGTGACGGAGGAACTCGTGGCCCAGCCCCTTTCCTTCGGCGGCACCCTCGATCAGCCCGGGGATGTCGGCCAGCACGAACTCCCGACCGTCGAAGCTGACCACCCCGAGGTTGGGCTCCAGCGTCGTGAAGGGATAGTCGGCGATCTTCGGCTTCGCCGCCGAGACACGTGAGATGAACGTGGACTTCCCAGCGTTGGGAAAGCCGATGAGGGCGGCGTCGGCGAGGAGCTTCATCTCCAGCACGAACCACTGCTCTTCGCCGTACTCGCCCTGCTCGGCGACCGACGGAGCGCGATGCGACTGGCTCACGAAAGCGGCGTTCCCGAGACCGCCCCGGCCGCCACGCACCGCCTCCACCTCCTGGCCTGCCTCGACGAGGTCGGCTATCAGGGTGCCGTCGTCGTCCCGGACCACCGTGCCCAGGGGAACGCTGAGGATCAGGTCCTCACCGTTGCGACCGTGCCGAAGATCACCCTCGCCATGCGTGCCTGCTCCGGCGGCGTGGTGGGGGTTGCGTTGGTAGCGGAGCAGGGTGGCCACGGAGGGATCGGCACGCAGCACCACCGACCCGCCCGACCCCCCATTCCCACCGGTGGGGCGTCCCTTGGGCTTCCCCTTCGCCCTGACGAATGCGGCTACTCCCGCCCCACCGTTGCCGGCGCGGAGGCTGATGCGGACGCGGTCAACGAACACGAACGCAGAGGGTAGGTGTCGTCGACGTCACGAGACGTCGACCGGCTCGAGAGCGATCAGGTCTCGTCGACGACGGAGACGAGACGTCGGTTGTTGCGGACCCCGTACTTGACGGTGCCAGACGAGGTGGCGAACAACGTGTCGTCGCTCCCCCGTGAGACGTTCTCACCCGGGTGGATCCTGGTTCCGCGCTGGCGGACGATGATCGACCCGGCATTGACGAACTGGCCGTCGAACACCTTCGGCCCGAGACGCCGCCCTGCTGAGTCGCGCCCGTTCTTGGATGAGCCGCCTGCTTTTGTCTTTGACATCTCTACTCCTCCTCGGCTGCTGCCGCGGCCGGCTTCTTGGCCGCAGGCTTCTTCTTGGCAGTGCCCGGCAGCTGGATCCCGGTGATCTCGATACGGGTGTACTTCTGGCGATGGCCCTGCCGCCGCCGGTAGCCCGACTTGTTCTTGTACTTGAAGATGTCGATCTTCTCGCCGGCCGACTCGCCGAGGACTTTGGCAGTCACCGAAGCCTTGGCCAGGGCGGCCCGATCGGACACCGCATTGCCCTCGTCGTCGACGACGAGCAGCGGTGAAAAGGTGATCTTCTCTTCGTCGCCCTTGACGCGTTCGATGTCGAGCACGTCGCCTGAGCGCACTTTTGCCTGTTTGCCACCGGCGCGAATGATGGCGTACATGGGAAAACCTCTCTGGAGGAAGGTGGAGAACCGGGGGTGAATGCTAACTAATCGGTGACGCTGGGCCAACCCGATGATCTGGGGTCATGCCTCGATCTCGGCGGCGGCGGCCTCGGCAGGGGTGAGCGTCGGCACGATGGTCTCGTCGATGATCACGCCCCTCCCGGCGCAGTGCTCGCACTTGTGGGAGAACTGCTCGAGGAGCCCGGCGGACACGTTCTTGCGAGTCATCTCCACCAGACCGAGATGTGACACGTCGAAGACCTGGGTCCGGGTCTTGTCCTTGGCCAGCGTCTCCTTCAACCGCCGCAACACCTTTTGCTGGTTGTCGATGGTCTCCATGTCGATGAAGTCGATCACGATGATCCCGCCGATGTCGCGGATCCGGAGCTGACGCCCGATCTCCTCGGCGGCCTCGAGGTTGTTCTGCAACACGGTGTCCTCGAGCGTGCTCGAGCCGACGAACTTCCCGGTGTTGACGTCGATGACGGTGAGCGCCTCCGTGCGATCGATGACGAGGTGGCCGCCCGACGGCAGGAACACCTTGCGATCGAGCGCCTTCTTGAGCTGGTCGTCGACGTGATACCGGTCGAAGAGAGGGATCTCGTCCTCGTAGAGCTGAACCTTGCTGACGAGATCGGGAGCGGTCGACTGGAGGTACCCGATGACCGTCTCGTACGCGGCTTTGTCGTCGATGAGGAGCTTGCGGAAGTCGGCCGTGAAGTGCTCCCTGATCACCTTGATGACGAGCTCCGGCTCGCGGTGGATGAGACTCGGTGCATTCCCGGTCTCGGCCTGCTCGTTGATCGCAGTCCACTGCTTGGTCGAGACGCGAGATGTCGGCGGCGAGCTCCTCTGCCGAGGCGTGGAGCGCGGCAGTGCGGACGATGACCCCGAAGCCCTGCGGCTTCACCTGGTTGATCACGTCGCGCAGCCGGTTGCGGTCCGTGTCGGGGAGACGTCTGCTGATGCCGATGCTGTCCGAGTCGGGGACCAAGACCAGATAACGGCCCGGCAGCGAAGGCAGTCCGGTGAGACGTGCTCCCTTGGCGCCCATGGCGTCCTTCGTGACCTGGACGAGGACCTTGTCGCCCTCCTTGAGGACGTCTTCGATCCTCTTGCCGTTTCGCCCGCCATTGCGTCGACTGCCCGTGGCGACGTCCGAGGCGTAGAGCACGCCGTTCTTGGATGCGCCGAAGTCGAGGAACGCAGCCTCCATCCCGGGCAGGACGTTGCGAGCCACGGCGAGGTAGATGTTGCCGGCGACCGAATTCGAGTCGTCCCTGGCCACGTAGTGCTCGACGAGGACCGGGCCTTCGAGGATCACGATCTGAGTCTGGGAGCTGGTGGCACTCACCAACATCTGCTTCCGCGCCGATTCGACGGGGACGATGATCTCGTCGTCGTCGGGACGCCGCGACCTGGTCCGGGATGTGGAGATCCCGTTACGGGTCTGTGAAGACGAGGACTTCTGTGTGCCCTTCTTGCGGCGCTTGTCCTGCTTCTCCTGCTTCGGCTTGACGGGGGCCGGGGCTTCGACCCGGCGCACCTCGACCTTTTGCCCCTTGACGAGGACTGTCTTGTGCTCCTCGACGGTGCCGCCCGCGGATGATTTGCGGACGATTTCTGGGCCCTTCCTGCGGAACAGAGCCATTTGTTGTCACTCCTCTGAAATTTTGCATGTGGGCCGGCCTCGCCTGGTGAGACACGACCCGAAAGAGAGTCGAAAAGCGGTAGACGCTGCGAAAGAGAAGCTCGAGACGCTTCCCGACCGGATCAGGTTAACAGATGGTGGCCGGGATACACAGACGGTGAGATCGCGAAAACCTAGCTCAGCCCCAACTCGGGCTGTTCCGGCTCGGTCGGGTCGTAACACATTCGGCAGCGGGCTTCGTAGGCGTCCTAGTGCGCCGAGCACCACCAGGTCGTCGCTCTGGACGATCCGCTGTGTGTAGAGGGCCGGCCCACCACAGCGATGACAGACCGCCAGCATCTTCGTGACGTACTCGGCACGGTCACACAAGGAGGGGATGGGCTCGAACGGGCGGCGGAGGTAGTCGGTGTCGAGCCCGGCGACGATGACCTGCTTGCCGGTCGTGGCGAGATTGTCGACGACCTCGACCAGACCGTCGTCGAAGAACTGCCCCTCGTCGATTCCGATCACCCTGGTCCCCGACGAGACCGCCCGGAGCATCTCGGTGGACGTCGAGACGGGGATGGCGTCCACCTTCCAGGCGGAGTGGGAGACGACCTCGGTGGCGGCGTAGCGATCGTCGAGCTGAGGTTTGAAGACCTGAACCGGGATCCGGGCGATCTGTGACCTCGTCACCCGCCGGATCAGCTCCTCACTCTTCCCGCTGAACATCGGCCCGCAGATGACCTCCACCCACCCGTCGTTGCTCCTGCGGTACATGGCGGGCGAGAGTACCCCCGGATCAGGCAGCCCCGATGCCGTGGGACGACTCTCAGGTGAGCTGGTTCTCACCCGGCACTGGAGTGCGCATCAGCCAGATGGAGTTGGCGATCCCCAACGCCAGTGTCATCGCCATGTAGAAGGAGCCGCCCTGGCTGAGGAAGGGAAGGGGCAGCCCGGTCACGGGCATGATCCCGATGGTCATGCCGATGTTGACGAAGGCGTGGAAGGTGATGAGGGCAGCGATGCCCACCGCGATCAGAGCCCCGAATCGATCCCGTGCGTTGCCGGCGATCACCAGGAGCCGCCACACGATCACCACGAAGGCGACGATCACGAACAGCCCCCCGATCAGGCCGAGCTGTTCGGCCACGGCCGTGAAGATGAAGTCGGTCTCCTGTTCGGGGACATACTCGAATGCGGTGAAGGAGTCCTCGGCGAACAGACCCTTCCCGAACAGCTGGCCCGACCCGATGGCGTTCTTCGACTGCCGCAGTTGATAGCCGATCCCCTGGGGATCGATGTCCTGATCGAAGAGCACCTCGACGCGGTTCATCTGATACTCGCTGAGGAGGCCGAACTGGAAGACGGCAGCCACACCCGCGACGACGAAGGCGAGCAGCACCGCCATCTGACGCCAGCTCGCGCCGGCGACGAAGAGCATCGCGAACAGGATGAATCCGAAGACGAGGGCCGTGCCCAGGTCGGGCTCCCGCAGGATCAGATAGCCGGGAATGGCGACCACGAGCACCGCTCGACCCACCTTGCCCCAAGTGACGGAGCGCGTTCCCGATTGGTCATCACGCCCCGCCGGGGGCGCCAGCAGCGAGGCGAGCGCCACTATGACGATGACCTTGGCGAACTCGGCCGGCTGGAGATTGAAGAACCCGAGGGGAATCCACCGGTTGACATCGTTGACCGCAGGGAAGAAGAACACCGCCACCAGGAGGATCAGGATGATGACCGACGCCGCCGGCACGATGCTCCGGTACTCGCGGTAGTCGATGTTCGAGGCGATCGTGTAGATGATCAATCCCGCCGCCACGAAGATCATCTGCCGCTCCATCGAGAACGTGCCGGTGTTCCTCGTGGCCGAATAGATCATCAGGAGCCCGAACCCGGATAGGGCGAGCATGGTCCCGAACAGGATCCAGTCGGAGCGATTGTTCCGTCTCACGACGGCCACTTCCCTGATCCGGTGGAGCACAGCCGTCATCAGTCGGCCTTCGGCGCCGCGATGATGGGAGTGGTCTCGTTGCCCATCAGGTACTGGAGGATGTAGCGGCCCACCGGAGCGGCGATGCCACCGCCCGACCCACCCTCGTCGATGATCACGGCCACGACGTACTTCGGGTCGTCGATGGGGGCCAGGCCGATGAACCAGGCGTGGTTGTCCTTCGTCGCCGAGGTCTGCCCCGTCCCGGTCTTGCCGCCCACCTGGTCGAGCCCGGGGCCGAACTCGGTGAAGGCTGCCGCGGCAGTTCCCGTGGTGACCACACTGTTGAGGTCACGCATGAGGTCGCTGTGGGTCTGTTCCGAGATCTCGACCTCCCGCACCACCGGTGACGAGACGTCCTCGACGAGCTGGCCATCGGGCCCGATGATCTTGTCGACCATTCTCGGCTCCATGACCGTCCCCCCGTTGGCGAGCACGGCGTAGGAGACGGCCGCCTGGAGAGGGGTGGCGGTGAAGGCGCCCTGCCCGATGGCGAAGTCCATCAGGTCGCCACCGAACCACGGGCTGACCAGCTCGGGGTTGAGCCTGCTGCTGTCGAGACGGGGCGGCTCCTCGGGGTTCTCCCGCTGGTACTCGGCCCACTCCTCGAACAGCTCCCGGGTCGGGACGATGCCCGGGGCCTCGTTGGCGAGGTCGATGCCGGTAGGTGCTCCATATCCGAGAGCCTTGGCCCAGTCCTGGATGACGTTCTCCCCCACCGTCTCCCGGTTCTGCCAGGTGCCCAGGCCGAGTGACCAGAAGAAGACGTTGCAGGAGTTCTCCAGGGCCCCGTGGATGTCGAGCCATCCCAGGTTGGCGGGGGCGTACCAGTCGGGCTTGACCTGCTGGGAGCCGTCGTTGAGGTTGGGCAGCTCGAGCTGGCCGTCACAGTGGATCTGGCGGTTCTCGGCATCGACGCCTTCGATGTCGGATGGGAAGGGGAGGTTCTCCTCCTGGATCGCCGTGTAGGTGATCGCCTTGAAGGTCGAGGCGGGCGGGTAGAGACCGCTCACCGCGAGATTGTTGAAGGCAAACGAGTCGTTGAGCGAGGAGAAGGTCTCGTCGTCGACGCCGGTCACGAAGAGCTGTGGGTCGAAGTCGGGCACCGAGGCGAGGGCAAGGACCTCGAAGGTCTGGGGGTCGATGACCACCGCCGCGGCCCGCTTGGTCTCGCTGAAGATCTCCTCGCCGTTGGCCTCGTCGACCGCCTTCACCTCGTTGGAGAGGGCGATCCCCTCCTCCAACGCGAGCTCGACCACCTGCTGCAGGTCGGAGTCGGTGGTGAGGACGATCGAGCTCCCCGCCACCGGAGCGACGGCCGGCCGCTCCTGGATGATCTCGCCCTGTCGGACCCGGTACTCGTACGTCCCCGAGGTCCCCTGGAGCACGTCGTCGTAGTACTTCTCGATTCCCAGCTTGCCGATGCGGATGGTCGGGTCGAGGTCGTCGCCACGTTCCTCGATGTCCGCGGCATCGGGCAGACCCAGATGGCCGATGACGTGCGCCATCGTGTCGCCGGACAGGTAGACACGTTCGGGCACCTTCACGATCTCCACCCCGGGGAGGCTCGCCAGCTGCTCGGTGATCTGATACGCGATCTCGTTGTCGACCGTGGTCACCTCGAACCGGCCGTTGGTGCCGGCCTCGTCGTACATGGCCGTGAGCGTCGCCGGGTCGATGGCGAGGATCGACGAGAGTCTCTGGATCAGCTCTTCCTGGCTGTCTGGTTGGACGAAGGTCCTGTCGACGTAGACAGCCGGCACGAGCCGGCTCGTCACCAGCAGGTTGTTGTTGCGGTCGTAGATGTCACCTCGCGAGGCGTGGGTGGTCTTGATCAGCCACGTCTGCTCGGTGGCGGCCTGTGCGATCGCCGGCCCCTCGGCAACCTGCACGAACCAGAGACGAAGCCCGATGACGGAGAACATGACGATGAACGCCACGCCGAGGATCGAGAGTCTGACCGCGAACTTCATGCGTATCTGAAGGCGGTGGCGTCACGGTCGACGAGTCGGACCACGAGCGGAGCGAACAGCCAGGCGAGGATGGCGTTGGACAAGGGAACCAGCAAGAGCAGGTCGACGACTCCGTCGCCGAGGATCACCGTCTGGCTGAACAGGGTCCCCACCAGGATGAGGAGCACCACCCCGGCAAAGGAGAGGAGGCCGGCCCAGACGGCGGTGACGATCCGACCGATGTCAGCCCTCTCCCGGGTCCGCAGTGCGAGGTAGGCCACGATGGTGAAGACCATCGCTCGCAGACCAAGCACCGAAGACCCCAGCAGGTCGACGGTGAGACCACCGAGAAAGGCAAGAGCCAGCACCGCCTCGGGGCGAAGCCGGGTCAGTGACAACAGGATCACCACGAGTAGCACGAGGTCGGGGATGAAGACGGTGGTCTGGCTGAACAACGTCGTCTGCACCACGATGGCGATCAGCATCATGCTGGAGACGATCAGGATCGTGCGGAGTCGCATCAGCCGTCACCGGGCAGAGTCGTGGACGAGCCACCCAGTGTGGTCGTGGTGGTGGTGGAACCGGTCGTCGAATCGGGCTCGGTGTCGGTGACCGCCGCCACCGGGTCCGGTGGCCAGGCGAGCACGACCACCACCCGCAACGTGTCGGGGTCGGAGAAGGGCCGGATCGTCGTCGTCAGCGCACCATCGTTGGACGGGGCGGCATCGGCGATGACCTCACCCACGGGGTACCCGGCGGGATACCTGACCGAGGCCGATGACGTGACGACCCGATCTCCGGCGAACACGGGCTCCCGCGCATCGAGGATGTCCAGAGTCATCTCGTTGGTGTTCACCTGTGGGAGCACCGTTCCCAACTGGTTGCCCACGGTGACGGCGACTCCGTCGGGCCCGACGGTGATCGGCACGATGATGGCCGTCCCCGACGTCACCTGTTGCACCGAGCCCACGACGTATCCGCTGGTGTCGATCACCGGCTGGCCCACGGCGATCCCGTCGGCCGTCCCCTTGTCGATGAACAAAGCGTCGTCGAATGCGTCCGGGCGACCGATGACCTGGGCCTCTGTTCGCCCGATGGCCGAGCCGGTCCCTTCCAGGTTGTAGAGCTGTTCCAGCAGCTCGAGACGGGCGAGGTCGTCCGTGACCGCGATCAGCGCTGCCTCCGATTCGGCCAGCTGGCGCTGCAGGTCCAGATTGGTCTCGCGAAGGGTGGCCACGTTGGAGAGCGAGTCGACCAAGTCGACGATGGGGTTCACGGCGAAGGCGGCCGCCTTCTGCAACGGTGCGACGATGCTCTGGGTCCCCTGGCGGAGCACCGAGGTGATCCCTCCACCCTCCGATCGAATGTCGAACGTCATCAGCAGCAAACCGAGGACGAGGAGGGTGACGAGGGTGGGGAGGGAGCGGTCGCCGGGTTGACGGTTCAGCATGACTGGGGACGGGTGTAGGGAATCACGGCCGGGCTGAGGACACCAGCACGCTGTGCAGGGCGTCGAATTCCTCCAGGCACTTCCCCGAGCCGAGCACCACCGAGTGCAGCGGATTCGCCGCAGTCACGATGGGCATCCCCGTCTCATGGGCCAGACGATGGTCCAGCCCCACCAAGAGAGCTCCTCCTCCGGTGATGACGATCCCACGCTCCACGACGTCGGCTGCCAGCTCCGGCGGCGTCTTGTCGAGCGTGTACTTGACTGCGTCGACGATCGCCTGCGTCGGCTCCTCGATGGCCTCGCGCACCTCCTGGGACGAGAGCAGGATCGTCTTGGGCAAACCGGTGACGAGGTCCCGACCACGCACCTCTGCGGAGGGCTCGTCCGAATAGGGCCAAGCCGACCCGACGGCGATCTTGAGCTGCTCGGCGGTCCTCTCTCCCACGAGGACGTTGTGCTCCTTCTTGATCCAGTCGATGATCGCCGAGTCGAGCTCGTCGCCGCCGACCCTGATCGACCGGGAGACGACGATGCCACCGAGCGAGATCACGGCGACCTCGGTCGTGCCTCCCCCGATGTCGACCACCATGGACCCCGACGGCTCACCGATCGGCAGACCTGACCCGATGGCGGCGGCCATCGGCTCCTCGATGGTGTAGGCGCGGCGGGCTCCGGCGTGATACGCCGCCTCCTCGACGGCGCGCCGCTCGACCGGGGTGATGCCGGATGGCACGCAGACCACGATGCGGGGGCGGGCCCACTTGCGACGATGGACCTTCTGGATGAAGTACCGCAGCATCTTCTCGGTGATGTCGAAGTCGGCGATCACTCCGTCGCGGAGAGGTCGGATGGCGGTGATGTGGGCCGGGGTTCGGCCGATCATCCGTTTGGCTTCCATCCCGACTGCCAGGGCTTTGTTGTTCTGGGAGTTGATGGCGACCACCGAGGGCTCGTTGAGCACGATCCCGCCGCCACGCACATATACCAGCGTGTTGGCGGTGCCAAGGTCGATGGCCATGTCCTGGCCGGCAAATGAGAGAAGGGTTTCAGCCATAAAGGGAGCGCTCCCGGGCGAACCGACCGGATTGTAGGTGTCCTGGCCCATCTTGTGCCATCGGTGACCTCGTTCCGAGCGCATCAGGACCGGTATTCCGTCCTTGCGCCGCCCAGTCGTCTCAGTCGAAGAAGATGCCCAGCTCCCGCACGGCGCTCTCCGGGCTGTCCGAGCCGTGGACGATGTTCTCGGTCACTATCAGTCCCAGGTCGCCACGGATCGTGCCGGGGGCGGCATTCTTGGGATCGGTTGCACCCATCAGGGATCGACATACCGCGACTGCATCCTCCCCGGACCACTCCATGGCGACGACCGGGCCTGACGTTATGAACTCGAGCAGCTCGGGGAAGAAGGACTTCTCGACATGCTCCGCGTAATGGGTGCGGGCCATGCCCTCGGTGATCGTCAGGCCCCGGATCTTCTCCAACGTCAAGCCTTTGCGCTCGAAACGGGTGATTACCTCGCCCACCAACCCTCGGGCGACCCCGTCGGGCTTGATCATGATGAAGGTGTGTTCGACTGCCATGACGACAACGCTATCCACCGACCGGAAACGAGGCGAAGTCAGGTCAGGAGCTCGCGCACCTCGCCGACCAGATAGAGGGACCCGGTGACGAGCACGGCCCCGCTCCCCCCTGCTTCGGCCCTGACCATGTCCAGACCCTCCTCGACGGACTGCGAGGCCACGACCGGGATGCCGGGCATCGCTCGGGCGACCCGATCCGCCAGCTCCGCCGCCGACAGCGCTCGCTCGGACTCTGCTGCCGTCGTGACCACACCGGCCGTGATGGGGGCGAGATCCTCGACCATCTGATCGACGTTCTTCTCCCCCATGACGCCGAGCAACAGATGCCACCTCGTGGTCGGATACTCCTCCTGGAGCGAGTTAACCAATGTGGCGATGCCGTCGGCGTTGTGGGCGCCGTCGACCATGACGAACGGGGACGCAGCCAACGCCTCCATGCGTCCCGGTGCCGTGGCCACCGCAGCGGCATCCCGCACCGCCTCGACATCGAGCTTTCGGCCCACGAGCCCTTCGGCGGCCGCGATCGCCATGGCGAAATTGTCGAGCTGATACCGCCCGTGCAGGGGCAGGAACACGTCTTCGTAACTGGTCTCCGCCCCCTCGATCGTGACCAGCCATCCCCCAACGCCCCGCTCGTAGGGACCGACCCCATAATCGACGTCGAACCGCCGATGCTGGATTCCCAGGTCACGGGCGGTCTGATTGGCGACCGTCATCGCCTCGTCGGGGAGCTGGCCGGTCACCAGGATGGCGCCAGGGTCGGTTATGGCGAGCTTCTCGGCAGCGATCGAGGTGAGGTCATTGCCGAGGAACTCGGTGTGGTCCAGCCCGATGGACGTCACGACGCAGACGTCGGCGTCGACGACGTTCGTGGCGTCGAGCCGGCCCCCCAGACCGACCTCGAGCACCACCCCGTTGACCGCCTGGTCGGCGAAGAAGGCGAAGCCCGCCGCCGTGGTCAGCTCGAAATAGGTGTTGGGCACCCCTCCGGCCCCCTCCCTGAGGTCGGCGAAGGCGGCCACGTCGGTGACCGCCTGGGCGAACTCTTCGGGCGTCGAGGTGCGGCCGTTGACGGCGAGGCGCTCTTCGATGTGCTGGAGATGCGGCGACGTGTAGGTGCCGGTGGTCAGACCATGTGCCACCAGGATGAGCGTCGCCAGCCGTGACGTCGACGTCTTCCCGTTGGTCCCCGCGACGTGGATTATCGGGTAACCCTCGTGGGGCCGACCCATCAGGTCGAGGAGCTCTCGCATCCGGTCCAGCCCGGGCTCGCCCCCCAGACGGATGTGCCGATTGATATAGGCGACTGCTTGTTCGTAGTTCATGAGTGAGGCCCGGGAGGTTAACTCCCGGGCCTCATGCTCACTCTGTGGTGTCAGTCAGATCGCTTACGACTCTTCCAGCTTTCTCGAGGACCTCAGCATCATGGTGCCGGTGCCCAGGAGCGCCATCGAGGCGAGGGCGAGGGCGCCGGGGTCGATGCCGGTGAACGGCAACTCGTCGACGTCGTCGACCTCGTCGTCGCTCGTGCAGTCCTGGATGAGGATCGTCCCCGAGGCGGCAGGAGAGCCCACCGCGAGTTCGAACCCTTCATCCAACGTGACTGTGTACGGGTAGCTGCCCGCAGCGGTCACGTCGACGGAGAACGGGCTCGTGGTGATCGTCTGGCCGGCAACCGTGAGCGTCAACCCCTCACCGAGACTCCCGGAGATGGTGAACGAGGCCTCATCCCCGACCAGGGCACACGTCCCTCCGATCGTGAACGTGGTCGCGGCCATCACATCCTGACAGTCAGGATCTTCCAATGCCTCCGCCTGACTGTCGTATACCGTGCCCTCGAATCCGGTTGTGTCCGCGAGGAACACTGCCTCACCGGCTTCACAAACCCACCCTGACGGGGGTGGCGGTGGCGTGCAGTCCTCGATCACGATCGCGCCCTTCACTCGAAGGAGAACCCTCGCAAGGACGAACCCATCGTCACCAGGACGCGACCTCGATCGCAGCTCCACCGCTTCGGCATCACAGATCATACGATCGGCGGCTGCTCCTACGGCATGGCCTGCAACGTTCAGGCAGACCCTCACCATGGTGTACTCGCCGGAGATGAACCTCGTCCCCAGGCAGCACCTCGACCAACCACACCGGTCCCGGCACACGGTCATAGGTTGGACGGCTACTCCTCGACACAGTCAGGATCGTTCGCCGCATGCTTCCCTTGGGTGTCATAGCAGCGTGCCCTCGAAACCGGTGGCATCCTCGATGAACTACGACCTCGCCCCCGACACACGCCCAACCAGACGGCGGCGGTGCGCCAACACACGTCGGTGAAGCAGAAGGTCACGTGCGAGATCGACTGACTCGACGTCGGTAAGTTCCACCCTCGACCGGCAACCGTAGTACACTATCTAGCTGGTCGTACTGACCGCCCTTGCTCGACAATTCGGAACACCGCATTGGTCTGATCTCCGTCCAGGTGCAGCCGGCATCATCCAACTGCGGCATCATGGCGCCTGGCCGATCTTTGTTCAGATGGCGTCCAGTCCACCGTCGTTGAGCGAGATACCTCCCAGTATGGCGAGCGTCATTGGTCCGCGGCCACTCGGCCACTCGTCATCCGGCAGTATACTTGAGTCGCATCCGCCGGCCCGGTGAAATGACAAAGAGCTGTATCACCGATGCCATCAACATCGGCGACCAAAGTCGCGATAGTTTCGCCCCATAAGGGCTGTCCCAGCCTGCATATTTCTTCCTATCCCTTCGCTACTGCGTGGATAGGTCGGTCTCACCATTGGGCTCGGCCGGACCGAGGTGACCGTATTGCAGGCCCGGCTTCGATGCCTCCCTATTTCCCCTTTACGGGTTTGACCACATTCCGTGGCCATTGACCACACAGTGTTACCCAATATGGTCGCGTGTCAATCGCTTAATCGCGATCGGAAGCTACACCCCATTTGCACTAGCGCGAGCAAAGTTGATGAGTCCGACGACCCAATTCTCTCGCAGACTCAGGCCGAGCGCTCGGTCGGCTCGTCGATCCGGTGGTTGGGCACCAGGGTGGGGTTGATCTTGTTGCGGACCACATCGGCGGTCGATCAGCACCCGCTCGACATCGTCGAGCGCGAAGGCAGGTCGAACATGGTGTTCAGCAGGACCTCCTCCAGAATGGCCCGCAGGCCCCTGGCGCCGGTGCCGCGCTTGATGGCCTGCTCGGCGATCGCTTCGAGCGAGTCGGCGTCGAAGACCAAGCTCGACATCATCCATCTCGAACATCCGGGCGTACTGCTTGGTGAGGGCGTTCTTGGGCTCGGTGAGGATCTGGACAGAGCTATCCGTGTCGAGATCCTCGACGGTGGCGATCACCGGGAGGCGACCGATGAACTCGGGGATCAGACCGAACTTGATCAGATCCTCGGGCATCACCTGCGCGAGCAATTCGGTCGCCCGGACGTCCATCGTACGCGACGCGAACGTCGGCCGCCGAAACCAACCTGCTTTTTGCCGATCCGGTTGGCGATGATGTCCTCGAGCCCGCCGAAGGCGCCGCCACAGATGAACAGGACGTTGGAGGTGTCGAGTTGGATGAACTCCTGGTGGGGATGCTTGCGCCCACCTTGGGGCGGAACTGAGGCGACGGTTCCCTCCAGGATCTTCAGCAGCGCCTGCTGCACACCTTCGCCGGAGACGTCGCGGGTGATCGAGGGGTTCTCGGCCTTGCGGGCGATCTTGTCGATCTCGTCGATGTAGATGATCCCCTGCTCGGCCCGCTTAACGTCGTAGTCGGCGGCCTGGATGCAGCTTGAGCAGGATGTTCTCGACGTCCTCACCGACGTACCCGGCCTCCGTCAGGGCGGTGGCGTCGGCGATGGCGAACGGAACGTTGAGCTGACGGGCCAGGGTCTGGGCGAGAAGGGTCTTGCCGCAGCCGGTGGGCCCGATCAGCAGGATGTTCGACTTGTGCAGTTCGACGTCGCGCGGCGATGTCGCCGCTGACCGGATTCGCTTGTAGTGGTTGTAGACGGCCACCGCCAGCTTCTTCTTGGCCTCCTCCTGCCCGACCACGTAGTCGTCGAGGTAGGCTAGATCTCGGACCGGCTTGGGCAGCTCGGTGAAGTTGATCTCCTCGGTGGCGGAGAACTCCTCCTCGATGATCTCATTGCAGAGATCGATGCATTCGTCGCAGATGTACACGCCGGGTCCGGCGATGAGCTTCTTGACCTGCTTCTGGGATTTGCCGCAGAAACTGCACTTCAGCAGGTCTGCCCCGTCGCCGAATCTTGGCCATCTTGCGTTGCCCTCCTAGCTTGAGAGGCTACCGCAGAAAGCTCACGACGCGTGAGGATTGAATCCACGACCCCGTAAGTGACTGCGTCCTCGGCGATCATCCAGTAGTCCCGCTCGGTGTCCAGTGGTGATCTTTTCGTAGGTCTGACCGGTGTGCTCGGCCAGGATTCGGTTGAGCTGCTCCCGCATCTGAACGATCAGACGGGCCTGGATTTCGATGTCCGAGGCCTGACCCGATGTCCCTCCGTGAGGCTGGTGCAAGCATGATCCGGGCGTGGGGCAGGGCGAACCGCTTGCCTGGGCCCCGCCGGCGAGGATCACGGCCGCGGCCGAAGCCGCCATGCCCATGCACACCGTGTTCACGTCGGGCTTGATGTACTGCATCGTGTCGTAGATGGCGAACAGCGACGTGATCGACCCGCCGGGAGAGTTGATGTAGAGGAAGACGTCCTTGTCCGGGTCGTCCACTCGAGGTGGAGCAGCTGCGCCATGATCAGGTTGGCGACCGTGTCGTCGATCGGGGTCCCCAGGAAGATGATCCGGTCTTTGAGGAGGCGGCTGTAGATGTCGAAGTAGCGCTCACCTCGGCTGGTTTGCTCGAAGACTGTGGGGATGACGTAGTTGTTGGCGGCTCATTCCTCTTCCTCCTCGGCGAGGCACGCCACGATCTCTCCTCGTCGATGATCTCGGCCTCGACACTCATTGACCTTCAAGCTCAGATCGACCGGATTTCCATTCTCGTCGACCGGTTCGGCATTCGAAAGGATCGCGTCCAGGGCTCTGTTTCGGAGAATATCACTGGCCAGTGCCAATTCTTGACCGCTTTGTCGAAAGGCCTTAATATATGCCACGGGGTCGCCCGAACGCGCCGCCATCGAGGACAGCGTGCTGGACATGTCCTCCTCGGTGACCTGAGACCCTCCGCCTCGATGACTGCGTCCAGCACGAGCCGGTTTCGGATCGAGAGATCGGCCTGGCTGCGCAGGTCGGCGAGGAAGATCTCCTGGCTCGACCCCCGAAGCCTGGAAGTAATCGTCGAGAGTGAGTTCGGCCTCCTCGAGACGGTGGAGAAATCGGTGAAGATGACGATCCATCTCCGCCCTAATCAGACCCTCGGGCAGTTCGATTTCGATCTGATCACGAAGGTGCTGATAGCGTTGTCGGAGAACTGCCGTGAGACCGCCCGCAGCTTGGCGTCGGCCAGCCGTTCTCGAGAGCCACCTTCAATTCGTCGACCGTCTCGAATTCGGTGTTCTCCTCGACCCACTCATCGTCCAGAACGGGAAGGATGCGCTCCTTGACCTCATGCACGGTGACCTGGAACTCGACCTCCTCCCCTGCTCGTCGCCGAACCCGTCAGGAAGGGTGCCGGTGAAGTCGATCACGTCACCCGCCGACGCGCCGGCGACCCGGTCGTCGATGCCTTCGACAAGCAGACCGGAGCCCACCTCGTAGAGGACGTCCTCCGCCCGCGCTTCTTCGAAGTCTTCACCGTCCTTGGTCGCCGCGATGTCGATACTGATGAAGTCACCGATCGCCGCCGGGCGTTCGACCTCCTCCACGGTGCCGAACTGCTCGAGCATGCGGTTGGTCTGCGTTTCGATGTCCTCGGGGGTGACGGCCGGATTCGTGACCTCGATCTTCCGGTCCCGGTACTCCGGGAGATCGACCCTCGGCCAGAGGGTCACCTTGACCTCGACCTCGACACCGTCGGCCACATCGTCGATCGACTCCAACTCGGGGTTGATAGCGGGGTCGATTCCCTCGGTGTCGAGGAACTCATTGAGGACGGGGTTGAGCAGGTCCTCGATGGCCTCTCGACGAACCCGGTCGGCACCCACGGTCGCCTCGATGATCGGCAAGGGTGCCTTACCCGGCCGGAACCCGTGGATCTTGATCTCCTGGGCGAGTCGGCGGGCAGCCCCCTTCTTCGCCTCGTTGATCTGCGAATCGGTCAGTTGAAACCGGACGACACGCTCGAAGGCGCCGGACTCGGTGACGGTTGTTGTCATCTCATTCCTTGTGTCAGACAGTCGAACGGGGCGCCGGGAGGGCGCCCGTCACTCGGGTGACCGACGGGACTTGAACCCGCGACTTCCTGGACCACAACCAGGTGCTCTACCAGACTGAGCTACGGCCACCATGCAGCAAACTGCGCATTCATTGTATGAACCTGCAACCCGAATGCATCGGGCGGTCTCCAGCGCCCCCATCAGGACTCGAACCTGAAACCTGCGGATTAGAAGTCCGCTGCTCTATCCAGTTGAGCTACAGGGGCAGGGGCCTGGTTCAACCCCTGAGGGCGACCCGTTCGAGCGGGTGAAGGGAATCGAACCCTCACCGCCAGCTTGGAAGGCTGGAGCTCTACCATTGAGCTACACCCGCGATCACGTCCATTGTAAATGCTGGTCGGGCTGGTCGGACTTGAACCGACGACCTCGACGTCCCAAACGTCGCGCGCTACCAAGCTGCGCCACAGCCCGATTCGAGGGTCAGGGTACTTCCGGCGGGCCGCTTGTCACAGACGATTGCTCGGTCGTTAACATTCGAGCAGGGCCGCTGGCGCAACTGGCAGCGCAGTTGACTCTTAATCAAACGGTTCCGGGTTCGAGTCCCGGGCGGCCCACCGAAGCCCTCGCGGTGCAAGGGCTTCCTTCTACTTGAAGAGGGTGGGTTGGAACGGGTTGAGACCCCCGTTTGGTGGGGGGTTCCCCCTTAGTTCGATAGGCAGGGCCAAGTCGGGTATCACCAGGGCAGACACCTGTTGCATGGATTCGCTCGGAGAACAGGTGCCACCACCAGTGGTGTCACATCCCTCCCCCGGATGGTGCACCGACCAGTCGGTTCCGCGCTTCCACCAGGTTCCCTGGATCCAGACTGAACGGAATCGCATCACATTCGGGAAGAGGCTGCCGCCGCTACCCAGGGTGGTATCCCAAAACTGTGGGGTGTATGAGAACCGCGGCGATTCCCTGATCGACTCATCGAACAAGAGGCCTTGTGGCCCGCTCGTTTCAAAGGTGCTGAGGCAGTGATTCATGTGCTCCCAGCTCTCGAGGGTGTCGACGATCGCATCGCCGTTCCAGTCTCCGGGAGTCGGATGTGGCCATGCCGCAGGGACGTACCCACTGCCGTTGTTGAACGTCTGGGGGTCGCAGACCTCGGGGACCGTTGGTCCACCGGTAAGGCACGAGGGGAAACATCCGTCGGCGGAGGACAGAGAGGTACTCCCACAGCGGCTTATCGTCGATATTCCTGCCGAATAGCGAAATCGTGTCCGAACTGTTGAGTAGACGGGGGACTGCTGACGCAGGAGCCGCCCCGGGAAGTGGGCCTACCAGTCCACTCTCCGTTCCCGAGGGAAAGCCGGTGTCGGTGTCGAGAGCATTGACCCCGAAGGTACGAGCAGCGCATGCCGCGGCGTCGTCTCTGACCTCGACCGCGTCGCTGATGTCGGGGGCAAGGAAGATCACATGGTCGGCCCCCACTGCGATGTTGATCGCCAGTGCACCGTTGAGAGGCGCCGAATTGCAGTTCTGCGTGGTCCCGACATCGGGGTTGCCCCAGATCGGGAGTTTCAAAGTCCCGAAGTTGCCCGCCGCAGCCCCAACGCACGGGTCCTCGGCAAGACCTGTCGGTGCGGACGACAGACAGATTTGGTCACCGCCGGAGACGCCAGAACCCAAACCGAACGGCAGCACCCCAAGCCGCCCTCGTCCCGCGATCAGCGCCACTGCGGCTGCGTTGGTTTGGAGGCTGTCGACGCCTATGGCTCTGCCGAAGGTCGTGGCCACGATCTGGTCGGGTACCCGTACACGGGTGTAGCCGAGCGGTGAAACAGAGATGCAAGGCAACGTGGTCGAACCATCCCAAACACCGCCGCTTCCGCTGTTGTTTGGCTCTGTCACAGGACTCAGGCTCAGACCGAGAGTGGCCGCCTCAGGGTCAGTGCACGCTCGGAACGTGTCGCGGTATGCAACGTCGGTCTCCCACGAAGCCCCTGTGGCGCTCGGGAGGTTCCGCCACACATATTCCAACACACCCTCGGCGATGGCTTGTTCGCCGAACGCAAAGTCAAGTGCCCCCGCCATCACTGCCGTGTCGGCAGCGGTCTGGTCCTGTCGTCGCTCGTTCCAGCCAAGGCCGGCATCGACCGCAATCGCCGCTATCCCCATCAGGACGACCATGGCGAGGGCGACTAGAAGCGCCGTTGCCCCTCGATCGGACTTCTTGAGGTTCGGCATCAACATGTGGTATTGGCTCCGTTTGCCCAACTGGGTGGCTGTTCGATTCTGAACTCGGCGTCGGTGTCGATGGTCGCCGGAAGGAAGATCTCTATGAGCCCGAGCCCTGAGAGCGACGAGACGTTTGCTGTCACTCACCACAGTTCCGGTGTCACCGATCGCATCGCCGGATCTGGTGAACGTGACCGCGACACTTGAATTGTCGTTCAAGTTTATGGTGTCACAGGTGTTGGTCAGGAGGCTCGAGTCGTCGACCGCAGCCAGACGCGCACCCTCATGAGCGCCGTGCTTCAGCTCGTTCCACTCACCGAGGAAGAATCCGAACTCGATGATCCCCAGCAGAAGGAGAATGAGCATCGGTGCCACAAGAGCGAACTCAACGAGGCTCGCCCCGCGATCCCTGGGCCCCCTTTTCAACAACACAACACCTTCCTTACGTCTTTGCTCCCGCCAGGACACAGTATCGCATGCCGGGCCGGATTCAACACCCCTCAGGACTAGTCTCAACGACCCATTCTTGGGTGGTAGGCCTTGGGTGGTAGGCGAGCGGCGTACCACCAGTTGTGAACAGTCCCCATCCCGCGGGTGTGGCGAAATTGGCAGACGCGCAGGGTTTAGGTCCCTGTGGGAGCGATCCCGTGGAGGTTCAAGTCCTCTCGCCCGCACAACGGTTTTCGGGTGTCGGGTCTGGTCGGAACCTGGCGACTGCAACCATTCTGCAACCATTCTGCAACCACTGTCCGGATCTGAACGTCGGTTGCTTTGCGCCGAGTTTGTTCGCCGCGCTCGTTGAGGAGTTCCGCTGCGAGTCCTTGTCAGAACACGACGTTATCGACGTTGAAACCCACGTCGGGTGTTCACGCGTAGGGTTGAAGCGATGGACGACGACACCCGCCAGATGCATGACGAGATGGCCGAGAAGGCCTTCGCCTACCACTTGTCCGTCGCGATCGACATGCGCGATCGGGCCAACAGCGGAGCAGACTCCACATGGATCCCTCTCCGCTATCTCGGTGCCGTCTTCAGTCTCATGTGTGAGGTGGAGGCCATGGACGAAAACGATGAGCGAGTGAAACAGATCCCACCGGAAATCCTCGCCGACGTTCGCAGTGTCACCTGGGACGAGGAACGAGGCTTCTCCCTTAGACCCGCGGAGCCTGGCTCATAGGCCCCCAATTGGGCACCCAGGGATTCGATGACAACCGCTCTGAGCTTCTCGGCTGTCGTCCTCGGAGCATTGTCGGACTGAGTCTCCTCGGGAGCGGACGACGCAGATAAGCACCCAACGCCACGGTGCGCACCTATGTGCCGCCAGGTGGGTGGCGGCGTCCCGGGGTGCCCGTGATGATCCGGGCCCCACGCCGGAAGGTCAGGTAATGCCAGGCCCACCCCACCAGCACGAAGAACCGGTTGCGAAAGCCGATCAGGTAGAAGATGTGGATGGCGAGCCAGGCGAACCATGCCAGGAACCCCGAGAACCGAAAGCCCTTGATGTCGGCCACGGCGCGGGCTCTGCCGATCGTCGCCAGCGAGCCCTTGTCCCGATAGCGGAATGGCGCTCGCTCTCCCGTGGCGATGACACGCGCCACATGCCGGCCCATCTGCATGGCCGCAGGCGCCACCCCGGGGACGCCATCGACCGCAGCCAGGTCCCCGGCGACGAACACCTCGGGATGGCCGGCGACGGACAGGTCGGGCTCGACGATCACTCGCCCGGCGCGATCGACCTCGCCGAGCATCGCCCCGATCGGGGAGGCTTCCACCCCGGCGGCCCACAACACGGTCCCGGAGTCGATCGACGTCCCATCGGCCAACGTGACCCCGCTCTCGTCGATGTCCGAGACCATGACACCGGTCATCACCTCCACCCCGAGCTCCTCCAGTTGACGTCGGGCAGCGGCGGAGAGCGACGGCACATACGGGGGGAGGACACGATCGGTGCCCTCGATCAGGATCACCCGGGCTGTGGCCGGGTCGACGATGTGGAACTCGTTGCCAAGTGCGTGCACCGCGATCTCCTCGAGGGCGCCGGCGAGCTCGACACCGGTGGGACCCCCGCCCACCACGACGAAAGTCAGCCAATGCGACGCCGACTCCGGTTCGGCTTCAGCCCGCTCGAACGCCTGGAGCACTCGGGCCCTCATCAAGAGGGCGTCCTCGATCGTCTTCAACCCGGTGGCCATCGGCTCCCACTCGGGGTGACCGAAGTAGGAGTGGGCTGCCCCGGTGGCGACGACGAGGACGTCGTATTCGACCGGCTCGCCCGCCACCGTGACGGTGCGCTCTTCGAGATCGGTCGCGGTCACATCACCCAGCATCACCCTAACCACGTTGGACTGACCCTTGAAGATCGACCGGATCGGATAGGCGATGTCCGAGGGGTTCAACGCCGCCATCGCCACCTGATAGAGCAGTGGCTGGAACAGGTGGAAGTTGCGCCGATCGATGATCGTGATGTCGACATCGGCTTTCCTGAGCGCCTTGGCCGCGTTCAGCCCGGCGAAGCCGGCACCGACGATGACGACCCGACTTCTCATCTGCCCATCGCGTGGGCCAGAGCCCGGACTGCGCGAGCCCGATGCGACAGCTCGTTCTTCTCCTCGATCGTCATCTCGGCGAGAGTGCGGCCATCGACTTCGAAGACCGGGTCGTATCCGAATCCGTGGCTCCCTCGCCGCGACTCGGCGATGACGCCTTCGAGTGAGCCGTCGGCCACGACCTCGACGCCGTCGGGCAGCGCCAGCACCACGACCGTGCGGAACCGGGCCGATCGGCCGCCATTACCGGACATCACCTCGAGCATCTTGATGACGTTGTCCTCGTAGGTCGCTGCGTCGCCGGCGAAACGAGCGGTGTGCACCCCGGGGGCGCCGCCAAGGGCATCCACTTCCAGACCCGTGTCGTCGGCTATCACCGGCAGTCCGGTGGCCTCCACGACTGCTCGCGCCTTGAGCAGGGCGTTCTCTTCCAGGGTCGACCCGGTCTCGGCGACATCCGGCCAGTCGAGCCCGGTGACGATCTCGTCCACCAACCCGGTCGTGGTCAGGACCTGAGCGATCTCGGCGATCTTGTCGGGGTTCTTCGATGCGATGACCAGACGCGGGATCAACCTGTGACCGCCCTCCTCTGCAGATCGTGGAGCTCCTCGATCCCCGAGGTGGCCAGGTCGAGGAGATCGTCGAGATCCTGTCTGGTGAACGGTGCCCGCTCGGCGGTGCCCTGCACCTCGATCAGCAAGCCACGGCCACTCATGACGACATTGAGGTCGACCTCGGCTGCAGCATCTCGCTCATAGTCGAGGTCGAGCAGCTTCTCCCCCGCGACGATCCCGACCGAAACGGCGGCGACCTCGTCGACGATCGGGCTCTCGGCGATGACCCCACGCTCGATCGCGTCGTCCAGCGCTTGGTGCAGGGCGATCCAGGCGCCGGTGATGGCGGCGGTCCTGGTGCCGCCGTCGGCCTCGATGACATCGCAGTCGACGCGGACCATGGTCTCGCCCATCTTCTGGAGGTTGACCGACGCCCGCAGGGCCCGGCCGATGAGCCGGGAGATCTCCAACGCCCTCCCCCCCGAGACGTGGTCGCGTCTGATCCGCTCCGGGCGAGGACCCGGGGAGCATGGCGTACTCGGCGGTGACCCAGCCCCGGTCGGAGTCCCGCATCCACCTCGGGACCTCGGACTCGACCGAGGCCGTGCACAGGACACGGGTTCGGCCCATCGAGATGAGCACGGACCCGGGTGTCGCCCCGGTGAACCCGAGCTCGACACTGACCGGGCGAAGTTGATCGTGGGGCGCGTTCGTCCATGCCGGTCACGCTAATGCCGGCCCTCAGACATCGAGACTGGTCCCGGGAACGGCGAGACGCACCGGGCGGCCGAAGACTGCCTCCGCCTCGGCCACCGACACCGACGCGTCGAGGTAAGGGGGAATGTGGGTCAGGACCAGCTCCCCACCCCGGCGCCCCTCGCCGATCTCGGCAGCCTCGACGGCGGACAGGTGGTGTGGGTAGTCCGGATTCTTGGTTGGCCTCCTGATAGGACGCCTCGGCGAGGAACACGTCGACACCACGAACATGGTCGACCCAGTCGCCCGCCGGGCCGGTGTCGCCGGTGTAGAAGAGGGTTCTTCCTTCCGCCTCCCAACGAGTGGCGACCGTGGGCACCGAGTGATCGGATTCGAAGAACCTCACCTCGATGTCACCGAATGGTGGCGACGTCCCCGGTCCAAACGGGTCGGAAGTCGAAGCAGGGCGGCTCCTGATCGACGAACGCCACCAATCGATCCCATACCGACTGGGGGGCATAGAGGGGAACCGGCTCCCTCGGCGTCGGACTGTATGTCCAGGCGTGATACGCCGCCGTGAGGTCGGAGCAATGGTCCGGATGCTGATGCGAGACCACTACGGCGTCGATCAGGGTGGATTCGAACGGAAGCGATCATGAATGTCCCGGGGCCGGCGTCGCACCACACTCGCGTCTCTCCCTGCTGGACCACGTAGCCGGCCGCAGGCCGTCCGGGTGCGGGGAAGGTCCCCGACGATCCCACCACGTGGAGTCTCATGGCGCCAGCCGCTCCTTCGACCAACCTCTCCGTCACCGACCCGATAGCGGACACGATCGTGAAACCGGTTGGGCCGACCCTGCCAGAACTCGACCGACGACGGGACGAGCAGCCATCCACCCCACCAATCCGGTCGGGGAACCGGGGCATCCCCGAACTGGCCAGTGAGCTCGACGAACCGCTCGTCCAGAGTCTCACGACGGGGTACGACCTCGCTCTGATGGGAGGCATGTGCTGCGATCTGCGCTCCGCGGGGCCGGGTGGCGAAATAGTCGTCGGCCACGTGGGGGGCCACCTCACTCACCACTCCTTCGAATCGGACCTGGCGATGCAGGGGCGTCCAGACGAAGGTGCGCGGCCGCTCGGGGATTCACCCGGAGAGCACGGCTCTTCCGGCTCTCCATACCGGTGTAGAAGACCAGCCCCTGATGCCCGAACTCCTTCATCAGGACGGCTCGCGCCGACGGTGCCCCATCGGGGTCGACGGTGGCGAGCACGAAGGCATTGGGCTCGTGGATGCCCGCCGTGAGGGCACCGGCGAACCAGGACTCGAACTCCTGGAACGGGTCGCCGCCAGCATCGCCTCGACCAGGCCGTCGGTCTCGTACTCCCGTCGCAGCCGTGCCGCTTCTTCTCCTATCACCAGCCGACGATACCCTCACGCCTGTGCCGGCCGACCCCAACCCGAGTCACGCGACGATGATCCGGCGCGCCCTGCGTCGACGCTGCCCGCGTTGTGGGGGGACCGCCTTCGACACCTGGTTCGGGATGAAGGACCACTGTCCGGAGTGTGGGCTCCGATTCGAGAGGGAGCCTGGCTATTGGGTCGGGGCTGTGACCATCAACACCGTCGTGATCTTCGTCACCTTCCTGGTGGTGTTCGGTGGACTGGTGGTGGCGACCTGGCCCGAAGTCCCTTGGCCGCTGGTCCTGGTCGTCACGCTCGTCGTCAATGTGAGCGTCCCCGTTCTCTTCTACCCCCTCTCGAAGACCATGTGGCTGGCCCTGGAGATGTCGTGGCACCCGTTGGAGCCTGCCGAGATCGAGGCTGCCGCCGCCAGAGTCGCCTAGAGCCGCTTGGCGATCTCCTCCAGCATCACTTCGGTCGCCCCGCCACCAATCGAATGGATCCGTGCATCCCGATAGAGCCGCTCCACCGCGGTCTCCGCGATGAATCCCATCCCCCCGTGGAACTGGACACAGTCGTACATGACCCGATTGACGAGCTCCCCGACCAGCGCCTTGACCTCGGAGACCTCCCGCACGGTGTCCTCGCCCTGATCGGTGAGCCACGCGGCTCGATAGATCAACTCTCGAGCAGCGTCCACCTCGGCCTGACGCATGGCGATGCGCTGCCGGATCGCCTGCTTGTTCCAGAGTGGGGCGTTGAAGGCGCGACGTTCCTTGACATAGGCGACGGTCAGATCCAGGGCAGTCTGGGCCTCCCCGATCGCCTGACTCATGATGGCGAGACGCTCGTTCTGGAAGTTGCCCATGATGTAGTAGAAGCCACGGTTCTCGTCGCCGACCAGGGCGTCGGCGGGCACCCAGACATCGTCGAGCACCAACTCGGCGGTGTTCGAGGCGTGCCATCCCATCTTGTCCAACGCCCGACTGGCCGAGAAGCCATCGGCCCCCGTCTCGACAGCGAAGATGGAGATGCCCCGGGAGCCCTTGACCTCGGGATCGGTGCGAGCGGCGACGAAGACCACGTCGGCTATGCCGCCGTTGGTGATGAACATCTTGGTCCCGTTGATCCGCCACCCATCGCCGTCGCGCCGCGCCGAGGTCCGGAGCGCGGCGACATCCGACCCGCATCGGGCTCCGTCACCGCGATCGCGGTGATCGCTCTCACCGGTGGCGAAAGCGGGGAGCCAACGCTCCTTCTGGGCGTCCGAGCCGAAATTGGTCAGGTAGGGCGTGGCCAGGTCGGTGTGGACGAGCACGGTGATGGCGAACCCGCCCGAGGTGCTTCGCCCCAACTCCTCGGCGAACACGACCGATGCGACGTGGCCCAAGCCGATGCCGCCATACTCGACCGGGAATCCGGAGACCGAAGAAGCCGAGAGCGCCCATCCGGTCGAGCACTTCACGGGGCACCCCGCCCGCTTGGTCCCATCGCTCGGCCTGAGGCGTGATCTCGTTGGCAACGTACTTGCGTACCTGATCCCGCACCGCGGCGAGGTCGTCGTCCACGTAGATCGATCATGGGTCAGAGAGAGAGACTCTTCCTCCAACCGGCGACGTCGCAGCGAGGATCGCCCTGCCTGCCCGGCTCCTGTAGACGAGGTCGTGTTCGATGCAGAAACTCGTCGGCGATCTCGGCGACGGCGGCCGACATCGACGCCATGACCGATCCCGAGACCATCGAGCAGGAGACCAGATCCTCCGTGGCGACGTTGCCAGAGGCGCCCGGTGCGTAAGGGACAACCTCCCAGGCCTCCGGCCGACGAATCCATCTTGTCGATCCCACGCTCGCAAGGCCACCACCGTGTTGGCGATCGCCTGACCGTAGGTGTCGTGAAAATGGACACCGATGTTTTCGGCAGGGACCTGAGTCGAGGACCTCGTCGAGGAGGGCATTCACATCTGCTGGGGTGGCCATGCCGATCGTGTCACCGAGGAATATCTCCTGGACACCCCATTCGGCCAGAGTGAGCGCCAGATCGGCAACCCAATCAGGCTCTTGCGGCCCTTCGTAAGGGCAATGGGTCGCGGTGGAGACATAGGCCCGGACCCTGCATGTCGTCGGGCCCATCGAAGAGAATCCGCCGGATCCGATGCATCGACTCGTCGACCGAGGCGTTCAGATTTCGCTCGCAGAAAGTGTCGGATGCGGAGGTCAGCACGCCGATGTCGGTGACACCGGCGGCGACGGCGTTCTCGAGACCTTCCATGTTCGGTACCAGCCCGATCAGACGCAGGCCTTTTGTCTCGACCCCGGCGATCACTTCTGCGCCGTCTGCCATCTGTGGGACCCATTTCGGGCTGACGAAGGACACGGCATCGAAGTGCTGCAGCCCGGCGCCCGCGAGCGAATCGATCAGTCCCGACTTGGCGGCAGTAGGGACGAAGGCGCCCAGAGACTGGAGCCCGTCGCGGGTGACCGACTCGGTGATGGTCACGTTCGCGGGATAGTCGCTCACCACCGCGACGCTAACCGCCGCCATCGTCCCGAGCGCTACGCCGTTCGCTGCAGGAACGAGCTGAGGATGTCCGAGTAGCGGTCCCGGCCTGATCCTCGGTCATGGGTCGGCCCATGGCCGTCCAAGCCGGAACCCAGATCGCGATGTCGGGCATCGGCCGGCACAGACCCGACCGCCTCCCAAAGGGCGAGGTTGGG
The DNA here is from genome assembly GCA_963751005.1 of uncultured bacterium. GTDB lineage: Bacteria > Actinomycetota > Acidimicrobiia > Spongiisociales > ZC4RG35 > JANQRA01. Next base: position 1,890,109 of record CAVVSY010000004.1, read on the forward strand.
CAATGGGTCGCCACTCGCTTCCCGATAGCCGCCGACGAACCGGTCGGCAACCTTGTCCATACCCAGATAGCGGATGTCGAGAGAGCAATAGGCGACATCCATCGCCCGGTCACCCGGTCGCAGGCGACTCCCAGTCGATGACCGCCGTCAGCGTAGCCGTCGGACCACAGGGTATTGCCAGGCCAGTAGTCGGTATGGACTGAACACACGCCACGTCGATGTCCCCTCGCGCTGAGCCAAGCCACCCTGCGTCGAAGCAGCTCCTCGCCGAGCGGGTGCTCCAGGACGACCTCGGGGTTCTCCTGGATCCTGTCGATGTCCTGTCGCCGGCGCCAGTCGGAACAACTCGGCGTCGTCGATCCTCCAGTCTCAAGTCATGGATGCGGGCCAGTGTCCCGGCGAGCTGCTCGGCCCAGTCGAACGGGTTCGAGGGATTCAGGTCCGGGGACCCGTCCACATACGAGATGAGGATCGCCGGCTCATCGAAGACTCCTTCGCGATCGGCCCAGATCGGGGCAGGAGCGGGGATGTTGGCCCGCTGCAGCAACTCGAGAGCTCGGGTCTCCCTGGCTTGACCCGTCGACCTTGGTCGATTAGACCGGAGGGTCCGTAGCGGCGGAGGATCAAACGGGTCGCACCTTCGGAAAGCACGTCCATGGTGCAGCTCAACCCGCCTTCGAGACGACGGGACGTGAGTGAGGGAGCCGGCGCCGATCGCATCGCGGAACGCGCTCCAACTGCTCTTCGGTGGGGAGTACGTGCGACTCATTGCGGCTGATGACAATGTCATCAGCCCGACACGTGGAGGTGCGGGGAGTCGAACCCCGGTCCGCTGAGCCGTCGGCGAAGGCATCTCCGAGCGCAGTCGTCAGCGAGCTTCGAGCACAGGAACTCTGACGACGAGTTTTCCTGTGTCTATCCGGAATTGGTCTTTTCCAACCGATCCCGGAATCCCGTGCGGCGCATCCCGCATTGCGACGCCCTGACCCGACCGGGCGGGAGCCAGCCGGGAGGACGGGCTACTATTTAGGCAGCCAGTGCGAAGTTATCTTCGGCACTTATTGGTGTTTCCGGTTTGTTGACGGGGCCCCGGAGACCCCGGCTCGCTTCCAACGCCTCAACACTCAACGTCGAAACCGTTTCACCCCCGTTTTGGGTGACCACCCATTGTACCGGGATCGGAACGGGCTCAACCGAACATCGAGCAGAATTCGCGCATCAGGACCGGCGTGCGGCGGATGGCGCGCTCGATCTCACGGGCGTGCTCTCGGTCACGGAGGGTCTGGCGTTTGTCGACTGTGGTCTTGCCCCGTGCGAGAGCGAGCTCGACTTTTGCCTTGCCATCTTTGAAGTAGACCTGGAGCGGCACCAGGGTGAGACCCTTCTCGGCGAGCGCGCCGGCGATCCGGTCGATCTCGCGGCGATGCAACAACAGCTTGCGCAGTCACGTTCTGGATCGTGACCGCCGTCTCTGGCGAACTGTAGGGCCCGATGTGGGCGCCGACCAGGAACGCCTCGCCCTGGCGGATGTCGCCGTAGGAGTCTTTGAACTCCATCCGTCCCTCACGCATCGACTTCACCTCGGAGCCGAGCAGGGCGAGACCGGCCTCGAAGGTGTCGATCACCGTGTAGTTTCGGCGGGCGTTGCGGTTGGTGGCGACGACCTTGAGCCGCCCCGGACTTCTCCGGGTCGGCCATCGTCTAGAACCCGGTGGGTACGTCGGGGCCGGTGCCGTCGGCGTCTCGCAGGTATTTGCTCAGTCCGAGCATCGAGCCGATGACCCCGGCGACAGCGCGCCGAAAACGAGGAAGAGAAAACCCCAGCGGAAGAAGAACTGCTGGCTGACGTCGAGCCGGAACAAGCAAAGGACTCGCCCGGCCTTGGCCAGGTTGCTCGCGCCCAGCCAAACGGCGAATACCGCCAACGCCGCACCCACCAGACCCTCGATCATCCCTTCGAGAAGGAAGGGCACCCGGATGAACCAGTTGGAGGCGCCGACCAATTTCATGATCGACACCTCATCACGTCCTGGCGTAGATGGCGAGACGGATGGTGTTGGCGATCAGGACGACGGCTGCCACGCCGAGCACGATGGCCATCCCAGCCCAAGCACGTTGAGGACGTTGGAGAGACTCTGCAGTTGTTCGATCGACTCGGCGGCGGTGGCCACCTGGCGCACCTGGCGGTCTGCTGCTCGAGCCGAAACGCGACCGAGCTGTGGAGCTCGATGTCCACCAACTCGATGCGGATCGATGCCGGCAGGATGGTCGGGATGATGTCGAGCAGCTCCTGCTGACCGGCGAACAGCTCCTGGTACTCCTCCCAGGCCTGGGTCTTGTCGAAGTAGAAGGCCGACTCGACCTCCTCCCAGTCATGACTTCCTTGAGCAGCTGGTCGTGTGCGCCGATGGGGACACCGCTCCCGCCTTCGTCGTTGAGGAAGGCGATGACATGGACACCCTCTTGCCAGGCAATGGTGTTGAGCCGGAGGATCTCGTTCACCACCAGGGCCCCCAGAGCGAGGCTCAGCGAGATGAACACAGCGAGGATGGCGCCGACCACGATCAGGATGTTGCGACGCAGCGAGATCATGGCCTCTTTGAGCAGGAAGAGGACTCGGCTCATTCTTCCTCCGTCTCCTCGCCGACGAATGCGGCTGCGGGCGCGGCGCGTACTGCCTCGTACCCCCCGGTCTCGTCGTCACGGACCAGTTCGACCACCCTCGAGGGCGACCACCCGCCTCTTCATCGCGTCGACGATGGCGTGATCGTGGGTCGCCATGACGATCGTGGTGCCGGTCCGGTTGATCCGGTCGAGCAGCTTCATGATCCCACCGAGGTCTTGGGGTCGAGGTTTCCGGTGGGCTCGTCACAGAGCATGATCGGGGGACGGTTCGACGAATGAGCGGGCAACGGAGACACGTTGCTGCTCGCCACCGGAGAGCTGACGGGGGTATCGGGCCGCCTTGTCGGCCAGCGCGACCAGCTCCAGCACCTGATCCACCTGGGGGCCGATCACCGACTGGGGCCGACCCAGAACCTCGAGGGCGAAAGCGACGTTCTCACGGACGGTCTTGTTGGGGAGGAGCTTGTAGTCCTGGAAGACCGTCCCCACCGAGCGCCGGAGGTAGGGGATCTTCCATTTGGGCAGGGTGGTGATGTCTTTCCCGGCTACCCAGATCTTGCCTCTCGTGACCGGCTCGTCGCGCAGCATCAGACGGATCAGAGTGGACTTCCCCGAGCCGGACGCGCCGACGAGGAAGACGAACTCGCCTTTCTGGATGTCCAGTGAGACGTCGTTGGCGGCGACGGTGCCGCCTTCGTAGACCTTGGTGACGTTGTCGAGTCTGATCATGAGGATCGGGGGAAACCTCTCGCAACCGGTGTTTCGCGGTGCGCCCGACCCGGAACGGTAACGACCATCGCTCGTTTACCCGGAATTGTCGGCTACCTCGTGCTCGGACCTTCGCCAACGCAGGTACGCCTCCACGAACCCGCGGATGTCGCCGTCGAGGACGCCCTGGACGTTTCCCACCTCATGGTCCGTGCGCAGGTCCTTGACCATCTGGTAGGGCTGCAGGACATAGCTGCGCACCTGGCGTCCCCACGCCGCCTCGCCCTGCTCGCCGCGGATCTAATCGAGGTGCTGCAACCGCTCCAGCCGGGCCCGTTCGGCGAGACGGGCCTTGAGCATCGCCATCGCCCTCGCCTTGTTCTGCAGCTGGCTTCGCTCGTTCTGGCACTGGACCACGATCCCACTGGGGAGGTGGGTGATCCTCACTGCCGAGTCGGTGGTGTTCACATGCTGGCCACCGGCGCCCTGGGACCGATAGGTGTCGATCCGGAGCTCCTCTTCGTTGATCTCGACGTCGGCGGCGTCACCGAGATCCGGCACCACATCGACTCCGGCGAAGCTGGTGTGCCGTCGTGAGTTGGCGTCGAACGGGCTGATCCGCACCAGACGATGGACCCCGCGCTCGGACTCGAGGGTGCCGTAGGCGTGGTCACCTTTGACGGTCATGGTCACCGACTTGATCCCGGCCTCGTCGCCCTCGGTGGCGTCTTCCACGGTGACGCTGAATCCGGCATCGGCGAGGAATCGTTGGTACATCCGAGCCATCATCTCGGCCCAGTCCTGGGCGTCGACGCCGCCGGCGCCGGCGTGGACGCTGAGGATCGCGTCGGCCTCGTCGTACTCGTCGAAGAAGAGCGACTCCATCTCCAGCTCGTCGAGCTCGGATGCCGCATCACGGAGGAGGCCGATCGCCTCGAGCTTCGAGTCGGCGTCGTGGGCCTCGGCGGCGAGCTCGAGGAGCACTTCGGCGTCGTCGATTCTCCGCTCGAGCCCGGCGACCTTGTCGAACAGAGCCTCGTACCGGGAGAGACGGCTGCTCACCACCCGTGCCTCGTCGGGGTCGTTCCAGAGATCCGGCGCAGCAGCGCGCTCACGCAGCTCGTCGAGCTCGGCCGCCTTGCCTTCGAGGTCGAGGAAGCCACGCGCCTCGTCGAGACGCTTGCGTTGCTCGGTTGCGAAGGCTGACGGGTCGGTTATCTCCACGGGGGCATCAGCATATGACCTGGACGGCGGAACATCGGATCGCCCGCCGCACCTCGATCAAGCAGCGGCTCCGTGACAGCGCTTGTACTTCTTCCCGCTCCCACAGGGGCAGGGGTCGTTTCGACCGACCTTGTCCGACGACACCGGCTGGGTTGCCCGACCGCCGGTCGGGCCCGGCTGCACCCGCTGCGGCTCGGTCTTGGGCTGGGCGACCTCGACGTTGTAGAGATAGCGAACGGCGTCACGCTTCACGGTCTCGACCATGTCCATGAACATGTCGTACGCCTCGCGCTGGTACTCGGAGAGCGGGTCGCGCTGTCCCATGGCCCGCAGACCGATCCCGGCGCGCAGGTAGTCCATCTCGGAGAGGTGCTCCCGCCACTTGTTGTCGATGACGGAGAGCATCACCGACTTCTCCACCCGGGTCATCACGTCCTTCCCGAGATCCTGTTCCCGCTCCTCGTAGCGCGTCATCGCCTCGTCGACGACACGCTCGGCGACGTCGTCGACGTCGTAGGTGCCGTCGAAATCGGACTTGTCGATCTTGCTCGGGATAGAACTGACCCAACTCGAGTCGGAGGGCGTCCCAGTCCCACTCGCTGCGGGGGAGGTCGCCGAGCTCGCCATGCACCGCCGCCGACACCGCATCCTCGATCCAGTCGCTGACCAGATGCTCCGACGGCCGTCCCCTCGAGGATCGACTTGCGCCACTGGTAGATGCTCTCGCGCTGGGTGTTCATCACCTCGTCGTACTTGAGGACGTTCTTGCGAATCTCGAAGTTCTGCGATTCGACCTGACGCTGGGCGCGTTCGATCGACTTGGAGACCATCTTCGCCTCGATCGGTTGGTCCTCGGGCAGACGCAGCCGATCCATGACGCCGGCGACCCACTCCCCCTGGAACCGGCGCATCAGCTCGTCCTCGAGGGACAGGTAGAAGCGCGACTCTCCGGGATCGCCTTGACGCCCGGAACGCCCTCGCAGCTGGTTGTCGATCCGCCGCGACTCGTGGCGCTCGGTGCCGACCACGTACAACCCGCCGGCCTCGATCACCTTCGCCTTGTCGGGCTCGATGGTGCTGCTGAACTGTTCGGTCAGCTCCTTCTCGAGCGCTGCATATGAGGGATCCGACGACTCGACGCCCGCGTCGCTTCAGTTCGGTCCTGGCCATGCCCTCGGGATTTCCCCCGAGCATGATGTCGACTCCTCGCCCCGCCATGTTCGTGGCCACGGTCACCGCCGCGGGACGTCCCGCCTGGGCGATGATGTCCGCCTCTCGGGCGTGCTGCTTGGCGTTGAGGACCTCGTGCTTGACCCCGACCTTCTCCAAAGCGCGGGACAGCGCCTCTGACTTCTCGATAGAGACCGTGCCCATCAGCACCGGCTGGCCTTTCTCGTGCCGGCCTCCTCACGTCCTCGATGAGCGCGCTGAACTTGCCGGCCTCGGTCTTGTAGACGAGATCCCCTTCGTCGAGACGTGCCACGGGTCGGTTGGTGGGGATGGAAGCAACCTCGAGGTTGTAGATCGACGCCAACTCGGCCGCCTCGGTCTCGGCGGTTCCGGTCATCCCGGCCAGCTTGTCGTAGAGCCGGAAGTAGTTCTGCAGGGTGATCGTCGCCAGGGTCTGGTTCTCTTCCTTGATGGCAACGCCTTCTTTGGCCTCGATGGCTTGGTGCAAGCCCTCGGAGTAGCGACGTCCCTCGAGCACGCGTCCGGTGAACTCGTCGACGATCTTCACCTCGCCATGGTCGATGAGGTACTCGACATCCTTGTGATAGAGCGTCTCCGCTTTCAGGGCCGTCTCGAGATGGTGCACGAAGTCGACGGCGGCGTGGTCGTAGAGATTCTCGACCCCGAGGATCTGCTCGACCCGGGCGACACCTTCCTCGGTGACCAGGACCTGACGTTTTCTCTCGTCGACGTCGTAGTGCACGTCGGCCTGGAGCCTGCGGGCGATCTTGGCGAAATCGCGGTACCACTTGGCCGAGTCGGAGAGGGTGCCGGAGATGATCAGAGGCGTCCTCGCCTCGTCGATGAGGATCGAGTCGACCTCGTCGACGATGGCGTAGACGTGTCCGCGTTGCACCCGATTCTGGGCGGCCATCGCCATGTTGTCCCGCAGGTAGTCGAACCCGAACTCGTTGTTCGTCCCATAGGTGATGTCGGAGTCATAAGCGGGATGTCGCTGGGCAGTCGGCATGTTGTTCTGGATGAGCCCGACACTGAGGCCGAGGAAACGGTGGACATGACCCATCCACTCGGCGTCGCGGCCGGCCAGGTAGTCGTTGACGGTGACCATGTGGACGCCACGTCCCGAAAGGGCGTTCAGATAGGCGGGCATGGTCGACACGAGGGTCTTGCCTTCACCGGTCCTCATCTCGGCCACCATTCCCCGGTGGAGGGCTGCCGCCCCCACTACCTGGACGTCGTAATGGCGTTGACCGAGGACCCGTTTCGCCGCCTCGCGCACCGTGGCGAACGCCTCGACCTGGATGTCGTCGAGGTTCGGCGCCGTTGGCGACCCGATCCTTGAACTCGATCGTCTTGGATTTCAGCTCTTCGTCGCTGAGAGGCTCGAACTGTGACTCCAGCTCGTTGACTGCATCGGCAATCCCCTGGAACTCTCTGAGGGTCTTGCCTTCTCCAGCTCGAAGTACCTTCTGGAAGATGGGCATTAGAGGTCCCGATTCTACCGGGGCAGCCGGATTAGCCCCGACTCCATCCTTCACCGGATGTCGATCAGCCCTTCGCGGTAGGCCCAGTTGACGGCTTCGAAACGTGACTTCATCCCCAGCTTGTCGAGGATGTTGCGCACATGGTTGCGCACGGTGTTCTCGGAGATGAACAACTCGTCGGCGATCTCCTTCGAGGTCTTGCCCACCCCCACCATGCCGAGTATCTCGATCTCCCTGCCGGTCAGGTCGGGACGTCGCAGCGGGGTCGCGCCGCTGTGACGGAGGAGGTCGCGCAGCGCCGAGAAGAGCTTGCCACCCATTGCCGGCGAGATGGCGGCACCGCCGTCGAGCACGTCACGCATCGCGGCGGCGAGACGAGGCAACTGTGTGTCCTTGGTGAGGTAGCCGGAGGCCCCTGCCTTGACCGCCGACAGCAGGTCCTCGGCGGACTCGGAGGCCGTGAGCAGGACCACCCGGCTCTTCGGGCTCGCCTTGACGATGGTGCCCACCACTTCGAGCCCGGACATCCCCGGCATCAAGAGGTCGAGCATCACGAGATCGGGCTCGTGCTCCCTGGCGAGGTCGATGCCCGCCATGGCGTCGGCGGCCACGGCCACCACGTCGAAGCCCTCCTGGGTGAAGGCCGCCTTCAGGGCCTCTCGGAACAGCTCGGCGTCGTCGACGATGAGGACGGTGGCCATCGTCACGCCCTACCTCGGTTTGCAATGATCACGAAGTCGAAAGGGTAGACACGCCGAGAGCGGAGTTGGCCGCGACCGCCATCGCCACCCGTTCCGGCCCGAGAGCGGCCACGGCGGCGAGGAGCGTGGACCCTGTGGTGACGACATCGTCGACGAGGATCACCTCTGGGGCCGTGAAGGGCGACACCCCGAAACCGGTCGCGGGTCGACGATGGTCGCCACCGGCCCTCCGCCGGCTGTGCCAGGGACGGCGTAGTACCCGCAGGACCGGCGAGCCGCTACGCGCCGCCAAGGCATGGGCGATGACGAGGGCCGGGTCGATGCCGTAGCGAACTCGACGGGATACCGCACGCGGGATCGGCACCAGGGGCAGGGGCGGCAATCTCTCGGCCAGTCGGTCAGAGATCATCTCGGCGAGGGTGATGACCCCCTGGTACTTCATCAGATGCATGAGCCCGCGCGCGGTGTCCTCGTGAGCGAACGAGGCCACCACCCGCAATCCACCAGGGAGCAGCCGGTCCGGGGCGGGGTGCAGCCCTCTCACGCAGGCGTCGCAGAGCGATCCCCGCGTGGCGGCATGACACGTCAAACAGAGCACATCCCGAGACTATGACGGGGACCGGACAGATCTCTCCGGCCTGAGTGTCGAGCGTGACGAAGGGCCGTGCCATCAGGCACGGCCCTTCGTCTGTGCGGATCGGTGAGTCGCTAGCTGGACATCGACGGTGGGAGGAGAACCGCATCGATGACGTGGATCACGCCATTGGACGCTTCGATGTCTGCCGTGGTGACTGTCGCCGTCTGATCGGCGAAGCCCACCGTTCCGTCGTCCCCGACAACCACCACGAGCTCCTCGCCGGAGAGGGTCTCCACGGGGATCTCCTCGGTGCCGGCGCCGGCGATGTCGGTGGAGGTGACGACGTCACCAAGCACGTGGTAGGTGAGGATGGAGGTCAAGGTCTCGGTGTCCGCCAGCAGCTCCTCTGCCGTCAGACCCAACGCTTCGAGCGCCGCCTCGAAGGCGGCATTGGTCGGCGCGAAGACCGTCAGCGTCGCCTCGGGGTCAGCGAGAGCATCCTCGAGACCTGCCGCCTGGACCGCGGCGACCAGGGTCGAGAAGTCCTCATTCCCGACCGCGACATCGAGGACGGTTTCCCCCATCATCGTCTCGGTCGTCGAGGTCATCTCGGCCGTCGTGGTCGAGGTCGCCTCATCGGCCGGAGTCGTGGACGTTCCTGCGTCATCGTCACCGCCACAGGCGGCGACGACCAGGGCGAGTGCTGCGATTACAGAGAACATTCTGAGTTTGCGTGTCATTTGTCTTCCTTCCCGGCACGGTGCGTGCCGTCATCCCCAGTTCGGATCGCGACGCGAGTGCGGATGACCCGGGACCTGTTTGTGGCACAAGTCCCAGGGGTAACGAAATGGCGAGAATGGAGAGTGAAAGGAATGAAAATGCGTAAATCGAGACTTCTGCTGGCCGTTTTGGCCACGACATTGATCGTCGGCGCTTGCTCGGACACCCCCGGCACCGTCGACGCTTCCTCGCTTCCGGGCAGCGGGGAAGTCTCCGATGCCGCGACAGAGCTACAAACGGAGATGAGCGAACTGGCCAACCAGATCCAGAGCTCCGACGCGGCCGCCGAGCTTCAGAGCGCCTGGGGCGACTTGCAGGCCGAGATCAGCGCGGGGATCGCCGCACTGACATCGGATGGAGCCGTTGACACCGAAGCACTCCAAGCCGAGTTCGACGAGTTCGAAACCCAACTCGATGCGTTGGGCGACGATGTCGGCGACGAAGTCGTGGATGCCTGGAACGAGCTGCGCAGCCAGCTCGAGCAGTTGTTCGGCTGACCCACGCGCGTCGATCGGAAGGTGAGTAGGAGCGTGCCCATCGACGCTCCTACTCATCGGTGGTTCCTTCAACCAACAGCTCCCTAGAGCTGGCCCGCTGCCGCCACGTCACGGCGGACCACGAACCAGGCACCAACTGCCATGACGAGTGCGTAACCCCCCAGCCCGGCGAGGATCACCGGGTCCACGGCCGTGCCTCGGAAGACGATGTCGTGTAGCGCCTGTATCCCATAGGTCGCGGGGAGTAGGTAGGACACGACTTGGACCGGTGCGGCGAGTTGATCCAGAGACAAGACGAAGCCAGTGAAGAAGATGGTGAGCAACAAGGCGATCATGGCGTACTGGACCGCCTGGCTGTCGGTCTTGGACAACCCGGACAGCATGAAACCGAGGCCAAGTGATGCCACCACCACGAGAGTCATCACGAGGATGTATGCCGCCCAGGAGTCACCGATACTCAGCCCGAAACCGAGCATCGCGGCGGTGAGCCCCCCCGCCACCGCCAGCGACAGGACACCGAACCCGAGATATTTCCCCACCAATGCCTCGCCGGGGCCGAGCGGCGAAGCACGAAAGACCTCGGTCAGCCCCAGCTGTCTCTCCCGAACCAGGGAGAGGGCGGCGAAGGTCAAGGCGAGGTGCTGGAGCAGCACGACGATCGTCGCCGGCGAGTAGAAGACCGACGCCTGGGTGGGTACTTCGTTGACCTGTTCGACATCTGCGGCGAAAGGGCTCACCAATAGCTCCGGGTCGAGCGATTGCGCACGAGCGACCTGGGAGCGGAGCTCGGAAACCCGTTCCTCGAAGCTGCGGGCTCCATCCAATGCTGCCTCGGGGTCGTCGGCCTGTGCCTGATCGAGGCTCTCACCGAGTGCCGATGTCACCTGATCCTCTTCGGCGCCGAGCGACCGGGCAACACCGGAGTAGAGGTCGTCGGCTGGGCCCGTCGTCGTCTCCACGAGACGCAAGTCGCCGCGAAGCTGCTCATTGGCCTCCGCTGCCGCAGTGCGGTCCCCGTCCTCGAGCGCGGCGATCAAAGCCGAAGACGCGGTCTGCATATCCTCGAGGACGAGCTCGAGATCCTCGGACTCGGATTGCGCTACCGAAACGACATCGCTGAGGACCCTCCGATTGATCTCATCGATGGACAATCGCGCCACGAGCGAGATACTCGACCTGACGACCGGATCCACCTCCCCATGAACCACCGTGAAGGTTGCGCGTTCTCCTGATTCGAGGGCGCCCATCGGGTCGTCGGGTGCGATGATCAGGAGATCTACATCCCCGTTCGCCAGCTCCCGGCGGGCGTCTCGGGGGTCGGTCGACGTCCCCACCAGATCAATCGCCCCGCCGAAGGCCTCGCCGAGATCCTCTCGATCGGCGGCGAGCTGTGCCTCCTCGTTGGCCAGGACGAGGAGGGTTCGAAATGGTGGAGGGGTCTCGCGGTATCCCAAGCCAAAGATGAACAGTATGAGAAACGGCCCCACGATGAGAGTCAGCAGCAAACGCGGCTGCCGGAACACCGTGATCAGCTCTTTGAGGAAGATCCCGGAGGTCCTGATCAGGCTGGCGCGCAGGCCCTGTCTAGCTGCCACTGCCCTCCTCCTCACGCTCATCGAGTCTCGAGACGAGCTCCACGAACACGTCATCGAAAGGAGGCAGATAGCGTTCGTTGCGAACCAGCTCGATCTGACTGTCGCTGGCCCACTGGTTCACCTCGGGCGTGGCGGCTTCTGCATCTTCGACCACGAGGCGAACACGGCTGGAGTCGACCCATTCCAGCGATCCCACCGCGGGTAGCTCACGCAACAGCGCGATCCGGCTCGGCTCGGGAGTGCCGGCAAAGGCGACCTCGATCATCTCCCCCCCGTAGGCCGTCCTGCGCAGACCGTCCGGTGTGTCGATGGTCAACACCCTGCCCCGCGCGAGCACCGCGACAAAGTCGCAGTAGACGGCTTCACCGACATATTGGGTGGTCACCAGGATCGTTTTGCCATCTGAGGAGAGTTCCTCGAAACGATCCCAGAACTTGCGTCTGAGCACCGGGTCGATGCCCGCGGTGGGCTCGTCCAGGAACACCAGCTCGGGGTCATGGATCAGAGTCGCGGCGAGCATCACCCGCCGCTTCTCGCCTCCGGACGCGTCTCGTGGCAGACGGTCGACTGCACCCTCCAACTCGATGAAATCGACCATTCGATCGATGAGCTTCTTGCGACGCAGCGGCATCCCGTAGAGGGAAGCGGCGAAGTTCAGATTCTCCCGCAGGGTGAGGTCGGGATAGAGGATGGCGTGCTGAGGCATGTACCCGATGCGCGAGCGCGTTTCCTTGCTGAAGTGGACCGGGCTCTCACCCAAAACCTCGACCGTCCCCGAATCCCATGGTGTGATCCCGGTGAGGAGGTGGACGGCCGTCGTCTTGCCAGATCCGCTGGGCCCGATGAATCCCACGATCGACCCGGGCTCGATGGCGAGATCCAGGCCGAAGACCCCAGCGTCCTCGCCGTAGTCCTTGGTGAGGTTGGACGTCGAGACAGCAAGGCGCGAAGAGGCATGCATAGACAGTGGCTACCCCCGGTTCCGACCCGGCAAACCGGGTTTGTCATCACCGGTATGCGGGGTAGGACCCTCCTATGGAGCCCGAAGTGCTGGTGATCGAGCCGGACGCGCCCGGGAGCGAGTGTCTTCGCCCGATACGCGGGCATGGGCATCCTGGTGCTCAGCGTCCTCGGCCTCGTCGGAGGTCTCCTCCTGGTCCAAACGCTCGCCGACGACGCCCGGGCGTCGGTCTCGGCTTCGAAGTCAGCCCTCGAGGCGATAGGCGAGACTGTCGCGACCGTCGACGAGGTTGCGTCTGAGACCGCCTCCAGTCTCGACGCCGCTTCCGCCAGCATCGCCCAGGTCTCGTCGACCGTGGACGAGGCGGTGATCACCCTGGAGGGTGTGGCCGACTTCCTCGAAGCTCGAGCTGCCCGAGACCCTGCAGACCGTCCAGAGGTCGATGCCCGCCGCGATCCAGACCGCCAACGCTGTCGACGGAACCCTGCGCACGTTGTCCCTCTTCGGGGTCGACTATGACCCGGAAGAGCCGTTCGGTGACTCTCTGTCGAGGGTCAACACCGCTCTCGCTTCACTCCCTGACGAGGTGCGGGCCCAGAGCTCGGCGCTCCGTGAGCTCATTCCGTCGACAACCGAGCTGGCGGTGGAGAGCGAGCGGCTCGCCGAATCTCTCACCTCGCTGGGAGAGAGTCTCGACGGATTCGCTGCCCTCACCGACCAGTACGAGATCACGCTGACCGAGGCAGAGACAACCATCGCCGGGACGAGCTCGTCGATCGACTCCAGCATCTGGATGATCCGTGCCCTGGTGATTGGATCCGGGCTCATAGGAATGGCGGCCGGGGCGGCGCTCACAGCCATCGGCAACCAGATGGCGACGATCGCTGCCCGGATCGATGCCCTCGACATCATCAACGAGAACGCGCTCAGTGTGAGCAGTTGACGTCGCATAGCGACGTCAACTGCTCACACTCGGATCAGGTCCCCTCTTGCCAGCCGTTGAGATACGCGATCTGGTCTTCGGTGAGCTTCTCCAGGCCGCCCCCCATATGAGCGAGCTTGATCGAGGCGACCTGCTCGTCGATCTCTGGAGGCAACGTGTAGATCTTCGGCTCCAGGTCGTCACGATTGACGATCAGGAACTCCGCGGCCAACGCCTGGTTGGAGAACGACATGTCCATGACGTCGGCGGGATGGCCCTCGGCGGCTCCCAGGTTGACCAGCCGGCCTTCGGCGGCGACGAGGATTCGCCGTCCATCCGGCATGTCGAACTCCTCGAGATTGTCCCGCACCTGGCGACGCGCCGTGGCGTTGCGTCGGAGTGAGGCGAGATCGAGCTCGATGTCGAAGTGACCGCTGTTGGCGAGGATGGCGCCGTCCTTCATCTTGTCGAAGTGCTCCATGCGGAGGACGTGCTTGTTGCCGGTGACCGTGATGAACACATCGCCTACCTCGGCCGCGTCTGCGGCCGTCATCGACGCGGTATCCGCTCATCACCGCGGAGAGGGCGCGTACCGGGTCGACCTCGACCACGATCACCCGCGCCCCGAGACCGTCGGCCCGGTCGGCTACGCCACGACCACAGTCTCCGTAACCGACGATCACCACGTTCTGCCCGGCGAGGAGGATGTTGGAGGCCCTGATGATGCCGTCGAGAGTCGACTGGCCGGTCCCGTAGTGATTGTCGAACAGGTGCTTGGTCGCCGAGTCGTTCACTGCCACGACGGGGACCCGAAGCGTCCCGTCGGCGGCCATCGCCCGCAGCCGGATGACACCTGTAGTCGTCTCCTCGGTCGATCCGATCACCTCGATCTCGCGCCGCTCGGTGTGGAGGATCGTGGCGAGGTCGGCGCCGTCGTCCATGGTGACCGCCGGGGCGTGGTCGAGAGCGGCGTGGATGTGCTTGTAGTAGGTGCCGTCGTCCTCACCGCGTATGGCGAAGACCGGGATCCCCTCGGCGACGAGGGCAGCGGCGACATCGTCCTGAGTGGACAGCGGGTTGGAGGCGCAGAGGATCGGCTCGGCGCCGCCGTCGCGAAGCGCCAGCATGAGGTTGGCGGTCTCGGCGGTGACGTGGAGACATGCTGCGATCACGTGGCCGTCGAGTGGCTTCTCCTCACGAAACCTCTGCCTGACCGTCTCCAGCACCTGCATCCGGCGCCCTGCCCAGGCCACCCTCCGGGCCCCGGCCTCGGCCAGGTCCGGGTTGGCGATGTCGTAGTTCATTTCTCTCAATCCTCGACTAGGAGCTTCTTCAACTTCTCGATTGTGACCACGGGGGTGGGGTCTACGCCAAGTCGCTCCGCCAACATCCACGACATCAGGTCGCCCACCACCGTCAGCGAGATGAGCCGGGCGAGCCGTGACGATCCACGGGAACCGACTTCACCCACCCAAGGGACAGCGTCGATGGTCAGCTCTCTGGTGTGGGCGATGCGTCGGCGGACACGGTCATGGTCGCTCTCGTCGCGGAGCACCACAACACCTACGTTCTCCCTGGTCATCGCGGGAAGCGTCTCCCAGCCGACGATCTCGTTGTGGTCGAGCTCGGGAAGGACCGAATACCAGGAGGGCACCTTGGCGTTCTCGTTCACCTGGGTCTTCCACCGTTGCGCCACAACCGAAGAGATCGAGCCCCCTCCGTAGATGATCGGGATCCGACCCTGGAGCCCGGTGGCGATCTCCTCGGCGAGTGCCCATGCCTCCCCACCCTCGGCGGTCATCGCGTCCGCCAGATCGGCGGCCTCGTTGAATGCGAGCCGATGATCATCGATGCGACATCGCCCCTTCGAGGAGACGAAGAGTGGCCCCGATCATGTAGCCGGCCGCGGCGCGCGGCTGCATGCCGGCCGGGACCGAGATCGTGGCCCATTTGTTGTCCCGGGTGAGCTCCGCCAGACGGCCCCCGGTGGTGATGGTCGCCACGGGCATCCCCGACTCCGACGCTGCCGTCACGAAGTCGAGGGTCTCCTCGGTGTTGCCCGAGTAGGAGGCGGCGATGACCAGGGGACGGACCCGAATGGCCCATGCCGGCAGCGGGCCGTAGCCCTTGTGGACCGCGACCCTGGTGCCGAGGGGCAGCGCCACCGACGCCGCGTAGTCCCCGGCGATGCCGGACCCACCCATACCGGCGAAGAGCACCTCCGAGAAGGTGCCGGTGTGGGGTGGGCTCACCTCGGAGGCCCATCGCAGCTGATCACCGAGACTTCGTATCTGATCGAGCATCTCACTCATCCGGGCCCCCTTCTGCCTGATCTATGAGCATCACCGGGATGCCCTCGCGAACCGGGTAACGGCGTCCACATCGAGACGCACTCGAGACGTTGGGCCGTCTCGTCCTCGACGAGGTCTGCCTTGTCCACCGGACAGACCAACAGCTCGGCCAATGTCGGGTCGATGAGGCTCAACCCACGACCTCCACGATCTGGCTGACACGCTGCACGATCTCGTCGACCTCCTGTTGATCGGGAGCCTCCACGTTGAGTCGAAGCAAGGGCTCGGTGTTGGAGGCGCGCAGATTGAACCAACCCGTCCCCAGCTCGACGGTGAGCCCGTCGAGCTCGTCTTGAGGGTCGTCGGCGAACGCCTCGGAGACGCGCTGCATGGCATCGGCTGCATCGGCGACGACGAAGTTGATCTCACCGGACGCCACGTACCGCTCCACGTCCTTGCGGATCTCCGAGAGGGGACGACCGTCCTCGGTCACCACGCGCAACAGGTGCAGCATCGCCAGCATCCCCGAGTCGGCGCGGAAGTTGTCCCTGAAGTAGTAGTGGCCGCTGTGCTCGCCACCGAACACAGCCCCCGTGTCTGCCATCACCTGTTTGATGTAGCTGTGCCCGACTCTGGTGCGCACCGGACGGCCGCCCGACTCGGTCACCACCTCGGGCACCGCCTTGGACACGATCAAGTTGTGCACCACGACCGAACCGGGATGATCGACCAGGATCCGACGAGCGACCAGCGACGTGACCGTGCTGCCACTGAGCGGTACCCGGAGATCATCCAGGAAGAAGGCGCGATCGGCATCGCCGTCGAAGGCCACCGCCAGGTCGAAGGGGCCGGCCTCCTGCATCAGCTCTTTCAGGTCGAGGAGGTTCTCCGGGATGAGCGGGTCGGCGGGATGGTTGGGAAAGCTGCCGTCCGGCTCGAGATAGAGCCCTTCCAAAGACGCACTGAGCCTGGAGAAGACCCGCTCCAAGGCCACACCAGCCATGCCATTGCCACCGTCGACGGCGACGGACAACGGGCCGATCGAATCCGGGGGCACGATCGAGAAGAGGTGCTCGATGTAATCGTCGACGATGTCCTGGGTGGTGAGCTCGCCTCGTGACGTGTCCCCGGTGGTCGCATCCGCGGCCGCGGCACCGGAGAGGACGAACTCCCTGATGCGCTCGAGCCCACTGCCCATGCCTATCGGGGCGGCGCCGGGCCGGCACAGCTTGAGCCCGTTGTACTGCGACGGGTTGTGTGAGGCGGTGACCACCGCGCCATGGACTTCCTTCGCTCCCGAGTAGAAGTAGACGGCGTCGGTCGGCACCTCGCCGACGTCGATCACATCGCCCCCCGAGGAGCGGATCCCGTCGGCGAGAGCCGAGGCGAATATCGGGCTCGACTGCCCGGCAATCCCTCCCCACGGCGACCGTCCGGGCCCCGAGCTCCACGACCAAGCGCGACACCGATGCCCCGGAACAGGTCGGCGTCGAGCTCACCGCTGTCGGCACGCCCGCGCACGTCATACGCTTTGAAGACTGATGGGATCCAAGGGCTCTTGAGTGTAGGGGTGGTCTAGTCCTCGCCGATTCCTACACTCTCCTCGCTCCCATGTCGCCATCGATCACCATCGTCGTGCCCGTCTACAACGAGGCTTCGTTCCTCCCCGAGGCGCTACCGAAGCTCATCGCCGCCGTCGAGGAAGTCGGCTGCCCGTACACGATCCGGATCGTCGAGAACGGGTCCTCCGATGGGACTGCGGCCGTGGCGAAGGAGGTGGCCGGTCACGCCAATGTCGTGGTCGACTCTCTCAGCGAGCCCGACTACGGGGCGGCGATGCGTCACGGATTCCTCGCCGCAGACAGCGATTGGGTCGTCAACTTCGACATCGACTACTTCTCCGGGGCCTTCATCAACCAGGTGTTGAGCCAGCCCCCCGATGTCGATCTCGTGATCGGGTCGAAACGCGACCCGAGGTCGGACGACCGCCGGCCCCTGATCCGGAGAGTGGCGACGACCGTCTTCAACCTGCTCCTGACCGTGATCCTCCAATCCCAGGTCACCGACACTCATGGGATGAAGGGATTCCGCCGCGAACTCGTCGCCGAGATCGCCCCTCAGGTGGTCAGCACCAAGGACCTGTTCGACACCGAGTTGGTGGTGCGGGCCGAACGGGCGGGATTCGAGATCGTCGAAGTCCCGGTGGTCGTCGAGGAGATGAGGACGGCCAAGTCGTCTCTGGTCAAGAGGGCTCCGCGCACCATCGCCGGGCTGGTCAGGATGAGGGGTCTGCTGAATCGGGAGTGACCGGCGTCGCCGGAAGGACATCCCGCCGATCACGATCAGTGCCCCGACCCCGCCGAGGGTCAGCAGCTTCCCTCCCCTCTCCGCCGTGGTGTCGGCGAACTCCATGACGACCTCGTTCTCGGTCGGCACGACCACCATCAGCGACGGAGTGGATCGCCACGGGCCCTCGGCTCCGGTCGCCTTCCAGTTGGGGAAGTAGCTGACCTTCACCAGGTGTGGCACGCCGATGGCCTCCGTCGTGAACGAGATGCGGTGATCGTCGAGCACGATGTTGGAGACCGCGTTCTGCGGGCACCTCCAGATCGGTGTCGGGTCGCTCGTCCAGATGTCTGGATATGCGGCCATTCCTCGGGGCCGTGCAGCCACCACCACCCGGTCGAGGTTGGCGATGTCCTCGTACCAAGCGAGGGCCAGGTCGTGGAAGCTGGGAAGCACCTCCCCATCCGGCCCGGTCACCGTCTCGGAGCCGAGCAACGCCGCGATCGGGCCGCGATCGGGAACCTCGTAGACCGACGGCTGCTTGGTCAGCGGCACCACGAGGTCGGTCTCGGGCAGTCGGAAGATGTGGAACGGCTCGGTGTGGGCCAGCTCGGTGAACCCGTCGATCGAGCCGCCTTCTCCGCCGCCTCAGGTGTGAACGAGACGTAGTAGTCGACTCCGTAGAGGTCCATGTGCTGCAGCCCGCGCTCCATGTCGAAGGTGTGGTACTCGAAGACCCGGGATCGGGTTCGAGGGCTGGAAGGACATCTCGGAGTGGTTGATGAAGTGGAAGGGCGTGGTCAGCGAGGACTCGAAGTAGAGGCCCTCCATCGACTGGTGGGATCCTTCTGTCCAATAGGGGATGAGCATCGGCGACATCGGGGTGCCGTACTGGTTGAGGTCGCTGTTGGCCTCCCACTGGACCCGTCCATCGGGAAGCCGGTCGAGCTCGGCCATCAGCGCCTCGTACTCCGGCCAAGGGGCCTTCCGCCTCGTAGCCCTCGTAGTTCCATTTCGACCAGCCGTCGATGAAGGTTACGCCCAGCGGTGGCCCCGAGCACCACGATCGCAGCGGCACCCGTGGTCAAGAAGTTCCTCGTGTTCACCGTGGACGGGAAGAAGTACGTCGCCGCCAGGGCGAGCAGCCCAGCCACGACGACCACGACCCAGGACCAGCTGGGGAACTCGGCAGAGTCAGCCACGAGACCGGCGGCGACTCCGAACCCGACGGCCAGCAGCGCCCGCGGCCAGTGGGTATGGACTCGGCTCGGCAGCCGACGGGAGAGCCAGACCACGGTTGCACCCAGACCGAGGGCGGCGAAGAAGGCCAGACCGAAGTACCAGTAGGGCAGGAGCCGGCCGTTGTACAGCTTCCATCGGGCATCGCCGAACATCCCCGGAAGGAGATCGGGCAGGATCGATGGGCAAGGGGAAGTAGAGGATGGGGAGGATGGTGGCGGCGAGCAGGGGGACCACCCGGGTCGTGCGACGCAGCGCCCATATCGCCGCGGGGATGGCGATCGGGACCAGCAGCCACACCTCCACCGGGAAGATCTCCTCCCAGCGGCTCAAAGGGTTCCACGCCATGTCGGAGGTGAGGCCGATCCGGACCAGCAGGGGCAGAGCCCAGAACGCCGCGATCGCGAATCCCCAGAACCAGATCATGAGGGTGCGGGCCAAGCCCTTCTTCCAGAACAAGACGAAGAACGAGGCGAAGACCACGACCAGGGTGGTGAGCACGTGACACAAGGCCGTGAGCGCCAGGGCGAGCGCGGCCCATTTGGCGTACTTGCGATCGTCGCGCACCGCCTTGATCAACAACCCGAGGTAGACGAGCGACAGGGCGAAGGACCACGAGTAGGAGAACTCACCGGCCAGCGTCGACGCGACATTGCCCCCGTAGATCGAGAAGCTCTCATAGAAGGCGAACACCGCACCGGCGCCGGCGGTGACCAGCGCGATGTGCTTGCCGAACTGGAGGGCACGGGTGTGGAAGTAGACCGCCGGTGCCATCGCGAGGAGACCCGAGGATCGTGACGATCTTGAAGGCGACGCCATACGGGAGGAACAGGTCGAGGGCGACGATCACCAGGGACGGGAGCGGGAAGTAGAAGTAGAAAGCCGGGAACCCGGCGAACCAGTCGTTGGACCAGCCCAGGATCCGTCCCGCGGGAAGCAAGCGTGTCACGCAGATAGGCCGGGCCGAACACGTGGGCCCCGGTGTCACCCCCGGTCGGTGTCGTCGCCGAGAAGATCAGTCCCGGGTTCATGACGATGAAGATGACGAGCGAAGTCGCCACCAGGATGATCGCGGGCAGGGGCGGGATGCGCCGGAGCGCTTCCCTGATGGCCGTCACTGTCTCGACTGGCGGACTATCTCCAAGACCTGGGTCACGTCGATGTCAACACCTTCTTTGTTCCACCACTTCTCCTCGCAGTTGTGACACCAGAAGAAGACGACTTGGGTCGCATCGGGGAGGACGTGCTCGATCTCGAGCACGTTGTTCTGGGAGCAGCGGGGACAGTCCATAGGCGTCGACATGGTAAAGGTGGAGCCGGGCTTACTACAACGACTCGTCGAGCAGACGGCCGACATAACGGCTGCGACGTCGTCCACCCTCGGTCCAGTAGGCGTACCAGTAGGGCCCGTGAGGGCAGGTGGTGCATCCGTCCTTGCCACACCGCACCATTTGCTGACGCATGCTCACCTTGGTCCCTTCGGTGGGGTCACTCGCCCCGGTGCGTTGCAGTTGGGCCCGGGTGAGGATCTGAAGTCGTCGCAGGCCGTGCTCGTCGAGATCTTTGACCGCGTCCAGGAGATCACGGTCGAGGGTCATCAGGCCACTTGGACGGGAGCGAAGAGTCTGGTCACCGTGCGGCGGTCGGTGAGCGTCCAACCGAGAGGTGGAGTCATCCGGTCGGCATGGTCCGAACAGAGCAGATATCCGAGGGTGTTCGATGGTGTCGGCGAGATCGTCCATCCAGACAGCGCCGTCGCCGTAGTTGAACGTCATCATCGCGGCGGCGGGTGAACCGCATCTGGCACAGCTGACTGTCATGCGGCCACGGTACCGGCCGGGAAAAACGCATCCAAGGATCAAACCCCGGAAAGGACTCTCCGCGGTTGGCCCGGGTGGAGATCGCCGACGCCGTCGGCACCGACTCTGAGGACGGCAGGGACACCACTCACGCCGATGTCGGCAAAGACGCCGGGCTGGTCCTCCCAGACGAACTCGACGAAGCCGCCCTCCCCCAGGACCGACTTCAATCGCTCCCGGGCCCGGGCACAGCCGGGACACGCGTGTGAAGAGAACAGGTAGAGGCCGGGGTCGAGCCCCGTCGCTTCCAGGTGACGAACCGGGCCCCGGCCCCGGTCGCGTTGCCAGATACCCGATGGCCCCGGCGAGCGCCAGGGCACCCGCGACCACGGCCATCCGCACCCAGACCTCATCCATCCTGGATCGGGATCCCCAATGCAGCCGTGCTCGCGACACCGATCTGGGAAGTCCACAGGACCACCACCGGCCCCGTCGCCTCGACGCGGTAGCCGTTGGCGGCGACCAGATCGGCGGTGACGACCCCCTCGGCGGCCAGCTCGAAGTTACGCACCAGCGACTGCTCTCGCAGAGAGCGAACCGTGACGGTCACATCGTCCAGCCCACTGTTGAGAACGACCAGTCTCCCCGACGCCACCGGCGGGCCCACTGGCGCCCGGCAGCAGCCACAGAGGCGCGTCCACGGCACTGGCGGTGGTGGCCGCCATGCCTGCGGCCGAGTCCATCCACAGCAGGGGGACCACCGGCCCGGTGCTGATCACGCGCAGCCCGGCGGACGACTCCGTGATGGCGGCGAGATCGACCCTCACCTCGCCGCGGGCGGGCAGGACGCCCGACTCCAAGGCCTCGACGAATCCATCGGGACCGTAGAAGTCGACCTGGTACTCGACCTCACTCGCGGAAGGCGTCGCCAAGAGCATCTGCTTCACGGCCCCACCAACGGGAACCGGCAGCCACCAGTCCTGACCCGCCTCCACGGCCCGCCAGATCGCGGTCTCACCCTCGGTCGTCTGCCGTCCCACCGCCAGGGCTGAGCCCCGCGACGTCTCCATGAGGATCGAAATGGTTGCCCGACCCGGGATCATCTCGGTGAGGTCCAGGGTCACGGTGCTCAGAGCCGGGATGATGACGGCGTCGAAACGTGTGTCTGATTCGAGCCCGGCCTCCGTGGCGACGGTGAGGTCGACGACGGCCTCCCCGGCATAAGGGTTGAGGATCTGAAGCTCGAAGGCTGCTCCGCTGGCGGTGGAGCCACCGGCGATGAACGCCTGGGGAGTCGAGGTGCCGACACACGACTCGGCAGCGAGCGACGAACGCGCCCGAGATGACGACTCCGGCGGCCGTGGTATCCGACGGCAGCTCGATCAAACCGGCGGAGTCACCCACCGCCCCCGCTTCGGATGCGGGCACGATCACCGACCCGGTGGCGCCGGTGCGGAAGTCCAGCGAACCCGTCTCCACGCCTGCGGAGAAGGTGGAGAGCCGGCCGACTCCGTTGATCGAGGAGAGCACCGCCACATCAGTCGTCTGGCCGCCACCCTCGAGGAGGGGACAGATCGACAACGGCGGGGGTTCGCGGCCAGGGACCTCGCCGGGAGCGGGGTCGGGTGAGATCGGCGCCAGCACTGTGGCGAGGCCCAGGACGAATACCGCCGCCAGCACCACGTACCTCATCTCGCCCGCCTCCCCCAGACGATTGCCACCGAAGCCGTGATCATCACACCGATCGTCAGCAGAGGACAGCGGCAGATGCAGCCCGGTGGGGCGATACGAGGCCAACCCATCGGACCCGTCGATGGTCACCAGCCACTCTGACTGGGCGGGATCCGGCGCCCAGCCCTCGTCGTAGTTGACCGAGAGGGCGACCGGGCCGCTCACCGACTCTCCCACGAAATCGAGGCCTCGCCGCTGCCACGGCACCGCGATGGATCCGGCGATAGGCGCTGCGGATCGGTTCTCGTACACCCGTGCCTCGGGATCCAGCGGCACCGGGACCAGGTCGAGCTGTGCGATGAGCACTTCGTCGAGCACCGTCTCGGGACCTTCGATCACCACCCAGTCGACGGCGTATGGCGCCAGCCGGTCGCCGGGTCTGAGCTCGGCGCCGGAGGCGATCTCATCGAGAGCGTCACCGAGTGCTTCGTCGCCAGGAAGTGGAGCCGGCAGCCAGACCTCGTCACTGGTCGTGCCGGCGCCATCGAGCAATCGATACCAGAACCCCGGACCGGAGCGCACTTCGCCGGGAATGAGCTCGCGGTCGACCGAGATGTGCAGCAGACGGCCCGGATCCGGCTCATCGGCGAGGGTCGTGGCAAAGGAGAGACGAGAGTTGACGTCACCGGCAGGGAGCCCGAGCCGCCCGTTGCCGAGCGCCAGCACCGAGACGACGGCGATGGCGATCGCACCACCCGTCGCCACCAGGCGAAGGGCGTTCCTGGAGAACGAGTCGAGGGCAGCGGCCGCGGTCATGGCGGCACCGAGTGACGCTGTCACCAGAAGCGCTTCCTCGACCCCCGGGCCGACGGGGAGAAGTCGGTGGGCCAGGAGCGCGGCCAGGGCAACCACACGCTCCGGTCGATCCGATCGCCCGAAGCCTGGGCTCCGCCGAATGTCAACGGGTGCCGCGGTGATCACCAGCAACGCAGGCCAGAGATCGGGGACCGACCGGATCAGCCGTCGAGCGTCGTCCGTCAGCCAGGTCGGATCACCGGCGAGGAAGGCGCGCCCCGGCAACGGCGCCGAGGATGACGACCAGCGCCGGCCACATCCTCCCGCGATTTCCGCCCGTCAGCTTCCATACCACCAGGACCAAGAGCGGCACGAGCGCCAGCACCGGGTTGAACGCACCCAGCACGGAGCCCGTGAGAAGGGCCCAACCGACCACGCCGGCCCGTGTCTCGGTCCTCCCAGGGCTCCAAATCGCGGCACGTACCGCCCAGGGCAGGAGAGCTGCGGCGCCGAGGGCCACCCACGAGCCCCGGCCAAGCAACACACCGGTCCCCGGCCCGCCCACGAGAACCACGCCGGCCACGTACCGGCCAGGCCCACGAAGGCCGAGACGTCCGCCGAATCGCCCCATGCCCACGACACCGAGCAGGGCGAGGCCGACCGTCAGCACGCTGCGGGCCGGCACCTCGGCCCCCAACCAGAGTGCCGAGAAGGCCCCGGTCAGCGCGGTAGAAGGGTGGACCGGCGATCCGCTCCCCAAACCAGACTCGTTCCACCCGAAGAGCCAGCGCGGCAGGGCGACTGTCGGAGTCTCGAACGGGAAGGTGAACCCGATGTTGGGCATGCCGCCGAAGATGATCGACCTCGCGGCAAAGAGCATCACCAGGACGGTGACCACGGCGCCCCAGATCCCGGGCGATCCCCAGACACGTCGCGATCCGCGGGCGAGCGCCTGATCGTCATCGAAAAGCGACAGGAGCCGGGCGCTCACCTCCTCACCGATCGAGCGAAGACGGACCGAGCCCTTGGCGTGGAACCGGAACAGCTCCTCGTCACCTTCCGACCGAACGGAGCGGAGTCGCCGTCGTTGCTGGAACGTCGACGGCAAGTGGTAGAGATTCCACACCCACGAGTTGAGATGCCGGACCAGTGGTCTCCAGCGGAGCAAGAGCAAACTCGCCAAGGAGTCGACGATCGAGACCAACAGGTCGTAGGGAACGACCCAGAGGAGGGTGAGAGGGCTGTACGCCGTCAACATGGCGCGCAGCCGTCCCGCCTGCTCCCTCCATCCGGTGCCACCTTCGCCGCACCGACCCTGGTGATAGACCTCCGAGGAGGGGACGCTGATCACACGCGTCCACCACTCAGTCTCGTGCGTTGAGAGAAGTCCAAGCCGGCGGCGATGGGCGGCAACAGCGGGTCGAGGCCCTTGAGACCCTGCGCTAGGTCGCGTCGCACCAGCATCGAAGCCGACTGGACGAAGGCGACCTCCCGGACCACGTCATACTGCTGCAAGTCGATCTCGCCCTCGTCGAGACCCGAATAGGGCTCGCCGAACACGTCGGTGGCCCCACCTACCGACTCCAGCTCGTCCATGGTGCCGGCCTTGAGGAGTTTGGAGCCGGCGAGTGCCGCGTCGTTACGCTCGATCTCGGTGATCAGAGCAGCCAATGCGTCGGGACGGGGGCGGGCATCGGCATGCAGCAGCCACAGGTAGTCGAAGGACGAATCGGTCGTGGTGATGGCGTCCTCGAGCGTGGCCACCGACAGCACACCATCGACCTCACCGCCCACGAGCACGACCTCCGGGGTCGGCTCGTACACTTGGCGACCCACCACCGCGAGGGCTGCGTCGAGGTCGGCGCCGGCGACCGCGGTGACGATCACCCGCACCCGGGGCGCGGCGGCAACTTCGTCGACGCTCTCGGTGTCCGCGACCTGCGGAGTGGTTTGGGACATGCGAACCGCCATTGTGAACAGGTGCGAGACACTGAGCAATATCGAGGGACCGAATTGAGGATCGTCCAACTCTCCGGAGGCGTGGGTGGCGCCCGGCTTGCCCGGGGGTTGGCGGCTCTCGATGGGGTCGAGCTGACGGTCGTCGTCAACGTGGGAGACGACGCCGAGAACCATGGTCTCGTGGTGTGCCCCGACCTCGACACCGTGGTGTACACGCTCGCCGGAGTCGAGGGACCGCTCGGATGGGGCCGTCGCGACGACACGTTCGCCCTCAACGACGAGCTCGCGCGCTTCGGTGTCGACAACACCTTTCGCCTGGGCGACCGTGATCTCGCGCTCAAGCTCTACCGGACCCGAGAGATCGCAGGATCCACCCCCCTCTCCGCGGTGACCCGCGCGATCGCCGGAGCCTTTCGTGTCGGCGCCGAGGTGGTCCCGGCAACCGACGACACCCTCCGCACCATGGTGCGTCTCGACGATGGCTGGGTCACGTTCCAGGAATACTTCGTGAACCGCGGGCACCGCGACGAGGTCCGAGAGCTCCGTTTCGACGGCGCGGACCGCGCCGAACCGGCACCGGGTGTGATCGAGGCGATCGCGCATGCCGACCGGGTGGTCATCGGGCCCTCGAACCCGCCGTTGTCCGATCTGGCCGATCCTGGCGGTGCCCGGGGTGGAGGAGGCGATTCGGAGACACCCATCCGTCGTCGCGGTGAGTCCTCTGATCGGGGGCGTGACCGTCAAAGGGCCCGCCGACCGCGTGATGGCATCGCTGGGATTGCCCCCGGGGAACCGTGGCGTCGCCCTTGCCTACGATGGGTTGATCGACCACCTAGTCATCGACACGAGCGACCACTCCGAGATGGAGCTCGTCGATCACATCGAAGTGAGCACCGCCGACACCCTCATGACCGATCTCGAGACCTCGCGCCACCTCGCCCTGACCCTGACCTCGCTGTGAGTCTCAGCGTCCATCCGTTGCTGGGGATCGGGGCCGTCTCAGCGGGGGACGACGTCGCCACCGTCCTCGCCCCGGCGATCGAGGCCGTGGGGCCCGTCGACGGGGACGTGCTCGTGGTCACCCACAAGATCGTCTCGAAGGCCGAAGGTGCGGTGAGGCAGGTGATCGGCGACGAGGAGGAGTTCAAGCGGGAGCTCGTCGAGGAAGTGGCGCGTTCGATCGTGCGACGTCGTGGTGACTTGATCATCGCCGAGACGAAGCATGGGTTCGTCTGTGCCAACGCCGGTGTGGATCGCTCCAATGCCGAGCCGGGGACCATGATCCTCCTGCCCGACGACCCGGACCGCTCCGCCCACCGAATCCGCTCGCGGGTTCGCCAGATCCACGGGATCGACATGCCGGTGATCATCTCGGACACCTTCGGTCGGCCGTGGCGTCGCGGTCTCACCGACATCGCCATCGGGGTGTCCGGGCTTCTCGCCATCCTGGACCTACGCGGCACCCGGGACTGGTCGGGACGCGAGCTCGATGTGACCGAGGTCGCCGTCGCCGACGAGCTCGCCGCAGCTGCCGACCTGGTGATGGGCAAGTCGGACGGGGTCCCCGCCGCTCTGGTCCGTGGTTACCTCGGGCCGCGAGGCGAGGGGCGAGCCTCCGACCTGGTGCGCCCCGTCGACGAGGACATGTTCCGCTAGCCGACCGATCAGGCGCCGGGCCGGCCCAAACCCCAATAGTCCAGCCCGGCGGCACGTACCGCCGCCGAGTCGAGGAGGTTCCGGGCATCGACGACACGATGGCCTTTCATGGCCGACGGCGACCCGGTTCATGTCGAGAGTGCCGAACTCGGGCCACTCGGTGGCGACCAGGAGGACATCGGCACCCTCGGCGGCCGCGATCGGGTCGTCGGCCATGGCGAACTCGGTGGTCGTCGCCTCGGGGTCATAGCCCACGACCTCGGCGCCGTCCTCGATGAGGAGTCGGGCGATGCGCAGAGCCGGAGACTCCCGGACATCGTCGGTGCCGGCTTTGAAGGCAACTCCCCACAGACACACCCGACGTCCTCTCAGCCCACCGCCGGCAGCCTGGCGGACCTTCTCGACGATGCGTCGACGTTGCTCGTGGTCGGCCTCGATGACCGCCTTCAAGAGATCGAACTCGTAACCGGCGTCCTCGGCCACCCCGATCAACGCGGCCGTGTCCTTCGGGAAACAAGAACCGCCGTATCCCGGCCCGGGCTGGAGGAAGTGAGGGCCGATCCGGTGGTCCAGGCCCATGCCCTGGATCACGTCGAGGACATCGGCGCCTACAGCCTCACAAACGTTGGCCAGTGTGTTGACGAAGGTGAGTCGGGCGGCGAGATAGGAGTTAGAGGCGTACTTGATCATCTCCGCCGAGGTGGGGTCGGTGATCACCACTTCGGTCTCGAGGCTCCGGTAGAGGGAAGCGACCAGTTCGGCGTCCGCCCGGTCGTAGGCGCCCACGACGATCCGGTCTGGCTCCATGAAGTCGTCGACCGCCTTGCCCTCCCGCAGGAACTCGGGATGGGAGACGACGCCGGGCACCGCTCCCGAGGTCGGCGAGACGTTTCCGGAGACTTGCCACCGTCCCCGGAGGGACGGTCGATTTGATGACGAACAAGGTCCCGTCGTCGACGGTGGAGGCGAGCTCGTCGATCACGGCATGGACGTATTCGAGGTCGGCTCTGCCATCGGGCCGCTCTGGCGTGGGCAGACACAAGAAGACGAGTGAGGCGCTGGCGACGGCTTCGACGTTCGATGTGGTGAAGCCGAGCGTTCCACGCTCGATCGGCCCGAGACAGGAGATCGGGGAGTCCTTGTTCATAGATGGGGACCTCCCCTGACTCGAGGAGAGCCACACGTTGAGCATCTGCCTCACCGACCTTGATGACGTGGCCGAGGTTGGCTAGTCCGGCGGCGGTGACGAGACCGACATATCCGGCTCCGATGATTGCTACATCCAAGAGGTGATCCTAACTGGGGACGCGCCCAGCTCCTAGGCGTCGGATCCGACGATCACGACCGCGTCGAGACCGTTATCGACAGATCCGAACTGAACTACACCAAATCCCAGTGCCGCGGTGATGTCGGCCCCCGTCGTCACTGCCCTCCGGCACGATAACGGTCGTCTCCGCATAGGAATTGGTGCCGGCGTTGCCCACCGAGGCCACCTCGAATCCCAGGCCCTGGAGACGCTCGGACATGGCCCCGGCGGCACCGGCGGTGGTCGAGCCGTTGAGCACTTCCACCGTGAGCGGCGGACTCAACGGTGGTGGAACCGGCCCGGAAGCCGGCCAACATCGCCTCGGCTTCGGGGTCCTTCCGGATCTGAACCGAGCTGACCACCGATCGTCTGCACCGGTCGTCGGAAGGGTCTCACCATCGATGGACCCGGTGAGGACACCCCTGAAGTCCCAGACCATGGAGGGCACCGACTCCTCGGCGAGCTTGGCGTCGATGGTCATGTGCTGTGACATCGCGGACGCGATGCTTCCGGCTTCGGTGATCGACGACGGGCTCTTGAGACGTCCGAGCAGTGCCCGCATCACATCTTGCTGTCGTCCGGTCCTCCCGATGTCGTTGGCGTCGACCGACACCCAGGAGCCGTTCTGGAGCTCCTGGTAGCTGCGGGAACGGGCATAGGCGAGGGCTTCGGAGCCGTCGAGGTTCTGCACACCCGCATCGACGTCCAGACCCGACTTGGCATCACGTGCCGGGTACGGGAAGTCGATCTCGATGCCCCCGAGCTCGTCAACCAGGGCCTGGAACCCGACGAAATCGATCTCGACGTAGTTGTTGATCGTGACCCCCAGGTTCTGCTTCACGGTCTCGACCATCAACCGCGGCCCACCCAGGGCATATGCGGCGTTGATCTTGTCCTCGCCATGACCTGGGATGGAGACCCAGAGATCCCGGGGGATGCTGAGCATCCGGGTCGACCCGGACGGGTCGACCCGGACCAACATGACCACGTCCCCGCGTGCCACCGGGGAACGATCCGAAGTTCTCCAGGTCGTCGAGACCGGCCCGCGAGTCGGAGCCGACCACCAGGAAGGTGCGTGGCCCCCCGTTGGCCGGGTCGAGTGCCGCCGATACCTCCTCGTCGGTGCGGGCATCGGCGAACAGCGAATTGCCCGTTTGGACCACCCAGATGAAAGCCAGTACCGCGAGGTTGGCGAGGACCAGCAAGACGATGATCGACGTCTTCAGCCATCGGGGCAGCCCTGAGCGTGGCTGAGCAGTCGAGGGTGAAACAGGAGTGTCTTTCATCGGAGTGTTAGACGGCATCAGGCTAATGGCGGTTCCGCCGCTAACGGTGATGGTCGTCGGAGAACGACCAGTTAGTGTGCCGTTCCACTCAGCGGAGGTGACCCTTGGCAGTGCTTTCCCACGAGGGGACGTATCCAATCCTTTATGGCTCGCTGCCGATACCGGTCGGAGCGGCCCACCGCAACGGCTACCTGGCGCGACCCGACGAAGCAGGCCAGGTCCCGGTCGTGCTCGTCCTCCCCGGGCTCGACGGGATGGGGAGCGTGGAGAAGGACCTGTGCCGACGTCTCGCCCGGACCGGATTCGCCGGTCTCACGATCGACCTCTACGGAGAGGCCGGAGACGGCCTCGACCTCTACAACCGGCTCACGGACGACCAGGCTCTCGCCGTGATCGACGAGCTCCACCAGTTCGTCGTCTCCGACGACGTCGAGTGGAACGTCGAGGATGGGGTCGGAATCCTCGCCACCGATGTCGGAGGGCGTTTCGGTCTCATCAAGGCGGCGACTCGAGACTGGGTTCGCTCACTGGCCATCGTCTCCACTCCACTCACCGGCGACGAGGACCGGCTGCACCAGGTCGCCGAGTATCTCGACCATCTTCCGATCCCGGTGCTGGGGCTCTACGGAGCCGGGGACGATCTCGTCGACGCGGCCACGGTGGACGAGGCTCAGCGACGCAACGACCACGGCCAATGGCTGCTCTACGACGGCGCAGGTCACGGATTCCTCGATATCGACAGCGACGCCTACGACGACGCGGCGGCCAATGACGCCTTCGCCCGGACCATCGCCTTCTTCAATGCCACGCTGGCCGGACCGGAGATCGAGCAGCTGGGCTGATCACCCCCGGATGTGTCGGACCGCCCCCGAACGAAGGGTCTCGACGCCGGCATCGGTCTCGACGACGAGTTCGCCCGCTCGGTTGACCTCGGATGCAAGCCCCGATCCGGCGGGCTCCCACGTGATCCGTCTGCCCAGCGTCGTGCACGCCGCCGTGTAGGCATCCCGGTCCCACCCATCTCTGTCGAGGAGCTCGGCGAGCTCGGCTCCCCAGAGAGCACCGATCTGCCAGGTGGATTCTGGGCCCGGATCGGCGGCGAACAACGAGGCGGCCTCTGCCGGCGGCGTGTTCCACCAGAGGTTCAGCCCCAGACCGACCACCGTGATGTCCCCACTCCGCTCGACGAGTATCCCGCCCACCTTGGCATCGTCGCGCATCACGTCATTGGGCCACTTCAGTGCGGCTCCGGGAAGGGCTCGGACTGCGGCCAGGCCGGCGATCAGGGAGATCGGGCGGTCCTCGTCCAGGCCCGTGGCGGAAGGCGAGGGAGACCGCCGACGGCCCGATCAGCCGTCCACCAGTCCGACCCGGATCGGCCACGACCGGCGGTCTGGGAGGAAGCCACCACACAGGACTGGCAGCCTCTCGAGCTTCTCACGGGCGAGGTCCTGGGTGGATGGAACCTCGTCGACGACGCAACTGGAAATATGGTGTAGCCAACGGGACTCCCGACGAGTCTTACCAATTCGAGATTAGGGAGCAGTCTTGGGCACCGAGGCGCGCATAGACCAACTGAGGACACTCAAGGAAGAAGCTCTCCACTCCGGGACCCAGCGCGCCGTCGCCCGTCAGCACGAGGCGGGGAAGCTCACCGCTCGGGAGAGGATCGACGCCCTCCTCGACCAAGGCTCGTTCCAGGAGATCGACCAGTTCGTCAAACACCAGTCGACCGGATTCGGCATCGAGGACAAGAAGCCGCCCGGCGATGCGGTGGTCACGGGGCACGGCACGGTCGATGGGCGGCCGGTATTCGTGTTCGCCGAGGACTTCACCGTCTTCGGAGGGAGTCTCGGCAAGGTGGTCGCCGACAAGATCTGCAAGATCCTCGACATGGCGATGGAGACCGGCTCACCGGTGATCGGTCTCAAAGACTCGGGCGGTGCCCGCATCCAGGAGGGCGTTTCGTCACTCGACGGGTACGGCCGGATCTTCGAGCGCAACGTGCGAGCCAGTGGCGTCATCCCCCAGATCTCGGTGATCATGGGGCCCTGCGCCGGCGGGGCCGTCTACTCCCCCGCCCTCACCGACTTCGTCTTCCAGGTCGACGGCACGTCTCATATGTTCATCACCGGGCCTGACGTCATCAAGGCCGTGACCGGTGAGGAGGTGACCATGGACGAGCTGGGCGGCGCCACCGCCCACGCCTCCAAGTCGGGAGTGACCCACTTCGTCTACCCCGACGGGCAGGACGCACTGGAGGCGGTCCGATATCTCCTGTCCTTCCTGCCCCGGAACAACATGGAGCTTCCCCCCTACTACGCACCCGCCGACCGCTCCGACCGCGCCGACGACTCGCTCGACTCGATGATCCCCGATGAGTCGAACCAGCCGTACGACATGCGCGACGTCGTGGAGACCGTGCTCGACTCCGAAGAGTTCTTCGAGGTCCACAGCCAGTGGGCGAAGAACATCATCGTGGGGTTCGGACGGCTCGACGGCCATGCTGTCGGCATCGTGGCGAATCAACCCGCCGTCCTGGCCGGGACCCTGGACATCTCCGCGTCCGAGAAGGCGGCGCGGTTCGTTCGCTTCTGCGATGCCTTCAACATCCCGATCATGACATTCGTCGACGTGCCCGGTTTCCTCCCCGGAGTCGACCAGGAGCACGGCGGCATCATCCGGCATGGCGCCAAGCTGCTGTACGCCTACTGCGAGGCGACGGTGCCCCGCATCACCGTGATCACCCGCAAGGCTTACGGCGGGGCCTATCTCGTGATGAATGCCCGTGGGATCAGGGCCGACCTCGTGTTCGCCTGGCCCTCAGCGGAGATCGCCGTGATGGGTGCCCAGGGGGCGGTCAACATCATCCACCGACGGGAGCTGACCGGTCCCGACGCAGA
Source organism: uncultured bacterium (assembly GCA_963751005.1). Taxonomy (GTDB): domain Bacteria; phylum Actinomycetota; class Acidimicrobiia; order Spongiisociales; family ZC4RG35; genus JANQRA01. Next base: position 1,922,565 of record CAVVSY010000004.1, read on the forward strand.
GCAACGGCGCGCCGAGCTGATCGAGGACTACGAGCACCGGTTCAACAACCCGTATGTCGCCGCCGAGCTCGGTCTGGTCGACGAGATCATCGAGCCCCGGGAGACCCGGCTCAAGCTGATCCGGGCCATGGAGATGCTCCGCACCAAGCGAGAATCGTTGCCGCCCAAGAAGCACGGCAACGGCCCGCAATGAAGAGCCTGCTCGTCGCCAATCGTGGTGAGATCGCGGTCCGCGTCATCCGGACCGCCCAGGAGATGGGCATCAGGACCATCGCCATCTTCTCCGAGCTCGATCGCGACGCCCTCCACGTCGACATCGCCGACGAAGCCTGGAACGTCGGTCCGGCCCCCGCAGCGGAGAGTTACCTGAACCAAGAGGCCATCCTCAGGATCGCTCACGAGGCGGGCGCCGAGGGCATCCACCCCGGGTACGGATTCCTCTCCGAGAATGCCGGCTTCGCCCGGGCGGTCCACGACGCCGGCATCATCTGGGTCGGCCCACACGCCGACGCCATCGAGGCCATGGGCGACAAGATCACCTCCCGACGTCATGCCGAGGAGTTCGGCGTCCCCACCGTCCCCGGCATCACCGACCCCGTCACCACGGTCGAAGAGGTGATCGCCCTCGCCGCCCAGTTCGGCTATCCGGTCGCCATCAAGGCGGCCCACGGCGGGGGCGGCAAGGGGCTCCGGGTGGTCCAGGACGAGGATTCGGTGGTCGACGCCTTCGAAGGAGCGCGACGTGAGGCGGACGCCTACTTCGGCAATCCCGAGGTCTACGTGGAGAAGTACCTGGAGCGTCCCCGGCACATCGAGGCACAGATCCTCTTCGACACCCACGGCAACGGCCTCTTCCTCGGTGAGCGTGATTGCTCGGTGCAGCGACGGCATCAGAAGCTGATCGAGGAGACACCGTCCCCGGGACTGTCGCCCGAACAGCGCAGCGCCCTGGGTGAAGCGGCATTGTCCGCCGCCCGATCGTGCGGCTACGTGAATGCGGGAACGGTGGAGTTCCTGGTCGACCAGGAGGGGAGCTTCTACTTCCTCGAGATGAACACCCGCCTCCAGGTGGAGCACACGGTCACCGAGATGGTCACGGGTATCGATCTGGTGGAATGGCAGCTGCGGATCGCCGGCGGCGAGCAGCTGACCATCGGCGAGGTGGAGCCGAGAGGTCACGCCATCGAGTTCCGCATCAACGCCGAAGACCCCTTCCACGGCTACCTGCCGTCACCAGGACAGGTCGTCGAGTGGCAGGAGCCGGCTGGGCCAGGGGTCAGGGTCGACTCCTGGGTCAGGGCCAGGCACGAACGTCACCCAGTACTACGACAACCTGATGGCAAAGCTGGTGGTGTGGGGGGCCGATCGCGAGTCGGCGATCAACCGGGGGCGCCGTGCCCTGAGGGAGTTCACGGTCACCGGTGTGGCCACCACGATCCCTGCCCATCTCGCCGTGCTCGACCACGAGGATTTCATCGAAGGACGTCACTACACGAAGTGGATGGAGGACGTCGTCGCCCTGGAAGGCCGTCGGCCCTCGCGTGGCCCCGGCACTCCCCGCCGAGGAGGACCTCGAGAAGCGGGACATCACGGTCGAGATCGGCGGGCGACGCTTCCGGGTCTCGTACTGGGCGCCGGAGCCGTCCCTGGGCGGTCAGGTCCGACGTCGTCCACCCAAGCTGACCACCGACGGGCCGGTGGCCGCATCCGACGGCGTGATCGTCTCTCCGATGCAAGGGACGATCGTGAAGGTCAGTGTCCGGGCCGGGGAGGCGGTCAAGGCAGGTCAGCCCATCTGTGTGCTCGAGGCCATGAAGATGGAGAACGAAGTCACCTCACCCGCCGACGGTGAGGTCGTGGACTTGCGTGTCGAGCCCGGCGACACGGTTGCCTCCGGTCAGGTCATCGCCATCGTCAAGTGACCCGGCCCGCCGGGACGACCTACAGATCGAGCTGGTAGAACCGCCACAGGTCGTTGTCGATGGGCAGCACCGAGATCCCGGCGAATCCGGCGGAGCGGGCGTACTCCTCGAGCTTGGCGGGCCGCATCACGGTCCCGGTCGCCAAGGTCGGGTCGTGTGACATGCCGTCGGGGAGACACACGAACAGCGAGAACCCGTACATGAGCCGCTCGACCTCGTCGTAGCGGTCACCGAACGCATCGGCGACAGCCTCGTCCATCACTATGACGTGGCCATCCGGCTTGACCAACCGACGCGCCGTCTCGAGCACACCTACCGGCTGGGGCATGTCGTGGACACACTCGAAGAAGGTGACGATGTCGTATTCGCCTTCCCCGGGAATCGTGGAACCGTCGACATGGTGGAAAGAGACCCGGTCGGCGACTCCCCCGGCTGCGGCATGGCCCCGGGCAGCAGAGATCGAGGCATCGTCGATGTCGAACCCGTCGACCCTGACATCCGGGTACGCCTTGGCCATGGCGATCGTCGACCAGCCCTCGCCACAACCGATATCGGCGACCCTCACCTCCGGACCGAGAAGTCTCTCGTGGACCGTTGGTGCCGCCGGGAACCAATCGGTGCCGAGCGCATTGACGAACCAAGGCCGGTTCATCTCGGCCTGACCGGTCCTCATGTCCGGTCCGTACTGCTCCCAGGACACCCCTCCACCCTCCCGATATGCATCGAGCAGCGCCGGCAGCTGGATCCCGCCGGCGGTCACCAGCCGGACGAACGGGGTGAGATAGCTCAACGAGTCCTGGTCGACGAGAACTTCGCGTTGCGCTGGGGGCAGGCGGTACCTCCGGGTCTCCGGTGCGGCGGTCACGTCGTCGACTTCGAGGATCCCGGTCGTCACCTGATGCTCGAGCCACTCACCGACGTATCGCCAATGTGCCCCGGACGCCTCGACCAACTCATCGCGGGTCATCGGCCCGCGTGCCAACGACACGTAGAGGCCGAGCTTGTCGCCGACGTAGATCGACCAGGCATCCAGCATCCCCAGCACCGAGTCGAAGACTCGTCCGGCGAACGTCTCGGTGGTCTCCGTGGTGAGCTTTTCCATCTCCACTCCTATTCGGCTGCGTCGCTGATCGCCTCGATCATCGACGGATGGACCAGAAGGGTCTCGACGACGGTCGCGGTGGTCACCCGGGCCTGCACCGCCAGTGCGATCATCCCGATCAGCTCCGAGGCGCGATGCCCCACCACCGTCCCGCCCAACACCACTCCTGTGGCGGGATCGGAGGTCAGCTTGACGAACCCCCGGGTGAACCCCTGGAGCACCGACCGGGCGTTGGACGTGAATGGCACTTTGGTGGTGCGCACCTTCCGACCCTGGGCCGCGGCGTCGACCTCGGCCAGACCGACGGAGGCGATCTCCGGCTCCGTGAAGATCGCCTCGGTCACCTTGTCGTAGTCGATGGGCTGGACCGGCAGCCCGAGGGCGTGGAGCGCGATCTTGCGCCCTTGCATCGCGGCCACCGAGCTGAGAGGCATCTGCCCGGTCACGTCCCCGGCGGCGTAGATGTGGGACACCGACGTTCGTTGGAACTGGTCGACGGTCACATAGCCCCCATCCGAAGCGACGCCTGCCTCGTCCAGGCCGAGGCCGGAGGTGAGGGGCACCGATCCCACGGCGAGCAGGACGTGGGAGCCTCGGATAACGCGGCCATCGTTGCAGTGAACCGCCACCGCATCACCGACGACCTCGACCTTCTCCGCCCGGGCACCGATCACCAGTTTCACCCCACGCTCGATGAAGCTCTCTTCGAGAACCGCGGCAACCTCGGCATCTCGATACGGGAGGATCTGCTGGCGGGACACCACCAGGCTCACCTCGGCTCCCATCGCCTCGAAGATGTGGGTGAACTCGACGCCGGTGACACCGGAACCAACGACGACGAGGTGCTCGGGCACGCTCGCCAGGTCGTAACAGTGCCTCGTGGTGAGCACCCGAACCCCGTCGACCGGGGCCCAATCGGGGACGCGAGGGGCAGACCCCGTAGAGATCAGAGCCTTGTCGAACGCAACGCGACGGGGCCCGTCTCTCGTCTCGACCACTGCCTCGTGGTCGCCGGTGAAGCGTCCGGTCCCGCCGATCATCTCGACCCGTTGATCAGCGAGCAGCTCGACCCAGTTGTCGTTGATGTTGGCGGTGATCTCGCGGATCCTGCCGGCCAGCATGACCGGGTCGACCGACCCCGGATCGTTGGTGAGACCGAGCTTGACCGCGTCCCGGACCGAGGTATGGCGGAGGGCGCTGGCCGCCATCGTCTTCGACGGGATGCAGTCCCAGAGATGCGCCGCACCGCCGACGATGTCCTTCTCCACCAGGGTCACTTTCGCTCCCTTGGTGGCGGCCGTCGTGGCGGCCTGCGTGCCGGCAGGCCCGCCGCCGATGATGAGGAGATGGGTCTGGGTCTCGGTCATGGCAGCTCGGGACGCTAACCGGTCGGTCTGTGCACGCCGAACACCCGACGCAGCGTGTCGGAGACCTCGCCGATGGTCGCCCCGGCTGCGAGCGCCCGCCGCATCGGCACCATCAGGTTGTCGGTGGAGGCGGCCACCAGCCCGACCTCCTCCAGGGTGTCGTCGACGAGACCCTGGTCCCGGGTCTCACGCCACTCGGAGAGAGCAGCGATCTGCAGGCTCTCCAGATCCGGGCTGACCTCGAGGACCGGCACCGAGCCGGCGTCGGAGGTCTGGAACCGGTTGACGCCGACCACGACCGACTCCCCGGAGGCCTGCCTCTGCGCCTCGCGATATGCCGAGTCCTCGATCTGTGACTGCATCCAACCCTCCTCGATCGCCACCACCGCGCCACCCATGTCGGCGATGACAGCGATCAGCCCCTCGGCGGCCTCCTCGAGTTGATTGGTGAGGCTCTCCACGAAGTAGGACCCGGCCAGGGGATCGACGGTACGGGCGACTCCGGACTCGTGGGCGATGACTTGCTGGGTGCGGAGGGCGAGCAATGCCGACTCATCGGTGGGGAGACCGACCGCCTCGTCGTATGAGTTGGTGTGGAGCGATTGGGTGCCGCCGAGTACCGCGGCCAGGGCCTGGATCGTGGTCCGGGCCACGTTGTTGAGCGGCTGTTGCGCGGTGAGGGTCGATCCTGCCGTTTGTGTGTGGAACCGCATCGCCCAGGACCGCGGGTCGGTGGCGCCCACTTCGTCCCTCATGTGACGCGCCCAGATCCGGCGGGCCGCCCGGAACTTGGCGATCTCCTCGAAGAAGTCGTTGTGACCGTTCCAGAAGAAGGACAGACGAGGGGCGAAAGCGTCGACATCGAGCCCGGCATCTCGCGCCGCCCTCACATAGGCGAGACCGTTGGCGATGGTGAATGCCAGCTCCTGGGCGGCTGTGGCCCCCGCCTCCCTGATGTGATATCCGCTGATCGAGATCGTGTTCCATTGCGGGAGACGCTCGTCGGCATAGGCGAAGACATCGGTGACCAGCCGCATCGACGGGGCCGGCGGGAAGATGTACGTCCCCCGGGCGACGTACTCCTTCAAGATGTCGTTTTGGATCGTGCCCCGGATGCGATCACCGGGCACACCCTGCTCCTCGGCGACGAGCTCGTACAACAGCAACAACATCGGGCCGGTGGCGTTGATGGTCATCGATGTCGACACGTCGCCGAGTGGGATGCCCTCGAACAGCTGGCGCATGTCGGCGATGGAGTCGATGGCCACGCCCACCTTGCCCACCTCTCCGACCGCAAGCGCATGATCCGAGTCGAGCCCCATCTGGGTGGGCAGGTCGAAGGCGACGCTCAGCCCGCTCTGACCGGCGGCGAGGAGGTCCTTGAAACGTTGGTTGGTCTCGGCGGCGGTGCCGAACCCGGAGTATTGGCGCATCGTCCACAGCCGTCCCCGATACATGGTGGGGTATGGGCCCCGGGTGAACGGGTACTCCCCCGGATGTCCGATACGACTCGAATCGACCGGTCCGTCGTAGACGACGTCGACCTCGATATCGCTGGAGGTTCGTCGGGTTTCATCCATGTCGGCAGTATCCTGACACCGACCGGGACCGCAAGCAGACCCGAGACGGGAACTAGTGGGCTCCCCGGATCGTCTCAAACCCCCAGATGGCCCTATTTCGACATGGCTAGAAAAGCTCTCATCCATCAGATCGAGGCGCGGGAACGGCGAGGCCGCTGGTTCGGCGCCTTGGCCACCCTGCTCTCCATCTCACTCCTCCTCTCCGGATGGGTGGGGCTGTTCGCGTTCCTCGGGGCCAACTCCGCGTACGGCACATTCGAGGAGATCGCCGATGAATGGGTGCCCGACACCCGATCGATGCAGCTCAACCTCCCCGATCTGAGCCGGGTGAGCCGTGTCTACGCAGCGTCTGGCGAAGTGCTCGCCGAGCTCCACGACGGGCGCAACTCCGAGCCGATCCCCTACGACCAGGTGCCCGAGGTGATGGTCCACGCCATCCTCGCCGCCGAGGACTCCGAGTTCTTCGAGCACAGCGGCATCGACTTCACCGCCATCGCCTCGGCCGCGCTGGACAACTTCATCTCCGACTCGACCCGTGGTGGGTCCACCATCACCCAGCAGGTGGTCAAGAACGCGTTCGTGGGCAACGAGATCTCGATTCGACGCAAGGTGAACGAGGCCTTCGTTTCGGCCGAGCTGGAGCGCAGGTTCCCCAAGGAGCGGATCCTCGAGTTCTACATGAACTCGGTCTACTTCGGATCGGGCGCATACGGGGTGAAGACCGCAGCCGAGGAGTTCTTCGACAAGCCCCTCGATCAGTTGCAGATCCACGAGGCCGCGGCCCTCGCCGTCCTGGTCCGCAACCCGTCGCTGTACAACCCGCGCAGCCGGCCCGAGATCACGATCGAGAGACGTGATGACGTGATCGCCCAGATGCAGGAGGAAGGCTGGATCACACCCGAGCAAGCCGAGAGCGCCATCGAGCAGCCCCTCGACGTCGTGGACACACCCCCCCGCCGCGGGCAGGCGGACCATGTCGTCGCCGAAGTGAGGCGCCAGCTGCTCAACTCCCCGGAGTTCTCCTTCCTCGGCGAGACCAACGAGGACCGCACCCGGGCGATCTTCGGCTGTCCCGCCGATGACGTGGCTTGCGAGGGCGGTGGTGGTCTCCAGATCTTCACCACCATCGACCTGAAGCTGCAACAGGAGGCGAACGCGGTCCTGCACGAGTGGCTCCCCCTGCCGCCCTACGAAGACAACCTGCGGGCATGTGCCGGGGTCTTCGACGACTTCGAGGAGAATCAGGACTTCTACGCCCGGTACGCCGAGACCCACTCCTGCAAGCCGACCGGGGCCATCGCGATGGTCGACAACAAGACCGGAGCCGTCAAGGTGATGGCATCGGGTCTCGATTTCGAGTTCAGCCAATTCGACCTCGCCGTCCAAGGTCGGCGCAACCCCGGTTCGGCCTTCAAGGCCATCGGGCTGGCGGCTGCCCTCGAGCAGGGCATCACCATGGGGAACCGCTACGCCGGAACCAGCCCGCTCGAGATCGAGTGCGAGTTCGTCTGCTCGCCCAACGGCACCAACATCTGGACCGTCTCCAACGCCTCGGGCAGCTCGACTGGCGTGATCAGCGTCGAGGAGGCGACATACCGCTCGGTGAACACGGTCTACGCCCAGATCTCGCGTGACACCGGACCGGAGAACGTCGTCGACATGGCGCGCCGGATGGGCATCACCGAGGCGGCCATCGAGCCGGTGCTGTCGATCGTGCTCGGCTCTTCGGCGGTCTCCCCGTTGGAGATGGCGTCGGCGTATTCCAACTTCGCCACGAACGGGCTCCATGCGGATGACTACGTGGTCGCCAAGATCGTCAACTCGGCGGGCGAGGTGATCTACGAGAAGCAGCCAGAGATCGAGCAGGTGGCCGACCCCGCCATTTTCGCCGCCGCCCGTCGGGCGTTGGTCAAGGTGCCCACCAGCTCGGGAACCGCCTCACGCGCCGACATCGGACGTCTCCAGGGTGGGAAGACCGGAACCCATCAGAGCTATCTCGACGCCTGGTACGTGGGCTTCACCCCTGAATACTCGACAGCGGTGTGGGTGGGGTTCGAAGCAGAGCAGCTTCCCCTCGAGAACGTCGTCATCAACGGTCAGGAGTATCCGACGCGTGTTCGGTGGCTCGGTGCCGGCTCCGATCTGGGCCCAGTTCATGACCGCGGTCATGGAGGGGCTCCCCGAGTCGCAGTTCCCCGCGGACCCGGCCAACATCGAGGAGTACCTGGTCCCGCCCCAGACCACCGTGCCGATCCTGGTGGGTCTCGACGAGAGGGCAGCGATCCGGAAGCTGCAGGTCGACGCCAAGCTCAATGTCGCCGTCGAGGAGGTCGCTTCTCTCGAGCCTGCGGGCACCGTGGTGCGCCAGTCGTACGATCCGGGGACGTCGATCCCTCAGGGCACGACAGTCACCATCTGGGTGTCCAATGGTGAGACCCCCCTCGGCCCGCTTGCCCAATCTCGTGGGCATGACTCTCGAGGAAGCCGAAGAACTCGTCGCAAGAGTTCGAGTTGGACACTGGGGTGCAGCTGACCCTCGTTCCTCAGAATCTCGAGGTCGCGGACCCCAATCTGGTTGGTCTGATCGTCGAGACGAACCCCCCGCCAAACACCGAGATCAGCGCGGCCGCGTCGATCTCGGTCTTCGTCGGGGTCCTCGGCGAAGGTGGCTAGTTCGTTGCCCGAGATCGACATGGACGACGTTCTCCGTCGGATCGAAGACGCCATCGACGCCGCCGGCGAGGTTTTCGAGCGATTCCCTCGCGACGAGATCGCCGAGATGCTCAAACTCGGTGGCGACCCGGTCACGGTGGTGGACATCGAAATTGATCATGTCCTACGTCTGGTCCTCCAACAGGACGGCGAGGGTTGGCTGTCCGAGGAAACCGCCGACGACGCCACACGCCTCGGCCGCGATCTCGTATGGATCGTCGACCCACTCGACGGGACTCGGGAATTCATCGACGGACTACCCGAGTTTTGCGTGAGCATCGCCGCTGTGTGGGCCGGCGATGCCGTTGCCGGAGGGATCTACAACCCTGATGCTGGGCTCAGGATCACCGGCGCCATCGGTATGGGTGTGACCGTCAATGGCGCTGATGCTGCCTACCTCCCACCGGCCACACTGGTGGAGATGCGGGTTCTGGCGAGTCGCACGGAATTCGATCGAGGCACCTGGGAAGTGGTCAGCGAATCCGGGCTCGATGTCGTCCCGATGGGCTCAGTCGCTTACAAGTTGGCGCGGGTTGCGGCCGGACTCGATCACGCAACGTGGACCCCGGTTCCGAAGCACGAATGGGACGTAGCGGGCGGCGCCGCTCTGATGGCGGCGGCCGGTGGCGCGGTGGTTTGGCGCGATGTCCCCCTTCGATTCAATCAACCCCGTCCGTGGTTTCCCGGCGCATTGGCCGTGCCACCGGGTTTCGAGCCACATCTCGACCTGGTCGACTCGCTGATCGATCTGCAAACTGCCTCTTGAGTCTTTTTTCGCGCACCAGCTGATGAGGGTTGACGATACTTAACGACACTTGTAGGTGTTTCTCGTATGAGTCGAGCACCTGCAAGTGGCCAGAATCGTCCTCCAACCGATAGTGCCGTGGGGCATGCGGGTGCTCGGCTCCGTCCTACCGCACACGTGCGGCCCGTAGTTTCCGTCAAGCTCAACCCAACCACTGGAGGGATCGCCGCGACGGATGCCTACGTCCGACGGTTCTGGGTGGCCGCACTCGGGCCGGGCGCTGTCGCAGAGCTGCTCAGGCTGGTCAGCGCCGCCGGGAAGGGGGAGGACGTGCGGCTGCCCAGATATCTACCCCAGTTGCTGCGCGCTGGATTGGTGCACATTGCCGACGGGTCACTGCTGGTGGAAGAGAAAGTCCCGCCGGTACCACTCGAAATGAGATGGCGTTTCTCACCGGATCTGGCAGCGGATCATGCTGCATGGCTCAGAGCCAACGCCTAGGTGCGGATTGCAAGAAGAGCCATTGCACCTAGTGCCATCAACTCACCAGTGGCAAACCCTGTCGCGCACGCGTGTGTCGACGGCGCCCGGGAGCGCCAACATGACGGCAAATCCGAGAACCAGCCCAGCCAACCATGCCCAAGCCAGTCGCGAGGTCCGTCCCTCCGCAACCAAAACCTGACTGGTGATCTGCGCCGCCGCTGCCGCCATGATCCCACCCGCTGCCAGCATCGCTACAAGTCTGCTGGGCATGAACTCCTCACCCAGCAGCAAGCGCATCACCTCAGGGCCGACTAGCCAGCCGACGAGGGCCCCGAGCGCCGCGAACCCGAGACCGCCGATGAATACCCACCGAGCGATCCGCTTCAACTCGCTCCGGGACTCGTTGCCCACCAACGAGACCAGAAACGGGAGGATCCTCCCCTGCAGGGAGAAGATCAACGTCAGCGGCGCCCTGAAGATCGTGAACGTGAAGAACGTGATCGAGATGAGAGCATCCGACCCACCAAGAACAGCAACCGCTATCGGAGCACCGGCGAGCAGCACTTGAGACGAGGCCGTGCCTCCTGCGTATCCGGCGAGGAAGCCGAAGGCAGGGGTGGGCGAAAGGGCGGCATCTCCGTCGTCGCGACGCCACCATCTCAGCAACAGGACACACAGCGGCCCAATCACCATCGCCCAGCCAAGAGACGTCGCTGTCCCCAGCCAGACGATGGCCAGGATGCCAGCCACCAGTCGACCGACGGTCTCCACGACGAGCACCCAGCCGACTGCTGCGAAGTGCCGTCGTCCGGCGAGCACACCCTTGGCCGTGACCAAGAGCGAGTATCCCGCCATGAGGAGCACGATTTGCCACACGTACTGAATGTCGCCCCCGGAACAGGTCGTCGAGGGTGATGCCCACGAACCCCACACCAATGGCGGCGCCGATCGCCGTCATAACCGCTGCCGGCTTCAAATCGGCCGGCAGTGCCTTGCGACCTGAAGCTACTTCCCTGGTCACGTACTGTTCGACTGGGACCAGGAGCACCGTTGCCAGAATGAAGAACATGGTCCAGAGCACGCTCACCGGAGCGAATTCCTCGGTGCCAAGTCGCGCGACCCCCGAACAGCTGGAACAGGTAGGCGCCAAGCGCACCCAGAAGGCTCCCTGCCACCATGAACGATCGTCCCAGGTGCCCTGAATCCCCGCATCGACGACGCCAGCGCAGAGTCGGCGTCGGTCATCTGGCCCCGGCGCCAGAGAGCACCGTCCAAATGCTCTTCCAGAGGATCCGAATGTCCATCACCGGGTGACATGTGCTTGATGTAGTAGAGGTCATAGGTGAGCTTCTCGACGGTTTCGACTTGATCGTCGGCATACCCATAGTTGACTTGGGCCCAGCCGGTTATCCCAGGTCGGACCATGTGACGGTGGTCGTAGAAGGGGATGGCTTCGACGAAACTCTGAGACGAAGGGAACTTGCTCTGCCCGCGGGCCGACGAGACTCATGTCGCCTGTCAGGACGTTCCACAACTGCGGGATCTCGTCGAGGCGTGACTTGCGCAGGAAGGACCGCCTCGAAACAGTCCGCGGATCGTGCTTGCTGGCGAACTGGGCTCCATGCTTCTCGGCGTCGAGATCCATGGTGCGGAATTTGTACATAGTGAACACGTCGGCCGTTCAGACCGACTCGCTCCTGACGGAAGATGGCCGGACCGCGGTCCATCAGCTTGACATAGCCGCCAAACGAGCAAGCCAGACCGGTATCCAGAGCGGTGCCGCTAGAAGTGTCAGAGTCATCTCGAAGACGCGCTTGCCGGGAAGCCACCGAGCCACCTCGAGCAGCGGTGCGGAGATCTCCCACCCTTCGCTGAGGTGAATGAGGGGAACCCGCCCGGTGTGCTCTTCGTAGATCGAAGAGAAGGGTCTGATCGTGTACCCGGCGACGTCGCAGGACGAGAGATACTGCGCCATCGAGTCGGAGAGGACCGCCCGCAGGTCCATTGCGATGGTGATGTCACGGTCGGGGAGACTCGAGCGGGCTCTCCCCGTCCGGTTCGAGGAACCAGACGACCTCGGCATGGTCAGTGTCGTTGAGATCGTCGGCGAGTTGCTTCTCCCGGGTGATGACCCCGAACTTCTCCGTCCAGGGACGGCGTCGCCTGATGAATGCGGTGTGTCGGTGGCGGGTACCAGCCAAAGCGTCGCCGCGAGGGGCACGAACACCCTCGACCAGTAGACATCGCGGAACAGAAAGATGAGCCCGGCGGTGAACATGATGGTCCCAGCCGAGATCAGGACCATCCGCCCGTAGCTGGGCCGAGGCACCCCGGGCCCGGACATCTGCTCGGTCAACAAGGATGTGAGCGATGAGCGAGACAGCCATGAAGCCAAGCATCGGCAGCACCGACTTGCCACCGGTGTAGACGACGCTGGCGTTCCATGGAGAACACGGTTCCATACACGGCAACGAGGCCCCATGCATGGCGACAGCGAGACAGAGGAGGTCGACGAACGGCCACCGAGACCAGGAATCTGGTTCGCACTATCGGGCCAGACTAGAGATGCACCCTCGATCAGCTCAGCGGTTTCGGAGAACTCCACCGCCACCTCGATGAGGGTCCGCACTGCGACCCCGGAGGCGCCCTTGACGAACTCGCCGTCGTCTCCTGGCTCGGCGAGCCGGGCCCGGCGATGTCGAGATGAGCCCAGGGGCCGTCACCGGCGTACTCGGCGAGGAAGAGCGCGGCAACGATCGCGCCGCCGTAGCTTCCGCTGGAGATGTTCTTGATGTCGGCGATATTCGAGTCGATCGATTTCCGATATCCCTTGAACAGCGGCAACTCCCAGAACTCCTCTCCGGCGCGAGCCGCCGCATCGAGCACCGTGTCGGCTACATCGGCGTCCGACGCGAAAACCGCCGACATCTGCTTTCCCAAGGGCCACGGCCGCCGCACCCGTCAGCGTCGCCACATCGATGGTGAGGTCCGGCTCGTAGCGCTGTGCCAGACCGAGCCCGTCGGCGAGGATCAGCCGGCCTTCGGCATCTGTGTTGAGCACTTCGATGGTGGGACCGGCGACAGGGCGGCAAGACATCGCCAGGCCGGGTGGCGTCGCCACCGACCGCGTTGTCGGTGAGGGGGGCGATAGCGTGACGTCACAGGGATCCCGAGCCGGGCGATGCCGATCGTCGCGGCGGCCACCGCCGCAGCTCCGGACATGTCGTCCTTCATCTCCTCCATGAATGGGGCGGTCTTGATCGATAGACCACCACTGTCGAATGTGATGCCCTTGCCGACGAGGGCGAGATGCTTCGTCGCCCCCTCAGGCCGATAACGGAGGATGACCAGCCTGGGATCACGGTCCGAGCCTGCTGCTACCCCGAGGAGCGCGCCCATCTTCTCTTGATGGATCCTCTCGCGATCCCAGATCTCGACTTCGATCTCCTCCGCGCCGGCAGCTTCGGCAATCAGTTCTGCGAACCTCTCGGGTGACAAATCGACTGCCGGAGTGTTGACCCAATCGCGTGCCAGCACGGTCGACTCGGCCATGAGCGATGCAACAGCAACGACGCTCTCCTCGGCGTCGACCACATCGATAGCGACCACATCGAGAGGATCGCCCTCGGTCTTGTAGACCCGATACTGGTAGGCCGCCGAGCATGCTGCCTTCCACGACGGCCCGGGTGGCACCGTCGATGCCCACCCGGGCGAGGAGCGAGACTGGCACGTGGGGTTTTCACCCTGCGGACGGCGTTGCCAGACGCTGCCTTCAGAGTCTCGTAGGACAGCTCGTCGCCCATTCCCACCAGGAGGACCACCTTGGCCTCCGGATGAGGCAAGCGCGAAGACCTGGCCGGGCTTTCCCTCGAACCCACCAACCTGCGAGCGCACGAGAAGTCGATGTCCGCCAGAGCAGCTCTCGGACCCAGGAGCCGGGACCAAGCCGCCCATGACGCCGGCGATGAGCGTGGCGTTCTCGAGATCGACCTCCATGTTCACGGCTTTGACTTCCAAGGCAATCTCCTATCCGAATCGAAACGGTCCTAGTCCGGCCACTATGGCCCGACCCACGAAGACGGCACCAAGAGTGGTCAACAACGCCAGATAGGACAAACCAGTGGCCGCCATGACGCCGCTGTATGCGGGGTAGCGCAAGGAGGCGATCACGCCGACCATCAAAACAACTGACGTTCCGAGCAGGATCCAGAATCCGATCGCTCCCCCGGATATCCCCACGTCGAGCGAGACCATGAGTGCTGCCTCGGCGACCAGTCCTCCGATCCCGACGAGGGCGAGATCGCCGTAGCGCCTGCCGTGGCAGACGAGGGTCGACCAGGTACCAATGGCCCAACATCATCTCGCCGCTCACACCACCTAGAGCGAGGGCGGCAGTCAGCGGCGGAGACCCAACCCCCGAAGAGCGCAGCCTCGATCAGGTATGCCGTTCCGGCGAGTACGAACACCAAACCCGCAAAAGCACGGTTTCGGGCCCATATGGCCCCAACAACAGGAGCAGACCCCGACACGGGCCCACCATGCTCCATCGGCCAGCACGCCAGGCAGCCCTAAGAGCGCAGCCGAACCTGACGCCAGCCAGCTGAATCCCGGACCGACAATCCGGGACAAGCGAGACAACTCCGGCCACGATGGCCAGCCCCGCCGCCCACGCGACCAGGATCAGCCTCGGATCGGCGATCGAAAGGAGATCGGTGGGCACTCGCAGGTGATGATATGGGACAGGCCGGGCATCTAGCCAGATCGAAACTCGTAGACACTTGCGCTATCACGTTCACCGGAAACGCCGACTGGGCCCCACGAGGTCAAGCAAGACGAGCTGATCGAGGTCTTCCCGGATGGGTTGCCTCTTTCCCCCTTCGACCACAACCATGAATCGCCGGAGACCATCGAGGCGGTCAACCGCAGCATCGCGGATCGAGGTTTGGGCGAAACACCGAAGTGGCGCAGCCCGAGTAGAAGGTGATCTGGGGGGCATAGGACGTCATCACCCCGCACGAGTCCGAAGCGGTCTCCGCTTCGACCAGTTCGGCGGCCAACTCGACCGGCTCGTTGCTGAGAACACGATTGTCGACGGAGCCCCGCGTGGCAGCAATTGAGAGTGCGATCGATCCGATCAAGAGCGAAGCCAGCGCGAACTCAGCTCCCCGCTTGACTCTGGGTTGCCAGTCCCGGCTCAATGCCATGAATCCGGCTGCACCGCCGACCGACAGCAGTGCAAGCGGGAAGAACACGAACCGAGGCTCGCCGTGTGACAGCAGCCCCAAGAGAATCACCTGGCCCAGTGCAGGGATCCCGAGGAAGATCGCTCGCATCCGCTGGTCGGCCTTCCGCCAGTAGGCCACGATCCACCAGGAGAAGAAGACAGCGATCGGGATCCCAACAAGACCCATCAACGGCCATGCCATAGCCAACGCATAGTCGACCAGCCCTTCGCCCAGGTATGCCCTGCCGGCGACCCGGCTCGTGTACTGGATGATCCCCAAGGGTGATCCAGTTTCCGCTATCGAGTAGAGGAAATGGGGCAACAGACCGACCAAACCGATTCCCAGGGTGGCGACCAAAGGCCAGGGTCGTGACCTCACTCTCGGCAACCAGAGGATCATGATCGTCAGCGCGATCAGCCCGAATGCGAGGATTGACTGGTATCGCAGGTAGAAGGCACCCCAAGCGAGTGGCAACATCCAGAGCAGTCGCATCGTCGGGCCCTCGTCGCGACCGGCGAACTCTCCCCACACGATCACCATGCATGCGGTCAAGAGGGCGGCCGACGGGATATCGGTCAGGTACTCGGTCGCACGACGCAGCATCGAAGGTCCGGCTACGACAACCAGGGCCGCAACCGGGCCCACGACGCCCCCAAAGAGACGCTCTCCCAGTGCCCATGTCGCGGCGATGAGGGCCGCCAGGCTGATGAGCCCGATCGACCGCAATGCGGGTTCCGCGCCATCCAGGGCCAGCATGAGGTATCCGAAAACCGACAGGGCCGGCCCACGGTGCAAGGACCAGCCGGTATCAGGGGTCCCCTGGAGCCAGACGCGCCCTTTCAGCGCGTAGGCGGACTCGTCGTGGCCGAGCGTGCCGCCGTCCAACACGAGAGGAACCAGGGCTGCCAGCACGAGAACCAGGACCGTCACCGCCACGAACCCCGTAGTCGCTGGGAAGCCTTTGGGAAGCAAACCGAGGGCAACCACCGACCCGACGAGCCCGCCCGCCACCAGGGCAATCTCAAGCCGGCCAAACCCACTGATGGCCCCGGACCCCAGGCCAAGACCGGTTACGACGAGGCTTCCCGCCACGGTCGCCCATCGCCCGCCTGGCGAGAGGAACGAAAAGAGGAAGGCCGCCACCGCCACCCCGACAAACACGAACCGGTTGACACCGGAAACGACCCCGGTGAGAAGGCCGATCGCGATCAGGGCTCCCGAGGAGAGGATGCCAAGGGACAGTCCCCGCACGAACGGGAGGAACATGCTCACATCCCTACGTTAAGGGCATGTCCTCCAATCACGACGATCCCGGGATCGCCATGTGAACATGACGCCGATGCCAACCCCCACGGTCACGATCGTCATGCCCGCAGCAGGCGCTGGTCTCCATGTGGGTGATGCCCTCGACGCCATCGAAGCCCAGGACTATCCCAATGTCACGGAAGTGATCGTTGCGGCCGCGGACGAGGAGACCGCGAACGCAGCCACTCGCCCCGCCGTGACCATCGTTCGGAGCCCTACCGGTCGGACGGCGACGGGGCTCAACCTCGCGATCGCGGCGAGTCACGGTGAGGTGATCGTCCGAGTCGACGCACATGCACTGATTCCTCCGAACTACGTGTCTCGTGCAGTGAGGGTCCTCGAGGAAACGGGAGCCGCGAATGTTGGTGGCATGCAGGTCCCCATCGGCAATCGGTTCTGGGACCGCGCCATTGCCGCAGCGATGTCGTCTCCGGCTGGATCGGGTGACGCCCGGTATCGGATCGGAGGCAGAGCAGGTCCGGTGGACACCGTGTACCTAGGCACGTTCCGGAGAGACACGCTGGTCGCCTTGGGAGGCTTCGATGAGACCTTCGTGCGACATCAGGATTTCGAGCTCAACGAGCGAATCCGACGATCCGGAGGTGTGGTGTGGTTCGACCCGAGTCTCAGGGTGAGTTATACGCCCAGGGATTCGTTGCGCTCACTTGCCAATCAGTATTTCGAGTACGGGAGGTGGAAACGGGCTTTCGCTAGGACCCACCCGAGATCGCTGCGCCCACGTCAACTCGCCCCACCAACTTTGGTGGTCGCGATGCTCGTCGCAGTACTTCTATCGCTTGCATGGCCTGTGTTCCGCTGGGTTCCGCTGACATACGTTGGGACGCTTTGCCTTGCTGCGATCGCGTCGACGCCGAAGGTCGGCGTCGCGGCGCTCGGGGTGCCGCTCGCCCTTGCCACCATGCATTTCGCGTGGGGCTTGGGCTTTCTGCTGGGTCAGACCAATGATCGGTAGAAGCGCGACACGTCTTCGGCCGGCCAACGGAACCGATCCCTCACCATTGGCGCCTGCGCGGCGGCAGCTGCTCTGACGTGGGGCTCGAGGGCACGTCCGATCCCCGAAGCCAGATCGTCGACATCTCCCGGTTTGACCAGCGTCACCGCATCGAGGCCCGCCACGAGGTCCCTCGTGCCCGGCAGATCCGTTGCAACGACCGGAACGCCCACTGCGAGATACTCGAGGATCTTCGTCGGCGTTGAGTGGCGATAGTTGGGCGTGTCGTGGAGCGGAGAGATCCCCACTCCCCGAGTTTGGACCAGCCGGATTGCTTCGGGGTTGCTGATCGGCCCGATGAAGCTGACCGACTCTCCAAAGGAACCTCGGCCCAGGGTGCCGCGTAGAGACTCGGTGACCCGACCTATGAAACTGAGTGGAACGGACGCCGACCTGCACGCCGCAACCGCTTCTGCCGCCCCTCGCTCCAATGTCACGTCCCCCAAGTAGACGACGGACCCGTCACCAGGGCCCGGTGACGGGTAGTGGGAGGTATCGGGATAGTTTGGGAATACGGGATGATCCGGTGATCTGAACAGCGCTGCGTAACCCGGCTCGGCGAGGGTGACGGTGACCACCGAGTCGGCGGCTCTGAGGACCCACCCCACGAGCGAGGCCAAGGGTCTCCGAAATAGATCAGGTACCCAGTCGCGTGTCATGGCGGTGGCCGGGACGTTCTCGTGGACGTCGAAGACCACCGGACCTCGACGCAGGAGCTTGGCCAGAATCGCCGCTGGCAACAGCTCAGGGTCGTGAACTACGAGTACGTCCCAAGTCCCGGAGATGGCATGTCTCACCACAGCAGCCGCACGTCGAGCCCGCCCGCCGGGCAGCGCCAGCCACTCCAGACCCGACAGATCTGTCGGACCGGGAAGTCGCGTCCGCGTAGACGACTCTGAAGTCGGCTGAGAGAGTCCTCACGAGCCGCTCCCGAATCCTGGTGTCGTCGGGCCAATGCACAGACGTCGCCACCAGGACGGTTGGCTTCATAACGAGTGGATCGTGGGTCCGTCCATGCCGAGACGACGGAGCACACCCCTCGTGTCGAAAACGATGGGTGTCGCTCCGACCACCGCTCGGTAAGGCAGGTTGGTGTGGTCGGTGAGGATCACAGCGAGGTCATACCCATCCAGCGATGCCGGGTCCGCCGCCACGAGGCCCTGCTCGCTCAATCGGCTCTCCGGGACGTGAGGGTCGAGGACCTGCACCATGGCCCCGCGGCCCGCCAACCGGCGCACCACTTCCAACGAAGCAGACTCGCGGTCATCCGAGACATCGGGTTTGTAGGCGACGCCCAATGCAAGAACCCTGCTGCCGTTGATCGAACGACCGGAGTCGTTGAGCAGATCACCGATTCGCCGCACGACATAGTCGGGCATTGCTCCGTTTATCTGTTCGGCTGTCTCGATGAACCGGGTCGCGAAGTTCGCCGATCGAGCTTTCCAGGACAAGTATTGAGGATCGAGCGGAATACAGTGCCCACCCACGCCAGGGCCCGGGTAGAAAGCCTGGAATCCGAACGGCTTGGTTGCGGCGGCATCGACCACCTCCCAAATGTCGATGTCCAGCTCATGACTGAGCTGGGCCAGCTCGTTGATGAGGCCGATGTTCACAGCTCGGTAGGTGTTCTCGAGGAGTTTGGCCATCTCGGCAGCGCGCGCCGAGCTCACTTCGTGAACCGAAGGCACCAGACGACGGTAAGCGGCCGAGGCGACAGCCCCAGAGCTGGGAGTGACCCCACCAACCACTTTCGGGATCTGTGCGGTTTTGAGCTCGTCGCCCGGAGAGACCCGTTCTGGCGAGTAGGCCACCCAGACATCCAGGTCGAGAGTCAATTCCGCTCCCTCCACAGCGGGAACCAGGTAGTCCTCCGTCGTCCCCGGGTAGGTGGTCGATTCGAGACTGATCACCTGGCCGGGTCGGGCGATCTCACCAACTGTTCGGGCCGCGGCCTCGATGTACGAGAGATCAGGCTCTCGATTGCGTCCCAGTGGGCTGGGAACGCAGATGAATATGACATCAGCGCGACTCAGTGAGTGTGGGTCGTCACTGAACTCGACACCACGATGCAGCGCGTCCTTCAAGTCGCCGGCGGAGATGTCATCGATGTGTGAGACCCCACGGCTCAGCTCGTCGACCAGTGCTGTCGAGACATCGAATCCCACAGCGTCGAGGCCGGACCGGCTCGCAGCGACCAGCAACGGCAACCCGACATACCCCAATCCGATCACACCGGCGGTCCAGGGCTCTTCGGCGAGGATCTGAGCGCGAGCGGATGATTCAGACGTGATCATGGGCGGGGAGTCACGTTACCTCGTGTGTCCGGCAGGCAAGCCCACTCAGAGATCGTCGGCCCGGTGGAGAAATGCGGCCATCGCACCTCTCGACACCGACTTAGTTGGGCAATAGCGATCATTCTGAGGTGGGTTGCACCCTCGGGTGATCCCCGATGTCCCCAGCTTGTCGATGTCTGCCTCGAAGATCGAGCTGTTGTCATCGATGAACAGATCACCCCCGCCATCGTTCACGAGACCGAATGCCCGCACCAGGAAGGCCGCCATCTGTCCCCGATTGACCAGGTCGTCGGGGCAGAACTTGGAGCTGCTGCACCCCTTGGTCACACCCGACGCTGCCAACCGATTTATGTCGTCCTCGAACAGAGATCCATTGTCGTCGTTGAAGTAGTCCTTCGAAGCGGCCGGCAGGTCCAGATAGCGTGTGAGGAACGCAGCCATCTGACCCCTGGTGATCGAGTCGTCCGGGCAGAATCGGGTGTTGTCGGGTGGATTGCAGCCCTTGGTGACTCCTTCGGCCACGAGCCAGTCGATGTCAGCTTCGAACAGATGGCCACGTATGTCATCGAATCCCGGCGGGTCGGAAACCTTGGTTATGTAAGGCGACACCCTGACCGCAGAACTCGTCGTGCCCGCAGAGAAATAGCCGAATCCGTGACTCCTGAGTATCGCCGCGATCTGAGTCCCATTGAGGTCGATGGATACCGCCGAGCCCCCATCGATTCCCGTGAAACGCACGATGACCCCGGGTGGGCCTTCGAGCACCTTGGCGTCGGTGGCGAAGTCCCAGCCGAGAGCGGCGGCCATCGCGGAGTCGGTCACCTTGACCGACCATTTCGCCAAGGGATTCACCGTCGGGTCAGACGACCACGGGTCGTCGACCGACCTCAGCCATGGGAGAGCGCTGCCGCCCCACACATCTTCGACATTCTCACTGGCTCCACCATTGGACGATGAGTAGTAGGCCTTGGCGATGTCGAATGCGTAATTCGATTGAGGGTGGACGAGAACGCGGCCTTTCTCTCCGTCGACGGCGGCCTTCCATTGGACCCCGTAATTGGCTGGGTCTTCCTTGGACCATCCGGCATAGGCCTGATCAGCGGTGGTACTGCGCAGGTGGCACCCACAACTGCTGAGTTTGCCCGAACCGTCAGGCCCGCCACGTTCGGCTGCTGTTGCCACCGCGAAGCTTCGCCCGATGACCGCCTGAGCACGAAGGGCAGCCGCCGGCCATGACGAAGGCACCTCGGCCAGTCCGTAGAGGTACTCCTCCAGTTTGAGTGTCGCTACGACGTGGAACCCGCTGGACGATGGCACGAACTTGACGGCACCGCGCGCGAACTCCTTGCCATTCACCTTCAAACGGGCGTTTGGACTCAAACCGTTGACCACGGCGTCACATGACCGATAGGGGGTTGGTGCCACACCGACCTCACGCAGTCGACATTGGCTGGGATCGCCGCCAAGGATCTCGAACTTCCAGGCAACGCCAGGATTCATGATGACACTGGTTTCGCACCCAGCGGCCGTGTGACAGATGGTCAACGGAGAATTGACCGCCTGGATGTCGACCGTCGAAGTGTTCGAGACCAGTCCCACCCAGAGCCCGTTGGCATTGTTCGTCCAATGAGCAGGCATGTCCACCACGGATGTGCCCTGGTAATAGAACTGAAGGATCTCCGTTGCGTTTCTCCCGTCCACGGCCTGCCCGAATGCTCCGTACTGAGAGAGACCCACACCATGACCCCAGCCGCCGCCCTCGAATACCCAAGGCTCGTTGCTGGCGGCCGTGGCCGGCAGTGCTGGCATGAGTGCAGCCAACGTCAACACGACCAGGAGCCGCCTCCCTTTCATACCGGACACATCGGCTGGCTCTCGCCTGCTCTGAATCGGATTGTCATCCTCCTGTGAGCCGGTAGATGGCGCCCTCGAAGAGATTGACCGCGAGCAATTCGCCATCGCCGTCCTCCCCGAAACTGACGATCCCGTCCATGGCGAGCGGGCCGCTCAGGTTGCGATGCTCCACAGGATCACCGCTACGTAGCCGAAAGGCCTGCACCATCCCCGAGAAGACATCGGCATAGATGTAATAGGCAGTCAAGGACCTCACGGTCGGGCCTCGATACACGATTCCACCCGTGACCGTCCGCCCTGCAGAGCGCCCGTACTCCGCTACCGGGAAGGTGAGACCGCCGGTGGCGCAGCTCGGGTCGGTGTCGTTCGGGTTGCAGATGCTCCCCTCGTATCTCGACCATCCGAAGTCGTATCCCACCGGTGCGACCGGCACAACGCTGATCTCTTCCCTCGACCCCTGACCGACGTCACCGATGAACATGTGGCCGCCGTCGAAGGACCATCGCCATGGATTGCGGAGTCCCGAGGCCCATATCTCGTCACGGCCGGCCTTGCCGACATATGGGTTGTCGGCCGGGATGCCATAGGGAAGCGCCCCGTCGACATCGATTCGGATCATCTTCCCGAGCAGCGTCGACAGGTCGCGGGACCTGCCCCCTGGGTCGTTCGCCGATCCACCGTCACCGAACCCCAAGTAGAGGTATCCATCGTCGCCGAACTGCAGATGGCCGCCGTTGTGATTGGTGAAAGGTTGGGCGACGGACAGGACCGTACACGGTGAGGACGCGGTCTCCAGATCTGGGGCGATGTCGTACTCGACGAGGTGGGTGCGGTTGTCGTCCCCGTAGTAGTAGGCGAAGAGTCGTCGATCGACTGGGTATCCGGGGTGCACGGCGATGGACAGCAGTCCCCTCTCGCCGCCAAAGGACACCACGCTGCTCAGGTCCAGGAAGGGTCCGGCGCGGAGGCCTCCGTTTTCGAAGACTCTGACCGCCCCACTCTGCTGTGCGATGAGCAGACGCTCCTCCCCGGGCGGTGCAACGACATGCACCGGGTTGGCGATTCCGACGACGAGCTCCCAGCCGAGAGCTGGGCGCTTCGGCGGCACCTCGGGCGCATAGCCGAACGCCCGGCTCAGAAACGAAGCCATGGCGTCCCGTTGCACCGTGTCCTGGGGGCAGAAGCGCGAGTTTGCCGGCGGGTTGCAGCCCTTCGTCACACCAGCTGCCGCGATCGCGTTGATGTCCGTTTCGAAGATCGAACCATCGTCGTCGACGAAGCGATCGGCGTCCGAGGCGGGCAAGTTCAAAGCCCGCCTCAACAAGGCGGCCATTTGCCCGCGATTCAATGTGTCGTTCGGGCAGAAGCGGTCGTTCATGGGCGGGTTGCAGCCCTTCGTGATTCCTGCTTCTGCAATGGCATTGATGTCGGCCTCGAAGATCGAATCGTCGTCGTCGACGAAATGGTCGGTCGCAGAAGCAGGGAGATTCATAGCCCGTCGCAGGAACGCGGCGACCGCTCCTCGGTCGACGGTTCCATTCGGGCAGTAGCGATCCTGGAAGGGAGGGTTGCATCCCTTGGTGACTCCTACCGCAGCGATGCCCTCGATCGCGCCTTCATGCGTGTTGCCGTCATCGTCGACGAACGAGCCGCCAGGAGGCAGCGCCGCCGCGGCGGGGAGGGCCGCCATCGACAACACGAGAGCTATTGCAGCAGTCACATGGCTTTTTCGCATGGAGGTGTCCTTTCTCAAGACGCGAGACCGGCGCGATCCAGGAAGGCGGCCATCGTCTCCCGGGTCACAGGGTCTTTAGGACAGAATTCCGTGTTGGCGGGTGGATTGCAGCCTTTGGTTATGCCGGCTCGAGCCAGCCTTCGGATGTCCGCCGCGAAGGTCGAATCATCCGGCACGTCGTGGAACCCGGGATGTTTCTCGTCGATCAGCTCCAGTGCCCGAACCAGAAAAGCGGCCATGGTCTCCCGAGTCACCTGGTCCTTGGGGCAGAAGCGGTCGTTGGCGGGCGGGTTGCAGCCGCGGGTGATGCCGGCTGATGCAAGACGGCCGATATCCCGAGCAAAAGTGCTATCGGGGTCGACATCCCGAAAACCCGGGTGGGTGTCATCCTCGAGGCCGAGGGATCGCACCAAGAATGCCGCCATCGTCTCTCGCGTCACTGTGTCGCGGGGACAGAACCGGTCCTTGAACGGAGGATTACAGCCACGCGTGATACCCACTGCGGCGACCGCTTCGATGCTCGTCTCGAAGATGCTGGAATCGTCGTCGTAGAACACTCCGTCGTAGAGAAGCGGCATCGCACGACTGCAATCCGGCTCAGGGTCCGTGAACCATTGGGTCGGAGGGACGCCGGTCGATGTGTTGCCCACGTGGACTCGGAGTCGACCGGAAGTATCGAGCACCTGGAGGTCGGCTCGCCCGTCACCGTCGTAGTCTCCGGCCGCCATGTCCAGCACCGTTTCGGCCGATGACCCGCTGTCCAGGCTGGTTAGCAAGGACCACCCGCCTACCCAACCCAGAATTCCGACGTCCCCGGTTTGATCGAGCGAAAACAACTCGACACGGTCGCCGCCATCGCGGTCTCCGGCCGCGATCTGCGTCACTGCTGCCATGGGGATCGGTGAGTCGTTCAGGAGTTGGGTGAACCTGGGAGCCCGCCAGATCCGCACCCGCCCAGAAGCCGTCACCTCGAAGAGATCGGACAAGTGGTCACCGTCGAAGTCTCCGGCGGCGACGTCGATGGAGTCGGCCGACATGCCGGTCTCCCAAGAACGGAGGTCGGCGAACGCCTCCCTTCGGGTCGCGACTGTCGCAGTGAGCCGGGACCCCGCTCGGCTCAGGGCTATCAAATCCTGACCACTGTCACCGTCGATGTCACCCATGACGACGTGCTCGGACTCCCTCAGACCGTGGTTGTCGATGAACCAACGCACGACCGAGCATTCCCCGTATCCCCTAGTGCTCGAGCCGACATCCATCACCGTGCCATCGGGATGACCCCGGACGCCCACGACATCGGGAGCCCCATCCCCATTGGCATCGCCGATAGCGAATCGATAGCGATCGATCACAGGTGCGAACGCCGTCGAGTGCGAACCGGCGAGGGCAAAGGCTCGTGTGGTGGTCTCAGGTGCTCCGGGGTCGAGGGAATCATCCGCCGAAGGTGTCGCCCCCGGGCCCATCCAGCTGAAATGCATCGCGTCCTTTCCCCGCGCCACGATCCACCCCAGCAGAATCCCTCACTCGTCCAGGCGTCGACGAACCACGCCGGCATGTTGGTGATCAATTCCCCGTCGGCGTGATGGGGGTTCTGCGCCGGGTTGATGTCGACCGCCAAACCAAGTGCATGGCGTGATATCTGATGACTTCCGCCGATCGTCCTCGACACGAACCCACTCACCTCGGTGACGGGATACACCCTCCCTTGCGACGCATTGGCGCCGAGGTTGGCGGTCACACGCTGCAGGTCGGAAAGCATCGCCTCATGTACCTGAATGCGACGCCCGCCGCTCCCGGGCACGGTCCAGAACACGAGTTTCGACCTCACCTCGGCGAGGCTGCGGCCGAAGTAGGTTCCATACGGGCCCAAGATGACCTCTCCCGTACCCAATGATCCAGTTCTCGAAGCGAAAGGAGTCCGCGTGTAGGAAGCGCCGCAACCGGGTGACTCAGAGAATGTCTCCCAGCGGGTGTTGGTATCGGATGCATCCGCCGCGGGTGCGAAGGTCGTCGCTGCACCGGAAAGAGCAAGGGCGAGGAAGGCTACAAGGGCCCGCCGCGACGCGGTGAAACCAGTTTCACTAGTGGCTCGACGGGCGGGGGTGGGCATTTCTCGGGATACCTCGGGTTGCTTGTGTCCCCATGCCCGCCCGGGAAGACCCTAGCCCTGACATGAGAACAAGCAATCCACTCGACTATGAAGGTCTCGGGTGGGAGTTCCGAATAGAACACATGGTCTGGCACCATCCGCTCATGCGTCTGCTCTTGCCGATCCTGGTGATTCTGCAGCTGCTCCCGCCAGGCCCGGCTGCTCTGGGTCAGGATCAATCCGACGTGACGGTGCGTCTTCTCGTCAACTCTGAAGTCTCCGAGCTGGGCGTCATGGGCCGGAGTCTGCCCGCTCCCGTCGGGGAATGGCAAAGGGTCGAGGTGCCTCTCGAAGGTACCCCGGAGGCGACTGCCTCGGCGTTGGAGAACGAACTGGGCACCGAAGTCGTCGTCGAACGGTCGTATCCCTTGTTAGGCCCTGCGGATGAGCCCGGATTCTCCCAGCAATGGGCCCTCGAGAACACAGGTCAGAACGGCGGAGTTCCGGATGCCGACATCGACGCAAGCCAAGCGTGGAGCCGCGGCACCGGAAATGGCGTGGTCGTGGCTGTGATCGACTCAGGAGTCGACTCCGCTCATCCCGAGCTCGACTCACGTATCTGGAGCAACCCCGGCGAGACCATCAACGGTGTCGACGACGACGGAAACGGCTACATCGATGACATGGTGGGTTGGGACTTCGTGCCGGCGCCGATGGGCGACAATGACCCTCGGCCGGTCGGTAGTGGCACCGACGACATCCACGGCACCGCCGTGGCGGGTGTGATTGCGGCGGAGGCAAACGGCATCGGGATCGTTGGTGTGGCGCCTGCCGCCCGGATCATGAATTTGCGGGCCTGCGACGACGGGTCCTGTTGGAGCCTCGACGCCAGCGCCGCCATCTACTACGCCGTGGCAGAGGGAGCCCGAGTGATCAACCTCTCCTTCGGAGGGCCATCACCGAGCAATGAGGGCGACCCCGCCCTCGAGGCTGCTATGGGGTATGCGCGGTCTCGAGACGTCATGGTGATCACCGCGGCCGGCAATACCGCTCCTGACGGTGTTCCGGACGGACAGATCATCGTCCCGGCCGAGCTTCCCGGATCCAACAATCTTGCGGTCGCCGCCAGTGATCGCAATGATCGGCTGGCTGCATTCTCCTTCTACTCGTCTCGCATCGACATCGCTGCGCCCGGGGTCGACATTCGAACCACCGTCCCGTCTGGATATGCAACCTTCGACGGAACATCGTTCTCCGCACCCTTCGTCTCCGGCGCCGCTGCCGTCCTCCTCTCGATCTACCCAGGAATGACCCATCATCAGCTGGCTGCCCGTCTCATCCAGTTCACCGACGAGCCGAGCCATGTTGTCGCACGCGTCCCAGGCGGCCGTCTCAACCTGGGTCGCAGTGCAACGCACAGGTTCGCCGACGCCGTCGGGCATCTCTTCGAGGCAGAGATCGAGTGGGCTGCCCTCCATGGCATCACGAGAGGTTGCGACCCACCTTTGAACATCCTCTTCTGTCCTGACGACCTGGTCAGACGTGATGTGATGGCTGCCTTCTTGGTGCGTGCCTTCGAGCTTCCCGCAACAAACCAGGACTACTACGACGACGACAACGGCTCGATATTCGAAGACGACATCAATCGACTGGCTCGAGCAGGCATCACCCAAGGCTGCGCCGAGAGGAGATACTGCCCAGCTGCCTTGGTGAGCCGGGGTCAGATGGCGGCGTTCTTGGTGCGCTCGCTGGGTCTCGCCGTCGGCAGCGGGAGCGACCTGTTTCGTGACGACGACGGATCCATATTCGAGCGAGACATCGACAAACTCGCCGTCGCCGGAATCACCAAAGGCTGCAACCCTCCCGCGAATGATCGTTTCTGCCCGGAATCCTCGGTGACGCGTGGCGCGATGGCTGCGTTTCTCGAGCGCGCCGAACGCGGCTGGGTGAGTCCGTTCCAGGATCGTCACAGTTAGCCTCCGATCGTGGACGAAGGACGGGATCAGGACGATCTGGAACAGTTGTTGCGAGATGAGCGCGCCCGTCGGCGGGAGGCGGAAAGTCGGCTCGTAGATCTGACGGAACGCGCCGACACCTGGCGGAGTCGCGCCGAGGAGCGGAATGAGCGCATCCGCGTGCTGCTCGAGGAGCGTAAGCAGCAGCAGCAATCTCGGTTCAGGCTGCTGCGGAGAGTTGGTCGCCGTGCCGGAGGCCCCTCGGGCACAGACGCCGCCACCGCCGACACCAGAGAGGTTGCAGACCTTCAACAACCAACCAAGCCACGGCATGCCTGGCCGGCCTTGTTCGAGACCCTGGTGATAACGCTCGTTGAGGAACCTGGCCAACGAGTTGCATTGGGGCCCTTCGACGCACGATCCTTTTCGTCAGTGTCGAATGCAGAGCTGGATCGCGCCGACCTGGTCGTGGTCGATCCAGGCGTCATCGAGCGGCTCGATTCGGAGACATCTGATCGTTTTTTCAATTGGCTCTCGACCCCAGCACGACAGAAGCTGATCGTATGGGTGGCTGACGGTGACATGGCGCGGCTCGGGCCTCACCTCGGGCCGAACGACGTGGTTGTCGCCACCAATCGTGAAGCCGCGGATCGTTTGGGGGTCCGGGTGCTTCCCCCAAGTCTTCTGCCACGCACGGATTCCGCTTCGCCGATGGAAACCGAGAGCGCCCAAGCTTCGAGAGTCGCTGCCGGACAACGCAGAATGGGCTATCGGCATCACGCTCCGTGGGTTCGCGCCAGTGAGATTCTCACAATTGCAGGAGTGGATCATCGCTCTCCAATCCCGCGATTGGCCGGCATCCTCGTCTCCAACCGAATCGAAGACGTGGTGCGGGCGTCACGCGCCGTGATGGAGCAGACCCATCCTCGGACCGAGTTGATCGTGGCGCTCCATGGCATCAACCCTTCGGACAAGTTGGAGCAAGCCCTGGAAGGCGCCGTCATACCCACCGAGCTCGTACTGGTGCCGGCCACGCGGAGCTTCGGCGAATGCACAAACCTCGCGATCGAGGCAACCTCGGCCCCATTGCTGGCCAAGATCGATGATGACGATCACTACGGCCCCGCTCACTTCGAGGACAGTTTCTATGCAATCGCCTACTCGGGAGCCGACATCGTCGGAAAGGGAGCGCATTACACCTACATCGCCGACCGCGATATGACGGTGCTCAGACGTCCCGGAGTCGAAGAGCAGTTAGTCACGGGGACGCTCAACGGCGCGACCCTGGTATTCAAGAGAAGTGTGTGGGACCAGGCAGGATTCCCTCATCGTCCGAGACACATCGACACTGGCTTTCTCCGTGCGGCGCGTCTCGGTGGCGCGACGGTATACGCAGGCAGTCGATGGGAGTTCTGCTATGTCCGGCGACCGTTTGGTCACACTTGGCAAGCCGACGAGGCTGTCTTCATGGCTGGTGCAAAGCCGGTGTGGGATGGGTTCCACCCGGAGATGACCGAAGTTCCCGATGGCGTGGCACCCTGAAGCGGTGAGAGCCACCCGCCTCGCCATCGTAGGCACCGATCTCAAGTTCATCCGCCCACTGATTCCGCATTTCAGCTCTCTTGGTTTCGACGTGAGGGTCGACGAGTGGCCCAAGTTCCGAGCCCACGACCTCCCCAACACGCTGAGCGCGCTCGAATGGGCAGATACCGTCATATGCGAGTGGGCCGGCCCGAACGCAGTCATCGCGACAGAACGCAAGACCCCGGGCCAGCGCTTGATCGTGCGATTGCACCGGATGGAACTCGACCACCCTTACTGGAGGGAGATCGACATCTCGGCAGTCGACACCGTGGTGACCGTGGGACCGTATTACCGCCGGAAGGTGCTCGAGATCACCGGTTGGCCGTCCCAGAAGGTGATCGACATCCCGAACTTCGTCGATTCTCGCCTCCTCGACCTCCCCAAAGCCGAACCCGCCGCGAGCGTCATCGGAATGATCGGGGCCTCTTCGTCACGCAAGCGGCTCGACCTGGCCCTGGACGTGCTCGCGGAGGTGAGGAGCATGGACGCCAGCTTCACCCTTCACGTGAAGGGGGCCGACCCGTGGACGTCAAAATGGGTCCTGGATCGACCCGAGGAACTCGAGTACTTCGAATCCATCCGATCCAGGCTCGACCACGAACCCTCCCTCCGGCGAGTCGGTGCGATTCGATGAGCCAGGCAATGATGTGCACGAATGGCTACGGAACATCGGATACGTCCTGTCGACATCAGACGACGAGAGCTTTCATCTCTCCCCTGCTGAAGGGATGGCGTCTCGAGCGGTCCCCTTGATACGACCGTGGCCTGGAGCGGATGAGATATATGACCGTGAGTGGGTCAGCCCCACCACAGAGATGGCCGAGCAGCGTCGTCACCTACGCTGCGAATCGTGGCTCTTGGGTCGATGCTGGGCGACGAGCCATTGCCGAGTCGACGGTCAAGTTCGACATTGGCCACGTCGCTGCCATCTGGGCACGAGATGCTCTCCCCCATACCGATGGCCCGCCAGGGCAGATGCGAATCGGGATCGTCTCCGGATCCAACGCGTACAAGGACCCAGCTGTTCGCGCTTTGGCACACTCGCTCGACTCGGTCGGCCACTCGGTCGTGGTCATCTCACGAGGCGAGGTCGGAGACGGCTTCCCGCCCGAGATCGAGACTCCCAAGATCATTCCCACTCCAAAGCCGCCTTTGTGGCGACGGTTTCGACATCCCAAAGGACCTCCTTCCGAACCAGCCACCCTCTCGGGCCTGCGCTCGACAGCTGCCTCGGCAGGACTCGACCTGGCCTACCCCCACAAGTCGGACGATCTCCGATTGGTGCCCGATGATGTCCCAGCGATGCGTCTCCCCACTTGGGCGGCGCACCCAACCAGGGACATGGTGACCCTCGCCCCGAGTTCGAGCCGTCTAGGCAGCTCCCCAACTACGAACCAACCCGGCCCTCTCCATGCCTCCGCTTGGCCGGCGTACGAGCCCGAGGAGGGACGAATGCGGGGAGCGGTGGGCGTCATCGCCTACCGACACTCCCCAACCAGCCCTGGCCGCTACCTCGAGGCCGCAATGCACAGGGCCGGGATGGAAGTCATCTCCATGGATGGTCGCTTGGAGCGCGAAGCCATACCGCGAGAGGCCCTGTTCGTCGTTGTGGTCGAAAGTCCCTTTCCCGCTCTTGAGGTGACGGGCGCTAAGATGGACGCCCCCACACTCTTCTGGGTTCACCACGGCGAACATCACCTGGGAGGGAACCTCCGTCTCACTGCGCGATATGAGGCGGATGGCGTGCTGCTGGCCCACAGCTGGCATCTCGCTCATCGGTACCAGGTGCCAACACATCGTTTTCCGTTCGCCGCTCCGCCGACGACCGAGTTCCCGCTTTCCTCCTGGTCCGCCCGAAGCTTCGATGTGGCGATGGTGGGAGCGGGGATCGGCGGGGAAGGAGGTCGCTACGACCGCCGTCGAAAACTGGTCGAGACCCTGTCGTCCGCCCCGGACATCACATCCCGATTCGCGTACGGAGTGCCTCCGCGAGAAATGCTCGCTCTCTATGGGGATTCACGGATCGTGATCAACGAAGGGGGCACGCGTCACTTCCCGATAACCATGAGGGTCTTCGAGGCTCTGGGTTGCGGAGCCCTACTACTGACGGAGGCCACCCCCGGAATCAACACCTTGTTGCGTCGGAATGAGCACTACGTGGCGCTGGGCGATGACGCGCTCACCCAGGTTCGATCGCTGGTGGCTTCGGGGGAAGCAGGAGCGATCGCCGCGGCAGGAGAGCTCTGGGTCAAGTCCCGTCACACCTATGACCACCGAGTGGACCAGCTAGTCCGGCTTGCGGCGGAAACAGAGGTGATAGACCAGAGACCCCCCGCATTCTCATTGAACGAGTTGGCGACGATGATCCGCGATGATGCTGACGTGCAGACGATCGCCGTCTTCGGTGAAGAGGTCGCCGCTGGTGTGGACGACCGTGCCGTCCGACCCGGCGAGAGCGGCGGGTTCCGCGACCACAGCATCGACGCTGTCGTCATTGGCCGCGGTGCAGAAGACGACGTCGCCGATGCCGTGCGGTCGGCGCGCGGCTATGTCTATTTTCGTCTCGAGCACCAAGAAGCGGTGATCCAAGCCTTGTCGAGCAACGAGCACGAGGTCCCGATGGCGGTCGGCGTCGAGTGGGCGAGAGCGGATCTGGGGGGCAGCCTCTATCGGATGAGGCCGGCCGACCATCCGTTGTCGTCGTGACGCCGTCAGCCCCTGCTTGGAGCGCTAGTGGAAACGACTACCGGCCTATCCGCACTCTCCAGCCAGCGGTCGTTGCCGGCGTCACCGTCCTCATCGAAGGAGAGGCGACATCGGGACAGTTGGAAGCACTGTCGGCTCAAACCCAGAAGGGGGTGAGGGTGGTAGTCGTTGGTGGGTCCGCCGCCGAAGACGTCATCGAAGTGGCGACTCTCGAGGAGGCGATGGCCACGACTGACGGATCCGACGTGATTGCAGTTCTGGCCTCCGGGGATATCCCGAATCCGCAGTGGCTCGAGGCGCACCTCGCCTGGCACCGCCGGGCCGGCAACGTCGTGGTGATCGGCGAATCCCCGGACGCAACCCGAGCACGACTGGTTCGAGGATCCCGCCGTCTCCTGGGAAACGACGACGTGTTCGCGGCGTTCCAAGGCTCGAATGTCTCGTTTCCCAGGGCCTCTTGGGGCTCTGGCTGGGACCACGATTTGTTGTCTGGATGGAGACTCTGGAACGACGGGCACTTCTTCGCATATGAGCCGGGTGCCTCCACGTCGCATGAGGACCACCAGACGTCATCGGGCCCCGTCCCAGGCCCCCGCTGGGCGGACCTGATCCCCCATCGCACATATCGGCCAGGTCCGCCGTCCCCCCTCTACAGCACCCCGAAAGTGTCCTGGGTGGTATCAGTGGCGTCAGCAGCCGAAGCAGATGCTGCCTGGACTACGTGCGCGTCGTCTACCTATTCCGATGTCGAGATCGTCTTCCATGGTCCCGAACCGGCTCTGGAGCGATTCACAGCCCTGTCCGTCGGCAACCCGAGGGTGACCACCTCGAGTAGCGGGTTCGGCGATGCCATCAGAGTGAGCCGTGGCGAGCTGGTCGCCATCCTCGACCCTCGGGCACGGGTTCCCGGTGAGCTTCTCGGAAAGGCAGTATCTCGGTTCGAGGAAAAGCCCTCGTCCCCGATCGTCAGGTCCGCATATGCCGTGAACGGCGACCGCTACCTGAGACTCGACGACCTCGCAGCGATCGATGCCGAGATCGGACGAGACGCGCTTCCCTTCTTCGCCCTGGTGACGAGACGGGAGCTGATGAAAGATCGAACGATCTGGAGCGACCCTGCCAACCGGGCATGGTCGATGGTGCTCGACCGGTGCACCAAGTCAACGGTGATCGCCCCGGTGGTGGGTATCCCCGAGACGGTCGCCGTCGTTCCCCACCCACCCGGTCTGGCCGACCTGGCGAGCATCGGGCCTCGGATGATCGTCAGGGAGTTGGTGCGTCAGTCACGTCAGCAGGCTCGAGCCGACGAGAGCGAAGCCACATCCGACACGGGAAGGGCGCCTGAGAGGGTCCAAGTGGCCTATGTCGGCTTCATAGGCCACGACAACCTGGGCGATGAAGCCGTGAAAGTCGCGATCGAGAGGCTGATGCCATGGGGTGAGTTCTCGGCGGAACCGACTGATCCCAAGCTCCTGATGATCGGAGGAGGCACACTCATCAACGG
This sequence comes from uncultured bacterium, assembly GCA_963751005.1. Lineage (GTDB taxonomy): Bacteria > Actinomycetota > Acidimicrobiia > Spongiisociales > ZC4RG35 > JANQRA01. The sequence continues at coordinate 1,955,739 of CAVVSY010000004.1, forward strand.
CCGTCGTTACTACCTCAATCGGATGCTTCGACAGGAGTCGGCCGTCGTCGAGAGGGCGATGTTCGGAACCGGAGTCAGAAGCCCCGGGTACTGGGGGGTGACCGAGCCCATGGACGACTGGTTCACGTTCATCGACTCGGCCATCTTCGCGGCAGTGAGGGGACCCGATTCAGTGCGGAATCTCCGGACCATGGGCTACGAACGTGACCTTCCAATCATCGGGGATCCGGCTCTATCTCTAAGAGGTCCCGCAGAATGCGGAGCGGGTCGACGGTCGGGTGGTCATTTGCCCCGTCTACACCAATGGCAACCTGCACGGTGGCGACGACTCCCTGGTGTTCGATGCCCTGGCGCGACTCATTGCCCGTGTGCGGGCCGACGGCCGAGAGGTGGTGATGCTCTCGGCGTTTCCCCAGGATGACAGGTGGATAATCGACATAATGAAACGTGCCGGGGCACCGGAAGTCGAGTACCTGGCCGGTTACGCGGACATCGACGACACCATGGCTCTCCTTGCCTCAGCCGACGTCGTTGTGGGCGAACGTCTCCATGCCGCGATCATGGCTGCCGCTGCGGGCACGCCATTTGTCGGCCTGGAATACCGACCGAAGATGCGCGATTTCGCCCGCTCGATCGATCAGGAATCGGCCATCATCCGCACCGACCAGATGGACCGCCTCGACGAGCTCTGCACCCGGATCCTGTCGAGCAGAGATGAGGTTGCCGGCGCCATCAGAGAGGCCGTGTCGAGGTTCCGGACCCTGCAGACGGCAGCAGCCAACGACCTCGAGTCTCGTTTCATGAGTCGATGACCGGAGCCCGGGTCATGTCACGCGAAGCACGTTGACCAGCTTTCTCCTCGCCACCAGCAACGGCACCGGCATGGGACACCTGACCCGGCAGGCTGCCGTTGCACTGGCGCTTGGTCGCGAGCATGACGCGACGATCTTTTCGCTCTCGGTCGGTCTCCCGCTGATCGAGACTCTCGGCCTCAACGCCGAGTACTGCATGAGCTACGACCTCCCGTGGCTCGCAAGTCGCAATTGGCACTCGTATCTCGCCGACCGACTGGTGGCCATCATCGAGGAGACTGGGTCACGTGCCGTCCTCTTCGACGGTGTGGCGCCGTACTCGGGATTGGCGCGGGCTGCGGCAAGGTTGCCCGCAGTTGCTTTCGTCTGGCTCAGGCGGGGCATGTGGATGGAGACGAACCAGCCAGCCCTCCGCAAGGGCGCCTTCTTCGACCTGGTGGTGGAACCCGGCGATCTCGCCCGCTCCGCGGATCACGGACCCACCTCGCGACTCACCGACGCCGTTCGCGTCGGCCCTATCAGCATCGTCGAGCCACTGGGGTCAGTGGATCGCCTCGAGGCGCGCCGCGTCCTGGGTCTGCCGCCTGACGGGCCGATTGCGTTGGTGACCCTCGGCTCGGGCCGTCTCGGTGACGTTGCCGGGCCCGGGATGATCGCTGTCGACGCCATCCTGCGCGCCGCCGGCGGATGGCATGTGGCGGTCACCAGGTCTGCGGTCTCCCTGAACCACATCCCGGTCGGCGTCGCAGGTCGTGTGACCGAGCTCACCGGGGTGTATCCGTTGGCAAGGTATCTCCCTGCCTTCGACCTCGCCGTCAGCTCTGCCGGCTACAACGCCGTTCACGAACTGATCCCGGCCGGACTTCCGACGATCTTGGTGGCCAACACCTCGACCAAGACGGACGATCAGGGCGCCAGGGCACGGTATCTCGAGGGATCCGGTCTCGCCTTGGCGGTCCTCGACGACGACCTAGGCGAATTCGAGCCCAAGCTCACAACGCTCTTCGACAACGACACGAGACTCGGTCTGGCATCCCGAGCGAGCGAAACGGCCGAGATGATGACAGGAGCCGCGGAGACAGGCCAGACCCTCGCTGCCTTCGTCGACGATTTCAAGGGCCGCCGTCGAATTACTCGGGTCGTTCTCGCCGAGCAGGAACGACGCGCCAAGGACCTGGCCAAAGCCGCTCTCGGCGACGAGCGCGTGCAGAGACTCAAGACCACGATGGGCCGGGCCCCGACCCCTGTCCATGAGAAGAACCAGGTGCGGATCGTCGATCGCGTGGGCTACGAACCCCGAGGCAGCGCCATCGATCTGGCCCTGCTGCGCACCGTGACGATGGAAGACCTCCGTTCAGGACAGCCCGTGGAGCATGTCATAGCCAATGGATCTGAGCACTACCTGGACGAGCGGCGACGAATCATCCAACGCTATTACGACGTGACCGAAAGCAGCTCGGCCTAGAGATCAAGGGCCCGCGAGGACTGTGGTTTGACTGCCGCAAACTCGTAAAGGCTCAGGTCACACGCTGGACCTCGCTCGGCTGCGAACCAAGGCCAGCAACCCGACAAACTTCCTCGCCAGCTCACCCGGAACGGCTGACGACCCGAAGGGCGGAGATCGGCGGCGCGCATCGCTCGGGATCGGCGCTGAGTCGACTTGGTCACTCCGCTGGCGGCTAGTACTGCAACTGTGGCGCCTCAAGACTGGGGCGCGCAGCCTGAGCGTCAACACCTCGTGGATCGGTCATGACTGCCGGTCCGGACTTCGCGGCCATACAATCGGGCTGTGACTGTCACCCAATCCAGAGGAGTCGGCTACCGCGCACGTCGTCTTCGGGGTTACGTCTCAGATCTGTGGTCGAGGAGGGAGTTTGCCTGGTACCTGGCGACTGGCAACCTCAAGGCGCGCAACGCTTCCACCGCGCTGGGTCTGTTTTGGTGGGTGCTCAACCCGCTCTTGCTCGGCTTGGTGTACTTCCTTGTGTTCGGGGTCATCTTCGCCGGGTCCTCCCGACCAGAGGACTACGTGGCATACCTCCTGTCCGGGATGTTCGTCTTTCACTTCACCCACCAGTCGATGACCGGTGGCGCCAACAGCATCCTTCAGAATTCCAAGCTCTTGGTGAACCTCAAGTTCCCGCGAATGGTGCTTCTCCTATCTGCCATCATCGAGTCAGGGGTGGGATTCCTGGCATCGCTCGGGGTCTTCTTCGTGATCTCGGGCGTCACCGTGGGCATCTGGCCGAGCGCAGGGCTCGCATGGCTGTTGGTCTTGGTCCCTTTGCAGCTTCTCATGAACCTGGGTCTCGCCGCCCTCGTGGCACGGATGGCTGTGCCGTTCAGGGACATCACCAATCTCCTTCCGTATGCCACGAGGTTGTGGCTGTATCTCTCCCCCGTCATCTGGACCTCGACTCTCCTCGAAAGCCAGCCGGCAGCGATCCAGACCCTGGTCGAACTGAATCCGATGTTTCACCTGATTGGCATGTACCGGACGGCGTTGCTGGGGTACCCATTCGAGCCACAGATGCTTGCGATCAGTGCTATCTGGGCGCTCGGCCTGTTCCTCGTGGGCTCGGCGTTGTTCGTCACGTATGAGAACCGGATGGTGAGATACCTGTGAGCAGCCTTGCCCTGCGTGTGGAGGACGTGACTGTCAGCTTCCGTCCGTACCTCGACCGAAAACCGACTTTCCGAAAGTCCGTGGCGCGAATGGGTTCGAAAGAGCGAGCCGAGGTGGTAGCCCTTGACTCGGTGAGCTTCACTGTGGAGAGAGGAGTCGCCTTTGGTGTGGTCGGCAAGAACGGCGCCGGCAAGAGCACCCTTCTCCGTGTACTCGCCGGAACCTTGAGACCGGATGCGGGTCGCGCCATCAGTTATGGCAAGACATCGACGTTGCTTCAACTGGGGGTCGGGTTCAACCCGGAACTGTCCGGTCGTCGCAATGTCTACCTCGGTGGCCTTGCTGCCGGCCTGCGTAGACGAGAGATCGACGAGGTCTACGACGAGATAGTTGACTACGCAGAACTCGAACATGCGATCGAGCGGCCCGTGAAGACATACTCTTCAGGCATGTTCGCACGCCTCGGGTTCTCGATAAGCATGCACCTCGACCCAGACATCCTCCTCCTGGATGAAGTCCTGAGTGTTGGTGACGAGGAGTTTCGAAAGAAGAGTGACGCAGCGATGGCCGGATTGCTGGCCAAATCGGGGACCATTGTTTTTGTGAGCCACAATCTGAACAAGGTGTCCGAGTTCTGCGACCGAGCGATCTGGTTGGAGTCGGGAAGGCTCATGGCACATGGGGATGCGGCTGACGTCGTGAGTAGCTATCGCCAGTCCACGAGATGATCTTGAACCCGAGTGGCGACGCATGAATTCATGAGCCTGGCAATGGCGACAGGCGACCACCCTGGAGTAAGCCGTTCCGGTCTCGATCGGAAGGTCAACGGGGTCTCGGTGATCATTGCGAGCTATAGGTCCCCGGACGAGACGCTCGCCACTCTCGGCTCCCTGGGCAGACAGACCCTGGATCGGGCCCGTTTCGAGGTGATTCTGGTGGTGAACGGCCCACAAGCCGAGCGAGTGGTGGCGTACAAGGAGTTCGCAGCGACCATGCCCGAGCTACAGCTACGTCTGATGTCGTCTCCTCTCGGTGGAGCCTGTCACGCGCTGAACCTGGGAATCGGCGGGGCGAGGATGCCCTGGCTGACGTTCGTGGACGACGATGACACCGTCTCTCCGAGATATCTGGAGGGCTTGCTTCGTGCGGCAGCACCGGGACAGATACCGCTAGCGCTGATCGACGACGTGTATCCCGATGGATCGGTAGACACCCACAATCGAATCAACGACCAGGTCCGGCCGCTCGCTGGCCTGGTGGTACCACCTGAGGACTGTCCACGAGCCCTCACCTTCAACGCCTCGAAGCTCATCCCAACCGACTGGGCGCAGAGCCTCCTCTACGACACGGGCCTCGCCAGTGGTCAAGACATAGCGTTCTACGCGGCTCTATACGCCAGGTACACGTTCCACTTCGCGGTGGTGCCGGAAGAGGACGAGGCCGTCTACCTCCGTCTTGTGTCAGACACGTCGCAATCGCGACGCGAGCTCGGCTTCGAGTTCTCCGTCGAGGAACGACTCGATGTGATCGAGTCAGTGCACAGCAGGCTCGCGAACTCTTCCCCGGCGAAACACACAATCATCGACTCGCTGATGAGAGGCCAGGCCGCCTTTGTCCGGAGATTCTTGGACAGTCATCCGGATCGGCGATCCGAGGTCAACTCAGCGGTGCGCACTCGAGGGATCGAGTCTTTCCCCTGGGAGGTCCTCACCGTCGACACGGCGAACACGCTGGTCATCTCGATCTGCTTTCCCCCATACTCGGATCCGAGCGCCGTGACAGTTGCCAAGCGAATGGTGCAGAGGGGAGACGTCGCTGATGTCGTCACCGCAGACATGTCGTCGGTGAGGCGCGTCGACGACACTCTGCATCGGACGGTCGACGGTCTGGTGGACGCGACTATTACGGTCGAGACGAGGGTGTCCTTCGCTGAGTGGGCGAGTGCCCGTGCCTTCAGCGAAGCAGGCTGGGATCAGATCATCGATCGGGTGGGTGCAAGGTGGCCTTATGAGCGCCTCTACAGCCGCGCAATGTGGCCGGCGTCGCACGTATTGGCCACACTGGTGAAGGCACGAGTACCCGCGACTCACTGGATTGCCGAGTTCTCAGATCCCCTATCTCGTGACGTGGAGGGACGAGTCCGACGTGGCAGGCTCGAGCCCGATGACCTCGTCGAAGAACTGATGGAGACAGCTCGGACCTGGACTCAGATCGACATCCCGACACCGCTCAGTCTCTACGAACTCGCTGAGCTCTTGCCATATGCCATCGCCGACGAACTGGTGTTCACCAACGAGAAACAGCTCGAGTACATGATGTCGTACTGCGAGTCGAGCGGTCTTACCGACCTGGTGCGCGAGAAGGCGGTGGTCGCGCCCCATCCGATTTTGCCCCGTGAGTTCTACGATCTCGCGCTCTCAGTGGGCCCAGACCGACCCGGAGTCGCCAACCTTGCCTACTTCGGGGGTTTCTATCCCAACCGTTCGATACAGGACGTGCTCGCGGCCGTGTCGAGACTCCCGGACGCGACTCGGCGCAAGGTCGCGGTCGATGTGTACACCGACGATCTGGAAGCCATCGCTGCGGCTTTGGAAGGCCATGGATTGGCTGGTGTCGTCACGACGAAGCCAACGGTCGGATATCTGGAGTTCCTGAACCTGACGACCAAGTACGACTGTCTGATTGTCGAAGACACCTTGGCGTCGACATCTCATGGGGTCAATCCATACCTGCCCTCGAAGTGGAGTGACTACAGAGGAAGCGGCACGCCGATCTGGGCTATCGTCGATCAAGGCAGCACCTTGTCGCGCCTCGACGCCGAGTACACGAGTCGTCACGGCTCCATCGAGGAAGCTGAAGGGGTTCTGGAGCAACTCTTGGCGACGAGCGGCGACTCCACCGCGTCGAGCTCCTCACTTGAGCGAGGTGCGCACTCTGACCGGAAGGCCCCGTCGTGAAGCTCGAGTCTCTGATCCTCGCCAGGTCTATGGAAGGCGCCGAGGCTCTGGCACGGCTAGCGAGCATGGATGTGACATCCCTGGTCGACGAGCACTTGACGACGCAAACCCGAGATAAGGTTGCCGCGACGTCGTGGCACGACATCCTCATCGAATGCGATGTCACCGACCTCGACTGGTTGCGAGACGCCCTGTCGTTGGCACGATCCGGTGCCGGGCCGGCAACGAAGATTCATCTCGTAGTGAGGCCTGGGCCTTCGAGCCACATTCTCGAGGATCCGGCTGCCCAGTCCCTCTCCGGGTGGTTGGCATCCGGCGTCGCCGTCCAGGGAGATATCATCTCCGTGCGGGTGGAGCCGTCCAGCGAGGAAACTGGGGTGGCGACCACGTTGGAGAGCCTGCAAGGCGCACTTCAGGTCTCGGAGATGCTTCGCCTCATCGCCAACCCCGCATCCGAGGGCCTTCCTGAGTTCGAGTACCGGCCTGCCATGGTGATGGCGTATTTGAGGGAGGCACCCCGGGTCCACGCCGAGTTGGAGGAGATGCGTGCCGCGTTGCGAGAGTCGACCGCCTCCCAGACGCGAGAAGGCGAGAGGACCGACGGTTCGCGACGAAGAGGCAACGCAACGCGATCGGGCGACAACTCTTCGGTTCCAATTGTTTTGGGGGTGGGGGGACGAAGACCACGAGATCGGGGCCTACTCGTCTTGCTTTTGGCGACAGTCCTACTCGTTGCAGGCGCGGTTGTCGGGGTCGCCTTCGGTGAGGCAGATCTCGGGGTCGTTCTGACTGCCTTGGTTCTCGCCGCCGTTTTCTTCCTCGCCATCGATGTCAGACGGCGATCGATGAGACTGCACTCGGCGATCCGGTCGATGGTCGCAGCTTCTGCAAAACGGGACGAGACGAGCAAGCGGCTTCTCATCAAGACCAGCGATCGAATGCGGGGGTCCGTCGCCAGGATCGCCGCTGACGTATCCAGGCTCGGAAGCCTGTCCAGGTCCAATGCCGATGCCCTGCGACGAGTTCTGGCGCAGATCGAGAGCCCCTTGAATGTCGCTCGCCATGAGCAGACGGATCGAGCCATCAGAGAGATCCGAGAAACCCAGGGAGCCCTGCAACGAGACATATCGACCACATACCGGCAGTTGGAGGCACACCTTCAACTGCGGGACCTGATTTCGGTAACCGGGCCAACGCCCCCTCTGCGAGGTTGGGCGGCTTCCCCAGATGTGATCGCGTTCCTGGTCAGGGAGACGCGGCGTCTTCAACCCGAGTTGATCCTGGAATGCGGGAGCGGGGCGTCGACGGTCTGGTTGGCTATGGCCTGTCGCTCCGCCGGACTGAGCACCCACATAGTGTCACTGGAGCACGATCCGGGGTTTGCCGCCGAGACAGAACGTCTCTTGTCGGATTGCGGTGTGGAGGACGTCGCCGAGGTTCGACTCGCCCCATTGGAAAGTGTCGAGCTGGGTTCATACGAGGGTCTTTGGTACTCCCAGTCGGCGATCACAGACCTCCAGAATATCGGCCTCGTCTTCGTCGACGGCCCTCCCGGCACGACGGCGCCAATGGCGCGCTATCCGGCTCTCCCGATACTTAGGCCCCGGCTGGCGCCCGGTGCGGTCCTCGTGCTCGATGACCTGATACGAGACGAAGAGAAAGAGACGGTCGCCCGTTGGAGAGAAGAGTTCCCGGAGTTGTTGATAGATCGTCACTCATTCGAGAAGGGAGCCGCGGTCGTGCGGCTGTCAGGTCACTCGACCGGCAATGCCGAATGACCCCAGGCGCCTCGTTCACAGCCTCTGCGGCTCATCGGTGATGAGGATGTCGGCGATCCGCTCACCCGCATGCCCGTCCCACAGTGGCGGCACAGCGCCTGCCGGTGGGTCTTCCAATGCCATGACCGCTGCTTCCCAGATCCTTTGCGGGTCGGCACCGACCAATGTGTTGGTCCCCATTGTCACGGTAATGGGACGTTCCGTGTTGTCCCTGAGTGTGAGACAAGGGATACCGAGGACCGTCGTCTCCTCTTGGATGCCGCCTGAATCGGTCAGGACGAGACTCGTCCCAACCATCAAGGCCATGAAGTCGAGATAGCCGAGCGGTTCGACCACCTTCACACCGGGCGCTTCCAGCAGACCGGCCTTTGCGAGATTGTCTCTCCCTCGCGGGTGGAGAGGGACTACAAGGGGGACCATGGTCGCCACCCTTGCAAGTGCCGCAACTAAGTTTCTGGCGGCGACCGGATCGTCGACGTTTGCAGGCCGATGCACCGTCGCAACCCCGTAAGCGTTACTCAGGCGAAAGCGAGCTCGAATCGCGTCCACGTCGAGCGTGTCCCTGAATCGCGTCAGTGTGTCGATCATCGGATTGCCGACGAAATGAATGCCATGAGGCGCGACGCCCTCCTTGATCAGCTGATCGACACCCTCAGGGCTGGTCACGAAATGGAGACCACTGAGTGCGTCTGTGACTATGCGGTTGATCTCTTCAGGCATGGAACGATCGAAGCTCCTGAGCCCGGCCTCCACGTGGGCAATCTCGATCTGGAGCTTGGCTGCCACGACCGCAGCAGCCAACGTGGAGTTGATGTCTCCGTAGACGACGACACGTGAGGGAACCTCGGCAGTAAGAGTGGCTTCGATGGCAACCATCAGTGCGGCCGTCTGCTGTGCATGGCTCCCTGATCCCACGCCGAGATTGATGTCAGGCCGTGGAAGCTTCAGCTGTTCGAAGAAGACCTCGGAGAGTGCGTGGTCGTAGTGCTGACCGGTGTGGACGAGCAACGGGCGTGCCCCGCGATTGGCAAGAGCCTGGACGACAGGTCCGGCTTTCATGAAATTCGGGCCGCGCCAATCAGGTGAAGTTCTCGGGACAATCACTACGCAATGTACCCGGTGGGAGATGTGATCTCGGGCCTATAGAGCGCCCAGAATCGACTCGACCCGGTCCCGGACCAGGTTGCCCTGATGGGCCCACGCCTGCCGCTCTTCGGAGCTGTGAGCCGCGGCGCGCGCCAACAGCGCCCGAGTCTCTTCGGAGCTGCCAGCGATCTCAACCGGCACCCCGGATAGGGCCTGGGACGGTCCCGAGATCGACGGGTCCCCGAGGCCAACAACTCGTACACACGTCGCGCACACATCGTGGGAGAGTCGGTCACGGTGTTGACGTTGATAAAGGCCGCGTATCGGCGATACGCCTCCAGAGTCTGCGGGTAGCTGAGTGATCCGATGACGTGTGACAGGTATTCGGGTGGCCATGCAAACCGAGGGTCGGTCTGTTTATCCATTCGGTCGAAGATGTGGAGCCCAAACTCCAGTGCCGGGCCGAGCAATTGCTCCATCTGCACTCGACGCGCCGGGTGCTTCGAGGCGTAGTACGAACCGGCAAATGCAACTCGATCGACCCGCGAACCGTTCTGGGGTGGGTGGTGGATCGCGGGCTGCGCTGCGAACTGGAGGACACCCACCCGGGAATGGCCGAGTCGTCGCCGGTACGAGTCGATGCAGTTCGAATCGACGGTGAACACGACGTCGAACAACGAGGCCGAAGCGAGGAACCAGTCGTGGTTGATGGGATCCTCTTTCACCCAGAAGACCGTCGGTACCCCCCGTGCCTTGCACCACTCCACAAGTCCCGCCAGATCATCCGATGGTCGCCCGAAACGTGCGATTTGACCGGCCCACGAGCCCTTGAAACCTCCGTAGGCGCTCTCGACGAGGAGGACGTCGGGGACTCTCGCCTCTAGCGACGCCTCCCAGCCCTCTCGTTCGACTTCGACCAAGTCGACTTCATACTGGAATGCCGTTCGACTGAATTCGTCGAGGATCGTTGCCACCGTGAGGTCCGCTCTGGTCGGAGCCGGGGGGGGAAGTCGAAGGTCACCGATGCGGCCGACATCTGGAATGTCGATGGAATTGTCCGGCGTTTCTTTTGGGCGTTCGAGGGGGGAGGTTCCCCGGCCAGAGCGCCTTCTTGGTTTGGCGGCTCTGGACCGGAGCTCCTCGCGTTCTTTCTCGAGCCGTAGCACGCGCGACCTTAGGTGCTGATTGGCCGATCGGAGTGCGTCAGCCTGATCTTGCAGCGACTGGACATACTCCGGTACCAGGTCGGGGTGCTCGAAGTCGTCAGGTGTCATTGTCGTAGCAAGGTACTACCTCACCTCTTCGTGCTCGATCGACGCTTGACTGCAATCACCATTCCATGCCAGTCTCGTCATGCGCTCCTCATGGACCCCGAGTTGCTGGCTACCTCGGGTGAACGGTGGTTTCGAGCGATGGACAGCAGCTGGTCCTCCTGATCTGAGTGTGACAGTCCGCTCAGCACCTCGCCGAGTCCTCTTTGATCCTCGCGTGGAGCGAAGAACCGAACGTTCGCTGCACTTGGCAGCCGCCCGGATCCCTCCACGCCCACCGAGGTCATCCGGTCCGCAGTCATCAACGACCCCAAGGTTCCACCGGCTAGCCCACTCCAATCCAGCAGCCCAAGAACAGTCTCCCCGCCGATTAGACCTAGAGACCGAGGGCCCGGACGAAGAACGAAGCCATTTCCGCCCTGGATAGGGTGCGAGTCGGGCAGAACTCATCATTCTCCGGGGGATTACAGCCGAGCGTTACTCTGTGGTTCGCGAGCTTGTTGATGGAATCTTGGAAGGGACTGGCCCCGTCGTCGACAAAGAAGTCGCCACCGGTCGGGTTGTCATAGCCAAAGGCTCTTACCAGCATCTCTGCCATCTCCTCCCGTAGGATCGGGCGGTCGGGGCAGTAGTTGTTGGAGGAGCAACCGAAACCGATCCCTGCAGTCGTGATTCGATTGATGTCCACTTCGAACAGGTGCCCGGGGGTGTCGGCGTACACACCCGCTCCGGCTGCGACGGTGAGACCAAGAGCACGTGAGATGAAGGCTGCCATCTCTCCCCGGGTGATGGTGCGACTCGGGCAGTAGCGGTCACGGGTAGGAGGGTTGCATCCAACGGTTATGCCTTCTTTGTAGATCTTGTCGATGTTGGCCTGGTGGATCGAGTCCTCGTCATCACGGAATTGACCCACATAGCTCTCTTGAGCACGGAGAAGGTATGGATATGGGTTGAGCTTGACTCCATCCTTCTTGATCTCGAAGTGGAGATGTGGAGCGGTGCTCTCAGCATTGCCGGAATCGCCAACCCATCCGATCACCTGGCCCGCCGTGACCTGGCTGCCACGTCCTAGTCCATCGGCGATCCCCCATGCCTTGCCATCATCGGTCCCCGGAGTGTCGTTGTTGAGGTGGATGTACCAGGTCTCCCAGCCGCCACCGTGGTCAACCGACAGTCCGCAACACGTCGAACTCATCCAATCGATGACCCCATCAGCCACCGCGACCACGGGGAGACCCTTGACACCGTAGGTCATGATGTCGGTGGCCTCGTGGAGATGACCGACCCGCGGAGCATCGAAGGTGTCGGAGAAGTAACTGTTGCCTACCACCGGGTAGAGGATCTCGTTTGGATCGAAACCGGCGGCCTGGGCGGGATTTGTGGGAACAGAGGTCGCGACGATCGCTACGACCAGAATTAGCGCTCGGCGCAAGAGCATCTCCTGATGTGGGGGACAAACCCGGTGTATCGGCCCAACTCGCCTGGTTCTTGAACGACTACGGAATCCTCACGGGCACCTCGTACCCGAGGTTTCGCATCACAAACCCCTGGATGCAACTTTGACGGCCATACCCTCGAATCGTGCACAGATCCCGACAATGTCGTGCCCCCGAGCAAGCGGTGGACCGGTGAACGTCCGAGATGGGGTGGAGCGTGCTCGACGACGACTCGACTCAGTACGTCGGGGACGTGGTTTGTGTCATAGGGTCAGTCCCCCAACGATCATTTCGGCGGCCTCTTCCGCGGACGTCATCGCACCGTCGATCCGGATTTCCGGTGAGTCGGGGGCTTCGTACGGATCATCGATCCCCGTCATGCCACTCAGCTCGCCGGCTCGTGCTCGGGCATACAACCCCTTTGGGTCTCGGGCCTCGCAGAGATCGATGGGAGTGTCGACAAAGACTTCGACGAAGCTCAGCCCGACGCTCTCATGGATGCTGCGTGCCTGCGCACGATCCGACCGATATGGCGATATGACGGGGACGAGGGCCACCATGCCGGCGTCGGCCATGAGCCGCGCCACCTCACCCACACGACGCACGTTCTCGGACCGGTCTTCCTTGGAGAACCCGAGGTCGGCATTGATGCCGTGACGCAGGTTGTCGCCATCCAGCACGTAGGCTGCTCGACCTCGACTCACCAACAGACCCTCGACCAAGTTCGCGATCGTCGACTTCCCGCTCCCCGAGAGACCCGTCATCCAGACGGTGATCCCGACTCCTCCGGTTATCTCTGCTCTGGCTGTCCGGTCGACGTTCCCAGCGTGCCAGACGACATTCTCGGTCACGCCGCCGGACCGGTGATCATCCCCGCTCCCACGGTGTTGTTGGAGCCATCCTCAACAAGTATGAACGAGCCGGTTTCCCGGTTACGGCGGTACTCGTCGAAGAAGAACGGGGTGGTGGTACGGAGTCTCACCCTTCCGATCTCGTTCAGCCCGAGTCGATCCGCCTCCGAGTCCCGATGCAGAGAGTTCACGTCGAGTCGATACTGGAGGTCCTTGACCATTGCCTTGCCCCAACGTGTCGTGTGCTTGATCGAGTATTTCGATCCCTCTCGGAGCGGCGGCCCGTCCGACATCCAAGAGATCATCGCGTCGATGTCCTGGGATGAGTGCGGCTGATTGTGCGGCCGACAGATCATGTCGCCTCGGGAGATGTCGATGTCGTCTTCGAGGGTCACGATTACGGAAAGTGGCGGGCCTGCTTCTTCGAGATCGCCCTCGTACGTCGAGATTCTCGCGATACGTGAGCTGAACCCACTCGGAAGTACCATCACCTCGTCCCCGGGTTTCAACAGACCGCCTGCGATCTTCCCCGCGTATCCCCGATAGTCGGGAAAGTCGTGACGATGGGGGCGGATGACGTACTGCACGGGGAATCGAACATCGATCAGGTTCTCGTCCGACCCGATGTGGATGTCCTCGAGCAACTCGAGAACCGTCGGGCCGTGATACCACTCCATTTTGGCGGAGCGGTCCACGATGTTGTCGCCCTTGAGAGCTGACACCGGGACGAAGCGGAGGTCGTGGATGTCGAGACGTCGTGCGAAGTCCCGGAAGTCTTCGACAACCTCGTTGAAACGATCCTGCGACCAGTCGACCAGATCCATCTTGTTCACACAGAGAACCAAATGGGGGACCCCGAGGAGAGAGGCCAGGAATGAATGCCGTCTGGTCTGTTCGAGAACACCATTGCGAGCGTCGACGAGAATCAATGCGATGTTCGCAGTCGACGATCCGGTGACCATGTTGCGGGTGTATTGGATGTGCCCCGGGGTGTCGGCCAGCACGAACTTGCGTTTCGGGGTGGCGAAATAGCGGTACGCCACATCGATGGTGATCCCCTGCTCGCGCTCCACGCGAAGACCGTCAGTGAGGAGAGCCAGATCCAGGTAATCGGTGCCCCTCCGTCTGCTGGCATCCTCGACAGCATCCAACTGGTCCTGGAAGATCTGCTTCGAGTCATAGAGGAGCCGACCGATCAGTGTGCTCTTTCCGTCGTCCACCGAGCCGGTGGTTGCGATCCGAACCAACTCCATCAGAAGTAGCCCTCCTTCTTCCGATCTTCCATGGCGGCCTCAGCGGTTCGGTCGTCGGCCCTGCTGGCTCCCCGCTCGGTGATGCGGCTCGCCGAGACCTCGTCGATCACAGCGGTGAGGGTCGATGCCGACGACTCGAGGGCGCCGGTGCAGGTCATGTCACCGACGGTCCGGAATCGGACCTGGGCCTCGATGACCTCTTCGCCATCCATCGCCCTCAGAAATGGCGACTCCGCCATCAGCATCCCGTCCCGCTCGAACACTCGACGAGTATGGGCAAAGTAGACGGTGGGGAGCTCGATCTCCTCGTCCCGGACATACTGCCAGATGTCCATCTCGGTCCAATTGGATATCGGGAAGGTCCGTATGTGCTCACCGACCCTGATCCTGGCGTTGTACAAACTCCATAACTCAGGTCTCTGGTTCTTCGGATCCCACTGCCCGAACTCGTCTCTGAAACTGAAGACTCGCTCCTTAGCCCGGGCCTTCTCCTCGTCGCGGCGGGCACCCCCGAACACCATGTCGAACCGGTGCTTCTCGATCGCGTTGAGCAGTGATTCGGTCTGCAGTCGATTCCTCGACGCGCGGGGCCCGGTCTCCTCCACAACACGACCCTGGTCGATCGCCTCTTGCACAGATGCCACAATAAGTTGGGCCTCGAGACTGTCGATGACCCGGTCCCGGAATTCCAAGACTTCCGGAAAATTGTGGCCGGTGTCGACATGCATGACTGGAAAAGGCAGACGGGCAGGCGAGAATGCCTTGACCGCCAGATGCAGGACCACAGCGGAGTCCTTTCCGCCGGAGAACAGCAACACGGGGCGTTCGGACTCGGCGACGGCCTCCCTGATTATGTGGATCGACTCGGACTGAAGGGCTTGAAGATGACTCGAAACTGTGCTGGCCACGATGAGAGGTTAAAAGAGATCGTCACGATTGGCCTACTCGGCCGATGAGTGCCGATGCCTGGATCACGGCTGCGGTCGTCGTCTCGATACTCATTGGCCTAGTCGCGGGGATCACGTCCCCCGCGGTCCTCACCTTCAGCGGTGTCGTCGTGCTCCTCTTGCTGGACGTGGTCGACGCATCCGAAGCCTTCTCTGGGTTCTCCAACCCGGCACCATTCACGGTCGGAGCCCTTTTCGTCGTGGCACGGGCCATATCCAAGACGGGCGCGATTCGCCCGCTCACGCAGTCCGTGATGGGCGACACCGGAAATGTGCGGCGGCCAATGCTGAGGATGCTGGCTCCCGTCACCTTCGCTTCCGCCTTCATGAACAACATCCCCCTGGTGGCGATGATGATTCCGGAAATTTCGGCGTGGGCTCGGAAGCGAAGGATGGAGGTCGGGCGATTTCTGCTCCCATTGTCCTATGGAGCCATCTTCGGTGGCCTCCTCACCATCATCGGAACATCGACCAACCTGGTCGTCGCCGGGCAGATGGAGGACTTCGGTTTGGAACCTCTCGGATTCTTCGAAACGGGAGTCATGGGCCTTCCGATCGCTGTCGTTGGAGTGATCCTCGTGGTTGCCCTCGCCCCGCGATTCCTCAAGAGAGCGCGATCGACTCAAGCCGACCTCGACGAGATCGCCCGCGACTTCTCGATCGAGATGGCAGTCGAGCCAAACGGGCCTCTCGATGGTGTCACCGTGGAGATTGCCGGGCTGCGCCATCTGAGCAACGTGTTCCTGGCCTCGTTGGAGCGGGGAGACACTGTCATCGCCCCTGCCCAACCAACCACGATTCTCCGTGGTGGGGACAGACTTCGATTCGTCGGCCGTGTCGATCACGTGCTCGACTTGCAGGGCATCAAAGGGCTCGACCACGTCAGCAAGGACCACATCGATGCCCTCACCACCCCAGGTGTCAGCTACTTCACCGTTGCGATCGGACACGACAGCCCGCTCGTGGGGACCAGCCTCAAGGAATCTGGTTTCCGGTCTCGCTATCAGGCGGCCGTTGTGGCCATTCACCGCGCCGGGGTTCGACTCGACGCAAAGTTGGGAGAGGTGTCATTGCGTGCCGGAGACGCCCTCGTCCTGTTGACCGACTCGGACTTCGCCACCCGGTGGCGGAACCGGCCCGACTTTCTAGTGATCTCGCGGCTCGATGAGGAGACCGAACCAGTCGCGCCCGGCCGTGTTCCAGTCTTGGTCGTCCTCGTCACCATGATCGTCGTGGCCGCCGTGGGGTGGGTTCCCATACTCCATGCTGCGCTCGTCGCCGCACTTCTCATGATCGTGCTCAGAGTCCTCACTCCCGATGAAGCACGGCTCGCTCTCGATCTCGACGTATTGGGAGTAATCGCGGCTGCCTTCGGCCTTGCGGCCGCAGTCCAGGCCTCGGGTCTTGCCGCGGCGATCTCCGACGGGCTGATCTCTACATTCGGCCCCATTGGCGAGGTCGGTGTCCTGCTCGGGGTGGTTCTGGCCACGATCGCGCTGACAGAACTGATAACGAACAACGCTGCTGCCCTCCTGATGTTCCCCATCGCCATCGAGTCGGCAGCGTCTGCCGGTGTCGACCCACGGGGAATGGCTGTGGCAGTGGCGATCGCGGCCTCTGCTTCGTTCCTCACTCCGTTGGGCTACCAGACCAACACCATGGTCTTCGGCCCAGGCGGCTATCGCGTCTCGGACTACGTGAAGGTAGGTCTGCCCATCACCGCCCTGGTGATAGTGGTGCTTGTAACGCTGGTTCCACTGCTCTACTAAACGTTGGCTCTCAACACCACCACAGTTACTCTGCCCCTGTGGTTGCACAAGCCTTTGCAGCCATCGCCCTCGGATTGCTGGGTTTGGGCGGTGTCGCCAAGCTCATCGATCCCGGGCCCACCTCGGGAGCCATGCGAGCCGCTCGACTCCCCGCGTCGAGATGGACGATCTACCTCTTGGGGCTCTTCGAGGTGTCGGTGGCTCTAGTCGCTGGCCTGATGGGAGGCTGGGCTGTTTGGATTGCAGCTCTGACCTACGCCGGGTTCACCGCGTTCACGTTCGCGGCAGTGCGCAACCGGATACCAGTCCAGTCATGCGGGTGTTTCGGTCGTGAGGATACTCCCCCGGACCCGATCCACGTGATCTACAACGGCGTCGCCACGATCTCCCTCGCACTCGTTGCGATCAGCGGATCGGGCCCGATCAACTGGACACTGACCGCGGGGGAATTGGCCTTGTATGGCGTGTTCACGGCCACAGGGGTCTACGCGTCGTATCTCCTGATGACGCGTCTCCCGCAACTTCGGGCTCTAGCGGCGAGATGAGCACCCGTCTCGTCGGAGCCGCCTCACGCTTCCTCGATGCACGAACATCACGGCGCGGTTTCCTCCGGAGAGCTGCCATGGTTGGCACAGCCCTCGTCGCCGCTCCCGCAACCTTCATCCTCCGGCCCCTCACCGCGGAGGCGGCGGTCATCCCGTCCGACTGTGGCTCCGGGACGAAGTGCAACGATGGGTGGACCGATTTCTGTGCCAATGTCCACGGCGTCAACACCTGCCCACCAGGGGCGATCGTCGGCGGGTGGTGGCGGGCAGAAGGCAACACCTACTGCGATGGCAACAGTCGCTACTACATGGACTGCCACGGAGCGGAGTGCTCCTGTGGTTGTGGTGCTTCCGGGACATGTGCCTCGACATGCACCGATTTCGCATGCCACTGCAACCACGACAACTGCGCTGAGAGAAAAACGGGCTGCACCCGGTTCCGCTATGGGCAATGCAACAACCAAGAACCTTGCATCGGTGCCATCGTGTGTCGAGTCGTCACCTGTATCCCCCCGTGGGAATGGGACTCCTCGTGTCGGACCACCGACGCAGTCTCTCAAAGCACTTACACCCACGGTTCGCCTTCAGAGGCACCTGGCGTGCATCCCGATTCGACTCCAAAGGGG
The DNA here is from genome assembly GCA_963751005.1 of uncultured bacterium. Lineage (GTDB taxonomy): Bacteria > Actinomycetota > Acidimicrobiia > Spongiisociales > ZC4RG35 > JANQRA01. The sequence continues at coordinate 1,973,696 of CAVVSY010000004.1, forward strand.
CCGTATGCGGCGCGTCCGGCGGTGCTGACGGGAGCCACGTGGCAGCTCGGAAACGGCCTGCAGAACACGATCGTCTCGACGTTCGACTTCGGGTTACCAGGGGACTTCCCGGTGATGGCCGACTATTCGAACTCGGGCGTTCGCACGGCAGGGATGGTTCGTGGCACCCGGCGTGGCGTCGCGGGCACCGACGACAACCTCGTGTGGTATCTGCGTCAGGTCGAAGGTCCAGGAGACCCCGACCTGGTCGTCGAGTTCGGCCGAGCCGGCGACATCCCGGTGATCGGGGACTGGAACGGCAATGGGGTGCACACCGTTGGGGTCGTACGAGGGAATCGCTGGCTGCTGAGCAACTCCAATCGAAGCGGATCATCGATCGCTCACGATTTCACGTTTGGCCAGCCCGGTGACATCCCGGTGGTGGGTGACTGGGACGGGAACGGCCGCACCGGCATCGGGGTGGTCAGGGGCAACCGCTGGATTCTCCGCAATTCGACGTCGGCGGGGGCAGCCGATTACGACTTCACCTTCGGGACCGGCACCGGTCGACCCGTCACTGGTGACTGGGATGGAAACGGGGCTACGGGCGTCGGGTGGGTGAGTTCCGGGACCTGGCAAGTGCGGAATGTCCTTCCCAATGGACCCATCGCAACGTTCAGTTTCGGGAATGCAAATGGCTTACCACTGTCCTGGGGGAGAAACGCCTGATGACAGCGGTGATCGTGATCGAAGCGGTGGTGATCCTCCTGCTGCTGGTGTTGGTGGCAGGGCTTCTCAAGAGTCACGCCGAGATCCTGCGTGAGCTCGATCGTCTCGGTGCGCACCCATCTAGCGACTCGGACGAGAGCCGTGCTCAAAGGCTCAAAGTTACCGGTCTGGGACGAGCACCTTCCCAGGAGATAGCCGGACTCGATCCAGCGGGGACGGCGGTCAGTGTGAGCTTGAATCAAGGTCGCGGAGAAACCCTGCTGGCATTCCTCTCCACCGGATGCGCCAGTTGTCGGGTGTTCTGGGACGAGCTCGCGGGAAGCCCTCAGCTCCCTACACCGAGCACCAGGCCCGTGATCGTCACCAAGGGCCCAGAAAGCGAGTCCCCCGCCAAAGTGGGTGATCTCGCCCCCCGGCATCGTCACAGTCGTGATGTCCGATGAGGCTTGGGACGACTTTCGCGTTCCTCTCACCCCCTACTTCATGCTCGTGGACTCTCGAGGGGGCATCATCGGTGAAGGCTCCTCCACGAACATGAGCCACCTTCGCGACCTGCTCAAACAGTCAGCTGCCGACTCCGACCCGACCCGACTCGGCACCAAGGGCCGAGAACGCTTCACCGACGCCAGCCTCAGCAGTTCCGGCGTCGACCCGGGTGATCCTTCTCTCTACAGGGACCCTCTCGACTCATGACAGGACAAGTCGTCTTTGCTTTGCTACTGGCTCTCATCGCAGCAGTGCGTTCGACCTGGTCCCCGTGAGGTGAGTCGATGCTGTCAAGCATCCACCCGCTCGGTGAGCGGGCACGACACAATCGATGGGCCATCACGGTGAGCGCGTTCACACTCGGAGCCGTCGTCTCCGGTTCGGCGGTCGGGGCGGTTCTGGGCCTAATCGGGTCGGCGACCGCAGCAACCCTCTCAGGTACGACCCTGCTCGCTGTTACCGCAATCATCGCCTTGCTCGCCGGGATTCTCGACCTGTCCAAGGTGCGGGCTCCGGGGCCGGCACGTCAAGTCAACGAGACTTGGATCGGTGCCTACCGGGGATGGGTCTACGGCGGGGCGTTTGGGTTGGAGTTGGGTCTTGGGCTCATGACGTATGTCGTGACCTGGGGTGTCTATGCCACCTACGTCGCCGCATACCTCACCGTTTCACCGATGTGGGGGGCCTTGATTGGCGCGATCTTCGGTCTGGGTCGCGCGGTTCCGCTGATCCTGGCAGGTTGGGTAGACCGGCCATCTCGTCTGACGACATTCAACCGCCGGTTGGCTGTCGCCGGACCGGTTGTTCGGACCGTTTCGGCCGTTTCGTTCTCGACCTTGGGTGCCACCGTCCTCCTGGCAGGGCTCCTATGAGCCGTCTATCCCGTTCCGGCATCGCCGTCGAGGTTCCCTCCGGCTGGGAGGCCTCGATCGATGGTGGTGGCTTCCCCCAGCTCTCGTCTGGCGCGGTCCGGCCGACCCTGCTCCACATGGGCACCTTCCCTCTGCCCCCCGAGCGCGGATCATTTGGCTCAGGCGCCACCGAGCTCATGAACACCGACGACATCATGATCGTGCTATTCGAGTATGGCCCGGATAGCGTTGGCACTCCGCTCTTTCAAGAGCAGGGGATCCCCCGGGAGCTGTCACCCGAGGACTTCGATCGACAGGCGCTGCAACATGGGATTCCCGGACAGAGCGGCGCACAGCGGTTCTTCACCGAGCAGGGGCGTGCCTTCTGTCTCTATGTCGTGCTCGGTTCCCATCTCGACCGGGCCGAGTTGGTCCCCCAGGTCAATGACGTGCTCGCCACTCTGGAGATCTCGTGAGGAGATGGTCGATCCTCGTCGTCATCGTGATCGCCGGATTGGCCGCGGCCTTGATCGCGGCTCCGGCTGCCCAAGGCATCGTGTTGACCGGACACTTCATCGATGACAACGGAAACATCTTCGAGGACGACATAGATGCGATTGCCGAGGCCGGCATAACGAGGGGGTGCAATCCCCCAAGCAACACGAGATTCTGCCCCGACGACGAGATCAAACGGGGCCAGATGGCGGCCTTCCTCCGCAGGGCCCTCAACCTCCCGAGTTCGAGTACCGACTTCTTCACCGACGACGACTCCTCGACATTCGAAGCGGATATCAACGCCGTCGCCGCCGCCGGAATAACCAGGGGCTGCAACCCACCGGCGAACAACCGGTTCTGCCCTGACTCAGAAGTGTCGCGTGACCAGATGGCCGCATTCATGACACGGGCCCTCGATCTGCCCGCCTCAACAACAGATCATTTCAATGACGACAACGATTCGATCTTCGAAAACGACATCAACTCGATTGCCACGGCCGGGATCACCCTTGGGTGCAACCCCCCCACGAATTCGAACTTCTGTCCACTCGAAGACATCGAGCGCGGGCAGATGGCTGCCTTTCTTCGCCGTGCGTTGGGACTGACATCGATCACGCAGGTGATACCGATGGGAGCACACTCCGCGTTGGCGTGCTCCAAGGATGGGCAACGTTGCACGTTGACCGTCGATGTGTCCGCCGGGAAGACCTATCGAATCAGAGAAGGGGTTTACCAAGTGACGCCGGCTTCCTCAGCAGAACAGGCGGCCTTCAATGCTTCGAGCACCAGCTTCACTCTCACGATCGACGGAGCCAGCGCCGGGTTGACCGCATTGCCTCCGCAAGCCGAGAGCGGGCTGAGCAGCCGTCTTTGGCAACGGACCGTTACGTTCTCGGCGGGGACTCACACTCTCGTGGGGCGGTGGCGGTGGGCAGGGGGCCTGATCCAGACCAACACGATCACGATTCGGGCTGAAGGATGAGTCGCCAATTGGGCCGAGACGCTTTGACCAGCCCCAGGATCGTGGGAGACTCAAGGCCCATGCGGCACCGGATTCTCACCGTCCTCGTTCTCACCGCCGTCGCGCTCTTGTCATGGCATAGCCCCGCTTCAGCGGCACTTCCCCCTGGCGGAACGTTCATCGATGATGACGGCGATACCCACGAAGGCTCGATCGAGGCGATCTACGCCGCAGGAATCACTTTCGGATGTGATGCCCGAGGGATACGGTTCTGTCCTGACAGCCTGGTGACCCGAGGGGAGGCAGCAGCGTTTCTGTCAAGGGCCCTGAACTTGCCTGCATCCAGCCAGGATCATTTCACCGACGACGACGGCACGACCTTCGAAGGATCGATAAACCGGATCGCCGACGCCGGGATAACACTTGGTTGCAACCCCCCGTCCAACACGAGATTCTGCCCCGATCGGACCCTCACGAGAGAGGAGATGGCCTCACTACTTGGTCAGAGCCTTCCCGGAACGAGTGCCTCCCACCGCCCCGAACGCTTTCTCCGACGACGACTCCTCGGTACACGAGGCGAACATCGACAGAGTGGCGGCGGCTCGTCTGTCCCTCGGCTGCAATCCGCCGGCCAACAGCCACTTCTGCCCGCGTGACCGCCTCACCCGCGCCCAGCTGGCGTCCTTCCTGACTCGTGCGATCGGGCTCGAGGCCACCACACCACCGCCCCAGAAGCCAATCGAGCGGGTGGCCCGATTCACGACGTTCTTCGACTGCTGCGAACCACGTGTCACCAACATAAGAGTCATGGCGCGGGCCGTCGACGAGTACGTCGTCATGCCAGGAGAGGTTTTCTCGATCAGTCGCGTCGTGGGAAACACCACGGCCGCGAAGGGCTATGTCCCAGCCGGATTCCTGGTCAACGGGGAAGGGCAGTGCTGTACCGTCGGTGGCGGTGTCAGCCAGTTCGGCACGACCATGTTCAACGCCGTGTTCTGGGGCGGCTTCGAGGTGAACACGGTGCGACCTCACTCTGGTTGGCTGTCGCGCTACCCACTCGGAATCGAACACACGCTCGTCTACGGATCGATCGATCTGAGATTCACCAACGACACCACCACCCCATCTACATCGAGACCTCGACGACATCGACCTCTGTGACGGTCGAGCTCTGGGGCAACCAGGGCGGTTGGCGGATGAGCGGACACCATCCCAGAGGGAATCGAAGCTCGGTGATCAGCGTTCTCGACAATGGTGGGTCGGAAGCAAAGCGGGTCACAGCGAGGGTCACCGGTTCCGCTCCTGGACAGGTCAGAATCGTCCGCACACTCACCCAGAATGGACAGGCGACCAATCAAACCTGGTTCTGGACCTACGTCAGCTGACTAACCCACCGGTACCAAAGACCGATCCGACTGGTTGAGGCTCTCGGCGCCGTCGACGGTGCAGACGACGATGTCCTCGATACGAACCCCGAACCGCCCCGGTAGATAGATGCCTGGCTCGATGGAGAAGGTCATCCCCGCTTCCAGGGTCTCGCTGTTCCCGGCGACTATGTAGGGGTGCTCGTGGACCTCGAGCCCGATTCCGTGGCCGGTCCGGTGGATGAAGTAGTCGCCGAACCCGGCGTCGGCCACGACGGTTCGCGCCGCCGCATCGACCTCCTGACAAGCCGCACCCTGTACTGCCTCGCGATCGACCCGCTTGGTTGGCAGCCGACACCACTGTCGTGGACTTCGAGATGGTCCGCGGCAGGCTCGCCGACGACGAACGTCCTGGTCGAATCGGAGAAGTAGCCCCCAAGACGGCCACCGAAGTCGCAAACGACTAGATCGCCGTCTTCGAGGATGCGGCCGCCGGGATGGTGGTGCGGGGAGGCGCCATTGGGGCCGGCGGCGACGATGGTGAACTCTGCGTTGTGATGCCCCTCCTCCACGGTGAGCAGGGCGAGGTCACGGGCGACGTCGATCTCCGACCTCCCGGCGAACGGCACCTCCCCCGGGATTCGGGCCATGACCCTGTCGACCGCATGTGCGGCGCTGCGCAGGAGGTCGATCTCGAGAGGGTCCTTGATCACGCGGAGCCGACCGGTGACCTCTGAAGCGGGACGCCAGGAGGCTCCTGTCCATGTCTTCTGGAACCTGGTGAGAAAGACCGACCACATGTGGTCGCCTACCGCCACCATCGACGGCTGGATCACGGCAGCGGCGAGCTCGACCGGGTCCTCGGTCTCCGTCCAGGCACGCACCACGAATGGCCCGGAGGGGACCATGGGTGCTTCGAGCTTCGGCACGAACATGACAGGCTCGCCAAGTGATGGGACCACGAGAACCGTGAGCCTTTCCGAGGGCATGGCCTCGTATCCCGTGAAGTAGGGCAGGTCGGCGCCGACCGACAGCACGACGGCGTCGATGCCTTGCTCGATCATGGCCGAGCGCAGCCGCTCGATGCGTGACTGCGTGGTCGAAGGTCATCGGCTCAATCTAGGAGGTCGCCGGTTCGCTGATCCAGGCGAGAGCGTCCCCGACGAGCTCGAGAACCAACGGATCTTGGAACGACTCCACGGTGTGACCGAACCCGAGATAGACCGATCGACCTCCGTCGTGCTCGTGCGCCCAGGCGATGGGGTGGGGCTCTCCCATCGTCCCGCCCTCGTAGGTCGCCTCGTCGACCACCGCCAGGACGACGACATCCTCCTCGGGCTGGGCAGCGAAGTCGTACCACTCATCGGTCATCGTCGCCGAAGCGGGCAGGGCGTCGCCGACGGGGTGACCGCCGGGGAACCGGACCGTCGCTGCTTGAACCGCGGGATGTCCGGAGAAGCGCGCTCCGACGAGGTCGCCATACCACGCCCAGTCGTATTCGGTGTCCGCTGCGGAGTGAATCCCCAGAAACCCGCCGCCGTCCCGGATGAAGGCCTCGAAGTGAGCCTGCATGCCGGCGTCGAGGACGTCACCGGTGGTGTTGAGGAACACCACGGCGGTGACGGCTCCCATCTGCGCCGGCTCGAACGCGCTGGGGTCGTCGCTGACCGTCACCTCCATGCCGAGCTCGTCACCGAGACGCTCGATCGCATCGATCCCAGCTTGGATCGAGTCGTGACGAAAGCCGGCCGTTCGGTGGAAGACCAGCACGGTTGGTGCCGCGACGCTCGTCTCGCCCGAGGAGCTCGTCACCGTCCCGTCTGCGCACGAGACCACCAGCAGGACGAGCAAGACCGCCCCCCACCAATGCCCGAGGCGGGCTAGCTCAGCAACGTCCCCCGATGGAGACCGGGACGGCCTCACGGCTCTCCTTGGCGTGATAGCTCGAACGCACCAGCGGGCCCGACTCGACGTGAGGGATCCCGATTCCCTCACCGAAGGCCTTGTAGCCGGCGAACTCGTCGGGGTGCACATATCGATGGATGGGCCGATGACGGGCGGTTGGCCGGAGGTACTGGCCGATGGTGATGATGTCGATTCCGACCGCTCGCATGTCGGCGAGGGTGGCCAGCACTTCCTCCCGGGTCTCCCCCATGCCCACGATCAGCCCCGACTTGGTCAACCCATCGGGATTCATCTGCTTCGCCCGCCAGAGCAGCGCCAGCGAACGCCCGTAATTGGCCGAGGTGCGGATGTCCCGCTGCAGCCGGAGCACGGTCTCGGTGTTGTGATTGAGGACCTCGGGGCGGGCGTCCATCACCGTTCGCAGAGCATCACGATCGCCTTTGAAATCGGGGATGAGCACCTCGATCTCCGTCGCCGGTGACCTTCGTCTCGACTCCGTGATCGTGTGGGCGAATATCCCGGCGCCGCCATCGTCGAGGTCGTCGCGATTCACCGACGTGATCACGGCGTGCTTGAGATTCATCTTCTCGATCGCCTCGGCGGCCCGATACGGCTCGAAGATGTCGAACTCGGTCGGCTTGCCGGTGGTCACGTTGCAGAAGGAGCAGGCCCGGGTGCACTTGTCCCCGAGGATCATGAGCGTCGCCGTCCCCATCCCCCAGCATTCGTAGATGTTGGGGCAGTTCGCCTCCTCACAGACCGTGTTGAGCTCCAGCCCCCGCATCAGCTTCTTCAACTCCAGGTAGTCGGAGTCCATCCGCGCCTTGACCCTCATCCAGTCCGGACGTGGTGGCTCTCCGGGGAGCCGGCCGTTGATGAGTACCGGCTCGACGGCCCGCGCCTCGGCCGAGAACGTGCCGGCTTGCACCATGCGATCGACCTCGAACGAGGCCTCCCTCCCCTGTCCCCGGACGAAGGCGGCTTTCTGTGTTTCGGTGTCTCGATACCCGAAGACCTCGACGAATCGGGGCATCAGGGCTTCGACCGCCTCCTCCAGCGACACTCTGGAGCCGGTGAGCTCGCTGACGGTGGTCACCGCCCTGTCGGTGATGCCACAGGGATTCATCATCCCGAAGAAGCTCATGTCGGGATGGAGGTTGAGAGAGAAGCCATGCATGGTCACCCGACGGGAGACCCGAACCCCGATGGCGGCCACCTTGCCCCGCTCCGTCCAGACACCGGTCAGCCCGTCCTCGCGCCACCCCGCCACGCCGAAATCGCCAAGAGTTCGGATCAGCACTTCCTCGAGATTCCGCACGTAGGGCACGATCTGCTTCGGATCGGCGAGCTCGATGATCGGGTATCCGACGAGCTGGCCCGGCCCGTGGAACGTGATGTCGCCGCCGCGGTCCACATGATGCACCTCGGCGCCACGGTCATGGGCGCCGCTCATCCCTGCCAACAGGTTCCCGGCGTCGCCGTTCCTGCCGATGGTGAACACCGGTGGATGCTCCAACAGCAGCAGGTAGTCGTCCTCGGTGCGGCCCGCGGATCTTCCCTCGTGGAACGCCCGCTGCAGGTCCCACGCCTCCACATACGGGAGTCGACCCAACCAGCGAGCACGTAGCGTCGTCACGCCAGCTCTTGCTCCCAGTCCCAGGTCTGGATGTTCTCCTTGATCCGGCTGAGGAACAAAACCGCCGTGGAGCCGTCGAAGGCGCGGTGATCCCAGGAGAGCCCCAGATACCCGATGTGCCTGATGGCGATCATGTCCTGCCCATCGTCCGAGGTGACCACCGTCGGCCGCTTCGTGATCGTGTCCGTCGACAGGATGGCGACGTTCGGCACGTTGATGATCGGCGCCGACATGAACGACCCGAAGGGCCCAGGGTTGGTGATGGTGAAGGTCGAGCCGGACAGATCGTCGATCCCGAGCTTGCCGTCGCGCCCCTTCTTGGCGAGGTCGGCGATCTCACGGGCGATCCCGACGAGTCGAAGCCCGTCGGCATTGCGGACCCGAGCCACGACCAGCCCGTCCTGATTCAGATCGATGGCGATGCCGAGATCGACCTTCCTGTAGAAGGTCGCCGTCTTCTTCTCCAGGTTGAATGCACTGTTGACCACCGGGTATGCCTTGAGGGCGTCGATCGTCGCCCGGGCGATGAACGGCAGGTAGGTCAACGAGAAGCCCTCCTCGGACTTGAAGGCCGCCTTGTGCGTCTGGCGCACCCTTTCGACACGTTCGAAGTCCACCTCCACGGAGGTCCAGACGTGAGCCGCGGTCTGCTTTGCCTTGATGTTGTTCTCGGCGACACGAACCCGGAGCCTGGAGAGCTCGACTTCCTCTGCACCGGCTGCGACAGCAGCAGCGGCATCGACCGTGGGCTCGGCCGGCTCTGCCTCTGGCGCTGCCTCGGCTTCAGGTGTCGGGGCTGTGGCTTCGGTCTCGACCGGGGGCTGCGGCTGTGGTGGCTGGGCCGCCGCCGGCACCGCCTCGGTGACCGCGACGCCCTCACCAGACTCGATGTGAGCCTCGACGTCGCGTCGTGTGATCCGGCCACCTTGACCGGAACCGGCGATCTGGCTGATGTCGAGGTCGTTCTCGCGGATCAGCTTGCGGACCACCGGGGAGAGCAGCTGCGGCTCCTTCTCGACGGCCGAAGGCTCGGTGAAGAACGCATCGACCTCGTCGTCGGTGAGCCGACCCTTGGGCTGATCTGTCGTCGTCGGCGTTGCAGCCGGTGGGGGGCTCTCGACCGCGCTCTGCTCCTCCACGTCGGGGACGGGCTCATCAGCCGGGGTATCACCACCTTGTTGGCCCTCTGATGTGGAGTCGCCTCCCCCGGTCGCTTCTCCGGCTTCACCGATCACCACGAGCTGGGTGCCCACACCGACGGTCTCGCCCTCGGCGACGAGGATCTCGAGAACCGTCCCGGCCACCGGGGAGGGGACTTCGGTGTCGACCTTGTCCGTCGAGATCTCGACGAGGACCTCGTCTTCGGCGATGGTGTCGCCCACCTGCTTGGCCCACTTGAGGATCGTCCCCTCAGTGACCGTCTCCCCGAGCTGGGGCATGGATACCGTCGTCGCCAATGCTTCCTCCTAGGTCGTCTAGTGCAGGCTTCTGCCTGCTGCAGACATCAATGTCTCGCCAATGGTCTCGGAAAGGGTCGGGTGGGCGTGGATGAATGCCGCGGCCTCCGCAGGCAGAGCCTCCCACCCCACCGCATACATCAGCTCGTGGATCAACTCCCCTGCCTGCGGGCCCACGACACTGGCGCCGATGATCGGACCGTCCTTCAGCGCGACCACTTTCGCATGCCCCTGATTCTGCCCGATGATGATGGCGCGCCCGACACCATTGAACGCATGCTTGGTCACCACGACGTCGAGACCCCGATCCTCGGCCTGGGCGGCCGTGATCCCCACTTCGGCCACTTCCGGGTGGGTGTAGGTCACCCGCGGTATCGCCTCGTAGTTGACCGGCTGACTCTGTCCTGTGGCGATGTGGGTCACCGCAGCGATGCCCTCGGCGAACCCGACATGGGCTAGCTGTGGGGTGCCCGCGACGATGTCACCGACCGCGTACACACCGGGCTCCGAGGTCTCCATGGTCAAGGGGTCGACCGGGATGAACCCCCGGTCGAGCTCGATGCGCGTGCCTTCGAGACCGATGCCCTCGGTGTTGGGGCCACGCCCGACCGAGACCAGGGCGACGTCTACCTCGACCCGCTCCTCGCCGGCGGGGATCACGACCGACTCGCCGACCTCGGCGGGGCCGACCCCGACTCCGATGTGGAACTTGACACCGCGTTTCTGCAGCTGGCGCTGCAACATCTTGGCGGTCTCCTCGTCGGTCCCGGGCACGATCTGATCCAACATCTCGAAGACGTGCACCTCGGTACCGACGTCGACGAGGAACGAGGCGAATTCGCACCCGATGACGCCACCTCCGACGATCCCGACCCGGCGGGGTTGCGACTCCCAGTCGAGGGCGTGGTCGGACGTGACGACCTTGACCCCATCGATGTCATATCCCGGGATGCTCCGCGCATACGACCCGGTGGCCAGGATGACCTTGCCGCCTTCGACGGTCCGGGTGCCGTCCTCGGTGTCGACCGTCACCTTCCCGGGGCCGGCCAGCTTGCCGAACCCCGTCACCACCTCGACACCACGGCCCTTGAGGAGGCCACCGAGACCGCGCACGAGCCCTTCGACGGTCTGGTTCTTGCGGGCGAGGGCGGCCGTCCAGTCGAGCTCGGGCTGGCTGGCGTTGACCCCGAACTCGGCGGCATGCGCGACCGTGGTGTACACGTCGGCGATATGGAGCCACTGCTTGGCCGGGATGCAGCCCCGGATCAGACACGTCCCACCGGGGCGCTCCTTGTCGACGAGGGTGACGTCGAGCCCGAAGTTGTGGGCGTACAACGCGGCGGCGTATCCACCCGGTCCGCCTCCGACTATCACGATGTCTGCCAAAACCGACCTTTCCTGTCCTGAGAGGTGAGCCTAGTGAGTGGCCGAATTAGCCTCGGAGCCGATGCAGACCCGTCTCCTGTTGATCGCTTCGGCACTGCTCGCCGCCGTCATCCTCGTCGCCGGGGGCATCTGGTTGTTACGGCTCCTGGCATGAGCGAGCGATTGACGTTGGCCACGTCGGATGGTGAAACACTCGAGGGGCGCTTCGATTCCCCTTCGTCCCCCGAGAGGATCACCGTGTTCTGCCACCCCCACCCACTCCAGGGTGGCTCGATGAACGCACCGCTGATGATCGCGGTGACCACGAGATTGGTGGAACGCGGCCACGCCGTCCTGCGCTTCAACTTCCGCGGGACCGGCGCCAGCACCGGGGCACATGACCACGGCGAGGCCGAGATCTCCGATGTGGCCGCCGCGGTGGAACACGCCCGTGCCATGGGGCCCACGCTCGGTCTCACCGGGTGGTCCTTCGGGGCGTGGGCTGCGCTCCGTTGGCTCGCCACCGGCACCGAGACCATGCCATATGTGGGAATCGCTCCGGCGTCGGCGGACCTTCCCGACGAGCTTCCTCCCGGCCCGAAACGCATCATCGTCGGGACCCGGGAACAGGTGGTCGACCGCGACCTGCTCGTGGCCTACGCCGAGAAACAAGCAATCGATCTCGTCCTGACCCCGGGGGACCACTTCTTCCACGGCCGGGGCCGTCGCATCGGCGACCTGGTGGGCCAGGGTCTGGAAGACGTCTAGCGGCCCGGACACCGTTCTGTGCGGATCTGTCACGCCCCACGCGTGACAAACCCTCACAGAACGGGTTTGAAGCCTCGGTTGCGGGCCTCTTCGAGGGTGTCGGGGGCAAATCCCTGGAGGAGGTCCCGGGTGAGCAGCTGCTCGGAACGGACACGGTCCTCGAGATCGCCGGACTGAACATCGTCGTCGCAGTCATAGACCCGCATCGTGTCGCGGGCGCCGACGTACCGATAGTGCTCGAATCGGCTCAGGCGGCTCATTCGGCGTCGTCGTCCTCGATCCCCGTGTCGACCTCGGCCGAGCACATGGGGCACACCACCTTCGGCACCAGGCCGACGATGAACGAGAACCCACACTCCGGGCACTCGATCTTGGGCATCGGCGCCGGCTCGGGTGGGGGTGGAGGCGGCATCGGGGGACCGCCGGGCACGACCCCCGGCCCGGTCGGATACCCGCCCATCGCCTGCGACTGGCCGGGCGGCTCCGTGGGTTGCGGGGCGCCGGCGCCGTTCCTGACGACGTTCACCGACCCGCAGACAGGGCAGGCGTAACGCCCCGCCCCGGCAACGTCGAACTGGGTGCGGCAAGCGCCGCAACGAACCCTCATTCCTCTTCTCCTACTGGGTCTCCGACCGCCCCGATGGCGACGAGGTAGTCGGCTTCGAGGCGGAGAACTTCTGCGATCTGCTCCTGAGAGTAGGACACGCCATGTTTCGAGCGAATTTCGTCGGCGATGTATTCCACCGAAGCCTCGTGGCCACCGGCCACTGTCTCCACGGGATTGCGACGCTTGTCCTGGGCGAGCCCTTGGAGATAGAAGACCTCCCACTCCAGGATGCGCCGGATGTCACCGGTGCGCAGGCCGGAGTCGTCGGGGAGACGTTCAGCCACGTGCTTGATCGCGTCGTTCACCACGTACTCGAGCGGCTCGTATGAGGGCCGACGCCGCGCCTCTTGCCACACCATCAAGGCGACGATCACGAGGAGCACCCCGACCAAGAAGGCTACGAACGTGAAGATCTCCAGCGACGACAACTGACCACACCTCGGGACGGGTTCCGCGGAAGTATGGCCGTGGCGAGGATCTAGAAGGCGGCGACCGCCAGATCCATGAGAGCCGCATCCTCGGCGGCAGCTGCGGCGCGGCGCATCGCCGTCTTGGGTGCGACGTGTCGCAGGAACCAGCGCGCCGCCTCGACCTTTCCGCGGTAGAAGGGCTCCACGTCCACTTTGGGCAGGGCCACTTCGGCATGCCGCAGCATCAGCCAGGCGATCACCGTCTCCGCCATCGACTCGAGGAGGTGATTGGTTTGGAACCCGACCTTGTAGATGGCTTCATGTTGCCCACCCGCAGAGGCCATCAGATTCTCGACCATCGAGCCGAGATGGGCCTGGGTGTCGTCGAGCATCCCCGAGAGCAGCTCCCGCTCGGCTGCGAACGGGTCTTCGTCGCCGCCACCCTTGATCAGCTCGAGGATCTCGGCGGCGAGCGCGGCCAGAGTCTCCCCCTGGTCGCGGACGATCTTGCGGAAGAAGAGGTCCATCGCCTGGATCGCAGTCGTGCCCTCGTAGATGGAGTCGATGCGCGCGTCGCGGATGTACTGCTCGATCGGGTAATCCTGGGTGTAGCCGGAGCCCCCGAACACCTGGAGGGACATCGACAGGAGCTCATAGGCCTTCTCCGACGAATAGCCCTTGACCAAGGGCAGGAGCAGGTCGTTGCGACGCGACCACCGGTCGTCGTCGGGAGACATCCGAACCTGATCCTGCACCCACGCCGTGTACAACACGAGCGCTCTCATCCCCTCGGCGTGAGCCTTCTGGGTCATCAACATTCGACGGATATCGGGGTGGGCGATGATGGGCACCCGCGGTGCGGACTTGTCGGTGGCTCGAGCCAGGTCCGGGCCTTGCCGGCGTTCCTTGGCGTACTCGAGAGCGTGCAGATAGCCGGTGCTCAATGTGCCCATCGCCTTGGTGCCGATCAGCATGCGGGCGTACTCGATCACACGAAACATCTGACGGATGCCATCGTGTCGATCACCCACCAGATAGCCGACGGCGGGTCGATCGAGACCGAAGGTCAGCTCGGCGGTGGTCGATCCCTTGAGCCCCATCTTCTTCTCGATGTGAGTGGCCACGACGCCATTGCGCTCCCCGAGGGCGCCGTCCTCGTCGATCAGGTACTTGGGCACCACGAAGAGCGAGAGACCCTTGGTGCCGGGACCGGCGCCTTCGGGCCGCGCCAGCACGAGGTGGATGATGTTCTCGGTGAGGTCGTGCTCGCCTCCGGTGATGAACCGTTTCACCCCTTGGAGATGCCAGGTGCCATCGCCCTGGTCGATCGCCTTGGTGGTCCCTGCCCCCACGTCGGATCCGGCATCGGGCTCGGTGAGGACCATCGTCCCCGCCCATTTCCTGTCGACCCAGAGACGGGCCAGGTCCTTCTGGGCGTCGGTGCCCTCCTCGAACAACACCCGGGCGAAGAGGTTGCCGCCGGCGTAGAACTGGACTGTCGTGTTGGCCGCCAGGAGCATCTCGGAGACTGCCCACGCCAGGGTGGGCGGGACCTCCATGCCGCCCATGGCCTCGGGGAGACCGAGCCGGCCCCAATCCCCGTCGTTGAACGCGGCGACGCTGGCCTTGACCGAGTCGGGCAACACGACCTCACCGTCGACCAGTTCGAGCGGTATCCGATCCTGGTCCTCATAGGAGGCTGCGTAGTCCTCCGAGGCGAGACGCTCGATCTCTCTGAGGATGTCGGCCATGGTCTCCCGATCGAGACCCGCCCAGGTGCCGTGCCCATGGTCCTGAATGCGGTTGACCTCGAAGAGATTGAACTCGATGTCCCGGAGATTCGACTTGTAGTGGCTCATTTCTTCCCCTGGGTGGCCTGTCCCTATTTGAGTCTACACTCTAATTTGAGTCCCCACTCAAGAAACATCGAGACGGTCCTGACCAGGGCTACCGTGCTCCTGATGCGATACAAGGCGGGTCTGGAGACCCGGGCGAGGATCCTCGAGGCGACGCGATCCCTCATCGCCCGCGAGGGTCTCGACGGCACGACCATCAAGGCGATCTGCGACCAGGCCGGGGTGTTGCCCGGCAGCTTCTACAACCTCTTCGACTCGAAGGAGCAGGCGATCCTCTCGGTGGTCCGTCAGGCGATCGACGCGGTTGATCCCGATCCGGACCACAAGGGCACTGACACGCTGGCCGACCTGGTCGAGGCCTATATCCGATTCGTGACCGAGCAAGGCGATCTGGCGCGTGTCTACATCCGGCTCGCGATCTCGGGCAGCGCCAACAACGCCGAGATCAAGGGTCGCACCATGCGTCACCATCAGGGGCGGGTGTCCCGCTTCGCCGGCGCCTTGTCCCGGGAGCATCCGCTCATGTCCGATGCGGAGATCCAGCGCCGCGCCGAGACCCTGGTCATCGCGCTCAACGGCATCACCCTGCACAAGGTGATGGATCCTGATTTCGACGTGGCCGTCCATGCTCGAGCCCTGCTCACCGACGCCCTCGCCGGAGTCTGATGGAGTTCGGGGTCCAGGTTCGGGGCGACTGGAACAACGTCCTCGGCACCGCGAAGTGGGCAGAAGACCGTGGTGACATCGTCGCCATCGCACTCCCCGACCACTATTTGCAGACGCGGTGATGATCCGGAGGCTCCGGCGTGGGATCACCTCGTGCCATCTCGCTGCCCTGGCTGCCGAGACCACGAGCATCGAGCTGTACTCCCTGGTGTCCCCGGTCACATTTCGCCACCCCGGATCGCTCTACAAGATGGCGGTGACCATCGACGAGATCTCGGGGGGCCGGTTCACCCTCGGCCTCGGGGCGGGATGGCTCGAGGAGGAGTTCGTCAAGTTCGGGCTCCCCTATCCGGACCTGAGGACACGCATGGCATGTACGAGGAGGCGATGGCGTACCTCCGCGGCGGCGATCACCCCCGGCCCCGTACGGATTCGACGGGGAGCACTTTCAGCTCGATGAGTTCGATCCCCAGCCCCACCCCATCGGCTTCGACTCGCCGGTGGTGGAAGCGGTGGCCCAAGGCGAGGAGGATCGCCGTGCTCTACGCCGACGAATACAACTTGTATGCCCGGAACCGCCGGACGAGTACGCCGATGTGTCGAGGCCACCCGCGATCTGGCCGTCGAGCACTGGGACGTGACCCGAACGATCACTGGCCTGGTCGTCGGCGTCGCCCGGGGTGGCGGCGGGGAAGGAGGCCGATTACCGGCGGATGCTGGAGCGTATGCCGAGCTCGACCGAGCAGAGCCCCGAGCACATCGAATCGAGATGGGACGAGAGGGGTTATCCACACGGTCCTGGCGGCAAGGCGGCCGAGATGATCGCAGCCCTCGAAGAAGCCGGATGTCAGAGGTTCTACCCGCAGATGTTCGTGGCTGAGGACGACCCGTCCGACTTCGACCTCGTCTTCGACGCCTACATGGGCCGATAGGGAACCCGGCGTCTCTATAAAATCGAAATGACGCGGCAAAGGCGCATCGAGCCAGGGACGCCCTTCAGCTCGTGCTCACCGGCGTCGGAGAACTCGATGTCACTTCCCAGCACCAGGTCCTTGACAGTGCTCGAGGCCCACACCTCCCCAGCCGTTGCGACTGCACAGATACGGGAAGCGATGTGAACGGCGAGGCCTCCGAGATCGATGCCTCTCACTTCGACTTCGCCAGTGTGGATGCCTGCTCTGATCTCGATTCCGATGCCATCCATCGCCAAATTCATGTCGGTGGCGCATCGAACTGCCGCGATCGGCCGATCGAAGTACGCAAAGAAACCGTCCCCGGTCGTGGACACTTCGTGCCCGCCATATCTCCCTAATTGGACACGCGCCAGGTCATTGTGCCGATCGAGCAGGTCGCTCCAACGACGGTCGCCGAGCTCTGCGGCGATGTTGGTCGAGTGCACGATGTCTGTGAACAAGAGCGTTGTCAGCATTCGGTCCGGATCCGCTCCGGTTCGCACACCGGTGAGGAACTCCTCGATCTCAGCAAGCAATGGATCGATCCCTTCCGAGAAGATGAGATGGTCAGTCCCAGGGAGCTCGACGTACTTGGCACCCCTGATCGCTGCAGCCGCGGCACGCGATTGATCCGCTGGCACGATGATGTCGTCACTGCGGGCCAAAACGAGGGTCGGCACGTCGATCTTCTCGAGCAGGCCGGTCACGTTCGACTCCATGGTTTGCCGGTAGAAATGACCCGTGACCCCCGGTCGAACTGAGAGTCGCTGCAGCCGGGCGAGGTCCCGGTCGAATTCGGCATCGTCCAGCCGGCTCGGTGCAAGCATCGACACCCCGCTGTCGCCGGTCACAGCGTCACGGGTGATCATCTCGATGACTTCGTCGATTGAATCAAACGGCAGCCCGGCCCCCAGTGTGTGCTCAGCGGCCATCGTGAACAGCACCAGCGACTCGCAGCGTTCCGGATGCTGCGCCGCCAGCATCGTTGCGACAATGCTGCCGTCGTTCACGCCGATCACTGTCGCAACGTCCGATTCGGCAACATCGAGCACCGCTAGCGCATCGCCGACCTGTGTTTCAAGGTCAGGGAGATGCTCCATGGCAACCGGATCGGAAAGGCCGGTCCCACGCCGATCGAAGTGAATCAACCTTCCGAGTGAGCCGAGACGACGCAAGAATCGAGCAAAGTCAGGGAAGTCCCAGACCGCCTCGACATGGTGCGTCCATGAGTCGATGAAAAGGAGATCACGCTCCCCCTGACCCACGACCTGAAAGGCGACGTGCATGTCGCCGTTTTGCGCATAGCGCGTCACCGGGATGTTGGACACGACGGCGGATCATACAAAGGACCTGGCAGCGCTTATAGGCTCGCGAACCATGAGATTCAGCTTGATGACCGAACCGCACTTCGGCGGTACCTACCACCAGCAGCTGGAGGCGGCCCGCTGGGCGGAATCCGAGGACCTGGTCTCGTTCGCCCGCTGTGACCACTACCTATCCAGCATCGAGCCCACGCCAGATGCGACCGACGCCTTCGCCGTACTAGCCGGGTTGGCCCGCGAGACCAGCCGACCTCCGGCTCTGCGTCCTGGTGACCCCGATCACGTTCCGTCACCCGGCGGTGATCGCCAAGAACGCAGCGACGATCGATCAGATGTCCGGAGGTCGTCTCGATCTGGGGGTAGGCACCGGATGGATGGAGTTGGAACACGATGCGTTCGGGATGCCGTTCCCTGACTGGCCGGAGCGTTGGGATCGTTTCGAAGAGGTCACTCGACTACCTCGACGCCGCATTCGGCGAGGGAGATCCGAGTATTCCGGGAAGCACTACTCCCTGGACGCAAAAGTCACCCCAAGCCGACGGGTCTCCGTACGGTCATCGGGGGCAGTGGCAGACCCGAACCCCCACCCTCGCCGGCACCCGCGCCGACGAGTACAACTTCTTCATCTGCCCACCTGACGAGGCAGCCGAGAAGATCGCCACGATGCGTGTTGCGGCAGGTGACCGAGAGGTCGAAGCGACGGTCATGGGGCCGGCCCTGGTTGGGCGGGACGATGCCAGATATCGCGAGCGCTTGGAGGGCCGCGGCGCGACGAGGCGTGAGCCGGAGGAGCTCGAGAACCGCTGGGCGACACCGGCTTCCCGGTGGGCACCCCCGGGCGTGTCGCCGACACCGTCGGCGCCTCTCGAAGAGGCCGGGGTCACCGGGTCTACGTTCAGTGGCTCGACCTCGACGATCTGGACGGCATGAAGGACACGGTGTCGATAGTCCGTGGTGACTGACCTCCCCAGCGCCAGCCGCCGACTGCTCGACTCGGTCGGCCTCGAGGCCGATGTCCACGTCTTCCCTGAGGGCACCAAGACGGCCGAGGACGCCGCGGCCGCGATCGGCTGTCAGGTGTCGGCGATCGTCAAGTCCCTCGTCTTCGTCGTCGACGACGAGCCGGTGGTGGCCCTGGTCCCCGGCGACCTCCGTCTCGACACCGCGAAACTCGCCGCAGTCAGCCGGGGGAACGGTCGCCGAGAGAGCGAGCCTCGAACAGGTCGGGAGGCCACCGGGTTCGCCGCCGGGGGCACTCCCCCATTCGGTCACGCCGACCGACTTCGGGTGTTCGCCGATCCGGCGCTGGGACGCCACGACCCGGTTTGGTGCGCCGCGGGCACCCCGACCCCGTCGTTTCCCGATTTCCCTCGCCGACCTGGATCGACTCGCCGTCCACCCACTTGGGTCGAGGTCACCGTGACTTCCGACACAGGGTGGGATTGTCCCTATCGGATAGGGCAAATAGCATGGGTAGGTGACCGAGCACCCCCCTGCTCCAGATCGAGAACCTGCATGCGTCGGCGGGTGAGCACGAGATCCTCAAAGGCGTCGACCTGACCGTTAACGACCGGGGAGATCCACGCCCTCATGGGGCCGAACGGGTCGGGCAAGTCCACGCTCGCCAACGTCCTGATGGGCAACCCGGTCTTCACCGTGACCGAGGGGACCGTCCGTTACAAGGGTGAGGACATGACCGACGGCCTCGTCCGACCGAGCGTGGCGCAGCCGGCATGTTCCTCGCCTTCCAACACCCTGAGGCGATCCCCGGCGTGTCTCGTCATCCAGTTCCTCCGACAGGCGCTCTCCAACCGAACCGGCACCGACCTGACCGTTCTCGAGCTCCGTCTCAAGGTCATGGACGCAATGAAGGAACTGGGCATGGAGTCGTCGTTCGCCGACCGCTACCTCAACGAGGGGTTCTCCGGGGGTGAGCGGAAGCGCAACGAGGTGCTGCAGATGGCAGTGCTCGAGCCTGACCTGGCCATCATGGACGAGACCGACTCAGGTCTCGACATCGACGCGCTTCGCACGGTGGCCGACGGGGTCAACAAGCTGACGACGCCCGAGCGCGGATTCCTCATCATCACGCACTATCAGCGTCTCCTCGACTACGTCACCCCTGACGTCGTCCACATCTTCCTCGACGGTCGCATCCTCGAGTCGGGCGGCCCCGAGCTCGCGGTGAAACTCGAAGAAGAGGGATACGAATCGTTCCGGACGGTGTTGACTCAGGGGCAGTGAGCGACCTCTCGCACCTCAAGGCAGACTTTCCCGTCCTCGACTCCGGCGTGCACTTCCTGGACTCCGGCGCTTCCGCACAAAAGCCGATTCCGGTTCTCGAGGCGATGGACCGGTTCGCCCGCACCTCCTACGCCAATGTTCACCGTGGCGCGTACCAACTCTCGTCGCGTGCGACGGACGCATATGAGGCAGCCCGTCGAACGGGTGGCCGGCTTCATCAAGGCTTCGACCCCCGACGAGGTAGTGTTCACCCGGGGCGCGACCACCGTCCCTGAACATGGTCGCCTTCGGCTGGGGGATGGAGCATCTGACGGAGGGCGACACGATCCTGTCCACCGAGATGGAGCATCACGCCAACCTGGTGCCTTGGCAGATGGTGGCCAAGCGAACCGGGGCCACTCTCGATCATGTGGCGATCACAGCCGACGGGCGTCTCGACATGGACGACTACCGAGTCGAAGCTGGGGCCTGCCGTGAAGGTCGTCGCGGTCACCGGGATGTCGAACGTTCTCGGGCACCATCCCCGACGTCCCCGAGATCGCCCGCGCTCGCCCACGCTCATGGGGCGCGCCTCGTCGTCGACGGAGCCCAGCTCGTCCCCCACCGTGGCTGTCGACGTCTCCACGCTGGGTGCCGACTTCGTCGCCTTTTCCTCACACAAGATGCTGGGACCCACCGGTATCGGCGTCCTGTGGGGAGCGATGGACGCACTGGAGGAGACCGAGCCCTTCGAAGGTGGCGGGGAGATGATCTCCGACGTGACACTCCACGACGCCACCTGGGCCCCGATCCCGCACCGATTCGAGGCGGGGACCCCTCCCATCATCGAGGCCGTCGGCTTGCATGCCGCCATCGACTACCTGGAGACCGATGGGGATGGACGCGCATCTTCGCCCACGATCAGGAGTTGACCTCGATCGCCCTCGCAGCGTCTGGGCGACATCCCCGGAATCTCATTGCAGGGCCCGAAAGACATCCAGGACCGCGGCGGTGTCGTGTCGATGACGATGGACGGTGTGCATGCCCACGACCTGGCCACGATCCTCGACGAGCAGGGAGTGGCGGTGCGGGCCGGCCATCATTGCGCCAAACCCTTGATGCAGGCTCTGGGCGTGGGTGCGACCACCCGGGCGAGCTTCTATCTGTACAACGACGAGTCCGACATCGACGCACTGGTGGCCGGTCTGCGCCGGGCCGGAGAGTCTGTTCGGGGTGAGCTGATGGCGCTCGAAGACCTGTATCGCGAAGTCATCCTCGACCACTACCGCAGCCCGCGGAACAAGGGCCGGCTGGAGACTCCGAACGCCTCCGCCGACGGGGTCAACCCATTGTGCGGCGACGAGATCCACATCGACCTCGCCATCGTCGACGACGTCGTGACCGATGTCGCCATCGAGGGACAGGGATGCTCGATAAGCCAGTCGTCGGCATCGATGATGACCGAGGCGATCAAGGGGAAGAGCCGTGACGAGATCGAGGACCTCGTCTCCAAGTTCCGCACCTTGATGTCATTGGACGATGGCAACGACCCCGGACTCGATCCCGAGCGACCGGGGGCCGTGCTCGGGGACCTCGAGGCGCTGCAGGGTGTGCGTCAGTATCCGGTGCGCATCAAGTGCGCGAACTTGAGCTGGAACACCCTGCTCGAAGCGCTCGGTGAGGGGCCAAACCTCAGCTGACGTAGTGCCAGAACCAGGTTTGAGAGGTGGTCGAGCCGCCTCTGGTGTCAGGCGGCCGCACGATCTTCACCGAACCGGGTGCCGACCCCGGTGACGGTGGCGCTCACCCGCTTGGCGTCGCGCGCCACCGGCGGTCGAGCACCGTGATACGTTCGAGCTCCGGGTACCCGAGCGGATGATGTCCACTCACCTGCCAGCCGCCCTGGTAACCCCAGAACTCGACAGTCACCGAGCTGCCGGTGCACGAGGTGTGGATCGTGACCGGAGTAGGTGTGTTGTTGGTGAAGCGGTAGTCGATCGATCGAGTAGACCAAGGTGGCCTCGATACCCAAGCGGGTAGCGGGATAGCCACGCAGTGTGAGGTCGGTGGAGGTCGACCTGGTAACCCCCCCAGAAAACGGCGTTGTGGATGGTCGTCCCGAACTGGCTCACACCCCCGCCGACGGCACAACACTGGTCCAGTGCCGTTGACGAGATAGCCGGCGGGGACATAGCCCTTCGCCGAGGTGCGGGGCCCGATCGAGCTCGTCGATCGAGAAGGTCTCGCCCGGCATGCACCACGGTGCCGTTGACGGCAGCCGGGCCATGGTGCGTGATGTTGGTGACCCTCGGCCTCGCAGCAGTTGAAGAAAGTGGTGAATCGGGAGACCACGCTCCGATGGGCAGGTCCCCATGGAGATTGATCGCCGGTGATCTCACGACCATCCGGTCGTGTAGTTGGAGCCGGCGAGTCAGCGGGGATCCGACGCGACCCTGTCGAAGACGACGTCGTAATACCGGAAGAGACCATCGTGGCGGTAGAACAACATCTCGTCGTGACGATCGCCGTCGAGGTCGATCGCCGATGATCGAGGTCCCAATCAGGGCGTGTAACCGTCCCCCGGCGAGAATGGGTTCCCCAGAGACGCCACTGGCGCTGCACGTCGTAGATAGCGGTAGAGACCGTCGTCGCGGTAGAAGAACATCTCGTCCTGACCGTCACCATCGAGATCGACAGCCGATGATCGACAGTCCCAGCCGACTCGTGTACCCGATCGCCCCTGGAGGATCGGGGTCCCGATCTGGCCGGTCGCGTTCACGTCGTAGAAGCGGAAGAGCGCCGTCGTCGCGGTAGAAGAACATCTCGTCCTGACCGTCACCGTCGAGATCGACAGCGGTGATCGCCGTCCAGTCTTCGGTAGTAGCCCGTCCCCGACTGCCAGAACCGAGCTGACCCACCTGGCCACCGGACTTGATGTTGTAGAACCGGAACAAGCCCGTCGTCGCGGTAGAAGAAGATCTCGTCCTGGCCGCCGCCGTCGAGATCGACCGCGGTGATCGAGGACCAACCCTCCGTGTAGCCAGTCTCCAGACAGAGCATCGGTGGGGGGAGCCCTCCGGTGCGGTTTGATGTCGTAGTAGCGGAAGAGCCCCGTCCGTCGCCGATAGAAGAGGACCTCGTCCTCGGGGTCGTCGCCTGTTGCCAAGGCGCGGGGCCCCGCTGTCATGAAGCGAGACACCGCCAGTACGAGCGGCCACCGCGAGGCAGCAGCCACAGGACTCCGACGCGACGCACGGATGTCAACCTTTTGCCCAGCACGCGGATTAACTAGCGGGAGTGGTCGGTAAGGCAGCGCAGACCGCCCTCGGTCATCCCCTTGAGATCGAGGGCCTCGTCGAACTCCGCTTCGGACATCAGACCCGCCTCGAGCACCAGCTCGCGGACCGATCGCCCGGTGGCCACCGACTCCTTGGCGATCCTGGCCCCGTTGTCGTAGCCGATATGCGGGATTGAGCGCGGTGACGACGATCGCGTTCCTCTCCAGCAGTTCCTTGGCCCGATCGGCTCGTTTGCTTCCAGACCGACGACACAGCGCTCGGCAAAGACGTGTCGGCGGCGTGGGCCAGGAGCTCGATCGACTCGAGCAGATCGTGAGCGATCACAGGCATCATCACGTTGAGCTCGAAGTTCCCGTTCGCGCCGCTCCAGGTGATCGTGGCGTCGTTCCCGACGACCTGGGCCGCGACCATCATCATCATCTCCGACATGACCGGATTGACCTTGCCCGGCATGATCGACGACCCGGGCTGGAGCGAAGGGATCCGGAGCTCGGCGATTCCCGACGTGGGACCGGACCCGAGGAACCGGATGTCGTTGGCGATCTTGAAGAACGAGGTGGCGACGGTCTTGAGGCCCCCGACGCCATGACGGCGGCGTCCTTGGCGCCTTGGGCCTCGAAATGGTCCGGCGGCCTCGCGATAGGGGAATCCGGTGCGCTCCGCCATCACCGCGATCACCGCCGCCGCATACCCCGCAGGTGCATTGATGCCGGTTCCCACCGCGGTGCCGCCCAGCGCCAGCTCCTCGAGCTCGGGGAGGACCTTTTCCACACGCGTCGATCCCTTGCGAACCTGGGCTGCGTAGCCGCCGAACTCCTGACCCAGCGTGACCGGGGTGGCATCCATCAGATGGGTCCGTCCCGACTTGACGACGTCGGCGAACTGGGTCGCCTTCGCCTCGAGCGACGCCGGCGAGCTTGATCCAGAGCGCGGAAGCGAGGTCTTCACGCATCGCACGCGACCGCTGCGACATGGATCGCAGTGGGGATCACATCGTTGGACGACTGCCCGAAGTTGACGTCGTCGTTGGGATGAACGATCGCTCGTCGCCGAGGATCTGGTTGGCCCGGGCCGCGATGACCTCGTTGGCGTTGGTGTTGGTCGACGTTGCCGACCCGGTCTGGAAGATGTCGAGGACGAACTGGGAGTCGTGGCTGCCGTCCATGACCTCGTCGGCCGCTCTGTCGTATGGCTGCGCCCTTGGCTGCGTCGAGATGGCCCGTGTCGGCGGCGACAGTGGCCGACGAGCCCTTCTGGAGGCCCAGTGCCCAGATGAATCGTCGGCCGAAACGCAGGCTCGATATGGGGAAGTTGTCGACTGCCCGTTGTGTCGACGCTGCCGTACAGGGCGTCCACGGGCACCTTGACCTCACCCATCGAGTCCTTCTCGATGCGATATTCCATGTGCGACACGCTACTTCAGGTAGTCCGCGGTTCGACTCATAGAGCCGATCGAGAGACGCCACGATGGGGTCGTCGTCGTCCAGTGCCACCGCCGCGATCAGCAGCAGGTCGACCAGACCGTGGAAGTCGCCGAGAGAGATCTCTTCGAGCATCGGGGTCGCCGCGGTATACGTCGCCCGCCTCCACCGTCGGCGAGGTTGCCCCGGTTGTGCCAATTGCCCAGCGCGAGACACATCCGGTCGCCTGGTAGCCGTAGACCCCGAATGCGGTTGCCTCGCACCCGCCACCATCCATCAGCTTGCGTTGATGACGTGACGCCGGCGTCGGTCGAGCGCCCTCCCGATCCGGTTGGACATCTCGCGGTCGAAGACCGTCGCACGGTCACCGATCCGGAGGATCGGGCCGCCACCGATCGGGGCGTTGGGAAGCTCCCGGGACGTCTCGATGGAGAGGAGACGCGACTCCGGCGGGGATGGTCGCCTGCTTGGCGGCGTGGATCGCACCGATGAGCCCCACCTCTTCGGCCCTGGTCAGCATCACGCCGAAGTGAGCGAGCGCGGGGTCGTGCCGGGCCCGATCGAGGGCGGCGAGCGCGGCGGCCACCCCGGCGAGATCGTCACACGCCGGGGCTGCGAACCGATCCGGTGCCGTGGACCGGATCGGGTAGTCGCCACATCGCGATGTCATCGGGGCCGACCGGGCCGTCGAACCTCGCCGTTCCGGTGGCCGTCTCGGCGTCGTAAGGTCGACGACCCCCGCCGGGCCGTCGTCACGCGACACCACCTCGATGGGCATGCGTCCGAGAAGTAGGCGCATCCACACCGCCTCGGAACTCGAACGACCCGTCGGAGTCGACGATGACGAAGGCAGGATGATCCATGTGGGCGACCGCGAGCATCGGGAGCCCGTGTGCTCTCGCGGTTCTGGGTCAGGAACACGTTGCCACCCGAGTCGGCGGCCACTCTCAGGTCGGCCCGGCGTGTCGCCCACCTCTCGACCCACTCGCACCACGGCGGATTCCAGTCCGGACGCAGTGGGGAGATGGGTCAGCTCAGCGAGCCATGTCTCGGTGACGCGGCGACTGGCCATGCCGACTCAGAGATCGAAGGGGGTGTCGGTGAAGAAGTCGACAGGGCGTCGCGGCGGACCGTCGGTCGAAACCCGCTCGATCCCGAGACGCTCACGTACTGCCTCGTAGCCACCCGGTGTCCAGTTCTTCGGCCAACTCCCGGCCACCACTGTCGACGATCCTGCCGTCGATCATCACGTGGATCCGGTCGGGGGTCAGATAGCGCAGGATCCGGCTGTAGTGAGTGATCATCAGCACCCCGAGGTCCGGGGACCGCATCGACTCGACGGCCTCGGACACCTGCTTCACGGCGTCGATGTCCAAACCCGAGTCGATCTCGTCGAGCAGGGCCATCCTCGGCTGCAGGACCGCCATCTGGAAGATCTCGGACCGCTTCTTCTCCCCACCGGAGAGGTCGTCGTTGAGGGAACGGTCGAGAAAGCGCTCCACGTCGAAGCGCACGGCCTGTTCGGAGATGCGACGCTCCGCCTCGGCGGCGTCGATGCCCCTCTCCTCGGCAGCCTCGACCATGAACTCGCGCGAGCCGCACTCCGGGGACCTCGGTTGGATACTGGAAGCTCTGCAACAACCCCAGCCGCGACCGTTCGTCGACGTCCAGGGTCAAGAGCTGATCACCGTCGATCGATGCGGTCCCCTTAACCTCGTAGCCGCTCTTGCCGGTCAGCACGTGACACAGGGTCGACTTGCCCGAGCCGTTCGGGCCCATGACCGCATGGATCTCGCCAAACGGCACCACGATGGAGAGGCCGTCGAGGATCTGCTTGCCGTCGACCGCCGCGGAGAGCCCGCTGACCTTCGAGAGCATTGCTCATACGTCCTCCAGTTCGAGATAGACGATGCCGTCGACGATCGACACCTCGTAGACCGGAACCGGTATCGTCGCGGGGAGGGCGCCCGGCTCACCCGTTCTGAGGTCGAACTCGGACCCGTGACGGGGGCACTCGACCGTCAGGCCCCACAGCTCGCCCTCGGCGAGGGAGGCTTCGGCGTGGGAGCAGCGGTCACCGATGGCGTAGACCTCGTCGTCGACCCGAAACATGGCGATGCGGTTGTCACCGATCGTGACCCGGACGCCGCGACCCCGGGGCAACGTGTCCAGCTGAGTGATCTCGACCCTCATGGCGAGACTTGCAGCTGGGCGTTCGAGGAACCGCCGGAACACCTCGTCAGACACGGCCGTGGCGATGTCACCGATGGGCAAGCGGTCGATCACCTCGGCGAAGAAGCCGCGAATGAGGAGACGTTCGGCACGAGCCTTGCTCAGACCTCGGCTCTGCAGGTAGTAGAGGTGCTCCTCCTCGAGGGGACCGACCGACGAGGCGTGCCCACAGATCACATCGTCGCAGAGGATCTCCAGATTCGGCACGGAGTGGGCCTTGGCGTGCTCGGAGAGCACGAGGTTGCGGTTGGTCTCGAAAGTGGAGGTCTTGCGGGCGTCCTTCTCGATGCGGAGCAGACCGGTGAACACGCTCTGGGCCTCGTCTTCGAGGGCCCCCTTCAGGAACACATCCGAAGAGGTGTTCCGGCCGATGTGCTTGACGACGAGCCGGTAGTCGAGAGTCTGGCTCTTCTCGCCGAAATACAGTCCGACGACCTCGGACGAGGATCCGTCACCCGCCATGTCGACTCCGAGGTCGAGACGGCCCAGATCTCCGCCGAGACCCGACTTCGCCCATACGGGATGTCGCATCCCGTCCGAGGCGGAGTCTCTGATGGATGACGATGGAAGCGGCGTGATCGAGGTTCTGCACCGACTGGAACCGCAGGTTGCCCCCGTCGGCGACGTCGAGGTCCGACCTCGGGGACCATGAGCAGGCGCTGGCCTTCGAGACTGCGGTACACGACGAGCACACGGGCTTCGGCATTCGTCCCGACCGTCACCGAGATCATGAGGGAAGGAAGCGGTGTCGGCGATGGTGCCTTGGACCTCGACCACCAGGGGCGCCTCAGGACCGTTCCCTCGGGGACGTCGATGAAGACGCCGTCGGCGGCGAAAGCAGTGTGGGCCGCGGCCAGCTTGTTGTGGTCGACAGGTACCACGGTGGCGCTTCGGTCATGTTCGCCAAGGTCGAGACCACCGCGCCGTCGGACTCGGCTTCGACGACCTGGCCATCGACGATGAGCACACGTCCGGACGAACGGTGGAGCGAGTCGATGAAAGGCCCCGGGGCCAGCCGGTCCCCGGGGGTGAAGACCGGGGCGAGAGACGAGAACGGAAGCTCGAAATCGACGTAACGCCAGTCCTCCTCGGCGCCGGTCGGCTCCTCCAGCGACTCGAAGACGGCGAACGCTGAATCCATCTGCGCCCGACCCGCCAGGAGGGCACCGTTTCCTGCAGTTTCTTCAGGTTCTGGGCATCGAACGCGGTCAGTAAGGGCTCCGGGTCGTGATGAATCGATCGTATTTGCCCTACTGGCGTAGTGCGAATTGCTCCGGCGGGTGTCGAGCAACGCGGCCGGCGGTCAGCACTGGAAGCGTATGTTCCAGAGCATCCACCCCAACCCGTATCTCTCCGCCGCGGTGATCTGTTCTCTCACCTGGTCGGCGTCGTAGGCGAAGTCCTGGAGCCATGGGCTGACCACCATCCTGGGAGCTACGAGCCATCCCGTCGGCAAGGCACGGTCGATCATCTGCCGGGTATGCGCACCGGATCTTCGAACCCATCCCAGTCCGGGTCGTAGTGCGACGGATACAGCATAGGTGAGACGACGTCGACGATCCCGGCGACCTCCTCCCAGAGTTGGCCGATTCCACCGTCGTCCGTGGCGGTGGTCAGATAGCCGAAGATGTCGGCGGCTACCGCGCATCCCATGGGACTGCAGCGTGTCCACGGCCTCGGTCAGGAACGCCGAGACCGTGGCAGACCGAACCTCGGGGCTCGACACCCCCGTCGAATCAGGCCGAGTCGCGCCTGGCGTCGGGGAATCGCACGTAGTCGAACTGGATCTCGTCGACTCCCGAGCTGACAGGCCTCGATGGCGAGATCGATCCCATAGCGGCGGGCCTGGGGGTCGGTCGGGTCGAGGAAGTACTGGCCATTGGCCTCATATGGGGATCGGTTGCGGTGTCCCACACGGCCATGTCGGGCGAGCTCGACGGCAGTGATCGGATCGTTGAACAGGACGATGCGCCCGATGAGATAGAGCCCGATGGTCGCGGGCCACGGCAACGGTGGCGGTCGAGATCGAAGGCATCCTCGCCGACCGGCGTCGTTGAGCGACGGCGTTGGTGTGTTGCGGAAGACATCGCCCCGACTCGTCCTTGAGATCGATCATCAGGGCATTGAGTTCGGTGTCCATCGCCATCTGCAGGAAGCATGGAGGGCTTCGACGACCTCGTCGCCACCGATGTGGACCGCCCTGACCATGAGCGGCTCGATAGTGACAACCGATTCGCCGGTGCCCGCCGTCCCATTCGAAGCGTGGTGGGTTGCCAGGCGGGCACGCTCCACAGAGACGTCGCCTTCCTCCGCGCCCCCCGGATCAGGAAGTAGCCCTGTCGACATCGGACATGGCCGTGCGCCGCACCGGCGTCCACGAAGGCCCCTCGAGCCCCTCTCGCCTCGTCGTCAACAACCCGTCCCCGGAAGACCTGTGCCTTGAGGACGACGTCGAGGGTTCCATCTGGGACATCGCCACCGTCACCGTCCTGGCGACGTGCCCCGCTGCACTCACCTCGAGAACCGTCGTCGACCTGTCCCAAATGACTTCCACCAGCCCGTCGGACCCGGTGGTGCCCAACTGGGACCCCGTCGAGTCCACACAGCCGCGGCGACGGGTTCCCTGATCGTCGAGGACCCGCAGCTGGTATGGATAGGTTCGTCCGATCATCGACCAGACTGCCCAACCGAGCCAGACGAGCGAGAGCGCAACGAGCAGACGAAACAGAGGTTCGGCGCGTCACTGTTTGCCCAGGTTACCGGGGTGGACCTCTTAGCTCCGATATCGGGTTGCCAGATTCCCCCAGGGTGGTTAGGTTTTCCACAGGGGGTTGAATGGAGACCGAATTTGGGGAAGGCCATGAGGGCCAGACAAGTCAGGATCGACCGAGGTGCAAGCCCCTCGGACACCGTCGGGCTCTACCTCGACGAGGTCTCGGAGTCACGAACTGCTGACCGCCGAGGACGAAGTCCATCTCGCCCGTGCCATGGAGCAGGGCAAGAAGGCCCAGGCAGCTCCTCGAATTCCGGTGACTTCAAGCAAGTCCGAACGTCCCAAGCTGATGCGAGCGGTCGCCGCCGGCGAAGAAGCGAAGATGACCTTCATCCGCTCCAATCTCCGGTTGGTGATCTCGATCGCCAAGCGCTACACCGGGCGAGGCCTCGATCTCCTCGACCTGATCCAGGAGGGGAACCTGGGTCTGATCCGGGCTGTGGAGAAGTTCGACTGGCGCAAGGGCTTCAAGTTCTCCACGTATGCCACCTGGTGGATCCGTCAGGCGATAACCAGAGGGTCTGGGCAACAACGGGAGGACGATCCGTCTCCCCGTGCACATGGTGGACGTCGTCCGCACGGTCCACGACACCAAACAGAGTCTCCACGACCAGTTCCACCGCAGCCCACCCTGGAAGAGATCTCCGATGCTTCAGGGCTCGACCAGGAACGTGTGCTGGCCGCACTGGAGGCGCCGGCGGAGACGGTGTCGCTCGACCGACCGATCGGCGAGGACGGGGATGCCTCCCTCCAGGACTTCGTCGAAGACCACGAGGCGGCCGATCCCGAAGATCACGCCGCCTCGGCGTGGCGTCGTGATCGGCTGATCCAGGCGCTGGCCTATCTCGACCACGAGGAGCAGCAGGTGCTCTGGCTTCGCTTCGGGCTCGACGGCGACGAGCCGTGGACGCTGTCCGACGTCGGGCAAGGTCGTCAACGCCACCCGTGAGCGCGTCCGGCAGATCGAGGCACGCGGTCTCGCCAAGCTCCGGCACCCCTCCTGCGAGATCGACCTCAAGGGTCTGGTCTGAGTCCGGGCGGGCTTCAACCCGCCGAGCTAGGAGCGGAGTACCTGAGGAAGAGCGACCGATCCCCGTAGAGCACCCGGTCTAGCTCCATTTCCAGAGGGGCGGCCGGTTCCGATCCGTGGGCGATGCGTGGCGAGCGCCCGGCCACCAGCAGCGGAGCGACAGTGAGCGCCAGTTCGTCGACCAGTCCGGCGGCTACGAAGTCGCCCATCAAGCTGGGACCGCCTTCACAGAGGACGACCTTCGCCAGGCGGAGGTAGCGAAGAGATCTCCTGGGGGCTCCGTTTCGGGGAGACGCACCACATCGGCGACCTCCGAGAGCTCTGCGAAGCGGTCTGCGGGCGCGTCGCCGTCGGTCAGGATGGTCGGGCGGTGATCCGGGTCTCCGAAGACGCGGCATGTCGGGCTCGAGGTCGAGCGATCGGGTGACGATCGCGAGATGCGGGCTGGCCTCCCTGCCCGCGGCGAGTCTGGCCTCGCCTCGCTCGTCGTCGAGCGCCACGGGTCGATAGTCCTCGGCACGCACCGTGCCCGCTCCGACGACGATGAAGTCGGGCACTGCCCGCATCGCCGCGAACATCGCCTTGTCGTCGTCGTCGTTGATCGCCGTCGAGCCACCGTCGACAACCGCTGCCCCATCGGCAGTCGAGATGAAATTGGCCATCAGCCAGGGGCGGTCGGCGTGTCCCCGCTGGGTAGCCCAACTGCAAGGTCAGCGGATCGATGGGCTCCCCGCCCGGCTCGGCACGAATCATGGGCCGAGACGCTAACGCCCCGGGACGCCGGCGAGATACTCGCCGTGTCTCCTAAACCGGCACCGCGCTTATGTTTGACGTCATGAGGCGTCATCTCGCCATCGTCATCGCGATCGTCATGGCGATACTCACCACGGCCTGCTCACCGGCGGACGATTCGGCGGAGAGCACGGTGTCGTCCACCTCGGCCACCGACCACGACCACGCTCGCGAGCACCTCCACCACCGAGCGGCTGGACTTCGCCGTCTCGTCGCCTGCGTTCGGGGAGGGAGAGCCGATCCCGTCCGAATACACCTGTGACGGTGCAGACGTCTCCCCGGAGTTGCAGATAGTCGGGTTGCCACCGACGACACGCAGCGTCGCGGTGGTGGTGAGCGACCCCGATGCCCCGTTGGGCACCTGGTACCACTGGGTCGAGTTCGATATCCCCGTCACCGGCGACTCCTTGACTCTCTCCCGAGATGTCGGGACTGTCGGCGTGCCCGGTGTCAACAGCTGGAACCTCGAA
This sequence comes from uncultured bacterium, assembly GCA_963751005.1. Taxonomy (GTDB): domain Bacteria; phylum Actinomycetota; class Acidimicrobiia; order Spongiisociales; family ZC4RG35; genus JANQRA01. The sequence goes on from CAVVSY010000004.1 coordinate 2,005,746, forward strand.
GGCTACATGGGGCCGTGCCCCCCTCAAGGCGAGGAGCACCGCTACGTGTTCACCGTCTACGCCTTGGGCGACGACCTCGGGCTGCCGGGTGGTGTCGACGCGATCGCTGTCATCGACGCCGCTGAGGCTTCTCAGCTCGGCAGCGTCGAGATGACTGGTCTCTACGCCCGTTAGACACCGAGCCCGGCTCGCACCTTACCCAGGTCGCCCTGCCAGGTGCTCTCCTCGTAGATCGATCGGAAGCCCATGGCGATGTTGATGTCGAGCATCGGTCGGTTGGAACCTGCGTTGTAGGTGTCGACCCGCTCCAACTGCGGATAGGCAGCCACGATGCGCTCGATCATCTCGGCCTTGAGCCATCTGCCGAGACCACGGTTCCTGTGCTGGGGGTGTACCCCGGTGTCCCACTGCCATGCCAGATCCGGCTGCAAGTCCTGGGTCCTCAGAACGGTGAAGCCGGCGAACTCCCCGGAGGGCCGGTGGACGGCGATCAGGGTGTGCAGTTGGCTCTGGGCGTCGCGGATCTTCTCTTCGATGTCACGCCACATCGTCGGCGTGAGGACCTCGTCGTCCTGCTCATAGTCCTCACGCGGGGCGGTGTTCATCACATCGGTCAGATCACAGAAAGCGACCAGGTCCTCCTCCGGCATCGGCGACAGGTGATAGATGACGTCGTATTCGGCGGCGCGATCCGTCGCCTGATCCATCCATGCCCGCATGAGATCGTGGTCGAGGTCTGCGATGGCGAGTCTGCTGCGCCGCTCGGTCATCGCTCGGCTCAGACCGAGACGCTCCGCCAGGGCTTCGGCGGGATCACCGACCTGTATGGACGTCTCGAATCGACGTCGCCCCTGGTCCTCGAGATGATCGAGCACGGGGCCGGCGAGTCTGCGGGCGTGCCCCTGCCCGCGGTGGTCCGGGTGGACGTGAATCCGTCCGAAGCCGTTCTCCGGGTTCTGATCCACGTCGTAGGCAGCGATCGCCGCGGCGACGATCTCCCCTCGATCACGAAGGACCCATCGTGGTGTCGGCTGATGCGCCGGCTGGTTGCGCCAGTCGGCGATCTCCTTCGCCACCGGCGTGGGCGGGTCGGTCGGCCGCTCCTCCCGGTTGATGATCACGTAATAGGCGGCCAGGTCGCGAAGGACAGACTCCGGCGCCGAAGCAGTGTCGAGCATCTCGATCTCTAGTCCCATGCACCCGAGGCTATGAACAGCCGTCGGGGCGATGCGGGGTAATAACTCAGTCGGCGACGGTGACCGTGTCGGACTCCGTCTCGATCACCGGGATCTGGTCGAGGCCGCCGTTGATCGCCCACAGGGCTACCACGAGGATCGTGATCAGCACGAGACCCGTCAGCACGCGGTTGGTGGCGGGGGTCGATTGCCCTCGAAAAGTCATGTTCTCCCTGAAGCGACGTCGCGCAGAGTACACCCGGGTGCCTCCGCCGCAATGGCAGCGAATCAGAGAGAAATACTTGGACTAGTCCTTGACGACGGAGTCGACGGCCTTGGTCACCTTGTCCGTCGCGGTGTCGACGGCATCCTCGGTCTTCTTCTTGGCGTTCTTTGCCGTATCGACGACCTTGTCGGCCGCAGCCTCCATCGGGTCGGCCTTGATCAAGCCGCGATCCTTGAGCTTGGGGATCACCTGATCGGCGATCTCCTCGGCGGTGTCGTCACCCACCCGCGGCGCCATCTTGTCGACCAGCTTCTCGCGTGCCTCCGATTCGGTGAGGTCGGCGTATTCGTCCTTCTTCTGCGCGAGGAAACGCCCGGCGAAGAATACGAGCCCGGCGAACACCGCGAACTTCACCAGGAATCGGAACGGGTGGCGCTCGTCGACCACTTCGGCATCTCTTGTCATCAGTTCACCTCCGTGACGGGGCGAGTGTACTTGACCTGAGCAGGGCAGGTTTTCGCGCTCCGTCCCAGGGGTCTTCACCGGACGTGACTCGTGCCGTAGGTTCGGGTCATGCGCAAGGTCATCCCCGCCCTTGTGATCCTCGGCTTGGCTCTAGGGGCGTGGCTCCTTTGGCCACGGGATGCCGATGTGCCCACGACGACCGTCCCCGAGGCCGGCGCCACCTCCACCACCACTTCGACGCAGGTCACCTCCACGGCGCCGACCGGCGATTCCACGACATCGACGGATGCAGATTCGCACGTGGTGGAGACGGTGGCCGAAGCCGAGGAGATCCTGCGCCAGCTCTGGTTCGGGTGGTTCGAAGGGATCTACAACGAAGACGTGGACCGGATTCGAGAGGTGGTTGTCCTCGAGGAAACCGATCGCCGACCGCGACACAGAGTTCGGCAGCATGGAGTTCACGCAAAGCCACCTCGCTCGACGGCGCTCAAGTTCGCGAGAATCAGAACTTCTACGCTCTGACGCAGACTGCGTGGCAGTTTGGAGTCGGCTGGACGTCTCCGTCATTCCGAGCAGGAGCCGTCGGCACCGAGCGGTGTGTACGTAGTGCGTCGCCACGATGGCGCTTGGCGACTTCTGAGCGTTTGGACCACTCCGTGAAGACCTGTGGGAGACAGATTGCGACTCGTCTGCTCTCATAGCTCTGTTCTTGTGTTGTCAGCTCGCTGACAGCGGCCGCTGATGACCTCACTGCGTGTTGGGTACATGAAGAGACCGATCCGAGACCGGGTCGCGCGAGACCGATCACCAGGTGTCGGATCGCCGGTGGGGAGACGGTGGACTACGCCTCCGACTCCTCGGTGCCTTCGGTCCTCTTCCCCAATCTCGGCACCGACCTCACCGGGGAGTGTTGGTACTACACATCGGCTTCGACCGCCTATGTGATCCTCGCCCAGTATGCCGATGGCAGCGCCGAGATCGGTCTGGACATCGACCCGACCACGCCAGGTGGCATCGTCGCTATCGGGCCCGTTCTCCCCCGTTGCACCTCCGAGCCGGGCAGCGCCGCCGATCCTGGCGCCGACGCCTGGGCCTACGTGATGTCCTACATCCACGACCCGCCCATACCCGACTTGAGCCCCGAGCCGGGTCAGGGGATCACCGGTCTCGCCACGTATCTCGGCGTCGTGGTCCCGCCCGATCACGACGCCTCGCTCACATCGGGTGCCAGCGACCTCGATGTCGAGATCGACGTGGACCTCGTGGTCGTGACCTGGGGTGACGGAGCGGTCGACAGCTTCCCGCCATCCGAGGAGATCCTCGCCGGCTGGCCCGACGGTTCGGCCACCCACATCTACGAGGTGAGCCAGGCCGACGGAGCCCCGATCACCGTCGAATACGACTGGAGCGCGCGATGGCGGGTCGACGGAGGGCCGTGGACGGCGTTGCCGGTGCCCAATACCTCGACTTCGGTCGACTACCCGGTGGCCCAGGTGGTGTCCCGACTCGACGGCTGAGCGAGCGTTTGAAACCAAACGAGCATCGGGTACAGCTGCCGCAGATCTCCGGCCGATAACCCTTTGTGACGGGCCTGCGTGGGACCGGTACGCTTGCCCGCTTCCCAGTTGATGACCCAGACACGCCTCGTTGCCGCTCTCGTGATCGCGCTCGCCATCGGTGGAGCCGTCGTGGTCGCCCTCTCCCCCACCCTCGAACCCACGCTCACGGACGTTGCCCTCGACGAGTCGGTGACCACCACATCGACACCTGACTTCGCAGCCCTGGTCGAGTCGGGCGCGTCTCACGCTCTTCCCCCTGAGGAGATCGCGCTGACCGAGGAGGCCCTGGCGCGGATCTCGACGACGACCACCACCAGCAGCACCACGACCACGCTTGCCGCCGCGACGACCACCGCCCCGGCTCCGGCAAGCTCCCCGAAGCCGACCTCACCCCCGACCACGGCGGCGCCAAAGCCCCCGCCCGCGACGACCACCGAAGCGGGATACTCATCCGAGGCCGAATCACAGTTCGCCTCGAGCATCAACTCCTATCGTCAATCCCAGGGTCTCGGCTCGTTGAGCCGCGCCGGCTCGCTCGACTCCTATGCCCGATCCTGGGCGAAGACCATGGCCGACCGTGGCGATCTCTCCCACTCCAACCTGGGGTCGTTGTTGGGCTCCTGGAGCTCGGTCGGCGAGAACGTGGGGGTCGGCGGCAGCGTGGGAGTCGTCTTCGATGCCCTCGTGGGCAGCGCGGGTCATCGGGCCAATATGCTCGGCGACTTCACCCATTTGGGAGTCGGGGTATGGCGCGACTCGTCGGGACGGCTCTGGACGGCACACGTCTTCGCCAAGTAGAACCGGCTGTCCTGAGCCCGTGGGTAGCCTCCGGCCATGGCCGGCTTGAAGACCACACGCAACGATGGAGACGTCGACAGCTTCCTGCGTTCGGTCAGTGACGAGACCCGTCGTCGCGACGCACTGGAGGTCAAGGACTTGATGGCGAGCGTGACCGGGGAGGCCCCTCACATGTGGGGTACCTCGATCGTCGGGTACGGGCCGTACACATACCGCCCCAAGGCGGGTGGTGCCGAGCACGAGTGGTTCAAGGTGGGGTTCTCGCCACGTAAGGCCGCACTCACCCTCTACCTGATGGACGGCTTCGACGACTATGCGAGTCTCCTCGGGAAGCTGGGCACACACACGACCGGCAAGTCCTGTCTCTACATCAAGCGTCTGGAAGACATCGACCGCGGTGTCCTCACCGAGCTCATCCGCCGCTCGGTTACCGCCGTCGAGGAGCGAATCGCCGCGGACTGAACGCCTGACAACGTTGGTTGACGCTCGGAACGAACGCCCTAGGTCCGGCGAATCATTCTGTCCAAGTAGGCACTTACCTCTTCCAGCGACGACTGGCCGGAGTTAGCATTTGACCAGGGCTGCTGGGCGACGGAACAGGAGCAGTTCGATGCCTAAACGACACACCGGTTTGGTGGTCGGGAAGGACTTTCGGCCGCCCGACGGGGCGCCACCACTCGACTGGTGCTTTCTCACCGTGGACATCTCCGACGCCGAGCGCATCTCGGTGCGGATCCGCCGTGATCAGGTCTCACATGCCGACGTGGGAGACGTGGTGACCTTTCGCCGCCCGCGGGCATCCGACCACCCCGTTCCCAGAGTGACGAGAGTCGCCAGCAACCCGAGCCTGCTTCCCCCGGTGGAACGCTCGGGCCCGCAGTCCCAAGACTGACCGAACCAGTGGCGAGGGGGAGGTTCCCCTGCCTATCTTCGGGTCATGACACCCGACCAATTGACCGCCACCCATGTGCCGTCCGACCCTCGACTCTCGCCTGACGGCACGCACGTGGCCTTCGTGGTGTCGACTCCGAACACCGAGGAAGACCGGTACGACCGCTCGATCTGGGTCGAGAACGAGAAGTTCACCTCGGGGCCTGGGGACAGCGGGCCACGTTGGTCACCGGATGGCACCAAGCTCGCTTTCCTGCGCAGTGTCGACGGTGAGCCCGCCCAGGTCGCCGTGATCCCGGTGGCCGGCGGAGAGTCACGGGTCATCACGTCGTTCGACCGGGGGGTCGAAGCGCTGGAATGGTCACCCAACGGCGACCGGCTCGCCGTGGTCGCGGTCACCTATACCGACGAGTGGACCGATCTCGACGACGACGAGCGGAACCGTCGGGCGCGTCGCGTCAGGTCCGTGCCCTATCGATACGACAACATGGGCTGGCTCCACGACCGGAAACGTCACATCTGGCTCGTCGACATCGCCGACGAGAGCGAGCCGCAGTGCCTCACCCCTGGAGACTTCGACGAGCAGGCCCCCGCCTGGTCTCCCGATGGCGACACCATCGCCTTCATCACGGATCACGACCCTCGGCAGGGTCTGATCTCCGGAAACGACGTGTGGGAGGTGGACGTCGCCTCGGGCACCCTGACCCAGGTCACCCAGCGGGGCTTCTGGAGCCAGGTGTCCTACCGCCGCGACGGCGTGCTCCATCTCCTCGGCAACACCGAGTCGCGCTACCCGGTCGACGCCTACCTCTACCGACGTGAGGACGACGGCAGCTTCACAGACCTCACCGGTCATCTCGATCGCAGCTCGGTGTCTCTCTCGGCCGGCCCCGCGGCGATACGGTGGGACGAGGACGCGGTCATCGTGGGCTTCGAGGACTCCGGCCGTTTCGGGGTGATCGAGATCCTGCCCGATGGGACCATCGACACGCTCGTGCGGGGCGACAAGGTCGTCACCGGGTTCGACCGCGTGGACCGTCGGCTGGTCTACACCGCCAGCACCTGGGACTCCCCCGGCGAAGTCATCTCCGACGGGACTCCCCTGACCAATCTCAACGACGCCGACCTCGGGCTCGTCGTGCCCGACCACTTCACCGTCGACTCGGGGGGTGTCGAGATCGATGTCTGGGTCTACCTGCCCGACAACGAGGAAGAACGAGTGCCCCTCCTGCTGAATATCCACGGAGGGCCGGCCTCCCAGTACGGCTACGGCTTCTTCGACGAGTTCCAGGTGTATGCCGGTGCGGGATACGGCGTGGTGGCCTGTAACCCGAGGGGCTCCGCCGGTAAGGGCAAGGACTTCGTCGAGGCCGTCACCGGTGACGGCTGGGGGGTCGTCGACTACGCAGATGTCACCGCTGCCGTCGCAGCGGCTCTGGAACGATATCCCCGTCTCGACCCGGCTCGGATGGGTCTGATGGGTGGTTCATACGGTGGCTTCATGACTGCGTGGATCATCGGGAAAGAGGACCGGTGGAAGTCGGCGGTCGTCGAGCGAGCCCTCATCTCGTGGACCAGCTTCTCGGGGACGTCCGACATCGCCGGCGTGTTCCCGCAGAACTATCTCGGGATCGGCTATCCCGACGGCTGGGACACCTACTGGCGGCAGAGCCCGCTCGCACTCGCCCAGGGCGTGACCACGCCAACGCTGATCTTGCACTCGGAGAACGACTTCAGATGCCCGATCGAGCAGGCCGAGCAGTACTTCATGGCCTTGCTCCGCAATGGGACCACCACCGAACTGCTCCGCTTCCCCGGTGAAGGGCACGAGATGAGCCGATCCGGGAAACCCAAGCATCGCGTCGAGCGATTCGACGCCATCCTCGATTGGCACAGTCGTCACCTGATGTGACGACTTGCCACGGATCGTGGTGATGAGGGGACGAGAATGGGCGGGACCCGAGAGGAGGATGGTCTTGGCCCAGAAACGGAAGAGGCTCTTGGTCGGCAAGTGCGATCACAAGGACACCGTTGTCGTGACGTCGGTCGGTGTCCGCCGATCGGTGTGCGAGACATGCGGGCACATGTCGTTCCTGATGACGAACGAGATCCCCGCTCTTCGCCAGCCGGTGGCTAGCGGACAGCTCCCTCGAGCCTCCGGGCTCTGATCCCTACGCCACCACCACGGTCTTGGCGTTGAGGAACTCCTTCATGCCGATGTCGGAGAGCTCGCGCCCGTAGCCACTCATCTTGATGCCCCCGAACGGGAGACGGGGGTCGGATGCCACGAAGGCGTTGACGAAGCAGGCACCGGCCTGCAGTCGATCCCGGGCGATGGCCTCGCCCTTCTCGAGGTCGGTGGTGAAGATGGCCGCACCCAGCCCGAAGTCGCTGTCGTTGGCGATGCGGATGGCGTCCTCGACATCCTTGGCCGCGATGACCGAGGCCACCGGTCCGAAGGTCTCCTCGTGATAGGTGGCCATCCCCTTCTCGACGTCGGCGAGCAGCGTCGGCGGGTAGTAGGCCCCGGGACCCGAGGGCACCTCTCCCCCGATGACGAGACGGGCCCCGCCCTCGACCGAACGCTCGACCTGCCGATGCAGTTCGTCACGAAGGTCGATCCGAGCCATCGGGCCCAAGGTCGTCGACGGCGTCGCGGGGGTCACCCATGACCGCCTTCGACATCCCGGCGGCCAGCAACTCGGTGAACTCGTCGACCACCGCCTCCTCGACGATGAACCGCTTGGCCGCGATGCAGCTCTGGCCTCCGTTGATGAGTCGGGATGTCGCACATGTCTCGGCCGACTTCTCCAGGTCGGCGTCGGCGAGGACCACATAGGGATCGGAGCCTCCGAGCTCGAGAACGGTCTTCTTCAGCAGCGAGCCGGCCTTCTGCGCGACGGCTCGTCCCGCCGGATCCGACCCGGTGAGGGTGGCTGCGACCACTGAAGGGTGCTCGAGGACCTCGTCGACCCGGCTCGAGGGAAGCACCAGCGTGCGAAACAGGCCATCGGGGAAGCCGGCCTCGACGGTGAGACGGTCGATCCACAACGCCGATCCGGTGACATTCGACGCGTGCTTGAGCAATCCCCCATTCCCTCCCATGAGGGCCGGGGCGAGGAACCGGTAGACCTGCCAGAACGGGAAGTTCCACGGCATGACCGCCAGGATCACCCCCAGGGGCCGATAGGCGACGTACGACTTGGCCCGATCGGCTTCGATGTGGTCGGGCTGGAGGATCCGCTCGGCATTGTCCGCATAGTGGCGACAGCCCCAGGCGCTCTTGTCCACCTCGGCGAGAGACTGCGCCAGCGGCTTGCCCATCTCATCGGTCATCAGCAAGGCGATCTCGTCACGATGGGCGTCGAGCAGGTCGGCCATGCGGCGCATCGGCTCCGCCCGCTCCGCCAGGGACGTCGTCTCCCACTGACGCTGCAGGGCAGCGGCGGTCTCGATGTGATGAAGGACTTCTGACTCGGTGGTCTCCTCGTACTCGGCGAGGAGCCTGCCGTCGGCCGGGCTGATTGATGAGAGCATCACCCGATTATGGCCGGTCGAGGAGGTCCCGTCACCGGCCTGGCGCCCCTATGACCGTGCCGGTGCCGGGGGACGTCTCTAGAACTCGATCCAGGCTTCCTCGTCGAGGTGGTCGAGACCGCTCTTCATGAGACCCTTGGCGGAGATGGTGTAGACCGAGTCGCCGACCACGACCGTGCGCACGATCTGGGCCCTCCAATCCCACTCCTTGGCCCGCGCCGCCGGGGTGGACGACCTCACCGACCTGGGTGAGCTCGCCGGACTCGTCGATGCGGACACCGATCGCACTCATCAGCACTTCCTCCCCCTTGTCGTCCCAGGACCATTGCTGGACGGGGATCATCGTCAGACCATTCCAATGGAGGAAGGCGTGATGATCGTATTCCACCTGGGAGCTGGTGCCCCGGCCGAGGGTCAGCACATCGACGCGGGTGGGATCGGTGATGTCGGAGACGTCGAACACCGAGACCTGACTGCCTTGGACGGCTCCTTGCTCGGTGGCGTCCTGGCCCACGCCGAGGACGAGGTTCTCCCCGATCGGATGGAGATACGCCGAGTATCCGGGGATCTTCAGCTCGCCGACCATCCGCGGGTCGCGAGGATTGGAGAGATCGATGGTGTAGAGGGGATCGGTTTGGCGGAAGGTCACCACGTAGGCAACGTCACCCAGGAAACGGACCGAGTAGATCTGCTCGGTGACCCCGAGGCCCTCCACCGTGCCGATCCTGACCAGCTGGCCGCTGACCGGGCGCAGCACCGTCACCCGAGACTCCGAGTCGGCGGCGGATCCCCACCAGTTCGGCGAGGTGGTCGAAGCCACTCGCAGCATGTCGTCGTGCTCGTCCATGGCGAACTGGTTGAGCAGATACCCCTCGACGGAGCCACTGGCGACGTACCGGGTCGAGGCGGCATCGGAGATGTCGAACATGTGGATGGCTGTCTCCGGCCCTTCGGGGCGATCTTCCTCTCGTCCGGTCTGCAGCCAGGTCCACGTGCCCCAATCCTGAGTGGCGACGAACAGGCTGTTCTCCGAGGCATAGACGGTGTCACCGGCGGCGAGAACCCCGGTGGCATCGATGACATCGAGGCCGTCGCCGATCTCGATCGTCACCACCGAGAGCATGTCGAGCCCGGAGAAATCCTCGGGATGTGACAATCGCTCACAGTCGATCAGAGTGCCTTCGTCGGTGACCTGCCCATTGGCGTCGGTGACGACGTAGTAGGGGATCCAGTTCTCCTCGGTCGACTCCCGGATGATCTGACGGTTCTCCTCGATCGCCTTACGCTCGGCGCGGAGACCGCTACCCGATGGGTAGCTCCATTCGAACCCGACCGGGCCCGACTGCAGAACCAGACGCACCGAGTCGTCGATCATGCGGCCCGAGACGAGGGAACCGTCGATGGTCATCGTCCGCACCACTTCGGGCTCGTCGGATATGTCGACCTCGATGATCTGCATGGTCGGCGTTCCGGGGACAGGGGCGATCATGTCGACTCCGGCGAGCGGCTCCGCAACGCCTTGGCTCCACGTGGAGCCGAACAGGAGTGCGGTGTCTCCGGAGAGGAACAACGACTGGACCGAGAGCTCGGTCAGGGCCAATCGGCCCGTCACCACCGGAGACTCCCCGGTGACGTCCACCACGATCAGCTCCCCTTCGCTGATGAGGACGAGCCTCTCGCCATCGGTCTTCACGATGTCGGGCTCGTCGACCCCCTCGACCTGCACGTTGGTTTCGGAGTAGTCGGTCTCGCCGCCTCCGGGAGCGGAAGTGGCATCGCTGCCGTCTTCCACCGCTCCTTCGGCACGGGCCATCCAGGGAAAGGGCATGAATGCGTCGAGACCGTATGGGCCGACGAGCTCCACCGCATTGGAGATCACGTAGTCGAGGAAGGGCTCGCATGCATCGAACTCCTCCAAGGCGCCCGCGGTGCTCGCCTCCACCGGCCGGGAGCCGGCGGCCCCCGCCGCCAACGCAATCGCGAGAAATGTCCCCATGACGGTCATCGTCCGCTTCATCCCCATCGCTCCTCGCATCGGATTCGGAGGTTGGACGGGGCGGGCGTCGGGTTCGGTTCCCCGGCAGGTCAGCGGAGAAAGGACCTCACGGTGGTGATGGTGTCGGCCTCCTCAGCCGTCTTGTCGGGCCGGTGTCCCTTGACTCGCGCGAATCGGAGAGCGACGCCACCGGGATAGCGGGTGCTGCGCTGCACCCCGTCGAAGGCGATCTCGTAGACGATCCTCGGTTCCAGATAGACGGTGTGCCCGGTACGGCGGGTCTCGATGGCGAGGAAGGCCTCGGTCTGCCAGCGGAGCATCTCGTCGGTCAGGCCCTTGAAGGTCTTCCCCAGCATGACGGTGCCCCCCGCCTCGTCCCGCGCCCCGAGATGGAGGTTGGAGAGCCAGCCCTGTCGCCGTCCCGATCCCCATTCGGCAGCGAGGATGACCAGATCGAGGGTGTGGGTCGGCTTCACCTTGAGCCACCCCGACCCTCGCCGACCCGCCTCGTAGGGCTGGGTCGAGGTCCTTGACCACCACACCCTCGAACCCGGCGGCCACCGAGTCGGCGAAGAAGCCCTCGGCCGTGCCCGGGTCGTCGGTGACGATCGAGCCGACTCGCAAGCCAGGCGGCGTGAGCCCGTGCAGAGCCTGTCGTCTGACCTCGAGCGGCTCGTCGATCAGGTCGGAGCCGTCGAGCGACAAGATGTCGAAGAAGAACGGGGAGAGGGGCCATCCGTCGTTGCTGTCAGGACGACTCATCGACTCCTGAAACGCCGAGGGTCGGCCGCCATCGCCGAGGAGGAGGCCCTCGCCGTCGAGGATGAAGCTCTCGGCTCCGAGCGACCTGGCAGCGGCGATCACATCGGGCACGTCGTCGCCGATCTCTCGCAGGTTGCGGGTGAAGACCTTCACGTCATCCCCATTGCGATGCACCTGGAGACGCAACCCGTCGAGCTTCTGCTCCACGACCGCCTCACCGAGCTCGATCACGGCTTCTCCGGCGCTGTCGGCGGTGGCGGCGAGCATCGGCTGGACCGGTGTGAACACCACGAGCACCGACTCGCCCAGGGCGCCGGCCCCTTCCGCCAAGGCACGCGCCGATACCGCCACCAGGTCGCCTTCGAGCATCGCGGCCCGCCGCACCCGATCGGCCGGGACTCCCAGGGCGGAGCCGACTGCCTCGGCCATCACCCCCTCCAATGCGCCCTGGCGCAGGTTGCGGACCATCAATCCCCGCAGAAAGTCCTGCTCGTCCTGGGTCGCCCGGCTGTACAGGTCGAGCAGGAGCTCCTCCTTGCGCTGCTTGGACCCGGGACCGGAGGCCGCGGCGAGGTCGTCGAGCATCCGCGACACCTCGAGCAGCTCGAGACCCGGGGTGTCTGCCGGTGTCGAGGTGACGCCGTAGATGGTGACGTGGCCCGCGCCGAGCCGCTGCTGGGTCGGTCGACCCGCCAGGTAGGAGAGTGCGACGGGAGCCTCCTCCGGCTCGAGACGTCGCAGAGTGGTGGCGAGGAGCTCGATCTTCTCGGTTCGGGAGCGAGTCGCCGCCACACGTCTGGACACGGCGACCAGATCGGCCAGGAGCATCGTCAACGACGCTACCCGGGGCGTTGACATTTCGAGCGTGAGCAGTTGAGGTCGCGATGCGACCTCGACTGCTCACGCTCAGAAGAGACTCTCGTAGTCGGCGGACATGCGATCGATGTCGAGCAGGGAGGTGAAATGCCCGATGGAGAGAGTGGTCGCCAGGGCGGGCATGTCGTCGAAGGGAGGAGGGATGAACTCGGGCGGAGTGACCAGATCCTCGTCGTAGAGCTGATGGAGCACAGCCATGTCGAGCAGGTCGACCTTGCCGCAGAACAAGAGCGGGATCCGCCCGGTCTTCCCGAAACGGATCGCCATGCGCACATACAGCAGCGTCAGGATCAGCCCTTTGCCATATCCGAGGTCCTTGGTGAAGGGCCCGGCATCGGGAAGACTCCCGCGGAAGACCCGGCTGGTGGTCACCCAGGCATCGTTCTCGTCCAGCCCTTCGGTCCGCATCGATTCGAACACCTCGAGGAACGTTGCGCCTTGAGCGGCCAGGGCGATCGCGTCGATTCGCCGCATGAGCTTGGCGAGACGCATCGGGTGACTGCGCATGTTGAGCATCTCGGTGAGCACGGCCAGACCCTCCTGGGTGACCGTCGTGCGTGGTGCGGCCTTTCCCAGGAACGTGCATACCGGTTGGGCGAGACCGTTCATCGTCGTCGCCACGTGGACCCAGCCCTCGTGAGCCTCGAGCAGGTCGATGTCGCGTTTCGAGAAGAAGCGATCCTCACGCATCTTGATGTAGTCGGAGCCGGCGGCGGCGTCGGATGCGATCTGGTCGTCCACCTTGACCTCGATCTTGCCCTTCCCCACCGAGTGGTCGAGCTGGTCGCGCAGCAACGCAACCGCCTCGGTCCCGGGGATGGTCCGCTCGTCACCCATCCTCATGATGCCCACGGCGTTCGCTTCCAGCGTCTCCCGCATGGTCACCGCAAGATCGGCGATGGTGGGCCCGCCCTCGTGGAACACGTCGTTGGGCGTCCCGTAGAGCAAACGGGAGACGTCGCCGAACCGTTTGGTCCCCCGGCCCTCGATCATGTCCACGGTGAGCCGGAACTGCTCGCACATGAACCGCATGAGGTTGCCCGCCGGCGATATCGAGCCCAGCCGGGAGAGGACGTCGACCTCGATGCCGATGAGCTCGTCGCGCGTGGCGTCGGGGTCGAGCCTGATCTCCCGGGCCAGGTAGTAGTCGTGGTCGACTTTGGGCTGTTCCTTGAAACCGGAGGCGAAGAACTCGTCTCGGACCTGGTCGTCCCAGTTGATCGCACCCAGGACCTTGATCGGCTTCTGGGCTTCGACGATCCGGTCGGACAGCTCGCGGATCGTCTCTCGATGTGTTGCCAACCTGACTCCTGACGTGGAGCGCGGGAATGTAGCGGTCGGCGGATCCGCCGGGCGAAAGGGCTACTGCTCGAGAGTGCCGTCGGCGAGGTCGGCCCAGAGGGCATCGACGGAGTCGTCGAGGAAGACCACCGACGCGCCACCGGCGCTTCCGCTGCGACCCGGAGCGACCACATTCGGGATCTCGTCGATCCGGGATGAGATCGTGAGAGCCGAGAACGTGAGCAGCTGCTCGGGCGAGAGGTCGGTCATCAGGTGAGGCTCGGCGAGCTCGAGGAGTCGTGGGATGGCGGTGTAACCCATCGCCGCCACCATTCGTGCTGCTCCCAGGAGGAGGACACCCTGGTGCTCGGAGCGCACGAAATCGCCGCCGACCGTCTTTCGTGCCCGGGCGAAGCCGAGGGCCTCGGCCCCATTCAGGAGCTGCTGGCCGGCGTCGAGGGTCACCTTGGCCCACCGGTCGTTGATCGCCATGGGCACGTCGACCTCTACGCCACCGAGGACCGTCCCGGCCAGTTCCTGGAAGCCGGCGAAACCGGTGAGGACGTACCCTTCCAGCGGAAGCCCGGTGAGCTGGTCGAACGTCGCCATCATCGTCTCGGGCCCACCAGAGGACAGCGATCCCGTGATCTTGCGGCGGCCCTGGCCGGGGATCTCGACGAAGGAGTCACGGGGCAGGCCGACGACGGCGCCTCCCCCGGCTCCATCCAGAGCGACGAAATGGATGCTGTCAGCTCGACTCCGGTCCATGGCCTGTCCGGGACGGGCATCCGAGCCGACCACGGCGACGAGACGAGGGCCCGCCCCCCAGTACCCGCCGACCTCGAGCGAGGGCCAGACGCCCCCGACGATGCGCCATCCGGTCCCGTCATCCACCAGGAGGAAGACGTCCTCGGCCATCTCCACCACGCCGATCTGCTGGCCGGCGAAGGTGTGAATCGCGGCGATTCCCTCCCGGGGGACGTCGACGGGAGCAGGATCGAGGAGCGCGAGCACTGCCTCGGGCATGGGAGGTGCCGGTTCGGTGCCACCGGTGGCATATCCATAGAAGCCGGAGATGAGGTCCGTTACTGGCTCGTCTGCGCCCTCGATCGCCAGCGGTGGCAGGCGTGGTGGTGGTCGTGGGCGGGAGGGTCGTGGTGGTCGTGCTGGTGGTCGACGTCACCGAAGGCCGCGGGGGCTCGGTGGACTCGTTCTCGCCGCTGCATGAGACGAGGAGCAGAGCGAGGGCTATGGGGAAGGGCGAATCGACGTGGGAACATGTTGCCGGGGCCTGGTTGGGGACTTGGACCGACCTCCCCCGCTCCTGCGTGAGAGTATCGGCAGGGCGGGCGCTACTGGAACTCGTCAGGACCGAAAGCGGTCGAAGGGCTCCAGCTCGATCCCGGCTGCGACCAAGGCGGCTTCGACACGGGCCGCTCTCTTCCCCGGATCCCGGCTCCGCAAACCCTTCCAGGGATCGAGATCGAATCGCTCCCTCACGTTGTCGAGTCTGATCCCGTTGGGATCGACCCGACCGAGCTCATCCCAGGCCAATGGGACCGCCACCGGCGCCCCATCACGCGCTCGCAACGACCATGGCACCACCGACGTGGAGTACGGGGCGTTGCGGAGCCAGTCGACGAAGACACGGTCACCCCGGTCCTTCTTCCGGAACGCCAGGGTGAGCAGATCGGGGTGGGCCGCCACCGCGAGTGCAGCGCTGCCCCGGGCCATGCTGCGCCACCGAGCCGGCGTCCAGTGTGCGAGACAGCTTGGCGCGTAGGTGGTACCCGTTCGACCCCGATGTCATCAGGACCGTGCTGATGTCGAAGCTGTCGAGCACGTCCTTGATCACCGACGCCGCGCTGCGGGCGAGATCGAACCTGCCTGCAGGTGGGTCCAGGTCCCAGATGACCCAGTCCGGGATGCATCTCGTCGTCGATGGTCGACGGTGGCGCGTGGAAGGTGATGACGCCGAGATTGGCGAACGCCGCGATCGCCGCCTGATCGTCGACCACGGGGTAGACGGTGGTTCCCCCCTCCTCCTTGTCGACCTCATGACGACGGATCAGGTCGTCGCTGAAGTGGTCCGGGGCGTTCTTCTGCATGAAGCCCTTCTCCCCCGTCCCCTTCGGGTACCGCTCCACGGTGAGGGCGCGCCCCGCCACGAAGGGCATCATGCGTGAAGCAACGGTCTCGTAGTAGGCGACGACTTCGCCCTTGGTGATCCCAACGTCGGGGAAGACCACCCGGTCCGCGTTGCTGACCTTCACCGGAGCAAGCCTATGCCGGTTGTGGTGCTTCTCCGGCGACGACCAGGTCGACGACCAACGCGTCGTGGTCGCTGCCGCACACCGCTCTCACCATCACCTCCGTGGCCGAAACCTCTCGGCCGAAGACATGATCGATTCGGAGCATTCTCGGCCACCCCGGTCGCCACCCCCAGGTGGGCTGAGGTCGGGCTCCGTCCCTTTCCGCTCGCTCGGCGACGACATCGGTGAGGCTGGCGGCGAGACGCCGATAGGCCGGCCATGCCGGTGACGCATTGCAGTCACCGGCCACCACCACAGGCCCGGTGCCTTGCTCCAGCCATTCCAGCAACCCGTCGAGTTGGTGTCGGCGCCCCCGTGCCGCCACCCACCAGGGGAAGCTCACCGGGTTGAGGAGGTGGATCCCGGCGAGTCGGACGATCCGACCGCCGACCGTCAACCTCGCCGCGATGCCATCACGACCGGGCATCGGGATGTCGTCGTCGAAATCCACCTCGAGACTTGTGGCGAGGCCGTTCCCGGTGAAGTCGATCGAGGGTCGCAGGAGATGATTGGGAAACAGCTCGCTCAACACCCGTGCCGGTTCCGGCCCGAGCTCCTGGGCCAGCACCACGTCTGGTCTCAGCTCGTCGATGAGCGCGGCAAGAGCCGGGGCGTCACACCTCTCATGCAGGAGGTTTGCGGTCATCACCCGGAATTCGGCACCCATGAGCCGGGTCACGCTAACCCCTGATGCCGGGAAGTCGCCGGGCCCGCCAGGGCCGGTCGTCTCACCGGAGTGAGTAACTTTCCCGGCTCGTGGCCGAGCCAACGGTGGAATCACTCTTCGACGACCCCGCTCGGTTCGGGCGGGCGCTCGTCGTGGTCGGCGCGATCGGCATGGTCGGGGCACTGGTTGTTGGCATCGCGGGCTGGGTCCTGGCGTCCAAGGCCGGAGACGCCCTCCTCGAGACGGTCACACCGATCGCCGGCGTGGTCACGGACGTTGCTGCCACCATCGAGGCCAGCCAGGTAATGGTGGACCGCACGATCGAGGCGATCGAGTCGATCGAGGATGCCACCAGGTCGACGGCGCGAACCCTCGACTCCGTAGGGGCGATCGTCGGTGAGACCGCCGAGCTCGCCGGGGGCGGCCTCGCCGACAGCCTCGACGCTGCCATCGACACACTCCCAGCACTCATCGACACAGGCCGGGTGGTCGACCGCACCATGCGAGCGCTGAGCCTGGTGGGGGTGGCCTACGACCCGGAGCTGCCACTCGACGAGGCGCTCGGTGATCTCGAGTCGTCGCTCGCTCCCATTCCTGGCCAGCTGCGCGAGCAGGTCGACCTCCTCCTCACCGTCCAAGAGGATCTGGCGCGTATCAGTGATGACGCCGCCACTCTGTCCGCGGTGCTCCTCGAGACTCGCATCGAAATGATGGAGGCCGGCGCCACCTTGGCCTCCGTGGCCGATCACGCCGCACAGGCCGCGGACCAGATCGCTTCGATCGCGGCGGATCTGGAGACCTACGACGTGCTCGCCAGGGTCGTCGTGGTGGCCGCGGCACTGGCCCTCGCCGTGGCAGCCTCGGCTCCCCTCCTCATCGGGATCCATCACTTGCGGCGCATCGAGACGACCTGATGCCCACCAATGCGCACGGTCAGCCTGTCGGATTCGACCTCTCCGGATGGACGTCTCCGGGGACCCCCGAGCCCCGGGTGCTCTCCGGGCGGACGGTGAATGTCTCACCCCTCGACCTCGACCGTGACGTCGGGCCCCTTTTCGATGCATTGAGCACGGCTCCGGAGTCTCTCTGGACCTATATGGCGTTCGGGCCTTTTGCCAACGTGTCCGACCTGGCCGAGACTCTCCAGCGGATGTGCGACGATCCCTCCTGGCAGCCTTATGCGATCCGCGTCTCGGGGGTGCCGGAAGGTTTCGCCTCGTATCTCCGGATTCAACCGCCCGAAGGCGTGATCGAGATCGGTTCGATCACCTTCTCCCCTGCCATGCAGCGCACGACGGCAGCTACCGAGGCCCTCTACCTGATGATCCGGAACGTCTTCGACCAGGGCTACCGGCGTTGTGAGTGGAAATGCGACGACCTCAACGAGCCCTCGCGTGTTGCCGCCGAACGTCTCGGTTTCCGGTACGAGGGGACCTTCGCCCAGGCCACCCATTACAAGGGCCGCAACCGTGACACCGCCTGGTACGCCATCACCGATCGGGAATGGCCCACCCTGGATGACGCGTTCAGGAGATGGCTGGACCCGGCGAATTTCGACGGGCAGGGACGGCAGCTAGCCACATTGAAGGAGATGAGAGCGACATGAGTCTTGGATTCGGGCTGTTGAGCGCCCAGTTACGCCCCGGAGAGACCGACTGGGACCGCGCCTATGCGGAGACCATTCGTGTTGCCGTAGACGCCGAGCGTCTCGGCTTCGACTCGATCTGGACCACCGAGCACCATTTCGTCGACGACGGGTACATGCCCTCACTCGCCGTGGTCAGCGCGGCCATCGCAGCCAGCACCAGTCGGATCGAGATCGGAACCGGCGTGATCCTCGCCCCGCTCCACCATCCGCTGCGGCTCGCCGAGGATGCCGCCACCGTGAGCCTGCTCAGCGGGGGACGGTTCACCCTCGGGATCGGTCTCGGATGGGTCGAAGCCGAGTTCGCCGGACTCGGTGCCGACCTCTCGCGACGTGGCGCGGCGATGGAGGAGATCCTGGAGATCCTCCCCCGGGCATGGTCGGGTGTGCCGTTCACGCATCGAGGATCGGTCTACGACCTTCCTCATCTGGCGGTGCGCCCCGTTCCGTCGAGCCGCATCCCGATCCTCATCGGAGGTGGCGCCGAGGCGGCGATCCGCCGAGCCGCCCGCGCCGCCGACGGCATCTACTCGAACGCCGGCGGAGAGCAGTTCCTGCAACAGGTGGCCTGGATCGTCGACGAGTGCGACCGGGTGGGTCGTGATGCTGCGGAGCTACGCATCGTCCACTACTCGGTGATGCTCCCGGCTTCCAACAAGGAGGAGGCGACCGATCGCTATCTCGACCATCTCTGGCAGATGAGCTGGAAGTACTCGGACATGGAAGCCTCGACCACTCGATCGGGGCCGCCCGCGGCGGCACCTCCGTTCGACTCGTCGAAGTCGGATCGTCTCCTCGGCAGGTCTACGTTCGCCGGCAGCACCGACGAGATCGTGGAAGGTCTCCTCGCCATCCGGGAGACGTCGGCGCTCCCCGTCGAGTTCGTCGCCCGCAGCTACTTCCCCACCCTCGAATACGACGCTCAGGTCGAGCTCATGCAGGAGCTCGCAGAAGGGGTGGCGCCCCACGTCTGAGTGGGCCCGCACCCGACGAGGGATGGGTCAGAAGCCGACGGCGGCGGCCCAATCGCCGACTCGATCGGCGACGGCTCGCGCACTGTCGACCTCGACGGCCAGGTCGGCGCGACCCTGTTCGATACCAGTGGTGATCTGAGACCGGGCCGCATCGATAGACCGGTCGACGGAGGCGGCGAGATCCTCGCCGGCACCCTCGACGTTGGTGACGGCTTGGTCGACCGCCGACTGCACGCCGGTAATGGTGTCCGACACCGTGTCGGCGGTCTCATGGACCGGCGCCATCACTGCCTCGGTCATCTGGTTGATCTTGTGGTCGATGTACCACACCACTGAAGCGGCGGTCACCACCGCGGCGAAGAGTGCGATACCGACTGTCTTCATGGCATTCACGTCAGTTCGACGCGCACTCGGAGCGAAAGGTTCCCGCGACAGACCTACCCTCCGCCCCCATGGACGTCCAGACGGCGACACGCAAGTATCTCGAAGCCAACGGGCGGCAAGTGCTCGAAGACCTGGTGACGCTGCTCCAGATCCCAAATGTCACGGGCTCTGTGGAGATGCTGCGGGAGAACGCCACCGAGATCGCCCGGCGCTTCGAGGCGAGGGCCGCATCGATGGAGGTGGTCGAGATCGACGGGGCGAGCCCCCTCGTCATCGGATCACTCCGGACATCGACCCCGACCGCCGCCCTTGGCGTCTATGTCCACTACGACGGTCAGCCGGTCGATCCTGAGAACTGGACCCACCCACCTTTCTCCGCCCTTCTCCTCGATGGCGCGCTCCACGACGGTGGAGCCGAGATCCCCCTCCCTGAACCGGGGGACCCCATCGATCCGGAGTGGCGGGTCTACGCCCGCAGCGCCTCGGACGACAAGACCCCTCTCGTCGCCCTGGCCACCGCCCTCGATGTCCTCGCCGCCTCGGGCATCGAACGCACCGTCGACCTGGTCTTTCTCTTCGAGGGCGAAGAGGAGTCGGGCAGCCCCAACCTGGAGACCTACATGACCCGATTGGCCCCACGTCTCGCGGCCGACGCGTGGCTGCTCTGCGACGGGCCCGTCCACCAGACCCGGCTGCCCCAGATCTCATTCGGAGCCCGCGGCTACACCGGCTTCGACGTGACGTTCTACGGCCCGGAGCGAGAGCTCCACTCCGGTCACTACGGGAACTGGGTGCCGAACCCTGCATTCGACCTGACCCGATTCCTCGCCACCTGCAAGGACGACTCGGGGAACGTCACCATTCCCGGGTTCTACGACGACACCGCCCCGGTCAGCGAAGCGGACCAGGCGGCAATCGCAGCAATGCCGGCCGTCGAAGAGCGTCTGCGGGAAGAGCTGGGGTTCGGTGGCCCTGAGGTCGACGAGGGTGGCTATGCCGAGCGTCTGATGATCCCCAGCTTCAACGTGAGGGGAATCCGGTCCGCAGCCGTCGGTGAGGACGCCAGGAACGTCGTGCCGGCCACGGCCACGGCGTCGGTCGACATCAGACTCGCCGCCGGGGACGACCCGGAGCGGATGCTCGACCGGGTCGAGGCACATCTGAAGGCACAGGGGTACCACGTGCTCGACCGGGAGCCCACCGCCGAGGAGCGCCGCTCGCATCGGCGTCTCGCCCGCCTCGACCGTGCCGTCGGTTACCGGGCGGCCCGGATCCCGATGCAATCCCCATTGGCGGAGACCCTCCTCGATGTCTGCCGACGGGCCGGCGACGGCGAAGTCGTCGCCCTGCCCACCTTTGGCGGGTCGGTGCCGTTGTACCTGTTCGAGGACGTCCTCGGCTCTCCGGTGGCCATCGTCCCCATCGCCAACCACGACAACAATCAGCATGCACCCGACGAGAACCTCCGGCTGGCCAATCTCTGGTACGGCATCCACCTCTGGGCGACGCTTCTCACCACCGATTTCGGCAGTATCCGCTAGCTCAACGAGCCCACCCCGAAAACCTGCGTCAGTATACGCTCAACTTCGGAATACGCTGAGACTCAGATCGGTTTTCCCATGTCCACCGATTCGATCGAGGAATCCAGCAATGCCAGAGACCAGCCAGCTGACTCTCCCAGTCCTCCCCCTCCACAACGGGGTGGTCTTCCCGAATATGGCGGTCACCGTCCAGGTGTCCAGCCCGGAGGGACGCACCGCCCTCGCCGCCGCCGCCAAGAGCGACGGGCGGCTTCTCATCGTTCCCCGTCTCCAGGGGCGTTACGCCACCGTGGGCACCATCGCCACCGTGCAGAGCGACGACGACGGCAACGTCGTCGTGTCGGGTGAGAGCCGCGCCCGTGTCGGCGCCGGATCGGTAGACGAGACCGGGGCGTTGTGGGTCGAGGCCGAGGAGTCCCCGGAGGTCGACATCATCGACGACGCGCTCGACGAGCTCGTCGCCGAGTACCGGGCGGTCGTCAGCGCCGTCCTCGAGAACAGGGGCTTGGGACGGGTGGCCGAGCGTCTGCTCGCCATGGACAACCCCTCCCAGCTCGCCGATCTCGCCGTGTATTCCCCCGACCTGAACCTGGAGCAGAAGATCGAGTTGCTCGAGGCCCTCGACATCCGTCATCGGCTCGGCCTCCTCCTGCGTTGGATGCGCGAGGTCCTCGCCGATCAGGAGCTGCGACGCAAGGTCCGCGACGACGCCAGCGAGAGCATCGAGAAGAGCCAGAAGGAGTACATCCTTCGCCAGCAGCTCGATGCCATCAAACGAGAGCTCGGCGAGGAGGGCGACGTCGCCTCCGAGTACCGGGCGAAGCTCGCCGAACGCGACCTGCCCGAGTCGGTAGCGGCGTCGATCTCCAAGGAGATCGACCGGCTGGAGCGCATGAGCGAGCAGTCCCCCGAGCACTCTTGGATCCGGACATGGCTCGACACCATGTTCGACATCCCGTGGGACGTGACCACCGAGGACCGCCTCGACCTCGACGAGGCCTGGGCCGTCCTCGACGCCGACCACACCGGGCTCCACGACGTGAAGGAACGGATCGTCGAGCATCTCGCCGTCCGCAAGCTTCGTCAGGAGCGCGGGCTGACCGAGGAGGCGAGCCGTGACAGCGGCGGGATCCTCCTCCTGGTCGGCCCCCCCGGCGTCGGCAAGACCTCCCTGGGCGAGTCGGTGGCTCGCGCTCTCGGCCGCAAGTTCATCAGGGTCGCCCTCGGCGGCGTTCGTGACGAGGCCGAGATCCGCGGCCACCGACGGACCTACGTCGGATCGCGGCCGGGCCGTATTGCTCGTGCCCTCACCGAAGCCGGGACGATGAACCCCGTCTTCCTCCTCGACGAGATGGACAAGGTGGGCAACGACTGGCGTGGCGACCCCTCGTCGGCGTTGCTCGAAGTGCTCGACCCCGCCCAGAACCACACCTTCCGGGACCACTACCTCGAGGTCGACCTCGACCTCAGCGAGGTCCTGTTCGTCGCCACCGCCAACGTGTTGGAGACCATCCCCGGCCCGCTGCTCGACCGGACCGAGGTGATCCGCATCGACGGGTACACCGACCGCGGAGAAGGTCGAGATCGCCCGAGATCACCTGCTCCCCCGTCAGCTCCGCAACGCCGGGCTCGAGCCCGAGGAGCTGACGGTCACCGAAGACGCCCTCGCCGCGGTCGTCGACCGGTACACCCGTGAGGCAGGGGTCCGGAACCTGGAGCGCGAGCTGGGGAAGATGACCAGGAAGGTCGCCACTGCCATCGCCGGCAAGGAGCGCCCGGAGACGGCTGTCGTCGTCATCGACGAGGAGCAGGTCCGTGACTACCTGGGCAAGCCCAAGGTCTGGAAGGACGAGGCATCCGACCGCACCGACGTTCCGGGAGTCGCCACCGGGCTGGCGGTCACCGGCGCCGGCGGCGACGTCCTCTTCATCGAGGCCACCGCGATGGAAGGGGAACGGGGCCTCACCCTCACCGGGCAACTCGGGGATGTGATGAAGGAGTCGGCGCAGATCGCCCTCTCCTATGTCGAGGCGCATGCCGACGAGCTCGGCATCGAGCCTGATCGTCTGAAGGGCCGGTACCACGTCCATGTGCCCGCGGGCGCCATCCCCAAGGACGGGCCCTCGGCCGGGATCACGATGCTCACTGCCCTCGTCTCCCTCCTCTCGGAACCGCAAGGTCAAGGACACGGTGGGAATGACCGGCGAGATCACGTTGCAGGGCAAGGTGCTGCCCATCGGAGGTCTCAAGCAGAAGGTGCTGGCCGCCCATCGCGCCGGGCTGAGCGAGGTGATCGTCCCTCGCCGCAACGAACAGGACATCGACGACATGCCCGAGCAGGTCCGCGAGGACATGACGTTCCACATCGCCGACACCGCCACCGACGTGCTGGCGGCGGCCCTGATCTGACTCGGCGGAATCAAGCGTGTGCAGTTGAGGTCGCATGCGACCTCGACTGCACACGCTCGACTTCGTCACACGCTCAGAGGGCGAGACGTCCCTCGGTCTCCTCGTCGATGATGCGGCCGGTGGGCTCGAAACCGAGACCCAGGTAGAAGGGGCGTGGCGAGCCCGGGTCCCTCCTCCCAACTGGTGACCAGGGCCGATGCGCCCCACTCCCGGCATTGCTCGACGACCATCGCCATGATTCGGCGTCCCGATGCCCCTTCGCTGGTGCATCCGGTCCACCAGCAGACGCCAGAGGATAGGGGTCCGGATGGTGGTCGGTGGCGAGAGCCATCATCACGAAGCCCACGAGTTCGTCGTCGGCCATGACCGCCCTCATCCAGGGGACCACGGGCGCACCGTCCACCACCTCGGGGAAGAGGGCGTCACTGAACGACCACAACATCGGCGCCACGAACGCCTTCTGCGACTCATGTGTCCTCAGATCGGCGACCCGCTCGAAGTTCTCCGTGTCGACCTCGATGAACTCCACGTTCTCCGGCGGACTGGTCGGCCGACCGGCCAGGCATCGCGGTCTTCTCGGACCATGCCGTAGATCAGGTCGTCCGAACGGCTCGCCGTCCTTCCAGAAGGAAGCTCTGGTCCTACCCTCGATAGAGGAATCCGGTTCGCTCGAGGAGGCGTGCCGACGGCGGGTTGGCCGGGTCGAGAGCTCCCCAGACTCGGGTCACCCCCGCGTCGTCGAACAAGTAGTCGACGAGCGCGGTGAGCGCCTCGGTGGCGAACCCTCTGCCCCAGTGACGACGGTTCGAACGTGTATCCGACCTCCGCTGAGCGACCCTCCCACGTGAGGTTGACGGCGAGATCGCCGACCACCGTCCCGTCGTGGAGACACACCTGCGCCATCCACCACTCGTCGGTGATTGGCCCACCCAACCCGACCACATGGGCAACCAGGCTTCCGCCCTCTCCAGGGAGTAGGGGACCTCCCAGTCCTGATAGCGGGCGGCGTCGGGGTCGTTGCGCCGAGCATGGATATTGGCGACGTCGTCGAGGGTCATCGGTCTGATGACGAGGCGCTCGGTGTGGATGGGGTTGAACACGTGCTGATTCTGCCCGGGGTGAGGGCGAGGGGCGGCGGGATTAAGTGAGGAGCTCGGCTGCCAACGCCCGGTAGCCGGCCGCCGGGTCGTCACCGAGCACCTGAATGCTCACGTTGTCGGCTCCGGCGTCGATGTGTGCCCTGATCCCGGCGGCGACGACCTCGGGATCACCGGTCAAAACCACGGCGTCGACGAGGGTGTCGCTTCCGCCGTCATCGAGGTCCTCCTGCGCCCACCCTTCCCGGAGGAGGCTGTTGCGATAGTTGACCAGACTGAGATACCGGGCCGCGAACGGTCGCGCCACCTCTCGGGCCCGGGCCCGGTCGTTGTCGATCACGACGGTCTGCTCCGGCGCCAACAAGACGTTCGGGACCCACGATCTCACGGGCGAATCTGGTGTGACGCGGTGTGGTGAAGTAGGGATGCGAGCCCACTGAGCGCTCGGCGGCGAGACGTAGTGCTCGGGGGCCGAGAGCGGCGAGCATGGTGCGATCGACCGGCACGTCCGCTGCTGCCAGCGCGTCGAGGTAGGAGACCATCGTGTCGTACGGAGCGCGGTACTCGGCCGTCGACTCAGGGTGCCCGATGCCGACGCCCAGCAGGAGCCGACCTGGACGGCTCCCCTCGATGCGGTGAAAGGAGGCAGCGACGGTGTCAGGGTCCTCTCGCCACATGTTGACGATCCCGGTGGCGACCCCGATCGTGTCTGTGGCGGCGATCGCCTCCTCGACGCCCCGGAGGTCCCCGGGTGGCGAGCCCCCGATCCAAAGTGACCCGTATCCGAGCGCTTCCACGTCACGGGCGAGGTCGGGGGTCACGTCGACCGCGCGTTTCCAGATCCCGTATCGGCCCAGGTCGATGCTCATGTCACTCCCAACTCGATCGTTCCGTCCGGAATGGCGTCCGGGCCCGCCAAGATAGATCGGGCAGCTCGCACCGTAGAGGAGCCGGGCGACCAGGGATCCGATCACGATGATCGAGTCGGGCTCCTCGAGGACGATGGCTGCCGGTCCGGTGCCCAGCCTCAGGGCCTCGGCGAGGACCGAAGACGAAGAACTGGAGCCCCGGCCATGGGGCATGAGCACCACCTTCCCGGCGAGGGACTGGCCGTGCTGGGGATGGGCGCGGTCGACCACCAGCCCGGTCTCCGGGTCATACCCGCCCCAGAACGAGAGCGGTCCGCCGAGACGGATGACGTCGCCCGCGGCGCGACCTTCGACCAGTGCCCTCATGCGAACAGCCCGCTGGTGACGACCGAACCTGTGACCGCGGTCTCGACACAGTCGGCGGTGGTCCCCATGACCACCTCCACCCCGAGATTGCCCGGGGCGTAGTAGGCCCACTTCCCCGAGTTGGTCATCACCGCCGCGACGGCTTCGGGGATGATCGGCGTGATGTAGGTGCAGGTGTCCGTGACCATCTGGGCCCCGAACTCCTCGATCACCTTCACCGCTTCCGGGCAGGCGTCCATCACGTCGCGTCCGGTGTTGACGTAGAAAGGAAGACGGGTCTCTCGTCCCGAGCAGAGCACAGCGAGTCTCGCCAGCTCGGTCGCCGATGCGTGCGGGGTGCCGATGCTGATGGCTCCGACCTTGGTGCTGCCCGACCCGAGACGGGCAAGGGCATCGCGCACCGAGTGGGCGTCGACGCGCTGAAATCGGGGCGTGCCCTGCGGAAGCGCCGTCCCCGCCTCCGGGGTGACCCCCTCGACGTGGAACATCGCCACCGCACCCGACGATGCGGCGGCAGCACCCAGCGCCTTGAGGCGATCTTCGTCGGCCCTCTGGTCGAGACCACGGATCAACGCCACGTCCGTGCCGGCCAGTTCACCGAGGAGATGACCGATGGCCACGTACAACAAGTCCTCGTCGCGCCAGCTGTCAGGGACTTCGACCTCGACGACCAATTCGGCCAGCCGGCCCTCGTCGGTGTGGAGCCCGATGCGGGCGCCCTGCCGGTGAAGGCACAGCAGATGTCGAGGAAATCGCCATAGCGATTGGTTCGGGCCCCGAGCACCGAGTTGGCGAACACGATGGCGTTGGACTCGCCCCACGCGACCTGCTTCACCGAGACCGGGGCGATCGGCCAGCTGATAAGGAGCACAAGTCCAGGTGGGCCGACAGCCCAGCGACACGTATGCGTCCATCAGCTCCCGAGCCCGCTCCGCCGTCGCGGCGTCGCCCCGGTAGAGGTCGGGATGGAGCAGATCGAGCGACGAGACATTGAGCGTGGTGGGCACACGAACCTCGCCACCCCCATCGGCGAGCCGTTTGGCGAAGTCGAGACTCGCCAACCCGTGATAGAGGCAGCTGTCGATATGTGCTCCCGAGATGTCGAGCAGCTGGGGGGCGTCCATGGCCTCTCCCGCCGCGACCAGCGAGTCCCATCGCCATTGCAGTGGCCTCACCGGCATCACCGGCGAGCATGGAACGGTCGTCACCGCTGAGACGCATCGGGCCAACGTAATCAGCCGATACCGTGGCGAGCATCACCGACAGGCAGACCCGAGACTCCACGACGACCATGGCGCATGGTCGTCGTCGCCTGCGCTCTCGTGTTCGTGGCCCTGCCCTTCTTCATGGTCGGTGGTCTCGCCGTGCAGATCAAGGACGAGATCGGGTTCACGCGAGGCCGAGCTCGGCGCGGCGGTCACCATCGGTTTCATCGTCGCCGCCATCTCGGCGCCATTCGGCGGCCGGATCGCCGACCGCATCGGGCCGAAACGAGCCATATACATCGGCTGTGCCCTCTGTGGATCAGCGATGGCCGGGCTCGGCCTGGTGGTCACCGATTGGGGGACGGCTCGTGGGGTTCCTCTGTCTCGCCGGGGTGGGCGTGGCCCTGACCGACCCCAGTCTGGCCATCCTGGTGAGCCGTTCGATTCGGTCCGACCGCCAGGGGCTCGCATTCGGCGTCAAGGAGGCGTCGATCCCCGCGTCCACGCTCATCGCCGGGCTCGCAGTGCCCACCATCGCGCTGACTGCCGGCTGGCGATGGGCGTTCCTCATCGGCCTGGTCCCCCTAGCCGCGGTCGTCGTCCTGCTCCCCCGTCTCGACACCGGATCCGCCGTCGCG
The DNA here is from genome assembly GCA_963751005.1 of uncultured bacterium. Lineage (GTDB taxonomy): Bacteria > Actinomycetota > Acidimicrobiia > Spongiisociales > ZC4RG35 > JANQRA01. The sequence continues at coordinate 2,033,419 of CAVVSY010000004.1, forward strand.
AGACCGGCGCGGCCCCCGGTTCACGACCCGGGCAGCACGCCGCACAGATCGGCGCTGCTCCTCGCCACTGATCGCGGGTGCGCTGGGCATCACCGCGGCGAGTGGCGTCGGCATCTTTCTCACCGACAGTGCAGTGGCGATGGGGATGAGCCCGGGGAACGCCGGACTCCTCCTCGCCGCGGGGAGCGTGGCCGGTATCGCGGCCCGCATCGCCAGCGGAGCACGCGCCGACCGAACGGGAGGGCCTCAATTCCGGCTGATCGCCGGGATGCTGGCCGTGGGGGCGGCAGCGATGCTCGCCGGCGCCACCGGCGAGAGCTTGCTCTTGATCCTGGGCACCCTGGGCACCTTCGGTGCCGGCTGGGCATGGACCGGCGTCTATTTCCTCTCCCTGGTCAAGACCTACCCGGACCGTCCGGGGGCCGTGGCCGGGATCGCCACGTCCGGTCTCGGGGTGGGGAATGCGATGGGCCCGGTGTTGTTCGGCCTCGCCGCCGGGTCGTGGTCCTATGGCGCAGCCTGGGCATCCGCCGCGGCCGTTGCCGCCCTGGCCTCGGTGGCGATGCTCATCGCCCGCCGGCTCTTCTGATCAGGTGACGACCACACTTCACGCGGTGGACGACGTTGTTGCCGTAGCCGAAGAGGTTCCAACGTGGTTCGAGGGGTTGGGAGACACCTGAGCTGTCGCTGGCCCGAGCCATGATCGTCGTCGGCCCAGGTGAAACTGCAATGGTCGCGGCCCAACGCACTGGGGCGAACCTCCCGCCCGTCTCCCGTCGCACCAGATCGGCCTCGACCCAGGTCAGACCGCTGTCGACGGACACCTCGACCGCCTCGACCTCCCCCGTCCCGGTCCATGCCGCCCCGCGCACGTCGATCTCGTCGCCGGGCAACACGTCGCCCTGACTGGGAGTGCTGATCACCGCGCGGACCGCAATATCGGCGACTGCCTCGCCTTCCTCGTGCTCCTGGTCGTCATAGAACCGGTACCGGTCGACGAACACTCCATGAAAGGGTGTAGTCACGGCGTCGATCCTGGTGAGCCACTTCACCGATTTCATCCCGTAGTGTCCGGGCACGATCAGGCGGACCGGCGCACCGTGGCGGATGTCGAGAGGCTCGTCCTCGATGTGAGTGGCGAGGATGGGGCGCCGGGAGTCGTAGAGGTCGCGGTCGATCGAGAACTGATACCCGTCGGCACCGGAGAAGACCAGCTCGACGATGTCGCCAGGAAGCTCACCGAGGACATCGAAGAGTCGGACCCCGGCGACCGTGATCGGCGACACGCCACCCAACTCCCACGCAGTGCCTTCGGGGACGGGGCTCATCAGGGTCCGGCCGTTGCCGGCACACTCGAGCACCATGTCGATCCTCACCTCACGCAGCGTGTGGAAGCGGTCCGGGGCCACGAAGCGCAGGGCGCGTCCCGGGGATCGACACGTCGAAGCCCTTGGGCGGCTCCTGAGGGCACCGCGAAGTTGCAGCGTACGAACATCTGCTGCTGGTCGAGGGAGTCGCCGTTGAGACCGGTGACGTCGACCCCTATGTTTGGTGGGAACTCGGTGATGACTCTTTGGAAGACCACAGATAGACCTCGGATCGAGCCAGCAGACTAGAGGGGGACCGATCACCATCTCAGATTCGGCGGAGGAGACCGACGACGATGCCGTCGGCGAGGGCCTCCCAGGATGCCTCGATCACGTTCTCATGCACCCCGATCGTCCCCCACGACGACACCGAGTCGGAAGTCTCGATGAGGACCCGCACCCGGGCGGAGGTCCCGTCCATCGAGTCGAGCACACGCACCCGGTAGTCGGTGAGCCGAAGGTCTGCCACTCCGGGGTAGTCGCCGCGGAGTGCGTCCCGTAACGCCATGTCGAGGGCGTGGACCGGCCCGACACCCACACCGGCACTCACTCGCTTCTCCCCACCGACCTCGACCTCGACTGTCGCCTCGGAGACTGATGGTCTCGTCGGCGCGGCGGTCGGCCGAGACCCGGAACGACTCGAGGGTGAAGTAGGGGTTCACCCATCCGCTCAGCTCGCGGACGAGGAGCTCGAAAGCTCCCATCCGCAGCCTCGAAGTGGTATCCCTGGTGCTCCAGGCCTTTCACCCGCTCGATAACCGCCGAGGCGAGATCGTCGTCCATGTCGAGACCCAGCTCGTCGGCCTTGGAGAGGACCGATGCCTTGCCCGCGAGCTCGGAGACGACCATCCGGGTCCGGTTGCCGACGCTCGCCGGAGGCTCGTGCTCGTAGGCGTCGGGTCGGCGAGCCAGGGCCGAGGTGTGCAGACCCGCCTTGTGAGTGAAGGCCGAGGTGCCGACGTAGGGACGATGCGGATCGAGGGCGATGTTGACGATCTCCGCGATGTGGTGACTGATCGAGGTCATCATCCCGAGATCACCACTGATCACCTTCTTGCCCATCTTGAGCTCGAGGTCGGGGATGAGGGTCGACAGGTTGGCATTGCCGGTGCGCTCCCCGTAGCCGTTGACGCACCCTGGACCTGGGTGACCCCGGCCTCGACCGCGGCGAGCGAAGACGCCACGGCCGTCCCGACGTCGTCGTGGTAGTGGACACCGATCCCGGTGTCACCGATGGCACCGCGTACCTTCTCGATCGCCGCCGTCGTCTCGGAGGGGAGGGTGCCGCCGTTGGTGTCACAGAGGACGATGCGCTCCGCCCCCGCCTCTGACGCCGCGGTCAGCACCGACAGTGCGAAGCCGGGGTTGGCCCGATATCCGTCGAAGAAGTGCTCGGCGTCGAAGAAGACCCGTCGGTCATGGGCCTTGAGGAACTCGATCGACTCGGCGACCATCCTGACCCCCTCGTCGAGGTCGGCGCGAAGCGCCTCGGTGACGTGATAGTCCCAAGCCTTGCCAACCAGGCAAATGTACTCGGTGCCGGCCTCGAGAAGGGCCCGCAGCTGCGGATCGCCGGCGAATCCCCACGGGGTGCTACGGGTGGATCCGAACGCCGTCAGAACGTGGAGTGCCTCAGATCGAGCTCCGGCCGGGCGCGAGCGAAGAACTCGGTGTCCTTCTGGTTCGCCCCCGGCCAGCCGCCCTCGATGAAGGCGACACCGAGGTCGTCGAGGAGTCTCGCCACCCGGAGCTTGTCGTTGACCGTGAGACTGATCCCTTCCTGCTGGGACCCGTCGCGGAGTGTGGTGTCGTAGATCTCTAGTTCCATGGTCTCTGGTCACTCTCTGTGCAAAAGAAAGACCCCCTGCTCGGGCAGAGGGTCGGGGGGCACAGACCGGGAGTGGTCTGTGCCTATTCGATAATGATGAAGCTGTCGATGACAGTGTCGGCGGGAACCATTGCTGCGACCGAGTATGCCTCCGGTCGGGTACCTGGTCAAGACCACGGCCACCCGAGGACTGGCAGCGTCGTTCGCACACGTATATTCGCCCGGCCATGCCCACCGTCTTGTTCACGGACATCGAATCGAGCACCCGGCTCTGGGAAGAGCACCCGGTCGCCATGGCCGAAGCCCTCGCCCGGCACGACGCCATCCTCTCCACCGCTGTCAACGACGCCGGCGGGACGGTGGTCAAGACCACCGGCGACGGATTCGTCGCCGTGTTCGACACGACCGAGAACGCGGTCGGGTCGGTGATCGCCGCCCAGATCGCGCTCAGCGGCCGAGGACTGGGGAGAAGTCGGTGCCGTTCGAGTCCGGATGGGAGTCCATCAGGGGGAGACCCAGACCCGGGATGGTGATCACTACGGCAGGGACATGAACCGTGCCGCCCGGGTGATGGCGGCCGCGCATGGTGGTCAGGTGTTGCTTTCCCAGAGTGCCGCAACCGACGCGAACGGCCGGCTTCCCGACGGGGTGACCCTCAGAGACCTGGGGGTCCACCGTCTCAAGGACCTGACGCAGCCCGAGCACCTCTTCCAACTGGCGGCGCCGGGGCTGGCCGGCGACTTCGCCCCCCCTCTGACCCTCAACTCGCGGCCACACAACCTCCCGCTGCAGGCCACCGAGTTCCACGGTCGTCGCGACGAGCTCGATGCCATCGCGGTGCTGCTCGCCTCCCCGCAGACGCGGCTGCTGACCATCACCGGCCCGGGGGGCGCCGGTAAGACGAGACTCGGGCTCCAGGTCGCGGCCGAGCATGTCAACGACTTCGCCGACGGGGTCTTCTTCGTCGACCTCTCCTCCGAACGCGACCCCGACTCGGCCATGGAGGCAATCGTCCGCGCCCTCGATCTCCCGGCGGGATCCGGCGACGATGCCCTCGAGATCCTCCAATCGCGGCTGCGGGATCGAACGATGCTCCTGGTTCTCGACAACTTCGAGCAGGTGACCGCAGCCGGCCCGCTGGTCGTGGATCTGATCCAGCAAGCCACCGGCCTGAAGGTCGTCGTGACCAGCAGGGAGACCCTGAGAGTGCGGGCCGAACGGGTCTTCCCAATTCCCCCCCTGTCGCTGCCTGACCCCAAGGGGAGTCTCGGGGAGATCCTCGAGGCCGAGTCGGTGCAGCTCTTCGCCGAGCGGGCCCGCAGCATCCGACCGGGTTTCGCCCTCGACGAGTCCAATGCCGCCACCGTGGCCGAGATCTGCCTGCGTCTCGACGGGCTCCCGCTCGCGATCGAGCTGGCCGCGGCCCGTCTCGCCGTCTTCACCCCGGCGGAGCTGCTCGCCCGGCTCCAGGAGCGTCTCGATGTGCTGGGCGCGGGTGGCCGCGACCTACCCGACCGTCAGCGAACCCTCTGGGGGGCCATCGGATGGAGCTATGAGCTGCTCACCGAGCCCGAACGCTCCCTCTTCCAGGTGCTCTCGGTGTTCTCCGGCTGCGATCTCCTCGCTCTCGAATCTGTCGCCGGCAGCCAGGTGCCGGGCGATGTCATCGGCCTCCTCGAGTCGCTCGTCGACAAGAACCTGATCAAGGTCGACGTGTCCGGCGCCGCCACGCGCTACTCCATGCTGCTCATGATCGCGGAGTTCGCCGCCGAGCAGCTCGCCGACAACGCCGGAGCGGAGAGATGCCGTGCGCGAGGCGCACGCTCGTCACTACTCGGACGTTGCGTTCGGGCTCCGCGGCCGTCTGGGCGGCGCCGGGCGTGATACGGCGTTGGGCGACCTTCGCACCGACATCGGGAACCTCCGAACCGCCTGGCGCTATTGGGTCGAGCATGGAGACGCCGAGCAGCTACTTCGCCTGATCGACGGCCTGTGGGCGCTGCACGAGGCAAACGGCTGGTATCAGGCCGCGATCGAGTTGGCCAACGACGCCTTGGCCGTGCTCTCCGAGTCGACCAAGACCTCCGAATTGGCGACCGAGGAGCTCAATCTCCGCACCAGTCTCGCCCGTGCCCTACTCGTCGTATACGGATACGGCGACGAGGTGGAGAGGGCCTTTCGGGAGGTCCTGGCACTCGCCGAGTCTTTCCCGGACGCTCGACAGCAGTACCCGGTCTTGCGAGCGTTGGCCAACTACTACATCAACCTCGCCAACTTCGAGAAGGGTCTGGATCTGGGACATCGTCTCCTCGAGCTGGCCGAACAGGAGCAGGACGCTTCCATCGGCATCGAGGCGCACTACATCATCGGCGCCACGACCTCGTTCATGGGTGACCTCGAAGGCGGCATGGTCCATCTGGACATGGTCATCGACAGCTACGACCCCGGCGCAGGGTCTTCGAGTCGCTACCGGTTGGGGCTGAACACCGGGGTGGCGGCGCGGACGGCGTCCGGTTTGTTGCTCTGGCAGGCCGGTTACCTGGACGACGGTGCGGCCAGGGTGGCGGATGCCCTCGCCTTCGCCGAGAGGATCGAGCACCCGTACTCGCGTGCCTACGCCCATTACCACAACGGTTTCCTCGCCGTGCTCCAGGCCCGCCCGGAAACAGCCATCACACACGCCACCGCCCTCGCCCGCCTCTCCGCCGAGAACGACTATGTCCTCTGGGGGGCCCTGGCCATGGTGCTCGAAGGCGTCGCCGACACTTCCCTGGGACGTGTCGCCGAAGGTCTGGCCAAGGCCGAGTCCGGAATCGCCGACTACTCCTCACTGCCGACGCCACCGGTGTTCTGGCCTCTCGTCCTCGGGTTGAGGGCGACCGTCCACCTCCGGGCCGGTCAACCCGAACGCGCTCTGGAGCTGATCGACGAAGCCATCGGCTACGGCGGCCCGCCTGCTTTCGCGGTCCATCGCGGTGACATCCTCGCCGCCCTGCCCGAGCCCGCAGTCGAGGCAGCCATCGCGTCCTACATCGAGGAGGCGCGAATCGCGGACGAGACAGGGCTGCGCACGCTCGGGTTGAGGGCGCTCACCGGTGCGGTGGCCCTACGCCGACGCCACGGCATCATCCCCGACGGAACCGAGCAGTTGCGACCCGCCTATGCCTGGTTCGACCAAGGTGAGGATGAGGTCATCGTGATCGAGGCACGCCGATTGCTCGAGATCGAGTAGCGAGGCCTCCGGGGCATAGGGTGTTCGGGATGATCCATGACGAGAACCCCTTCGTCGAGCCACCCGAGCAACATGACCCGGTTCGGCGGCTACGCGGCAGGCTGAGCTCCCCGGTGACGATCGTCACCGCCGGCCGCGGGGAGCGACGGACCGGTCTCACGGTGTCGTCGGTGCTGGTGGTGGAGGGTGAACCGGGCCTGGTGCAACTGGTCGTCGGGCCCACCTCGGACCTCTGGGACACGGTGGGGCTCAGTGGCAACTTCGTGGTCCACGTCTGCAGTGAGTCGGACCGGCACCTCGCCGAGGTCTTCGCCGGGCTGCGTCCCAACCCGGGAGGCCCTTTCGCAGGTCTCGAGGTCAGGGACTCGGAATGGGGCCCAATCCTCGAGAGACTCGGCGACCGCGCCTTCTGCAGGTGGTTGGAGAGCACCGAGGTGGGCTACTCAGGTCTCGTCACGCGGTGAGATCGTCTCGGTGGAAACCGGGGAACTGGTCGACCCGCTGGTGTACTTCAGGGGCCGCTATCGCGCCTTGGGCTGAGCGTCGTCATCGTGTCGGAGCGTGACCGTTCGGAGCTGATCGCCACTCTCACGCAGCACCGAGACGTCACGCGCCCCCACCTTGGCGAGAACCTCGGACACATGATCGACCTCTGGCTCGGCTGCCTCGATGGTCATCGCGAACCCGTCTCTCTCGATCACATCGCGGAGTTGGGTCTCGACCTTGGTCACCTTGGTCGCGTCATGGTCGGTGGCACCGAGCAACGCACCGATCAGACCGCCGGCGACGCCACCGCTCACTGCTCCGGCGGCGGCGGCCACTGCTGCTGCGGCAAGGGTGCCGACGGCGAGGAAGGCGCCGATCGGTGTGCTCAGGGCGACCACCCCGGCTGAGGCGAGGAGGACACCGCCGACACCGGCGACTCCTCCCCCGACGGCCCCGCCGATGGCGCCCTTCTTGGCCTCGACTCCCGGCTCGTCGAAGTGGTCCACGTAGACGACCACCTCGATGTCTTCGTGCTTGGCGACGGTCTTCTCCCGCCAGACCACTCCGATGGCGTCTTCGTCTATGCCGAGGGCCACGAGCTGGTCGATGGCGGTCTCGGTCTCCTCACGACCGGGGAAGACACCTACTACTGCGGGCATTGTTGAGTCCCTCTCACAATCTACCCCTCTCGGCGGGTTGAGAACCCTGTTTGAGCGGCCCTCAGCCGGGGGAGAAGACGCCGCCCGGCATACCTTTGACTCCAGGGTCGAGGGCGAGGATCTCGCCGGCGGCAGGGTGGCCCGCCAGGTCGGCCGCATCGAGCCCCTCGCGAGCCGTGGACACGTAGAGGACATCGAGGTCATCGCCCCCGAAGACGACGCATGTCGGTCGTTGCACCGGCAACTCGAAGCGCCCGACCTCGGCGCCGGACGGGTCGAAGACCCTGACCGCCCAACCGTCCCACATCGCCAGCCAGACGTTTCCCTCGCTGTCGACGGCGAGACCATCCGGGGTCTGTCCGGTGTCGGTGAAGTCGACGAGCACCCGACGACCCGAGATCTCCCCGGTCCCAGGATCGTGATCATGGGCGTAGAGAACGCCAGGGACGCGAGTCGACGTGATAGAAGACTTCACCGGACGGGCTCCACCCCAATCCATTGGACAAGGTGAGCCCACGGATCGGGTGGCTCAGCCCTGAACCGTCATAACGCATGAGCTCGGCGATGGGGCGTCGGGTCTCCAGGTCCATCGTTCCCAGCCAGACCCGCCCCCATGGGTCGCATTTCCCGTCGTTGGTTCGCACGGTGTCGGGCAGCGAGATCTCGAGGATGGTGCTCAGGACGCCGTCATCGAGTGTTTGCAGACCTCGTGTCGTCATGAGGAGGAGCCCACCGCGACGTGTCTCGGCGAGCGCGGTGACCATGATCCCCTCGTGCACAACAGTGGTGACCCCCGTGTGGGGATCGTGGCGAAAGACTTTCTGCCCGAGAATGTCCACCCAGTAGAGGGATCGATCGGCGGCATGCCAGATCGGGCCCTCGCCAAGAGTGGCCGAGACTGCGGTCAGGACGTCCATGGTGACCTGCGAGGGTAGGCGAAGGCGACATCCGCGAATCTGTGCGATAACGTATGCGGGGGTCGGCTGGGGTGTTGCGAATGGAGTGACATGACATCGTTCGACGCAAGACTCCGTGTACTCGGCCAGACGGGTCTCCCGCTGGGTGTCGAAGTCGATCTCACCGGGGAACGCATGATCTTGACCTCGGGTGGGAAGCGACTTGCAGACTGGTACCTCGAGGAGATCCACATCTTCCCCACGGCGAGTGGATACCGCATCGACGCCGAGGGTGAGGAAGTGATCCTGAACGTCACCGATCGAGAGCGTTTTGCCGTGGAGATCGGGCCGAGACTCGAGGTCCTCTAGCCCCGACCACTCTTGTGGTCATACCGGGCGGATGAACGACATCCCTGTGGCCTTGAGGGCCTCGCCGACGCGATCATCGTCGCGATCCATGCCGTGGCGGTCCTTCAAATGTGAGTTCGCCCGGTTCTCCAGGTCCTCCCGGGACTCGTCACGATCCTCATGACCGCACCCCGGGATGATGTGCTCACATATGTACTCGAACACGTACGCCCTCTCTGATCCGGTGGGTCGAGTATCGCATCCAAGCGTGTGCAGATGAGGTCGCTATGCGACCTCATCTGCACACGCTCATGAGGGCGAAAGCTGGTCCCACGTGCACTCGGAGGGCTCTTTGTCCTCACGGAAGCCCTTGAAGGAGGGGGCACGGAGACGACCGGCGGTGGTCAGCTGGCGGTGCTCCACCGTCGCCACCAAGACCGGGTCGACCCAGTGCGCTCGACGTAGCTCTGGTCGGGATCTGACCACCTCGGAGTCGAAGGGTCGGTCGGCGGCCGGCATGGCCTGCAACCGCTCCGTTGCGTCTTTCAGCGACATCTCGTCGAATCCGGTCCCGACGTTGCCGACGTAGCGCAGCTCACCCGAGTCGTAGACGGCCATCGCCAGCGAGCCCAGTCTGCCCGCACGACGTCCCTCACCCTCGGTCCACCCGACGATCACGACATCGGCGTCGAAGACGACTTTCACCTTGAGCCAGTCCCGCGACCGGGCTCCGGGGACATAGGGCGAGATGAGACGTTTGGCCATGATCCCCTCCAGGCCCTGCTCCTCGGCGGCCCGGAACAGGGCGATCCCGTCACCGGTGGTCAATGGCGAGAGTCTGCACGACATCGTTGGGAACGAGCACCTCCTCGAGCAGCCGGCGCCGGGATTCGAGAGGCTCACCCGTCAAGTCGGTGCCATCGAGGTAGAGGATGTCGAAGACCAGGTAGGCGACCGGGATATCCCGGGCTGCCTGGGCGATCTTTCGCTCGTCGCGCAGGTGCATTCGCTGCTGGAGACGTTGAAACGAGGGGACGCCTTCGGCGAAGGCGACGATCTCTCCGTCGAGCATGACGTCGAGGGCGACGGCCTGTTGGTGGATCGTGCGCAGCTCGGGATAGGCGACCGTGATGTCCTTGCGATTGCGAGAGAGCAGCCGGGTGCCCTCCGAGCACTCGGCAAGGGCCCTGATCCCATCCCATTTCGGCTCGAAACCCCACTCGTCGCCATCGAAGGCGGCGCCGGCGAGGGTCGCCAGCATCGGGTCCGGCGCCGGCCGCTCGTCTCCGGGAGGGCGCAGGTCCTCCGACATCAGGGCCAACCAGTTCTCCTTGCCATCCGACAGATCGGTTCGCACCAGATGCCACACACCGGCGAGCCGAGCACCGTCGAGCCGGAAGGTGAGACGGTCCTCGCTCCTGTCGATCATCTCGTAACTGCCGGCGTCGAAGATCCGCACCACGCCACCCCCGTACTCACCCGGTGGGATCGTGCCGGAGAAAGTGGCGTACTCCATCGGATGGTCCTCGGTGCGGATGGCGAGGTGTCGGTCGCCTCGTCGGCGGGGAAGACCCTTCGGGACCGCCCATGAGACGAGGACCGAGCGCTTCTCGTTGCGCATCTCGAGCCTGACGTCGTGGTGGAAGGCGGTGGCATGGTGTTGCTGAACGACGAATGTGGTTCCGGTCGGCGCGGTGAGTGGATCGACATCGCCCGGAGGGACTTCGCCTCGGGGCTCGGACGTGACTTCGAAGTCCCTCTTGTCGTCGTAGCGAGATGGGCTCATCTGACACGCCAGGTGTAGCACGACCCCTCACTCCGGGTCGTTAGCCTTCGCGGGAAAAGGAGACCGAGATGGATCGAAGCGCAGTTTCCGATTGGGCCGAGGCCTACCGCGCCGCCTGGGAGGCCGGCGACGAAGCGGCGGCAGCCGCTCTCTTCACCGAGGATGCGACCTATCGCTCCAACATCTACGAGGAGCCACATCAGGGTCGCGACGGGGTGGCGGGCTATTGGCGGGACGTGACCTCGACCCAGGCCGGCGTCACCGTGCAAATGGGTACACCGCTGGTCGACGGCGACCGTGCCGTCGTCGAGTTCTGGACCACGATGGACAACGAAGGCACACCCGTGACCCTCGCCGGGTCCCTCCTCCTCGACTTCGACGACACCGTCTCTTGTGTTGCTTTGCGCGAGTACTGGAACTTCACCACCGGGACTCACTCGCCGCCTGCGGGGTGGGGCCGCTGACCGGGAAGACCCGTGCGGTGGCAGAATCCGGCCCATGAAGGTCACACGTCTCGGACACGCCGCTCTGCAGATCGACACCGATGACGCCCGTCTGGTCATCGACCCGGGTGTGTATTCGGACGCCTGGCGAGAAGTGGCCGATATCGACGCCGTCCTGGTGACTCACGAGCACCACGATCACATCGACGTGCCCAACCTGGCTCAGACTCCTCGCCGACAACCCGAGGGGCACGGCTGTATGCACCGGCGGCGGTCGGGGCCCTGCTCGAGGGGGTCGAGGTGCAGGCGGTCGAGTCAGGCGCAATCTTGGAATTCGGCGGCACCCGCGTCGAGGTCGTCGGCGCGGAGCATGCGGTCGTCCACCCCCGGATCCCCCGGGTCCCCAATCATGGGTTCGTCGTCCGGGTCGACGAAGGCCCGTCGCTGTTCCACCCTGGCGATGCCTACGACTGCTTCCCCGTCGATGTCGACGTCCTCGCTCTCCCCGTGCACGCGCCATGGGCCAGCGTGGCGATGAGCTTCGACTTCTTCGCAGCGTCCACCTCGCCACTCGCCTTTCCTATCCATGATTCCGGGTTGAGCACCACGGGACGTGCCACCACCATGAGAATCCTCGGTGGGCTCATCCCGGAAGGCCGGGAGCTACGTGACGTCGAGGCCCTCGGAACCCTCGATCTCTAGGTTCGTATTGGATCTGGTGCTAGCTCGGGGTCAGACCCCGCGAGCGTCCCTGGATAGCCAACGCAGCCCGGCGTCGGTGTCACCGCCTGGGATGTATTCCAGCCCGACGTTGCCCGCATAGCCCAACTGGTCCAACCGCTCGAGAAAGCGCCTGATCGGCGCCTCGCCGGTACCCGGCTCGTGCCGGCCCGGTGCGTCGGCGATCTGGACATGGCCCACCTGGGCGAAGTGGCGCTCCAGGACGGCGACGGGGTCCTCGAACTCCCTGGCGACGTGATACTGATCGAGCTGGATCCGGACGTTGGGCCGATCCACCTCGGCGACGACCGCCGCCGCGTGGTCCACGGTCCTCACGTGGTAACCCGGCACGTCGCGATTGTTGATCGCCTCGAGTGTGATGGTCACCTCGTCGCCGGCGAGATCGGCGATGTGGCGGAGATTGGAGACGAGGACGTCGTCCGAGGCAGGCCCGCCCCTCCGACTCGACCCGATGCCGGCGAGAACCGTCATCGTCTTCGTCCCCAGGGTCCTAGCCAGCTCCAAGTCTGCGGGGACGTTCTCACGGAACTCGTCCACGCGGCCCGTGAGCGCGGCGATGCCCCGCTCCCCCGCATCCCAGTCACCTGCGTTGAAGTCGAAGAGGGACATCTGCATCGAGCTCGCGGAGAGAGCTGTCACCAGGTCGTCGCGGTCGAGGGTCTGGGGAAAGAGCATCTCGACCCTGGTGAACCCCGCCGCCGCTGCCGCCCGGATTCTCTCCAACGCCGGCCGGTCCGGCCACAACAAGGTGATGTTGGCGGCGTAGCGCAGCGTCACGTCGCCGCCGGGTCTTCCGACCACAGCTTGAACAGTGCAGCCATGTCCTCTCCGGCCATGCCCTTCTCGGCAGCCTGATCGAAGAGCTCCCGGGCAACCCCGCCCAGACGCAGGGTGACGTCGATGTCGTCGGCCTGGCCCTGGATCAAGGACAAGTCCTTCCTGAGCAGGGAGACCGGCGTGGCGGCCCGATAGTCACCTGAGCTGAACCGGGGGAGGTTGCGAGCCAACATCGCCGAGCTTCCGAACGAGGTGCCGATCACCTCGGCGATCGTCTCGAGTTCGATCCCGAGGGCGGCACCGAAGGCGGCGGCCTCGGCTGCTGCCGAGGTGTGGATGCCGACCAGGAGCTGGTTCACCAGCTTGATCGCCTGTCCGGCCCCGACACCTCCGCAGTTGCGGATCGGATCACCGAATGCGGCGAGCACCGGCGTGATCTGCGCCAGCAGATCGGGGTCGCCTCCGGCCATCACGGTGAGCTTGCCCGCCTCTGCTCCGGCCGGACCGCCGGAGACCGGCGCGTCGAGATAGCCGGCTCCTCGCTCCGCGTACCGTCCGGCGAGTGAGCGAGCCAGCGGGGGCGAGATGGTGGAGTGCTCCACCATCGTCTTGCCCGGACCGACCACTCCGAGCAGTTGGCCGGCCACTTCCTCGACACTGGGCTCGTCCGGCAAGGCGGTCATGATGACCTCGGCTCTCTCCCCCACCGTTGCCGCATCGTCGGCAGGGATCATCCCCTCACGGGCGAGCTCGGCAACGATCCCCTGGGATCGGTTGGCCCCGACCACGTCGAATCCCGCGCCGAGGAGACGTCGGACCATCGGCGCCCCCATCTTGCCCAATCCGACGAATCCGACCGTCTTCACATCTGCTGGCATTCTGTTTCCTGTATTTCCGGGGGATGATCATCGAATCCGCATATTGCGACAGACTGATCACCTCACCAGGGGTGGATTCGCCCGTCCCAGGTGAGGAACTTCCCGTGGTCGGCGGTGGTGAGCGCGTCGAGCACCTCGAGGACACCTTCCGCGCTCTCCTCGATGCTGATCGGGGCCCCTGACCCACCCATGTCGGTGCGCACCCATCCGGGATGGATCACCACGGCCACGGCGCCCAGTCGGGCCCAGTCCCCTGCCCTTGCCCGGAACTCGTCGTTGAGGGCGGCCTTGGAGTCGCCGTAGTCACCGAGACTGCCGGCTCTCCCCCGACGCGCCCCCGCCTGGGAGGTCATGATCGCCACCTTTCCTCCTGGTGACAAGCGCCCGGCTTCGAGCAGGGTCTCGACGATGCGGATCGGCGCCTCGGCGTTCACCGCCATCATCTCCGCACGGGGGGCCCGGTTGATCCCGGCGTTATGGATTATCCGATCGAGCTCTTCGTCGAGACCGTCGACCAGGTCGTTCAACTGGTCAGGATCCCGCACTTCGAGACGGTGGGTGATCACAGATGGGTCGCGGACCGGCGCGATACCGTCCCGGGTGGTGGCATGGACCTTCCAGCCCGCGGCGAGATGAGACTCGACGAGGCCGAGCCCGATACCACGGCTGGCCCCGACGACGAGGACGTTTGGCATCGGCCCACGATATCCGCTGGATCGCGGGGGGCCGACAGACGGTCGCGACCGGCACTTGGGCTAGGTTCGGGGTCAATGACGAGTCGAGGCCCCCATGTCATGGCGATGGTGCTGGCCGGAGGGACGGGGCAGCGTCTCATGCCACTCACCCGGGACCGCTCCAAACCTGCGGTCCCTTTCGGTGGCCACTACCGGCTCATCGACCTGGTCCTCTCCAACCTGGCCAACGGCGGCTGTCGCAAGATCCTGGTGCTGACCCAGTACAAGAGTGACAGTCTCAACCGCCATCTCTCCCTGACCTGGCGGATGTCGACCCTGCTCGGCAACTACGTCACCACGGTGCCGGCGCAGATGAGACGAGGGGAACGGTGGTTTCTGGGCTCGGCGGACGCCCTCTACCAGAGTCTCAACACCCTCCACGACGAGGACCCGGACCACGTCTACGTCTTCGGCGCGGACCACGTCTACCGCATGGACCCCTCGCAGATGCTCGAGCAGCATCTCGCCACCGGGGCGGGGGTGACGGTGGCGGCCATCCGCGCCCCGATCTCGCAGGCATCGCAGTTCGGCGTCATCGAGAAAGGCGAGGGCACGCTGATGTCGGCCTTCTTGGAGAAGCCGGCCGATCCCAAGCCACTCGCCGACGATCCCGACTCGGTGCTCGCTTCGATGGGCAACTACATCTTCGCAGTGGACTTCCTCGAGGAGATCCTCCGGGAGGACCAGAAGGCCAAGGACACCAAGCACGACGTCGGTGGGAACCTGATCCCGATGGCAGTGGCCGTCGGCAAGGCCCATGTCTACGACTTCGCCGACAACGACGTGCCCGGGTCCCTCGACAGGGATCGCGGTTACTGGCGGGACGTCGGGTCGATCGACGCCTACTACGACACCCACATGGATCTGGTCGACCCCGAGCCGATCTTCAACCTCTACAACCAGCGTTGGCCGGTGTTCACCATCCATCGCACCGCTCCCCCGGCCAAGATCGTGGCCGACATGGGGAAAGGGGCCAACGTGATCGACTCCATCCTCAGCGACGGTGTGATCGTCTCCGGCGCCGAAGTCAGCGGGTCCGTCCTTTCTCCGTTCGTCCGCATCGCCAGCGGGGCCAGTGTGGAGCGCTCGATCCTCCTCGACGACGTCGTGGTCGAGCGCGGGGCGGTGATCCGCAACGCCATCATCGACAAGAACGTGGTGGTCCCTTCCGGCGCCCGGATCGGGGTCGATCCGGAACGGGACGCTGCCCGTTTCGTCGTCTCCGCCGGTGGGCGTCACCGTCATCGGCAAGGACGAGGAGATCACCGAGCCGAAATGATCTCCTCGTAGAGGTCGAGATACCGGGCCGCGGGCCCGCGCCACGACCAGTCGTGGGTCATGCCTCTGCGCCGGATGGCGCCGCGGCGGCGGGTGGATCGCCAGGCCGCGCACGGCGCGGCCGAGAGCGTCGCCCAGGTCGGCGGCCGTAGGGGAAGCGGCCACGAACCCGGTGCCATGGTCGGGCGCGGCGTCGGCATCGATGACGGTGTCATGGAGACCGCCGACATCGGTCACCACCGGGATGGTCCCGTATCGCATCGCCTGCATCTGGGCCAGACCGGCGGGCTCGAAGCGGCTGGGCATCAGGAAGAGGTCGCACCCGGCGAAGATGCGATGGGCCAGTGATTCGTCGTAGCCCTCGACGAACGGCGAACCGATCGGGCATCCTCTCCGCGAGACGGGTGGCAGCTCTGGCCAGGACGGCATCGCCGGCGCCGAGGAGGATCATCCTCGCTCCCATCGAGGCCAGGTCGGCCGCGGTCTCCAGAGCCAGGTCGACCCCCTTCTGGTCGGTGAGACGGGTCACCATGCCGATCAGCGGCTCGGCGCTCGGCGGCCACCCCATCTCGATGGCGAGCCGTCGACCGATCGACCGCTTGCGGTGAGCTGACCGCGGGCCGTAGTGGAGCGGGAGCGAGCGGATCGGTCGCCGGGTCCCACACCGAGGTGTCGATCCCATTGAGGATCCCCAGGTAGTTGGGGCCACGTGCCGCCAGCGCCTCGTCGACTCCGAACCCGCTCTCGGGACGGAGGGTCTCCTCGGCGAAGTGAGGGCTGACGGCCACCACCCGGTCGGCGAGGGCGATCGCGCCGGTGAGCGGGTTCATGTCGCCATACCACTCGTAGGCCTCCGGGCGTCGGGTCAGGACTGCGAGCCATCGGTCGTCGGTGATGCCCTGATAGGCCAGGTTGTGGATCGTCAGCAGCGAAGGTGGCGGGTCGGCAGTGAGACCCAGCGTCGCTCCGGTGTGCCAGTCGTTGAGATGGACCAGATCGGGAGGATCAGCGAGCAGATGGGCGGCGAGGGCCGCCGAGAACACCATGAAGCGCCGATCGTTGTCGGGCCAGCCGCGGCCGCGGCGGTCGAGATATGGGTGGGGCCGCTCCAGGTCGTCGGCCGAGACGAGGGTGAGACCAGCGAACCCGTCGAGCGACCCGGTCCGGATAGTCGCCGGCCCAGCCCATGCCGGCATTTCCAAGGCACGTTCGCTGGTCACGGCGAGCTCGAGACCGCCGTAGTCGGGCAGGACCACCTCGACATCGACTCCGAGCCGTCTCAGCTCGACGACCAATCCGGCCGCGGCATCGCCCAAGCCCCCCACTTTCACGAACGGCGCCAGCTCGGCGGTGGCGAAGACGACTCTCACCCTGCGTTTGTAGCAGGGCACCGTTCTGTGCGGCTCTGTCACGCGTGGCAGCGCTAGTAGACCCGCACAGAGTGGTGTTCGGGGCCTCACTTATAGTCAGCTCCATGCGCGCACTGGTTCTCCATGGAGCGGGTGACCTCCGACTCGAGGAGCGGCCGGTCCCGGTGCCCGGAACCGGGGAGCTGCTGCTGCAGGTGGAAACGGTGGGGGTCTGTGGCACCGATGCGGGCGAGTTCACCCACGGGCCGAAGCTCTTCCCCATCTCGGTACGCCACCCGGTCACCGGTCATCTCGGGCCGATGATCCCCGGGCACGAGTTCAGCGGTCGTGTCGTGGAACTGGGCGATGCGGTCGAGGGATTCGCCGTCGGCGACCTCGTCGCCAGCGCCGGATCCTCCCCATGTGGCTCCTGTCGCTTCTGTCGCCGGGGCCTCGCCTCTCGATGCGAGCGCTACTGGTCGGTGGGCCTGAATCGCGACGGTGCCCTCGCCGAATATTGCGCGGTGCCCGCCAGGTCGTGTGTGGAAGTCGGCACGCTCGGCCTCACTCCCGAGATCGCGGCGTTGGCCCAGCCGATGTCGATCGCGGTCCACGCACTGCGCCGCGCCGGGCTCACCGGAGATGACACGGTGGTCGTTGTCGGGGTGGGCGGCGTCGGAGCTTTCGCCGTCCACGCCGCCGTCGCTGCCGGGGCGAGCGTGGTCGCGCTCGACCTGCGACCCGAGCGCCGCGGGGTCGCAGCGAACCTCGGCGCCATCGTCACCGCCGACACGCCACCCGAATACGTCCTGGGCTCCACCGACGTCGTGTTGGAGATCAGCGGGACGGAGGCGGGAATGCGGACCGCCCTCTCCTGTCTCGGTCCCGGCGGGCGCCTGGTCGCCGTCGGGTTCCAGAAAGGCCCGTTGCTCCTGGATGTGATCGATCTGACCCTCGCCGAGCAACAGTTGATCGGCACGAATGGGGTCGACCCTGCCACCGACCTCCCCGACGCCGTCCGGCTCATCTCTGCCGCGTCGCCCGACACCTGGCACGACATCGCCCCCACCGTCATTCCCCTCGAGGATGTCGCCGCGGCGCTGGCCGGCATCGCCTCCGGCGACGGCGGCCCCATCAAGACCCTGGTCTCGCCCCGTCCCTGATGCCTCGGGTCCTGAGCGTGTGCAGTTGACGTCGCTATGCGACGTCAACTGCACACGCTCAGCCCCACACCCGTCAGTCGAGTACGGAACGGAGCTCGCTGATCACCTCGGTGAGGTCGGCGGCCCCGCCCTCGTCGAATGCGGCCTGGCACTCGGCATCCAATGACGTCAGGAACTCGACGGAGTCCGGCCACTGGCCGATGTCGACCTCGTCGATCTTGATCCCGGTGTCGGTCTTGATCCGTCGGGCGGCGCCGGCGAAGAATGCCGACCGATTCCGGTTCCCGCTCCGCAACATGAGCACACTGAGCGAGTCGAGGATCAGCGCCATGGCCGTCAGATCTCCCACCCCGGAGAAGAGGTCGCTGGCGAGACGCAACGACGTCTTCGCCGAATCCAATTGGCTCTGGCGCAGGTGCCCATAGGCCTCCATGAACCGGGCCCAGCCCAGGTCGAAGGGGGCGTCGATGTCGGAGAAGATCTGGGCGGAGCGCCCGCAATGGGTGACCACCCCGGCCCAATCCTCCCGATTGGCGGCCAGGTTGCCCAGACCCCAATAGGCCCGACCCACCCCGATCATTCGACGGGCTCGCTCGCTGATCTCGAGAGAGCGGCGCAGCACCGCCTCCGCCTCGTCGAGCTCACCCATATAGCCGAGGGGGAAGCTGAGGTTGTACAGGGCCTCGGCGATCTCCGCCTCCTCACCCGATCCCTCGAAGATCTCCAGGGCCGCCCGATACGGCTCCAGGGTCCGTGCCCAATCGCCCTGCCAGTACACCAACCCGGCCATCGCAGTGAGCGCCCGCCCCAGGACGACCCGATCCTCGGGAGGCTCGAGAGCCAGGGCCGACTCGACATACCCCATCCCCTCGCTGAGTTGGCCCTTGATCTGCCAGAACCGCCACAAGGCGGTGACGAAACGACACGCCGAGTCGGCATCGCCGGTCGAGATGACATGTTCGAGGGCCGACCGCAGATTGTCCTGGTCGGCGGTGAGACGTCGCAGCCAGTAGCCCTGCCGGGAGGTCAGGATCTCCTGCGCCGCCTCCTCGGCGATGGGGAGATAGACGGCGGCATGACGATCGAGGGCCTCCTTCTCGCCACTTCGAGCCACCAGTGCCGCGTAGGCGAACTCCCGGATGACGGTCAGCATGCGAAACCGGGGCTCACCGGCGGTCTCGGTCTGGCGGAGCAGACTCTGGTCGACCAGACGGGTCAGACCATCGAGGACATCCGTGCCCCCGACGCAGATCCGCTCGGCCTCGGTGAGCCCGAAGCTCCCGGTGAACACCGACAGCTCCTCGAACAGTCTCCGCAGCCCCTCGTCGAGCAGGTCGTAGCTCCAGCTGATGGCATTGACGATGGTCTGCTGACGCGGGGGCAGACCCGGGGAGTGAGACGAGAGCAGCCGGTTGCCGAGACGTTCCAGGATGACCTCGGGGGTGAGACTTCGCATCCGCGAGGCCGCCAGCTCGATCGCGAGGGGGAGACCATCCAGCGAGCGGGTGATGGTGGCGATGGTTCCCAGGTTCTCGGCGCCGAGGCGGAAGTCGGGTCGGACGGAAGCGGCACGTCGGGCGAACAACTGGACACCCTCGGTCGAGCCGACCTCGGCCGAGCTCGCCCCGGGCTCGGGGACGTCGAGAGGCGGCACCGGCACCTCGCGCTCGCCGGGGAGGTGGAGGGGGATCCGCGAGGTGACGATGACCTTGAGACCGGGGGCGCGGGCAAGGAGGTTGGAGACGACGTGGGCCCCTTCGAGCAGCTGCTCGAAGTTGTCGAGGATCAACAGGACCGACTTCTCGGCGAGGTAGTCGGCAACGTGCTCTTCGGGATCGGAGGTGACCGCCGACCGCAGGCCGAGGGTGTCGAGGATCGCACCGGCGATGTGCTGGGGCTCACGGGCTCGCGGCCAGTGCCACGAAGTAGGCGCCGTGGTCGAATTCGTCCTCCAGTCGTCTCGCCAGCTGCAATGCGAGCCGGGTCTTCCCGGTCCCACCGGGCCCGGTGAGTGTCACCAGGCGATTTGCCGCAACAGCCTCGAGACCTGCCTCGATCTCCCGCCCCCTCCCGATGAAGTCGGACAGAGGTGCGGGGAGCCTCGACTCGGCGCGCGGGGTCCGCAAAGGCGGGAACAGGGCGGGGAGACCCACCCCGGTGAACTGGTAGATCGACTCGGGCTCCTTGAACCCCTGCAACCGGTACTTGCCCAGATAGCTGAGCGAGCCGTCCGGAGGGAGGTCGCCGCCGAGCGCCTCGACGGTGGCCTTGGACAGCAGGATCTGCATCCCGTGGCCGGCAGAGGCGACACGGTTTGCCTTGTTGACGTCGATCCCGACGTAGTTGTCGGCCCCGACCAGACCCGTGCCGACGTGCAGACCGATTCGCACGGTCGGCGGCCGGTTCCCGGCCCACGGGCTCGCCTCCAGCGCGTGCTCGATGGCCACGGCGGCGTCGAGAGCTGCGCGAGGCTCGGTGAAGACCGCGAAGAAGGAGTCGCCTTCGGTGGCGATCTCCTCGCCGCCATGGGCGGCCAGCTCGGCCCGGATCAACTGGTGATGACGCTCCAGCAGGGCGCGATAGGCCTCGTCACCGAAGGAAGTGTTGAGCCCGGTCGAGTCCTCGATGTCGGTGAACATGAAGGTGACGGTTCCGTCGGGCAGGTTTCCCACAGGTTCGATATTAAGAGTTGATCCGGGGCCGGCCGCCGGGGTTTGCCCGTCCCTGCGATCTAGGGCAGGCCCGCCAGTCCGACGTACACGTTGGCGGCGTTTGCCGGGTCGACGAGGAGAGCACTCTCCCCGCTGAGACGGGTCCCCCGGCTCGGCGAGGGCAACCCGTTGTCGGCCATCACGCGGGCCGCCTGGTCGAGATGATCGGCCCGGAACAGGAGTTGGAACAGGCCAGGACCGTTGGCTCGTAGGGCGTCGGCGGTCGGGCCGGGGCCGCGCGGCTCGGCGACGGCGATTCCCACCGCGCCGACGTAGAACACGCTCATCAGCGACATGATCACGGTCCCGAGCTCGGGTTCGGGGGCAGGGAGCCCGAGGACCCGGGCGAAGGGGTCGAGCTCACGTTCGATCGAATCCACTGCCAGGTACACCCGCTCCAGAGTGGTGGCGGTATTGGGATGGGTCGGATCACCGAGGTGGGCGATCTGTCATCGTGATCACGCTCGACCAGACCGATCGGGACAACGGCGTCGACATCGCTGCGGCGCTTGATCGGAGAGTGCTCGCCCAGATCCAACTGCTCGTCGATCGGTTCGGAGACGCGGCACGCCACTCGATCTGAGTCGGACGACCTCTGCATCGAGGTCGTCGCTGCGCAGGACGATGCGTTGCAGACCCTCGGCCGAGCCGAGCGCGGCGACCTCCCGGAACTCGAGGAAACAGTTGGCGAAACGGCTCGAGCCAACCTGGACCGTCTTCCTTCGCGGTCACCGTGAAACCGATGCGGCGGAACGTGTCGACCAGGCGGTCGAGATCGGTGGCGCCCACCACGATGTGATCAACGGCCGTCAGCAAGCCCGGGACGTTACCTCGGGGCGGCGAGCCTCCCGGGGGTCCGGCGTTGGCCTCGAACCGAACTGATAGATTCACCCCGAGTGGCTCAGGTTCATCGTGATTCAGGTCGAGGCTCCAGAGTCGGGGCGATGAACGGCATTCGCTAGACAATGGCCCGGTACTTCAAGGAGCCGGTCCCGCCGGCCCCGCACGTCACCGAAGAGGTCAGGTCCACCGTCTCCTCGATCCTCGCCGACGTCGAGCGGCGGGGCACCGACGCCATCAGGGAGTACTCGGAGCGGTTCGACGACTGGAGCCCGCCCAGCTTCCGGGTCTCCAGCGAAGAGATCGCCGCGGCCGGGGAGCGGGTCGAGCCCGAGGTCCTCGATCACGCCCGATTCACGCTCGAACAAGTACGCAACTTCGCCCGGTTGCAGCGGGAGAGCCTCACCGAGTTCGAGACCGAGACCCTCCCCGGGGTGGTGCTCGGTCAGAAGCACATCCCGGTCCAATCGGTCGGGGCCTACTCGCCCGGTGGGCTCTACCCCCTGATCGCCTCGGCGATCATGACCGTGGCCACCGCGAAGGAGGCAGGCGTGCCCCGGGTGGTAGCCGCCGCACCGCCCCGGGGACCGCACGGGATGCACCCGCCCCAGCTCTGGGCGATGGCACGCATCAGGCGCCGACGACATCTTCTGCGTCGGCGGCGTGCAGGCCCTCGCCGGGCTCGCCTTCGGGATCGAGGACGCCGCACCGGTAGACATGGTGGTCGGCGCCGGCAATGCCTACGTGGCCGAGGCGAAACGCCAGCTGTTCGGGCGGGTGGGCATCGATCTCCTCGCCGGTCCCACCGAGATCACCACGATCGCCGACGACACCGCCGACCCCGAAGTGGTGGCCGCCGACCTCCTCGGCCAGGCGGAGCACGGCCCCACGTCGCCGGCGATCCTCATCACGACTTCAGAGGAAGTGGCAGCGGAGACGGCACGGGCGGTCGATCACTGGTTGGAGACCTGGCCCACCGCCGAGATCGCCGGCGTGGCGTGGCGAGACCACGGCGCGATCATCCTCTGCGCCGATGACGAGGAGATGGTGAGGGTCGCCGACGAGCTGGCGCCCGAGCACCTCCAGGTGCAGACCGCAGACCCCGAATGGTTCGCCCACCGTCTCCGCAACTACGGAACCCTCTTCATCGGCTCCCACGCCACGGTCACCTACTCCGACAAGGCCATAGGCACGAACCACGTCCTCCCCACGGCTCGGGCCGCCCGGTACACAGGTGGTCTCTGGGTCGGCAAGTTCCTCAAGACCGTCACCACTCAGCGGGTGACGGCCCGCGGCTCGATGCAGGTCGCCGAGCACGCCGCCGGCCTGGCCGACGCCGAGCTGATGTTCGGGCACGCCATCAGCGCTCGCCTCCGCACCAACCCCGAGTACTTCTGGGACGCCCTCACCGACACCGAGCAGACGTGAGCGGGCCGCGGGTCACTGTCATCACCGGGGCCAGTCAAGGCATCGGCCGCCAACTGGCCCTCACCTTCGCCGCCGCCGGCGACTCACTGGTCCTCGCCGCCCGCAACGAGTCCAACCTCGTCGAGACCGCGGCCATGGCGGCGGACAGCGGCGTCGAGGTCCTGGTGGTGCCCACCGACGTCACCGACCCGTCGGCGGTCGCCGAGATGACCAGCGCCGCAATGGGGAGATTCGGCGGGATCGACACCCTGGTCAACAACAGCGGGATCGGCGGGCCTTCCGGCCCGCTCTGGGAACTGACCTTGGATCAGTGGCGGGAGACATTCGCGGTCAACGTCGAGGGCGTCTTCCTCGTCACCAAGGCGGTCCTGCCCTCACATGATCGATCGGGGCCAGGGGTCGATCGTCATGATCGGCTCGATAACCGGGAAACGACCACTCTGGGGACGGACCCCTTATGCCGCCACGAAGTCGGCCCTGGTCGGGCTGACCCGGACCCTCGCCGTCGAGGCCGGGCCCCACGGGGTGAGGGTGAACCTGATCTCCCCCGGGTTCGTGAGCGGCCCACGTCTGGACTGGGTGATCGACGCCCAGGCCCGGGGCCGAGGGGTGTCCAGCGGAGAGGTCAGAGCCGAGATGGAGGCCGAGGCGGCGATGAACCGTCTCACCGATCCGGACGACGTCGCCAAGGTGGCACTCTTCCTGGCTTCCGATGAGTCGAACGGCATCACCGGAGCAGACATCAACGTCAACTCCGGGGCCGTCATGTACTGACGAGTGATGTGTCTGTGAAATATGCAGGCGCACCACTAGATAAAGGAGGAACCGTGCCCAAGCTGATCGATCTGTCCCAGGACATCTACCAGGGGATGAAGGTGTATCCCGGTCATCTCAAGACCGTCGTGTTCCAGCATGCCACCCATGCCGAGACCGCGCCCCGGTTCGTCGGCGGGTTCTCGTTCCAGACCCTGGGTTTCATGCTCAACGACAACGGCCCCACCCACGTCGACTCGTTCAGCCATCTCGACCCCGACCCCGAAGCACAGACCATCGACAAGATGGCACTCGACCTCTTCTATGGCCCGGCGATCTGCATCGACGTCTCCGCCGTGCCGGCCAAGACCGACATCACCGCCGAGCATCTCGAGACCGCCCTGGCGGCATCCGGTCTGACCCTGGAGCGCGGCGACATGTTGTTCCTCTACACGGCGACATTCGACCGTCACCAAGGGACCGACCAATATCTGACCGAGTTCCCCGGGCTGGGAGAGAGCGGGGCGGAATGGATCGTGGAACGCGGGGTGAAGACCTTCGGTGTGGACTCGCCGACTCCGGACAATCCGACCTCGACCTCGTATCCGTGCCACATGATGTGCCGTCGCGAGCACATCACCCACTACGAGAACCTCCGGCTCACCGAGGTGGTGAACACCCGATTCGTCTTCGCCGGCTTCCCGTTGAAGGTGCTCGGCGCCCACGGCGGGCCCTACCCGGGCGGTCGCCATCGTCGACTAGTCGGCGATTCTCCCCGCACGTACAACAGCCAATCTATATGATGCAAGATAGGGTCGGATGGGCCGGTCCCGCCGATGCCGTCGAAGCCGAACGCCGTTGACGAAGGCACCCCAAATGAGGAGGACACCGATGGCCAGACGGGCCACACAACTGGTTGTTATGGCGGTAGTGCTCGCCCTGGTGGCGGCCGCCTGTGGGAGCGACACCGAGCTCGGGCAGCGACACCACCGCAGACCCCGATGCGTTGAAGGTGATCCGCTTCGCCTTCGCCCCCGACCCGGTCTGGGACTACCTCAAGGACTCGGGCATCCGCGAGGAGATGGAGTCGGCGGCGAACATCGCCATCCTCGACTCTGCCACCTGGAACGAGGTCGGCGTATACGCCGGCGGCAACGCCGACATCATGTCGGTCGGTGACTTCGAGGTGCCCACCATCGAAGAGGAGTTCGGCATCCCGAGCGTGATCTTCGGCAAGTACAACATCGACCGGAGCATCATCGTGGCGTCGCCGGAGCATCCGGAGTACACGACCCTGGCCGACTGTGCCGGTGGCACCGTTGCCGTGTGGGACACGCTCTCCTCGACCACGATCTGGGGCATGCTCGCCCATCATCTGCACGACCTCGACTTCAGGGTCGACGGTGGTGACTTCGAGCTGGTGGTGGTCGACATCACCAACACCGGGGCCCAGGCGGCCAGCGGCGACACCGACTGCGCCATCGTCCTCCCCGACTTCAACATCCCGATCCTGATGGAAGAGCAGGTCAACGTGCTCTATGACGGGGCGACATCGGCGGACCTCTACGCCGAGCTGGTCGAGAAGCCCCGATCACGAGGGGCCGATGATCAACATCTTCCTGGCCCGCGAGGACTGGTACGACGATCATCCCGAAGAGGTCGCCTTCTTCCTCTCGCTCTGGGACCGGGGCCTGCAGGAATGGGCTGCCAACAAGAACGAGATCATCGCCAGCTACCCCCAGCATTTCGCCGCGGAAGGTGAGGAGCAGGTCCAGTGGATCACCGACTACCTGGCCGAGCAACGACTGGTTCGCGTCCGGGGTCTATCTGACCGACGAGTGGGTCGAGTCGGAGACCGAGCTGTTCGATCTCCTCAACGAGGCCGGCCTCGCCGAGAGCTCCGAGCCGCCTCGATTCGAGGTAGTGCCAGCGGGTTGACCCAAGCAACGGCGTCTGTCGACACCCAGGTCGCCGCTCCGACACCACGCAACTGGTGGCGGACCGGCGGCCTGGTGTTGGGCTGGGTCGGTTTCCTCCTCGTCTGGGGGTTGACGTCCCGGTTCCTCCTCGACGAGTTCGTCCTGCCCGGGCCGATCAAAGTCGGCGCGGCGATGTGGGACATCGTCGTCCAGGGTGAGTTCTCTCGACGACTTCGCCGCCAGCATCTCCAAGACCTTCCTCGGCTTCGCCCTCGGTGCGTTGATCGCGGTGCCGGTCGGCTATGCGATGGGCCGGAGCCGTTACTGGAAGGCGTTCTTCCACGACGGGGTGGTCGGCGCCGGGAGCATCCCCGGCATCACCTACGCGGTGCTCGCCCTGGTGATCTTTGGTACCGGCTTCCTCGGGCCGGTCCTCGCCGTCGCGTTCATCTCGATGCCGTTCATCGCACTCAGTGTCGCCGAGGGCGTCGAGGGGGTGGACGCCCGTCTGATCGACATGTCACTGGCCTTCCAGAGGACCCCCTCCGACGTCATGCGGCAGGTGATGTTCCCGTCGATCATGCCATTCGTCTTCGCCGGAGTCCGTCTCGCATTCGCCATCGCCTGGAAGGTGGAGGCGCTGACCGAGGTGTTCGGGTCTTCGAACGGGGTCGGCTTCCAGATCCGCTACGCCTTCCAGGCGTTCAGCATCACCAACGTCATGGCTTGGACCCTGCTGTTCATCCTCTTCATGCTCCTCATCGAGCGGGGGCTAGCCCTGATCGAGAAGCGAGTGTTCCGCTGGCGGACCTGGGAGCAGAAGTGACCACTGACAGACGCTGCGACCGGCGCCCGTGGCGCCTCCGGACCGCCCGCCGAGGAACAAGGTGGTGCGGGCGGTCACTTCCGACAACGGGGCGAGGCTGACCTTCTACTTGGCGGTGCTCCTCGCCTGGCAGATCCTCGCCTTCATGGTCGAGCGGATGCCCGCCCCGTGGGAGACCATCGACTTCATCTTCCGCGAGCTGACCGGGAGCGAGCCACGGCGGCGTCGTCACCGGCGAGTTCTGGGAGCACTTCTTCGCCACCCTGCAACGTTTCACCATCGGTCTCGCCATCGGGTTCGTCATCGGGGTGATCCTGGGCATCGCCATCGGCTCGATCCGATTCGTGCGCAGTCTCCTCAACGACGTCATCCTGGTGTTCCTGGCGCTTCCCGCCGTGATCTGGGCGTTCCTCACCGTGATGTGGTTCGGGTTGGGATGGCAGGCGCCGGTCTACACCGTGATCCTGGCCTCGATGCCTTTCGTCGCCGTCAACGTCGCCCAAGGCGTGCGTTCGGTCTCCCCCGAGCTGCATCTGATGTCGGACGCCTTCCAAGTGCCGCGGAACCGGCGTATCCGCAACCTGATGCTCCCTGCCATCGCCGGCTACCTGTTCACCGGGCTCCGTTTCGCCGTGATCATCGGATGGAACGCCGTGCTCCTCGCCGAGTGGTTCGGGGCCACCAACGGAGTCGGCTGGCGTTCGCGTTTCTGGTATGACGCCGCCCGCTACCGGGGATTCCTCGGCTGGGTCATCGTGTTCATCGTCTTCATCATCATCCTCGACGCGCTCGTGATGCGTCCGCTGCAGCGTCGGGCGTTCCGCTGGCGGGACGGTGACGGCGACCAGTCGGAGCTGACGCTCGACGAGGTCGTGGCGAAAGGCATCTGAACCAATGCAGGAGACTCCATGGCGCAACTGATCGTCGACAACCTCACCAAGACCTTCCCCCCCGCCGGCAAGGGGGAAAACCGGTGCGGGCCATCGAGAACATCTCATTCGAGCTGTCGGGACAGGTCTTCGTGTCTCTGGTGGGGCCATCCGGGTGTGGCAAGTCCACGCTGCTCAACATCGTGTCCGGCGTGGAGACGCCCACCTCCGGGACCGTGACCGTCACCCAGGACGGGAAGCCGGCGTGGCTCGGCTACGTCTTCCAGGACCCCCGACTCCTCCCCTGGCGGACGGTGCTGCAGAACATGATGTATGTCAGCGATCTCGAGGAGGAAGAGGCCGTCGCCAATGCCCGACGGTTCCTCGAAATGGTCGGGTTGAACCACACCGAGGACATGTTCCCCGGTCAGCTCTCCGGCGGGATGCAGCAGCGGGTGGGAATCGCCCGCGCCTTCTCGGTGGGCCCCGACCTGCTCCTCATGGACGAGCCGTTCTCCCACCTCGACGCCATCACCGCCCGGTCGTTGCGTGAGCAGCTCCAGGAGCTGTGGACCGAGACCCAGAAGACGATCCTGTTCGTGACCCACGACGTGATGGAGGCGGTTCAGCTGTCGACCCGGGTCATCACCCTGGCCCACGGGGGCACTGTCTTCGACGACACCCCAATCGATCTCCCCTTCCCCAGGAAGGCCTCCGACCCCGAGTTCGCCCAACACCAGGCGACCATCCTCGGCCGATTCGAGGACATGGAGACGCAGCGCGCTTCGGCGGCCGGCTAGAGCCGAGCCAGTCAGCGTGTGCAGTTGAAGTCGTATGACGACTTCAACTGCACACGCTCAGTACCGGCGACGATCCGCCAGACGGGCGCACGCCACCCCGATGAGTGCCGACACGACGACCGCGCCGCCGTAGACGAAGAGGGTCCCGCTCCCGAAGACCTGGCCCAGCTCGTCCTTGGCGAACGAG
Organism: uncultured bacterium; assembly: GCA_963751005.1. Taxonomy (GTDB): domain Bacteria; phylum Actinomycetota; class Acidimicrobiia; order Spongiisociales; family ZC4RG35; genus JANQRA01. Next base: position 2,061,717 of record CAVVSY010000004.1, read on the forward strand.
GCCGCCGCGATACCGGCGAGGGCGGACAGGACGGCGAGCGTGTAGAACACGTAAGAGGCGACCTTCATCCTCTGATGCTAGGGGGTCGAAACCGGGAACCGTCGTCTGTGGTCTAGGCGGTTGCGGTTGGTCCGTACGACTTGATCTTGTCCTTGTTTCGTACGTGCTCCCCGAGTAGGAGGCGATGTCGGTGAAGACGGCGAGGACCATCCAGAACCAGTCGAACCCGACCACCCCGTTGGGTGCGACCGCGACGTACATCAACGTGGTCCACGGGAGGAAGATGAATCCGAGCAACGGCCACACGAACGTGGAGAACGCCAGTTCCCAACGGGCCGGCTGGGCCAGCCCCCAGACGATGATGCCGATACCGGCCCGAGCAGGACCATCGTCGTGAACACGCAGCACATGGCTTCGACCTTTCCTGGCGGGTCGTTGGGCCCGCCCTGTAGTGGTGGGAATCTACACGTCGCCGGTGTCGGCGTGCCCAGCGAGCAGTTCGGCGACGTCGGAGCTGACCAGATAGAGACCGGAAGCCTCGACCCGTGTCTCCTCTCCCACTCTGAGCTCACCGGAAAGCTCCATGCGTCGCCCGCTGCGCTGGTCGACCCTGGCGACGACGTTGATCGCCTCATGCACGTCCACCGGACGCCGGTACCGGAGACCGAGGGTCCCGGTGACGGAGAGCACGCCTTCGGTGAGAATCCCGCCCAGACCAGGATCTCGTCGAGGGCGGTGGCGGCCACTCCCCCGTGGAGCGAGATACCCGCGCCCGGTACTCGGGTCTCGGCGTGAACCTGGCGCTCACCTCGCCGGCATCGAGGGCGAAGTCGTCGAGATGGAGACCCATGGGGTTGTCCCGGCCGCAGGCGAAGCACCCGTCGTCGTAGTGCACTCTGACGGCATCGACCAGAGCTGCGATGTCACGTGCCATGAAGAGGATGCCTCGACTCTCAGGACCAGTCCACGGTGTGGACGGCCAGAGGCTCGACGACACCCTTCAGGCTCACCGTCCGCGGCTCCGAGATCGGAAACCCGGGGTCGGCCCCGGCAAAGCTCTCCGCGGACACAACGATCTCGTCGGCACCACCGACCTCACCCACCCTCGCGGCGACATGCACCCCCCGACCGGTGTACGTGCCCTCGCCGCGGGTGGCCGTGGCCACATGGATCCCGATCCTGATCGAGGGGGCAAACCCGTGCTCGGATCGGTGGCGGCGCAGGGTTCGCTGGATCTCGACCGCACAGTCGACTGCATGCGGCGTGTCGTCGAAGGCCACGAAGAACCCGTCTCCCGTGTGGTTCACCACATCGCCATGGTGAGACATGAACAAGGCACGGAGCGTCCGATCGTGCCATTCGAGGAGACTGGCCCAGGCGGCGTCGCCGATGAGGCCGATCAGGTCGGTCGAAGTGACGATGTCGGTGAACATGAACGCCATGGTCACCACCCTGCGCTCGTTGGGGCCTCGCCCGGGGTGAGCACTTCTTCGAGGATGGCGACGTCGCCAGCCGCCCCGAGCTGACGAAACACAGAGAGGGCCGAGCTCAGCTCGAGCCGGCCCCGCCCTCGTCACCTGCCGGCACGACGTGCCAGACCCAGTGCGGTCCGGGCCCGAGCGGTCATAAGGGAAGTCGAGCGACTGCCAGAGATGCCATGCCGTGTCGAGATGGTCGATTGCCGAGACGAAATCGTCCTGGGCCAGGTCGAGGGAGCCTCGGGCAGTGCTCGCCGCGGCGGCCCACAACGTGTTGTCGTGGTCGGCGGCGATCTGCTCGAACTCCTCGGTGGCAGCGAGGGCGCCTTCGAAATCGTCGGCGGCGAGGGCGATCTCCACTTTCGCCGGGAGCAACCGCACCCGGCTGACGAGGTCGTAGTGCCTTCGCGAGCGGCTGAGACTTCGGTCCAGCGACTGCGCAGCGGCGGCGACATCACCTTTCGCCAGCTGGAGTCGCGCCAGCCCCGGCTGGGCGTCCATGCCGTATTCGTAGGCGCTGAGGAAAGACTGCTCCGCCCCAGCGAGGTCCCCGAGCCGAAGCCGAACCTCACCGATCTCGTTGTAGGCCGAGCCGAGCACATCGATCAGACGGAATTGCTCCAGCTCTTGGCACGCCGAGCGAGCCTCCTCCTCCGCCTCGGTCCACCGACCCTGAAGCCGTTTCAGCTCGGCGCGGTGGACTTTGCATGCGCCCGGGTAGCCATGGATCGAGGCACGATCCATGTACCGCTCCGCCCGTTCCGTCCACTCGGTGGAGCGACGAAGGTCGGAGACATCGCGGCAGGCTGAGATGGTGAAGCAGTAGACATCACAGGCGGTCTTGGCGTGTAGCTCCCCGGTGGTGGCGGCCAGCGCCGCCTCATCGATCAGGGCGAGACCCTCCTCGACCCGGCCCATCTTGGTGAGGGCGGCGCCCTTGAAGCTGCGGGCGATGTTCTCGACGTCGGCATCGCCGTGGGCTCGCCCCAACTCCATGGCCCGGTCGGCATGGGTGATCGCCAGGTTCACGTCGCCACGCACCATCAGCGCCTCGGCGCTGCGCATGAACTCCGACCAGGCGTTGACCGCCGACTCCGGCTCGCCTTCGAGCAGCCGGGTGGCGCGGGCGAGCCAACCCTGGGCCACCGAGCCCTTCCATCGCTCGAAGGGCACGCTCGGCGAGACGAATCGCCATGGCGGCCGCCCGAGGGTTGGATTCCGCCTTGAGGTAGCCGAGGTAGGCGCGTTCCAGGGTGTCGACAGCCTCCTTGGCGCGGCCCAACCACCAAGCAGCGTCGGCGAGCCGCTCCAGGTCGTCCGGACCGAGCCCGGTGTCACTGTCGACGGCGACCAGGTCCCGGTAGGTGTCCTCCCACGAATGGCCGTCGAATTCTTCAGTTGCCGGTACGAGGTTCTGGGGCAATTGCCAACCGTCCAAATGGCTCGGGCAATGAATGTAATCCAGGGAGGTGATGGGGTGGCCGGCGCTACCCGGGAAGAGGGATGACCCTGGCCCCGATATCGCGGCCGTCGTCGACGATCTCCGTCAACCGGGCGGCTGTGACCAGGGGAAGCTCCAGGGCGGCCACCGCCTCGTCGGTGAAGAGGGCGTAGCCGGTGGTTCCGACGATCGCGGCGGCGTTGTTCTTGAGGAGCCGGTGGGCGACGTTGATCTCGGGTCCCACCGCCTCGACCCGGCCGCCGACTTGATGGACGAAGAACTCGCCGTAGTGGACGATGAACTTGAGATCGAGCGTCTCGCTCCGACTGCAGGCGTCGCAGGTGCATGTCCACAACTCGCTCGCTGCAGCGCGCCGCTCGGTGAAGTCGGCATAACAGGCGTCGACGCAGTCGAGCATTCGCTGCCCGGTTGGGGTGGAGCCATCGGAAGCGACGGCGAAGGCGGCGTCACCCTCGAACTTGAGAACGGTGAACGGTGGGTCGACCTTGGTGGCGATCCCCTCGAGGAGGCCGGCCATCATCGATAGGCGGCAGGGACCTGGCCGTCGGCGAAGGCGTCGGAACTGTGGGCGGTCTGCACGTCGATGAGGAAGCTCGAGTAGCCCGAGATGTCGGCGAGCAGGATCCCTCCCGAGTACCGCCCTGGCTGCATCACCTCGCTGATCCGTCACCTCCGCAGGTCGGCACGGTAACGGGAGGCCCGAGCGTGAGTAGTTGAAGTCGCATAGCGACTTCAACTACTCACGCTCGAACGGGGCACGCTCGGGTTAGGCCATAATGCGGTCGATGACCGAGACACCCTGGGCCTCTTGTCAGGTCTGCGATCACCACGACCACGGTTACACCCACCATCTCTCCGATGTCGCCGTTCCCGAGTTCGTCGATGCGACGGTGACCCGGCTACGTCAGCTGGAGCTGGCGGGGTCTGAGCTCCACCCGCTGGTCATCGATGTCGAGCACCTCGTCGAAGCGGAGGACGGCGGCCGCAAGGCGTGGGCCTTGTGGCTCCTCAAGCTGCTCGAGGAGATCGAGGACTCCTCCGGAGCGCCGGAGGTGGTCGCCGAGATCGAGAACTTCCTCCTCGGCGGCTCCTTTCGCTGACCGGCCACTTGCATCAGCGCCCAATGCCGGCCGCGGCTGGCCGAGATGCTACACCATGAGGCGTGACATTTGACGACGGAGGGGTTCGAGCAAGGCGAATTTCGCATCAGGTCACTGACCAACTCGGTCTACCTGCCCAGCCTGCTGTTCGCGATCGGTCAGGGTGCGACCATCCCCATCATCGCCCTGGTCGCGCCTGGAGCTGGGTGCGTCGGCTGCGATGGCAGGAGCGATCGTCGCCCTGAGAGGGATCGGGACCCTGGTCTTCGACGTCCCCGCCGGCATCTTGGTGGCGCGGTTCGGAGAGCGACGGGCCATGGTCCTGGCCACGATGTCTCTCGTGCTGGTCGCCGTCGGGATCGCCTTGAGGCCCTCGCTGGTCGTCTACTCGATCCTGGTGTTTCTCCTGGGCTGCGCATGGTCGGTGTGGGCCCTCGCCCGCCTCACGTATGTCACCGAGGCCACGCCCCTTCGCCTGCGCGGGCGGGTGATGTCGATCATGGGCGGCACCATGCGGATGGGCCAGTTCATCGGTCCGCTCATCGGTGGGTTCGTGATCATCTCCTGGGGGTTGGTCGGCCCGTTCGTGGTCCAGGCCGTGTTCGCTGCCGCAGCATCGGTGGTTCTCGCCCTGACCACCGAACCGGATGTGGCCAGAGACCATCGCCACACTGTCGTCAGCACACGAAGCGTCGTCCGGGCCAACCTCCGGACCTTGGGGACGGCCGGAGTGGTCGCCGTCGCCATCCAGGTCCTGCGAAGCGCCCGTCAGGTGATCATTCCCCTCTGGGGTGACCAGATCGGCCTCGATGCCGGGCAGATCTCGCTGATCTTCGGGGTGTCGGCCGGAGTCGAGATGGCGATCTTCTACCCGATCGGGATGCTCATGGACCGAAAGGGCCGCAAATGGGCCGCCATCCCCTGTCTCGTCATGCTGGCGATCGGCATGGCCCTGATCCCCCTCACCTCGACATTCGCAGGCTTGCTCTTCGTCGGCATGTTCCTCGGCCTCGCCAACGGCCTGGGGTCGGGGATCAACATGACCCTCGGCTCCGATCTGTCCCCTCCTCTGGGAAGGAGCCAGTTCTTCGGCGTGTGGCGGCTCGTGAGCGATGTGGGGACCGCAGGAGGGCCACTACTGGTGGCAGCGGTCACCTCGATCGCCACGCTGGGGGCAGCCTCCGTCTTCGTGGGAGCGATCGGGCTGGTGGGAGCGACAGTCATGTGGAGGGCCGTGCCGGAGACTCTCGACAGAGGAATGGAGCCGACACTCGAGTGATGCGACGGGCCGAGGAGCGGCTCCAACGCCAGCTGAGGGCACTGGCATACTCGACTGATGTCAGAACAAGGCCAACGGGCCGGTCTCTGGTCGAGCCTCGTGAGCGACTTCGCCCTCCGTCGGCTCCCGGCGACGGTGTCCACCGGATTGGTGCTGGCGATGGTCAACGCATTGCTCGGCATCGCATTGATGTCGTTGATCTTCCGGGACGGGCTCGAAGAGGCTCTGCCGATGGGGATCGGCTTGGGGCTCGCCGCCTCGGCGGTGCTGGCGTTGGTGATCGCCCTCGGCAGCAGCTTCTCCGGGATGTACGCCGGCATTCAGGATGCCAGCGCGGCGATCCTCGCCCTCAGCGCGGCCTCGATCGCCACCAGCCTCGTCGGGCCCGGAGGCGGTCGACACGGTCCTCGTGATGATGGCGGTCACTTCACTCGCCACGGGAGCGGTGTTCCTCCTGATGGGCTACTTCGGCATCGGTGAGATCGCCCGGTTCGTCCCGTTCCCGGTGATCGGGGGTCTGCTGGCCGGCACCGGCTATCTCATCCTGGTCGGCGCGAGCGGGATCCTCGGTGTCGGATCGCTCGAACCCCTCAGCTCCACCGATTCGCTGGGCCTGCTCTGGCCCGGCGTCCTGTTGGCGGTCGCCTTCTTCATCGCCTCGCGGCGTCGGTGGCCGTCGGCCGTGTACCTGGGGTTCCTCGGCGTGGGCATCGCCGGCTTCCATCTCGTCACCCGGCTGATGGGAGTCGACAAGGCCGAGGCCCTCGCCGAAGGGTGGCTCCTCGGCCCCTTCCCCGAGGGTGGGCTCTGGCCGGGGCTGGCGGTCGATGCCCTCGCCGGGGCCGACTGGGGAGCGATCGCCGGTGAGACCGCCGGTCTCCTCACCATCCTTCTCATCGTCCCGATCTCGGTGCTGCTCTACATCAGCGCCCTCGAAGTCGAGACCAAGACCGATCTCGACGTGAACGTCGAGCTGCGGACGACGGGCTGGGCCAACGTCGCAGCCGGGGTGGTGGGTGGCCCGCCCGGCTATCTCTACCTGGCGGACACCCTCATCACCGAGCGACTCGCCGGTCGACGGCGAGGGCCTGCCGTCGTGGCCGCCTTGGGGACGCTGGCGGTGGTCATGCTCGGTGGCTCGGTCCTCGAGCTGATCCCACAATTCGTCATCGGCGGCCTGCTCCTGTTCGTCGGAACCGACTTCCTCGTGGAGTGGCTGTGGAGCTCGCGGAGAAGGATGACCCGCGTCGACTACGCCCTCATGTGGGGGATCGTGGTGATCATCGCCGCAATCGGGTTCCTCCCCGGCGTGGTCGCCGGTCTCGTCGCTGCATTCGCTCTCTTCGTGGTGCGATACAGCCGCGTCGATGTGGTCAAGCACTCGCTGACGTCCCGGGAATACCAGAGCAACATCGAACGGTCGAGCAGCGATGTCGACCGGCTCCAGGCGGCAGGTGATTCCGTGCTGATCCTGGAGCTGCAGGGTTTCATCTTCTTCGGCACCGCCGGCCAGATAGTCCGCCATATCAGATCTCACCGGGAGACCGCAACGGGACTGCGCTTCGTCATCTGCGACTTCCGACAGGTGACCGGAGTGGACTCCTCGGCTGTGGTGTTGTTCGAGCGGATCGTCCTGCTGGCCAGGGACAACGGGTGGACCGTGGTGTTGACCGGGATGGGGCCGATACAGCGTACCCAGTTCTCGGATCTCGTCACCGCCCACGACGACGTCGTCAGGGTGGAGCCCGACCTGGACCATGGGATGGCATGGTGTGAGGAGAGAGTCCTGGGAAGCCCCGGATCCGCGGGACCGCGCCGGGCGCTCCCCGAAGGCCTCGCCGAAGAGCTGGCGGCATATCTCATTCCGCGCACCATCCTCCCCGGCGAGCGCCTGATGCGACAGGGCGACCCGACCCCAGGCATCTTTCTGATCATGTCGGGTCGGGTGACAGTTCTCCTCGAAGACCCGGAGGGAGAAGAGGTCCGTCTCCGCACGTTGCTCGACGGAACCGTCCTCGGCGAGATCAGCCTCTATCGAGACGAGCCATGCACCGCCACAGCGGTGGCCGAGACCGTGTGCGAGGTGCTCCACCTCACTCCCGAGTCCTTCGCTGCACTCTGCAGCGACGACCCGTCACTCGCCGCCGATTTCCACCTCTTCGTGGTGCGGACGCTGGCGGGCCGGGTAAGCCACGCCAACCGCGCCATCACCGCACTCCATCGCTGACGTCACTCGGCGAGCTGAGCTACCCCGCGCCGTTCCATGTTCCCCCATGCCTTGGTGCTCTCCCCACCCACCACGGCCCGGATCCTCCACAACACGGTCATCTGGCGGAACCCGAAGTTCTCGATGACCGCCATGACGATGAGCCTGATCGTGTCGGCGGGGCTGTTGAAGTAGCCGTAGGCCTCGTCGAGCATCAGGGCGAGGAGCGAGTTGAACAGCCCCATGGCGAACGCCACCGCCAGCATCGCCACCAGTGTCTCGGTGTTGAGCGCCCCGAGGAGAAAGGCGGTAGGCACCACCACCCACCCGACGAACTCGATGATCGGCGCCAGGTACTCGAAGAGGAACATGCCCGCCCAGGTGACCATGCCCACCTTCCCGTACTTGGGATTGAACGTCATCGGGCGGAAGTCGCTGACTGCCATCATCAGGCCGCGGTGCCAGCGGATCCGCTGCCGTCGCAGGACCCGGGCGGTGTGCGGGACCTCTGTCCAGATCACCGCAGACGGTTCGTAGGCGATCCGATAGGGGATGTCGTTGTCGATGTGATAGCGGTGCATCCGCATGGTCAGGTCCATGTCCTCGCCCATGTGACCGGCGGTGAAGCCGTCGACGGCGATCACTGCCGATCGTTTCCAGATCCCGAATGCGCCGGAGACGAGCGGGAGGGCGTCCATCGCCGACCATGCCGGCCGGCTCGCCAGGAACGTTCTCAGATACTCGAGGGTCTGCATCCTCGGGATGAGGGCTTTGGGGACACTGGCCTCTACGAGGTGCCCGAGCCGTACCGTGCTCCCGTTGAGCGGACGGATGTTGCCTCCGACCGCGATCGTCCGCACCCGGTCTTCGACGACGCGTCTCATCGCCGCCACCAGGCAGTTGGCGTCGAGGATCACGTCGGCGTCGGTGCAGAGGACGTACGGGTAGCGGGCGGCGTTGATGCCGGCGTTGAGGGCGTCGGCCCGCCCTCCGTTCTCCTTGTCGACGACGGTGATCGACACCGGGCCTCGACCTCGATAGATGCCGCGGACCGGGGCGGTCTTGATGTCGGGGCGGTAGGGGATCTGAACCCGCTCCAGCTCGAACGCTTCGATGAGTGCCTGCAATGTGTCGTCGCTGGAGCCGTCGTTGGCGACGACGATCTCGAAGCGCGGGTAGTTGCCGATGGCCATCGACCGCACCGAGTCGACGATCCCGGCGGCCTCGTTGTAGGCGGGAATCACGATCGAGACCGGTGGCGTCGTCTTCGAGGAGAGCATCTCCCAGACCCGCCCGAACCGGTTGAGGTGGTGGCCCCGGCGCAGGACATCTCCCGACTTGAAGCCGAGGAACAACATGTAGCCCTGCATCACGATGAAGTACACCAACGTGAAGTAGCCCAGCCAGCGGAGGATCTCGAAGATCATGCCGGCACCACCGACACCGACCTCATGTGTCGCAGCAAGCGGAGCTGGTCGTTGGAGGCCTCCCCGGTGGCGTGGGCGGCCCGGGCCTTGGCCAGCTCCCCGATGTCCTCGAGCGCCTCGGCAGCGGCGTCTCGCGCGAACGCATCCGGTGAGGTGAGCGCCTGGTAGAGAAGCGGGACACCGTCCCGCATCATCGCCAGTGCCCCCGCGGAGTTGCGTCGCACCCACCACGCCTGGTCCTGAAGGGCGTGGGCGAGCTCGTCGGCGGCGGAGCTGTCGCCGATCATCCCGATCGCGGTTGCCGCCTTGGCCCGAACCCGCCAGTCAGGTGAGTGCAGGGCTGCGACGACCGAATCGAGCACGTGGCTGCCTCCGACCCAGCCCAGCGCGTCGACGACGGCGATCTGGATCTCCGGGTTCTTGGTCTCGCGCCAGCACGTCGGCGAGCTGGGGACCGACCCCGTGGTCTCCGATGACTCCGAGGGTGGTCAGAGCCTGGACCACGGCCTCGATATGCCCGGTCTGGTGGTTGACCCTGACGTAGGCCACGAGGGGCTGGCTGGCGTTCGAGCCGAAGGAGGCCAGCGAGTCGCCGAACCGTGCCCGCACCCAGGCGTCCTCGACTTCGAGCCGATCGACGATGCGGTCGATGGCGGGAGTGTGCCCGATGCGGGCCAGACCCCGCGCCGCCTGGATTCGGATCTCGGGCTCGGGATCGTCGAGGTGGCTCATCAACGTGGCCGCCGAGGCCTCGTTGCCCAGCTCCGCGAGGGAGACCGCCGCCCGGAGACGGCGAGTCAGCGGGAACCGGCTCCTGAGACGCTTCGACTGTCGGTCGATCAGCTCGTACCGGTTGGCGATCACGGCCAGCTTGCGGACCTCGGCCCCGGTGACCAGGTTGCGCAGGTCGATGATGGCGTCGAGGAAGGCTTCGTCCTCCCCTGCCTCGGCGGGGATCGGGTCGACGGCGTGGTCGAAGGCGAGATGTCGACTCAGCAGCTGGATGTACTGCTCGCGACGCCGGTCATGACGCCGCACCCGGGCGCGATGCACCGTCTTGAGGCCGATCAGGATGACGACCATCAACACATCGCATACGAGCACGACGAACAGAGCGATCCGGACGGCATTGGGCATCAACAATGATCATCGACACCCCGAGGGGGCCCATTGAGGTGGTCTAGGCGAGCCGGCTACGAATTCGGGCGATCAGCTCGGGAAGCTGGAAGGGCTTGCGCACGAAGTCGGCGGCGCCGAGCTCCATGCTCTTCACCGCGGTGGTGTCGTCGCTGACCGCGGAGAGGATCATCACGGGCATGTCGATCCCTTCGTCGTGCCACAACTTGATGATCTCGAGACCGAGCAGACCTGGCATCAGCTGGTCGAGCACCGCCAGGTCGAAGTCGCCATTCTTCCCCAGGTCGTAGGCCTCCTGCCCGTCGACGGCGACCTCGATGGCGAATCCCTCCTTCTCCAATGCGGTGGCGAGGACGGTGGTGACGACACTGGAGTCGTCGGCGAGGAGGATCTTCTTCTGCGACATCAGATCGGCCCGTGCCGGGCCTCCGTTCGAACGACTCGTGGGGGCGGCTCATCTATGCGACCTCGATGGCGAATCCCTCCTTCTCCAATGCGGTGGCGAGGACGGTGGTGACGACACTGGAGTCGTCGGCGAGGAGGATCTTCTTCTGCGACATCAGATCGGCCCGTGCCGGGCCTCCGTTCGAGCGACTCGTGGGGGGCGGCTCATCCTATCGGCCTGGAGGTGGGACCGCCCGACGTACCCTGCCGCGATGACTACCGAGGGAATCGAGCGCTGGTCGCCGCTGAAGGTGTGGGTCTACTCGTTGCTCAATCGAAACCCGGAGAGCAACCTCGTCGTGGTGGAGAAGGCGTCGCTCACCGCCGACGATCGCTTCCTCGACGTCGGCTGCGGGCCCGGTGCCGCCCTGGAACATGCCGCGGCCACCGGAGCGCAGGTGGCTGGGGTGGATCCCAGCCCGTCGATGGTCGAACGGGCCTCGAAGCGGGTTCGCCACCGCCGACGTGCAGGTCGCCTCGGCGGAGCACCTCCCCTTCCCCGACGGCCATTTCACTGTCGTGGTCAACGTCGCCTCGTTCCACCATTGGGCCGACCGGGACGCCGGGTTGCGGGAGATCCTCAGGGTGCTGGCGCCGGGAGGGCGTCTCCTCATCATGGAGGGGATGGTCAAGCCGGGAAAGGACGGTCACGGGCTCAACCCGGTCGAAGTGGAATCACTGCAGGCCCGGTTCCTCGAGATCGGGTACGCCAGTGCCACGGCCGAGAGGGTGAAGACCGGCTGGAGGCATCAGTACTACGTGGTCATCGGGGTCGCTCCGGAGACGCAGGGACGGTGAATATTCTGGCGTCGATGTCATGGCGAGGAGGCTGGCGATGAACAGGGACGGTCGGATCTTCACGGTGGGACCAGACGAGGGTCGAGGCGCTATTCGTCTTGGGCGACGTGGTGACCTTCAAGATCGACGGAGAGAAGTCAGACAACTCCTACCTCCTCACCGAGATCAGGAGCCTGCCCGGAGGCGGGCCGGCGTTCCTCCACACTCACGTGCCCATGGAGTCCTTCTGGATCGTCGAGGGTGAGTACGAGGTCTACGGTCAGGACGCCGACGGCGAGAAGTACGCCCTGGCCGCGACTCCGGGCACGACCGTGCACGTCCCCGGAAACGTCCCCCATGGTTTCAAGAACGTCGGCACCACCGACGGCAAACTGCTCGCCCTCTACGCCCCGGTGGTCCACCAGAGCGAGTTCTTCAGGGAGATCGGGGTGCCGATGACGTCGTCTTCCGCGGTCATGCCCTTCGACCAGATGCCCACCAACGACCGCGTCCTCGAGGTGCTCGCCAAACACCAGATGACACTGTTGGAGGCACTGCCCGAGGGGTAGCTGGTTACCTTGTACTGCCTGAGGCGGCGCGTCTCGATCGGACTTCCCCAAGGACCCGCGCGTACGTCTGAGCGAGTTGCATCCCTGGGCTCAAACGGTCCCGCTCGTGGATCTCGCCCTCGATACGCGACCAATCAGCCCGGTCGATGACCGTGTAGCAGTAACGGATCGCCTCTTCGAAGGCGACCTCGGTGCCGTCGGTCGCTTGCTCCACTCGATCGACGACCAACGACTCTCGATCGATGACCAGCAGCGCTTCGTGGTCATCGAGAGAGATCTGCATGACGCCACCGTCGACCCGCGTGCTCGGAAACTCGAGAAGAATGACCGACGTGTCCGCGAAGAGGTAGCGGAAATGATCGCCGTGGATGCTCTCGAACCCGAGGGCGACGAGGGCCTCCCGATCCTCCTGGTCGAGGTAGGCGCACATCTCGACATCGGTCGGGTAGTACATACCGGTATGGAGATTGACCGCAGTGCCGCCGACCAGGACTGCACGATCGTCGATGGCGTAGTCGGCCGCCTTGGCGAGCCAGATGCTGCGTTCGATGTCGTCACCCGATTGCTCGGCCCGATCGAGGGCAGCTCTCGCCAATTCGAGTCTCCTCAAGTCCGGACTGCCAGGATCTCGCTCTCTGCCGTAGTGTCGACGCCGACTGCCTGTTTCCGCTCCAGCCTGGCCATTGGATCCGAAGGGACGAAGCCGGCACGCGAGAGGTGCTCGGCGTTACGTCTGCCCTGTTCCTTCAACTCCGACAGAGATACGGTCTCGGGTGCACTCGCCTCCAAATCCGCCAGACTGCCGCCGTAACAGGACAGGAGGCGGGTCACCGTCGACATGCGCGGGTCGATCTGTCCGTTCTCGATCCTGGAGATCGTGGGAATGGAGACACCGGTGAGGGAGGCGACAGTGGCCATGGTCAATCGGCGTGTCTCCCGCATCCGACGCAGAATCGCACCGTTGAAGTAACTCATTTCATTAGCCTATTCACTAACACGGTTTAGTCAATTCGCTATGGCGAGGAGTGACCCCCAGAACCGTCTGGTCACTCCGACAGAAACTGGATCACTTCACCCAGGAACATTTCCGGGTCGGTGTCCATCGCGATGTGTTGCTGGCCGGGGAGCACCACCACCCTCGAGCCCGCGACCGCTTGGTTCACCACTTCGGTCGCTCGCCGAAACAACTCGGGACTGTCGCCCCCCAACAGGAGCAGGGTCGGCGTCCGCAGGTCGGCGAAGCGACCGGGTTCGAACCGGTAGGTCCGGTCGATGGCGACCTCTCTCGGGATGGTTGGCGCCAGTCGCACCCTTCGCTCCCATGTGGGCAGCCGGTGGAAGCGGACGAGCTCGTGATCCGGCATCCGCACCACCTCGGTGAAGAACATCACCAGTGCCGCTTCCCACTGGTTTCCGTCGATTAGCGTCTGCAATCGGTCAGGGAGACCCGGCGGGTACAAGGGAACACCGGTCGGGATCGGTGGTTCGTAGAGCACCAGCTTGTCGATCCCATCGGTGAGCAACGCGGCCTCGAGACTGCA
>CAVVSY010000005.1:0-14323 GCA_963751005.1 uncultured bacterium
CTTCGCCCTCCGGGTCTTCGAGGAGAACTGTCACCCGACCCGACATGATCAGGAAGATGCCTGGGGTCGGGTCGCCCTGTCGCATCAGGCGCTCGCCGGGGAGGATCGTGCGGGGAGTGAGATATGCCGCCAGCTCTTCGGCGAGGCCTTCGGGGAGCGCCCGGTGCGGTTCCGAGGGTCCGGGGCTTCCCAGGACTCTCTCCTCACACCATGCCATCCCATGGTCCAGGTCGGGCTCCACCCTGACGACGTCGTCGTGGGCGGTGACGAGATCCGAGAACTGGGCACGCTGTATCGGTCCCATCCCGGTCAACACCAGGGTCCACCCGTTGTCCCGGGCCAGCAGCACGATCCGCTCGAACAACACCACAGCCGAGGAGTCCACTTCGGTCACCTGTCGGAAGTCGCAGACGACGAAGCGCAGCCCCGGCGTGGTCTCCCGGTGAGATCTGATGTGGCGGACTATCCGGCCGGCGGTGCCGAAGAAGATAAAGCCCTGCAGCTCCAGGATCAGCACGGAATCACCAGCCGCCTGGAGGCGGTCGACATCGCTGCTCGACCGTTCGATGTTGCTCTGGTACTCCCGGGCCGTCAGCGAGTGCTTGACCACATCGACGCGGCTGTATCGCACCACGAAGAGAGCGAATGCAGCGACGAGACCGGCGACCACGCCGGGGAGGAACCCGATTGCGGCGATGATCACCACGATCCCCCACATGAGGGCGTAGTCGACGCGGGTCATCCTTCTCCGCGAGCTCCACAGCCACTCCACGAGGAAGTCGGTTCCGACGAACAGGAGCAGGCCGCCGATGACGAATTGTGGATCAGCTCGAGGACCGAGCCGCCGAGCAACACCACCGCCAGCGTCCCCAAGGCGGCCACGACGGCAGGCCCTCGCCGTCGACCGGCGAGTCGCTCGGTGATGAGGGTGTCCGCCAGGTAGAGATAGCCGGGCGGGCCACCCACCACCCCTGCTGCGACGTTGGCCCAGCCCGTCGTCCGCAGCTCGACGTTCACGTCGAGATCGGTCTTGGTCTCGACTTCGAGGGCGCTGATGTAGAGCAGCACCGAGATCGGGACGATGAGAAGGATGGTGAGGAGACCGGCGGTCTCACCGGCGATCGCTCCCCAGTCGGCCCCGGCGAGGGCATCGACCGCCAGCCCCGGCCAGAGCCCACCCTCGGGGAAGGGGCCGAGGAGCCACCCTTCGGCGAGGGCCTCGGCCTTGTCGACTCCCATCAGCCGGGTGACGAGATGGAAGCCGGCGATGCCCACGCCGAGGAACCCCAGGTACACGGCCGACGGCCACCGACGCCGCGAGGCGATGAAGAAGGCGACCGCCAACAGGACGCCGGGCCAGAGCAGACCCAGCGAATCGGTGGAGCTGAGGGGTTCGAGCGATCCGACACCGAGGATCCCGCTCGCGCCGACCAGGATGAGATAGCCGGTGCCGGCCAGCAGACCCCGATCACCGGGAACGGGACGAACCGGGCGATCTCACCGATGCCGAAGTAGCCCATCAGGAGGAACACCGCTCCCGTGGCGAGTGAAGTGACCGCCATCATCACGAGGACCGTGTCGACCGCCTCCGGCCCGACGAGGCTGGTGGCGATCGAGGCTGCGCTGAGGGCGAGGATCGCCGCGCTCGGCATCCTGAATACCGGCGTACATCCCGGAGAAGCTGCTGCCGAGGGCGATCACCAACGCCAGCACCGCCGAGGCGGCGAGCCCCAAGCCGATCCCCATCGGGAGAGCCTCTTCGAGCCCGTCCCGGAAGATCAACGACATCAATGCGATGCCGAGCAAAGCGTTGACCATCGCCAGCACCAATCCGGTGGACACCGTCGCCGGGAGCCGACGGAGGGCGAAGTCGCTCACGCAGGCTCGACCAGAGACCCGCCCGTTGGCCTTGTTCTGACATCAGTCGAGTATGCCAGTGCCCTCAGCTGGGTTGGAGCTGCTCGTCGGCCCGTCACATCACTCGAGTGTCGGCTCCACTCCTCTGTCGAGAGTCTCCGGCACGGCCCTCCACATGACTGTCGCTCCCACCAGCCCGATCGCTCCCACGAAGACGGAGGCTGCCCCCAGCGTGGCGATCGAGGTGACCGCTGCCACCAGTAGTGGCCCTCCTGCGGTACCGACATCGCTCACGAGCCGCCACACGCCGAAGAACTGGCTCCTTCCCAGAGGAGGGGACAGATCGGAGCCGAGGGTCATGTTGATCCCCGAGCCCAGGCCGTTGGCGAGGCCGAGGAACAGGCCGACGAAGAGCAAGCCTGCGAATGTCGAGGTGAGGGGGATCAGGGCCATGCCGATCGCCAGCATGACGAGACAGGGGATGGCGGCCCATTTGCGGCCCTTTCGGTCCATGAGCATCCCGATCGGGTAGAAGATCGCCATCTCGACTCCGGCCGACACCCCGAAGATCAGCGAGATCTGCCCGGCATCGAGGCCGATCTGGTCACCCCAGAGGGGAATGATCACCTGACGGGCGCTTCGTAGGACCTGGATGGCGACGGCGACCACCCCGGCCGTCCCCAAGGTCCGGAGGTTGGCCCGGACCACGCTTCGTGTGCTGACGACAGTGTGGCGGTGGTCTCTGGCCACATCCGGTTCGGTGGTCAGGGCGAGAACCACCGATGCGGCGGCAGCGAACACGGCCTGGACCACGAACGGGCCGGCCAACCCCCAGGAGATGATCACGAACCCACCGATGAGCGGACCGATGAACTGCCCCATCCGCATGGTGCCGCCCATGATCGACATCACCCGCCCGCGCAGGCGAAGGGGTGTGGCCTCGGTGACATACGTGAGGCGGGCGAGGGCCCACACCGACCACGCGCAGCCCAGGAGAAACACCAGGATCGAGTAGACGACTAGCGAGGGCCTCAAGGCGATCCCGACGGCGACCAGCACGAGAGACATCGTGGCCAGGACCATGGCCCGTCGCTCTCCGATCCGCGCCACCAAGATGCCGGCGGGGACGTCGAATGCCAGGGTCCCGATCCCTCTCAGGGCGACGATCGCTCCTGCCATCGCAGCCGACGCACCCAGCTCCAAGCGCGACCAGGGCGATGATGGGGATGGTCGCACCCTGACCGATCGCGAACAGCAGGCTGGGCAGGTAGACCGAGTTGGTCAGTGACCTGATGCGAAATTCGCCTTGCTCGAACCCCTCCGTCGTCAAATGTCACGCCTCATGGTGAGCATTCGGCCAGCCGCGCCGGCAATGGGCACTGATGCAAGTGGGCGGTCAGCGAAAGGAGCCGCCGAGGAGGAAGTTCTCGATCTCGGCGACCACCTCCGGCGCTCCGGAGGAGTCCTCGATCTCCTCGAGCAGCTTGAGGAGCCACAAGGCCCACGCCTTGCGGCCGCCGTCCTCCGCTTCGACGAGGTGCTCGACATCGATGACCAGCGGGTGGAGCTCAGACCCCGCCAGCTCCAGCTGACGTAGCCGGGTCACCGTCGCATCGACGAACTCGGGAACGGCGACATCGGAGAGATGGTGGGTGTAACCGTGGTCGTGGTGATCGCAGACCTGACAAGAGGCCCAGGGTGTCTCGGTCATCGACCGCATTATGGCCTAACCCGAGCGCGTGCCGTTCGAGCGTGAGTAGTTGAAGTCGCTATGCGACTTCAACTACTCACGCTCGGGGCCTCCCGTTACCGTGCCGACCTGCGGAGGTGACGGATCAGCGAGGTGATGCAGCCAGGGCGGTACTCGGGAGGGATCCTGCTCGCCGACATCTCGGGCTACTCGAGCTTCCTCATCGATGTGCAGACCGCCCACAGCTCCGACGCCTTCGCCGACGGCCAGGTCCCTGCCGCCTATGCGATGATGGCCGGCCTCCTCGAGGGGATCGCCACCAAGGTCGACCCACCGTTCACCGTTCTCAAGTTCGAGGGTGACGCGGCCTTCGCCATCGCTTCCGATGGCTCCGTCCCAACCGGGCAGCGAATGCTCGACTGCGTCGACGCCTGTTATGCCGACTTCACCGAGCGCCGCGCTGCAGCGAGCGAGTTGTGGACATGCACCTGCGACGCCTGCAGTCGGAGCGAGACGCTCGATCTCAAGTTCATCATCCACTACGGCGAGTTCTTCGTCCATCAAGTCGGCGGCCGGGTCGAGGCGGTGGGACCCGAGATCAACGTCGCCCACCGGCTCCTCAAGAACAACGCCGCCGCGATCGTCGGAACGACCGGCTACGCCCTCTTCACCGACGAGGCGGTGGCCGCCCTGGAGCTTCCCCTGGTCACAGCCGCCCGGTTGACGGAGATCGTCGACGACGGCCGCGATATCGAGGCCAGGGTCGATACCTCTTCCCGGGTAGCGCCGGCCACCCCACCACCTCCCTGGATTACATTCAATGCCGAGCCATTGGACGGTTGGCAATTGCCCCAGAACCTCATACCGGCAACTGAAGAATTCGACGGCCATTCGTGGGAGGACACCTACCGGGACCTGGTCGCCGTCGACAGTGACACCGGGCTCGGTCCGGACGACCTGGAGCGGCTCGCCGACGCTGCTTGGTGGTTGGGCCGCGCCAAGGAGGCTGTCGACACCCTGGAACGCGCCTACCTCGGCTACCTCAAGGCGGAATCCAACCCTCGGGCGGCCGCCATGGCGATTCGTCTCGCCGAGCGCGCCCTTCGAGCGATGGAGGGCTCGGTGGCCCAGGGTTGGCTCGCCCGCGCCACCCGGCTGCTCGAAGGTGAGCCGGAGTCGGCGGTCAACGCCTGGTGGGAGTTCATACGCAGCGCCGAGGCGCTGATGGTGCGTGGCGACGTGAACCTGGCGATCACCCATGCCGACCGGGCCATGGAGTTGGGGCGAGCCCACGGCGATGCCGACGTCGAGAACATCGCCCGCAGCTTCAAGGGCGCCGCCCTCACCAAGATGGGCCGGGTCGAGGAGGGTCTCGCCCTGATCGATGAGGCGGCGCTGGCCGCCACGACCGGCGAGCTACACGCGAAGACCGCCTGTGATGTCTACTGCTTCACCATCTCAGCCTGCCGCGATGTCTCCGACCTTCGTCGCTCCACCGAGTGGACGGAACGAGCGGAGCGGTACATGGATCGTGCCTCGATCCATGGCTACCCGGGCGCCTGCAAAGTCCACCGCGCCGAGCTGAAACGGCTTCAGGGTCGGTGGACCGAGGCGGAGGAGGAGGCTCGTTCGGCGTGTCAAGAGCTGGAGCAATTCCGTCTGATCGATGTGCTCGGCTCGGCCTACAACGAGATCGGCGAGGTTCGTCTCCGGCTCGGTGACCTCGCTGGGGCGGAGCAGTCTTTCCTCAGCGCCTACGAATACGGCATGGACGCCCAGCCGGGGCTGGCGCGACTCCAGCTGGCGAAAGGTGATGTCGCCGCCGCTGCGCAGTCGCTGGACCGAAGTCTCAGCCGCTCACGCGAGCACTACGACCTCGTGAGCCGGGTGCGGTTGCTGCCGGCGAAGGTGGAGATCGCCCTCGCCGCCGACGATTTCGAAGGCGCCCTCGCTGCCACCGACGAGTTGGAGCAGATCGCCACCGACCACGACAACACGATGTGGGCCGCGGCGGCGAGCATGGCCCGAGGCTCCCTCGACCTGGCCCAGGACGATTTCGTCTCGGCAATCGACCATCTCGACACGGCATGGCATCTCTGGCAGTCGCTCGACTTCCCTTATGACTCGGCGCGGGCCCGGACCGCACTGGGTCTGGCACGTCGTGCCGCAGGTGACGAGGGCGGGGCCACGCTCGAGCTGAGCTCGGCACTCTCTGTGTTTCGTCAGCTCGGGGCGGCTGGCGACGTCGCCATGCTCGAAGAAGTGCTCACCCCGGGCGAGGCCCCCAAGGAGCGCAGGGTGGTGACCATGGTCTTCATGTTCACCGACATCGTCACTTCGACCGACCTGATCGGCCTCATCGGCGACGCCGCCTGGGCCAGTCTCCTCGAATGGCACGATCGGACGCTGCGTGCCTTGTTCAAGTCGCACCGCGGCGATGTGGTGAACCACACGGGAGACGGGTTCTTCGTGACTTTCGACGACACACCGCACGCAGTCGACTGTGCGGTCGAGATCCAGCGAACGCTGCGCCGCCACCGATCCGAGCACGGGTTTGCCCCCTCGATCAGGATCGGGATCCACGTGGCCACGGCCACCCGCGGAGAGGGCACGTACACCGGTCGGGGGGTGCACGTCGCCGCGAGGGTGGGTGAGGTGGGTGGTGCCGACGAGATCGTTGTGTCCGCGGAGAGCTTGGCCGGGGCCGATCCCGGGTTTCCGATCTCGGAGCCGCGGACGGTGAGCTTGAAGGGTGTCGTCGAGCCCCTGGCCGTCCACACCGTGGACTGGTCCTGAGAGTCGTAGGGCATCCCCTTCATGGCACGTGACATCGCAGCTCTGGTCGATGCCGTCAGAGTGCATTACGACGACGGGTGCTTCGCCTGTGGCCGGGACAACCCCATGGGTCTGCATCTCGACGACTTCGCCCTCGATGCCGGCGAAGTGAGCGCCAGGTTCACGCCGAGACCCGAGTACCGCGGCGCTGGTATCTCGCTCCACGGGGGCGTGGCCGCCACCGCCCTCGACGAGATCCTGGTCTGGGCGGGGATCCTCACCGAAGGCGTGCTCTCAGTCACCGGGACCCTCGGTCTCCGTTACCGGCGTCCGGTGGACGTGCATGAGCCGATCACCGTCGTCGCCCGGGTCGACCAGCGCAGCGGGCGACGCATGGAGCTCTCTGGTGAGCTCAGAGTGGGAGACGAGACACGGGTCGAGGCTTCCGGTCTCTACCTGGTCAGGGCCGACGTCGCCGAACTGCTCGCCGGGCACGCCGACAACGTGTAGGTTCCCACCACTACACGGCGGGCCCAACGCCCCGCCAGGAAAGGTCGAAGCCATGTGCTGCGTGTTCACGACGATGGTCCTGCTCGGGCCGCGTATCGGCATCATCGTCTGGGGGCTCGCCCAGCCCGCCCGTTGGGAACTGGCGTTCTCCACGTTCGTGTGGCCGTTGCTCGGATTCATCTTCCTCCCGTGGACCACGTTGATGTACGTCGCGGTCGCACCCAACGGGGTGGTCGGGTTCGACTGGTTCTGGATGGTCCTCGCCGTCTTCACCGACATCGCCTCCTACTCGGGGAGCGCGTACGGCAACAAGGACAAGATCAAGTCGTACGGACCAACCGCAACCGCCTAGACCACAGACGACGGTTCCCGGTTTCGACCCCCTAGCATCAGAGGATGAAGGTCGCCTCTTACGTGTTCTACGCGCTCGCCGTCCTGTCCGCCCTCGCCGGTATCGCGGCGGCCTCGTTCGCCAAGGACGAGCTGGGCCAGGTCTTCGGCAGCGGGACCCTCTTCGTGTACGGCGGCGCCGTCATCGTGTCGGCGCTCATCGGGGTGGCGTGCGCCCGTCTGGCGGATCGTCGCCGGTACTGAGCGTGTGCAGTTGAAGTCGTCATACGACTTCAACTGCACACGCTGACTGGCTCGGCTCTAGCCGGCCGCCGAAGCGCGCTGCGTCTCCATGTCCTCGAATCGGCCGAGGATGGTCGCCTGGTGTTGGGCGAACTCGGGGTCGGAGGCCTTCCTAGGGAAGGGGAGATCGATGGCGGTGTCGTCGAAGACAGTGCCTCCGTGGGCCAGGGTGATGACCCGGGTCGACAGCTGAACCGCCTCCATCACGTCGTGGGTCACGAACAGGATCGTCTTCCGGGTCTCGGTCCACAGCTCCTGGAGCTGCTCACGCAGCGACCGGGCGGTGATGGCGTCGAGGTGGGAGAACGGCTCGTCCATGAGGAGCAAGTCGGGGCCCACCGAGAAGGCGCGGGCGATTCCCACACGCTGCTGCATCCCGCCGGAGAGCTGGCCAGGGAACATGTCCTCGGTGTGGGCCAACCCGACCATATCGAGGAACCGTCGAGCATTGGCGACAGCCTCTTCCTCCTCGAGATCACTGACATACATCATGTTCTGCAGCACCGTCCGCCAGGGGAGGAGACGGGGGTCCTGGAAGACGTAGCCGAGCCACGCCGGCTTCCCGTCCTGGGTGACGGTCACGGTCCCGGAGGTGGGTGTCTCGACGCCGGACACGATGTTGAGCAGGGTGGACTTGCCGCATCCGGATGGCCCCACCAAAGACACGAAGACCTGTCCCGACAGCTCGAATGAGATGTTCTCGATGGCCCGCACCGGTTTTCCCCCTTTGCCCACGGGGGGGAAGGTCTTGGTGAGGTTGTCGACGATCAGTTGCGCCATGGAGTCTCCTGCATTGGTTCAGATGCCTTTCGCCACGACGTCGTCGAGCGTCAGCTCCGACTGGTCGCCATCACCGTCCCGCCAGCGGAATGCCCGACGTTGCAGCGGACGCATCACGAGGGCATCGAGGATGATGATGAAGACGATGAACACGATCACCCAGCCGAGGAATCCTCGGTAGCGGGCGGCGTCGTACCAGAAACGGGAACGCCAGCCCACGCCGTTCGAGGCCCCGAACCACTCGGCGAGGAGCACGGCGTTCCATCCGATGATCACGGCGAAACGGAGCCCGGTGAACAGGTAGCCCGCAATGGCAGGGAGCATCAGGTTGCGGATGCGCCGGTTGCGCGGCACTTGGAAGGCGTCGGACATCAGATGCAGCTCGGGGGAGACCGAACGCACGCCTTGGGCGACGTTGACGGCGACGAAAGGCATCGAGGCCAGGATCACGGTGTAGACCGGCGCCTGCCACCCCAACCCGAACCACATCACGGTGAGGAATGCCCAGATCACGGCGGGGAGCGCAAGGAAGACCAGGATGACGTCATTGAGGAGACTGCGCACGAACCGGATCGAGCCGATGGCGATGCCGAGGATCACCCCGATCACGAAGCCGATGGCCAGACCGATGGTGAAACGTTGCAGGGTGGCGAAGAAGTGCTCCCAGAACTCGCCG
The DNA here is from genome assembly GCA_963751005.1 of uncultured bacterium. Classification (GTDB taxonomy): domain Bacteria; phylum Actinomycetota; class Acidimicrobiia; order Spongiisociales; family ZC4RG35; genus JANQRA01. Next base: position 8,922 of record CAVVSY010000005.1, read on the forward strand.
GTGACGACGCCGCCGTGGCTGGCGCCGGTGAGCTCCCGGTAAATGAAGTCGATGGTCTCCCACGGTGCCGGCATCCGCTCGACCATGAAGGCGAGGATCTGCCAGGCGAGGAGCACCGCCAGGTAGAAGGTCAGCCGTGCCCCGGTGTCGGACGAGACCGCCCGCACCACCTTGTTCCTCGGCGGGCGGTCCGGAGACGACACGGGGGCCGTGGCGGCAGCGTCTGTCGTGGTCACTTCTGCTCCCAGGTCCTCCAGCGGAAGACTCGTTTCTCGATCAGGGCGAGCCCTCGCTCGATCAACAGCATGAAGAGGATGAACAGCAGGGTCCAGGCCATGACATTGGTGATGCTGAACGCCTGGAAGGCGTAGCGGATCTGGAAGCCGACGCCGTTGGAGGACCCGAAGACCTCCGTCAGCGCCTCCACCTTCCAAGCGATGGCGAACGCGAGACGGACACCGGCGAAGACGAATGGCATGATCGAGGGGAGCATCACCTGCCGCATGACGTCGGAGGGGGTCCGTTGGAAGGCGAGTGACATATCGATCAGACGGACGTCCACCCCCTCGACGCCCTCGGCGACGCTGAGAGCGATGAACGGCATCGAGATGAACGCGACGGCGAGGACCGGCCCGAGGAAGCCGGTACCGAAGATCACCAGAGCGAGGACCGCGTAGGTGATGCCCGGGATGCTCCCGGCGCCGACCACCCCGTCGTGGAAGAACGCCTTCCAGTAACGGCTCCGGCCCATCGCATAGCCGACCGGCACCGCGATCAGCGCACCGAGGGCGAAGCCGAGGAAAGTCTTGGAGATGCTCGCGGCGAAGTCGTCGAAGAACTCGCCCTGGACGACGATGTCCCACATCGCCGCGCCGACTTTGATCGGCCCGGGCAGGACGAACTCGTCGAGCAGGAACCGGGAGGTCAGCCCCCAGATGAGGAGGAAACCGACCCAGCCCAACACCAGGCCGCCGGTCCGCCACCAGTTGCGTGGTGTCGGAGCGGCGACCTGGGTGTCGACAGACGCCGTTGCTTGGGTCAACCCGCTGGCACTACCTCGAATCGAGGCGGCTCAGAGCTCTCGGCCAGGTTTGCCTGGTTGAGGAGATCGAAGAGCTCGGTCTCCGACTCGACCCACTCGTCGGTCAGATAGACCCCCGAGGCGAACCAGTCGTTGGCCGCCAGGTAGTCGGTGATCCACTGCACCTGCTCCTCGCCTTCCGCGGCGAAGTGCTGGGGGTAGCTGGCGATGATCTCGTTCTTGTTGGCAGCCCACTCCTGCAGGCCCCTGTCCCAGAGCGAGAGGAAGAAGGCGACCTCTTCGGGATGGTCGTCGTACCAGTCCTCGCGGGCCAGGAAGATGTTGATCATCGGCCCCTCGTGATCGGGGCTCTCGACCAGGTCGGCGTAGAGGTCCGCCGACGTTGCCCCGTCGTAGAGCACGTTGACCTGCTCTTCCATCAGGATCGGGATGTTGAAGTCGGGGAGGACGATGGCGCAGTCGGTGTCGCCGCTGGCCGCCTGGGCCCCGGTGTTCGTGATGTCGACCACCACGAGCTCGAAGTCACCACCGTCGACCCTGAAGTCGAGGTCATGCAGATGATGGGCGAGCATGCCCCAGATCGTGGTCGAGGAGAGCGTGTCCCACACGGCAACGGTGCCACCGGCACAGTCGGCCAGCGTCGTGTACTCCGGATGCTCCGGCGACGCCACGATGATGCTCCGGTCGATGTTGTACTTGCCGAAGATCACGCTCGGGATGCCGAACTCCTCTTCGATGGTGGGCACCTCGAAGTCACCTACGGACATGATGTCGGCGTTACCGCCGGCATATACGCCGACCTCGTTCCAGGTGGCAGAGTCGAGGATGGCGATGTTCGCCGCCGACTCCATCTCCTCGCGGATGCCCGAGTCCTTGAGATAGTCCCAGACCGGATCCGGGGCGAAGGCGAAGCGGATCACCTTCAACGCATCGGGGTCTGCGGTGGTGTCGCTGCCGGAGCCCGTGTCGCTCCCACAGGCGGCCGCCACCAGGGCGAGCACTACCGCCATAACTACCAGTTGTGTGGCCCGTCTGGCCATCGGTGTCCTCCTCATTTGGGGTGCCTTCGTCAACGGCGTTCGGCGTCGACGGCATCGGCGGGACCGGCCCAACCGACCCTATCTTGCATCATATAGATTGGCTGTTGTACGCGCGGGGAGAATCGCCGACTAGTCGACGATGGCCACTGCACGGGTAGGGCCGCCGTGGGCGCCGAGCACCTTCAACGGGAAGCCGGCGAAGACGAAGCGGGTGTTCACCACCTCGGTGAGCCGGAGATTCTCGTAGTGGGTGATGTGCTCGCGACGGCACATCATGTGGCACGGATACGAGGTAGAGGTCGGATTGTCCGGGGTGGGCGAGTCGACGCCGAAGGTCTTCACCCCGCGTTCCACGATCCATTCCGCGCCGCTCTCTCCCAGCCCGGGGAACTCGGTCAGATATTGATCGGTCCCTTGGTGACGGTCGAATGTCGCCGTGTAGAGGAACAACATGTCGCCGCGCTCCAGGGTCAGACCGGATGCCGCCAGGGCGGTCTCGAGATGCTCGGCGGTGATGTCGGTTTTGGCCGGCACGGCGGAGACGTCGATGCAGATCGCCGGGCCATAGAAGAGGTCGAGTGCCATCTTGTCGATGGTCTGTGCTTCGGGATCGGGGTCGAGATGGCTGAACGAGTCGACGTGGGTGGGGCCGTTGTCGTTGAGCATGAAACCCAGGGTCTGGAACGAGAACCCGCCGACGAACCGGGCGCGGTCTCGGTATGAGTGGCGTGCTGGAACACGACGGTCTTGAGATGACCGGGATACACCTTCATCCCCTGGTAGATGTCCTGGGACAGATCGATCAGCTTGGGCACGGTTCCTCCTTTATCTAGTGGTGCGCCTGCATATTTCACAGACACATCACTCGTCAGTACATGACGGCCCCGGAGTTGACGTTGATGTCTGCTCCGGTAATGCCGTTCGACTCATCGGAAGCCAGGAAGAGTGCCACCTTGGCGACGTCGTCCGGATCGGTGAGACGGTTCATCGCCGCCTCGGCCTCCATCTCGGCTCTGACCTCTCCGCTGGATACCCCTCGGCCCCGGGCCTGGACGTCGATCACCCAGTCCAGACGTGGGCCGCTCACGAACCCGGGGGAGATCAGGTTCACCCTCACCCCGTGGGGCCCGGCCTCGACGGCGAGGGTCCGGGTGAGTCCGACGAGGGCCGACTTCGTGGCGGCGTAAGGGGTCCGTCCCCAGAGAGGTCGTTTCCCGGTTATCGAGCCGATCATGACGATCGACCCCCGGCCCCGATCGATCATGTGCGGCAGGACCGCCTTGGTGACAAGGAAGACGCCCTCGACGTTGACCACGAACGTTTCCCGCCACTGATCCAGTGTCAGGTCCCAGAGCGGGCCGGAAGGCCCGCCGATCCCGCTGTTGTTGACCAGGGTGTCGATCCGGCTGAATCTCTCCAGTGCGGCGCGGTCATCTCGGCGACCGCCGACGGGTCGGTGACGTCAGTGGGCACCACCAGGACCTCGACGCCGCTGTCCGCCGCCATGGCCGCGGTCTCGGCGAGGTTGGACTCGTTGCGGGCGGCGAGGACCAGTGAGTCGCCGGCGGCGGCGAAGGTGAGGGCCAGATGGCGGCCGATGCCTTGACTGGCCCCGGTGATGACAGTGACCCGCGGCCCGCTCACGTCTGCTCGGTGTCGGTGAGGGCGTCCCAGAAGTACTCGGGGTTGGTGCGGAGGCGAGCGCTGATGGCGTGCCCGAACATCAGCTCGGCGTCGGCCAGGCCGGCGGCGTGCTCGGCGACCTGCATCGAGCCGCGAGCCGTCACCCGCTGAGTGGTGACGGTCTTGAGGAACTTGCCGACCCAGAGACCACCTGTGTACCGGGCGGCCCGAGCCGTGGGGAGGACGTGGTTCGTGCCTATGGCCTTGTCGGAGTAGGTGACCGTGGCGTGGGAGCCGATGAAGAGGGTTCCGTAGTTGCGGAGACGGTGGGCGAACCATTCGGGGTCTGCGGTCTGCACCTGGAGGTGCTCGGGCGCCAGCTCGTCGGCGACCCTCACCATCTCCTCGTCATCGGCGCAGAGGATGATCGCGCCGTGGTCTCGCCACGCCACGCCGGCGATCTCGGCGGTGGGCCAGGTCTCCAACCAGCGATCGACCGCCCGTGCCGTCTCCGCTGCCACTTTCTCTGAAGTCGTGATGAGGATCGCCGGCGACGTGGGGCCGTGCTCTGCCTGGCCGAGGAGGTCGGCGGCCACCACTTCGGGGTCGGCGGTGTCGTCGGCGATCGTGGTGATTTCGGTGGGGCCGGCGAGGAGATCGATGCCCACCCGTCCGAACAGCTGGCGTTTCGCCTCGGCCACGTAAGCATTGCCGGCGCCGACCACCATGTCTACCGGCGCGGCGTCCTCGATCCCAAGGCGAGCCCGGCGAGGGCCTGCACGCCGCCGACGCAGAAGATGTCGTCGGCGCCTGATGCGTCCATCGCCCGAGCTGGGGCGGGTGCATCCCGTGCTTTCCTCGGGGCGGTGCGGCGGCTACCACCCGAGGCACCCCTGCCTCCTTCGCGGTGGCCACGGTCATGATCGCCGAGGCGATCAGGGGGTAGAGCCCACCGGGCGAGTAGGCCCCGACCGATTGGACCGGGATGTGCTTCTGACCGAGCACCACCCCGGGAGGGTCTCGGTCTCGAACTCGGTGAGGCTCTCCCGCTGCAACCGGGCGAAGTTGCGTACTTGTTCGAGCGTGAATCGGGCGTGATCGAGGACTGCGGGCTCGACCCGCTCCGCGGCCGCGGCGATCTCTTCGCTGGAAACCCGGAAGCTGGGCGGGCTCCAGTTGTCGAACCGCTCCGAGTACTCCCTGATGGCGTCGGTGCCCCGCCGCTCGACGTCGGCGAGGATCGAGGAGACGGTGGAACTGACCTCTTCGGTGACGTGCGGGGCCGGCGGCACCGGCTCCTTGAAGTACCGGGCCATGTCTAGCGAATGCCGTTCATCGCCCCGACTCTGGAGCCTCGACCTGAATCACGATGAACCTGAGCCACTCGGGGTGAATCTATCAGTTCGGTTCGAGGCCAACACCGGTCCCCCGGGAGGCTCGCTGCCCCGAGGTAACGTCCCGGGCTTGCTGACGGCCGTTGATCACATCGTGGTGGGCGCCACCGATCTCGACCGCCTGGTCGACACCTTCCGCCGCATCGGTTTCACGGTGACCGCGAAAGGAGACGGTCCCAGGTTGGCTCGAGCCGTGTTCGCCAACTGTTTCCTCGAGTTCCGGGAGGTCGACGCGCTCGGCTCGGCCGAGGGTCTGCAACGCATCGTCCTGCGCAGCGACGACCTCGATGCAGAGGTTGTCCG
>CAVVSY010000006.1:0-14347 GCA_963751005.1 uncultured bacterium
CGTCTCCCTCCGAGTCTTCGAGGAGGACTGTCACCCGACCCGACATGATCAGAAAGATGCCTGGGGTCGGGTCGCCCTGTCGCATCAGGCGCTCGCCGGGGAGGATGGTCGCGGAACGAGATACGCCGCCAGCTCGTCGGCGAGGCCTTCGGGGAGCGCCCGGCGCGGTCCCGCGGATCCGGGGCTTCCCAGGACTCGCTCCTCACACCATGCCATCCCATGGTCCAGGTCGGGCTCCACCCTGACGACGTCGTCGTGGGCGGTGACCAGATCCGAGAACTGGGTACGCTGCATCGGCCCCATCCCGGTCAACACCACGGTCCACCCGTTGTCCCTGGCCAGCAGGACGATCCGCTCGAACAACACCACAGCCGAAGAGTCCACTCCGGTCACCTGTCGGAAGTCGCAGATGACGAAGCGCAGTCCCGTTGCGGTCTCCCGGTGAGATCTGATATGGCGGACAATCTGGCCGGCGGTGCCGAAGAAGATGAAACCCTGCAGCTCCAGGATCAGCACGGAATCACCTGCCGCCTGAAGCCGGTCGACATCGTTGCTCGGCCGTTCAATGTTGCTCTGGTATTCCCGTGAGGTCAGCGAGTGCTTGACCACATCGACGCGGCTGTATCGCACCACGAAGAGAGCGAATGCAGCGACGAGACCGGCGACCACACCGGGGAGGAACCCGATTGCGGCGATGATCACCACGATCCCCCACATGAGGGCGTAGTCGACGCGGGTCATCCGTTCTTCCGCGAGCTCCACAGCCACTCCACGAGGAAGTCGGTTCCGACGAACAAGAGCATGCCACCGATGACGAACTGTGGGATCAGCTCGAGGACCGAGCCACCGAGCATGACCACTGCCAGCGTCCCCAAGGCGGCCACCACGGCGGGCCCTCGCTGTCGACCGGCGAGTTGTTCGGTGATCAGGGTGTCCGCCAGGTAGAGATAGCCGGGCGGTCCACCCACTACCCCGGCCGCGACGTTGGCCCAGCCCGTCGTCCGCAGCTCGACGTTCACGTCGAGATCGGTTTTGGTTTCGACTTCGAGGGCGCTGATGTAGAGCAGCACCGAGATCGGGACGATGACCAGGATGGTGAGAAGACCGGTGGTCTCTCCGGCAATCGCTACCCAGTCGGCCCCGGCGAGCGCATCGACCGCCAGTCCCGGCCAGAGCCCACCCTCGGGGAAGGGGCCGAGGAGCCACCCTTCGGCGAGGGCCTCGGCCTTGCCGACTCCCATCAGTCGGGTGACGAGATGGAAGCCGGCGATGCCTACGGCGAGGAACCCCAGGTACACAGCCGACGGCCACCGACGCCGCGAGGCGATGAAGAAGGCGACCGCCAGCAGGACGCCAGGCCAGAGCAGGCCCAGAGAATCGGCGGAGGTCAGGGTGTCGCCCTACCCGACACCGAGGATCCCGCTCGCGCCGACCAGGATGAGATAGCCGGTGCCGGCCAGCAGACCCCCGATCACCGGGAACGGAACGAACCTGGCGATCTCACCGATGTTGAAGTAGCCCATCAGGAGGAACACCACGCCCGTGGCGAGGGACGTGACGGCCATCATCACCAGCACCGTGTCGACCACATCGGGCCCGACGACGTTGGTGGCGATCGAGGCCGCACTGAGAGCGAGGATCGCCCTGTGCCGGCATCCTGAATGCCGGCGTACATCCCGGAGAAGCTGCTGCCGAGGGCGATCACCATCGCCAGCACCGCCGAGGCGGCGAGCCCCAAGCCGATCCCATCGGGAGAGCGTCTTCCAGCCCGTCCCGCAAGATCAACGACATCAATGCGATGCCGAGCAATGCGTTGACCATCGCCAGCACCAATCCGGAAACGTCGCCGGGAGCCGGCGGAGGGTGAAGTCGCTCACGAGGCTCGACCAGAGACCGGCCCGTTGGCCTTGTTCTGACATCAGTCGAGTACGCCAGTGCCCTCAGTAGCGTTGGCGCCGCTCATCGGCCAGCCGCAATCACTCGAGTGTCGGCTCCGTTCGTCGGTGAGAGTTCTGGGACGGCCCTCCACATGACTGTCGCTCCGACCAGCCCGATCGCTCCCACGAAGACGGAAGCTGCCCCCAGGGTGGCGATCGACGTGACCGCCGCCACCAGAAGTGGCCCGCCGGCGGTCCCCACATCGCTCACCAGCCGCCACACGCCAAAGAACTGGCTCCTTCCCAGAGGAGGCGACAGATCGGAGCCGAGGGTCATGTCGATCCCCGACCCCAGACCGTTGGCGAGGCCGAGGAACAATCCGACGAAGAGCAAGCCTGCGAACGTCGAGGTGAGAGGGATGAGGGCCATACCGATCGCCAGCAAGACGAGACAGGGGATGGCGGCCGACTTGCGGCCCTTTCGGTCCATGAGCATCCCGATCGGGTAGAAGATCGCCATCTCCACTCCGGCCGACACCCCGAAGATCAGCGAGATCTGCCCGGCATCGAGAACGATCTGGTCACCCCAGAGGGGAATGATCACTGACGTGCGCTTCGCAGGACCTGGATGGCGCGGCGACCACTCCGGCCGTCCCAAGGTCCGGAGGTTGGCCCGGACCACGCTTCGTGTGCTGACCAGAGTGTGGCGATGGTCTCTGGCCCATCCGGTTCGGTGGTCGGGGCGAGGACCACCGATGCTGCGGCAGCCAGCACGGCCTGGACGACGAATGGGCCGACCAACCCCCAGGAGATGATCACGAACCCACCGATGAGCGGACCGATGAACTGCCCCATCCGCATGGTGCCGCCCATGATCGACATCACCCGCCCGCGGAGGCGAAGGGGCGTGGCCTCGGTGACATACGTGAGGCGGGCGAGGGCCCACACCGACCATGCGCAGCCGAGGAGAAACACCAGGATCGAGTAGACGACCAGCGATGGCCGCAAGGCGATCCCGACGGCGACCAGCACGAGAGAGATCGCGGCCAGGACCATCGCCCTTCGCTCTCCGAACCGTGCCACCAGGATGCCGGCGGGGACGTCGAAGACCAGGGTCCCGATCCCCTCAGGGCGACGATGGCACCTGCCATCGCCGCCGACGCACCCAACTCCAGGGGCGACCAGGGCGATGATGGGGATGGTCGCACCCTGACCGATCGCAAACAGCAGGCTGGGCAGGTAGACCCAACTGGTCAGTGACCTGATGCGAAATTCGCCTTGCTCGAACCCCTCCGTCGTCAAATGTCACGCCTCATGGTGTGCATCTCGGCCAGCCCGGCTGGCATTGGTGCTGATGCAAATGGCCGGTCAGCGAAAGGAGCCGCCGAGGAGGAAGTTCTCGATCTCGGCGACCACCTCCGGCGCTCCGGAGGAGTCCTCGATCTCCTCGAGCAGCTTGAGGAGCCACAAGGCCCATGCCTTGCGGCCGCCGTCCTCCGCTGCGACGAGGTGCTCGACATCGATGACCAGCGGGTGGAGCTCAGACCCGCCAGCTCGAGCTGACGCAGCCGGGTCACCGTCGCATCGACAAACTCGGGCACGGTGACATCGGAGAGATGGTGGGTATAACCGTGGTCGTGGTGATCGCAGACCTGACAAGAGGCCCAGGGTGTCTCGGACATCGCCCACAGTATGGCCTAACCCGAGCGTGCCCCGTTCGAGCGTGTGCAGTTGAAGTCGCTATGCGACTCCAACTGCACACGTCGGCCTCCCGGTACCGTGCCGACCTGCGGAGGTGACGGATCAGCGAGGTGATGCAGCCAGGGCGGTACTCGGGAGGGTCCTGCTCGCCAACATCTCGGGCTACTCGAGCTTTCTCATCGACGTCCAGACCGCCCACAGTTCCGACGCCTTCGCCGACGGTCAGGTCCCCGCCGCCTACTCGATGATGGCCGGGCTCCTCGAGGGGATCGCCACCAAGGTCGACCCTCCGTTCACCGTTCTCAAGTTCGAGGGTGACGCCGCCTTCGCCGTCGCTTCCGATGGCTCCACCCCAACCGGGCAGCGAATGCTCGACTGCGTCGATGCCTGTTATGACGACTTCACCGAACGGCGCGCTGCAGCGGGCGAGTTGTGGACGTGCACCTGCGACGCCTGCAGTCGGAGCGAGACGCTCGATCTCAAGTTCATCGTCCATCACGGCGAGTTCTTCGTCCATCAGGTCGGCGGCCGGGTCGAGGCGGTGGGACCCGAGATCAACGTCGCCCACCGGCTCCTCAAGAACAACGCCGCGGCGATCGTCGGGACCACCGGCTACGCACTCTTCACCGACGAGGCGGTGGCCGCCCTGGAGCTTCCCCTGGTCACAGCCGCCCGGTTGACGGAGATCGTCGACGACGGCCGCGATATCGGGGCCAGGGTGGTCCCTCTTCCCGGGTAGCGCCGGCCACCCCATCACCTCCCTGGATTACATTCATTGCCCGAACCATTTGGACGGTTGGCAATTGCCCCAGAACCACGTTTCGGCAACTGAAGACTTCGCAAGCCACACCTGGGAGGACACTTACCGGGAACTGGCTGCCGCCGACAAAGACACCGGGCTCGGTCCCGACGATCTCGAGCGCCTCGCCGACGCGGCATGGTGGTCGGGTCGAGCCGAGGAGGCGGTCGACACCTTGGAACGCGCCTACCTCGGGTACCTCAAGGCCGAGTCCAACCCGCGGGCGGCCGCGATGGCGATTCGTCTGGGCGAGCGTGCCCTTCGAGCGATGGAAGGGTCGGTGGCCCAGGGCTGGCTCGCCCGCGCCACCCGTCTACTCGAAGGCGAGCCGGAATCGGCGGTCAACGCCTGGTCGGAGTTCATGCGCAGCGCCGAAGCGTTGATGGTGCGTGGTGACGTGAACCTTGCGATCACCCACGCCGACCGGGCCATGGAGTTGGGGCGAGCTCACGACGACGCCGACGTGGAGAACATCGCCCGCAGCTTCAAGGGCGCGGCCCTGACCAAGATGGGCCGGGTCGAGGAGGGTCTCGCCCTGATCGATGAGGCGGCGCTCGCCGCCACCACCGGGGAGCTGCACGCCAAGACCGCCTGCGACGTCTATTGCTTCACCATCTCCGCCTGCCGGGACGTTTCCGACCTGCGTCGCTCCACCGAGTGGACGGAACGGGCGGAGCGATATATGCAACGCGAGTCGATCCACGGCTATCCGGGCGCATGCAAAGTCCACCGCGCCGAGCTGAAACGACTCCAGGGTCGGTGGAGCGAGGCGGAGGAGGAGGCTCGCTCGGCGTGCCAGGAGCTGGAGCAGTTCCGACTCATCGATGTGCTTGGCTCGGCGTACAACGAGATCGGTGAGGTCCGGCTTCGACTGGGGGATCTCGCCGGGGCGGAACAGGCGTTCTTCAGCGCCTATGACTACGGCATGGACGCCCAGCCGGGGTTGGCGCGACTCCAACTGGCCCAGGGTGATGTTGCGGCCGCTGCTCAATCGCTGGAGCGAAGCCTCGCCCGCTCGGAAGGGCACTACGACCTGGTCAGCCGGGTGCAGCTGCTCCCCGCGAGAGTGGAGATCGCCCTGGCCGCCGACGATGTCGACGGGGCCCGTGCTGCAACAGAGGAGCTCGAGAGGATCGCCGCCGACCACGAAAGCACGTTGTGGGCTGCCGCGGCGAGCACTGCCCGGGGATCCCTCGAACTGGCCCAAGGCGACTCTGTCTCCGCCATCGATCATCTCGACACGGCATGGCATCTCTGGCAGGCGCTCGAGTTTCCCTATGAGGCCGCTCGGGCTCGGACCACGCTGGGTCTGGCACGCCGTGCCGGAGGTGACGAGAGCGGGGCGCGGCTCGAGCTGAGCTCGGCCCTATCGGTGTTCCGTCAACTCGGAGCAGCCGGCGACGTCGCCATCCTCGAGGAGGTGCTGACCCCGGACGCGACCGTGACCGAGCGCAGTGTGGTGACCATGGCGTTCATGTTCACCGACATCGTCACGTCGACCGACCTGATCGGGCTCATCGGTGACGCGGCCTGGGCCAGCCTCCTCGAATGGCACGACCGGACTCTGCGCGCCCTGTTCACGTCTCACCATGGCGACGTGGTGAACCACACCGGGGACGGCTTCTTCGTCGCCTTCGGCGACACGTCGCATGCCGTCGATTGCGCGGTCGAGATCCAGCGAACCCTGCGACGCCATCGTTCCGAGCACGGGTTTGCCCCCTCGATCAGGATCGGGATCCATGTCGCTGCTGCCACCCGCGGCGAGGACACCTACACCGGCCGCGGGGTGCATGTCGCCGCGAGGGTCGGAGAGGTCGGCGGTGCCGACGAGATCGTGGTGTCGGCGGAGAGCTTTGCCGGGGCCGACCCCGGGTTTCCGATCTCGGAGCCGCGGACGGTGAACCTGAAGGGTGTCGTCGAGCCTTTGGCCGTCCACACCGTGGACTGGTCCTGAGAGCTGAGGCATCCTTTTCATGGCACGCGACATCGCAGCCCTGGTCGATGCCGTCAGAGTGCACTACGACGACGGGTGCTTCGCCTGCGGCCGGGACAACCCCATGGGTCTCCATCTCGATGACTTCGCCCTCGATGCCGGCGAGGTGAGCGCCCGGTTCACGCCGAGACCCGAGTATCGGGGCGCGGGTATCTCGCTCCACGGGGGAGTGGCCGCCACCGCCCTCGACGAGATCCTGGTCTGGGCGGGGATTCTCACAGAAGGCGTGCTCTCCGTCACCGGGACGCTCGGCCTCCGGTACCGGCGTCCGGTGGACGTGCATGAGGCGATCAACGTCGTCGCCAGGGTCGACCAGCGCAGCGGGCGACGCATGGAGCTTTCCGGTGAGCTCAGAGTGGGAGAGGAGACACGGGTCGAGGCCTCCGGTCTCTATCTGGTCAGCTCCGACGTCGCCGAACTGCTCGCTGGGCACGCCGACACCGGCGACGTGTAGATTCCCACCACTACAGGGCGGGCCCAACGACCCGCCAGGAAAGGTCGAAGCCATGTGCTGCGTGTTCACGACGATGGTCCTGCTCGGGCCGCGTATCGGCATCATCGTCTGGGGGCTGGCCCAGCCGGCCCGTTGGGAACTGGCGTTCTCCACGTTCGTGTGGCCGTTGCTCGGATTCATCTTCCTCCCGTGGACCACGTTGATGTACGTCGCGGTCGCACCCAACGGGGTGGTCGGGTTCGACTGGTTCTGGATGGTCCTCGCCGTCTTCACCGACATCGCCTCCTACTCGGGGAGCACGTGACGGAAACAAGGACAAGATCAAGTCCTACGGACCAACCGCCACCGCCTAGACCACAGACGACGGTTCCCGGTTTCGACCCCCTAGCATCAGAGGATGAAGGTCGCCTCTTACGTGTTCTACGCGCTCGCCGTCCTGTCCGCCCTCGCCGGTATCGCGGCGGCTTCGTTCGCCAAGGACGAGCTGGGCCAGGTCTTCGGGAGCGGGACCCTCTTCGTCTACGGCGGCGCGGTCGTCGTGTCGGCACTCATCGGGGTGGCGTGCGCCCGTCTGGCGCAACGTCGCCAGTATTGAGCGTGTGCAGTTGAAGTCGTATGACGACTTCAACTGCACACGCTGACTGACCCGGGTCTAGCCGGCCGCCGAAGCGCGCTGCGTTTCCATGTCCTCGAATCGGCCGAGGATGGTCGCCTGATGCTGGGCGAACTCGGGGTCTGAGGCCTTCCTGGGGAAGGGGAGATCGATTGGGGTGTCGTCGAACACTGTTCCTCCGTGGGCCAGGGTGATGACCCGGGTCGACAGCTGTACCGCCTCCATCACGTCGTGGGTCACGAACAGGATCGTCTTCTTGGTCTCTGTCCACAGCTCCTGGAGCTGCTCACGCAACGACCGGGCCGTGATGGCGTCGAGGTGGGAGAACGGCTCGTCCATCAGGAGCAGGTCGGGGCCCACCGAGAAGGCGCGGGCGATTCCCACCCGCTGTTGCATTCCGCCTGACAGCTGACCGGGGAACATGTCCTCGGTGTGGTTCAACCCGACCATGTCGAGGAAGCGACGGGCATTGGCGACGGCCTCTTCCTCCTCGAGATCGCTGACGTACAGCATGTTCTGCAGAACCGTGCGCCAAGGGAGGAGCCGGGGGTCCTGGAAGACGTAGCCGAGCCATGCCGGCTTCCCGTCCTGGGTGACGGTGACGGTGCCGGAGGTGGGTGTCTCCACACCGGACACGATGTTGAGCAGCGTGGACTTGCCACACCCGGATGGCCCCACCAGCGACACGAAGACCTGTCCCGACAGCTCGAATGAGATGTTCTCGATGGCCCGCACCGGTTTCCCCCCTGCCGGCCGGGGGGAAGGTCTTGGTGAGGTTGTCGACGATCAGTTGCGCCATGGAGTCTCCTGCATTGGTTCAGATGCCTTTCGCCACCACGTCGAGCGTCAGCTCCGATTGATCGCCGTCACCGTCCCGCCAGCGGAACGCCCGACGCTGCAGCGGTCGCATCACCAGCGCGTCGAGGACGATGATGAAGACGATGAAGACGATCACCCAGCCGAGGAACCCCCGGTAGCGGGCGGCGTCATACCAGAAGCGGGAGCGCCAGCCCACGCCGTTGGTCGCGCCAAACCACTCGGCGAGGAGGACGGCGTTCCAGCCGATGATCACCGCGAAACGAAGCCCGGTGAACAGGTATCCGGCGATGGCAGGGAGCATCAGGTTGCGGATACGGCGATTCCGCGGCACCGAGAAGGCGTCGGACATCAGATGCAGCTCCGGCGACACGGAACGTACCCCTTGAGCGACGTTGACGGCGACGAAGGGCATCGAGGCCAGGATCACGGTGTAGACCGGCGCCTGCCATCCCAACCCGAACCACATGACGGTGAGGAACGCCCAGATCACCGCGGGAAGCGCCAGGAACACGAGGATGACGTCGTTGAGGAGGCTGCGCACGAATCGGATCGAGCCGATGGCGATGCCCAGGATCACCCCGATGACGAAACCGATGGCGAGACCGATGGTGAATCGTTGCAGGGTGGCGAAGAAGTGCTCCCAGAACTCCCCGGTGACCACGCCGCCGTGACTCGCTCCCGTCAGCTCGCGGAAGATGAAGTCGATGGTCTCCCACGGGGCGGGCATCCGCTCGACCATGAAGGCGAGGACCTGCCAGGCGAGGAGCACGGCCAAGTAGAAGGTCAGTCTCGCCCCGTTGTCGGAAGTCACGGCGCGCACCACCTTGTTCCACGGCGGGCGATCCGGGGGCGCCACTGGCGCGGTCGCAGTGTCGGCAGTGGTCACTTCAGCTCCCAGGTCCGCCAACGGAACACTCGCTTCTCGATCAGGGCTAGGCCCCTCTCGATGAGGAGCATGAAGAAGATGAAGAGCAGCGTCCAAGCGAGGACGTTGGTGATGCTGAAAGCCTGAAAGGCGTAGCGGATCTGGAATCCGACCCCGTTCGAAGACCCGAACACCTCGGTCAGCGCCTCGACCTTCCAGGCGATGGCGAATGCGAGACGGACTCCGGCGAAGACGAACGGCATGATCGACGGGAACATCACCTGCCGCATCACATCGGTGGGGGTCCTCTGGAAGGCCAGTGACATGTCGATCAGGTGGGTGTCCACACCCTCTACGCCCTCGGCGACGCTGAGGGCGATGAACGGCATCGATATGAATGCCACGGCGAGGACCGGCCCGAGGAAGCCGGTGCCAAAGATGACCAGGGCGAGCACGGCATAGGTGATGCCGGGGATGCTTCCGGCGCCAACCACCCCGTCGTGGAAGAACGCCTTCCAGTAACGGCTCCTCCCCATCGCATAGCCGACCGGCACCGCGATCAACGCACCGAGGGCGAAACCGAGGAAGGTCTTGGAGATGCTGGCGGCGAAATCGTCGACAAACTCACCCTGGACGACGATGTCCCACATCGCCGCACCGACTTTGAGCGGTCCGGGTAGAACGAACTCGTTGAGGAGGAACCGGGACGTCAACCCCCAGACGAGGAGGAAACCGACCCAGCCCAACACCAAGCCGCCGGTCCGCCACCAGTTGCGTGGTGTCGGACCGGCGACCTGGGTGTCGACAGACGCCGTTGCCTGGGTCAACCCGCTGGCACTACCTCGAATCGAGGCGGATCGGCGCTCTCGGCGAGGCCCGCCTCATTGAGGAGACCGAACAGCTCGGTCTCGGACTCGACCCACTCGTCGGTCAAGTACACACCGGAGGCGAACCAATCGTTCTCGGCCAGGTAGTCGGTGATCCACTGGACCTGCTCTTCACCCTCGGCGGCGAAATGCTGGGGGTAGCTGGCGATGATCTCGTTCTTGTTGGCGGCCCATTCCTGCAAACCCCGGTCCCACAGGGAAAGGAAGAAGGCGACCTCTTCCGGGTGATCGTCGAACCAGTCCTCACGAGCCAGGAAGATGTTGATCATCGGCCCCTCGTGATCGGGCTTCTCGACCAGATCGGCATACAGGTCCGCCGATGTCGCCCCGTCATAGAGCACGTTGACCTGCTCTTCCATCAGGATCGGGATGTTGAAGTCGGGGAGGACGATGGCGCAGTCGGTGTCGCCGCTGGCCGCCTGGGCCCCGGTGTTGGTGATGTCGACCACCACCAGCTCGAAGTCACCACCGTCGACCCGGAAGTCGAGGTCGTGCAGATGATGGGCGAGCATGCCCCAGATCGTGGTCGAGGAGAGCGTGTCCCACACGGCGACGGTGCCACCGGCACAGTCGGCCAGTGTCGTGTACTCCGGATGCTCCGGTGACGCAACGATGATGCTCCGGTCGATGTTGTACTTGCCGAAGATGACGCTCGGGATGCCGAACTCCTCTTCGATGGTGGGCACCTCGAAGTCACCGACCGACATGATGTCGGCGTTGCCGCCGGCGTAGACGCCGACCTCGTTCCAGGTGGCGGAGTCGAGGATGGCGATGTTCGCCGCCGACTCCATCTCCTCCCGGATGCCCGAGTCCTTGAGGTAGTCCCAGACCGGGTCCGGGGCGAAGGCGAAGCGGATCACCTTCAACGCGTCCGGATCCGTGGTGGTGTCGCTGCCCGACTCGGTGTCACTTCCACAGGCGGCCGCCACCAGGGCGAGCACTACCGCCATTACTACCAGTTGTGTGGCCTTCTTGGCCATCGGTGTCCTCCTCACATTGGGTGCCTTCGTCAACCGCACTCGGCGTCGACGGCATCGGCGGGACCGGCCCAAACCGAACCTATCTTGCATCATATATGTTGGCTGTTGTACGTGCGGGGGGAAGGCTCGGTCGAGGTAGCTCAGTCGACGATGGCGACCGCCCGGGTGGGCCCACCGTGGGCGCCGAGCACCTTCAGTGGAAAGCCGGCGAACACGAATCGGGTGTTCACCACCTCGGTCGAGCCGAAGGTTCTCGTAGTGGGTGATGTGCTCGCGCCTGCACATCATGTGGCATGGATACGAGGTCGACGTCGGGTTGTCCGGAGTCGGCGAGTCCACACCGAAGGTCTTCACCCCGCGATCCACGATCCATTCCGCCCCGCTCTCTCCAAGCCCGGGGAACTCGGTCAGATACTGGTCGGTCCCCTGGTGACGGTCGAAGGTCGCCGTGTAGAGGAACAACATGTCTCCGCGCTCCAGGGTCAGACCGGATGCCGCCAGGGCAGTCTCGAGATGTTCGGCGGTGATGTCGGTCTTGGCCGGCACGGCGGAGACGTCGATGCAGATCGCCTGGCCGTAGAAGAGGTCGAGTGCCATCTTGTCGATGGTCTGCGCCTCGGGGTCGGGGTCGAGGTGGCTGAACGAGTCGACGTGGGTGGGGCCGTTGTCGTTGAGCATGAAACCCAGGGTCTGAAACGAGAACCCGCCGACGAACCGGGGAGCGGTCTCGGCATGGGTGGCATGCTGGAACACGACGGTCTTGAGATGACCGGGATACACCTTCATCCCCTGGTAGATGTCCTGGGACAGATCGATCAGCTTGGGCACGGTTCCTCCTTTACTCGATCAGTACATGACGGCCCCGGAGTTGACGTTGATATCCGCTCCGGTGATGCCGTTCGACTCGTCGGAAGCCAGGAAGAGTGCCACTTTGGCGACGTCTCCGGGGTCGGTGAGACGGTTCATCGCCGCCTCGGCCTCCATCTCGGCTCTGACCTCTCCGCTGGACACCCCTCGACCCCGAGCCTGGGCGTCGATCACCCAGTCGAGACGTGGGCCGCTCACGAACCCGGGGGAGATCAGGTTCACCCTCACCCCGTGGGGCCCGGCCTCGACTGCGAGGGTGCGGGTCAGCCCGACCAGGGCCGACTTCGTGGCGGCATACGGGGTCCGTCCCCAGAGTGGTCGTTTCCCGGTGATCGAGCCGATCATGACGATCGACCCTTGGCCCCGATCGATCATGTGAGGGAGGACCGCCTTGGTGACCAGGAAGACGCCCTCGACGTTGACCGCAAACGTCTCCCGCCACTGGTCCAAGGTCAGGTCCCAGAGCGGCCGGAAGGCCCGCCGATCCCGCTGTTGTTGACCAAGCTGTCGATCCGGCTGAACCTCTCCAGTGCCGTGGTGGTCATCTCGGCGACCGCCGACGGGTCGGTGACGTCGGTGGGCACCACCAGGACGTCGACGCCGGAGTCCGCCGCCATAGCCGCGGTCTCCGCGAGGTTGGCCTCGTTGCGAGCGGCGAGGACCAATGAATCGCCGGCGGCGGCGAAGGTGAGGGCGAGTTCACGGCCGATGCCCTGACTGGCCCCGGTGATGACGGTGACCCGCGGCCCGCTCACGTCTGCTCGGTGTCGGTGAGCGCATCCCAGAAGTACTCGGGGTTGGTGCGGAGGCGAGCACTGATGGCGTGCCCGTACATCAGCTCGGCGTCGGCGAGGCCGGCGGCATGCTCGGCGACCTGCATCGAGCCACGGGCCGTCACCCGCTGAGTGGTGACGGTCTTGAGGAACTTGCCGACCCAGAGACCACCGGTGTAGCGGGCGGCACGTGCGGTGGGGAGGACGTGGTTCGTGCCTATCGCCTTGTCGGAGTAGGTGACCGTGGCGTGAGAGCCGACGAAGAGGGTTCCGTAGTTGCGGAGAAGGCGGGCGAACCACTCGGGGTCGGCGGTCTGCACCTGGAGGTGCTCGGGCGCCAGCTCGTCGGCCACCCGCACCATCTCCTCGTCATCGTCGCACAGGATGATCGCGCCGTGGTCTCGCCATGCCACACCGGCGATCTCGGCGGTGGGCCAGGTCTCCAACCAGCGATCGACCGCCCGTGCGGTCTCCGCCGCCAGGTCCTCTGAAGTCGTGATGAGGATCGCGGGCGAGGTGGGGCCATGCTCCGCCTGTCCGAGGAGGTCGGCCGCGACCACCTCGGGGTCGGCGGTGTCGTCGGCGATCGTGGCGATCTCGGTGGGACCGGCGAGGAGATCGATGCCCACCCGCCCGAACAGCTGGCGTTTCGCCTCGGCCACGTAGGCATTGCCGGCGCCGACCACCATGTCGACCGGTGCCGCGTCCTCGATCCCGAAGGCCAGCCCGGCGAGGGCCTGCACCCCGCCGACGAGAAGATGTCGTCGGCGCCTGATGCTGCCATCGCCCAGAGCTGGGGCGGGTGCATACCTCCGGTCCCCGGGGCGGTGCGGCGGCCACCACCCGAGGCACGCCTGCCTCCTTTGCGGTGGCCACGGTCATGATCGCCGACGCGATCAGGGGGTAGAGCCCACCGGGCGAGTAGGCCCCGACCGATTGGACCGGGATGTGCTTCTGACCGAGCACCACCCCGGGGAGGGTCTCGGTCTCGAACTCGGTGAGGCTCTCCCGCTGCAGCCGGGCGAAGTTGCGAACTTGCTCGAGCGTGAATCGGGCGTGATCGAGGACCTCGGGCTCGACCCGCTCCCCGGCCGCGGCGATCTCTTCGCTGGAGACCCGGAAGCTGGGCGGGCTCCAGTGGTCGAACCGCTCCGAGTACCCCCTGATGGCGTCGGTGCCCCGTCGCTCGACGTCGGCGAGGATCGAGGAGACGGTGGACCTGACCTCTTCGGTGACGTGCGGTGCCGGCGGGAGAGGCCCCTGAAGTACCGAGCCATTGCCTAGCGGGTGCCGTTCATCGCCCCGACTCTGGAGCCTCGACCTGAACCACGATGAACCTGAGCCACTCGGGGTGAATCTATCAGTTCAGATCGGGGCCATCGCCGGACCTGTCAGGCGGGTTGGTCTCCTCCAGGAACACCTGGCCCCACCCGGCTGGCTCATCGGACCGGCCCACCGCCCCGAGGAAAGGTCCCCGGCTTGCTCGACGGCCCGTCGATCACATCGTGGTGGGTGCCACCGACCTCGACCGCCTGGTCGACACGTTCCGTCGGCTTCGGTTTCACCGTGACACCGGAGGGAAGATGGCTGCCAGGCTGGCTCCACGCCGGGGTCGACCAACTGTCTCCTCGAGTTCCGGGAGGTCGCCGCTGTCCGAGTTCGGCAGGTCCGCACCCATCGTTTTGCGCAGCCGACCACCTCGGGGCCGAGGTTGCCCGG
>CAVVSY010000007.1:0-6825 GCA_963751005.1 uncultured bacterium
GCCCGGCTGGAGACGACGGTCACCGCATCGCCGACCTTGATCGTCTGCGCCCACCGGGCCGATGGTGCATGCCACCCCGAACAGCCCGTTACCTTCGACGATGGCGCGGAAATCGCCTGGTATCGAAAGCGCCCAGGTGCACCAGCGATGCTTCTTGAGGACCTTCGCCGGCTCTTTGTGTCGCTCGGCGGTCTGCTGATCGACCTGAGGGATGGTGCACCGGGGCCAGGGGACGATGGCACGCAGGGAGGCTTCGCCGATGTCGAACTGGTCCCACGTGTCCTCGGCCCATGGCTCTGCTCCCCTCACCACGAGGTTGGGCCGAATCGATCCATGCCAAAGCCTTCTGAAGAGCGCTCGACCAACCAGTCGAGCGACACCTGATTCGCCACCAGCACCGGCGCCGCATCTGTGAAGGCGGCACCCTGGCCGAACACATCCAACTCCGGAGGCAGACGCCAGCCGGAGTCGCCCTCCATGCGGACGAGACGAAGGGGGGCACCGATGAACTCGGTCAGCCAGTCCGCTGCCAGATCGCCGGCATCCCGAGCCGAGACCGGTGTCCGGAAATGCGAATCGACCACTATGGCCGGTTCCGAAGGTCTCTCGACTTCGATCTCGGACATGCCGGGGGCCGAGAGCCTGAGGCCCCCGCCGTCGAGCAGCGTCGGCTGGACCAAGGCCAGGGACCGATGCTTTCGCTGGGTCACCCCACGCCTCTCCTCGGTCCCGAGCACCTGCCAGCGCCGGTCCTCGGCGAGCCCTATCCCGGTGACATCGACACTCTGGAGAGAGACAGCACGACACGATTTGATCGGGTAGACGTAGACACCGGCCAACGAGATCGCAGAGGGCACGGCGATCCAATGTACTCAGGGGTCGCCGATTCGAGCTCTCCTGCAGAACCCGACCTGGCCTCATGCAGGACCGGCGGCGTATGTTGAGGGTCTGATGCAGATCGGCCTCATCAACCAACTGAACGGCCGCCCCGAAGGGGACCGGCCATCGCCCTCCTGGATGTCGATCTCGGAGCGGGCGCGGATGGCTGAAGCGGTCGGATTCGACATGTTCGTATTCGAGGACGCGCTCCTCTATCGGGGCAACGACCACACCAATGGCCTCTGGGAGTCCGTTTCGATTGCCGCCGCACTGGCGGCGACCACCGAGACCATGAGGTTGGGCCAATCGGTGATCAACTCGCCCTATCGGTCCCCGGCGATGGTGGCCAACATCGCCACGACCCTCGATGAGATCTCAGGTGGTCGCTACGTTCTGGGCATCGGTGCGGGAAACACCGAGGACTCCGATTATGAAGCCTTCGGTTTTCCAACCGACCGGCGCTATTCGTGATTCGCCGAGGCGATCCAGATCATCCACGGTCTCCTCAAAACCGGCGAGGCCGACTTCACTGGGGAGTTCTACGAGGTGAAGCAATCGGAGTTGGTGCTTCGCGGCCCAAATCCCCAGGGACCGCCCATCAACATCGCTGCAGGGGGCGAGAAAATGATTGCCCTGGTCGCCCGTTACGGCGACCAATGGAATTGGTGGGGATACGACGAGACGGTATCTCAGCTCGGGGAACGCCTGAAACCCCTGATCGAAACCCTGGAGCGAGCATGCCACACCGAGGATCGCGGCCCTGCCGGCCTGGTCCGCACCTTCGACCTGTACAGCGTCTTGGCCCCCGGTCTCGAAGCTGACCATGGGATGCGACAGCCGGTGATGGGGAGCGCCGAGGAGATCGCCGGATTCATCCTGTCCCTCGGAGAACTCGGTTTCGAGGAGGTTCGGTGTGACGTCTGGCCGAAGACCACCGAGGCCATCGCCGCGATGGAGCCTGTTGTGGAACTAGTACACAGGGCTTAGAGCCCGCTTCGGGCCGGCAGGGGGCCCTTGTCGGGGAGTGTGATGAACACCATCTCCAGCTCGGTTGCGCCAATCACGCGATTCCGGTGTCCTTTCCCGGTCGTGTCCTCTGCCAGGAGAACGGTCCCTGAAGCGATCGGACGGATCTCGCCGTCTGAGGCTTCGATCTCGAGCTCGCCCGATAGATAGATCGCCAAGACACGCTGCGGTGCCGGGTGCCATGACCCGACCCACCCCGGCGGAACCCGCTCGAAGCCGTATTCAGAGGCGGACTCGAATGAGGAGAAGAACACCGGTGGCGTGTTCTCGAAGTAGTCATCGTCCTCCTCAAACGGTATTTCGACGTCCTCGAAGTGCGATTCGCCACTCTCATCGGCGTACAGGCGAAGGAGCTTCACCGGCGCGAAGCTACACATCGGTGGCTACGCGCCCAGAACACGCTTTGCCTCCCGGACTACGAGGCCCGGTTGGTCCAACCAGGGCAGGTGTCCTGCTCCGGGAATGGGAACCACGCGTATCGGAGCATCCATTTCAGCCAGAGTTGCCTTCCCCCAGTCTGGGGTCGCCCAAGGTTCGTTCTCGCCCCAAAGAATCGTCGTGCCAGGAGGCATCCTCCGCCAACCCTCGCCCAGAAGCCACTGAGGCCTCACGCCTCTGAGATCGATGATCCGATTCACCAGAGTGATGAACGACTCCAAGTGTCGTCGAGTATTTGTGACGTCACAGTCGATGAGCTCATCTGGGAGCTCATCTGGCCGGGCAACCGCGAGACCGTCGCCCATGAACTTTCGTGACCCTCTCGGATTCGGATTACCCATGGCCAACCGGGGGAACCCCGGCAGTGCCAACATCCGGAACGGAAGCGGGGGCTTCCTCCTCAGCCCAGCCGGGAACCCCGCAAAGGCCAACCTGGTCACGCGATCTGGCCTGGCCTCCGCGAAGCGGGCGGCCAACAATCCACCTATCGAGTTCGCCATGATCGCCGACTCCCTGAGACCGAGGGAATCGAGGACGTCCCCTACAAACGTGACCGAATGCGCGTTGAGGTCCACCCCCGTGTAGTCGAACTCATCAGCCCCACCATGGCCGGGCTGGTCTACGGCGTAGACACTGTGATCCTCCGCCAGGGCGGACATGATCGGCAACCATTCACACGACGAACTGAGACCACCATGAATCAGCAGCAGAGGCCGCCCTGACCCGAGCGCTAGGACATCGGTAGCCCCGCCAGACCATGAGAGACGACTTACCGTCGCTCCAACTGCCAAGCGTGCATTCAGCTGAGAGCGGGCCTCCTCGAAATCTGCGGACTCAACGCCCATGAAGACTCACTCGCATTTTGTCGGCAAACGACACAAGCTACCTCCGTTCGACTATCCGAATCGGCCGCCATCAGGCCGCCACGAATAGGAGCGGGTCGGCCAGAAGAGGCTTGGCTCCGTGCATGCCCCAAGTGCCAGACGTCTGACTCTTCTGTGCGGTTCTATCCCGCCCCAGGCGGGACAGAACCGCAGAGAATGGTTACGAGACGCCCCGGATAGAAACAATGGAGTCCTCGGCGGTGACGACACCGTGTCGGAATCGATTCGACTAGATGTCGGCGCAGCCCGGGGCCAGGATCGCACGCCATGAGAAAGCGAACCCTGAGCGTGTCCCTGCTCGCCGTCCTCGCCCTGCTCATCGCAGCTTGCGGTGGGGAGACGGCCGACACCACCACCACATCCGAAGCCGCCGCCACGACGACGACAGCCGAAGTCGAGGCGACCACGACCACGACGGCACCGGAAGCCACCAGCACGAGCGCAGCTGCCGACGAGGAGGGCATCGTCCCTGGTGAGGATCCCGACGTCGATGCCATCGTCGAGGTCTATCAGGTGGTCTTCGACTCGACGACCACCTTCGAGGAGAAGTCGGCCTTCATCGACGACCCGAGCGGTCTGGAGGAAACCGTCGCCACGTACACGGCCACCGGTGATTCGGTCGGCGGGGTCACCGCCGAGCCGACCGCCGTCACCGTCGCCGGGGACGACGCCGATGTGGTCTACACCCTCTTCTTCTCGGGCAATCCCACATACCCGGGCCAGCCAGGCACGGCCATCCGGGTGGACGGGCAATGGAAGGTGACCCGTGACATGTTCTGCGGTGTCATGGCCTCGGCGAGGTCGGCCTGTCCCGCCGGCTGAGGCTCTCACTCGTCCTGACGACTGCCCTCTCGGTGGCGACCGCATGTGCGGGAGCCACCGAGGAGCCGTCGCCCGAGGTCGACTCGTCACGGATCGTTGCGCTCTCCGGTGACCTGACCGAGTTCGTCTACGAGCTCGGTGCGGGCGACCGGATGGTTGGCGTCGACGTCACGACCGTCGCTCCTGAACCGGCCCTCGACCTTCCCGTGGTCGGGGTGGGCCGCTTCATCACCGCCGAGGGAGTCCTCGGAGTCGACCCGACACTGGTGCTCGCCGACACTCAGACGTCGCCCGTGGAGGTCCTCGACCAGATCACGGGTGCCGGCGCCGATGTCGAGGTCCTCGAGATCGCCACCACCTTCCCGGAGCTCTACGAGAGGATCGAGCTGCTCGGGGAGATCCTCGGGGCATCGGCCGAAGCCGAGGCACTCGTCGCCGAGCTCTCGGCCGACATCGACGCGGCGGAGGCCGTCGCCGAAGACACCGAGCTGCGTGTTGCCTACGTGTACACCAGGGGCCCGGATGTGATGCTCTTGTTCGGCGAGGGCATGACCACCCAGCCTTTGATCGAGGCTTCTGGAGCGATCGACGCCGGAGCGGACAGTGGGATCGTCGGGACGGTGCCGGTCAGCGCCGAGGCGCTGGTGGCGGCCGCCCCCGATGTGATCATCGTCCCCGAGGAGGGTCTGGGGATCCTCGGCGGGGTCGACGTCCTATTGGAGATGCCGGGAGTGGCGGAGACACCTGCCGGGCGGAACCGGGCGATCCTCGCCTACCCGGAGGGAGACTTCCTCACTTTCGGGCCCCGAATCGCCGACTCGCTGGAGCGTCTCATCGCCGACCTGAGCGTCATCGGTCAGTGACCGGCCGCCACCTCGTCGTCTACGCGGCCGTCCTCCTCCTCGCCGTCGGTGGCCTCTTCGTCGGGGCGGCCGACCTGGCCATCGGTGAGGTGTGGGAGGGATTGCTGGCCGGTCTCGGGCTCGTCGACGGCAACCCCCTCACCCGTGGTGTCGTCGTCGACATCCGGCTCCCCCGCATCGTGGGCGGGATCCTGGTGGGCGCCGCCCTGGGTATGGCGGGCACCGGGCTCTCCGGGATCTTCCGCAACCGTCTCGCCGACCCCTACCTGCTCGGGGTCTCCTCGGGCGCCGGCCTCGGGTTCGTTATCGGGACCCTGGTCTCCACGGCCGGAGCATCGCCAGTCATCGGGGTGCTCGCCGCCACCATCGCCGGGGCCCTGGTGGCTCTGCTCACCCGACGCTGGTCCGGGCTCGCCGAGTACGACAACGGCCTCGTCCTCATCGGGGTCGCTGCCAACTTCGTCTTCCTGGCATGGACTCTCGTTCTGATCTTCGCGGTGGACAGCCCGCGGCTGCCGACCTTCACCTATTTCGTATTCGGCAGCCTCGGGACCGTGACCTGGGAGTGTGGTCGGCCCGGCTGTGGTGATCGTGACACTGGCCGCGATCGTCTTGGGCCGGCGGGCGAGGGCCCTCGATCTGATCGCGATCGGGAACGACAGCGCCCAGAGTCTCGGCGTCGACGTCGCCCCGGTGGTCACCGCCGTCCTGGTCGCCGCCGGTGCGGCGACGGGTGCTTCGGTGGCACTCGCCGGCGTGGTCGGCTTCGTCGGCCTGCTCGCGCCGCTGGCGGGGAGACGTCTCTTCGGTCCGGGGAACGGCTCGCTCCTCCCCGCAGCCGCGGGTCTCGGGGCGATCTTCATTTTGGTCTGCGATCTGGTGATCCGCGGCCTCGCCGGCCCGGTCGAGGTCCCGCTGGGTGTCGTCACCGCCGCGGTCGGAGGCCCGATCCTGATCGCGATGCTCACGCGGAGGGCGGGGAGATGACCCTCACCGCTGAGCGGGTGACTCTCCGCAGGGACGGGGCCGACCTGGTTAGGGAGGTCGACTTGAGCATCGATCGGGGTGAGGTCGTCGCGGTGGTCGGCCCCAACGGGGCGGGGAAGTCGACCCTGTTGCGTCTCCTCGCCGGTCTGGTCGAGCCCACCGACGGGTCGGTGTCGATCGACGGTGCGCCCCTCGACGCGCTGTCGCCGATCGAACTGGCGCGAAGCCGCGCCTACCTGTCGCCCGACATCCCCGCTGCCCTCGACTTCACCGTCGCCGACATCGTGGACATGGGACGTCACCCGTGGCAGGGGATGTCGTCCGGAGCCGCCTGGTCGGTGGAGCAGACCCTCGACGAGCTGGAGCTGAGGGCGCTGGCGACCCGCCGCCACTCGACCCTGTCCACCGGGGAGGCGCGAAGGGCCCATCTGGGACGTGTGCTCGCCCAAGGATCCCCATATCTCCTGCTCGACGAGCCGACCTCGGGTCTGGACATCGCCCACAACGAACTCGTCCTCGACCGCCTCGGTGCGGCGGCACGAGCCGGCAGGTCCGTCCTGGTGGTGCTCCACGACCTCAACTCCGCGGCAGCGATCGCCGATCGGGTCGTCATGATGGGAGGAGGGGCGGTGGTCGCCGACGGGCCTACGGGAGACGTCCTGACCGCCGGGGTCATCGGAGAGGTCTACCGGCACCCCGTGACGGTTGTGGCTCACCCGAACCGCCCCGGCCCCCTGATCCTCCCCCTTCCGCGAGAGGGTTGACGCATTTGCAGTCCCGCCGGTCGGTCTAGGCTCTCCCCGTGGACCAAGGCATGACCCGCGTCACGGACACGATCCCTGCAGAGGCCCCTGCCGGCGACGCCCAGAGGGTGTTCAGCATGGCGATCGTGATAGCAATACGAGAATGAACCAAGAGAGGCAAAA
>CAVVSY010000008.1:0-4334 GCA_963751005.1 uncultured bacterium
CGAGCGCGTCCAGTAGAGGAACGCCACGTCCTGGGCGAATTTCGGCCCTCGCTGCTTGTTCGCTACGGGAGGGCGACGATGGCGTCGATCTCGACGAGGAAGCGGGGCTCCGCCAACGAGGCGACCACGAGGAGGGTGTTGGCGGGTGCGGGGTCGGGGAAGAATTCCTTGCGCACTGCACCGACCGGGCGCGGTCCTCGAGCCGGGTCAGGTACACGGTGGTTCGGGCGACATCGGCCATGCGACCACCGGCAGCGTTCGACCACCTTCTCCATGTTCGCCAGGATCTGTCTCGTCTGGGCGGCGGCGTCGCCTTCACCGACGAGGTCCCCATCGTCATCCAGCGCCACCTGTCCGGCGACGTCGAGGGTTCGACCCGACGTGACGATCCCGTGCGAGTAGTGACCGGCCGGGGCCGCCACTCCCGGCACCTCGATGGCGTTGCGCTCGATGCTCATGCAGCGATCCTAGGCCGCCTCCCCGGCGTCCTCCGAGACCCGGGTCAGACCGCCGTGAGCCCCTGTCTCCAACTGGGATGTGCTGGTTCCCAACCCAGTTCCCGTTTGGCCTTCTCGTTGGATGCGCCCCGGGACTCGGTCATCATGGCCAAGCACGGTCCTCCCCCGGCGAACAGACGGCCGACGAAACCGGGCACCGCGCCGCGGTTCCCGCGCACCCAGCCGCCGGGCAAGCTCCGGAAGCCACTCGGCGACTGGGGCCGGGTGGTCGTCGACGATGTTGTAGATGCCTGGTCTGCCTTTCTCCAGGGCGGCCACGGTCGCGTCGGCGGCGTCGGCAGACATGGATGAAGGACCAGACACCCTCACCAGCTCCGACCAGGGGGAACTTGCCGTCGCGGAGTACATTCTCGAACTGGGGTGCTCCGGGCGCCATCGACGTCCCCGGGCCATCTGAAGGCCCCATAGCGGAGCACGATGCCTTCGATTCCCTCGGCGCCGAGGACGGCAGGCGTTCGAGATGACCGATGGCGGAGGAGACTTCACGCATCTCCCGTGGAGGGGTCGGATCGAGTGGGTCGTCCTCCGTCTTCACCGGGCCTCCCGTCCGCGCATACGACCAGACACCGATGCTCTGTGCCAGGAATCGCTTCACTCCGGCCATCTGTGCCGCCGCCAGGAGATTGTCCGTCCCCTCCGTTCGGAGCCGGTTGGTGAGCTCGAAGTCGCGGTCGAGTGTCCTGGTGTTCACCGCTCCGATCGCCGTCAGCTCGTGGATGATCGCCTCCGGCATGGCCTGACCGACCGCCGACGCCACTTGCCCCGCATCGAGGGCGTCGGCGACCACGGGCGTGGCGCCGGAACGGCGCAGCATGTCCTCCTTCGAGCCGGAGCGGGTCATGCCATGGACCTCGTCGCCCTGCCGCAACGAGGGGCGGCACCAGCTGTCTTCCGATGGCTCCGGTTGCGCCCGCAACGAATACTCTCATCTCGTTTCCTCCTGTTCTCTCATTGGCCTTTACCGATCGCTGGTTCCCTCACACCCTGCGTTCGAATCTGGCAACGCACGGTCTGGAATCGTCGGCGCACCCACATTGTTGCGAGATGCGTGGTCGACGGCCCTATCACAATCGATGTCTGGTCGGACGTCGCATGCCCCTGGTGTTATATCGGGAAACGCAACCTCGAGACCGCCCTGAGCGAGTTCAACTCGGATGACGGCGTCCCTGTGGTGGACGTCCAAGTACCAGCAACTTCGAGCTGTCGCCCGACACTCCGGTGGAGTTCGAGGGGAGCGCAGCCGACTTCCTCATGTCGCATCGAGGCGTCTCCCCCGGCCAGGCGCGCCAGATGATCGATCGTGTCGTGGGAATCGCCGCCGGCGCAGGTCTTGCCTATGACTACGACGCCCTGCAACACACCAACACGATTCTTGCGCACCAGCTCCTCCACTATGCCAAAGCACATGGGCTCCAGATCGAGATGAAGGAGCGTCTCCTCAGCGCCTACTTCGTCGAGGGGCGTCACATCGGGCGGATCGACGACCTCGGTGACCTGGCTGCGGATGTCGGGTTGGATCGGGAGGTAGCGATCCGAGCACTCGAATCGAGAGGAATATGTGGACGACGTGAGAGCAGACCAACGACAGGCGATCGCCTACGGCATCAACGGAGTCCCATTCTTCTTCGTCATCGGAGGCAAGTACGGAGTCTCTGGTGCCCAGCCCCCCGAGGTGTTCGTAGCGGCGCTGACCCGGGTATCGGAGGAAGAGCTGTGACATGGGTCTGATGTCTTCCGAGCATTCGGTGGTGATCGCGGGGGGTGGCCCGACCGGGCTCATGCTGGCGGGCGAGCTGGCATTGGCGGGGACCGACGTGGTCATCGTCGAACGACGCCCCACACAAGAGCTGGCCGGTTCCCGAGCAGGAGGTCTTCACTCTCGCTCGATCGAGGTGCTCGATCAGCGGGGGATCGCCGAGCGTTTCCTCTCGGAAGGGACCACCCATCCTTTCGCCGGCTATGCCGGGACTTTCCTCGACATCAGCGATTTCCCCACCCGGCACAATTACCTGCTCACGCTCAAGCGGAACCACATCGAGCGCATCCTGGCGGACTGGGTCGGGGAGTTGGGCGTGACCTTCCTGCGCAGCCCGCGAGGTGACGGGGCTCACCCAGGACGACAGCGCCGTCGAAGTGGAGCTGTCCGACGACGCCTCGATACGAGCGGGGTATCTGGTCGGCTGTGACGGAGGGCGCAGCCTGGTTGGTCAAGACGGCCGGAATCGACTTCCCGGGGTGGGATGCGACGAACAGCTACCTGATCGCCGAGGTCGAGATGGATGAGGAGCCACAGATCGGCATGCGGCCCGAGGGTGGTGGTCTCGGTCCCGTCAACCCCGCCGCAGGGGGAGGGCCCTACGGCGTGGTGCTGCTCGAGAAGCAGGTCGAGCACGCCGGTGAGCCCACCCTCGAGGAGGTCCGCGAGGCGCTCGTCGCTGCCTACGGGACGGATTTCGGCATGCACAGCCCGACCTGGATATCGAGGTTCACCGACGCCACCCCGTCAGGCGGAGACCTATCGCCAGGGCAGGGTCCTGTTGGCGGGGGACGCCGCCCATGTGCATGGGCCGCAGGGGGGACAGGGTCTCAACACAGGTCTCCAGGACGCAGTGAACCTGGGGTGGAAGCTGGCGCAGGTGGTTGCCGGCGCATCACCGGAGTCACTCCTCGACAGCTTCACGCCGAACGGCACCCCGTCAGCACCCGGGTGCTGCAGAACACCATGGCCCAGGTCGCCCTGGCCCGCATCGACGAACGCAGCCAGGCTCTCCGTGCCACCATGCTCGAATTGCTGGCAATGGACGAGCCGCGTCGGCGGATCGCCGGGATGATCTCCGCTCTGGACATCCACTACGACTTCGGTGAGGGCCACCCGTTGCTCGGCCGACGCATGCCCGACCTCGACCTGGACACAATCGACGGCACCACCCGGGTGTTCTCCCTCCTGCACGATGCCCACGGGGTGCTTCTCTCCTTCGGCACGGGCGCCAGCCTCGACATCACTCGGTGGGGCGTGGATTCGTCTGGTCGAAGCCCGATACGACGGCAACTGGGAGCTCCCCGTCCTCGGAGAGGTCGCTGCGCCGTCAGCGGTACTGATCCGACCCGACGGTCATGTCGCCTGGACGGGCACCCTCACCGACCCCGACCTACCGCAGGCTCTCCACACCTGGTTCCGGGCAGGCGGCTGAAAACCCGTTCTGTGAAGGTAAGAGCCGCTGAGAGCGGTCAAAACCTTCACAGAACGGTGGTCAGGCGGCGATCTCGACCTGGATCACCACGATGTGAGGCAGGATGTAGGCATCTGTCGGCGACGATCTCGTCTGGTTTCAGACCGTATGCCTTGGCGTCGATGGGACGCTTCTCCAGGTAGCGGGTCATGAACTCCAGGTTCTCCTCGGCCCCGGTGTGGGCCTCGGCCTTCCCGACAAACGTCTCGCCGGCCAGTCTCAGCTCGACCTCGGCCAGAGTCTCGAAGTTGCGCCACCGTTGCGCGCCCGCTTGGTCACCATCGTGACCGTGTCACCGTCACGCTGGTAGCTGACGGGCGTGGTGTAGGTCTTGCCGGTCCTGCGGCCAGTGAAGGTGAGCAAGGCCAGCTCCTTTCCCACCCAGCTCTGGAGCACCGGGGTCCTGAGGACCCACTCCATGAACGAGTTGGCCCACACCAGGGGGATGTCCTGAGGGATTTGGACCTCTGTGGTCATCGGATACCTCCTATCCGTGCTATCCGTGTTGACCTCACGATCTTCGGTCACGGCCCATTACGGCGCCAGAGCCGAAAGTCACGATCTTCGAGGCAGGACACGGCCGAAC
>CAVVSY010000009.1:0-64357 GCA_963751005.1 uncultured bacterium
CGTTACGCACGGTGGCCCGTCACGCCGACATGTGGAACCTGTTCGGCGATGCCGGCGCGGCTAGCCGCCAAGGACGAGTCCTACGCGGCACTGCGACGAGGTTGGCCGCGACCCAAAAGAGATCGAGCGGACGGTCAGCGCCAAGCTCGTGATCGGGATACGCGCGACGGAAGCGTTGCAGTGTGGACGGCGCAGATGGTGCACAATCGTTGCCCCGAGGAAGACTGGGACGACTCCACGGAGTTGTGGCTCGGGAGCCCCCGCCATGGATCGCCGACGAGATCCTGAGTCGACGCATGGTGGGCTTTCACACCTTCGTCGGCATGTTGGCGGCGCCGTACGACCACCAGACGATCGATCGTCTCATCGATGAGGTCAAACCGTTGGTGGAAGCAGGCTGATCCCGGTCATCAGCTCGGCGACGGTGAGACCGTGTACGTCGAACGACTCGATCATCTGAACGACCATTCCCGAGCCGACGGCCGCGACGACGAACGAGTCGAGGTAGGCCAGGCCGGAGCCGTCACGGCTGTGATGGATGCCCACTGCCTGGAGGACCGATGTGAACCCATCGTCGAGGACCCGCCCGCTCTCGACCCGGGTGAGGTCCAAGAGCAGGCCGGGCGCAAGCCGGCGAGCGCGTCGAGATCGTCGGCGACGAACTTCTCGACGGCCTCATCGAGGGTCTCGGTCTGCAGCAACGACGCGTTGTGGATGTTCCGCTCCAGCCACAGGGTGTAGGCGGCGCGGCGACCTGGAGACGATGCGCACCCCGGCCTATCGACATCGTCGACCGAGGCGAACCCGGAGCGGGCCCGGACGAGGTAGGTGGCATCGATCGTGCAGTAGGGGTTGGTGAAGTCGATCTCACTTGCTCGGTCGGGATCGGCACCGACGTTCCCAATGTCGAGCCGGTCGGCCGACAATGCGTCGACCAGCTCGCCCGGGCCCGGGAAGGAGACGAGCTCCAGCGGGACGCCCAATGCCTCAGAGATGGCCGAGGCCAAGGAGGGGGACACGCCGCTGGGCCGGCCGGCGTCGTCGCGCCCGGTCACCAGCAGCGTGTTGGCCAGATTGATTCCGGCACGCAACACACCGGTCGGTGCGATCGCAGCGACGGCCTCAGGGCTGGGTGACGGAATCGAGGGATTCAACGCCATCAACAATATCGAAAGTGCATAATGTTGTGTGCACAGTCCTCCTCCAGGAAGTGAGCCGATGGAACTCGCCCCATGCCAATGCCATGTCTTCTCCTCTGAGCAGAAGACCGAACGGCTGACCACGGCACAGGCGTTGCTGCGTTTCATCACGGCACAGAGCACCGAGCGCGACGGGGTGACGTGGCCCTTCTTCGCCGCCTCGTTCGGGATATTCGGCCACGGCAACGTCGGGGGGATGGCACAGGCTCTCCATCAGAGCCAGCACCAACTTCGCTACATCCTCGGTCGGAACGAGCAAGCGATGGTTCACGCCGCCGCCGGGTTCGCCCGGATGAGCAACCGGATGCGCACCCTCGTTGCGCGACGTCGATCGGCCCGGGTGCGAGCAATCTGGTCACCGGTGCAGCTGGAGCCACCATCAACCGGATACCGGTGCTCCTGCTGCCCTCCGACATGCCGGCATCGCGCACCCCGCGACCCGTGCTGCAGCAGATCGAGATGCCCTGGACTTCGACGATCTCGGTCAACGATGCCCTGCGGCCCGTCTCCAAGTACTGGGATCGAATCGAGCGACCGGAACAGCTGCTCTGGTCCGCCCTGGAAGCCATGCGAGTTCTCACCGATCAAGCCGAGACAGGGGCCGTGACCCTGAGCCTGCCCACCGATGTCCAGGCCGAGGCACACGAGTTCCCCGTCGAGTTCTTCGAGCCACGGGTGTGGCATGTGCGACGACAGCCTCCGGACCCGGAGTCGATGGCGGAGGCGATCCGTCTCATCCGCGGATCCAGCCGTCCGTTGATCGTCGTCGGAGGTGGCGTCATCTACTCCGAGGCCACCCATGCCTTGGCTGACCTGGTGGCGGCAACCGGGATCCCCGTCGTCGAAACCCATGCCGGGAAGGGCTCCCTCCCCTTCGACCATCCCCAGTGCATCGGCCCGCTCGGCGTGAACGGGTTGCCCAGCGCTTTCGAGCTCGGGCAATCGGCCGACGTGGTCATCGGGATCGGCACCCGCTGGACCGATGTCACCACCGTCTCCCAGACCGCGTTCGGCGCACCCGCGGTGAAGTTCATCAACATCAACATCGCCTCGTTCGACGCGCAAAGTTCTCCGGGCTCCCGATCGTGGCGGATGCCCGTATCGCCATCGAGCAGCTCACGGATGGCTTGGCCGGATTCGAGGTCACGTCCGAGCACGCGGAGCGGGCCGCAGCTCTGAAAGCGCACTGGGATCGGAAATGGACCGATACCGCGGCATGGTGGGAAAAAGCGACCTTCACAGGCTGCAGTGGTCGCCGCCGTCAACAGAGCCGCTGAGCCCGAGGACGTCGTCGTGTCCGCGGCGGGCAGCCTTCCCAACGACCTCCAAAAGCTGTGGCAGCCCGATCCTAAGAGCTACCACGTGGAGTACGGGTATTCATGCATGGGATACGAGATCGCCGGTGGCCTCGGGGTGGAAGATGGCCGCGCCCGAGCGCGAGGTGTTCGTGATGGTCGGCGACGGGTCCTATCTCATGATGCCGTCGGAGATCGTCACGGCAGTCCAGGAAGGCGTGAAAGCTGATCATCGTCCTGATCCAGAACCACGGCTTCGCCTCGGTGGGCGCCCTCTCCCGGAGACTGGGCACGGAGGGATTCGGCGCGGTGTACCGCACCCGGGGCGAGGATGGGCTGCTCACCGGCGACCTGTTGCCGATCGATCTCGCCGCCAACGCCGCTTCCCTGGGTGCGTTCGCAGTGAAGGTGAGCGGCATCGACGACCTCGACCGGGCGCTCCAGGAGGCCAGGTCCTCTGCCGGCACGACGGTGATCGAGATCGAGACCGACACCACGGTGTCGGTGCCCCGCTATCAGTGGTGGGATGTGGCGGTGGCCGAAGTCTCCGAATCCGATCTGGCGCAGGCGGCGCGAGCCACCTACGAAGAGGAACAGGACCGATCACGCCGTTACCTGTGAGAGGAATGCGTGTGATCCAACGGAGGAGGTTGTAGATGCCCGAGGCGGTTGGTGTCATCGGACTTGGGAATATGGGTGGAGCGATCGCCGCAAACCTCCTCGCCGTGGGGT
Organism: uncultured bacterium; assembly: GCA_963751005.1. Lineage (GTDB taxonomy): Bacteria > Actinomycetota > Acidimicrobiia > Spongiisociales > ZC4RG35 > JANQRA01. The sequence goes on from CAVVSY010000009.1 coordinate 3,227, forward strand.
TCGAAGTCGTCGGGCTCGACATCGATCCGGCTCGAGCCACTCAGTTCGAGAGCCTCGGCGGTCTGAGTGCGGGATCTCCTGGCGAGGTCACCGACCGCGCCGACCGGGTGATCATCTCCCTGCCTTCGGTGTCCGCCTTGGAGACGGTCATCCACGGTTCCGGGGGCCTCGCTGGCACGGGTCGCAGTGGCGTCGTGTGCATCGAGACCAGCACCTTCCCGCTGGCGGCGAAAAGCGCCGCCCGGGACGCGCTGGCGACGCGGCAGATCCCTCTGCTGGACTGCACGGTGAGCGGCACCGGCAGTCAGGCCAGAGAACGCGACATCGTGATCTACACGAGCGGCCCGGCAGAGGTGATCGAGAGCTGTCGGGACATCTTCGACGCGGTAGCCCGCGATGCCCCCAGGGTCGGGGACTTCGGCGCCGGATCGATCATGAAGTTCGTCTCAACCTCCTCGTCGCCGTGCACACGGTGGCTGCCGCCGAGGCACTGACCCTTGCGGCCCGGGCCGGCCTGAGCGAGCAGACCGCCCTCGACCTGATCGTGGCGGAGCAGGCAACTCACGCATGCTCGAGGTCCGGGGCCCTCTCATGGTGGCCAAGGACTACGACGTCGACTCGGCGACACTCGACACCCTCACGAAGGACTGCGAGATCATCCGCTCGTTCGCCGACGAGCAGGACTGTCCGGTGCCCCTTCTCTCCCTCGCCGCCACGTTCCTGCGCGTGGGGTCGGCTCAAGGGCTCAACGATCAGGACCCCGCCGTGGTTCGCGAGGTGCTGGGACGTCTGGCCGGGTTGTCCGGTGGCATGGGAGAGACAGGAGACTCGAATGGATGAATCGAAGATCGCCATCGTCACCGGCGCAGCCGGTGGCCTGGGGCATGGCATCACCGAGGCACTGATCGGCCAGGGGTGGACCGTCGCCGGGTTCGATATCGCCATCGAGAACCTGGCCGATCTGGCGACACGAGATGGGCTCCATCTCTACGACGTCGACGTGACCTCCGCCGAGTCGGTGGAGGGCGCGGTCGGATCGGTCCGCGCCCGACCTGGGCTTGCCCGCGGCACTGATCAACGTCGCCGGGACGAATCGCATCGCACCGTTGACCGAGACCACCGACGAGCTGTGGGACCTGCTCATCGACCTGAATCTCAAAGGGACCTTCCATTGCTGCCGGGCGGTCGTGCCCCTGATGCGAGAAGGAGGAGGAGGGCGCATGTCAACATGACGTCCAACATGGGGATGAGGCCAGAAGCTCAACAGGTCGGCTATGCGTCGGCGAAGGCGGGTCTGGTCGGGCTGACCAGGTCGTTGGCGCTCGAGCTGGCCCCGGATCAGATCACCGTCAACGCGGTGGCACCGGTGATGACCCTGACCAAGCGGGTCGCAGGGCTGCCCGTCTGGTGGAAGGACCTACAGCTGTCGAAGATCCCACTCGGTCGCTATGGGACGATCGAAGACACCGTCAACACCGTGATGTTCCTGATCTCCGAACAGGGGGCCTTCTTCACCGGCCAGGTTCTCTCCCCCAACGGGGGCGACTTCATGTCCTGATGGCGTCGGCTCAGGAGCCCCTGGCGACGTCGTTGACCAGTGTGCCGATGCCCTCCACCTCGATGGTCATGGTGTCGCCCTCCTGGAGATACACCGGCGGGTCCTGCTGTCTGCCGAGCCCGGACGGCGATCCCGTGGCGATGACGTCGCCCGGGCGGAGATCGGTGACCGTTGTCAGATAGGCGATGATCTCAGGGATGCCGTACAGCATGTCCGCCGTGTTCCCATCCTGGTACAGCTCGTCGTTGACCCATTGCTTGATCCCGAGCCGGCCCGGGTCCTTGATCTCATCTGCCGTGACCAACCACGGCCCGAGTGGGGAGAATGTCCGGAAGTTCTTCGCCAACGCAGCCTCGCCCTCCGCCTGCAGGTCGCGGCCGTGATGTCGTTGTTGATCGTGTAGCCGGCGACGTAGTCGAAGACATCGGCCTCCGGCACGTGACTCGCCGGTCTGCCGATCACGAAAGCCAGCTCGGCTTCCCAATCGACCTGGTTGCTCACGTCGGGCAAGAGGACCGTTCCCCGGTGACCGATCAGACTGCTCGGGACCTTGGAGAAGAATGCCGGACGTTTCAGCTGGGGCACCGAACCGTCCGGTGCCGGGTAGTTGGAACGCACGAAGAGCATCTGGCCTGGTGCGGTCACGGGTGGAAGGAGCGTCACCGTGGACACCGGCATGCCCGGCATCGAGCCGAGGTCCGAGTCGAGGAGCCCGGAAAGCACCCCGAGGGCGGGGCCGTCGAGGTCGACGACCTCCTCCATGCGCGCCGCACCGACAGCGGACAGCCGCTCGGTCACATCGTGGACGACATCTCCACCCGACTCTGTGGTGACGATCCCCAGACGGGGACCATTTGTCGTCCTGAAGCTGGCCAAACGCATCGTGGGGTCTCCTGATCACCGGTCGAGGCCGATGTCAGGTTAACCACCTGGTTCGCCGGGCAGAACCTTCAGTTCGCGATTGCAGACGCAGGGTCCCAGGCGTCGAGCTTGTGCTCGATCGCCGCCCTCAACTCGACCCGACTCCCACCCAACGGCATGTCGAGCAGGGTGGCGTCGCAACCGAGCTTGCGCGACACCTCACCGGTCCCCCGGATCAGGGCGAGGAGTGACTCGGTCATCTGATCGGCGCTGGCCCTGGTTATGGGAACGGCCACGCTCATGGCCGCGATCACAACGCCACTGTGGTCACGGATCGGCATGGCGACACAGCGGAGATCTGTCGCATGCTCCTCGTTGTCGATGGCGAAACCGTGCAGTCGGACCCAGCGAAGCTCGAAGATCAATTCGTCGTGGGAGGTTATCGAATGCTCGGTCATGGCCCGGAGCTTGGTGGCGCGGGAGCGCTTTGAGCAGCTCCCCCTCCCGTCGGTCTGCGAGAAGGACCTTGCCCAATGCTGTCGTGTGCGCCGGTGTCCGGCCCCGATGATCGCCTGTACCCGTAGTTGCTGACTGGAGTCGATTCGATCCAGGTACACCTCTTCGAAACCGTCGAGGACGGCCAATTGCACCGTCTCGTCCAGACTGGCGGCGATCGCCTGCATCACCGGGCGTGCCTCGGTCATCAGATCCCGGTGAGCCACGAGGCCTGACCGAGCTCCCAGGTGCGAATCCCGAGACGATAGGTTTTTGCCTCGGGGTTGAACTCGATGAAGCTCCTCTCGGTCATCACCGACAAGAGCTCGTGTGCGCTGCTCTTGGGAAGCTCCAGCGCACGTGCGATGTCGGTGAAGTTGCTCCCGTCGGGCGCCGTGGCCAGGAACTCCAGTACTCGGAGGGCTCGATCGGCGCTCTTGGCGCGGGTTCTCTGTTCAGGTGCCGTCTGCTGTTCGGCCACTTGGTTCAACATGACGAACAGTATACGACCGTGAACTCGGCCGAGAAGCCACCCGAGCGGTGAAACATCGCTCCAGGTCGGCTTTTGACCCGGATCACGTGGGAGTCAGCGACCCATCCAACCTCCGTCCACCACGAGGATCTCCCCACTCACATAATCGGAGGCCGACGAGGCCAGAAAGACGACGGGCCCGGCCATGTCCTCGGGCTCGCCCCACCGCCCCGTCGGGATCCGGCTCAAGATCTCCCGATTGCGAGACTCGTTGTCGCGTGAGTGCCTGCGTGTTGTCGGTGGCGATGTAGCCGGGGGCCAGACCGTTCACCTGGACACCGAGAGAGGCCCACTCATTGGACAAGGCTCGCACCAGGCTCCCGATCCCGCCCTTGCTCGCCGCGTAGGCCGGCACTGTGATGCCACCCTGGAAGGTGAGCAGGGATGCCGTGAAGATGATCTTGCCGGCGCCCCGCTGGATCATCCCTCGGCCGATCTCCCGAGCGAGGATGAACTGTGAGTGAGGTTCAGTTCGAGCAGGAAGTCCCAGTCGGCATCGGGATAGTCGGCGGCCGGATGACGACGGTTGGAGCCGGCATTCGCCACGAGAATGTCGATCCGTTGGCCATCCAGGGCTGCGACCAGGTCGTATACCTGTTGCCGGTCGCTGAGGTCGGCCTGAAACGGCGTGAATGCCCGGCCGGTGGCCTCCACCCTGCGGCCCACTGCACTGTCCTGCTCCAGACTGGCGGACACGCCGATGATGTCGGCGCCGGCCCCCGCCAACGCTACGGCGACAGCCTCGCCTATGCCGCGACGACAGCCGGTGACCAGGGCGGTTCGACCGGTCAGGTCGAACAACGTGCCCGGATCCCTGGCCGTCATCGGCCCAGGTTGAGGTCGACGAGGATCTTCACCCCGTTCCCCGAGTTGAGGAGGGCGAAGGCGTCTGCAACGTCGCTCAGCGGTATGACCGAGCTCACCAACCGGCCCACGGGGATCGAATCGTCTGCGATGAGGGCGATCGCCTCATCGAAGTCGACCGGCTCGTAGACCCGCGCCCCGATCAGCTCCAGTTCGCGCCAGAAGACACGAAAGAGATCGACCTCGTGCGGCTCGGAGTGGATGCCGACGACGACAAGACGCCCTCTCGTCCGCAGCAGCCCTGTGGCCTGGGCCATCGCCGAGCTCGAGCCGGAGACCTCGAACACGACATCGGCACCCTTCTCCCCATCGCGATGGGCGACATCGGCCTCGAGCTGGGACGGGCTCGAGATGTCGAGACCCAGCTCAGCGGCAAAATCGAGACGTGAAGTATTGACATCCGTGATCAGGACACGACACCCCTTGTGTTTCGCCAGGAGCGCGATGAGCAGCCCGATCGGGCCGGCACCGAAGACGACAACGCTCTCTCCCCCTTCGATGGCGCCGCGGCGGACGTCGTGACATGCCACGGCGAGCGGCTCCACCAGTGCAGCCATGTCCAGACGCACCGACGAGGGGACACGGTGGACGAGTCCCGCGGGGACAGTCCAACGATCCTGCATCGCCCCGGGGGCATCGATGCCGAGAAAGCTCAGCCGCTGACAGATGTGGTTGTGCCCGGCGAGACAGGCGGGGCATTGTTCGCAGGAGACGAGTGGGCGAACCACCACATTCTCGCCAACCCCGAACCCGACAACTCCCTCGCCCAACTCGACGATGACACCCGACATCTCGTGCCCTATCAGCTGGGGAAATGTCACTCGATGGTCCATGGTGCCGTGGATGACGTGGAGGTCGGTGCCACAGATGCCGACGTGCGACACTTCGATGGTGACCTCGCCGGAACCCGGCGGGATCTCGACGGCCTCACCAACGGTGACTTCGCCGTCACCCAAGTAGAAACCTGCCCCGGTTCAGCATGATCGCGAATCCTCGTGGTTCGCGATGGAGATCAAAGGTTCACACATACGTACAGGTACGATAGTCGACACAGTCAAAGCCATCCCCCAGCATGAGTAGCCCTCCACAACTGCCTCCCGGTCTGGTCCGTCGCAGAGTCATCGCCATCCTGCGCGGTTGCCCTTTTCCCAATGCCGTCGCCATGGCCGGAGCAGCCATCGAGACCGGGCTCGACGTGCTCGAGGTGACCCTCGACTCCGAGCGCGCCCTCGAACAGATAGCGGCCATCCGTTCGGCATACCCGGATGCGGAGATAGGCGTGGGCTCTGTGCTCCGCGCCGAACAAGTGCCGCCAGCCGTCGCAGCCGGGGCGCGATTCGTCGTCAGCCCGGTGGTCGACCCCGCCACGATCGAGGTCTGCGGTGAACTGGGAGTCGCTTCACTCCCGGGTGGGGCGACACCGACCGAGATACATCGGGCTTGGGAGGCAGGGGCCACCGCGGTCAAGGTCTTCCCGATAGAACAGCTCGGTGGTCCCGCATACCTTCGAAGTATCTCGTCACCGTTGGGCCGGCCACCACTCGTCCCCACGGGAGGGGTCGACTCCGGCAATCTCGGCGGATATCTCGAGGCAGGCGCCATCGCCGTCGGCATCGGGGGCGGCGTCTTCCCCCTCACCGCCTTGCGCGAACGCGATGTCACCTCGGTGACCCGGCTGAGCCGCGACGACGATGGAGGCAATCGAGTGAGCTGGGACGTTCTCACCCTCGGCGAGGCGATGCTGCGTCTCAGCGTCCCTCCAGGCAGCCGGCTCGTCGAATCTGCCAGGTTCGACGTCCACGTCGCCGGGGCCGAGGTCAACACCTCGATCGCTCTCGCTGCGCTGGGCAGGGAGGTCACCTGGTTGTCCCGGCTCCCCGACAATTCCTTGGGAAGGAGGGTCGCCAGTGAGCTGATCTCCAACGGGGTCGACACCACTCATGTCCAGTGGGTCGACGGTGCGCGGTTGGGCGTCTACTACGTGGAGTTGACCGGCCCCCCTCGTTCGGTGAGCGTCGTCTATGACAGAGCGAGCTCGGCCGCCGCAGACATGGGACCAGATGATTTCGACCTAAGGCTCCTCGAATCGGCGCGGGTTGCCCACATCACCGGGATCACCCCGGCGTTGTCCGACACCACCAGAGAGCTCTCAGTCGACTTTGTTCGAAGAAGTCGCGAGAGCGGCTGTCGTCTGACTGTCGACATCAACTATCGGTCGAAGCTCTGGTCGACCGACCTCGCCCGAAAGACCCTCCTGGCACTGGCCGCCGGCGCCCACGTCGTGGTCCTGACCCGGGAGGATGCGAGAGACGTCTTCGGATTGTCGGGTGAGCCGGATCGAGTGGCCGCCGAAGCCCGAGCCATGTTCGAGGCGGAGACCACCGTCCTGACCCTCGGTGATCAGGGATCGATTTGCGTCTCTGACGCGGGCACCGGGCGCATCGAGGCGTTCCCGGCGTCGATCGTCGATCGTCTCGGAGCAGGAGACGCCTTCATGGCAGGGGTGATCGAAGGTGTTCTCACCGGGGATATGGAACGCGGTATCGAGGTCGGCACCGTCCTCGCCTCCCTCGCTCTGGGCACGCATGGAGATCACGTGGTCACGACCCGCGACGAGGTCATGGCGATTCTCGGTGGGCGTGATCGCACAGTCGATCGCTGACCCCTGGCTCCAGTCGACCTACCGGGTTGCTGACCCGTTGTCCCCGGGGCGGGCTAGGCCGGCCATCTTCGACTCGATCGTGTCCCGCAATGGCCCCCGTTCATGACCGGACTGTCCGCTGAGCAGGGCGACGTCACACCCCAGACCGCGCGAGATCTCGTTCGACCCCTTGACCAGGGCCATCAGAGAGTCGGTCAGCCTGTCGGCGTCGGCTCTGGGAGTGGGCATCGCCACACTCATGGCTGCCACAATTCCTCCCGTGTGGTCGCGGACCGGGACCGCTACACAACGCAATCCCAAGGCGTATTCCTCGTTGTCCAAGGCGAATCCGTGGGCACGAATCCAACGTAATTCCTGGATCAATGTGTCGACCGTTGAGATGGTATTCTTGGTCATTGCGTCGAGGCGCTTACCACGTAATCCAGTAAGCAAAGTAACTTCCCGTTTATCTGAAAGCAGCACCTTGCCCAGGGCCGTGATGTGCGCTGGCAGTCGGGATCCGACCATCGTGTGGACACGGATCGTCTGCGAGGAGTCCACTCGGTCGAGATAGACCTCGTCGAACCCGTCGAGTACCGATATCTGCACGGTCTCGTCGAAAGTCGAGGAGATCGAGACCATCACCGGCCGCGCCTCGGAGATCAGATCTCGGTGAGCCACCGACGCCTGACCCAGTTCCCAGGTGCGGATGCCCAGCCTGTATACCTTGCTCTCCGGTCGGAACTCGACGAAGCTTCGATCTGTCATCACGGCGAGCAGCTCATGAGCGCTGCTTTTGGGGAGCCCTAGCGAGCCCGCGATCTCACTGAATGAGGTCCCTTCGGGCACCGTCGCCAGGTATTCGAGGATTTGCAGGGCGCGATCAGCCGATTTCGCTCTAACCGGGCTCTTGGTCGGTCCTGGCCCCTGTGAATCGTTCGACATGTCGAACAGTGTACCATCGTGAACCAAAGAATCAGTTCGACATGTTCCGTGGTTGACCTCGCAGCCGTGAGATATTTAACTGCGACGATCGTCCGCAAATCAGTGAGGTTGGATGTCCCCTGTTTCTCGAATCGAAGGCGGTCAGAACGTGGCAGCGGGTCCCGATCCAACGTCGGAATGGCGGGGCGAGGCATACCGGCCGGCAGCCGCGACATCACCGGGCTGTCGACAATTGGTTCATCGACGGACTGCCGCCTGATCCGAACGATCTCGTCGTAGACCTCGGATCGGGCACCGGGGAGTTCTCCGCCGTCCTCGCCGACATGGTGACCAGCGGGCGCGTCATCGGCGTCGAGCCCGATCCCTCCATGCTGGCCACTGCCGGGCGGATCACTCATCCGAGGGTGGAGTTCAAGCGCGGATCTGCACAAGAGCTGGACCACGTCATCGAACCAGGCACGGTCGACAAAGTGCTGAGCCGCGCCGTGCTCCACTGGATCCCGGTGGACGAGTACCCGCAGGTGTTCGCGGCGGCCTACCGGGTGCTGCGTCCGGGTGGATGGTTCCACTCGGAGTCGGCCGGGGCAGGGAACGGCCCAAGAATGATCGCTCTGGTCGACGACCTCGCCGATCAATTTGGCGTGGAGCGTCCTCCGAGATTCCCGGACGCTGCGCTGGCCTTCGACGTGGTCGAGAATGCCGGCTTCGAGATCCCACCAGGCGGCGTGCGGACGGTCGCGCAACGGCGGCAGTTCGACCGGGAACAGATGGAGAGCTTCCTCCGCACACAGGTCAGCGTCCTGTTGACCCGCCACGCCGATGCCAGGATGTCGGCTGACATCGTCGAGGCGACAGTGGGCGGGATCGAGCGCATGCGTCGATCGGATGGGACCTTCGACCAGACCTTCGTGCGTCTCGAGATCATCGCGCGGCGTCCGGTATGACCAGCCGTGGCGCCCCGGTGGCGATCGTCACGGCCGCGGGGAGGGGAATCGGCGCAGCAGTTGCCCGCCGGCTCTCCACCGACGGGTATCGGCTCGTCCTCATGTCGAGCTCAGGAGGCGCCCAACAACTCGCCGAAGAGCTCGACGCGGTCGGGCTGGAGGGATCGGTGACCGAGCCCGACGACCTCGCCCGGCTCGTCGACACTGCCACCGAGCGCTTCGGCGGTGTCGACGCGGTGGTCAACAACACCGGTCATCCCCCCAAGGGGGATCTGCTCGACATCGGCGACGACGACTGGCACGCCGGGCTCGATCTCGTTCTGCTCAACGTGGTGCGCATGGCCCGGTTGGTCACCCCGATCATGCAAGGACGAGGTGGCGGCGCGATCGTCAACATCTCCACGTTCAGCGCCTACGAGCCGAGTCTCTCCTTCCCGGTGTCCAGCACCCTTCGCGCCGGGCTGGGCGCCTTCGCCAAGATGTACGCCGACCGCTACGGGCCCGACGCCATCAGGATGAACAACGTCCTCCCCGGTTTCATGGACAGCTATCCCGAGTCGGAGGACATCATCGCCCGGATCCCTGCCGGGCGCTATGGACGTGTCGACGAGCTGGCCGCCACCGTCGCGTTCCTCCTCTCCCCCGGCGCCGCCTACATCACCGGGCAGAACATCAGGGTCGACGGCGGGATCACGAGGTCGGTGTGAGCCCGGATGTCGTGATAGTCGGAGGGGCTGTGATGGGGTCCGCCACGGCCTATCACCTGGCCCGGCTCGATCCCTCGCTCGAGGTCGTCGTCGTCGAGAAGGACCCGACCTACCGATACTCCTCGACGCTGCTCTCCGACGGCAACGTGCGCATCCAGTTCAACCTCGAGGAGAACATCCGTATCTCGCAGTACGGCTTCGACGTGATGGAGACATTCGCCGACGACATGGCGGTGGGCGAGTTCCGACCCGATCCCGCCCCTCGCCACCAGGGCAATCTCTTCCTGACCACCGCAGCCGACGAGCCCACGGCGCGACACGGGATGGAGACTCAGCGAGACCTCGGGTGCCAGGTCGACTGGCTCGACGCCGACGAGGTGGCCGAACGGTATCCCCCGTACGCCGGCTCGGGATACGTCGGCGGCACCTTCTCCTCGATCGACGGCTCGGTAGATCCCAACGCCATCCTCCACGGCTACCGACGCAAGGCAGCCGCCATGGGTGTCGAGTACGTCACCGGGGAGGTCGCCCGACTCCATGCCGACGAGGGGGCGATCGCCGGCGTCGAACTGGCGGATGGGACCCGAATCGACAGCCCGATCGTCATGAACGCCGCCGGGGCGTGGTGCACCGATCTGGCCGCCACGGTGGGTGTCGACCTGCCGGTGACACCCGTGATGCGATCGGTCTACGTGGTGGACACCCCGATCCGCCACCCATTGCCCAGCGTCTTCCTCCCCAACGGGCTCTATGTCATCCCCGAGTCGGAGGGCTCCTTCGCCATCGGCTGGTCTCTGCCCGACGATCCGGTCGGTTTCGACTTCACCTTCCGCCGGGAGCGGTTCGAGGAGGTGGTCTGGCCGGCCCTCGTCGAGACGATGCCCGCCTTCGAGGCACTGCGACTCACCGGCGGGTGGTCCGGTCTCTATGCGGTCAACACCTTCGACGGCAACGCCATCCTCGGCGAGTGGCCTGAGCTGCGGGGTCTCTACCTGGCGAATGGCTTCTCCGGGCACGGATTCCAGCAATGCCATGCCGTCGGTCGCTATGTCGCCGAGCTCATGCTCGGCCTGGAGCCATCACTCGACCTGGGACGATTCGGCCCCGAGCGCATCCTCGCCAACGAGCCCTATCCGGAGCACGAAGGCCGCATCATCTGACGCGGAGCCATTCGGCTCATCCGGCGGAGGTGCCCCGTTTCTCCAGCCGCATCTCGGCCAGCGACCGCCGCAAGCGAATCGATGCCACCCCGCCCAGCACCGCAAACACGAAGCCGACCGCGGCCACAGCAGCGAATCCGGAGCGGACCGCGGCCGCGGCCCCCTCAGGACCGGCACCCTCCGGGGCCGAGATCAGGTCCCTGACCAATTCGGGATCACCGAGCTGCAGGGTGACCACGAACAAGAGCACGGCGCCGCCGATCGCAGACCCGAACGTGAATCCCTGGTTGCGGGCGAAAAGGTGCGCCGAAGCGACCCGGCCAACCTGAGCCGAATCGGTGACTGCCCGCATCATGGTCAGGGCGGCGTTGGTGGTCATCCCGACGCCGACGCCGATGGCGAAGAAGACGACGAAAGAGGCGACAACCGAGATGTTGGCGATCACGAGGAGCCAGGCCACTGCCAGGGCAGGGACGGTCACCATGAAGCCGACCAGCATCACCCACGACTCGGAACGTCGGTCGGCCAGTCGACTGGAGATGATCGCCCCCGAAGTCCAGCCCACGGTGAGAGGGAGGACCGACCAGGCGGTGAGCCCGGGCGAGCTCTCCAACCCCGCCCGAACATACAAGGGGATATAGGTGTTCACGCCGATCGCCGCGGTGAGGAGGAGCGCCGTGGACAGTGCCAGCCCCCGGTACGGCTGAGGGAGGATGTGACCGAGCCTCACCACCGGCGTGGGGACCCTCCGAGCATGGCCCACGTAGAGCCACACCGAGAGCGCGGCGACGCCCAGCCACAAGAGGGAGCGCAGATCCAGGGTGTCGACGGCGATCAGGGTGGAGATGGTCATGACGGCGAGCAGCAGGGAACCGCGGAGATCGAACCGCCCCGCCGCCTCGCCATGTGGCCCGGGGAGCACCTTCCATCCGGCGAAGAGGGCGACGATCCCCAGCGGAAGGTTGATGTAGAAGATCCACTCCCAGGAGAGGAACGTGAGGATGAATGCTGCCACTGCCGGGCCGGCGACACCCATCACCCCCCAAACCGTCGCATTGGCGGCATAGGCCCGACCCACCAGATGCTCGGGGAAGACCAGGGAGATCGCCGAGGTGCCGGTGGTGAGAAGGAGACCGGCTCCGAAGCCCTGCAAGGCCCGAAGAGCGACCATCACCTCCATCGTCGGGGCGAAGGCGATCGCAAAGCCGACCGAGGCGAACACCACCACTGCCAGCCGGAACATCCGGGAGACACCTATGGAGTCGATGAAGGGGCCGGCGACCACCGTCGCCAGGCTCGAGGTCAACAGGAATGCGGTGATCGTCCAGGGCAGCAGTGAGACGCTGCCGAGATCGGTGGCGATGTCGGGGAGCGCAGCAGCGATGCCGAGAGCTTCGAAAGAGGCCAGGGCAGCCGTGGCGAACACGGCGATCGACGCCGGTAGGAGCTCACGGGAGAGGATGCTGCTGGGCTGGGACACGGAGGGAATGTAGAGGGCCTCAGTCCCGATCAGAAGGCATGACCCCAGGGGCCGACACCGTAGATCCGGTCGACTACGACCCTGGTGACAAAGCCGGGCGGTGCGTCTCGCCACGGGAATCGCGCTCCCGGGGCGATGTAGGTCTCGGAGAGATGGTCCATCCACGCCAGGGCACCTCCCTCGGTCACCGTGCCCCGGCCCTGGATCACCAGATACGGGTGGAGACCGGCGCCAGGATGCTCCTTCGCCTGGAAGGAGACGGCGAGACGCGGGTCGCGGCGGATGCTCTCCAGCTTGTGCTGGTCGGGGAAGGTCGCGAACACCAGCTCGTCGCCGTCGAAACCGGCCCACACCAGCGTGACGTGCGGGGTCCCGTCGGAGTCGAGGGTGATCAGGTGACCGAGCGGCCCGGTCTCGATGAAGTCGAGGACGGACTGTGGGATCTCCATGCGACGAGGCTACCGCGGCGTCACTCGACCGCCGCCAGATACTCCTCCTCGCCGACCTCCTCGTCGGTCCAATGCGGTCCGCCGTGTGTGGTGATCGACATCTGCACCATCGACGATGCCGGGGTCGCCCCGTGCCAGTGCATCTCGCCGGCGGCGGCGGTGACCGTGTCGCCCTGGCGCATGGAGATCCGCTGACCGTCACGGTTGACCACCACACCCTCACCGGAGAGGATGTGGAGGACCTGGCCGGCGGTGTGGGAATGCCATTTGCTGCGCGCTCTCGGAGTGAACTCGACGGCGGTGACGGCGACGCCATTCGGGTCGGGAGGAGCGCTCAGCGAGGTCATGAACACCTCCCCGGTGAAGTTCTCCGGGTTGCCCCGCTGTCGATTGTCCCCGTGATCGATCTCGGCCATGAGCTCCTCCGTCGGTGGTTCTGGAGCCACGACCGTACCGGTTTAGGCTGCGGCCATGTGTTTCGATCACGACTCCGAGCCGCCGGTCCCTGCTGGTGACCGACCGGTCACCAGCAGGAAGACGACGCTGACGGCTGCCGACGGCAACCAGTTCATGGCGTTCGAGGCTGTGGGTGAAGAGCCTTCGCCCGCCGCGGTCGTCGTCCTCCCCGATGTCCGCGGGCTCTTCCAGTTCTACGAGGACCTCGCCACCCGCTTCGCCCAGGTCGGGCACGACGCCATCGCCATCGACTATTTCGGCCGCACCGCCGGCATCGGGGAGCGAACCAACGACTGGGACTACCCGCCGCATGTCGCCGCCACCACACTCGACGGGATCCGGGACGACGTCGCCGCCGCCGTCGACCGGCTCCGCGCCGATGACTCCGACCGAGCCGTGTTCACCGTGGGCTTCTGTTTCGGGGGGTCCAACTCCTGGCATCAGGCCGCAAATGGTCTCGGTCTCAACGGTGTCGTCGGCTTCTACGGGCGCCCCCGTCGCAGTGAGACCGATGCCGTGGTCGACCGGGTCGGTGAAATGACCTGCCCGGTCCTCGCACTGATGGGTGGGGACGACCCTGGCATCCCTCAGGACGCCGTCGACGAGTTCGAGGCGGCGCTTGCAGCCGCCGGGGTCACCCACGAAGTCGTGGTCTATCCGGATGCCCCCCACTCCTTCTTCGATCGCAAGCAGGAGGAGTTCGGCGACGCCTCGGCCGACTCCTGGCATCGCATCATGGAGTTCATCACCGCCAACGCCTGACCCGTTCTCGCGGTTCGGGCTTCGGATTCGCGGCCGTTCTGCCGATGAACCGAGAACGCGGCCCAGGAGCTAGGGCGTGAATACCGAGCACGACCAGATGGCGGTCCTTCGCCGGTTGCGCAGTGAAGGACGGATCGACAAGAACGAATACGAGGACCTCGTCGCAGGGCTGCACTCGCCTGGACTCATCACCACGGACGAGCCGGACGACACGGACGGGATGGGGTCACCGCCGATCGAGACCGATCCCCCCGAGCCGGGCCCTGCAGACGAAGACCGGTACGACGATCTCGAGGGTGTGACCCCGGAGCCATTGCTCCCCCCGAGACTGAAACAGGGTCTGACCCCCAACTACCTCGGCGGACATCTCCTCGCCGTGCTCGCTCTGTTCGTCGTCGGCGCCTTGGGCATGCTCTCCTGGTGGGTCATCATCCCGGCGATCCTGGTCCTGGCGACGACGTTGTTCCAAGGCTGGGGCCCTGTCACGGCCATCGGGGCTCTCGTCGTGGTGGGGCTGATGCTGATGAGCCTGGTTGCCGGGGCCGGGGGCGCTCCTGCGGCGGAGCCTGCCCCCGCCGCCACGGCCCCGCCCACGGACCCCTATCCCCCTATCCCCGGGTCGCTCGGGATATATGTCGACCAACTCCCCGACCTGTGGAACACGGTCGACGCATCACCGCCCATCAGCAAGGGCTTGACCCGTTACAACGAAACTGGCGAGTACGACACCTTCCTCTATCGCTTCGACGAGTGGGGCCGGGTCGCCGGAGCCTACGACCCGGAGACCGAGGCGATCTACGGTCTCCTCGTCACCGGTCAACTGGGTGGGGAGGCCACCCACCAGTTGTATCTGAACGCCTGTTTCCTGGTCGCCCCCTACTCCCCGGAGTGTCTGGACGCCTACAACCAGCAAGGGCTCGCCGGGGGCACTCTCGAGGACTTCCCGCGACTCGAGCCATGAGGCGGAATGGATGCTCGGCGACCACACCTGGCGGTTGGAGATCGCGGAGAACGTCCTCACCATCAGGGTCTTCGGCAGCGACGCAGCCTGACGTCTCGACCTCCCCCTCAGGGGGCGAAAGCGATGCCGGACGCTCCGCCGTCGATACCGGTGTCGAACTCGTTGCTGGTCGGGTCGATGCCGAAGATCTGGTTGTCGAACGGGTTGCCACCCCAGACGAGCCCCTTGGCCACATCGATCTCGTAGATGTCGGCTCCACCGGATCCGATGGAGACCCGAGCCTCCTCGGTCTCGGCGGCCTGATCTACCCGAACCAACTCCCCGGCAGCGGTGTCGGTGACCCACACCGACTCGTAGGCGAGGGCGAGGTCGGGGAACCCGTCCATCTCACTGACCGACACCTCGGAGACCACCTCGTTGCTCGACGGATCGATGCGCACCAGACGCAGACCTTGGTTGCCGGTGCCGTCGGCATTCAGAAACCCGCCTCCGACGGCGTAGACCCAGCCATACCCGGCTTCGACGCGTTCCGGGCCCATACCGGTATCGATGAGCATCGAGACCGTCGCCGTTACCGGGTCGATGCGGGCCACCGTGGAGATGGTCTCCACCGAGCCACCCACCGCCCACACGGCGCCTTCGCCTGCGCTGACATCCCAGAAGAATGCGCCGGCCTCGGGGGTTACGGTCGCCAGCACCTCACCACTGTCGAGGTGGACCTTCTTGATGTCGGTGGCGATGCCCTGCTGGCCATTGAGCACCCACAGCGCGCCCTCGCCGATGGCTATCTCCTCGACGTAGTTGCCGGTCTCGACATCGAGTTGGATCTCACCCGACTCGGGGTCGAGCCGCAATAGCCGGCCGGCGGTGCAGGAGACCCAGACGGATCCCTCGAGGAACCATGTCTCGTAACACTCGCTGAGGCCTCCGATGAGCTCGGTGACCGAGTCGCCGGCCGGTTCGATCCGTGAGACCGCTGAGCCTTCGGCGACGTAGATTGCCACCGCGTCGGGGTCGAACTCCCCCGCCGCCGTCGTGGAGCCGGTGGAAGCATCGCCGTCACCGGCCCCGGACTCGTCCTCGCCCGGATCGCCCCCATCGCCGCCACCGCCACAGGCACCGAGCGCCAATGCCAGGAGCAGGGCCGTCGTCACCCACCGTCTCATGCGCACTCCTTCTCGCCCGCCGGAAGCTAGCGAAAACGCCTCGTCGCCGGCCTGACTGCAGAGCCCGGGGCGAGGGCGGTGCATACAGGATTCGGCCCGGACCACTTCGAGGCGGGGATGACCGCCACCGTCGACGTCTCCGGCTGAAGCCACACGCTCAGGCCCTGCGGCCGAGCAGACCCCACTCGTCGAGACTCGTCCAGGTGTCGTCGATGGTCTGATCCGGATCCCGGTAGTCGAGACCGAGATCACGTTCGGCCCTCGATCCGTCGACCACCCATCGCTTCCCCAGCGACTCGCGGAGAAACCCCCGGTTGCCCCGAGGTTGGAAAGGGATCACAGCCCTGGACAGGGCCACGCCGAGTCCACGGTCGAGGCGGAGGCGGGGTAGTCGGTAGCGGTCGTCTATGCCGAGACGCCGGGCACGGTCGACGATCCTGGCCGGGGTGAAGTTGCCCGCCGCGAGCAGGTACCTCCCTGTCGCTGCCGGGCTCTCCATCGCCAGGATGTGGGCCCGTGCGACATCGCGCACGTCGACCATCGGGTGGTCGATGGCGACGATCGCCGGGGCAGAGCCGTCGGTGAGGCCGATGAAGAAGGCGTGGGACTGGTTGACCCGGCGCACCAGAGTGGGTCCGAAGACCATGGTGGGGTTGACCGAGACCAGGTCGAAGCCGGGGTCTTCATTCTCCATGAACTCCCAGGCTGCCCGTTCCGCCCTGACCTTGCTGTAGGAGTAGGGGCTGTGCTGGAGCGACGCCGACTCATTCCAGTCGGCTTCGGTGTAGGCCGTTTCCCGGGAGCCTGATCCGATTGCGGCGAACGAGGAGGTGAGCACCACCCGTTTCGTCGAGCCGGCACGAGCGGCGGCCTCCAGGATCGACCGCGTGCCGTTGACTGCGGGGTCGACCAGATCACGTTGTGGGTCGGCGACGACCATGGCGTACGGAGAGGCGACATGGATGACGTATTCGGCGTCGGCAACCACCTCGGCGAGCCCGCCTCCGAGCAGATCGGCCTCCATGAGGTGGAGCCGATCGTCGGCACCGGGAAGAGACGTCAGCTCACCCGACGCACGGGCGGCGGCGACGTCACGGGTCGTGCCCCGCACCGAGTAGCCCCCCTCGAGCAGCTGGCGGACGACCTCGGCGGCGACGAAGCCGGTAGCACCGGTCACCACGACCGGAACGCTGGAGACGGGCATCTGAGGACGGTACCGGACCCTCCGGACTCCCGATAGCCGCCCCGCCGGTCATAGGCTCCCCTGCACAACCGGTCGGGCCTCGACCCCCGGTAGGTCTCCGAGGAGGCTTCTCCTCACTCTCCCATCGTTCGGTAGGTACTCATGAATCGTCACGCTCTCTCCCTCGCCGTCGCGTGTGTGCGCAGGCCCAATCCGGGTACCTGGGCCGGCCCATGAGCTTTCTGATCACCTTCCTCTTGTTGTGGATGGGTGTCGGCCAACCCGCCGACATCGCCTCCGAGTTGCACACAGTCGTGTTCGAGCAGATCGCCGACCCCGTCGAGAGATGGCGGCCCTTGGTGGCCGGCCATTTCCCCGCCGACGAGGTCGACACCGCGATGTGTGTGCTCCGCCACGAGTCGGGTGGCGACCCCGACGCGGACAATCCGCGCTCCAGCGCCACCGGGCTGTTCCAGATCCTCGACTCCCACTGGGGCCCGTACTTCGATGTGACCACCGAAGAGCTGTTCGACCCCGTCACCAACATCCGGCTCGCGGGTGAGATCCGGGAGCTGCAGGGGTGGTGGGCATGGACCGCCTACCGGTCGTGCCGGTGAACGTCACGTCCTGACCGAACCCCGGCGAGGGCGACGGCTACGTTACGACGCGCCATGAGCGACAGCCCCAACCCCGGCGCCCGCGACGACCGGCGCCGATGGCCGCTCTGGATCGACCGGATGGTCTCACTGGCAGTCGTCCCCGGCGACCGGCCCGACCGTGCCCAGACCAAACGTCTCTTCACCGCCGCGATGTGGGGGTCGATCCTCACTTCGACCATTTCGGTATATCAGATGTTCCTGTTCGACGCGCCCTGGGCGGCAGTGGCGCTGATGGCACCGATCCTGGCGGCGGCGATCGCTCTGTTCGCCGTTTGGCAGAGACCGGCGGCATTCCCCGGGGTGATGCATCTGGTGTCGGCGGCAACCATCGTCACCGTGGTGGTGATGATCGTGCTCTTCGGCGGGGTCGACGAGAGCGCCGGCAATGCCATCTGGGGTGTCCTGGTCGTCGTCGGAGGGGTGGCGATCTTCGCCGACTGGCGTGCCCATATCTGGCTGGGGGTGTTCCTGGTCGGCATCCTCTCGGCATTCGTCATCTCGAACCGGGTCGAGCCGATCTACGAACTGCCCGACCGTGACTATGTCGCCCTGTTCAACCTGATCGCCGTGACCGTCTTCATCTATGTCGTCCTGTACTACTTCGTCAAGCAAACGGGCCTGCTCTACCGACAGTCGGAGCGGCTCCTCCGCAACATCCTCCCCGGCCAGGTGGCCGAACGTCTCAAGAGGTCGGAAGAGATGATCGCCGACGAGTTCGAGTCGGCCTCGATCCTGTTCGCCGACGTCGCCGGTTTCACCCCGATGGTGGCGAAGCTGGAGCCGAGTGACGTCATCCAACTGCTCAACGAGGTGTTCACCGTCTTCGACGACATGGTCGCCGAACGAGGTCTGGAGAAGATCAAGACCATCGGTGACGCCTACATGGTCGCCGGAGGGGTCCCGGCCGCTCGTGAGGACCACGCCCGGGTCATCTGCGACCTCGCCCTGGAGATGCAACGTCACATCGGCTCTCATGAGTTCGCCGGCCGCTCACTCGAGATGCGCATCGGTGTCGCCTCGGGGCCGGTGATGGCGGGGATCATCGGACGTCAGAAGTTCAGCTACGACCTCTGGGGCGACACCGTCAATCTGGCCAGCCGGATGGAGAGCACCAGTATCCCAGGGATGATCCAGATCGCACCGTCGACTCGTGAGCTGGTGGCTCCCTGGTTCGTCTGTGAAGAGCGAGGAGTCGTCGAAGTGAAAGGAAAGGGAACGATGGAGACCTGGTATCTGGTCGGAGAGAAGGAGTCATGAGCACAACGAGACCGGCCACAGGCGGAACCGTGCTCGGGGTGCTCGGCATCGTCCTCTATGCGGCTACAGGGCTGGTGTATGTCAGCAGCGGTCTGGTGGTGCCGGCGCCCTGGCTCTTCGGCCTCTGGGCGGTATGGGCCGCTGGGATCTGGTTGGTGGTACGGGTGTTCTCCAGGGCCCGGGCCTGGACCCCTCTGGTGGCGGTCGGGGCGGTCGCCTTCTGGTGGGCCTATCTGGCGATCGGGGAGGCAGCTCTGGGCTGGACGGCTTGACGGCTCAGGTGTCGAGCAGCAGCAGCCCGCCCTGGTCGGTCACCTCGTACACCTCAATGGTGTTGGGACCCTCTACGAAGTAGCCGGGGGGCACCATGGCGAGGAAGGAGACGACGTTCTCCCGCCGATAGCTCCGGGTCACCGCACCGACGACACCATTGACCGCAACCGCGAGCACCTCGTTGCCATCGGCTCCGTCGTAGATGGTGCCACCGATGCGAGCGGGGATGACATCGTCGTCGAGATCGATGTCCTCATAGAGGTCGGCCTCTTTGATGCGAACCCGTAGCGCCGAGGACTCCATGTCGGCCGACACCTCGGTGCCGACGAGGTCGGGGCTGCCCGCCGGGCGAAGCGCCCATGGGTCGCCATCCGGGAAGATCGACTCGATGCGACGGGCGACCTCCAGCTTCTCGGTCCCCGTCACCCCGAAAGTGACCGAGCCCTCGGTGCCCACCGTCGTGGTCTCCTGCCGGTCGGGAGGCTCACCGAGCAGTGACGCGCCCTCGACCTCGGCGGGCAGGCGGGCCCCGATCACATCGGCGATCGTCGGGAGGATGTCGATGGTGAGCGCCCGACGATCGTCGACCACACCGCCCGCCACCCCCGGCGGCTTGACGAAGAGGGGGATAGGGGCGATCTCACCGACGGTGTTCGGTGATGATCCGCTGATGCTCGACACCGGGGCGGATGGCGATGCCGTGGTCGGCCATGACCACCAGCATCGCTTCGTCGTAGATCCCGGCATCCTCGAGGGCGTCGATGATCCGACCGACGCGTGATCGGCGTACCCGACCTGGAGCAGATGACTTTGCATAGACTGTGCGACCAGGAATTCGTCGTCTTTCCAGCCGCCGCCGAAACTCGCCGGGTTGTCGCCACGATGAACGGATAGCTCCGCCCGTCAGGGAGGAACTGCCAGGGATGATGAGGCACGATGGCGTGGACATAGAAGAGCGGGGGGCGGCCGGAGCACGTCGGCTTCGGTTCGCGATGTGCTCCAGTAGCCGGTCGATGGTCGCGGTCTGTCTTTGGCCAGAAGCTCCCGGAATTCCTCACGAGCGTCGAAGTCACCCGCCACGGTGGTGAAGTCTCCCCAGCCGCCGTCGATGTCCGGCAACCCGGTGGTGAGTGGGTCGGGGAGGAGCACATGGCCGGCGACCACGGAGACGTCACGAACCAAGGAAGTCGCCGAGGAGGTCAGACCCTCACAGAGCTGCTCGAGGGCAGAGCTGTGTGATCGACTCGTACACGTGCAGGTCGTAGACGCTCCGCAGCGCCGTGAACAGATTGAAGGGGTACTGCCCTGCGACCGGGATCAGGTCCGGGTCGGGCACCGAACCGGTAAGCATCGCCGGGATCGAGTGCTCGGTCTGTTGCTGGACGGTGACGGCATTGCGAAACCAGGTCCCGTCGTCGGCGAGCCTGGCGAAGTTGGGATAGAGATCCGAGCGGAGATCTCCCTCGCCGTCGATGATCGAAGCCAAGGGGAACTCGTCGAAGACGACCATCACCACCGGAACCGGGTCCTGACCGCCACCGGGTTCCCAACCGCCGCGTCCGGCTCACGGAGGACGTCCCCGACCGGCATGGTGAATAGGAAGACCGAAAGGACGACAACCGGTGCCGCCAGGAGATATCGGGCGGCCTGGCGAATCGGGGCCACCCTGGTGAAACCCCAGGCGAGGGCAACACCGAGGAGGACAGAGAGGATCAGGCTCATCCACCAGGGAATGGTCGAGCCGACTCAGGTAGAGATGGGCGAGCGAAGTCGCCAGGAGGCCAATGAGCCCGAGACCGAGCCAGCGCCCCCATCGCCCCGGCAACGACCCCAGCAAGCCGACCAACACCGGTACCACCACCAGCGCAGACAGGGCGAGGGCGACGATCTCACCCTTGGGTGATCGGCGAGCGAGGAAGAACTCGGCATTCCGGCCGAGGAGGTCGAGGATGGGCCAGGTGAGCCCGAAGACGGTGAGGACGACGAGGGCAGCGAACCTGTCGAAGCGCGTGTCGTCGACGACTCCTCGCTCGATCACTGGGTGCTCAACAGTCGAGCCCACCTCGTCCATGCCCATCAGGAGCAGGTTATGACGGGTCGGACCGATAGCGGGTGGTGATCAGAGTCCGCAGTCCGTCATGGCGGTCTCCGGATCGGCGCCGCCGAAAACGGTGTCGCTCGAAGGTGGCAACCCTGGGCGATGTCGGTCTCCGTGAGCGATTGACCGAACTCGGGCATGACCGCGCTGATCTCCTTGTCTGTGTCGCCGTAGGTCGGCCCGACCTCGTCCTGGAAGCGCTGTGAGCCCAAAGAGATCCACTCGACCTGGTCGGCGCATTGGGAGAAGGTGGTCAGCCCGCGGGGTCGACCCGCGAACCGTCAAACCCGAGCGGTCGGGTTCTCGAAGACGGCATGCTCGGCGCAGTGTATGCTGCCGACACTAGGCCGGAGGAGGCAGGTCATCAGCACCGACGAAAACAAGGCTCTTGTCCAACGCTGGTTCAGCGATGTCATCACTCAGGGGGACATGAGCTCGTTCGACGCCATCTGCGCCGAATGTCACCCTGATTTCGAGATGATTCGTGGCGTCATGGAACCCGCACCTCGAGGCGTCGACAGCACGAAGGAGCTGATCTCCAGCCTCCGTATGGCGTTTCCGGACCTCAGCGCAACCGTCGACGAACAGATCGCAGAAGGGGACAAAGTCGTGAGCGTGGTCACGATGTCCGGGACCCACCAGGGCGATTTCATGGGCATCCCAGCCACCGGGAGATCATTCACGATCCCTGGAGTGAGTATTTGGGAGGTTCGTGGCGGCCTACTCATCTCAGAATGGGTCAACTGGGACACGATGGGAATGATGCAACAACTCGGCGTTGCGTCAGCTCCCGCTGCGCAAAGTTGATGTAGCGGAATCGAGCATCCGAGTACCGACAGCCCCGAGCCAACCGACCGGCGCGAACGTCAATCGGTGACCTGCACGCCGATCTTGCCCCGCGTGTGTCTCGCCTCGATCAATTCGTGGCCGGTTTTCACGTCACTCAATGGGAGAATCCTGGACACCTCGGGAGCTAGCTTCCCAGAGTCCACCAATGCCGCCACTTCAGTCAACGTAGGCCCGATAGGCGGTGTGGAGTACACCATGTGTTGGCGGACTCCATGATCCAGTGCAGAGTCCTCAGATGGCGGTCTTACCGCGGAGACGAGCATTCCTCCCGGCTTGAGAAGCGACCACGATCGTTCTTGGCTGTCGTCGCCGACAGTATCTAGAACGACATCCACGGACCGTTCGCTCACGACATCCTCGAACCGGGTGGTCGAATAATCGATTACCTGGTCAACCCCGAGCTCGTCGAGAAAGTCGACGTTGGTCGAACCGGTGCCAATGACCTTCGCCCCACGCAACCTGGCGAGTTGCACCGCAAAATGCCCTACTCCTCCCGCCGCTCCATGAATCAAAGCCGTTTGCCCCTCGGTGAGACCGGCTGCCTCGTAAAGGGCCTGCCAGGCGGTGAGCAAGACGTGCGGAATGGCCGCGGCATGGACGAAGTCGAGCGACTCGGGCTTGATGGCTATGTCGTCCGCGGCAACCGCGACATATTCGGCATATGAGCCGTCTCGAGAAACTCCAGCCCTCCCGTACACTTCGACCCCGGGCGTCAAGTCCTCGACCCCGGGACCGACCTCCTCGACGATGCCCGATACATCGGTGCCTAGGATCAATGGCAACTCGTGGTTGAAGTAGTCGACCATGTACCCAGCTCGGACGGCTGCATCGAACGGATTGATCGAGGTCGCCTGCACCCGGACCAAGACTTCTCCGACTCCAGGAGTGGGGCGGGGCGCCTGCTCGAAGGTGAGCACCCCGGGATCCCCATAACCGTGAATTCGAACCGCGTTCATCATGTCCATAGCGCTCCCATTCATTCAGAAGAGACAGCCGCACACTATCCGCTCGCGTAGGCGGAGGGGGTCGCCCCGCATTCTGTGGGGAAGCCGGCGGCATGCCTAAGTAGCAACCCGCTCCGCTGATCGGTTCAACGTCATCGTGGTGACCCATGGAGCAGCCACTGGCAGCGGTCCTCCTCGATCGTTGCCTCTAGCGAAGTTACAGACGCCGTGGGAGTGGAGTCGGCCCGGCCAGGCAACGTTTCCACCTCACGACGGTTGTCGGACGGCGAGAATCTACAGCCCCGTCGGCCCACGCAACGGGATCCGAGGAGGGGTCAGGAAGCCGGCGGGATGTTCTGGTTGTGGTGGAGGAGATTCTCCGGGTCGTACTTGGCCTTGACCTCACGGAGACGGTCCCAGGTCGCCCCGGGGTATGCCGCCCTCACCCGTTCCGGTCCTTCGTCCGCCAGAAAGCCCACGTAACCGGTCTGGTCACCCTCCGTCAGCAGACGATGCAGGTCGGCTACCCACTCCTCGCGGCGGGGACGCTCGGACTCCTCCTCGTAGAACGAGGCGACGTTGATCATGATCTCCCGGTGGCGGTGGGCATAAGCGGTGGCGTCGGCAGGCACCCGGGCCACCTGCCCACCGAGCACCCGCAGCTGCACCGCCCGCATCGGCGCGTCGGAAGCTGCGATGGCGGCGATGGTCTCGGCGACCTTGTCGTCGTCGAACGTCTCGGTGAAACCGGTCAAAGCCACGGCCAGCGGCTGGTAGCTGTCGTCCTCCGGTGGGTAGATCTCGGGATAACCCGATCTCGTCGACGAAGTCGGCGAGCGGGGTGGCGAGAGCCCGGAATCGGTCGATCACCACTCGACCTTCCTCGAGATCACCGCACCAGACCATGATCGCCAGCAGAACGGTCTGGCCCACCAGCTCCTCGGGGAGGAACGGCATCGGGGGCGCCGACATCACGTTTCCGATCGCGCTGAGCTCGTCGGGAGCGGCAGCCGACTCTGCGACGAACCCGGCGATGACTTCCGGGGTGGCCGGGAGCGCCATCATCCCGCCCAGGACGCGGTCCACGGGGTGCAAGGCGTATTGGAAACGGGTCACGACACCGAAATTGCCGCCACCGCCTCGGAGGGCCCAGAAGAGGTCGGGATGGTTGGAGTCGTCGGCCACGATGAGCTCACCGTCGACGGTGACGAGCTCCACGGCGAGCACCGAGTCGATGGTCAGACCGTACTTGCGGGCGAGGAAGCCGACCCCACCACCGAGTGTGATGCCACCGATCCCGACCGAACCACTGTCGCCGAATCCGACGGCGAGCCCGTGCTCGGCGGTGGCGGCACAGAGCTCGGCGGCAGTGAGACCGGACCCGGCCCATGCCGTGGCTCGGCCCGCGTCGATTTCGACATGGTCGAGACCCCGGACATCGATCACGATCCCGCCGTCGACGATGCTGTGGCCGGCCACGCTGTGACCGCCGCTGCGGACCGTGAACTCGAGGCCCGTCGCCCGGGCGAATCTGATGGCCGTGGCGACATCGGAGCCATCCGTGACGCGAACGATGGCGGCAGGGCCGACCGTCCAGTCCGCCGTAGAACATGCGACGGGCCTCGTCGTAGCCGGCGTCGTCGGGTGCGATCACCTCGCCGGAGAGATCGCCCCGCAGCTCGGAGAGGTCATTGACATGAGACATGAGATTCCCTTCTTTCCCTGTTCGTCATCCAGTAAACGAACGGGAACCGTCTCGATCGACACCAAAACGGCGAAGAGGTGACTCTGCGGACGTCCGCATCGTCTCGGTGGCGGCGTTCCCCGGCATACCATCGCCCCATGAGCAGCCAACAGGGACCTGTGGGATCGGCGCCCGAGTCGCTCACGGTCTCCGAGGTGCTGACCAGCCTGCAACAGGTCGTCGTCGCCGGGTTCCCGGCACCGATCTGGGTGAGGGGTGAGATCACCGGATTCCGTCGCACCAGTCAGGGGGCGGTGTTCTTCCGACTCGCCGACCCCGACGTGGTCGACGTGTCGATCGACGTCGCTGCTCGGGGGCGGGCCATGTTCGATATCGACCGCAACCTCGCCGATGCTGGGCTGGGTGGTCTGCGCGACGGTGTCGAGGTGCGGTTGCGAGGCACCGTCGGGGTCGACTCACGCCGGTCGGTGGTGCGGCTCGCTCTTCTCGAGGTCGATCCTGCCTTCACCACCGGGAAGCTGGCGATCGATCGTGCCGAGTTGCTGCGTCGGCTCAATGTCGACGGTTCGCTTCTCGCCAACGGTCGCCACCCCCTTCCGCTGGTCCCGCTCCGGGTCGGCCTCGTCACCAGCCGGGGTTCGGCGGCACACGCCGACTTCATCGACCAGCTCCGTCGCTCCGGGTATCGATTCGCCGTCCGCACCGTCCACACCAATGTCCAGGGCGATTCCGCCGGGGAACAGATCGCGGCGGCGCTGGCACGGTTCGACGCCACCTTCGACATGGTGGCATTGGTGCGGGGCGGCGGATCCCAGCTCGATCTGGCCGTCTTCGACACCGAGCCGGTCGCCCGGGCGATCGCCAAGGTGCCCGTGCCCGTTGTCACCGGCATTGGACACGACATCGACCGGACGATCGCCGACGAGTCGGCAGCCGTCTCCGAAAAGACCCCGAGTGCCGCCGGGGAGTGGCTGGTCGCTCGCGTGCACGAGTACGCCGGCCGGCTCGCCACTGCCCGGCACATGATTCGCGACGAGGCGAGATCGAGTCTGGCACGACAGGGTCAGCTGCTCCGCAGCACGGCCGGCAGTGTCGCCGCCAGCTCCACGGCACTTGCCCGGCAGCGGGACGTCCTCGATGGTCTCCGGGCCCAGATCGGCCTCTCCAGCCGAGAGCTACTGCAACGCCACCGTGCCACGCTCGAGTCACTCACCCAGTGGTTCGCCGCGGTCGACGTCGAAGCAACGCTGCGTCGCGGGTTCTCGATCGTCACTCGTGACGAAGGAGGGGCCGTGGTCCGTTCTGTGAGCCAGGTGTCGGGCGGCGACCACCTCTCGATCCGGCTGAGCGACGGTACGGTCAAGGTGACGGTGGACGAATGACCGACGAGAACCTGACCTACAGCGCCGCCCTCGACGAGCTCAGGGCGATCCACGGGCGATTGCGCGCCGACGATGTCGACGTGGACCACCTCCTCGCCGACGTGCAACGGGCCGCCGAGCTGCTCGACTTCTGCACCAGGAGGATCACTGCCGTCGGGGAGCAGCTCGAAGAGGTCCTCACCGACTTCGACCCGCCGACCGGCTGACCAGAGACCGTCTGTGAGTGGAACCGTCAGAATTGACGGTTCCACTCACAGAAACCGTGTGCGCCCGGCTCAGCTTCGACTGGTGGCGGGTTCGGTGAACAGGTCGAGCAGGCGGGTGTTGATCCGGGAGAAGTCCTCGGTGGCCAGAAGGCCCTGGTTGTGGAGGTCGTTCGACTGGCGGAGCAGGCCCATCCAACGCTCGGTGACCTCGCGGGTCGGTGTGCCCATGCCCAGCATGCTCGTCTCCACCGCCTCCAGCTTCCTGATCAAGTCGGCCGCGATCTCCTCCTCGGGGCTCCGCAGCCGTGGGGCTGCGCTCTCGTCGCTGAGCCGGTTCAGGTTGTCCATGAGAGTGGTTTCGGGCACGGCCCGCATCCGTCGCTTGTGACCCGGGCGCAGGGCTGGGACCCAGATCGCGACGAGGGCCAACATGGCGGCCACCACCAGGGCGAGACCGATCCCGCGGACACCTTCGATCCCGTACGAGGCGACCGACCGACAGATGCCGAGAGGGTCACCGGGGATGGGGAGCAACGACGCCGGGGAGCAACCGGCCAGGAGAACACCAGCCGCGGCGACGGCCAACGAGGCCACGGTGGACAGAGCACGTGCAAACATTCATGGGCTGCATCGGCCGGAACCGGGGAAATCTTCAGCAGATGAGCGGAGAAATCGCGTTCAGCGGCGGGTCAACCACTCCCAGTCGTCGCCGACCAAGGCATCGCCCTCGACCGGCCCTCCGGATCCTTGGTCATATGTGAACGGGAGGGGGACATCGGCGAGGACCGGCTCGACGATCCGCCAGGCTTCCATCACGCCGTCGACACGGGCGAACAGCGACTGGTCGCCCCGGAGAGCGTCGCCGAGCAGCCGCTCATAGGCGTCACGGCTCTCCGCCGGGTTCTCCCCGTAGTCGAGGACGAGGTCCACCGGCTCGCTGACGATTGCCGGGCCGGGCCGCTTGGACTGCATCGACAGCACGATGCGGTCGCCCGGCTTCGACCTGAAGTAGAGACGGTTGGGGCCCGGGGCGCTGGTCTCGTCGCTGAACAGGAGCCACGGAGGTCGGAGGAACTCGACCACGGCCTCGGTCACCGTGGTGTCAAGCCCCTTGCCGGCTTTGACGATCCATGGGACACCCGCCCAACGCCACGAGTCGATCTGAAGCCGGGCTGCGAAGTAGGTCTCGGTCGTCGACTCGGGGGCGACACCACGCTCGTCCAGGTAACCCCGGTACTGGCCGGTGACCACGTCCCCGACGTCGAGGGACTCCGTCGCCTGCAGCACCTTCACCCGTTCGTCCCTCAGTGCATCGGGGCTATCGGACACGGGTGGCTCCATGGCGAGCAGCGACATCATCACCAGCAGGTGGTTCTGGACCACGTCCCGGAGCGCCCCTACCGAGTCGTAGAAGGCGCCTCTGCCCTCGACCCCGAACGACTCCGCCATGGTGATCTGCACCCCGCGGATGAAATGCCGATTCCAGATCGGCTCCAGGACGGTGTTGGAGAAGCGGAACACCATGAGGTTCTGCACGGCCTCCTTGCCCAGGAAATGATCGATCCGGTACACCCGCTCCTCCGGATAGAAGCGATGGATGATCTCGTTCAACTCGCGGGCGCTCGCCGTGTCCCTTCCGAACGGCTTCTCCACCACCACCCGGCCCTGTTCGTGCATCCCCACGCCGGCGAGCCCGCGAATCACATCGTCGAACAGGTCGGGGGGTATGGCCAGGTAGGAGACGGTGCACTTCCGCTCACCGATATGGGACCGGATCGCGTCGAAGGTGGCGGGGTCGCGGTAGTTACCCGGAACGTGGCTCAGCGACGAGGCGAGTCGGGCGAAGATCCCCTCCTCGATGTCGACACCGGACTCTTCGAGGGCCGACCTCGCACGTTGGCGCAGGGAGTCACTGTCCTCCATCGAACGACTCACCCCGACGACCGGCATGTCGAGACGGCCTTCCTCGGCGAGGCCGTAGAGGGCGGGGAAGAGCCGTCTTCGCGCCAGGTCGCCCGTGATGCCGAACAGGATGAGGGCGTCGGCGTGCTGGTCGGTCACGGGCCCAAGTTACCGCGAGGACGCTCCGACCCGGTCAGGTGCCTGTCATTCGCCGGAGGTGGCGGCGTTGCGTCGCCCCAGCTCGTACTTGGAGAGGGCCGATCTGATGTCGATGGCGTCCTCGGATGAGGCCACCGACGGGTCGTCCTCGACCAGGGAGAAGTTGGCGCCCGGGACCCGGACCCGAAGGGCGGTCACTCCGGCGCGGGGGGCCCGGTCGAGCGGGGGGCGGGCCTCGGCGGGCTCGCGGAGGTGGCCGTTGCCTTCGTTCGAGGGACGGGGAGTAGGACGGTCGCGACCGACCATGCCCTTGCCTCGCAACGGCGCGAACACCCTCTCGAGGAACTCCTCGGCGAGATGTCGCTGTTCGTCGGACATACCAGGGGCATCCAAGGTGGGGCTTGCCCGCTCCATCATCTCGTGCGGGGGGCTCAACGGAGGCAGGCCGACCCCGATCAACTCGCTCGGGGGGCTCGAGGGGGGTCGTCCCCCCTCCATCTCGGGCGAGGGCTCGGGATGAAGGTCGCGTTCGTACCGGCTGAGGTCGACCATGGTCGCCTCGGTGGCGAAGATCTCGGTGGGGGCCGTCACCGGACCCGGTTCCTCGACGGCGCGGATCGGCCGGGGCGAGCCGGCCCGGGTCACCAGTCGAGAGGGCACGATTATCCGTGCGGTGGTCCCCGGGACACCGGGCACGAGACGGACCCTGATCCCGTGGCGCGCCGCGACCCGCGCCGTGGTGGTGATGCCCATCGTCGTCCCCGGGGTGTCTGATGCGGGCGACGGGTGCTCGAGGACCCGGTTCAGGGCAACGAGCAAGGTCTCCGAGATCCCCACCCCGTCGTCGGAGATCGTGATCAGGTAGCCATCTGCATCGAACACACCGTTGACCGTCACGGTCTGGCCGGGCCCGGAGAAGGCGATGGCGTTGCGGACCAGCTCGGAAACGACCTGGGTGAGACCCCCGACCACCTCGTTGGAGACTCCTGCGGGCTCGAGGGTGGCGATCTCGACCCGGGCCGCCTCGACTCTGGAGAGAGCGCTGTCGATTAGTTCGGAGATGTCCATCTGCTTCCAACCCTATCCCCGGCATCGGCCGTGACCAAGGACCGTCGGCCAGCCGTGGTCGCCAGATTCCTTCACGGAGACACCGGGAATCTGGACCGTGTCGTCATAAGGTTCGTCCATGCCAGTGGGCACCAGTTCCGAGCGGGTGTTCGCCTCGCGTCATCGTCTTCTCCTGGTCCTCGCCTGGGCCCAGATCCCCCTCCTCGCCGCGCTCGGCCTCGCTCTCGGTGAGACGCTGGAGACGACCGGGCTCGTCGCCCTCGCTCTCGTCCTGCTGACGACGTCGGCGACCCTGACCCGACGTCGTCTCCTCGCTGCCTGTCTCGTCGCCGTCGTCCTCGTCGCCGACTCGATCGTGCTGATCACTTTCGCCGACGGGGCGCCGGTCACCCACCTCCACCCCCTCTTCACGGTGGTGGCCGTTTCCCTCTACCGCGACTGGCGGCCGGTGGCGTTGGCCGTGATGGGCATCGCCACCTACCACCTGATCGCCGGGCTCGGCGTCGATGGCCCGGGCCTGGCCTGGATCGGGCTGAACATCGGATTCGCCGTCCTGATCGCCCTCGCCGGCGCCGCCGGATGGCGGGCACCATCCGAAGACGAGCTTCCGCCATCCGTCGACCAGTTCCGGCTCGGCTTCGACGCAGCACCGATCGGGATGGCCATGCTCAAGCCGTCGGGTGAGTTCATCCAGGTCAACGCGGCCATGGCGGAGACCCTGGAGATGGAGGTCTCCCAGTTTCCCGGGAGCAATGTCCGGGCCATCGTCAATGGCGACGACATGGCCGAGCTCGGCGCCGCATGGGAGACGATGGGAAACGACCATGAGCATCTGGCGGCCACCTGGGTTCGTTGCAACACGGCTGGAGGACGATCGATCTGGGCCCGCATCTCGTTGTCGTTGGTGCCCTGGTCACCCGGCCAGCCGGCGATGGTCGTCTTGCAGATGGAGGACGCCACCAATCACCACGTCGAGCAAAGACGTCTGGAGAGACTCATCACGGGCAAGGACGAGTTCGTGGCCGCCGTGGGCTCAGAGATCCGTCGCCAGCTCTCGCTCGTGACCGACCTCGCCGGCCGACGCGAGCCCGACATCGCTCGAATCCGGGGTCAGGTCCGCGAGGTCGAGTCGATTGTCGACGACCTGGTCGAGTCGGCACGTGCCGGCGCAGGCCAGACCACCGTCGTCTCGCTGCCCGTCGACGTCGCGACCCTATGCGAAGGCGTCGTTGCCTCGATCCCCGACTCGTCGGGTGTCACGGTCACCGCCGGCGAGGCCACCATCTGGGCCGATCCGGCGCTCACCCGGCAGATCCTCTTCGGACTGGTGAACAACGCCGTCCGGTTCGGAGGGCCCAACGTGAGCTGTCACGGTGTCCCGATCGGGCCCAGACATCTCGATAGCGGTGCGCGACGATGGCCCCGCCGTGCCCGATTCCCACATCGAGCGGATGTTCAGCAGCGACCTCCGTCATGGCCAGCCGGTCACCCGGCCCGCCACCGTCGGCCTCAGCCTCACCGTCGGCCGACATCTCGCCCGGAGGATGGAAGGTGACATCGTCTATCGACGCACATCCGAGGGAGAGAACCTCTACGAGCTCCGCCTGCCGTCGGAACGGGTCGACCGGATGTTCGATTCTGCCGACGAGGTCGACATCTCCGTCTGAGTCAGCCGACCCCGGCTTCACTCTTGACCCGGTCGATGGCGTGCTCGACGACCGCCACCAGGACCTTCTGCACGTCGACTCTGACCCTGGCATCGCAGTAGAGGATGGGCACCTCCGGGCCGATCTGGAGTGCGGTTCGCACCTCCTCGATCCGGTGCAGCTTCCTGCCGTGGAAGGTGTTCACCGCCACCACGAAGGGCGTCTCCCGCCGCTCGAAGAAGTCGATGGCGGCAAAGCAGTCCTCCACCCGCCGGGTGTCGACCAGGACAACGGCACCGATGGCACCACGAGCCAGCTCGTTCCACATGAAATGGAAGCGATCTTGGCCCGGAGTGCCGAAGAGATAGAGGACCAGCTGGTGCTTGAGACTGATCCGACCGAAGTCCATCGCCACGGTCGTTGTCGTCTTGGTCCCGTCCTCGAAGAGATCGTCGATCCCGTCACTGGCGTCGGTGATGATGGCTTCGCTGCGCAACGGCTCGATCTCGGAGATCGCCCCGACGAATGTGGTCTTCCCCACACCGAACCCACCGGCGACCACGATCTTCACCGGGGTCATCCCGGTCCTCTCAGAGGGATTTGATTCCATCGAGCACCTTCTGGAGCAGTTCGATCTGGCCCTCGGCGGCCCCGGCGAGCGCCGCCGGCGGGTCGGTGATGGTAACCGCCCCCCTCCCCCGCAGATCGACGACGAGCACCCGCACCACCCCCACCGGGACCTCGAGGAGGGCAGCGAGCTCGATCACGGCCGTCTCGCGCCGACTCAGCTTGATGATCTCGGCCGATTCCCACTTGAACCGGTGGCGAATGCGCAGACCCAAAGGGGTGGCAGCGACCAGTGCCTCCAACGCGACGAGCGGCATTGCCACGCCGGAACGGCCCCGTGTCATCGTGTAGGGGCGGACCATTCGGCCCCCGATCTGGATTTTCTGGGGCTCCCAGATGCTCATTCCCGCTCGACTAACAGCGCCTTCAGTTCCTCGCGGACGTCCGGGGTGAGACTCTCGCCGACCCGTTGCACGAAGATCGACATCTCGAAGGCGATGGCACCCATGTCGATTTCCTTCTCGGTGAGACAGCAGATGAGGGACCCGTCACGGATGCCGGTGACGAAGAGCCAACCCCGTTGCATTTCGACGATCACGTTGGAGACCGCACCGGCCCCGAATCGGCCGGCTGAGCCATAGGCGAGCCCGATCATGCCCGAGGAAACGGCGGCGAGCCGTTCGGCGGTTTCCCGGTCGACGCCCTCGGATTTGGCCAACGCCAGACCGTCGGACGAGACCACCACAGCCTGTCGGATCCCGGGCACCGTCTCGCAGAGTCTTCCCAGCAGCCAGTTGAGGTTGTCGGCCACAGTCATCGTCAGCGATCTTCCTCGGTGGTGGCGGCATCCTCGGCGGCACGGCGGCCTTGATCAAAAGCGGTGAGGGCGGACTTGATACCGATGGCACTCTCACCGGGACCAGTGCTCGGTGTGCCGTCTTCGTCGCTCAAGGTCCTGCCGGGGTCCCTAACGGGAAGCGGCGCCGATTCGGTCATGGCCGGGGTGGTGAGGTCGACAACGGGGTCGGAGCCATTCGAGACGTGTGCGGGCTGATCCGAGCGCGAGATCCGATTCATCACGTATTGCCGGGTAGCGGCGTCGGTCAGCTCATGAGGCTCGGGGCCCCGTGGCACCCGTTCCTCGCGTTCGGTCTCCCAGTGTCTCGGCTCTTCGCGGACAGTGACCTCGAGGTGGTTCCGGGGCACGGTGATCCTCGCCGTGATGCCGGGGACGCCACGAATGAGCTCGACGGACACCCCGTGGCGCTGAGCCAGCCGGGCAATCACATACATCCCAAGGGTCGGCTCCACCGACAGACCGAGCGCTGGGGGTCGTTCCAGGATGCGATTGAGCTCCGCGATTCGAGGCTCGGAGATGCCCAACCCCCGGTCGGAGATGGTGAGCTGATATCCGTTCATGTCGAACAGACCGGTGACACGCACCGCCTCGGAAGGCGGCGAGAACTGGAGCGCGTTCTCGAGGAGCTCGGCGAGGAGGTGGGACACGTCGGACACGGCGCCCCCGGAGAGCTTCGCGGGCTCGAGTGCGAGAAGCTCGATGCGCTGGTACTCGTCGACCTCACCGATGGCCGCCCTGACGACGTCGGACATCTCGGTCGGCCGGGCCCAGATCCGCGGCGATTCCGACCCGGCGAGCACGAGGAGACTCTCGGCGTTTCGGCGCATTCGAGTGGCGAAATGATCGAGCTGGTAATAGCCGGCGAGGGTCTTGGGGTCCTCTTCCTTGGCTTCGAGGGCATCGAGCAAGGCGAGCTGGCGATCGACCAACGAGCTGTTGCGCCGGGCCAGGGTGACGAAGATCGAGGAGACCCCATTGCGCAATGCGTCCATCTGGCGGGCCGCGACATCGATCAACGTGGCATGGAGGTCCTCGAACGATCGCGCCAGGTCACCGACCTCGTCTTCGCGATCGGTGTCGAGGGAGAGTGGCGCGATCGCGGCCCGGTCGGGGTCGGTGGAACGAAGCGTGTCCAGGAGCTCGATCAGGTCCTTGTGGGCCATGGTCCGGGCGGCAGCACTGACCCTGTTGATGTCACGCGTCATCGACCGGCCGACCAAATAGGCGGCGACGATGGTGCTGATGGCGACCAGGGTCACCATCACACCGATCGCTATCGCCACTCCTTCCGCCCAGGAGAAACCGGCAGAATCGTCGGACGAGAGGATGTTCCATACGAGGAACACCCCGGCGAGCACGGCGACGACGGCCACCGGGACAACAACGAGAGCCAGCCGGGTCGAGATGCTCATCTGCCGGAGCATCGACCGCTCTTTCCTCCCCGCATCTACGCGTTCGCCCACGATCATGGATCCCGACGTTACCGGCGCGGCCCCGATTCCCCTGGAAACCTCTGCGGTGAATCTGACCCCGGGCGCGGGCCCGCCCCGGACGGGCCGGGGCGGGCAGCCATCGATTGGGAGTGGGTCAGGGACGGACGAGCTGTCCTTCGATCTGGATGCGAACGTCCTTGGAGACGAGCCACCCGCCACCTTCGAGGGCGGCATTCCAGGTGAGGCCCCACGCTTCCCGATCGAACTGGGTGCTCGCCGAGAATGCCACGTGCTCCCGGCCCCAGGGGTCGGTGGCCGTGCCCTCGTAGACCGCGTCGAGGACGATCGGGCGGGTGACGCCTCGGATGGTGAGGTCCCCGGTCACCTCCAAGACTCACCGTCCCGTGAGATATCGGTGGAGACGAACGTGATCTGTGGGTGCTCGTCGATGTCGAGGAAGTCGCTGGAGCGGAGATGGTTGTCACGGTCGACCGCTCCCGTGGTGATGCTGGCGGTGTCGAAAGTCACCGAGATGGCGGAGTCGGCCAGGTCCTCGGCGATCTCGACCGTGGCTTCGTATGACTCGAAGTGCCCACGAACCTTGGTCACCATGAGGTGCTTGGCCACGAACTCGATCGACGTGTGGGCCTTGTCGAGGGTCCAGGTACCAGACTCGATCTGGGGGCGGATGCTGGTTTGAGAGGTCACGGGGTCTCCTTTGGTCATTGAACCGTGAATAGTTGATATAGTGCAACCATTGATCTCAGCAACTATTCCCGGTTATCATTCCGGTATGGCGGGCAACCCAACCGGGCAGGTGAGAGCGTGGCGCGAGCTGATGCACGTCCATGCCCGGGTGACCGCGGCCATCGACGAGACCCTGAGACGAGAGGTCGGGATCTCCGGCGCCTGGTACGAGGCCCTGGTCGAGATCGCCCTGGCCGGCGGGACGATGAAGATGAACCAGTTCGCCGAGGAGACCACTCTCACCCGAAGCGGGGCAACCCGATTCGTCGACCGTCTCGAAGAGGCGGGTCTGGTGGAACGTCTCTCCTGTCCCACCGACCGCCGCGTCTTCCAGCTCGGGCTCACCGCTCGGGGCAAGGAGGTCCAGACAGCCTCCGACCCGCATGTCCTCGCCGTGATCGAGCGAGAGTTCGGGGCCCACATCACCGACGATGAGGCGGAGACGATGCTCGCGGGCCTGCGCCGCACCAGGTCGGTGCTCGCCGAGGCGTAGTCTCCGACCGATTTCCACCCACGGAGGATGATTGGCCGGTCTCCTGATCGTCGCCGCGATCGTCATCGCCATATTGATGTTGGCCACGTGGGTGTTCAGCGTCATCGTGAACGATGCGTCGATCGTCGACATCATCTGGGGCCTCGGCTTCGTCCTCGCCACGGCCGCCGCGTACTTGTCGTCGCCGATCGACACCCCCGCCCCCAGGCCGCTCCTGATGCTGGTGCTGGTCACGGTCTGGGGGCTGCGCCTCACCGGCTATCTCGCCTGGCGCAACATCGGCAAGGGAGAGGACCGGCGCTACCAGCAGATGCGAAAGAAGCATCCCGACAACTTCTGGATCGTGTCGCTCTACATGGTCTTCGGGCTGCAGGCCGTGCTCATGTGGGTGGTCGCCGTCCCGGCGGTGGTGACCCAGGCAACCGACTCATCGCTGTGGTGGCTCGACTGGGTCGGCGGTGGCCTGTGGGCGATCGGGGTCTGCTTCGAGACCGTGGGCGACATCCAGCTGGCGCGTTTCAAGGCGCGACCCGAGTCGAAGGGCAGGGTCATGGTCAAGGGGTTGTGGCGCTACACCAGGCATCCCAACTACTTCGGCGACTTCTGTGTCTGGTGGGGCATCTACCTGGTTGCCGCTGCCGGTGGGGCGTGGTGGTCGATCTTCTCGCCCTTGGTGATGAGTGCGCTCCTCATCAGGTACTCGGGTGCCGGGCTGTTGGAGAAGACGATCACCCGTCGTCGCCCCGGCTACGAGGAATACATCCGGACCACCAACGCCTTCTTCCCGGGCAGGCCCCGAACCCCCTGACCGCCCGGTCAAGCCCCGATCTTGGTGACCATCGCCCAGAGGGCCACCAACAGGATCCCGACGTCGACGACCGCGGTGCGGTGGAAGGTCCCCATCGCCGCCCCCATGTCGCCGCCGCCTTCGACCGCAGCGAGGAGACGCTTCTCCACCTTCGCCGACACCAGCGGTTGCCACACTGCCGAGATCAGGAAGACCGTGAGCCCGATGATCACGAAGGTGTCACCCCATCCCCACGCCTCTTCGGTGAGGACGAGCGTGATCCCGGTGAGCAGCGTCAGGACTGCCGCCGGCCCGAAGTATCTGTCGGCCTTCTCGGCGAGGGTCACGATGCCGTGCCTGGACTCGACGTCGTTGGCGAGCGCAGTCCATGAGAACCACGAGTACAGGCCTCCGCCCAGCCATGCCGCCGCCCCCAGGATGTGGAAGATGAGTAGCCAGTTGCGCATGCCGGCACGCTAATTTGCCCGACCCGACGGCGCCGTGGATCTAGCGATGAGTTTCAGCGGGCGAGATCGGGATCGGTCTGCCAAGCCCGCGAGCGCACGGTGAAGACCGAGTCGCCGGAGAGCACACCGGCCCGCCCGAGAAGCCGGCCGTACTGCCAGTTGGACAGCCCCAGTTCCGGTTTGTCGAAGGCGTACTGGCCGTCGACCCAGCGGGTGAACCCGTTGCCGACGAATGGGGAGTCGATCGAGTCGAAGAAGCTCCGATGCTCCATCGGGGTCCTCCGACACCAGGCTGGCGACGAGCCGGGGACTCTGCCGGTTGAAGAGCTCGACGGCCGTCGCCACATCGGGGACGACGGTCAGCGTCACTTCGGGACTGGCCTCCCACTCCCATTCGGTCCCCAGCTCGTCGTCACCGATCAACTGGGTACGTGGCTCGACGATCGTCCCCTCCGCTCTTTCGATGAGGACCGGCTGATGCCAATCCTCGGGAACGAGGGATCGTGCCGACGTCGTCACCCAGAGCTTCGACGTGGTCCCCAGCCGCTCCCCGGCACGGTGCAAGGCGTCGAGAAACAGCGGAGTCAGGTCGTCGGCGACCGACTCGACCAGACACACGGTGTTGAGGGTGTTGCACACCTTGCGATCGAGCGAGTTGTACACCGCGGAGGCGAACGCACCCGGGTCCGCCGACTCGGCGGCCACGAGCCACCCGCCGCCGGTGCCATGGAGTGAGACCGGGATACCCGTCTGACGGGCGACGGCGCCGAGCTGGGCGACGGCGCGCCCGGAGCCCCGGGCGATGGCCAGGCCAAGTCGTGGATCGGAGAACATCGCCCATCCGGCAGCACGCGAAGGCGAGTCGACCAGGGTCACCGCACCCTCCGGCAGACCCGACCCGCCGAGCGCTGGGACCAGGGCATTCTCCATGATGGCCCGGGCGGTGCCGAGGGCGTCCGAGCCGATGCGAAAGACGACCGTGTTCCCACCGGCGAGCACCCCTGTTGCGTCGGCGAAGACATTGGGACGGCCTTCGAAGACGAAACCGACCGCTCCCAACCCCGAACGCACTTGTTCGATCGTCCAACCCTCGTGGGCGATGGAGTCGATGACCTCCCCTCGCCCCACGTCGGCGCCTGCCCACATCCGCAGCCCGTCGATCATGTCGCGACGCATTCGATCGGTGAGAGCGAGTCGGGTGGTCGATCGCCCCCGTTCCCGTGCGCTCGCCACGTCGGCGTCGTTGGCCGCGCCGATCGGGGCGAAGACCTCGTCGTCCTCGAGACGGGAGGCGAAGGTGGAGAAGAAGGTGGCGAGCTGATCCTCGGTACGCCGAGCCCATCCGGGTGAAGGCGGCCACCGCGGCATCAACTGCTTCGCCGGCGCGCTCCCACTCGGCCCCCGGGATGTGGAGCAGGTCCCCGCTGTCCTGGACCACCACCAGCCGGTCCCCAGGGCGAAAAGCCGCCGCCAGGTCCTCGCCGACGGTGACGACCCGGTTGCCCCCGTAGACGATCGGCATGCCAGGGGTCAGACCGGTTAGCGGGGTGGACACCGGCGCGATCCTAAGTCAGCACGACGAGGTCGTCACGATGGATCACCTCGCCGCCGGCGACGGAGCTGTGTTGGCCTCGTGCCGCCCCGATCTCTCCGGCGGACATGGCGACCAGGCCCTTGGCGACGAGGGACCCCTCGTGGACGACCTCCACGGCAGCACCGGCGCCAAAGGAGCCGTTGACATCGGTCACGCCCACTGCGAGCAGCGATTTACCGGCACCGGCAATGGCGCGGACCGCCCCGGCGTCGACCGAGACGTGGCCTTCGGGTGGGGAGCCGAATGCGATCCACAGCTTCGCGCGCCGACAGCCCCGAGGCCCGCGGGTCCACCCAGGTCCCGACGTCGGCACCGGTGAGGGCCCGGGTGACGACGTCAGGCTCCGACGCCGAGGCGATCACGGTGGGGATCCCCGACCAGGCCGCCATGCGTGCGGCGGCGATCTTGGTGGCGACTCCCCCGGAGCCGAAGTCGCCCCTCGTCGTCGTCGACCGCAAACGGTCGAGGACCTCGTCGGTGTGGCGAACCGCGGTCAGGAGCTCGGCGGTCTCCGAGATCCACGGGTCGCCTGAGTAGATCCCGGGAGTGTCGGTGAGCAGGATCATCATCCCCGCCCCCACCAGATGGGAGACGATCGCGGCGAGGCTGTCGTTGTCACCGACCCTCACCTCGTCGACCACGACCGTGTCGTTCTCGTTGACCACCGGGACGACGCCGAGAGACAACATCCGCTCGAGGGCGGTGCGTGCGTTGAGGTATTGCTCACGCCGCGCCAGGACGTCGCGGGTCAAGCAGAACCTGGCCCACCTGACGTCCGGACGTGGCGAACGCCTCGGTGTACATGGCGATGAGCCGGCCCTGGCCGACGGATGCGGCCACCTGGAGACCGGGCACGTCCCTCGGGCGCTCCCGCAGCCCCATCGCCGGCAGTCCGGCCGCGATGGCGCCCGACGTCACCAGCACGGTCGGATGCCCGGAGGCCCAAGCCGCCTCGACGTTGGCCACCACGTCGCTCCACGGCGGCGGCGGAGATGCCGATCGCGCCCTCGGTGAGGCTCGACGTCCCGATCTTGACCACGATCGGCGATCCGGGGGTTGCGCTACGTCTCATGCGATGGGTCTCATCTGACGGTTGGGGGACGGTAGCTCCCCGTAGATGAGCGGATTTGCACCGGATGCGGTTCCCGGTACCCGGGGTTCGCGGTTTGGCGCTCAGATCTTGGGGAGCTTGAAGCCGGATTTCTCGACGACGTGGTCGCGGGCACTCTCCACGGAGCGGCGGACGGCGGGCCAATCGACGTAGGTGAGCTGGCCGTGGCGTTTCATGACCCTGCCCGCGATCAGGACCGTGTCCACGTTTCCGGTGTCCATGTTCGCCACCACTGCCGTGGCCGGGTCGTTGAGCGGGGTCACGTTCATCCGGTCGGTCCGGAGCAAGACGATGTCAGCCTGCTTGCCAGGGGTCAAGGTCCCCACCTTGCGCTCCAGACCGTTGGCCTTGGCCCCGTCGATGGTGGCGCACAGCAGCACCTCGCGTGTGGTCATCGGGGTCTTGCCCTGCTGTGCCGCCTGGATCCGCTGCAAGGCGAGAACCGAGCGCATCTGGTTGAACATGTCGCTGGGGACATTGGTCTCCACGTCGATGGAGAGGCTGGGGCGGAGCCCCCGATCGAGGAACTTCTGGATCGGTGGCATCCCGTGGCCCATCATCATCTCCACCGGTGATGCCAGCGAGACCGTGCCGCCCGAGTCCACGATCATCTGGATCTCGGTCTCGTTGAGTGTCGTGCAGTGGATGTAGGTGGTGTCCGCGCCGAGCAGTCGGGCCTCACCCATCTCCTGGAGCTTGGAGTCGAGCCCATAGCTGCCCACTCCGACGTGTGCGGTGATGCGGGCGTCCGCCTCCCGGGCCAGCTTCCAGTGGTCGCGGGACACCTCGAAGTCGGTGAACTCCGGGCCGGGCGCCGCCAGCGCCAGGGTCAGCATCTGGTCCTTGGTGGAGAAGTGCTCGCTGGCAGCGCGGACGAACCAGCTGGGCTGGCGCTCCTCCCACTTCCCCCACCAGGGGAATCCGTAGGCGAACACGGCGCGCAGGCCCGAGTCATGGAGGGCCTCGATTCCTGCGTCGGTGTGTGCGGGCGAGATCTGGATGTGGGACCAGTCGAGCAGGGTGGTGATCCCGGCGTCGATCGCCCCGAGAGCGGACACCAGGTTGCCCACGTAGACGTCTTCGGGTCGGTAGACGGGAGCCAGCTTGTGGAGGACGAACGAGATGTACGACGTTCGTCCCTCGAGAGGGACGTCGGTCCCGATGTTGCGGAGCAACCCCTCCCATATGTGACGATGCGTGTCGACGAAGCCGGGGATCACGATCATCCCGGTGGCATCGATCACCTCCACCTCCGCCCCGACGTCGAGGGCGCGGCCGATCTCGAGGATTCGGTCCCCGTCGACCAGGATGTCGCCCTGCGCCAGCTCGCCGACCGCGGGGTCCATGCTGAGGATCGTCCCGCCCCGGATCAGCTTGCGGTCGGTGGGCAGGACCCTGAAGTCGGTCCCCGCCGGGTAGAACTCCGGGAGCGCGGTCTTCGACGGCGACACGGCTGCCGAGCACGAGACGTCGGGCGCGACGGAAGTTGCGCTTCACCAGCTCCTTCAGATCACCGAGCTGGAAGAGCACGATCCCGATCAGGACCAGGGCGCCGATGATCATCTGGCCGTCCGCCGGCGACAGGCCGAGGAACGGGAGCACGGTGATGATCAGTGCCAGCAGCACCCCGGCGAAGGCGCTCCCCACGAACGTGGCCCGCCCCCCGGCCAGCGAGGCGCCTCCGAGGACTGCAGCCGTGATGCTGTTCAGGGCGAACGACGAGCCGATCTGGGCGTTTCCGAGCGGTGCCCTCGCCATGACGAAGAAGGCGGCGATGGCGGCGAAGAGACTGCAGATGAGCAGCGCCCTGACCCGCACCCAATTGGTGCGGATGCCGCCCCGCTTGGCAGCCGTCTCGTCGAAGCCGACCGCACGCACCTGGAGCCCGGAGCCCGAGGCATGGAGCCAGACATCGAGCAGGGCACCGGCCACCAGGATGACGATGAAAGCGATCGGTATCGCTCCCACCGTGGCGGTGAGGAAGGCGACCAGGTCGGGGCTGATGATCCCCTGCGCCGTGGGCCGGAGGGTCAACGAGATCCCGTCGAGGATGGACAGGGTGGCCAAGGTGGCGATGATCGACGGGATCTTGATCCCCCGGATCAGGCCGGCATTGACCAGCCCGAGACCGAGGCCGGCGAGGAGGACCACGGCCGAGCCGAGGAGGATCTGGGAGAAGCTGGACTCCGCCCCGATCAGGAACGAGGCGAGCACCACCCCGAAGCTGATCATCGCCCCGACCGAGAGATCGAGGTAGCCCACGAGCAATGCGTGGGTCTGGGCCATGGCCGCCACCATCAAGGGCAGCGCCAGGATCAGGATGTTGAAGATGTTGGTGGCGTTGAGGAAGCCCTCGAAGCGGGTGGTCGTGTACCAGAGCAGACCCCCGATGAGCAGGATCTGGAGAGCCACCGGCATCCACAGCCGGAATTTGACGACCTTGCGCCATTTGTTCTTGTCCCTGGCGTTGCGCATGACCTTGCGCACGGCCTGGCGCGAGCGGTCGACCCAGCTGTCGGCGGTGTACTCGCTGCTCATTTCGATCCCGCCGACGAAGCCGTCTTGGGCATCGCCACCCCGAGGGGGGATCGAGCCGCCTTGGACATGCCCGGGCCCCGGACGATCGCCTCGACGATGCGGACCTCGTCGAGCTCGTCGCCGGGGATCTCCTCGACGATGGTGCCCCGCGACATGACGAGGACCCGGTCACACAGGCCGGACAGCTCGATCGGGTCACTCGACTTGACCAGGATGGCCGCGCCGGCGTCGCTGCGGGTACGCAACGCCTTGTATATGTCGAATCGGGAGCCCACGTCGACACCCTGGGTCGGCTCGTAGGCGAGGATCACGGTGGGCTCGCGCAGGAACGAGCGGGCCACCGATACCTTCTGTTGGTTGCCTCCCGAGAGGAACTCGACCGGCTGCTCCAGGGACGGGGTACGGATCTCGAGCTGGTCCACCAGGGCCTGGACTGCCTTGCGTTCGCTGCCGCGGCGCAGCAGACCCAGCACCGAGAAGCGGCGCAGCGACTGCACGGTGGCGTTCACCCGGACCCCGAGGACGCCCATCAGCGCCTCGGTCTTGCGGCTGCCCGGTAACAACATGATCCCGGCGGAGACGGCCTCATGAGTCGACACCAGGGTCAGCTCCTTGCCGGCATTGACCACCAGCCCGGCACGGGGTGGGGTTCGACCGGAGAGCGTGTCGAAGAGCTGGGGCTGGCCGTTGCCCTCGGCACCGGCGATCCCGACGATCTCGCCTGCCTCCAGGGTGAAGGTGACCGGCCCGAACGACTGGCCCTGAAGACCGTCGACGACGAGGACCGCCTCCGCCTCCCCGACGACATGCTTCGCCGCGGGGAACGCCGCCTCGAAGGGGCGACCCACGATCTTCTCGACGAGCTCGTGCTCGGTCGTGGTCCTCGCATCGAAGGTCCCTTG
This sequence comes from uncultured bacterium, assembly GCA_963751005.1. Classification (GTDB taxonomy): domain Bacteria; phylum Actinomycetota; class Acidimicrobiia; order Spongiisociales; family ZC4RG35; genus JANQRA01. The sequence continues at coordinate 46,037 of CAVVSY010000009.1, forward strand.
ATATCTGCCGTCGCGGAGAACGGTGACCCGGTCGGCGACCTCGAGCACCTCGGGGAGACGGTGACTGACGTAGACCACCCCGACGCCTCTCTCCTTGCAGGCGACGATGGTCCGGTGCAGCGCCTCGACCTCGTCGGGCCCGAGGGCTGTGGTGGGCTCGTCGAGCAGCAACACCTTGGGATTCGTCACCAGTGCCTTGGCCACCTCGAAGAGCTGACGCTCCGCCATGGTGAGAAAGCCGGCGGGGACGTCGGGGAACAGCTCGATGTCGAGGTCGAACTCGGCGAGAAGACGACGCGCCCATTTCTTGCGTCGCCAGTAGGGCGGGCGCTGGTCCGGGGGCGCGGCGAAGTAGAAGTTGTTCTTGACCGGCTCCATGCCCACCGAGGAGCCGTCCTGATAGGCCATGGCCAGGCCGAGCTTGCGTGCCAGAGCCGGTGAATCGGTGCGGAGGGGCTTGCCTCCGATGCGGATGGTCCCGAGATCGGGCTCGACGAACCCGGACGCAATCCCGAGGAGGGTCGACTTGCCCGAGCCGTTCTCGCCGACGAGAGCATGGATCTCGCCGGGACGGCAGTCGAAGCTGACGTCGGTCAGCGCCCGGACCGCCCCGAACTGACGGGACACACCCGTCAGTTCGAGGACGAGCTCGGACCCTGTTCCCCCGGCTGCTGCCGGGGGAACAGACGTCGACCCTCCTCCAGGATTGCTCTGGCTCATCCGCCGCCGTACATCTCGGCAAGGACGGCGTCGGGCACCAGCGAGGTGCCGGAGACGACGTCGTTGACGCGATCCGGGTTGCAGTCGGCCTCGGTCACCTGACGCATCACGTGAGGCACGATGACCTCGCCGGGCACCTCGGCGCCCTGAAGCGCCAGCATTGCCGCGGTGACGCCGGTCCGCGACTGGAAGTTGCCTCCCGCCGAGAACCAGATGTTGTACGTGGGCTCGGCCCGCTCCACCCAGTCGCAGAACATCGTCTGCTCGTCGGTGCGCAGGGCCACGCTCAGGTTCTGCACGGGGACACCGAGCTCGTCGTACGCCTGGAGGGCTGTGAACAACCCGTCGGCGTACTCATAGGCCCAGCCCCCGATCTCCGGGTTCGTGGTCAACAGGCCACGCACCGCATCCAGGGCGAAGCTGTTCACCCAGAACGTGTCACCGGTCGTGGTGTTCTCGTTGGCGGGCGGGTTGGCGACCACGAGGCCACCTTCGGTGACTGCGGGGACGATGCACTGCTGCCAGCCCAGGGTGAGGGCGTTGTTCGGCGTGCCGCCGAGCAGCCCGACCTCCCCACCGGCAGGCACGTTGGTGTTCAGGATCTCGGCGAAGCTGTTGCCCAGCTCGCACAAGTTCTCGCCGACCACTGCGGTGTAGTCCGTGCCGGGGGTGAGAGCACCCTCGGAGCCGGGAAGACCGACGTAGCCCGCGGAGAACGAGACGTAGGGGATCCCCGCCGCCTCGGCCGCCTGGACCGCCGGTGCCAGATGCGGCGCCGAAGTCCGGGTAGCCAACGATGAAGCTGACCGGGTACTGGACCAGGAAGTTGATCCCGTTGACGTGGACCGCCGGATCTTGATCGAAGTTGGCCTCAGTGGCCACGATCTTGCCGATCTCGGGGTAGCTGAGCGCCTGGAGGATCGCCTCCATGCGGCTCACACCACGCCATACGTTGACGGTCTTGCCACCGCCGTCGGCCCAACCCATCACCAGCTCGCCACCGCTGCCGGTGTCGCACTCGGTGTTGTTCCAGCATTCCATCGCCTTGTCGATGGTCGCCTGGTCTACCTCCTGATTGGCGCGCGCGATCGAGGCGAGGACGACGTCCCAGCTCGCCGCATCCGAGGGCTCCACCGGGCCCAAGGCCTTCTCGACGAGGGCCGGATCCGCCGCGGCCGGGTCTTCCCCGAACTCGACGAGCGGGCTCTCGGCCTCGCCTGCGCTTGTAGTGGTATCGGCCGGTGCCGCGGTCGTCGTGGTGCCCTCAGGAGCCGGCTCGGTCGTGCCCGGTGCCTCTCCTTCGGTGGTGGTGGTGTCAGCATCCCCACCACTGCACGCCGCGACCAGCATCGCCAGGATGGCGATGAGGCCGATGATCTTCGTTCGTTTCATTCCTCCTCCATTTGCGGCTTCGCCGCTCTGCTCGTTGCTTGTCCGACCATCGATGTCTCGGGTTGTTTCTCCTTTCTCAACCCGACAGCTCGATTGAATTGGGTGCGTCTCGTTCATTCGCGCGACCGGGTCTCCGGCGTTCTCGGAGCACCCGCTCCACGCCCTTGATGATCCGATCACCCGAAACCAGCATGCCGCCGATGATGACCAGCCCGAACACCACGAACTGCAGCGACGTGGGCAGACCCAGGGCGCGCATCATCTGATTGAGCCCGGTGAGGAAGATGGCGGCGGCGAACGTCGAGAGCGGGCTGGCGAGACCACCGGTGAGCGAAGCGCCGCCGATCACCACAGCGGCGATGGGCCCGAGCAGATAGGCCGATGCGATGTTGACCCCTGGGTTGCGCAGGATCCCGGCGAGGGCGATGCCGGCGACTGCGTAGAACACCGCCGCCACCACATAGACCATGATCTGATTGATCGTCACCCGAACTCCTACGACGTTCGAGGCGACCGGGTTCGCACCCACGATCTGGAACCTGCGCCCCACCGTGGTGTAGCGAAGGGCGACGATGAGGATGAGAGTCACGATGGCGCCGATCCAGAAGACAGGGCTCACCCCGGCGATTCGGGTCGACGTCCACTCGGACAGAGCCGGCGGGACGGCACTCTGGATCGGGAATGTCAGCACATACCTGCTGACCAGCCCCATCACCAACTGGCCGACGGCGAGGGTGACGATGAGGGCGTTGAGCTTGATCCCCCCGATGAGCAACCCGTTGACCAGGCCGATGAGGGCGGCGACCCCGATCGCGGTGGCGATGGCGACCGGGAGGAGCTCGTCGGATTGCTGTCCCACGCCGACCACGATCAGGGCCGAGATGGTGATGGTGCCGGGGACGCTCAGGTCGATCCCGCCGGTCATGATCACCAGCATCTGACCCAGCGCCGCCATGCCCAGCAATGCCCCGAACGGGGCGACCGCGGCGAGTGCCGGGCCGCTCAGCGCCTCGGGGACCCAGATGGCGGCGATGACGACCAGGAGGAGCAGCGCCAGGTAGACGGGGAGGTAGCGGGACGCCACCACGAAGCGGGTGAGTGCAGATGAGGGGGCGCGGCTGGTCATGACCCACCCCCGCCGGTGGCGATGCAGACCGGCTGCGGCCATCACTCTCGCCTGTGCCGCCTCGGCCCGCTCCCGTGCCCCGGTCACGTCGGCCATCAGTTGGCCGTTGCGCAGGAGCGGGGTGCCGGCGACCACCACCCAATCGACGTTGGAGGTGTCCATGCCCCACACCACCGCGCCGATCGGGTCGTTGATCGGGGCGATGTTGGGGCGGTCGGCCCGTGAGCAAGATCATGTCGGCCTGCTTCCCCGGGGCCAGCGAGCCGGTCAACTGACCCATTCCGATGGCATTGGCGCCGTGGATGGTCCCGTAGCGGATGACATCACGGGTGCTGAGGAGGTTGGGCACACCGGCCTTGCCGGCGAGCTTGAGATCGAAGAGCGTGGCGTGTTGCAGCGAGTTGACGGCACGCATCTGGGCGAAGAGGTCTCCGGGCCCCTCGGTCTCGTCGCCGATCCCGAGACCGGGGCGGATCGCCCGATCGATCAGCGACTGCAGCGGCGGGGCGCCCTGCCCCGTGGTCATCTCCCGGGTGGGCGCCAGCGCCAGGCCGGCGCCGCTCGAGGCGATCGCATCGATGTCGGATCCGTCGAGATGGGTGGCATGCAACAAGGTCACATCGGGGCCGAGCAAGCCTTTGGCGAGCAGCGACGCGGCGATGCCCCGCTCCCCGGGAGTCACGCCCGACGTGGGCGTGGATGCGGAGCGCCGACTCTCCCGAGCGACACCCCATGCGTCTGGCACCCGATCGAGGTCGACACCGGCCGGGTCCTGGGGACCGAAGGCCAGCGTCGTGCTCGGCCCGACCGCGGTGCCTCCCGCCGCCGTCCGTCGGAAGCCCTCGTCTCGGGTCGAGGCCCACGGGGCGTCGGCATGGACCAGCACCGTGCGGAGCCCGGAGTCCACGTGAGCCTGGAGCACCGCCTCGGTGTACGAGTCGTCGACCTGGATGTCGGACCAATCGACCACCGTGGTGATACCGGCCTCGACAGCGCCGAGCAGACCGATCAAGGTGGCCACATAGGCGTCCTCTGCCGTGTAACCGCTGCCGTACCGCAGCGGATCCACGGTGTCAGGCCCTCCGCCGAGGTTGCGCAACAGTGATCGCCAGGCATGACGGTGGGTGTCGACGAAGCCCGGCATCACCACGGTGTCGGCGGCGTCGACGACCTCGGCGTCACGAGCCCTGATACCGACCCCGATCTCCCGGATGATTCCGTCCTCGACCAGCACGTCGGCCTCGGGGTGGTTGCCCACCGAGCGGTCGAGCGAGAGGACACACCCTCCCTTGACGAGGAGACGTCGGGCCATGGTCAAGCCGGTCCCTGTGTCCATGGCGTCGCGAATGGTCGTGTGGATGCGGTCCACCGACGGGATGGCGAGGTCTTCCAGCGATGCCGCCGAGGGCAGCGGGATGTGCGGTGTGGTGATCCTGACGCTGGGCCCGTCGAGGTCCCAGAAGGCCTCCTCGGCGACGATCGACGCGATCTCGGCGCCCCAGCCGCAGAGACGCGGGTTCTCCTCGACGGTGAAGAAGCGCCCGGTCTTCGTCACGGATCGACAGGATCGTCCGGGTGTCGAGCGGGACCAGGGTGCGGACGTCGATGACCTCGGCGGAGATGCCGTCGTCGGCGAGCCGCTCGGCCGCTTCGAGTGCCCGGGGCACCATGAAGGCGAGGGCGGCGATCGTGCAGTCGCTCCCCTCCCGGACCACACGGGCCGTCGCCCAGGGTGTCCGACGATCTCGCCGTCGGGGATCTCGGCCTTGCGTGGCCATCAGCGACTTGTGCTCGAAGAAGACACCGGGTCGGGATCCCGGATCGAAGCGGCCATGAGACCCGACGACGTCTTGCGGGCGTGGAGGGGGCGACCACCTTGAGACCGGGGATCATCATGCACCAGTTCTCCACGCTCTGGGAGTGCTGGGCCCCGAAGCGGGATCCGCCGCCGTTGGCGGTGCGGATCACCATGGGAAAGCTCACCTGGCCGCCGGTCATGTACCGGCTCTTGGCGATCTCGTTGGCGACCATGTCCCAGCAGACGGCGAGGAAGTCGGAGAACATGATCTCGGCGATCACCGGGATCCCGGTCATCGCCGCCCCCATGGCCGCACCGAGGATCGCCTGCTCGGAGATGGGGGTGTCCCGGATCCGGTCGGGGCCGAACTCGTCGAGAAGCCCCACCGTGGTCTTGAACACGCCTCCGGCGGCGGCGATGTCCTCACCGAGCATCACCAGGCTCGGGTCGCGCCGCATCTCCTGGGCGATGCCGTAGGCGACTGCGTCCCGGTAGCTCAGTTCCGCCATGCCGACCCTCCGTCTGCCCAGACCTCGGTCATCAGCACCTCCGGGCCCGGCTCGTCGCCGGCCTTGGCGAACTCGGTGGCGGCGTCGACCGCGTCGGCCGACCTGACGGGCGATGGACGCTCAACCGCTCCTCGGGCGTCCCCGAGCCGCAGCAGCCGCTCGTGGTAGATCGGGATCGGGTCGCGCCCCATCCACGCCTCCACCTCGGCCGGCGGGCCGGTACTTGCCGGGGTCGGCCCGGGAGTGCCCGCCGTGCCGGTAGGTGACTGCCTCGATCAGGGACGGCCCTTCCCCGCCCGGGCGCTGGCTCGACCGCCTTGCGGGCGGCGAGATAGACGGCGTCGGCGTCGTTGCCATCGATCAGGATCGGCTCCAGACCGTACGCCGAGGCGCGGTCGGCGGCGGGGTTGCGGCACGGCGGTGACCAGGTCGATCGGGGTGTACTCCATGTAGAGGTTGTTCTCGCACACGAAGACCACCGGCAGGTCCCAGACCACGGCCAGGTTGAGCGCCTCGTGGAAGGCGCCGATGTTGGTGGTGCCGTCGCCGAAGAAGGCCACCGCCACCTGGTCGGTGCCGCGCATCTGCGCCGACCAGGCCGCACCGTTGGCGATGCAGAGGTGGGCGCCGATGATGGCGTAGCGAGCCCATCATCCCGTGCTCGCACCGAGGTGAGGTGCATCGAGCCGCCCTTGCCTCCGAGGACCCCGTTCTCCCGTCCCAGCAGCTCGGCCATCACCGGGCCCAGCGCCATCCCCCGGGCGAGGGAGTGGGCGTGGCCCCGGTAGGTGGCGAAGGTGTAGTCGTCGGGCCGCATCGCCGCCCCGAAGCCGGTGGCGATCGCCTCCATGCCGAGCGAGAGATGGCTGGTCCCCTTGACCAGGTTCTGCATGAAGAGGTCGTGGGCGCGCTTCTCGAACTGCCGCAGCTCGATGCAGCGTGCGATACATCCCGACCCGGGTCTCGAGCGCGATGTCGGCATCGGTCAGTTGACCGGTCGACCGGAGCGGGCAGACGTGGCCGCGTTGGGAGTAGTCGTACGTCGAACCGAGCTGGCGCCGGATCCGGCGCTACAACCCCGGGTCACCGCGGCGTCAGTACTCATTGGCCACCATCAGCTCTTCGCACGGGAAGAGGGTGATGACCTTGGGCCCGTCGGCGGTGACGACGATCTCCTCCTCGATCCGGGCGGCCGAGCGGCCGTCGGCGGCCGGGGCGTAGGTCTCGAGGGCGAAGAACATGCCCTCCTTGATCTCGATCGGGTCGTCGAGGGAGTTGAGCCGGCTGATGATCGGGCGCTCGTGGAGACCGACGCCGACGCCGTGGCCGAACTGGAGCCCGAAGGCGTCCATCTCGTCGACGAACCCGAAGTCCTCGGCCTTGGGCCACACCTTGGCGATCTCGTCGGTGGTGGCCCCCGGCTTGACCAGCTCGATGGCGGCGTCCATCCACTCCCGCGACTGCTTGAAGGCGTCGCGTTGCGCCTGGGTGGCCCGACCCACGCACGAAGGTCCGGTAGTAGCAGGTGCGGTAGCCGTTGAAGGCGTGGATGATGTCGAAGTAGGCCTGGTCGCCCGGTCGGATCAGGCGATCGCGAGAAGACGTGGGGGTGGGGGCTGCACCGCTCGCCGGCGATCGAGTTGATCGCCTCGACGAACTCCGAGCCCATCTCGAACAGCCGGGCGTGGGCCAGGCCGACCACGTCGCGACTCGCGGATCCCGGGCTTGAGCATCTCGAAGATGTCCTGGTAGACGCCGTCGACCATGGCGCACGCCTGGGTGAGCAGCATGATCTCGTCCGGGCTCTTGATCTCCCGGGCCAGCATCATCGCCTGCTGGCCGTCGACTGACCTGCAGACCCCCCGTCCTGGAGGGCGAGGAACACCGCCGTCTCCGCCATGTCGACCCCGAGCTTCTCGGCGGCGACCCCGTCGTCGCGCAGAGCGGCGCGCTTGATCTCACGCGGCCGCACGGGCGTGCAGCCCGGTCTCCGGGCCGATCGCACCCTGCAGACCGGTGTTGCCGCCGACCGAGTTCTCGGTGTCGTAGAGATGGGGCAGCTGGAGACGATGGGCCTTCGCCGCCGAGCCGAAGTCCCAGATCCTGGGCCGGCCCGTCCTTGGTGACCAGGGCCCACCGCTCACCCTTGTTGAAGGCCCAGTAGCCGATCTGGGTGGCGGTGGCGTAGCGGATGTTGGAGGTCTCGAACAGCAGGACGGCACCGAGGTCGAATTCGGTGAGCATCTGCCGGACCCGGTCGAGCCGGTAGGTGCGCAGCCGCTCGAAGTCGACGCGGCTCTCCCAATCGACCCCCATCACACCGGGGGCCGGGCTGGTCGCTACCGGAAACTCGGCCATTTCGTCCTCCTCGATCAGCTGTCTCGTCTACCGGCCGGATTCCCGCGCCAGGGTCTCTTCCAGGTAGGCCCAGTCGCGCCGGAACCGGTACGCGTGCCGTCCTGGTGGCTGCGGCGAGGCCGTCTCCAGCCACCGCACCCGTTCCCCACTCTGGTTGTGGAACTCGTGGACACAGCCCACACCGGCCCACGCGACGTCGCCGGGGCCCAATTGATACTCGACTCCGTCGAAACGGGAAAGCACCTCGCCGTCGAGGATGATGTAGGCCTCCTCGAGCGGGTGATCGTGGGGACCGGCCACCCCCCACGGCTCGTACTGGACCATGAACATGATCGAGAGATCTGCTCCGAGATCCGAATCGATCATCATCTTCACGGTGATCCCGCTGTAGACCAGCAGGGCCGTGCGCATGCTGGCGCTCAGGGCGAGTCGATCCTGGGTCTGCTGATTGGCGTCGGAGCTCTCCCGGTCGACATGGCCGAAGTCACGGTTGCGGGGATCGCGGACGTCGAAACCGGCCACCATCTCACCGGGTTGCAGCGGCTCGGGGAAGTAGGTGTCGAAGCCCAGCCGCTCGCGTGGCGTCGGCGTCTTGACCTCGATGAACCTCACCGGCGCGGCGGAGACGTTGCGAAAGGCGTGGGGGACCCCCACCGGGATCAGCCCGTAGTCGCCGGTCGACGTGGCGAAGCTGCCATCCGGCCGGTCGACGACCAGATCGCCTTCGACGACGTAGAAGGACTCCTCGAACGAGTGGAGATGGGTGTCCACCGTCCCGCCGGGGTCGATCTCGGCGATGCGGATCCCGGTGTGGACTGCCTCGGTGTGCTCCCCCACCACGAGGTCGCCCCGATACCCGCGAGCTGCGCCCCTCGAACTCAGGAGGGGTCACCATCTCCAGGACATCCGACTTCTTGACCACGTGATGCGCCATCAGGCGGCCCCGGCTCGCAGGTAGGTGGCGATGGCACTCATGTCGCTGTCTCCGAGCCCGGCGGAGATCGCGGCATCGACGATGGCGAGTGTGGTTTCCGCCTGACGCATGGGCGCCCCGACGCGTTCGGCGAGACCGGTGATGAGCTCGAGGTCCTTGGCGACGAGATCGACACTGAAGGCCACCGGGACGTCATCGGGATGCAGGTACGCCTCCCGCTTGTACTGGACGAATGGGGCGCCACCGGCGCCTCCGGCAAAGACCTCGTAGGCGGTCTCTCGGTCGACCCCGGCCTTCTCGGCGAGCACCAGGGCCTCGGCGAGGGCGACGTTGAGACCGTGCACCAGACCGTTGACAGCCAGCTTGGTGACCGCCCCAGATCCGAGTGGACCTGTCTCCACGACACGAGTGGACAGGGGCTCGAGCACCGGCCGTACGCGGTGCGATCACCTCCGCGTCGCCGCCGGCCATGATGGTGAGAGTGCCCGCCTCCACGGTGGAGACACTGCCCGATACCGGACAGTCGACGAACGCGCCACCGGTGGCGGCGATCGCAGCACCGATGCCGAGCACGGTGGAGGGATCGATGGTGCTGGTGTCGATCGCCACCTTGCCCGGGCCCATGCCCTCCACGACGCCGTCGGCGCCGAGATAGACACGGTTGGCAGCGGCATCGTCGGCGAGGCTGGTGACCACCACGTCCACCTGGCCGGCCAGCTCCGCCGGGGTGGCGGCGATGCGTGCCCCGATGTCAGCGGCGACCGTCTCTGCCTTGGCAGGATCACGGTTCCACAGGGTCAGGTCGAAACCGGCGCGGGCGAGCGTGCGTGCCATGGCACCACCCATGCGCCCGACGCCGACGAGACCCAGTGTCAGCATGGTGTCAGTCACTGAACAGTGACACTACACACTTTGACGACCGCCTACCCGGGGAATTGGGACACATGCGCTCGCCCCCAGTGTTCAGCCGCACTGCACGTCGCGTCCTCCCGGGTCTATCCTCGCCGGTCTGCGATCGAGGAGACGACATGGATGGATCGGTACTGGTCATCGGGGGCACCGGTGGTCTGGGGCGGGAGGTGGCTCGCCATTACAGCGACGAAGGGGCTTCCGTGATCATCACCGGGCGGGACCCTGATCGTTGCGCCGGCATCGCTGCCGAGATCGGCGAGGGCGTCACCAGTCTCGCCTTCGACCTCGGTGAGCCGGAGACGATCGCCGACGCGCTCGCCGGAGTAGGCCCGGTGTCTCGCCTGGTCATCTCCGCGATCGACCGGGACGAGAACCCGGTGCGGGACTACTCGATCTCCCGAGCGATCAATCTCACCACCATGAAGCTCGTCGGCTACACCGAGACGGTGCACACCCTCCTCGACCGGCTCTCCGACACCAGCTCCGTGGTCCTCTACGGGGGCAGGGCCAAGGACCGCCCCTATCCCGGCTCCACCACGGTCACCACCGTCAACGGGGGGATCAGCACAATGATCCGGACCCTGGCCGTCGAGCTGGCACCGATCCGTTTCAACGCGATCCACCCGGGCATCGTCGGCGACAGCCCCTACTGGGCCGACAAGACTCTCGACGCAGTGATCGCCCGCACCCCGACCGGACGGCTCGCCACCATGGCCGAAGTGGTCGACGCCACCGTCTTCCTCTTGGAGAACCGGGCGGTCAACGGTGTGAATCTCTATGTCGACGGTGGTTGGATGTTGATGTGACCGAGCCGCAACACGCTCGCGATCTGCCCCCCGAGCTCGATCGGATCGGGGATCGTCTCCGCGAGGAGAGGATCAAAGCGGGGATCTCACAACGTGAGCTCGCACGGCGGCTCGGTCTGTCCCCGTCACTGATCTCCCAGTTGGAGAGTGGGTTGTCCAAGCCATCCGTGGGCACTCTCTACGCCATCGTCACCGAGCTCGGGCTGTCCCTCGACCGGGTCATCAGAGGTGACGACTTCACCGACACCCACCCGAGCCCCGTCCCAGTGCCGGCCACTCCCCGTTGGTGCACCCCGGCGAGCGTCAATCGATCGAGCTCGCCTCGGGGGTCCGTTGGGAGGAGCTCACCGCCGACACCGAGGAAGGCGTCGACTTCCTCCACGCCACCTACGAGGTCGGAGGTGCGTCGACCCCGGACGAGTCCCTGATGCGTCATCACGGCCGCGAATACGGCTACATCATCAGCGGCCAGCTCGGGATCCAGATCGGTTTCCAGGAGTACCTGCTCGACCCCGGAGACTCGATTGCCTTCGATTCGACCGAGCCCCACCGTCTCTACAACCGCGGTGACGTTCCGGTGCATGCGGTCTGGTTCGTCGTCGGCAGGGCAGCCGACGATCGAATGCACGATTGACCCACGCGGCTCCACGCAGCCGACCGGCGCACTTGCCGACATCGTCCGCCCTCGCGGGATAGATTGACCGCATGGCGATCCTGCTGAGCTTCTTGGGAACGGCGGCCGCCCTCTGGGTGGCCCAATGGTTGATCGACGGCTTCGACTTCTCCGGGACGTGGTGGCAGTTCCTGATCGCCGCCGTGATCGTGGGGCTGGCCAATGCCTTCGTCAAGCCGATCCTGCGGCTGCTCAGCCTCCCCATCATCGCACTGACCCTCGGACTCTTCCTCCTCGTGGTCAACGCCCTGGTCCTCCAGTTCGCCGTGTGGCTCTCCGGGGATCTGGGATCTCGGTCTGACCTCGGACGGGTTCTTCTGGGACACCGTGCTCGCCTCGATCGTGGTGAGCATCGTCGGCTGGCTCATCGGGTTGGTCATCCCCGACGACGGGAAGATGTCCCGACTCACCTGATCGCAGGGTTGGCTAACCGGGGACGCCGGCGCCAGGCATTCTCGCCACTCCGCCCAAGCACGACTCCGATCACCGGGAGACTCAGCACCAGGCCGTTGAGCCCGTCCTCGTCGGCGATCCCGATCGCAGCGAGGAACCCGAGCCCGGCGCAGACGAGGACTACGGCGAGGATCGGCCGCCACCATGCCGGAGCCGGGCGGTCGTCGCTCTCCGGACGCTCGAATCTGCCGAAGACCACGATGAGGAGCGCGGTGGGGACCAGGAGAACGGCGAACCAGATCGGCCTGGTGAGCCACCATGGACCGCTCAGCGGTTCCAGCGCCGAAACCCCATCCGTCGACGATGAGGCCCAGCCCGATGACGATCACCATCGCCGTCAGGTGCCAGAGATACAGAGTCATGATCCGCCCACTCACCGCGACGACACCCGTCCACGCCCCGATCCTGGCCATCCAACGGGTCAGAAGAGGGCTCGAGGAGGAGGACGACGCCGGCCTGGAACATCCCGAGGAAGACGAGGGTCACCCGGGGCGGGTAGGAGTTGGTCACCTGGGCGGTGTCGAGACCGACCATGGCCACCGGATAGGGGCCCAGCCAGACGAGGAGGAGAGCGCCGGCCAGACCGACCACGGCGAGGGCAGCCCTTCGTCCCCGATCCGGCAGCCGCCCGTCTACCCAGGCGTAGCCGAGTTGGTGAACGGTGCCCCAGACGAGCACGTAGTTGGCGAACCCGACCCAGACGATCCCGCCGCCGATGGACATCAGGTCGGCGACTCCTGCCAGCGCCGTGCCGGCCACGATCGACCACCAACCGGTCCGCTCCCAGAGGGCCAGGGCCGGCGGGGCGAGGGTCACGATGACCACGTATGCCGCCAGGAACCAGGTGGGGACGAGTGCGACCCGCGAGGCCATCTGCAGGATCTCCCAATCGAGACCGAGACGGAGCCCGATCCACCCGCCGATGCCCCAGACCAGGAGCAGCGGCACGACCGGGAGGGCGAGCCGACGAAGCCGGGCCCGCAACCAGCGTCGCGTAGGGCTCACCCTTGCGACGCGCCGAGCGCCATGACAGCGCGTTGGAATACCCACCGACGAAGAAGAACAAGGGCATCACCTGGAAGACCCAGGTGAGAGGGTGGGTCCAATCGGCCAACTCGAGGAGATGGCCGGGGACGATCTCCCCGTCCTCGAAGGTGATCGCCGCCATGAGCCAGTGCCCAAAGACCACGACCAGGATGGACACGACCCGGACCAGGTCGACGACCCGGTTGCGGGAGTCAGGTGTCGCCTCGGCCAGGCGCCGGGCCGCCGCCAGGAAGCTGATGAGCCCGATTCTGCCAGCCCGGGCCCGGGCAGACCGGTTTGTCCGGGGTGACGAGCCGACGCTAGAGCGTTGCGCACCCGACGCAACGGGTGCTTGCCGTCAGGGCCTCCAGCCGAGCCGCGGCTATTGGCTCGTTGCAGATGTCGCAGAACCCATAGGTGCCGGCATCCACCTTCTCGAGGGCGCGGTCGATGTCGGCGATCGATGCGGCGAGCGAACGGGCCGTGGCCGTCGTGGCGAGACGCTCGACAGCCTCGGTCGTGCCATCCCCGACCCGTTTCCCGAAAGAGACGGCCGCTCCGCCGACAGGAGGCTCGGTGAGTCGTTCCAGCTCGGCGGCGAGCTCGCGCCGCCTCATCTCCAACCCGCGTCGGACCTCTGCCGTGCCGGTCACGTCGATCACACCTTCTGGCGGTCGCGGTGCTCGATCCGCCCGTCGGCGTGGAGGGCGAACCGGCCCTCCCCGCGGGGATGGACCGGGTCGGGCGCCGACCAGGGCCAGCCCCCGAACTGGGTGCGCCGGTAGTCGTCGACGGCCTGGCGCAGCTCCTCGGCGCTGTTCATCACGAACGGGCCCATCTGGAATACCGGTGCTCCGATGGGCCTGCCCTGGAGCATCAGGACCTCGACCGGTGCGGCATCGCTGTGGAGGCTCGCGGTGACACCGGCATCGAGACGGGCGCCTGTGTCCATCGCCACACGGGTCCCATCGATGGTGAGCCCCTCGCCCTGGTAGACGTAGAGGGTCCGATTGGTGTCCGCCTCGGCCGTGGGCAGCTCCAGGGAGGCCCCCGGGGCGAGCCGGATCAGCCAGATGGCGAAGTCGGAATCGGGCCGCGAGGCCCATGAGTTGGGAGGCGGGGAGGGCGGGGATGCCGGCCCAAATCGGCCGGCGATGGCATCGATGGTCACCCCGGCAGCGGGAGAGACGTTGGGGATGTCCTCGCTCCACAACATCCCGAAATGGGGATCGACCATCTTCGACTCAGGGGGGAGGTTGAGCCAGATCTGAAACAGCTCCAGGGGGTTGTCCCCACCCGGCTCCAGCAGCGGGAACATCTCGGCATGCATGATCCCACCACCGGTGGTGAGCCACTGCACATCACCCTCGCCGTAACGGGCTGTCGCCCCCAGGGAGTCGGAGTGGTCGACATACCCACGACGGACCACCGTGACCGTCTCGAAACCGCGATGGGGATGCTGGGGGAAGCCGGGGACCGTTGCGCCGTGATACATGCTCCAACCGTCCCGATAGGAGAAGTCGGACCCGATGTTCCGGCCCAGGAGCGACGTCGACCGGGCCCAGTCGGTCGTTGCCCGCCGGATAGTGGTCGACGTGGTGGACGGTGAAGAGGAACGGGTCGAAACCGTCCCAGGGGAAGCCGAGTTGGACGAGTTCGCGGATCGAGCTCATGGGCACGGTTCAACCGATGGACCGACCCGGATCTTCCCGGTGCTCACCGGATGTTTCGGCCGACGGCGGCGGCCACCGCTCGCAGGGTGCCCATCATCGTGGCGAAACCGGGAATGGTCAGACTCTGCGGGCCATCACTCAGTGCGATTGTCCGGGTCATTGTGCACCTCCACGATGACACCGTCGGCACCTGCCGCGAGCCCGCGGCGGCCGAGGTGCGGGGACCAGCGAGCGGTCGCCTGCGGCATGGCTCGGGATCGACGATCACGGGGAGGTGTGTCTTCTGCTTGAGGACAGGTACTGCGCTCACGTCGAAGGTGTTGCGCGTGGCGGTCTCGAACGTCCTGATCCCGCGTTCGCAGAGGATCACCCTGGTATTGCCCGCCGACGCCACATACTCGGCGGCCAGGAGCACCTCTTCGATGCTCGAGGAGATGCCCCTCTTCAACAGGACTGGCTTCGACTGGGCGCCGGCCTCGGAGAGAAGCCGGAAGTTCTGCATGTTGCGTGCGCCGATCTGGAGCATGTCGGCATGGGTCGCAACCATCTCGACGTCCTCTGTCGCCACCACCTCGGTGACCACCGGCAGACCAGTGCGCTCCCGTGCTGCAGCGAGAAGATGCAGGCCCTCCTCCCCCATACCCTGAAAGCTGTACGGCGATGTCCGTGGCTTGAACGCCCCGCCCCGCAGGATGCGGGCGCCCCCGGCCGCGACACCTTCGGCGATGGTCATCACCTGCTCGGCCGACTCCACCGAGCATGGCCCTGCGATCACCACGACCTCCGGACCACCGACTTCGACCCCGCCGACCACGACAACGGTGTTCGACTCGCGGTAATCGCGCGACACCTGAGGATATGGCGGCGCCTCCGCCTTGATCTCGGCAACCCCCGGCATCGTCTCGATGTCGGAGGCGAGACTGCGGGCCTGTCATCCACGAGACCGATGTGGGTGGTCTCGCCAAACTCGCTGACCAGGAGACGTCCACCCTGTTGCTCGACGAATCGCACGATGGCAGCCTTCTCCTTGAGTGAGACCCCGGGCTCGAGCACGACGATCATGACACCAACTCCATCGGGAGCCTGAGCAGCCTCGAGGAACTCGGCGGGGTCGTCACCGCGGTCGATTGCGTCGATCAGCGCCGACCCCACGACGACACCGTCGACATGGGCGCGGAGCGCTTCGACCTGAGAACGCTCCCTGACACCGAAGCCGGCGAGAACCGGAAGGTCGGCGACACTTCCTTCACCCGATCCAGATACTCGAGAACCTCGGCGTCGAAGATGGCTGCACCACCAGTCGTCCCCTTCACCGTGACCGCGTAGACGAAACCCCTGCTCGCGTCGGCAAGGGTACGAAGCCGGTCGTCCGGCGTCGTCGGGGCCACGAGCTGGATGAGACCGAGACCGGCTGCCTCGAGCGGATGCAACGAGTTCCGAGCTCTCTTCCAGGGGGAGGTCGGGCACTATGAGACCGGAGGTCCCGACTTCCACCATCCGGGACACGAGTCGGTCGAGCCCGTAGGCGAGGAACGGGTTGTAGTAACCCATCAAGACATGCGGCGAGCCGAGGCCCGAGTCTCCCACCACGTCGAAGACGAAGTCGAGATTCACCCCGTGCTCCAACGCGACGTGACTCGCCTCTGAATCGTCTGACCGTCGGCCATGGGGTCGGTGAACGGGATCCCTATCTCCACCACGTCGGCCGCCGCGGCTACCGACGCGAGCAATGCGGGGAACGAAACGGGGTCTGGATAGCCGGCGGTCAAGTAGGCGCAGATCGCCGGACGATCAGCCGCCTCGATCGCCAGGGTGACGCCGCACCGGGGTCACTCATTGCCGGCCTCCCTGATGATGTCGAGGTCCTTGTCGCCACGACCAGAGACACAGACGGCGATCAGGGCGCCAGGGTGCTCACCAGCCCATCTCCTCGCTCCCACCAAGGCGTGGGCCGACTCCAGCGCAGGGATGATGCCCTCCGTGGTGGCGCACTCCCGCAATGCGCCCAGAGCCTCGAGATCATCGGCGATCACGTAAGTGGCCCGACCGGAGTCGCGGAGCATCGCGTGCTCGGGACCGACACCGGGATAGTCGAGTCCCGGCGCGATCGAGTGGGTCTCATGTACCTGACCGTAAGGATCCTGGAGCAGAGGGGTCATCGCCCCGTGCAGCACTCCGACCGTGTCAGACGAGAGGGTCGCACTGTGGGCCTGCCGTCACCACCGGCCTCGACTCCGAGCAGGGTCACTGTCTCGTCGTCCATGAAGCCCCGGAACATGCCGATCGCATTGGAGCCACCGCCGACACACGCAACCACAGCATCGGGAAGCCTCCCGATCTCTTCGAGCACCTGCTCCCTGGTCTCCCGTCCGATCACCGACTGCAGTTCGGCGACCAACGCCGGATAAGGGTGCGGGCCAACCGCCGACCCGAGGAGGTAGTACGTGCCCTCGGGGTCGGACACCCAATCGCGGAGCGCCTCGTCGATAGCCGATTGCAAAGTCTGGCCACCCTTCTCCACAGGCACCACAGTCGCTCCGAGCAGATGCATCCGAGCGACGTTGCTGCTCTGCCGTCTCACATCGACCGCCCCCATGTAGACGGTGCAGGGCAGACCAGCCCGCGCCGCGGCGGCGGCTGTCGCCACTCCGTGTTGTCCCGCCCCGGTCTCGGCGACGATCCGCCGCACGCCGATCCTCTTCGCCAGGCGCCTGACCGATCGCGTTGTTGATCTTGTGGGCGCCGGTATGACAGAGATCCTCACGTTTGAGTAGCACAGTTGCGCCCCATCGTTCACTCAGGCTCCGGGCGGTGGTCAATGGCGTGGGTCTCCCGACGAACTCGGCTGCTCCTTGGCCAACTCGGTTCGGAAGCCCGTCGGCGAGAGACTCGGGCAGGCGGTCTCCAGTCTCTGCAGAGCTGTCATCAAGGTCTCCGGCACGTATCTTCCGCCATACCGGCCGAATCTGCCGTCGGCGGAGACCGTGGCTCGACGCTGTCTCGACTGTCATGCTCTCACCAATCTCTCGGCGGCGGACCGGGCCGCCGCCACGAACGAGCGAATCAGGGCCGGGTCCTTGACCCCCGGGGGCGGTTCGACACCGGTGCTCACATCGACGCCAAACGGCCTGACCCCCGCGATCGCGCCGGCCACGTTGTCGGGTCGAGACCACCTGCCAGCACCATCTCGCCCAGGCGAGCCGCCTGCGCGGCTTGATCGAGGTCGACGCCTTGTCCCACGCCGCTGTCGGCCCCTCGTAGAGAAAACGGCGGTGTCCGCCGCGCTGATCGACGCTCTCCCGGAAAACCGGCAGCATGGCAGCGCCGGGAACGGTCGCGGGCAGGGTGTCGTGGTCGGCCTGGACGACGTCGGCGGGAAAGACATCGAGAACGGCATCGACCTCGGTATGTGCAGGCCGACGGAACACCGCTACCCGAGCATCCCGGCGGGGAGAGCGGCGGCGATACCGGCTGCCGCCTCGGGGTCGAGTCGACGGGGGACTCGGAGAACACGAACCCGACTGCGTCCACCCCCGCCTCGACACAGTGGCCGCGGCGACGGCGTCGGTCACGCCACAGATCTTCATGAAGGTGCTCAAGGTCGGCCCCCGCGACCACGGCCCGGCAGGCCGCGATCTCCCGGCCAGTGCTCACCCGGTGCGGCCGAGGCACCAGGGACGAACCGACGAGGGCGGGTCGATAACCCAGACGGGCGGCCTCGGCGGCAGAGTAGGGTCTGTCGATGCCGCTCTCGGCAATGGCCGGGAGATGATCGGGGAGATGGGGGGCCATCGGCGGAGCGCTCGATCGACCTCGAGACTCGCCAGATCCCGACAGTTGACGCCGACCAGCACGGACCGGTCGAACACGACGACCGCAGTCTCCAGCAAACACAATCTTAACGAGTTAGCCCGGCAGCGGCGGTTTCCACGTATTGCTCT
>CAVVSY010000010.1:0-18719 GCA_963751005.1 uncultured bacterium
GGTCGGAGCGATCGAACACCTCCACCAGGGCGAACATCCCCAGATCGAGTGTCAGGTCGGTCATCTCCGCGAGCAGCTCACCCGGGAGCAGTCGGGCGATCAGCAACACCCCCGAGGCGCCGGATGCGCGGGCCTCGAGCACCTGGATCGGGTCGACGAGGAAGTCCTTGCGCATGACGGGCACACTCACCGACCGCGCCGCCGCCTGGAGATGGTCCAGGGCCCCGGCGAAACGAGTCTCCTCGGTGAGCACCGAGACCGCGGCCGCCCCATGCTCCTCGAAGGTCAGGGCGAGATCGACGACCTTCTCCGCCCCGCCCGGGGCGAGCCGGCCGGCGGAGGGACTGGCCAGCTTGGCCTCGGCGATGATGTCGAAGCCAGGACGGCCCAGATCGAAGGGCACGACCGGTGGCGCCGAGTCGGCCCGGGCACGGAGACCGTCCACCCCGGCGGATGACTTGGCGGCGTGGGCGCGGGCGACGCTGGACTCCGCCATCGCGGAGAGGAAGTCAGACATCGCCCGACCCGGAGACGTCCGTGGCGGCCAGGGCCTCCACCAAGGCGGAGGCGGAGCCGTTCTCGAGTGCATTCGCAGGAAGGGTCAACGAATCGGCGGCGGAGACCCCGGTGACCCGGAGTGCCAGTGAGGCGCCCAGGACGAGGGCATCACGATGGGGACCTGCCTCACCGGCGAAGACACGACGGATCGCCGCGGCGTTCGAGACGGCATCGGATCCTCGGAGCGACTCCGGCGCGCACCGCTCGATGCCGAGATCGGCCGGATCCTCGGTGGTCTCGACGACAGCCCCTGGGGTCACGTCGAACAGGAGATAGGGCCCGACCGGGGTCGGCTCGTCCCAGCCCGGCTCCCCGTGGACGACATAGGCATGCTGGATGTCCATGCCTGCGAGCGTCTCCGCCATCATCCGGGCTGCCTCGGGGCTGAAGGCTCCGACGACGAGATAGGGAGTCCGGGCCGGATTGGCCAGTGGTCCCACCAGGTTGAAGATGGTGCGGGTGCCCATCGCCTGGCGAACGGGCGCCACCGACTTCATCGCCGGATGAAACGCCGGGGCGAAGAGATAGGTGAACCCATGGTCACGGAACCGCTCGCCGGCGGCGGTCGCATCCCAGGGAACATCGAGACCGAGTGCGCCGAGGACGTCGAAGCTCCCGCTCCGCGATGACACCGACCGGTTCCCATGTTTGATCACCCGGGCACCCGATGCGGCGGCGAGAAGAGCGGCACCGGTGGACAGGTTGAGGCTGTCGGAGGCGTCGCCTCCCGTGCCCACCACGTCCACCGCCCCGGACACGTCGTCGATCTCGGGGCGAATCGCGATCTCCTGGAGCCCGCGGGCGAAGGCACGGAGCTCGTCGGCAGTCTCGCCCCTGGTCCTCAACCCGGCGAGTGCGGCCGAAGCCAAGACCGGATCGATGTCGTCGGAGGTGAGGTGGCCGAGCAGACGGGTGGCCTCGGCCTCGCTGAGGGCGGCCCCGGAGAGGATCTTCTCGACTAGCTCCTTCACGTCGTCGACCTCGATCGGATCACTGGTTGTCAGCACGCGTCGACGAGGAAGTTGGCGACCAGACGCGGTCCCATGGGGGTGAGGACACTCTCGGGATGGAACTGGACACCTTCCACGGGCAGCGTGGCGTGTCTGATGCCCATGATCTCGCCGTCGGAGGTGTACGAGGAGATGACCAGCTCGGGAGGCAATTCCACCTCGGAGACGGCCAGCGAGTGATAGCGGCCGCAGGTGAGGGGGTTGGGGAGACCGGCGTAGAGGGTGCGGCGGTCGTGGTAGACGTCCGACGACTTGCCATGCATCAGGGTCTGCGCCGCTCCGACCTCGCCTCCGAAGGCGACCCCGATGGCCTGGTGGCCCAGACACACCCCCAACACGGGGACCTTCCCCGCGAAATGGCGGATCATGTCGACCGAGACACCGGCGTCCTCGGGCCGGCCCGGTCCCGGCGATATCACCAGGTGGGTTGGCTCGTGATCGTCGGCCTGACCCGTGTCGATGTCGTCGTTGTAGGCGACGGTCACCCGAGCACCGGCGGTGAGGAAGGCCTGGACCAGGTTGTAGGTGAACGAGTCGTAGTTGTCGATGACGAGCACGTGGCTCACAGGCCCTCCTTGGCGAGATCGAGCGCCGATTCGAGGGCGGCTCCCTTGGAGAGGACCTCGTGATGCTCGAACGCGGGGTCGCTGTCGGCGACGATTCCGGCACCGGCTTGGTAGCTGTAGCCCCCGTCGGCGAAAACCAGGGTCCGAATGGTGATGGCCTGGTCCATCGATCCGCCATGACCGAAGTACCCGATCGACCCGGAGTAGAGGTCGCGTGCCACCGGCTCCAACTCGTCGATGATCTCGATGGATCGCAGCTTCGGTGCGCCGGAGACCGTTCCGGCCGGGAACGAGGCGGCGAAGAGGTCGAAGGCGTCGAGGTCCGGGCGGAGGTCGGCGGTCACCCCACTCACCATGTGCATGACGTGGCTGTATCTCTCGATCACCTTGTATGGCTCGACGACAACCGATCCCGCAGTGGCCGTGCGACCCAGGTCGTTGCGGGCGAGATCGACCAGCATCACATGCTCGGCAGCCTCCTTGGGATCGCCGAGCAGCTCGCGTTCGAGACGTCCGTCCTCCTCGTCGTCGATTCCCCGCGGCCGGGTCCCGGCGATCGGGCGAAGCTCCGCCCGGCCGCCATTGAGCCGTGCCAGCGCCTCCGGTGAGGATCCGACCACCTGGCGGTCACCGGTGTCGATGAAGTACATGTATGGGGAGGGGTTGAGCAGCCGAAGCCCCCGATAGGCGGCGAACGGCTCGACGTCGGTCTCACCCGTGAACTTGATGGAGAGGACCAGCTGGTAGACGTCGCCGGCGGTGATGTGGCCCTTGACCACTTCGACACCCGACATGAACTGCTCACGGGTCATGCTCGGCTCCGCAGGGCCATGACGAGCCGGCCCGTGGGCGCCGGCGAGCGCTCCGCGCAGGATCTCCATGACCTCACGTCGCAGCGAGCTCCGGTCGGTGTCCGAACCGGCATGGAGCAGCGCCATCCTCCTGGTGAGATGGTCGAAGACCAGGATCGAATCGGTGGCCAGGTAGACGCCGAGGGGACCGGTGCGCTGATGGCGCGAAACCGGCAGCCGGTAGAGACGACGCACCAGGTCGAAAGCCGCCACCCCGACCAGACCTCCGCCGAATGGCTCGGTCCGGCTGTCGAAGGGCTCACACACGGGTGTCGTCTCCAATGCGTGACGCAGACCACCGAGAACGTCGCCGTCGAGGAGGGTTGCTCCCTCGAAGACCCCCTCGTCCTCGATGGTGAAACGCCGGGTGTCACCGAACCCGATGAACGAGTATCTGCCGGTGTGGCCGCCTTCGACGCTCTCCAGCAGATAGCGGGGCTGAAGCGGGGCGAGCCGCATGTATGCCGAGACCGGGGTGTGGAGGTCTGCCGGTATGTCGAATATCGATTCCATCTCTTCTTCCTCGCTCCCGGCCCGAGGAGATCGCCCAGAATCAGAAAACCCACCTCGTGTTCGGGAGGTGGGTCGGGTTCGCTTCTGTGATGAGTCGCGCGGTCGCCACCTCTATGGGGTCGACCACCACCAGTTGTGGGCCGCGAGGACGGGGGTGCTGCTCATCAGTGCTCGCTTTGTACTAGCCGGGTCGGGGACCGTCAACCTCGGACCCGTCTCGAAACCAGCAGCCCCTTATGATCCCGGCAGATCGATGAGGGTCATTTTGGGACAGAGCCACTGATGGTCTCGACCCTCGTTACGGCGATGAGGGCGGTCCTCAAACGCATGCGAGCCGATTGGCTGATCGTCGGCGCCGCGTTCACGACCATCACCCTCGCCGCGATCCTCCTCGCCTCAGGGCCCATCTACGCGGACGCCGTCACCGTGAGCGCCTTGCAGCGAAGTCTGGCTGAGGCACCGGTAGGCGATGCCAACCTCAATGTCGAGGCACGCGTCTTCCCGACGTCCTACGAGGAAGTGGACGGGTTGGTGCGTTCGATCGTGGCCGAATCACTCGCGGTCACCGGGTCGACCGTCCATACGCACCTCGAGGCAGACGCCTACGAGTTGGTCGGCCGTTCCGACGACGACGTCACGGCCCTCGCCTCCCTGCAGGCCTTCCCGGGGATCGAGGAGGCGGCGTCGCTCGTCACGGGAGCATGGCCGCGGGCGGGGAGCAGCGACGAGACCAGTGTCCACGCCGCCGCCGCAGCCGATCTCCAACTGGTTGTCGGCGACACTGGTCGAGATCGCCAATCGACGCGATGGCGAGCACGTCGACGATGCGGGTGGTGGGTCTCTATCTCCCCGAAGACGACACCGACCCCTTCTGGTTCGGTGACCCACTCGCCCTCACCGGGCGCGAGGTGACGGCGGCCTTCGACACCTTCGGCCCATTCGTGGTGACCACCGAAACATTGTTCTCGAGGTTCACCCCACTGCGCACCAGAGCCGACTGGCGTGTGGTCCCGGATTTCACGGACCTGGAAGTTTCCGAGGTCGATGCGCTCGCCTCCGGGGTCGCCGGTCTCGAGGATGATCTCGACGAAGCCGCGGCGACCGAGTTCGGTGTCGAGGGAGAAACGGTGGGTGAAGGCTTCACCGTCACCACAGGGCTCCCCGCCCTGCTCGCCGACGTCGACCGGTCCCTGACGGTCACCCGAACCAGCGTCCTGGCTCTGCTGGCCCAGCTGGCGATCCTCGCCGGCTATGCCCTGGTTCTGACCGCAGGCCTGCTCGCCGACACGCGCCGCACCGAGACCCAACTGACCCGATCCCGCGGCGCCGGCCCGGGCCAACTCGCCGGGTATGGCATTCCTGGAGGGAATCCTCATCGCGGCACCAGCGGTGCTACTCGGGCCTTATCTGTCCACCTCGATACTGCGGGTGCTGAACACGGTCGGGCCTCTCGCCACCATCGACCTCACCATCGACCCGGTGGTCAACGTCGAAGCGTTCGCCCTGGCCGCCGTCGCCGCGGCCTTGTCGATCGTGGCACTCACCTGGCCGGCCTACCGGACGGCAAAGAGCTTCGGAAGCCAGACACGGCGCCACCGCCGTCAATCCACCCAGACTGCCGCCTCCCGCGCCGGGGTCGACCTCGCCCTCCTCGTGCTCGCAGGTCTCGTGTTCTGGCAGCTGCGCACCCTCGGGCCACAACTGACTGCAAGGGTGCGAGGTCAGTTCGGCGTCGACCCGCTTCTGGTGATCGCGCCGGCACTCGCCCTGCTCGCGGGTGCCGTTCTCGGCCTCCGCATCGTCCCGCTCCTGGCCAGGCTCGCCGAGCGCCTGGCCGTCTCGCGCAGCCCGGTCGTCGGCACCCTGGCGGCATGGCAGGTGGCGCGGCGCCCGGTCCGATATGCCCGGTCCTCCTTGTTGCTGATCCTCGCGATCGGGATCGGAGTCTTCGCCGCCGCCTACTCGACCACCTGGATCAGATCCCAGGAGGATCAGGCGGCGTATGCCGTGGGTGCCGACATCGCAGCGATGCCGGACATGTCGGCCGGAGCCGAGGTGTCCGAGTTCCATCTGGTCGAGACCCAACGAGCTGTCACCGGGGTGTCGGCGGTCATGGCCTTGACCCAGAGGCTGGGGCCACTGCTCGCCGGGTCGGGGGCTCTCGGCCAGTTCGTGGCGCTGGACGCAGACGAAGCGGGGGCAGTCGTCGCGATCAGAGATGATCTGGCGCCGGACTTCGACGAACAGATGGCGGGGTTGGCGGCACGGAGACCCACACCTGAGACCCTCGACCTCCCCGGGGAACCGAGCAGGCTCACCCTCACTTTCGACGCGATCGAGGATGTCCCCGAGGACCCGGCGAGCCAGCAGTGCGGGCCGAGCCCCGAAGCGGTGACATGCTTCGATGCCCGTGTCTGGGTGGTTCTCCGGGACGGTGACGGCCACATCCATCGAATCGCAGCCGGGAACGTCCCGGTCAACTCGGGGCCCGCCGACCTCGTCCTCGACCTGAACCGCCGGCTCTCCGACGGATCTCTGGCCCGGCCGGTGTATCCGCTGGGGGTGCTCAACATCGAGATCGAGTCCCAGCTGGCCGAGACGGCCTCGAGGTCGGTGAGATTGACCCTCGCCCAGCTGACGGTTGACTGATGCCGACGGGGCCACGGCGCCGGTCGGCGCCGACTTCACCTCTTGGGTCGTGGCGTCCACCCGCGTCATCGGCGCAGCCGTCTCCCCATCGATCGAGACGGTGTCCGCCTCGGCAGGTGGTCTGGTGGTCGACATCGAGACCGGTCTCGGGTCGGGGACCGCTCCCGCCTACTTCAGTTTGAGACCGCACCTCTCGGATCTGCCTGCTTCTTTCCCGATCATCGTCTCCCCCGGCTTCCTGACGGCGAACTCCGTGGCGATCGGTGACTCGGTCAGATTGCCGGCCCTTCGCGTCGACGCCTCCGCCACTATCGCCGGCACTGTCTCCGCGTTCCCCACTCTCGATCTGACACTCGGCGAAGCAGTGCTGCTCGACCTGGCCACGTTGCAGAGCCTCGCCTACGAGCCGGGGCTCGGTCCACCAGGGGCGAGTGAGTACTGGATGTCGGTCGACGGGGACGACTCCATGGTCGTGGCCGAGCTGGCGTCCCCACCGCTGAACAGCAGCGGGGTGCAGAGCCGGCGTGAGCTGGCGGACCAGCTCGTCTCCGATCCGGTGGCACTGGGGACGATCGGCGCACTCACCCTGGGCTTCGTCGCGGCCGCAGTGTTCGCCGCGGTCGGATTCGCCGTGAGCGCCACCGTGTCGGCGCGGGAGCGAATGGTGGAGTTCGCCTTGCTCCGCGCCCTCGGGCTCTCCGGTCGCCAGCTAGGTCTCTGGCTCGCAGTCGAACAGGGAGCCTTGGTGTTGGTCAGCCTCGGTCTCGGGACGCTGATCGGCATCGTCCTCACCGCCACCCTCCTCCCGCTCGTCTCGCTGACCCAGACCGGGGAGCCAGCGGTGCCTGCCGTCATCGTCGAGTACCCGTGGACGGCGATCATCGGCCTCGAGCTGGCGGTCGTCGCGGTGCTCGCCGTGATAGTCGTCGTGATGACCGTCCTGCTGCGAAGAGTGGGGTTGGGATCCCTGCTCAGGCTGGGTGAGGACTGGATGGCCCCGTCGAGAAGTGGCTCGATGACGGTGGGCTGGAAGGCACTTTGGCGACAACTCATGGCGACGCCGGCAGTGGTGATCGGGATCTCCCTCTCCACCCTCCTCGCCGTCTTCCTCCTCGCCGCGGCCCCGCGCCTGTTGGAACTCGTGGCCGACGACGACCTCAGGGCCACTGTGAGCGAGCCGGAGCCGGCGCAGAGGAACATCCGGGTGGAGCGTCTGGGGAGGATCGGTGCCGGGCCGCCAGGCGACCCATTCAGATCGGTTCGCGACACCGGCGACGCGTTCGCCAGCTCGGAGATCCCGCCGGCGTTGCGAGGGGTCATCTCGGGTCACTACTTCCTGGTCGACACGCCGCGATTCGAGGTGGCAGCGATGCCTGGCGAGGACATGCCACATCCGTTCCCGGTCTATCTGCGATATCGATACCAGGAGGGGATCGAGGACCGGGTCGATCTCGTCAGCGGAGAGCTGCCGCAGACGCAGGCGCCAGTCGCGATCCTGGTGGGGGAAGCCTGTCCCGAGGAGCCGGACGCGCAGACCCAGCTCATCGACGAGCTCTCAGCAGGCGTGGCGGTGGAGATCGAGTGTGTCTTGACCGAGGTCCCCCATTTCCAGGTGGCTGGTCCGGCGTCCACCGCCGAGGCGATGGGGCTCGAATTAGGTCGCCGGGTGGTGCTCACCCCCGACCCCACCGACCGGCTCGTCTTCGGGTTGTCCGGGGACGAGCTCGACTACCGGTTCGTGATGTCGATCTCCGGGATCATCGAGCTCGACGACGTGGCCGACGAGTACTGGTATGGCGACCCCAGCCTGCATCTGCCGGCGATTAGGGAGAACGCCGACCTGCGCGTCATCTACGCCACCGGTCTGATGGGCCCCGACGACTACGGGCCGATGCTGGGGGTGACCGGGGAGGCAGGTCGGTCATATGTCTGGCGTCATTTTGTCGACCCCGACCTGGTCGTCGCAGCAGGCGCCGACACTCTGCAGGCGGAGCTCACGCCCTTCCAACTCCAGTACTCGGCGGTGAGCAGGGAGCCGACCGACTACACGGTCGTGACCCAATTGGGCGGGCTCCTCGATACCCATGAGGCGCAACGGGCGGAGACGGTCTCGCTCCTGTCCCTGTCGGTGGCGGGTTTGTTCGCCGTAGTGGTCTCGGTCGTCGCCGTCCTCTCGGTCCTGATGACGCGCCGCCAGCACACGGCGATCGTGCTGACACGGGGTCGTGGCGGCTCCTCGGGACAAATGGTCCTGACCAGGCTCTACGGGGCCCTCCTCCTCGTCATCCCGGCCGCGTCGGCCGGCTATGTCGTGGCGGCCGCATTGTTCCCCGATACCGGGTCGCTCGTGCCCTACCGGGTGACGGTCATCCTGGCCACCCTCATCCTGCTCTGCCTCGTCTGTGCCGGGCTGAATGTGTTCATCGCCCCGCTCGGGCTGCTGCGCCCTTCGTCTCTGGTGGCCCTCCCGCGGGGATCGACGCGACGGGTCGTGGTCGAGGTACTTCGTGATGGTGGTGGCGGCAGGCTCGGTTCTCCTGCTCCGCCGACGAGGCCAGGCGGAGCCGTCCGAGGCCGAGTTCGATCTCCTGCTGGCGGTGGCACCCACCCTGGTCGTCCTCGCGGTGGCCCTGCTCCTGATCCGTGTCTATCCGCACTTGGTGTCGGTGCTTGCCGTGCTGGCGGCGAGGGCTCGTGGCCTGGTGCCCTTCGTCGGTCTGCGTCGGATCCGCCGGATGGACTTCGGGTCGCATCTCCCCCTCCTCGCCATCGTGGTCTGCGTTGCCACGGCCACCTACGCATCGACGCTGAGCTAGCTCGATCGTCACGGGACAGATCGCCGTCTCCTGGCACCAGGTCGGAGCCGACTACGCGGTCAAGGGATTCGGTCCCGACGTCGTCATTCCCAACTCCGTCGACTTCGACACCCTGGGCCCATGGGAGCATCTTGCGATGGGCCAGTCGTTCGCCGATGCCATCGCCATCAGCGTCAGCGCCCGTCACAGCGCCGAGGCCCTCGCCATCGACGCCGCGGCGTACGCCAACCTGACCTCGGGCACCCCGGGGGACATCGCCCTGCCGTCGTTCATGTTCGAGGCTCCGGGAGCCGACGCGGGGACCGACGCCAACCCGGTCCCGGTCATCGTCTCGGATATCTGGCCGGGTGGTTTCGACCTCGTCCCCGGGGATGTGTTCACCCTGAACCTGGGACCGCAACAGCTCACTGCGGTGGTCGGTGAGGTCAGGGACCGCTATCCCGACATCCCTCCGGACCGTCCCTTCGTCGTGCTGAGCCTGGCGGCGATGGAGACCGCGCTCGAGCGGCCGGCCGCCCCGACGGTGGGGTACCTGTCGGCCACGGAGGATGCCGGGAGCGAGCTCGCCGCCAATCTCGCCGAGCAGGCGCCCAGCGCCCGTCTGATCTCTCGCTACGAGGAGCTGGCGGCCGTGGCCGGGGACCCCTTCATCCGCTGGGGGGTCCTGGGATCGTCTGTCGTCTTCTGGTCTGCAGCTCTCTTCGCCGTTGTCGCCGCGATCTCCGCCTTCTCGATCACCTCTGCTCCGCGCCGCCGCGACCTCGCGTATCTCCGCACCGTCGGGCTCGACTCTGGCCAGGCGCTCGCTGTGACGCTCCTCGAGCAGCTGCCCGGAGTGCTGGTCGGGACCTTGGTCGGAGTAGCCGCGGGCCTGTTGGCCGCCGTCGCCCTCGGGCCGGCCCTCGACCTCACTGCCTTCACCGGAGGGCTCGCTCCCACTGCGGCGGGCTTCGACTGGGATCAGCTCACCATCCTGACCGCAGGGTTGATCGGTGCTCTCGGCATCGCGGTGGTTATGTTCTCCGTGGTGAGCCGGCGTGACGAACTGACGACCATCCTCAGGGTCGGAGACCAGCCATGACCACCCCTCCGGTCACGTCGTCGATTCCCGGGCTCACCGCCACCGTCGAGCCTCTGATCGTCTGCGACAACCTGGTGAAGATCTACAAGATCGCCGATCTCGAGGTGGTCGCCCTGCAAGGGCTCGACCTGATGGTGGGCGATGGTGAGTTCCTGGCCCTGGTCGGGGCATCGGGGAGCGGCAAGTCGACATTGCTCAACATCCTGGGCGGTCTCGACACGCCCTCGGCGGGAGTGGTCTCGGTGGCCGGGCACGACCTCCTCGACCTCGACAGCCGGGCCCGGACCCGCTATCGACGCCGAATCATCGGCTTCGTCTGGCAGCAGACCTCCCGCAACCTCCTTCCCTATCTCAGCGCCCGGGAGAACGTGGAGCTGCCGATGACCCTCGACGGCGGCAAAGCGGGTTATCGACGGCATCGCGCCATGGAGCTGCTGGACATGGTCGGGCTCGCCGAACGGCACGACCACCGTCCGGGAGAGCTGTCCGGCGGGGAGCAGCAGCGGGTGGCGATCGCCACCGCCATCGCCAACGACCCAAGGGTCCTCTTCGCGGACGAGCCCACCGGCGAGCTCGACAGTGCGACGTCATCGGAGATATTCGAGGTCTTGCGCACGGCGAATCAACAGCATGGGGTGACGATCGTCGTGGTGACCCACGACCCGTTGGTGGCCGAGCATGTCAACCGGACCGTGGCGATCCGCGACGGCCGCACCAGCAGCGAGGTCCTCCGTCGGACCGAGGTGACCGCCGAGGGCGAGCATCGGACCATCGCGCGAGGAGTTCGCAGTGCTCGACCGGGCCGGCCGCCTCCAGCTACCTCATGAGTATGTCGATGCCCTGGAGCTCCAGCAACGGGTGCGTCTCACCCTCGACCCGGACCACATCAACGTGTGGCCCGACCAGGAGCGATCCGACGATGAGTCTTGAGACGGCCACCGTGACGCATCTCCTCCATGCAGTCGATCTGGGGAAGACCTATCAGGGTGGACCGGTCGAGGTCGAGGCTCTCAGGCATCTGAGCTGGAGGTGGATCCCGGCTCCTTCGTGGTGATCCGGGGACGATCGGGCAGCGGCAAGACCACCCTGTTGAACCTGTTGGGCGGTCTCGACCAGCCCAGCAGCGGTTCGGTGACCCTCGACGGCGAGGACGTGACCGGGATGGACGAGACGGCCCGAGCGGAGATGAGACGACGCAAGGTGGGGTTCATCTTCCAGGCGTTCGGCCTGATCCCGATCCTGACTGCAGCCGAGAACGTCGAGGTCCCACTGCGCTTGGTCAAGACGGCGCCTGCCGAGCGACGGGCCCGGGCGAGGAGCCTCCTCGAGATGGTGGGTCTGCGGGACCGGGTGGACCATCGGCCGGAGGAGCTGTCCGGTGGTGAGCAACAGAGGGTCGCCATCGCCCGGGCACTGGCCAACGAGCCGCGACTGCTCCTCGCCGACGAGCCCACCGGTCAGCTCGATTCCAGGACCGGGACGGGTGATCGTCGAGCTGATCGGCAGGCTGGTGCACGACAGCGGCATCGCCGCCATCGTCGCCACCCACGATCCGGCGCCCCTCGCGATCGCCGACCGGGTCATCGAGCTCCACGACGGCCGGGTGGGGCCGACTCGGATCGGTGACTCCATGCGAACCCGGGGTTGCTGTAGACAACGCCGTCGTCCTTTGTCCACAGATGGGACTTCTGGCCCATGGTCATCCGAGGCAGTTCTCTGGAACCATTGGGCGATGGCGGAACTAGCGCTGGGAGCGATCGAAGTGGCCATCAGGCCGAGGACCCGTCCCGGGGAGTGCCTGCATCAACAGGTGCTCACGGTCGTCGCATGTGGCGTGGAACGGGCCATCTGTGAGATCTGCGGGCACATCGGGGTCAGCTTCGTCTCCGAGGTGACGGGACCGGTCACCCGACGGCACTTTGCCCGGCCCGCCGATGAGGGGCTCGACGAAATCGACGAGGTCATCAACCCCTTCGCCGATCAGACCCGTCTCGAATTGCGACGTCGCGAGTCCCCCGATCGGCGGAGTCTCCTGCTTCTCACCGCCTGATCGCGGCAGCAGCCACCACCACTCAGCCCAGGTCGGCGAGCAGTGGCCGCACCTTCGTCCCCAGCATCTCGATCGACCGCAGCACCCGATCGTGGGGCAGGGTCCCGACACTGATGTGCAACTCGAATCGGTTGACGCCGAGCACATCGACGAAATGGGCGATCTTGGCGGCCACGGTCTCGGGATCGCCGAGCACGAGCGATCCTTCCGGGGATCGCAGGAACTCGAACTGCTCCCGGGTCATCGGCCCCCAGCCGCGCTCCCTGCCCAGACGTGACATGGCGGCGGCATACGAGGAGTAGTACTCCTCGACCGCCTGCTCGTCGGAGTCGGCGACATATCCGTGTGCGTGCACCGAGAGGGGGACCTCGGCGGGGTCGAACCCGGATTCCACCAGGGTCTTGCGATGGAGATCGGCGAATCCGGCGAACCGCTCCGGATTCCCCCCGATGATGGCGAGGGCCACGGGTAGCCCCCGGGTCGCCGCCCGGACGATCGACTGCGGCGTGCCACCCACCGCGACTCGCACCGGGAGTGGTCGTTCCGGCCGCGGAAAGATCCCCTGGCCCCGTATCGGTGCCCGGAACCTCCCCGACCAGTCGAGCTCGCCCTCGTTGTCCCTTATCTCCAACAGGAGATCGAGCTTCTCCGAGAACAACTCGTCGTAGTCCTCGAGCGAGTGGCCGAACAATGGAAAAGACTCGATGAAGGAACCCCGACCGACCAACAGCTCGGCACGACCACCCGAGACGAGATCCAACGTCGCGTACTGCTGGAAGACTCGAACGGGGTCGTCGGTGCTCAGGATCGACACGGCAGGGAACAGACGTATCTTCGAAGTCCTGCCGGCGGCGGCGGCCAGGACCACGGCAGGGGCGGATGAGGCGAAGTCGGGCCGATGGTGCTCCCCCAGCCCATAGACGTCCAGACCGGCGCCCTCGGCGACCTCGACCTCTTCGAGGATCTGACGCAGTCTCTCCCCATGCGAGACGGATTCGCCGCCCAAGGAAGGAATCGTCTCGGCGAAGCTGGTTACTCCAAGTTCCATGTCCCCACACAACGCGTATCTGGGGCCCTGCGTTCCCCTCTATCCCGATACCGGCGGAGGTGTCCACGAACACCCGCCGGCGAGGCTTCTCGGTGAGGCCGGGCGGACCGAGATCGAGGCATCCGACATGGGGGAACCGACCCGGGCCCTTACGGGCCCGGGGTCGAAACATGTGTCCCGGAGACTTCTGCCGCATCTGCCGACAAATGGATGGGGACCGCCTCGCGGCGGTCCCCATCATCTCCGTCTGCTCAGTCTCTCCCCTGCCATCGGCCCCCTGCAATCTGGGAACCCTCCGGCCTCCCTTCGTTTCGCGGACCTCCCCCGTGAGACGGTCGCTCTCCCTAGTGGGCGGGTCGCAGGTTCCCCCCGACCCGGAGCCAACTCGAGGGCCGTTTCCACAAGCCGGGGCCCACTGAGCGGTTTCCCAGGTATCTCTTGACCGGGTTCTGCACCGCCTGGAACGGGCGTTGGGCCCATATCCAGACGTGAGCCCGGGGAGACCCCTCGGCTTGGGACATGTAGAGCATTCGGCTCTCCTCTCTCGATCCGTCACCAGAGCGACGGCATGTCGGATAAGAGGCGGCCGGCCCGGCTCAGATACGTCGATCTGTGCCGGCTCGCCCGATCAGAGGACGACCCATTGGGTCTTGATCGTGAGCCTGTCGGCGAAGCGGAGAACCATGCTCAGGGGGCCCGAAGCCACCCCGTTCGCCTCGAACCGCCCGAGCTCGTCGGACTCGACAGAGAAGAGGGCCCCACTGGTGTGGAGCTCGACCGTGTACGCCGCCTGGGGTGAGATGTGCCCGAGCAACCGGCCCGAGACAGGGTCGAACTCGATATCGAGCATCCATTGACCTGCCTGGAACGACAACATGCGGGCCGTGGCGGTGGATCTGACTCCGGCCGGGATGTCCTCCTCGACGGAGTCGTAGTCGAGACTCGCCAACTCGGCATCGATACTGCCCCACGTGAACGCGGCCGAGGCGAAGTCCCTCAAGTCGGCCGGTGCGGGCTCGCTTTGAGCGAGACCGGCACGCAGTCGGGCCAGTATCTGATCATCGTCTCGATCGTTCTCTCGGGAAGTCGTGAATTCGCTCAACAGTGCTCACCTCCTGAAGTCAAGAGTCACCACCCTGCCGGTTGATACGCGAGATTGCGCTCTTCAGCTTGTCCAGACAGCGGGATCGGGTGGGCCCGAGACTCCCCACCGGGCGCTCTGTGATGTCGGAGATCTCCTCGTAGCTCAAGGCGGGCTCCACCGTCAACAGACGAAGCAGCTGACGGCAGGTCTCGTCGAGCGTGGCGAAGGCGCGCACGACGATGCGGTTTTCCTCGTCGTCGATCAGCATCTCGTCGATCGTGGGTCCGGGGTCGGCGATCTCGTACTCGAGCTCGCTGGGGATCATCCGGTCCCGGGCTTTCGCCACCCGCAGTGCCTCACGGCGACACGTTGTCGCCAGCCACCCGGGGAGACGCTCCGGATCATCGATGCGATGGATGTTCTCGACGAGTCTGAGCCATACCGTCTGACTCACGTCCTTGGCGGTTGCCTCGTCGAGACGGAAGCTCCGCGCCACCGACCACACCATTTCGCCGAAACGATCGACGAGGGCATCCCAAGCCGCCCGCTCGCCAGCAGCGGCCCGCACCAACAACTCCCCGTGTGACAACGCGTCGATGAGAAGATCGTAGGACGCACCAGGGCGCGGGCTCGGCCCAACCCGAGAAATGGCTGGGTCAGGCTCCGACACAGATGAACGAGGCGGCGACAACGAAGGTGTCGGGGTCGGCGAACATCGTCTCCTGGGCCCGGGCCAACGCCGACGCCGGCTCGACACCCTGCACCAGCCCCTCGTGGAATGTGACCATGAGGTCGGGGGTGGCATCCGAGTCCGGCACCAGGCCGACGCTGGCCACCACGTTGCGAGTCCCCATGCTCAGCAGGGCGGAAGTGAGACCGGTCAGCTCATCTCCGGCTCGGGTCTCGGAGTACCCGGAGTCACACGCCGAGAGGACCACCAGGTCGGGGGGCCGGTAGAGACGCTCCAGGTCGTAGACATTGAGATCTCCGTCGCCGAGCCGCAGTGACGAGAACATCGGGTTCTCCACGGCAAAGACGGCGTGACTGGCGACGTGAGCCAATGCAGCACCATCGAGGGCCTCCCATGTCTCGACGACCCCGACCCCTGGCTCCAGCACCGTTGCCGTCGGGTGGACACGGCCGACCTCACGCACCTCGCGATGCGCCGTGGTCAGATCGGGCCCGCCCACCACGACGATGCGTCCTTCACGCCGATTCCGGCCCCGCGCCCTGGCCCACATCTCGGCAGAAGGGCTGCACCGAGAGCGTCCGGCCCCGCAACCGGGGCAGCGCCGCCCAGGGAAGAGCCATCAGACCGGGATGGGGGACGATCACCACCGGCTCGTCGCCGAGCTCGATCCCGCCGAGAATCCGGCGGTCCAGGTCGGCGAGCGGAGCCGGATCGAGCGAGCGCCCTCTTCTCGCCGAAAGACGCATGGCGAAACGGAGATGCTCCAGCTCCCGCATCGACGACGCCGTAGTCGCCGAGCTCGAACCGCCGCACCCTGCCATCCCTGGCGTGGATCCCGAAGAGGATGCCGTCGTGGACTCCGAGCTCGATCAACGAGGCATCTCCGAGGACGTCGAGGAGGGCCGCGACCGTGACCTCTCCGCCGGCGACGTCCCCACCGCGCCTGGATCGGGCGACCCCGGCGATCTCATCTTGGAGACGGCGACGTTGCCGCGTTTGCTCCTTATCGGCGGTCCCGGTCTGCCTGATCCCGGCCTCGACCTGACGGAGACGAGCGAGCAGCTCGTCGAGCCCGGTGTCACCCGACGGCGACACCGGCCGATGCCGCAGACTCCGCGCTCGGGTGCCGTCCATCCACGCCAGGATCCGACGGGCGTTCCGCGACTCGAGGGCGAGACCCATCCCCAGAGTCGCCAGGTCGCGGCTCTGACGTTCGATGCCCATGCGCAGATCGGTCGCACCCAACGCCGCCTGATAACGGTCGACGAGGGCCAGACCCTGCCGGATCGCCCTGCCCGCCCCGGGTTTGTCTCCGGCTTCGAGAGCGAGGAGGGCCCGGGCCACCCAACCACTCACCCGCAACTCCACAGGTCCGGTCTTCTCGGCGGCCACCTTGCGCAGCAGGAGGGCAGCTGTGTCGTGGTCACCCAATTCGAGGGCGGCCCTGGCCGCCACCAGACTCGCCGAGCCGGCCGCCGCTACGGCTCCGACGCGCTCCAGGTCGTCGACAACTCGTCGGGCCTCGGCCACCAGGTCAGGGCTGGCACCGTCCACGGCGAGGCGGGCCTGCACGAATGTGGCGGCCGCCTCGGCTGCCCGGCCGGGACGACCCTGGGCTCCCAAGGTGGACACCGCCAGGGAGGCCATCGCCTCGGCTTGTTCCGCCTCCCCGCAGAGGAGCGCCGCCTGCGCCGCCACCAGGAGGGCGTTGCCCTCGTGCTCGGCATCCCCACTCGATCGATTGGCGTCGGCCACGGCCCGAGCCAGGGCCAACGCCTCACGAAACAGCCCGGCACTGATCAGGACCTCGGCGCGAGCCACGTGCTGTGGTGCGCTCGCACCGGTGATCTCCATGAATATCGCCTCGCTCCGCTCCAGGTGCTCGAGCGCCCCGACCAGGTCGCCTCGGTAGGAGGCGAGTACGCCGAGATTGTGGCTGATGCCACTGATGGCGACCTCCTCCTCCCTGGCGATGGCGATCTCGAGGGCCTCGGAGAGCTCGGTCTCGGCGCGGGCGAGCTCACCGGCCAGGGTGTCGATGTATCCAAGGTTGCCGAGGGCACCTCGCACCATGTTCTGGTCGCCGACCCGTCGGAATACGGAGAGAGCCTCGAGGTAGGCGTCCCGCGCCGTCGGGAGCTCGCCCTCCAAGGTGAGGATCTGGGCCTCCTGGAACATGCAACGGGCCCGTAGATAGGGGTCGCTGCTGCGGCCGGCCGCTCGTCCGGTGGCTTCCAGTGCTCCGGGGATATCGCCCGAGATCGACATCGGCGCCGCCAGTGCCAGGAGGCCGAGGACCTCCGACTCGGCATCACCTGCCTCGACACCGAGCTCGATCGCGGCACGAGCGAGCTCGATCGCCTCGTGATGGTCCCCCAGGACCTTTGCCGCCATGCTCATGGCCCGGTTGACGGTGGAGCGAAGCACCAGCTCTCCGGGATTCAGCTCGCCGAGCAGTCGCGCCCCATCGGCCATCGTGGTCGCCGGATCGACGATGGCGGAGTCGAGGAGACTCGAGGCGCGCTGGCTCCGGTCTGACATGGTCGGTCTTCGTATACTTGCACGCTGCCCGGCGGGCAGCCCGGGCGCTCGCCCAAGAGGAGGGGAACATGAGCATGGACAACGAGTCCGCCGAACGGTGGATCCCTGGGCTCATCGCAATCGCCAGACCCGAGACGGATGGCTCTGGAGCCGTTCAGTCGACACCGGAGGCGATCGCGATCCTGACCGATGCCGGCTTCGAGCCGTCGATCCCTGACCCGGGAGAGCTCGCCGAGCGCTTCCAGACGGGAGGTGACGCCGCCGAGAGGGTGCTCGGCGTCGTCGAGATCGTTGCCGTGGAAGCGCCACTTCGGGCGGCGCGGGTGCTCGCCGGTCATGGGATCGCCGCTTCGCCGATCCACTGGCTGGCGTATCAGTGGCACATCTTCTCCTCACGGATCCCACCCCGGGATGACCCGGACGTCACCGTCCCGGAGGTCGACGAGGCCACCGAGGAAGGGACCGTGATCGCCGTAGTCGACTCCGGGATCGTCAAGGACGCCTTTCTTCCGTCCTGGGTCTCGTCGAGCATCATCCACGATCAGCAGGACGTGGAGACCCTTGGCAACGACGATCCTGCCAGCCACGGGACCTTCGTCGTCGGTCTGATTCGACGTTCGGCCCCGCAGTACAGGGTCTCGATCGCGAAGGCGGGTGGGTTGCGTCAGTCAGAGAGGGACGACGAGGGCAGTCGTCATCGCCACGTCCCCGATCCCACTACCGAATGGCATGTCACCGATGCCCTGCTCCGGTTGATCGAACGTCATGGGGAGGGGGGGTCGATCGCGGCCCTCAACCTGTCACTTGGTGTGGCGGCGGCCGACCCGGCGGCGGACAACGCCCTCGTCATGTTGCGGGCAGCCCTCGACCGTTTCCGGACGGCCTTCCCCAAGTGCGTGATCTTCGCCTCGGCAGGGAACAGCAACGGGACACCACCCAACTACCCCGCGGCGTTCCAAGACGTTCGCGGGGTGGCGGCCGCCTCCGATGGCGGCGGGCAGGTGGTCTGGACCGAGGACCCGGCACCCAAGGTGACACCGGCAGACCCGCGTGGCTGGGTCTCCGACGTTGCCCCCGGATGCGACCTCGGCGGGATCAGCGGCATCCAGAGCGGCCCCACGATCCGTTGGAGCGGCTCGTCGTTCGCCTCTGCCCTCGCCGCCGCCAAATGGGCGGTGAGCGGTTCGGTCGAAGTGGTCGCCGGCACCAGCTACTGGCCCAGCAGTGCGATGAGCTACGCCGACTACCCCGAACTGATCTG
>CAVVSY010000011.1:0-53944 GCA_963751005.1 uncultured bacterium
ACTGATAGGGCCGCCGGGGGCAGCAATAGAGGGGTTGTCCGAGAGCCGGCCCTCCTGGGGCGAGGGCCGGCTCCCTAGGGTTGGCCCGATGGAACTCAGTGAAGCGCTCTACACCACCCGGGCCATGCGACGGGTCAGCGACGAGCCGGTATCGGAGGAGGCAATCGCACGGATCCTCGACGCCGCCATCCGTGCTCCGTCGGGGAGCAACGCCCAGAACTGGCGGATGATTGAGGTCATCGACAAGGAGACGAGGCGGCGACTCGGTCCGATCTACGGGAGGCATATGACATCCTCACCGGGAGCGTCTATGCCGGCCGTCGCGAGGCCGCCGAGGAGGCCGGAGAGTGCAGACCCTCTGATGTCATGCGCTCGTCGACTGGCTGGCGGAGAACTCGAGACGGTGCCCTCGATTCTCATCTTTCTCAGCGCAACGAACCCCACGGGCTCTTCGATCTACCCGGCGGTGTGGACGCGATGTCGCCGCACGGGGTGAACGGATCGGACGTGTCTCACCACGATCCTGGGGGCGTTCAAGGTCTCGAGGCCTCGGGCCCTCGGGGTGCCAACAGACAAGGGCTGGCAGTCGCCGCTGCGGTCTCGTGTTGTCATCCACCCGGCCGCTGGGCTGTAGCCGAAGAAGCCGGTCGAGGAGTGACCTATGGGACAGATGGGGAGAACCCCTCGGTTTCGCCGTCAACGGGCCATGTGGGGGATGAGCTAGGGGTGTCGGGCGAGGGGCTTCAGCGGCGTCGCCGGCCGATCAGCCAACCGGCGGCGAATCCGAGCCCGGCGGCGATAGTCAAGGCAAGCCAGAGAGACATGGTCACTTCAGCGAACACCAGGGAAACCTGAACATTTGTCCCGGTTGATGACGATGAACACCACGACGATGAAGAGGATGACGAGACCGCCCCAAAACCGGGGTGAGGTCTCTTTGCGACTGTTGTGTCGGGTCAATCGATGCTCCTTGTGCGGCAGCAAACTACTCACCAGGGCCTTTGCGTAGGGATAACGTGTCGCGTCGCCGATCCATCTCTGGAGGTCATTGGTGAGTGATGTGCTGATCGGGATCCTGGGCCGTGGTGATCGGAGCGGGATTCTGCTTCAGGGGCTACCTGGCGATGCGGGTGATCATCCCGTTCTGGGGCGCTTTCGCCGGGTTCATGCTCGGGGCGGGGCTCGTCGATGCAATCGACGACAGCGGGTTTCTCGCCACTCTGTTGGGCTGGCTCGTGGGGTGGAGCCCTCGCCGTGGTGTTCGGCCTCTCTCGCCTATCTCCTACTACGAGGTGGCGATCGTCATCGGGATGTCGGCGTCGGATTCGCCCTCGCACCGGGACCAGGTGGCCGCTTGGTGTCACCTGGTCGTGGGTGATCATCCTGGTCGGAGTGGGTGTCGGCGCCCTGGCTCTCGCCGTATCGCCTATCGTGGCCGATCTCTCCGATGGCGATCCTCAGCGTGCTCACAGCCACCGGTGGCGCCAGCGGTGATAGTGGCCGGTCTGATGCTCATCCTCGGTGTCGTCGACCTGGAGGAGTTCGACTCGGCGGCCACGACCCAGCTGTCTCGCCGACGACTGGTCGGGTGGTACGCCACTACATCGTGCCGGTGGTTGCGGGCCTGGTCTCACAGATGCGCAGCACGATGGCCCTGCGCCACCCTGTCGCGAGACTCGTGGGCCGCCTCCGGTGGGAAGCACCTTCGCACAGAAGCGCCCACTTTGGGTGAATCGCGGTTCGCCCACATCGGATGATGCCGCGGCCGGCGCGTTTGGTGTTTACTTACGCCACGCCAGTGAGGAGGGTCTTCGATGTGTGCTTTTCTGAGAGCGGACGGTTAGGCGATGGGATGTCTCTTACTCATCCTCATCGGGGTCAGCCCCCGGCTCGGAGTGGGTGCCCTGTGGATCTTCACCGACTGGGTCGAGCGGGCCTTCGGTGGCGGGGTCATCCTCCCCATTCTCGGGATCGTCTTCCTGCCCTGGACCACCGCCCTCTACACCGTGGGCTACGTCGCGGGTGACGCCGCGGCGCCATGGGGAATCCTCGGCATCTTCATCGGGCTCTTCCTCGACGTGGCGCTTCACGCCGGCTCGGCGACGATGACCCGGAATCGGATGGCGAGCAGCTGAAACACCCGGCAGGGAGACGCGCGCGCTTCCTCAGGTGAGGTCGTGTCCCTTGCCCGGAGAGGCGAGGGATCGCGGCACCGGCTCCCGGTGCGGGGTGCGGGTCGTCATCTGCTCGACCGGTTCGTCGGCCACACCGGCGCCGTAGATCCTCGCCAGGGGCCGGGCGGTGATGCCGTGGGCGATCACCGATAGGAACACGGTCCAGGAGGCGAACTCGACCAGCGGTGCGGAGACCAGACCCTCGTGTTGCAGCGTCTCGAAGGCAAGCAACGTGAACACCACCGACGCCAGCCCGCGGGGCCCGAACCACCCCATGAACAGCTTGCTCGACAGGCGAAGCCCGGAGCCGACCATCGCCAACGCAACCGGGATCATGCGGATCACCGTCAGGCTGAGAACTGCATAGAGGACCGGCGCCCAGCGGAAACCATTCTCGAGGACGGGGGCGAGGAGGAGGGCCCCGAAGATCGCCCACACCAGGAACGAGGCGAACAGCCCCAGGTCCTCGGTGAACTCGGTCGCCTCGTGGAGCTCGCCACGTGAGGCGACAGCGAACACCAGGCCTGCCACGAACGCCGCTACGAAGCCGTTCCCCCCGATGACGACGGCGCCGGCATAGGAGAGGAGGGCGGTGGCGAGGACCGCCAAACGCTCGGGCACGGCGGACGTCC
This sequence comes from uncultured bacterium, assembly GCA_963751005.1. Lineage (GTDB taxonomy): Bacteria > Actinomycetota > Acidimicrobiia > Spongiisociales > ZC4RG35 > JANQRA01. The sequence continues at coordinate 2,807 of CAVVSY010000011.1, forward strand.
AACCCCGGGTCTGCGCCATGGCGATCAGGCGCCCTGCGGCGAACCCGACGACCAGTGCGACGACCAGGGCGATGCCCAGATCGATCACAGACTCGCTCACCCAATTCCCCGTTCCTCCCTCCTCCGTGATCAAGAATGCGAGGAACAAGGTCACCAGGGGTGTGGCCATGCCGTCGTTGAGCCCACTCTCCACGTTCAGGGCTCGGCGGATCCGACCGGGGACCCGGCGATTGGTGAACACGCCGAGACCCAGGGCGGCGTCGGTCGGTGCGAGGATGGCGGCGATCAGAGCAGCGGCGGCCCACCCAGCGGTGGGCACGAGCAGCATCCCCACCCCGAAACCGGCCAGTACGGTCAACGGGAACCCGACGAGGAGCAACCGCGTGGGAAGGACGCCGTCCTCGCGCAGCTCTCTCCACCGAAGGGTCGAGGCGTCGGCGAACAACAGGAGTGCCAGGGTGACCTCTGCGATCAGCTTCACCGGCTCGGGCTCGCCGAGAAATCCGACCCAACTCGGGGCGATTAGCCCCAAAGCCGCTCCAGTGAGGACGAACACCATCGGGGCGGTGATCGACCAACGGTCGAGTCGGGTCGCCACCACCGAGTAGGCGATGAACACCACTGCGATGACAACGAGCGCGCTCATCGTCTGTCGGTTCTCGCCATCCGACGAGTATGGCGCGATCTCAATCGCCCCATGTGGATGAAGGCCGCCACCAGCCTTCGCAGTAGCTTGATCATCAGAATCAGCCGCCACCAAACCGCCGGAGGTCCGGAGATGACGACGAGAAGAGTGCTGGACGACGCCCAACTGGCCGAGCTGCTTCGTCTGACCAAGGTCGCGGACACGGTGGAGTTGAAGCTCACCGTCCCCGACACCGAGATCCGGTCGGTCGGCGAGCTCCTCGGCATCGATCCTCTCGACGCCCAGATCAGGCAGGTCATCTTCTTCGACACACCAGATCTGAGTCTTCAGGCGGCCGGCCTCGTGGTCAGGGCCCGCCGCATCCAGGGCGGTGCCGGTGACACCGTGGTCAAGCTCCGTCCGGTCACCCCTGAGATCGTGGGCAGGCTCAGCGGGGCCTCGGTCGAAGTCGACGCCATGCCCGGAGGTTTCGTCTGCTCCGCCTCGGTCAAAGGGAAGTCCACGGCGGACGAGGTGCGCCGGGTGGTGCGTCGGAAGGCCAAGGTGGGAGACCTCCTCTCCAAGACGCAAAAGGAGTTCTACCGTCAGCACGCACCCGAGGGGCTTCGTCTCTCGGACCTGAGCATCCTCGGCCCGATCAACATCTTCAAGCTCAAGTTCGAGCCTCGCGGGCCTGGAACGCGCGATGGTCGCCGAGCTCTGGCTCTACCCGAACGGGACACGGGTCTTGGAGCTATCCACCAAGTGCCCGCCGGCAGACATCTTTCGGGTTGCGGCAGAGACGAGGTCCTACCTGATCGAGAGGGGTGTAGATGTCACCGGAGAGCAGCAGACCAAGACCAAGACGGCGCTCACCCACTTCGCCAAGGCGCTCACTGCCAACGAAGCGGAGCCGGCTCGTGTTTGACGGAGGACGTGCCGTGAGCCGATCCCGTCTCTTGGTCATCTCCGTCGTGGCGGTCGTGGCCCTAACCGGCTGCTCCCTGTTCGGCGACGAGGAGGCGGTCGACGTCGCCGTGCTCCAAGCCCAGTTCTGCTCTGACATGGAGGCCTACATCTCCGCCCTTGGTGACTATGGGGGTCTCTTCGAAGACGTGGAAGTCACTGTCGGGGCGGTGAGGAACGCCGCGTCCGATCTGGAGCCGGCGCGACGCCGCGGTCGAGTCAGGTCAGGCGTTCCAGGAGGCCGTGGAGGCCGACCCGACGCCGGGGGTCACCGTCGACCTGGTCGATCCCGAGTCCATCGAGGCTGTGGAGGCCGCCGAGGCGGCGTTCGCCGCCGCCGGCGACGTCTCCGACGACACCACGGTGGCCGAGGCGGGAGTCGCCTTCTCCTCGGCGGCCTACTCGCTCGAGGTCGCCTGGGTCCGGCTCTTCGCCGATGCCGGATGCATCGAGGACGAGGCCGAAGCCAGCCAGTGGGTCTCCGACTACGTCTCCGCCCTCCAGACCGACCTGGCCACGGCCGGCTTCTACACCGGTCGCATCGACGGCATCTATGGCCCCGCGACCATCGCCGCCGTCGAGGAGCTGCAGAAGGACGCCGGGCTCCCCGAGACCGGTCTGATGGACCCGCCCACTCAGACCGCGCTCGCCGCGATCCTGGGAAGACAGACCTCGGCTCAGGTAGGTGCCCTCCAGGGCATCCTCATCAGCGCGGGGTACTACGACGGAGAGGTCGACGGGATCTGGTCCCGTCAGGTCGAGGAGGCCCTGAAGGCCCTCCAGGAGGATCTCGGGGTGCCGGCCACGGGCGTGGTCGACGCGGCCACCCTCCGTGCGTTCGAGGCAGCCCTGGCCGAGGCCGGTGAACCGCCGGTGACCACCACCGCGGGCGCCCCCGGGACAACCGCTCCCGGAGCCGCGCCCACCACGCAGCCCACCCCGGTCACGACCACCACCCGCGCCCCAGTGACCACCGTCCCGGCGGTCGAAGGAAGTGTGCTCGACGTGTTGACCGAGGCCGGCCAGTTCGGGCAGTTCCTCGCTTCCGTCGAGGTCGCCGGGCTGACCGAGATGCTCTCCGGCCCTGGGCCCTACACGGTGTTCGCCCCGACCGACGACGCGTTCGCCGCGGCCGGTGCCCTGCCCACGGACCCCGCAGCCCTATCAGCGCTCCTCCTCCGTCACGTGGTGGAAGGAGAGCTGACCGGATTCGACCTCCAAGCCCTCACCTCGGTCACCGCCGCCGACGGGTCCGAGCTGTCGATCCTGGTCGAACAGGGGCTCACCATCGTCGACGGCCAGGCGACGATCACGGTGAGTAACGTCGCCGCCAGCAACGGGTTGGCCCACGTCGTCAACGCCGTGCTGGTCCCCGCTCAATGAGAGGCTGATGGCGAACATCTCAGAGGAACTGCTGCGACGCAGGGCGAGTCAGACCGGGCTCTTGGTCGGCGCCGCCGCCATCCCGCACACGTTCCAACGCACCCTGATCACTCGAACCGACTCCGACCAGGCGTTGGTGACCGGTCTGTCGTTCCTCCTCATCGAGACCACCGCCTCGGCTTTGCAGGAGCTCCTGCAGACGTCGGCGCGGGTGCTTGCCGGAGATGTGACCGACGACCCGGGTCACCGGCGCTGGAGCCGCGCCTCGATCGCCGTCGACATCGCCGCCATTGGCGCCGGCATCGGCTTGCAGCGAGTCCTCGGCCAGCAACAGGGTGAGCCGTTGTCACGTGCCGCCGGACGGTCGGCGGGTTGGGTGCTGTCGGCGGTGGGTGCCGCGGGAGCCATGGTCGGTCTCGGCCACGAGTCGATCGTCGCTTCCGGCGCCCGTGCCAGATTCGGAGGGATGGGGAGCACCGCTCTGATCGCAGGGGGTGTCGCCGGCCTCCGCGAGTACTCCCGACGTCAGGCCGAGCGCCTCGATGAGGGATCGGGTCTCGAGCCGTCTCAGATATCCGCAACCAAGTCCTTGACGCTGGCCGCGGCCGTGACCGTCGGGTCGACTGTCGCCGGCCACGCCGAGAGCATCATGGCCGATCGGGTGGCGCGGCTGGCAGCGCGAGTGCTCCCCGGTGACGAGTCCGTGTGGCGGCCCCTGGGTCATGTCGCCGTGCTCGGCGCCGTGGGATGGGGGGGCAGACTCGCCGCGGCGAAGGTCGCCCGGATGATCGAAGGGCGGGAGCAGAAGACGGAGCCCGCCCTCGACGTGCCACCGTTGCCCGTGGAGTTGAGCGGTGCCCCAGGCAGCCTGGTGCCGTACGAGACCATGTCCCGGATGGGCCGCCGTTTCGTCTGGACCTCTCGTCGCCCCCGGGAGATCGAGCGGGTGGTGGGTGAGCCGCCCAAGGAGTACCCGATCCGGGCCTACGTCAGTCTCGATGCGACCCCCACGGCCGACGAACGGGTGGCACTCGCCATTGCCGAGCTGGAGCGCACTGGGGCGTTCGAACGGTCGTGGCTCCTCGTCTGCTCGCCAACCGGCACCGGCTACGTCAACTATGCCGCAGCCGGGGCGATGGAGTTCCTCACCCGGGGCGACTGCGCCACCCTGGCGATGCAGTACTCCCAGCGACCGTCGCCTCTGTCGTTGGACCGGGTGAGCCACGGCCGTGACCAGTTCCAACGGCTCATGGCGGCGCTGACGGAGCGGCTCTCCCGAATCCCCGAGGCGGAACGGCCCAAGTTCGTCGTCTTCGGGGAGAGTCTCGGCGCCTGGACCAGTCAGGACGCTTTCCTGGGACAGGGGACGGCCGGCCTGGTCTCGGCCGGAGTCGACTACGCCATCTGGATCGGGACCCCCCATGGGAGCGAGTGGAAGACCCAAGTGCTCGCCGGTGGGGCGGGGATCGACCAGTCCCTGGTCGGAGTGTTCGACAACATCAGCGAATGGGAGGCGATGGACCCTGCCCGTCGCGCCGCCATTCGCTACGTGATGATCAGCCACACCAACGACGGAGTGGTCTTGTTCGGTCCCGAGCTGTTGGTGCAACAACCGTCCTGGCTGGGGCCACCGGCCACCAGACCGCGGAAGATCCCACGCTCGCAACGCTGGATCCCCATAACCACCTTCGTTCAGACATTGATCGACACGAAGAACGCCGCCCGCGTCGTCCCGGGCAAGTTCGAGGCCGAGGGCCACGACTACCGAGCCGACATCGTCCCCTTCTTCAATGCCCTCCTGGGATTCGATGTCGGTGATGAGGAGGTCGCCGCCGTCACCAAGGCGCTCGAGGACGAGGAGGCGACCCGGACCGCCTGGATCGCCGAGCATGGCAAAGTGGGCAACAGCATGGCTTCGGTCGTGCTCGCCGAAGTCCGCGAGCGTCATCCCGACGTGTTCCTGGAAGCCGCCGAAGCCGTCCGGGACCGACGGACTTCGCCCGGCGATGACAGCTGACAACCCGCCCACCCGAAGGCCAGCCGCGCGCCTCGTGAAGGGATCCTGGGGCATCGCCTTTCAGGAGCGTTACGGGTTGGTCCTTGGTCTGCTCCTGGTGGGGTACCTCCTCTCCGGATCGGGTCGGAGCCCGGTGTCGGTGGTGTTCAACTCGATCGTCTGGGCGACACTCCTCCTCGCCACCCTGTGGGCGCCGGGTCTCCCGGCCTGGCTGCGTCGGATGGGCCTGGCTGCAACGGTGGTGGCAATTGGGACCGTGTTCACCTCGATTCTCTTCGACTCCGACACCGCCTCGGGTTTTCGCCACCTCATCCTCGCTCTGGCGCAATTCTCAGCCTTGCTCGCAATCCTCTTCCGTATCTCCCGCCACAACGTGGTCACGTTGCAGACGGTGATGGGAGGCGTGGCCGCCTACGCCCTGATCGCATTCGTGATGGCCGCCGTCTATCACGGTCTCGATCTCCTCATCGAGGGCCCGTTCCTGAACGGTGTCACCTCACCCGGGGATTACACGTACTTTTCTTTCGTGACCCTGACCACCGTGGGATATGGAGATCTCACTGCCGCGACCGATCTGGCCAAGAGGCTGGTGGTCGTCGAGGCGTTCGTCGGCCAGGTCTTCATCATCACACTCGTGGCTCGTCTCGTCTCCCTTTGGGCCCCGCGCACGCGGGAGGAATGACTTGACGACTCTCATCGGGAAGATGTCGTGAAGAACCTGACCGTTCCCCGCGCGACCTACTTCGTCTCCTCATCAACACAGGCGAGGGTCCGACGCCCCCAGGATCTCTTCACCGCCTTCTTCGGGCTCGGATTGTTCCTCTGGGCGGCCACCGCGAGCGATACGACGGCGGTCGACCAGTTGGCCACCGTGAGCCCCCCGTGGGTGACGGGCCTGCTCAGGATCGGCTACCTCCTGAGTCTCGTATATGCGGTTGTCGTTATCGGAGCGCTGATCTGGGGAGGCAAGGAGCGGAGGCTGGCTCTGCGCGACGTGGCCATCGTCGCCGTCGCGGCCTCGGCGCTCGTGGTCCTGGTCTCGTTCATGGTGAACGGTGCCTGGCCGTATGTGATGCCGGAAATCGATCTGCAGAACCCGGTGCCTCGGTTCCCGGTGATGCGGGTGGCGGTGGTGACGGCGATCCTGGTCGACGGTCGGGCCTCACTCCACCCAGCCGATGCGCCGTTTCGGCTGGCTGGCGGTCTCGGCAACGACGGTTGCCTCGATCGGGCTGAGCTACGGGAGTCTCACTCACACCTTGGGCTCGCTGGGGATCGGGCTGATGTGCGCCGGTCTGCTCCTCGTCATCGTCGGCTCTCCTCGGGGGTTCCCCGATCCGGTGGCGGTCGTGAATGCCCTGGACGCCCTCGGGTTGAGAGTCGCCGGCGATCTCCGGATCGCCCCGTATCAGAGCTGGGGAGTGATCCGCTTCATGGGCAGCGACGATCGGGGCGAGTCCATCGAGGTGAAGGTCCACGGACGTGATGCCGTCGACTCGCAGCTCATCTCGAAGGCGTGGCACACGCTGGTCTATCGCGAGACCACACACACCGTGAGCTACTCCCGTTTGCAAGCCGTGCAGCAGGAGGCCCTGCTCACGCTGATGGCGGAGCGCGCCGGTGTAGACGTGCCCCGGTTGGCCGCGGTCGGCAGTGCCAACTCGGAGCTCGCACTGGTCGCCTTTGGCGGAACCGGCACCCCTATGCACCGAGCTGAGCCCGGACGCAGCTCACGCCGGAGCTGCTCACGGCCGTGTGGGCCCAGCTCCGCCGGCTCCACGAGCACGGGATGAGCCACGGTTCGCTGAACGCCACCGCGGTGCAGTATGACGGACCATGGCCCCGTCCTCAGCGACTTCGCCCTCGGCACGATCGCGGCGGATGACGCCGACCGGGGAAGCGACATCGTCGAGCTCCTGTTCTCTCTGAGTGCGTTGGTGGGCGAGGAGACAGCGGTTGGCACCGCGGTCGCCGGGATGGGGCGGGAGCGAATCGAGGCCGCCCTGCCGTATCTCCAGGTCCCGGCGGTCAGCCCTTCCTCTCGGAGACTCGTCGACGAGCCCAAGGCGCTGGTCTCGGCAGTCGCCGCCGAGTTGACCAAGCAGACCGGGGTCGAGGTGCCGAAGCCGATCGCCCTCCGCGGGTGACCGCTCCGCGGCGTCCTGATGCTCGGGCTGCTCCTCCTGATCGCATATGCGCTGATCCCGGCCTTGATCAGTGTCGACTACGCCGAGATCTGGGCGGTCCTGGAATCGGCCGACTGGGCCCTGCTGGTCCTGGCCCTGATCGTGGGGCATCTCCAGTTCATCCCGTCTGCGACTTCGACCATGTTTGCGGTGACGGCGAAGCTTCCCTTTCTGGCCGCTGCTCACCTTGCAGACGGCCAGTCAGTTCATCAGCCTCGCCATACCCAGCTCTGCCGGCCGGGTCGCCATGAACGCCGCGTTCCTCCACAAGTTCGGGATACCGGTGACCGTGGCGGTCGCCCAGGGAGCGATCGACGGGTTCTCCGGATTCCTGGTTCAGGTGGCTCTTCTGCTCCTCACCCTCCTGGTGGGTGACGTCGATCTCGATTTGGCGATCGAACCATCCGAGGTTCGCTGGCTCCTGGTGCTGTCGTGATCGGCCTGTTGATCCTGGGTGTGATCGTCGCGATCCTGCGCATCCGGGCGCTGAGGGACCGGGTGATCCCCATCGTCCGTCAGGCCTGGGGGGCGCTCGTTGCAGTGCTCAAACAGCCCGGCCGTGCCTTCGGTCTTCTCGGCGAGCAACTTCGTCTTCTGGAACCTGCTGGGGCTCACCCTCTGGATGATCCTCCAGGCGGTGGGCGCCGATCTCTCGTACGGGTCGGCGCTCTTCGTCGCCGCCGGGACCAGTCTCTTCGCCGGCTTCATGCCGATCCCCGGTGGGGTGGGCGTGGCCGAGGCCACCATGATCGCCCTGCTCTCGACCCTCGGGGTCGACGAGTCCGTCGCCCTGGCGGTCACCGCCGTCTATCGGGTGATCACCTTCTATCTGCCTGCCTTGGAGGGGTTCTTCGGCACTCGCTGGCTGGAGCGCAACGAATACATCTGATCGCTCTGGCGGCGGACAGTCTCTCGCTCCGACCATGACAGGGCTCGACGGCGTCTTCACCTCAGATCAACCGTCGAGCAGCTCCAGGTCGAGCGCAGCCATGAGATGGGGGAGCGCCGACGTCGAGTCGGGCGATTCCGATGATGGGGGCGATCGCCACGAGCGTGTCGAACAGATCGGCGTCGTCGACTCCGGCCGCAACCGCCAACTCGACCGCCCACTGGAAGGTGGCAGGATCGGAATCGACCCCGACCAAGATGGCGATCCGCACCAGGGCTTCGGTCCACACGTCGAGAGTCCCCGCTTGGGCGAGCTCTCCGCTCATCACCGCGTTGATCGTCGTGCTGTCGTTGAGCGCGAGCTTCCTGAGCAGCTGCAACTGATCCGACTTCATCCCGACCGATCCATCTCGACCTCCGCTGTCGAGTCTGATCATCGTCCAGCCCGATTCCATCGTCCCAACGGGGTGAATGGCCCTTTCATCCTCACCGGGCGATGCCGCTGGTCGCGCGGGTCTGGCCCAATCGGGGTGGAAACGAAAGGAGATTCCGTGCCATTGATGGACCTTTTCTGGGCCATGTTGTGGTTCTACCTGTTCTTCATCTGGATCTGGTTGTTGATCAGCATCTTCAGTGACATCTTCCGCAGTGCGGACATGGGTGGCTGGGGTAAGGCAGGTTGGACGCTGTTCGTGATCGTCACCCCATTCCTCGGAGTGCTGATCTACCTGATCGCCCGGGGCAAGTCGATGCAGGAGCGTTCGATCAAGGATGCGACAGACGCCGAGGCGGCGCGACGGGACTACATCCGTCAGACCGCGGGCACCGCCACCTCGACCGCCGATGAGCTGTCCAAGCTGGCAGCTCTCAAGGACCAGGGTGTGCTCACTGCTCAGGAGTTCGAGGCCCAGAAGGCCGCACTTCTCGCCTAGCGAGGATTCGGTTCGAACCGAGATGGCCGTGTCGACGACACGGCCATCTCTCGTTGGTCAAGCTCCGTCGTCCCGGCTCACCCACGTCTGCGCGTCGGCATAGGCGCGGGTCAACGTCGCGCCGAGCCACTCGTCGGCGGGATACACGTTCTCGGTACCCACGACGTCGGTGACACCGGTGACCCTCAGTTGTTCCAGGACCCGATCGGACGCCGACACGATCACCAGCTTGCTCCTCACCAGCACGAGCTTGGTCGCATAACGCTGGATGACCTCCATGAACGTCGACCCCAGGTCGCTCTTGCCCCGGAGCCGCAGGACGACGACGGTGTTCCTCGATGCCGCCGTGACCTCGGGAAGGGCCTGCTCGAACACGGGGGCGGCGGCGAAGAAGAGGCTCCCGTACGGCTGCAGCACGAGGACGGTGTCGGCGGGGACCTGCGCCGGGGGATCGATCTCCCTCCGTCGCCCGTCCTCTTCGAAACGCCACTCCATGACCCGGACCTGGTTGGACTGGCGGATGACATAGAGGATGATGGAGATCCCTGCTCCGGCCAGCACTGCGGTCTGTAGGGGGATGAGCATCGTCAGCGTGAAGGTGACCGCCAGCACGGTGGCTTGGGCGGTCCCGGTGCGCCACACCGCCTTGATGTCGGCCGGCTTGACGGTGCGAAAGCCGACCAGCATCAGGAGCCCGGCCAGGGCCGGCATCGCGATGTAGCCGACGACGTTCCCCAACAACAGCACGAGATCGCCATGACCACCGAGGCGATGATCAAGGCAGCCTTCGTCCTCGCCCCACCCTCCTTCACCAGCGAGCTCCCCGACATCGAGCCGCCAACCGGCATGCCTTGGAAGACCCCGGCGGCGATGTTGGCCGCACCCTGACCGACGAAGTCGCGCGAACGCGTCCGGGTAGGTCCCATCGGGGTTGGGGAAGTTCGACGAGATGCCTGCGCCTTGAACCAAACCCACGAAGGCGAGGGCGCCGCCGGGATGAGGAGCTCGAATAGGAGCGACAGGTCGGGGAGGACCGGGGTCGGCAGGCTGCGGGGGATTGCGGTGATGTCGTTGAGCAGCACCACGCCCCGGCCGAGGAAGGGCGCGATCGCCGAGGTGATCACGATGGCCACCACCATCCCCATCGATCCGAGCTTGGTCCGCTCGAGGAGGATGATCAGGAAGATCGTGGCGGTCCCGATCGCCATCGAAGCCCAATGTGCCTCACCCAGGTTGAAGAGCAGGTCGAAGGTGCGAAGGACCCGGTTGGAGCCTTGTGCCTCGTAACCGCTGAAGTTGTCGAGCTGGCCGAGGACGATGTTGACCCCCACGGCATTGATGAATCCGACCATCACCGCGTTGGAGACCCAGCGGAGGAGGCTGCCCAGCTTGAGCAGCCCGGCGACGAGCATGATGACCCCGGTGAGGACCGACAGGGTGAACAAGGCTGTGCCGGTGTCGTCACCGGAACGGACACTGGGCACGTCCGACACGATGATCGCCATCGCCCCGGTGCCCTGGACCGCCATGAACGTCGAGCTGGTGAACACGGCGCCGGTGACCGTGCCCACCATGTAGGCGTAGAGACCGAAGATCGGGTTGACCCCGGCGAGGAGACCGCTGGCGAGCCCGTCGGGCACGCTCTCCACTCCGAGGACGACACCGGCGACGGCGTCGTCTTTCAGGGTGTCGCGGGAATACAGCGACCCGGCCCACGTCTTGACTCGGCTCAAGCTCTGTTCACCTTCACCTCGAGCCTCGCCTCACGTGGTCGTGAGGTGCGTCGGGCCGGCCTCGGGCCGGCCCGACGGCTTCGAACGTCAGCCGGCGAGGATCTTGGCTTTCTGGGCCTCGAACTCGGCGTCGGTGAGCACCCCGGCGGCATGCAGCTCGCCCAGCTCCTTGAGCTGGCCCAGCTTGTCGTCGGTGCTGGGGGCGGCAGGTGCCGGCGGTGGTGGCGGGGCGGGGCGGCCTGCTGCTCCTGGTACGCCTGGGCATCGGCCTGATCCGCCCAACGGTTGGCCTGACGGCGGGAGACCCGGTTGGACACGGCGGTGGCCGTGCCGGCGACGACCGCGGTGCGGGCGACAGTGCGCATCAATCTGGGCATATGTTGCTCCTCTTCTATCCCTCGGCGGCTTCGAGCGCGTCGAGTTGGGAGATTATGTCGTTGATCGGGATACGTCCCTGGGCCACCAGCTGCGCTCCTGTCTTGCGGAGGGCGGTGGCGAAGGGGGCCGCCCATGCGTTCTCGTAGACCAGAATGGCGGCCGCCGTTCCTGGCTCGAGGATGGATCCGGCTTCCTCTTTGTCCTCGTCTTCGAGGAGACCCGATGCGGCCCCCACGAAGACGGCCATGTCGGGGTTGCCGTCCAAGTCGAAGTCGCCGATGGCGATCTCGAGGACGTTGCCGTCTTCGTCCTTCTCGACGAAGGCGAGGTCGAGGAGGCGGATGACTCCCCTCTCCACCAGGTCGACCAGGTAGGGGAACGCCTCACCGGTCGGTGGTGACCCCACGGGCCACTCCACGATCAGGTAATCGACCGGTCCCATCATGATGTCGTCGCTCATTGGCTTCCTTTCCTCGCGGACGTCGTCGATGCTCACCATGCCATGTTGTCCCGCTCGCGGCATCGTCCCGATCGTATGATGCCTTCCGCGCCGATTCGCACCGTTGGGATGATGATTGCGTGCTCGTGTCGCGCTTGCATCGATCGTGAAAGGAGAAGCATATGACTGCAGACAGAGAGGTGAGTGGCTGGGCCGTCGGATGGACGATCTACGCCGCGGTGTGGATGTGGATCCTCGGGTTCTTCCACGCCCTGGCCGGGCTTCGTCGGGATCGTCGAGGACGAGCTCCTGGTCGCCACACCCAACTACCTGTTCCAGCTCGACACCACCACGTGGGGCTGGATCCATCTGGTCCTGGGGATCCTGGTCCTGTTGGCCGGCTTCGCCGTCTTCAACGGATCGGTATGGGCCCGGACCGTCGGGGTGACCATCGCCGTGGTGAGCATCCTGGTGAACTTCGCCTGGCTGCCCTATTACCCGATCTGGGGCCTGCTGATGATCACGGCCAACTCATTCGTGATCTGGGCCTTGACCGTCCACGGCCGCGACATCGCCGGAGACTGACCGTCTGAAGAAGCGAACCCGGGGTTGCGAGCGCCGTATACGGCGCTCACAACCCCGGGTTCGTGTGTGTTCGGGGCTGGTGCGACCGGTCTGAGCCCTACTGGCGGGCCATGGCGACCCGGAAACGCTCCTCGGCCGTGATCAGGTGGTCGGAGTCCTCGGCGTCATCGCCCAGGTCGATCTGCACCCACTTCACCTTTCCGGTGAAATGGACCTCCTTGGGGCCGAGGTCGCTGGTGACGGGTGTCGCCGAGTCGGTGCCGACGTCGGTCGTCTCGTCGGCGGAGAAGAGCATGGGAACGGTGGCGTCCACCCTGCCCTCGCCGACCTGGCTCCCGTCGACGTACAGCTGGACGTTCCCGCCCTTGCCGACGCCTCCCCCGTCGTAGGTGAACTCCACCCGGACCTGATGCTCGCCATTCGGGATCGGGTCCTCGCCGTAGATCTTGAACTCCTGCAACCCGAAGAAGTTGTAGCAAAAGGCAGGTCGGCCCTCGTGGGCGTACAACGACAGCCCGCCGAACGCCCCACCTTGGGCGATGATCGTGCCGTGGGCTCCCCCTTCGGGGACGGCGACCTCGGCGGTGATGGCGAACGACTTGTTCTTCATCACGACCACCGAGTTCTCGCTGAGCCGGCCCATCCCGCCGAAGAGGATCTGGGTGTTGCCCTTGATCAGTTGGGGCCGGCCGGCTTGCTCCGGGTTGAAGCGCTCGAAACGCCGGTCGTCGAGGGGCAGGACGTTGTACTTGCCGGCCTCGATGAGAAACAGACGCTGCAGGTGGGCCAGCATCGCCGGGTCCTCGGCGGCGAGATCGTGGGCCTGGGTCCAATCGTCTGGCCCGTACAGCTCCCAGACGTCGTCGTCGAACGCGGGCATCTCGGTGGCGACCCAGGGAATCGAGTGTCGGGTCACCGCCGTCCATCCGTTGTGATAGATGCCCTCGGTTGACGAACATCTCGAAGTACTGGGTGGTGTGGGTGTCGGGGGCGTCGGCGTCGTCGAACGAGTAGTTCATGGCGTAGCCCTCGAGAGGCGCCTGCTGGATCCCGTTGACGAAGGTCGGCGCCGGGATGGCGGCGGCCTGGAGGATGGTGGGCACCACATCGATCACGTGGTGGAACTGATGCCGGATCTCACCCTTCGACTCGATCCCACCCGGCCAATGGACGATCGTCCCGTTCCGGGTGCCACCCCAGTGCGAGGCGACCTGCTTGGTCCACTGGTAGGGGGTGTCCATGGCGTGGGCCCAGCCCACGGCATAGTGGTTGTAGGCGGTCGGGGTGCCGAACTCGTCGATCTTGGACACGACGAACTCGGTGGTCTCCAGACCACCGGCACCGTTGAGCACCGCGATCTCGTTGAAGCACCCCAGCGGGGTGCCTTCGGCCGAGGCGCCGTTGTCGCCGATGATCACGTAGATGAGGGTGTCGTCGAGGAGGCTCATCTCCTCGAGGGCGTCGATCAGCCTTCCGACGTGGTGGTCGGTGTGCTCCATGAACCCGGCGTAGACCTCCATCTGACGGGCCAGGACCGGCTTGAGATGGTCGTCCATGTCGTCCCAACCGGGAATCTCGGCGGGGCGTGCGGTGAGCTCGGCGTCTTCGGGGATGACACCCAAGCTCCTTCTGCCTGGCGATCGTCCGCTCACGTTGTGCGTCCCACCCGTCGTCGAACTTGCCCTTGTACTTGTCGCTCCACTCCGTCGGGACGTGATGGGGCGCATGGGTGGCGCCCGGGGCGTAGTACATGAAGAAGGGCTTGTCCGGCATCAGGGCCTTCTGCTGACGCACCCACTCGATGGACCGGTCGGTCATGTCCTCGGTGAAGTGGTAGCCCTCCTCCGGGGTCCGATCGGGCTCGACCGGCACGGTGTCCCGGTAGATGGCGGGTGCGTACTGGTTGGTCTCCCCGCCGATGAAGCCGTAGAAGTGCTCGAATCCGTTGCCCGGGCTGGGCCAGCGGTCGAAGGGGCCCATGGGGCTGGTCTCCCACACCGGCACCTCGTGGCACTTCCCGAAGTGGGCCGTCGAGTAGCCGTTGAGCTTCAGTACCTCGGCGATGGGCGCCTTGTCCCGAGGTCGCATCGAGTTGTACCCGGGAGCGGAGGTGGCGATCTCGGTGATGCCGCCCATCCCCACCGAGTGGTGGTTGCGCCCGCCGAGCAGGGCGGCCCGGGTGGGCGAGCACAGGGCGGTGGTGTGGAACTTCGTGTACTTCAGCCCGTTCCCGGCGAGCTTGTCGAAGGTTGGCGTGTTGCAGGGCCCTCCGAACGCCGAGCTCGCCCCAAAGCCGACGTCGTCGAGCATGACGATCAGAACATTCGGGGCACCGTCCGGCGGCCGGATCGGCTCGATGGGCGGGAACTTGGTGTCGGGATCCTTGGCGTCGTAGGTGGTGACGCCGATCCACTGCGGATCGGGGATGGGCAGGTGCTGACGACCTACGGAGTCGGATTGGGACATGCTGTCGACCCTACTCGCCCCCCTACGGCGCTATTCACCCCCATGGGATGAAACGGGGAAGCGGCGTAGTCAGTCGGCCGGAGCGAACTGGGCCAACGAGGCTTCTGTGGCCGCGGCGATCTCCTCGCCGGACTTCGAACCCCTACTCGGCGGTCACCTCGCTCACGACGGGATCTTCCACCAGCCGTCCACCGCGGACGGTGGCACCGATGACGAGTCCCGCCGAGATGAGGACCGCATTCTTGATGATGTATTGGCCCTCCAAGGTCAGGACGAAAGGGAAGTCGGACCAGATCTGCTCCGGGAAGAGGACGAGGGGAGTCAGGGTGCCCGCCATCTGGGCGAAGAGCAGGAGCAACGTCACCCGCAGGAACCGGCCAGTCAACAACCCGACTCCGATCGTCAACTCGAGAATCGCCAGCGCCAGCCGGGCAACGTCCTCCGACAACCAGCCGAAGGTGAGCTTCATCGTCGTGTCGGTAGCGATCTGGTCGGCGGGGCTCATGCCGGGTACGAGCTTGAGGGCGCCGAACCAGATGAAGATGAGCCCGATGCTCCAACGAAGGATGGTGATCCCGTTCTTCGCCATCCAACGGGTCACACGCCGATCGATCGTGTCGAAGCGTTCCCGAACGTCCATGAGGCCAGGATAAGGGGACGCCAGGTGTCGACAACTCCCGGCGATAGATGGAGGTGGTCAGGGACGGCGTCGATCCGTCGACCTCCGGTTTTTCAGACCGGCGCTCTACCAACTGAGCTACCTGACCATGTCTGAATCCTCCGGACTCAGACTCGAGTTTCCTACGGAAACTCTGCCTGCCTCCTCGAGACAGGTTTGCGGGCACGACGGGATTTGAACCCGCGACCTCCGGCTTGACAGGCCGGCGAACACTCCAGGCTGTTCTACGCGCCCGGGAGAGACCCGGTGCGACCGGGTGCCTCGGAAGTATATCGGTCGCCCTGTGCTGCTCAATATCGGAGCGGGCTGGGTCGCGAGCCTCGAATCCGGACACACGTCCCGATCAGTCGGGCTTACGCAGCGACGTCATGAGCACGCCTGCGCCCGCGACGACGAGGGCGATCGCGGTGAGAGCCAACAACGGTTCCAGGCCGGTGAAGGGTAGGACCTCTTCGGTGTCGCCGTTGCCTCCATTCCCGTTGCCCTCGTCGAGGAACTGGGCGTTGATCCCTGAGGTGGTCTGTCCGAGCACGACACTCACCGGGTCGCCCTGGTCGGGCGGGATCGTCGTCCTCGGGAGATCGTCCCAGCATTCGTTCCCGTAAGGGCTGTCGAAGCAGACGATGTAGTCACCGGCGCCGGAGACCGAAGACGCGGTAGGTGCCGTCGGCTGCCACGTCCCCGCCCCAGTTCCCCCCAATACCGAGGGGGGAAGCGGAGCCATCCGAGCCTGTCATCCAGTACCAGACTTGGTAGTCGGTGAGAGGCAGCCCGGTGCTGGCAGATGTCACTTCGCCGGTTATCTCCCCTCCCACACTCAGCTCCCACTCGATCTCGGTGATCTCACCGGCCACCACCGTGATGGGTGTTCCCGGGTTGGGCCATGGCGTCGGGAGACCCACCGGTTCCTCGTCGTATCACTCATAGGCGTACTCGGTGCTGTACCCCGGAGGGACGTCCGATGTGCCGTGGGAGGCATTGCCCGAATAGAGCCGGTATACGCCGGGATCCAGGCCGTCGATGAAGAACACTCCCGAGGAGTCGGTGAAGTCTTCCAGCGGGCCCCACACGTAGAGATCCGGGATCGGCAACCCGGTGTCCGCGTCGACCAGGGTCGCCCGAATCCCGCCGAGGTCGGCGCTGATGGTCACGACGACGCTATCGGCGAGCGTCAGCACCGAGCCGCCGGCCAGTTGGACGTCCGCGGAGATCGTGTTCGTCACCTCACCCGGTGGCCCCGCCACGAGCGCCTGGTACGAGCAGGCCATCCCCTCCCAGCCTCCCGTCGGTGCGTAGGACAACGGGAGCGGCGCAATTGGTGCTGACCAGCAGCGGGTTGGCGGAGTCGGTGATGTCCCCGTGGAGATCACTGGTCAGTGCCGTGATCGTCGCCGGCAGATCGGCGTCCGATATCACGACATCGATCGAGAAACGGACGACCCGCCCGCTCACGGGGACGATCGACGGGTAGGCATTGGCCACGGCGTACGGCGACTCCTGCGCCAGCCCGACGGGAGCGGCCATCAGTAAGAGCACCGCTTCGACGGCCAGCAAGGACCAGAGCCGCATCCTCTTCGAGCTCAATCCTCCACCCCAGGTTCGTGGTCCTAGAAGTACCGGAAGAAGCAACGCTCGGCAAGAGGAAATGGTTCCTCTTTCGACCCCTTCATCCGACTCCGACCTCCGCTCCGAAGAGCCAACACCTCCCGGACGCAACGAAAGGACACCATATGAGACGATCGATCGCCACGATGCTCGCGACTGTGATGCTGGTTGGGCTCGCCGCCCTACCTGCAGCAGCGAGCCATAAGACGAAGGATGGCAACTTCGTCGACTTCATCGCCCAACAGGCCGAAAAGCGCAAAGGCAACTTCAACGTGATCGGACAGGTCGTGCTCGCCCTCGCCGACGCCGGTGTGCTCACCGGCGCCGACGTCGAGGCGCTGAGCACTGCCAAGCTCACCGCCTTCCTTCCCACCGATCTCGCCTTCCGCCGGCTCGCCGCCGACGTGTCGGGTCAGAAGCTATGGAAAGTGAAGGAGTCCGAGGTCATCCCGATCCTCACCGGGGCTCTCGATCTCGCCACCATCGGCGCCGTGGTCAAGTACCACATCTATGCCGGAGGCAAGGTCGACTTTGGCACCGCCCTGAAGCTCGACACCAACAAACGCAATGGCACCGATGTCTTCATCGCGATGTACAGCGGTGGTGAGCTCGGGATCGACCGGCGGGGCGGCAAGCTCCAGCTCGACGATGCAGGAACCGCTGGCTTCGGCTCGAACGATCCATACGTGATCCGGAAGAACATCCGAGCCGGTAACGCACTGGTTCACGGGATCAGCGAAGTCCTTCTTCCCTGATCACATTCAGGTCCGGGAGCTCTCGAGGGACCGCCATCAGGCGGTCCCTCGTTCTCGGGGTGACCCGGACGATCTGCTGTTGAATAGCCTTCGAGGAGAAACATGACCGCCAACTCAGAGCAAACGACCGCGACCGGGATCACCCCGGAGCGGCTCCGGGGACTCCGCATCTGGAACCTGGGTCTGACCGTGCTCCATCTCGCCCAAGCGGCACTGATCGTCTGTGCTTGCCGGCGACTTCGCCATCGCGGTGACTTCCACCTTCCCCGAGGGGCCACCCGGTTCGGCCGTGCCTCCGCCAAGTGGGCTCTTCGACGTGCCGATCGGGTGGGCCACTGCCCTCTTTCTCGGGCTGGCCGCCCTCGACCATCTCGTCACCGGGACTTTCGCCCGGTCCACCTACGAGCATGACCTGAAACGCGGCATCAACAGGTTTCGCTGGGTCGAGTACTCGTTCAGCGCGACGGTGATGGTGATCCTGATCGCCCTCTACTCCGGGATCACCGGGATCGACGCGTTGATCGCCATCGTCGGGGCCAACGTGGCGATGATCCTGTTCGGTTGGATCCAGGAGGCGATGAATCCGCCGGGACGGGCTCGCACCACCATGCTCCCGTTCTGGTTCGGGACCATCGCCGGTCTGGCCCCGTGGGTGGCGATCGTCGTCAACGTGACGGGGGCCGACACGGTCCCGGGGTTCGTCTACGGGATCGTGGTCGCCCAGTTCGTGCTCTTCTTCAGCTTCGGTCTCAATCAGTGGCTGCAATACCGGGGTGTCGGGAGATGGTCGAACTATGCGTTCGGGGAGAAGGGCTACCTGGTCCTGAGTCTCGTGGCCAAGAGTGTCCTGGCCTGGCAGATCTTCGGAGGCTCACTGGCCGGGTGAGCGCGGCGGCCGGCCACTAGCTTCGGGCCACGATGGCCACCGCCGACGACGCCAGCACGATCTCGACACGCAAGCAGGAATCTCCCGCCGCGGCGAGCCGCGATCATCACATCACGTCTGGGGATCATCCAGGCCCTCCTTCTGATCGGGTCGGTATGGATCATGACGTCCCTCCCGGCCCCGACCGCCTCCGACGCCGAGATCATCGAGTTCTACTCGTCGGACCGAACCCGCTTGATCCTGGCTCTGGGTCTCTATCTGATGCCATTCGCCGCAATCGCTTTCCTCTGGTTCGCCGTGGCCTTGCGGATGTGGGAGGCCCGCAGCGACGTCCCCGGTGACACCCTGCTCTCCAACGTGCAGCTGGTGAGTGCGATCGTCTTCATCGCCCTCTTCCTCGCCGGGGCGGCGGCGTCGACCGTCCTGGGCATCTCGGTAGAGCTGACCGACGCCCCCCTCGAGACCGCCACGGCCAGGGAGTTCCCGTTGTTCGGGTCCGCGCTCTTGCTCGTGTTCGCGATGCGCATGGCGGCGATGTTCGTATTCACCACGTCCGGCATCGCCAATAACCACGGGCTGTTCCCCAAGTGGTTCATCTGGAGTGGCTACCTGGTGGGTGTGTTCCTCCTCCTCAGTCCCAGTTGAACCCTTTGCTCATCCTGGCCTTCCCGATCTGGGTCCTCGTCCTGAGCGTGCTCCTCCTGATCAAGGCGAGACAGCTGCCGGCTTGAGACGACGGCATTCGTCCGACCCCGCCGCACTGTCATTCCGTAGCATCCGGGGCAACGCCAGAAGGAGGGGCACAATGGCGATGGAAGGCACACCGGTGTCGGAGGGCGGAGCAGTGGTGAGGGAGGCGCCCGGCCTGTTGGTGATCGGGGCGGGGGTCATCGTGGCCAACTGGGTGATCCTGGGCATCCTCGCCGGGGAGTGGAACCCCGGTCCCCTCTACATCGCCCTCTCACTGCTCGTGCTGGCTTCGTCGTTCGGGAGTCGCCGGGATCGCCCTCGGTAAAGGGACCCAACGAGCCATCGGGCTCTTCATGGGTCTGGCCGCACTGGTGATCGTGATCGCCGATCTCCGCTTCAGCGCCTTCCCCGAGGAGGCCCTGCGGATCATCGCCTATGTGATGTTCATCGGCGGATGCGTGCTGATGTTCGTCGGCGCCAGGCAGCTCGCCGACTGACCTCCCGCTCGTTCCGAGGGGCTTTTCGGTCCCGCAGGCTTGGGACCTTGGCCCCTGCCGTGACGCTACCCGTCGGCCGACAATCTCGATAGCGATCGAGGGAGTCGAATGAGTGTCATCGTCGACGGCTCGCCGGCCGTCATCGAAGCCGATCCCACCGCGCCACCGCGTCATGTGCTGGTGCTCTCACTGGCTCTTGGCGTCGTCGGGGCGATCGTGGCCGCCCTCACTTTCTATCTACCCGACGTGCTCACAGGCCCTGCAGTCACCAATGGCAATGCCCGTGGCACCGCCTTGGTCATGCTCTATGGGGCGGTCCCTTTGCTCCTCGTCTCGACCTTCTTGGCGAGCCGGGGATCCTGGCGAGCCGTCATCTTCTGGTTCGGGTCGATGTTCTACCTGGCCTACAACGCCTTTCTCCTGTTGTTCCTGACTCCGATCAACCAGCTGTTTCTCGGGTACATCGCAACGCAATCACTGGCGGTGTTCGCCATCTTCACCCTTTACTCGGCACTCGACGACGACTGGCTGGTGACGCAGATGCGACCTCCTCCCCGACGCACGCTGGCGGTGCTCGTCTGGACGATCGTCGCCCTCAACGTGATGGCGTGGCTCGGGGCCATCGTCCCGGCGCTGATGTCCGACGACCCATCCACCTTGGTGGCCGGGACCGGGGTGGCGACGAACGCGAGCTTCGTCCAGGATCTGGTCTTCTGGCTGCCCATGATGGCGCTCGCCGCGTGGTGGTTGTGGCAGGAAGGGCTTCGGGGATCCTGCTCACCGGGTCCTGGCTCCTCTTCGGGGTGATCGAGTCGGTCGGGATCGCCGTCGACCAGTGGTTCGGTCACCAGGCCGACCCCACATCGACGTGGGCGTCGGTGGAGATCATCCCCTTCCTCATCGGTCTCGCCGTGGTCAACGCGGCCGGCGCACTCTTCTACATGCGGGCCCGCAAGAAGCCGACCGGCTAGGCGTCGTGCCAGGCGAGCACGCGCAGCGCTCGTAGGGTGTTCCATCGGCTCGGCTTGCCGGGGCCTCCATCTCGAAGTGGACGACTCCGGCGTGCCGGCCTGCAAGCGGCCAGGTTCCGTCGGATCGTCGCTTCGATCTGATCAGCCGCAACGGCCTCGTCGCAGCGAGCGTCGGGTGTGACACCGGCGTCGCGCAGGTAGTCGAGACAGCGGAGCACGTCGTAGTGCCAGCGCGGGGGAAAGGACATCAGCAGCCACCGCGAGTTGACCAGTTCGCCGGTGCGCAGCGAGTACATGAGACGACGATCCAGGAAGTACTCGTGGGCCCGGTGGCGGGCCGCGGCCAACCCGGCGTCCCCACCGACAGCCCTCTCGTACTCGAGGAGACCTTCGAGGGCCGAGATCGTGGTGTGGAACGACGAGCGGTCCGAGGTGACCTTGCAGTTCCAGCCCCCGTCGTCCCGCTGCCTGGCCAGGAGCACCTCGGGTTGGGGCATCGGCGTCGCGTCTGGGAGGAAGTACGACCCGAGAGCGAGGACCATCCCGGTGACACAGGTCTCGGTGGTGTAGTCGAAGAACGGGCCCGACATCCGAACCTTCTCGGCGACGACGCGGGTCGCCGTGTCCATTCGATCGTCCGCGCGGTTCGATGCCGAGATGACGGAGCAATAGCAGCGTGTAGGTCGTCGACACCCACTTGGGCGAGTACACCCCACCACCCCAGTTGCCGTCGCCTGCCTGGAGCCCGAGGAGACGGGCTCCCCAGCCCTCCCGTGGCGACCCTGCCCCGTTCCCTGGTCCAGACCTCCGCAGGGGAGGGGTCGAGGTCGCGCATCACCTGCCATCGGATCGACGGATCTGCGTCGAGAAGCCAGGTGCGGGTGGCAGGCTCCACGGGCCCAGGCTACGCGAGCCGGTCCATCAGACCCAGCAGTGGAGCGGGTACGGCCCCGAGGTCGAGGGCGGCGACGAGGAGCGGGGCGTATCGGATCTTGTGGTTGCCCAGCCATCTCCAGATCTGACGTTCGACGGTCTTCTCCCTCTGGTCCGGCTGGTTCTGGAAGCTGTGAAACCGCCTGGTGTGGCCTTGGGAGACCATGACCTCGAGGACGGTGGGCGCCCCGAGGGCCCGGATCAGCTCGTCCTCGAGGTCCTCCACGCACACGAAGAACCCCAGTCTCGCCAGCTCGTCGCGGTTGGTGGCCGAACCGATCCCGGCTCGTCGCACGGCATCGCGGAAGGCGTCCTCCTCCCGGGCATCGCACAGACCGGCAAGAGGGACGTCGTACCCGGACGGTCCGAGCAGGGCGAGGAATCGTTGGATGTTGGTGGCTCCGGCGATGGCGATGATCTCGACTTCCTTCGGCGGCCAGATCCCGGCCGAATCGGGCGGCCACCGCGGCCACCGCCCGTCGATCGCTCTCCCCCTCGACGAGGACGACCCGGTGGCCCCGCTCGCCGGCATCGACCGCCCGGGCGAGCTCCACGTCGAGGATGGCCCCCACGCCCCCCAGACGTTCCGGGCTCATTCGGGAGGACCCCTGACCGGCGTCATTCCCTCCACGTCACGTAGGCCATCACCCACACGACGGCCACGTAGATGACGATGAACACCAGTTGCAGCCCGGGTGTCCCGGCATCGACACAGTCGTGGTTGCCGGCGTCGAGGCACTGCTGGACCTGCCGCTCACCGGCGGCGGCGACGGAGCCACAGAACAACCCGACGGCGAGGGCGGAGATGAGGTAATTGCGCTTGGAGGCGAGCTCCCCCTTCCGCCAGGCGACGATCCACAAGGGCGCGGCCAGGACGGTGAGGAGGCCGGTGATCACCAGGGTGGTGCCGAGCAAGGTGGCCATTGCGGGGATTGTGGTATCTCACTGCGGTTGTGCGGGGTCGAATTGGCCCAGAGGCGCCCCGGTCAGTCGCGATACATGGCGTAGGCAGTGATCCAGGTGATCAGCAGGTAGAAGGTGATGAGGGTCAGCTGCATGCCCGCCGCACCCGAGTCGAAGCACTGGGAGTTGCCTGCGTCGGCACATTGCTCGACCTGGCGATCGGACACCGTGGCGAGTGTCCCGCAGAAGATCCCGATGACGAAGGAGCTCAGGGCGAAGTTCCGGATCGTCGTCGACCGCTGCCGCTTCCAGGCCGCGTAGAACAACGGAACGGACAGCAGCCAGAGGCCGATGGTCACGAAGAATGTCCAGACGACGATCAGGGCCATTGCCCGCGCAACTCTGGTCGGCGCCGGCCTCTCGTGCGCCGTTCAGCCGGTCTCGGCCGAGGCGCCGAGCCGGGCGAACGGTGTCGTGGAGAAGACGACCTCGACGGGGACCTCGAAGTAGCGGGCGATCTCCAGGGCCAGGTGGAGAGATGGGCTGTACTCGCCACGTTCCAGGTAGCCGATGGTCTGGTAGTGGACCCCGACCGCCTCGCTGAGCTGTCGTCTGGAGATTCCCCGCTCGGCGCGGAGCATGGCGATGCGGTTGTGGACCTGGTCGGTCACCGCACCCACTGCCCGGCTTCACTCCGGGCAGCTTCGACCTGAGAGCCGGACTGGCGTTGGGCCATCCGGGCGAGGACCCGAGGGGCGAGGAGGAGCCCGGCAACCGCCCAGACCACGAGCACCACCACCGTCTGAGCGGTGCGCCAGGATCCACCGATCTCCAGCGCAGCCGCCTCCGGCGGGAGGAACGCCGAGCGCATTCCCAAGCCGAGCCAGTAGATCGGGAAGACCTGGGCCACCCATTGCACCCAGGTCCACAGACTCTGGATCGGGAAGAAGATGCCGGAGATCGCGGTCAGGGCCATGATCGGGAAGAACCCCCATGTCCCCATCTTCTGCACGCTGGGGACCACGGATCCGAGGATGATGCCGATCGGCAGGGTCGCCAGGAGCCCGAGGACGATCACCCAGAACACGGTGACCCAACCCTCCGCGCCATTGGCCATCACGCCCTCGAACAGGAAGAAGCTGGGGACGATGATGATCAGCAAGCTCGGGACCAGCCCCAGCGAGTGCAGGGCGACCTGCCCCGTGATGTATCCGGTCATCCCGTGGGGGACTGCCTTGGAGCGGAGCAGGGTGCCGTCCTCCCGCTCCATCGCCAGCGAGTAACCCGGCCCGACGACCAGTCCGAAGGCGATGAGGGCCCCGAGGATCGATGGGAGTGCGAACGATGGGAGGAACAGGTCGGTGCCCTCGACCGGGTTGTCACGATTGAGCCAGAGATATCCCAGCGTGACGAGTGCCATGAACACGTAGAAGCTCTGGTCCTGGGGGCTCTTCAGACTGAGGGCGAACTCGTGCCAGCCCCGGCTGAGCCCGGTCTTCACGGCGTGTCGGGTGGGGTTCATCGGTTCGCTCCCTCGAAATGCCGCCGCCGAGCTGGTCTCCACGCCGGACTCGAACCGTTGCACCATGGCGATGTAGGTGTCCTCGAGCGTGGCCCGCCGCACCTCCAGATCGGCCACCGCCTCACCGTGCTGGCGGAAGAGGTCGCGCACGAAAGCGGTGGCATCGGGGGTGGCGTGGACGAACTGCTCACCGTCCATGCTCCAGCGGACCTGGGCCTCCCTGGTCACCTGGCGGGCCAGCTGGTCGGCGCTCCCGTCGGCGACGATGCGCCCCCCGGACAGGATCAGGATGCGGTCGGCGAGCTTCTCGGCCTCGTCGAGGTCGTGAGTGGTGAGGAGGATCGTGGTGTCCTCGAGGTCGGTGAGCCGATGCACGAGGTCGTGGAACTCACGTCTGGCCTGGGGGTCGAACCCGGCGGTGGGCTCGTCGAGGAAGAGTAGCTCCGGCCGGCCCACGATGCCGACCGCCACGTCGAGCCGGCGTCGTTGGCCTCCGGACAGAAGCCGGATCTTCTGATCCGCCTGCTCGCCGAGCCCCACCATCTCGATGAGGGTCCCCACCTCGTGGGGACGGGGCCGATCGGAAGTGGCATAGGGCTCGTAGTAGCGGCCGAGGTGGAGGAGGAGGTCACGAGGCGTCCAGCGAGCGTGGTCGCGCCACGACTGGAGCACGACGCCGATCCGGGCCCGCCAGTCCTCGTCACCGTCTGCGGGGTCGACTCCGAAGATGGCCACATTGCCAGACGAGCGGCGGCGGAACCCCTCGAGGATCTCGATCGTCGTCGACTTGCCGGCGCCGTTGGGCCCGAGCAGGGTGACCACCTCGCCCCTCATCACCTCGAACTCGACACCGTCGAGGACATCGTTCGTCCCGTAGCGCATCCGCAGGTCGGAGACGGAGATCACGGTTTCATCCCGAGACATCGTCATGATCATGCCACCATAGGGGAGAAGATTAGTACGGTCAATAGCACATGTGCTACGGGTGTCAACCTATCGTCGACGTGTCATCGATCGACGAATCGGTATCCAATCCCTCGCACCGTCTCGATCGCATCGTCGCCGAGCTTGCGACGCAGGTACCCGACATACACGTCGACGACATTGCTCCCGGGGTCGAAGTCGTATCCCCAGACTCGGGAGAGCAGTTGCTCGCGGGAGAGGACCTGCCCGGGATGACGCATGAGCGTCTCCGCCAGGGCGAACTCACGTGCCGATAGATCCACCTCGCGGCCTTCGACGCGGAGCTTCCGTGTGCGGAGGTCGAGGATGAGGTCGCCCGCCTCGACCACGGTGGCGTCGGCGGTCGGCGATGTCCCGAAGCCGGGCCCGGACCCTGGCGAGCAGCTCCTGGAAGGAGAACGGCTTGGTGACATAGTCGTCTGCACCTCCCTCGAACCCGGCGATGGTGTCCTGCTCACTGTTGCGGGCGGTGAGGATCACCACCGGCATCCGCTCACCCCGACTCCTCATCTCACGGAGGACCTCCTGGCCGGTCTTGCCGGGCAGGCCGAGATCGAGGATCACCAGGTCGAAAGCGTCGTCACGAGCGATGGCGGCAGCACTCAGACCGTCTTCGGCGACCATCGTCGAGAAGCCCTCGGCGCGCAGGCCCTTCTGGAGGAAGGAGGCGATTCCCGGCTCGTCTTCCACGATGAGGATGCGGTTCATCGCTCCGTCGCCCCGTCGGGAGGAATCGAGATCGTGAAGACGTTGCCACCGCCCGCCGCATCGGTGAGCCGGACGTCACCACCGTGGCCCTCGGCGATGGCGGCGACGATGGCCAAGCCGAGCCCGGCCCCCTCCGTGCGGCGCCGGCCGGTGCCGGCGCGGGAGAACCGCTCGAAGATGCGCTGGCGGTCGTCCGCGACCGATGGGCTCTCCCTCGTCCCGGACCCACAGCCTCACCAGACCGTCGTCGATCCGGCTCCCCACGTAGACCGCTGTCCCGGGCGGGCTGTGCTCAGAGGCGTTGCGAAGCAGGTTCATCATCGCCTGGTTGAGCCTATGGCGGTCGGCGTCGATCACCGCATGCGGAGAGTCCTCCACCACCCACTCCCGATCGTCGAGTGCCGCCGCCTTGGCCGCCAGGTCTCGGGTGAAATCGGAGAGGTCCATCGGGGCCCGCTGGATGAAGTCGGGCTGTTCGGCCTTGGCCAGGTCGAGCAGGTCGTCGACGATCCGGGACATTCGCTCCAGCTCATCGTTGACCAGGGCGAGCGTCGCCTCCCTGTCCTCGGGGTCCTCGTCCATCACCTCCAGGTTGCCCCTGATGACGGTTATCGGCGTGCGCAGCTCGTGCCCGGCGTCGTCCACGAATCGCCGCTGGGCGGCGAAGGCCTCGTCGAGACGATCGAGCATGGAGTTGAAAGTCCGGCCCAGCTCGGCGATCTCGTCGTCACCGTCGACCTCGATCCGTCTGGAGAGGTCGGTGTCGGAGATCGCCTGGGCCGTGTCGGTCAGGTCCGTCAACGGCCGCAGGATCCGACCGGCCGCCACCCAGGCGAGTGCCGAGGCCAGCAGGAAGATCGAGCCGTACACGATGGCGCCGACCCGCACCACGCCTTCCACGGCGGCGAGACGGTTCTCCAGGAGGACGGCGACGACGAACACCCCCTCCTGGGCCCCCGGGCCCTGCAGGGGAACGGCGAGATAGCGGATCTCGCCGAGCTCCTCGTCCTCGATGGATCCCCGCTCCGATGCCGAGACCCGGCCCCAATCGCCGGCGACGGGGAGCACGGCCAGGGTGGCACCGGTCACATCGGTCTTGTAGATGGCCCCGTCGACATAGGTGAGCAGACCCTCGCCCTCGAGGGGGACATTGCGGGCGAGGAAGGTGTCGAAGATGGCGGCGACGTCGGTGCCGAAGGGCTCGCCCGTCGCCGGGTCGATGCCTCCGGCGAGCTGTCGCAGCTCCCCGACCTCCTGGTCGAGGGCTTCGGCGACGTCACTCGTCGCCTGGGCGAGGAGAAAGGC
Organism: uncultured bacterium; assembly: GCA_963751005.1. Lineage (GTDB taxonomy): Bacteria > Actinomycetota > Acidimicrobiia > Spongiisociales > ZC4RG35 > JANQRA01. The sequence continues at coordinate 29,822 of CAVVSY010000011.1, forward strand.
TCGCTGCAGGAAGAGAGCGGCGATCGAGGGAGATCCCGAGGAGGAGCCACATACCAGCCCAGGATGCGCACCCGAACCGAACTGCTCCGGCGGGGCCGGGTGGCGGCATGTGGGGGAACATCGGTCTCTGGAGCCGGGGATGACACCGGAGCGAGGTTATGCATGAAGTGCGCCCTCCGTTCTGTGAAGGTTTGAGCCGCTGAGAGCGGCCAAACCCTTCACAGAACGGTGGTTGGGGCTCTCAGGTGTCGAGGGAGTCCAGGGAGTCGCCGGAGTCCGCCGAGTCGTTCGATGGGGCGGGGGCCGGGGCAGGGGAGTCGACACTGTCGACCGAGTCCTCGGCGACGGTGGGTGCCGGAGCCGGGGCGGGTGAGTCCAGGCTGTCCACCGAGTCGCCGGCAGCGGGCGGCATCGTCGACGCTGTCGAGGTCGCCGCTCGCCAGCGGTGAGTCGAGCGAGTCGTCCATCGACACACTCGGGGCGGGCACGATCACGAAGCTCGGGGTCGTGGTCCCCGGCGAAACCGTGGCATCGAGGGAGCGTTGGTCGTCGATCTCGATCGGCGGCGGGGCGTCGGTCGGCTCGCTGGCGTTGGCTACGGCGAGACCGCTCACTCCGAGTGCCGCCACAGCGGCGAGGCTCCCGATGACCTTCCAGTTCTTGACCTGTTCACGTGTCTGCATCGACATCTCCTTTGGTCGCTTGCTGACGTTGTCATGATGCGTGGTGACCGTGAGACCCTTCTGAGGTGGGGATGAGACTTCTCTCATCGATCAGACGGGCGCTCTCGATCCATCGAGCTGCGGCTCGGATTCGGTCGGCGACCTCGGTCGGCCATTGGGGTCGCTGCACCCGGAAAGGGCCGACGGCGAGCCCGAGGGCGACGGCGGCGACCCTGCGTCGCAGGTCGACCGGGTCCAGGACCCGATCCCATTGGCGGTTGAGGGCGAGCGCCAGGTCGCGGACCTGCTGGGGCCGCCGGCAGGTCGGGCTGAGCAGGTCGAGATGAGCCAGCATGGTGGCTGCGTCGTCGCCGGGACGACCCCAGCCATAGGTATCGACGTCGACCAGACCCCGGATCCGTCCCCCCTCGACGAGGATCTGACTCTCGTGATAGTCGCCGTGGGTCGCCACCGACGCCTCGGCCGTCTCAGGCCCGATCGACTCCCGAAGGGATTCGAGGAGCGGTCGGCACTCCGGCGTGATCCGGGTGAGCAGGTCGGTGAGACGGTCGACGGCTCGCAGGGGTGAGCTCACCCGATCCGAACCGACCGGGTCGGGAAGCGACTGGGGGATCGCGGCGATCTCGGCGGGGTGCGGCGGCGGGGCACCCCGCCGCAACACCGTGCGGAGGTCCTCGCCGGGGAGGGAGCGCATCACGACCACCCCCAGGTCGGCCGAGACGCCGAGGGATTCGGGGACGGGCAGAGTGGCGGCGAGATGACGGTGTCGATCGTGGAGGGCAGCCGCTTCCCCGGGGGGGACCACCTTGAGAAAGATCGATGCCGTCCCGGCTTCGACGTGGATCACGGCCCGTCGCGAGGGCCGATAGGCGCGGAGACGCACAGACGTCGCTCGCTCGCTCGCACCGAGACCGGCGAGCAGCTCGTTGACCGTGTCGAGATGAAGAGCCGAGGCGAGCCCGGGGAGGGAGGGGTCGTTGGGGAGTGCCCAGACCCCGATCTCGGCGTCGTCGTGACGAACCACAACCGCGCCGTCGGGGATGACCCCGATGGTGGCCACGGCCGAGCCTGAGCCGGGCCGGGCCCCACCGTGGCCGGTGACGGAGAATCGCATCGGTGAGTTGCCGCCCTGGCCACCAGGTGATCGAGACGACCTCCGCCTCGTCGAGGGTCGTCCCCACCGCGCCGTACGCGGCGGCGAGGGGTGGGGGCACTCCGACGCCCAGCAGCGAGCCCACTCCAGGCAGGTCGGGGTCGACGAGTCGGTCCCGGGTCGGTTGTGACGTCACGAGCACAGGTTGACCGGCTGTGGTGAGAGTCAGATGAGACTTCGATGAGAACTCTCTCATGAGCGTGTGCAGTTGAGGTCGCTAGCGACCTCAACTGCACACGCTCCAACGTATGACGGGCAAAACTGGAGACGTCAACCGGCGGTTGACAGTCTGCGGGTGTCAACCTAGGGTTGACATAATGGAGGAACTCAACTTGGAACGGCTCATCGCCATGGTCGAGACCGGGACGCCCGACGCCGACCCACTGCAACGGCTCACCGAGGCGGTCATCCTCGGGGCCCGGCTTCAGGAGACCAGCGACGACCTGGTCGATCATTTCGTGACCGGAGCCCGGGCGGCCGGTGCGTCCTGGGCCGACATCGGCGAGGCGATGGGTGTCACCCGGCAGGCCGCACAGAAACGGTTCGTGGGCCGCAGCAGGGGCCGAGGAAAGGGCTGGTCCCTCTTCACCCGCTTCGGAGAGCAGCCGAGGGCGATCGTGCGCCGGGCCGTTGCCATCGCCCACAGCCGTGGCGACGACCATGTGGGAACGGAGCACCTCGTGCTGGGTCTCCTCGACGACGACGGCGGGTTGATCGCCACGATGGTCGATGCCGACACCCAGGAGGTCATCAGGACGGCGGCGGCCGGGCCTGATCGTCCCCAGGATCGGCCCACTCGGGGGCACATCCCTTTCGCCGCCGACGCCAAGAAAACCCTCGAGCTCTCGTTGCGCGAGACCATCAGAGCGAATCAGAAGACCATCGAAGAGCAGCACATCATCCTGGCGCTGCTGCGCACCGATTCCCCGGGACAACGTGCCCTGGCTGCAGGTGGCATCACCTACCAGGGGTTCGCGACCTGGTCGGAGCAGAACCTCCCCTGAGCCGGGTCCGGGCCGGCGACTTATGCTCGCCGGGTGCGTGCGGCGATGATCACCGAGTATCGAAGGCCCCTCGTCGTGGACGAGGTGCCGGACCCCACGCCGCGTGGCCATGGTGCGATCATCCAGGTCGAGGCCACCGGAATCTGTCTCAGCGATTGGCACGCCTGGATGGGCCACGAGCAGTTGCCTCGTCTTCCCCACGTTCCCGGGCACGAGATGGCGGGGACCGTCGTCGAGGTCGGCCCGGCTGTGACGCGCTGGCAGGAAGGTGACCGGGTGACCGTCCCGTTCTCCATCGGCTGCGGGCGCTGCCAATCGTGCCGGGCCGGGCATCTCAACACCTGCGACCTGGGTTTCACCCCGGGATTCAGCCACTGGGGCTCCTTCGCCGAGAAGGTGGCGGTGGCCCATGCCGACCTCAACCTGGTTCGTCTCCCCGACGACATGGAGTGGGCGCATGCTGCCGCCCTCGGCTGTCGATTCATCACCGCGTTTCGTGCCGTGGTGGATCGGGGAAGGCTCAGGGAAGGCGAGTGGCTCGCGGTCCACGGCTGTGGTGGTGTCGGTCTTTCGGCGGTGATGATCGGTGTCGCTCTCGGAGCGCGGGTGGTGGGTGTCGACATCAACCCCCGGGCCTTGGCGCTCGCCTCCGAATTGGGTGCCGAGGTCACCGTCGACGCCCGCTCCGGGGATGCCGCGGCAGCAGTAGTGGCCGCCACCTCAGGCGGGGCGGATGTGTCTATCGACGCAGTCGGGAGGGTCGAATCGGCCCTGAGCTCGATCGGCTCCCTGCGCAAACACGGCCGTCATGTCCAGGTGGGTCTGCTGCTCGCCGACGACGCCGCCCCTCCGATCCCCATGGAGCCGGTGATCATGGGTGAGATCGAGATCCTGGGGAGCCGGGGCATGCCCGCCCCCGACTACCCGCGGGTCTTCACCATGATCGAATCGGGCCAAGTCGACCCGGGTCGTCTGGTGACCCGGACCGTGTCACTCGACGAGGCCTCGGCCGTGCTCGAGGAGATGGGTGAGTTCAACGGTGTCGGGGTCACGGTCATCGACCGGTTCGGGCCGGTCTGACCAGGGAGTTCACCCAGTCGAACCGGCCGCGCTCCGGCGTCAAGAACCAGGAACCAGCTTCTTGCCGTTCAGGCCTTCCACGGTCTTCGGTCCCTGATTGAGGGCATTTCCGCCGCCGCCCGTGGGATGGGCCCTGGTCGGCCAATCGCTGTCCACGACGGTGACGGCGGGTGGAGCGGTGTCGGTGGCATTGGTGACCACGACACCGGCCACGATCACTGCCGCGGCTGCGACGGTGACGGCGAGGGCCCCCGCGCTGGTGCGGAGTCTCCGCCTCGGGGCGGTGACCGCCCCGATCGGGGCGTTGTTGGCGTAGCTCATGTCGGTTTCCCCCTCTGTTCACCGGCACACCTCGTGCCGGCACACCCAGAAGAGAGGGAAGGGCGGCTCGAGATACGTCTAGCGGGTGTGGTCGAGCACGACGTTGCCCGTCTGCTCCCCGGACTCGAGGAACCGCATGGCGTCGGGCAGTTCCGAGAAGGGGAACACCCGGGCCACCGGGGACTTGGCCTTGCCGAGACGGATCCAGTTGAGGGTCCGGGCGAACTGGGCGTGATTGCCCATCGACGATCCGACCAGTTCCAGCTGCCGGAACCACAGCACGGGAAGGGTCAGCTCGAACTTGGGCCCGCTCGTCGCCCCGCAGATGGCAATGCGACCGCCGGCTTTGGCCGCACGCATCGATTGCTTCAAGGTTGCCGGCCCCACATTGTCGATCACCAGATCGGCCCCGCCCAGGGCTGACATCTCCTTGCCGAACTCTGCGGTGGAGTCGAACCCGCCTCGTGGCCCCCTCGCCCAGAGCCCAGGCGATCTTCTCCGCCGAGCGGGAGGTCACGTAGACGTCGGCCCCGAAGGCCATCGCCAGGTACATCGCCGACGCGGCGACCCCGCCACCCACGCCGACCACGAGGACGGTCTCGCCCCGCTTCAGGTTGGCCTTCTCCAGCATCCGGAGGGCAGTCACCCCGGCAAGGCCGAACGAGCCGGCGACCTCCCAGTCGACCGCCCCCGGCTTGGGGATCGACGTTGATCGTGGGCATCACGATCTTCTCGGTGAACGTGCCGGGAACGTGCTCACCGAGGATCTGAAATCGGGAGCAGTAGACGATGTCGTCGTTGAGACAGTGCTCGCACTCCCCGCAGGAGAGCGACGGGTCGATGACCACCTCGTCGCCCACTTCGAACCCGGCCACACCGGCGCCGATGCGCGTCGACGACACCGGCACCGTCGGCACCCGTGGTGTGGGGCGAGATGCTCAGGGGCGGGGAGCCCCATCGACGTCCAGATGTCGAGGTGGTTGAGCCCGGAGTACTTGATCGCGATCCGCACCTGGCCCGGCCCGGGCTCCGGCTCGGGGACGTCGTTGAGGACGTACGAGTCGATTCCCGTTGGTGTCTTCGAGTTGCCAGGCCTTCATGGGGGCGAGGGTAGCGTTGGGCCCCCCTGCCCCGAGGAGAGAGGTTGGCCGTCGAAGCCCCTGGTGATCGCTTCGTCCACGTGACGAGCGTGAAGGTGCGCTTCTACGAGCTCGATCCCTACGACCACGTCAACCACACCAACTACTTCTCGTACTTCGAGACCGCCCGGATCGAGTACCTGACCGAGATGGGTTGGGCCCTCGACAAGCTGAAGAGTGAGGGATTCCAGCTGGTGGTGGTCGAGATCGAGGCCCGGTTCCTGGCCGCGGCCCGCTATGGCCAGGAGCTCACGATCAGCACCTGGGTCGAGGACGCCGGGAGGGTCAAGTCCGTCTGGCGTCAGATCATGACCCGAGGCGAGGACGAGGAGGTCGCCCGGATCAAGGTGACGGCGGCGTTCACCGATCTCGACGGGCGCCCCCGACGCATCCCACCGGAGTTCATCGCCCAGATGCAGGGGTGAATCGGCCGGGGTCAGGCCCCGCCGGCCTCCTCGACGATCAGGGCAGTGACCATCCCGAACATGCCCTCGTCACTCTCGACGTGGGTGAGGATGTGGCAGTGCCACACCCAGGTGCCGACACGGTCGGCATGGACCAGCACCGAGTACCTCTCCCCGGGGGCCACGTTCACGGTGTCGGCCCAGTAGGGGTGGTCGAGAGGGAAGCCGTCCTTGGCAAAGACCAGCTGGGGGAACTGGTGCTGGTGCATCGGATGGCTCTGCAGCCCCTCGTTGTAGTAGTGGTAGACGAGCCAGTCGCCCTCGGTGGCGACGTAGGGCTCGGTTGCCGGGAACGACTTGGCGTTGAGGCTGAGCCCGATCACACCGGCATCGTTGAGGACCATCGGGATCTCCCGCGCCACCTCGAGGTCTTCGGGGATCTCCACCCCGGCGACGGTCTGACCGTATGGGATCGGGGTGTCGCCGATGGTGAAGGCGGCGAACATGCCGTTCGGCACCGAGATCTGAGAGTGGAGATGGGCGTGATACATCCCTATCGATTGGCCCTCGGCCTCGAATGCGTAGGTGAACGTCTCACCCGGTGCGATCGGGTCCTGGGTGTAGGGCGACACGCCGTCCATCGAGTTGGGGACCGAGATGCCATGCCAATGCACGTCGGTCGACAGCTCGGTCTCGTTGGTGACGTTGATCTCGACCCTGTCGCCGACATCGAGCTTGATCCATGGTCCGGGCACCATTCCGTTGTACGCCCAGGCGTCGACGAACTCGCCGGGCGACACCTCCCACTGGATCACGGAAGCGGTGAGGTCGAACACCTTGGTCCCGTCCGCTCTGCACCTCGGTGGGCTCGAGGGGCTGGTTGCCGATCCCCTCGGTCTCGGCGGGGAAGGCGAGCATCGAGTCGAGCATGGCCTGGTCCATCTCGGCCGGGGTCATGCCCTCGTGACCGTCGTGCTCGGTCTCCGGGTCGGTGGGTATCCCGGTCACCACCAGGAAGGCCTCCATCCCGGCTGCGCGGTGCCCGGGGATGTCACAGAAGACGACATAGGTGCCTGGAGTGAGCTCTCCGACTTCCAGCGTGACGGTCTCTCCGGGGGCCACGTCGACCGAGCGCATGCCCATCCTCGAAGACCAGGTTGTGGATCATCGTCCCCGAATTGGTCAGAGTGATGGTCAGGTTCCCCGGGTCGACGGTGAGATCCCCGGTGATGGCGAACTCATTCAGCTCGATCGCGGCGGAGATCTGTTCGACGTCGGCAGCCTGGGCGGTGTCGCCATCACTGCCGAACGCGGCGACGGCGGCCAGCACGGCAGTGATGACCGCGAAGAAGGCCATGAGCCACAAGGCCCGATCGAACGTCTTCGAGTTGTCTGCTTCGGGCACGTGTCCTCCTGGAGTCATGAATGGCGCTTACCGGCTCCAGTCAGGATTCCTCGCCGGCTCGGAAACGGCCAGGGTCGGAGGTCCCGGTCGTGGCGGGACTTTCGCCGGGCGATGGCCGGTCGGAAATCGCACAGCCTCTTCATGGACCCCTAACAACCAGGTCGGATACTCGGGTGGTGATCAGCCAGGAGAAGGAGATGATCATGCGTAACAAGGTTCTTGCCGCCCTCGCTGTGGGTGGCCTCTTGGTGGGGGCGGGTCTGTTGACGTCGATCGTGTCGGCCGCGGCCACGGCGACGGCCCAAGAAGACACCGAATCGACCGAAGACGGGCGGATGTTCCCTCGAGCGTTCGGATTTCTCGACGAGCTGCTCGACGGTCTCGTTGACGACGGGACGATCACCCAGGATCAAGCGGACGCCATCGTCGCCGCCGCCGAGGAGAAGACCGCCGAGATGAAGGCGGAGCATGAGGCAACGCGGGAGCTTCTCCAGGGTCTGCTCGAGGACGACGTGATCACCGAGGACGAAGCGGCTCAGCTACCCGAAGGGCACTGGCTGCTGGACGAGACTTTCGACGAGGCCTGGGAAGACGGCGAGCTCTCCCGTGATGAGATCCAGGAGGTCCGTCCCCATCCCCGCCGAGGCGCCTTCCGCTTCGGTCTCGGGCTCGGCGCGTTTCTCGACGACGGCGGGATCGATCAGGAGGAGTACGACTCCCTTCCCGACGACCACCCCCTACGTCAGGCCGACGCCGGCGAGTACCTGGAGGACGGGTTGATCACGCCTGACGAGCTCCGCGAGCTCCATCGGGACTTCCACCGCTCCAACTCGGATGGTGACGCCTAGACAGGTCACTTGGGCTCTTCCGCTTCCTCCGACAACCAGATCAGAGCCCTCGTAGAGAAGGCCCCCGGTTCACTCCTCCGGGGGCCTTCTCACTTCAGGAACGACTCCACCCAGTCGTCGGCGGGGCGGGAGAGGATGTCATCGAGGGTTCCGGTCTGCACGATCGTCCCCTCGCGCATCACCGCCAGGCTGTCGGACATGGCCACCGCCTCGTCGCGGTCGTGGGTGACCACGATGGCCGTGACCGAGCGCTCCTCCAGGATGCGGTGGGTGTCGACGACGAGACGCTGGCGGAGGTTGCGATCGAGCGCCCCCAGGGGCTCGTCGAGCATGACCAGCCGGGGTCGAGGCGCCAGGGTCCGGGCCAGGGCGACACGCTGCTGTTCGCCACCTGACAGGGAGTCGATCCGTCGCGCGTCCGAACCCCTCCAGACCGACCCGGATCAAGGCATCTGCCACCTCGGCGGCGATGTCACGTCGGCCCGCCATCTCGAGACCGAATCCGACGTTCCCGGCAACGGTCTGATGAGGGAACAGGGCGTAGCCCTGGAACATGAGACCGAAGTCTCTCTTGTGGGTGGGGATCGGGACGATCGACTCCCCGTCCCAGCGGATGTCGCCCGCGGCCGGCTCCACCAGCCCGGCGATGGCACGGAGCAGCGTCGACTTCCCCGAGCCCGAAGGACCGAGGACGGCCACGATGTGACTGTCCGCCACCTCGAGATCGACCTGGTCGAGGATCGTCTTCCCCTCGATCACCACCGTCGAGCCCGTGCGACGGTGAGCATCAGAAGGACCCCAGATCCCCGAAGCGGGCGCGGTCGAGCGACAGGACGACGGCGGTGGTGACGAGGGCGAGGACGACGGCGAGAGCCATCGCCATCCCGAACGACGCCTCGCCGGGCCGGGAGAGGAGACGGACGATCATCGTCGGGATGGTCGCCGTGGCGGGACGGGCCACGAACGATGTCGCCCCGAACTCCCCGAGGGAGACCACGAAGGCGAACCCCGCCCCCACCAGCACCGCCCGGCTCACGATGGGCAGGTCGATCCTCCGCCAGACCCGGAACGGGGAGGCGCCGAGCACCGCCGCCGCCTCCCTGGTCTGGTCGGGTATCGACCGGAGTGTGGGCACGGTGGAACGCACCACGAAGGGCACCGCGATCAGGGCATGGGCGATGGGGATCAGCCAGAAGGAGGCCCTGAGGTCGACAGGGGCATCGAGAGCCACGATGAAGCCGAGACCGATGGTGACCGCCGAGGTGCCCAGAGGGAGCATGAGGGTGAGGTCGAACCAGCGGGACAGACTGCCCGCGGCGGGCGGTGATCAGGGTGGCGGAGAGGAGGCCGACCACGGTGGCCAGCAACATGGCGATCACCCCGAACACGAGGCTGTTGCCGACCGAGGCCAGCGGTGTGCCCACGACGGGGTCGTCGACGGCCAGGGATCGGTAGTGATCTCCGCCGAGAGAGCGGGCGACCAGCACGCCCAAGGGTATCGCCAGTGCGCCCAGGGTCCCCAAGACGGCGGCAGCCACCCCGTATCGAGCGCGACTCCGCGGGGACGGCGGCGGTGGAGCCGTGGTCGAGGGTCCAGGTGGTGGCGGTGCGCTCCTGATAGCGGGAGTACCAGTAGAGCGAGCCGGTCACGCCGATCAACTGCACCACGGCCAGGGTCGCGGCGAGCGGGAGGTCGAAGAGAGTCACCGCCTGGCGGTAGATCTCGACTTCGAGGGTGGCGTATTCGAACCCGCCCAGGATCAGCACGACACCGAAGGAGGTGAACGTGAAAAGGAAGACGATCGAAGCGGCGGCGGCGAGGGCCGGCCGAAGCAGGGGAAGCGTGATCCGGCGCATCACCCGGGCCGGGGAGGCGCCGAGAACACGGGCGGACTCGAGGAGGCGGGGATCGATCCGTGACCAGAGGGTCGAGACGGTGCGCACCACCACGGCCACGTTGAAGAAGACGTGGGCGGCGAGGATGGCGCCGATGGAGTCGCGCCAACCCAAGGCGACGAACGCCGTTCCCACCACCACCGTGGGCAATACGAAGGGGATGGTCACCAAAGCCATGGTGAGGCGACGCCCCCGGAACTCGTAGGTGGAGACGGCCCAGGTCAGAGGGGCGGCGACGAGGAAGGTCAACACAGTGGAGACGACCGCCTGCCAGACCGTGAACCAGCCCGACCCGGAGGAGCCGGGCATCCACGCTGCTCGTCCCCACACTCCACTCGGACAGGCCGAGGAGGAGGATGCGGACGAGCGGGTAGATGAAGAAGTAGCCGATGAACAGGGCGGGGACGGCGGCGACCGCCACCCATCCCCACCGGATCCTGTGTCTCACCCTTCCATCACTGCGATCCACTCGTCGATCCATCGGTCGCGATTCTCGGCGATCTCTGCGGCGTCGAGCCGTGCGCGGGTCGGCCGGGATCGTGGTGTGGTCGACGAACTCCTGGGCAGATCCGGCCTCGCCGTTGGCGGGGAAGACGAACCAGGTGAGGGGCACCTGGCTCTGGAAGCTCGACCGAGAGCATGTAGTCGATCAAAAGGCCGGACGACTCCGGGTATGGGGTCCCATCCAGGATCGCGGCATATTCCACTTGGCGGTAGCAGCCGGCCTCGATGACACCGGTGGGCGCCGTGTCGAGCGGCTCCTCGGAGAAGATCACCTCGGCCGGCGGGGAGGAGGCGTAGGACATGACGATCGGGCTCGTCGCCGCCATATCGGGTGAAGTCGGCGTAGTAGGCCGTGTCCCAGTCGTTGGCGACGTTGATCCCGGCATCGTCCATGGCCTCCCACCAATCGAGCCAGCCGTCCTCACCGTAGGTGTCGATCGTGGCGAGCATGAAGGCCAGTCCCGGCGACGAGGTGGCCGGATGCTCCACCGTCACCAGTTGGGCGATAGGTCGTCCCCAGCAGGTCGTCGAGGTCGGTGGGAACAGACCAGCTGTGACGTCTCGAACCAGGCTTTGTCGTAGTTGAAGCACACGTCGCCGTAGTCGATAGGCGTGACCCTATCGGTGTCGGCCATGAGCGACGGGTCGACGGTGTCGGCCAGTGCCGACCGGTATTCGAGGAAGACATCTTCTTCCACTGCCCGGGAGAGGAACGTGTCGTCGACTCCGAACAGGACGTCGGCAAGCGGGTTGTCCTTGCTGAGGATCGCCTGATTGACCACAGTGCCTGCGTCGCCGCCGGCGAGCACCTCGACCTCGATCCCGGTTTCCTCGGTGAATGCGGCGAAGGTGGTCTCGTCGACTGCAGCGGCGAATGAGTCGTGTGCGAGCAGGCGAGGGTCTCGGGTATCGGTCTCCTCTGGCCGGTGTCCGCGCCGCAAGCAGCCAGCGGGTCAGGCGAGGAGGAGCGTGGCGATCAGGGGGCTCGGGTGTGTCTCATCGTCTCCTTTCCTTGCCGGGAGCGATGAGATCCGAGATCCCTGCGTCGGCATTACCCGTCTCAGGTTCAAGCGGTCGGAGTCTTCCAGACTCCCTCTCAGCCCGGTGTCACCGAGCTCCCGTGTCGTCCTGATTGTAAGCATTGTAGGGAACCGCTCCCGCGATCCTTCGCGCGCTCGAGGGCCAGCTCAGACCGTGGCGATGGCCACGACGGTGTTGTGCCCGCCGAACCCGAAGGAGTTGGACAGGGTCGGTCCCGGGTCCCAGGCCCGAACCTCGCGGACGATGTCGTGGAGCGGGATCTCCGGGTCCTGGGTGGTCAGTCCGATGTTGGCGGGCAGCTCGCCCCGCTTGATCGCCTCGACCACCATCGCGGCCTCGATCGACCCGGAGGCGCCGAGATCCATGGCCGGTGGAGCCCTTGATCGAGGAGACGGCCGGCTGGTCGTCTCCGAAGATCCGGTGGATGACGGCGCCTTCGGTCTTGTCGTTGAGGTCGGTGCCGGTGCCATGAGCGTTGATGTACCTGATATCGGCCGGAGTGATCCCGGAGTCCTCCATGGCGAGACGGATGGCGCGTTCGGCGCCGGTTCCCTCGGGGTGGGGAGCGGTGATGTGGTGGGCGTCGGCGGTCGAGGCACCGCCCAGGATCTCGGCGAGAGGGGTGGCCCCGCGTCGCCGCAGCGATCTCCTCGGCTTCGAGGACCAGGACGGCGGCGCCTTCGCCCATCACGAACCCGTCACGATCGACGTCGAACGGGTCGTGCGTACCCGGTGGGCGACAGCGCCCGAGCAGCCTTGAAGCCCTCGGCTGCCGCCGGGCGGGCGGCAGCCTCGGTGCCGCCGACCACGGCGACATCGGCGTATCCCCACTGGATCTGACGGAGACCGTCGACGTATCGACTGGCTACCAGCCGCACAGGCGACGACCGGGTGTCGACACCTGGCCACCGAACCCGTACTTGATGGAGATGGCGGCGGCGGCGGCGTTGGCCATCATCATCGGGATCTGAAATGGGGACACCCGTGGCTCATCCTCGTCGGACTCATGCACCAGCTCCTCGAGGGACTCGAGGCCCCCGATGCCGGTGGCGAGCGAGACCGTCGACCCGATTGGGGTCGATGTCGAGCTCGCCGGACTGGGCGAAGGCCTCGCTCGCGGCGACCAGGGCGATCTGGGTGAACCTGTCTAGCGTCGGCTCTCCCGTTTGGGGATCCACGGCTCGGGATCGAAATTCTCGATGAGCCGCGGAGCCGGGCCGGGCTGGTCGGATAGGCCCTTCCACAGGTCGTCCATGCCGATTCCCGGTGCAGGCGAGGGCCCCGACCCCGGTGATTACGACTCGTCGCTTGCTCATGTCCCTGATTGTGCCTGATTCATCCATCCGGGAAAACAGTTCGTCTGTAGTTTCCTCATTCCGCCTATCCATCGGTCGTAGTCGTTCGCCTTGTTCTGGAAGTACTTAGCTCGACTTCGGGATGGGGGAGGATGAGGAAGATTCCCGATCGATGCCTTCGACGACAGCCTCGGCCACGTCCTCGGGCTCGAGGGTGTGATTGCCTCCGAGGGCCTGAAAGCCTCGGAGTCGGCGAGCAGAGGGCGTGTTCACGAACTGTGGGCAGAGGGCGCTCACGTTGATGCCGGCATCGCCATAGGTGACGGCGAGCCACTCGGCGAAGGCGAGGGCGGCGTGCTTGCTGACGGCGTACTGGGCCGCTTTGAGATTGGTCAGGAGCCCTGCAGCCGACACGGTCGCGAGGAAGTACCCCTCCCCACGTGCGAGCCACGACGGCACCAGGTGACGAGCCGCATGGACATGACTCATCACGTTGACGTTCCACATTCGATCCCAGACGGAGGGATCGGACTGCTCGTCACCCACGGTTCCTATCCCTGCGTTGGCGCAGAAGAGGTCGATCGGTCCGAAACGCTCCTCGGTGCCCTCGATCAGATCCCGGTTGGACTCGGGGTCGGAGACGTCGGTGAGCACCGCGGTTCCGCCGGACTCGTCGGCGACGATGCGTGCGGCATCGATGTCGATGTCGGCGACGACGATGACGGCGGGCGACTCTTCAGCGAAACGACGGGCCATCGCCGCACCGATCCCGCTGCCGCCCCGGTGATCACGACCACTTTGTCTCGCAGTTCCACCTAGCCGAGATTAGGGCCCATAGGGGCTGCCCAGGACTCAGAGGTCGGCGGCGGCGAGGAGACTCGTTGCCGGCTTTGATGGTCTCGATGAGGCCGTTGGCGCGGGGGAGGAGGTGCTCGCCGTAGAAGCGAGCGGTTATCACCTTCTGGGTCGAGGAAGTCGTCGTCGTACTCGGCGGGCTCTTTCTTGGCGGCGACAGCGGACACCGCCATCAGCCAACCGCCGAGGACCGTGCCGAACTGGGTCAGGTAAGGAGACGCCCCTGCCAGGGCGTCTTCGATCTCCCCGGCGGCGAGACGTGAGCCCAGCCACGCTCGAGGTGTCGGCCAGACCCTGGATCGCGTTCGTCAATTCGTCGCGAAACACGCCGAGGTCGCCGTGTTCGCTCATCTCGGACAGGACACCGGTCATTTCAGTGATCAGACGTTCCAGCACCGCTCCACCGTCGATCGGGAGCTTCCGCAACACCAGGTCCATTGCCTGAATCCCGTTGGTTCCTTCATAGATCGGCGCGATACGGGAGTCCCGGAAGTACTGCGCCGCGCCGGTCTCCTCGACATACCCCATGCCCCCGTGCACCTGGATCCCCAGCGACGTCATCTCCACACCCAGGTCGGTCATCCAGGCCTTGACTATCGGCGTGAGGAGGGCGAGACGTTTGCTGTGATACTCGCGCTCCTCCTCCGACCCTGCATGGAGCATCATGTCGCCGGACCTGGCAGTGACGTAGAGCAGGCACCGCATCGCATCGACGTTGGCCTTCATGGTCAGGAGCATTCGCCTCACGTCGGGGTGCTCGACGATTGGCACGCTGCCGGCGCCGTCGTCACCTATCACCTTGCCCTGAACCCGATCGTGTGCGTATGCCCTGGCGTGCTGGTAGGCCCGCTCGGAGAGGGCGAGACCCTCCATGCCCACCCCGATCCGCGCCGCGTTCATCATCGTGAACATGTTGCGCATCCCTTTCATCTCCTCACCGACCAGATAGCCGACGGCTCCTTCCCCCTTGTCGCCGAATGAGATCACGCACGTCGGGGATGCGTGGATGCCGAGCTTGTGCTCCAGGGAGATGATCCGATAGTCGTTGCGAGGTCCGAGCCGACCCTGGTCGTCGGGGATGAACTTTGGCACGAGGAACATCGATATGCCCCGAGTTCCCGGTGGGGCGTCTTCGGTGCGGGCCAGGACCAGGTGGACCACGTTCTCGGTCAGATCCTGGTCACCCCACGTTATGAAGATCTTGGTCCCGAAGATCCGGTAGAGCCGTCGTCCCGGCTGATGCGCCTTGGTGCGCAGAGCCCCAAGGTCGGAGCCGGCCTCAGGTTCGGTGAGGTTCATGGTGCCGGCCCAGCTCTCCGGTGACCAGCTTCTCGAGATAGGTGTCCTGGAGGGCCTCGGGTCCGTGGCGGTGAACCGCCTCGACTGCCCCTTGGGTGAGCATGCGGCACAACGAGAACGCCATGTTCGATGTTCTTGAACATCTCCTGGATGACGACCCCGACCGTGTAGGGCAGACCTCCGCCACCCCAGGCCTCAGGGAGATATGCGCCGGCCCAGCCAGCCTCGACGAACTTGGCATAGGCGTCGACGAAACCGTCGGGAGCATGAACCTGACCCTGATCATCGAGGGTCGAGCCCTGTCGTCACCGATCCGGTTGAGGGCGCCATCACGTCGGCGAAGAAACGGCCGGCCTCCTCGAGGAGCAAGGCGACGGTCGTCCGGGTCGGCGTGTTGGTAGCCGTCCAGCTTGGAGATCTCCTCGAGACCGGCCACGTGGTTGAGCACGAAGTTGTGCTCCTCCAGTGGTGCCAAATACTGAGGCCATGCTCAAAATCTTACCCACCAACGACTCTGTGAGGGTTTGCTACCAGGCCCTGATAGCAAACCCGCACAGAACGGTTTCAACCCAGCATTCGGGCCACCAGGTCGGGGAGCACTTCGCCGATCCCGGCGTCGATCTTCACCGCGGCGAGGTGGTCGGCCTCGGTTGCTCCCTTGTTGATGATGACTATCGGCTTCTGCTGTACGGCAGCCCGCATGACGACGTCCGCGGCCGGCCACACCGAAACCGTCGACCCGACGACGAGAACCGCATCGCTCATTGCGAGGAACAGCGAGGCCTGGCGCACCTCCTGTTCGGGGAGCATCTCACCGAACATGATCGTGTCGGTTTTCACGATCCCGCCGCACTCCGGGCATCTCGGATCGTCCTGACCGGCCTCGACCCATTCCAGGACGGTCTCGGTGGGCCACGAGGTCAGACATGTGATGCAGTGGCTGTTGCGAACGTTGCCATGTAGCTCGGCGACCAGGTCGTCATCGAGACCCGACTTGTGAGTGCAGCCCGTCGACATTCTGAGTGACGACACCGGCGAGTCTGCCCAGCTTGTGCAGGCTCGGACGATCGCCTCGTGGCCACGGTTGGGCGTCACCGTCGACCGTGCGCCCCACAACTCCCCGTCGATATGCATGCGCCAGCCCTGAATCCGGAGGTCGCGGTTGGTCACGTACCGATCGATTGTTGAAGTCGTCGGGGTCGACCCTGGTCCAGAGACCGTCCGGACCTCTGAAGTCGGGGATGCCCGACTCTGTGCTGAGCCCCGCGCCGCTGAACACGAGAATCTGTTCTGCGGCAGCGAGCACGTTGGCAGCGCGGTCATGGGGTCGTTCATCAACCCCTGTCTAGCCGAAGTCGTCTGGCCGAACGGCCGGGAGGGCACGGGCGGCGACGGTAGGCTCGCCCGAGATCGAACGTCCGACCGCCGCAGACACCCGGACACCGAGTCGGTTGGCGCCGGCCATGACGCCTTCGCGTCATCTCGGCTCGTTGAAGCCCCCGATCTACGAGACATCGACGTTCGTGTTCGCAAACGCCGCTGAGGGAAAGAGGTTCTTCGAGCTGAAGCGTACGGTCCGGAGGGACGGGGGCGGGTCGAGACCGGCTACATCTACAGCCGCCTCGACTCGCCAAATCTCGCTCCCGCCGAGGCCCGGCTGGCGGTTTGGGAGGAAGCCGAGCGACGCCGCCATCTTCGCCAGCGGGATGGCGGCCATCACAAGTGTGCTTCCTCACGTTTCTCCGACCTGGTCAGGTGGTCCTGTACTCGATGCCGACGTACGGGGGCACTGCCACTCTGATGAGGGGCTGCTGTCGAGTTCGGCGTGATCACCGGTCTTTCCGACCCGACCGCCTCGACCGACGAGATCAGGAGATGATCGGTGACGATGGACTCGCCATGGTCTACGTGGAGACCCCCGCCAACCCGACCAACGAACTCGTCGACATCGCAGGATGGCCGAGCGGGAGTGGCGGCAGGCACGGTGCCAGGGTCGTCGTCGACAACACCTTCCTGTCACCGGTCTGGCAGAAGCCCCTCGTCCACGGCGCCGACCTCTCGCTCCATTCCGCCACCAAATATCTCGGGGGGCACAGCGACCTCACTGCAGGCGCCGTCTGCGGAGGTGGCCGACGACATCGCCGCTCTGCGCCGAACCCGATACGAGATGGGGACGACGCCGAGTCCGTCACAGCCTGGCTGCTCGGCCGAAGTCTCGAGACCCTGCGATCTCGGGTGGACCCAGCAGACCTAGAATGCCACCGAAGTGGCCCGAGTCTCCTGGCAGACCACGACAAGGGTCGAAGAGGTGCGGTCATCTCAGCCTGCTCGGGCAGGGACCCGGGCCATGAGATCTACCAGCGACAGTGTCTCCGGCCCGGGGGCGATGGTCTGCTTTGCGATCATGGCGGCGAGGAGGAATGCTTCCGACTCCTCGATGCGATGCAGGTGGTGCGTCTCGCCACGTCTCTCGGCGGCACCGAGTCGCTGGCTTCTCATCCCTGGACGATGAGCCCTCCGTCGGCGTCCGGAAGCCGATAAGCGTCGATCGGGGTGACACCCGGTTTGATCAGGCTCTCGGTGGGAATCGAGGATGTCGTCGATTTGCTCGCCGACCTTGATCAGGCCCTGTCCCAGGTCTGAGACCCGATCACGGTCCGGTTATGGGTCGTTGTACCCATACGTGACCACGCTCTGTGCGCGATAGTCTCTGTTCGTGGGGAAGGGCGGGGTGTGACGGGTGCGGTGGTCGCCGCCTTCGTGCCACACGCTCCCTGACACAGATGTAACAGGTGCTCCCTACCCGGAGCTGAGGGGGTGGCCCTTAGGGGCCACCCCTTCCCTTTTCCCCGGGGTCGATCGGTCCTCACCCTGCGATGAAGCTGAGTCGGACCCGCCGCTCTGGCGTTGTCGACGTTGGTGTCGACCAGGACTACCGACTGCCACGTGCCCAGTGCCGGTCGCCCGGCGAGAACCGGGACGACGAGCGACGGCGAGATGAACGCCGGAAGAACGTGGTCTCGCCCGTGTCCGGGTGTCCCGTGCTCGTGTCGCCAGCGTGACGGGTCGGCAGGAAGGAGATCGTCGATAGCGGAGAGGACGTCGACATCGCTTCCGGCCCCGGTCTCGAATATGGCCAGCCCGGCGGTGGCATGCGGGGTGAACAGGGAGACCAGCCCGTCACCTCGGCCTGCGCAGAACTCCGCGGTGGCTTGGGTGATATCGACGACACGAGCCTCGTTCCCGGTCACGATCGTGATCTCGGTCGTGTCCATGTGCAGCCTCTCTTGCCTCAGACGACGCGGTCGAAGGCGATGAACCCACCCGCCGCCCACGACGGCGCTGGTTGGTCGTAGAGCTCCGTGGCGTCGGAGTACCCGATGTCGAGGAGACTGCCCCGCATCGGCCCGCGCGAGGAACCGGTAGAGCTGGGCGGCATCGCGGTCGTCGCTCTTGGCCACCACGCAGTGTCGGTCGTAGCCGGCGAAGTCACCGGCCTCGATCAGACGGATCCCGTCCTCCATGCTCTGCCGGGCCGCCTCGAGACCGCCTGGCTCGATGGGCAAGGCCTCTTCGGGAGGGGTGCCGTACGCGATGCCGTGATGAAACTGATCCCCGGTCGCGACGATCACCGCGTTCTCGGCCAGTGCCACGGTCTCGTCGAGGTTGGGAAGCTCCTCCGGCCTCCCGCCGGCGAGGAACGGGTATCTCTCCACCAGTCTCCGATCGGAGATCCCCCGTCGCCGGGTCTCCTGCTCCCAGAAGTGCCGGAGGGCCCGCATGGCGTGGTCGCCCTGCCATTCGTCGCGAAAGTCGAGGCCGGGCCCCTGGATTCCCCAAGTGGGGTGGGAGGAGGAGGCACCCCCCTCAGACGACACGTCCCGTCTCGCCAGCTCCATCTCCTCGGTGAAGGCATGGAGGACGCTGATGGCGAGCAGCGTCTCGGCCCCGGTGTCGAGAGCGGCGTTGACGGCGGCCGCGACGTGCACCCCGCAGTCGGCCACGTTCACATGGGCGAAGGTGATCACCCCGCCACCGGCGAGGGTGCCGCTCAGGTCCCAGTGACGCGCCTCGTCGAGCATCGAGAAGGTCCCCTCGTCGCCGAGGGCTTCGATCTCAGTCCGATAGAGCTCGTTGATGGACGTGCGTAGGGCGGTTCGATCGAGGGTCATGGACCCGACTCTAAGACCACCCCGACGCCCCGGCTTAACGTGAGGGAGCAAACGACGGGATGAGCAAGGAGACGTTCATGAGCGAGCAGAGGGTCGTCTTCGACTTCGACATCAGATTCAGCAACGGCGGATCCCTCCATGGCGAGGACTTCCGGCTCGACCTCGACGGGGACGAGATCACCGATGGCGCGCTCGGCACGCGTCTCGTCGATGATCTGAATCTCCTGATGGTGGGCGAGGTCGAGATCAGCCGGAAGAGGTATGTGTCCGAACCACACAAGCGACCCAAGCCTGCAGAGACCGGTCGGACCGGTCTCGTGGATCTGAGCCACCCGATCAGGGATGGTGAGGTCACCTATCCGGGTCTGCCCGCTCCGGTGATCCGAACGCATCTCTCCCGGGAGCAGTCGCGGGCCAACTACGCCGAGGGCACCGAGTTTCAGATCGGCGGCATCGACATGGTGGCGAACACGGGCACGTATGTCGACGCCCCGTTCCACCGCTACCCCGAGGGGGGCGACATCGCCTCGCTGCCGTTGCAGCGTCTCGTGGGCCTTCCCGGCGTCGTCGTCGACTCGACCGAGACCCAGATCGGCCCGGCCGTCTTCGCCGACGTCGAGACGTGGGGCCGGGCGGTGCTGGTACGCACCGGTTGGGATCGGCGGTTCGGGGGCGACGGGTACCTCGGCGGGCATCCCCATCTCACCGAGGCGGCAGCGACGCGTCTGGTCGACGGTGGCGCCGCCCTGGTCGGCATCGACTCGGCGAACATCGACGACACCTCGGGCGGCACTCGTCCGGCTCACACTGCGTTGCTCGCCGCGGGCATCCCGATCGTGGAGCATCTCGCCAATCTCGATCGTCTCCCCGACGGTGACTTCGAGTTCTTCGCCATCCCCGCGCCCGTGGTGGGGATGGGCACGTTCCCGGTCCGGGCGGTCGCCCGCTGGGGTTGAGCCGTCAGCCAGTGCGGAGGTGGACGTGGACTCCGTCCTCGCCCACCACCATGATCCAAGGGGTGGCGGTCCCGGGAGTCACCCCGAGATGGGATGGGCTCCCCGGGTCTGACATCGAGAACGGGTCGACGATGGGCTCCGCCTCGGAGACGTAGCCGGCCGGCGAGATCGTGACGAAGCCCCCGATCCCCAGACTCTCCTCCGTGAGCGGCGCGCCATAGAAGAGGACGAAGATCGTGCCGTCGGAGCCGGTCTCGACCTCGATCCCGGCGACCGCCTTGACTCCCGGATCGTCGGCGAAACGGAGCTGGAGGGTCTTGGTGACGTCGGCGTCGGGGAGTTCCAGCGTCACGTCGGAACCATCGACACTGATCATGTAGCGGGTGCCGTCACGGGCGAGGAACCACTCGACCTCCTCGACCGTCGCCGGCTCCGGGAGGAGGCTCCGGGGTGTCGAGTCGGCCATTGAGAACCCGTAGAGGAGGTCACCATCGGTGGTGACCCAGGGAGTGGAATCGGCCACGGTGGCCGCGCTCATTGTCACACCGTCGAACGTCAATAGCGACATGTTGGCCTCACCACGGAACCCGGAGGCGAGGATGCGCCCATCGTCGAGGGCGATCGGGTTCTGGTACTGGAAGTACTGCCCGTCGACGAGGATCGCCTCGGGGATCTCGACCTCACCCAGATAGTCCCCGTTGTCGTCGAAGTGGGCGAAGCGGCGCTTCGCTGCATCCATGAACCACCAAGTGCCGTCGGGGACCTGGGTGCCGTAATCGGGCCCCAGCATCAAGCCATCGCCACCGGGTGCGGTCCCCAGACCGCCGACGTCACTGCCATAGGGGAACGTCTGCTCGGCCCATGCCGGTCCCATCGTCCCGAATCGGTGCAGGAGCACCGTGACGACGTCCCCCTGTGCCTCCGTGGTGGTGGTGGATGGTGCCGTCGTGGTTGTCGACGGAGTCGTTGTGGACGTCGTCGCGCCGGTCGAGGTGGTGGTGACTGCACCCGTCGTCGTCGTGACCTCGGCTTCCTCGCCGGGGCTGCACCCGGCGACCAACCACATCGCGAGGACAATGGCGAGAACAGCGCTCCGATGCGGGCGACGACGCATCAGCGAAGTCTATGACCGGGGCTGCGGAACCAAGCGTGAGTAGTTGACGTCGCCCTGCGACGTCAACTACTCACGCTCGGCTCGGCGAGGATGGCGGTGATGATCTCGGACTTGGCGTCGGCGTAGTCCTGGACGGTGGCCCAGGTCTGCCTGGCCAGGGCCCGTTTCGTCGTCTCGTATCTGGTGCGCAGTGCCGGGCTGGAGCGAAGCAGGTCGCGAAAACGGATCATCCGGTCGATCTCTTCGCTTTCGGCCGTGAACACGTGGAGGTTGACTGTCTTCGCCTCGTCGCGGAACAGACGGTGCTCGTACCAGTCCGGCTCCCTGATGTGGAGGTGGTATCCCACCCGCTCCAGATCGGGGGCGTAGGCCGGCTCATCGGCGGAGTCGGCCACGGCGAGAGTGATGTCGATGATCGGCTTCGCCGCCAGCCCTGGCACCGCCGTCGACCCGGTGTGCTCGACGAGAAAGGCTCTGCCCCCGAGGGCGGAGTAGATGCGGCTCTCCTCGGACCGGTACGCCTCGGCCCATCCGTGGGTCGTACTCGATCAGATGGATGTGGCCGTCGACGAAACCGGGATCGCTCAGAGTTCAGGCCTAGACCTTCTCCACCTCGGCGGGCACTTCGAGGGCGTGACCTTCGACGGAGATCTTGGGGAGGATACGGTCGAGCCACTTGGGCAGCCACCAGTTCGCCCCGCCGAGCAGCTCCATCGTGGCGGGGACGAGGAGCATGCGGACGATGGTGGCGTCCACCAGCACCGCAGTGGCGAGCCCCACGCCGAACAGCTTGACGATGCGGTCGCTCTCGCCGATGAAACTGCCGAACACGACCACCATGATCGCCGCGGCCGCGGTGATCACCCGGGCGGTCAACGCCAGCCCGTCAGCCACCGAGCCGCGGCTGTCCCCGGTGCGGAGATACTCCTCACGGATCCTCGACAGCAGAAAGACCTCGTAGTCCATAGAGAGGCCGAAGACGATGGCGAACATCATCATCGGGACGAAGGGCTCGATGGGTGCCGGCTCGATTCCGAGCAGCCCGCCGCCCCAACCCCATTGGAAGATGGCGGTGACGACGCCGAATGCCGCAGCGAGCGACAGCAGGTTCATGATCACCGCCTTGAGCGGGCACGAGGATCGAGCGGAACACGATCATCAGCAACAGGAATGACAGGGTGAGCACGACCCCGATGAACACGGGAAGTCGGTCGGCCAGATACTCGGAGAAGTCGACCGATGCGGCCACCCCACCCGACACGGCCACATCGAGACCGCCTTCGGCGGTGGCCTGAGGGAGCACCTCGTCACGAAGGCGGATCACCAGTTCGGTGGTGTCCTCATCCTGGGGAGCGGTCGTTGGGAACAACCTCCAGAGCACCGCGGTGGGGGCCTCGGGATCGTTGGGGATGCCGGGAGTGACGAAGGCGACTCCGGCATCGGCCGCCAGGGCCTGGGTAACAGCTTCGATCTCGGCCGGGTCGGTGCCCTCGGGGAGCTCGGCGGCCAGCAGGAGCGGGCCGTTGAATCCGGGACCGAAGCCTGCCGCGAGCAGGTCGTAGGCGCGCCGTGTCGTCGTCTCCTCGGGATAGTTGCCCTCGTCGGAGAAGGCGAGACGCTGGTCGAGGAAGGGCATGGCCAGGGTCAGGAGGATCACCACACCTGCGATGGCGGAGAGCCACGGTCGATGCTGGATGAAGCGGCTCCACCGGTAGGGGATCGTCTCCTGGATCGGCTTCTGGGCCCGCCGGGGCACCTCGCGTCGCAGCGGGGCGTAGGCGAAACTGGCAACGAGGACGATTCCGGCGAGGGAGAGCCCGACGATGGCGAGTGGCTGGAATGCGATCGCCACCCCGGCCAGCCCGGCCGCGAGGAACAGGGCCGCGATGAGCCCGCGCCATCTGGTGACCTCGACCCGCTCCCCGGCGAAGCCGATCAGCGCCGGGAGCAACGTGAGTGAGGCGACCGCAGTGACTGCGACCACGGCGGCGCAGGCGATGGCGATGCCGGTGACGAATCCGAGATTCATCAGCACCATGCCGAGCAGGGAGATGACCACTGTCGTCGCCGCGAACGTGACTGCCCGGCCGGCGGTGTCCATGGCGACGACCGTCGACTCCTCGATGGACGCGCCGTGGTGCAGGTTCTCCCGGAACCGGGTGACGATGAAGAGGGCGTAGTCGATGCCGACGCCCAGCCCGAGCATCACCGCGACGGTGGTGGCGAACTCCGGCGTGGAGGTGTAGTTGCTGAGGATGCCGACCAGGGAGGTCCCGAGACCGATCCCGGCCAGGGCGATCCCGATGGGAAGGCCCATGGCGAGCACCGACCCGAAGGCGAGGATCAGCACGACGATGGCGAAGGCCAGCCCGAGCAGCTCGGAGCTGGGCACCTCGAAGGTGGCGAAGATCTGACCTCCGATCTCGATCTGGAGCCCGTCGATGTCGGGCATGATCTCCTCGAGCTCGGCCCTGATCTCGGCCGCTTCCTCGAGGGTCGTGTCGCGGGAAACCCCGATCTGGGCGTAGGCGATCAACCCCGCCTCCGGGCCCTGAGAGGCGATCTGCTGGGCGCCCTCCGGCGAGTAGGGGCTGACGATGGTGATGCCTTCGATCGCACTCGCCTCGTCGAAGAACTCCGTCATCGCCGCCTGGACTTCGGGGTCGTTGACACCCTGCTCGGCCCGGAAGACGATGGTCCCGCCCTCGCCACCTGCCGCCGATCCGGCGAAGTGCTCGTCGAGGATGTCGAAGCCGCGGCGGCTCTCGACATCGGGAAGGGCGAACTCGGTGCTGAAGGCAGTGCCGATCACCGCATTGGCCAGGACCCCACCCAGGATGAGCGCGGCGAGCCAACCGAGGGCAACTTTGCCGCGGTTGCGGTAACACCAACGTCCAAGCCTCGCGAACAAAGCGTTCCTCTGGGAGGGGCTGCGAGGCTACCAGGCGTGAAAA
>CAVVSY010000012.1:0-632438 GCA_963751005.1 uncultured bacterium
GAACAGCCGCTCGTCACGCGGGGTGAGCACCTCGGTGGACGCGGCGACCTTCACCAGCCCGGCCCGGGCCTCGGTCCGCTCAACGTCTCACCCCGGTAGTCGAAACGGTCGATCCCTTCCACGATGTCGGCGACGAACCGGGCCGCGAATTGATCCGGAGACTCAGACCTGGTCCAGTGCGACGTCCGGGTAGTAGCTTGTCGGTGTGGAGCCCCGTGGCGGCGACGACCCGCATCCCGGTGAGGACACTGATCCGCGCCAGCTTGTCCGGGTCCCGACCCGAACCGGCCGGCATGGCGTCGACCATGGTTCGGACCCCGGCGGCGATGCAGGGCTCGACCTCGGCCCGTCCCTCGTCGACGGATCCGAGATGGATGTGGGGCATGGTCTCCGCCACCAGAGGCGAGTCGATGATCAGATGCTCGTGTGTGTAGGTGGGTCCGGCGAGATCGGAGGGAAGGTCGCCTCCGATGGTGCGGATCATCCCGGTCATGTCGGTGTCTCGAGGATGGCCCCGTCTGTCACGAGACGGTCCCGCAGCGTCGCCATGTCCACGTCTCGGACCGAACCGGCGCCCGCGGCTGCCATCGCCGCCGCCGTGCCTGCCGCTTGCCCCATCGCCATGCACTGCGCCATCGACCTGATCGAAGCCTGGGCGTCATGAGTGGCCGAGAAACATCGCCCGGCGACCAGTGTGTTGATGCCGTCGCGTGGAACGAGGGTGGAGAGGGGATGCCGACAGACCCGCCCTCGGGGAGATACTCCCATCTGGTGCCGGTCCCGGGCACGTGGTCCTCGATCGGTGCGCCGCACAACCCGATCTGGTCGTCGAACTGACGTGCGCCCAGCACGTCGTCACGGGTGACCCGATAGTCGCCATAGACCCGTCGTGTCTCCCGCAGCCCGATCTGTGAGCTCAGGGCGACCAGCGACGCGTTCTCATATCCGGGCACTAGGTCGACCAGGAAGCGTGGCATACTCGAGGGCCTGGCGTCGTCCCTCGATCTCGGCCGCGGTGAGGACCTCAGGATCGGTGGCGTTGACAAGTGTCCCGTCGTGACGTCTCTGACACGTGATCGAGGCGTCGTCATGACCGTCGCCTCATCCCGTCGACGGGGGTGATGTGATCGCTCCCCTCGCGACGCGGCAGGTCGTAGTCACCCGACTCGGCTGCCTCCGCCATCGAGGGCATGGAGCGCGTCTTTCGTGATCGTCTTCCGTCGCTCATGGTCCACGTTTGCCATGCGGAACGTGGTGGTCAGGGTCTGGGCGGGATCTAGCTCGCCGGCGAGCTCATAGTCGAGACCCGGCGTGAGGAGAGACGTCGGCGTCCCCGGATGCATCGACGAACACCGCAGCTCGTGACGCGTGCGCAGACCAGCCTTGGTCGCCACGAGAACCTCTCGATGACCTGCCCGTCGGCAACGGTGACGTCCTGGACGAAGCTGTGGAGCAGGACACGCGGCGCCGGCCCCGGTGACCAGACCCTCCCAGACCACCTTGAGGTGCTCGGCCAGATAGGTCACCCCGGTTCCGGCCCCGTAGGTGTTGGGTCGCTCCAGCACCGGGCCCGAGCCGACGCAGACCGTCGACGACATCGTCGCCGACCCCACCGACCACCTTATGTGACCGCTCTCCCGGCGTGTAGAAGCCGTAGAACGTGTCGAGGACCGCCGTCGAGTTGCCACCGAGGAAGGGGAGCTTCTCGATAAGCAGGGTGCCCGCGCCACGTCCTGGCGGCGGCGATCGCGGCGGCCGAGCCGGCGGCGCCGGAGCCCGACGACGACCACGTCGTAGACCCCGATGCTGTCGGCGGTCATGTGACTCAGTGGACGTAAGGCTGGAGAACGTCGCGGGCGATCAGGAAGCCCCGCTTGACCAGTTCGTCTGTCTTCTCGAAGTCGCGGTCCTCGTGCTCGATGATGATCGGCCCGTCATACCCCGCCCGATACAGGGACGAGAACACCACGGCCCAGTCGACATGACCCAGGCCGGGGAGACGGGGGATCTGCCAGCCGATCCCGGACGAGAGGGTGCCGTTCTCGTAGAGACCCTCGTAGTCGACCATCACGTCCTTGGCCTGGAAGTGATAGAACCGCTCGCCGAATTCCAGGATGGCGCTCTCGATGTCGATCATCAGCCAGACGAGATGGGAAGGGTCGAAGTTGAGCCCGATCGTCTCGCCCAATTCCTCGAACATCCGACGCCAGATCCTCGGGTTGTAGGCGACGTTGCGCCCAGAAGGCCATTCGTCCTTCGAGAAGATCATCGGGCAGTTCTCGATGGCGATGCTCACGCCGTCGTCGTCGGCTGCGAGATGATCTCCGGCCAGACCTGTGTGGCCTTCTCCCAGTTCTCGTCCTGGGTGAGGGCGCGATCGGCGCCGATGAAGGTGTTGACCACCGGCACTCCATCTTGCCCGCCGGCCGCGATGACCTTCTTCAGGTGGTCGATCACCATCCTGGCGTGCTCGTCGTCGGGGTCGAGCGGGTTCGGGTAGTAGCCGAGACCCGAGATCTCCAGGCCTTTGTCATGCATGCCGGACGTCATCTCGGAGGCCTGGGTCGTCGGAGATGCCCGTCGACGTCGATGTGGCTGGTCCCCGCGTAGCGCCTGGTGTCACCGCTCGACGCCGGCCAGCAGGCGATCTCGATCGTGGTGAACCCGTTGTCGGCGGTCCACTGCGCCACCTCGTCGAGTGACGTCTCCGGGAAAGGTGCTGTGAGCAGCCCTAACTTCACTGTTTCCTCCTCATCGTTTCACTGCAGTCCATGCCTGGCGTGTCGTGGCTCTTGGCGATTGCGTCGGTGACGAGCACGGCGTCGTGCCCGTCGGCGAAAGTGGGATAGGTGGGTGTTTCGGAAGGGCCTCCTCCGAGCACATCTCTGCTACACCTGGGAGAAGAGGGCGCGGAAGGTGTCGGGGAATCCCTCGACGTGACCACCCGGATAAGTGATCAATCGGGCGGCCTCGATGGCGAAGAGGGCGGGGTCACGGCTCAGGATCTCACTGGCCCTGCCGCGATGACCGATCAAGCAGGTCTTCGGGCTCGGCGGAGTGCCAGCGGAGGGAGGACTCCGAACCGGCAACCTCGTAACGGACCGAGTTCTTCTGGCCGGCCGACACTTGGGAGATCGTGACTGCGCCGCGGGCTCCACCCTCGTAGCGGAGCAGGATCCCCGCGGCGTCGTCGCTGGTCATGTTCACCTCGACAAGGTCGTCAGTGTCTGACACCGAGGCGAAGGTCTCGACGGGGCCGGCGGGGTGACGACGGACCGGGACCAGGGTGTGCAGGTCGGCCATCACCTCGACGATGCGGCGGCCCGACACGAACCGAGTCAGATCGAGCCAATGGGAGCCGATGTCAGCGACGGCGCGGAGACGACCCGCCTCCTCGGGTTGCAGCCTCCAGTTCCAGTCGGTGTCGCGGAGGAGCCAGTCCTGGTGATAGGAACCGGTGATGAGCCTCGGCTCGCCGATCTCGCCGGCGGCGACCATCGCCATCGCCTGATGGTTGGCCGGGTAGAACCTGATGTTGAAACACACCGCATTGACCAGACCCGCTTCGTCGGCTCTCGTCACCAGATCTGAGGTGTCGTTGGCATCGAGGGCCAAGGGTTTCTCACAGACGACGTGTTTCCCCGCGGCGAGCAAGATTCGGACCTGGTCTGCGTGCGCATAGTTAGGGCTTGCGACGTGGACCACGTCGATCGTCGGGGTCCGCCGCCATGTCCTCCACATCGTCGTAGACCCGACCCAATCCGAGGGCTTCTGCCTTGCCCTTCGCTCTCTCAGGGGTGGATCCGACAACGCCGACGACATCGACACCGAGTCGGCGAAGCGCCTCCACGTGGGCGACACCGATGAAACCAACTCCGATGACTCCGGCCTTCACCTCGCTGAACCCCATTGAACTCCTCGTCTGCTTCAGGGGGGACGCAGGATAAGCATCGGGAACGATCCTGGCGAGACGTTCACACATCCCACCAAAGGCAATGTAGACAAAGTCATTAGTTGTCTGCTTTTGCGCTTGACACATGCAAAAGTCTCTGGCATCGTGAACAAACGGTCACCTCCACCCCCACCCCGCCCACCGAGTCGGACACGCCGTCCGACGTGTTGAACCTGATTCGCAGTGGGAGGGCCCGCACCCGCGGAGAGTTGGGCACGGTGACAGGTCTGGCACGCTCCACCATCACCCAGCGAGTCGATGCCCTCAAGGCAGCCGGATTGGTGGTCGAACTCGGTGATTCGGCGCCCAGCACCGGGGGCCGGCCACCCTCGCTCCTCGAGTTCAACGCAGATGCGGGTCTCGTCTTCGCCGCCGACCTCGGTGCGACACACTCCCGCGTGTCGCTCACCAACCTCGTCGGCAGGTCTCTGGCAGGCGCCACTACCGAGATGGACATCAATCTCGGTCCACTCGAGGTGCTCGCCTGGCTGGAGCAGGTGAGCAAGGAGCTGTTGGAAGAGGTCGGGCGTCCGATCACCGACCTGAGGGCGGTTGGTATCGGGCTGCCGGGACCGGTGGACTTCGCCCATGGCATGGCGGTGAATCCCCCCATCATGGCGGGCTGGCACAACTTCCCCGTCGCCGAGCATTGTCGCGCCATCTACGGCGTGCCCGTTCTGGTCGACAACGACGTCAACATCATGGCCCTCGGCGAGTACTGGGTCATGGATCCCAAGATCGAGGACTTCCTCTACATCAAGGTCGGGACCGGCATCGGGTCGGGTCTGATCCTCGGAGGTCGGCTCCATCGCGGGGCAAATGGGGCGGCCGGTGACATCGGGCATGTGAGGGCCACGACCGATGACGTGCTGTGCAGATGCGGCAACAACGGATGTCTGGAGGCCAGCGCCGGTGGGGCCGCCCTCGCCAGCCACCTTCGTGACCGTGGGTACGCGGCCGCAGGCGCCCGTGACGTGGTCAGTCTCGTCGAAGAGGGCAACCGAGAGGCGACTCGTTCAGTGCGTGCCGCCGGACGTCTCATCGGGCAGGTCCTGGCGTCGACGGTCAACCTCCTCAACCCAACGATGATCATGGTGGGTGGTGACATCGCCCGGGCCGGGGCTCAATTGCTCGCCGGGATACGTGAAGTCGTCTATCAGCGCTCTACGACCCTGAGCACCACGGGTCTTCAGATCACCGTGTCGTCGCTGGGCGACCGGGCCGGTGTCACCGGCGCCGCCGCCATGGCCATCGAGCACATCCTCCACCCGACGCATGCAAGCGAGACGATGGCCGGGGTGGGATGAGACGACGTGGATTCCCGCAATTGCGGGATGCATCAAAGAGAAGCCGTGAACGGCCTGAACACATGAGGAGGAGGTATTGAGCCTGAAGACGTGGACAGGCGGGTCTGTCTGACTCTGAGCCAGAAACCGTTTGCCATTACCAAGCCGAACTGTACGATCCGGCGAACCGTGGGCGAAAGAAGAGGTCCCCTGAGGTCCTCGACCAAGCACACGGTCACCCATTAGGAGGAAATCGATAGAGATGACAAATACGTCATGGTTCAAGAAGCTCGCGCTCATCGCAGTGCTGGCGATGCTCGTCGCCGCCTGCGGCGGTGGCAGCGGGACCGACACGACTGCCGATGGTGGAACCGACACCACGGCTGACGGCGGGACCGACACCACCGAAGGCGGGACTGACACCACCGAAGGTGGAACCGACACAACAGTCGCCGCCGGAGGCGAGTACGTGATCGGGTATTCCAACGGTGGCGGCGTCGGCAACGGCTTCCGTGAGGAGCAGGTCTGCACCGCCAAGGCCGAGGCCCTGGCTTCCGGTCAGGTCACCGAGCTGAGGACGATCCACCGCAACACCGACGCGGCAGGGCAGCTGGCGGACATCCGTGAGCTGATCGTCGCCGGTGTCGATGCGATCGTGTTCAACCCGAACGACCCAGAAGCGCTCAACCCAGCGCTCGAAGAGGCTGCGGCGGCGGGTATCCCCACCGTCTCGGTAGACGCCTACGTCACCCACGAGGGCACGTTCAATCTGTACAACAATCAGATCGAGTACGCCCGTCTCGGTGCCGAGTGGCTGTTCGAGCAGATGGGTGGCTCCGGCAACGTCTACTACATGCGCGGTTTCGCCGGTCACCCCGCCGACACCGACCGGCATGTCGGCTTCCAGCAGGCGTTGGAGAACTATCCGGACATCACCGTCCTCCCCAATGAGGAAGGTGTGCACACCGGATGGGATCCGACCCAGACGACGACACTGATCAACGAATGGCTCACCTCAGGTCAATACGCTGAGACCAACGGGATCTGGACGTCCGGCATGGACTCCCAGGTCGTGGATGCAATTCAGCAGGCCGGTGAGGAGTTCGTGCCGATCGTCGGCGCCGATCTCGGAGCCTTCGTCAACCAGCTCCTCGACACCGAGGGATTCGCTGGTCTCGAAGGATCAGCCGTCACCAACACGGCCGCCGTCGGTGGCGCTGGTGTCAACGTGGCGCTCCGTCTCCTCGCCAACGAGGAGCTGGAGACCGCGGAAGGCGCGGCACAGCCGAACACGATCCTGCTCGACCCGGTCCTGGCCGACAACGTCAGCGATGAAGGGGTCACGACCCTGGAGTCATGGCTGGTCGACGGTCTCGACCCGTTGTGGCCGCTAGGCCTCACCATCGAGGGATTCACCACCTACACCCCCGAGCAGGCAGTCGCCTGTCTCGGACCCGGCGAGTAATCCTCGTCGAACCTATGAACGAGCTGATGCGCCGGCCGATCGCCGGCGCATCAGCTTCGTCCAACCACCAGAATCAGACCTGATGACGTCGACCACGACCACCGACTATCTCCTCGAGGCAACAGAAGTCGCCAAGACCTACGGTGCGGTGGTCGCACTGAGGTCGGCATCACTCCAAGTCCGCCCTGGGGAGGCGCACGCCCTGATGGGCGCCAACGGGGCCGGCAAGTCGACTCTGGTCAAGATCCTCACCGGGGCCGTCCGCCCCGATTGCGGGCACCGTCAAGGTCCGCGATCAGATTCGCACCGTCCACTCCCCCGCCGAGGCACGTCGTGGCGGTCTCGTCTCGGTCTACCAGGAACCGGCTTTGATCCCCGATCTCGATGTCGCCGACAACCTCAGACTCACCGACACGCCTCTCGATGGGTTCTCACACTGGGTGGGAGAGCTCGGTCTGGAGAGTCTCGACCTGTCGGCGATGGCCCGCAGTCTCCCGCTGGCGACACTTCGCATCATCGACCTGGCCCGGGCCCTCGCAATCGAGCCTGACGTCCTGATGCTCGATGAGATGACAGCCGCGCTCCCCGCCAACCTCACCGAGCGGGTCCTGGAAGTGGTCTACAACCACAGAGGCGGGGAGAGCGCCATCATCTTCATCTCCCATCGAATGACCGAGATCGCCTCGGTGTGTGACCGGGCCACCGTCCTCCGCGAGGGCGAGACGGTCGGGGTCGTCGACGTGACCCCCGACTCAGCAGACGAGATCGTCGAGTTGATGCTGGGCGAGGCGGTAGGCGACATGCCGGAACGTGAGCTCCAGTCGACCGCCAAGCGCACCGCCGACGCTTCGCGTCTCGAGGTGAAAAGCCTCAGCTCCGGTACCCGTTTGAAAGAAGTCTCCTTCCAACTCCACGCTGGGGAAGTCCTCGGTGTCGTCGCCCTGGAGGGTCAGGGCCAAGACGAGCTATTCGACATCCTCTCCGGGTCCGAGCACCCGACGGGCGGGTCGCTCGCCGTCGACGGATCAGAAGTTCATTTTCGTCATCCCGCCGACGCCATAAAGGCAGGGCTGGTCTTCGTGCCCGCCGATCGTGCCGAGGCACTCTTGATGCAACGGTCGGTCCGGGAGAACATCGCAGTGCCCTTCAGCGCCCGCATCGCCAGGTGGGGTCCGATTATCCGACGACGGGAGAAACCGAAGGTCGATGCCGCCGTCGATCAACTCCAGATCGACACCCGCGCCCAGAAGGAGGTTCGATTCCTCTCCGGTGGCAACCAGCAGAAGGTCACAATCGCACGGTGGGTCGCCGGCGGAGTGCAGACGATGCTCTGTTTCGACCCGACCCGTGGTATCGACATCCGCACAAAGCTTCAGATCTACCAGCTCCTCAGAGATCTCGCCGAGGCCGGGGCCGCGATCTTGTTCTACACCTCAGACCTGGGCGAGATCCAGCTGGTCTGTGACCGGGCGATAGTCATCTTCGGTGGCGAGGTCGTAGCCGAGGTCGACGCCGCCGATGCCGACGAGGCGACCCTGCTCAAAGCCGCCCACAATCTCAAGTCCGAAGAACTCCTACCCGAGGAAGTGGTAGCCGAGGAGGTCGAGGAGGCCGAGGCCGCCGCCGAAGCAGCTCAAGGGGAAGAAGAGTGAGCGTCACCCTGGAACGGCCGGAGAGTCGTGCGGAGATAAAACGCACCGGTGGGCTCGGGGCCGCCCTGCGTCGCAACGGCTGGACTCTCGGTCTGATCGGGATTCTCGGCGCACTACTCGTGGTCGCCAAGCTCATCAACCCCAACTACGGCCCTGCGGGGATCCAGGGTCTGGCGATCTCCGTCCTGCCGCTCGCTTTCGCCGCGGTAGCCCAGGCGATCGCAGTGATCGCACGTGGCATCGACCTCTCGGTGGGCTCGATGATGGCCCTGACGAGTGTGATAGCCGCCACCCTCATGGACGAGCGCAGCGAGGGCTTCGCAGTCGCCGTGGTGATCGGAGTGGTCCTCCTCGGGTTCGTCCTCGGTGTGATCAACGGCAGCCTGATCGTCATCACCCGGGTCCCCGACATCGTGGTTACCTTGGCGATGCTGTTCGTCTGGGCCGGCGCGGCCCTGTTGGTGCTCAACACACCCGGTGGCGGATCGGCTGAGTGGCTGCGAGGACTCACCCTCGGGCCGTTCCTCAACGAGTGGATCCCGAAGGCGGCGGTGGTCTTGTTCGTGGTCGTGGCGGTCCTCTGGATCCCGATCAAGAGATCACGTCTCGGGTTGTCCCTCTATGCCATCGGGAGCGACCCACTCGCCGCCTACCGCAGCGGAGTCTCGGTGAATCGGACCAAGATCCTCGCCTACGGTCTCACCGGTCTCTTCTCGGCCATAGCCGGGCTCAGTTTGACCGCCAGCACCGGTATCGGGACCCCTGTGCCCGGCCCGTACACGCTGATGAGTGTGGCCGCGGTGGTCCTCGGCGGGGTGAGTCTCGCCGGTGGGCAAGGGCGGGATATTCGGGCCGATCATCGCCGTCGTGATCCTCTCCCTGCTCCGGGCGATCATGACGTTCATGGGCGTTGATACCAATCTGGCCACCGTGGCCCAGGGTCTGATCCTGGTGGGGGTGGTCATGGTGAGCAGTCTGCTGCAACTGAGGAGACGGCAGCGATGACCATCGACGTCACCCGCCACGATCGAGAAATCGCCAACCGTGGGAGACCGGCTGCGTCGTCTGGTGCGGGAGCGCCCGATCGTCCCACTCCTCGCCCTGCTCGTCCTGTTGGTCGTGGCCAGCGAAGCTGATCCGACCCGGCATCGTGAGTGCCAACTGGGCGGGGGTGATGGTGCGCGCCGCCATCCCCCTCGCAATCCTCGCCGCCTGTCAGACCATGACGATGCTCACCGGTGGAATCGACCTCTCGGTGGGGGCAGTTGCCTCGATGACCGGGTTCGTGGTCGCCACCCTGGTCAACGGGCCCGGGTTGTGGGCCGGTATCGGCATCTCCCTCGCCCTGGCGGCGGTGGTCGGTCTGATCACCGGTATCGGTGTGGGGGTGTTCCGGGTCCATCCACTGATCATGACCCTGGGCATGAGTCTGGTCGTGCTCGGGTTCGCAAATGTCTGGCAACTGCAGATGGTGCAAACCGGGTCGGGGGTGCCCGAAGAGTTCCGTTGGCTCGGCGGCGGCATGTTCGCCAGCGTCTTCCCCCGCAGCCTGCTCCTCTTCATCCCCCTCGCCATCCTCGTGATCGTGGTCCTCAACAGGACCGGATACGGCCGGCTGCTGTATGCCATCGGTGACAACGAGGCCGCGTCCCGGCTGTCGGGTGTGAAGTCGTGGCAGGTGTTGATCGCCCTCTACATCATCTCGGCGCTGCTGGCCGGCATCGCCGGCTTCCTGTACTCGGGTCTGACCAACGTCGCCAGCGTCACCCTGGTCGACACCGCGGTGCTCCCATCGGTTGCCGCCGCGGTGATCGGGGGGACCTCGATCTTCGGTGGGAGGGGCGGATACTCCGGCACCATCGTCGGCGCCCT
The DNA here is from genome assembly GCA_963751005.1 of uncultured bacterium. Taxonomy (GTDB): domain Bacteria; phylum Actinomycetota; class Acidimicrobiia; order Spongiisociales; family ZC4RG35; genus JANQRA01. Next base: position 10,228 of record CAVVSY010000012.1, read on the forward strand.
GATCCTGACCGTGATCTCCTCGATCCTGTCTTCACTCGGCTACCCCGAGGCGGTCCGTCAGATGCTGTTCGGCGGTCTGATCGTCCTCGTCGCCGCGACGTACACCCGAATCACCGGGGAATAGCTGAGATCGCAACCGGCACGAAGTGCCGGCGGGGGGTAGGCCTCTCGAACTCCGTTCGAGGGGCTGGGAGGGGGGTCCGCCCCCTCACAAGCCACGGCTCTTGGGGATCTCGTAGATGTGGTCCCAGGGCCGTGTCCTCTCGAACGCGGCGGCGGCGGAGAGGACATCGGTGTCGGCGCCCCGCCGCCCGATCACCTGCATCCCCACCGGCAACCCTCCGGAGAGACCCGCCGGCAGGGACACCGCCGGATGACCGGTGAAGTTGGTGAAGTAGGTCATGCACCACCCGATCACCGGGTCCACCTCCACACCCTCGATCTCGGTGGGGCCCCGGGTCTCGCCGTTGTCGAGGTTCTCCACCGGGAGACACGCCAGGGTCGGCGACACGAGGAGATCGTGGTCACCCATCACGCCCTGCAACGCCTCCCAGATGACGGTCCGCTTGGAGTTGTCGTCGAAGTACTCCATGACACTCATCCCGGCCACATGGTCGGCCCACCGCAGGAACTCGGGTGGCAAGTCGGCGCGGTGCTCACCGAGGATGTCGAGTCCGCCGGCAGCCAGGTTGGTGAACGCGTCGAGACTCAGCGGCATGATCAGCCGGCACCACAAGTCGGCGAGGTCGCGTTGGTCGAGATCGATGTCGATATCGACCTCCTCCACGATCGCGCCGGCCGCCTCGAATGCTCGCACCGCATCGGCCACCACTGCCGCCACCTCAGGCTGGACCGGGTAGACGCCGAGATCGGGGGAGAACGCGATCTTCCAACCCTCGACGCCCCGATCGAGTGCGGACATGAACTCGGGTGGGGCTCCGGCGCAAAAGGGGTCACCCGGATCGGGACCGGCGAGGACCGACATGGCGAGGGCTGCGTCGGCGACGGTCCTGGTGATCGGCCCCTCGTACACGAATGGCGACACACCGGAGAAGGCATTCGGTCTCAGTATCGAAGGCACCCGCCCGGCGGATGGCTGGTAGCCGACCACCCCGCACCACGACGCCGGGATGCGAATCGACCCACCACCGTCGGTCCCCTCGGCGATAGGCACTATCCCGTCGGCAACGGCGGCCGCTCCCCCACCAGAGGAGCCACCGCTGTTCCTGGTGGTGTCGAAGGGATTCCGGGTCGGCCCAAAGAGGTAGTTGTCACAGGCCCCGCGGAAGCCCATGGCCGGGCTGTTGCCCTTGCCGATGATGATCGCCCCTGCCGCTTCCATCCGTCCCGCCCACACGCAGTACCCGTCGACGGTGAAATCGGACATCGCCGGGATGCCCCCGAACGTGGCCGGCCAGCCCGGCTTGAAGTCGAAGAGGTCCTTCATCAACACCGGCACCCCGTGCAAGGGCCCCGTGTCGGCACCCCCGGCGATGGCCGCCTCGGCCGAGCGCGCCGACTCCATCGCCTCCTCGAAACCGCGATAGACGATTGCGTTGAGACTGGGGTCACGTTCGTCGGCGCGTCGCAACGTCGCCTCCATGACCTCGACCGGTGACACCCGTTTCGAGGCCATATCGGCAGCGAGGTCTGTCGCGGACCGATAAGCCACGTCGATGGATCCCATCATCACTCCTGTTCGGGGCCGCTTGGGGACGGTCGAACCGTCATTCGCCGCTGATATTGGTGGTCGTGGCAAACGTTTACAAGGGGAGGCCGTGGCGAGGTAGCCTGCCCGCATGTCGTCGCATCCGCCCGACCCGGCTTCGCTGCGTCATGTAGCCGAGCTCGCCGGTGTCTCCGTCGCCACCGCGTCGCGGGTGATGTCCGGATCCAGCCACCCGGTCAGCGATCGGACCCGGGAGAAGGTGCTCTCAGCGGCGGACCTGCTGTCATTCGAGCCGAACCGTCTGGCCAGGGCGCTGGTGACAGCCCGCTCCCAGACCATCGGGGTGATCGTCCACGACATCTCCGACCCCTACTTCGGTGAGATCGTCAAAGGCCTCGAGGACGGGGTCCACGCCGAGGACTATCGGTTGTTCGTCGCCAGCTCCGACCGGGATCCCGACAAGGAGCTCAACTATGTGAGGGCATTCCACGCCCACCAGGTCGACGCCATCGTCTTCGCGGCGAGCTCGATGGTGGACCCGGTGTACGTCGCCTCACTGGAGACCATGGCGACCCGGTTCCAGGCGCGTGGTGGCGTCATGGTCGCCCTGTCCGACCACGTCCTCGACGTGCCAAGGGTCAGGTTCGACAACCGCGCCGCGGTCACCTCCATGGTCGGCCATCTCGCCGAGCGCGGCCACCGCAACATCGGGTTCATCGGCGGTCCCGCCGACCTCGAGGTGTCCCGTGTCCGACTGGCCGGTTTCAATGCCTCGGTCGCGGAGCTCGGCCTCGCCGGCGGGCCCGAGCACATCGTCGACGGTGGCTTCACCGTGACCGGCGGTGAGACGGCGATGGCCCAGCTGCTCGAACGAGCCGAAGTGACCGCCGTTCTGGCGGCCAACGACCTGATGGCGATCGGCGCCACCCGTCATCTCCTCGCTTCGGGGGTCTCGGTGCCCGGTGAGGTCTCCGTCGCCGGTCTCGACGACATCCCTCTCGCCGCTTATGGCCCGGTGCCTCTGACCACGTTGCGCATCCCGACCTACGAGATCGGGCGGCGTGGTGCGGAGCTCTTGCTCGCCGCTCTCGACGGCGAGCAGCTCGACGACGTCGTGGTGTCGGGCGAGATCGTCGAACGGGACTCCGTGGGCCCGGTCCGTAAGAGCACCTGACCATCCTGCGATCGAACCCGCCGGGTCCGAACCGCTACGAAACACGAGCGAAGCGAGTGCGGGGGTTCGAGGGGGTCGCCCCCTCGTGACAGTGCGGGGGTCTGAGGTCGCCCCATCCCTGCGGGACAACACGAGCGAAGCGAGTGCGGGGGGTCCGAGGGGGGTCGCCCCCCCTCACTTATCATGTTACGGTAATCGTTTGCCGAACCCGAAAAGGGCGTGATCAACCAATGACATCATCCGTTTTCAAGTCAGATGCCCTCGCCGGTCGCACCGTGCTGGTCACCGGTGCCAGCCGTGGGATCGGCGCCGCGATCGCCCTCGCCTGTGCCGAGGCCGGCGCCGACATCGCGGTCGGCTATCTCGATGGCGCCGAAGGTGCCGCCTCCACCGTCGCCGCGGTCCACGCCACCGGTCGGCAGGCGGAGGCGTTCCCGGCCGACGTCCGCGACGAGCGCCAGGTGGAGGCGATGGTCGCGGCGGTGATCGAGCGTTTCGGCAAGCTCGACGCCCTGGTCAACAACGCCGGCGTGATGCCGGAGAACCGGGTGACGGAGATGTCGGTCGAGGAGTGGCGGCAGGTGATCGACATCGACCTGACCGGCGCTTTCCTCTGCAGCCGGGCCGTCCTCCCGGGGATGATCGAGCAGGGCTCCGGGGCGATCGTCATGATCGCCTCCCGACTCGGCCAGATAGGGTTCGCCGGTGTCGCCCACTACGCCGCCGCCAAGGCCGGGCTGCTCGGATTCGCCAAGTCCCTGGCCAAGGAAGTCGGCCCCCAAGGGGATCAGGGTGAATGCCGTTGCCCCCGGGGTCACCATCACCGACATGACCACCGACATCGTCACCGGCGACGTCGGGCGTCGTCGTCTCGCCGAACTCCCCGCCGGGAGGTTCGCCACCACCGATGACGTTGCGGCCAGCGTCGTCTTCCTCCTCAGCGACGCCGCCGCCCTGTATCACGGCCAGACCCTCGGTCCCAACGGTGGCGGGCACATGCCATGAGGCTGATGAGCCCGACGGAGGCGGTTCGTGCGGTGCCCGACGGCGCCACCGTCATCATCGGCGGGTCGGGCGCGGGTCACTCCCTGCCCCAGCTGTTCATCGACACCCTGGCCGACGTCTTCACGTGCCGAGGGGGCACCGAGGGACCTGACCACGGTGCGGGTCGTCGGGATCGGAGACTTCGCCGACCGCGGCTTCTCCCAGCTCGCCATCCCCGGGCTGATGCGTCGCACCATCGGGTCGAACATCGGGAACGAGCCGAGACTCGGCGAGCTCGTGGAGAAGGGCGAGGTCGAGGCCTACTCCTTCCCCCAGGGAGTCCTCTCCCAGCTCTGCCGGGAGATCGCCGCCGGCCGCCCCGGTCTGGTCACCTCGGTCGGTCTCGACACCTACGTCGATCCCCGTCACACCGGGGGCAAACAAGGGTCGGCCACCGAGGACCTCGTCGAGGTGGTGGAGCTGGCCGGAGAGGAGTACTTGTTCTTCCGGGCCTTCCCCATCGATGTGGCGGTGATCCGGGGATCGACGATCGATCAGGACGGCAACCTGACGATGGACGACGAGGTCGTCAAGGGTGAGATGCTGGCCATGGCCATGGCTGCCAAGAACTCGGGCGGCATCGTCATCGCCCAGGCGAAACGGCTCGCCGCGGCCAAATCGCTCCCGGCCCGTTCGGTGGTGGTCCCGGGTGCGCTCGTCGACATCGCCTATCTCGATCCCGATCAGACCCAGACCTACATCACCGCGCACTCCCCCTACTACTCCGGCGCGTTGCGCCGCCCGGTCACCGACGCCGGGGACCCGCCCCGTCTCGACGTCCGCAAGGTGATCGCCCGCCGGTCGTTGCTCGAGTTCCGACCCCGGTGACATCTGCAACCTCGGCTTCGGGATCAGCCAGATGATCGGCGCCATCGCCTGGGAGGAGGGGGTCGCCGACGATCTGGTGCTCACCGTCGAACAGGGCATCTTCGGTGGGGTCCCGGTGGCCGGGAACGAGGGTGGCGCCGGGTTCAACTTCCAGGCGATGATCGACCAGCCCTACATGTTCGACTTCTACGACGGGGGCGGGCTGGACATCGCCAGCCTCTCCTTCGCCCAGATCGACGCCAAGGGGAACGTCAACGTCCACAAGTTCCCCGGCCGACTGCGAGGGCCCGGAGGGTTCCCCAACATCAGCGCCCACACCGGCCGAATCTGCTTCGTCGGGACCCTCAACACCTCCGGTCTGGAGATCGCCGTGTCCGATGGCCGGCTCCGGATCGAGAGCGAGGGCACCATGCCCAAGTTCGTGGAGAAAGTCGACGAGGTCAGCTTCAGCGGCGCCATGGCCAACCGACGGGGCCAGCGTGTCCGTTACATCACCGAGCGGGCGGTCTTCGAGCTCGGCGAGGGCCGGGTCACGTTGATCGAGGTGGCTGAAGGGGTCGACCCGGGCCAGGACGTGATCGCCCACATGGGTTTCGAGCCCGAGGTGGCCGCCGACCTGGCCATCATGGACCCGCGGGTGTTCGCCGAGGGTGTCGATGGGGCTCGCCGCCGATTTCGCGGGTCGATCGTGAGCGATCTCATCGTCGTCGCCCCAGGCGAGGTCACCACGATTCGCCTGCAGAACCCACCGCTCAACCTGGTGACCGTCGAGCTGACGCACGACCTCGATGCCGCCCTCGGCGAGATCGAGAAAGACTCGGCAGTGCGATGCGTGGTGGTCACGGGGACCGGTGAGCGTGCCTTCTGCGCCGGGTCGGACGTCAAGGAGTTCGAGTCGCTCCACGGCCGGGTGGGTGAGGGCAAGCTGCTGTTGGAGAAGGCCGTGTACCGACGTCTCGCCAACCTCGCCGTTCCCACCATCGCCGCCATCCAGGCCGATGCCCTCGGTGGCGGGCTCGAGCTGGCCCTCTGCTGTGATCTGCGCATCGCCGACGAGCGAGCCAAGCTCGGTCTCCCCGAGGTGCGGCTGGGCGTCATGCCCGGCTCGGGTGGGACCCAACGTCTCCCCCGGATCGTCGGCATCGCCCGGGCCAAGGAGATGATCCTCACCGGCGAGCTGATCTCGGCATCCGAGAGTGCCGCGATCGGGCTCGTCAACCGGGTCGCCCCGGCCGGCGCAGCGGTCGAGATGGCCATGGAGATGGCCCGGACCATTGCGGCCCGCGGCCCGCTGGCGGTGCGGGAGGCGAAGCGGGCCCTCGATCTGGCCTCGGACCTGACCCTCGACGACGGTCTGGCCAAGGAATTGGATGCGTCGGAGCGGATCTTCGCATCAAAGGACATGTTGGAGGGGGCGAAGGCCTTCTTCGAGAAGAGAGAGCCCGAGTTCACCGGAGAGTGACCGGACGGTAGAGAGGTAGCAATGACCAGTGACAAGCAGAACATCGAGCGATTCGGGGTGTTCCTCCCCTCCTTCGTCTGGCGTGAGGACGGCCCGGAGCGGGCCCGCGGGATCATCGACTTCTCGCGTGAGGTGGAGAACATCGGCTTCGACTCGATCTTCATCACCGACCATCTGCTCGCCGCCAAGCAGTTCTACTCGGTCTCGTTCCTCGAGCCGCTGACCGCGTTGTCCCTCGTCGCCGGGGTCACCGAACGGGTGAAACTGGGCACCTCGGTGATGGTGATGCCCATCCGGGAGCCGGTCCTCCTGGCGAAGCAGCTCGCCACCATGCAGTTCCTCTCCAACAACCGGATCGTGCTCGGCGCAGGCATCGGGTGGTACCCGCCCGAGTATGCGGCCACCGGGGTGAAGAAGTCGGAGCGGGGCCCGCGCACCGACGAGATCCTGGAGATCATCGTCCCACTCCTCGAGGGCAAGACGGTCACCTACCACGGCGAGTTCTATTCGATCGACGACGTCCTCATCGAGCCGAGCCCGAGCCAGCGACCGGAGGTCTGGATCGGGGGCGGATCCCAGCTCGCCGACCCGGGCTCACCCGACCTGCCCCGATTCGTCGATGCGGTCAAGAAGCGAATCCTCGCCGCCGAGGGATGGGTGCCCCGACCCACGTGCCCGCCGGAGGACATCGCCCGCGACTGGGACGGAACTGCAGACCTACTTCGCCGAGAACGGCCGCGACGCCAGCGAGCTGGTGGTGGCCCACGAGAACTTCTTCCATTTCTCGGCCACTCAGGACCCGGCCAAGGCCCGTGAGGAACAGCATCGCGCCATGCTCAAGGTCATGAGCGAGGCCCGCGGGCCCGACTATCTGGAGAAGGTCTACCTGTTCGGGACCCCCGACGAGGTGGTCGAGTCGTTGCAGGCGAGAGTGGACGCCGGCGTCCAGCAGTTCATGCTGCACACGATGACACCCGACCCGGCCCAGCTCGAGCAGTGGGCCACGCACATCATCCCCCACGTGCGCTTTCCCTCCGCCTGAATGACCTCACGAGTCGCCCTGATCGGCAACCCGTTGCGAGCGTCGGCACTCGGCGGTGATGCACAACGCTGCGTTCGCCGCCAACGGCATCGACGCCGCCTTCGAGCTGCGCTCCATCGAGGCCGATGAGGTCGGCCCATTCTTCGGGGAGGCTCGGGGCCCGGATTGGCTCGGTTTCGGCGTCACCGCTCCTTACAAGCAAGTTGCGATGGAGCACATCGACGAGGTGGAACCGGGAGCCAGCAGCCATCGGAGCGATCAACAACGGAGTGCGCCGCGACGACGGTTCGTTGGTCGGCTTCAACACCGACGCTCCCGGGTTCATGGCGGCAGTCGACGGGATGGGGGCGTCGTCGCTGCAGCGCCCGGCAGTGGTCTTCGGAGCAGGAGGCGCCGCACGGGCAGTGGTGTGGGCGCTGCTCGACGCCGGCGCCGGCCCTGTGCACGTCGCCAACCGGACACTGGACCGCGCCAGCCGACTCGCTGCCGACCTGTCGCCAGACGGATCGGTCGTGCCCAGCACGACGGATAGCCCCGCCCTCTTCAGGGCCATGGCCTCGGCGGCATTGGCTGTCAACGCCACGACGGTGGGGATGACCAGCGACGACGTCGCCTTCGACGTTGCCCCCCTCGCCCGAGGACGCCCTGGTGTTCGATCTCGTCTACGTTCCGCCGGAGACGCCTCTGGTCCGGCCGCCAAGGCCCGCGGGCTTCGAGTCAGCAATGGTCTGGAGATGCTGGTCAGGCAGGGTGAGATCGCCTTCGAGCGATGGACCGGGATCGCATCCACAGCCGACACGATGCGAGCGGCCCTCATGTCCTGGGACGGCGGCTCCGAAGTGGAAGCCTGAATTGCCTCATCGCATCGACCGACTGCTCCGAGACGGCCGGTCTCCCCCCTTTGCAGCGGTCGGCGTGGGTGGAGGTGGACACCGACCGTCTCCGGCACAACTCCGCCCTGCTGGGCGAGCTCGCCGGCCCCGCCGCGGTCGGCGCGGTGGTCAAGGCCGACGGTTACGGCCATGGTCTGGAGATGGCGGCTCGGTGCGCGGTCGGCGGCGGAGCGACGTGGTTGTGCGTCGCCGACGCCGGCGAGGCGACCCGACTCCGTGAAGATGGATACGGCGGACGGGTCTTCGTGCTCTACCCCATCCCGCCGGCGATGGTGACCCTCCTGGCCGCTCTGGACGTCGATGTGACCGTGGGCAGTGTGCCCGAGGCCCTGGCGATGGGTGCCCATCTGGAACCGGGGACACCGGCGCTACGAGTCCATCTCGAGATCGACACCGGGATGACCCGGGGAGGGGTCCTGCCCGACGATGCCCTGCTCGCCGCCACCGCCCTGGCAGGGGACCTCGGTGTCGTCCACGTCGGGACCTGGACCCATCTCGCCGCCCCCGAGGACCCCGAGGCCACGGCGGTGCAGATCACCCGTTTCGACGAGGTCCTCTCGGCGCTCACCACGGCGGGCATCGAACCCGGCATCACCCACGCCTCCGCCTCCGGAGGGCTGCTCACCTTGGGAGCGGCTCCCAGGGCCTGGTCCGGCCCGGTCTGGCCTTCTATGGGTGCGATCCCGGGACGGGTGGCCGCCCTCCCACCTGGGGTGCTCCCGGCGCTCGCGGTGAAGGCCCATCCCGGTCCGGCTGTACTCGTGTCCCGGCGGGCACCTCGGTTGGCTACGGCGGCACCTGGACCGCAGCCACCGACGTCCACGATCGCAACCCTCCCCTATCGGGTACGCCGACGGCTGGTCCCGGACCTCGTCGCCCGGTGGCGAGGTGCTGGTCGCCGGGCAACGGGCACCCCTGGTGGGCAGGGTCTCGTCCGACTCGATGACGGTCGACGTGACCGGGATCGATGGCGTGGACGGGACTCCGAGTTCACCCTCCTCGGTGAGGATGGCGACGATCAGATCACGCCGACGAGGTGGCCGCGACCCGTGGCACGATCTCCTGGGAGGTCCTCCAGCAACTCGGCGCCCGTCTCGCCCGCGTGTATGTGTCCGGGTGCCGACCCGCTGGCCCTGCGTCCCGAGGCCACGGTGAGCCTGATCGGAGCGGCAGCGAGGGAGTCCCCGGCTACGGGCGGTTGTCCGTCTGAGGTGGCAGCCGTAAGATCAGCGACGCATCATCCCCGAGGGATAACGTTTTCCCTCCCCCGTCCGAGCACGACTGGCCAGGAGGTCACGATGACAGATCGAACCGTCACCATCCCTCTCGAAGATGGCTCGCTGGTCGCGCACACCCTCGGTGAGCCGGCGCGGTTCGAACGCCCCACAGCGCCCCTGACCAGTCGCCGGCCCTTCGCCGCCGCCCACGTCGTCGCCGACCCACTCGCCGACAACACCCCGGGATCGGGCGCTCGCGTCGATTGGGAGGCCACCCTCGCCTTCAGACGTCACTGTGGTCGTGGGGGCTCCCCGTCGCCGAGGCGATGGACACCGCGCAGAGGGGCATGGGGCTCGACTGGACGGCCACCAGGGAGCTGATCACCCGATCGGTGACCGAAGCCAAGGCCGAGGGCGGCGCGATCGCCTGTGGGGCCAACACCGACCAGCTGTCGGCCGGCCCGGCCTCCCACGAGCAGATAGTCGACGCATATCACGAGCAGATCGACCTCATCGAGGGTCTGGGCGGACAGGCCGTGGTCATGGCCAGCCGTCATCTCGCCGCGGTCGCCCACGGCCCGGAGGACTACCAACGGGCCTACGCCGAGATCCTCGGCCAGGTCTCGGAACCGCGATAGTCCATTGGCTGGGAGACATGTTCGACCCGGCACTGGCCGGATACTGGGGATCGGCGGACCTCGACGCCGCCTCGGATGCCTTCATCGCCATCGTCACCGAGAACGCAGACAAGGTGGACGGGGTCAAGATCTCACTCCTCGACAAGGAGCGTGAGATCGACCTCCGTCGCCGGCTTCCCCAAGGCGTCCGTATGTACACCGGAGACGACTTCGACTACCCGACGACGATCCGCGGGGACGGAGAGCACCACAGTGACGCCTTCCTCGGTGCCTTCGACCTGATCGCCCCGGCCGCGTCCAGTGCCATCCAGGCACTCGACGCCGGTGAAGTCGAGCAGTTCGACAAGATCCTGGCCCCGACACTCCCGTTGAGCCGTCATGTCTTCTCCACCCCGACCTGGTACTACAAGACCGGGGTGGTCTTCATGGCCTATCTCTGCGGCCACCAGGACCATTTCCGCATGGTCGACGGTCTGGAATCGGCACGATCCGTGGTGCATCTGTCCCGTCAGTTCGTGCTCGCCGACCAGGCCGGTCTGCTCCCCGATCCCGACCTGGCCGCCCACCGCATGCGTCTCGTGCTCGAACTGGCCGGGGTCGGCCAGTCCTCGTGACCGTGGGCGACACCCACCTCAACTACATCGAGGGGAAGTGGGTCCCCGCCGCCGGAGGCGAGACCTTCCTCGACCGCAACCCCGCCCGACCGGGCGAGGTGATCGGGGAATTCGCCAGAAGCGGGCCGGATGACGTCGACGCCGCGGTGACCGCCGCAGTCCGAGCCCAGAAGGAGTGGCGAAGCACCCCGGCGCCTCTGCGCGGGGAGATCGTCGCCAGGGCGACCCGGCTGCTGGTCGAGCGCAAGCCGGAGCTCACCGAGACGATCACCAGAGGAGATGGGCAAGGTCCTGGTCGACTCGGGCTACGACGTCCAGGGCGCCATCACCTCCGGGGAGTACATGTCGGGCGAAGGACGGCGGATGTTCGGTGACACCGTCCCCTCCGGCCTCCCCAACCGGCTCGCGATGACCGTCCGAGAGCCCGTTGGTGTCGTGGCCATCGTCACGCCGTGGAACCTCCCGATGCTGATGCCGGCGTGGAAGATGTTCCCCGCGCTCGTCTGCGGGAACACCGTGGTGGTGAAGCCGGCCGAAGACACCCCGCACACGGCGGTCAGGCTCTTCGAGATCCTCGACGAGGCGGGGTTGCCGCCGGGGTGGCCAACCTCGTGACCGGGTACGGGCCGGAGGCGGGCTCGCCACTGGTCACCCATCCCGATGTCGACATGGTCTCCTTCACCGGCTCCCGGGCCGTGGGAACCCACATCGCCACCGCCGCCGGTGCCCAGCTCAAGCACGTCTCCCTGGAGATGGGTGGCAAGAACGCGTTGGTGGTGCTCGACGACGCCGACCTGGATGAGGCGGTCAAAGGTGCTCTGTGGGGCGGTTTCTCCACTTCGGGACAACGTTGCACCGCCAGTAGCAGGCTCGTGGTCGATGTGAGGGTCGCCGACCAGGTCGTCGAACGTCTCGCCGCCGGGGCGGCCGGTCTGGTCGTGGGCGACGGTCTCGACCCGACGACCACCGTAGGCCCGATCATCAACCAGAAACAGCTCGACCGGGTGCACTCCTACACCGAGATCGGGATCGAGGAGGGGGCGCGGCTGGTGATGGGTGGAGAGAAGCTCGACGAGGGTCCCGACGGTGGCTACTTCTACGCCCCCACGATCTTCGACCATGCCACACCCGACATGCGGATCTCCCAGGAGGAGATCTTCGGTCCCACGATCACCGTGATCCGGGTCGACGGCGACGACGAGGCCATCGCGGTCGCCAACGGGACCAGATACGGTCTGTCGGCCGCCGTCTACACCAGGGACACCGGTCGCGCCCTCCGTGCCGTGAGCGCCCTCGAGGCCGGGTCTGGTCTACCTCAACGCACCGACGATCGGATCCGAGATCCACCTCCCCTTCGGCGGGGTGAAAGACACCGGCAACGGCCACCGCGAGTCGGGCACCGCCGCGATCGAGCAGTTCACCGAGATCAAGACGGTGTTCCTCGACTTCAGCGGGACCCTGCAGAGGGCCCACATCGACGAGCCGTCCTGAGGATCAGGTCGCCTGACGGTGGAGCAGTGCGGCCAGCCGCTTGGCGTGCTCGGCATATGCGGTGGTGAACAGTCGTGACGACTCCTCCTCACCGACCAGTGACGATGCGGTGAGGACGGGAGGCATCCGGTCTGCGGCCACCAGGAGCTCGGCGGTCCGCACCTTGATCTCGTTCACAACTGCGGCATTGGCCAGCGTGGAGCCTGGACCGACCGGTGTGTCGAGCCCGTCGAGGGTCACCAGCGCATCCCCTGCGGGCGTCCCGATGTCGATCACCAGGTCGGCCGTCTCGAACAGCCTCTTGCCCGATGCATGGGTGGCAGGGGCCGCCTGACTCTCCGCCAAGGAGGTGACGGCCACCACGCGCAGACCCCTCGCCCGGGCACCCAAGGCCATCTCGACGGGGACTGCCGCCCGACCCGAGGCGCTGAAGACCATCATCACGTCGGTCGGGCCGAAGTCGAATCCGCTCAGGATGACCTCGGCCAGACCCGGCATGCGCTCGATGAACATGGCCTGGGGCTGGCCGTTGCTGCCGACGATCTCGGTGTGGAAAGTCATCGAGAGCTCGACCATCGGGTGGAATCCGGGGAAGGACCCGTAGCGGGGAAACATCTCCTCCACGGGGATACGGGAGTGACCCGAGCCGAAGAGATGCACCAGCCCTCCGGAGCCGATCGCCTCCGCCGACCAGAGGGCGGCTTGTTCGATCGCAGGCATCTGTGTGGTCTCGAGATGATCGAGGAGACCGCGCGCTGCCTCGCTCCATCGGCCGAGAGCGGTCATGTCGAGGTCCTGTGGAGGCTCCGTGGACACATGGCCGGAAATGTATATACATTTGTCCCGGTATGTCGACCCACCGGCAGCCATGACCGACAGACAACAGGCCCGCTACGAGCAGATCGCCGATCATCTGAAGGAACTCGTGGCAGTGGCGCAGCCCGGAGACCGACTCCCCTCCGAGGCCGAGCTCTGCGATCGCTTCGGGGTGAGCCGGATGACTGCTCGTCAGGCGGTGCAACTCGTGGCAGCCGAGGGCCTGCTCGAGCGGAGGAGGGGCGCCGGGACATTCGTCAGACCGCATCCGGTGCCGCGCAGAGCTCGGGTCACCACTCTCTTTCTCGGCGAGCATGCGCTCTCGGGGAATGGTCCCCTCCAGCAAGACCCTGAGCTGGGAGCTGGTCGATCCCACGGGAGACGAGCGCATCGCCCTCGGGATCGGGCCGGATGCCAAGGTCTATGTCCTGGAGCGTCTCCGTCTCGCCGATGACACCCCGATGGCGATCGAGAGGGCGGTGATGCCCGAGCCACTGGGCCGGGCCGTGGGGGAGTTCGGAGAAATCTCCTCGCTGCACGAGAGCTTTCACATGGTCGGCCGCTCCCCCGCCAAGGCTCACGCCGAGGTGACGGCGCGTCGGGCGAGCAAACGGCAGCGGGAATTGCTCCACCTGCCGACCACCGGCATCGTCATCGTGGAACAGCGGACCATCTTCGATCAGGACGACTCACCACTGGAGCGAACGGTCACCTGGTACGCCTCGAACCGCTACTCCTTCCGTGCGGTGCTGGTGCGGGGAGCCGACTAGCCGTCACTCCTGTGCGGGGTCAGCCAGTTGGCGAGCGGCCAGGTCCCGTCGAGGTCGAAGACCTACGCCCTGCAGACTCAAACCCGCCGCGCCTCGACGACGAGCCGGGTCTCCCGCATCTCCCCGGGTTCCAGCATGGGGAGCCTCCCCTCGGCGCGATCGACGGCGCGCCCACTTCGTCGAGCTGTTGGCGGGCTCGATGCCGAGGACGTACCGGCCGGGCGACGGATCGATCCACTGGTGAAGCCGGGGGAGCTCGGCTGCCCTCCACTGCAGTGTCAGCTCCACACCGAGCAACTCGTTCCCGAGCACCGCGCTCCCCCAGCCGTCGTCGATCTCGACCCGGTGCTCGAGGACCCGTTCGGCGGTCTTCGTGGGCGGCGGTGGATGCTCCCAGACGTCGAGACTCGGCCGGGAGTCGTCATCGCGCGGCGACGTCTCCATGGCCGCGATCGCCAGATGGGCTCCCGGGCCCCACAGTGGGAAGCCGAAGTTGAAGTGATAGAGGATGGGGGCTGGGGTCGGTTCACGTCCCTGGTTCGTGGTCCGGTCGGTGATCTCGACCCTCCCGGTGAAGGCGTGGGTGCGGATCTCCCGGGTCAGCTCGAGAACGGCGTCGTCGGAGACGTAGCCGTGATCGACGACACGGGCGCGAGCCGTCACCGACGCCTCGTCGGCGTCCAGAGTCCTGGTGATGTCCACGTCCACCGCAGGCAGGTGAGAGACGGTTCCGTGGAGCCCGTGGCCTTCGCCGGGCATACCCACGTTGCGCAGCCCGCAGGTCACCATGAGCCCGCCGCCGAACCCGTCGGACCAGCGAAACCCCTCCAGATCGGTGAGTGGGCCGGTTTCGCCCACCCCGGAGACCCATGCCAGCGGCTGGCCGCCGAACCATGCCTGAGCCAGGTCGAAGCCACGATCGGGGAGGATGCGCAGGTCGATCCCCCGCCAGGCCCTGATATCGATCGCTCGTGTCCCGTGGGCGCTCCCACCAGCGACGACGGAGCTGTGGGCAACCAAAACGACATCGTCGTTGGGGAGCCGCCCGTCGCGACGGGCGGCTCCCGTCGAAGACCTCATCGGCTCCTCGAGTCGTATCCCCACGTCGTCGGGGCATGTGGCCGCACTCCGACGCAGACCTGTCTCCATCAGCGTGAGATGCCATCGCCCCAAATTGGCGCTCACCAGCTCCGACCGATCGGCACCGACGAAGCAGACATTGGTCGGGGCCGCGAGCAGGGTGCCTTGCCGGTCCTCGACCAGCACTTCGAGGTGGCCTTCGGCGCTCAGGTGGTAGATCCGGTCGGGGCGGTAGCAGCTGATGACCACGCCACCGTCTTCGGTGAATGCGATCCCGTCGGGAACTGTGCCGGAAGCCTGACGATGAGCTCGGGGGGCCCACCCGTCGCCAGATCGATCCGGTGCAGGTCCTCTCCCTCCGACTGCAACAGCCAGAGCTCTCTGCCGTCCGGCGTGACCGCGCAACCATTGGGGAATCGGCGCAGCGTGTCGTCGATCACCTCGGTGGCTCCGTCGGGGCGGAGGGCGACGGTCATCCCCACGTCGGCCTGCCACGCACCCGAGTCGGTGACGTAGAGGGTGCCGTCGAGCCCGAACGCCGGGTAGTTGGGGAGTCGAAACGCCCGGTCGCCGCAACCGGTGAGAACACGATCCAGTTGGTCGCCGGCGAGAACCCACACCGCGCCGTCGGCGGAGTCGCACACGACGAGACGCCCCACCCCATCCACAGCCAGACCGAGGACGAAGCCAGGAGTCCACGCGATCTCCCGGTGGCTGCCCCCGGCGGAGATCGACCCGGTAGACCTGGCCCTGCTCTCCACCGGCGTACAGGACGCCGGTGGAGTGGTCGTAAGCCACCCCCTCCGGATGGTCGAGACCGTCGGCGAGGACCCGGGCGGATTGCACCAAACGGGAACGCACGTGGGCGTCACTTCTCGAGGGCATGGCCGACCGTCCCGTTGATGACGAGCCCGCCGTCGACCACCAACTCCTGGCCTGTCATGTAGCGGGAGGCATCCGAGGCCAGGAAGACGATCACGTCGGCGATGTCCTCTTCGGCGCCCACCCTCCCCAGCGGGATCCTCTCCACGTAGGTGCGGCGAACCTCGGGAGTCCAGGCATCGAGGTTGAGGGGGGTGTCGATGGCACCCGGGGCGACACAGTTCACCGTCACGCCATGCTCCGCCGCCTCCAGTGCCAGCGTCTTGCTCAACGCCAGGATGCCCCCCTTTGCGGTGGCGTATGCCCCCAGGTTGGAGACGAAGAGGATGTCGGCGGCGGAGGTCACGTTGATGATCCGACCCCTGCGTTGGGGGAACATCACCCGAGCCGCGGCCCGACTGCCGTAGAAGAACCCATGGAGATTCCCGGCGAGGAGGCCGTGCCATTCCTCGTCAGTGGTCTCGACCACCGGGCGCACCAGCAGACGGGCGGCGTTGTTGACCCAGATGTCGAGAGATCCCCAATCTCGCACCGCCTCATCGGCGAGACGCTCGGCCGTGGCGGGGTCACCGGTGTCGGCCTCGAACACGTTCGCCGACACACCGTGGGACTCGATTTCGGCGACGACGGTGCCCCCACCCGAGGGGTCGTTGAAGTAGACCCCCGTGATGTTCGCCCCGGCCCGTGCCAGGGCCACGGCGGTCGCTCTCCCGATCCCTCGTGAGACACCGGTGACCACCGCGCTCGTTCCGACCAACGGGCTGCTGAATGTCATCCTCAGCCCTCCTCTTCAGGCGCCAGCAGGTATTTGATGCCGTCACCGGCGCGTACCGCGGCGAAGACCCGCTCCCAATCGCTCAAGGGGGCAACCTCGGTAACCAGCGGGTCGAGGGTGACCAGACCCTCCTCGAGGAGGGTGATGGCCCGACGCCACGACGTCGGGGTGCTCGCGTTGCCCGACGTCACGGTGAGCTCCTTGTAGAGCACCTGGTCGAAGGGAATGGTGACCACGTCCCCGAAGATTCCCACCTGGACGTAGCGACCTCCTTTGGTCACCTGCTCCAGGCCGAAGGCCGCCGCGGCTGCAGAACCGGAGCACTCGCAGACCAGGTTCGGAGCTGTTTCGAGGTCACCCGAAGTGTCGGAGAGGACCACGGTCCCCATGCCCAGACTCGCCGCCAGCTCGAGTCGGGCCCGGTCCGATTCCAGGCCGGCCACCGTCACCCGTCCTCCCGAGGCGCGAGCCACCTGGGCCGTCAGGAGACCCATGGTGCCCGGGCCCAATACCAGGACCTGATCTCCCGGGTCGACCAAAGGCGGGTCGAGCAAGATGTGCGTCACACAGGCGAGGGGCTCCACCAGGGCTCCGGCGTGCTGACCGACACTTTCCGGGACCTCCCAGAGATTCCGGACGGGAATGCTGATCCACTCGGCGAAGCCTCCGTCCTCGCGGGAGCCGATCGAGCGGCGGTGGGCGCACAGGTTCGGCGACCCGGACCGGCAATGAGAGCAGGAACCGCAGAACGAGTGGTAGGTCTCCAGAGCCACCCGCTTCCCCAGCCAGCCGGCGTCGGTCGCGTCACCTACCTCGGACACGATCCCGGTCACCTCGTGACCCATGGTGACGGGTGCCTCGTAGGGGAACTCGTCGTCGGCGATGTGGAGGTCCGTCCCACAGACCCCGCTCGCGATCACCCTGACGATCGCCTCACCGGGACCGGGCGGGTTCACGACCTGGCGGCGCAAGCCGAGGTTACCCTGACCCGGGGCCAGCTTCCCCAGGCCCGTGGTGTTGTGGGGACTCTGCTGGCTCACTTCGGTGCTCCTGGCATGGTTACGGTGGACGAAATGTATAGACAACTCGACGGACGGTCAAGTGACTGACCAGGTCCCGATGAGACACCTCCTCGGGCTCGACCTGGGCGGCACCAACATCAAGGCCGCCGTCGTCGCCGTCGGCAATGCCGGGACCCTCCCCCGGGTGGTGCATACCCAACAAGGCCCGACGGAGGCCGACGGAGGGCCAGAGCACGTCACTGCACGACTCGTCCAAATGGGTGAGGAGGCGAGGGCTGCCGCAGGTCATCCGATTTCCTCGGTGGGAATCGGGGTGCCCGGTCTGTTCGACTACGCGACTGGCGAGATCATCTTCTTCACCAATCTCCCCGGGCCGTGGGAGGGATTCCCGCTGCGCACCCGAATCGCCGAGAGTCTGGGGACCTCCACCACCCTCATCAACGACGCCCGAGCCTTCACCCTCGCCGAGGCGACCCTCGGTGCCGGGCGTGGGTGCCGAACGCTGGCCTGCCTCACCCTCGGCACCGGTGTCGGCGGTGGCCTCATCATCGACCGGAAGCTGCATTTCGGCGCATACGGCGTGGCCGGTGAGATCGGCCACCAGACTCTCGATCCCGAGGGCCCGTTGTGCGGCTGCGGCAATCCCGGCTGCATGGAAGCCCTGACCAGACCGCCGGTCATCGCCCGGCAAGCCGGGAAGGAGACGTTCGAAGAGGTGCTGGTGGGGTTCGATCGGGGAGAGCCCTCCTGTATCGACGCTTTGGACAATGCCATGCGTCATCTCGCCGTCGGACTGGCCAACATCATCACGATCATCGGCCCGGAGCGGATCGTGATCGGAGGGGGTGTCGCCGAGGCCGGCGAGCGGCTGCTCCAGCCGCTTCGGGACGAGGTGAGACGCCGGGTCACCCTGGTGCCGCCGGAAGCCATCTCGATCGTGGCTGCAGAGCTGGGCCCGTACGCGGGAGCAGTCGGCGCCGCTCTCTCCTCGCAGGGCTCGGTGGTCGGTGACGCCGAGTTCTTGCACGGTGAGATCCCTAGCGCAACCCGGCGCCGCGGCGTGCCTGCTCCCTAGACGCCGGTCACGCCCCAACCTCCGTCCACCGCGAGCACCTGGCCGGTTATCTGTGAGCTCTCGTCGGACAGCAGGAAGATCGCCGCGTCAGCGACGGCCTCCGGTCGCAACAGACCCCCGGCGAGGGGCTGTTTGCGCACTGCATATGCCACGATCTCCGGGTCGCCGGCCGCCCGCGAGGCCATCGGGGTGTCGACCAGGCCGGGAGCGATGGCGTTGACCCTGATCCCCTCCGATGCGTAATAGGCGGCCGCAGCCCTGGTGAAGGCTTCAGCCGCCCCTTTGGCCGCGGCATAGGCATGGGTGGCGAAGAGGGCAGGCGATGGAGACGTGGCCAAGACGGAGCTGACGATGACCACCGATCCTCCCCGGCCGGCCATGTGGCGGAACGCCTCCCGGGCGGAGAGGAACATCGGGACGGCATTGGCCGCCATCGTCGCCTCCCAGGCGGGGAGCGACACTGTGTCGGCGGGCCCGTCCCCATGACGGCGCCCGCTCCCCCCGGCGACCGCGAACAGGCCATCGATGCCTCCCAGCACCGTCCTCGCCTCCTGCAGCGCCTCCCCGGCCTGCTCTTCGTCACTCAGGTCGGCGGTGGCCACTCCGACGACACCGGTGACGTGGGCGAGGGCCTGAGTCTCTTCCTCACCGATCGAGACCACGAACACTCGCGCCCCCTCCGCGGTCGACTGGCGCACCGCTGCGGCGGCAATGCCGGTGGCACCCGTGATGACGATCGACTTGCCGGCGAGACGCATCCCGCTGGTTTAGCAGGCGCACCCCGAGACGACACCCGCTCGACGATTCGCGTAGGTTCCGACCTGGAGGCAACTAGGAGGCGGGAAAGGCAATGCCCGAGTGGATTGGAACCGTCCTGTTCTTCGCCGCGATCGTGCTTGACCGCGACGAAGCTCAACGAGGACTTCGGCCGAAGAGGTGAGATCGGCTACGCGATGCTCATGATGATGATCGCGGTGTATGCCGCGGCGGTGGGGGCGGCGTACGTCTGACGCCCAGGGTCAGCCCCCGAGCGCCGGGATCACCCTCTCGCCATAGGCGCGCAGGGTCGCTTCGCGATCGTCGTGCATCAGGTAGATCCCGAACTGGTCCACTCCCATCTCGGCGAGGAGTGAGAGCTTCTCGATGTGATCCTCGACCGTCCCGAGGACACAGAATCGGTCGACGATCTCGTCGGGGACGAAGTCCGTGAAGGGGTTTCCCGCCCGGCCGTGATGGTCGTAGTCGTATCCCTCACGGCCCTTGATGTAGTCGGAGAGGACCTGGGGCACCTTGGAGGTGTCCTCGCCGTAACGTCGGACCATGTCGGCGACGTGGTTGCCCACCATGCCCCCGAACCAGCGGAGCTGTTCGCGTTGATGGTCGATGTCGTCGCCGACGTATGCCGGGGCGACGACACAGATCGACACCTCGTCGGGGTCCCGTCCAGCATCGGAGGCGGCCTGGCGCACCGCGGCCATGGTCCACTCCAGGACCTGCGGGTCGGCCAGTTGGAGGATGTATCCGTCGGCGTGCTCCCCGGTCGCCTGCAACGCCTTGGGGCCATATCCGGCCACCCACATGGGTAGGTCCCACCCCTCCTCGATCCAAGGGATCGACAACGGCTTGTCGTTGTAGACGATCTCGTCACCGGCAACCAGTGACTTGATCGCCGCCATCGCCTCGACCATGGTGTCGAGGGAGGTCGGTTGCTCGCCGATGTAGCGGAGCGCCGAATCGCCCCGCCCCATCCCGCAGATGGTGCGTCCGTCGTACATGTCGTTGAGCGTGGCGAACAACGAGGCGAGCACCGTCCAGTCTCGGGTCCCGGGATTGGTGACCATCGGGCCCACGATCATTCGCTCCGTGGCGGCGAGCATCTGGGAGAAGATGACGAACGGCTCCTGCCAGAGCACGTGGGAGTCGAAGGTCCACCCATGGGTGAAACCGAGACCCTCCGCCATTCGGGCCAGCTCCACCACCTTGGAGGCGGGCGGGTCGGTCTGCAGCACTACGCCGAAGTCCATCTCTACCGCCAACCCGGGGTTGATATCGCCATGATACGGCGCTGATCCGCTCATGTTCCCGTCAAATCGTGTACTGGCTGGTGCCGCGGGGGATGTACTCGCCATCGCCCGGGGACCCGTGATAACGGTCGTCGGCGATGATGACCTTGCCCTTCGACAGGACCGTCTCGATCTTGCCCGTCATCTCCCAGCCCTCGTAGGCGGAATAGTCGACGTCCATGTGGTGGGTGTCGACCGAGATCACGTGCTTGCCCTGCGGGTCGAGGACGACGATGTCGGCATCCGACCCGACGGCGATGGTCCCCTTCTTGGGGTACATCCCGAACATCTTCGCCGGCGTGGTGGCGGTGATCTCGACGAACCGGTTCAAGCCCGATCCTGCCCTCGAGGACACCACCGTTGTACAGCAGGCTCATCCGTGGCTCGACTCCGGGCATGCCATTGGGGATCTTGGAGAAGTCACCACGCCCCAGCTGCTTCTGGGTGCCGAAGGTGTGGTGGTCGCCCATGCAGAACGGGCAATGGTCGGTGGAGACGATCTGCAGGTCGTTGGTGCGCAGACCCTGCCAGAGACGATCCTGATGACCGGCGGCATGGTCACGGAGCGGAGGCGAGCACACGTACTTGGCCCCGTCGAACCCGTTCCCGAGGTCGTCCAGGGACAGGAACAGATACTGAGGACAGGTCTCTGCATAGACGTTGAGACCGCGGTCACGCGCCTCGATCACCTCGTCGAGGGCCTCCTTCGCCGAGAGATGGACGATGTAGAGCTGCACCCCGGCCACCTCGGCGAGCCGGATGGCGCGGTGGGTCGCCTCTCCCTCGAGAATCGACCGGCGCACCAGGCCGTGATGGATCGGGTCGGTCTCGCCCCGATCGAGCGCCTGGGCGACGAGCACGTCGATGGCGATCCCGTTCTCGGCATGCATGCAGATGGTGGCACCGTCCTCGGCCGCCTTCTGCATGGCACGGAGGATCTGGCCGTCGTCGGAGTAGAAGACTCCGGGGTAGGCCATGAACATCTTGAAGCTGGTGACCCCCTCTCGGACGAGCAGCTCCATCTCCTTCAGGGTCTGATCGTTGATGTCACCCGTGATCATGTGGAAGCCGTAGTCGATGGCGCAGTTGCCCCGGGCCTTGCCCATCCACTTCTCCCACCCCTCCATCGCCGACTCGCCCTTGGTCTGCACGGCGAAGTCGATGATCGTGGTGGTCCCGCCCCAGGCGGCGGCGCGGGTGCCGGTCTCGAAGGTGTCGGCGGCGAAGGTGCCACCGAAAGGCAGCTCCATATGGGTGTGGACGTCGATCCCGCCGGGCAGGACCAGCTTCCCGGTGGCGTCGATCACCTCGTCGGGCTGGACCGAGTGCCCGCGACCGAGCAGGGCGACCACCACTCCCCCGTCCACGAGGACATCCGCCTCCATCTGGTCGATCGCGGTGACCACAGTCCCACCCTGGATGAGTGTCTTTGTCACGATTGCTCCTTCGCCCGGTCGATTGCCCGGGTCAGCTTCTCCAGACCCTCCTGGGCCTCCTCCTCGGTGACCGAAAGAGCGGGGGCGATGCGCAGCGTGTTGCCGTACAGCCCGCCCTTGCCGATCAGCAGGCCCTCGTCCCGGGCCGCCTCCATGACACCGGCGGTCAGCTGCGGCGGTCGGGGGCGCCGTCGGGCTTGACGAGCTCGACCCCGAGCATCAGACCCTTGCCTCGCACCTCGATGATCTCGGGGACCTCGTCGGCGAGATGGTGAGATCCCGTTCTTGAGCATGTTGCCCGACCTTGTAGGCGTTGGTCTGGAGGTCGTGCTCGAGGACATAGTCGAGGTTGGCGAGGGCACCGGCGGTCGACAGCGGGTTGCCGCCGAAGGTGGAGATCGAGTTGGCGTCGAGGCAGTCCATCACGTCGGGCCGGGCGACGACCCCGGCCATGGCCAGGCCGTTGCCGAGGCCCTTGGCGAACGTGAGGATGTCGGGGGTGATGCCGTGGGCCTGATAGCCCCAGAAATGCTCGCCGGTGCGACCCCAGCCGGTCTGCACCTCGTCGGAGATGAAGAGGATGCCGGTGCTCGTCGAGCACCTCCTTCATCGCCCCGAAGAACCCGTCGGGCGGCGTGGCGAATCCACCGACGCCCTGGATGGGCTCGGCGATCATGCAGGCGACGTCACCGGCCGTGGCGACGCCGAGCAGGTCGCGCAGGTCGGCGACGCAGGCAGCGGTGAACTCGTCGTCCGGGAGATGCCCGAACGGGCTGCGCAGCTTGTAGCCGCCGTGGACGTAGGTGACGTTGAACGGGGACAGGCTGGTCGCCGACCATGACCGCTTGCCCGGTGATGGCGACGGTCGAGTGCGACTTGCCGTGATAGCTGCCCCGGATGGCCAGCACCTGGTTGGACTTCCGGATACTGGGTGGCCAGCATCAGCGCGGCGTCGTTGGCCTCGGTGCCCGGAGTTGGTGAAGAACACCTTGGCGTCGGGGATGCCGCTGAGATCGGCGATCTTCTCGGCCAGCTCGATCTGGTTCTCGATGAGATAGAGCGTCGACGTGTGCAGCATCTTGTCGGCCTGGGCCTTGATCGCGGCGACGACCTCGGGCACCTTGTACCCGGACATGGTGGTGAGGATCCCGCCGAAGAAGTCGAGGTACTCGTTGCCCTCGGCGTCGGTGACCCGCCGCCCCTCGCCGTCGACCAGGGCGATCGGCTCCTCGTAGTAGAGCGCCATCCACGATGGCAGCACCTCGCGGTGACGGGCCAGCAGGTCGGCGTGGCTTCCCACGTCGTTCACGGAGCGACGAGGCTGTCGTAGGCGTCGGGCCGGCGGTCCCGGTAGAACGCCCAGGTCTTGCGGACCTCGTCGATGAGGTCGAGGTCGAGGTCGCGGACCACCACCTCCTCCTCGGTGTCCGAGGCGGCGTCGCCGATGATCTGGCCCCGGGGGTCGACGAAGTAGGACGAGCCGTAGAAGTCGTTGTCTGCCGAACTCCTCCTTGCCCACCCGGTTGATGGCGCCGACGAAGTACTCGTTGGCCACCGCCGCCGCCGGCTGTTCCAGATTCCAGAGGTACATCGAGAGCCCGCGGCTCGTGGCCGACGGGTTGAACACGATCTTGGCGCCCGCCAGACCGAGCGCCCGCCAGCCCTCGGGGAAGTGGCGGTCGTAACAGATGTAGACCCCGATCCTGCCCGACGGCGGTGTCGAACACCGGGTAGCCGGTGTTGCCCGGGCCGGAAGTAGAACTTCTCCCAGAACCCGTTGACGTGGGGGATGTGGGTCTTGCGGTACTTGCCGAGATAGGTCCCGTCGGCGTCGATGACTGCGGCGGTGTTGTAGTAGGAAGCCGTCGTCTTCCTTCTCGTAGATGGGGACGACCAGGACCATCCCGGTCTCCTTGGCCAGCTCCATCATCCTCTGGGTGGTGGGCCGTCGGGGATCGGCTCGGCAGTGTCGTAGTGCTCGTCGTCCTGGACCTGGCAGAAATACGGGCCGTAGAACAACTCCTGGAAGCACATCACCTGGGCGCCCTGCTCGGCGGCGTCGCTGGCGCTAGTTTCGTGTTCTTCTCGATCATCGAGTCGACGTCGCCGGTCCACGCGGTCTGCACAATGCGCGGCGCGGACGAGTTGGCCATCGACATCCTCCTCTGAGTTGATGTCTCGCGGACCCCAACCTAATCGTCGGACGGCTGAACCGTTCTGTGAGCGCGAGCGGCGACCGGTTCCCCGACCGCAGGTTCACAGAACGGTCTTGTGAGCCCTATTCGCCGCCGGGTTGCAGCTCGATGGTTTAGGTTCGAAGCCGTCGCCGCTGACGTCGAAGCCCTCTGCCTCGAGACGTTCGACTGCCTGTCGACGCCAGGTCGGTGCGGAAGGCGTCGGGCGTGATCTCGGCGCCCTCGAGCTCGGTGATCTGAGACGTCGCCACCTCGACGGTCTGATCCCACAGGTCTCGTTCATCACGCCGATCCCGTTGGTCGCCGGCAAGATCAGAGCGTTGATCTCGTTGAGCTGCCACGCCTGGTGGCTCGCCCCGAGGGTCGACCCGTTGTCGAGGACGATCTGGACACAGGCGTCGAAGTTGTCGCGGCAGTAACATCCAGCCCTGGAACGAGGCCTCGAGGAACCGCTCGGCGATGTCCTCGTTCGTCGGCCATCCAGTCGGCATTCGGCCCAGACCGCATCCTGGAGCATGGCGGTGCCGACGTCGTTGAAGTCGATGACGTTGAGGTCCTCGGGCTGATACAGCTCGCCGGTGTCCGGGTTCTCCGCCTCGAGCACCTGGGCGTACTCGTTGTAGATCATCGCCTCGGCGACGTCGATCTCACCGTTCAGCAGGGCGACATGTCGAAGGCTGGGCCGACCAGTTCGACCTGATCGGTCGATCCCGTCCTTTTCGATCGCCGCGGTCAGCTCGAACTCGTTGCCGAAGCCCCAGTTGCCGACCTGCTTGCCGGCGAAGTCGTCCACCGAGGTGATCCCGCTGTCGGCGAACGACACCATCAGGGTCCCGACCGCTCGAACACCTGGGCGATGTTGACGATGTCGGCGCCCTCGATTCGCGACACCAGCGCCTTGGGCACCCAGGCCAGACCGAACTCGGCCCCGCCGGTGGCGAGCACCGTCTGGGGGACGATCTCGACGGCACCTTCGAGGATGTCACGTCGAGACCTCGTCCTCGTAGAAGCCTCGTCGAGGGCGGCGAAGTACCCGGCGAACTGCGACTGCGCCACCCACTGCAACTGCAGACCGCACCTCGTCGGGCTCGGTCGCACTCGGCGGGGCTGCGGTCTCCGGCGCCGTCGGTGCCGTCCGTGGTGTCGTGCCGCCTCCTCACCTCCGCCGCCCAGGCGGCGACGACCATGGCCCAGCGCCGGCAGCGATCAGCCAGCGTCCATCTGGTTTTCATCTGCATCTCCTTCTTCTCTCAGTGCCGGACCCGCCGGAGCTTTCCCATCCTTCGCGATGGGTTACAGTGATCCTCGCTCCCGGGTGTTCCGCCTCATGAAGCTGTCCGCCTGCCCGCATCGAGACGTGCCAGGGCATCACCAGACGCTCGATCGACGACACGACCACGTACATGGCCCGATCCCGAGGAGCGACGCCACCAGGATCGCCGCCCAGGCGTCGGGATAACGAACAGGTTGGCCTTGGCTGAGGATGTACTGGCCGAGCACGTCCTGCGGCCCGCCGAAGTACTCGGCGACGATCGCGCCGACGATAGACAGCGCCGAGACCACCTTAGGGCGCTGAAGAAGTAGGGCATGGCCTCCGGGACCCGAATCCGCAGAGGATCTGGCGCGGAGTCGCGGCAGAGCGCATCAGCTCGATCTCATTGTGGTCGACCTCGGTGAGCCCGCGCAGGGTGTTGACCATCACCGGGAAGAACACGATCACCGCCACCACCATCATCTTCGAGAGCGGGCTGGTGATCGAGAACATGGTTCAATCGGGGCCAGGGCGATGATCGGAATCGAGTTGGCGGCGATGGCAAACGGCATCAGACCCTCTCGAACGGGACCCAACGCACGGTGAGGAACGCCACCAGACCCGAGCACCGTCCCGCCGATCAGCCCACCCACCGCCTCGATCAGGGTGTTGAGACCGGCGGGCCAGATCTCGCGGCTGCCACGAGAAGCGGTGGCGATCACACTGGGGGCAGGCAGCACGAAGGCCTGGATGTCGAACAGCCGGAGCAGACCCTCCCAGAGCAGCAGCACCGCAACGAAGGCGACGACGGCCGGGATCCAGCTTCGAATCCGACCCTCGCCGACGGGGGCACCGCGGGACGAGCGTCAAGGACGATGGGGTCCGGTGGCTGGGTCACCCCGGTGTCTGACGGCGCAGCGCCTCCCGCACCTCGGTGATCAGGCGGAAGTACCGCGGGCGACTCCCGTGTGTCGTCGTCCCGGGATGGGCCAGATCGATCTCGATCACGTTGCTGATTCGCCCGGGGCGCGGCGACATCACCACCACCCGGGACGACAGGAACACGGCCTCGGGGATCGAGTGGGTGACGAAAACCACAGTCTTGTCGGTCTCCCCCCAGATGCGCAGGACTTCCTGCTGCATCAGCTCGCGGGTCATCTCGTCGAGCGCACCGAAGGGCTCGTCCATGAGCAGCAGTGACGGATTGAAGGCGAGGGCGCGGGCGATCGCCACCCGCTGCTGCATCCCTCCGGAGAGCTGCCACGGATAATGCCCGCCGAAGTCGCCCAACTGGACGAGGTCGAGCATCCTCCCCGAGATCTCGGACCGCCCCTCGGTCCCCATGATCTCCAGGGGGAGCTCGACGTTCTTCGAGACCGTCCTCCAGTCGAGCAGGGTCGCCTTCTGGAAGACGATCCCGTAATCCCGGTCGATACGCGGCCTCGGTCGGCGGCTTGCCGTTGATACGTCATCTCACCGGCGGTCGGTGCAGTCGAGGTCGCCGATGAGTCGAGCAGGGTGCTCTTCCCGCAACCTGACGGGCCGATCAGCGATATGAACTCGCGTGGTCGGATCTGGAGGGTGATGTCTGACAGCGCCTCGACCCGATCCTCGCCCTTTCCGAAGACCTTGCCCACGGCTGCGGCGTCGACCACGAGATCGGTCAAAGTGTCTCCCCTTCCACCGCCCGCTGGGGCACGAACTTCTTCTCGACCCAGACACCAGCCACGACGAAGAAGCACACCGATGGCGGCGCAGACGATCACAGTGCCGTAGAGCTTCTTCGACTGAACAGCGAACTGTGAGGAGAACGTGAGCAGGGCCCGTCCCAGCCCGGTCTGGAACCCGACGGGCAGCTCGCCGATGAGCGCCCCCACGATGCTGGCGGTCGCGGTGACCTTCAACGCGGTGAAGATGTAGGGCAGAGCGGCGGGCACCTGCAGCTTCCAGAGCACGTCCCGTGGCGCGGCGGCGTACGACCGCATCAACTCGAGACTGTTCGGATCGGGCGAGCGCAATCCTCGGAGCGTGTTGATCGCCACCGGGAAGAAGGTGAGATAGGCGGCGATGCTCGCCACCGAGATCCAGCCGGGGACATCGATGCTCAACCCGAAGACCACGACCATCGGGGCGATGGCAAGGATCGGGACCGTCTGGCTGGCCACCACGTATGGCATGAAGGCACGCTCGGCGAGACGGGAGCGGACGAACCAGACCCCGATCCCAAAACCGAGAAGCCCGCCGACGAGGAAACCGACGATCGCCTCCCGCATGGTCCAGAACGCCCGACCAGCAAGGTCGAGGATCAGCAAGCTGCCGCCACGGCGCACCGGGCGAAACAGCTCGATGACCATGTCCCAGACGTGGGGCATCACCACATCGTCGGGACGGACCGGTCTGATCCAGCCAAGGGTCGACCAGATCAACTTGTAGAACTCCCAGGACGCGATGAGGGCGACGACGACGCCCAGGACCGCCAGGTTGCGACGGGTGCGCGGGCCCCATTCCCGTATTAGCCGTGCGTGGGGAAGCCGAGGTCGACGCCGCGGTGGATCGGGTCGGCCCACCGCGCGATGACCACCTTCTGCCGGGTGTAGAAGTGGACGCCCTCGGGCCCGTAGATGGCGTGTGACCCGAAGATCGAGTCCTTCCATCCGCCGAAGCTGTAGAAGGACAGCGGCACGGGGATCGGAACGTTGATCCCCACCATCCCCACCTGGATCTCCTGCTGGAACTTGCGGGCCGCACCACCGTCGTTGGTGAACACCGCCGTCCCGTTGCCATAGGGGTTCTCGTTGATCAGGCTGATGGCGTCCTCGAAGTGCTCCATGCGAACGGTGGACAGCACCGGGCCGAAGATCTCGTCGGTGTAGATCGACATCGTCCGGGCTCGACATTGTCGAACAGGGTCGGGCCGAGGAAGAAACCGTCCTCGTATCCCTCGACGACGAAGTCCCGACCGTCGGCACGAGGAGGGCGCCCTCCGGACTCCCCGGCGTCGACATAGCCACGCACCTTCTCAAGTGCTGCTTGGTGACCAGCGGGCCCATCTCGATGCCGGCTGGTCGCCCGGGCCCACGGTGAGCTTCTCGATCCGCGCTCGCACACCTCGATGAGCTGGTCACCTGCGTCGCCGACGGCAACCACCGCGGAGATGGCCATGCACCGCTCACCGGCAGACCCGTAGCCGGCGCTGACGGCGGCGTCGGCGGCCAGGTCCATGTCGGCGTCGGGGAGGACGATCATGTGGTTCTTGGCGCCGCCCAGGGCCTGCACCCGTTTGCCGTGGCTCGTTCCCGTCTCGTAGATGTGGCGAGCGATCGGTGTCGAGCCGACGAAAGAGACCGCGGCAACGTCGGGATGGGTGAGGAGGGCGTCGACCGCCTCCTTGTCGCCGTGGACCACGTTGAAGACCCCGTCGGGCAGTCCGGCCTCGGTGAGCATCTCCGCGGCGAGCTGGGACGGCGACGGGTCCTTCTCCGATGGCTTGAGGATGAAAGTGTTTCCGCATGCGATGGCGATCGGGTACATCCACATCGGGACCATGGCCGGGAAGTTGAACGGGGTGATCCCGGCGACGACCCCAAGCGGCTGACGGATCGTGTAGGTGTCGACGCCGGTCGAGACCTGCTCGGAGAAGTCGCCTTTGAGCAGGTGGGCGATGTTGCAGGCGAACTCGATCACCTCGAGCCCCCGTTGCACCTCGCCGAGGGCGTCGTCGATGGTCTTGCCGTGCTCGGCGGTGAGGACCGCGGCGATCTCCTTCCGTCGCGCCGCCACCAATTCCCGGAAGGCGAACATGACGTTCTGTCGTTGGGTCAGAGATGAGAATCGCCACGATTCGAAGGCTCGGCCTGGCAACGCGGACTGCCCGGTCGACATCGGCTGCGAGGCGAGGGCGACTTCACCGGTCTGGTCCCCGGTGGCCGGGTTGAAGACGGGGCCGGACCGACCCGATGCCCCCGCCACATAGGCGACCGTCGACCCAATGCTGGATCTGTTTCATGGGGGCAACGGTAGCCAGCCGACCGATTAGGTCCGTCAGAAGACTACGTTCGCCAGGTGACCACGACCACTGCAGCCCTCCTCGCCGCGTTGCTCCTCGCCTGGGTCGCCATGGTCCACATCGCTATGGCATCCGGGCTGCGTCTCGGGGAGCTGGTCTGGGCCGGGCGTCAACCCCGTCTCCTCACCCCGGAATGGAGGATCCGGTCGGCCCTCTACGCCCTTGGCCTGGTCGTCTCGGCCTGGGTGTTGCTCTCGGTGACCGGAGTGGTCGGTGTCGTCGCCATCCCCGAGGAGTACACGCAGGCTGCCACGCTCGCCGTGACCGTGTTTCTGGGGCTCGCCTGTGTCGCCAGCCTGATCTGGGGCACGACCTGGGAGCGAATGCTGTTCGCCCCGATCACCGGGCTCGGGGCTCTCCTCGCCGGCTGGCTCACGTTCGCCTGAGGTCAGGCGTTCGACCTGTCGATCCGAATCGGCACCCATGGGTCGACGTCGTCCCACCTGAGCCGGGCTGCCGCCTGCCAGGCGTGCTCGTCACAGGTCAGACCGTCGGGGATCATGAACACGGCCGGCTGAGTGCACAGCTTGCACTTGAGGTACCTGATCTCCGCCTCGAACGCGAAGACCTCCCCGATCACCTGCTCCAGCTCCAGGTCGATCTCCGGGATTTCCTCAGCGACGGGGAGCACTGGCCGCAGATGCACCGCCCGCTCGACGTAGCTGATCCGGACCCAGGCGCACTCCTCGCATACCTCGCGCGCCAGCCCGGCTGTGATGGTCGTGATCGTGTCGCGATGCGAACAGCGCACGAGACTCCGCCTTCGTTTCAATGCCTGCCTCCCAACAGGTTTCCCCCAACCGCAAAGAGTTGCTGCCGGTCAAGTTAGCCGACCACTCTGCGTGGTGCCAGCTCCAGGGAGAGATTTTCGAACAGACCCGGAAATACCGGAACCGGACGTCCGGGAGGTGACGTCGCAAGGGGGCAAGTCTGATTCGTGAGACTCATGGTCGGATATGCCAGGTGGGGTCAGAATCCGCCGTATCAGCTTTGATGCCAGGGAGGCTTCTAAGTGTTTGCCAAGAAAAACAAGGTGGCTCGCGCCGAATGCGACCACAACAAGACCATCACGGTCCGCACCGCCGGGATCGAGAGATCGGTATGTGAACAGTGCGGGAACGTGAGTATCTCGGCTCCGGAGGGGTTGTCCGGAACCGCCAGCCGCAGCCAGTTCGAGAGGGTGTCGGAGCGACCCGTCTCCACGCTCGGCTAGCTCGAGTCGAGATCCCGTCCATGGGGGCACGGGATCTCGACTCGCCATGTGGTTCGGGATGACGGCGATTCGGCCCTCCAAGGCGACATCACCACCCAGAATGTCGATGCGGTCGTGAACGCGGCCAACTCGGCTCTGCGCAGGTGGCGGTGGGGTCGACGGGGCGATCCATAGGGCCGGGGGGCCGGTCATATCGACGCAGTGCCGGCCTGGGTACAGCTCACGGGCCACTCCCCACCGGTCAGGCGATGATCACCGACGCCGGGGACATGCCCGCCCGCTACGTCATCCACACCGTGGGGCCGATCTGGGGTGACCACCCGCGCCGAGATCGAGCGGACGGCTTCTCGCCGACTGCTATCGCAACAGTCTCGACCTCGCCACGGCTCACGAATGCGCAGTCGTGGCCTTCCCCAATATCTCGACAGGGGTCTACCGCTTCCCGAAGCGGAGGCAGCCGAGGTCGCCATGCGCGACGGTCTCGGAATGGATCGAAGAGAACCCGGTTCTCGACGAGATTCTCTTCGTCTGTTTCGACCTGGAGAACCTGTTCGATCTACCGCGAACTGCTCCAGGTGATCGGGTGGGAATCGGGTTGGCCGGCAGGCATGGAGGAGTCGACGCTGCCGGCCGTCCCGACGGGTCAGGCCGCCGGCAGGGTCTTACCGGACCGCTTGGAGACGGTCACCCGGTAGCGACCCACCGACAGAGAGCGCTCCCTGGGCAGGGCGGAGACGATCCTCTGGATGTCGGCTTCATGCCGGCGGTCTTCTTGAATGCTCTTGGCTACGTCGAACATGTCCGTGGCCCCTTCTCCTTATCTAAACTCTCCGTTGCGGTAAGAAGCATTACCGCTTACACTCATTACAATGACCAGAGGCGTAACGAGTCAAATGGATTTCTCTCATTACACGACCACGCCAGTGGAGCTGGCGGTGTCATTGACCAACACCCAGGGGATCACCCAGGATCAACTCGCCGACGCCGATAGCTCATCGAGTTCCTGGACGGGTACAGGTAGCTGTGGGACGGTGTCGCCAAGCCACCCAAGAAGGCCGACCTCGAAGCGGTGCGCACGCTGCGCTCCGCTTTACGTGAGGTGTTCGAATCGGGTGACGAGGAGCTCGCCGCCGGCGGGTCAACCTGCTCTTGGAGAAATACGGGGCTTCGCCTCGGCTGTCGACCCATAGCGGTACTCCCCACCTCCATTTCGAGCCCATCGAGACTCGATGGTGTGCTGGCTGGGTGCAATCACGGCCATGGGCCTGGCCAGTGTCATAGTCGAGCACGGGGTCGAGCGATTCGGCGTCTGCGACTCCGGGACATGTGAGGACGTATACATAGACACGTCACGTAACCGGTCGCGCCGCCACTGCTCCAACACCTGCTCGACACGAGAGGCGGTCGCCGCCTATAGCAAACGTCAGGCGGACTGAGACCGAGACCGCGGCTTCAGGCCAGGCTGGCGTCCAGTGTGATCTCCACGTTGCCCGCCAACGCCTTCGAGACCGGACAGCCGTCTTTGGCGGTCTCGGCGAGTCGGCGAAGTTGTCTTCGCTGATGCCATCGACCTGCCCCGACGACTGTCAGCTCCATGGTGGTGATGCCCGTCCCGGGGACGAACGTCGCCGTGGCGGTGACATCGAGACTGGTGGCCGGGGTCTCGTTCTTCGCCAATGCGTTGGAGAAAGCCATCGAGTAGCACGCAGAATGAGCGGCTGCGATCAACTCTTCCGGGCTGGTCACCCCGCCATGCTCCTCAGCGCGCGCCTTCCAGGCGACTGGAGAGGGCCGGCCGCCCCGCTGTCGAGTTCGTGGTCCCCGATCCCTCGAAGAGGGTGCCTTCCCAATGCGTGCTGCCAGTGCTCTGCAATGCCATGTCCGTCGACCTTCCTGTCGTTGAGAGCCCGAGATTACCGCCGGCTCGAACCACTCAGTCCTGACTGCGATCCAGCCCCTCGGCTCGAACCCGCGTGACCACGATCCGCAAGGCGACGTTGTAGCCGACCCCGAAAGCCTCGGGGGTGAATCCGATACGAACGATCTCGCTGCCGTACTTGTCCAGGTATCCCGGGAACTCGGTGGGAAGGGGGAGATCCTCGATCCTGGCCTCACCCTCCAAGGTCACGACCACATCGCCATGACGGTCCCCTCGGAGATTGAATGCCACCTTGGGATTGGCGGCGATCGAAACGAGCCGGGGTGACGACGGCCGGTTGTAGACCACGATGTCCTCGCCGTCGCGGAGGTACCAGACCGGCGAGGCCTGGGGCTGGCCGTCGGGAGAGACGGCGGTGAGGAATCCGATGAGCTCCTCGTCGAGGAGCTTCACCAAGGCTGGGTTGTCGGTGAGCATGAGCGCAAAGGTAGACGGCTATACAGGGTGACGTGCGACTGGTCGACACCTCCGAGCGACGGGCCCGTCTGGGCAGGAGACACACGCTGGCCATGTCGGCATCGGACAGCGTGGCCGCAGTCCGTTCGATGGTCGTCCTCCACTCCTCCGACCCCGTCACCGTGTTCCTCTCGGCCTGGGCCCGTGTCTCCGGATTCACCGTCCCCGATCTGGAGCGGGCCCTCTACGACGACCGGGTCGTCCTGCGGATGCACGGGATGCGACGCACGCTGTGGGTGGTCCCCACCGAGTGGGCGCCGTTGGTCTACGGCTCGTCTACCCGCGGCGGTCGCAGCCGCCGAACGGCGGCGCACCGCCAGGATGGTCGAAGCGGGCGGGGTCGCCGAAGACGGGGAGGCCTGGCTCCAGGAGGCCTCGACCGAGATACTCGGCGTGATCGCGGCCGGCGGTGAGGTGCTCACCCGGGACGTGACCAGACAGGTCCCCCGTCTCGGGCAGCAGATGCCGTTCTACAACCAGCAGGGGAGGCTGATGGGCTCTCCTGCGGTGGGGTCACGGGCCCTCAACCAACTCGGCTTCGAGAGCCTCCTGGTGCGCACCCGACCGGCGGGAACCTGGGTCAGCGGGCAATATCGCTGGGCGGTGACCGAGTCATGGCTCGGAGCGCCCCTGCCACAGGTCGAGTCGGACGTTGCGAGCCCGCGACCTCCTGGCTCTTTGGCTCCATGCCTTCGGGCCGGCCACCGAGGTCGACATCAAGTGGTGGACGGGTTGGCCGCTCCGACAGGTGCGCCGCGCCCTCGTCGACATCGAGGCGGTCTCGGTGTCACTGGACGACGGCGGGATCGGGTTTCTCCTCCCCGACGACACCGATCCGGTGCCAACGACCGAATCGTGGGTCGCGCTGCTCCCCTCGCTCGACCCGACGACCATGGGCTGGAAGGAGCGCTCCTGGTATCTCGGTCCTCACGCCGGGGCTCTGTTCGATCGCAACGGCAACGGCGGCACGACGATATGGCACGACGGCGCATCGTCGGGGGCTGGACCCAGAGGAGGACAGGGTGAGATCGTCTACGAGATCTTCGACGACATACCGGCAGCGGCGCGTGGAGCCATTGCTGCTCGGGCACGAGAGCTCGAGGAGTGGTTCGGCGGGGTGACGGTCACGCCTCGCTTCCCGTCACCCCACGAGAAGAATTTGGGCTCCTAGGCCCTATCCGTCTTGCCGGCACGGCGCGTGTCCATCCCACTGACGATCGCAGCCCCGATGAGGAGGGTGAGGACGGCGATCCACACCTTGGCCCCTTCGAAGGCCTCGACAGCGAGCGAGAAATCGGCAGTGAGCTCGGCGCCGAGGACCTCGACCTCGGCCATGTCACCCATCATGCCCTCCGAGTAGTTGGCGAGAAGCCCCGTCCCGGGGTCGCGGAGGCCGCTGTTCGCAGGTGGTGTGGGTGGGCCGCCTGCGATCGCGACAACCGTGGTCGAGGTGTCATCGCCGGGTGTGGTGGTCGTGGTCGTCTCCTCACTGGACCCGGCCCGCACCGTGGTCGTCGGGGTGACGCCGGCACCATCGGCGCCGGAGGTGTCGGTCGCCGCGGTCGTAGTAGTGGTCGTCGCACCGGGCTTGGTCGTCGCGGTCGAGGCGAGCGTCGTGCTCGTGGTCGAGGTGGTCGAGGTCGTCGTGGTCGTGGCGGCCGGGCTCTCGCCGTAGATCTCGACCCGATCGATGGTGGTGTAACCGTTGTAGAAGAGGTCGAGACCGAGCAGACCCGAATCCACGGCATTGGGCACCTTGAAGCGGACCTGGAAAGCCTCACTCAGGTACGAGGTGACGTCGAGTGTCTTGTGGTGGTTGGTCGACTGAGCGAGGTCGTACTCCTTGATGGTCACCCACCGCGACCCGTCGTACACCTGCACCCAGAGCTCGGCGGTGGTGATGCCCTCCTGAGGGATGATCTGGATGACGAAACAGAGCTCCGCGCTGGTGAACATCGAGAGATCTGCTGCCCGTTGGACGCCGTACGACGCGGCAACCAGACCCAAGTTCAGGAGCCCTTCCCCGCCCTCGATATGGAGACAGTCGTTGTTCGAGCAGTAATCGGGCCCGACGTGGACGTTGCCCCCACCAGGCCCTCCGGTGTCCCCGAACTCGGCCCAAGGTCCGGAGAACTCGAGACTGCCGTCGTTCCCGGAGTAGTTGCCGTCACCGAAGTCATCCCGGTACTGCCCCGATTCTGTGGCCGTGACACTCAGCGCCGTAGTCATCATGAGGAGCGTGACGAGGGCAACGCCGGCGCGTCTCAAGAGGACATGGCCCGGATCATCGACGCCACCGAGACGTCGTCGTCCTCCGTGACCGCCGACGTCTCCGCGATCGGGAGCGTCACGACGAAGTAGGTCTTCCCCCCGAAACGCTGATACTGGATGGAGCCGCCCATCAGAGAGGTGAGACGAGCTGCGACCGCGAGCCCGAGACCGACGCTCCCGGTGAGCAGGGGCTTGTCGCCATCGTGGACGAAGCGCTCGAAGAGAGACTCGGCGATGTGCTCAGGCACCCCGGGGCCGTTGTCCCAGACCTCGATGTCCACGGTCCCGTCACTGGAGGTCACCTCGACGCCGCACAGCTGCCCACCGTGTCGTGCTGCGTTCGACAAGAGGTTGATGAGCACATGGCGCAGACGTGCTGCGTCCGCCAGCACCACGGCCAGAGTCGGTTCGCGATCGGATCTCGAGACCGGCCCGCTCGAATGGCGTGACCGCCGCCTCGAGAACGTCCTGGATCCGGGTGGGAGCGAGCTCGATCTCGACTCCCGTGCTCTGAAGCCTCGAGGCGGCGAGGAGATCGTCGACCATTCGGGTCATCTCCGCGGCCTCGTTGGCGATGATCGAGGCGGTCTCCTGAGTGGCCTCGGAGCCCTTGATCGCACCATCGGCGAGGACTTCGGCGAAGCCATAGATGGAGGTGAGGGGGGTGCGCAGCTCGTGGGAGAGCCCGGCGATGAACCCATCCTTGGCGCGGTTGATGGTGCGCTCGGCCTCGAGCTCGATCCGACTCCGCTCCCGGAATGCCCGGACCTGCCGGCGGGCGACGACGAAGTAGACGAGCACGGCCGATCCGGGGACGGCCAGGGTGAGGATGAAGACGATCCAACCGTTGAGGGCACGCCCCGCCTGACTGTTCTCCTCGATGGCGGCCTGGATCTGGTCCTGCTCGATGCCGAGCTCATCGCTGAGCTCGATGTATGCCGACTCCACCTCGGAGGTGACGATGGTCTTGGCGCCGTCGATGTCGTGGGCGTCGAGTTGTGCTGCGGCCGCGTTCACCGGCGCCACGTAGCGGGCGAGTGCGGGATGCGAATCGTGATCGGTGCCGATCTCCAGGAGATGGTTCAGCTCGCCAACGGCGGCGTCGAGCTGATCCATGGCGAAGTCCAGGTCATCCTGGGTTACCACACCGCTCCCCTCCAGCTCGGCGAAGGTGATGGCCTGGGCGAGACCGGCACGGGTGAGCGCGGCGGTGCCCAGGGTGGCGTTGGTCCAATGGAGGGAGCGGGCATTGGCGGTGACGCGCGTGACACTCATCGAGTTGGCGAACGCCAGCCCGGCGACGAGGAGCAGCACGACGACACCGGCGCCCACCGAGTAGACGACCGTACGGCGACGTGATGTGGAGCGCGGGACGCGCCACTGTGGCCATGAAAAATGATCGGCAGGGCCGGAAAAACGGCACATAGGCCGTTTGGCCCCCCCAGGGAGGTCGGCTACAGGCGGGGCCAGGCTCCCGGGGCCTCCTTGACCACCGAGTCGAAGCGGAGCCCCATCAGGATCACCCCCGCCGCCCCGGCATCGCGTGCCCGACGCTCGATCTCCGTTGTGATCTCCCACCCGGCCTTGCGACGCACGTCGGGGGCGTATTCCTCGAGCCGTCGTTTCAGCCGGTCTCCTGCCGGGACCGCCCCGATGCTCTCCATGCGCTCCACCCACTCGACGTGGAAGGGCGGGATCACCATCAGGAACACCGGCGGGTCGTCCGGCCCGAGACGCAGTTTGGACATGTG
Organism: uncultured bacterium; assembly: GCA_963751005.1. Classification (GTDB taxonomy): domain Bacteria; phylum Actinomycetota; class Acidimicrobiia; order Spongiisociales; family ZC4RG35; genus JANQRA01. Next base: position 47,362 of record CAVVSY010000012.1, read on the forward strand.
TGGCTCCACCGTGTCGGGGTCGAGGACCGGCCCGGCGACGAAGAACTGGGTGCCGAGCTCGATGCGACGTCGGAACTGCCACTCGGCGAATCGGGTCGGCATCCCCACCTCGAAGAGTGGTAGCTCCTCCTGAAGCGAGGTGAGGTGGTCGACGATCTCGTGGTGATGGGCGAGATGGTCGACGTGGGGGACGGTGTCACCGATCACGACCAGGAACGAGTCGACCCCGTTCATCAGGGCGCCACGTACTTCGGACTCGATGGCGAGGATGTTCCGATCCCGGGTCGAGACCACCACCGTGGGATGGACGTGGGGCACGTCGTGGGCGATGCGGGCGGAGAACGCATACGGAGAGAGCCGGATCCTCCCGAACACGTTGTCCGTCACCAGGACGTGGCGCCACGCCGGGAAGAGGTCGTGGTGACGGGACTCCGGGAACTCCGGCGGGTTGATCTCGGCGATCCGGAGCCACCCCTGCTCATGCGTCAGCAAAACGTGTCTCCCTCGGTTTGCGAGCGATGAAGTACTTCGCCTGGGGGTGGTGACAGATGATGGCCGAGGTGGTCTGCTCCGGCTGATACTGGTACCCCGTCTCCTCACTCACCTCGATGCCCAATCGGTCGGCCCCGAGCAGCTCGGCCACGGTCTCGTTGTCCTCGAGGTCGGGGCACGCCGGATAACCCCAGGAGTAGCGGCCGCCGCGGTACTTCTGACGGAAGAGGCCCGTGAGTGTCGGCCCGTCCTCGGCGACGAACCCCCATTCGGTCCGGACCCGGTGATGCCAGAACTCGGCGAGCGCCTCGGCCATCTCGACCCCGAGGCCGTGGAGCAACAGGTAGTCCTGGTACCGGTCCTGGTCGAAGAGCTCCCGGGTCCGCTCCGACACCCGGGCCCCCATAGTGACGATGTGGAAGGCGGCGTAGTCGGCCTCCCCCGAGTCGATCGGGCGGAAGAAGTCGGCGATGCAGTAGAAGGGCTCCTCTTGCTGGCGGGGGAAGGAGAACCGGGCTCGCTCGGTGTCTCTCCGCTCGTCCTCCCAGATCACCAGGTCTTCACCATCCCCATTGGCGGGGAAGTAGCCGTAGACCACCTGCGGCAGAAGCAGTTCCTCGGCACGGGAACGCGCCATCTGGTCGCGCAACACCGGCTGCAGTCGCTCCTTGAAGTCGGGGTCCCGCTCCCCGGGCTCGGGCCGGTACTGCCACTGGTTGCGGAACAGGGCGGTGAGATTGAGATAAGGGACGATCTCGTCGAGGTTGATGCCCTTGACCACACGCGACCCGAGGAAGGGTGGGATGAAGACCTGGTTGTCGATCGCCACCGAAGGGGCCCGAGCAGGAACCTCATCGGCGACCTGGTCGGAGACGTGGCGCTCCCGGGGCTGGGCCGGCTTGGGTGGCTCGGCGCCGGACACGATCTTCCCCATGGCGTCCAGCCCGGCGAAGGCGTTCTTGCCGTAATAGAGCGGCCCTGGGTAGCGAGCTCGGAGGTCGGCCTCGACATAGCTCCTCGTCAGGGCGGCTCCACCGAGGAGGACCGGCACGTCGCCATGCCCGCGTCGCTCCAGCTCCTCGAGATTGTCCTTCATGATCAACGTGCTCTTCACCAGGAGCCCGCTCATCCCGATGGCGTCGGCGCGATTCTCCTCGTACGCCTGGATCATCTCGTTGATGCCGACCTTGATCCCCAGGTTGTAGACCTCATAGCCGTTGTTGCGCAGGATGATGTCGACCAGGTTCTTGCCGATGTCGTGCACATCGCCGGACACGGTGGCGAGCACCACCGATCCCCTGGTCGCGGTGTCCGCCTTCTCCATCCCCGGTTCGAGATGAGCCACCGCCTTCTTCATCGTCTCGGCCGACTTCAGGACGAACGGGAGCTGCATCTCCCCCGAGGCGAATTGCTCGCCGACCGTCTTCATGCCGTCGAGCAGGTGGTCGTTGATGATGTCGAGTGGGCGGATCCCCTCGTCCAGCGCGATGTCCAGATCGGTGATGACGTTCTTCTGGTCACCGTCGACGATCCGGCGAGCGAGACGCTGACCGGTGTCCAAGCCCTCGTAATGATCGATGCTGTCGTCGGTGGTCGTGACGCCGGCGAAGAGCTCGAGGATCTTCTCCAGCGGGTCGTAGCCCTCTTGGCGTCGGTCGTAGATCAGGTCGAGGCATGCCTGGCGCTGGGCTTCGTCGATCTTGCTCAGCGGCTCGATCTTCCCGGCGTGGACGATGGCGGCGTCGAGCCCAGCGCCCACCGCCTCGTGCAGGAACACCGAATTGAGAGCTTGCCGTGCCGCCGGGTTGAGGCCGAAGGAGACGTTGGACACCCCGAGCACGGTGCGCACCCCGGGGATCTCGGCCTTGATCCTCGTGATCGCCTCCAGGGTGGCGATGGCGTCGCCACGCAGGTCTTCACCGCCGGTGCTGAGGGGGAAGGTGAGTGCGTCGAAGATGAGGTCCTCCGCCCGGAGGCCGTACCGGTTCACCGCCAGGTCATGGATGCGATGGGCGATCTCCAGCTTCCACTCCAACGTCCGCGCCTGGCCCTTCTCATCGATGAGGAGGCAGATCACGGCGGCTCCGTGCCGGCCGGCGAGCTTGAACACCTTGTCGAGCCGTGAGCCTTCGGCCTCACCATCCTCCAGGTTGGCGCTGTTGAGCACACACCTGCCGCCGAGACGCTCCAGACCGGCCTCCATCACTTCCGGCTCGGTGGAGTCGAGGACGACAGGGGCGGCGACGTCGGTGGCGAAGGACGCGGCGAGCCGGGACATGTCGGCGACACCGTCACGGCCGACGTAATCGACACAGAGGTCGACGAGGTGTGCCCCCTCGAGGAGCTGGGACTGCCCGATGGCGACACAGCCCTCGATGTCGTCGGCGAGCAACGCATCCCGAAAGGCCTTGGAGCCGTTGGTGTTCGCCCTTTCGCCGATCATCAGGAAGGACGTGTCCTGGTCGAAAGCGACCTGGGAGTAGATCGAGGACGCCGACGGGATGTCCTCGGGTTGCCGGTCATGTGGCTCCAAGCCGCGCACCGCAGCCACGACCGCGGCGAGGTGCTCCGGTGTCGTCCCGCAGCAGCCGCCCACAACGCCGACACCCAACTCGGCGACGAATTCGGTGAGATGACTCGCGAGACCGTCGGGATCGAGGTCGTATGCCATCTCCCCGTCGATGACCTTGGGGAGACCGGCGTTGGGTATCGCGGAGACGGGCACCGGGGAGTGCCGGGTGAGATGGCGCAGCGGCTCCCACATCTCGGTGGGGCCAGTGGCGCAGTTGAGCCCGATGACGTCGGCGCCGAGCGGGGCCAGGGCAGTCAGCGCTGCTCCGATCTCGGTGCCGGCGAGCATCCGCCCGGTGAGCTCGATGGTCACCTGGACCTGGAGAGGCACTTCCCGGCCGGTGGCCGCCATCGCCCGCCGGGCGCCGGCGATCGCCGCCTTGGCCCCGAGCAGGTCGAACTGTGTCTCGATGACGAAGAGGTCGACTCCCCCGTCGAGCAGCCCTCTCGACTGCTCCTCGTAAGCGTCGACCAGGTCACGGAACGCGATCTGACCCAGGGTGGCGAACTTGGTGCCGGGGCCGATCGATCCGGCCACCCACCGGGTCCGCCCGTCGGCGCTCACATACGAGTCGACGACCCCTCGGGCGATGCTGGCACCGGCGGCGGCCACCTCATAGGAACGCGCCTCCAGCCCGTACTCCCCGAGCGGGACGGCGAACGCGCCGAAAGTGTTGGTCTCGACCACGTCGACCCCGACATCGAGGAACGACCTGTGGAGATCGGCGACTACGTCCGGACGGGTGAGGTTGAGGAGATCGATACAGCCCTCGAGGTCCTCGCCCCCGAAGTCGTCGGCAGTGAGCCCGACTCGCTGCAGATTGGTGCCCGAAGCCCCGTCGTAGATGACGACGCCATCCCCGACAGCTTCTAGAAAGGTTCGCTTGTCGCTCATCTCGCTCCTTGGTCTCTTTCGAAACGCTGCGAGCACCACGAGCGACTAACTCGAGGTCACTCATCGAATCCAGGCATTGGCACCGTGCCGGTGAAGGTCGGTTGCCGCGGCTTCGCAGGGCCTGTTCCCTCGGCCGCTCTAGATGAGCGTTTCTTGCCTTTCAGACTATCCGCACTCGCCCGATATCGGCAAGCAGGCCGTTGGGATTCCCGCTGTCGACGGCGCACTAGGCGCCGATCTCCGTCCCGACCTCGCACAGTGACGCGTCGCTCAGACCTGGAGGTTCTGGATGACGATGCCTGCAATGGCGGTGAGCAGCGCGATCAGCAGAATCCGGCGGGTGAGACCCGCAGTGGCTGGGCCAGTTCGGAATGCCGATAATGCCCATCCTGCTGCGGCAAATTCCACAATCACCACCATCGAACCCGCGCTCGCCATCGTGGCTGAGGGCTGACCACTCATTGGGTTCTCGTTCATCGTTATTCACGAGATTGTCTGATGAACCTGGCCGTAGCAAGGGCGGCCAGGCCGTGCCGTCATTTCTTGACGGTGTAGATGGTATGGACGGCATACGGGGAGGTGTAGACGCTTCTGATCACGAGGTCGAAGTCGTGATCGAAGCCGTCGAAGAGCCGTTTGCCTCGACCGAGTATGACCGGGGCGGTGGAGATGGCTAGGACGTCGACGTATCCGGCAGCCAGCGCCTGACGGATGACGTCGCCTCCGCCGCTGATCGCGATGTCCTTGCCGTCGGCGGCCGCAGTCGCCTCCTCCAATGCTGAGTCGAGACTGTCGATGAATCTGAATCCGGTCTCGGGGTCGGGTGCATCGTCGAGCCGGTGAGTCACGACCCAGAGCGGTCCGCCAAACGGGTTGGTGCCACCCCACGCCTCGGCGGAGTCGTACATGCCACGTCCACAGATTCCGGCTCCGATACCGGAGGTGAGCGCCTCGAAGAATTCCCGGTCGGCATCCGACATGCCGGCACCCGGCTCATGCTCCGTCTCATAGGTCCACGGCCCGCCCATCACCCAGTAATGGAGTCTCTCACCACCCGCCCCAGCCCGCACCCAGGCCCGTCGCCAGGCCCGGTGATGAACCCATCCACAGACGTGGTGATGGTGGCGATGACATTGCTCATGATTCCCCCTTGCTGATCGGGACGTTGGATATCCGCGGCACCCTATGGATGTCCCACCTCTATGGAGGTGCTCACCCCTCGAGGGCACGTTCGCGCGGTGCCAGCCGAGGGAGCGCAAGGACGTCCGAGCAACCCGAGCGGTGCCGATCTAGCGCACCGGGGGATACTCGGTATCCGCCCGAGATGGTGATCTGGGTCTCAGCGCCAGTCGTTTGTTCAACCCCGGACTTAAGTTCGGCTCTACTCGCCGTCGGACGCCTACGCTCCGGCGATGCGACCCAGCCGTCTGAGATGTCTTGTTGCTCTGACCCTTCTCACAGCTGCCTGCGGCGGCACTGGGCCCGAGGGTTCCGCCACCACAGTCAGCTCCCAGCCGGACACCACCCTGACCACATCGGCACCCACTACGACACGTTGCCCCCAACGACCACAGCCGTCGGCTCGGTACCCGCCGAACTGGCCGGGACCTGGACGGGAGAGCATCGCGACACCGGAGACGGTGTAAGCCTCGGTCTGAACGGGACAACTTGGTCGCTGGCTTGGGCTACGGCTCCTGGGGTCGGAGGTGACCTCTTGGTGGATGGTGACACGATCGTCTTCAGCGGGGTTTACGAGTGTCCCGGGGAATTCGAGTACAACTGGTCGATCCAGGATGGCGAGCTCACCCTGACTCCCCTCGGGGAGGATCCCTGTCCTCGAGGAGGCATCCTCCAGAAGGTCGTCTTCGCCCGGGCAGGGGGCGGGTGAGACTCTAGAGACGGGTCCTCACCCAGACGGTTCCCGGTCGCCACTGGCGACGACTACGGCACAGTCACCCGGCCGCTAACCAGCAATATCGCGTCCTCAGATCTTCTTCGGTTTCTGGTGACGTAGCTCTTGAATCTGTCCTGACCGAACGTATGTTCGAGACATGGAGAGGGAAACTTGAGCCAGTTGGGATCGGTCCTCGAAGAGGTCGCCGCAACGGCTCTGGAAGATCTGACCGTTGATGACCTGGCTGCAGAAATCAGCGAAGTTGCCTACGGAATTCAGACACTGGAAGTACTCATGACCCGACTCGTTGCCAGTCTCACTGATCGGGAAGGCCACCACACCCTCGGGTATTCGTCTCCTACGAACCTGTTGTGTGATGTGGCCCGGATGACACCGACCCGCGCCCGGCACATCGTCTCTTTGGCGCAGGTCGAGGACAAGGCTCCGCACACCTATCAGGCGTGGGCTCGATGGTCGCCTCTCCACCGACCAGGCCCAACCCTTGTTCCGTGCCGCCCGTCACCTTCCCGACGTCTTCCCGGACGCCGAAGAGCGACTCGTCGCCATCGTCGAAGGCCTCGACCCTGTCGACACCCACAAGGTGGTCGAATACTGGCGCGCAGTCGGTCGACGGTCCCGGACTGGTTGGTCTGGAGACACAGATGGACCGTCGCGGGCTCTCCCTGTCCCGGAGCTTCGGAGGCATGCGACACGTCGACGGATGGATGACAGACGCCGCCAGTGAAGCATTCGAAGTCGCCCTCGAAGCCAACATGCCACCTCCACGCGAAGGCGACACCCGAACCCCCCGCCAGCGACGTCACGACGCTTTGGAGAACCTGTGTCGGGACTGGCTGGACAACGGCACCACCTCACAAACCGGTGGCGAGAAACCCCACATCAGCCTCCATGCCGACCCTCCCGCCCTCCAAGGCATCGCCGGTGGCCTCCATGAAACCGAAGACGGCGCCATCGTCGACGTCGACATGCTGCGGATGATCGCCTGTGACTGTTCTCTCACCCGCATCCTCCTCGGACCCGAATCCGAGATACTCGACGTCGGCCGCAAGACCAGAGTGTGGAACCCGGCGCAACGACGGGCCATCGTCGCCCGCGACCGCCACTGCCAAGGACCCGGCTGTCACGCCCGAGCCCGACACTGCGACATCCACCACATCCAACACTGGGCCGACGGTGGCGACACCTCAATCGAGAACGGCAGGCTGCTCTGCCGGTCCTGCCACACCCAGCAACACCTCGAAGACGGCAAACGACGACGACGCAGGCAACCCAAGGGGTGGTAATCCTTCCCCACCACCCCGACGGCACCGGCCATAATGACCCGATGAATCGAAGCACTGCCGAGTTGGAGGCACTCCTCGACGAGATCCTCCAAGCACCCCAGGACGCAGGGCCGATCGAGATGATCGTGCGTCGTCCCGGCGAGAACCAGCGTGAGGTGATCCAGTCGGGTGAGTTGAGCCCGGAGACCGGTCTGGGGGGCGACAATTGGAGCGCACGTGTCGGTGGAGACGGCCAGCCCCATCGGGAGACCCAGCTGACCTTGATGAATGCTCGTGTCGCCGACGCCGTCGCCGTGTCCCGTGACCGGTGGCCCCTCGCCGGCGACCAGATCTATGTCGACATGGACCTGTCCCACGAGAACCTCCCCGCCGGCTCCCGGATCAGGGTCGGCGAGGCTGTGGTCGAGATCTCCGAGGTGCCCCACACCGGGTGCGACAAGTTCGCCGGCCGTTTCGGTGCGGAGGCGCTTCGTTTCGCCAATGTCGGGGTCGGACGGGACAACCGCTTCCGCGGCGTCAACGCCTTCGTCGTAGAGGGAGGCCCCGTCGCGGTGGGCGACAAGGTCACCAAGGTCTGATCCTCAGATCGCGGCGAACCATCCGGTGGCACCACGGTCCGCCAGCCAGTTCTGGTGGGGATGGAACATGTATCGCCCGTAGTCGGGGAGGGTGAACTCGATGATGGCGCGCTGCGCCTGGGCCAGGGCGATGGTGTCGTCCCGGAAGACGGGGCGGTCCCCCATGCCGGCCGGGTAGACGTCGAAGGTCTGGGCATGGAGATGGAACGAGGCCAGCGGCTCGTACTCCAGCATGTTGACGACGTAGGCGCGCACCGGCTCGTCCCGGCGCACCTTGATCGGGAAGGCGTCGTAGAAGCCGGCGACGCCGTTCCAGGCGACCACCCCGTTGCGCCCGATTTCGGTGTTGGAGAAGCCCGAGAGGAGAAGCGAGATCTCTTGCGCCGGCGGGCGACCACCTGGCGGGTCCACGATCATCGTCCCGTAGAGCCCGCGGGCGATGTGCTCCGCCAAGGGTGCGGTGTGACAGTGGTAGGGGTGGAGCCCGGCGGGGCCGGCGACGATCTCGTAGACCGTCTCGCCCCCGGGAGGGATCGGCTCCCACCCATCCATCTCCGGTCGATGGGCGCCATGGAAGTGGATGCTGTGGGCGTGGCCCGTGTGGTTCTCCATATGGATCCGCAGGGTGTCGCCCTCGGTGGCGCGAATGATCGGGCCGGGGACGGTGCCGTCGTAGGTCCACGCCTCGACGAAGACCTCGTGACCCACCTCGACGAGACGTTCTTCCACCCGTATCTCCAGTTCCCGGACCGACCCCGCCGGCAGGCCATCCGGCGCCGGAGGAAAAGTGTGGGCGGCCAACGCCTGCGCCTGGAGATGACGCGGCGGCCCGAGCCCATGGCCGTAAACGGAGTCGAGGACGTCGTCGCCGACGGTCATCGCCCCGTCTCGTGATAGACCTCGTCCGGGACAGTCGTACCCGCTGCCTTCGTCCCGCACCGAGGCACCGAGCAGAGACCCCCCGAGCAGCGCCGCCCCTCCCAGGCCCGCCTTCTTCAGCAGGTCACGACGGGAGACACCCCCATCCGAGGGCGAGTCGGGCACGGCGTCAGACCACCCCACCGACCACTAGGCCGAGCACCAGGAAGAGCAGATACGCCCCGATTCCCCCGGCGAGCAGCACCCACCGGTAGGCGGCCGGGATCTGGCTCTTGCCGAAGATGTAGTAGGCGATCACACCGAGGAACGGCACGATCAGGATGGTCAGGATCCACCCGATCCCGGCGCCCCGGCTCAGGTCCTCGCGTTTGGTGACGATCTCCCAGACCGCGATCGCCACCCATGGCGGCATAGAGGACGAGGGGCAGGACATAGGCGTAGAGGCCGATGAACCCGCCGAAGAAGGTGGCGAAGGTCACTCCCATGATGTTGAACCCTTTCTGTTGGGTGACTTCGAGGCCGTTCCCGGCCGGCACGGATATGGCGTCGAGATCGGGCTCGGCCGATGCGAAGACATTCACTGCGGGGACGACCGGGGCGTCGACGCCACCGGGCATCTGCGGCTGCGGGCCGGGGTGGGGCATGTCCCCGTAGAAGACCTCGGTGTCGAGGCCGAGCCCGAACTGGATGACCCGCCCGAATTGGGCCGAGAGCGCACCCAGCTCCCAGAGGGCAGGGAAGCGGAAGACCGTCGCAGGGCTGCTTGAACTCCAGACGCGGCCGGCATCGTCCACCCGAACTCATTGTCGCTGAAGCAGTTGCCCGGCCCGCCGGGGCCGGTCAGGGTCAGATCGCCCAGCCCGGAGCCCCGCGACGACATTGGCGGAGACCGTGTTGTCCGACGACATCCACACGTTCTTGTCGACGTTGGGGAACACCTGGATCCCGTTGAGGGGATGGTTGACCACGCGGTTCTTCGTGACCAGCGACCTCTCGACCCCGGCCATGGCGATGCCGATGCCCTGGGTCGCCCATTGCGCGCCCTTGTGGGGGAACTCCCCATATCCGTTGTCGTGGATCAGGTTGCCCGGCAACCACCACGTCCTCGGCCGGAGGCAGCAGCTCGCCGTCGAGCGAGTTGGGCGCCATCCCGGTCCCGTTGAAGCGAAACACGTTGTTGACGATGTACATGTTGGTCGAGGCATTGGACCCGGAGTAGCCCAGCCCGCTGTACTCCCCGATCGAGTCGGTGAGGACCGCGTCGCAGGGATTGCACTGACCCACGTAGTAGGAAGCATCCGGCGACCCGGAGGCATACGAGTGCTCGAAGAGACCATCCCCGGAGTCGAAGGCGTAGATCCCGTAGTCGCCGTTGTTGATCGCGGTGACATACGACGCCCGGAAACCCCGGACGCCACTCCAGAACACCCCATTGAGACGGTGGTTCATCGTGGTGAGGTTCTCCACCACCACCCCGTCGGTGAAGAGGGCCTGGACCCCGTTGGCACGCTCGAACTCACCGTCGATGATCACCTCGTTGCGGTCGACCCCGCGAATGGTCAGCCCGGGGGTCTTCACGTCCACGGCCTCGCGGTAAACACCCCGCTCGATGAGGACGAGATCACCAGGTTCGGCGGAGTCCACCGCAGCCTGGATCGTGGGGTACTCCGCCGGGACATGGCGGGTCACTCCGGACCACTCCGCCGGCGAAGCGGTGGAAGGGTCACCGGTGGCGGCCGGTGCGGCATCACCTTCCGGGGGGCCGGCGCAGGCTGCCAGCGCCAGGGCGGCGAAGATGGAGGCGACGGCGACGGACAGGCGCCGCACTTGCCTATCCCTCCCCGACGATGAGGGTTCCCGCCATCCCGTCTCCCTCGGCGCTGCCGTGGTAGGTGCAGTAGAAGACGTAGGTGCCGGCGGTGTCGTAGGTGAGGGGGGCCTCGTCGCCCTCCAGTTGGTCGAGACTCCCGAATACGGTCTCGGTCGACCAAGCGCCATCGGCGTCGACGGCGTTGTGCGGGTTGCGACCGGCGCCCACCCAGGTCACCGTGCCACCGACCGGGATCTCGATCTCGGTGTACTCGAAACGGTTGTCGAACATGTCGACAGTCACGTCCTCTCCCTGGATCGACTCACCACCCTCGTCTGCCGATCCGCCACACGCGAAGAGGAGGGTGGCGCCCGCGACGGCGAGCACCAGGATGCGTCGTCTCACTCCTTGGAGCCTCCGAAGACACCCTTCAACCAGGCCCACAACGAGGAGAAGAACAAAGAGAGGCCCTTGACCTCCTTGGCCTTGATCGCCTCGGCCTCGGCGGGTGTGGCCGCCGAGAGCTTGCCCTCGAGACAGGCGACGAAGTCACCGATCAGACGTTTCGACATCTCGTTGATGAGACCGGTCCGGCCGAATTGGGCCGCCGGGCCCGAAAGGGTCACGTCGGCGTCGACGAGGACATGACAACCGTCGCTGTGCTCGTTGATGTCGTAGACGACAGAGACCTGGCCTCTGGAGCCGCCCTTCTTGTCGACACCCTTTCCCTCGATCTTGGCCGACATGTTGCCGGGGTCCGGTGTGATGACGCATTTGCCCTCGAAAGCGGCTGTCATCGGGCCCATCTTCACCGCCAGGGTGCCGTCATACGACCCGTCATCGCCTTTGCCGGCGAGATTCGCCCCGGGGAGGCATTCCGCCACCGATGGGATGTCCTGAAAGAACTCCCAGACCTCTTGCGGCGGCCGCGCCACCACGAACTCCTGTGTGATCTTCATCGCTCTCCAAGATGTGTCGCCGAGCGCGTGCGAGCGTAGTGGCCGCCGAGCCTCTACCTCAATGGTGGCGGTTGTCGCCGGAGAGAAGCTGGATGATATGAGGGATCAGCTCGAGGATCGCCGCCAGATTCTCGGTCGCCCCCTTCGGTGAGCCGGGCAGGTTCACCACCAATGCGTTGCCCACCGTCCCCGCGGTGCCCCGGGTCAACGCCGCCATCGGCGTCGCCTCCAGACCTCTGGCGATCATCGCCTGGACCAGACCGGGGGCGGTTCGCTCCAATATCGCGGCCGTCGCCTCGGGAGTGACGTCGCGGAGTCCGAAACCGGTGCCACCGGTCGTCACCACGAGCTGATGGGCGGCTGCAGCGGACAGGATCGCGGCGCTGATTCGATCGGCCTCGTCGGGCACCAGGTCGCGGCTGACCTGGAAACCCGCCTCTGTGAGCATGGTCTCCAGGGCATCACCGGATCCGTCATCACGCTCACCGGCGGCGACACCGTCGCTGATGGTGATGACCGCGGCCAGAGGGGTGACGCTCACCGGCGAGTGTCGGTGGCTACTCGCCCCATGCGCGGGGGTCGACCGCGACCCCGCCCTGGAGCACGCCGAGGAAGAAGACCAGCAAGAAGAGCAGGAAGACGAGGAGACCCCAAGGCCACGGGGTCACCCGCTCCTCCTCGGGGCCGATGACTGTGGTCGTGCCCGGGGCGGCGGCCAGCGTGGCCAGGAACATCACCGCGGTCAAGGGAAGGCCCGGGAGGACCAGACCTCCGGTGTCGGGGAGGAAGAACGGGATGGCAGCGAACGCGGACGCCACCGCCGGGATGAGGGCGATCCAAAGGGCGAAGACCAGACGCTTGCGAGCATTGGCGACGAGACGTCGGTGTGGTGTGTAGGCCAGGAAGGCGGCGGCGGCGGCGAGGGCGACGAGGAGGAGACCCACCCCTCCACCTGCGGCGATCACGACGTCCAGGCCGGGCGGGGCATCGAAGGTCCCGTACGCGAGCGCCAGCTGGCTGTCGTCGGCGAAGGGGAGCATCACCGCCTGGGTGAGCGCCTGACGGAGCACGTGGAGGAGCGTCCACAGCAGGATCAACCGCGAGACACTCTGGCCTCGCTGGGTCGGGTAGACGAACAGGGCGAAGAGACCGATGATCAGACAGAGGACGAAGCCACCGCCCCAGGCGAGGTCCGACGCTCCGGTGAACTCGACGCGGTTGTTGAAGAGGACGGCATCGCCGCCGAGGAACTCGGCGAGCAGGCCGTCACCGAGGTCGTCGAGGAACTGGGCAAGGACGATCCCGAGAGTCGAGGCCAGGGCGGAGGCGAGCACGAGGGCAGGCCCGATCCGCGAAACCACGCGCGGAGTCTCGGTGGTGGAGGCCTCTGTCGTCACTCGGTGGAATGCTAAACGAGAATCCGCCACCTCAAAGGGTCTCGGTTACCGTTTCGCAGCCATGAGCCACGACTACGAGGGCGTCTACCTGCCCGGGCCCACCCTCTCCGTGTATCAGTCGACACCGCTGGCGAATGCAGGGTGGTATGACGAGGGCCAGCACGGCGGTGCCTTCGCCTCGCTGATCGTGGGCCACGTCGAGGCAACGGTGCCGACGCTGGCCCCGATGGAGATCGATCGGGTAACTGTCGAGATCTTCCGGGTCATCCCCCTCGTCGACCTCAGGATCGAGACCGAGGTCATCAGGGAGGGGAAGCGGATCCAGAGTGTCGAGGCGCGCACCTTCGACGACTCCGGCACCCTGCTCTCGGTGGCCACGATCCAGCGATTGCGGGTGGCCGAGCTCGCTCTGCCAGATGACGCACAGCCTCCGGCTCTGGAGCTCCCGCGACCCGACGAGATCGAGGGCTCCGTCGGAGAGGCCTGGGGTGTGGGCCAGGTGGGCAAGCCGATGTTCCACAGACATGCCATGGAGATCCGGGAGATCTTCGGCGGATTCGGTGAAAAGGGCCCGGGGGCGGTCTGGATGCGTCTCACCAAGCCCATAGTCGCCGGGAGGGAGACCACCCCGGCGCAACGAGCCGTGGCCACCGCCGATTTCTGCAACGGCATCAGCCGTGGCCTCGACACCGATCGGTGGGTGTTCATGAATCCCGACCTCACCGTCCATCTCGCCCGCTACCCCGCCGGCGAGTGGATCGGGCTCTCCGCAGAGTCCGGGTACCAGAGTCTGGGCCGCGGCGTCGCCATGGGAACACTGTGGGACACCGAAGGATGGCTGGGCCGCTCGACGCAGAGCCTGTATCTCGACGAGGTGCCTGCGCCCGGTTAGACCGCGAGGAGGAGTGTCCCCACGGTCCACACCACGAAGAGCCCGATCCCGGCCACGAGCACCGGGCCGGTGCGACGCCAGCTCAGTGCCATCCAGATACCGGTCGCGGCGGACGTGACCGCCAGCGTCACCGTCCACCATGTCGGGACCAGCCCGGCGGCGGCCGCTCCGATGATGAGGATCACGACGACCACCACGAAGCCAGCGGCTACCAGCGCGTAGAGAACCTGGCGCGGAGTGGGCTCGCTCACGGCAGACCTGCCGCATCGGCGGCTGCTCGGTACCAAACCGCCAGGCTCGCCACCGTCTCGTGAGCATTCAGCCCGCTCGGGTTGGGGACCACCCAGAGCCGCGCTGGCCCGAGGTCCTCGGGCTGCGGCCCCAGCACCGCCCCACGCACCCCAAAGGCGTCGCGGTAGGCGCTGACGCCGGCAACGGCCACCACTTGGGGCGCCACCGCCTCGACCCGGCGGACCAACCGCTCCCCTCCGGAGCGCAACTCCTCCGCATTCAGCTCCGACGCCCGCACCGTTGCCCGCTCCACCAGGTTGCTGATCCCGATCCCCCGATCGACCAGGTCAACCCGCTGCTCGTCGCTCATCCCGCTGTCCGTGTCGACACTCCACTCGATGAGGCGGGCGTGTCGAAGGGCCGGATAGAACCGATTCGAGGGGTGACAGAAATGGGTCTGGGTGGCGGCGGTCCACAGCCCGGGGTTGATCCCGACGAACAACAGTCGGCAACCAGGGCCGATCAGGTCGGGGACGGTGGCGTCGCGAAAAGTCTCGAGCTGAGCACGGGTGAAACCCACCGGGCGACGATAGGTGCCTCCTCGCGTCCGCAGACCCGGCTGCGGCGGGTCGGCTACTTCTTCTGGCTCTGGTAGTAGGGGTCCTCGCCCGAGGCGTGGTCGGTCACATCGACGACCTGACTCAACTCGGGTATGGACTCCAGGATGATCCGCTCGATGCCCTGTTTCAGGGTCACCTGAGCCAGACCGCATCCCTGGCAGCCGCCGAACAGACGGAGATAGGCGATGGTCCCATCGACGGACACCAGCTCGGCACCGCCACCATGCGAGGCGATGGCGGGGTTGACCTGTTCCGTCAGCACTTGCTGGACCCGATCGACCAGGGGACCTTCCAGGTCCCCGGTCGGGGCACCCATCGTGGGAGGTGCCGGCGAGTTGGGGTTGTTCATCGCCAGACCCTGTTCGGTCAGCTCGAGGGCGGCGCCGTCGAGCTTGCCGACATCCGCCTTGGGAAAGATGACCGCGAGGTCGTCGTGACGCTCCTCTTGCCAGTTCTCCGCCTTGTCGGCGAGGGGCACGAACGCCAGCTCGTAGGAGAATTGGGGCCCGCGGAACCCGGTCACCTCGATCGACAGGGCAAATTCCCCGTCGCCGGGCTCGGCGTCGCGCAGCTGTCGGATCATGTCCAGTGCGTCTGGTGCGATCGTGAGAACGGTCTCGGTAGACATCTGACACAATGGTAGCCCTTGGGCCTCTCAAGCCAGATATGACCACTGCCGTCGTCGTCCTCCCCTCCAGCACCTATCGCGCCAGCGACTTCTTCTCCGCAGCCGAGTCGCTGGGGGTGGATCTGATCGTCGCCTCGGAGCGACCTGCTCCCCTCGACATGGGGGACCGCTACGTCCAGATCGACTGCTCCGACCCGGCGGCGGCCGGCGAGACGATCGCTCTCCTCGGCGAGACATCACCGATCGACGGCGTAGTCGCCGCCGACGACGCCGGGGTCCTGGTGGCCGCCAACGCCGCCCGTTTGCTCGGTCTGCGAGGGAACGACCCCGAGGCGGCGCTCGCCACCCGTGACAAGCTGCTGATGCGGGCCCGTCTGGCCGCTGCCGAAGTGGACCAGCCCGGTTTCGCCGGCGCCGGTCCCGTCGACGACATCGCCGGCGTCGCCGCCAGCGTCGGGTTCCCTCTGGTGATCAAGCCACTGGACAGGTCCGCCAGCCAGGGTGTGATTCGAATCGATCGACCGGACGACCTCGAAGCCGCGGCGACCCGGATCCGCGCCATCGTCGGAGCGGGAGCGACGTTGCTCGTCGAGTCCTACGTGCCCGGTGCGGAGGTGGCGGTCGAGGGGATCATCCGCAACGGTGAGCTGGTGGTGCTCGCCGTGTTCGACAAGCCCGACACCGGGGAAGGCCCGTTCTTCCCCGAGACCATCTTCGTGACCCCTTCCCGACTGCCTCCCACGGACCTCGAAGAGGCGCAGCGAGTTGCCGCCGCCGCGATCCGCGGTCTCGGCCTCGATCACGGCCCGGTCCACGTCGAGCTCCGCGTCGCTGGGGGCGGGCCCAGGTGATCGAGGTGGCCGCCCGTTCGATCGGCGGCCTGTGCTCCCGCAGCCTCGGGTTCGGCTTGATGGGGACCACTCTCGAGACCCTGATCCTCCGCAACGCCCTCGGCCTGGACAAACCGGAGCTACAGCGGGAGAACGTCGCCAGTGGCGTCCTCATGATCCCCACCCCCCGGTCGGGTCGACTTCGAGCGGTGGAGGGTGAGCGGGAAACCCGCTCGATCCCGGGGATCACCGGCATCGACATCACCATGGTTCCGGGGCAAATGGTGGTTTCGCCCCCGGAGGGAGACGCCTACCTGGGTTTCGTCTACGCTCGTGCCGATACCGCCGATGCCGTGGAAACTGCGCTGAGAGCGGCCCGGGACACCCTTGAAGTTCAACTTGAGGGTTAGGTCTTACGCGCGCAATCGCGTGTAAGACGATTTTGTCATTTAGATGGAAACCGTCCTGATCTTCGCCGGGGGTGATTTCCCCGCCACATCCCTCGCCGAGGAGCTGCCCGAGGCGGATCTGATCGTCGCCGCCGACTCGGGTTACGACCTGGCGATGGCGCAGGGATTCGCCGTCGACGTCCTGATCGGCGATCTCGACTCGATCGAGACCGAGCTCATCCCGGGGCATGTGATCGTGGAACGCCACCCCGCCGACAAGGACGCCACCGACCTCGAGCTCGCGCTGGCCCGGGTGGCCGCCGAGCATCCGGAGCGAATCGTCGTGGTGGGCGGGGCCGGGGGGCGTGTCGATCACGAGATGGCCGTGGCGGCGTTGCTGACGTCGGAACGATGGTCGGATGTCACCGAGATCGACTGGGTCACCGAACGGGGGTGGTCCTATGTCGTCCGGAGCCATCGCGCCATCCACGGCGATGTCGGAGCGATCATCAGTCTCATCCCCATGGGCGGGCCGGTCCGGGGGGTGACGACACGCGGCACCCGTTGGAACCTGGATGGGGCCACCCTCCCCCACGGGACGACCCACGGCGTGTCCAACGAGTTCGCCGCCCCGGTGATCGATGTCACCGTCACCGACGGTTGTCTCCTCGCCGTGGTTCCCGCCGGTTAGACCCCAAGCGTGTGCAGATGAAGTCGCATAGCGACTTCATCTGCACACGCTCAGGTCGACGGGTACCGCGCCGGGAGGACGCGGCCCTCCACCCCGGCGATGAGGTTGTCGATGGCGAGGGTGGCCATCGCCGTTCGCGTCCGGATCGACGCCGAGGCGATGTGAGGCACCACCAGGCAATTGTCCAACTCGAGCAGGGGGTGTCCGGCCGGGAGTGGCTCGGGGTCGGTGACGTCCAGCGCCGCCCCGGCGATCCGGCCACCCGCCAGGGCGTCGACGAGGGCATCGGTGTCAACGACCGGGCCGCGGGAGACGTTCACCAGATATGCAGACGGCTTCATGGCCGCCAGCTCCGCGGCGCCGATCAGACCACGGGTCGACTCGTCGAGCCGGGTGCAGAGGATCACGTGATCGGCACGCGACAACAGTACGTCCAATGAGACATGCTCCTCCTCGCCGATCACAGGACGGGGCGACGAGTACAAGACCTCCATATCGAACCCGCGGGCTCGACGGGCCACCGCGGCGCCGATCCGGCCCATGCCGACGATCCCGAGCACCGTTCCATGCAGATCGCCGCCAGCGAGATGAAAGGGGTCCCAAGGCCCCCACCGTCCGGACCGCACCTCTCGCTCACCTTCGGGGAGACGACGCACCACCGCCGCCAACAGGGCGAACGCGCTGTCGGCGACGGTCTCAGTGAGGACATCGGGGGTGTGGCCGAGGGCGATCCCACGTGCCACACACACGGCGACATCGACGTTGTCGACGCCGACTGCCATCAGGGAGACGACCTTCAAGGCCGGCGCCTGGTCGAGGAGCGCTCCGTCGACCCGATCGGTGAGCATGCAAAGCAGACCGGAGACTCCCGCTACTTCCCGACGGAGGACGTCGAACGGGACCGGCCCGGCCCCCTCCCAGACCGACAGATCGAATCGTTCCAGACGTTCCAGGCCGGGAATCGACTTGGTCACATAGACACGGGTCACCGAAGCGAGGCTAAACGGATGCCAACACGCGCCGATAACATCGGATGATGTCGCGAAGGGCCCTCCTGCTCCTCGTCGCTCTCCTGGCACTGGCTGCCTGTGGAGACGGCTCTGCAAGAGGCGTGGTCGAGGACTCGACGATGAGGGACGCGCCCACGTTGTCCGTCAACGACGTGGCCCCGTTCGGCTCCCCGGCACCTGTCGACACCCGGCCGGTCTGGGAAGGGTTCGCCGCCACCAACACCGACCCTGGCGCCCTGACCGCGATCGTGCACGGGCCCCTCGAGGTGTTCGAGACCCCCGGGACGATCGAGCCGATGCTCGTGGTGGAGCCGGAGACGATCCTGGGCACGGTGACCGTGCTCGGCGTGGCCACGGCGCCGAAAGACGGCTGGGTCGAGCTCATGCTCCCGGTCCGGCCCAACGGGACCACGGGTTGGGCCCGCGCCGAGCAGCTCTCGTACTACGTGGCGGACGGTCTCATCGTGGTCGATCTCGACGCCCGAGAGCTGACCTACCTGGTCGACGGTGCCGAGGTCCTCTCCACCGAAGTCGGGGTGGGGAGCCGGCACAACGAGACCCCGCCTGGTGAGTATTTCGTCACCGACGTGGTGACGTTGTCCAACCCCAACAGCCCCTGGGGCCCGCACGCCCTCGGGCTCTCGGCGCGCTCGGAGACCATCACCGAGTTCAACGGTGGGGACGGCATCATCGGGATCCATGGGACCAACAACGCGAGCTCGATCGGCGCCAACATCTCGCTCGGATGTATCCGCCTCCCCAACGAGATGATCACCGCCCTCCACGGCATGGTGGCCATCGGGACCCGGGTGGTCATCGAGGCCTGAGCGAGGCTCTAGCGGGGGAAGACCGCCGCGTTCGACAGCACCGTGTTGCCGCGCTCCATCACTTCCGCCGAGAGCACCAAACGGTCGTCTTCGGCCCAGATCCTGGTCACCAGGGTCTCACCGGGGAAGACATGGCCGCTGAACCTGGCTTCATAGCCCGCCACCGCACCGGCATCCCCGCCGAGGGCCGTATCGACGACGGCCTTGATCACGATCCCGTAGGTGCACAGCCCGTGGAGGATGGGACGGTCGAAGCCGGCGAGGGCAGCGAACCCGGGATCGGCGTGGAGCGGGTTCCTGTCTCCAGACGCCAGCCGATAGAGAAGCGCCTGCTGCGGAAGGGTCGGCGACTCCACCACATGGTCGGGGGCACGCTCGGGCGCAGCATTGGCTCGGGTGGGGCCGGGGTCACCACCGAACCCACCCTCGCCCCGCACGTAGATCCCCGACCGGTTGGTGAACAACGTCTCGCCGGTCTTGGCCAGCACCGAGACCACCTCCAGGACCACGAGGGCGCCGCGGCCCCGGTCGTAGACATTCGACCACCGACCCGGTCTGATGTACCTCACCGACGATGGGTATCGGAGCATGGACCGTGAGGCTCTGGTCGCCATGGAGGATCGCCGCCAGGTCGAGGTCGAGACCGTCGACCGACCCCAAACTCATCATCATGTCGAACGGAGGGATGGTCCCGAAGGTCGGCAGCGCCTGCAGGTCGCCCTCGTACGCGTACCTGAGCTCGCCGGGGTCGTCGGGCGGGTTGCCCGCCCCAACGGCGATGTTGTAGAGGATCACGTCCTCGTCGGTCCAGCTGAAGGTCGTGTCGCCGAGCCCGGCGCCGACCGCCTTGGCCACGTCGATCGGCATCAGCCGGCGAGACGCGCGCCGAGCAGCATGATCTCTTCGTTGCTGCTGGCCGGGATGACGTACTCGGAGATGTCCCTGATCTCGTCGACATGGGCGCTCATCTCCTCCGCAGTTGGCTTCGAGCCCGCGCCGGCGAACCATCCCTGGTTGGTGCCGATGAAGATGCGGCCGTAACGCCCGCCCCCCACGGTGAAGATCTCGTGGCTGAACTGATTGGCCTCCGAGCACAGATACACCACCAGCGGAGTGACCTGTTCGGGATCGACCATCTCCGCGAGAGGGCCGAGGAGGTCTTCGGTCATCCGGGTGCGGGCGATCGGGGCGATGGCGTTGGACTTGATGTTGTACTTCTCGCCCTCGATGGCGATCACGTTGGACAGGCCGACCAAGCCCATCTTCGCCGCCCCATAGTTGGCTTGGCCGAAGTTGCCGAAGAGCCCCGAGGCCGAGGCGGTGAAGACGAACCTGCCGTACGAGTTCTCCCGCATCACCTGAAATGCCGGCGAGGACACATGGAAGCCTCCCTTGAGGTGGACATCGAGGACGGCTCCCACCTCGGCCATGGTCATCTTGGCGAAGGACTTGTCCCTGAGGATGCCGGCGTTGTTGACCACGATGTCGACGGTCCCGAACGCATCGACGGCAGCCGAGACGATGGCGGCCCCGCCCTCCTCGGTCGACACCGAGTCGTAGTTGGCGATGGCCTCGCCCCCGGCGGCCTCGATCTCCGCGACCACTTGGTCGGCGGCGGACTCCGAGGAGCCGCTGCCGTCCACCGCCCCACCGAGGTCGTTCACGACGACACGTGCCCCTCGTCTCGCCAGTTCCAGGGCATAGGTCCGGCCCAACCCCCCACCGGCCCCGGTCACGACGGCGACCCGGCCGTCGAAGCTGACTGTCTCACTCATCTCGTATTTCCTTTCTCAGAGCCCGAGGGACCGACCGATGATCTCCTTCATGATCTCGGTGGTCCCCCCGTAGATCGTCTGCACCCGCGCGTCCCGGAAGGCGCGGGCGATCGGGTACTCCTCCATGTAGCCCCAGCCACCGAACAGCTGGAGACACCTGCTGATGACTCGGTTCTCCAACTCCGTGACCCACCACTTGGCCTTCGCCGCCTCCTCGGCGGAGAGCTCACCGGCGTTGAGGGCGAGGATCTGGGCGTCGACATAACTCTGGGCGATGTCCAACTCGGTGCGCATCTCGGCCATGGCGTGCTTGACGGTCTGGAAGCTCCCGATCCGCTGTCCGAAAGCGCGACGCTCCTTGATGTAGTCCAACGTCCACCCGAAGGCGACCTGGGCATGCGCCAGCGAGCCGGCGGTCAGCGAGAGTCTCTCCTGCGGGAGGTTGGAGACCAGGTGGACGAATCCGCTGCCCTCCTCCCCGAGGAGGTTGTCGACGGGCACCCTGACGTCGTCGAAGAACAGCTCGGCGGTGTCCTGGGCATGGAGCCCGATCTTCTCCAGGTTCCGCCCGCGGGAGAAACCGGGCATCCCGTCCTCGATCACGAGCAAGCTCATCCCGGCGTGACGCTGCTCGGGATCGGTCTTGACCGCGGTCACCACGAGATCGGAGTTGATCCCGTTGGTGATGAACGTCTTCGACCCGTTGACGACGTAGGAATCACCATCCCGGATGGCAGTGGTCTTGATCCCGGCCAGATCGGAGCCGGCACCGGGCTCGGTCATGGCGATCGCGCCCATCAGCTCACCGGAGACGAGCCCTGGGTACCAGCGGACCTTCTGCTCCTCGCTGCACAGCTCGAGGAAGTACGGGAGCACGACGTCGTTGTGGAGGGTGATGCACATCCCGGAGGCGAACGCGTCCGCGGCCATCATCTCCTCGACGATCACCACGTTGAACCGGAAGTCGGAGACCCCGGCACCGCCGTGCTCCTCCGGGACGGCCATGGCGAGGAGCCCGGCCGAACCGGCCCGGCGGAACATCTCCTTGTCCACCCGCCCCGCGCTCTCCCACTCGGTGACGTTGGGGACGATCTCTCGTCGGATGAACTCCCGCGCAGTCTCTCTGAAGAGCTCGTGGTCGCTCTCGAAGATCGTCCTCTTCATCGGGTGCGGTCAGACTCCCACGTACATCGAGTCGATCTGGTCGGCGTACTTCTCCAGCACCACCCGACGCTTCAGCTTGAGCGACGGTGTCACCTCGCCCGAGTCCGGTGTCCACTCGTCGGGGACGACGAGCCACTTCTTGACCTGCTCGACCCGGGCCACCGACTCGTTGGCCTCGGCCACCGCGGCCGCAACCTCTTCCTGGACCTGGGGCAGTTGGGAGAAGCTGGCCAGATCGGTGTACTCGATGCCCCGTGCGGCGGCCCAGTCGGGTGCCTCCTCGTGATCGAGGGCGATGACCATCGTCAGGAACTTGCGCTGATCGCCGATCATGCACGCCTTGGAGATGAGGGGGTGGTTGCCCAGCAGGGTCTCCAGCTTCGCCGGGGCGATGTTCTTGCCCGCCGCGGTGATGATGATCTCCTTCTTGCGACCCACGATCCAGACGAAGCCGTCCTCGTCGATCCGGGCGAGGTCGCCGGAGTGGAGCCAGCCGTCGGCGTCGAAGGTCTCCCGGGTCGACTCGTCCATCTTGTAGTAGCCCTGCGCCACGATCCCGCCGCGCATCTGGAGCTCCCCGTCGTCCTCGATGGCGACTTCGACGCCGGGCAGCGCCAATCCCACGGAGCCGAACTTGTTCTTCCCGGGCAAGGTCGCCGTCGCCGGGCCCGTGTTCTCCGACATCCCGTAGATCTCGTGGAGGGGGATCCCGATGATGTGGAAGAACTTGATCAGGTCGGGGTTGATCGGGGCGGCGGCGGTGATGGCGATAGTCACATCCTCCATCCCGAGGCCCTCACGCACCTTGGAGAGGGCGATGCCGTCGAGCAGACCCGCCAATGCCGGGCCCTTCTTGCCCTGGGCCTCCGCTTCCACCCGTTTGGTGTTGGCATCCAGGGCCTTCTTGAGGATCGTGCCCTTGAGACCCTCGGCCTCGGCGAAACGGGCCTGCAGCCGGGAGTGGAACTTCTCGTACACCCGAGGGACGCCGACGAACAGCGTCGGCTTGGCGATCTGGATGTACTCCAGCACGCCGGCGAGGTTGGGGCAGTACCAGACCTGCCCGGCGAGATAGGTGCCGAGGTAGTGGGTGGCGAGACGCTCGGCGATGTGCGCCAGGGGCAGGTAGGAGACCATCCGCAGCCCGACCTCGAGATTGGCCGCCCGACGCAGGCTCTCCAGGGTCCACATCACATTCCGCTGGGTGATCATCACGCCCTTCGGCGTTCCCGTGGTGCCCGAGGTGTAGATCAGGGTCGCCAGGGTGTCGGGGGTGATGGCGGACGACGGACCTCTTCACCGAGTCGGGGTCGCCCTCGAGGTGGTGGATGCCCTTGGCGACCAGCTCGTCCCAACCGACCACCCAGTCGGTGGTGTCATAGTTCTCCGCACCGGACATGAGCACGACGTAGCGGAGGTTGGGCAGCTCGCTGCGAATCTCCTCGAAGCGCTTCATGAACTCGAGATCCTCGAGGATCGCGACGGTGGCCTTGCAGTTGTTGGCGATGTACTGGATCTGGTTGGCGGCCAGTGTCGAGTAGATGGTTACCGGGGTCGCCCCGGCATGGACCGCGGCGAAGTCGGCGATGACGTGCTCGGGGCGGTTTCCGGCCATGATGGCGACGAACTCCCCGTCACCCACCCCCAGAGACTGCAGACCGGCGGCGGCCTGATGCACGACGTCCCGGTACGCAGACCACGTCATGCTCTTCCAGTCGCCATCCTTCCAGTGGATCGCGGCCTGATCGGGGTACGTGTCTGCGTTCCGGTTGAACGAGTCCACGATGGTCTTTCCCTCGATGACGGCATCGATCTCGGCTCGTTCGGCGAGCACAGCAGCATTGTCGATCACATGAACCTCCGCACAGGTCAGGAGCTGACTCCAGAGACCCCGAGCTTACCGATCTCGCCTCCTGACTAAAGCCGAGGAAGGCCAGGATCTCCTCGGTGCCGGCACCCTCGGTGTCGACAGGCGGGCGCAGGTCCCCGGCCGGGGTGGCGCTGAAACGGGGGGCCGGGCCGGGTTGGATGACTCCGGCCACTTCCACGAAGGTCCCGCGGGCCACATTATGGGGGTGGCTCGGGTGCTTCGGCGAGCGAGAGGACAGGGGCGACGCAGGCGTCGGTAGCCTGGAAATGCGACAGCTCCCAGTCGTCCCTGGTGCGGGTGCGAAAGACCGACTGGCGAGCACGTCGATCGCATGTGGGGCCGGCCAGTTTCGCGGTCGTTCTGTGCTCCGACCGTCTCGCTGGCCCAGGCCGAGCCCTCGAGAAGCGCAGCGAAGAACTGCGGCTCCAGCGCTCCGACGGCGACATGGCCGCCGTCGGAGGTCCGATAGGCCGAGTAGAAGGGGGCGGACTCCGTCGAGGAGGTTCGTCGCCCGCTCCGGCGCCCACCATCCGTCGGCCATGTACCCGTGGTGGGATGCGGTGAGCAGCGCCGATCCATCGGTCATGGCGGCGTCGACCACCTGGCCTACACCGGTGGCCCGCGTGTGACGAGGGCGGCGAGGACGCCGACCACCAGGAGCATCCCCCCTCCGCCGAAGTCACCGACCAGATTGAGTGGAGGGGTCGGATCGTCCGCGGGCCTATGCCGTGCAAGGCCCCTGAGACGGCGATGTAGTCGATGTCGTGGCCGGCCATGTCAGCCATCGGGCCCGTCCTGACCCCACCCGGTCATCCGGCCATAGACCAGGGCCGGATTGCGGGCCAGACACTCCGCCGGCCCCACGCCGAGCCGTTCGGTCACGCCCGGGCCGAAATCCCTCGATGAGCACCTCCGACGCCGCCGACACAGCGCAGGACGACCTCCCGCCCCTGATCCTCTTGAGGTCGACCGCGACCGAGAGACGACCCCTGGCGCAGCAGGTCCCGTTGGTGAAGCGGCGAAGAACCTCCGCCACCGACACGCTCGAAGCTGACGACAGTCGCGCCGAGGTCGGCCAGCACCATCCCGGCGAACGGGGCCGGACCCAGACCTGCGAGCTCGGTGACCACGACGACCGTCGAGGGGACCGGCCATCAGCCCTCGATCACCCGGCCGAGTCGACGAGCACGGGAAGCGTCGCGTACGTGGGGTCCATGGCGAAGGCACCGTACATGAGGGTCGCGATGACGACGTTGGCGTTGTCGTCGGCGGCTGAGCAACGGGTCGAGACTGGGCGGGCTCCGCCGGGCAGCGCCACCACGATCGGTGTCCCGCCCGGTCCACGAGGAGACATTCCAGAGATCCGACGATGCGGCTGTGAGTTGTGGAATCGGGCCGACCAGGTCCCGTCCCGCCACAGCCATCAGACTCGGGCTTCTGATACAGCGGGATCACCGCGATGTCGTCCAGGTAGAGGCGGTCGGCCTGGTTGTAGAGATCTGCCCGGTCCGTGATCTCGTCGGTCGTCGCCTCTGCCTCGTCGACAGGGCCTCCACGTCAGGGGAGCAGTAGCGATTCACGTTGAGGACCGACTCGCCGCATCGAGTATATGTCCCGTCGTCTGGCCGGGATCGTGCGACCACCCTCCACGAGAAGTTGGCCAGCTGCCACGACTCGGGCCCCCAAGGAGGAAGTCGGAAGCGACGAACGACGAAGGCGTCTTGAAGTGCGGCTCGAGTTCGATCGCCGATCGCTCGCGAGATCGTTCCTCGATGAGATCGAACAGCGTCACGTCGTGCCGGATCGTCGTTCGTCGTGGCCCAGGTGAACGAGAGACGGGGTACCGCCACACTCGTAGGTCCCGCCACCGTCCCGCACGCACCCGTTGTCGACCAGGAGCTGCTCGGCGGCGACCGGATCGAAGGCGATGTCGTAGTGGTCCTCGTACTGGTTGGTGCGGCTCATGAAGATCGTGTTGTCGAGACCCACGGCATCGGGTTGGACGAGCCGGGCGGTCGCATCGAGCAGGGCCTCCCTGGTCGATAGCCATAGCGATAGCCCGGCGCAGCCAGGGCTGGGAGAGGACGGGGTCGTCGTGATGGAAGCTGATGATGCTCCCAGAACAGGCCCAGGGGCGACGCTCACAGCTGACACCCCTCCATCTCGCTCAGCTGTTCCAGGGCATCGACGTCGGGACGCCCGACTATCACGTCGACGTCTCCGTCGTCGAGGGCCTCGACCATCTCGTCGAGATCGGACATGAACACGAAAGTGACCTGCTCGATGGTCCCCGACGGGCGCCCGACACCGGATCCTCAGCTGACCAGCCATCGGGAACACGGGAAACCACGATGCTGTCGCCGGGCACCCAGTCGTCGAGCTCGGTAACCACCACCTCCCTGCGCCGCACCCGGCCCTATCAGCCGGGAGAACAGCCCGCTCCAGCCACCGTAGGGCACACGGAACTCGACCACCACGTGTTTCGGATCGGTCGTCTCGAAGCCGGCGATCGTCTCGTATCCCGCCGCTCCCTCCGCCAGTGCGAGTCGATGAGTTCGGACGAAGTCCTCAGCAGTCACCGGCGTGCCGTCCGGCCAGGTTGCCTCTGGATCGATCGTGTACTCAACACAGAAGGGTGTGGGACACGTCGGCCCGGTCACGGTGTCCATCACCTCGACTCGTGGTCAGCGCTGTCTCCGGAGAGGACGTCACTGGTGCCGAGCCTGCCGGTTGCGCCGGCCGGGGAGGTTCGGGTCCTGCAGCGACCGGAGCACATGCCGCTACAACGGCGACAAACGCAACCGACAAGCGGTGCAGACGTGGGCCCATGCCGTAGATGAAACGACGACACCCGCCTTTTGGCAAGGATTTAGACGTTTTGTGTCAGATAGCTCGGCAAAAAGCCGGGTAAACAGACACAGAAACGTGGCCTACGACCTCAGGCTCAACTCGGCGCGTGGCGGCCCGGTCCAGTTGCCTTCGGCGTCCACCAGATAGCAGGCGACCAGATGATCGTTGCCGCGTTCGTCGAGTGGAGGATGATCGGTGGCGCAGATGTCGGTGGCGAATGGGCATCTGGCAATGAAACGGCACTGCGCCGCGGGATTGATCGCCCTGGCCACACCACCCTCGATCTCGACCTTCGGTCGCTTGTAAGAGGGGTCGGGGACCGGGACCGCCGAGAGAAGGGCCCTCGTGTACGGATGCATCGGGTTGGTGAGCAGGTCTTCGGTGGGGCCCATCTCGACGATCTTCCCCAGATACATCACTGCGACCCTGTCGCACATGTACCTGGCGACGGCCAGATCGTGAGTGATGTACAGGTAGGTGACCCCGAGCTTCTCTGCGAGCTCGAGCATGAGTCGCATAATCGAGATCCGGATCGACACGTCGAGCATCGACGTCGGCTCGTCAGCGACCACAAACGTCGGATCCATGACCAAGGCACGGGCGATGGCGACCCTCTGCCGCTGGCCGCCCGAGAGCTCGTGCGGGTAGCGGAACAGGAACGGCTCCGGCGGGGTGAGGCCGACCAGACGCAGCAGGTCGACCACCCGCTCCTCACGCTCCTCGGTGGTACCCATGTTCTGAACGGCCAAAGGCTCGGCGACGATGTCGAAGATCGTCCGTCGCGGATTCATAGACTCGTACGGGTCCTGGAAGATCATCTGGACGTTCTTGCGGAACTCCTTCTGATCACTCTTGGACGTGATGTCAGTCACCCGAACCATCTCGTCGGTCTCCGAGTCCCTGATCTCGATGGTTCCCGAAGTCGAGTTCTCGAGCTTCACCAGCATGCGGCCGGTCGTGGTCTTGCCACATCCGGACTCACCTACCAGGCCGAGTGACCTTCCCGCCTCGATCTCGAAGCTGATGCCGTCGACTGCGTGGACGAAGTCGATCGGTTTGCGGAACACCCCTCGTGATATCGGGAACAGCTTCTCCAGGTTCTCGACCCGCACCCTGGTCCTGGCTTCGATGGCAGTCGGGTTCGAGCTCGTCTCGGTCGTCACACTTCCCCCTTGGCCAGTGTCAACGGGACCTGCTCATGGTTCCAGCAGGCGACATTGTGGCCGTTGGCGATTTCGGCCAACGGTGGCTCCTCGTCGACACATTGCTGGGTGGCGAATGGGCATCGGGGATGGAATCGGCAACCAGATGGTGGATCCAACAAGTTGGGAGGCTCGCCCTCCAGCGGTGCGAGCAAACGCCGCGGCCCTGTGATCGAGGGCGTCGAGGAGAGGATCAGCCAGGTGTAGGGATGACGGGGATGTGCGAACACATCTCTGGTCGGACCAAGTTCTACGAGCTTGCCGGCGTACATCACGCCGAGCAGATCCGTGATCTCGGCGATCACCGCGATGTCGTGGGAGATGTAGATGATCGACATCCCCAACTCGTGCTGGATCTTCCTCAGCTCTTCCAGGATCTGCTCCTGGACGATGACGTCCAGTGCGGTCGTGGGCTCGTCGGCGATGATCAGCTTGGGGTCACACGCCAGGGCCATTGCGATCACGGCCCTCTGCTTCATACCACCCGAGAACTCGTGGGGGTATCTGTCGATCATCTCGGGATTGATGCCGACCATATTGAACAGCTCTTCGATCTTGGCCCTTGCCTGGGCGGAGTTCGGCTTGGGGTCCCAGTGGATGTCCATGGTCTCCCTGATCTGCTCCCCGACCGTGTAGACCGGGTTCCATGAGTTCATGGCGCCCTGGAAGACCATCGACACATCGTTCCAACGACGGGTTCTCATCTCCTCCTGGGAGAGCTCGAGGAGGTTCTCACCGTCGAGGATCACCTCACCGTTGAGGATTCGGGCGTTGGCGGCGGCGAGTTCGATGAGGGTCAGTGCGATCGATGTCTTTCCGCACCCGGACTCGCCGACCAATCCGAGCGACGGCCCCCTGGGCAGCGAGAAGGAGACGTCTTCCACAGCCGAGACCATCCCGCCTCGGGTCTCGTAGTTCATTATCAGGTTCTTGACCTCGAGGATGGGAGCCTCCCCGCGCCCGGCGGGGACCATCGGATTCTCCTCGGTGGTGTCCAGTCTCGTGTCGGTCATTGCGACCTCAGCCTCGGGTTGATGACTTCGTCCATGGCCCTGCCCGCGAAGAAGAACCCTGCGGCGAGCAGGGACACGGCCAGACCGGCAGGGATCAGCAGCCACCAGTACTCCAGACCGCTGCGGAGGTAGCCCTGGGTCTGTGAAGTGAGCAGCATGATGCCCCAGGTCATGTCGGCCTCGATCAGACCGAAGAACGAGAGGGTCGCCTCGAGACTCACCGCCTCTGTGACGGTGAACATCATGTAGAGGAAGCTCAGGGGCAGCACGTTGGGGATGACATGGCTGGAGGATCAGATGCATGTTCGACCCGCCGGAGACCCGCGCCGCGTCGATGAACGGCCTCACCTTCACCGATAGCGCCTGCGACTTGAGCACGATCGCAGTGCCCCCGAATCCCGACAGGATGCCGATGATGACCCCGAGCAGCGGCATGGTCACGTAGAAGAGACCCGGAGACGACGATCAGGATGGGGATGAGGGGGAGGAGCAGGACCAGATCGGCGAGTCTCATCAGGAAGGTGTCCAGCCACCCTCCATAGAAGGCGGCGACGAGCCGACAGTCGTCGCCACCACCACCGTGACGACGGCAGCGAACACCCCCGAGGAGGAAGGCGGCGCGGGTGCTGTAGGTCAACTGGCTGGCGACGTCCCGGCCCAGCGGGTCGGTGCCCAGCCAGTGGTGTGGTGCTGGGTGGCGCCGGGACTTGCGGCACCTCACACGTGTCACCGGGCACTGACCCCGAAACAGAAGAGCTGGGCATTGACGGCGTCGATCTGGGTGCTCGGGGTCGACGATGTCGGCCTCGGTGGCGACGATCTCGAAGTCGGTGACCGCGGCGTCGTAGCCGATCACCGGGTCGTAGATGGAGTCGTCCTCCCAGGGCCCGATCGAGCGGAAGATGGGATGCACGATCGCCATCAGGGCGAAGACAGAGATGATCACCAGCCCGAACAGGCCGATATTGTTCCCGGCGAAGATCTTCCAGTTCTTCTTCTCAGCGCCGCCCCACGCAGACTCCAGCGGACCTTCCACAGAGCCTCGGTGACCATCGCTACCTGCCCGGCGGCGATCCGGACCCGAGGGTCGAGGATGGTGTAGAGGATGTCGACGACGAGATGGGCGATAAGGGCGAGGACGCCGAGGAAGGCGAGGGTGCCTATCGCCAGCGGGATGTCCTCGATGATGATCGGGTCAAGAGCAGCGCCCCCATGCCGGGCCATCCGAAGACCGTCTCGGTGATGACACCTCCACCGATGATGAAGGCGAGACCGAGGATGAACGATGTGACCACCGGGAGCAGGGCGTTGCGGGCGGCATGCCGGTCCCTTATGTCCTTCTCGGGGACGCCCTTGGCGCTGGCGGTCAGGATGTAGTCCTCTTTGAGGGTCTCCAGCATCGAGCTGCGTGTGAGCAGCATGGTCCCGGCGAAAGCGACCAGTGTGAGGGTGACCACAGGCAGCACCGTGTGATGGACGATGTCGAGCGCAAAAGGCCACATGTCGGCCCGGATACCCAGAACGCGACGAGGGCAAGACGGCCGGCATATAAGAAGCCCCGTCTACTGACTCGCGCCGTCGACCGCTCGGTCATCTCGCCGCGGAGATCAGGTCCGAACCAGGACTGTTGCGGAGATCGCCAAGGAGAGGAGGAGCTGAGCGAACACCTGGTTGCCCGTGTACGGGGCCCCCGCCAGGACTCGACGGTGATGAAGCCGTTGATCGGGAACCAACCCAGATGGAGGCGAACAGGAGGATCATCAGGATGGCGAACCACGGGTAGAAGATGGTGTAGAGGAGACCCCGCTGACCGTGAGCCGTGCTCTCCGAGACCGCCACGTCTCCAGGCGAGACGCTTGCCCAGGCGAACCCGAGGAGATAGGAGAAGAGCGTGGCAAAGGTGAAGAGGAACAGGGTGCGGGGGATGCGCTCTCCGATCACCTCGATGACCGGTTTGGGGAACTGGGCGAAGCTGACCCCCAGGTTTCCCGTGAGGAAGTTGGTGACGTAGGACCACCACTGGTCCCAGATGCTGCCATCGAGCCCGAGCCGGGTGAGGATCTGCTGTTGCGGACCTCGGCGGGGATCTGTGGGTTTATGAACTGCAGGTGATGTCCCCGGGCTGGGCCTGGAGCAGGAAGAAGACGATGGAGAGGAACAGGAAGAACAACAACGCCATCTGGGCGAGACGCTTGGCGACGAACTTCAGCAAGACACGGCTCCTCGGTCCGCTGGGGAGGAGAGCGCGGCGACCGCCCCCTCCTCCCCGACACTCACAGGCGTCCCTGGTCATCGGCTATTCGGTGACCTCGACGCCGCGTTCGGCCAGGCATTGGGAAAGCCCTGCTGGCCACCCATGATCGTCTGGACCGGGAACGTGACGCCCGATCCGAAGGCCTCGATGATCGGGGTGCGGAACAGCACCACGTAAGGGAGGTCCCTGGCGAGGATCGCGTCCATCTCCTTGGTCAGCTCGGCGGCCTCCTCGATCGTGGCAGCCGCATCGAATGCGTTGGCCACCCCATCGAACTCGGGGCTGTTGTATCCGGGGACGTTGAATCCGCCACCGGTGACCGAGTCCTGGTCGGAGTGGAAGAACGCCCGCGTCGACGTGCCGGGCAGTGACGGATCACCCCCGCCCCATCCGAGCACGAACATGTCCCACTGCAGGGCAGACTCAGGAGTCTGGGGCGGGAAGGTCGCATCGATGATGGCGTTGAAGTCCGTGGGCTCCGCGGTGACCGGTATGCCGATCTCCTGCATCCACGACTCGATGTAGATGGAGAAGGTGGCGCGGAACGGGTCGTAACCGGGGCCCGGGGTCAGGATCGTCAGCTCGGGAACCGGCTCGCCACTGGGCATGGTCAGACCCTCTCCCTTCGGTTCGACCTCGAGGAAGATGCCATCGGCGTCACGAACCACCACCGGCTCGGTCGTCCACGTGTAGCCGGCGTCCTTGAGGATCTGCACGGCGGTCTCGAAACGAGCACCCTCGTCCATCGGCTCACCGTTGGCCCAACCGGCCTTCTCGACGTCTGCGTTGTAGTGCAGCGTCAGGTCGGGGTGCACGATGGTGTAACCGGGGAAGACGGCTCCGGCGAGCACGGTGTCGGCGATCAACTCCTTGTTGATCACGGTCGCCGTGGCCTGCCGGAACGCCAGGTCGGACATCGGGGCCTTCCTCATGTTGAAGGCCATGAAGCGGAACCCCTCGGTCTGGTTCACGGAGAACTGCAGCTCGGGGTCGGTCGCCAGCTCGGTGCGCAAACCACTGGTGAGACCTGTCGGGTCGAACACATAGTCGAGCTCGCCGCCGGCGAGCTTCTCGTAGGCGGCGTCCTTGGTCCCATGCTCGACCCAGAGGATCTCGGAGACGAATGGGCCCTTCGAGATAGGAGGCGACGACCTCGCCGGAGCCTTCGCCACCGTAGACGGTGTCCTGTCCCCGCTCGGCGTTGGCGATGCGGAACGATCCGTCCGAGTAGAGCGTGTTCTCGGTGCCCTTGTCGAAGTAGGAGGGGTTGGCCACCGTGGCGGCGAATGCCCCCTTCTCCCATTGGTCGACGATCACCGAGCCGCTCGAAGGCTCGTCGACACCGGAGACCGAATAGAGGACGGCCAGCGCCTCCTGCGAGCCGGCATTGGCGATGTAGGCGTCGATGTCCGCCTGGGTGACATCGGCCTCGGTGCGGTCGTTGTCCGGGTCGTCGTCGCCGTTGGCCGTCTCCACGATCGCAGCGATGGCGTCCTCGGGGGTGATCCCCTGGGTCGCCGCCGCGGCCGCGTCACGGGCTGCCTCGACATGCTCCTCCCAGTAGTGGGAGGGGACGAAGTTGGCCAGGCCGACGCCGTTGTTCCAGACGGAGAGACCCGGCCGCTCGGAGAACTCGACCCTGACGGTGTGGTCGTCGGGCGCAGTCACGCTCAGGACCGTCGGACCGAAGTTCGAGGCGTGATTCGAGCCGAGGTTGAACTCACGGACGGTGTCGAAGTAGAACGCCAGATCGTTGGCGACCACCGGCTCGCCGTCCGACCAGGTCATGTCGTCTCGGATCGGCTGCTCGACGACCCAGATGTCGCCTTCCTGGACCGGCTCGACCGGGGTGTCCGTGGCCGCGGCGCCGGGCACCGGGACGAAGCCCGGCAGCGACAGGGTGTACAGGGCGGTCTTGCCATTGGTCAGGTAGGCCTGGTTCTGCGCCCCGCTCTCCGTGTCGAGCGATGCCCACCA
Source organism: uncultured bacterium (assembly GCA_963751005.1). Taxonomy (GTDB): domain Bacteria; phylum Actinomycetota; class Acidimicrobiia; order Spongiisociales; family ZC4RG35; genus JANQRA01. Next base: position 80,364 of record CAVVSY010000012.1, read on the forward strand.
GTTGTCGGTGGTGAGATTGGCGATCATCCCGATCCGGAACGAGCTGCCGTCCACGCAGCCATCCCTCCGCGCCCGTGGTACTGGTCGGCTTCATCTCCGCTATCCCACCGGTGGTCGTGGTCTCCTCGGCTGAGTCACCGGTGCAGGCCGCCGCGATCATGGCGAAGACGGCGAGGAGTGCGAGCAAACGCAGCCCAAAGGGCGCAGCTTGCTTTCACTTGTTTTCTCCGTGCTTGGGGGTGACGGCCCCGGTCGGGGGCACCGGAATTCACCATAGGTCTCCGCACCGTCGTATGCCCACCGCCGATTCCTGGCCGTACCTCATCTCGCTGGATCGGGCCGGCTCTCGGATTCGGGGTCATCGGCCGCGGCGACGACGGTCACGTCATGGGGTCGGCGCGTCTCGGAGATGATCGCCTGGATCACCCCCGCCATCGGCAGGGCGAGGACCACCCCGATGCCGCCGAGCAGGGTCCCGCCGATGATGATCGCGGCGACCGAGACCGCCGGGTGGATCTCCATCGTGCGTTTGGTGATCCGTGGTGCGATGAGATAGTTCTCGAGCTGCTGGTAGGCCAGGAAATAGATCGACCACCCACAAGCGCCGTCGTCCAGTCGTTGAAGGTGAGGGCGACCAAGGCAGGGAGGATCGCCGCGATGTATGTCCCCACCACCGGCACGAACTGGCTGAGAACTCCAACGAAGATGCCGAGGGAGAGGGCGAACGGTACGTTCAGCAAACTGAGGAAGATCGTGGTCAAGGTCGCCGAGAGCACGGCGAGGATGAGCCTCGAGTAGATGTAGCCGCCCATCTTCTCCACGGCGACGTCCCACACATGGATGGCATGACGCTGCTGCTCCGCCGGCATGAACGACAGAACCGTCCGCTGCAGCTGTGGCAACTCGGCGATCATGTAGAAGGAGAAGAGGGCGACGGTGGTGGCGAAGAAGAGGGACCCGAACAGCGAGGCGGTCAGCCCGACTATCCCACCGGCGACGACACCGGTCAGGTTCTGGATCGAGCCCAGGAGCTGCTCGCCTGCCTGAGCAGGGTCGACCGTCGTCAGAGTCGAACCCGAGGGTGTCCTGGAGAAAGCACGAGGGTCGACTCGATGAGCCCGGGGACGGCCTCGATCAGCTGCTGGAACTGGTCGATGAACAGGGGGACCAGAGCCCAGAAGAAGCCGATGGTGACCAGGAGCGCCACGAGGAAGACCAACCCCGTCGCGGTGCCCCGTTTCCATCCTCGCTTCGCCAGGTAGTGCACCGGCGGTTCGAAGGCGACGGTGACGAACACCGACACGAAGAGCATCAGGATGATCGAGTTGAGCCGGAAGACGAGCCAGATCACGGCAGCCACGCCGATCAGCACCAACGCGACGGTGAGTGTTCGGCGGACGAAGATCCTCTGATCCGCGGCCGTCCCTCGCTGGCTCATGGGTGTCGAGGGTAGAGCCGGGCGGGCCGACTCCCTGACATCTCCGATACCCTCGACTACCCGACCGGGAGGACGATGGACAGCTTCGAGATCGCCTGGGCGCCGGAACCCGGGTCGGCCGCCGCCACCAGGACCGGTCAGTTCATGGCGGCCCACGGGATCCCCGACTACGACGACTTTGGTGCGTCGATCGACCGCAGAACCCGATTGGTTCTGGGGGGCGGTCGTCGACTACCTGGGTCTTCCCTTCGATCCGCTGTGGACGGTCGTGCGGGACACCTCGCGCGGCCACCCTTGGGCGACTTGGTTCGTGGGTGCCGGGTTCAACCTGTCGGTGGCATGTGTCGACCGCTGGGCGGCCGAGGACCCGCAACGGGTCGCCATCAGGTGGCAACGAGAGTCCGGTGCCGGAGGGGAGACCACTTTCGGCGAGCTGCTCGATGAGGTGGGGCGTCTCGCCGGGGCGATGAGTCTCGCTGGGCGTGGGACGAGGGGAAGCGGTGGCGGTCTATCTCCCCATGTCGCCCGAGGCGGTGATCTCCCTTCTCGCCGTGGCGAGGATCGGCGCCATCTTCGTCCCGGTGTTCTCCGGCTACGCCGCCGAGGCCGTGTCCACCCGGCTGCAGGACCCCAAGCCCCGCCTGATGATCACCGGCAACGGGTTCGAGCGGAGGGGGCGCAGGTTGTCGATGAAGACGACCGCCGATGAGGCGGCGGCCATCGCCGGTGGCATCGAGCGGATCCTGGTGGTCGACTACGTCGACGACGGCGACACGCCGATGACCCCTGGCCGGGATCTCTGGTGGCACGAGATCGTCCCCGGCTCCGAGCCGGCGCCGGCCGCGTCGACCTGGGCCGAGGACCCCGTGCTCATCGCATACACCTCGGGCACCACCGGTCGTCCCAAGGGTGCGGTGCACGTCCAGGCCGGTCTCACCGTCAAAGTCGCCCAGGAGGGGGCATTCCAGCTCGATGTCGGCCGCGACGACGTGCTGATGTGGGTCACCGACATGGGGTGGATCATGGGGCCTTGGATGGTCCTCGCCGGTCTCGCCAACGGGGCTGCCATCGCCACGTACGACGGCGCGCCCGACCACCCTGGCCCAGATCGTCTCTGGAAGGTGGTCGCCGACCTCGGGATAACGATCCTCGGTGTGTCCCCCACCCTGATCAGGGCGCTGCAGCCACATGGTGCCGACCAAGCACGTCGGCACGATCTCGGCGCATTGCGTCTCTTCGGATCGACCGGTGAGCCCTGGAACCCGGACCCGTGGTGGTGGCTGTTCCGTGACGTGGGCGAGGGAACGCGGCCGATCATCAACCTCTCGGGCGGCACCGAGATCGGGGCGTGTCTCCTCTCGGCCAACATGGCGCAAGGGATCAAGCCGACGTCCCTGGGCGGACCGGCGTTGGGTGTCGACGCCGACGTCTACGACGACTCGGGAAGACCCGTGCGCGGCGAGGTCGGGGAACTGGTCGTGCGCGGCTCCTGGCCCGGGATGACCAGGGGCTTCTGGGGCGAGCCCGAGCGTTACATCGCCACCTACTGGTCACGTTTCGACGACACCTGGGTGCACGGCGACTGGGCCTCGATCGACGCCGATGGGTTCTGGTACCTCCATGGGCGCTCCGATGACACCCTCAACGTCGCCGGCAAGCGCATCGGCCCTGCCGAGATCGAATCGGTGGCGGTTTCCCTCGACGAAGTGGTGATGGCCGCCGCCATCGGGGTTCCCGACGACGTCAAGGGGGAGGTGATCGCCTTGTTCCTGGTGCCGGCGCCAGGGGTCACGCCCGACGACCGTCTCACCGGTCGGGTGCGGCAGGCCTGTGTGGGCTCCCTCGGCAAGGCGTTCAGCCCCCGGGACATCCATTGGGTCGAGGATCTGCCCCGGACCAGGTCGCAGAAGATCATGCGCCGGGTCGTCAAAGCCGTCACCCTGGGAGAGGATCCCGGGGACCTGACGTCTCTGGAGAACCCCACGTCGTTGCAGGGCCTGAGCCGGCTCTAGGCGGCCTACGGCTCCTAGACGGGGGGCGCCGGGTCGTACTGAATCGCCCGCTTGACCTCTCGAGCCCGCTCCTCGGAGTGGAGACGTCTCACCAGGTGCAGCGCCATGTCGATCCCGGCGGAGACGCCGGCGGCGGTCACGATCTCTCCGCTGTCGACCCAGCGATCGTCGGGGCGTGGCTCGATGGTCCCGTCCAGCTCGACGAGGTAGTCGAGCATGCTCCAATAGGTGGTCGCCGGCCGGTCGCGGAGGATCCCGGCTGCGGCGTACACCAAGGAGCCAGTGCACACCGACGTCATCAGGACGCCGCCGGCTGTGGAGACCCCTGACCATCTCCAACGTCGGCTCGTCCTTCACCAACGATCTGGTCCCCCTCCCGCCCGGGAGGAGCACCACGTCGACCTCACCCATGTCGCCGACTGCGACATCGGTGACGATCTGCATCCCCTTGGCACAGGTGACTGTCGTGCCGTCCAGTGTGGCGGTGAAGACCTCCACGTCGTCCTCGGGCCACTCCAGCTGCCACATGCGGAGCACCTCCCATGGGCCGACGAGGTCGAGCTCCTCCATGCCGTCGAAGCAGACGAGTGCGATGCGTGTCGTCATCTCGGAGGCATTCGTGTGGCGGCGTCGAGACGGATCACCTCGCCGTTGAGCATCTCGTTCTCCACGATCGCCGTGACCAGATGGGCGAAGTCGGCCGGGGTGCCCAGCCGCTGCGGGAAGACGTGGAGGGCGGCCAGGGCCTCGCGAAGCTCGGGTGGTGCCCCGGCGAGGAGTGGGGTGTCCATGATCCCGGGTGCGATGACGTTGACGCGGATGCCCGACACTGGCCAGATCACGAGCCAGGGGCAGGGTCATCCCCACCACGCCCCCCTTCGAAGCCGAGTAGGCCGCCTGTCCCACTTGCCCGTCGAAGGCCGCAATCGAGGCGACGTTGACGATCACGCCCCGTTCCCCGCTCGGACCCGGTTCGTTCCTCTGCCATGACCCGGGCGGTATTGCGGATCACGTCGAACATCCCGATCAGGTTGACCCCGACGGTGAACTTGAACAGGTCGAGGTCGAACATCGCCCCATCCCGGGACAGGACTCGTTGCGCCGGCGCCACTCCGGCCGCGTTGACCAGGATGTCGATGGATCCAAACGCCCCGGCGGCGCCGTCCACCGCCGCAGTCACCTGATCGGGGTCGGACACATCACAGACGATGAACCGGGAGGAATCGCCGAGCTCGGCCTGCGCCGCCTTGCCTTGCTCCTCGTTGATGTCCATCATCACGACGCGCCCGCCCATGGCCACGACTCGAGCGGCCGCACCGTGACCCAACCCGGAAACACCGCCGGTGATCAGAGCAACCGAACCTTCTACCTGCATCGAAGTCCTCCTGATGTCCCAGCTCGACGGTACACGGCCGTGATCGGCCTCTTCGACTCCGGGATCGGGGGTCTCTCGGTCCTGCGGGAGGTGCGGTCGGTGCTGCCCGAGGCCGATCTCCTCTACGTCGCCGATCGGGGCCGGGCCCCCTACGGGCCCAAGACGCTGGACGCAGGTCCGCGCCATCTCCCACGACGTTCGCGACGTGGTTGGTCGACCACGGCGCCGACTGTCTCGTCGTGGCCTGCAACACCGCATCGGCTGCCGCGCTCGAGTCGCTGCGCGAGCAGTTCCCGGACCTCCCGATCGTTGGGATGGAGCCGGCTGTGAAGCCGGCGGCGGCGGGGACGTCCACAGGCACGGTGGCGGTCTTCGCCACCGCCGCCACCTTCCAGGGTGAGTTGTTCAACTCGGTGGTGCGACGGTTCGCCGACGGAGTGGTGGTGCTCACCAGGGCGTGCCCGGAATGGGTGGAGCTGGTCGAGCGTGGTGTCGTCACCGGTCCCGTGGCGGAGGAAACGGTGCGCTCTGCGCTGGAGCCGGCCATCGCCGCCGGTGCCGACCGAATCGTGCTGGCATGCACACACTTCTCCTTCCTGAGACGTACGATCGAGACGGTGAGCTCATTGGAGGTGATCGATCCGGCCCCGGCCGTCGCGGCCCAGGTGGCCCGGGTAGCCCCCACCGGCAGCGGCAGTGCCAGGACGACCCTCGCCGCATCGGGCGACCTCGACGAGTTCGAGCGTCTCGCCCGGTCGATCGCCGCAATCGACGCCCCTGTCATACCCTTTCCCGCATGAATCCGATCTGGGTCGACGACGAGGGCATCCTCACCGGCGAAGGGGCGATCGTGACGATCGACCCCGGCACCGGACGTGATCGCTATCGGCGCGGCCCTCGCCGCCCTGCGTGAGTCGGGACGGTCACACGCCTTCGCCTCGTTCACCTTCGACTCCGCCGACGCGGGATCGGTCCTGGTCATCCCGGAACGGGTCGTGCTCACGACTTCACTCCCGGTTCCAGGCTCTGCGCCCGGTGTCGTGGTCGTCGACGACGGCGTCGGCGAGTGGCGTACCGGCTTCGAGAAGTCGATGCTCGAGATCGAGACCGGCCGGGTCGAGAAGGTCGTGCTCGCCCGTCAGGTGCGAGCGATCGTGCCCGCCGGGGTGGAGGGCTCCTCGGTGGTGGCCCGTCTCGCCGCCGACAACCCCGGTTGCTACCTGTTCTCGGTCGACGGGCTGGTCGGGGCCAGCCCGGAGCTCCTGGTCAGTCTGCGTCGGGGGCGAATCCAGACCCTGGCACTCGCCGGCACCGCCACCGACCCGGAGAATCTCGACACGGTGAAGATCTCCGAGGAGCACCGTCACGTCTCCAACTCGGTGATGAAGGGACTCAGCAACCACATGGTCGAAGTCGACCTCACCGAGCAGGTGATCGTCCCGCATGGGGCGATGTCCCATGTCGGCACGAGAGTGGAAGGGCCGGCGCACCCGGGGACGACCGTCGCCGACATACTGGCCGATCTCCACCCGACCGCGGCCGTAGCCGGCTCACCCACCGAGGTCGCGCTCGACCTGATCCGGGAGATCGAGCCGGCATCGCGGCGGGCGCTACGCCGGCCCGGTCGGATGGATCGACTCCAGCGGCGACGGTGTGTTCGCCATCGCCCTTCGCTGCGGGCAGTTCCGGGGCGAGGGGCTGACCCTCTATGCCGGAGGGGGCCTGGTGGCCGGGTCCGAGGAGGCGGCCGAGCTCGAGGAGACCGAGCTCAAGCTGGCCCCCATGTTCAGCGCACTGGGTCAGCCTCCGAGCTGACGTCGCTGCGCCAGGTCGACCTCCCGGTCGACCGCGGCCACGATCACATCCACCCCGTCCTGGCCAGCCCTGCCTCGACCGCGGGAACCAGGTCCCCGGGGCGATCCAATGTCTCCGACACGGGCACCATGGAAACGGGCGAGTGCGGCCATGTCACGTCGCGATGGGGTGATGAACAACCGCTCGAAGTCGGGGGCATGACGACGTTGCGGGAGGCTGTCGAACAGACCGCCACCGTGGTTGTCGATCACGATCGCTGTGAGGTCGATTTCGGTGTCGACGACGAGACCGTTGCTGTCGTGGAGGAAAGTCAGGTCACCGGCCATGGCCAGGGTGCGTGGTATCACCGAGGCCACCCCGAGGGCCGTGGATACGAAACCGTCGATGCCGGATGCGCCGCGGTTGGCGAAGACCGGGCCGGGCCTCTGCACGTGAGTCTCCACCTCGCGTATGGGCAACGACGACCCCACCACCAGGGCACCCCAGGCGATCTCGTTGCAGGAGGCCGCCACCGACCCGCCGGTCATCGCAGTGCCCTCCGTCAGGACCACCCGCCGCAGCCGCCCCGACTCTTCGTCGGCGGCCACCCAGGCCTGTATCCACGCCGCGCCCTCGGCGCCGGCGACGGATCGGATCAGGGTCACCGGATCTCCCGAGAGGATCTGTGTGGCGTTCCGTTGCGGGTCGATGTGACGTCCCCAGACGTCGATGCGGACCCGGTGGCTCGCCTTCGCCACCAGGTCCTCGAGACGGGCCGAGGGCCCGATCGCCCCCACCGCGACCACCGTTTCGGGTACGAGTTGCTCGGGCAGGCCCGAGACGAGGAGCTGGTGATAGTCCCCCAATGCTCCACCGCCGCGCATCCCGGACAGGGCGGTCGCCAGGACCGGCCATCCCACCGCCTGAGCAGCGGCGAGCAGGGCCACCCGGTCGTACTCACCGTCACCGGCGATGACCAAGCCCCGGGAGGCGGCCAGCACGGGAAGGGAGGGCTCAGGCCGATCATGCTCAGTCACGGGCCGCCCGATGCGGGGGGTGGCGTGTGGATAGGGCTCCGAGTGGGCCCGCCCGTCGTCGCCGACCGGCACCGTGGGCTCGCGAAAGGCGACATTGAGGTGGACCGGGCCGGGTCGTCGGCCGGTGGCCTCCAGGAACAGGCCACTCACCGTGTGACGCCAGCTCTCGTTGCCGTCGGTGGCGGCATCGGGTGCCTCGATGGCGGCGAAGGCACGCACCTTGGGGCCGAACAGATCCATCTGGTCGATGGTCTGATTCGCCCCGACGCCGCGCAGCTCCACCGGGCGATCGGCGGAGATCACGAACAGGGGGACACAAGCCATGTCGGCTTCCACGACGGCGGGGAAGTGATTGGCGGGTGCCGTGCCTGACGTGGCGATCACCGCCGCGGGGCGACGAGTCGCCCTTCCGACCCCAAGCGCGTGGAATGCCGCCGAGCGCTCGTCGATGACCACCCGCGTCTCCAGATCCGGGTGTGTCGCCGCGGCGATAGCCAATGCGGCGGAGCGAGACCCGGGGGACAAGACGACGACCTCGACCCCGCACGAGGCCAGCTCGTCGAGCACCACCCGGGCGAGGGCGGTGCTCGGGTTGGGAGCAGTCACGTGAGTACCTCGGCAGCCGCACGCAGCTTGCGCAGCATCTCGGCCCCGCGGTCACGGTCCGGGCGCCATCGCTTCAGCAGCGCCGGGTCGGGCTCGGGCCGGCGCACCTCGAGCAGGCCGTCACGGGGAATGAGAGGCTGCAGGGTCGGGTCACCCTCGAGCAACGCCACAGTGCCCAGCCCGCAGGCGTAGGGGAGATCTGGGAGCAACGATGCGGCGAGCAGGCCCCCGTACATCCCCACCGACGTCTCCAAGGCGGAGGAGATCACCACGGGTATGGACGATCGATTGGCCAGGTCGAGGACCCGGGACACCCCACCCATCGGCTGCACCTTGAGCACGAGCACGTCGGCGGCACCCTCCTCGATCACTTGGAGGGGATGAGGGCTCTGCCTAACCAGCTCGTCGGCGGCGAGGGGCACCGAGACCCGGGCTCGGAGGGCACGCATGTCCTCGACCGTGGCCACCGGCTGTTCCACGTACTCGAGGTCGAACTGTTCGAGTCCCGCGATGCGGCTGGCCGCGGTCTCGAGGTCCCATCCGGCGTTCACGTCGACCCGGATCCGGCCCTTGGGACCGAGGATCTCCCGCACGGTGCGCACCCGTATCGAGATCGTCTTCTTCGGTGTCGCCCGGCTCGCCGATCTTCACCTTGGCCGTGGTGGCCCCGGACTCCCTCACCAGCGCCGCCACCGACTCCGGGTCCACGGCAGGGACGGTGACGTTGACCGGGATATGGGACCTTCCGGGCTCGGGCAGGTCTCCGCAGGCGAGCTCGAGGGCCGCCGCCAGCCAGCGGGTGGTCACCTCGGGCGGATAGTCGGGGAACGGTGAGAACTCGCCCCAGCCACGTGGGCCCCGCAACAGGACAGCCTCCCGGTGATCGACGCGGCGGAACCTCTTCCGCATCGGGATGCGCACCGGGTGTAGCTCGAGAGCCTCGAGTGCGGCGCTCACCCGCTCTGCACCTCGCGGATGTAGCCGACCAGACGGTCGAGCTGGGTGTCGTCGAGAGAAGACTCGAACGAGGGCATCCGGCCCCGCCCGTTGACGATGGTGAACTCGAGGAACTCGTCCGACTCCCCTGCGCTCGGCGAGCCGGGGCCCAGCGCCGGGCCGACCCCACCACTCAGATCGTCGCCGTGGCAGTTGGAGCAGAGCTGGGCATAGATCTCCTCACCGGTGGCGTCCTCCGGTGGCCGGCCCACCGAACATGCCGTCAACAGCAGGAGTAGGGACACGACATGGCGGCTTCTCACTCCTCCTCGCCCTGACTCTGCAGGTCCCTGACCTCCTGGGCCCGGTCCAAGGGCAACACCAGGACCGCCTCGGGCGTCTCCACGACGACGAATCGCTCCAGCCCCACCACGACCAGCCGACGCGATGTCGCTTTGACGAACGAGCCCGCCACGTCTCTGACCCTGACGTCGCCGGACACGAGGTTCCCGTCCTCGTCGACGTCACCGGCCGCCAGCAGCGAGACATAGGACCCAACATCGTCCCATCCCACGTCTAGTGGCACCACCACAGCCTTCGTCGTCTTCTCCATGACGGCGTAGTCGAAGGAGACCGCTTCGACGGAGGAGAACTCGGCGCCCAGTCGAACCACCCCTTCACGGGCCGCGGGCAGGGCCCGTCTTCACCCCGGCGAGGACTTCGGGGCAGTGCTGCGACGCCTCCTCGAGGATCAGACCGGCGCGGACCACGAACATCCCTGCGTTCCACAAGTGCCGGCCGTCGGCCACCAGACGGTCGGCTACCTCAGGCGACGGCTTCTCCACAAAGCTCTCGACCACGAACCCACCGTCGCTCGGCTCGCCTTTCTCGATGTACCCGTATCCGGTCTCGGCCCTGGTGGGAGGGATGCCGAAAGTGACGATGACATCCTCGGCGGCGATGGCGGCAGCGGTCAGGACCGCCTCCCCGAACCCCGCGACGTCCGCGATGAGATGGTCGGCGGGGAGGATGACGAGCACCTCTTCGGGCTCGGCCACCAGCGCCGCAGCGAAAATGGCGGGCGCGGTGTTGCGGGCGGCGGGCTCAACCAGGATCGTGGCATCGGCCAGCGCCTGCCCGACGGCGGCCCGAACCAGGTCGAGATGGTTCGTCCCCGTGGCCACGATCGCCGGGCGCAGACCGGGAATGCCGTCGAGGCGAGCCACGGTCCGGGCGAAGAGTGTCTCCTCTCCCAGGAGCGGGGCGAACTGCTTGGGAAGGCTCGGTGACGAGAGGGGCCACAGACGGGTCCCCGACCCGCCGGAAAGGATCACCGGTCGCAGCTCTGACACACGGCGAGAGTACCGCCCGGCGTCGTGGGTGCCTGTGCTACCTTCGCCCCCGCTCCTGCAGAGAGGACCGGCGTGACGGCCGTCAAGGTACGAGAACTGAGGAAGTCCTACGGACCGGTCGAGGCAGTCAGGGGGATCGACTTCACCATCGAAGACGGGGAGGTGGTCGCAATCCTCGGGCCCAACGGAGCAGGGAAGACCACCACAGTCGAGATGATCGAGGGATTCCGACGACCCGACACGGGCTCGATCGAGGTCCTGGGACAGGACCCGGCGAACCGCGGCGCTCGCCTGCTCGACCGGATCGGGATCGTCCTCCAGGATGGGGGGATCGAGGGCGAGCTCACCGTCGAAGAGGCGATCGAGGCACAGCGTCGGCCCTACCGCTCACCCATGTCGGCCGACGAGGCGATCGATCTCGTCGATCTCGGGGAGAAACGCGATCAGCGCATCAAACGTCTCTCCGGAGGGCAGCGTCGCCGTCTCGATCTCGCCCTCGGCATGGTCGGCAACCCTGACCTCCTTTTCCTCGACGAGCCCACCACCGGATTCGACCCAGCCGCCCGCCGACGATCCTGGCAGGCGATCCGGGGCCTGAGCGCCAAGGGCACCACCGTGGTCCTGACCACCCACTATCTCGAGGAGGCCCAGGAGCTCGCCGACAGGGTCATCGTCATGGCTGAAGGATTGATCGTGGCCGACGGGCCGCCGGACACGCTCGGGGAGCGAAACCCCGGCGTGGCCACCATCAGCTTCAGCGTCGACCCGCTGCGGGCCACCGACCTGGGCATGGTTGCCGTCGACGGCGGACGAGTCGAGATCGAGACCGATGACCCGGTCCGCACCATCCACGAGATCACCACGAAAGCCCTCGACAACGACATCCCCCTGCGCAACCTCGAAGTCAGCCGGCTCTCACTGGAGGAGGCCTACCTGCGTCTGGTGAGCCCTCGTGAATAGGTCGGGCCTGCTCCTCTCGGAGACGAGTCTTCAGACCAAGATCTTCTTTCGCACCACCGTCGCCGCCTTCTTCACCCTGGTGCTGCCGCTCATGTTCCTGGTCATGATCAACCTCTTCTTCGGTGACGAGGGCTCGACCGAGGGCGCCGCCTCCCAATACATAACTCCGGCGCTGGCCGTGTTCGGCATGGTCACTGCGACCTTCACCAACCTCGCCATCAACACGTCGATGGCACGCGACGCAGGCATCCTCAAACGAGTCGCCGGCACTCCCCTGCCCATGTGGGTGCACGTCGGTGGTCGCACCCTCTCCGCTTCGCTGGTGGGCCTGCTCTCGGTGACCCTGATGCTCTTCGTCGCGTGGCTCTTCTTCGACGTCGAGATCATCTGGGCACGGATGCCGCTGTTCGCCTTTCTCTTGCTTCTCGGCGCGGTGACCTTCTCGGCCCTGGGATTGGCGGTCGCGGCGATGACGCCCTCGGCGCAAGCGGCTCCCGCAGTGGCCAACTTCGTGATCCTCCCCTCGCGTTCATCTCCGGGATCTTCTTTCCCATGGAGAGTGCCCCTGAATGGCTGCAGACCGTGGCCGGGTTTCTCCCCCTCGAACCCCTCGCCAGCGCGGCCATCGAGACGTTCAGCTCTCAAGAGCCTGTCGATTTCCCGTGGGCGGCCATCGTGAAGCTGCTGATCTGGACCGCCATCGGATTGGCGCTGGCGCTGCGATTCTTCAGTTACGAGCCGTCAGGAGGCGGAGGCAAGTCGGAGACGGAGCCGTCTGCTCAGCTGCCCACCGAGATCGAGACATAACCGCACTCCTCGCAGACATAGCGTGTGATCCCGATCCCGCCGGGTGCCTCGACGAACTGATGATCGTGGTCGCGTGGCCCGCCGCGGAACGCCGCCTTGACCGCCCCCATGAGCCCGCTCTTCTCCTTGGAGGTGCCGGCCAGGACCGGCTCCGGTTGGGTCTGAGCCGGTGATCGGGCGGGGGCCGGGGGTCTCCGGGGTGGGTTCGTCGGGATCGGGGCTCGAGATCCGGGCCGCCGCTCCCGCGGCGCCATCCTCGAGGTCCTTGAGGTCGAGCACGTTGCGACGACGGAAGAACTCCCGGTTCGCCGCGGCCACCCTTCCCTCCTCCGCCTCACGCGCCTGCTCCGCGCCTCACGCTCGGCCTGTTCGCGGCTTCAGACGGCCTGCTCGGCGGCCTCACGGGCCGACTCCTCGGCGCGGGCCAGCTCGGCTGCGGCGCGTTCCTCGGCCTCACGCGCAGCCAGTTCTGCCGCCTCACGCTCGGCGCTCGCCCGTTCGGCGGCCTCACGGGCCATCTGCTCCGCGGCCACCCGATCCGCTTCGGCACGCTGTGCGGCGGCGACTCCGCTGCTTCGCGCTCGGCGGTGACCCGGGCGACTTCTTCGGCGGCGAGGCTGGCATGCGCCGCCGCCTCTTCAGCCTGACGACGGACCTCGGCGCGCTCCGCCTCCAGACGCTCCATCTCCAACCGGTACGCCTCGAGGAGATTGGCCTCACGTTGCTCCGCGGCGAGACGCTCGGACTCGAGACGCGCTCGCTCCTCGGCGATCCTCTGCTTCTCCTCCTCCAGCCACCTCTGCTGTTCGGAGAGCGCGTGATCCTGCTCGGGCAGGGCCGGGGACCGGGCGTCGATGACTTGGGCGGGTGGTGTGTCGGCTCGACGACGTCCTCTTCCGGAGTCTCACTCACCATTGGGATCGCACCAGCCGGGTCGCGCTGATCCCAGTCCATGAACCTGAGTCGGAGCGACTGCTTCGGTCTGGAGCGCTGCGGTAGGCATCGAGTTCTCGCCGGCGAGGGGTTTCGGCTCAGAGGTCTCGAGGTTCGACTCCATGGCGATCCGGAGATCGTCGAGCCGGGATGGCATCGTGCCGCGACGCGACTTGCGGACAGCGATGCTCCGGCCCCCCATCCGCTTCGACTTCATCGTCGCCCAGGTCTGTGCCATGTGCTCGACACCGCGATAGGCGAAGTCGATGGGATCCGAGGCGACGAAGGTGACCTCCGTGCCGTCGAGATCGATCTGGAAGGCGCTGGCGACGAGTCGGCGGGCATGGACGTCGTAGAGCGACCAACGGCCCAGGGACTCCCCCTCGACGACCAGTTCGGCTTGGGCTCCTTCGATCACGAATTGAACCGGGACCCCGGGGTGATCGATCTCGGGGAACCTCAGCTCTCCGGTGAATTTCACGCGCAGATCCTTGGATTTTGCCTAGCAGCGGTCCTAGCGACAGCGGTAAAGATCCCACTCCCCCGGGAAATGTCAAGGGCCATCAGGTGTAGGCGCTGAGCGGCGGGCACGAGCAGATCAGATTTCGATCCCCGGCCACCCCGTCGATCCGCCCCACCGGTGGCCAATACTTGTCGACGCGGAGGCTGTCGACGGGGAACGCGGCCGTCTCCCGACCGTAGGGGTGGGACCAGGTGTCGGCGGCGACGTCGGCGGCGGTGTGGGGCGCATTGAACAGCGGATTGTCGTCCCGGGGCCACTCCCCCGCAGCCACCCGGTCGGCTTCTGCCTTGATCGCGATCATGGCGTCGCAGAATCGGTCGATCTCCTCGAGGCTCTCCGACTCGGTCGGCTCGATCATCAGCGTGTTCGCCACCGGGAAGGCGAGGGTCGGTGCGTGGAACCCGTAGTCGGCGAGACGTTTCGCCACGTCCTCGGCGGTGACACCGCTGGTCTTGGTGAGGGGACGAACGTCGACGATGCACTCGTGCGCCACCCTGCCGCCGGAACCTGCGTAGAGGACAGGGAAATAGGGGTCGAGACGTCTCGCCACGTAGTTCGCCGACAGGATCGCCACCCGGGTGGCCTCGCGGAGCCCATCGGGGCCCATCAGGCGGATGTAGGCGTACGGGATGGGGAGGATCCCCGCCGACCCGAACGGGGCCCCCGATATCGCCCCGATGCCAGACGCCGGGCCGGCCTCGTCGAGGAGGGGGTGGTTGGGGAGGAAGGGGGCGAGGTGCTGCTTCGCTCCGACGGGACCGACCCCCGGGCCCCCTCCACCGTGGGGGATGGTGAACGTCTTGTGCAGGTTGAGATGGCCCACGTCGGCGCCGAAGTCGGCCGGTCGTGCCAAGCCGACCAGGGCGTTGAGGTTGGCGCCGTCGACATAGACCTGGCCGCCGTGGGCGTGGACGACGTCGGTGACCTCACGGATCCCCTCCTCGAACACACCATGGGTCGAGGGGTAGGTCACCATCAACGCGGCGAGGTCGGCGGCGTGCTCGTCGGCCTTTCTCCTCAGGTCGTCGAGGTCGATGTTGCCCGACCCGTCGGTGGCGACCACCACGACCCGCATCCCGGCCATCACCGCCGAGGCAGCGTTGGTCCCGTGGGCCGAAGCCGGGATGAGACAGACATCCCTGCCCCGCCTCCCCGCGGGAGCGGTGATAGGCGGCTATCGCCAACAGGCCGGCCAGCTCCCCCTGCGAACCGGCGTTGGGTTGGAGGGAGACGGCGTCATAGCCGGTGATCGCGGCGAGATACGACTCCAGCTCGCCGATGAGCTCGAGGTACCCGCCGGCCTGGCCCACCGGGGCGTAGGGATGGACACCGGAGAACCCGCGCCCAGGTGATGGGGATCATCTCGCTGGTGGCGTTGAGCTTCATCGTGCACGAGCCCAGAGGGATCATGGTGCGGTCGAGCGCCAGGTCGCGATCGGCGAGACGACGCATGTAACGGAGCATCTCGTGCTCCGAGCGGTGACGGCTGAACACCGGATGGGTGAGATAGGCGGTCTCCCTCACCAGGTCCTCGGGAAGGGACGCCGTCGATTCGACCATCGTGACCCCGAGCGCGCCGAGGAGCCGGCCGACCACGTCCTCATCCGTCGTCTCGTCCACGGCGATGCGGAAGTGGTCGTCGTCGACGAGCCCGATGTTGATCCCGGCATCGAGGGCTCGGGCGACCGCTGCCTGCGCCTGTCCAGTTGGCCGCGACCGTGATGGTGTCGAACCAGGCCTCGTTCACCACTCGATAACCGGCAGCGCGAAGGGAGACAGCGAGGACACTGGCCAGGCGATTGCACTCGGTTGCGATCGCCCGCAGCCCCTCCGGGCCATGCCAGCAGGCGTAGAACCCGGCGATGACGGCGAGGAGCACCTGTGCCGTGCACACGTTGGAAGTGGCCTTCTCCCGACGGATGTGCTGTTCCCGGGTCTGCAGGGCGAGCCGGTATGCCATACGTCCCGCCCGATCGGTGGAGACGCCGACGAGACGGCCGGGCATCGCCCTGACATGGGACTCACGGGTCGCCATGAATCCGGCGTGAGGCCCGCCATAACCGAGCGGCACCCCGAACCGCTGCGCGGAGCCGACGACGATGTCGGCCCCCCACTCACCCGGCGGTGTGAGGAGGGTCAGAGCGAGCAAGTCGGTGGCGACGACGACGAGCGCACCCGCCTCGTGGAACGCTTTCGTGACCTGACGGTGGTCGCGCACCGCCCCCGACGACGACGGGTAGCTCACCAGTACCCCGAACGCCGACTCCGGGTCGCTTCCCTCACCGAGCTCTTCGAGGACGATGCCCGCCGCGTCCGCCCGGGTGCGCATCACCGCCACAGTCGCTGGATGACTGTCGGGGTCCACGTAGAAGACCCGGCGGTCGCCTCGGTGGAGACGACGGGCCATCGCCACGGCCTCGGCTGCGGCCGTCGGCTCGTCGAGCAACGAGGCATTGGCCACCTCCAGCCCGGTGAGGTCGGAGACCATCGTCTGGAAGTTGAGGAGCGCCTCGAGCCGACCCTGGGATATCTCCGGCTGATAGGACGTGTAGGCGGTGTACCAGGCCGGGTTCTCCAGCACGTTTCGCCGGATCACCGGTGGCGTGATGGTGTCGTGATACCCGAGCCCGATCAACGAGGGGAGGACCTGGTTGGCCGAGGCGAGCTCGCCGAGACGAGCGACGACCCCTGGTTCGGTGAGTGCAGCCGGCAGATCGAGGGTCTGATCGAGGATCGAAGCGGGCACCGTCGAGGCCACCAGATCGTCCAGCGAGGCGGCACCCACGGTGGCCAGCATCTTCTCGATGTCCGAGGCGGAAGGCCCGATGTGACGGTCGGCAAAGGTCTCGAAGGGGTTCGGCATCGTCTCCGCCCGGATCATAAGCACGATGTCTCATAGGTCTGGGCCAGGGCTACTTTGCCGGTCTGCTCGGACGGCCTGTGCCGTGCGGGCCCCCAACCCCAACCCGGAGCCGGCTGCGTTTCCCCCAGTTCGCAGGTCAACCGCTCCGGGTGCCACCTCCGTCCCGGAGGTGGCACGAGACCCCCGGCCACCGCGCCGGGGGTCTCGTTCATGCGGTGCCGCGAACCGAAGGGAGCGCCACGATCACCAGCGGCACACGGGCGTGCTCGGCGATGTAGCTGATGCGATGGCCGAAGAAAGGGCGATCGGTGACGGGGCGATTCGCCGTGCCCAGGACCACGAGGTCAACCGCCTCGGCGTCGGCGTAATCCAGGATCTCCTGTTCTGCGTTTGGTGCGACCAACGTGGCCGACTCCAGCCGCACATCGAGACGTGCGGCGAAGTCGCGGGCCTCGTGCAGCATGTCCTCGGCTGCCTGCTTGGCCCGCTCGACACCATCACCGGCAAGGAAGATCCCTTCCCCGTCAGGACGATTGATGACGTGAAGGGCGACCGCCTCTCCTCTCGCCACGCGCGTGCCAACGAGTATCCGAACTCCTCGGCCGCCCGGCTCGATCTCGTCGCTGTGATCGGCACCAACACCTTGCGCGGGAGCTCATCGGGGACTGCGTCTTCGTTGGGAAACTGGACGACGAGCGTCCTGATCCCAGCCACGCGGAGGACCCGCTCCACGACGGTTGCCATCATCGACGCCCGCTCCTCCTCCCGGGAGGCGCCCACCACGAGCAGGTCATACCCGAGCCTGCTCTCCTGGACGATCGCCTCGGCAGGGTCGCTGGATACACGCTGGACCTGACGTGACGGGGTCTTCCCCAACGCCGTGATCACGTCGCTGGGGTCGGTGGCGTCTCTCGACTGCCGCCGCAGAAGCCTTCCCAGACCCTTTCGCTCCACGATATCGACGGTGAGCACCGTCACCTCGGCCTCAGGGAACACTGCAGCGATCAATCGGGCGGCGAATACGCTGTTGCTGCCTCCACGCGTGGGGAGGAGGATCCTGCTCGCCCCCAATAGCTCCGAGTCGTCACGAAGGGACTCGCGCTCCAAACGGTCGGCCTCTTCCGTCGGCGGCTCCCAGCGAGCGATGGCCCACTTCAGCATGACCGGAGCGGTGAGCGACGTGGTCACTGCGGCGAGGAGGAGGATGGTGTAGGCGGTCTCGTCGATGACGCCAACATTGAGCCCGATGATCGCCACCACCACGCCCATCACGCCGAGGGGGCTCAGACCGGCACCCAACGCAATTGCCTCGCGGGTATCCACACCGGCCCACCGACCGCTGATCACCGTGCCTACCACCTTGGCCACAACGGCCAGCACGATTGCCGCCGCCGTCCACAGGGCCGTCTCGAGATCGGCGAGTGCGGTGACATCGACCCGGATCCCGCTCACGGCGAAGAACACCGGGGCGAAGAACGCCCCGGTCATCATCTCGAGGCGATCGCGGACCTGGGGCAGCTGATGTCTGATCCTCGCCAGGGTGAGCCCCACCAGATAGGCGCCGAGAATGGCCTCGACGTGCAGCGCCTGGGTGACCGCGCCCCCGACGAGGGCGGCGACGACCGTGATCGACACCCCCGCGGTCACATCCGAGCCACGTGCCATGACGAAGCGGAAGGTCGAATCGATCAGACGATGCCCTGCGGTGAACATGAAGAGCCCGAAGAGCAGAGAGCCCGCCGAACGAGACAGCGATCTGGTCGAGAGCGATGGCACCCACCGCGACCCCGGAGAGCACGGCGAGGATCAGCCAGCCCACGGCGTCTTTGGCCATCGCCGCTGCGAGGGTGATCTGGCCGAAGTTGCGTCTCATCACCCCGAGGTCCGAGAGGATCTTGCCGACTACAGGCAGCGCCGACACCGAGAGCGCCAACGCGAAAAAGGCTGCAAAGACCCAGGGCTCCGGGTCCGCCACTCCGGAGAATCGATCTGCGACGACGTAACCGAGGGCACCGGTGGCGAGCATCGGTATCACCAAGGATCCGGTCGCAACGGCGAGGGCGACGTTGCGGAACCGAGCGATGATCCCGAGGTCGGTCTCGTAGCCCATCACCACCAAGAGGAAGACGACACCGAGCCAGGCGAGGGCAAACGTGGCCGAGTTGACCAGCGGCTCGGCTGTGAACACCCAGTCGTGGCCGGCGGGCCACACCACGCCGAGCAAGGACGGGCCGAGAATGACACCGGCCAGCAGCTCCCCCACGACGGCGGGCTGGCCGAGACGTTTCATCAGTGTTCCCAGGGCACAGCGCCAACCCGACCAGGAGCGCAACCTGGACGAGAAAGACGAGGACCTGGTGCTCCGTGAGGGCAGCGGTGCCCGAAGACTCCGTCGCGGCCAGGAGGACGGGCGAGGGGGACACCATCGCCAACTTAGCCCCGGGCTCACACGTTGAAGCGGAACTCCACGACGTCGCCCGGTCGCATCACGTAGGACTTCCCCTCGGTGCGCACCAGACCCGCCGCCCGGGCTGCCACCCACGACCCGGCCTCCACCAGCTTGTCGAAATCGACGACCTCGGCGGCGATGAAACCCCGCTGGAAGTCGGTGTGGATCACCCCGGCGGCCTCGGGTGCCGTAGCCCCGGACCGAATCGTCCAGGCACGCGATTCCTTCTCGCCCGCGGTCAGATAGCTCTGCAGCCCGAGGGTGTCGTAAGCGGCTGCGACCACCGTGTCGAGACCCGGCTGCCTCCTGTCCGATCGAAGCCAGCAGCTCCAGCCTCTCCTCGGTCTCGAGCTCGGTGAGCTCGGCCTCGATCTGGGCATCGAGGAAGAGGGCAGGCGCCGGTGACACCATTCGGGAGAGCTCCTCACGACGCCCGGTGTCGGCGAGGCCGGCCTCGTCGACATTGAAGACGTAGATGACGGGTTTGGCGGTGAGGAGATGGAAGTCGGCGAAGTGCTCGACCGAAGCCATCAGATCGGGATGACGGCTCACCATCTCCCCCGACGCCACCACCTCGCGGACCCGGCGCAGAGTGTCGACCCGAGGCAGGAGGGTCTTGTCCAGCGTCGACTCCTTCTCCAGCCGGGGAAGCCGGCGGTCGATCGTCTCGAGGTCTGCGATCGCCAACTCGGCCTCGATCACCTCGATGTCGCGGCGCGGGTCGAGCCCTTCGTCGACATGGACCACGTTGGACGACTCGAAGGCCCGGACCACGTGGCAGATGGCGCTCACCTCGCGGATGGTGGCCAGGAACTGGTTGCCGAGCCCCTCACCCTGGCTGGCGCCCTTCACCAGACCGGCGATGTCGACGAAGGTCACCGTGGCGTGGATCACCTTCTTGGATCCGAAGATCTCGGCGAGACGCTCGACCCTCGGATCGGGGATGGGCACCACTCCGGTGTTCGGCTCGATCGTGGCGAACGGGTAGTTGGCGGCGAGGATCCCGGCCTTGGTCAATGCGTTGAACAGGGTGGACTTGCCGACGTTGGGGAGACCGACGATGCCGATGGAGAGTGCCATGTGGGGCGCGGGAGGTTAGGGGCCTGACCGGATTGTGCTGATTAGCGTTGCCCGAATGGACAGGATCGCCGTCATCGGAGCCGGGTCGTGGGGCACGACGATCGCTTCGATCGCGGCCGTATCGACGGAGACGGTGCTCTGGGCACGGCGTCCCGAGCTCGCCGCCGAGATCAACGAGACCCACGTCAACCAGGAGTATCTCCCCGGCTACGAACTCTCCGCCTCACTGGTCGCCACCTCCGACCTGGCCGCGGCGGTCGAGGGCATCGACGCACTGGTGATGGCGGTGCCCTCGCACGGCTTCCGCGATGTCTTCGCCGCCGCGCTCCCCCACCTCCGCCCCGACCTGCCGATCGTCTCACTCACGAAAGGGATCGAGCAGAGAGCCTGGCCACGATGACCGGCGTGATCGCCTCGGTCGACCCCGGTCACGACCCCGGGTTGTCCGGTGTCCTCACCGGGCCCAACCTGGCCGCGGAGATCATGGCGGGACAGCCCACCGCGTCGGTGATAGCGATGAAGGACCAGACGGCGGCGATGGCACTGCAGACCGTGTTCATGGGGCCGGCCTTCCGGGTCTACACCAACGACGACGTCACCGGCTGTGAGCTGGGTGGCGCCTTGAAGAACGTGATGGCCATCGCCTCAGGGATCTCCGACGGCCTCGGCTTCGGGGACAACACCCGGGCCACCCTGCTGACCCGGGCCCTCGCCGAGCTCACCCGGCTCGGGGTGGCGCTGGGCGGCCGGCCGGAGACCTTCGCCGGTCTGGCCGGCATGGGCGACCTGATCGCGACATGCAGCTCCACCCGCAGCCGCAACCACCTCGTCGGGGTCGGGCTCGCCAACGGGAAGAGCCTCGAACAGATCGTCTCCGAGATGCGGATGGTCGCCGAAGGGGTCAAGACGACGAAGAGCGTTCTCGGGCTCGCCGAGCAGGTCGCGGTGGAGATGCCCATCGTCAGCCATGTCGACCTCGTCCTCGAAGGGGAGATCAGCCCCCGGGATGCCATGCTGAGTCTCATGACCAGACAGGCGAAGGCCGAGTCGCGGTGAGCGACAAGACCACCATCCGGCGCCTCCCCGAGAGGGCAGTGACCGATCTGGAGACGATCGAAGCCATCCTGGACGAGGGTTTCGTCTGCCACGCCGCCTACGTCACCGACGGCCGGCCGGTGGTCCTCCCGGTCCTGTACGCCCGTGACGAGGGACGTCTTCTCCTCCACGGGTCGAACTCGATGGGGCTCGCCCGGGCGGTGCGTGCCGGCTCACCGATCAGCGTGGCGGTGACCCATGTCGACGGTCTGGTGGTGGCAC
Organism: uncultured bacterium; assembly: GCA_963751005.1. Taxonomy (GTDB): domain Bacteria; phylum Actinomycetota; class Acidimicrobiia; order Spongiisociales; family ZC4RG35; genus JANQRA01. The sequence continues at coordinate 101,846 of CAVVSY010000012.1, forward strand.
GCAGCTCGTTCAACTCGTCGGCGAACTACCGGAGCGTGGTCGTCCACGGCCACGGCCGTCTCCTCGAAGGGGACGAGAAGGCCATGGCACTCGACCAGGTGGTCGACCGGGTGATCCCGGGGCGACGAGCCGACATCAGAGACTCGACGTCCGCCGAGATCGGGCAGACCGCCGTCATCGAGCTGTCACTCGCCGAGATGTCCGCCAAGGTCCGCACCGGTGGCCCCGACGACGAGCCCGAGGACATGGACTCCGACGTCTGGGCCGGGGTCCTCCCCCTCTCCGTGGTCGCCGGCGAGCCGATCCCATCGGACGATCTCGCTCCAGGCATCGAGACACCGGACTATCTGCGCCCCTACCGGCGTTGACACTGCAACCGGTCCACCTTTCCCGGGGTTCTCTAGACGATGGCCAGCAACACCCGACTGATAACGACGTCTCACGGGACCAACCGGGAGGCGTTCTCCGCCCAGGACTGGGGTCTGTTCATCTCACTCGCCCTGATCTGGGGCTCTTCGTTCCTGCTGATCGCCGTCGGTCTCGACTCGTTCCACCCCGGAGTGGTCACGATGCTCCGGGTCGCGTTCGGCGCAGCCGTGATCGCCCTGGTGCCCGCAGCGAGGTCCCGGAAGATCGACCGCGCCGACTGGCCCCGGATCGCGTTGCTCGCCGCGGTGTGGGTGGCGATCCCGTTCACCCTGTTCCCCATCGCCCAACAGTGGATCGACTCGGCGATCGCCGGGATGCTCAACGGCGCGACGCCGATCTTCACTGCGCTGATCGCCACGATCCTGCTCCGATCTCGCCCCGGGACCGATGCAGCTAGCCGGCTTGCTCCTGGGCTTCGCCGGGATCCTGGCCATCGCCCTGCCGTCTGCCGGTGGGGGCACCACGGCGGCGATCGGAGTGACCTTGGTCATCGTGGCGACCATCGGCTACGCCCTATCGCTCAACTTGGTCCCCCCGCTCCAGCAGAAATATGGATCGCTGCCGGTCATGGCCCGGGTCCAGTGGGTTGGCCGCCCTGATGGTCGTGCCCTTCGGGCTCTACGGGGTCGGTGACTCCACCTTCTCGTGGGCGTCGTTCCTGGCGGTGGTGGCCATAGGGGTCCTGGGTACGGGGCTCGCATTCGTGATGATGGGAACCCTCGCCGGGAGCGTCGGCGCCACCCGGGCCTCGTTCCTGACCTATCTGCTCCCGGTGGTCGCCCTGGTCCTCGGGGTCGTGTTCCGGGATGAACTGGTGTCGCCGGTCTCGATCATCGGCGCGGCGATGGTGATCGCCGGCGCCGTGCTCGCCTCACGCCGAGAGACGAGCCCCCAGATCAGCAGCCCGACGTAGCGCCCGCATCGCCAGGTCCTTGTCACCGAGACGGTGACGGAGGTCACGCTCCAGACCCCCGATCGGGTACAGATTCTGCGGGGCCCGGGGGTCCTTGTGCCGGGCCGAGGCGAAACGGGGCAAGGTGGCGCTCACCCGGGTGGCGACACGGGCGGCATCGGCCGCACTCGTGTCGGCATCGATCTCACAACGCACCAGGCCCCCGGCCGGGCCGGCATGGTTGGCGAGCCGGAGATACCAGGAGAAACGGCTCTTCGCCGTGGTGACCAGGAACATCGGAGTGCGATAGCCGGCGGGCAACGAGGTCAGCACCTGACGTAGCTCGAGGGGCAGGTACTGCACCTTCTGGGTCTTGATGTAGCCGACGGCGTTCTCGATGTCCCGGGCGTGCGACAACGGACCGTCGACCACCAGGAGGTCGGCGCCGCCTGCCCTTCGGGTCATCGTCGCCTCGAGTGACCCCATGCGCTGCTGGATCCCCAGCCACAGCTCCTCGGGTGTGGTCCCCTTGGTCGCCTTGATCTCGTAGACGCCGACAGCCGTTGGCGACGTCACCGGCCGGCGCCGAAGTGAACAGGCCCCGCTCCACCTCGGAGTCCTCGATGTGGGCCTTGCCGTTGCAGCGGACGACGCCGGCTGCATAGGTGGCAGCAAGGGCGAAGCCGGGAAAATCAGGTGGCTGGTCGATCCAGAGCGTGGCATCGACCCGGCGCACCCCGTCGACGAAGAGCACATCGGTGACCGGGGCCACTTCGGGGAGGAGGGGGCGCCACTCCTCGGGCCGGAGCTCCACGGTGACGTCCACGTTCTCACTGGCGTCTTCGAGCTCGGCGTCGGTGGGAGCCCCGTAATCCGAGTCCCAGGCTTCGACCGTGAACCTCACGAGACCAGCCTCGCCACCGCTCCGCCCGGCTCCCGGGTGACCTCGAAACGCACCGGGGCCCGCGCCGCCAATTCCTTGACGTGGGTGATCACGCCGACCATGAGCCCCGTGCCGGTGAGCTCTTCGAGGACAGTCGCGACGATCTCGAGCGACTCGTCGTCGAGGGTGCCGAAGCCCTCGTCGAGGATGATGGCATCGAGCCCCGACCCGCCCTTGGCGGCCAGGGTCTCGGCGAGCGAGAGCGCCAGGGCGAGGGAGACGAGAAAGGTCTCTCCCCCGGAGAGGGTGGCCACCGAGCGCACCTCGTCGGCGTTGCGATGGTCGACCATGGAGAAGGTGCCCGAGTCGTCGGAGTGAAGTGAGTAGCCACCGCCGGAGAGCTGGTCGAGCAGATGGTTGGCCCCGTCGACCAACTCGGCCAGGGCCCCGGCCATGAGCCACTGCTCGAAACCACTCGACCTGAGATGTGCGGCCAGCGTGTCGGCAACGGCAGCCTCGGTCTCGGCGGCGGTGACGAGGGTGGTCAGGACGGCCGCCCGTTCCAGTGCCTTCTCGTTCGTCTCGACCACCGTGCTCGGCGGCATGCACCGCCTTGGCCACCGAGACGGCGAAGGGCTCGACCGGCTCCAGCCCGTGGGACTGCAGATCGAGCACGAGGGACGTCCGCTCTGCTGCGGCATTGGATTCGGCGTCGGTGCGCGCCTTCAGCCGGCGGCGGAGGCGCGTTCGGACAAGCGTGCAGCCGTTGTCGCCGCCCAGTCCATGAGGTCCTTCCACTGCACGATCACGTCGTCGCTCTCCGACACCGGCGGATCGAGATCGGCGACGGTGAGCTGGGCGGTGGTCAGCTTCTTCGCCGCCTGCCGGGCGTCGTCGGCGAGTGACTCCAGCTCTGATCGAGCCTTGTCCCGTCTCTCCCGGAAGGCAGTCACTGCCGAGCGGGCCGTCTCCAGGGCCTTGGCCTGCTCAGCGAGCTGCTCATCGGAGTGCCGCCATCTCCTCGGCGGTGGGGGCTTCGGCGAGATCCGCCAGGAGCTGGTCACGTTGTTCCACCCAGCCGGAGAGACTGGACTGACGAGCCGCGAGGTCGGCCCGGGCCCGGTCGGCTTCGAGACGCAGTCGCGTCAGTTCGGCGGTCGCGGACTGCTCGGCCGACTCGAGCTCGGAGAGGAGCGGGAGATCGACGGTTTCCGGCAGCTGTTCGACGGTGACGGTGCAGACCGGACATGGGGCGCCGACCACGAGGTTGGCGGCGAGGGCATGGGCGGCATGCTCCATACGTGCGGAGGAGATCGCCGAACGGGTCTCCTCGAGGACACGGCTGGCTGCCTCGACGTTGGCCTCGGCCGCCGTGACGATGGCGGCCGTGTCATCGGCCGTGGCCGTCTCGATTCGTGTCTCGAGGTCGGAGATCCGGACGCGGACCTGCTCCCAGACCTCGAGTCTCTCCCGCGACGGCAGCAGGGAGATGGCGGTCTCGATGGCGGCGGCCTCTTGGGCTGCCGTCTCCTGACCCTCCTCGGCATCTGCCACCGCCGAGCGTGCCGCGACGATCAAGGCGTCGAGCTCGTCGAGACGCGGCGGCACGGCGATGGCGCGGACCCGGCTCGAGCGCGTCGGCGAGCTTGATCTCCTCGTCACGAGCAGTCTCCACGGCGGTGTCGAGGGCGCTCGAGCCGGCTCTCCCTCTCGGGCATCTCCGTCTCCAGTGCGACGAGAGCGTCCCTTCGGGCCACCGCGGCCATGCCGTGACTCCTCGTCCCCGAGCTCGAGTGCGTCGAGTGAGCGGCGGTCTCCGGCGGCGCGTTCGGTCGCCTTGACCGACCGCTCCTTGGCCAGGTCGCGCACCCGGGTGTAGATGTCGAGCCCGAGGAGATTGCGGAGCAGACCCTGGCGTTCGGCTTTGGTGGCGGTGAGGAACCGGGCGAAGTCTCCCTGGGGCAGGACCACGGTGCGGGTGAAGTCCTCGAACCGGAGCTTGAGGAGACCTTCGACCTCGCGGGTGACGTCGTCGGCGCCACTGGCGAGGACACGGTCTCCCTGCTCGAGCCGGGCCTCCCGCACGGTCGCCCCACCGCTGGCGGTCCGCACCGCCATGCGCACCACGGAATAGACCTGGGAGTTCGACTCGAAGTCGAGACGGACCCGTGCCTGGTCGGCGCCGGCCGTGATCGCGGGAGCCACGGCGTTGCCGCCGAGCCGGGGGACACGGCCGAACAGGGCGAAGACCATGGCGTCGATCAGGCTGGACTTGCCCGACCCGGTGGGACCGGTGAGCGAGAAGAAGTCGGCCCCGGCGAAGTCGACCTCGACGGGGGCGCGGTAGGCGGAGAAACCCTCGAGCTCGATCCGGAGTGGTCTCATGCCACGACCCCTTCGGCGGTGGCCTCCTCCAGCAACTCGGCGAACAGCCGCTCGACGTTGGGATCGGTGCTCCCCTTCTCGGTGAGGAACCTGGCGAAGGCGTCGACCGGGTCGAGCCCCTGCCGCGCCTCGTTCTTGCTCTGGCGCGAGACGGGGCTCTCCAACACCACCTCGACCGCATCGGGGATCACGGCGCGGACCTCGTCGGCGAGACCCACCCGGGCACTCTCGTGGAGCACCACCCGGACGTAGGCGTCCCCCACCTCGCCGGCCCGGGCGAGGACCTGGTCCAGGGTGCCGGTGAGCGAGACGAGACGCCGGCCCGACCGGAGGGGCAGTTCGGTCACGGCCGCCGGTCGCCCCGGTTCGGCCGTGACCAGCAGGGCCCCCTTCTGATCGTTGACCTCACCGAAGTCGAGTTGCAGCGGTGATCCCGAGTACCAGACCGCCGACGAATGGGGCATCTTCTGCTGCCGGTGCAGGTGGCCGAGGGCGACGTAGGAGAGATGACCCGGGAACAGGTTGGCCGGGATGGCGTACCCGAAGATGTGTGCCGTGCGCTCTCCACCGCCGGCGAGACCTCCGTAGACGGTGAGATGGCCGACGAGGAGATTGACGGTGTCGGCCCCCATCCCTTCGGTGAGCCGGCCGACGACCCGGCGCAGACGGTCTTCGTACTGGCCGGCGTGCTGGTCGGGGTCCGAGGACATGATGTCCTCTGCCCTGACGATCGATCGGGCGGACACGAACGGGAGAAGGGCCACCTTGACGCCGAGGTCGTCGAGATGGGCCACGCCACCGTCGTCCGGCGAACGAGGTGCCCCGATCACGGTCACCCCGCTTCGCTCCAGGAGAGGGGCCACGGCGTCGAGACGGGCGGGGTTGTCGTGGTTTCCCGCCACCATCACCACCGGTGACACCTCGGCGAGGTCGAGGAGGGTCCTCCACACGATCTGCTCGGCCACGGGCGACGGGGAGGCGGTGTCGAACACATCACCGGCGATGACGGTGAGATCGACGTCGTGTGTGGCCGCCAGACCGACGATCTCCCCGAGCACGTCCCGATGCTCATCGGAGCGATCACGGCCCCTGATGCGACGGCCGACATGCCAATCGGACGTGTGCAAGACCTTCACAGCGTCGATCGTAGAAACGGGGTGTGACAGATTCGGGGAGCGCCGGTAAGGGATGAGGCCCGCACTCATCCCTTAGGTTCGTCGTCGCCGGCCCTTGGCGTCTCCGATGTGGGTGAGGACGTGGTGGAACCGGCAGAGCAGGGCTCCGTTCTCGACGGAGGTGGCCCCTCCGTCTGCCCAATGGTCGATGTGATGGATGTCGGCCCACTTGGCGGGTCGCTCACAGCCATGCCAGGTGCAGGTGCGGTCCCTGCCGACGATGGCCCGCCGTTGCGCCGGCGGTCCACACCCTGGTCTTCCGACCGATGTCCAACACCTCCGAGTCGGGGCCCGAGAACGAGACGGGTGAGCGAGGCGTCACAGGAGATGAGCCGAATGGTCTCGACGTCGAGGATCTGTCCGGTGTCGACTGTCTCGTGAGTGCCCCCGGCGATACCACGAAGACCGTCGAGATCGGTGAGGACCGAGACTGTCGATCGCTCGCCACCGACTTCGGACTCGTTCATGTGGGTGAGATGGCAGTTCGCCATCTCTTCGAGTGCGTCATGACGGCGTTGCCGAGCGGTGCGGGTGTCGTCGGGCCCGGCCGGTGCCATGTGGGCCAGTAGCCCGGCCTCAAACGCTTCGGCCGCCAATAGGGTCATCCAGCCGTCGACATGACGCATCCCATGCATCGGCTGCGACAGGGACACTCCGCGACGGTTCATCTGCGTTTCGAGGTCGAGATCGCCCGGGCCGTCAAAAGCCTGACGCCAGTACTCGACCACGCGGGCGGTGTCACGCACTGACAGTGGCTCGACGATCTCGACCAGGGTGTCCTCGGCATCGCCGTAGGAGTCGGGGACCGCCTCGGATACCCGGAAAAGATGGGCGGCCTGATCGGAGGAGAGTCGGCCGTCGGCCCAAGCGGCATAGGCGCCCGGCGCCTCGGATCTGGCCTTGACCCTGGTGGCGAATCGCCGAGCCCGGCCCACCGACATCCGCCCCACGTGCACCAGATACGCCGTGGTCGAGGGATAACCCAATTCCCTAAGACCTCCGGACTGTTCGAGAGCGGCCGTCTTCTCGGCCACCAGGACCTTCATCCGGTCGATCCCCCGACACAGCTCGACGACATCGGTGTTCAACTCGTCGACCGTCAGCCCTTGGTTGTCGACCGCCATCAACTCATCGAGTAGAGAACGAAGCTCGCTCATCTCTCCCCCTCCATGCCACCGAACGTACAACCGCCCTGTGACAAGAACTTCTGTCAATCCCGCTCTACCGATGAAGGTACGGGCCGGGTGTGACAGAAAATCGGAGGGATGTCACCGAGCCCCCGGAATTCGCGCCGATGTCCCCATCCGGGGCGGTGCGTACTCTTTGGCCGTGGTCACCTGGTGGAGAACCCGGAACCGCCGTTGGGCTGTGCTTGCAGCCCTCGTTGGCTTCGTGATGGTCGCGGTCTACCTGACGGTGATGAATTCGAGGGCAACAACGACATCGTCGAGGTAGCTCCATGGACGTTGGCCATGCTGACTCCCGCGGTTCTCTCTCAATTGCGTCGGTCACCGAATCTGACAGGAGGGCGAGGCCGATTTTGCTCCTCGCCGCCGCCATCTATCTGGTTATCGGTGTCCTCAGCATCTTCTCGCTCGGGGCGGGCTTTCTCGCCGCCGGTGCCTTGGCTCTGTTCGCCGCCAACGATCTGCCGAGATCGAGTCGAAGCTAGACCGTTAGAGATCCGCAATCCCAGCGGGCCACCCGCACCATATGTGCCGATATCGGTCGTCCTTCGAGACGTGCCGATCTGGGTCCTCAGCAGTCTTGGTCTCGCGGTGGGCGTGCCAAACGAGTCGGGGGGCTATACGCGAGGTTGATCAACTACTCGAATCGAGGAATTCGATCACTGGCGGAAAGAAGAGGTCTGGAGTCTCCATGAATGCGAAGTGGTTCGTCCCGGGCAGGAACTGGCACTGGGCGCCGGGGATGGCTTCGACGAGGCCACGGGCGAAGGACTCGGGTATGGGGTCGAGTTCGGCGTAGACCACCAACGTTGGGCTCTTGATGTTGGCCAGGCTCGACGAGGCTGCTTCACGATCGAAGTCCTGGAACAACACCGACTCCTGATCGAGGACGGTGGCTGCGCTGTTGGCGGTGAAGTTGTAGGGAGCAGCATCGGAATTGCCACGGTCGAGGAAGAACGGCTGATAGATGTTGCGGATGAAAGCCTCCACGCCTGCCGGTTCACCGCTTTGGAAGGCCTCGGATGCTCCGATCTCTTCCAGCGCCTGGTTGTCGGCGGGAGTTCGGCGGCTCATCATCTCCGACTCCAGGGCCTCCACCCCTTCCGGGTCGAACGGTGGACCCGGGTTGGCCACGACCAATGCGTCGACGCGATCGGGGTGGCGAGAGGCAAAGAGGGCGACCGTGTCACCGCCAAGGCTGTGCCCCAACAGACTTGCGCTGGCGAGGCTGAGTCCGTCGAGAAGCGCGGCGAGGTCGGCGATGGCGGTGTCGAAACTGAGTTTCTCGGCGTCGCCGAGTGGTGAGTTGCCACTTCCCCTCTGGTCGTAATAGATGACGCGGAACGAGTCGGCCAGGCGGTCCATGGCCGGGCGTAGGTACGAATGGCCGAGGGCGGTTCCGCCCAGGATCACGATCGGGTCACCCGTGCCGATGCTTTCGTAAAACAAGTCGGTCCCGCTGACGGGAATTGAGCCTCCCATGCGCCAAAACGCTACACGGCAGACCCACGCCGAACGGGCCGCGATCCTTAGACGCCGAGTACAGCTCTGATCTGTTCGACGGTCGGAGCCGCGGCAGGACCGGTGTCTGTCATGTAGAAGCGGCAGGCGTAGCCGACATTGGTGTCTTCCGTCGCAAACGGATCGGTCCCATCAATGAGGATCGACGGCGACCCGTGGAAGCCGAACGCCTCGGCCTAGTCGGGTGAATTGACCAATTGGTACCCGTAGTCGGCATTCAGGCCGAGGGTGGTGATGACCTCTCTGATCCGCTGGTCGGCGACCTTCCAGTTGGGACATGAATCGAAGTATTGAAGGGTGATGTTCATGGACGGGTCTGCTCGATGATGTTGCAGACACAGGCCGTGGGTCAGTTGTCGGGAAGTCCGTCGGCTTCGGTTTGCAGGGCGGTCAACTCGCCTCGGAGACGTTCTAAATCAGCGATCCGAGATTCGATCGCCGACACCTCCCGGCTTATCGCCGACCGGACGGCACTACAAGGAGCCTTGTCGTCCCGGCGGAGAGCCACAATCTCCCGCACATCGTTGAGTGGGAACTCCATGCCCGAAGCCCCGATACGAAGAGTCTGGGTCATTCCCTGGAACGTAATCCTTCAAGTCACTTGAAGGTCAAGCCCCCCCCCAATGCATTTCCTTAAGAAATCGCTTGACCTTCAACCTGGGTTGAGGGTTTATGGTGTGATCCATGACTGGAATCCGAATCGCTGAGGCCGCCAGACAGACCGGCTTTACAGAGAGTGCGCTCCGCTTCTACGAGCAAGAAGGTGTCGTAATCCCTGAACGCACCGTCACCGGCTACCGGAGCTACAGCCCCGACGATCTCGAGTCGCTTCAATTCGTCGCGAGGGCGAAGCGTCTGGGGCCCAGCTTGGACTTGATAACCGACCTGCTTGGGCTTCTCGACCAAGACGAGTGCCGCCCTGTTCAGGATCGACTCGCCGTACTTGTCGCCGATCGAATCGCACGATGCTCAAACGAAATTCTCCGATCTGATCGGATTCAGTGGCCAACTCCACGAGCTGCTTCGTGGCTAGGCCAGCACACGCCGATCGGAGCTTGTGACGAGGACTGTGGGTGCAAGTCCGATGCACGCACGATGACGATCGGTAGGACGGGAGGTTGTGACGACGATTGCGGATGCGCGAGCCACGGAAACGGAACGTTGATCCAACTAGGTGCGTCACCAGATATCGTGTGCAGCCTCGACTCTGGCGAGGTCGAAGAGAGCATCTCGGCATGGCAGTCCGTCCTCGCCACAGCCAACGGCCGGCAGCCACTTAGCAATGGTGTGACGGTCGTGTTCCACCGGAACGCCGACGCTGGGAGGATCGCTGCCCTTGCCGCCGCCGAGCAAACCTGCTGCCAGTTCTTCAATTTCGGCATTCGAGTGGACAGCAATGGGGTCTATCTCGATGTGGGTGGTCCGATCGAGAGCTCGTCCAGTGATCGAGTCGATCTTCGGAGTCGCCTCATGAAGAGCGGAACGATTGCATTCGTGCTCGCCTGTCTCGTCTGCTGCCTACCCATACTCTTCGCGATCGTCGGAATCACGACCGGCGCGAACAGGAGCCGCCGCTATCTGGCTCGGGCGTAACCAGGCACTCGCTATCGCCGCCATCGGACTGGCTTACCTGGTCTATACCGCGGCCAAACACGTGCACGCCAAGGCCGCCAACCGTGAACGAGTCGGGATCTCCCGCAGGTCGAGCTAGGTACATTCCATCCCCTCGTCGTGAACGTCACACGCTCCATCGGGCTATTCGTCATCGCCGCCCTAGCCGAAGTCGGCGGTGCCTACCTCGTCTGGCAAGGAGTCCGCGAAGAGCGGGGCTGGTGGTTCGTACTCGCGGGAATACTGGCGCTCGCTGGGTACGGGTTCATCGCCACCCTCCAACCAAGTCCACACTTCGGAAGGATACTCGCCGCATATGGAGGCATCTTTGTGGTGGCCTCGCTCGCCTGGGGAATGGTCTTCGACCAATTCCAGCCCGATCGCTACGACCTGATTGGGGCGGCCCTCTGTCTCTCGGGGTGGGCATCATCATGTACGCGCCCCGCACCGGACTCGGATAGCCACGATCAGGTCGGTGAAACCACGCGCTCTAGTACCGGCAATCCTGAACGGGTGCTCTGCTCGATATGTGCTGCGATCCCGGGCGGGTTATGACCAAGTGAGCGGGTGGAGTTGGTGTGTTCCTTCGATTCCTTTGAGTTCAACCACAACGGGAGTGTTGAAGTGGAACTCGGCCGGGTTCACCATCCCGATGGTGGATGCCGACACCAGAATCTGGCCTCCGTCGGCGGCAGACGCGACTCGAGCGGCCTTTGCCACGGTCAGCCCTATGTAGTCGTCCCGTTCCCGAACCACGTCACCGGTGTGGACTCCGATCCTGATCTCGAGGTCCGATCCAACCATTGCCCTCTGGATGTCGCCTGATGCAGTGAGCGCCGATGACGCAGACTGAAACGCATACATCCCACCGTCCCCGAGGGTCTTGACCACCGAACCGCCGTTCTGTTCCACAATGCTCCGGAGCGTGTCGAGGTGGCTACCGATCAACTCGCTCCATGCCTGGCTTCCCATCGTCTGAGAGAGGGCGGTAGAACCGACGACGTCGGTGAACACGATCGTCGACGTGTTGGGAACGGCCCAGGCGTGTTCACCCCTCGAGTCACCCTGGAGCGACTGAAGCAACTCGGCGAGGGTGCGACTCAGTTCGACATCGTGGTTGATCTCAATGTTGGATACCGGTACCGAGTAGTGGATTTGCACGATCTTCCAAGTTCCTGCCTCCAGCACGAGAAAGAAAGTGATCCGATACCTATGGTCGATGTCCCTGGCTTCGGAAACTTGCCTTCCTTCTATGGCCGCCCAGCCGGCATCGCCGCTCTCGAACGCCTCCAATCGAAGGGTCTCGTCGGCCTCGTATGTCTGGGCCTCCCAATGGGCGCCCATGATCGCTATTGCAGTATCGCCCTTGGCCCACTCGTCTTCGTCGGTCCCGATTATTCGGAGGTCAGGTGAGTCGGAGAGGAGGTTCCTGATCTGACCCAGGTCTCCAACACGTCTAGCGGCTCTGAATCGCTTGATCAGCGTCTCGATCTCGGGTGATGGGTTCACAAACCCAAGTATGCCCACCCCGCTCAGCCGCAACGAGCGAGACAGCACATAACCGGCAATATGCGCTGCCCCTACAGGTCCTCGAAGGGGTCGTCGGGGCCTTTCACACCGATCGGCACCACTGCCTCCGACGCCCGGGTGGCCCATGCGGGGAATGGGAACTCGAGCACCAAGGGCACCGGAAGCTCGGGCTGGCTGAGGATCATCGTGCCCGGTTTGACGATGCTGGCCCGCTGCCGGTGGGCGGCGGGGAGGAACCCGTACTCCTCCCGGGAGGCCTCGGCGGAGTCGAGCCGGCCCACCACCCGGATCGAGCTGTTGGCGATGATGCGCCGCTCGACCTCTGATGCCGTCTGCTGGGCGCCGATCAGGATGACCCCGAGGGAGCGGCCCCGCTCGGCGATGTCGAGCAAGACCTCCTTGATCGGGCTCGACCCCTCCCGGGGGGCGTATTTGTTGAGCTCGTCGAGGACGACCATCAGCAGCTCGTCGCTCTGACCGGCCCGCTCCTTGTCCTCGAAGGCCCGCTTGAGGGTGACCCCGACCACGAACCGCTTGGCCCGGTCGTTGAGATTGTGGAGATCGACCACCGTCACCTGGTGCTCTAGACCGATCCGGTGCCGGCCCGGGTCGGGCGACGTCGGCGCGGATCAGACGACCGAGATGCCGCACCGAGGCCTGAAGCCGACGGACGAAGGCGTTGATCGTCCCGGTGCCGATCGCAGGGCCGGCCCAGCGGTGGCGATCGTCCTCGCTCTGCACCCGCTCGGTGACCAGATCGGCGAGCTCCCGGAAGGTGCGGACCTTCATCCCGTCGATGACCGCCGCTCCCGTGTCGGTGGGCTCCGCCTGTCTGAGCTGGGCCATCACGTTGTAGACCACGGTCGTGTACTGGGCCCGATCGTCCTCGGCATCGGCGAAGAGGAAGGGCATCAGGTCGTCGACGCAGAACTCGTGGATGCTCCAGAAGAACGAGGTGACGTCGGATCGGGTCGCCACGTCGGCGGTCGCCTTGGGATCGTCGATCCGGGGTGGGGCGAAGAGCCCCACCGAATCGAACGGGGTCGAGGGCAACCCGAGATGGGAGTAGCGAGCCCGCTGCTCGTCGTCGAGACGGTTGTTGACCCGGTCGAGATGCATCAGGTCTTCGCCCTTGACGTTGAAGACGAGGGCCTTGGTGTTGACCGCCGCCGGCCCGAGGACACCCGACGTGAACAGGGAATGGAGCAGGAAGGTGGCGTAGCTGGTCTTGGTGGCGACACCGGAGATGCCCGAGATGTTGACGTGGGCGCCCCGCTCGCCGTTGATGAACTCGAAGTTGACCCAGAGCGGCTCGCCGTTGCGTGCCAGCCCCACGGGTACCTTCCTCTCCATGCGGTCGAAGAACAAGCGCCCGGTCACGCTCCTCGCCCTCGGCGATGCGGACCTCCTGTCCCGGGCGCGGGGGCACGAAGATCTCCGGGCTCGAAACGGGTGGCGGTGACCTGGGCCGCCTCGGTCACCTCGGCGGGGAGGATGCCCTCCTCGATGAGGAAGACATCACTGTCGAAACGAGCACCTTCGTGTCGGGCCACCACCTGGCCGACGGTGCCGTACATGTGGACCACCTCCCCGGTGGGGAGCACCCGCTCCAGGGCGACGACGTCGTCGAGTTGCACGTACTCACCCTCGGCCACACCGACCCAGAACTCGAGGGGGGTGGCATCCCTGGTCCCGAGCACTCTCCCGACGGCTTCACTCATGCCAGCCGAGAGTAGACAGCACCGGTGACAGTTCCCGGGCGATACCGATGAGCCTCGTCGTCTTCCCTTTCAAGCACGAGCGAATCGACGTCGTTGCCGCCAACCTCGAGATCGCCGCCCGTCACGACCACGTGTGACGAGGTGTGGGCGGTCGCCGCCGCCGACGACGCGGTCATGTCCGAGGTGAGCGAGGTCGCCGATGAGGTCGAGGCGCCCACGGCACCCCGGTTGCGGTGTTCCCTCAGGAGCGGCTCGGCCGGTATCGCTCGGGCAAGGGCGACGGGATGAACACCGCGCTCGCTCTCTCCGCCTCCCGCGGGTTTCGACCGGACCCACTTCTACGACGCCGACATCACCAACTTCGACGAGCTCGTGGATCGACGGTGCCGAGAGAGGCCGCCGACCGTGGTTACGGAGTGGTCCGGCATCGCTTCCCGCGGGCGGCCACCGACGCCATGATCACCTGGATGGTCACCCGTCCCGGCTTGGCCAAGCTCTTCCCCGGGACACTCCTCCCCCGTCTCGGCCAGCCCCTGGGCGGCGAGATCCTGCTCACCCCGACGCCGTGGAGAGCCTTGCCGGCGACCCGTTCGTGACCGCACGCTCCGACTGGGGCATCGACACGGTGATCACCCATGCCACCTCGCTCCTCGGCACCGGCATCTACGAGCACAACGCCCGCGACGGGAAACGCCACGCCCTATACGGGTCGCTCACCGAGATCCGGGACATGGTCCTCGAATGTCTCGACGCCGTTGCCTCGTTGCGGGATCGCCCGGCACCGCCGCCCGGGGCGCCGGTTCGACTCGGACCCCCCCGAGCCCGTGCCCGCCGACCTGAAGCAGACCGTCGGCTACGACCTGGCGGCGACCCGCGGTGCCATCGCCGAACCCCCTGGACCGGCGGAGGAAGAGCCATCCTGGCATCGCTGGGGATCGGCTGGAGACGTGACCCCTATCGACGAGGTCCGGCTGGGGACTCCTGCTCGACGAGATGCTCGACCGCTTCGACCTGACCGACCCGGCGTGGCGGGACGTCGTCTTCCGGCTCTGGGTGGAGCGGGTGATCGAGCTACACCACGACGCACGTCCCCCAGGGCTACGACCACGCCATCGGGTATCTGGAGGAGACGATCCGCCGCTATCGAGACAGGGTGCCTAACCCAAGGCGATGGCGGTCAGGGCGACCAGCGTGAGGACCAAGCCCACGATCTGACGCCCCCGCAGGTGCTCGGCATTGACCAGACGTGGCCATCAGGACCGTCACCGCCGGGTAGAAGGAGGCCGCCACCGCCACCGGCGCCAGCGAGCCGGTCCGCAAGGCGAGCAGCAGCACGACGTTGCCCGAGACATCGAGGAGACCGTTGCTGAAGACGATGCCGTTTCGGGAGAGCGCTCCACCCACTCACCCGCCACACGCCCAAGAACGGCCACCAGACCCACCACGACGATCGTGGCCGCCCGTGATGAGATCAGGGGAAGAGGTTGGAGGTCTCGCTGGTCCGGTCGATGAGGACGGTGTAGGTGCCGAAGCCGAGACCGGCGGCCAACCCGTACCAGACGCCACCCAACGCCACCTCGCCGCGGTCGGCCACCCAGGAGCACAGCACGATGGCCGGGATCGCCAGGGCGACACCGACCCAGGTGAGCGCGGACACGGTGTCGCCGAATACCAGGGCGAGCGCCACCGGGAACAGCCCGCTGAAGACCGCCGCCGCCGGGGCCACCGCCGCCGCATGCCCCCGCCCCAGCCCGGCGAACAACGTCACGAGTCCGAACGCCCCGGCAGTGCCCCCGACAGCGCCGAGGAGGAAGTCGGAGGGTTCCGCCTCGCCACCGACGATCAGGGCGAGCGCGACAATCAGGGGAAACGAGAAGACACCGGCCCACAGGACGACCGTGGGCGCGGTGACCCGTTTCGCCCCCTCACCGCCGAGGAAGTCGGCGACGCCATAGATGGCGGAGCTCAGCCCGCCGAGGAGGACTCCCACCTAGCTGGAGACTCCGGCGGCTCCCGCCGACTGCAGCACGTACCGCAACGAGGCCGCCTGCTCCTCGAGCTCGTCCCGGTCCACCGAGGTGGCGGCGTTGGCGAAGTCGAGATCGGAAGCGGAGTCGATGGGGACCAGGTGGATATGGAGGTGCGGCACCTCGAGACCCGGCGATCATCAGCCCCACCCTCTCCGGGTCGTGGACCTTGGCGATGGCCTCCGCGATCGTCGCCGACACCTCCATCAAATGGTCACGCAGATCGGTGGGGCAGTCCATCCAGTGATCCACTTCGTCCCGGGGCACCACCAGCACGTGACCGGGGCGAAGCGGGTTGATCGACATGAAGGCGACGGCGCGGTCGTCACGCCAGACGAAGGTCCCGGGGATGTCACCTTCGATGATCCGGGTGAAGATGGTCGGCATGGCCGGTGAGCCTATTCAGCCCCGATCGGCAGTCAGCCTCGAGCACGCTCTCGATGGTCAGCACGTACATCTCGCCCTCGTGGTCCAGCCCGAAGCTGACGACGGCGCCGGGGACGCCGACCTGCTCACGTCCAGTCGGTGGCGTCCGTGACGGCACCGTCCTCGTAGCGGAAGCTGCGCAGGTACCCGCCGCAATAGTCGGAGTAGAAGTAGTGCCCGTCGATCTCGGGGATGGCCGAGCCCCCGATACACCAGACCGCCCGTGATCGAGCACGTTCCGGCGTCGCCATGCTCGACTTCGAGGACGGGCAGGGTGAGGCCTTCGGTGTCACAACCGGACGAGGGGCTGAAGCAGTGCGTCCCCTCCATGATCGACCAGCCGTAGTTCACGTCCGCCGTGAACGGCGCCACCGAGACCTCTTCGAAGGAGCCCTGGCCGACATCGGCGACGTAGACGATGTCGCCCTCGATCCAGAACCGCCACGGGTTGCGCAACCCGTACTGGAACAAGCGTCGGCTCGGCGGCGGTGTCGTCGACGTCGATGCGGACCAGACCGGCGAGCAACGTGTCCCGGTTCTGACCGTGACCGAAGGCGTCGCCGGCTCCTCCGCCATCCCCGAGCCCGAGATACAGGGCCCTCGTCCGGCCCGAACTGGAGCATCCCCCCGTTGTGGTTTGCGTGCCGGCTGGTCGAGACGCAAGAGCTGTGCCACCGGTTCGACGGCCGACCGACGCCGTCGGCGCCGATGGCGTACTCCTCGACGACGGTGTCGCCATCCCCCGCCGAGTAGTGGATGAACAGACGGGTGTCGTCCTCCGGGTGCACTGCGATCGAGAGGAGCCCTGCTCACCTTGGCTGCGCACTATCTCGCTGATGTCGAGGATCGGGGCCCCGATCGGTGCCGCAGGGTCGAAGTCGAAGATCATCCCGCCCTTGGTGGCCAGCAGCGAGGCGGCGTCGTTGCGGGGGATCGATCTGGATGGGGAACTCGATCCCCGCCACCTCCTCGTAGACGAGACCCTGGAGCTCGGGCAGTGTCGTCGTCGTGGTCGGGCGACCGTACTGGTCGTTGTCACTGACGCGGTGGTCGACGGCGTGGCCGCTGGGGTCGTCGACGGCGCTGGTGGGACCGTGCGTGACCGTCGAAGACGGGGAAACGTCCTCGGCGGAGGTGCACGCCGCCAGGAAGAGGACAACGACCAGGAGTGATCGGCGCATCGACGGCCAGGTTATGTCTAACTTCGCACTTTGTGAGCCACGTCCCCAAGAACGACCCCAGGACCATCTTCGGATGGGCGATGTACGACTGGGCCAACTCCGCCTACATCACGACCTTCGCCGCGATCGTCGCCGCCTTCTTCACCTCGGTGATCGTCCCGGACGGCGGATACAACGGCTACTCGGGGCAGACGATGTGGTCGGCGGTCATCTCGATCGGCGCGTTCGTCCTGTTCCTGGCGATGCCGGTGCTCGGGGCCATCGCCGACTACTCATACGCCAAGAAGAAGTTCCTCCGCTTCTTCGCCTGGTTCGGCGCGCCTGACCACAATCGCCATGCCCCTGGTCCCCTCCGGGTCGGTGCCCCTGTTCCTCTTGGTCGTCGATCCTCACCCAGATCGGGTTCGTCGCCGCCAACGTGTTCTACGACGGCTTCCTCCCCGACATCTCCACCGACGAGACGATCGACAAGGTCTCGTCGCGGGGCTACGCCTTCGGCTACATCGGAGGCGGGCTCTACGTCCTCCTCGCCCTGGTGCTCATCCTGCTCAGTGGTGATGAGGGGATGACCGGTCTGTCGGAGGAGACGGCCTCCCGGATCGGCATCGCCGGCGCCGGGCTGTGGTGGCTGGGGTTCGCCACTGTTCTCGCTGCGTCGTCTCCCCGAGGAGACCGTGCCCGTCGAGCTCCCCGACGAGTTCCGCGGGGCGTCGACCTGGGTCGGCTTGACCCGTCTCGGCTTCGCCCGGACCGTGGCCACCGGTCGGAAGCTGGTCAAGTTCAAGCACCTGATGCTGTTCGTCCTGGCGTTCCTGTTCTACAACGACGCCGTCCAGACCGTTATCGCCGTCACCGGGGCCTATGCCGAGGAGACACTCGGGCTGGGGACCACCGAGATCATCATCGTGTTCCTCATCGTCCAGTTCGTGGCCTTCTTCGGCGCCCTCATCTTCGGATCGCTGGCCGGCCGGATCGGGGCGAAGGGGGCGATCATGGTGTCCCTGGTGATCTGGATCCTGCTCGCCGGCGGCGCCTACTTCCTCCCCGAAGGCGAGGCGCTCCCCCTCTACGGTCTCGGCGTGGTGACCGGCTTCGTCCTCGGCGGAGTCCAGGCGCTGTCCCGCAGCCTCTACGGGACGATGATCCCCGAGGAGGCCTCTGCCGAGTTCTACGGGTTCTTCTCGGTCTTCTCCAAGTTCTCCGCGATCTGGGGGCCGCTGATCTTCGCCGTGGTCAGCAATGCCACCGGATCGGGCCGGCCTGCCATCCTCTCCGTGGTCGGGCTGTTCGTCATCGGTCTCGTGCTGCTCTCGCGGGTCGACGTCGCCGAGGCCCAGGCGTCCCGGGAGCAGTGGGTCTTCGAGAACGCTTAGGGTCGGGTCATGGACGAGAACGAGATCAGGGACATCGAGGACTCTCTCGAACCGGAGCCGAGACCGGAGCCGGTCGAGGACCAGGGTGCCGGAGTGCCTTGGGGTGGGATCCTCCTGCTCATCTGGGCCGTCGCCCTGATCGTCTTCTCGGTGCAGAACGCGGAGAACGTCACCGTCTCGTTCCTGGTCTGGGAGTGGAACATCCAGGTGGCCCTGTTGGTGTTGATCACCGCACTCGCGACCTTGGTCCTCACCGGTGTCGGCAGCGCCATCTACCGACGCCGACGTCGGGCCCGTCGTCGTGCCCAGGGGGGCCGAGAGTCGACCGTCTGACGCTCATCGCCCTGGCGATCGTCATCGCCGGGTGCTCGGCCGACGTCGCAAGCACCGTCCCCGACTCCACCGAGGCTCCGTCCCCTGACGGCGAAGTGGGCACCGTCGTCGGCGAGGTGACCTGGATCGTCGACGGGGACACCATCGAGGTGCTCGGTCCGGAAGACGAGGTCACGGTGCGTCTCGCCTCGGTCAACGCCCCGGAACGAGACGAGTGCTACGCCGAGCCGGGGCTCGACCATCTCATCGCCACCCTGAAAGGCGAAGACGGTCTCGCTCGAGGTCCTCGGCGAGGACCAGTTCGGCCGGCTCCTCGCTCATGTCTTCGCCGGGGATCGTCATGTCAACCTGGAGCTGGTCGAGCAGGGTCTGGCTTTGGCCAGCACTCCAGAGGAGGGGGACGTCCACGGCGAAGCGATCCTCGACGCGGAAGACGAGGCGTATGCGAACGGGACTGGTCTGTGGTCGGAGACTGCCTGTGGCGCCGAGCAGGTGCCGGATGTCGCCTTCGAGCCGGGATTCTCGGTGACCGACCCGGCCGGGCCCGACGACCAGGACCTCGTCAGGGCGAGAAGATCGCAGTCCGCAACACGGGCACCGAGATCGTGGACCTCGCCGGATGGATCCTGCGCGACGAGTCGAGCCGGCATCGCTTCGTGTTCGGCGACATCCGGATCGGTGGTGGAGAGACGATCCTGGTGTCGAGTGGCGACGTCGGGTGGGACCCCGGTGACAGCCCGGTATGGAACAACGGAGGCGACATGGCCCTCCTCCAACTCCCCGATGGGACGGTCGTGGCCCGCTGGCGCTACTGATTCGGCTCGAGGGGCGCCCGCTACCCTCCGGGTAGACCGAAAGGACTCAACATGGGTGTGATGGACACCGTCAAAGGCTGGTTTGGCACCGCCAAAGACACTGCGGCGGACGTGACGGAGAAGGCAAAACCCCACGTCGAATCGGCAGTGGAGAAGACCAAGGAAACCGCCTCCGACCTGACCGAGAAGGCCAAACCCCACGTCGAATCGGCCGTGGAGAAGACCAAGGACCGCCTCCGACCTGACCGAGAAGCCAAGGAGAAGGTCTCGGACATGAAGTCGGGCGCCAAGGAGTACTGCGGCACGAGGCAACGGAGACCGTCGCGGAAACCGTCGAAGAAGCCGCCGAGAAGATCGACGAGTAGCGATGGGTCGTGTCTCGAAACGTCTCGAGGCCCTGCCCGGGTCGGCGACACTCGCCATCAGCAACCGGGCCCGGGAGATGAAGGCCGAAGGACGTGATGTCATCTCCTTCGGCGCCGGCGAGCCGGACTTCCCGACCCCGGAGCACATCGTCGCCGCCGCCCAACGCGCCGCCAACGATCCCACCAACCACCACTACACGGCCAACGCCGGGCTGGCGCCGCTGCGTGAGGCCATCGTCGAGTACACCGCGACGTATTCCGACGTCCCGGTGGACGCCAGCCAGGTGCTGGTCACCAACGGGGCGAAACAGGCCATCTTCCAGGCCTTCGCCGCACTCCTCGATCCGGGTGACGAGGTCCTGTTGCCCGCCCCCCATTGGGTCACCTACCCGGCGGGAGTCGATCTCGCCGGCGGAGTCCCCATCTCGGTGCCCACGACGCATGGACGCCGGGTTCAAGGTGGGTGTCGACGACCTGGAGCGTCACCGAGGCGATCGAACCAAGCTCCTCATCTTCGTCTCACCGTCCAACCCGACCGGGGCGGTCTACACCGCCGACGAAGCGCGGGCCATCGGCGAGTGGGCCCACGAGAACGGGGTCTGGGTCCTCGCCGACGAGATCTACCAGCGACTCGTCTACGGGGCCGACGAGAGCGCCCCGTCGATCGCCGGCGTCACCCGGGACCTCGAGGACGTGCTCCTGGTCAACGGGGTGGCCAAGAGCTTCGCCATGACCGGTTGGCGAGTGGGATGGATGATCGGGCCCGACGACATGATCGGAGCCGCGGCGCGTCATCAGTCGCATGCCACCGGGAACATCAACAACGTGGCCCAGGCCGCAGCCCTGGAGGCGTTGCGGGGCTCCCAGGACACGGTCCTGGCGATGCGGGAGGCCTTCGACAAGCGACGTCAGAAGATGGTCTCGATGTTGCAGACCGCCCCTGGTCTGGTCTGTCTGGAGCCGGAGGGAGCCTTCTACGTGTTCCCCGACGTCACCGGGCTGCTCGGGGCGAAGTACCCGACGTCTGAGGCGCTGGCCGAGGGTCTCATCGAGGAGGAGGGCATCGCGGTCGTCCCCGGTGAGTCGTTCGGGGCCCCCGGGTTCATCCGGCTTTCATATGCGTTGTCCGACGAAGACCTGGAACGTGGGGTCACCCGCATGATCGCCATGTTCGAAAGGATCTAGGGCGGGTTTACACTCGCCGGCGATGAAGGCAGGTTCTACGGCACGGGCCATGATGCTCGTCGAGCCCCGCCATTTCTCGATGACCAGCGTGCCCACCGACGGCGGTGAGCTCGGGGGCTGGCTCGCCGTCGAGGCGACCGGGGTCTCGGGGTCCGACGTGCAGGTCTGGAAGGGCGAGGCCCGTGATGTCATCTACCCGCTCGTGCCCGGCAACGAGGTCGTGGGGCGGATCGCGGTCCAGGGCCCCAACGTCCCCTACCCGGTGGGGACCAGGGTGGTCGTCGAGCCTCGGATCAGATGTGGCCGTTGTCATCGCTGCCAGCAGAACCTGGCCACCTGTGTCAGTCGCAAGCCCTCGAACTCCTACGGGATGATCGCCTCGATCGAGCCCCCGGGGCTGTGGGGCGGTCTCGCCGAGCTGCTCTATCTCGACCCCAACGCACATCTCCACCCCGTCACCGACGACGTCCCCTCCGAGGTGGCCACATTCGTCCATCCCCTCGCCTCGGGTCACACCTGGGCGGTGGAGCTGCCCGCATTGAAGCCGGGTGAGGACGTGCTCATCCTGGGCCCGGGGCCCCGAGGTCTGGCCTGTCTCATCGCGGCCAAGGCCGCCGGTGCGGGATGGGTGGGCATCGCCGGGCTGAGTCACGACCGCGACCGGCTCGAGCTGGCGAAACGGCTCGGCGCCGACATGGCGGTCGACGTGGAGAAGACCGACGTCGCCCAGGAGCTCGCCGACACCATCGGTCGTCGCCCCGACGTGGTGATCGACGTCACCTCGGACGACCCCGAGGCGGTGTTCACCGCGCTCGACCTGGTGCGCAGCGGCGGGCGGGTGATCCTCGCATCCACCAAGGGCAACCGTGCTTTCCACTTCCTGTCGGACGTCATCGTCGCCAAGCAGCTCACGCTGCGCGGGGCGGTGGGGGCGACGACGGTCGGGTACCAGTGGGCCACCAACCAGCTGGAGACCGACCCCCGCATCGACGACCTGGTCTCCCATCAATTCCCACTCTCCGAGGCATCCCGCGCCCTCCAGGCTGCCGCCGGTCTCCTCGGGCGTGAAGAGCTCATCTCCGTAGCCGTCACCTTCTAGGCGATGGCCGAAGCCGGGCACCCCGCCGGGCCGACCCGTCTCGCCACCTGGTCCTGGGTCGTCTACGACCTGGCCAACACCATCTTCGCCCTCGGTGTCGTCGGGCTCTACTTCTCCGATTGGCTGCTCTCCGAGGGCCAGCCCGACAGCGCCCTCGCCGCGGTCCAGGTGGGAGCGGCGGTCCTGGTCGTCTTCCTCTCCCCATGGGTGGGAGCCCGCAGCGATGCCCGGGGGCGCCGGATCCCGGCGTTGATCATCACCACGGTCC
This sequence comes from uncultured bacterium, assembly GCA_963751005.1. Taxonomy (GTDB): domain Bacteria; phylum Actinomycetota; class Acidimicrobiia; order Spongiisociales; family ZC4RG35; genus JANQRA01. The sequence goes on from CAVVSY010000012.1 coordinate 124,252, forward strand.
TCGCCGTGGTCAGCACCGCACTGCTCGCCACGGGCCCGGTTTGGATGACCCTGGTGCTGCTCTGGGTCGCGGTGGTCGCGGTGAACACGGGCTCGGTGGTCTACGACGCTCTCCTCGTCGACGTGAGCACACCGGAGACCCGGGGACGCATCTCCGGGCTCGGTGTGGGCGTGGGCTACATCGGGTCCTTCATCGGGCTCGGGCTCGGCCTCCTCGCCCTCGACGTCCTCGGCTGGGGCTACCCGGGAGCGTTCCGTCTGATCGCGGTGGCCTTCCTCGTCTTCGCCATCCCGGCTTTCCTGTTCGTCGACGAGCGGCCCGGTGTCTCCAGCGAGCCCCTGCCGACGCTGGGCGGGCTGGTGCGTCATCTCGTCGCCTCGTGGCGCAAGGCGCGCGACTACGACGGCGTGGTGCCGTTCCTGGTGGGGCGGTTCTTCTACACCGACGCCATCAACACGCTGATCGGCGGGTTCCTCGCCCTCTTCGTCATCGACGAGCTCGGGCTCGACCGCACCTTCTTCAACGCCCTGATGGGTGTCGCCATCACCGCCGCCGTCATCGGCGGGCTCGGGGCGGGACGCTTCATCGAGCGTCACGGGCCACTCAAGGTCCTCAGGGTGGTCCTGATCCTCTGGATGGTGGCGATGGCCGCCGGCATCGTCGCCTCGGTCACCGGGATCACCGGGATCGCCTGGCTGATCGGCCCGCTCGGAGGGATCGCTCTCGGGGCGACCTGGGCCTCGGACCGTGTGGTGATGATCCGGGTCTCCCCACCCCGTCATCTCGGCGAGTTCTACGGTCTCTACGCCACCGTGGGCCGCTTCGCCACGATCCTCGGCCCGCTGGTGTGGGCACTGATCGTCGACGCCGCCGGTCTGGGGCGAAACTTCGCCCTGGGGGCCTGATCGTCTTCATCGCGGTGGGTTGGCTGATCCTGCGCCGGGTCGACGACTCCCACCGGGAGTGGCTGCCCACGGATCTGTTGGTGACGCGCTGAGTCACGAGCGAAGCGAGTGCGGGGGGTCTGAGGGGGGTCGTCCCCCCTCAATTGTCAGTGAAAGCCGGGGCGGCCGCCTGACATCAGATGTTGTTCGACGGCATACGGGATGGGGAGGTCTCTGACCTCGTCGGGGCCGCGCACCAGACGGCGGCCGATCTCGGCGAACCAGGTGTCGTTGGCGAATGCCCAGGGCCAGGCTCGGATCCCGACCCGCGCCCCGACGATGGCGCCGACCACGGCGCCCAAACGGCTGCCGCCGATCCGTGCCGCCTGCTCGATGGGGAGGTGATGACGGTGGGCCACCGGGGCGGCGAGGAGGATGCCCGCGAGCACCTGCTGGATCGGGTCCTCGTGGTCGCCACCGACCCGGTCCATGGCGTCCTCGGCGGTCTCGACGCCTACGGCCGGCAACACCGCGGCGACCTCCTCGGCCAGGGTGCCGACACGCCCCGAGCTCTCGAGGGGAGCGATGGCATCGACGGCGCGTCCGACTGTCTCGGCCACGCCGGCGACGAGATCGAGACCGGATTGGGCGAAACAGGAAGCGGCCACGGCGGCGGCACTCATGACACCGGTGGCGACTGTCCCGGCGTCGCTGTGGAAGAGCCGGCCGAGGGACACGGCCTCGTCGACGAGTCGCTGCGGGTCACGGCGATGGGCGACCCCGAGGACCACGGCCCGGGACGCCGCGTCGAGTGACGGCTCCTCCCCCGGGACCGGGGAGCCGGCTCGCGCCCTGTCGAGCCACATCCGGAACTCGGCGGTCTCCGCCCGAAAGACCGGCTCGTCCTCACCGAGACCGTCCATCTCCAGCATCGCGGCGACCAGCCGATCCTGGTCGACGTCACGGTTGGCGATCAGCTCGTAGGCGATGACGGTGGCTTGCTCGGTGATGGCGGAATAGCCCAGCTCCCATGCCCCACCTGCGGTGTCTCCGGCGGCGAGGCCGAGCAGGAATCCGTCGCCTTCTCCGGCGACGACCGTGTAGAGGGCATCTGATCGCTCCTCACCCGGCTGTTCGACAAGCTCGGACATCGGGTTGGGAGCGTACCTCTGTAGCGTCCCCCGCCATGGGACATGTCGTCGTCATCGCCAACCCGGTGGCCTCACAGTTCACCGGCGGCAGCCACCGCGACGTCATGGCCGAACTGGCCAAGGCGCACGATGTGACGGCGGCATGGCCGGGGTCGGCCACCGAGGCGACCGCCGCCGCCATCGAGGCAGCATCGGATGGGGCCGACATCGTGGTGGCGATGGGTGGGGACGGTATGGTCCACCACGTCGCCCAGGGTTTGGTCGGGACCGACGCCGCCCTCGGCATCATCCCCGCAGGAACGACCAATGTGGTGGCTCGTCTGTTTGGCATCCCCTCCCGCCAGACGCGGGCAGCCCGTCTCCTCGGTCGCGACGGAGTTCCGCGTGTCACCGGGACCGCATCGATGACGTTGGCCCGGGGTGAGACCGAGACCGTCCATCACGCCGTCTTCGCCTGCGGGCTGGGTCTCGATGCCGAAGTGGTGCGGGTCGCCGACGCCGATCCCTACCGCAAGTATCGGTTCGGCTCGATCCACTACGCCCGGTCGGCCTTCGGAGTCGGTCTTCGCGACTTCCCCGGGGTCCGGCCCCACGTCGACTTCACCGCCGGCGAGAGACAGGCCCGGGGCACGTCCGCCCTCATCCAATTCCGCCAGGTCTACACCTACTTCGGCAAGATCGCCCTTCGCTTCGCCGACGAGGCTCCCGACCCGATGGCGGTGCTGATCCTCGATCGGCTCAAGAGAAGGAGGATCCCCGGGATCTTCTTCGGCGCACTCACCCATCGCGACCTCGACGACATCGAGGGCTTCCAGGTGTGGCAGGAGGTCGACAAGCTCGACTTCGTCGCCGACCCGCCGGTGGCGGTGCAGGCCGACGGTGAGAATCTCGGTCTGGTCGACGGTGGTTCGGTCGTGTGGCAGCCCGAGAGCCTGACGGTCATCGTTCCCAGACCGTCGGCCTGAGGCCCGCCCGGCGGGACCGACGCCTCAAGCCGGGCGTTGCCGCAGAGTCTCCACCTCGAGCGCCAGCTCGGCGACCGTCGCCAGGGCCACCGCCCTTCTCGCCAGAACCGCCCGCACCGGGCGAACCACGGCCTCCTCGACGAGAAGGCGCACCTCCTCGGCGCGCCCGGTCTCGTCGGACGGACGCCGCCGCCACCAACCCCGCCCCGCCTCCGGTCTGGTCTGTGCGGCGATCCGTTGCATGTGCTGGGGGACGTCCCCGGCGAGACGTTCGATCTTGACCCTGGTCTCCCCCCCGCCTCGATCGCGAAGTCGTCCAGGGCAGAGGTCAATGAAGACGTCGCACCGTCGATGTCCTCCACGAGCAGCTGTGACACCGCCTGATCGGCCGCCGCCGCAGCCCGGACGTCGAAGTCGAGAGTGATCCCGCTGTGATCCTCGAGACGACCGGCGGTGACGGCGACATCGTCGAGGAGCTTTCGGTAGAGGGCTACCGGAGACTCCGCCATGGTCTGCAACTGGGCGACCAGTTCGTCCACACCGATCGGGGGTCCTGCCGGGGGTGCCGCCGCCGTGGTGAGCACCACCGGCGTCTCGATCCCGTCGGCGGTCAGGGCGCGTCTGAAGTCGCCGACGAGGGCGTCCACGGACTCCGGGCCGACGCGGTCGATCTGGTTGAGCACGAAGAGATGGGAGCCGTGATCCGCCGCCAGCGGGGCGAGATAGTCACGGTGGAGCCGGGCGTCTCGATACTTCTCGGGATCCGTGACCCAGATGACCACATCTACCAGGGGGAGCAAGGCGTCGACCCGGTGGCGGTGCTCGACCACGACGCTGTCGGTGTCGGGCAGATCGACCATGCAGATCCCCGGGCGGTCATGAGTCGCCCATTCGGCGATCCCGATCGCCTCGAGGAGAGGGGCCAGGGCACGCTCCCGATCGGCGGGGACCGCCGCCATCGGCCGGCTCGTGGTGGGACGGATCCCACCTGTCTCCGCGATCTCGTCGCCGGCGATGGCATTGACGAGCGATGACTTCCCCGATCCGGTGCCTCCGGCGAGGGCGACGACCAGCACATCCTCCGGATAAGCCATTCGGGTGCGCACCGCCTTCACCGATTCGATCAACGGCTGCAGGTCTTCGACGGAGATCACTCCAGAGCAGGAGGCAATCGCCAGATCCGCCTTCTCGACGAGACTGATCAGACGGTCACGCATCGACGAGAGCGAGAGTCGCGGTCACCGCGCCGAGCGCCGACCGGAGGTCGGTGTCGTCGAGACCGCCTCGCCCGTCACACACCAGGTCGACCAGGACGCTTCCCGCGTGCTGATAGACCACTTCGAGCCGTCCGGTGAGCTCACGGCGGGCCCGGTCGACGAGGACCGGGGCGTGTTCCCGCCACAGCGCCTTGGCAGCTGCGCTCTCCTCATCGTCGGTGGCGGCGGCGATGAGGGCCGATTCCCCCAGCCATCGGTCGGTCTCACCGATCTCTTCGACGATCCTCCGCACGTAGAGGATCCATGCCTCGGCCGCGGAACGCACCGCGGGGAGGGTCTCACCCACGATCAGACTGGGCGGGACCTCGGGAAATCCGCTTTCGTCGGCCAGCCATCGTCTCAGGTCACCGTGAACCAGGGCGATGACGCGGTCGACGACCGTCTGCTCCAACCCGCCGATGGTCGCCGCGTCGAGCGTGTTTGCCCTCCGCCATCTCCGCATCGCCCATCGCTGGCCCCTCTCGGGTGGTGGGGTGTGCAGGCCGTCACCGATCCCGGCGGTGTACAGGCCGGCGGCGCGTGCGGCCATCTCCACCGAGATCTCGGCTTCGAGGTCGTCACGGTCGTGGGCCGACTCCCGGACGGCATGGGTGAGTTCGGCGACCTGGCCGACCGTCGCCCGGAGCACCCGTGCGTAGATCATGTCGGCCGACTCCTCGCGGCTCCCGGCCAGCTTCGCCAGACTGCGTCCCAGGGACCGGACTGCGATCGACGGGGACCCGTTGCGCCCCATCGCGGAGGTGATGCTCGGGGACGGTGATGAGGGTGTCGTCCATCCCCGCTGCGGCCAGTCGGGACCGGAAGTCGACGGCCGCCCCGGATGTCGCCGAGCCGACCCGGTTGAGCACATGGATCACATCGGTGCCACGGGCGACGGCGCGTCGCAACACCTGCCACGGGACCTCGTCGGCATACCGCAAAGCCGACGTCACGAAGATCACGACATCGGCGTTGTCGATCAGACGCTCGGCGAGGGCGCGGTGCTCCACAGACGTGGAGTCGAGGTCCGGGGTGTCGACCAAGGTCATCCCGGCGAGGACCGGAGCCGTACCCGGTCACCACCTCACAGACCACGCCGGCGATGGTGGCGTAGTCGGCTGCATGGGCAGCCGAGGCCAGGACGACCGGGGCCTTCGTGGTCGGTCGGATGACACCGGCGGCGGAGAGGTCGAGCCCGGTCAGGGAGTTGACCAGCGTGGACTTCCCCGATCCCGGTGGGACCGGCGAAGACCACCGTCATCGGGAGCATCGGGGTCGAGCAAACGTGGGATCAGATAGGACCGGATGGTGCCGGCGAGCCGGTCACGCTCCATGGCCAGCCCGGCGAAGTCGGGCCCGAGGTCGAGAGACTCGAGGGCGCCGGCCAGACGTCAGCAGGGCATCGCCGGAGCGGCTCCTGTCACTGAGTGCAACCACACGGCTGATTGTGCCACGACCCGGTTCGCTGTCCCGGCTAGTGGCCATTCATTCTGCGCCGACCCAACCCCCGGCGGGTCGTTCGAACCACACATGGACCTGACCGGTCCCGGTGGCGTTCTCGTAGTCGCTGAACAGCTCACCAGGGGCGACGCAGTCGGCACCACCCACCGCCCCGAGCATCATCAGATAGTGGCCGAAATCGCCCTCGGGTGAGTGCTCCATGTACTCGCCCATCGTGTCGACGATGCGGCGATGGTCACCCGACTCCATCCACTTCAGACGCAGCTCGTCGGCGGCGCGGGCTTCGGGGGTGAAGATGTGGACGGGGTCGGACGCCTCGTGCTTGGCGATCTGGGAGAGGGGCCAGAAGGTGTGACTCATGCCCCCCGAGGCCAGCACGACGACACGACGGTCGAGTCTGGCGACGGCCTCGCCGATCGCCTCGCCCATGGTGAGGAAGTCGTCGGGCTCCCCGGTCTGGACCAACGAGACCGAGACGACCTTCTCGTCGTCATGGAGGTAATGGACCAGGTTGACCGTGGCGTAGTAGACCGGCAGGTACTCGTCGTCGGTGGCGTGGGTCGGGGTCCCGAGCTCCTCGCCGAGACTGGCGGCGAGTCGGGCCAGCTCGGGGTCACCCTCGTAGTCGTAGGGGACGCCGGCCATGCCGCGGGGAAGCTCGGAAGACGTCATGCGACCGGAGCGATGGTCGTGGGCACTGAGGATGTGCTCCACGGTGCTGACCCAATGGGAGTCGATGATCACGATGGTGTCGACGTCGAGACGGTCGAAGACCTCGTCGCGGAGACGGACCAGACCGGGGACGAGACTGATCTCCTTGCCTTCGTTGAGCTCCCGGCGTCTCGGCTCGTCGAACATGATGGTCGGGGCGTGGCTGATCAGGCCGACGCCGACGATCTCGCCCATGTGTGGTCCTCCTCGGTCTCTAGACGTCTGACGGTAACAAGTACGCAGTGGTCAGGTCTGGCCGAGGATCCACCAAGGGCAGGCCCTCGGCCGTCGCCGTCACCAGACGGAGCAGCCGGGCCAGCTCGTGGATCTCCTCTTCGTCCAATCGGTCGGTGAACCGAGCCTCGAAGGCGTTGAACTCGGGGAAGACATCCTCGATGGTCTCCTCCCACGGCGCTGCAGGTGGACCACGACCTTGCGCCCATCCTCAGGATGCCTCGTCCGGCTGACCAGGGCGTCCTTCTCCAAGGTGCCCACCAACCCGGTGAGGGTCCCCTTGGCCACCCCGCAGTCCTCGGCGAGCTCCCCGGTCTCGCGGGGGCCCCACACCCACAGGACGAACAGGATGGTGAAACCGCCCCAGGAGAGACCGGCCGGGTCGAGCACCTCCCGCTCCATGCGGCGCCGCACCGCGGTGGCCGCCCGGTAGATGTTGGAGACGGCGAGCAGGGCGTCGAAGTCGAGGGGGCGATCTCCCAGCCTGGCCCTGATGTCGCGTTCGGCTTCGAGGACGACCTCGGGGTCGTGGTCGTGCAGGGGTCGTGGCATCGGCGACGGCAGTTTATCCTGCACCCCTCACCATCCCCCGATGACCATCCCCTCACCCCGAGCCGAAGTCTCCACCGTGGCGGTCTCACCCGACCACTTCATCGGGGGCAGACGGGTCGTCTCGGAACAGACATTCGAGGTGCGCTCGCCCCTCGACTGGGACTGGAAGCTCGCCGATGTCGCCCGAGGTGACGCCCTCACCGCCGATCGGGCGATCAGCGCCGCCGTCGAGGCGTTCCCCGGCTGGGCGGCGTTGTCCCCCGCGGATCGAGCTGCACATCTCCATCGTCTCGCCGACCTGATCGACGCCAACAACGACGACATCGCGGTCCTCGAATGCGCCGACATGGCGATGCTGTTGGAGAGTCTGACGGCACGAGTCATCCACCGAGGGGCCGAGAACTTCCGCAACTACGCCGATCTCGCTGCCGGCTACGAGGGACGGCGCTGGTCGTCGCGGGGCACCGAGAACTTCGTGGAGAGGATGCCGGCCGGGCCTGCGGTGATCATCACACCGTGGAATGCCCCCTGGCTCCTGTCGACCTGGAAGCTGGCGCCTGCCCTCGCCGCGGGCAACACCGTCATCCTCAAACCGGCCGAGTGGGCGCCCCTCTCGGCTTCCCTGCTCGCCGACCTCGCCGCCGAGGCGGGCATCCCGCCGGGCGTGCTCAACGTGGTCCAAGGGATCGGCGACGAAGTCGGCGCCGCCCTGGTCGGCGACCGACGGGCCCGCCGGATCTCGTTCACCGGGTCGCCGGAGACCGGCCGCCATATCGGGGTGGCGGCTGCGCGCAACATCGTCCCGTTCACCGCCGAGCTCGGAGGCAAGGGCCCGTTCCTGGTCTTCGCCGACTGCGACCTGGAGGCCGCGGCGCGGAAGGCGGCCGGGCCAGTACGACGACGCCGGCCAGGTGTGTCTCGCCGGCACCCGGCTCCTGGTGGAGGAGTCGATCGCCGCCGACTTCCTCGATCGATTCCACGCCCACACCGACAAACACGTCCTCGGCGACAGCCGCAACCCGGCGACCACCATCTCCCCGCTGATCCATCCCGACCATCTCGCCAGGGTCGAGGGATTCGTGGCCCGGGCCAGGGAGGACGGCGACGAGGTCCTGCGGGGCGGGGAACGTTGGAAGAGCGACGGGCTCTGGTACGAGCCCACACTCATCCGGCCGCGGGACAACTACTCGGAAGTGGTGCAACGAGAGGTGTTCGGGCCCGTGCTCACCTTGCAGACCTTCGCCGACGAGCAAGAGGCGATCGCCCTGGCCAACTCGACCCAGTATGGGCTCTCCGGGATCGTCTACACCGGCTCCGAGGAGCGGGCGCATCGGGTCGGCTCGGCGATTCGCGCCGGCACGATCTGGGTCAACACCTTCCTGGTGCGCGACCTGACCGCTCCATTCGGAGGCTGTCGCATCTCCGGCATCGGACGGGAGGGTGGCGACTACGCCCTCGACTTCCACTCCGACCTGAAGACCATCCAGATCAGCGAGGGCACCGTCGACTAGGTGGGACGCAGCGTGGTCCCGCCCTTCCAGGAGACGCCGACCCGGTGGTAGAAGCCGCCGATGATCTCCTCCGGGGCGAGCAGGTGGAGCTCGTCGTGTGGGGACTCGAGGATGTCCAGGGTGGCGTCGGCAGCCCAGACGTCGGCGATCTCACCGTCGTAGCCGCGCATGGTCACCAGCTCGTCCATCGAAGGAGCCCCGTCGGGCTCGATCGCCGGCCAGAAGCGGTTGTGGAGCATGGGGTTGGCGTTGACGAACCCGGGACTATCCACCTGGTGTGTCAGTGTGATCCGGGCGTCGGCCAACCGGCGCCCTCCGGCACTCAGCGTCGCGCCGAACCGCCCGCCAGGCTCGAGCCGGGGCCCGGCACGACCCACGGTGATGGGACGGGTCATCCAGATCTCACCCAGCTTCTTCGGGTACCCCTGGTGGTAGCCACGCACCATGGCGAAGTCCTTGTCGACCCAGATGAACGGGCAACGGCTCCAAGTGGCGTCGTCCCATTCACAGCGGATGACGGCGAAGCACTCCTTGTACTGGCTGCGCACCGGGTCGAGCGTCTCCGAGAGGTCGTCGCCGGCCGATTGCCAGTCGGCCCAGATGAGGGCGACGGCGCCGGGATCGTCCCCGGCGAGAGAGGCCCCCTCCGGGAGCAGCTCGGCGACTCGGGCAGGATCGGTCCGGTACTCGACCGTGATCATCTCACCCGAGTAGTGCCAGGGGGGAGGGGGCAGGAGTGAGGACCGCCCCGACGGCGTCTGCGGGAAGAGAAACGCCCCCATCAGAGGAAGGGGAGATACTCGGTCATCTCCCAATCGGTCGTGAAGCGCTGATAGCGGTCCCACTCGGCCCGTTTCACCGTCAGGAAGCCGTCGACGTAGGCCGCCCCGAACGTCTCCACCAGGTCGGTGTCGGCCTCGAGGGCGTCGAGCGCCTCCCGAAGAGAGGCCGGTGTGGTCACGTCGGTGGAGGCGCGCTCGATGCAGTCGAGGGTCTCCGCCGGCTCGAGCTCGTATCCCTTCTCGTACCCGAGCAACGAGGCGCTGAGGATGGCGGCGATCGCCTGATGGGGTGTCACCGAGCCGTCGCCGACCCGATGCTCGAGCCGGGTCCCCTGGCCCCGGGCCGGCGGCACCCGGACCGTCACCCCGCGATGGTCGTAGCCCCAGTTCGCCCAGTACCCGCACATCGAGCCGGGCTGGAGTCGTTTGTAGGCGTTGACCGTGGGGGCGAGGAGCGCCGTCATCCCGACGTGGTGATGGAGCATCCCCGCCATGACCGACCGGGCCATGGCGGACAGCCCGTCGTCGGTGTCGGGGTCCTGGAGGGTGTTGCGGCCATCCCGGTCGTCGAACGGAGAGGTTCACGTGGAGACCGGACCCGCCCCTCCCGTTGATCGGCTTGCCCATGAAGGTCAGCAGCATTCCCCGGCTCGCGGCGACCTCCCGGGCCATGACCTTGAAGAGGAAGGCGTCGTCGGCGGCGAGGAGGGCATGGTCGTAGCTCAGGGTGAGCTCGAACTGCCCGTTGTCGTACTCGCTGTTCACCGATTCGAGACGGAGACCGGCCCGGGCAGCGGTGGTCATGATCTCGTCGATGGTCCCGCTGGGATCGACGGCGGAGCCGGTCCCGTACACATACGCCCCCGGAGTGTCGATCGGCTTCCAGCCACCGTCGCCGTCGGGTTGGAACAGGAACGCCTCCAGCTCGATGCCGACCATCGGGGTCATTCCCTGGCTCTCCCAACGAGCGATCGCGTCGATGAGGACGTTGCGGGGGGCGAGCGGCACCGGCACCCCACCCCTGACGATGTCGGGGATGACCACGGCGGTGCCGTCCTGCCACCCGGGACGCACCGACGACTCGTCGAACCGGGCGTCGCAGTCGGGCAGACCCTGCCAGAAGAGCCCGCCATCGTGGGGGGTCATCTCCCGATCGAAACCCAGCGTGAACAGCGAGATGCAGTGGGCCGTCCCGCTCGTGGCCTTCTCTGGCGTGAGGTACTTGCCACGGGCGAGACCGAGATGGTCGGGCCAGAGCAGCCGCAACCGGTCGAATTCGATGGTCATCGCAACTTGATCGTAGATGGGCCCCCGACATGGACGCAGGGTCGGGGAGACGATTACCTTGTCCGACGATGGCGAACTCACTCGAGCCCGACCGGGTGGCCAGGGCGGAGATGACCGAAGCAGTCGTCGCCTTCCTCGACGACTGGTACGAACGGGCCGCCGAGATGGACGCCCACGGGATCGAGTTGGATGCCGCATCCCTCACCGCCTTCCGTCGGGCCCCGGAGGAAACGGGACGGCCCCTGGAGGCGATCCTCGACGATCTGGAACGTGCCGGCAGAGACGGCCACATGCACCCCTCTGGTGGGCATCTCTCCTACATCCCCAACGCCGGCATGTACACCGCGGCCCTGGGCGAGTTCCTCGCCGCCGGTCTCAATCGCTACACCGGGGTCGCCTCGGCCGCGCCGGGGTTCTCCGCCATCGAGCACGGCGTGGTCGACTGGCTCCGCGCCATCTTCGGGTTCGGTCCGGAGTCCTCCGGGCTGCTGCTGTCGGGCGGGTCGATGGCCAACTTCACCGGGCTGGTGACTGCTCGGACCGTCATGCTCGGCGACGACTTCGGCTCCGGTGTGATCTACGTGTCACCGCACACCCATCACTCCGCCGCCAAGGCCGCCCGGCTCGCCGGCTTCCGCAACGACCAGGTGGAGAAGGTCGCCGTCGACTCGGACCTGCGGATCGACGTTCCCGCGTTGCGGAGACAGGTGGCGGCTGACCGTGCCGCCGGCAGGAAGCCGTCCCTGGTCATCGCCTCCGCCGGCACCACCGATACGGGGACGGTCGACCCGTTGGGACCGATCGCCAACCTGGTGGAGGAGGAATCGATGTGGCTGCATGTCGATGCGGCATACGGCGGGTTCTTCCAGCTGACCGAGCGGGGAAAGGGAGTGCTCGACGGGATCAGCCGGGCCGACACCATCGCCCTCGACCCCCACAAAGGCCTCTCCATCCCGTTCGGTGTCGGCGCTCTCATCGCCAGGAGGGAGAGTGACCTGGTCGACGCCCATCTGGGCCGGGGCGCATACCTGCGTGACGACGACTCCTACAACGGGATCCGGGACATCGCCTCACTCGGTCCGGAGTTGAGTCGACCGTTCCGCGCCCTCTCGGTGTGGTTGCCGCTGCAATTACACGGAATCGCACCTTTCCGGGAGGCGCTCGACTCCAGTCTCGACATCGCCGCCCACGCCTACGACCGTCTCCGCGGCATCCCCGGCATCAAGGCCTCCTGGGCACCGGACCTGTCGATCGTCGCCTTCGGCTTCGAGGACGACGACCTGGGCCGTCTCGCCTGGCAGGCGGTCAACGACGACCGCTCCGTTCATCTCAGCCCGACGATCATCGGGGATCGTTTCATCCTCAGGTTCGCCGTGCTCAACCGTCGCACGACCACCGACCACGTCGACCACGCCATCGACATCATCGAGAAGACCCTGATCGGTTAGGCCGTCCTCAGCCGGCACCAACGACCTCGATGTGTCTATCACTAGTTTCGTGGCGATGAGCCAACCGACAGACGAGAAGATCTACGACAGCCCAACTGGCTGGGTCGCCAGCCACATCGACGAATATGTCGCCACCGACGGTCGCAAGGGCCACCGTTGGAAAGGCACCGACACTCTCCTCCTCACCACCCGGGGCCGCAAGACCCGGAAGCTGCGGCGCAGCGCACTCATTTACGGCAAGGACGGGGACGACTTCGTGGTCGTCGCCTCCAAGGGCGGGGCGCCGGCACATCCCGCTTGGTACCTGAACCTCAGCGATGAGCCCGAAGTGTTGCTGCAGGTCGGCCCCGAGGTGTTCCCCGGACGTGCCCGAACCGTGACCGGCCCAGAGCGGGATCGTCTCTGGGAGCAGATGACGGGGATCTGGCCCGACTACCACAGCTACCAGAAGAAGACAGACCGGGAGATCCCCATAGTCGTCATCGAACCCGAGGCCGCTTCGGCCTAAACGGCTGCGGCGGCCTCGATCCGGGCGACGGCCTCGCGACCCCCGTCCCACCCGCGAACCGGCATATGCGCTGCAAGCTCGTTCCGTTGACCCGCCCACTCACGAGTCGCCGGGCGGCCCTCGTCGCTTGATGTAGGTGTGACCGAGGGGGCTCGTCCACTGGTGGTCGCCGTTGGGGAGTCGGACCACCCGCCACTGTGTGTGGTGACGGGCCATGTGATGGTGGCGGCAAAGTGGCGCCAGGTTGTCGTTTTCGGTTGCGCCGCCTTCCGATACCGGTTGGCGATGGTCGAGGTCGCAGTCGTGTACCGGGAAACGGCAATTGACCATGACACAGGTGCGGTATTCGGCGGCGACCTGACGGGTCTGCGAGGTGGTGGGACGGCGGGAGAGGGTGCCGGTGGCGACGGGTCGGCCCTGATCGGTCACGGTGAACGTCCACTCACCGTCGATGTTCTCCATCACGGTCTTCCGGCCGATCTCGGCGATCACCGGCCCGAACCCTTCGAGCTCGGCGGGCTGATCGGACAGTCGGGCGAGGGTCTCCGCCGTGATGTTGACGTGGACCTTGCCGACACCCGGCTGACCGTCCCTCCTGCCGGTCAACAGACCAAGGGCGACATCGGCGCGTAGCTGGTCGAGGGTCCGCTCCTCCCCTTCTGTCCTGCAGGGCTTGAGCAAGCTCCTCGACATGGGCCCGGGCCGCCGCCACCTGGTCGGGCGGTGCGGAGTAGATGCCGAAGTTGGCGGTGTGATCCGGGTTGGACCCGGCTGTGACCCGACGTTCGGCCAAGCCATGCTCGTAGGAGGAGCGAGACCCGTCGGGGTCGTGGATCATCACCAGCTTGCCGAGACGAGCCCGCAGCTGCCCTGTGGTCATTTCGACCGAGTCGGCCAGGCACTCGTCGAGCACAGCGTCGATCGTCTCCTGGGGGAGATGACCCAGGGTGTCGTCGAACACCCGCACCCGGGGCAGGTCGAGGTCGCCGGCCGTGAATACCTCGAGGACTCGACGCAGCCGACCGGTGAGAGACACCGCCCGGGATAGCTGGTCCTCGGAAGACCGCCGGGTCAACGACAGGGCAGCCCCGATCTCGAGCGCGGCGTACTCGACCTGTTGGGATGACCTCAACACGTCCGACTCCGGGCCGGAGGGCGGGGCAAAGGCGATCTCCGCCATTGCCACGTACTTGGTGGCTTCGTGATGTGAGGAGAGACGGGCCCTGGCCTTCATCAGCCGGACCAGGTCATGGCCGTTCAATCGGGACGGATCGACCGAGGAGACGATCAGGGCGAGGAGTGGGCCGGGAGGCAGGACGTCGAGATCGTCGGGAAGCAATTGACGCTCGTCGTCCACCCAGCCATCCGCCAACTCCAACTGGGTCATGAGGTAGGCGAGATCGTCCTCAGCCTGGAGGTCTTGCGGCCTCTCCCCCGGCAAGAGCCCGATCACCGATTCTGCGTGATCGAACATATGTTCGATTCTAGGTCTCGCCGACACCCCCTGTCAACCCCTAAATTCCTGCCATGGCCTCGACGACATCCCGCTGGAAGGTGCCAATGGTGGGTCGCTCCCGACGACGAGGACGGTCGAACCGCGACCCCGCTCGAGCTCCTGTTCGACCTCGTCTTCGTGGTCGCCATCGCCTTCGCAGCTGCCGCCCTCCACCACGACGTCGTCGAGGGGCTGGTCGGTGAGGCGATCGTCCGCTACTTCCAGGTGTTCTTCGCCATCTGGTGGGCGTGGATGAACTTCACGTGGTTCGCGTCGGCCTACGACACCGACGATGTCCCCTACCGGCTTGCCACGTTCGCCGGTATCACGGGCTGCCTGATCATGGCGGCAGGGGTGCCCCAGGCATTCGACGTGGGCGACTTCACCGTTGTCACCATCGGTTACGTCGTGATGCGACTCGCCCTGGTCTCGCTATGGGTCCGGGCCGGACGCGACGACCCGGAGCACGCACCCGCCGCCTTTCGCTATGCCGGCGGAGTGGCGCTCGTCCAGATCGGCTGGATCCTCCTGCTCTTCGCCCCCGAAGGAATGACGACACTCGGGTTCGCCTTGCTGGTCGTAGCCGAGCTCGCAGTGCCTGTGTGGGCCGAGTCGGCATCACTGACCACGTGGCACCGGGAGCACATCGAGGAGCGCTACGGCCTGTTCACCATCATCGTCTTGGGAGAGTCGATCCTCGCCTCTTCGCTGGCCATCCAGACGGTGATGGGAGAGATCGCCGGGTCGGTCGACCTGATCCTCATCATCGTTGGCGGGCTCATCAGCGTCTTCTCGATGTGGTGGCTCTACTTCGCTCAGCGGAGCCACGACCTCCTCACCTCATTCCGCAGCGTCTTCACCTGGGGATATGGCCATTATCTGGTCTGGGCGTCGGCGGCAGCGGTCGGTGCCGGATTGGCAGTGTCGATCGACCACGCCACCGGACACGGCCACATCGGCGGATATGGGGCGGGAGCGGCGTTCGCCATCCCTGCCGCCGCCTACATCGCCACGCTCTGGATCCTTCACTACGTGCCGAGGCACGGTGGGCTCGGTCACAACGTCAGGGCGGTGGCAGCCGTCTGTCTGATCCTCCTCACCCCCTTCACCGGTCAAGCGGTGCTCCTCACCGGGGTGATCATGTCGGCCTTGTTGGCCACCAAGCTGTGGAGGGCCGGGCGGCAGCGACTCAGCTCACCTCCACCGGGAGATGCTTGATCCCACGGATGAAGTTGGAGCGGAGACGATCGGGCTCACCGACCCGGAACGAGTCCACCCGCTCGAGGAACTCCTCGAAGAACACCCGGACCTCCAACTCGGCGAGGGAGGCGCCGAGACACTTGTGACGGCCGGTGCCGAAAGCCAGATGCGGGTTCGGTCTCCTCGTGATGTCGAAGTCGAACGGGATCGTCGAACACGTCCTCGTCGTGATTGGCGGACGTGTACCACATGACCACCCGATCGCCTTCCCCAACAGTGACGTCGCCGATCGTGGTGTCCACGGCCGCGGTGCGGCGGAAATGCATCGTCACCGAGGAGGTGCGCAGGATCTCGTCGGTGGCGGACTCGGAGAGCCCGTGGAGATCGGTCCGCCACAGATCGAGCTGATCCGGGCTCTCTTGCAGTGAGAGCAGGCCATGGCTGATGGTGTGCCGGGTCGTCTCGTTGCCGGCAACCATCATCAGGGTGAAGAAGTTCTTGAACTCGAGGTCGGTGAGCGGCTCGCCGTCGGGCTCGGCGGTGAGGAGGGTGGTGATGATGTCGTCGCGCGGCGACCGCCGCCTCTCCAAGGCGATCTCCTCCGCATACCGGAACACCTCCAGGGCGGCCGGTGAGCGAAAGGGCAGGAGCCGATACTCCTCGGTGTCGTCCTTGTCGATGATGACCGGCGTGTACTCGGGATCGGCGTTCGAGATCATCTGATCGCCCCAGGCCACCATCGCCCGGCATCGGACTCGGGGATCCCGAGCAACCGGCACAGCATGCGGATGGGCAGCTCACGGGCGATCTCGGTGACGAAGTCGAACTCGCCCAGAGGGAGCACCCGGTCGAGGACGACGTCCACCAGCGTGCGAAATGCCTCCTCGTAGGTCGCGGTGACCTTGGGGGTGAATCCCGGCTGGACCAGACGGCGGAGACGGGTGTGGTCCGGCGGGTCGAGCTCCATCATCGACCGTCTCGCTTCGAGCTCCTCCGGGTCCATCGACTCGATGCGTGATCCCACGCGATGCGGTGAAGCGGCGGTAGTCCGGCTCACCTCGGAGACTTCGGCATGTCTGGTGACCGACCAGAAGCCGCGTGCCGTCGGTGTCGGTCGGTCCAGGCGACCGGCTGCTCCGCGCGGAGCCGTCGGAAGGCGGCGTGGGGAAACGGCGCCGAGATAGGTGTCGTGCGACGTGATGTCGACGAACGGGTCATCGGAGCGGTCGAGTGCGGCCATCTGGTTCGGTCCCGAACCTAACGCGACGGTAAGGCGAGCGACCTGTCGTATCGTTCTGTCACCGTGGTCCTCCCCGACGGAACGAGCCCAAGAGCGAACGACGACCCCGTGGCGGCTGGCTCCTGGCAGGGGTGGGCGCCCTCGCCGCAGGAGCCGTCGTGTTCGGGGTGCTCACCGAAACCGGTGGCGAGGAAGCAGCAATCGAGCCGACCCCGTCGACGACCCCGAGCCCGACCGCGCAGATCGACCTCGAGACCTTCACGGTCGACCAGATCGCCGTCGGTCAGCCCTTCGAGTGGGAACCGGTTTTGTCGGTCGATGAGGGCACGGCGCTGCCCCTGGTCAACCATGGCGATCGGACCTATCTGTTCACCGTCACGGAGAGCGATCCCGAGGTTGCGGCGACGAGCTGTCTGCCTGGCGGTCCCGGGACGGTGTCCGTGGGACGATCTGGGCACGTCCTCGTCGTCGACGGGCATCTCGGGCCGTCGATGTGATCGCACCCCCAGGCGCTGTCGCCGTCGAGGAGACACCTGAGGGTCGAGCTCTGAACATGCGCCGGTCGTCCGACGGTGCGACTGGGACACCGAGCCGGTCACCATGTCGGATGGCGCCGCCGGGGTCAGCCTCCTCGCGGTGGGAGGCACCGATCGGCTCGATCGCGGTGCCGCCGAGGAAATCTCGGGCGGCAGGAGCTGATCGAGCGAGGCCTGGACGCGGCCGGTTACGACCCGGCCCTCGCCTTGCACTGGGGACTCGAGAGCATGAGGGCGATTTCCGTTTCACCTTCTACGGCCTGCTCGGCCTCGCCGTGCTCACATTGACCGGCAGCGAGATGGGTCTCACCGATGACGGATATCGATCAGATCCAACGAGGACTCGGCGAGCAGGAAGCGAGCGTCTGGACCTCGGTCGACGGGGGCGAGTTCCGATCGCACGACGGTACGACGACGCCGGCTGGATCGACACGTTGACGCCAGCGCCCGACGGAAGCCTTCTGGCCTTCGGATGGGGGAACGACGGCGCCGGGATCTGGAAGAGCTGGGACGGCGCAATCTGGGAGCAGGTCGCCTCCGGGCCGTACGGCGGCGCGGGCATGGCCAGAACGTGGAACGGGAGACTGTTCGGCCCCACGACGGACACGACCGGCGTGAGTCTCCTCGACTCCTTCGATGGCTCGAACTGGGAGGAGGTCGGTGACCTGGCCCAGCGGTTCCCCCGCAGATCCAGTGGACACTCGGAACCTCGGTGCCGGCGAAGCCGGGCTGGCCCTGACCGCGGAGGGCTTCCGCGACCGTCCACAGCCGGAGCTGAGCCGTCAGCCGATCGTCATCACCCGCGACGGTTACCACCTCTCCCTCGATCTCGTGGTCGGGATGATCGGGTCTGTCGACGCCTTCGGGCGCCACCGGGTCATGGCCGGTGTGGGGAGTCGCATCGCCGCCAGGGCTCGAGGTCGATCCGAAGACGCAGACGGTCCGGCTCGGTGTCGGCGAGGAGACGGTCGAGTGGACCTTCGACGAGCTGACCGAGGCCGAAGCTGCGTACTGGGGGGAGGAGGCCTGGCAGTACACCCCGGAGCATTTCGCGCTCATCTTCACCGAGGACGCGGAGACCTGGTCGATCACCGACCTGGGGGATCTGCTCGTTGACGGGTCACTGGTTTCGAGTCTCGGGGTCAGTCCCGATCGGGTCGTGATCGTCACCGCCACCCCGGCATCGGGACCGGACGGTACCGGCACTGCCGGGTTCCAGATCTGGGCCGCACCGGTGGCGTAGGCGTTAGCGTCAGCCGGGATGGCCGAGCACCGCAGGATCCTCATCGACGGCCGGCCCGTGCCGGCCCTGCTCGAAGACGGCCATCTCGTCACCGAGCACGGGGAGCGGTTGCCGATCGCCGACGCACATCACCTCCCCCCGGTGGAGCCGACCAAGATCATCGCCACCCATCTCACTTATCGAAGCCGGGTCGAGGAGTTCATGACCACGCTGCCCCCGGCTCCGACCTACTTCCAGAAGCCGACCAGCTCCCTCAACGGCGCACTCGGGGAGTCGTGGTACGCCCGCCTGGATGCCGGTACCTGAACTTCGAAGGGGAGATGGCAATCGTCATCGGGGCGCACGACGTCGCCATCTCGCCTCGATGACGCTGCCGTCCACATCGCCGGCTACACCATCGCCGACGACTTCGGTCTCCACGACTTCCGTGACACCGACGCCGGCTCGATGCTGAGGGTGAAGGGGTCCGACACACTTTGTCCGATCGGCCCCTGGTCTGGTGACCGACTGGGACTTCCACGACAAGGAGATCCGCACATTGGTCAACGGCGAGGTGCGACAATCTGGAAACACCTCCGAGATGGAGTGGGACATGCACTATCTCGTGGCCGATCTGGCCCGCACCATCACGCTGCTCCCCGGCGACGTGATCCTGAGTGGGACCCCTGCAGGATCGAGACCTGTGGAGCCCGGCGACGTCGTCACTGTCGAAGTGGAGGGTCTCGGAGCCCTGACAAACACCATCGTCGAAGGCGAGGTGCCGGTGCGTCCCGAGGTTGGCGCCCAACCCAGCGAATCCGAAGAAGTCGTGTCGACTGCCCTCGGTGGCGATTGGGAGTTCCAGCGGCGTCAGAGCACCCGTTGGCCCGGGAGCCCGGCATTACAAGTCGGAGGTGGAGCGATGAGCCCTATCGTCGGGATCACATCGTGGAAAGAAGGCTGGACACCTTCTACGGGCCGGACGACCTGCAGACCCTGTCCACCTTCTACACCGACTCCGTGGTCGAAGCGGCGGATGACTCCTCTGATGTTCCCGTCGTCACTCGATCCGGCCACCGCCGAGGGGCTGGTCGCCCTCGTGGAAGGTGTCGTCCTCTCTGGCGGCGACGACATCGACCCCTTGACTTACGGAGAGGTCAACACCGCCTCGACCAAGGTGAGCAGGGCTTCCGACCAGTTCGAGATCGCTGTGGTCGCGGCTGCGCGTCGTCAGGGCAAGCCCGTCCTCGCGATCTGCCGTGGCCTGCAACTGGTCAACGTCGCCTTGGGTGGCACCCTGGAGCAGGAGGTGACGTCAGCCGGCGGAGTACCCACGACCTGATCGGCGGGGACCACGAGGAGATGAACGCCCGTCGCCACGTCGTGGGTTCGAGCCCGGTTCGCTGCTGGCGGACATCTACGGGACCAACGAGGCAAAGGTGAACACCCTTCATCACCAGGGTGATGGGACGCTCTGGCCGAAGGACTGCTGGTGGAGGGCCGAACGGACGACGGTCTGATCGAGGCGGCTCGATGTGACGGCGACTGGTGGGCCCTCGGAGTGCAGTGGCATCCCGAGCGTCTCGAAGGAGAGCATCAGAGAGATCTTCGCTGCGTTCCGCCGAGGCCCTCGAGGAGGCGCGGCTAGACGAGAGCAGGTTGAGGTGTGATCGCTGGCGAGTTCGGCCAAACGCTCAGGAACCACCTGGTAGTGGACCCACCTGCCCTGCTTGTCCCCCGTGACCAGGCCCGACTCCCGCAAGTACCCTGAGATGATGGGAGATGGTGGGCTGGGACAACCCGAGCGGCTGCTCGAGATCGCATCCGCAGCACGACCCGTCGGGCGAGTCGATCAACATCGAGACGATGCGCAAGCCGGACCGGGTCGGCCAGGGCGGCGAGCATCGACGCCATGGCTGTGGCCTGGTCCTCGTCGATCGCACCCTCATGGAGAGGGGTGCAGCACATGTCCGTCAGTTCCATGCTCACCTGCATGTCTCCATCATACATTGACTTTCATCGATATATCGACCAATATCGATGTATCGAAGCCTGTCGATCTATCCAAGGAGGGATGATGACACTTCGCAACACCGATCCCGGTGACTGTTGCGGTGGCTCCGGCTGCTGCAGCTGCTGAACCGGTGATGTGACGGCACTGCTCGGGGTGGCCGCGGGGCTGCCCCCTCATCCATCTCCGAGCAGAGCCGTCGTCGACCTTCCCTCGGCACAGTCGCTGAGAACAGGGCAATAGCGGCACCACGGCCCCCCATGACGCTCCAGTGCGGTCCCGCCAGCCCAAGCGTCACGGATCTCGGTGACCATCCGGTCGACCTCGGCTCGCACTCGATCGACGTCGGCGGTGGAGGGCACGGTGTGGAAACGCTCCCCGGTGCGGACCGAGACCGCCTCGACGAAGGCCGGGATGTCGCCGCGCTCCAACGACCACACCAGCGCGTAGAACAGCAGCTGGTCCTCGGCATCACCCAGCTCCCCCGTCTTCCAATCGACGAGACGATGGCCGCCCAGGTCCTCGCGGTAGACCGCGTCGACGGTCCCGGTCAGTCTCGTGCCGGTGTCGGTCAGATGGTCGAGGGCCACTTCCGAGCTGTCGAAACCCTCACCGGGGAAGTCGACGAAACGGTGGTAGAGACCGCGGACCTCCTCGATCACGGCGGCCAGGGCCGACGGCTTGAGCCCGACGCCGGCGATCTTCATGTTGAGGCCGGAGCCCCCGATCTCCTCCCTGCAGGCCTGCACGAACTCGTCGTCGGCGATGGGGCCGGAGGTCAGGTGACGACTGAAGATCCGGTGGGCGAGTGTGCCCAGGAAGGCAGGCCTGGTGTCGGGGCCGTAGATCCCCTGGAGCCTCACGTTGGCCGACTCGGGGCACTTTTTCCACGCCACGTACGTTGAGGCAGTGACCCGGATCTCCTCACCGGTGACCGAACGTGGAATCGATTCCGGCATCCAACCGAGCGTATACCCCAACTCGTCCGACACTGGTTAACGAAAACACAGTGGCACCTGTACCATCGGCAGACCTCGGCTCGGGCCATTTGGGGCGCCCTTCTTGATGAAGAATCAATTTTCGTTTCGCATCCATCCCCTGATCGCCGCCGTCATCGTGGTCGGCGGGTTCTTCTTCGCCCTCTTCGCCATCTACGGGCTGAACCGCTGGGTGTCCGCGGGTCAGGTGATCGGCAGGGTCGATGTGGCCGAAGCCGAGGTCGGGGGCAAGACCGAGGACGAGGCCCCAACACGGTCAGCGCCCTCGAGATCGGGCGTCTCGCCCGTGAGGCACAGTTCGTGGTCGACGGCTCGGTGGTCGTCCTCGAGCCGGGATACACGGGCTGGACATCGACGTCGAACGTGCCGTCGACGAGGCGATGGCGGTGGGTCGGACCGGAAATTTCGCCAACCAGTTCCTGATTGGCTGGGCAACATCTTCGCCACCACAACATCGACATCGAGGGCTCCGTGAGCGACATCGCCATGGAGGAGCTCTTCGACGAGTGGGACAGCCAGGTGATCGGAAAACCGATCAACCTCGGCTCGGTCGGGCTCGTGGAGGGTGAGCTCACCCCCGTCTATCCCTCGACGGTGTCGGGGTCGACCGGCCCCCGCGCAGGGAATCGTCCTCGACACACTCCTCTCCTCCGAGACCGACACCACCGAGGTGCCCACGGTCACGGTCGATCCCGAGCTGACCAACGCCGACGTCGATGCCGCCCTCGCCGAGGCGCAGATGATGCTGGCGGGACCGATCGCCCTCACCTACGAAGACGACCAGGCAGTGATGTCCGTCGAACAGCTCATGGCCGCCTTCAAGTCGGAGACCGTCGTCAACTCATCCGGCGCAGATCGTCAACTCGTTCGACCCCAAGTCGTGGACACGTATCTGAGCCCCTCCGCGGCCAGTTCGAGGACGAGCCGGTCAACGCCGAATTCCGCATCAAGGACGACAACACCGTCTCGGTGATCCCCGGTGCCAACGGCACCCGGATCGACGAGGTGGAGACAGCGACCCGTCTCCATGCGGCGAGCCTCACGGCATCCCGATCGGGTGAGCTGCCCATCGTCGAGGGCGCCGAGCCCGACGTGACCACGGAGTATCTCGAGGGCCTCAACGTCAAGCACCTCGTCTCCCAGTTCACGACGTATCACGACTGCTGCGCCCCCCGGGTGACCAACATCCAACTCATCGCCGACGCCGTCGATGGCACCCTGGTCCTCCCCGGGGAGACTTTCAGCTTGAACGACCACGTCGGTGAGCGCACCATCGAGAAGGGTTATGTCGACGCCGGTTCGATCGTCGCCGGCGAGATCGTCGACACCATCGGGGGCGGGACCAGCCAGTTCACCACCACCATGTACAACGCGGTCTTCTGGGGCGGGTATCAGGACGTGGAGCATCAGCCGCACTCCTATCTACTTCTCCCGCTATCCGGAGGGAGTCGAGGCCACCCTGTTCTGGCGATCCATCGACCTCAAGTTCCGCAACAACCGTGAGCACGCCATGCTGATCGACACCCGCTACACCGATACCTCGATCACCGTCGGTTCTTCGGGTTCAACGACGGCCGGACACTGGTGGGTGAGCAGAGCGGCGGGGAGCCGCACATCCGAGTGGCGTCCGAGGGAGGGCCCGCCGCCCTCCACGTCAAGGGCGAGACCTCGGAACGGCTCAACATCACCGAGCCCGACGAGCCGCTGATCCGGGCCAACCCCGAATTCGGGCTCAACCAGAGTCAACAGGTGCAGGCCGCCGCCGATGGCTGGACGGTCAACGTGACCCGACGCATCTTCGGGCGCCACCGAGACCGAATTGCTCGCGGAGCAGACTGGGTGGTCCGCTACCGGCCGCAGCGTGAGATCACCGAGGTCCACCCCTGCAAGGTGCCGGGCACGGCGGTGGCATGCCCGACCACGACCACCACGACGACGGCACCACCGCCCCCGCCGACCACTACGACGACGGCTCCCGCACCGCCAACTTCTCCGGCGCCCTGACCCAGACGGGGCTATTCCTCTTCGTCGTAGTAGTAGCGGAGGAAACCGTGGGTGGCGTCGGGACGGCCATGCCCGCCGAGTCCTCGTCCCACCCGGCGTGACGACGCACCGTGACCGTGTTCTGTAGGACAGGACGTGGTCGATGCCCAGATCGAGCAGAAAGACCGGTCGGCGAGCCGGCCTGGGACGCCATGCCGCTCGTCGCCGGGAGCGATGGAGTGACCGTCCTGACCCGTGAAGCTGCGATCGGTGTCGATGACGAGGACATCCCCGAACGTCATCGTGTCTTTGATCTGAACGTCCTGACCCATAGTCGGCTGAGATTAGTGCAGTGAAGCCCGCTAGCCTCCCTTCATTGGAGTCCAGGGAGCCGGGGGCCTGTGCCGATCAGATGGACCTTGACCACGTTGGTCGAAGCCTGGACGTTTGGTGGCACGCCGGCCACCATCACCACTAACTCACCCGGCACGGCGACGCCCTCGTCCTAGAGGATCTCCGCTGCGGCGGCCATCTCGTCGTCGGTGTATTCATGTCGTTCGAAGGCATGGGGTTGGATCCCCCAGTACAGGGCCATGCGACGTCTCGTATTGGTGTTGCGGGGTGAAGGCGACCACTCGCTGGTCGGGCGGTACTTGGAGATCAGCCGGGCGGTGCTGCCGACTCCGTGAAAGCGACGATGGTCCTGGCCCCACATTCTTGGCGATCTGGGTGGCCGCCTGGGCGACTGCCGATGCCACGTCGTTTGACCGGCGACGAATGGGACTGGCATCTGGCCGGCGAGGGTGCCCTCCTCGATGGTCTCACAGATCCGGGCCATGGCTCTGACGGTCTGGACCGGGTAATCCCCCACCGCGGTCTCCCCCGAGAGCATCACGGCATCGGTGCCGCCCTTCGACGGCATGGGCTACATCGGTGACCTCGGCCCGGGTGGGTCGGGGGTTGTGAGTCATCGACTCCAGCATCTCGGTGGCGGTGACCGCAACCCTACCGGCGGTGTTCTGCGTTTGAGGATGTCGGACTGAATCAGCGGGAACGCTCGAGGGGAAGCTGCACACCGAGATCACCCCGGGCGACCATCACCCCGAACGACGACCTTGAGGATCTCGTCGAGGTTGTCGATGGCCTGGGCGAGCTCGATCTTGGCGACGATCGGGACGTCACCGGCAAGGCGGCGACTGCCTCGACATCGGCACCGCTGCGGACGAAAGATGCGGCGACGAAGTCGACGCCGAGCTCAGTCCAAGTGCCAGGTCCACTTCGTCTTTGGTGGTGATGTTCCCAACCGAAAGACTGGTGTCGGGAAAGGCGACTCCTTTGTGGTCGGAGAGCGAGCCACCGATGATCACCCGGGCCCGCAACGCCGAGTCGGTGCTACCCACGACCTCGCAGGACACCAGACCGTCAGCGAGGATGACCCGATCACCCGGGTTGACGTCGCTGAGCAGTGACCCGTAGCCGATCGGTATGCGCCCCGGCGCCACCGGTGCCTGAATCGGGGACGAGGTCACCTCGCGTCCGTCTTGCGATCGATCACCCCGCCCGGAAACTCGCCGATGCGGAACTTGGGCCCCTGGATGTCCTGCATGATGGCCACGGTGCGACCCGACTCGGCAGAAGCTGTCCGGATCCAGTCGTGGAAACTGCCGATGGACCTCGTGACCGCCATGGGAGAAGTTGAGCCTGGCGACGTCCATCCCGGCCTCGATGAGTGACCGCACCCTTTCGGGACTGGCCACGGCGGGTCCCAAGGTGGCGACGATCTTGGTCTGGCGGGGCATTTCACCGCTCAAGTTAATGGGGTTCGGACCGGAAAGCCCCGGGCATTACCGGTGCCCGACGATGACAGGTTCTGTGAACATCGGGGTTCTACCATCGACTCTCCATGGAAGGGCAGCCGTTCTTCACGACGATCGCCGGCCTTTCGGTCAGTCTCGCCGGGTTCGGTGCCGTCATCGCCTGGCTTCGTGACGATCCCAGCGGCTGGGACCCGGTCAACCTGTGGCGGGTGAAGACGATCGTGCGGCATGCTCTGACGCTCGCATTCCTCTGTCTCACCCTCGTGCCGATTCACACTTTCACCGGATGAGGACCCCCTCACGATCCGAATCGGGTCGGCATCTGGTGGTCCTCATCGCGAGCTCAGCGACCTGTGGCGGGTGCGACGGCCCGATCCAGTGATTTGGGACCCCCTGTCGCTGAGGGTCTACGTGACAACTGGGGGTCTGTCGGCCTCACCGCCGTGGCGAACCTCTTCTGGGCCAGTCTCGGCGTCCTGCAGCTCCTGGTGCTCGTCCTCCTCACATCGCCCGCAGGGATCTTCTCCAACTTCATGCGGGAGATGGGGACACGGTCGGTGGGCGGGGAGACGGAGATCCCTACCTAGCCGGAGAGCTTCTCGAGCGAGAGATCTCGTTGACCAGCTTGGGATCGGCCTTGCCCCCGGTGGCCCTCATCACCTGGCCGACCAGGAAGCCGACCACCTTGGCCTCACCCGCTCGGTAGGAGTCGACCGCCTCGGGGTTGGCGGCGAGCACTTCGTCGACCGCCGCATCGAGAGCGCCGGTGTCGGAGATCTGGACCAGATCGCTGCCGTTGGGCGACGGCACGGGGGTCCCCCTCGCCGGTGAGCACACCCTCCAAGACCTCCTTCGCCGCAGAAGAGGAGACGGTGCCGTCTTCGATCATCGCCACCAGTTCGGCCAGCTGGGCGCCGGTGACCGGCACCACGGTGTCGTCCCCGGCACGACGGAGCCAGGCATTGATCTCGCCGGTGACCCAGTTGGCCGCCGGCCTCGGGGCGGCGCCGGCGGCGACGGCCTCGTCGAAGAGATCGCCGCAAACCCGACGGCATGTCGCTGAGGACCCCGGCGGCGGAGATGTCCAACCCCCCGGAGACGTAGCGCATGCGGCGCTGCGCGGGCAGCTCGGGGATACCGGCTCTGACCTCGGCCGACCCAGACATCGTCCATCACCATCGGCACGAGGTCGGGCTCGGTGAAGTAGCGGTAGTCGGAGGAGCCTTCCTTGGTGCGCATCGAGTGGGTGACACCGGCCTCCTCGTCCCAGTGCCGGGTCTCCTGGATGATGACGCCGCCGGCCTCGATGACCTGGACCTGACGTTCGATCTCGAACTCGACGGCTCGTTCCAGAGAGCGGAACGAGTTCATGTTCTTGATCTCGACCTTGATGCCCAACGCCTCGGTTCCCTCGGGCCGCACCGAGACGTTGGCGTCGAATCGGATCGAGCCTTCCTCGAGACTGGCGTCGGAGACACCGAGCTCGGCGACGATCGACCGCAGCTCCTGGGCGTAGGCCCGGGCCTCGGCGGCGCTGCGGATGTCCGGCTTGGACACGATCTCGACCAGGGGCACGCCGGACCGGTTGAAGTCGAGCAGGGTCGACTCGGCGCCATGGATGCGACCACCGACCCCGATGTGGGTCGACTTGCCGGTGTCCTCCTCCATGTGGGCCCGTTCGATGCCGATCACCCGTGTCGCCCCGTCGACGACCACGTCGAGCCGACCGTCCGTGCAGACCGGCACGTCGAACTGGGAGATCTGATAGTTCTTGGGGAGGTCGGCGTAGAAGTAGTTCTTCCGGTGGAACACCGACCGGGCGGCGACGTTCGCAGTCCAGGGCCAGCCCGATGTCGATGATCGACTCGATGGCCTGGCGTTGGTCACCGGGAGGGCGCCGGGGAGACCCAGGCACACCGGGCACACGTTGGTGTTGGGCTCTTCACCGAAGCTGACGGCGCACTCGCAGAACATCTTCGAATCCGTGGCACAGCTCGACATGGACCTCGATGCCGATCACCGGCTCCCAGCTCATGACGCCGCCACCTCGGCGATCACGGGGCGGCTGGAGAAAGCCGGCGAGCCTCTCCACTTCGGCCGCCCACCCGGAACATCGTCGCCCTCGCCCAGGGCCGGGGCCATCACCTGGAAGCCGATCGGCAGACCGCTGGTCGTCGAGCCCGATCGGAACCGACATCGCCGGGTGCCCGGAGAGGTTCGAGGGGATGGTGCAGATGTCGGACAGATACATGGCCAGCGGATCGTGGACCCGTTCCCCCGCCTCGAAGGCGACGGTGGGGCTGGTCGGCGAGACCAGGGCATCGACCTGCTCGTAGGCACGGGCGAAGTCGTCCTGGATCGCGGCTCGGACCTTCTGCGCCTGTCCATAGAAGGCGTCGTAGTAGCCGGCCGAGAGGGCGTAGGTCCCGAGCAGGATGCGGCGGGTCACCTCGGGGCCGAACCCCTCGGCGCGGGTCCGGGCCATCAGATCCTCGGTGGTGGCGCCGTCGACGCGGTAGCCCGTACCGGATGCCGTCGAAACGGGCGAGGTTGGCCGAGGCCTCGGCCGGGGCGATCAGGTAGTAGGCCGAAGGGCGACTGTCGAAGGTCGGCAACGAGAGCTCCACGATCTCGGCACCGGCCGCCGGCGAGCTTCTCGACCATGTCGGTGACGGCTCGACTCGACGGCCGGCTCGTAACCCTCACCGGCCAACTCGGTGACCACGCCGATCCGCATCCCGGCGACCCCGCAATCGAGATCGGCGCTGAGGTCGGGATACGTCACCGGGATAGGAGGTGGCGTCGGGCGGTCGTGGCCCCAGACCGTCTCCAGCAGTGAGGGCGGCGTCCTCGACAGTCTTGGCCAGGGGGCCGATCTGGTCGAG
Source organism: uncultured bacterium (assembly GCA_963751005.1). Classification (GTDB taxonomy): domain Bacteria; phylum Actinomycetota; class Acidimicrobiia; order Spongiisociales; family ZC4RG35; genus JANQRA01. The sequence goes on from CAVVSY010000012.1 coordinate 152,389, forward strand.
CGAGGAGGCGAAGGCGATCAGGCCGTATCGGCTGACCGTGCCGTAGGTGGGCTTGAACCCGACGATGCCGCAGAGCGACGCCGGCTGGCGTATCGAGCCGCCGGTGTCGGAGCCGAAGGCCCACCAAGGCCGAGCCGGCGGCGACGGCCGCGGCCGAACCACCCGATGACCCTCCGGGCACCCGGCTGATGTCCCACGGGTTGTACGACGGGCCATATGCCGAGTTCTCCGTGGACGAGCCCATGGCGAACTCGTCGAGGTTGGTCTTGCCCACGATCACGGCCCCGGCCTCGCGCAGCCTGGTGACGACAGTGGCGTCGTAAGGCGGGCGGTATCCGGCGAGGATCTGTGAAGCGGCCGTGGTCTCCAGCCCGCGGGTGCACATGTTGTCCTTGAGCGCGATCGGGATCCCATGGAGCGGCCCGAGGTCGTCTCCGGCGGCGAGTCGGCGTCGGCGCCGCCGCGGCCGCTCCGGCTCCGTCCCGGTCGAGGGTCAGGATAGGCGTGGAGCTGGGCCTCGGTCTGGTGGGCGCGGTCGAGCACGGCGTCGAGCAGGTCGACGGCAGACAACTCCCCGGAGCGGAGCTTCCACCGGCCTCGACGATGGTCAGTTCGTGGAGCTCGCTCATAGAGTCTCCATTTCGAGGTGAGGGGGGACGACCCCCCTCAGACCCCCCGCCCCGACAGCGCGGCCGGGTGAGGGCACAGGCAGCGTGTGTGGAAGTCGGCTCATTCATCCAGGGCCGGTGGGACCACGAAGTAGCCATCCTCGCGGGCCGGCGCCTGGGCCAGGACCTCTTCCCGGTCGAGGGAGGGGCCGACCACGTCCTCACGGAAGGCGTTGACGAACCCAAGGGGATGCGCCGACTCGATGTGTGGCTCCCCCGCCAGGGTCTGCACCTGGGCGGCGTGGTCGAGGATCGCTCCCAACTGGGTCTTGTACGTCTCGAGCTCGGCGTCGGTCAGGTCGAGCCGGGCGAGACGCGCCACATGGGCGATGTCGATGTCGATGGGCATGGCCGCCGGAGTCTAGGAACCGGGACCGGGGTACCTCAGCCGAGGGTGCGGACCAGGACGTCGTACGCCCAGGTCAGGTCGTCGAGGGCGATCGACTCACCGGGCTTGTGGGCCAAGGCGGTCTCGCCGGGGCCGAAGTTGATCCCCGGGATGCCCCTGGCGGCGAGCTGGGCGACGTCGGTCCAGCCCTGCTTGTGGCCACACCGCCCCTCCGGCGGCCTCACCAGCCTCTGGAACAGAGGGTGGGAGATCTCCGGGTACGCCGCCGGGGCGACGTCGACGACCACGAACTCGTCGGCACCTGCGCACACCTTCTCCAGGTGGGCCACGGCCTGGTCGGTCGAGCGGTCGGGTGAGAATCGGTAGTTGACGTTGAGGTCGAATCGGCTGGGGATGATGTTGTTGGCCACGCCGCCCTCGGCTCGGGTGACGGAGATGACCTCCTTGAAGTCGAGACCCTCGATCGGGTGCAGTTCCGGCTGGAGACCGTCCATCGCGTGAGGAACGCGCCGGCACGGGTGATGGCGTTGACTCCCAACCAAGGACGTGCCGAGTGGGCGGCCTCACCGACGAAGCTCGACCCGGGCATTGACCGAGCCCTGACATCCGGCGTGGACCTCCCGGTTGGTGGGCTCCATGACGATGCCGGCCTCGATGTCGGCGAGGGCCGGGACGGCGTCGAGGATCGTACCGAGATCGTTCCCGGACAACGAGCCCTCCTCGCCCGCGTAGAAGACACCGACCAATCCGTCGATCCCGGAGTCTTCGAGGAGATGGACCATCACGGCCAGACCGCCCTTCATGTCGGTGGCCCCCAGCCCGTGCAGCCGGTCATCCTCGACCCGGGCACCAACGTGCCCCTGAAGTGGGACGGTGTCGGTATGGCCGACCAAGGCGATCGTCCCCGGACCGGGGACGCCAACCACCAACGAGCGATTGACCACCTGCTGGGGCAGACCGCTGAGACGCGAGGCCAGGGCGTCGCGGATCGCCTCCTCGTTCCCCGTCTCCGAGGGGATGTCGACCAGCCAGGCCAGGGTCTCGGTGAGTCGTCTCGGTTCGTCACGATCCGGCAAGGTAGTCATCACAGTTACCCTGCCGGTGTGATCAGCGGATCGGTGAAAGCGGTCGGGCTCGCCACATTTCGGGGGGAGCGAGGTCTTGGACGTCTGGTATCCCGACCCGAGGGATGCCGACGCCGACCTCGGCGATCTGGCGATGGTCGACGAGGCCAGGGGGGTGGAGACACCGCCCGATGGTGACCGAGATCTCCGACCTCTCCAGCCCGCCCACTGACCCCGCAGACGCCTATCTGCGGCTTCATCTCCTCTCCCACCGGATCTACCGACCCCATGAAATCAATGTGGAGGGATATTCGGGGTGCTGAACAACGTGGTCTGGACCACCGAGGGCCCATGCGGCGTCGAGAACTTCACAGAGGTGAAGAAACGGCTCATCGGCACCGGCCGACCCCGGTCGGTGAGCTCGGTCGACAAGTTCCCCCGGATGATCGACTACGTGATCCCCTCGGGGTTCGTATCGCCGACGGCGACAGAGTGCGGCTCGGTGCCTACCTCGGCGAGGGGACGACGGTGATGCACGAAGGCTTCGTCAACTTCAACGCCGGGACCTTGGGCAATCGATGGTGGAGGGTCGGATCAGCGCAGGTGTCCTCGTCGGGGAGGGTCCGACATGGGTGGCGGCGCCAGCATCATGGGGACACTCTCCGGTGGCGGCACCGAGGTGATCTCCATCGGAAAGAATTGCCTGCTCGGCGCAAACTCCGGGATCGGGATCTCGCTGGGTGACGATTGCGTCGTCGAGGCCGGTCTCTACGTGACCGCAGGCACGGTCGTGACCTTCCCGACGGCGAGCGGGTGAAAGGACGCGAGATCTCCGGTGTCACGAACTGCTGTTCCGCCGGAACTCGGTCACCGGTAGGGTCGAGGCATTGCCCCGAACGCGGCTCCTGGGGTGGCCTCAACGAGACCTTCACCAGAACTGATGCCTTACCGTTTCATCTACATCGGTCTGGGTCTGGTGGCGGTCGCCGCCATCGTTTTCGGCTTCGCCTTGTCCCGGAGGGCGACGCGGTGGAGCTCCCGGGCCCGATCGAGTCGGATCTCGTCCCCGGCGACCTGGTCATCCGTCCCGCCGCAGACCGCGATCGAGATCGATCTCGAGGTCGGATACGTGGCGACGATCACGGTCGACGGCTGGCCCATCAGCGATGCCACGTTCGTGGAGGCCACGGGGGTCTACCGCTGGGCACCTCGCCGTCGAGCCCGACGATCACCGAATGGACCCCCGGCGACCACACCGTCTCGATCGTCTACAACACCTACACCGGGCTGCCCGACACCGGCAGCTTCCAGTGGACCTTCCGGGTGGGCTGAGACCGGTCCCGAATCAACTCTCGGTCCGTGTCGCCACTCGAAGACGGTTGCCGTCAGGGTCGACCAGCTGCACTTCTCTCCCCCAGGGCTGATCTACAACCGTGACTCCAAACTCGAGCGCAACCTCATCGACATCCTCGACCCAGAGGTAGGCGAGACTCTCAGGACGAGCGTCGCCATGATGCTCCGAGAGGTGCAGCTCCTCGCCACGGCGGTCGAGGAAGAGGTAGAGAGGCAGAGTCGGAGCGAATCGGTGCTCACCTGTGACCACGAAGCCGAGTCTCTGGTACCACTTCGCCGTCTCGAGGCCATTCCTCACGCGAAAGATCGGGATCAGCTTCTCGGTCATGAGTGCACCGTACTGACGGGAAGCCCCGGGGACCTACCCGGCAAAACTCTCCGGATCTCGACGATCACCGACTAGCCGAGAGCCGACAGGCCCTCGTCCAGCATCTTCTTGAAGGTGTCGCCGTCGATGATCGGGACGCCCAGCTCCTCGGCCTTGGCAGTCTTCGACGCTCCCGGTGACTCGCCGACGATCAACGCCGTCGTCTTGCCTGACACCGAGCCCACGGCCTTCCCACCCCGCTGCTCGATCGCGGTCTGAGCCTCTTCCCGGGTGAATCCTTCGACGGTCCCCGACACCACGAAAGTCGCCCCGGCGAGAAGCGCCGAGTCACCATCTTCGTCGACCTCCTCGGCCACGCGCACGCCGGCAGCGGCGAGCCTGCCCGACCAGCTCCCGGTTGACCGGGTCAGACGACCACTCGGCCACCCCGGCGGCGATCTTGGGGCCGATCCCCTCGATGGCGGCGATCTCCTCGGCGGAGGCGGCCATCAGGGCCTCCAGCCCCCCGAAATGCCGGACCAGCATGCGGGCCACGGTCCCCCCGACATGCCGGATGCCGAGGGCGGTGAGCAACCGGGCCACCGGCCGGTCCTTGGCTGCCGAGATCGCCCTGGCTGAGGTTGTCCACCGAGATCTGACCCCAGCCCTCGAACTCGAGGAGCCGTGACGTGTCGAAGGTGAAGATGTCGGCGGGGTCGGTGATCAGGCCCTCGCCGAGCAGCAGGTCGATGGTCTTGTAGCCCAGATGCTCGATGTCCATCCCGCCCCGGCCGGCGAAGTGGAACAGCCACTCCCGAACCCGGGAGGGGCACTCGAACCCACCGGTGCACCGGGCCACCGCCTCGCCCTCGGGGCGGACGATCGGGATTGCCACAGAACGGGCACGTTCGACGGCATCGACCAGACCTTCTCGGCTCCGGTGCGGGCCGCCAGCACCGGGCCGACTACTTCAGGGATCACATCGCCGGCACGGCGGACCATCACCTGATCCCCGATACGCACGTCCTTGGCCGCCACCTGGTCCTCGTTGTGCAAGTGTCGCCATCCCCACCATCGCCCCGCCCACGAACACCGGGTCGAGGACGGCGAAGGGGGTGGCGGCCCCGGTGCGACCGATGTTGATCAGGATGTTCCGCAGGGTCGTGACCTGTTCCTCCGGGGGGAACTTGTAGGCGATGGCCCAACGGGGTGCCTTGGCGGTGTATCCGAGGTCGCCTTGCTCGACCAGGGAGTCGACCTTGATGACCACGCCATCGGTCTGATACGCCATGGAGTGACGATCCGCCTCGACTCGCTCCACGTAGCGATGGACCTCCTCGATCGAGCCCACCGTCTCGGTGGCGGGGTTGGTGCGCAGACCGAGAGTCTGCATGTACTCCAGGGTCTCGGAGTGAGTGCCGAGCTCGGGGCCATCCTCGACCAGACCCAGTTGGTACACCCAGATGTCGAGCCCCCGTCCGGCGGTGATGGCCGGATCCTTCATGCGCACGCTCCCTGCCGCGGCGTTACGTGGGTTGGTGAACAAGGTCTTGCCCTCCGCGACCTGACGTCGGTTGAGGGTCTCGAAGGCGGCGTAAGGAGATGATAGACCTCGCCCCGCGACCTCGAGCACCGAGGGGACATCGTCACCCCGTGAGACGCAGCGGGATCGACTCCGATGGTCCGCAGGTTGGCGGTGATGTCCTCACCCACCGTGCCGTCGCCCCTCGTCGCCCCGGTGTCAGAGAAACCGTCCCGGTAGGTGAGCACCACGGCGAGACCGTCGATCTTGAGCTCGCAGACATAGCCGGACGGCAGCTCGACCCAGACCCCGCTCCAGCCTTGCCTCCCAGGCCGCCAGCTTCTCCCTCGACTCTGCGTTGTCCAGGGAGAACATGGGCCGGAGATGGGTGATGGGTGCGAACATGTCGCCGGTCGGGGTGCCCCACCCGTTGGGTGGGGCTGTCCGCGGTGACCAGCTCGGGGTTCTCCTCCTCCAGCCGGATCAGCTCCCGCAGCAACTCGTCGAACTGGGCGTCGGACACCACCGGTTCGTTGATCACGTAGTAGCGGTGGTTGTGCTCCCGGATCTGGTCGCGGAACTCGGCGATCCGCTCGGCCGGCGACGACATTCAGGCCCTCCCGCTGAAGACCACTGTGCGGTAGGCCAATCTCATCGACCCCCCATTGCTCGCCACCCTGTCTCCGAGCTCGTCGAGCAGGGCGTTCCGGGTGGGCTCGGGGAGCATCATGTGATCGGAGTAGGTCGAGTACAGCGAGCGCTAGCTCGGCTCCGGTGAGATCAGTCGACCATTCGTGGGTGAAGTCTCCAGATCGGCGAAACCGGCGGCCGCCATGTCTTCGAGCCAAGTCGTGAGAGTCGCGTTTCCGGATGCGCTCGTCCTGTTCGGTCGAGCAGATGTGGGGCATGCCGGGCATAGACGTCGCTCGAACTGGTCGTATCGGTCGAAAGGGATGTTCCATATCAGGGCGAGGGCGCCTTCAGGCCGCAGCATCGACAACGCTTTGTCGTAACCGACGGCGCGATCGACCCAGTGCCACGACTGGGCGGCGTAGACGAGGTCGACCGGCGCATCCGGGCCGGCCCACTCCTCGAAGGTCGACTGACCACCTCGACGCCGGGCAGGTCCTTGGCGGCGAGGATGGCCGCCATCTCCGGCCGACGGCTCGACACAGATCGAGCTCGAGCCCGGGGCGGGCGAAGCCCGGCCGTCGCCTTGCCGGTGCCGGCACCGACCTCGACCGCAGTCTCGGTCTCGACCAGCCCGGCGACGTGGGCCAGGGCCTCAGGCGGGTAGTCGGGTCGGGCCAGCTCGTATGAGCCGGCATCGTCACCGAAGACGACCGCCCGGGTGTCTGCGCTCATGCGGTCGATGCTATTAGCGCCCCGCCGAGCACTCGCTCGTCGTCGTAGAACGCCACGGTCTGCCCGGGGGCAACGGCCGACTGGGGCTCGGCGAACTCCAGCCGGGTTCCCCGGATCGAGGCGGGCACCGGGTCGCCGTGCGCCCGATACTGGGCCATCACCGCCCCATCTGATGACGACCCTGCGGTCCACGTGAGCTGGTCCAGAGTCACCCCACCGACTCCCAGGTCCTCTCGACTCACCGACCACGACAGTCGCCGTCGACGGCTCGATCCGGATCACGAAGCGAGGCTCCCCGGTCGCCATCCCCAACCCCGCCGCTGGCCGACGGTGAAGCCGACGATGCCCTCGTGGCTCCCCACCTCGTCGCCGGCGAGATCGACCATGCGGCCCGGGGTGAATGCCTCGGGAGCCACGTCGCGGAGAAACCCGCGGTAATCGCGTTGGCCGACGAAGCAGATGTCCATCGACTCTGGCTTGTGTGCCGTGCGCATCCCCATGCCCGCGGCGAGATCGCGGACCTCGGCCTTGGTGAGCTCACCGACCGGGAACCGGGTGCGGGCGAGCTCGGCCTGGGTGAGCATCGAGAGCACGTAAGACTGGTCCTTCGCCTCGTCCCGGCCACGAAGAAGATGCCACGACCTCGCCGACCTCGCGGGACCGGGCATGGTGCCCGGTGACCAGGACATCGCACTCGAAGTCGTCGAGACGGGCGAGGAGATCGATCGAACTTCACCGTCCGGTTGCACTCGATGCACGGGTTCGGGGTTCTCCCTGAGACGTAGTCGGACACGAATCGGTCGACGACACCGTCTCTGAAGTCGTCGGTGTGGTCGAGCACGTAATAGGGGATGTCGAGCTGGGCGGCGACACGTCTGGCGTCTTCGGCATCGGAGACCGTGCAGCAGCCGGCCGTGGGGGCTTCGCCGCGCGGGCCCGCCCAGAGCTTCAGGGTCACCCCCATGACATCGTGGCCGGCTTGTCTCATCAGGGCGGCCGCGACCGACGAATCGACACCGCCGGACATGGCGACGAGGACTCTCACAGCCGATCACCGGAGCCGGGTGACGATGTCGGCAACGACATCGGCGGCCTCGTCGGCCTCGTCGGTCGGTGGATGTCCATCCGAAGCTGAAGCGGACACTCTCCCGGGCCTCGTCGGGGCTGAGCCCCATCGCCTCGAGCACATGGGAGACGGTGGCGGCGCCGGACTGGCATGCAGATCCGGCCGAGGCGCAGATCCCCCGCTGGTCGAGGAGCATCAGGAGAGTCTCGTTGCGAACCCCGGGGAAACGCACGTTGAGGTGGTGGCTGGAGCGACCCGTGGCGGGGGTATTGACCACCATCTCGTCGAGCGATCGTCAGCCGTATGCTCCAGATCGGTCCCGGATCTCCCGGATCTCGGTTTCGAAGCGAGGACGATCGGCCAGGGCCAAACGCACCGCAGTCGCCGTGCCCACGGCCGAGGCCACATCATGTGTGCCCGAGCGACGCCCCAGTTCCTGCCCACCGCCATGGATCACGGCTCGAGGGCGGTGCCTTCGCGGACATAGAGGATGCCCGACCCCTTCGGCCCGCCGAATTTGTGTGCCGACACGGTGAGAAGGTCGATGCCCGAGCTGAGTCGACGTCGATGGTCTCACCACCGAACGCCTGCACCGCGTCGGTGTGGACCAGAGTCTGCGGGTTGGCCTCGCGACCGCCCGCGAGATGGCGACCAGATCCTGGACGGTGCCGGTCTCGTTGTTGACCATCATCACCGAGACCAGGGCGGTGTCCTCGGTCACGATGCCGCTACGACGCCTGCGGGTGACCCGAGCCTCTCCGTCCACCCCGAGGATCGACACCGGGAAACCCGAGCCGCTTGAGGAAATCGCGGTCTCCAGGACGGCCTCGTGCTCGATCGCAGATGGTGACCAGGCCCTGACGGCTCGTGGAGTTGAGCACCGCCCCCTTGATCGCCAGGTTGTCGCTCTCGGTGCCACCCGATGTGAACACCACCTCCATCGGGGCGGCACCGATCAGCGCCGCGATCTCCTCACGGGCGTCTTCCAAGGCGTTCTTGGCGGTCCGGGAGACCGCATGGACCCCGGAGGGGTTGCCAAAGCGATCATTCCCGTATGGAGCCATCGCTTCCCAGACCTCGGGTCGCATCGGCGTGGTGGCGGCATGATCGAGATAGATCATCGGTCGATATTGTCGCATGAGGCCATTGACACACATACGTGTATCCCGACGGATCGAGACACCGAAAGGCGTCGGTGTGGTCGGCGACTCTCCGACCTCGGGTCCCATGCCACATGGATGCGCGACGCCGAATGGATCGAGTTCATCACCGAAGCAGCGGGGCGGTGTCGGGACGGGAATGCGGGTGAAGACGGTGGTGGGGCCGTTGCGGACCATCGACATCATGGAGGTGACCGGTTGGGTGGAGGGTCAGTCGATCAAGTGGTGCACGAGGGCATCGTCACGGGCGAGGGAACGCTCAGGCGCGCATCTGACGGCACAGTCACGCTGGTCAGCTGGGACGAGGAGCTCCGTTTCCCGTGGTGGCTGGGCGGTGCGATCAAGCCTGGCTGGCCCGGCCCTGTTCTCGGCGATCTGGCGGGGGAATCTGCGGCGACTGGAGGAGGGCCTCAGCTCCCCTTGAAGTCGGCCTCGGCGTTTGTCCACGAAAGCCGTGACCCCTTCGACAGCATCGATCGCTGGCGAATGACTCTGGAACCCGGCTAGTTCGATGGCGAGCGCCTGCTGCAGCGGAACACCCCGGCCGGCGGCCAGAGCCGTTTTGGCGGCGGCGATGGCAACGGTGGCCTTGGTCGCCCATTCGGCGGCGTCGGCGAGGGCGAGGTCGAGCAACTCGGCGGCTGGGGCGACCTGGTCGGCGTACCCGATGGCCTGAGCCTCCTCGGCGCCCACCTGTCGACCCGGTGAAGACGAGGTCTTCGGCGTTCTGAAAGCCGACACCCGCTGCAGACGCTGGGTGCCCCCTGCGCCGGGGATCAGCCCGAGCAGGATCTCGGGCTGACCGATCCGGGCGTCGTCGGCCATGTAGCGGAAGTCGCAACCCAACGACAGCTCGCAACCACCGCCCAATGCGTAGCCGTGGATGGCGGCGATGGTCGGCTTGGCCAACCCGTCGAGGATGGCGATCGCCTCGAGCAGAGTCCCCGCGGTGGTCTCCCGACCACCGGAGTCGAACGTCTCCTTGAACCCCTTGATGTCGGCGCCTGCGGCGAAATGCGGCTGGCCGGTGACGACCACGGCCCGGATCGCCGGATCCTGGCACTCGATGAAAGCCTCCTTCAGCTCGATCGGCGACCTGTTCGGAGAGGGCGTTGACCGGGGGCCGGTCGAGTCGGACGAGGGCCACCGCCCCGTCCCTGACGACGGAGACGAATTCCATGGGGCGACCTTATACCCGTGGGTTGGTGGTGACGCCGGGAAGGTCGCGCATCGAGGGCATGCGGCTCGGGCGCGACATGCTCGACCCGCATCCGGGCGTCGACGACACACACCCCCTCGCCAGGTGGCAGGACTTTGACCGGGTTGAGGTCCATCTCCATCAGCTCAGGGACGACCTCGATCAGCGCCGAGACCCGCGCAGGGCCTCTTCCAGGGCGGCGACGTCGCCCCGGGGATTGCCCCGATAGCCCTCGAGCAGCTTGTGGCTGCGGGTCTCGGTGATCATCTCGCCGGCGTCGGTGTCGGTGATCGGATGGAGACGGAAGGAGACGTCCTTGAGCAGCTCGACATACACGCCCACCCAGGCCGAACACCACCATCGGCCCGAAGTTGGGGTCCTGGGCCATGCCGATCAGCACCTCATGGCCGCCCGGGATCATCTCCTGGACCAGCACCCCGTCGTAGGTCGGGACCACGGACCGGTGACCCGGTCGAAACCTGCGGCGACCACGTCTTCTCCCTCGACTACCGAGGAGCACCCCGCCGACATCCGACTTGTGCAGGGCGTCGTCGCTGATCACCTTGAGCACCACGGGCCCACGGCATGTCTCGGGCCTTGGTCATCGCCTCCTCCCGGGTTCGGGCGACCTCCGGTGCGTGGCGTGCGCAGCCCGGCGGCCGGAGGCACCGTCGACCTCGTCCGGCTCGAGCCACCCGCCTTCGGGTCCGAGCCGGTCCAGAGCCGCCGCGATCGACCTCCCGGATCGGGGTGACGGAGTCCGTCTCGAGCCTCATCTGAAGGCCAGGGTCCCGTCGCCTCCACTCGCCATGGCCTGACGGCTCGGGCCAGGGCGAAAGCCGCCGCCTCCGGGAACGTGTAGGTGGGAATGGTGCGGCGGTCCTTGTCCCCGACGAGGGCAGCGTCCCAGCCACCGTCGGCCTGCATGAAGACGGAGAGAAAGGTGACACTCCCCTCATGGCGGGCCTGGCACGCTCGCATGGCCTTGGCGACTGCCTTTGGCCCCGTCGGCGGTGGTCGGGACGTAGATGACGATCACGGCATCGACCTCCCCCGATTCGAGCAGCAGCGAGGTGGCGTGCTCGAACTCGGCGGGGCCTCCTGAAGCGATGAGGTCCACAGGGTTGCGGGTCGATGCCTCCGCGGGGAGACGGGCCGCGATCTCGGTCTGGAGCTGGGCAGACAACTCGGGCAGGACGAGCCCGTTGGCTTCGAGCGCATCGGCGGCGAGGATCCCGGGCCCGCCGGCATTGGTGACGATCCCGACCCTGCGCCCCCCGGGCACGGGTTGGTTGGCGAGGAGACTCGCCGTGGCGAACAGCTCCTCGATGGTGTCGACCCGGATCACCCCCGCCTGGCGGAAGAGGGCATTCACCGCCTCGTCGGAGGAGGCGAGGGCGCCGGTGTGTGAGGAGGCGGCCCTGCTCCCGGCGGTTGTCCTCCCCGACTTGACCGCGATGATCGGTTTGCGGCGTCCGATGCGCCGGGCGATCCGGGAGAACTTGGCCGGGTTGCCGAAAGACTCCAGATAGAGCGTGATCACGTCGGTCTGCGGATCGTCCTCCCACGCCATGATCAGGTCGTTGCCGCTCACGTCGGCCTTGTTCCCCACCGAGACGAACTGGGAGATGCCGATGTTGTTGCGGGTGGCGTAGTCGAGGATGGCGATCCCCAGGGCGCCGGACTGCGAGGACATCGCGACGTTCCCGGCGGGTGGGAAGACCGGGGCGAACGTCCCGTTGAGACGCACCGACTCACCGGTGTTGAGCAGACCCATGCAGTTGGGGCCCACCATGCGCATCCCGGCGTTGCGCACGATCTCGAGGAGACGCGCTTCGTCGGCCGCCCCTTGCTCCCCCACTTCGGAGAATCCGGCCGAGATGACCACCACCCCCCGCACCCCTGCGGCGGCGCACTGTTCGACCACTTCGATCACGAACCGCTGGGGCACGACGACAAAGGCGAGATCGACCTGGTCGGGCACCTCGCCGATCGATGTGTAGGCCTTGACCGAGCGCACCACCTTCGAGGTGTGGTTGACCGGGTAGAGCGGGCCGGTGAATCCCTCGGCGAGGATGTTGTTGAACAGTCGCCCGCCGATCGAGGCACCGTCGTTGGAGGCGCCGATCACGGCGATCGAGCGCGGGAAGAAGAGGGGGAGCAGCAGAGGCCGCGACCGCCCGTTTCTCGTGGTCGGCCTCGGCCGCGAGGGACGTGTCGCTCTCCTCCACCGGGAAGTCGACCGTGAACACACCCGAATCGATGGTGCGGGAGAGGTCGTAGCCGGAGTTGCGGAAGACCCGCATCATCTGGCGGTTCTCACCGAGGACGAAGGCCCGGAACCCCTTGATCCCCCGGGAACGGGCATAGACCGTGAGCAGCTCGAGGAGACGGGTTCCCAGACCCCGGCCCTGGTGCTCGTCCACGACGGCGAAGGCGACCTCGGCGTGGTCGGGGTCGGCGGTCTCCCGGTCATAGGTCCCGATTGCGATCATCTCCCCGTCGTGGAGGGCGATGAGCGCCATCCGGTCGTCGTAGTCGACCGTGGTGAAGTGCTCGATCTCCGCAGGTTCCAGGGTGTTCTTGACCCGGAAGAACCGGTAATAGCGCGATTCCGGGCCGAGTTTCTCGAAGAAGACCTTCACCAGGCCGGCATCGGCGGGGGTGATGGGTCGAACCCGGGCCCCTCCACCGTCGCGCAGGATCACGTCCAGCTCGTACTGGGACGGGTATTCAGCCATGTTTCACCATCCGCATGAGGGGGAACCTAACCCACCGGCCGCGGGTCGAAATAGCCGACGGGGTGAATTGGTTCCGCAGGTGGAGCCGATACAATCCGGATACGGGGTGTTAGGAGGGCACACTTCTCATCACAGAGAAATCAGGTTGGTCACCCGTGTCTTCGTGGGGCCCGGGTCCGGTTCCTCTCCCCTCCCCCACCCACCGGCCCGGGCCCCACGTCCTCGTGCGAGCAGAGCCCCCGCAAGAACTTGCGGGGGCTCTCTCTGTGCCCGGGGTGGGGGTCGAACCCACACGGGCCGCTTGGGCCCAAGGGGGTTTAAGCCCCTCGCGTCTACCGATTCCGCCACCCGGGCAGGGCTGCGACTGCTCGGTCAGGCTAAGCCGAGCAGTTCGGTGGCGAGACCGTCGAGGGTGTCCTTCTCGCTGACGATCAGCTCGGCGGCTCCAAGATGTCTCAGCACCCCGGAGGCCACCACCGCCCCGGCGAGGATCACCGGGGCGCGGCCCGGGTCCATGCTCGGGATTGCAGCCGTCTCGGCGACGGTCAGCCCGGCCAGCCGGTTCACGATCTCATCCACGGCATCTGCCGACATCGTGTGGTGATGGGTGCGCTGCGGGGTCGTAGTGGGGCAGATCGAGATCGATGGCGGCCAATGTGGTCCAGGTGCCGGCGACCCCGACCACCGCTCCCGTGAAGTCGACACCGGCGAAGAGGGAGGCCACGTGCCCGGCCGCCGCCGACATCTCGTCCTCTCCGGCGGGACGATGCGGCAGATGACGATCGGTGAGACGCACCGAGCCGATGTCGATCGACATCACGCGGGCATCGGTCACGAACTCCGTGCTCCCCCCGCCGATGTCGGACACCAGCCAATCGCCGGCACCGAGCTCCGAGGTGGCGCCGGCGTAGGCGAGGGCGCCCTCCCTCTCCCCACCGATGACCTCCGGGGCGACCCCGAGCGCCTCGGTGGCGCGACGGAGGAACAAGTCTCGATTGCCGGCATCCCTGGTCGCCGAGGTCGCCATCGCCGCCCTCGCGTCGACACCCTCCTGTCGCATCGTCTCGCCGAAACCGGACAGCACCTCGATGGTGCGGTCGACCGCCTGGGAGTCGAGCACTCCGCTGGCGTCGACCCCGCGGCCGAGACCCGGTGACCTCGACCCAGCGACCCACTTCTCCCTCGGTCCCGGTGATCAGCAGTCGCATCGAGTTGGTGCCGATGTCGACCACCCCGACCTTCATGGCCGGTTGACCCACCGCGGGTTGAGCCCGCCACCGGCGACACACGGCTCGACACAGTCGAGAGGCCCGATCCAGGATGCCACCAGCTCCCCCACCGGGTTGGGCTGCCCGGCGGCGAAGTGGGCGAAATGGGCGTGCAGGCACTTGACGCCTTCGCCGGTTCCCCCCACGCCCCCCGTCGGTGCGGGACCGACGTCGTCGCCGAGGAGGCTGTCACGTTCGCCGGGCGTAGGCGTCGTTGGCGTCGGCAAGGGCGGCTCCGAAGTCGGGATCGGCCGAAGCCTTCGCCTCCATGCGCTTCACACCCCCAGAGCCTTCGAGACGTCCGATGCGGGTGATGGCGAGCGGGCAGGTCAGCCAGTAGAGCGTGGGGAATGGGGTGCCGTCTTCGAGACGGGGCGGGACCCTGACCACCACCGGGAGACCGAGATGACAGCGGGCCACCACCTGGGAGTCGGCGCGGAGCGGTCGGCCCAACTGGCTCTCGATGACGTCGCGGTCATCGCGGGAGGTCATGGCTCAGGAGCCCAGGTCGGCGCCCGAGAGGAACTCCCACACCTCGTCGACCCAGGTCTTCTCTTCCACCGGCGCCGGTGGTGCGGTCTCGGTCTCGTCGGGGGTCCCCGGAGGGTCGAGGACCACATAGGCCGTCTCCCCGGGCCGGACATAACCGAGCTTCTCCCGTGGCCAGCTTCTCGATCTCGGCGGGGGTCTCCAGGGCCGCGACATCGGCCTGAAGTGACGCGTTCTCCTCCTCCAGGTCGGCGAGTTGGGCTCGGGCGGCTCTGCACCTGGCGATTGGCGTCGACGATCTGACCGTAGGGGACGACCTGGGTGAGGAACGCCGCCCCCATGAGGAGGAACAACAACGTGGCGAGGGCGGCACCGGGCCGACGCAGCAACGTCACCGGAACGATTCCCAACCGGCGAACCGCGCCTCGGGCCCGAGTCGCTCCTCGATCCGGAGCAACTGGTTGTACTTGGCGGTGCGCTCCCCGCGGGCGGGTGCGCCGGTCTTGATCTGCCCGGCATTGGTGGCCACGGCGAGGTGGGCGATGAAGGTGTCCTCGGTCTCGCCGCTGCGATGGCTGACCATCCGGGAGAACCCGGCCCGATTCGCTGCCTCCATCGTGTGGAGGGTCTCGGAGACCGAGCCGATCTGGTTGACCTTGATCAGGATGCGAGTTGGCCGCCTTCTCTTCGATTCCCCGGCGGAGGATCTCGACGTTGGTCACGAAGAGGTCGTCCCCTACGAGCTGGCAGGTGTCACCGATGCGGGAGGTGAGCGCCTTCCAGCCGTCCCAGTCGTCTTCGCTCATGCCGTCTTCGATCGAGACCAGTGATGCGACGGGAGGCGAGGTCGGCGAGGAAGCCGACCATCTCGTCGGAGCTGAGGGTGCCCCCCTCGAGGTGATAGACGCCGTCGCGATAGAACTCGGTGGCGGCGACATCCAGGGCGATCCCGATCTCGTCGCCGAGCCGATAACCCGCCGCCTCGATGCCCTCGACGAGGAGGTCGATGGCGGCCTCGTTGGTCGGGAGATCGGGGGCGAAACCGCCCTCGTCGCCGACATTGGTGGCGAGCCCCCGTCCCGAGAGCACCCTTTCAGCGCGTGATAGACCTCGATGCCGGCGCGAAGCGCCTCCGTGAAGGAGGGAAGGCCCGCAGGCACCACCATGAACTCCTGGAAGTCGACCGAATTGGCGGCGTGGGCGCCCCCGTTGAGCACATTGAGACAGGGAACCGGGAGGACCCGGGCGGCCGGGCCTCCGAGATAGCGGTAGAGGGGGAGCCCGGCGCTGGCGGCCGCGGCCCGAGCCACGGCCATCGAGACGGCGAGGATCGCGTTGGCACCGAGATTGGCTTTGTTGATCGTGCCGTCGAGGTCGGACATCACCAGGTCGATCTCCTCCTGGCGGGTTGCGTCCCGTCCAACGAAGGCGGGGGCGATGTCGTCGACGACATGGGCGACAGCAGTGCTCACGCCCTTGCCGCCGTAGTCGATCGCCACCGTCACGGAGCTCAACGGCCTCACGGGAGCCGGTCGACGCACCGGAGGGGACGATGGCTCGGCCGAAGCCGTCGGCGGTGAACACCTCGGCCTCGACGGTGGGGTTGCCCCGCGAGTCGAGGACCTGACGCGCGTGAATTCGCTCGATGGTGAAACTGCTCATGGTTCGTTGTCCCCGGTCTTCGCCAGGCGAGCCAAGCTACCACCGCCCCGGCACTGTTCCTGTGACCGTTCAGGGCCCGGTCTTGGCTCGCTCCCACCGTTGGTTGAGCTCATCGAGATCGAGACCTTCCAGAGGGCCCTCCGACTCCATTCGGCGGAATCGGGTCGTGAACGTGGCGTTGGCGCGGGTCAGTGCGAGCTCGGGATCGACTCCGAGATGACGTGACAGGTTGACGACGGAGAAGAGGACGTCGCCCAGCTCCGCCTCGATGTCTCCGGAGCCCGACATGGCGGCCTCGAGCTCGGCCAGCTCCCCGGCGACCACTGGCAGCACCTGCTCGGCCCGTCCCAGTCGAAACCGACCTTCGCCGCCCGATTCTGGGTCTTCGCCGCCTTTTGCAGGGCAGGCATTCCGTCCGGGACACCATCGAGCGCCGAGCCCGTGGGCTCCCGCCCCTCCTCGCCTGCCTTGATCCGGTCCCAGTTGCGCTTCACCTCGTCGGCGTCGCCCACCACGACATCGTCGAAGACGTGGGGGTGCCGACGCACCAGCTTCTGCCGCATGACCTCGGCGATCCCGTCGATGTCGAAGGCACCCGCCTGACGGGCGATCGCCTCGTGGAAGAGGACCTGGAGCAGGACGTCGCCCAACTCGTCCTCGACCGCGCTGTATCCGACCCAGTCGGGATCGTCACCCTGCGGGGACAACCGGGCAATGGCCTCGATCAGCTCGTACGTCTCCTCGACCAGGTTCTTGACCAGACTCTCATGAGTCTGCTCCATGTCCCATGGGCACTCCTCCCGCAGACGACGCATCACGCGGACACCACCCACCAGCCCGCCCGGTTCGGCGTCGACGAAGAGGGAGGTGCGAAAGCCGGCCACGCCCAATGGGATCTCCCGGATCGGCCCGGCAGACACCGAAGCGTCGGCCGCGCCCAGGTTGGCCATGCACCGTGACGGTCGTGTCCGGCGGGAGGACCTTGTCCACCGCGGCGAGCACGTCGGCCATGGTCTCCGCGCGTGTCGAGATGGCCGACGATCGTGGGCTTGTCGAGGATCAGCGGATCGGGGAGAGCATGACCGTTGAGGATCTGCAACCCCCGATCGAGGGGGTCGTAGCCCACCTCGGCGAGGATCGACGTCGACGAACGACTCCCCGGGGACGACCTCGACCTCGACGCCGCTCTGCCAGGAGCTGACGCACCGCGAACTCGCCGATCGTCGGGCTGCCCGGGACGGCGTAGATCACCGGGCCATCCGCAGCCAGGGACACGACCCGATCGACGATCGCCGTGTACACGTCGTCGAATCTCTCCGCGTCTCGTAGAGGTCGTCACAGGACGTCACTTCCCTCCGCAGCGGCGAGCTCGGCGGCGGCAGGATGATGGAGGGTGCGCACCACGACGGTGCGCACCGGGTCGAGCAAGAGGGAGATCATCGGCGACGGGACCCGGTCGAGAGCGCCGGGACCGAGACCGATGATCGTGATCACTCGGTCGTGGTGGGTGGTCGTCTCGGAGATCGTCGTGCTGGTGGTCTCGTCGACGGGAGGCACCACGGTCGGCGGTCGCGCCTGCCATGTGCCGTACTCCGTCGACCACGGTCACGTCGGCCGCCTCGACCGACGAGAGGAACCACTCCTCGAGGTCGGCGAGGATGGCCTCGTCCTTGATGGCGTCGACGAGCTCCTCGTCGGCGGGCAGGTCGGCCTCGGCCGGCTCCTCCCGCTCGGTCACCAGGATCACGTGGAACCCGAACTCGGTCTGGACCGCCTGGTCGTACACCTCGCCGATGGGGGCAACCATGATCGCTTCGGCGAACGGCACCACATAGGCGTTGGGAGCGGAGCAGCCGAGGGCGCCTTCGGCGGCGCCACTGCCGGTGTCGGTGGACAGCTCGGCGGCGAGCGCCCCGAACTCCTCACCCTCGTCGAGACGGGTGAAGACATCGTCGGCCTCCGCCTCGGTCGCCACCAGGATGTGGGAAGCGCACACATTCGTCAGCGACGCGGCGGCCTCCTCGCGGGCGACATCGATCTCCTCGGCAGTCGGCTCGGCGGCCTCTTCCTTGAGGACCTTCGCGGATCGCGATGTCGATGAGGCCCTGCCGGGCGATGTTCTGCAGGAACTCCTCGGTGACACCGTTGGCCGCGAGGAAGTCCTCGCGCGACTGCCCCTCTTCACCGACCTCTTCGAAGATGCGGTCGGCCTCGGTGCTGATTTCCTCGTCGGTGAAGTCGATGTCGTACTCGCTCTCGGCGACATCGGTTATCACCAGCCACTGGATCTGATAGGCCAGGAACTGGGCGAACTGCTCCTTGGTGAGGGTGGCACCGGCAGTGTCGATGAGGCTCTCCACGTCACCGACGGTCACGTCTTGGTCTTCGACGGTGGCAGCGACCGCGTTGGAGCCGCTGCCGCATGCGGCGAGCACCACGGCTCCGAGCACGACGAGGGAAACCAGTTTCTTCACGAGGGGATCCTTTGGAGAGGGAGGAGTCGACAGATGGTAGGACTGTCCGGCTGTTTAAACGAGATCAGTCATCCCACATCGCGGTGATGAATTCGATGAGATCCTCGACCAGCGGCGCCCTCGCCGGGATGAAGATGACACCCTCACCCGCCCGGAGCACGGCACCGCGACGCAGCCGTTGCAGCCGAACCTCCTGTGACGGTTTGAGATCGACCGGGCCCATGCGTATCTCATGGCGGAGCTTGACGATCTCGTCGAGCCCGACCCGGATCGCCTCGACCCGGAGACGGGCCAAGGAGATCAGAGACATGGCCTCGGGGGGCAGCTCGCCGAACCTGTCCTGCCCACTCGACGACGACGTCATCGACCTCGGAGTTGGTCGAGGTGGCGGCGAGCCGACGGTAGGCCTCGAGACGCAGCTCCTGGTCGGCGATGTACGTCTCGGGGAGATGGGCATCCACCGGGAGATCGATCCGCACCTCCGGCGGCCCGGTCTCCTCGAACCTGCCGGCCTTCCATCTCCGACACCGCCTCCGCCACCAGCTCGGCATAGAGGTCGAACCCCACAGCGGCGATGTGCCCGGACTGCACCTCTCCCAGTATCGAGCCGGCGCCCCTGATCTCCAGGTCGCGCAGGGCGAGCTGGAAGCCCGAGCCGAGGTCGGTCGCCTCTCCGATCGCCTGCAGCCGACGATGGGCGTCCTCGGACAACGACTGATCGACCGGATGGAACAGATACGCGTAGGCCCGCTGGCTCGACCGCCCCACCCTCCCCCGCAACTGGTAGAGCTGGGCGAGGCCGAGGAGGTCGGCGCGTTCGACGATGAGGGTGTTGACCTTGGGCAGGTCGAGCCCCGATTCGATGATCGTCGTGGCCACCAGCACGTCGTATTCGTGATTCCAGAAGTCGATCATCACCTGCTCGAGCTGGCCCTCCGACATCTGGCCGTGGGCCACCACATAACGGGCGTCGGGGACCAGTTCGCGGAGCCTGGCCACGGCCCGTTCGATCGACTGGACCCGATTGTGGACGTAGAACACCTGGCCATCGCGAAGCAGCTCGCGCCGGATCGCCGCCGACACCGCCTGTTCGTCGTACGGGCCGACGAAGGTCAGGATCGGGTGACGATCCTCCGGCGGGGTTCGGATGTGGGAGACATCCCTGATCCCGGTCAGCGCCATCTCCAGTGTCCGCGGGATCGGAGTGGCGGTCAGGGTGAGCACGTCGACACCCACCCGCAGCCGTTTGATGGCGTCCTTGGCTCCCACACCGAAACGCTGCTCCTCGTCGATCACCAGGAGCCCGAGATTCTTGAACCGCACGTCTTCGGAGAGGAGCCGGTGGGTGCCGACGACCACGTCGACCTCACCGGTGGCGAGACCCTGCACCACCCGTTTCGCCTGGCTCGTGGTGAGGAATCGGGAAAGGACCTCGACCCGCACCGGATAGGGGGCGAACCGATCGGAGAACGTCTGGTGATGCTGCTGGGCGAGCAAGGTCGTCGGACAGAGGATGGCGACCTGTCGTCCGTTCTGGACCGCCTTGAAGGCAGCGCGGATGGCCACTTCGGTCTTGCCGTACCCGACATCGCCGAAGACGAGACGGTCCATCGGCTTGTCGTCCTCCATGTCCGACTTGACCTCGGTGATGGCGCGGTGCTGGTCGTGGGTCTCCTCGTAGGGGAACGACGCCTCGAGCTCTCGCTGCCAGGGGGTGTCGGCCTCATAGGCGTGCCCGGTCGCCAGGGCCCGCTGCCGGTGCAGCTCGACCACTCGAGCAGCCACCGCGGCCACCTCGCGTCGCACCCGCGCCTTCTGATCCGACCAGTCCTTGCCACCCATCCGGGACACGCGTGGTGTCTCGCCACCGGTGTAGCGCTTCACGGCGGCGAGCTGCTCCACCGGAACGTAGAGACGGTCGGAGCCGGCGTAGGCGATCACCAGGTAGTCGCGTTCCACCCCGACCATGGTGCGGGTCACCAGGCCCTCGAACCGGCCGATGCCGTGCTGGAAGTGGACGACGTAGTCGCCCTCGGTCAGGTCCCGATACTGCTGCGGGCGCCAACGAGCGGGCGCGGCCGGAACGTCGGTGGGCTCTCCTGCGGCCGGCGATCTCCTGCTCGCCGAGCACCGCGACACCGAGATCGCTGGCCACGAATCCCGCGATGGATACCGACAGGGATGACCCCGGGACGACGATGCGTGAGGGCGTCGACCCGGTCGAGGGCCAGCCCTTCCTCCGCGAGAACGCGGGCCACCCGATCGGCGGCAGCATCCCCGTCCATTGCGATCACCGTGGTGACTCCGCGAGCCAGCAACCCGCCGATCCCTGCGGCCACCGCCTCCGGATCGCCCGGAGTGGCGTCGAGGGTGGTCACCTTCAACGTGGGATCGGATGGGCCGGTGGGGATCGAGGGCATCTCGAGATGGGGTCGGGACATGACGGCTGTCTCCAGGTCGAGGAAGAGCGCCGGGTGCGACCCGGCCGACGGCGCACTCTCGCCCCAAGTCGGAGCGAGGGCAGCCGCCAGCTCGGACTCCTCATCGACGAGGTCGCGGGAGCGGTCCATGGAGCGGCCCGGGTCGACGATGACCAGATGACCACGCATGACATCGATGAGGCACACCGGATCCGCCAACCAGGGGAGCCACGACTCCATCCCGGGGAACAGCTGGCCCTGCGCGATGCGGTCCCAGGTGGAGCCGGCCCAGCCCTCCGTCCGCACCAGGTCACGGGCCCGTGCCACGAGCTCCTCGTCCGGGCGCACCTCCCGGGCCGGGTATGCGACCACCTCGTCGACCTTGTCGAGCGAACGCTGGGTGGCGACGGAGAACTCCCGGATCTCCTCGATCTGGTCCCCCCAGAAGTCGAGACGCACCGGCTGCTCGCCTTGTGCGGGGAAGATGTCGACGATGCCCCCTCGGACCGCGAACTCGCCACGACCCTCCACGCGATCGGTGCGCTGGTAGCCGAGCCCGGCGAGCTCCGCGCTCAGGTCCGACAGCTCGACCTCGTCGCCCGGAGCGAGGCGGATCGGCTGGAACGGAGACGGGCTCAGCCGCTGGATGGCGGAGCGGACCGAAGCCACCACCACCACGGGTGAGCCCGACTCCAGGCAATGCCGGGCCTCGGCCCGGCGTGCCATGGTCACGGTGTTCGGAGAGACGTGCTCGAAAGGCAAGGTCTCCCAGGCGGGGGCGAGCACCACGTCGTCGAGGAACAGCCTGAGATCGTCGACCAGCTCCTCTGCGTCGCCCTCCCCGGGGACGACGATCAGCAGGGACTCCTCGACCGAGGCGAAGAGACCTGCGACGGCGAAGGCGCGCCCACCAGGCCCGACCGCCCAGGTGGCGTCGAGATCGGGGAGCGGCGCAGGGCGCCAGGCGTCCAGCAAGGGCTGCAGTGGAGCGGTCACGGCGAACTACCGATCGTACCGGCCCTCCTTCTTCACCAGATCTCGATCACGTCCTCTCCGGGGAGACGTAGCGGCATGTCGGCGGGCACCTCGAAGGCGGTGGCAAACGGGGGGAAGTTGGCGAGTGGGCCGTTGACCCGAAACCGGCTCGGCGAGTGGACGTCGACATTCACCAGCATCCGCAGGTACTCCTCGGTGTAGTTCATCCGCCAGATCGTCCCGTAGGAGAGAAAGAAGCGCTGCTCCGGCGTGAAGCCCCCGAGGTCGGGAGCGTCCGCTCCCGAGGCGGCGACGAAGGCGGCGTGTGCGATCTTCAGCCCACCCAGGTCAGCGATGTTCTCACCCAGAGTCAGACGCCCGTTGACGTTGAGATCGTCGGCGACCGTGAATCCGGAGTACTGGTCGGCGAGGGCGCCGGCCTTCGCCTCGAACCTCTCCCGATCGGTCTCGGACCACCAGTTGCGGCGTCGGCCCCGCTCGTCGAACTGGCTCCCGTTGTCGTCGAAGCCATGGGTTATCTCATGCCCGATGACCGTCCCGATCGCCCCGTAGTTCACCGCATCGTCGCCATCGGGGTAGAAGAAGGGCGGTTGGAGGATTCCCGCCGGGAAGACGATCTCGTTCAGCATCGGGTGGTAATAGGCATTGACGATGTGGGCCGGCATCTCCCACTCGCCCTTGTCGACAGGCTCGGGGAGGCGACGCATCTCGCGGGCGAACTCGTAGGAAGTGGCCGCGATCCGGTTGCCCAGATAGGAGCCGCGGTCGAGCACCAGGCCTGTGTAGTCCCGCCACCGGTCCGGGTAGCCGATCTTGTAGGAGAAGCCATCCAGCTTCGCCAGCGCTGCCGTCTTGGTTTCTTCGGACATCCAATCGCGGCTTCGAATCGAGTCCGCCATGGCGGCGAGAAGGTGACCGACCAGCTCCTCACAGCGCTCCTTGGCCTCCGCCGAGAACGCCGTCTCGACGTACAACCGGGCGACTTGCTCGCCGATATCGCCGGCTGCGGCACTCAGGACCCGGGTCCAACGCTCCCGGGGTTGTTGCTGGCCCCCCAACTTGCGGTTGTAGAAGTCGAACGCCTCGTCCTCGAACTCGGGAGACATCGCCGAGGCATAACCCCGGACCAGGTTCCAGCGCAGATAGGCCCGGACGACGTCGATCGGCGTATCGGTGAGCGCCTGGTCGAGGACGGTGAAGAAGTCGGGGTTGTCGATGTTGATCGACGACGAGGTGACACCCAGTTCACGCGACATAGCGGCCGAGCTCGAAACGTGGCATCAGGTTCTCGAGCTCGGCGATCGAGTGCCGGTTGTATCTCACCTCGGCCTTGCGGATCTCCTCGGAGGGCAGCGAGGCGGCGGCGAGCCGCGTCTCGAGTTCCAGGATCGCCGCCGCCTCTCCGGGACCACCGACCCCGAGATTCCCCAGTTGGTTGGCGATGTGGTCGACATAGGCGGCGAGCAGGGCCACGGATCGCTCGTCGTCGCGCAGGTAGTAGTCACGGTCAGGCAGACCCAGGCCTCCCTGGCCGAGATAGACCAGATACCGGTCGGAGTCCTCGAAGTCGGCGCTCACGCCCAGAGAGTGGAAGCCACGGCCACCGCCGCGGCGCAGCTCGACGAGAGTCTGGCGGAGACCGGCGAGATCCTCGATCGAGTCGATCAGCGCCAGCATCGGACGGAGGGGCTCGACCCCGGACGCGGCGATCGCCTCGGTGTCCATCCCGGCGGTGAAGTAGTCGCCCACCATTCGGGAGACCGAGCCCTCGGGCCCCGGCTCGGCGGCGGCGCGCTCCAACAGGTCGTGAAGGATCGCCTCGTTGCGCACGTGCACCTCGTAGGCGGCGCCCCAGGCCGGGTATTCGGGTGGGACAGGGTTGGCGTCGAGCCAGCCGCCGTTGACATGCCGGTAGAAGTCCTGTCCCACCGGTGTCTCCGGGTCGAAGCACGTCGGGTCGATGTGGTCGATCAGCTCCATCGGGGCTGTCTAGCAGCCGCTGGTGACAAGCTCTACCGGAGCGCCAGCATGCCCTCGGCGATGAACCAGTCGAGGGTCCGCCGCAACGAGACGGACAACGGGGTGTAGTCCAGGCCGAGCTCGCTCGTAGCCCTGCCCCCGTCGTAGCGGTGGCCGTGGAGGAGCACCCGGGCCGACTCGGGGCAGAGCGGCGGATGCCTGCCGGCACGACGGAAGACCCACTCGACCACAGGTGCCGCCGCCTCGACGACACCGCGTTGGAGGAACCAAGGGCGGTTCCGCCGCCCGAGTTGCTCGTCGATGAGCCGGACCGCCTCACGCACCGAGACCGTGGCTCCGCTGAGGAGATAGCGCTCCCCGGGCTGCCCACTCTCGGCGGCGAGGAGGTGGCCGCGGGCGCAGTCGTCGATGTCGACGAGGGAAACCACGGTGTCGACCGCCACCGGCGCTCCCCTCGCCAGTGCCAGGAAGAGGGCGCCTGTGCCGGTCGATCGTCCCGGGCCTTGCACCGAGGACGGGTTGACCGACACCACCTCCACACCGGAGCGGTTCTGCAGGACCAGCCGTTCGGAAACCGTCTTGGACCGCTCGTACTCGGAGAGGAAATAGCCACGGTGCTTGGACGACTCGGTGCCGGTCGACCCGGACTCCTCGCCGATGGTGACCGCCGAGGAGGTGTGGACCAGGCGGCGAACCCCGGCTCGCCCACAGGCGGTGACGACGTTGTTCGAGCCGGTGACGTTCACATCCCACATGACTTCGGGAGCCCGGGAGCACATCTCGTTCACGCCGGCCACATGGAAGACCAGCTCGCAGCCGCCGACCAGGAGACTCAGGGAGCCGGGCTCGAGCACGTCACCGGGGACGGCGACAGCGCCGAGTCGCCCCAGCTCGGCGGCGACACGATCCGACCGGGCCAGGGCCCTCACCTCGTGGCCCGCCCCGACGAGATGGCGGACGACGGCGCCGCCCACCACGCCCGAACCGCCGGTGACGGCGACCTTCACGTCTTGGCTTCGGTGGGCTCGGCCCGCACCACCGACCAGAACGAGACGGCGTAGCCCCAGGCCGAGCCGATGGTCGCCACCACGGCGATCAGCATCAGGTACTGGTCGAAGTACCAAGGCCCCCACTTCTCGGAGAAGCGCAGGAAGGCGAAGAAGATGGCTGCGTACTGGGTGAAGGCCTTGATCTTCCCCCAGGTCGAGGGGGCGATGAGACCGCCCCGCTGGGCCACGACGCCGCGCAGCGCCATGACCGTGAACTCCCGGAAGATGATGATCGCCGCCGGCCAGATCGAGACCCGGTCCACCGAGACCAGGGCGAGCAGGGCGCCGGTGACCATGATCTTGTCGGCGGTGGTGTCGAGGAATGCGCCCAGCACGGTGCCCCCCGTGGTGCGTCGTGCCCAATAGCCATCGAGGAAATCGGTGAACGAGGCAACGAGGAACAGACCAGCGGCGATGGTGAAGTTGTGCTCGATCTGGTCGGCGCGGGTGAACGACATGATCGGTACCACCATGACGATCCGGAAGAGCGCCAACATGTTGGGGAAGTTCATCGACATCCGTGACTCCGCTTCCGATCATAAGCGGAGGGGCCTTCTGTGGGCCGCGACAGGCTCGAATCAGACCCAGTCGAAGGACCGCTCCACCGCCTGATGCCATCGATCGTGGAGACGAGCCCGCTCCTCGCCCGAGATCGACGGGCTCCATCTGGCATCTTCGGCCCAGAGGTCCTCGATCTCTTCGAGATCGGCCCACAACCCGGTGGCGAGACCGGCTCCATAGGCGGCCCCGAGGGCCGTCGTCTCGGTGACGACCGGTCTGACCACGTCGACTCCGAGCAGGTCGGCCTGGAATTGCATCAACCCGTGGTTCGAGGTCATGCCGCCATCGACGCGTAGCTCGGCGAGACGCACACCCGAGTCGGCGACCATCGCCTCGAGCACGTCGGCCGACTGATACGCGGCCGCCTCGAGGGCGGCGCGGGCGATGTGGCCCTTGTTGGCGTAGCGGGTCAGCCCGACGATCACTCCCCGGGCGTCGTCACGCCAGTAGGGGGCGAAGAGACCGGAGAAGGCCGGGACGAAGTAGACATCCCCGTTGTCGGTCACCGAGGCTGCGAGCGTCTCGATCTCCGCGGCATTCGAGATGATCCCCAGGTTGTCGCGAAGCCATTGCACCAGGGACCCGGTGACCGCCACCGACCCTTCGAGCGCATAGACCGGGGGATGACCGTCGATTCGATATGCCAGAGTGGTCAGCAGGCCCGCCTCGGACATCACCGGGTTCGTCCCGGTGTTCATGAGCATGAAGTTGCCGGTGCCGTACGTGTTCTTGGCCTCCCCGGGACGAAAGCACGCCTGCCCGAACAGGGCGGCATGCTGGTCACCGAACATCGAGGCGAGCGGAACCCCCGCCAGCGGCCCGGTGCACTCCCCGATCACACCGACCGATGAGACGATCTCGGGGAGCATGTGGGTCGGGACGCCGATCTCGGCGCACAGGTCGGAGTCCCAGGCGGTGGTGACCAGGTCCATGAGAAGCGTGCGTCCGGCGTTGGTCACGTCGGTGACGTGCCGACCCGTGAGGTTCCAGGCCAGCCAGCTGTCGATGGTGCCGAAGGCGAGCTCACCGCGGCGCGCCCGGTCACCCAGATCCTGGTCGTCGAGGATCCAGCGCACCTTGGGCCCGGCGAAATAGGTTGCCAGGGGCAGCCCGGTGCGGCCGCGGAAACGGCCGCTTCCCTCGTCTCCGCCCAGGTCGCGACACAGCTCGGCGGTCCGGGTGTCCTGCCAAACGATCGCATTGGCGACGGGTTGCCCCGTCGCCCGGTCCCACACCACGGTCGTCTCCCGCTGATTGGTGATCCCGACGGCGAGCAGGTCCGCGGCGACCAGGTCGTTGTCGTCGAGGGCGCTGGTGATCACTTCGACGGTCGTGTCCCAGATCTCGATCGGGTCGTGCTCCACCCAACCCGGTTCGGGGAAGATCTGACGGTGCTCTTTCTGCGCCGTCGCCACCACCGCCCCGGCCCGGTCGAACACCATGAAACGTGTCGAGCTCGTCCCCTGATCTATCGCCCCGATGAGGTCAGCCACGAGACCTCCGCTGGTTGCTCAACGGCGGGGGGTTTGAGGGGGGTGGCCCCCCCTCGATCATCATCGCCCCGATCAAGTCAGGCATCGCTACTCGTTCACCGGCCGCGGCGAGCGGCCAGCTCCTGGGCTCGCACCCGGTCGTCGATCCACAGTTCGACGACGTCGGCGGCATCCTCGACCAAGAGGTCGGCCTCGGGGCGCTCCTGCTTGCCGAAACGACGGAGGACGTAGTCGGCCGGATCCTGGGGGCCCGGTGGGCGGCCCACCCCGACCTTGAGTCGGGAGAACTCCTTGGTGCCGAGAGCGCGCTCCACGGAGCGCACCCCGTTGTGACCCCCGCTGCCCCCGGCGATCTGCAACCGCATGGTCCCGAAGGCCAGGTCGATGTCGTCGTGGATCACGAGGAGGTCTTCCGGCTCGAGCTTGTAGTAGTGCAGGGCGGCGCGCACCGGGCCCCCCGACTCGTTCATGTAGGTGTTGGGCACGAGGAACAGGGTTCTCTCGTCACCGGTGCCGAGTTGCGCGGTCATCCCGCGGAGACGGGAGACCCCACGCGATGCGGTTACGTCGGCCCTGGAGAGGACGCGCTCGGCGACCTCGTGGCCCAGGTTGTGTCGGGTGCCCTCGTAGTCGGCCCCCGGATTGCGGAGACCGACGACCAGTTGCACCGGGCTACTCGCCGGATTCCTCGGCCGCTTCGCCCTCGCCTGCAGTCTCTTCAGCACCCTCGTCCGCCCCTTCGGCATCTGCGGCGGCACCGTCCTCCGCCGACTCGGCCTCGTCGGCCTCGGGCTCTTCGATCTCGGCGGCCGGAAGTGTCACCGACATCACGACTGCGTCGAGATCCTCGAGGAACTCGAGGCCCTCGATCGGAGGCAAGTCCTCGATGCGGAGCGAGCCACCCACTTCCACACCCGAGACGTCCAACTCGATGAACGACGGGATCTGGGTGGGGAGCACCTCGACGAGGACGTGGGTGCGTCGAGGGCTGAACACGCCCCCATCACGCACACCGATCGGCGTGCCCTCGAAGTGGAGAGCGACCTCGGCGTGGACCTTCTTGGTGAGGTCGACGGTGACGAAGTCGATGTGGCGGTACTCGTTGCGGAAAGGGTGGCGCTCGATGACACGGGCCATCGTGGTGAGGGTCGCGCCGTCCTCGATCTCCAGGCTGATGATCGCGTTCGACCCTGCCTCGGTGTGCAAGGCGACGTGGAGGTCGTGGGCATCGACCTGGAGGGAAATCGGCTCGACGCCGCTGCCGTAGACGACGGCAGGGATCTGGCCGGTTCGCCGGATTCGGCGGGACTCGCGCGAGCCTGGCTTCCGGCCGGTTTGGGCGCGCAGGCTTACTTGCGACATCGAAGTTCTCCTTGGGAAAAGAAGGGGTGAGCGACAATTATGGCTGAACTCATTGCGCTTGTGCCAGACGACAACCGCCCGATCCAATCGAGGGTGCCGGTGACATATCGGTCGAACGATCCGGTCCAAGTCCCAGCCCCCTCCCCGGAATCCGTGCCCGGCGCCTTCGAGCATCTCCACCTCGGCGTTGGGCAGGACGGCGATGTGCTCGTGGAAGAGATCCAACCGGCTGAGAGCGTCGTTGCTGCCCTGGAAGAACAGCATCGGAACCGCTATCGAGGCGAACTGCTCGATCCGCAGCTTGTCCGTTCGCCCGGCCGGATGCAATGGGTAGGCATAGAGGACCAGACCCCGAGTCACGTATCCCTCGGCGGCCAGATAGGTTCCCATCCGCCCACCCATGGAACGCCCGGCGAGGAACGGTGCCCCGACCTCGGCGGCGAGGGCGTCGGCGGCGGCGCGGTGACATGCGAGCAGGGTCTCGGTGCGGTCGGGACGCTTCGAGCCCCGTTCGGTGTAGGGATAGTTGAAGGACAACACCCGATGCCCCCCGGCAGCCAATCCGGCGCGAATCGCCGTCATCGACGGGTGGTTCTGATCGGTGCCGGCCCCATGCGCGAGCAGGATCCCGATGGGCCCGTCCCCCGCCCACACCCCGGTGACCTCGCCACCGCTCCACCGGATACACGACGAATCACTCATCGGAACACCCTAGATCTCCGGTTACCGTCTCCCCATGGAGCTGATGGTCTACGAGACCCCTGAGGAGGTGGCGATCGGAGCCGCCAACCGGGTGGCAGAGATCATCGCGTCGACACCGGGTCGGGTGAGCCTCGGTCTCGCCGGCGGAACCTCACCGGTGACCACCTACCAGGCGTTGCGTGGGCGGGCTACCGGCTGGGATCGGGTGGATGCGTGGTTGTCGGATGAACGGTGGGTGGCTCCCGACGACGAGCGATCGAATGGGAAGTCGGCGGCCCGAGCGCTGATGGACCACGTCCCCGCCAGCTACATCCGCCCCCGCTGGAGCGAGTTCATGGAGCCTCCGGACTCGGCTGCGCACTACGAGGCCAGCCTCCGCTCCATCCACTTCCAGCATCGGCCAGACCTGATCCTGCTCGGGTTGGGTGAGGACGCCCACACCGCCTCGTTGTTCCCGGGGAGCGAGGCCCTGGCGGAAGAGAGTCGCTGGTTCGTGGCCAACGAGATACCCGAGACCGCAGAGCCCAGGTTGACATCCACATTCCCGCTCCTCTGGCACGCCCGGCGACTCCTCGTGATCACCGCCGGAGCGAACAAGGCCGACGCGGTCAGCCGGGCGATCGGTGGCGATGATGAGGCGCCGGCAGCGCGTCTCGACGAAGGTGAAGCCGAAGTCGAATGGCATCTGGACCAGGCCGCCGCCTCGCTGCTGCCCTGATCGCCGTCGCGGTTTCGGCTTGCGCCGGGCTGACACCCGAGGTGTCGGAGCCCTCGCCACCGTCGTCTCCGCCCACCTTCGCTCCGTCGACCACGACGACGACAACGACGACTCCCACCACGATCCCCCCGCCGAGCACGACGACGACGGCTGAGGGCACCGGTTCGACCACGTCAGGTGACCCGACCATCGATGCAGTCGTGACCGTGCCCGAGGGGCCGGGCCCGTTTCCCACGGTGGTCCTGGTGCATGGCGGCGGCTGGGTGGCCGGAGATCCCGGCATCATGGAGCCGTTGGCCGACCTGCTCGTCGCCAACGGGTATCTCACGGTCAACACCCGATACCAGCTGGCGACCCAGGGCAACCCTTCCTTTCCCGGCGCCGTCGAGGACGTCGCCTGCGCGGTCCGCTACGCCTCGGGTCTTCCCAACTCCGACGGCAGCGTCGCCGTGATCGGGCACTCGGCAGGGGCGCACATCGGTGCCATCGCCGCCCTCGCCGGAGACGACTTCGTGGGGGACTGCCCCTTCGAGGGGCCCGGCTGTCCCCGGACGATTCATCGGGCTGGCCGGGCCGTACGACTCGTCCCGCCTCGGGCTGGCGATGCTCGTCTTCTTCGGTCTCCCCGAATCGGCGGCCCCCGAGTTGTGGGAATCGGGGAATCCACTCGAGCTCACCGACTCCAACCCCGAGCTCGACTCCCTGATCATGTACGGCGACGAGGACGGCCTGGTCGCCGACAGCTTCGCCATCGACTTCGCCGCCGCCCTGGTCGGGTCGGGCTCCACCGCCTTGCTGGAGAAGGTGGAAGGGGCACGCCACAACGACATGCACGACCCTGTCTTCGTAGGCGACCTGATCGTCACCTGGTTGGACCGCTGAGCCATAGACCGTTCTGTGCGGATCTGACGCGTCACGCGTGACAGACCCGCACAGAACGGTCTGGGCTCACATCCTGGTGATGTCCCGCGGTGTCGACCTGGGCCCAAAGCTCGGCTCGTGGCCCAGGAGATGGAGCAGACGGATGACCCGGCCGCGATGAGGCCGGTACTCCTCCAGCAACGACAGCATCTCCTCGTCGGTCCCCCGGTCACGCCCGGTGAGATGGTGCACCACCATGTGCTTGAAGTGGTAGTCCCCGACCGCGACCTGGTCGGGATCACCGTGTGAGACCTCGAGCGTCTTCGCCGAGGTCCAGGTGGAGACACCCGGGAATCGATGCAGCGCCGCGGTGGCCTGCTCCGGCGGTCCACCGGCCAGAGCGTCGACCTGCGTCGCCCGCCCGCTGACCCTCCGGATCACATCGGCGCGCCGCTTCTCGAGATGGAGTCGATGAAACTCGTGATAAGGCGCTTCGGCCATGCGCATCGGGTCCGGCGGCAGCCGGAGACTCTCATCGGGCCCAGGTGCCGGGTCGCCGAACCTGCGGTAGAGGCCGGACATCGCCGCAGCCGCCTCCTGACCGGTGACCTTCTGACCACATATCGACACCAGCAGCGCATCGAAGACCTGATCGGTGCGCCCGAACCTCCATCCTGGGTGAGTGCGGTGCAGGTCGCCGACCACACCGTCATCGGGTTGGAAGTCGGAAGGGTCGTCTTCGAGCCCGGTGATCCGATGGAGCCGGGCCAAGAGGATCCCGGCGCCATCTCCCCACGCCTCCCCGATCAGCTCGGACCGGGTGCGGCGAACCCGGAGCGATGCCGGGCCGTCGGTGGTGCGTGCCGTCAGCCACCAGCCGTCGTCACGGAACCGGCCGTGCAGCGGTCGCAGGGTGGCCCTCAGGTCGAGCGGGCCGTCGACTGGCAGGGATCGTGTCTCCACGCCCACATCTTCGCCGGATTAGACGAAGCCCGTGAACCGTTGGCCTGGGACGACTCGTAAGGAGAGACGTGAGCAGAGTGATGATCGTGGGTGACGGGCCGGGGGGTCTGTCGGCGGCCCTCTTCCTGGCGAAGAACGGCCACGAGGTGACCGTGTTCGGCCAGGACAAGACGGCGATGAACTTCGCGTACCTCTACAACTACCTGGGCATACCCGAGATCGCCGGCACCGACTTCCAGCGAATCGCCCGCGATCAGGTCACCGGATTCGGTGCCCGGGTGCGTGACGAGGCGGTGACGGCGATCGAGGTGGGCGAGAGCTTCACCGTGACCACGGACACCGGGACGTATGAGGCGGACTACCTGATCCTCACCGAGGGCAAGAGCCCGGATCTGGCGAGGTCGATCGACGTCGAACAGGACGAATGGGGTGCCATCGTCGTCGACCGGGACAACCGCTCCTCGGTCGACCGGGTCTATGTGGTGGGTCGATCGGTCCGACCGACCAGGAGTCAGGCGATCATCTCGGCCGGCGCCGGGGCCGTTGCCGCCGTCGACATCCTCGCCCGTGAAGCCGGCAACGACATCCAGGACTGGGACACTCCGCCCAAGGAATAGAGCGGCCAGGGCCTGTGCACCGACGCGACCTCGATCGTCGTCAGCCGATTCCTACCATCGGTCGATGCCTGGCGTTCCACCCCACATCGGGACTCTTCGGGAGAAACCGCTCCACGCCGCGTTGAAACGCTGGTATTCCCGCCCTGGCGACGGGATCGAGGTCCCGGTCGAGGGGTACGTCATCGACATCGTGCGCGACGGCCTCCTCATCGAGGTGCAGACCGAGCGGCTTCTCGTCGATGCATCGGAAGGTCGCCGCGCTCCTCGATGGCGGGCACCGGATCCGCATCGTCCACCCCATCGCGGTGGACAGGATCATCGTCAGAATCGGTCCCGACGGAGACATCCTCAGTCGGCGGCGCTCGCCACGTCACGGAGCCACGACCGACGTTTTCCGCGAGCTGGTGAGCTTTCCCGAGCTCCTCACCAACACGGAGTCTGGAGATCGAGGTGGTCCTCACCACCGAGGAGGAGCACCGTCGTCACACCCCGGGCCGGGCCTGGCGACGCAACGGCTGGAGTATCGCCGAACGCCATCTCGTCGAGGTGCACGGGTCGTCGATGCTCAGCGACGGACGTGATCTGGCCGCCCTGCTGCCCGCAGATCTCCCGGACGGTTTCACCACCGTCGAGCTCGCTTCGGGCCTGGGTCGCCCGCTCCGATCGGCCCAGCAGATGGCGTACTGCCTGCGCAAGACGGGCGTGATCGTGGCCGATGGCAAGCGGGGGAACTCCATCGTCTACCGGGTCCCCTAGTCAGCCGAGACGGAGACGGAGCTGGGGCTGCCCGGTCTCCTCGTGGGTTGTCTCGGCCACGGGCTCGAACCCATAGCGGTCGTAGAACCGGCGGGCTGCGGTGTTGGCGGCGAACACGGTGAGCTCGAGGAAAGGTCGTGTGCCCTCGGCGTGCCCCATCAGGGCTTGCCCGACCCCAAGGCCCTGATGACCGGGATCGACGAAGATCCCCCCGACCTCGTTGCCGATCAGCGAGATGAACCCCACCACCCTCCCAGCAGACTCATAGACGGTGGTATCGGCCACCTCGAGCCAATGGTCTCCAAGCTCGGCTCGCTCCCAGGCCAAGAAGTCGGCACTCAGATAGGGATGTGCGATCGACGAAGCCCGATACCAGACATCGAGCACGTCCGGCTGATCGCCGGGCTGGTAGGGCCGCATCATGGCGCAACGACGATACCGATCAGCTCGTGCAGTCAGAAGTCGATCCGCATCACACATCGACGTTTACTCGGGTGGCTCACCTCCCTGAAACCGGCCGCCTCGAACACCTTGCGATGACCGACGTTGATCTCACCCCAGGTGATGGTCTGACCGGGCTCGGGGATCATCGGGTAGCCCTCGAGGGCCCGGGCGCCGCGGTCCCTGGCGAAATCGACCGCAGCCGCGGCCAGCCGGTAGGTGATCCCCCGGCCCCGGTATCCGACCCGAACGACGAAGCAGGTAATGGCCCACACCGTGTCGTCCTCAGCGTGACTCCGACCTCCCCTTCCAGGGTGTCTGACCGAGCCGCAGGTACTCGCTGCGCATGTCGACTGCGCACCATCCCACCGGCTCGTCCTCGAGGTATGCCACCAGCCCGCTGGTGGTGTCCGAGTCCGGATAGCCACAGTCGGTCTGCTGCCGGAGCCGGAACACGCGCTCCTCGCGCGGGATCGGGTCGTACCACCACTCCTCACTGGTGGTGCGGAAACGTTGACACAGGCACCGGCCGGTGTAGCCCCTGTTCCCGAAGACGGACAACAGGTCCTCACAAGAGGCCTCATTGGCGGGAACGATGGTGAGTGCCGGGAGGTCACGATCCATGGCGCCGGATCATGTCATCGAACCCGGACACTGGTTGTCCGTGTGGTCACAGACCTTTGGGGTGCCAGACGGTCTTGGTCTCGGTGAAGGCGGCGATCCGATACGGGCTCTGGGCAGGGCCGTTGCTCGCCGGGAGCACCACCCGCTTGACGTTGTGGACGGCGCCTTCCTGAACCCGCAGGGCCTGGTCCGGCGTCGCACCGCCGGCATCGACGGCATTGACATCCATGTGGTCGGCCAGCCACGGGATCAACTCGTCCTTGTGCCCGGTGAGGACATTGACCACCCCGCCGGGGAGGTCGGAGGTGTCGAGCACCTCGGTGAACGTGATGGCAGGCATCGGCATCGTCTCCGATGCGAGGACGACGGTGGTGTTGCCCGGCACCAGCACCGGCGCCAGCCTCGATACCAGCCCGAGCAGACCCGGCTCCTCGGGGGCGATGACACCGACCACCCCGGTCGGCTCCGGAGAGGAGATGTTGAAGAACGGTCCGGAGACCGGGTTGAGGTTGCCGTAGATCTGGGCGAACTTGTCCGCCCAGCCGGCATACCAGACCATCCGGTCGACCGAGGCGGCGACCTCGTCGGTGGCCTGCTTCCGGGTCGACCCGGCGGCCACCAACTGGTCGACGAAGGTCCCGCGACGATCCTCCAGGGTCTCGGCTATCCGGTAGAGGATCTGACCGCGGTTGTAGCCGGTCCGTTCCGCCCAAGCCGTCTGGGCGCCACGCGCCGTCCGCACCGCGTCACGCAGGTCCTTGCGGGAGGCCCGGGCCACGCGGGCGAGCACCTCCCCGTCTCCGGCGAGGGCGACATAGGACCGACCCGACTCCGACCGGGGGAACTGCCCACCGATGTAGAGCTTGTAGGTCTTCTTGACCTCGATACGGCTCATCCTTCGTCCCAGTCCATCTCGACATGAGGGGGGACGACCCCCCTCGAACCCCCCGCCCATACGGCAACCGGCACACCAACCGAAGGAGAACGTCGCAAGCTCATCCCTCGTCCCAGTCCATGTAGGCCATGAGCCCATGGCGGCCACCCTCGCGCCCGAACCCGGACTCCTTGTAGCCACCGAACGGCGAAGTCGGGTCGAACTTGTTGTAGGTGTTCGCCCACACCACGCCCGCCTGGAGACGGTCGGCCATCCAGAGGATCCGGGAGCCCTTGGTGGTCCAAACTCCGGCGGAAAGCCCGTAGGGAGTGTTGTTGGCCTTCTCCACCGCCTCTTCGGGAGTGCGGAACGAGAGGATGGACAGCACCGGGCCGAAGATCTCCTCCTGTGCGATCCGATGCGACTGGGAGACACCGGTGAAGAGGGTGGGCCGGAAGTAGAAGCCACGTTGGGGAAGCTCGCAATCGGGCTGGAAGATCTCGGCTCCTTCGGAGCGGCCGGAGTCGACGAGCTCGGAGATCTTGTCCAGCTGCTCCCTCGAGTTGATCGCCCCGATGTCGGTGTTCTTGTCCATCGGGTCACCGACCCGGAGTGTGCTCAGCCGCCGCTTCAGCTTGTCGACGAAGCGGTCGTGGATCGACTCCTCGACGAACAGCCGCGATCCGGCGCAACAGACATGACCCTGGTTGAAGAAGATGCCGTTGATGACACCCTCCACGGCCTGGTCGAGTGGGGCGTCCTCGAACACGACATGGGCACCCTTGCCGCCAAGCTCGAGGGTGAGCCGTTTCGTCGAACCGGCGAGCTGGCTCTGGATCAGCTTGCCGACCGCGGTGGACCCGGTGAATGCCACCTTGTCGACGTCGTCGTTGGTCACGACCAGCGAGCCGGTGTTGCCGCCACCGGTGACCACGTTGAGGACCCCCGGGGGCAGACCCGCCTCCTGGGTGAGGGCGGCGAACAGGAGTGCGGTCAGAGGCGTCGTCTCGGCAGGCTTGAGCACGACGGTGTTCCCGGCGGCGAGGGCCGGCGCCACCTTCCACGCCAGCATCAGCAGCGGGAAGTTCCAGGGGATGACCTGACCGGCGACCCCCAGGGGCCGGGGCCTGATCCCGGGGAAGGCGTACTCCAGCTTGTCGGCCCACCCGGCGTAGTAGAAGAAGTGCCCGGCGACCAAGGGCAAGTCGACGTCCCTCGACTCCTTGATCGGCTTCCCACCGTCGAGGGTCTCGAGGACGGCGAGCTCCCGTGATCGCTCCTGGATCATTCGGGCGATCCGGAACAGGTACTTGGCCCGCTCCGCACCCGGCATCGGCCCCCAGACCTCCTCGAACGCAGTACGGGCTGCGGCCACGGCGGCATCGACATCGGCGGGGCCCGCCTCGGCCACACTTGCCAGCCGTTCCTCGTTCGCCGGGTTGATCGTGGCGAAGCGCTTCTTGGACTTGGGGGCGCGGAAGGCACCGTCGATGTAGAGGCCGTACTCGTCTTCCAACTCGACGATGTCTGCCGACTCCCGCGACTCGGCGTACTGCCAGAGGAGCGGTTCGTGGGTGGTGCCGGGGATACGGGTGATGGCCACGGTCAGTCCTTGGTGAAGTAGTCCGGAGACGAGTACCGACCTGTCTCCTGGAAGCGGATCTGCATGAGCACGTCGTTGAGCAGCGACGAGGCGCCGAACCGGAACCAGTCCGGCGTCATCCAGGCCTCGCCCAGAGTCTCGTTGAGGACCACCAGGTACTTCATGGCGTCCTTGGAGGTGCGGATCCCGCCGGCGGGCTTCATCCCGACCTGGACGCCGGTGGCGTCGTGGAAGTCGCGGATCGCCTCCAGCATCACCAGGGTGACGGGGAGGGTGGCAGCTGGGGTGACCTTGCCCGTCGAGGTCTTGATGAAGTCGGCCCCGGCGGCCATGGCGAGCATGGACGCCCGCCGCACGTTGTCGAGTGTCTCCAGCTCGCCGGTCTCCAGGATCACCTTGAGATGGGCGTCACCGCTGGCCTCCTTGGTCCGCCGGATCTCGTCGAACACCTTGAAGTACTCGCCGGCGAGAAATGCCCCCCGGTCGATCACCATGTCCACCTCGTCGGCGCCGTCGGCGACCACCTTGCGGGTCTCCTCGATCTTGAGCCTGGTGTCGGACAGGCCCGAGGGGAAGTACGTGGCAACGCTGGCGACTTTGACTCCGGTCCCCGCGGTGGCCTGGACGGCATACGGCACCATGTTGGGGTAGACACAGACTGCCGCCACCGAGGGGATCGACGGGTCGGTCGGATCGGGACGGTGGGCCTTCGCCGACATCTGGATGACCTTTCCCGGCGTGTCCTTTCCCTCGAGCGTGGTCAGGTCCATCATCCGGATCATCAGATCGAGCGCGGCACGCTTCGATCCCTTCTTGATGGACCTGGTGGAGAGGGCGCTCACCCTCTCCCTGGCCCCGACCTCGTCGACCGAGGTCACCCCCCGGAGGAAGGTGCGCAGCGTCGGCGTGGTCACCCGGTCGGGCAACAGGGAGGTGCGGGCAGGGGCGAGGGTCACAGCCCTGCCAATGCTAGGTCTCCCGCGGGGCAGTCGCTCAGGCGGTGTCCGACTCGATGAGCCGGTAGTTGATCGTCTGGTCGATGCTCATATCCATGATCATCTCGACCAACTCGCCGGTCGTCTCGTCAGGGACGTTGATGTCCATGGTCATGTGGGTGGCACCGCTGAACTCGGCCTGACGGGCAAGACCGGCCTCGTAGTCGAACCAGGTGGTCATCTCTGCAGTCTGTGGGTCCACGGAGAACGCGAACCTGAGCTGGGAGGTGAGCTCCTCGATCTCGGCGAGGTCTTCGTCGGTGGCGTCCTCGGGCACGAAGGCGGTCAGGAAACCGATCAGGATCTGCCCGAGGTCGAACTCGACCGCGGACGTCGCCGTGGTCGTCTCGATTACGAAGACCTCGTTGCCCTCGATGGTGTCGGTGCTCAGCACACGACTGTCGACCTGCGTGGAGATCGGCTCCTCACCCGGGAGTGTGGGCACCTCGACGGTCTCCGACCAGGTGTCACCGACGGTCACTTCCTCCTCGGAGAAGGGAGGGCCGACGAACTGCCCGGCCTCATTGCCGGCGCCGGGTCCCATCTGATCGAGCATGTCCATGCCACCGAGCCCACCGAGGAAGTCCTCGCCGAGACCCGGGTTCTCCTCAGGGATGATGTTGCCCTGCTCGTCGACCACGATCGTGACGTCGACCGGCTCCATCTCTGCGAATTCGGGGATGTCCTCGCCGGTCACCGGCCCACCGTCCATGGTGCCCGTGAACTCGAGCCCACTGAGGTCACCGGTGATGGTCACGGCGAAGGTCCCAGGCTCGGGCCCCTCGGCGACCGAATGGGTGAAGGTGGTGGTCCCGTTGACCGAGAGTGACATCTCTCCCGGGACGTCCTCCTCGCCGAGCGCCGCGGCGTCGCCCTCGGTGGTCATGTCGATCTGCTGGTCGATGTCGACCTCATAGCTGAACGAAGCCCCTGGTTCCAAGGAGTACGACAGGAGCATCGCCTCCGGGGCCGCGGTGGTCTCCGGGGGAGCGGTTGACGGGGTGGTGGTATCGGCGACGGTCTCTCCCTGGTTGCACGCGGCGACGACCAGGGCGATGACTGCCACAAGGGTGAAAGTGCGGATTCGCATGTCATCAGGTTATCGGCAATGGAATGTTGTGTTCTTGAACGGCGTTGCATGCGCCGCATGAGCCCATGGACACCGCTGGTAGCCGCCACCGTCGGATGGGCATTCTCCGTAGTCATCAACAAGGTGATCCTGGCGCGTGGTGTCGACACGGTGACACTCGTGCCCATCAGGACGGCGTTCGGCTTGATAACCCTGCTCCTGATCGCCGCGGTGACTCGCCGCTTCTGGACGACCTCACGGGCAGCCTGGATCCGCGGGGCGATTCTCGGAGTGGCGGCAATGGCGGTCCCCAACCTGGTCATGACCCGGGCTCTCGAGGACCTGCCGGTCAGCCTCGGCGGTCTCCTCATCGCCTTGATCCCGATCACCACGGTCATCGCCGCCCACTTCATCCTCCACGACGAGAAGTTCCAGGCGCGCTCGATCCCGGGTCTGCTGTTGGCACTCGCCGGGACCGCGTTGCTGGTGGGCATCGGGGGCGAGTCACTCGAGGGTGTGGGCAATCTCTGGCGTGGCGTCGCCTTCAGCCTCTCGGGAGTGGTCCTGGCGGGGATCGGCGGAGCACTGACCCGCAAGTTCGCACTCGCTGTGCCCAGCCAGGACCTGGTCCTGCCTCAGTTCGTGGTCTGCACCATCTTCCTGTTCCTGGTGGTGCCGCTGGTGCTCGACTTCGAGCCGGCCACAGTCGATGCCGGAAGTCTCGCCTGGCTGGTGGCCCTCGGGGCGGTCGGGACTGCGCTCCCCTTCGCCATGTTCATCCTCGCTGCCGCGATCAACCCCGCCTGGCGTCTCGGCCTGACCGGATACTCGGTCCCGGTGCTGGCGGTCGCCATGGCCGTGGTGTTCCTCGGGGAGCGGCTGACCCCGGCCATCATCGGCGGGGCGGTCCTCATCATCGGAGGCGTGGTCCTGGCCGACCGGGCGACAACGAGAGCCGCTGTCCCCGAGATCGTCTGAGCCGTCGGCAAACCGGACACCCACCCCCTAGATGCGATTTACCCTCTGCAGCCAATGACTCGTCACATCCTGGTCGCCGTCGCCTGGCCCTACGCCTCGGGCTCGCGTCATCTCGGGCACCTCGCCGGGGCCTATCTGCCGCCGGACATCTTCGCTCGGTATCACCGTCTCGCCGGCAACCAGGTCCTGATGGTCTCCGGCTCCGACGCCAACGGGACCCCGATCACCGTGAAGGCCGACGAGCTGGGGATCACACCCCAAGAGGTGGTCGATCGGTATCACCCCGAGTTCCTCGGCTACTGGGACCGTCTCGGCATCAGCTTCGACCTCTTCACCACCACGATGACGGACAACCACCATCGGGTCACCCAGGAGTTCTTCCTCCTCCTGCTCGAGAACGGGTACGTGGTCAAGGGAAAGTCGGAGCAGTTCTACGACCCCGAGGCGCAACGGTTCCTCCCGGACCGCTATGTCGAAGGCACCTGCCCGCACTGTGGCTACCCCGACGCTCGTGGCGACCAATGTGACAACTGCGGACGCACCCTGGATCCCACCGATCTGCTCGAACCACGCTCCAAACTGAGCGGGGCCACCCCGGAGCGACGGGAGACCGAGCACTTCTTCCTGGACCTGCCTGCTTTCCAGGAGCCCCTGACCGAGTGGCTCGAATCGAAGACGACGTGGCGCAAGCATGTGAGGAACTGGGCGCTGGGGATGGTCGAGGACATGCCCGTGCGCGCCATCACTCGCGACATCGATTGGGGGGTCGACATCCCGGTGGACGACCTCGGTCCGGGCAAGAAGATCTACGTCTGGTTCGACGCCGTCATCGGGTACCTGTCCGCCTCGATCGAGTGGGCCGCCTCCACCGACGACCCGGAGGCCTGGCGAAAGTGGTGGCAGGATCCCTCAGCAGAGTCCTACTACTTCGTGGGCAAGGACAACATCCCCTTCCATGCAGTGATCTGGCCGGCGATGCTGATGGGGCGCGGCGATCTCGAGCTCCCGACCGACGTGCCCGCCAACCAGTACCTCACCTTCAAGGGCGACAAGGCTTCGGCGAGCCGGGGCATCGGGCGCTCGATCGCCTGGTACACCGACCGTCTCGAGCCCGATGCCCTGCGTTACGCGATCGCATCCGTCTTCCCCGAGCAGAACGACACCGACTTCAGCGACGAGGAGATCATCCGCAGAGTCAACGAGGAGCTGGTCGCCACCTGGGGCAACCTGGTCAACCGGGTCCTGTCGATGGCCGGCGGCAACTTCGGAGGGACCGTCCCGGAGCCTGGGAAGCTCACCGACCAGGACCGAGCGATCGTCGAACTGGGCCCGGCCACGGTCGACATCGTCGCCGCCCACATCGAGCGGACCGAGCTGCGAGGGGGGTTACGCGCCGCCATGGACGCCGCCAGCGAGGTCAACGCCTATCTCAACGCCACCGAGCCGTGGAAGGCGGTCAAAGAGGACCGGGAGCGAGGGGGGACGATCCTGTGGTCGGCGATACAGGCCATCGCCGGTATCCGGGTGGCCTTGTATCCCTACCTGCCCCACACCACGACGACGATCGGCGAGATGTTGGGAATCGGCCCGGAGTTGGGCTCCTGGTCGTCGCCGGTCGTCCCTGGCGGCACGCCCCTCGGCACGGTGGCCCCGGTCTTCCTCAAGCTCGAAGACGACGCGTTGCGTGACGATGCGGGCGAGTGACGGCTGTCGGATGAAACGATTCGGTGGGGACTGGGGTCGAACCAGGGATATCCCCAATCCCGCAGGCAAGGGAATCCGATAGGTTCAGGGAGCATGAGTCGTCTGACACGAATTGGCACGGGTTACGCCCTCATCGCCGCGGGTACGGTCATGCTCGTCGTCCCGGGACCGGGTCTGATCACCATCGCAGGCGGTCTCGCCATGCTGTCCGAGGACGTGGAATGGGCGGGCAAGGCCACGGACTGGCTGAAGAGCCGGACGGGCAGGCCCCGTCCGGACGACAACCGCGACACTGCCGTTTCGGATCAG
Organism: uncultured bacterium; assembly: GCA_963751005.1. Taxonomy (GTDB): domain Bacteria; phylum Actinomycetota; class Acidimicrobiia; order Spongiisociales; family ZC4RG35; genus JANQRA01. Next base: position 194,150 of record CAVVSY010000012.1, read on the forward strand.
GCGGGCGGGTAGACCCCCATCCCCTTCGCCTTCTCGGTCTTCCAGAAGATGTCGGAGATCTCGTCGATCAGGTCGATCAGCTTCTGCCCGTCCGCAGGGTCCGCCGACTTCTTGGCATCGCCGGCCTGGTGGATGGCACGCCAGAAGAGATCGTCCAGGTTCTCGAACTCCTTGCGGTGGTCGGCGGTGAAGAAGTCGGCCCACAAGACCATCAGGTGGTGCTTGACCTCCTCGGCCCTCTCCTCTTTGAGCTGGAGGGCCCGGGCGCGGAAGACCTCGTCGTTCGACTCCTGGTACTTCTGGGCGATCTTGAGCACCGAAAGGGCCTCGATCTTGGCCTGGGCCGGGTCGTACACGCCGCAGTAGAGGTCGCAGTGGGCGTGGGCGATGGTGACGTCTCTCATGAGTCTCCTTGTCTGATTTCGTGTCTGGGCTTCCGTGTCTCCGACCATACTCCTGAGACGAGCATGTCGATGAAGCGTTTCCGGGTGGCCGGGCACTCGATGAGCCCCACGCTTCGGCCGGGCCAGGAGGTCGCCGCCACCGATACCCGTCCCGCCCAGCCAGGAAACATCGTGGTGTTCCCCCACCCCTCCGACGACGGCCTCTGGCTGATCAAACGTCTGGCCGACGAATCGGGATGGGTGGTCTCGGACAACACCTCCGACGCCGACCTGGACTCGACCGTGCTCGGGCCCATCGATCCGGAGACGATGCTCGTCGTGGTGTCTCATCTCGACGCGTCCACATTCGCCGAGGCTTGTGAGCTCCTCGCCGCCGAGGACGAGGCTCTCGCCGGGATCGTCGAGCGCTGGGGCGTGCCGCCGTTCTGGAATAGACGTCCCGGGTTCCAGACCTTGGTGCTGCTGATCCTGGAGCAACAGGTCTCGCTGGAGTCGGGTGCGGCGATGTACCGACGGCTCATCGGTCTGCTCGGCGAGGTGTCCCCCGTCACGGTCGTCGCCGCCGGGGACGAGGCACTGCGCTCGATCGGGATCACGCGGCAGAAGAGCGGCTACCTCCTCGATCTGTCGACGCGTGTGCTCGACTCGCTCCTCGACCTCGAAATGCTCAGCACACAGCCGGAGCATCTCGCCCGGGAGGCCCTCCTCGCGGTCAAGGGCATCGGGGCGTGGACGGCCGACGCCTACCTGCTCTCCGCGGTGCGTCGGCCCGACATGTGGCCGGTCGGTGACCGTGCCCTCCAGGTGGGGACGGCCGAAGCGCTGGGTCTCACCGCCGTCCCCGACGAGTCACAGCTGGAGATGCTCGGGGAGCCCTGGCGACCGGTCCGTGCCGCCGCAGCTCGTCTCATCTGGCACTCCTACCTCTCGGAACGGGGGCGGGTGGAGCCTCCCGACCCATCCCTTGCGCACGTCGACCCGGCGCCGGCCTAGAGTCGAAACAGCCATGACCGAGTTCATCGTGAACATGGAGAACCGACCTGGTCGGTTGGCTGCCCTCACCGAGGCACTCGCCGCCGACGGGGTCAACATCGAAGCGCTCGCCGCCTACGGGCACAACGGCGAGGGAACGGTCCGCCTGATCACCAGCGATGTCGTGACCACACGCCGCGTCCTCGGCGAAGCCGGCCTGCACCACGAGGAGCACACCGTCCTCACCGTCCAAATGCCCCACCGTCCCGGCGAGCTCGCCCGCATGACACGTCTCCTCGCCGACGCCGGGGTCAACATCGAGGCGCTGTACGTGCTGCGCGCCAACCGCGACGGGATCGAGCTCGCGATCTCGGTGGACCAGCCGGAATCGGCCCTGCCTCATCTCGAAGTGACGGGCGGGGTTCTCGCCGAGTAATTCCATCTAGGCCCGCGCGAGGCTTCTTAGACTGATCACGATGCGGACCACAGTCGCCAGGTTGGTCACGCTCGCTCTGTTACTCATCGCAGGTCTCACCGCTTGCAGTGTTGCCGCAGAGGAGCCCGTCGAATCGTCGACATCGACCACCCCGCCAACCTCTTCCACCTCATCGTCCACCACGTCCACCTCGACTCGCCGCCACGTCGACCACCGCCGTAGCAGCCACCTCGCTCCTCAACGGCCTGCCGGTCGAGGACGCCAGCCTGCTCGACAGACGGGTGATGGCGGTGAAGATCGACAACCATCCCAGAGCCCGTCCCCACTCGGGTGTGAACAACGCCGACATGGTCATCGAGATGCTCGTGGAGGGGGTCACCCGCTTCATCAGCCTCTGGCACGAGAGCGACTCCGACTACCTGGGGCCGAACCGGTCGGGGCGTCCCACCGACGCGGCGCTGCTTCCGGCGTTCAACCACCCCACGTTCACCATCTCCGGGGCACAGGGTTGGGTTCAGGACCTGATCACCAGCAACGGCGTCAACCTCATCAAGGAGCTCTCCAACGGCACGTTCCGGATCTCGGGCCGCTCCGCACCACACAACTTGTATGTCGACACCTTCATCCTGAGGGAGACGGCCGACGAGCGTGGATACGAGGACGACCCTCCCACCGGGCCCATCTGGCAGTTCGGCCCGATGCCGGCCGACGCCGCGCCCGCCGCCGTGGTCGAACATCGGATTCTCCGGCAACCCGGTCAGCTGGACCTGGGACGCCGAGCGAGGGTCTGTGGCTCCGCTCGATCGGAGGCACCGAGTCGATGTATCGCGACGAGGACGGCACCGAGGGCCGCATCGGCTTCCCCGTGCTGGTCGCGTTGTACGTCGAGCAGTATCGGGTCAACGGGCTCCCCACCTCGCGAACCACCGGCACCGGTCAGGCCTACGTCTTTGCCGACGGGAAGGTGGTCGAAGGGACCTGGGAACGAGAGACGGAGACCGAGTGGTTCACACTTCGCTCCGAGGACGGCGACATCATCGACGTCCCACCAGGCGAGTCCTGGGTCTCACTCGTCCCCGACTCGAGCGGCCTCACCTTCTCCGAGTAGGTCTCGGTCCTCACATGACGTCGGCGGCCACCGACGCTGACTAGCGTGCGCGCCCGTGTCTGGGGAAACCGCGGTCTCGAGAGTCACCACTGCGCTGGCGCGGGCCCATGCCACTCAACCCTCGATCAATGCCTTCATCTCCATCGACGACGAGCGGGCGTTGCAGCGGGCCTCGGAGATCGACCGGCGGCTCGCCTCCGGTGAGGTGGTCGGTCCTCTGGCCGGGGTCCCGATCGGGCTGAAGGACATCATCGAGCACCAGGGGCGGGTGACCACCGCCGGGTCTTCGTTCTACGCCGAGGTGGCCATCGACCACGGCGCCCTCCGTCAGCCGGCTCGAGGAGGCCGGTGCGGTGATCATCGGGCGCACGAACCTGCACGAGTGGGCGTTCGGCTTCAACTCGGAGAACGCCCACTGGGGCACGGTGCGCAACCCATGGGACCTGGCCACCTCGGCTGGAGGCTCGTCGGGTGGCTCGGCAGCTGCGGTCGCCGCCGGGGTCTGCCCGATCGCGATCGGGACCGACACCGGTGGGTCGGTCCGGGTCCCCGCCGCCCTTTGCGGGACCTATGGCCTCAAGGTGACCTATGACGAATACCCATCGACGGTGTGTTCCCGCTGGTGCCATCGATCGACACCGTGGGGCCGCTCGCCGACTCCATGGCGGGCATCGAGGCCTCGTATCGAGCGATGTCCGGGGATGAGAGCCCGGAGCCGTCCCGACGAAGCCTCACCCTCGGAGTCCCCCAGCCCTGGTACGGAGACGCCCCGATCGACGACGGTGTGGCGGCTGCCTTCGAGGGCGTGCTCGCCACCCTGGGCGAGATGGGCCACGAGGTCCGGGCCCTGGAGATGCCGGATGTCTCCCCCAGCCGCCATTTGATCGCCGCCATCGAAGAGGTGAGTGCGGTGCACCGCGAGTTCCGGCTCCAAGGCAAGCACTACGACCGCGCCGTGGAGGAGCGGATCATCAGCGCGGAGGAGGTGACCCCGGAAGAAGCGGCCGCCGCCCGGGAATGGCAGGGATGATCCGATCACGGTTCGCCGACGCCTTCTCGACGGTCGACTATCTCCTCACCCCGGCCTGCGCCGCCCGGGTCAAGATGATCGGCGAGGAGATGATCGGCGACAAGAGCCACCGGGCCGTTCTCTCCTACTTCTCGGCCGTGGTGAATCACGCTCTCCTTCCCGCCCTGGCCCTCCCCATCACGGGGACGGGCACCCCGCCGGCGTCACTCCAGGTGATCGGGCCGCCCGATTCGGAGTCAGGTTTGATCGGATTCGGCCGATGGTTGGAGCAGGACGGAATCGTGTCTTTCGCGGCTCCGCCCGCCAAATTCACCTATCCCTGGTGGTGGATAGACTTGGATGTACAAGACATAGATCGGGCGGTCAGCCACGCCGACCAAATGGCGTCGCCGGCACGCCCTTACCACCAACCTCGACATCAACCTTTTTCACAGCAACAGGAAGTGACTCAAAGTGGCCGATGAAGTCGCCACCGCGGATCCCGCGTCCGCACCCACCGAAGAACTCGACCGTCTCGTAATCCGCTTCGCCGGCGACTCCGGCGACGGCATGCAGCTGGCCGGATCCCGGTTCACCGACGCCTCGGCGTTGTTCGGGAACGACCTGGCGACGCTGCCCAGCTTCCCCGCCGAGATCCGCGCCCCGGCGGGGACCCTCCCCGGAGTGTCCAGCTTCCAGGTCCAGATCGCCGACTTCGACATCCTCACCGCCGGTGACGCACCCGACTGCCTGGTGGCGATGAACCCGGCCGCGCTCGATGAAGAACCTCAAGGACCTTCGTCAGGGCGGGACCCTCATCGTCAACACCGACGCCTTCGACGAGCGCAACCTGGCCAAGGCCGGTTACGAGACGAACCCGCTCGAAGACGGGAGCACTCGACGGCTACCGGGTGATCAAGGTCCCCATGGACGAGCTGACCACCGAGGCGGTCAAGGGCAGCGGCGTCAGCGGTCGGAACGTGCTGCGCTCGAAGAACTTCTTCGCCCTCGGCCTGATGGCGTGGCTCTTCCACCGCCCCACCGAGCCGACCATCGAATGGGTGGAGAAGAAGTTCGCCAAGCTCCCCGATGTGGCCGCCGCCAACAAGGCGGCCTTCCAGGCCGGATACACCTTCGGTGTCGCCACCGAGGCGACCAAGAACACGTTCGCCGTCAAGCCGGCGGCCCTGCGCGAGGGCACCTACACCAACGTCAACGGCAACACCGCCCTGGCTTGGGGTCTCATCGCCGCCGCCAAGAAGGCCGGCCTGCCCCTCTTCTACGGGACCTATCCCGATCACCCCGGCGTCCGACATCCTCCACGAGCTGTCACGGCAGAAGAACTTCGGGGTGCGCACCTTCCAGGCCGAGGACGAGATCGCTGGTGTGGGCAGCGCCATCGGCGCCGCCTTCGCCGGCAATCTCGCCGTCACCGGGTCCTCAGGGCCGGGGATCGCCCTCAAGTCCGAGGGGATCTCGCTCTGCTTCATGCTCGAGCTGCCCATGATCGTGATCAACGTCCAGCGTGGCGGGCCCTCGACCGGTCTCCCCACCAAGCCGGAGCAGTCGGACCTGTTGTTCTCCCTCTACGGCCGTCACGGCGAGTCGCCGATCCCGGTGCTGGCCATCGCCTCCCCGTCCGACGCCTTCATGATGGCGATCGAGGCGGCCCGGATCGCCATCAAGTACATGACCCCGGTCCTCCTCCTGAGCGACAACTACGTTGCCAACGGCTCCGAGCCCTGGCTCCTGCCCGATGTCGACGCCATTCCCCCGATCGAGATCGAGTTCGCCACCCAACCGAACGGGCCCGATGGGACGTTCCTCCCCTACATGCGCAACATCGACACCTTCGCCCGCCCGTGGGCGATCCCGGGCACGCCGGGGCTGGAGCACCGGGTCGGCGGACTGGAGAAGGAGGCGGTATCGGGCAACGTCTCGTACGACCCCGCCAACCACCAACTGATGACCGACACCCGGGCCTGGAAGGTGGCGAACATCGCCAACGACATCCCACCCGTCGAGGTCGACGGCGACGTCGACGCCAAGGTGCTCGTCCTGGGGTGGGGCTCGACTTTCGGCTCGATCCGGGCGGCGGCCCGCCGGGTTCGCCTCGACGGAGGAGAAGGTGGCCACCGCCCACCTGCGCTACCTCAACCCCCTGCCGACGAATCTCGGCGAGGTCCTCCGCGTCCTACGACAAGATCCTGATACCCGAGCTCAACACCGGCCAACTGCTCAAGGTCGTCCGGGCCGAGTTCCTGATCGACGCCGTCGGTCTGAACAAGGTCGCCGGCGAGCCCTTCAAGGTGACCGAAATCACCGAGAAGATCATGGAGATGATCAAGTGACTGCCCCTTCATACACGAGAGCCGACTTCCAGACCGACCAGGAGGTCCGGTGGTGCCCCGGGTGCGGCGACTACACGATCCTGGCCTCGGTCCAGATGTTCCTCGCCGGGCTGGGCCGACCCCGCGAGGAGTTCGTGTTCGTCTCCGGGATCGGATGCTCGTCGCGATTCCCCTACTACATGAACACCTATCGGGATGCACTCCATCCACGGGCGGGCCCCGGCGATCGCCACCGGGATCGCCACGACCCGTCCCGAGCTCTCGGTCTGGGTCATCACCGGTGACGGCGATGCCTTGTCGATCGGGGGCAACCACCTCATCCACATGCTGCGTCGCAACGTGAACCTGAAGATCCTCCTGTTCAACAACCAGATCTACGGGCTCACCAAGGGGCAGTACTCCCCCACCTCGGAGGTGGGCAAGGCGACCAAGTCGATCGCCATTCGGCTCACTGGACTACCCGTTCAACCCGGTGTCGCTTGGCGCTCGGTGCCGAGGCGAGTTTCGTGGCCCGCACCCTGGACATGGACCGCAATCACACCCAGGACATCCTGCAGAAGGTCTACGAGCACGAAGGGCTCGGCCTTCGTCGAGATCTACCAGAACTGCAACGTCTTCAACGACAAGGCCTTCATCCAGCTGACCGGCAAGGAGGAGCGGGTCCACAACCGGATCGACCTCGAGCACGGCAAGCCGGTGGTGTTCGACGAAGGCGCCAAAGCGGTGGTCCTGCAGGGGTGGCGAGGCCCACGTCGTCGACTCGGCCTCGGTCGATCCCAAGGCGATCCTGGTCCACGACGAGACCCGGCCCGACCCTTCCGTGGCGTTCGCCCTGAGCCGTCTCTCCCATGGGCCGTACGGACCGACGCCACTCGGGATCTTCCGGAACGTCAAACGTGACGCCTACGACATCCAGGTCAACACCCAGCTCCAAGCCGCCAAGGACAAGTTCGGCGAAGGCGACCTCAACAAGCTGATTCGCTCTCATGGGACCTGGACTGTCGGTCCCGAAGGCTCGTCCAACGGGTCCTCGAACGGCTCGTCCAACGGCGGGGCCCCGGCGGACTGAACGGTCGCCGACAACCCCGCCCTCGCGTTCTCATCACGGATAGTCTGCGCGGATGCTGAAGAGGAAGCTCGACGACGTCGGGGCACGGAACGGGATGTCCACGGACCCGGATGGCGGAGTCGCCGGCTGATAGTGGCCGAAGACGGGTTGCCCTACTCCTTGCAGTCACCGTGCTCGACCGCGCCGGCTGCATTCGAGTACGCACATCATCATGAAACCGTCTACTGCATCGAGGGCAAAGGCACGGTCAACGACCTGTCCACCGACGAGGTGGTCACCCTGGATCCGGGCAGCGTTATTCGGCAGGGATCGGCGAGCCCCACGAAGTCGTGGCCTCCACGGAGATGACCCTCGTTTGCGTCTTCAACCCGCCCCTTGAGGGCTTCGAAGAGGCTGACTGAGGTCTACTGACCCACTCGCAGGGGATGGATGATCTCGCGGATCGCCTGCACCTGATCCCGCACCGATTGGGGGCTGCCGGAGCCGTATGTGACGCGTCGCCGCACCGAAGCCTCCGGGTCGAGCAGCTCGAGGTCGGCGACGACGAAACCGTCGTCGACTCCTTTCAGATCGTCGAGCGTGACTTCCGGAGTCCGACCGTGCCCTCCAGACTCGACATGCTTGACCAGTTCGCCCACGGCGGCGTGAGCCTCGCGAAACGGCACTCCGCGCGAGACCAGCGCCTCGGCGAGATCCAGTGCCGTCGTCTCCGCCCCGGGGAGTGGGGGGTCGAAGGTGACCCCGTCGAGCAGGGCGCCCATGGCGGCCACCGCCCCACTGAGCGTGTCGTCGGCATGGAACACGATCCGCTTGTCCTCTTGGAGGTCGCGGTTGTAGGCGAGGGGCAGGCCCTTCTGCAGGCCGATGATCGCGGTCAGGTCGCCGGCCACAGAGGCCGCCCGACCTCTCACCAGCTCGGCGATATCGGGGTTCCTCTTCTGCGGCAGCGCCGACGACCCGGTGCTCACCTCGTCACCGAGACGTACCCAACCGAACTCCTTCGACGACCAGAGGACCATCTCCTCGGCGAGCCGGGAGAGATCGGTCATCGTCTGGGCGCAGCAGAAGACGTACTCGGAGACGAAGTCGCGTGACCCCACCGCGTCGAGCGAGTTGGGGATCACACCTCCCAGGCCGAGGGCGGCGGCCGGCCCCTCGCGATCGAGCGGGAGCGACGAGCCCGAGGAGGCTCCGGCACCGAGCGGTGAGCGGGCGATCCGGGCGACGGCGTCGTCGAACCTGTCGGCGTCGCGCAGGGACATCCAGGCGTAGGCGAGCAGGTGATGGCCCAGAGTCGTGGCCTGCGCCTGCTGCAGGTGGGTGTAGGACGGGATCACGGTCTCGGCGTGGCCGCCGGCGATATCGGCCAGGAGCCCGGCGAGCACCCGCAGCTCGGCCGCCCTGGCCCGGGCCGACTCGGTGAGGTAGAGACGGAGATCGAGTGCGACCTGGTCGTTTCGGGAGCGGCCGGTGTGCAGCTTGCCCGCCAGCGGGCCGAGGATCTCGCCCAGCCTGCCGCTCCACCGCGGTGTGCACGTCCTCGTCGGAAGGTGAGTACTGAAACGAGCCCACTTCGGAGAGGATCTCCTCGAGCCCGGCACTCAGCTCCGCCGCCTCGGCGGGAGTGATGATCCCGGTCGACCCCAGCATCTGAACATGTGCGATCGACCCGCGGATGTCGACCTCGAGCAGCCGCCGATCGGAGGTGTCACCGGTGAACTCACGGGTGACATCGGACATTCCGCCCGCGAAACGCCCGCCCCAGAGGGTCACGAGCCTTCGCCGTGGCCCCGGACCCGGAGGGCGTTGAGGTTGATGAACCCCTTGGCATCTGCCTGGTCGTAGACATCATCCGCCTCGAAGGTGGCGACATCGGCGTCGTAGATCGTGTTGGGCGATCGACGCCCGGTGATGGCCACGGAGCCCTTGTAGAGCACCAGACGCGCCTCGCCGGTGACCTTCTCCTGGATCCGGTCCATGGTGGCCTGGAGCGTGAGGCGCTCCGGCGAGAACCAGAACCCGTTGTAGGTGACCCGGGCATAGGTCTGCGCCAGCGAGTCCCTCAGATGGAGAACCTCACGGTCGAGGACTATCGACTCCACTGCCCGTCGCGCCGCATGGAGGACCGTGCCCCCGGGGGTCTCGTAGACACCCCGGCTCTTGATGCCGACGAACCGGTTCTCCACGATGTCGATGCGACCGACACCGTGCCGTCCCGCGACCTCATTGAGGTGGGAGAGCAGCTCCACCGGTGCCATGGGCACCCCGTCGACGGAGACCGGGGTGCCCGACTCCAGACCGATCACCACCTCCTGCGGCTCGTCGGGGGCGTCGACCGGGTCGGTGGTCAGGCGGAACATCCCCTTGGGTGGACCGGCCCACGGGTCCTCGAGCACTCCGCCCTCATACGAGATGTGAAACAGGTTGGCGTCCATCGAGTACGGCGATTCCTTGGTCACCGGTGTGGGGATCCCTCGCGCCTCTGCATAGGCGACGAGGTCGGCCCGCCCGCGCAACTTCCACTCCCGCCAGGGGGCGATCGTCCGCAACTCGGGAGCCAGAGCCGCCGTGGAGAGCTCGAATCGCACCTGGTCGTTGCCCTTGCCGGTAGCCCCATGGGCGATGGCATCAGCCCCGTGCTCGCGAGCCGCCGCCACCAGGCCTTGGGTGATGATGGGTCGGGCCAGAGCGGTCCCCAGCAGATACTCCGTCTCGTAGACGGCAGCGGCGCGGATCGCCGGAAACACGGCGTCTCTGACGAAGGGGAGCTCTCAGGTCTCCGACCACGGCGGCGACTGCTCCGGTGTCGAGGGCCTTCTGACGGGCCTCGCCGACTTCCTCACCCTGGCCGACGTCGGCCGTGTAGGTGACCACCTCGGCGTCGTACTCCTCACGCAGCCACGCGAGGATGACCGAAGTGTCGAGACCACCGGAGTAGGCGAGTACGACTTTCATCCCGGGAACGATGGCCGATCGCCTCGTTGTTGTAAAGATGGGTCAGGGACAGGCGACGACGGTCAGCGGGGCCGTGGCGCCACCGGCGTTGCCCGCCTCGTCGAACGCCACGACCCGGACCCCACCGGCTTGAGGGGCCGTGAACGGCCCGACGACACCCTCGAACATGTCGTTACCCACGTCGAGCATCTCGGTCTCCCTGGAGCTGCCCCCATCTGGGCTCCACCGGACGACGACCCGGTCCAAGGGGGAGGAGTCCGTGACCCGGACCGTCACCGTGCTCTGCGTGGGGGCGCACCCATCACCCGCAACGACCAACTGGGTCGGTGAGGATTGGGGTGAGTGCAGGATCGGATTGTCCTGATGGACACCCGCGATTGCAATGCTGTGCCTCACCCCCTGGCCACCTCACGGTGATGGACTCGGCGATCTCGCCCTCGGTGACGGCCGCACGATCCAGCGCCACCTGATATGTGACGGTCTCTCCGGCGCCCAGTTCCCCACCGGCCGCGGTGAGGGCCAGCGCGTCGGTGCTCGCCTCCACCTCGAATGCCGCCGCTCGGCCACCCGAGTTGACGATGTCGAACTCGCCTGTGGTGCCGTCGACCCCGAAATCGATGCGTCTCGACTGACACCCCGAGCGCAACTGGCGTGTCCGGGGTCGTGGTCGACGCGGACGCTTCGGGGCCGGTAGTGGTCGAAGCCGGGTCGGTGAACGTGGTCGTCGTGGACCCTGAACCAGGTGAGACCGGGATCGTGGTGACCTCGGGCCGGTCGAGGGGGCCGAAGCCGGCCGATACGGCCACGCCGATGAGACCCAACACCAACGCCACAGCTCCGAGGATGGCGAACTTGGCGGTGTCGCTCAGCGGGACAGGATCATCGAGGGCCGGAGCGACCGGGGGAGGCTCCGTCGGGACAGGTGCCGGAGTCACCACGGGCATTGCTGGTGGTGTGATGACCGCAGCGGCGACCGGGGCCGCCATCGTCGCTTCGGGCTCGAGCCGGGGTGGGAAGACTCGGTCGAGCACCCGTTGGCGCAAATCAGGTGGGGAGTCGAGAGCCATGATCTTGGCGAGAACCGTGGCGGGCTCCAAGAGCACCCCTCGCCGGGCCTTGCAGATCTCACAACCACCAACGTGTTGGGAGACCCTCGTCCGAAACCCATCGGAGAACGAGCGATCCCAGTCTTTGCGCAGCTCCGTCATCTCGGGACACGCTTCGCTGCCGAGCCGGGCGATGAGAAGCGAGCCCAGGACTCGATCGACACGTCCCCGTGCCGCCGAGACGAGGGCTGCAGCGTCGACCTCATCCAGACCCATGACTTGTGCCAGCTCGGCGTCGGTGAGACCCTCGACCAGGCTGAGCATCATCACGTCGCGATCACGCTCTCCCAGGCCATCGGTCGCATCCAGAACTTCCTGACGCAGATCCCGCTCCCGGTCGGCGGGCGGGCCGGTGTCGTCGCGGGGCATCCTGGGACGAGCCCTCGACTTCGTTCCGGGCGATCGCGAAGAGTTGGATCCGCATCGAGTCCCTGCTCGTCGGCCAGTCGCTCAGCAGCGACGACGAAAGTCTCCTCGACCACGTCGGCGGCCAGCTCCTGGTCGCCCAGCATGACCTCGGCGTAGGAGTAGAGACGACTCCCATGTTCGATCGAACAGGTCGGCCAGGGGCGCCACCTCTTCGCTCGGTGTGCGAAGCGGCCGGTTCGGCGTCGGGTGACTTCGGGGAGTCGGGCATAGGTGGGCGACGACGGTGCGTCGGTACGAATCCTTACACCGAAACCGAGAAATACCCGCACATTCCCGACGAGAAACCAGCGAGACCTCTCCAGGCGGGTGCGGATGGAACCGAGCGTGTGCAGTTGAGGTCGCATAGCGACCTCAACTGCACACGCTTGGGGGCGCAAGGCGCGCGAGTATGGAGGACGTGACCATCAGGTGGCGTGACGAGGACCCTGGTCTCCCGATCGCCTTCGAACAGTGCTCGAACGGAGAGTACGAGCCGGAGCCGCTCACACCGGTCCGGGAGGAGGCGGAGAGGATCGCCCGGGGTGGTATCGAGGAGGGCGTCCGCCGGAGCGGGCTGAGCCGTCGTCAGTTCCTGCGCTCGGCCAGTGCCCTTGCGGTCTGTCTCGGCGCCATCGACAGTGCGGTGGCGGCGGCCCGTGGCCTCCCCCCCGGGCTCTTCTATCCGTTCGACCCCGCATCACGCCTGGACAGTGAGGCGGCGCGGGCCATCATCGGCCCGATGGAGTTCGTGTTCGACGTGCAGGGCCATCTGCTCGAGTACGACCTCGACCCATCCACCCGAGGCGATTGGTTCTGGGGCAGTCAGTTTCCCCAGGCGCGATGTGAGGACGAGGACGATCCCCGGGCCTGCTTCGCCACCAACCACTTCCTCGAGGAGATCTTCATCAGGTCGGACACGACGATGACCGCCCTCTCGGGTCTCCCGATCAACCCGGAGGGGAGCCCGCTGTCCAACGAGATCATGGAGGAGACGCGGCAGTTGGTGCAGGCCTTGTCCGGCGATCAACGAGTCGTCGTCAACGCGCTCGCTCTGCCACAGACCGCCCCGATCGGATCGGTTCTCGACGAGATGTCACGGACCGTAGAGGAGAATGTCATCTCGGGTTGGAAGACCTTCACGCACTTCCCGGAGGGCATCCATTGGTGGCTCGACGACCACGACCCCGATCTCCCCCACGTCGGCGATGTGTTCCTCGACCACCTGGTGAGCATCGGCACACCGATCCTCTTCGTCCACAAGGGTCTCGCCAACCAGGCGCGCTACGGCTCGCCGGTCGATATCGGCCCGGCGGCCAAAGCCCACCCCGATGTCTCGTTCGTGGTCTACCACAGTGGCTTCGAGGTGGACCGGCGGGAGGGCCCATACACCGAGGAAACCGCCAACGTCGGGGTGAACCGTCTCATCACGTCGCTGCGGGGCGCCGGGATCGGCCCCGGGGAGAATGTCTACGCCGAGCTGGGCTCGACCTGGTGGCATCTCCTCCGCCGTCCCGACGAGGCGGCTCACGTGATCGGCAAGCTCCTCGTCGCCTTCGGTGAGGACAACATCCTCTGGGGGACCGACTCCATCTTCTACGGGTCCCCTCAGGGCCAGATCGAGGCGTTCCGCTCCTTCGTCATCCCCGAGGAGACGCAGACGCGGTTCGGATACCCACCGCTCACCAGGAACGTCAAGGCGAAGATCCTCGGATGGAATGCCGCCGCCCTCTACGGCATCGACCCCATAACCGAGCCCGTGGGGTTCACCCGCGCTGGATCTCGAGCTGGCCCGGGCCGAGCACCCGGTGCCAACCCGGACCTGGGGTCCGCGTACTGTCGAGGATGTTCACGAGATGCGCGCCCATCACCAGGGGTGGCCATAGGTCTTCCATCCTCCACCCGAAAGGAGATTCCATGAGTAGAGCTTCACAACGTCTGGCGGGGCTCTTGTTGGTGCTGTTCCCTACCGTCGTCTTCGGAGGGGCCAGCATCCTGGTGATGCTGGTTGGCGACGAGAGCTACATGGACAACCCAATCCGGAGAGATCTGTGGCGGGCGGGCCACGCTCACGCCGGCGTCCTCTTGATCCTCTCACTGGTCGTCCTTCGCTACGTCGACGAAGCCGCCTTGTCCGAGCGTGCCCGTTCCTGGGCCAGACACTTGATTCCGGCGGCCGCAGTCCTCCTCCCGATCGCCTTCTTTCTCTCGGTGGCCTCCCCCGACGCCACCGAGCCCAACGCCCTCATCTACCTGGCCTATGTCGGCGCGGTGGCCTTGGTAACAGGCCTGCTCATCGTCGGCATCGGTTTGGTCCGGCATCCTCGCCACATGATCGTCGACGTCGACTCGGGTCTCTGGATGTGGCGCATCCCGCATCCGGATTGGGAGCCTGACGGGATTGGCGACCGCTGGGTCACGTCCGTGTGCGTCACCTCGGGCGGTGAGGTGGCGGTGCTCGATGCCCTCGCCCCACCCGAGCACGACGAGGCCTGGGAGCGGCTCGACCGGAGCCCGCCGACCATGGCTGTCGTGCTCAAACCCGACCATGTGCGGAGCATCGACGTCTTCGCGGCCAGGTACGCCCTCCGAGCCCTGGGGCCGGATGTGTTCTCGAAGGACGATGTCCCGGAGACCGACCTCGAGCTGATCTACCCGGGGCTCACGCTGCCCGGCGGATTCGTCACCCTCTATGACGGTCGCGGGCGAAACGAGACCCCGCTCTATCTCCCGGAACAGGCCACCATCGTCTTCGCCGATGCTCTGACCACCTTCGGTGGTGAGCTCCAGGTCTGGTGGACTCCGTGGCACGAGGAGAGGGCGCTGCCGGCGCTGCGGGCGATGCTCGATCTCCCCTTCACCAGGATCATCATCTCCCACGGTGAGCCGGTGCACGATCGCACCGAATTCGAACGAGCACTCACCCGACCCCCGATCAGGGTCGATTGAAGCCCAAGCGTGTGCAGTTGACGTCGCTATGCGACGTCAACTGCACACGCTCAATTGTCACAACGCGACGGGCTCGCCGACGCGACCGGCAAAATCAAGCCTCGTGGTGTAGCCGACACTCCGGGCCGCCTCGCGGGCCTGGTCGAAGTCGGCGCCGACCCCTTCAGGGCTGTGAGCGTCGGAGGCGAGGGTGATCGGCACACCCGACGCGTGAAACATCTCGAGGAACGTCGGCCCGGGATACAGCTCGCCGGCGAGACCTCGCAGCCCCGAGGTGTTGATCTCCACGGCAGTGCCGCTGGCCACGGCCCCCTCCACCACGGCCCGGTAGAGATCGACCGGAGGGCTGTCGAGCTGGTGACCGAAGACCTTGATCAGGTCGACATGGGCGAGGACGTCGACCGACCCGGAAGCGGCCAGTTCCGCCTCGAGGGAGAAGTACTCCTCGTAGACCCGGCGGACTCCGCGTGCGGTGAACTCGGCCACCACTTCGGGATGATCGAGCGACCAGCCTCCGATCCAGTGCACCGAGCCGATGAGCAGGTCCCACGGATACGGGGCGATCAGCTCGAGCACCGCATCGATCGTCTCGGGGAAGAAGTCGACCTCGAGACCGAGGAGCACCGGTAGGCCACGATCTCTGGCGGCGACCACGGCCTCGACGTAGGTCTCGAGACGCAACGTCCGATCCTCGGTGACGAAGCGCTCGGTCTGTTCTGCCAGATCGCGCCGGGGCTCGTCGTCCCAGAATCTCCCCGAGGATCGGGCCCGACTCGACACAGCGATAGAGATGCTCGGTGAAACAGACTCGCTCCTCGCCCAACTCGATCGCCCTGTCGACGTAGGAGTCGATGTGCCCCGGCGGGTAGATCCCGGGCTCGGGGCCTAGACCGGCATACGGCCCGTGATGATGGAGATGCAGGTGGTAATCGCTCAACTGGCGAGGGCAGCCGACACGAAGGAGGAGATACTCTCCACCAGGGCGTCGCGGTCGAGCTCGCCGGCCGGGTCGTACCAGCGCTCCACCGCGTTGAGGACCGAGAGGATGTAGATGGCCGTCATCTTCTCGTCGAGACCGGCCCGGAAGGTCCCGTCGCCGACACCGGCGAGGACGACCCCGCGGAAGACCGCCTCGTAGTGGTCACGTGCGGCGAGGACGCGACGGCGGTGCCCGGCATCGAGCATTCGCGCCTCGTTGAGGAACGTGCGTGCCACCTCGATGTTGTCCACCACCACGTCGACATGACCGGCGATCGAGGGCGTCGAGACGTTCCGCAGGGGAGCCCCCCACGGCCAACGCCTGCGTCGCCGATGCCTCGAAGAGACGGGCCCCTTCCTCGACCACCTCGACCAGGAGGTCCTGCTTCGAGGAGACATGTGAGTACAACGACGATCCGAGCATCCCCAGCTCCTTGCCCAGGTCGCGCATCGACGTCCCGTGATAGCCCCTTTCGGCGAAGAGCCTGCCGGCGGCGCGGACGACATCGTCCCGGCTGTTCCTGGTGGTCACCATCAGCGGTGGTCGTATCTGACCACGACCCGGTCCGAGACGGGATGGGCCTGGCAGGTGAGGACATAGCCCGCCTCGACCTCCGCGTCGACGAGCGCATAGTTCTTCGCCATCCGCACCTCGCCGTCCTCGACCCGTCCCTTGCAGGTGGCGCACATGCCCCCCTTGCACGAGAACGGCAGCTCGGGGCGCACCCGCAAGGCGGCATCGAGGATCGACGTCTCCGGCGTCATCCGGGTCTCGACGGCGCGGCCGTCGAGGATCACCGTCAGATCCACACTCCCTTCGCCCGGGGGCGGCTCCGGGGGGAGGCGGGACGGATCGACCGGACCGGCGAAGAACAACTCGTCGTGGATGCGCTCGGGGGCGACGCCGAGCGCTTCGAGAGTCCGGCGGGCGGTCATCACCATGTCATAGGGCCCGCACAGGTACCAGCCGTCGACCGGCTCCTCGCCGAGCAGACGGTCGTGGATGGTCCTCAGCTTCTCCTCGTCGATCCGGCCCGACAGGAGGGGCACGTCCGATCCTTCCCGACTGAGGATGTGGAAGAGCTGGAACCGAGGATGGAACCGATCCTTCAAGCCCTCGAGCTCGTCCAGGAACATCACGGTGTTGGCGGTCCGATTCCCGTAGATCAAGGTCCAGGACGACTCGCGGCTCCAGCTCGAGCGAGGTCGAGAGGAGTGAGATCACCGGGGTGATGCCCGAACCGGCCACGATGGCCACTGCACGACGTGGCCGGTTGGGATCGATGTCGATCGTGAACTCACCGACCGGCGGCATCACCTCCACCACGTCGCCCGCCCGGAGCGTCTCCGTGGCGAAGGTGCTGAAGACTCCCCCGGGAAGACGTTTGATGCCGACCCGGAGCTTGCCGCCGTGCGCCGGGGCACATATGGAGTAGGAACGTCGCACGTCTTCCCCGGCGACCAACTGGCGCATGGTGACGTGCTGGCCGGGGAGGAACCGAAATGCTCCCGCCAGCTCTTCCGGCACGTCGAGGGTGACGGTCACCGCCTCATCGGTGAGGGGCGAGACCTCCGTCACGGTGAGCGGGTGAAAGACGAGGTCGGTCATCAGAACTGCTTGAAGTAGTCGAACGGCTCCCCACAGGAGCTACAGACCATCAGGGCCTTGCAGGCAGTCGAGCCGAAGCGGGCGATCAGGCGCGGCCGCGCCGACTCACATCTCGGGCACACGACATCCCCGGCCGCGACCGGCGGTGCGATTCCGAACGCCGACCAGCTTCTCTCTTCCCGCATCGGTGAGCCAATCGGTCGACCATGGGGGGAGATGGCTCACCCTGATCTCGAAGTCGTCGATGCCATGGGACCGGAGCGCGGTCTCGATGTCGTCTTCGATCTGCCGCATCGCCGGGCACCCGGAGTAGGTGGGTGTGATCGTCACCACCACCCGTCCGGAGTCCTCCTCCACCGAACGGAGGATGCCGAGGTCGTCGATGGTCAGGACCGGGATCTCCGGGTCGACGACACCGGCCACGACAGCGCGCAGGTCGAGAGCGGCGGCTGTCACCATCGCAGGCCCGGGTGGCTCCGCGCCATCCACTGCATCTCGGCGAGCAAGAAGCCGAGGTGCTCGGTGTGGAACCCGTCCCGCCCTCCCGACTTCTGATAGGCGTCGTCGGGCGGGCTCAGGGTGGCCTCGGTGAGGAGAGCCAGCACGTCGTCCTCCCACGCCCGGCGGAGGCCGGCTTGGGGCCCCTCGAACATCTCCCCGGTGAATCTCCACAAGGTCGTCCACCGCCATCTGGGTGCGGTGATGCGACTCCTCGGTGCCGTCGCCGAGTCGGATCAGCCAGTTCCCCGAGAACTCCAGGTGGTACGCGTTCTCCTTGGCCGCACGGGAGGCGATGCCCGCCAGATCGGGCAGATCGGAGCGAGCCAGGGTCTCCCAGAGCCCGCGCTGATAGAGATCGAAGAAGACCTGACGGACGATGGTGGTGGCGAAGTCGCCGTTGGGCTGTTCCACCAGGAGCAGATTCGTGTACTCGCGTTCGGATCGATGCATCGCCAGATCGTCCTCGTCACGATTCAGGCCCTCGAGCCCTCCCACCAGCGTGTAGAGAGCCCGCGCCACTCCGAGATGATCCAGGGCGAGGTTGCCGAAGGCGATGTCGAGCTCCAGGTCCGGGGCATGGGAGATCCACTCTCCGAGACGCTGCGCCAGCACCATGTTGTCGTCGGCGTGGGCCAGGATCGCCCGTGTCGGGTGTGTCGTCGATCACAGGAGTGCCCTGGGGGGCACGGCTCGTCATCGGGTCCGCCTGCTCGGGGCTCACATGTGCCCGACTTCGTCGGGGATCTCGTAGCGACGTGGCGAGGCGGTACACCTTCTCATTGGCTGCCACGTAGTCGGCGGCCGCCTCCGGCTCGAACGCGGAGATCTCCGTGCTCGGCACCACCCAGACACTGACCCCCTCACCCCGCCGGGTGTACACGTCTCGTGCGTTCTCGAGGGCGGTGCGGGCATCCGGGGCGTGGAGACTGCCGATGTGGACATGGGAGATGCCGCGGCGAGCCCGGACGAAGACCTCCCACATCGGCCAGCCCTGCGCTGCCCCCTCGATCGACTCCTGGAGCTCGGCCCTCTCCCCCGGGGCGACCGGTACGTCATAGGTCATGCCGCCCTCCCCGCCCGCTTGGCGGCATGCGCCGTCGCCGCCTCGCGAACCCAGGCGCCTTCCCGCCACGCCCGGTTCTTGTGCTCGATCCGCTCCCGGTTCATCGGCCCGTTCCCCGAGACCACGCGACCAGAACTCGTCCCAGTCGATCTCGCCGAAGTCGTAGTGACCCCGCTCCTCGTTCCATCTCAGGTCCGGGTCGGGGATCGTCAGATCCCAGATAGTCGGCCTGGGGCACCGTCATGTCGACGAACTGCTGACGCAGGTCGTCGTTGGACACCCGCTTGATCTTCCAGATCATCGACTGCTCGGAATGGGTGGAGTCACTGTCGCCGGGACCGAACATCATCAGCGAGGGCCACCACCATCGGTCGAGGGCGTCCTGGGCCATCGCCTTCTGCTCGGGCGAGCCCTGACACAGTCTGATCAGCGACTCATAACCCTGCCGCTGATGGAACGACTCCTCTTTGCAGATCCTGACCATCGCCCGGGCGTATGGCCCGTAGGAGCAACGGGTGAGCATGACCTGGTTGGTGATGGCCGCACCGTCGACCAGCCATCCGATCGCCCCCATGTCGGCCCAGCTCAGAGTGGGGTAGTTGAAGATCGACGAGTACTTGTGCTTGCCCTGGTGGAGCAGCTCCTGGAGATCGTCGCGGCGCACTCCGAGGGTCTCAGCGGCCGAATAGAGGTAGAGACCGTGGCCGGCCTCGTCCTGGACCTTGGCCATGAGGATCGCCTTGCGATGGAGGCTGGGAGCCCGGCTGATCCAGTTGCCCTCCGGCTGCATCCCGATGATCTCGGAATGGGCGTGTTGGGCGATCTGGCGGATGAGGGTCTTGCGATAGCCCTCGGGCATCCAGTCGGTCGGCTCGATCTTCTCCTCGGCGGCGACGATCGCCTAGAACGTCTCCTCTGGTGACATGGGGTCGAGTCTATACAAACGAACGTTCGTTTGTATAGACGCTCACCCTTCCTGGATCAGCTCCCCGACCATCGTGGGGTGGAAGGCGCAGTGATACACATAGGTGCCCGGATCCAGGGGGAGGTCGACGACACCGGTCGGGCCCAGCTCGGACTCCGATTCGAACTCAGCCCCGTCTTTGGTGTCGAAAGTGACCGTGTGCGACGCACCCGAGCTGTTGCGGAAACGAACACTCTCGTCGGCGGCAATGGTGACGGACGCTGGATAGGCGAAGTCGGTGACCTCGATGACCTCGAAGCCGGTGTCGTCGGCGCCGGCCGTCGTCGACCCGGTGGAGTCGGCCGTGGTGTCGTCCGTGGTCTCGCCCCCGCCACACGCCGCTATCGCCGCCACGGCCACCGCAATTGCCAGGAACCTTCGCATCATTACTCCGATCGACCCCCGCTGCGAGAATACCCGCACGGTGGAACCGTCACCCCCCTTTGGGCGTCGTCTGGGCGATCACCGCTGTCGTGATCGTCGTCGTTCCTCCTCCCCTTGTGCCTCCAAGCGCCCGTGGCTGCTCCTGTGCCGGAGGCGGCGACCTGGTCGCCGAAGAGGGCGGATGGCACGCGGCGTCCATGCTCGACAGACTGCGCATGCAGCTGGCCCAGCCACTTTGCCACTTAGCTGCGACTCGTGGGTAGAACGCTGAACGCTTCAAACCTAGGACGAAGGAGAAAAAGGTGCCCGAAGTACACGTGTTCATGGCCGAAGGCCGTACCGATGAGCAGAAGCTCGCGATGATGCGCGACATCACCCAGGCGCTCGTGCACAACCTGGACGCTCCCGCCGACAGCATCACGGTGCAGATCATCGAGGCGAGATGGGAAGAGAAGATGAAGGGCGGCAAGACCTTCGCGGAGCGCTACGCCGAGAAGATCCCTCCTGGGTACCAGGCTCCCCCGGCCTGACCACGGGCGACGGCGGAACTGCCCGCAAGCTCACGTGGACCCATGCGCTGGAGGCCTGCCGCGACGAAGAGCCAGGCCGATCATCGAGAAAGGAGGCCGGCGATGACCACATCGCTCGCCTGAGACCCCACCCCGCTCGCCGAGGCGCCGACCCGCCGCAAGCGGATCGCGATCGTGTCAACGTATACGCCGAGATCCTGGTGGCGCCCGAGATGGGAGTGGACGCTCCCGACACCACGTCGGCGCGTTGGGTCGCAGGCGCCGCCATCGTCGGGTTCCTCGGGGTCCTCGTCTGGCTGGCCGCCCGCCGTCCGAGTCGTCCCCGACCTTGACTGGCGGCCGATTCGGCGTACCATCCGCCGCAATGACGAGTCACACGACCCGCGGCCTCTGCCACTGCACCTGTGCATGTGCGTGTTCGCCGCGCGGGCAGTGACAGTCTGAACCACAACTAGACGACCCACCTCCGACCCGCACCGGCACCAGCCGTTTGCGGGTCTTTTCTATTTCCGAGGACCACATGACCACTACAAGCCGCAGGGAGCTCCTGGGCACCGACCGGAGCGCTCGCCGTTTCGAGGACATCAGAGACATGCTCCCCGACGTCGACAACCCGTCACCCCTGGTGAGGCTGCACAACATCGACCAGGCGTCGCGACCGGAGCCTCTACTTGAAGCTGGAATGGATGAACCCCTTCGGCTCGGTCAAGGATCGGACGGCCGCCTATCTCATCGATGGCCTGCGTCGGCGAGGCGAGTTGGAGGGGCGTGAGCTTGTCGAGGCATCGAGTGGGAACACCGCGATCGCTCTGGCCGCCCTCGCCTCTCTCGCCGGCACCAGTCTCACCACAACGATCCCCGACGGCGTCCCCGATGAGAAGAAGGTCATCCTGCGCATGCTCGGCGCCGAGGTGTGGGAGACACCCGACGACCTGTGCCCGGTGGACAACCCGAAGGACGGGGCAATCGCATTGGCCCGGGCTCTCGCGGCGTCGGAGGGAGGGCGCCGATTCTCCCCGACCCGTCAGTACGAGAACGTCGACAACGTCGCCGCTCACTACGAGACCACCGGCCCCGAGATCTGGAGACAGACCGATGGCCAGGTGAGATGGCTGGTCGCCGCTTACGGCACCACGGGCACCATCGTCGGCGCCGGGAAGTTCCTGAAGGAGCGCGATCCCGACGTGAGGGTGGTGGGAGTCGAGCCTGAGCCGGGCCATCGCCTGCCGGGGATGAAGAGCTTCAGCGAGGCCGCCGTCCCCGCGATCTTCGACCCGGATGTCGTCGACCATTCCGTGGTCGTCACCGACCAGGCGGCCTACTCGGTCACGAAGAGGATCTGGCGCGACGAGGCACTGATGGTCGGACCGTCGACAGGTGCCGTGGTCGCCGCCCTCGATCAGCTGCCGATCCAACCAGACGACATCGTGGTCGCCATCTCCGCCGACTCCGGCGTCAAGTACACGAGCTACTTCGAGGACATCCTCGGAGAGGAAGGAAACCCCCAGATATGAGCAACCCACCAATCGCTGCCGACACCGTCGACCTCGACTGCACCGGGCTTCTCTGCCCCCTCCCCGTCTACAAGGCGGGCCTGGCACTCGGCAAGCTCGAGACGGGGGACCTCCTTCGTCTCACCACGACCGACCCTGGCGCGCTCGAGGACATCCCGGCGATGACCCGCCAGCGCGGCGACAACCTGGTCTCGGTGGAACGGCTGGAGCACAGCCAGGTCTTCGTCATCGAGAAGGGAGGCCGGCGATGACCACGTCGCTCGCCGGAGACCCCACCCCGCTCGCCGAGGCACCGCCCCGTCGCAAGCGGATCGCCATCGTGGCGTCGAAGGGCACGCTCGATCTCGCCTATCCCCCTCTGATCCTCGCCTCGACGGCGGTGAGCCTGGGCTGGGAAGCCGGGATCTACTTCACGTTCTACGGTCTCGACATCCTCCACGCCGACCGGTTCGACAAGCTCAAGGTGGCGTCGTTGGCCAACCCGTCGGGCCCCGTGCAGCTCCCCAACATCCTCGGGGCGATCCCCGGTGCCACGGCGGCGGCGACGAAGGTGATGAAGAAGTGGATGTCCGATGCCCGGATGCCCACCATCCCCGAGTTCATCGACATGAGCCAGGACCTCGGGGTCAGGTTCTTCGCCTGTTCCACCACGATGGGAGTGATGGGCGTCGAGGAGTCCGATCTGCTCCCGGGCGCCGACATCGCCGGCGCCGCGGCCTTCCTCGACTACGCCGCCGACGCCGACGTCAGCCTCTTCGTCTGACCGGGCCGGGCTACCCGACGCCGGTCTAGCCTCTGGAGATGAGGGAGACTTCGGTTGGGATCGTCGGGACCGGCTGGGTCGGGGCCAGCGTCGCCATCTCGACCTTGCAGGCCGCCGCGGCCACGGAGGTCCTCCTCAGCGATCGAAACGAGGCTCTCGCCGAGGGTGAGGCGATGGACCTCTCCCACGGGGCCTCCTTCTACCCGAGTGCCCGGGTTCGCAGCGCACCGCTCGACGAACTGCTCGAAACCCAGGCAGTGGTCATCGCCGCGGGGCGGGGAGGAGCCGCCGACGAGTCACGTCTCCAGCTGCTCCGGGACAACGCAACCATCATCACCGAGCTCGCCCGCCAGTTCGCCGACTATCAGGGGATAGTCGTCATGGTCACGAACCCGGTCGACGTCCTGACCTACGTGTTCTCGCGAGAGTCCGAGCTCCCCCCGGAGCGGGTGATCGGGACCGGGACCATGCTCGACACCAGCCGTCTCCGTCAGATCGTGGGTCGGGATCTCGACGTGGACCCGCGATCGGTCCACGCCCAGGTGATCGGGGAGCACGGTGACTCGGAGGTGTGCGTTTGGTCGAGCGCGGTCGTAGGTGGCACGCCATTGCGGCAATGGCCCGGCTGGGACCGGGAGCGCGAGCACCAGGCCGAGACCGAGGTCCGGGAAGCGGCGTATCAGATCATCTCACGCAAGGGGGCGACCAACCACGCCATCGGTCTGGTCACCGCCAACCTCCTGCGCGGGATGTTGCGCGACGAGCGACGCGTGCTCACGGTTTCCAGGGTGCAGGACGGCGTGCTCGCCCTCGACGACATCGCCATCTCCCTGCCCGCGATCGTCGGCGCATCCGGGGCGGCCGAGGTGATCGAGCCCCAACTCGACGACGCAGAGCGGGCCGCCCTGGAGCGGTCCGCGGACGTCCTTCGTCAGGCGATCACGTCTCTCGCCGGTTAGACCGAGCGGGGCTCGATCACATCACACGGTCTGACAGAGCCTGCATCAGCTCGTCGAAGCCCTCCAACGTCAGAGACTGCGGGCCGTCGCTGAGCGCCGTGTCCGGATCGGGATGTATCTCCACCATCAGACCGTGGGCGCCGATCGCAGCCCCGGCCATGGCCAGGGGCGCAACCAGCCCCCGATCGCCGGCGGCATGGGACGGGTCGACGATCACCGGGAGATGGGTGCGCCGCCGCAACACCGGGACCGCAGTCACGTCGAGCGTGTTCCGCGACGAGGTCTCGAAGGTCCTGATGCCGCGCTCGCACAGGATCACCCTCTGGTTGCCACCGGCGAGGATGTACTCGGCCGCCTGCAACAACTCGTCGATCGAGGCGCTCATCCCCCGTTTCAGGACGACCGGGCGCTGAGCCCGACCGACCTCGGTGAGCAGGGCGAAGTTCTGCATGTTGCGGGCGCCGATCTGGAGGACGTCCACCTTCTCCACCATCTTCTCCACGTGCTCGGGCGCACCCACCTCGGTCACGATGGGCAGGCCGTAGACACGTCCCGCCTCGGCCAGCATGTCGATGCCCTCCCAGCCCAAGCCCTGGAAGCTGTACGGGGACGTCCGGGGCTTGAAGCACCCGCCGCGGAGCATCTTGCCTCCGGACTCCTTGACCGCCTTGGCCGTCTTCATCACCTGGTCGATCGACTCGACGGCGCACGGGCCGGCGATCATCACCAGCTCCGGTCCCCCGATCACGACACCGTTGATGTCGATCAGGGTCTCGTTGGCGCTGTCCTTCCGGCTGGCCAACCGGGTCGAGCTGTCCGTCTTGGACTCCCCCTCCTTCTTCGCCGCCGGGGCACTCACCTTGATGATGCGCTCGGGCTCGGGTGCGGGCTGGCGATGGGGTCGCAGATCACGTGACGGGTAGGTGCCGAGCACCCTCAGGTACATGGTGTGCCGCCGCACGACGTCGAGGACGCGCTGGACCCGCTGATCCTCGAGACTTCCCTCGAAGTCCATATAGAACAACTCCTGCCAGGCGTTGTTCACCGTCGGCCTCGACTCGAGCTTGGTGAGGGGGATCCCCTCGGCCCGGAAGGCGTTGAGCACTTCGGCGAGGGCCCCCGCCTCGTTGCTCACCGAGAGGACGAGTGAGGTCTTCGCCGGCACCTGCGGGTCGACCGTGACCGGCTGGCGCAGCCACCGCCACGAACCTGGTGTAGTTGGCCTCACGGTTGTTGATGTCGGCGGCGAGCACTTCGAGACCATGCATCTCGGCCGCCTGCTCACCGGCGATGGCTCCCATGGCGGGATTGCCCATCTCGGCGATCCGGCGGGCCGACAGGGCGGTGTCGGTGGCGTAGACCACCTCGACCCCGTCGAGACTCGTGAGGAAGTTGGAGCATTGGACGACCGCCTGGGGATGACCGTGGATGGTCTTGAGGTCGGCCAGCGGTGGCCCCGGGCACGCCGAGCAGGCAATGCTTGACCAGGAGCTTGGCTTCGCCGACGATCGACAGCTTGCTGTCGAGCAGGAGGTCGTAGACCTCGGCGATCGCACCCGACGTGGTGTTGTCGATGGGAAGCACGGCGAGGTTCGCCCGCCCTCTTCTCGACTGCATCGATGGCATCACCGAAACGGCTGACCGAGACGAGCTGCGCGCTCGTTCATGTCCGGTGTCAGGGCCACCGCGGCCCGGTGGCTGTTCGACCCCTCCACCCCTTGGATCGCGATCGAGATCGAGTCCTTGCGAGCGTTGACGCTGCTCTGCAGGAAGTCGAACTGCACCCGGATCGAATCGGCGATGATCTGCTCCCAGAGCCTGGACACCAGATCCGGCTCCAGGTCGTACTTGTTCGACGACGCCAGCCGTTCGATGAGCAGTTGCTCCCGGTGCGTCGTCACGGAACGGGCGCTCGGCCTTGCGTTTCGCGGCGGCGATCTCGACGGGCCACCTGCCGTCGCTCGGAGAGCAGGCTGAGGATGCCGTCGTCGATGCGATCGACCTCCTCACGAAGAGTGGAGAGGTCGCGATTCGGGGCTGTCGGTCTGTGATGTTTCAGAGGAATCGAGGATGCCTGGCATCGGTATCTCCAATTGGGAAGACGCTCTGGGAGCGGTCGGGACGGGTGCGAGTTGGCGGGGGTGGAGGTGATGCGGCGCTAGGCGCCGAAATAGAACGCGAAGAAGAATGCGCCGGAGGACCGAGAGTCCCGAATGGAGGCGGCGTCGCGATTCATCGCGGCTGATTGTGACTGCGATCGCCGGGTTCGTCAAGACACCTAATGTCGCCCCTCGATGCCCGAACGTCTCGCCACCGTCCTCGGCACCGGTCTCCTCGGGACCTCGGTGGGTTTGGCCCTGCGCTCGCAGGGGTGGACGGTCAACGGCTGGGACCCCGATCCCGAAGCACTGAACGGCGCCAGTGAGCGCGGGGCGATCGGCACCGCCGCTCTCCACGCCGAGTGTGGGCGGATCCGATCTGGTGGTGCTGGCATCGCCCCCGGACGCGATGATCGCCACTCTCGCCGGCCTCGAGTGGGACGGTCTCGTCACCGACATCGCCGGGGTGAAGACCCCGATCGTGGCGGCGGCGGCCCATCTTCCCCATTTCGTCGGCGGCCACCCCATGGCCGGGGGCGAGACCAGCGGCCCGGCGATGGCCTCCCGTTCCATGTTCCACGGCGCCACCTGGGTGCTCACCTCCGATGGCTCCCACCCCGATGACCTGGCGACATTGTCCGATGTGGTTACCTCGTTCGGGGCCAACCCCCTGGTGATGACGGCTGCGGAGCACGACGCCGCCGTGGCCCGGGTCAGCCATCTCCCCCATGTCCTCGCCTCGGCGCTGATCGGCCTGGCGGCCGGCGATCCGAAGGCCCTGGGCCTCGCCGGCGGCGGTTTTCGCGACCTGACCCGGATCGCCGGTAGCGAGAGCCACTGGTGGACCGAGGTGCTCCGGGCCAACTCGAGTCAGGTCGGCGAGGCGATCGACGAGCTGCAGATGGCCCTGGAGACGTGGCAGGCGCTCATCTCCACAGGCTCGGGGCCGGAACTCGCCGGCCGGCTGGACTCGGCTCGCGACGCCCGGGCCGCCCTCGAGCGAGCACCACACCCAGGTGCGTGTCGTCCTACTCGACCGTCCCGGGGAGATCGCTCGTGTCGGCCACGCCTTGGAGCAGAGCCGTGTCGACGTGAGGGACTTCCAGCTCCGTCATGGCGAGCACGGTGGTGGCGGCATCCTCACGATCTCGGTGAAGGGCTCGGGCAAGGACGCCCTGACCATGGCGCTCGTCGACGAGGGCTTCGAGGTCCGAATCGACGGCTGACCAGCACCGTCGCCGGTCAACTCTTGGAGTGGCGCCGTCGCTCCGACTCGCTGAGGAATCGTTTGCGCACCCGTACCGCCTCCGGTGTCACCTCGACCAGCTCGTCGTCCTCGATCCACTCGATGGCGGTTTCCAGGGTGAGCCGGCGGGCGGTTTGAGCTTGATCGCATCGTCCGACCCCGAGGCCCGGATGTTGGTGAGCTGCTTGGCCTTCGCCGGGTTGGCCATCATCACGTCGGGACGAGAGCTCTCCCCGATCACCATGCCCTCGTAGACCGGGTCTCCCGGCTCGATGAACAGCTCGCCCCGGTTCTGCAGGTTGTCCAGGGCGAACCCGGTGGCGGACCCGGCCCGGTCGGCGATCATCGCCCCGCCGTTGCGCCCGGCGATCTCACCCGCCCACGGCATCCAGCCCTGGTGCTCCTGGTTGACCAGGGCAGTCCCCCTGGTGGCGGTCATCAGCTCGGAGCGGAAGCCGATGAGACCCGCGCGCCGGCCCGGTGCTGGACACGATCGTCCGTCCCCGCTCCCCCGGCCTCATGTCCTCGACCTGGCCGCGGCGGGCGGCGACCGACTGCGTCACCGCTGCCGACGTACTCGTCGGGGACGTCGACGATCGCTCGCTCCCTCGGCTCGTGCCGGACGCCTTCGATCTCGCGGACGATGACCTCGGGACGGCTCACCTGGAGCTCGAAGCCCTCACGTCTCATCGACTCGATGAGCACGGCGAGCTGCAGCTCGCCCCGGCCGGCAACGTCGATGGCGTCGGGGCTGGATGTGTCGGCGATCTTCACCGAGACGTTGCCGAGCACCTCGCGCTCCAGCCTGGCCTTGATCTGACGGGAGGTGAGGAGATTCCCGGATCGACCCGCCATCGGTGACGTGTTGACCCCGAAGGTCATCCGCAGCACCGGTTCGTCGACCTCGAGACGGGGCAGGGCCACCGGGTCGACGGCATCGGCGATGGTGTCTCCGATCTCGACCTCGGGGAAGCCGCTGACCACGAAGAGATCGCCGGCTCGGCGCTCGGCGACGTCGATCCGGCCGAGACCGGAGAACCCGAGCAGGGTCACCAGGCGCCTGGTCAGGACCGAGCCGTCCGGCGCGCACCAGACCCACCTGGGCACCGGCCCGGAGTGTTCCCTGCTCGACCCTGCCGATGGCGAGACGACCCAGGTAATCGGAGGCGTCGAGATTGGTCACCAGGGCCTGGAGAGGTGCGGATCGGGATCGCCCGTCGGTGCGGGGATGGTGGCCACGATGGCGTCGAGGATCGGAGAGAGGTCGCTGTCGTCGGGTGGGATTCCCACGCCCATCGACGGCGCGGCCGAACCGTGCGATCGAGGAGACGATGGGGAACTCGATGTGGTGGTCATCGGCCTCGAGGTCGAAGAAGAGCTGGTACATCTCGTCGGCCACGGCGTCCACGCCGGGCATCGGGCCGGTCGACCTTGTTGATCACCACCACCGCCGGAAGACCCCGCGCCAGGGCCTTGGAGAGCACATAGCGGGTCTGTGGCATCGGCCCCTCGGCGGCGTCGACCAGGAGCAGCACGCCGTCGACCATCGCCAGCGCCCGCTCGACCTCGCCCCCGAAGTCGGAGTGGCCTGGGGTGTCGACGAGATTGATGCGAACACCCTTCCATTCGATGGCGGCCGCCTTGGCCAGGATCGTGATCCCCCGCTCCCGCTCCTGGTCGCTCGAGTCCATCACCCGGTCCACCGGTGTCTCATGGGCGGAGAAGACACCGGCGGCGTTGAGCATGGCATCGACGAGCGTCGTCTTGCCATGGTCTACGTGCGCGATCAGAGCCACGTTCCGGACGGAGGGGGTTCCCGACATGGGACCGCCATTGTACCGATGCCGGAGGGTTGCGCTCCTACGCCAGCGCGACCAGGTCGAGGAGGTCGGCGTCGAAGAACCTCATGGCCCCGTCTGGCATGAGCACCGCCCGGTCGGGCATGAGCTGGGCGACGAAGTCGGTGTCGTGGCTCACCATCACGATGGTCCCCTCGTACAGGGTGAGGGCGTCGAGCAACGCCTCCTTGGCCTGGGGGTCGAGGTTGTTGGTGGGCTCGTCGAGGAGTAGGACGTTGGGCCGCGCCGCCACCAGCATGGCCAGCGCCAGCTTGGTCTTCTCCCCACCTGAAAGGGTCCCCGCATCCTGATCGACCTTGTCGGCCAGCAGGAAATGGCCCAGCAGTGAGCGCATCGTGAGCTCGGGGAGGTCGGCGACCTTCCGCACGTGGTCGAGGACGGTCACACCATCGAGGATCTGCTCGTGCTCCTGGGCGTAATAGCCGAGGCTCGCCAGATGGCCCAGCGAGACCTCACCGAGGTCGGGCGTCTCGACGCCGGCGAGGATCCGCAGCAGCGTGGTCTTGCCGGCCCCGTTGAGCCCGATCAGGATCATGCGCTCCCCCCGCTCGACGGCGAACTCGATGTCGAGGAACACCAGGTTGTCGCCGAACGACTTCGCCAGGCCCCGGGCGACCAGGGGCACCTTGCCCGAGCGCTCGGGCTGCGGGAAGGCGAGACGGACCTTCTTCCCGCCCCGCTGCACCTCGACCAGGTCGCGCTTCATCCGCTCGACGCGGGTCTCCCACGAACGGGCGGTCTTGGCCATCTTCTCGGTGGATCCCTTGAACCGGCGGATGTTGGCCTCGAGCCGGGCGATCGCCTCGTCCTGGTGCTTACGCTCACGCTCCTTGCGTGCCTGACGCAGGTCGCGCTCCTCCAGGTAGTTGCTGTAGTTGCCCCGATACGACTCGATCTTGCCGTGCTCCAGCGCCAGCACGGAGGTGATCGCCTCGTCGAGCAGCGGCAGGTCGTGGGACACCACCAGCATGCCGCCCCGGTAGCCGCTCAGATAGTCGATCAGCCACGCCTTGGCGTCGAGGTCGAGGTGGTTGGTGGGCTCGTCGAGCAGCATGACGTCGGTCTCGGCGAACAGGATTCGGGCCAGCTCGACCCGACGTCGCTGCCCACCCGACATGGTCTTCACCGGTTGGGCCAGCTCCTCGTTCCCGATACCCACGTTGGCCGCGATCCGCTTCGCCTCGGCCTCGGCCACGAAGCCGCCCTTGGCCTCGAACTCGTCGTGCAACCGGGAGAACTGGGCGATGCCCCGGTCCCGTTGCTCGCCGCTCGAGACCCTCGAGCCGTTGCCTGGTCTGTTCGATTCGACGTTGCATGGCTCCGATCTCGCGTGCCATCAGGACACGCTCGAGAGCCGTGGAGTCGGGGTGCTCGAGGTCGGGAAGGGCGGCCTCCTGGGAGAAGTAGCCGATGTTCCCCGAGCGCAGGACCGTCCCCTCGGCGGGCTGGAGCTCACCGATCAGGGTTCGCATCAGCGTGGTCTTGCCCGCTCCGTTCCGGCCCACCAGACCCACCCGGTCCCCTGACTGCACGCTGAACGAGACATCCTCGATCAGGGTTCGGATGCCGGCTTCGATACGGAGGTCGCGCGCGATGAGCATGAGCAGGACAAGGGGTCCGCGTCATTCTACGGATCGGTCGCCGCCTCAGCCAGGTGATTTGCAGGGCTCCTCCCGTCGACCACAAACGTTCCCGATCCCGCCGATCGGCGTTCACCGGCCGGTCACCCGGCCCGGGTACAAATGGGCTCGTCAGGTTCCTCCCGGAGTCTGGCAACGACAACAGATCCCTCCTCCCAGGGGCACTCGGGGCGACGGCAACGTCGCCCCGAATTCGTTAGGTTGCCGCCGGTGCCCTCACAGACCTTCACTGCCACCGCCACCGCCGCCGTCCCGGTCGAGGAGGTCTGGGCCTCGCTGGACCGACCCGAGACATGGGCCTCGATCGGTGGCGTCGACCGGGTCTTCGACGCGGTCGAGGACGAGCAGGGACAACTCACCGGGTTCTCCTTCGAATCCGTGGCGGCCGGGAAGCGCTACGTGGGCAGGGCCCGACCGGCCCGGCGGGACGAGGGCCGGCTGATGGCATGGGACATCGCCAACTCGGAGATCCAGGGAGTGACCACGGTCGCGTTGGCCCCGCTGGGGAAGGAGACAGAGATCACGGTCACCCTCGAGGTGCAGAGCGCCGGGCTCCTGTCGGCGATGTTCTTCCCGGTGATCGCCGGGGCGATCGGCAATGGCCTGCCCGACGCGGTGTCCTCGTTCGCGGCGTCGTTCGCCGCGACGCTAGCCCGTGGCCTGACCGACCTTCGGACCACCTTCGCCGACCCTGCTTCGCCACGTCGATCCGGGTGATGCGCCGACCGTCGACCTCACTCACGGTCATCTCGAAACCGCCGACCTCGACACTCTCTCCCCAACCGAGGATCCTGCCGGCCACGCCGAGCATGAGACCGGCGGCGGTGTTCCAGTCGCCCTCGGGGATGGGGACCCCCAACTCCGACTTCAGGTCCTCCACCGGCATCGAACCCGCCACCCGCCATCTCCCCGGTCCTACCGGCTCGATGTCGGGGGAATCCGGGCCATCGGAGAGGCTGCCCAACAACTCCTCGGCGACGTCCTCGATGGTGACCAGGCCAACGGTGACGCCGTACTCGTCGACGACGACCGCCATGTGGTTGCTCTTCTCCTGCATCTCGGCGAGGAGCCCGGTGACGCTCTTCGTCTCCGGCACCACGAGCGGCTCATAGGCCAGATCACCGAGGCTGACGTCGGGGTCTTCACGGGCCGCGATCAGCTCACGCAGACGCACCACCGACTCGATGTTGTCGAGAGTCGTCGGTGTAGAGGGGCAGCCGGCGGTGACCGGCCTCCAGGGCGATCTCCAGCGCAGCTGCGACGGTGGTGTCGAGGGGCGCTGCGATGATGTCGGGACGCGGCACCATGATGTCGTCGACCCGGCGGTCCCCGAAGCGAAAGACCCGATCGATGAGGTCCCGATCCACCTGGGTGATCTCACCTTCGTCGGCCGCTTCGATAGCCAGCAGCCTGAGCTCGCCCTCGGTCACGGTGGCGGTGGTCGAGATCCCCTTGCCGGGGAGCTGGATGTCGGCGACCCACACGAGGAGCCGAACCAGGGGCCGGAACACCCGCTCGATCACGGCGATCGAAGGTGCGACGAGGACGGCCATCCGCTCGGCATGACGCACGGCGTATGTCTTGGGGATGGCCTCGCCATAGATGTAGAGGATGATCGTGAGGACCACCGAGGCGATGGTGATGCCCAATGTGCCGAACCACCGATCGGCGAGGATCCCGGTCAGGGTGGCGGTGCCGATCTGGGCGAGCAGGGCGAGGAAGAGGATCAGGTTGAGCACCTCGGGAAGCCGCTCGACCAGGCCGAGCAGCCGCACCGCTCGTCGGTTGCCGGCATCGACCATCGAGCGAGCCTTGACCTCCGAGATCCTCAAGATGGCGGTCTCGGCTACGGCCAGATACACGGCCAGGATGAACAGAATGACGAGGGCGGCTATGAGGGGGCCGTCGGCGCTGGTCATCGTCCCTCCTCGGAATCCGCGGCAGGGCGTGGAGCGGCGACGGCGATGCGTTTAGCCGGGAGGGGGTCGTCTCCGCTGGGGCCTGTCACTTCGGGGGTCACACTAACCCCCGTCGTCCTCTCGGGCCGACTCGGCGAGCTCGGCGGCAGCAGCCTTGGCCGCGGCGTGGTCCTCGGTGATCTGGGCACGATCGGTGATGAGCGTGACCTGATTCTTCAACACCTGGATGAAGCCACCGTGGACACCGATGATCGTGCGCCCGCCCGACTCCGACTCGATCTCGACCGGGCCGGTGGCCAAGGCCCCCATGAGCGGTTCGTGGTCGGCCATGATGCCGAGCTCACCGTCGGGGGTGCGGGCGATGACGATCGTCGCCATCCCGCTCCACACCGTTGCCTCCGGTGAGACCACATCGACCTGGAACGACTTGGGCATCAGGCGGCTGTGTCTCGGGACATCTCGCCGGCGCGCCGCTCCACGTCCTCACGCCCACCCACCATGTAGAACGCCTGCTCCGGGAACTGGTCCAGATCGCCGTCGGCGATCGCCTTGAAGGAGGCGATCGTCTCCTCGAGCGGGGTGTAGATCCCGGGCTGACCGGTGAACTGCTCGGCGACGAACATCGGCTGGGCGAAGAACCGCTGGATCTTGCGCGCCCGACCGACCAGCAGCTTGTCCTCTTCGGACAACTCGTCGATGCCGAGGATGGCGATGATGTCCTGGAGGTCCTTGTATCGCTGCAGGATCCGCTGCACCTCCACCGCCACCGCGTAGTGCTCCTCTCCGACGATCTGCGGGTCGAGGGCCCGGCTGGCAGAGTCGAGCGGGTCGACGGCCGGGTAGATCCCCAGGGCGGTAAGGGGGCGGGACAACACGGTGGTCGCGTCGAGATGGGCGAACGCCGTGTGGGGCGCCGGGTCGGTGATGTCGTCGGCGGGAACGTAGATGGCCTGGAGAGAGGTGATGGAACGGCCCTTGAGCGACGTGATCCGCTCCTGGAGAAAGCCCATCTCGTCGGCGAGGTTGGGCTGGTATCCCACCTCGGAGGGCATCCGTCCGAGCAACGTCGACACCTCGGAGCCCGCCTGGGTGAAACGGAAGATGTTGTCGATGAACAACAACACGTCCTGGCCCTGCACATCACGGAAGTACTCGGCCATGGTCAGGGCGGAGAGGGCGACACGAAGACGCACCCCGGGCGGCTCGTCCATCTGGCCAAAGGTGAGGGCGGCCTTGTCGATGACGCCGGACTCCTGCATTTCCAGGAAGAGGTCGTTGCCCTCGCGGGTCCGCTCCCCGACGCCGGCGAACACGGAGACACCACCGTGCTGGGTGGCGACACGGTTGATCATCTCCTGGATCAACACGGTCTTGCCGACACCGGCACCACCGAACAGGCCGATCTTCCCACCTTGCAGATAGGGGCAGATCAGGTCGAGGACCTTGATTCCGGTCTCGAAGACGGTCGTCTGCGGCTCGACGTCCTCGAACGCCGGAGGGTTGCGGTGGATCGGCCAGCGTGGCTCGGAGAAGTCCATCTCGGGGGCGTCGAGTGAGTCGCCCCAGACGTTGAAGATGTGACCGAGGGTCTGGTCACCGACCGGGACCGTGATCGGGGATCCGGTGTCGTGGACCTCGGCGCCGCGGGTCATCCCATCGGTCGGGGCGAGGGCGATGGCACGCACCTTCGAGCCGCCGAGATGCTGAGCGACCTCGGCGATCACCTTCTTGTCCTCGCCACCGAGACTGAAGAAGATCTCGACCGCATTGAGGATCTCGGGCAGCTCGTCCGGTGGGAACTCGACATCCACCACCGGTCCCGCCACCTTGACGATTCGTCCCACTGACTTGCTCTCACTCATGCTCACTACTCCCTGTGGAAGGTTCTCCACCGTTCTGTGCGGATCTATCACGCCTGGAGCGGTACAGATCCTCACAGAACGGTGTGGAAACGGTCATTTCTCGGTGTCCACCAATGCTTCGGCGCCACCGACGATCTCGGTGATGGCGGTGGTGATCTCCGCCTGACGGGCCCGGTTGGCCTGGATGGTGAGTCTCTTGATCAGCTCCTCGGCGTTGTCGGTCGCCGCCTTCATCGCCCGACGACGGGCGCTGTGCTCGGACGCCGATGCCTCGAGGAGCATGTTGAAGATGACTGCCTCGACGTACCTCGGCAGGAGACGATCGAGGATCTCGCCTGGCGAGGGCTCGAACTCGTAGGACACCGCCGACCCTTCGCCGACCTCACGCTGTGGGGGGGTGATGGGCAGCACCTCTGTGGACATCGGGGCCTGGGTCATGGCCGACTGGAAGCGGGTGTAGAACGCCTCGAGCGCGTCGATGCGGCCGGTGGCATAGGCCTCCATCACGGTGTTGGCGATGGCCCTGAGCGTTGTTGTAGCCAGGGGTGTCGGTCACCCCGACATACGCCCGCTCGATACGAAACCCGCGATAGCGGAAGTAGGACTGCGCCTTCTTGCCCACTGCGTAGATGAGGACATCCCGACCCGTCTTCTCCAGAGTCGGCGATGCGGTGCTCGGCGAGACGGATCACGTTCGACGAGTAGGCGCCGGCCATCCCGCGGTCGGAGGCGACCACGAGCACACCGACGGTCCTCGGATCGCGCCGCTCGAGGAGCTTGTGACCGGCACCGGCGTTGACACCACCCACGTTCTCGATGACCTCGATCAGCTTCGCGGTGTATGGCTTGGACCCTTCGACACGGGCGACCGCCTTGGGAATCCGGCTGGTGGCGATCAACTCCATGGCGCGGGTGATCTTCTTGATCGAGTCGACGCTCTTGATCCGGCGTCTCGTGTCACGGAGGGCGGCACTGGCCACTGGGCGGCTATTCCTCGGTCCCGGAGCCCTCGAAGGTCTCCTTGAATGCCTTGATCCCGTCGACCAGCTCGTCGCCCTCGGGAAGCTTGCCGCTCTCCCGGATCGTCGCCAGGACGTTGTTGTAGCGGGTCCGGAAGAACTCGCGCATCTCACGCTCGAAACGGCGGACGTCGGCGATCTCCACGTCGTCCATGTGCCCCTCGGTCACGGCGAACAGCGCCAGGACCTGCTCCTCCACCGGGATCGGGGCGTACTGCGGCTGCTTCAGGATCTCGACGACCCGGCGCCCGCGCTCCAGCTGGGCCAGCGACGCAGCGTCGAGGTCGGAGCCGAACTCGGCGAAGGCGGCGAGCTCCCGGAACTGGGCGAGGTTGAGTCGCAAAGGCCCGGAGATCTTGCGCATCGCGTTGATCTGGGCGGCCCCACCGACTCGGGAGACCGATGCACCGGCGTCGACCGCCGGGCGAACTCCCTGGAAGAACAGGTCGGTCTTCAGGAAGCACTGGCCATCGGTGATCGAGATCACGTTGGTCGGGATGTATGCCGAGATGTCGTCGGCCTTGGTCTCGATTACGGGGAGCCCGGTGAGGGAGCCGCCGCCGAGCTCTTCGGAGAGCTTGGCGCAGCGCTCGAGGAGCCGGCTGTGCAGGTAGAAGACGTCACCGGGATAGGCCTCGCGCCCGGGCGGGCGACGCAGCAGGAGCGAGATCTGGCGATAGGCCACGGCTTGCTTGGAGAGATCGTCGAACATGACCAAGGCGTGCTCGCCCTGGTACATCCAGTGCTGGCCGATGGCCGAGCCGGCATACGGGGCGTACATCTGCAGAGCAGGGGCGTCCGAGGCGGCGGCATGGACCACCACCGTGTACTCGAGGGCGCCATGCTCCTCGAGGGTGGCGACCACCTCGGCCACGGTCGACGCCTTCTGGCCGATGGCGACGTAGATGCACTTCACCGCCTGGTCGGTGCCCCAGAACTGCTTCTGGTTGATGATCGTGTCGACGAGTAATGCGGTCTTGCCGGTCTGACGGTCGCCGATGATCAGCTGACGCTGGCCACGGCCGATAGGGGTCATCGAGTCGATCGCCTTGATCCCGGTCTGGAGCGGCTCGCTGACCGGCTGACGTTGCACAACCGAAGGGGCCTGGGTCTCCAGGAGCCGTCGCTCGGTCGTGTTGATCGGGCCCTTGCCGTCGATCGGGTTGCCCAGCGGGTCGACGACCCGGCCCAGCAGTGCGTCTCCGACGGGCACGGAGAGGACGGCACCGGTCTGCTTGACCGGGTCGCCCTCCTCGACGTGGTTGTAGTCGCCGAGGAACACGACACCGATGTCGGTCTCGTCGAGGTTGAGGGCCACCCCGACCAGGCCCTGGGGGAACTCCAGCAGCTCTGATGCCATGGCGCCGGGCAGGCCCTCCACCCGGGCCACACCGTCGGCGATCGAGGTGACGTAGCCGACCGTCTCTTTGGTGGTGTCCGGCTCCCAGTCGGCGAGCTGGACTCGCAGAGCCTCGGTGATCTGATCGGCTGTGATGGTCAAGTCAGACATGAATCTCCTTAATTGGCCCGTACGGCCTGACGCACCGAGGCGACCCGTGTGGCGATCGAGCCGTCGATCACGGTGTCGCCCACCCGGGCGACGATGCCACCGATTACCGCGGGGTCGACGATCAGCTTGACCTCGACATCCCGCCCCGTCGCCCGTGCTCAGGGCCTGGGTGAGACGCTGGATCGTCTGCTCGTCGAGCGGAACTGCGGAGCGGACCTCGGCAACCGCCTTGTCCCGCGAGGCGGCGGCGACGTCGGCCACGGCGGCGGCGATGGCCGGAAGGTCGGAAGCCCGCCCTTGTGCGACCAGGAGCTGGACCACACCCAGCGTCAGCGAAGACGCCCTGCCTCCGATCAGCTCTTCGAGGATGCCTTGCTTCTTGTCGACCGGCAGTTGCGGGTCGGTGAGCGTCGACCTGAGCTCGGGTGAGGTCTCGAAGGAACGGGCGACGGCGAGCAGCTCGCCCTCCACCCGGTCGAGGATGCCTTCCCCGGACGGCCATGTCGAAGATGCCCTTGGCGTATCCCTGGATCCGCTCATCGGCCATGCGTTACAGCTTCTCCAGGTCGGCGAGGTAGCGGTCGATCAGGGCGCGGTGGGCGTTCTCGTCGAGGGACTCTCCGACGATCTTCCCGGCGAGGTCGACTGAGATGTCGCCGACCTGGGACTTGGCATCGGCGAGGGCGCGCGCCTTCTCCCCGGAGGCTTCGTCCCGTGCCTTGGTCCGAATCTGATCGGCGTCGGCCTCGGCCTTGGCGAGGACGTCGGTCTTGAGCTGCTCGGCCTGCTGTCTCGCCTCCTCGACGACCCGATTGGCATCGGTCTTGGCTCCGGCGAGCTGCGACCTGTAGTCGGTGAGGAGGCTCTCTGCCTCCTTCTTGGCCACCTCGGCGGCGGTCAGCTCACCGGCGATCGCCGCCTGACGGGCCTCGATCGTCTTGTTGAGGCTGGGCCAGACCCATTTCCACACGAAGAAGAACACGATCGAGAAGGCGATGATCCCGGCGACCAGCTCGGGCCACGCCGGGAGCAGCAGCTCGGCGGCGCTGCCTTCGCCGCCTTCGCTGGCGGCCAGGATGGTTGTCGTCGGGTGGGACACTTCAGCCAGCCAGGAAGAAGACCACGAACCCGATCAGGGCGAGTGCCTCGGACAGGGCCATACCGATGAACATGTTGGTCCGGAGCATTCCGGCCACTTCGGGTTGACGGGCCATCGCCTGCACCGCATTGCCGGCGACGATGCCGACACCGATGCCGGGGCCGATGGCGCCGAGACCGTATCCGATGGCAGCGAGACCGCTGCCGATGTTCCCGGTGAGGCCTACGCCTTCTTGTGCCAAGACGACTAGTGCGTCCATTGGTTTTGCCTTTCTCTGCCTATCTGGTTGTTCGGACCTAGTGGGCCGGGTGCAGCGAGCTCTCGATGTACACGGCGGACAGCAACGTGAAGATGTAGGCCTGGAGTGCGAGCACCAGCAGCTCCAAGAGGTAGATCGCCATACCGA
Source organism: uncultured bacterium (assembly GCA_963751005.1). GTDB lineage: Bacteria > Actinomycetota > Acidimicrobiia > Spongiisociales > ZC4RG35 > JANQRA01. The sequence continues at coordinate 232,838 of CAVVSY010000012.1, forward strand.
AGATGAACCACAACGGTCCCACCAGGAATGCCTTGAGCGGCGAGATCATCCCGGTTGCCCCGGCATAGATGAAGAAGACGCCGGAACCGAGGAGCAGGGCGATCATGGTGTGACCCGCGACGAGGTTGGCGAACAACCGGACTGCCAGCGAGAAGGGTCGCACGATGAAGATCGAGACCAACTCGATCAGGCCAATGAGTGGCTTCAATGCCACCGGGACGCCGGGTGGCCAGAGGGTGTGGACGACGTAGGTGAAGCCCTGCTTCTTGAATCCGGCGAACACGAAGATCACGTAGGTGAGCAAGGCGAGGAACGCGGGGATCGCCATCCGCGCCCCGATCGGGAACATGATGAAGGGCGTGATCCCGAAGAAGTTGCCCACGAGGATGTAGAGGAACAGTGCCAGCAGGTAGGGGGCGTACCTCTCGCCGCCGGGGCCGATCACGCCGATGGCGATGTCGTTGCGGACGAAGTCGACGATGCTCTCGACCGCCACCCCGAACTTGGTGGGGACGAGCCGCGGCTTGCGGTAGGCCACGAACAGCGCCGCGATCACCACCAGCGCCACCAGGAAGATGTAGACCATCGTCCGGTTGACCGAACCGAACAGCACGGGCAGCTCGAACAGCTCGAGGATCGAGTCGGGTATGCACAACGGCTGCTCCGTCGGCTGACAGGTGAATGCCAGGATCACGTCCACTCGAGTTCCCTTTCCTTGCCTTTCGCCACCGCCACCGTCTCAGCGGCGATCAATACCAGATAAGTCACCACGGCCGTGATGCCGAACGCCAACCGGTCGATGGGCGCGTAGTTGGCGATCAACAACATGGTGAGTGTCAACAGCCCCAGCCGGAGGAAGAAACCGATCAGGGCCGCGGCATGATAAGCCCCGAGGCTGATCCTGGCGGAAATCGAGAGGACGGCTCCGGCGAGGAGGAAGTTGAGCGACCACCACGATGACGCCGATCGCAGCGCTCCAGGCTCCGTCCCAACCCCGGAACAGCCAGAAGATGGCGATCATCAGGGGCCCGACGTAAACGGCTCGTCTGACGGTGTGGCGGGCGAGTTTCATCTCGACGTCGACCGGTGGCTTCGACTGGTCGGGGGTCACTGCTGTTCCTCGTCCTGTGATCGGATCATCGCCCAGATCTTCATGAACCCGGAGTAGGAGCCGAGCACGATCCCGATGATCACGAGCCAGGGCTCAGTGCCGAGCCATAGGTCGAGCACATAGCCGAGCAGAGTGCCGGCGAGCACCGAATTGAGGAAGGAGCCCGCCTGCATCCAGCCTTGGTCGACCGACCGAATGGACCTGCTTCGAGGTGGATTCTTGCTTCACGGGGTGAGGAGCTTGTGAAGAGATTCACAAACTCTATTCGGGGAAGGGGATCATGGACAAATCGAACCTAGCAAAGGAACCGGATAGGTTCGACCCCGATGAGCCGACCACCAACTGCCGTCCTGCTCGATGTCGGCGGGGTCTTCCTGCTCCCCTCCCGAGAGCACATCCGCAACGCACTCGACCAGATCGGGCACACCGTCGCACTCGACGAGACCCTGGATCGTGCTCATTACCTGGCGGCGCGTGTCTTCCCGCTCGAGGCCGGAGGAGGCCGAGTTCATGGGCGAGCACTGGCGACGCTATCTGGAGACCTACGCCGAAGCCGTTGGAGTTGCCCCCGAGTTGCAGCGAGAAGCCTTGGAGCACCTACGCAACGAGTACGTGACCGCAGCCCTCTGGACCCATGTGATCCCGGGCTCGGCCGAGGGCCTGGCCGAGCTCGTCGCCACCGGTGTGCCGATCGGTGTGGTCTCCAACTCCGACGGCACGATCGAGCGACGTCTGCGAGAGATGGGGATCCTGCAGGTCGGCCCGGGCCCTGGAGTCGAGGTGCGTTGCGTGGTCGACTCCGGGACGGTGGGGGTGGAGAAGCCCGACCCCCGGATCTTCGATTCCGCCCTGGGCTCCCTCGGTCTCCCGGCGGAGGGCATCTGGTACGTCGGGGACACCCCTGGATTCGACATCGTCGGGGCCCGACGTGCCGGGATGACACCGATCCTCATGGACCCGTTCGACGTGAACGGTGACTACGGGGTGACCTGTGTCCGTTCCCTGGGAGAGGTAGCGAGCCTGGTCAGACGCTCCTGACGCTCCACAAATCCCCTCAAGTGGCGCGCGTTGCCAGATCCTCGGCGGCGACAACTACACCACCGGCTGGGACGCGATCACCGCGATCTCACTCGACTGATCGACGTAAGTTGAGGGTGACCCGCCTGACACCAGGCTCGTCAATGGCAAGGCGCTGAGAAGCGACGACGCTCAAACGCCGAGAACAGCACGGCGAACCGCCGGGTCTCGCGACATCTCGTCGGCGGCGCCTTCCGACACGATTCGCCCCTCGGACAGCAGATATGCCCGCGTCGAGATGTCGAGGGCTCGCTGCACGTTCTGTTCGACCAGCAACACACTGACTCCGGTGGCTCTGACCGACTCGATCACCTCGAACACCTCGTCGACTATGACGGGCGCCAGTCCCAACGACGGTTCGTCCATCAGCAGGAGCCGGGGTCTCGCCATGAGGGCCCGCCCAATGGCCACCATCTGCTGTTCGCCTCCACTGAGGCTTCCCGCGAGCTGATCACTCCGCTCGGCAAGGCGGGGGAAGAGAGCGAGAACACGTTGCAGGGACTCCTCATGATGAACCCTGGCCCCCTTGTTGAAAGCCCCGAGATCGAGATTGTCCCGCACCGTGAGAAACGGAAAGAGTCGTCGCCCCTCCGGAACGATTGCAACGCCTGCCTGACAGGTGCGATGTCCCGGCATCCCGGCGAGATCGGAGCCATCGAAGACGATACGCCCATGGCGCGCCCTCAGCATCCCCATGATCGCGCTGACCAGTGTCGATTTGCCTGCACCATTCGACCCGACCACCGAGACCACCTCCCCCGACGCGATAGACATCGAGACCCGCCAGAGCGCCTGTGCGTCTCCATAGAAGACATCGAGCTCATCGACCTGGAGCATCGGCTTCCTTCCCGAGATATGCGATCACCACAGCCGGATCCTTCATGACAACCGCCGGATCCCCCTCCGCCAACTGACGGCCCTGGTCGAGGACCACCATTCGGGAGGCGAGCTGAGTTACGACACGGAGCAGATGCTCGACCAGGACTATCGAGACGCCGGAGCGATGGATCCGCCTGACGACCGACACTGCGTTGTCGATCTCCACCGGGTTGAGCCCAGCAAGTGCCTCATCGAGGAGCAGCACGACAGGTCGGGTGGCCAATGCCCGCGCCATCTCCAGCAACTGACGCTCGTGCAGGTTGACCTGAGACGGCAACATCCCGGCGAGATCAGTCAGCCCGACCATGGCCAGGTACTCGCCCGCCGCGTCTCTGGACTCGGTGAGCCCCATGGGCCGACGGCCGAACATGATGGCTACAGCCACGTTGTCGAGAACGGTGAGCGATGCGAACGGGCGGGGGATCTGATAGGTGCGCGCAACGCCGTGGTGTGCGATCCGATGCGGCCTCATGCCGGCGGTGTCGTCGCCACGCAAGCTGACTGTGCCGGACGTGGGTGCAAAAGCTCCGGAGATCAGGTTGACCAGCGTGGTCTTGCCCGAGCCATTGGGCCCGACAAGTCCGACGAGCTCGCCTTCGCCGACTGTCATCGATACCCCGCGAAGTGCGTGGACTCCGCCAAATTCCTTGGTCACGTTGCTCACGGTCACCAATGGGGGGCCGACCCCCGGCACAGCGACATCCTCGAGGTCGGTGATGACGTCCGGCGCCGCCATCCCGACCGATACGGCCCGGACCATTGTGTCCTTCCGTCTCTCAGGGAGAAACGCGGTCACGGCGGCAGCTACGAGACCGATCGCGAGCCAATCGACAGGCTCTCCCCACCAGCCACCGATCGCCAACGTGACCACAACGGCGACGAATACGCCCCCGACCAGCCAAGGGCGACGAGTGAATCGCGACATGAGCCCGTCGGGGGCGAGGAGCACCAGAGCCACCAGGACAACACCGAGGATGATGAGACTCCATCCGTCGAAACCGGCGTCGGCCAGACGGTTCTGCAGCGTGTGGATGTAGATCGCCCCGACCATCGGGCCTGCCCAATGATTGCGACCTCCGAGAACGCTCATGACGATCACGAAGAGGGGTACGCGCAGATTGAAGATGCCCTCGACACTGACGAAGCCGAGATTCAATGCCACCACGGCCCCTGACATGCCCGCGATCAACCCGCTGGCTCCGATGGCGGTCATCTTGTGGAAGAAGGTGGGGACCCCAATGCCTTCGGCGACGTCTTCGTCGTCGCGAATGGCGAAGAGGGCCCAGCCGTAACGGGTACGGGGCATGAGGTATGAGATGGTCAACGCGAAGAGAGCCACCGCAGCACTGATGATGAAATAGAACCGTTGGAATGGCGCCATGAACTCCGGGAACGCCGGAACCGGAACCACGATCCCCTGCCCGCCATCGATCTCATCGCTCAGGCGGACGATCGCGGCCAGGATGAAGGGGAATGCCAGCGTGAGAAGGGCAAAGATCTCCCCTTTGAGGGAGCGGAGCCGGAAGGCGATGGCCCCGATCCCGAGGGCGAGGAACATGGCGAGGAGACCACCGACAAGGATCGTCACGAGCCAGTTCCAACCATGACGCCCGAACAGGACGGCCATGGCATAGACGCCCACCCCATAGAACGCGCCTTGTCCGAAGCTGAAGTAGCCGCTGTATCCGGAGAGGATGTTCCAGCTCGTCGCCTGCGCCACCCAGAACAGGACCCCCGATAGGAACACCAGGTAGAAAACGGAGAACTCGGTCAGTTCCCATATCACCGGCACCAGTACCAAGGCGATGGCGACTCCGGCGAACCCCAACCAGCTCTTCACCCTGCCCATCAGTGCCCCGCCTTCCGAAGGAAGAGCCCGTGGGGCCGGAAGACGAGCGCCAGAACGACCAAAGAGAACACCACCAGCGGCGAAGCGGACGGCGACCAATTGAGAGCGACCACGCCGGAGATCGCCCCCACCAGCATGCCGGCGTAGAGGGTGCCGGTTACGTTGCCGATCCCGCCCAGGATGACGATCGCGAACACCCTGCCAATCCACTCGAAGGGAGCGTCGGGGGTCAGCGGCTCCCCCACCGCGAAGAGCATTCCCGCGATCGCAGCGCTGGCGCCTGCAGCTCCGGCTAGTACCAGCCCGAGGGTGCGGTGGTCGATTCCGAATGCAGAGGCGATTTCTCGGTCCTGGCCGAACGCCTGGAGGGCCCGCCCGGCATAGGTCCTTTCCAGGACGAAGTTGGCGAGCACTACCAGCACCACACCGCAGCCGGCGGCAAGAAGTGTCGGGAGCTGGGAAGACAAATGGTCCGACCGTCACCGAATGGCCCGCAAGTGGGTTGACCTCCGGGCTCATCCGCTGGAAGTCGGCGGTCCAGATGTTGGTGACCACCTGCACGGTGATGATCAGGAGGCCGTAGCTGATGAGCAAGGAGTTCAACTCGGAGACGTTGAATCGCTCGTAACCGGCCTGAATCGCTGCTCCCATCAGAAACAAGAGAGGAACCGTGATGACGACGGTCGACACAGGACCGAGCCCTAGACCGGTGGCTAGATCGACCGTCAGGTAGCCGCCGAGGAGGACCATGCCGAAATGGGCCAGGTTGATGACCTTCAGGAATCCCCACACCATGGAAAGGCCGAGCGCGATGAGTGCGAAGAGACTCCCCGACAACGCGCCGAATATGGCTGCCTGCACTTGGCTCACACTGGTTGCCGGCGTTTCACGAGCACGAGGGGCGATCGAGCCGCCCGGATGGCGGCCCGATCGCAACAGGATCGTTCGTGGCGTGTCAGCCGGTCGGGCCTCGCAGCTCGGCGGCAGCTCCATCTGCAGGCCAGACGACCCACCAGTCACCATCCTGAACCTGCTTCAGCACCTGAGTCGTCGGCCAGAAGTTGTTGACCGCAGGGTCGAAGTCGACATGACCGGAGAACGTGAGGTCGGCCCCGTTCTCGTGCAGGTAGTCACACATCGCCTGGTGATCGATGTCACCGGCACCTTCGACGGACTGAACCAGGATCTCCCACGTGTTCCACGACGCAGCGGCCTGAGTCTCGAACGCCGTGTATGGAAGTCCCGCCTCCTCGACGCGAGCCGAGAACTCCTCGGTGATCTCGCGGGCTACCGGATCCATCTCCGCCAGGATCGACTCGTTGGGCTCGAAGATCGACACCGAGAGGATGCCGTCTGCGGCGTCGCCGAGCGAGAGCACAGCACCCGGCGCCGGGAAGAGCGCGAACATCATCGGTGGCGAGTAGTCGAGTTGACCCATTGCCTCGATCAGACCGTTCGCCTCTACCCCGAGACCATTGACCACGACGATGTCGGGGTTGGCGTCACGGAGCTCGGTGGCCACAGGGCCCCACTCCGTGTTCCCGATGGGATAGGGGATATCGGCCACGATCTCGTACCCCCGCTCAGGCAGGATGGTGTCGGTGGCGGGGACGCTTGGGTCGTCGGCCGACCCGTAGCTGACGAAGCTGGTCGAGCCACCTTCATTCGTCACTAGACCAACCGTGCTCACCGCACCGTCCAAGCTGTCGAGGGCATCGGCCAGCTGGTTGGGAATGAACACGTTGGGATCGGGGCCGATCGACCAGCCAGGGAACTGGCAGGCGTAGGACATCGCCGGAGCCAGCACCGAGGTGTGCTGGGGGAGGATGAGCCCGTGGCGTTCCGCAACCGGCATCGCCGCCAGGATGTTGGGAGTGGCATAGGGGCCGATGATCAAGTCGACGCCGTCTTGGGATATGAGTTGCTCGTACAGCTCCGCAATCCGCGACCCGTCCGACTCGTCGTCGAGCAGCCGCCATTCGACCGGGCGGCCGAGGAGGCCGCCAGCCTCGTTGAGACGGTCGACGAATAGCTCGCCGGCGATCTGATGGATGACTCCCGTGGGGCCGAGCGGCCCGGTCAGGGCCAGCGTGCCACCGACCACGATCGGCTCGCCAGATGGGGCGCCGCTGGTCGTACCCGGTGCTTCGGCGGTGGTGCCGGGTGCCTCGGCTTCTGTCGTTCCGGGAGCGTCGGTGCCCCCTGGTGCCTCGGTCGTGGAGCTTCCGGCCGCCGTCACCGCCACAGGCGGCGATCACGAGCAGCAGAGCTACCAGGATCGACCCGAACCTTGCGTGTCTCCTCACAGTGTCCTCCTCGGCTAGGGAGTCGCCTCCAGGCGACAACCTCTACTGGACACTAGCGATCGACTGTTCACCGTGACTGATCACCGAGTGGCTGGCTCCCGACAACGTCGTGACCCCACTCAGACGTGGCCGGCGAACTCGTGGGGATACGGGGAGAAGGCGGCGGCCAGCTCGGAGACCCTGCCCGACACCTCTTCGAGCACCGACTCGTCGTTGCGATGCTGGAGAGCGCGACAGATCAGCGCGGCCACCTCGGCAGCCTCGGTCTCTCTCATGCCCTGCGTGGTCATCGCCGGGGTGCCGATGCGAAGGCCGGACGCCCGGTACGGGGGGCGGGGGTCATTGGGGATCGTGTTGAAGTTGAGGGTGATCCCGACCCCGTCGAGCATCTTGGCGGCGTCCTTGCCGGTGAGGTCGTCGTCGATCGAGCGCAGGTCGATCAGGTACAGGTGGTTGTCGGTCCCGCCGGACACCACGCGAACCCCCTCCTCCTGGGTCCGGGTCGCCATCGCCGCGGCATTGGCCACGATCTGCTCGGTGTACTCGTGGAACTCGGGCTGCATCGCCTCGTGGAAGCAGACCGCCTTGGCGGCCACCTGCGACTCGATCGGACCCCCCTGGACATTGGGGAAGACCGCCTTGTTGATTGCCTCGCCGAAGGCCTCCTTGGCCAGCACCAGCCCTCCGCGGGGGCCTCGCAAGGCCTTGTGCGTGGTGCCGGTGACGATGTCGGCATCGGGCACCGGTGAAGGGTGCGATCGGCCTGCCACCAACCCGATGTAGTGGGCGGCATCGACCATGAAGATGGCTCCGACCTCGTCGGCGATCTCCCGAAACGTCCGGGTGTCGAGGGTCCTGCGAGTAGGCCGAGTAGCCGGCGAGCAGGATCTTGGGGCGATGCTCGAGGGCGAGCCGACGCACCTCGTCCATGTCGATCATCTCCGTGTCGGGGTCGACCCCGTAGGCGACGAAGTCGTAGTAGAGCCCGCTGAAGTTGACCGGCGAGCCGTGGGTGAGATGACCGCCCTGATCGAGCCGCATCCCGAGAACCGTGTCCCCCGGCTCCAACAACGAGAAGTAGGCGCCCATGTTGGCCTGGGCCCCGGAATGGGCCTGGACGTTGGCGAACTCGGCGCCGAACAACTCCTTGGCCCGATCGATGGCCAACTGCTCCATCTCGTCGACGACCTGACAGCCTTCGTAATAGCGACGACCCGGATAGCCCTCGGCGTACTTGTTGGTGAACACCGAGCCCGATGCCGCCATGACCGCCGGGGAGGCGAAGTTCTCCGAGGCGATCAGGTGGATGTGGCTGTTCTGGCGTTCCAGGTCTTTGCGGATCAGAGCGGCGATCGCCGGATCGACCTGTTCGATGGAGTCCATGGAGATCATGGGCCCGAGGGTACCGTCAGAGGCTGACCGGCCCCTCCCTGATCACGACCGGCGTCACTCCGGTGACGTCGACCACGGTGGAGGCCTGCCCTCCCGGGGCGACACCCTCGAGATAGACGGCGACCCCATCTCCGAAGATCAGCTCGGGCCGCGGCGGCATCCATCGTCTCGGCCCCTCCGGACACGTTGGCGGATGTCACTGCGAGCGGACCGGCCCCACCGAGGAGATCGAGGGCGACCGGGTGGTCGGGGACACGCAAGCCGATGGTGTGGCGCTGACGGTCCCCGACCCAGTCGGCCATCACGACCCGGGGGCTCACGATCGAGGGTCAGGGCACCCGGCCAATGCCTGCTCGGCGAGTTCGGTGGCGAACGTCCCCCATGTCACCGATCTCGATGGCCTGATCGATCGAAGCCACGAGCAGACCCAACAGGCTTGCCCTCGGGCCTGCCCTTCAGATCGAACAGACGCTCGACCGCCTCGAAGTCGAAAGGGTCGACGCCGATCCCGTAGACGGTGTCGGTGGGGAGGCCAACCACCAAGCCGTCCCGGATGGCTGCGATCGCCTCACCGATCACGGCTTGACGGCGACGACGTATCGATCGCGCCCGGCGAGGTCCTGACGCACCACTGTTGGCAGTTGGAGAAATGCGTTGGAGGCCGCCACGGCCTGGCGCTCCCCGATCTCGCAGACCAACACCCCGCCGGGCCGAAGCCAATCGGCCGCCGTAGGCTCCGATGGCACGGATCACCTCGAGCCCGGTCGGGCCCGCCACGAGGGCGACTCTCGGCTCCCGACGGACGTCGTCCGGAAGAGGACCGAAGTCGGACTCGGAGACATACGGGGGGTTGACCACCAACAGGTCGATCTCACCGACCAACGAGGCCGGCAACGGGTCGAAGAGGTCACCCCGGGCGAGATAGACGTCGAGTCGGTTGCGGAACTTGTTCTCGGTCGCCACCTCGATCGCGTCCTCGGAGATGTCGGTGGCGAACACGGCGGCGGAAGGAAAGGCGCTTCTTCAGGGCCAATGCGAGGGCGCCCGAGCCCGGTGCAGAGATCGACGATGACCTCGGGATTGCGGACCATCTTGGTGGCGATCTCGAACAGACCCTCCGTCTCGGGGCGGGGGACCAGGACCCGCTCGTCGATGACGAGGTCGAGGGGGCCGAAGGCGGCGCTTCCCTCGATGTATTGGAGGGGCTCACCGCCGAGCCGACGTGCCACGAGCTCTTCGAGCGGCTGGGAAGGGCCTGAGATGGCTTCGAGACGGGTCAGCTCATGCTGGCGGGATTGTTCTCCATGGGCAGGGCAAGTCTGCCAGACACGCCCCTTCTAGGTGCTGCTCAGACCCCGCATCCGGCGCCGATGCGGGTGTCGAAGCGGTCGCCCGAGAACTCATACACGCCGATCCAGCTGCTCTCCCATGCCAGACCATCGAGCGACGACCTCCATGACGCCGTCACCGTTGAGGTCGGCCACCGCCGACACTCGAAAAGACTCGGGGATATCCGACTTCGATCGCCGGGATCACCGACTCTGCGACGGATCATCGGGGCACGCCAAGGCCGGACTCATCGACGAAGACCATCGAATACACGTCCGGATGCCTCGATCCTCAAGCTCGGTGTCTCGGCGACGACGATGGTCTCGATAGCTCCGTCTCCATCGAGATCGCCATTCGAGGATCTGGACGATCGACTGACCGGCGTCTGTCATGTAATCAAGTTCACCGAGAAGTCGGACATAGCGATCTCTTCGACTATCGGTGCTCGCTCGACACCGGGCCCCGGGCCGGGGATGTGAGCTCCCAGGGGGCCGAGATGGCGACACCAGCACGAGTCGGCGCGACCGCTCACTCGTCGTCAAGCTCGAGTGAACAGCACGGTCGTCATCACCAAGGTCGATCACCTGGGATGTCGACGTCGGTGAGCACGTACATCGCAGCCCCTGTTGTGCTGTGGCCCTCCTTGGATCGTCGCTCTCCGTCCCGAGGAGAGCGATCTGATAGTCCTCGCCACCGGTGATCGGCAGGTCCAGTGTCCTCGTCGAGCGGCGACCCAACTCGAACCGTCCCACCAACCCAGGGCCATTCCGCCCCAGCCGGGATACGTGATGAGCGGCTGGCTCGGCCCAGTTCCCGGGAAGCTGCTCGACCAAGGTCGTCGAGGAGCCGTCGAAGGTCGTGGTCGTGACTGCCTCGAGGCCGTGTAGTCGTGGTGGCGCCCCGAGGGCGGCGGTCGAAGTTGATGGCCAGGTCATCGGAACCTGATGTCGTCACAGTACTAGGACCGCAATGAATACGGCAGCGACGCCGTTTCATCCGCTGATCAACGCTCGTGAGGTTCGGCTGTCCCGTCATACGCCTTCGGCGAGACGTTCCGCCTGCTCGGCGGCGGCGAGGGCGTCGACGAAATCGTCGAGGTCACCCTCCAGGACCGAGTCGAGTCGTTTGATGGTGAGACCGATGCGATGGTCGGTGACCCGGTTGTCCTTGTAGTTGTACGTTCGGATCTTCTCGGAGCGATCGCCCGTACCCACCTGGCTCTTTCGAGCTCCGGCCACCTCGGCCGCAGCCTTCTCCTGCTCCATCTGGAGGAGACGGGAACGGAGGACCCGCCAGGCCTTGTCCTTGTTCTGGAGCTGGCTCTTCTCGTCCTGCATCGACACCACGATCCCCGAGGGCACATGGGTCAACCGCACCGCGGAATCGGTGGTGTTCACGGACTGGCCACCGGGGCCGGTGGAGCGATACACGTCGACACGAACGTCATTGGGATCGATGTCGATGTCGACCTCCTCGGCCTCGGGGAGAACCGCCACCGTCGCCGTCGACGTGTGCACCCGACCCTGTGACTCGGTCCGGGGGACTCTTTGCACCCGGTGCACGCCACCCTCGTACTTGAGCTTGGAGTAGGCGCCGTTCCCCTTGACGGCCACGGTCACCTTGTCGTACCCGCCGGTCTCCGATTCGGATGCCTCGAGCGGCTCCATGCGGAACCCGAGGTGCTCGGTGTACTTCTGGTACATCCGCAACAGGTCGCCGGCCCAGATCGAGGCCTCGTCGCCACCGACCCCCGACCGGATCTCGACGATCACGTCCTTGCCGTCGTTGGGGTCCCTGGGGACCAGCGCGAGCTTGATCGCGTCCTCGAGTCTGGCGATCTCACTCTCCAGGTCGGTCGCCAGCTCCATCATGTCGGGGTCGTCGGCCATCGCCCGGGCCTCGATGAGGTCGGCGGTCGCCTCCCTCCATCGGCGGATGGAGGTGACGACGTCCTTGAGGTCGGAGTGTCTTCTTGCCCAACTCGGCGAGTTGGCCGGGGTCGGTGTGCACCTCGGGGTCGCCGAGAGCGGTCTCGACCTCTTGATACGCAGCCTCGATCTCGGAGAAGCGGTCCGATAGAGCCTGGTCCATCAGAGGTCCCCGCTGCGGGCGGCCTCCCTGACCAGGGGGGCGCTGGCGGGGAGGCTGCCCCGCGCCGCCACGTCGGCGTACTGATCGTCGTTGAGGGCAACCACGAGACTCGAGATCGCCACTTCGATCTGATCCTCGGCCGGGACCGAGGTGGTCAGCTTCTGCAGCCAGATACCGGGACGCGCCAAGAACCCGGGCGAGAAGCCGTTCGGTCGGGTCCCCGACCAGCGCAACAGCTCATACGCGAAACCGGCGATGATCGGGATGCCCACCAACCGGGAGACGATGAGGAAGAAGATCCCGGGCTGGCCGAGGAAGGTGAAGAGGATGATCGAGCCGAGGATGACGATCAGGAGGAAGCTGGTGCCACACCGTGGATGCTCGGGTGGATACCGCGAGACCGACTCGATGGAGAGCGGCTCACCCGCCTCGTAGGCGTGGATCGACATGTGCTCCGCCCCGTGATACTCGAAGACACGGGCGATCTCCTTCGAGCGACCGATGAGCCAGATGTACCCGACGAAGAGACCGAGGCGGATGACACCCTCGACCACGCTGAAGAGCAGATCCGAGTCTCGGGAAACCGCTTCTGCGGCGAAGGCCGGTAGCAGGATGAAGACACCGGCGAAGAAGGCGAATGCGAGCAGCATCGTCCACCCGATCTGGGCGCCGGTGAGTGGCTTCTCCTCCTCCTCGGTGGCCACCTGGGCCGACCAGGAGAGTGCCTTGAACCCCAAGGTCAACGACTCGCCGAGGACGAACATCCCGCGGATGAGTGGGACCCGGGCCCACCGATTGCGTTCCGAGAGTCGGGCGAGGTCGTTGCGGCGGGCGACGATGCCCCCGTCGGGCATCCGGACCGCCACGGACCAGGCGGAGGGGGCGCGCATCATCACGCCCTCGATGACAGCTTGACCTCCGACGGTGGTCGCTGGGTCTATTCTGCCCGCTCGCCTCGGGAGCGGACGACTCACTCTGAGTCAGCGGCGGCGTCCTCGGAGTCACCGGAAGCATCTCCGGCCTTGGTGAACGTGCTCTTGCCGTAACGCCTCTGGAAACGCTCCACGCGGCCCCCGGCGTCGACCACCTTCTGCTTACCGGTGAAGAACGGGTGGCACTCGTTGCACAGCTCGATGTGCATGTCGCCCGGCTTGGTGCTTCTGGTCTGGAACGTGTTGCCACACGAGCAGGTGACGGTCGTGGTGTCGTAGTTGGGATGGATCTCGGTCTTCACGGGGTCTCCTGGTCAACCGCTGCTCTTCGCCACTTCGGCGAGGAACTCGGCGTTGGTCTTGGTTGTCTTCAAACGATCGATGAGGAGCTCGATGGCAGCCCCGGATTCCAGAGCCAACAGGACTCTACGGAGTTTCCAGACCTGGTTGAGCTCGGTCCGATCGAACAACAACTCTTCCTTGCGTGTTCCCGAAGCCTCGATGTCGACGGCGGGGTAGATGCGCTTGTCGGCGAGCTTGCGGTCGAGCCGGAGCTCCATGTTTCCCGTGCCTTTGAACTCCTCGAAGATGACCTCGTCCATCTTGGATCCGGTCTCGACGAGAGCGGTCGCCAGGATGGTGAGCGAGCCCCCCTCCTCGATGTTGCGGGCGGCTCCGAAGAACCGCTTCGGCGGGTAGAGGGCCTGGGAGTCGACACCACCGGAGAGGATTCTCCCCGACGCTGGTGTCGCCAGGTTGTGGGCCCGGGCGAGACGGGTGATCGAGTCGAGGACGATGACCACGTCGGTGCCCATCTCCACCAGTCGCTTCGCCCGCTCGATCGCGAGCTCGGAGACCTGGGTGTGCTCCTCGGCGGGACGGTCGAAGGTCGAGTAGATGACCTCGCCCTTGACCGAGCGCTGCATGTCGGTGACCTCTTCGGGCCGCTCGTCCACGAGGACCACCATCAGGTAGCACTCCGGGTTGTTGTCGGTGATCGACTGGGCGATCTCCTGGAGGACCGTCGTCTTACCCGCCTTGGGGGGTGAGACGATCAGACCACGCTGGCCCTTCCCGATCGGGGCGATCAGGTCGACGATGCGGGTGAGGATGTTGTTGGACTTGCCTTCGACTTCGAGTCGGAGCCGCACGTCGGGGAAGAGCGGGGTGAGGCTCTCGAACTTGGGACGGTTCATCGCGTCGTCGGGGTCCATGCCATTCACCATGGCGATGCGGACGACTGCGGGGAACTTCTCCTTGGAACGGGGAGGGCGGATCGGCCCGGAGACGATGTCGCCCTTGCGCAACCGGAACTTCCGAACCTGGTTGGCCGAGACATACACGTCCTTGTCGCCGGACTTGTAGCCGGTGACACGGAGGAAGCCGTATCCCTCGGGGAGGATGTCGAGGATCCCCTCGCGTACCTCTGAGCTGGTCCTCGGGGATGCGATCCTCGCCGTCACGCTCACGACGCCGACGATTGCGCTGGCGCCCGCCGCCGGAGAAATCCTGAAAGTCCTGTCCGTCGCGGTCACGGTTGTCGCGGTTGTCGCGGTTTCCACCGTCTTGATCGTCGGGACCCATGTCAGGGCCCAGGTCGGGTCGTTCGGACCGGTCGGCGCGAGGGGTCGCCCGGGGCAGGTCCACTTCGTCTTCTGCCGACTCGTGCACCTCGCCGGCGTCCATCAACGCCGCGATCAGCTTGGACTTCTGCAGTCCGTCGGTGTCGATCCCTGCGGCGGATGCGACCTCGCGCAGTTCGTCGATCGACTTGCTCTGGAGTTGAGCTCGTGTGGTCATTGGATCCTTTGGATATGTCCCGAATGGGCTGGTCGGATCGGTGATAACGCCCACAACGTCACGCAGAGGTGTTCACACAGGAAACCCTGGTGGAGCGGTGGGGATGCCGGCACGTCCCGTGCTGGCTCTGGCCATAGTAGCCGCTGGCGACCGTTGCGCAAAGCAGCGACGCAAACTGTTATCGGATCAGCTCCTCGAGGGCTGAAGCTTCGGCAGGGATGGTCACCACCCGCTCCGGGAGGCCGCCGCAAGGAGGGGAACCAGTCCGGAGCGGCGATCCGCTCGTCGAACTTGGCGGGGTGGGCGGTAGCCACCACGAGTTGGGGTCGTGCTGAGCGGGTCTCGTCGGCGGCCCGCCAGGCGGTCGCCGTGTGCGGGTCGAGCCGGTAATCGTGGGTGGACGAGACAGAGGCGATCGTCTCGGCGATCTGGGAGTCGTCGGACCAGACGGCGGTGAACTCGCTGGTCGGGTCGGCGGTGAAACGCTCCAAGTTCGATGGGACCTGGATGTCCATCGCCGGCGCCGATGTCGCCACGACCTCGGATCGGGTGAGATGGCCGGTGGCGACCAGATCGGCCAAACCGTGGTTGGCGTTGTTGGCGATGGTGATGGTGGCGATCGAGGCGCCCATCTGCTTGGCCAGCCATGCCGAGTAGACGTTCCCGAAGTTTCCGGTGGGGACGACCAGGTCATAAGGCTCGGCCATTCGTGCCGCGGCGGCGACATGGAATCCGGCCTGGGCGGCGACCCGGGTCCAGTTGATCGAATTGACCGCCATCAGACCCGGGTATCGACAGGAAGGTCTGCTTCATGATGCGCTGGCAGTCGTCGAAGGTGCCCTGCACGGCCACGGCATGGGTGTTCGCGTCGGCCACGGTCGTCATCTGGCGCCGCTGGAACTCCGAGACCCTCCCTTCGGGGAAGAGGATGAAGACCTCCAGGTTGGCGGTGCCCCGGCAAGCCTCGATCGCTGCGGAGCCGGTGTCACCGCTGGTGGCGCCGAGGATCACCCCACCGTCCACCTCTCGAGCGAGGAGACGCGCCAGCACCTGGAGGGCGTGATCCTTGAAGGAGAGGGTCGGTCCCCAGAAGAGCTCGAGCACATTCCGGTCTCCCACCGTGACGATCGGCGCAACCTCCGGATGGGCGAAACGGGTAGCCGCTTCGGCGACGATGGCATCGGTGTCGACCGCGCCGAACATCCGCAGCACGTTCGAGACTGCCTCCTGATACGACCATGACTGCCACCCGTCGGGAAGACGCGGGATCTCCTCGGGAACGTAGAGGCCCCCGTCGGGAGCGAGACCGCCGATCATGGCCCCGTTGAAGTCGACGGGCTCCGATCGACCCCGGGTGGACAGGTATCTCATCGGCAGGTTTGAGGTGGCTCGGCGGCCGGAATCGTCTCGATGAAGCTCACGCAGTCGAGGGTATCAACCGCTCTCCCCTCGCTCGTCGTCGGCGGGATTGGCCCGCCGAGGGCGTAGCATTCCTCCCGACGCCCCCGTAGCTCAGGGGATAGAGCACCGGCCTCCGGAGCCGGGTGCGCAGGTTCGAATCCTGCCGGGGGCGCGGAGTTCACTTGATCAGACCGGTTGGTTCGGCGTGCCGTCCGCCCCATTCCGGTAGGCCGTGGTCTCCCCCTGACCTGCTCAAATGACCTCATGGCGAGGCCATCGGGATTCGCGTACACCGTCCGCAAGAACGGTGAGGTCGTGATCACACATCACGGTCGCCAGGCGGCGATCCTGCGGGGCGCCGCGGCTCAGCCGCTTTCTCTCAGGTGTCGCCGCCGGGGACCCGCAGGCCCTGATGGCACGAGCAACCGGCAACTACAAACGAGGGAACGAGCGGGCCTAGCCGGTCCCGGTCAGCCGATCGAGGACGGCCCGGCCCCGGGGGGAGAGCTCATAGCCAGGAGAGTGGCTGATGGTCAGGCCCAGCTCCTTCAGCTTCCGCACGTCGTTCTTGAAGACCATCTTCTCCAAGCCCAAGCCCGTCGGCGAGATCCTGCGCCCTCACATGGGGTTGCTCGCCGAGCAGGGCCAGGAACTGACGGGTCCAGGGACCCCTCGCCCCGGCGCGATCGAGACGGTCGAGCCGGGCAACGAGAGCGCCGAGCTCATCGTCGGTGAGATCGGCGTCCTCACGAAGGGCCACCCGGGGGTCGGGTGCGACCCCGCCCAGAGTCACCTTGTAGACCGACCCTTCGGTCTTCGCCGTGAGAAACGATCGCAGCTCCTCGAGACTCACCCCGGCGCGGGCTGCCTCGGCCTCATCGATGGAATCCAGTGCGACCTCCTCGACGGCGACGATGCGGACCAGACCGACCTGAGTGCGCAAGGTGCCACCGCCCTTCACCGTGGGACGTGTCCAGCGTCGAAAGGCGAGGTCGACCTCTCCGCTCTGGATCTTGTCGAGGATCGCCTTCCTGAGCAGCATCGGCTCACGATATCCCGACAGGCGAAACTGTCCCCGAGGAGGCGTAGAGTTGTCCATATGCCTAGAGCCATCTGGAAGGGCGCGATCAACTTCGGGCTGGTGACCATCCCCGTGGGGATGTACACCGCCACCGACAACAAGACGCCCAAGTTCAAGCAACTCAGGAAGAGTGATCACTCCCCCATCCGCTACAAGCGGGTCGCCGAGGCCGACGGCGAGGAAGTCCAGTGGGACGAGATCGTCAAGGGCTACGAGTTCGAGAAGGACCGATTCGTCGTCTTCACCGACGAGGACCTCGATGCGGCCAACCCCGACGGAAACAAGCTGGTCGACGTCATCCAGTTCGTCGACGAGGAAGAGATCGACCCGATGATGTACCAGAAGGCCTACTACCTCGCCCCGGAGAAGACCGGGATCAAGGCGTACCGCATCCTCAAGGAGGCGCTCGCCGACAAGGGCCGGGTGGGCATCGCCAAGGTCTCGATCCGGGAGAAGCAGCAGCTGGCGACCCTCCGGGTCAAGGACGACGTGATCGTCATGGAGACCATGTACTGGCCGGACGAGATCCGACCCGCCGAGTTCGACGAGCTCGACGCCAACGTCGAGATCAGACCCGAGGAAGTGGAGATGGCCGGCGCCATCATCGACAACTTGACCCGGCCCTTCGACGGCGACCAGTTCGTGGACAAGACCCGCGAGACCGTCGAGGAGCTGGCCCAGAAGAAGATCGCCGGCGAAGAGATCGTGGCCCCCTCCTCGCCAGAGCCCACCAAGGTCGTGGACCTCCTCGAGGCTCTCAAGGCGTCGGTCGAGGCCACCAAGGAGAAGCAGGCCAAGGCAGGCTGACCCGCTCAGGGCTCAGACCGTCTTCGTCACTTTGTGGATGGCCCGCGGGTCGTCGGGGTCGTGACCCCTCGCCACTGTGAGGTGGTAGGTGAACAGCTGTGCGGCCACGGTCACGGGTATCGGCGTGAGCCACTCCGGAAGGTCGCCCGGGAGAACGACGAGTTCGTCGGCGGGGCAGTCGTCCCGGTCCGAGATCGCCACCACCCGGGCGCCGCCGGCGCGCACGGCCTCGATCAGATCGGCGACGTCTCCGAACAAGGGGCCATTGGTGGCCACTGCAAGCACCACGAGCCCCGGCTCGATCAGGGCCAGCGGGCCGTGGCGAAAGTCCGCAGCCGAGAACGGCTGCGCGACCAGATAGGACAGCTCGGCGATCTTGAGCGCCCACTCGAAGACGGTGGCGTGGTTGTAGCCACGTCCAATGGCGACACATCTCGATTCGTCACGCAGGGACGCCGATGCGACCGCCAGTTGGCTGTCGAGGTCGAGAGTCCGATGCACCACGTCTGAGACCCTGCGGAGATCCCGGATGTGCCCCGGATCCCCGTTCAGCGCTGCCGAGAGGGAAGCGATCGCCATCAGCTCGTTGGTGTAGGACTTCGTTGCGGCAACGGCCAACTCGGGCCCTGCTGCCAGGTCGAGGTGCCGGTCGGCCAGCTCGGCCATCGGCGAAGCCGGATTGTTGGTCAGAGCGAGGGTGGGCCGACCCTGCTGTCGAGCACTTCGCATCACCGCCAACAGGTCCGGAGACTCCCCCGATTGGCTGATCCCCACGACGAGGGAGCCGTCGAGCCGTGGTGGGCTCTCGTAGAGGGTGAAGAGGGACGGGGCGGCGAGCGCGACGTTGAGCCCGTTGTGTGCTCCCCACAGATACTGGGCATAGCGAGCGGCGTTGTCGGAGGAGCCCCGTGCCGCCATGACGACGTGGGTGAACTCCGTGGACTCGAGCCATTCGGCGACGGTGATGGTCTCGTCCCACTGTCTCTCGAAGAAATCGGCGAGCACCCGGGGTTGGGATTGGATCTCGTCCCAGAGGGTCATGACCCCAACCCGTGACCGAGTGGATGCAGACCCGGGATGGCTACCGGCAGCCGGCCCGGCGCCGGGGCACCGAAGAGGACCTTCGCCAGGGCGGCCATGGTGATCGGGAGGATCCCGTACGTGCACAGGTAGGTGCCGCGTCAGGGTATCGGGCGAGATCGTAAGGGGTGCGCAGCGCCACCGTGATCACTGGATCACCGATGCCCGAGCAGTTCTCTGACCAGCCTCGCCTGACCTGGACTGGCATCGATCGTGCCGACCACCACGTAGTCGTGAGACTCTCGCCTCGCCGGCCACGTACTCGATCTCGGCGTCGGATGGGTCGAAGTCGACCACCACCTCGGTGGTCTCGCCATGAAGGCGGCGAATCGCCTCTGCCAGGCCCGGGCTCGACCAGGGACGAGGTGTCGGCGGGGGTGAGATCCTTCGGTCGCGGCATCACCGCGAGGATTCGGCGAGCCCGATTCGGGGCGAATCGGTAGAAGCCCGTCCTCATCGCGGACCAGGGTGATCGAGCGCTCGGCGACCGCTGTGGCGATCGACATGTGCTCCGGGCAGCCCAACACGGAGAGATCGGCGCTGGGGAACCGTCCGAGCCACTGGTGCAGGTCGTCGAGACGAGGCGATTCCCCCGCCGGGGTCATCCGGCAGCACGCCGGCCTGGGCGGGGCCATAGAGGATGAGGTCTGCGCCGGATGCCAGCGGTGCCTCGGACGCCCGATCGCCATAACCGCCCATGTCGAGGGCGTCGGTCACCACCAGCCCGTCGAAACCGAGATGTCCTCGGACCAGATCGACCATCACCTCCGGGCGAGACGCTGGTCGGGGTGACGTGATCCCCGGTCACCGCGGGTAGCCCGTAGTGGCCGACCATCAGCAGACCGTGCCCCTGCCTCGATGCCGGCGCGGAAGGGAGCGAGCTCGACGGTGTCGAGCCGATCTCGGTCGAGGTCGAGCACCGGGAGGTCGTGATGTGGGTCGAGATCGGCCTCGCCCTTTCCCGGGAAGTGCTTCGAGGGTCGCCGCCACACCCTCGCCCTGCAGCCCGCGGACGAATGCTGCGGTGTGATCGGCCACCGCCGCGGTGTCCTCGCCAAAGGATCGAATCCCCATCGAAGGGTTGTATGGCCTGGTGGCGATGTCGGCGACCGGTGCGAGGTCCACGTTGAT
This sequence comes from uncultured bacterium, assembly GCA_963751005.1. Classification (GTDB taxonomy): domain Bacteria; phylum Actinomycetota; class Acidimicrobiia; order Spongiisociales; family ZC4RG35; genus JANQRA01. Next base: position 253,104 of record CAVVSY010000012.1, read on the forward strand.
CCCCAGGGCACGAAGCTCGCGACCGATTGCGGCGGCGACCCGTTCCGTGAGCGCGGTGTCACCGACGGCGCCCAATGCCATGTTCCCCGGAAAGGGAGTGGCGTCCGGTCCCGCCGCGAGGAGCTGACCACCCTCCTGGTCGATGGCGAACAGAAGTGGCCGTCCCGCCGCGGCCACAAGGTCGGAGGTGAGCCGGCGCGTCTGCCGCGCGTTCTCGATGTTCAAGGGGAGATAGAAGACGACTCCCGCGACTCGCTCGGTCGGCGACCAATGCCGCGGTGTCGTCATCGACCGTCATCCCCCGGAAGGAGACGAGGGCGTTTCCTCTCGCCCCCACCGATCAGCCCTTGACCGAACCTGCCAGGAGACCACGCACGAAGTAGCGCTGCAGGGCGAGGAAGACCACCAGCGGGATCAGCATCGAGACGAAGGCCGCCGCCGTGAGCAGATGGAAGGCCTCACCACGCGAACCGACGATCGAGGCCAGCTCGATGGTGAGCACGCGCGACGTCCGACGAGGTGCCCAGGAACACCAGTGCCACCAGGAAGTCGTTCCAGACCCAGAGGAACTGGAAGATGGCGAAGGAGGCAAGTGCCGGCACGGACAACGGGAGGACCAGCTTGGTGAAGGCGGTGAACGGCGACGCCCCGTCGATGTAGGCCGACTCGAAGAGGTCCTTCGGCAGCTGGGAGATGAACCCGTAGAGGAGGAACACGGCGAGCGGCAGCCCGAACCCGGTGTGTGCCAGCCAGATGCCGACGAAGCTCCCGGTCAGCCCGGCCCCCTGATAGACCTGGAGCAGCGGGACCAGGGACAGCTGCAGTGGGACCACCAGCAGGGCGACGATCACGCCGAAGAGGAGGCCACGGCCCTTGAAGCGGAGCCAGGCGAATCCGTAGGCGGCGAAGGCGGCCAAGGTGATCGGGATGACCGTGGCCGGGATGGTCACGATGAGACTGTTGATCAGGGCGTCGAACAGCCCGCCCGAGGTGAGCACGCTCCGGTAGTTGTCCAGCGTCCAATCCGTGGCGAACGGGCTGAAGAGTGAGGTCCACCAACCGGTCGAGCTGGAGTCCACCGACGTTCGGAACGAGTTGACCAGCAGGCCGAGAGTGGGGATGGTCCACGCCGCCACGATCAGGAATACGGCGATCCGGACGACCCAACCGGCCCGCTGCGGGTTCTCGCTCGGGCCCGCGACGCGTTGACTTCGGGGCCGGCGTTGGGGCTGGAATCGGAGTCGGAGTCTCGCTCACCACGGTCATGCGCCGACTCCCTGTCTCTTCAGATTCCTGATGTTGATCACCATGATCGGGATCACCGCGACGAGGAGGATGACGGCCATCGTCGTGGCCTGCCCGAAGTTCCGGAACCGGAACATCTCCTGGTACATCCGCACCGCCACCACCGATGTGTCGAGATTGCCGCCGGTGGTCACGAAGATGATGTCGAAGACCTTCAGCACCGCGATGGCGATCGTGGTGTACACCGTGAGGAGGGCTCCCCAGATCGAGGGGACGATGATCTTGAAGAAGGTCTGGCGCTCGCTGGCGCCATCGATCCGCGCCGCCTCGGTCAGCTCACCGGGAACTCCCTTGATGGCTGCGGAGAGGACGACCATGGCGAAGCCGACCTGGAGCCAGATCATGATGACGATCAACGCGAGCGTGTTCCATGGGATCACCTGCAGCCAGGCGATCGGCTCGACCTCCTCGAGGATCCCCCAGTTCACCAGGAACCCGCCGGCCCAGACCCAGGCGGCATTGAGGACCCCGATCTGGGGCTGGCCCGCCGGCTTCCATGCGTAGATGAACTTCCAGATGACCGATGCCCCGACGAACGAGACGGCCAGGGGCATGAAGACGAAGGACTTGGCCACCGACTCGAGACGGATGCGGTCGACCATGCCGGCGAAGATCAGGCCGATCAGCACCGAGACGAGAGGGGCGATCAAGAGCCAAACGGCATTATTGCGCAGTGCGATGAGGACGTCTTCGTTGGTGAAGGCGTCGGCGTAGTTCTGTAGCGGCCCGGCGCCCTCCGGGACCTCGGTGAAACTCTGGGCGACCGTGCCCACGGTCGGATAGACGAGATACAACCCGACGACGGCGATCGCGGGGAGCACGAACAGATAGGGGCGGAGGAAATCGGTGGCCTTGGCCGGGAGGGCCTCGATGATGGTGTTGCCGGCATAGAAGAGCGCCCAGATCCCGCCGACCCCGAGGATGATGGCGAATAGCGCCTGAGCCAGCTTGGAGACGTTGGGCGGGAGATCCGCGAAGAGCTCCGGTTCAGTGAACACCCCGAATCCGAACCAGAGGGCTGCGAAGACTCCGGCCGTGATCAGCAAGGCGCGGAGGACTCGGGGTCCGACCTGGTTCGACGTCACCGCCTGCACTGTCGATCGTCACTCCTCCTCGCCTGCATCCTGCCCGGACGAGCAGGTCCCGGGCCGATCGACCCGGGACCCTACTCATCTCTTCATGCAGCTAGCTGGGCCAGCTGTCTTCGATCGATTGGAACACCTCTTCGGTGTTCGTCACCGTCCGCGGCCACCCAGTCGATCATCCCGGACCAGAAGGTCCCGGCGCCGACCGATGCGGGCATCAGGTCAGAGGCGTCGAATCCCAAGGTGGTTGCATTGGCGACCATCTCGGAGAGACCGACGTTCGGGTACGTGTACCACTCGGCGGGAACCGTCACCAGCGGTGACAGGAAGCCACCTGCTGCGATCCAGCCCTCGGCCGCCTCCGGGGTGGCGAGCCACTCCATGAGGGCCCTGACCTCGGGTCGATCCTCGAACATCACGAACATGTCGGCGGCGCCCAGCACCGGGGTGCCGAACTCCTCCTCGATCATCGGGAAGTAGAAGAAGTCGACATCCTCACCAGGGACGTTCGGCCACTCGGCCGCCGGCAGCGCCGGGTCGTCGGCGAGCGCGTCACGGTTGGCTCCCCAGAAGCCACCGATCCAAGCTGCCTGCTTCTGCATCCAGCACTGAGGCCCGCCTTCGGCGAACATCGGGTCCTGGGTCTCACCGATCCACGTCGCGTTGATGTACGTGCTACCGCCATAGGCGTAATCCGGGGTGAACCAGATCTCGCTCATGTAGTCGGCGGCCTCCAACACCTCGGGGTCGTTGAAGGGGATCTCGTGATTGATCCATGCCTGGTAGGTCTCCGGTGGCGCGGTGCGAAGGAGGATGTCCTCCATCCAGTCGGTGGCGACCCAGCCGTCGGCCTCCTGGCTCTCGATCGAGATACACCACGGGTTGCCGTTGCCATCGGCAATGATCTGATCACTCAGGGCGATCAGCTCGTCCCACGTGGTCGGGACCTCGTAGCCATTGTCGGCAAAGCCCTGGACCGGGTACCAAACGATCGACTTCACGTCGGTCTTGTAGTAAACGCCGTAGAGCGAGTCGTTGTGCTGGCCGAGCTCGTAGAACGCGGGGACCATGTCGGCCGACAGCTTGTCGGTGTTGAACCACTCGTCCAGTGCGACCAGCGAGCCGGCGTCGGCGTACTGGTGCATCTTGCCCGGCTGGGCGATCTGGGCGAGGTCGGGGGCGTTGCCGCCATCGACCGCGACCTGAAGCGCCGTCTCGTAGTCCGGGGTCGGCTGGAAGTTCACCTCGATACCGGTGGCCTCGGTGAACGGGGCCAGGGTGGCGGTGAAGTTGGCGGCCTCCGACGACTCGGGGAGCCACTGGGCCCAGATCTCGACGCTGGTGCCATCGAAGTCACCCGCCAACGCCTGGTCGAGATGCTCGTATCCAGAGCCTTCGCCCGAAGGCGCCGTCGTGCCATCACCTCCTCCCGCTGTCGTCGTCGCACCGTCGGATGGTTCTGTGGTGCCGGGGGCTTCGCCCTCCGTGGTGCTGGATGCTCCGCCGTCGCCGCCACAGGCAGCCACGAGGATTCCCAACACGAGCACCAGAACCAGCCAGGTTCGGTTCTTCATACCGCTCCTCCTATGGGTTGGTCATGGGTTGTTGCTTGCTTTCTTTCCTGCGGGAGACACCCGCTCTTGAAGACTATGCCCGACCGCGAGGATGGCGGCGCCGCGGGGACCGGGCGGGTCCACGGGGCTGGCGAGGAGCACCTGCTCGGGTCGGAGACGTCGCGCCGCCAGCTCAGAGACGGCGCCCCGGGCGGCGACGTGACGCTTGACGACCTCGAGAAAAGGCTCGCCTACCGAAGCCACACCGCCGGCGAGGACGACTACCTCGGTGTCGTACGCGGCGGCGAGCCATATCAGGGCAGTGGTCAAATGGCCGACGATCCGGTCGGCCACCGTGGCAGCAGCATGGTCGCCCGCGGCCACGGCCGCGAACAGCGCGGTGGCCGCCTCTTGTTCTTTTCCTCGGGGCCAAGCCCTGGCGATGGCAGGGCCACCGGCGACTGCTTCGAGACATCCCCTCTGCCCGCAACGGCACACGGGCCCTGAGTGGTCGACGACCACATGGCCTATCTCGCCCGCCATTCCGCTGGCGCCACGCACGATCGACCCGGCCACGACGACACCAGCCGATATGCCGGTGCCGATGCTGACCACGGCGACGCTCTGGACGAAGTGTGCGGCGCGGGCCAGGCTCTCGTTGGCGCCGAGCGCGGCGACTTTGACGTCGTTCTCGATCACTACGGGGAGGCCGATCTCGTCCTCGACGGCGGTTGCGAGATCGAAAGGCTCCGGGCCGATGCCGAGATTGACCGCCATGCGGACCGCACCGGCATCGGGATCCACCTGACCCGGCACCCCCACCCCCACGCCCACACAATCATCGGCGCCGAGGGCGCGCACGGCAGCGATGATGGAGGCGGCGACCTGCCGGCCACCGTCGGGAGAGACCTGCGCATCGAATCGCCCCACCACCTCGCCGGACTCGTCCCGGACCACGGCGGTGACCGAGGAGCCCCCGATGTCGATACCGACCGTGCTGGGCATCAGAGCACCGCCCCCAGTCTGTCGACGAGGACGGCCGACGCGGCGCCCGACAAGGACGAGGTCCCCTCCGAGCTGGGTGGATTCGACTTCGATCAACTCGGCGGTGGAAGGGAGTATTCGGTCGTGCAGCTCGGAGCGAACGGCCGTGATGAGGATGTCACCGGCATTCATCAGCTCCGGGGCCAGGATGACATGGCTCACGTCGAGGGTGGCGACCACACCGGCCAGGGCGGTCCCCACCGCACGGCCGGCGTCGGTGAGGGCTGCACGCACCCGAGCCTCGTCGAACATACCGGCGAGCGCGAGTGCATCCCAGGGGTCGCGGTCAGGATCGGCGCCGAGACGACTCAAGATGGCGGGGACACTGGCCACCGTCTCGAGACAGCCACGATGACCACAGCCACACTCCGGACCGTCGTCGACGACCCGGACGTGCCCGATCTCACCGGCTGCCGAGTGCTGGCCCCGATAGAGGACACCGTCGAGCACCAGACCGGCGCCGACGCCACGACCCAGCTTGACCAGGATCACATTGCGATCGGTTGGGTGTCGCCGGAACTCGGCGAGGGCGGCCATCGCCGCATCGTTGGCGATCGACACCGGGTAGTCGAAGTGGAGCATCAGCTCGGCACCGAGGTCGAGACCGTGCCAGGCGAGATTGGATGCCTCGAGGACACGGCCGTCGGGGGCGATGACGCCGGGGGCGCCGACACCGATCCCGAGGACCGGTGCCGTGCTTCGCTCGATCATCGTGTTGATGAGCTCGACAGCCATCTCCAGGGCGCGCCCTCCGGTGAGCGGGCCTTCGGAGATGTCGACCGAGACCCGCTCGTAGATTCGGCCGGTGAGGTCGACCAGAGCCGCCTGGAAGGGTTGATGCCCGAGGTCGACGGCGACGATCTCACGAGCACGCTCGTTGATGGCGAGGAGAGTCGGTGGTTTGCCACCTGCGGAGACGCCCCTGCCCAGCTCACGGAGGAGACTGTCCTCGATCAGCTCACTGACGAGGCTGGAGACCGCGGCGCGGGAGAGCCCGGTGCGTCGAGCGATCTCGGCGCGGCTGGTGGCGCCATGACGGGACACCAGCTCGAGCGTCGTGCGGAGATTGCTCTGACGGGAGTCGTGCTTCGTCGCTTTCGAATGGCGCGGGCTGCCCATTTCCCGGTCTTCCGTCACCATCCTCCTCAATGAAAGTTTCCTTAACTTACAAAGTGCGACAGGAAGGTGTCAACCGAATTTCGGCACTTCTTTAGAGTGCCGCCGGTGACAGTGCTCGGGACGGTGGAGATCGGCGGGACCAAGACCGATGTCGCCTTTGGAACTTCCCCCGAGGATCTGTCGCCACCGTTCCGAATCGCCACCACCGACCCGGACGAGACCTTGGCCGCCGTCGCCGGCTATTTCGCGGCAAATCCGGTCGACGCCCTCGGCGTGGCCGCCTTTGGCCCGCTCGACCTGACCCCCTCGAGCCCGAGGTACGGCACCATCCTGGCCACACCGAAACCGGGATGGTCCGGCTCCCCCTCCACGAGCGGTTGACGATCCGCGATCGACGTCCCGATCGCCATCGACACCGACGTCAACGGGGCGGCACTCGGAGAGGGAAGGTGGGGCGCGGCCCAGGGCATGTCCAACTTCGCCTACGTGACGGTCGGCACAGGGATCGGGGCCGGGATCGTCGTAGCCGGCCACCTCCTCGCCGGTGAGCGTCACCCCGAGATGGGTCATATCCCGGTCCGACGTCTCGACGGCGACACCTTTGCGGGCAACTGCCCCTATCACGGGGACTGTCTCGAAGGAATGGCGGCCGGTCCCTCTCTCGAGGCGAGATTCGGGCCACCCGGCACCTGGGCGGGCAACGAGATCGGTGGTCGGTCACGTCGCCCACTACCTGGCCCAAGGTGTGCTCGCCCTCGCCTATGTGGCGGCACCCGAACGTGTCGTCATCGGAGGCGGGGTCGCGTCGCTCCCCTGGCTCCACGACCGGGTCAGGTCGAAGGTCGTGGAGTTGATGGGGGGTTACCCGGAGGAACCCGACCCAGATCTGCTCGTGTCGGCTCCGGGTCTGGGCGGGCTGTCGGGACTCGCCGGGGGTCTCGTGCTGGCGGAGACGGCCGTCTGATGGGGACACCGGCCCTCCAGATCCGACCAGACAACCCGGACTTCCTCGACCTGCCCTGGGACATACCGATCGACGCCTGGGAAGGCGAGCGCATGGTCACCATGCCCACGGGCGTGCACCGGCACCCGGTGAGATTCGTCGCGTACCCGGAGGGGATCTACGCCATCAAGGAGCTCCCCAGTCGAGTCGCCCACGGTGAATACCGAATTCTCCGCGCCCTCGAGGAGAAGTCGCATCGGACGGCACGGGTGGCCGGGCTCGTGGAGCGAGACTGGCTCGATCCCCACGACGAGGGATCGGGGGCAGTGATCACCCGATACGTGGAACACTCGTTCCCCTATCGGCGTCTGGTCAGCGGTGCCGACTTCGGGGCTCGCCGGAACCAGATGATGGATGCCCTCGCCGGCCTGCTGGTCGAGCTCCACATGGCCGGCTGCTACTGGGGTGACTGCTCGTTGTCCAACGTCCTGTATCGATTCGACGCCGGGTCGATCGAGGCGATCATGATCGACGGCGAGACGTCCCAGCTCCACCCTTCGTTGAGCGACGGCCAGCGACTCGAGGACATCGAGATCATGAAAGAGAACGTCGCCGGCGAGATGAGCGACATCGCGGCGGAGACCGGATCGGACCTCGATGCCGCCGACCTCGCCCTTGGTAGCGACATCGCCGGCCGGTACGGCGCGCTGTGGGACGAGCTCACTGCCGCCCTGCACATCACCAAGGACCACGCCTATCTGATTCGACAGCGCATCGCCCGGATCAACGACCTCGGGTTCTCGGTGGACGACATCGAGATCACCCCCACCGAAGAGGGCAGCTCGGTCCGCATGATCACCCATGTCGGCGGTCGCACCTACAACTCAGACGCCCTTCGCTCACGCACCGGGATCGAGGCCTCCGAGAACCAGGCCCGACTCATCATGAGCGACCTCAACTACTTCCTCGCCAAGAACGGCGACATGTCCGCCACCGGGAAGAGTGTCGGCACCTTCAAGTGGCTCACCTCGCAATGGGAGCCGATCACGGCCCGAATCCGGTCGGTGTGGCCCGGCGAAGACGTGGTTCAGGGCTTCTGTGACCTGCTCAACCATCGGTTTCGACTCGCCTCCGCCCGCGGCTCCGACGTCGACTCGTTCGAGGCCCTCGACTCATGGGTCGAGAGCGGGTTTCCCGGCTTCGACCCGGACGCCCCTTAGGACCGGCCGCCCCGCCACCCCTCTTCCACTATGTTTCGGGGTTCGCCGGACGAGGAGACACGTTGGCTGAGATCAAGATGGAAGGTCTGGGCAAGATCTACCCCGATGGCACCCGTGCCGTGGGGGACGTCGACCTGACGATCGAGGACGGTGAGTTCCTCGTCCTGGTGGGCCCTTCCGGGTGCGGCAAGTCGACCATCCTGCGGATGATCGCCGGGCTCGAGGACATCAGCGAAGGCACGATGATGATCGGCGACCGGGTGGTCAACGACGTCGCAGCCAAGGACCGCGACATCGCGATGGTCTTCCAGAACTACGCCCTCTACCCGCACATGTCCGTGTTCGAGAACATGGCCTTCGGTCTCAAGCTGCGCAAGTTCTCCAAGGACGAGATCCAGAGACGGGTGCGTGAGGCGGCCGAGATCCTGGAGATCACCGACTATCTCGACCGCAAGCCCAAGGCGCTCTCCGGTGGTCAGCGTCAGCGTGTTGCCATGGGTCGCGCCATCGTCCGCGAGCCCGCGGCCTTCCTCATGGACGAGCCCCTGTCGAACCTCGACGCCAAGCTCAGGGTGCAGATGCGCGCCGAGCTGGAGAGACTCCACAACCGGCTCAGCACCACGACCGTCTATGTGACCCACGACCAGGTCGAGGCGATGACCCTGGGCGACAGGGTCGCCGTGTTACGCCCGGTGTCAGCGGCGCGTCCCTACAACCTGCAGCAGGTAGGCCCCCCGTCCGAGCTCTATTCCGAGCCGAACAACCTCTTCGTGGCCGGCTTCATCGGGAGCCCCGCGATGAACCTCACCTATGGCCATCTGGAGACCGAGGGAGACTCCGTCTACGCGGTGCTCCCCAACACCAGGCTGAAGATCGACAGGCCGACCCTGGACGGCCATCCCGGGCTGGAGAACCACACCGGCGAAGAGATGGTGATCGGTCTCCGGCCGAGTGCCCTCGAAGCGGCGTCGGTCGTGGGCCACGACCCCGATCGCAGTCTGGAGGCGCAGGTCGAAGTCACCGAGATGCTCGGGGCCGACACCTACATCCACTTCACGGTCGACCGCGCCCCGGTCGTCACCCCGGACATCGAGGAGCTGCTCGCCGACACGGGCAGGGATGCCAGCTCACTTGGGAGACAAGACGAACTTCATCGCCCGGGTCAGCCCCGACATCAACGTCAGTCGTGGCGACACGGTCGAGCTCACCGTCGACTGCGCCAAGCTCCACTTCTTCGACCCGGCAACGGGCAATGCGAATCGGGGCCAAGCAGATGCCGCGCGAGCAAGGAGCCTGAACCTCAGATCTCCGGGCCTTCCGCGGCCCAGGTCACCGTCTCTGGGTCGGTCATGTCGATGCCCTTGTAGACCGGGGCGCGGAGATGGTCGTCGTGGGTCCACTCCTTGTACTCGACCGTTGACGACGATTCCCGGCTCCACCCATACCGGGGAGCCCGCCCAGGGCGACACGTCGTTGGTGAACGGGCTGGTGTCCCGCGTCCGATCTGACCCAGCGCCTCGTGGAAGAGGGCGAGGTGGCAGTCGTTGAACCCGGAGCCTACCGCGCCTATCCAACGGAGCCCCCGGGGTTGATGCAGATCCGACGAGCAAGGAGCCGAAAGTGGCCGCCCGACCACCCTCGCCGGGCAGGTAGCCCCCGACAACTGCCCGGAAGCGTGTGGCGCACCGGGATCTTCAGCCAGTCCTCGGTGCGTCGTCCCGGGCGGTACCGGGAGCCGAGTCGTTTGGCGACGATGCCCTCGATGCCCCGATCTCCCGAACGGCACGGAGGAGGCCGTGCCCGGCGTCGGGAGTCGGATCGGGGACCACGATCGGAGGGGGAGTTCGAGACGGGAGAGCAGCTCGCGACGCTCCTCGTAGGGAGACTGCGTCACATCGGCCCCATGGAACAGGACGTCGAAGACCACCAGGTTCACACCCACCCTGGCACCGGTATCCGGTCCCCCGAAGCCGGTTCGCCGCTGCAGCATCGAGAACGAAGGGTTGCCGTCGTCATCGAATGCAACGATCTCACCATCGACCACGACACCATCGGGGATCTCAGCCGAAGCGACTTCCGGAAATGGGCCGAGCAGATCGAGGCCACGACGGGAGCGAGCCCGCACCACCCCGTCTTCGGCACCGACTATCGCCCGGTAGCCATCCCACTTGACCTCGAACCACCAGCCTCGGATCGTCGAATGGACAGATCGCGCCGCAGGCCAGCATCGGCTCGAAGATCGGGGAGCCTCACCCGGTGGCCAATTCCTCCCGCACCAGCCGGTTGACCAGACCGCCGTCGAGATCGTTGCCGTGGTCCTTGATCAGGTGGCCGGTCACGCGCCCGGCGGCCTTCTCGATCGCCGGCCACGCCGAGCTCGACGATCGCCGATTGACCAGCGCACGGGTCTCTTCCTCGCCGAGCGGCTGGGGCAGCCACCTCGACAGATACTCGACCTCGTAGGCGAGCTTCTCCGCCATGGCGCGGCCCCGCTCCCCGATATCCGGCGTACTCCTCGCGCGACTTGTCCATCTTCTTGACGTAGGAGGCGATGACCTTCTGATAGAAGGCATCGTCGACCTCGCCCTCGAAGTCGGGGGCCCTGCGAGCCGTGGCGACCTCGGTCTGGACCTGACGAATGACGTCGCGACGCCTCGCGTCCTTGGTCTTCATGGCGTCTTCAATTCCGCGGCGAGTTGTTCCGCGATGCTCATCGTCGCTCCGAAGGGTCTCGGTGATCAGCCCAGGGTCGTCGGTAATGATGCCGGTAACACCGAAGTCGGCCAACTCCCGATGGCCCGCTCCGGGCCGTCCACGGTCCATGGGTAGACATCGATACCGACTCGGGCAGGTGCACTGATCAGGGAATGATGGGGAACCACGGCCCGATGACCTGCGTCCAAACACTGTTTGACAGCTTCATCGAGGGCGACCCCGGCCGGGATGACGAGCCCGGTCGCGACGTCGGGGAACACCGGCGCACCGGTGGCGACTGTCTCCGGGATTGAAACCGGTGACGATGTCGCCGGGCCGGGCCCGCTCAGCCGCCTCCAAGGCGAGACGTGGTCGGGCTCGAAACCAGGATCGAAGCGGCAGGTTCTTCACCTCGATCTGGACGGAGTGTCCGGGAAGCGCAGCCATCGCCTCGTCGAGCAAGCGCCGGATGATGGCAGTCAGCCGAGATCGAGACGGCAGAGTGTCGACCAAGGGGTGTCTGCAACACGGATAGCCGGCCATAATGGGGATCGTGATGAGCACCAGTTTGCCGTCGCCGGAGCCGACGCACGTCGAGTTCGACCATGTCCGCGACGTGGCGGCGGCGAGGAACCCGCTGAGGTAATTGTCCGGGTATCGGCTCGGCCATCCACGATGGCCGACACACGGTGATCTGGTCGTTTGCAGTAACAATCTGCAGAAATCCGTTTACAAGCGGAAGTTGACAGTACCGTTCTGCCCCGGAATCCCACCAAGCATCCACGGGTGAGATCCCGTCATCGATGCCCTTGTGAAAAAGATCACAAAGTAAGGAAAGCATGACCCTCACAACCATCACCACCGACTGGCGAGACCTCGCCTCCTGCCGGGATTCGGAGCCTTCGCTCTTCTTCCCGGTGGGGACCACAGGTCCGGCAGTCGAGCAGATCGAGGCCGCGGTGGCCATCTGCAACACCTGCATGGTTCGTGAAGACTGTCTGCAGTATGCACTGGAGACCAACCAGGAATCCGGCGTCTGGGGTGGCTATGCCGAGGACGACCGTCGTCGTCTCCGCAAGCGTTGGCTCGCCGAGCGACGTCGTCGCTCCGTCTGAATCGAACCGAGCCGTGGAACTCGAAGAGGCGCCCGCAGGGCGCCTCTTCTCTACGTTAGCCGGGATCTCGACCCGGGTGCGAAACCGACGGTTTGACCGGCCCGATGTCTTCCATCTCGATGAAGGCGACACTCTTGGCGGGGATGCCGACCGTGCGGCCCTTGGTGTCGGTGAACCAGCCGAGCCCGCCTTCCAGGATGGCCGCCTCCATCGTCTTCTTGAACGCCTTGAGGTCGTCGACCTCGATCTCGATGAGCTTGTCGGTGGTGCTGATCCCGATGCGAACCTTCATCTTCGGATCGTAACCCCCTTCACAATCCATCGGCGCCACCCTACGTTGAAGCGATGGGGCGTGTCGCCGCACTCGTCGGGTTGATCGGTCTCCTGATGGTCGCCGGGATGGCGGCGGAAGAGCCGGTCAGCCGGCGGAGACGCTGACGCGGTCGACGAGAACACGTCGGTCCGGCTACCGATCACCGTGGTCGCCACGCCGAGCCCGCCGACGACCGCAGTGGTGGTGCCCGGCGATCATCTCTGGAAGATCTCCGAGCATCATCTCGACTCGGCCGACCCCGCGCTCGAGGGTCGCGCCGTACTGGCGTCAGGTGATCGAGGTGAACACGCCCAGGCTCCGATCCGGTGACCCCGACCTGATCTTCCCCGGTGAGGTGATCGAGCTTCCCGCTCTCAGCGAACGGCCGTGAACTTGTAGAGCCCGCCCTCGTAGGTGGCCAGATAGAGCTCGCCGTGACCGTCGAGACCGAAGGTCGTGACCGAGCCGACGGTCCGCCGAAGTCGGCCGTCCAGTCCTTCTCCTCGGTGACCTGACCGTCGACGAACTTGAAGCTGCGGATCCAGCGGCTCACCCAGTCGGAGTAGAAGTAGGTGCCGGCGAACTCGGGGATCTCTTCACCGCGATAGACGAAGCCACCGGTGACGGAGAGACCTCTCCTCGTGGCGTGTAGGTGAGCACGGGCGACGTGTAGTCGTCCGGGTTGCAGTCCTGGAGATGGAAGCAACGCGTGCCCTCCATGTCCGACCAGCCGAAGTTGTAACCACCCTGGCTCGATCGGGACGACGTTGACCTCCTCCTGGTCGGCGTGACCCACGTCGGCCACGTAGAGGAGCCCGTCCACCGGGTCGATCGAGAAGCGCCATGGGTTGCGCAGACCGTATGCCCAGACGTCGGCGAGCCCCCTCCGTCCACGAACGGGTTGTCGGCGGGGATCCCGTAGGGGTCGCCGCTGTCGACATCGATCCGCACGATGGTGCCGTACGGCGTGTTGGGATCCTGGCCCTGATCACGACTGTCGGCCCCATCTCCCATCGAGACCCACAGATAGCCGTCCGGCCCGAAGACGGTGTTGCCGGCGTAATGCCGGATGTCGGTGTACCCCTCGGGCTGGTCGTACTCGAAGATCACCTTCTCGCTGGCGGCGAAGGCGATGTTGGGGTCGGTCGGCGAGACGGTGAACTCGGACAACTGGCGGCGCCCGCCTTTGTCGGTGTAATAGACGAAGAAGCGGCCGTTGTTGGCGTAGTCGGGGTGGAAGGCGAGACCGAGCATCCCTCGCTCGATCCCGTCGGAGATCACCTGATCCCGTAGGTCGAGGAAAGGCGGGTCGAGCAGGACCCGGCTCTCGTCGAGGATCCTGATGACCCCGACACGCTGCACCACGAAGAGCCGGTCGTCTCCTGGGGGCGCGGCGATCACCACGGGCTGCTGGAACCCCTCGTACACCAGGTCGAGGGTGACCTCCTGAAGCGGGGCAGGTTGGTCGGGGTCGACCCCGATGTCGTCGAACCGGTCCCATCACCCGCTGTGGTGGAAGGGGTGGAACCGTTCCCGTCCGTGGATCCCGTTCCCCCGTCCGCTGGTGTCGAGGTCGTGGTGGTGTCGTCGGCGGCGCCCGGGGCGCCACCGCCGTCGTCGCCGAGCACTCGCAGGAAGAGGAAACCGAGGAGAAAGACCGCAACCAGGCCGATGAGGAGGGCTCGGTAGCGCGCGTTGTCGGAAGGGGAGGGTTGGCGATGGCGGGCGGTCACGAGTCGCGGATTGTATGTCCCGTCCGCCCGAAACCGGAGTCGAGCTAGGCGTTGTCGCCGAGGAAGATCTCCGACACCGACGAGTCCATGAAGATCGCATGGAGGGCCTCGGCCAGGATCGATGCGATCGACAGCACCTTGAGCTTGTCGAGTGACTGGACGTCGGTCGCTGACCGGCAGGGTGTTGGTGACGATGACTTCCTCGATCGGCGCAGTTCTTGATCCGATCGAGAGCCGGCTCCTGAAGATGCCGTGGGTGGCGGCGATCCGGACACACTTCGCCCCGAACTCCTTCACCATCTCGGCGGCGTTGCACACGGTCCCGGCGGTGTCGATCATGTCGTCGACGATGACGACATGCCGGTCGGTCACCTTCCCAGACATCGACAACGCCTCCGACGCGTTGTGCTCGTTCGGGTCGCGCCGCTTGTAGATGAACGCCACGGATGCCGCCGAGATGCTTGGCGTAGCGCTCGGCCCGCTTCACACCGCCGGCATCGGGTGAGAGGATCTGCCGTCTGGCCGTCTCGAGCTGTCCGCGCAGGTAGTCGGTGATGATGGGCAGGGCGGTGAGGTGAGTCGAACGGCTTGGATGATGAAGCCCTGCAGCTGACCGGTGTGCAGGTCGACCGAGACCAGACGGTCGGCACCGGCCTCCATGAAGAGATCGGCCACGAGGCGGGCCGTGATCGGCTCCCGGGGCAGGACCTTCTTGTCCTGACGGGAGTAGCCGAAGAAGGGGATGACCGCGGTGATCCGGCGCGCCGAGGCCCGCTTCAGGGCATCGATGGTGATCAATTGCTCCATGATGTTGTCGTTGATCGGAGCGAATGGCTCTGGATGCACGAAGCAGTCGGCGCCCCGGACGCTCTCGGTCAGGCCGGACATAGATCTCGCCGTTGGCGAAGGTCGATCGCTCCACCTTGCCGATCCGGATGCCGAGCATGTCGGCCACTTCCTCGGCCAGGGCTGAGTTGGCGCCTCCCGTGAAGAGCATCATCCGGTTTCGGAGACGATGTCCACTGTCAGTCCTCTGCGTCTTCGGCGGCTGTCCGCGCTTCGCGTCGTTGAGCGTAGCCAGGGATTTCCTTCTGGGCAGATCGCTCGACGGCCAGAGCCCCGGCGTCGACATCTCTGGTGATCACCGAGCCCGCGCCGGTGATCGCCCCGTCGCCCGACCGCACCGGGGCCACCAGCATGGTGTCGGACCCGATGAAGGCGCCCTCCCCGATGACGGTCTGGTGCTTTTGATACCCGTCGTAGTTGCAGGTGATCGACCCTGCGCCGATGTTGGCCCTGGCGCCGACCGTGGCGTCGCCGAGATAGCGCAGGTGGGGAGCCTTGGCCCCCTCACCGAGTGTGGTGTTCTTGGTCTCGACGAATGTCCCGACCTTGGACCGCGGGCTCGAGGACGGTTCCGGGGCGGAGCGAGGCGTACGGGCCCGACCTCGCACTCCTCCCCCACGACGGCGGCGCGAAGCACCGCGTACCAGACCGTCGCCTCCGGCCCGATCGTCGAGTCGACGGCGAAGACGTCCGGGCCGATCTGGCTGCTCCGCTCCCACCGAGGTACTGCCCTCGAGATGGGTGCCCGGGTAGATGCGCGCGCCGGGCTCGATCTCCACGGTGTCGTCGATGTAGGTGCGGTCGGGGTCGACGATCGCGACACTCCGACTCCATGAGTCTCTGGTTGATTCGACGCTGCAGCTCCTTGCGGGCTGCGGCGAGCTGGTCCTGGGAGTTGATACCCATCACCTCCTCGGGGTCGGCCTCCACGGCGGTCAGTCTGCTCACCGTCGGCGTATGAGAATGCTGAACAACATCGGTCAGGTAGTACTCACCCTGAGCATTGTCGTTTCCGACTTGCTTCAGCGCCGCAGCGAGACGACCGGCCCGGACCGCGTAGATGCCGGCGTTGATCTCGTCGATCACGACGCTGCTCAGGGGTGCAGTCCCTATCCTCGACGACCGGAGAGCACCGCCCCCGACCCGTCCCGGATCGACCCGGCCGTAGCCCGTCGGGATCGTCGAGCCGGGCAGTAGACCAGGACGCGCCGTCTCGTCCTCGTCGAGATCTGCCAGCTCGGTGAGCAGCGGCGAGGTGAGCAGCGGCGTGTCCCCGTAGAGGATCATCACGACATCGTCGGCGTCGACCGGGCCGAGGGCGTCGAGCCCGATTTGAGCGGCGTGGCCGGTGCCGTTCTGCTCCGCCTGGAGTGCGTCGACGACACCCTCGGCGAGCAGCGGGCGGACCTGGTCGGCCCCATGGCCGACCACCACCACCGTCTTCGTCGGGCTCCAGCGGCTTGACCGCGTGCAGGACCCAGTCCGAGCAATGGTTGGCCCGGCGGCGACATGAGCGACTTTGGGAAGGTCGGACTTCATCCGCTTCCCCTCTCCGGCGGCGAGGCATCGATCACATGAGTCGGCAAGTGGGGCGTCCTCCGTTGGTCGCTGGGGGGGCAGGACTCGAACCCGCAACAACAGGACCAAAACCTGCCGTGTTACCAGTTACACCACCCCCCAAAAGGGCCACGATCAGATTACCGGCGAGGCGTCCTGAGCCGGAACCCGCAACAACAGGACCACAGAAACCACGGTGTTCCCAGTCACACCACCCCCCAAGGGCGGTCACGACAGGTTACCGGCCCCGGCGCGATGAGCCGGAACCCGCAACAACAGGACCGCTTCCGACGAACCCGGGTTGCTAGCGCCATATATGGCGCTATCAACCCCGGGTTCGGAAATAGCGCGCGCTATTCCGGGTCGGGATTCGGGACCCGGGCCACACCGTGGGGGCGCAGGGCGGCCCCACGGCCCTGAGCGGTGAGATGGGTGACGGCGGATGCGGCATCCTCCGCCTCGTCGAGGGTGGGGAAATAGCCGAAGCAGGCCGAGCCGGAGCCGGTCAAGGCCACCGTCGACCCCCACACCGCGGCCACGTCGGCCATGAAGTCGCCCAAGGCGGGCTCCACACTCAACGCGGCAGGGAGGAGGTCGTTGCGCATCGGCATCCGCCCCCGCAGCGAGGGAGGCAGCCGGTCGTCATCGATGGGACGCCCCTCCGGTCCCTCCAACTCGTCCCATCGCCGATAGACGTCGGCGGTGGAGAGCCCGAACTCGGGGCACGACGATGGCCACGGCGAACCCGGAGGCCGGGCAGCACCGACTCGATCTCGTCGCCCACCCCGCTCATCATCGTGTGCCCCCGGTGAGGAACAGCGACACGTCCGCTCCGACCCGCGACGCGGCGGCGGGCAGGGAGTCCGCTCGGCACGGACCCGAAGTCGGCAGCGGCTTTCAGCGCAGCCGCGGCATCGGAGCTGCCACCGCCGAGACCGGCGGCGATCGGGATCTCCTTGACAAGTTGCACACGGAGGGGCGGCACCGAACCGAATTCCCGGACCACGGCGAGGGCCCGGGAGACGAGGTTGTCCTCGATCTCCGACTCCAGATCGTCGCGACCCTCCCCCCGTGCGACACGGAGGGTGTCGCACCACTCGACGGTCTGCACCAGGGAGGCGAGCGGGTGATACCCGTCGGATCGTGGCGGTGACACCAGGAGGGAGAGATTGACCTTGCCCGGAGCTTCGTAAGAGGTCATGCCCTGGCCAGCCTGAGGAAGTCATCAGAGGTGAGGTCCTCGGCTCGCGCCGTCGGATCGATGCCGGCCGACTCGAGCAGCACGACAGGCTCGTCGACGATCCCGGCGAGGGAGCGACGGAGCATCTTGCGTCGTTGCCCGAACCCGGCCCGGGCCAGCTCGACGGCGCGGCCGGCGCCGTCCGGGGTGATCTTGCGGGTCATGACGACGACCGCCGAGTCGACTCGCGGTGGCGGGTAGAAGACCTGAGGAGGCACCGTGAACGCCACCCGGGCCTCGGTGTAGATCGCGGCCACAACCGACGGCAGCCCGTACGCCTCGGTGCCGGCGGCGGCGGCGAAGCGTCTCGCCACCTCCCTCTGGACCATGACGACGAACCGTTCGATCCCGGGAGCGCCCCGAATCGCGTCGAGGACCACCGGGGTGCCCACGTTGTAGGGCAGGTTGGCCACCATCGCCCACCCGGCTCCGGCCAGCACCGTGGCGAAGTCGACATCCACCACATCGTCGAAGCGCAACTCCACGTCGAGACCGGAGGTCACCTCGGCGAGCACCGGCGCCAGCCCCTCATCGATCTCGTACGCGACGACATGGGCCCCCGCCGCTGCCAACGCCCGGGTCAGTGTCCCGGTACCGGCCCCGATCTCGACCACACGTGAGCCGGGGCCTACCTCGGACACCTCGACGATTTTCCGGGTGATATTGGCATCGGCGAGAAAGTGCTGACCGAGGTGTTTGATCGGGCTCAGACCATGACGATCGAGGAGTGCCGAGATCTCCGACCTGGTCTGAGCGGTCATCGGCCGAACACCCGGGCGGCATTGGCTGTCGTGGTGACGGCGACCTCTCGTTCAGTCATTCCCCAGACCTCGGCGAGCGCCGCCCCGACGAGGGCCACCCATGCCGGCTCGTTGCGCTCACCACGATGGGGTGGTGGCGCCAGATACGGGGTGTCTGTCTCCACCAACGCCCGATCAGGGGGGACGAGGGCGGCGCCGAGGCGGATGGTCTCCCCGGTCTCGAACGCCAGGGGCCCGGCGAAGGAGAACATCACCCCGAGGTCGAGGAAGCGCCTGGTCCACCTGGTCCCCCCGGTCCAGCAGTGGAGCACTGCCCTGTCTCCGGATCCGGTGTCATCGAGCATGCGATGGACCTCGGCGAAGGCATCGCGGCAGTGGACGATGATCGGCTTGTCCTCTGCGATGGCCAGTTCGATCTGGGCCCGGAACGAGATCTCCTGCGCCGGACGTGGGGCGAGATCCCGGTAGAAGTCGAGGCCGGTCTCCCCCACCGCCGCCACCATGGGCACCAGGGCGGCGATCGCCTCCGCCTGGTCCTGCCACAGGGAGGCGTCGTGAGGATGGAGCCCGGCGGTGGCGAGCACACAGTCCCGGGAACTGCCGCGCCAGGTCGAGCGACGCCTCCGAGCTCGACAGGTCTACCCCAGGTGACACCAGCCAAGCCACATCTCTGGCGCGCCCCAACAGCTCGTCCGGAGATCGCCCGTCGAGCTGAAGGTGGCAGTGCGTGTCGACCCAGAGCACGGCCGGTGACGGTACCTGGCATGGCATCGTCGCCGATCGGTAGGCTCCGCCGCGTGGACTCTGGGATTGCCCGCAAGATCGACGACCTGGGACGAATCGTCATTCCCGCCGAGACCCGCCGGATGTTCAACATCCGCGAGGGCGACCATCTCTACATCGCCGTGGAAGGCGGGAACATCGTCCTCCGTAAGATGACTGACTCATGCACCTTCTGTGGGACCGACCACGGTGTGACCCAGTTCAAGGGAAAGGGGATCTGCGGATCCTGCCGGTCCCAGCTCGAGACCTGAGTCGAGATCACGCCTGATCTGCGATCACGCCTGATCTGCGATCAGGGCCTCGTAGATCTCCCGTCTCGACACCCCGGTCAGCTCCGCTGCAGACCGCGCCGCGTCGGACACGCTCAGGCCGTCCGACACCAGGCCGTGAGCGGCCGCTACCGCTTCCTGCAACGACGGAGGGGAAGGCTCTGCCGGCGCCAGGACCACGGTGACCTCGCCTTTCACCGGTTCCGCCCACTCGTCGACGGCGGCTTCGAGAGAGCCCACCCATGACTCCTCATGGAGCTTGGTCAGCTCTCGGGTCACCGCCACGCGGCGGTCAGGGCCGCAGGCCACCAGGAGATCGGCCAGGTCGTCACCGAGTCGGTTGGGACTGGCGAACATGACCACGGCCCGCGTCTCGGTCCCGATGACGGCGAGCCGCTCGCCTCGCTCCCTGCCCTTGCGGGGGAGGAACCCCTCGAAGACGAACCGGTCGCCACCGAACCCCGACAATGCCAAGGCCGTCGTCACCGCGGAGGGGCCGGGGACGACGGTGACGCTCAAACCCGCCTCGCGCACGCCGCGCACGGCCGCTGCCCCGGGATCGGAGACCGTGGGCATCCCGGCGTCGGACACGAGGGCGACCGTCTCCCCGGCGCGCACGGCATCGACGAGTTGGGCGGTGCGACTCATCTCGTTCCCGGCGAAGAGGGAGACCACAGGGACGGCGATGTCGAGATGACTCAGGAGATTGGCGGTGCGCCGGGTGTCCTCGGCGTAGACCACATCAGCCGAGGCCAAGGTCTTGCGGAGCCTGGTCGAGATGTCTCCCAGATTGCCGATGGGAGTGGCGCAGACGATGAGTCGACCAGTGGGCACGCGCCGAAGTTAGAGGACGTCAGCCCAGACCGACGTCTGCCCTGATCTGCTCCCCGACCAGCGGGATGTCGGAGGCGATGAAGTAGAGATCCCCATCGAGTTGCTCCACCCAGGCGAAATGGTCCTCGGGGAACGACTCGGTGGCGAATGTGAGGAGGGCAGCCTCCAGCTCGGCGACATCGGTCTGGGTATCCCCCTGATACACGATGAGGATCGCCGAGTTCTCTCCGTCGAACCACTGGTGATAGGAGTCGCCACCCCAGCCGTCGGCGGCGGTGACCATGTCGGTGGCCACCGCGCCCTGGTTGAGCAGTATCCGGAACCCCTCCTCGCCCCACACCGAGGTCCGCTCCAGCTCGTAGCCGGCGACTTCGACCTCGGGGATGGTCACACTGACCGGCAGATCCCTGGTGTAGTCGTCCGGGGTGATGATCTGCTCCGACGAGCCGGGGAGATCGGCGAGGGTCGTGTAGGCGTCGTTCACCGAGCTCCAGTCCCCATTCTCCACATAGAGGGTCTGGGCGAAGGCGAGACCGCTGTCATATGGGAAGAGCAACGACTCGCGGAGGAAGCGTGGCGCGGCCTCGAGAGAGGAGCTGTCGATGTCGAGCGACTCGGCGATGAACTCGCCGAGCTCGCGTTGGGAGAGGGTCTGGACCCACAGCACCTCGGCCAGGGTGGCGTCTCCTTCGATCAGGGCCTGGTAGGCCGTCGCCTCGTCGAGACGGTCCTCGTCGATCATCGTTTGGAACGTCGGGTTGAAGGCGAAATGCTGGTCGGTCAGAGCATGGACGAGCTCGTGGACCAGGGTCCCTTGCTGGATGAGGGAGAACCCATCCTGGCGGGCCGGCACCACGATCTCGCCGGTGTCACCGTCGTAGAAGCCGGCGACCTGCTCCCCATAGAGGTCGAGGAGGATGCTCTCGAAGTCGGCGGTGTCGGAGAGGAGGCCGAGCATCTTGTAGAGGGACTCGTCGGCCGGGAAGTCCTCGCTCTCCTCTTCGATGTCCGCCCGCACCCGGGCCTCGAGCTCGTCGTCGCTCACCACCGTGATGATGGGTGGCTCGAGGAACGGGAGACCCCTGATCTCCTGCGTCTTTCCGATGAGGTCCTCGAGCTGCGCTCTGACTTCGTCGGAGACACCCTCGAGACCGGAGAGATCGGGGTCGGTCGTCGGCGTCGATGCCGTGGTAGTCGTCGTAGGGGCAGTCTCGCCGGTGGTGGTGGTCGGACCCGCCTCGGTGGTGGAGGGCTCTACCTGGCCTGCGGTTGTGGTCGACGAGCCCGTGTCGGCGGTGCATGCGGCGACGACGAGCAGAAGCGCGAGCGAGAGATAGGCGAGCCGGGACATCGTGGGTCAGATTATCGGCGGGCCACGGTTAGACCTGATCTCGCCTTTTGGGACACGGCACCGATACCGCTGACCGCCGGCGACCGCGAAGACCCTCCCCCGACTATCCCCAGGCGCGCTCGGCCGTTGCCGCCACCAGCGACAGCTTTGCCCACTGCTCATCCTCGGTGAGGGCATTTCCCTCCATCGTCGAGGCGAAGCCACACTGCGGGCTCAGACACAGCTGGTCGGCATCGACGTAACGGGATGCATCCTCGATTCGCGTGAGGAGATCGTCGGGTGACTCCAGGTCGGGGACCTTCGAGGTGACCAACCCGAGAACCACGGTCCGGTCCTCAGGGACGAATCGGAGCGGGGCGAAGTCGCCCGACCGCTCGTCGTCGTACTCGAGGAAGAAAGCGTCGACATCGAGCTCGGTGAAGAGCACCTCGGCCACCGGCTCGTACCCGCCGGACGCGAAGTACGTCGACTTGTAGTTGCCCCGGCACA
Organism: uncultured bacterium; assembly: GCA_963751005.1. GTDB lineage: Bacteria > Actinomycetota > Acidimicrobiia > Spongiisociales > ZC4RG35 > JANQRA01. The sequence continues at coordinate 275,358 of CAVVSY010000012.1, forward strand.
AGTGGACGGCGGTGGTCATGTCGTCGGGCACCTCGCGAATGGCCGCGTTGATCAGCGCGGCATAGGTGCGGGGCAGCTCGTCGGGGTCGTCTCCGCGGTCCTTCGCTCCTTGCCGCATCTCGGGGTCGCACAGGTAGGCGAGGTTCGTGTCGTCGAGCTGGACGTATCTGCAACCTGCGGCGTAGAGGTGAGCGAGCTCCTGGCGGTAGCACCGGGCGAGGTCGTCGAAGAAGAGGTCGAGATCGGGATAGGACTCGATGTCGATGCCCGCCCTGACCCCCGCGGAAATGAGCCATGGTTGGCGAAGGTATGCACACCTTCGGGACGTGATCTGTGTGCGAGTCGACGAACTGGAAGTCTCTGACCTGTATGTCCCGGCCGTGGGCCAGCTTTCCCGTGACGGTGACCTTCGGCGGGGCGAAACCGACCCTGTCCTCGGAGTGAGAGCTGGAAGCGATCATCCCGGTCACGGTCACCCCGTCGAGTTGCTGCAAGAAGTCGAGGTGGAAGTAGGCCCGTCGGTATTCCCCGTCGGTGATGCTCTGGATTCCGGTCGCCTCGAGTTTGGGGATCATCGCGGCGATCGACCGATCCTCGACCTCGCGTAGGCCCTCCGGGCTCATCGTCCCCTCGGCGACCTCCTTCCGCGCAGTGAAGATCTCGGGAGGCCTCAGCAAGGACCCGACGTGGTCGGCGCGGAAGGGTGGGCTCAGATGGGCTGGGGGCATTGCTCCTCCTCGGCTGCGACGGCGACTGTATCAAACAGCTTGATAATGGGCCCGGGCCTCGCGCTCACCGACCAGGTAGACGACCGTCATGAGAACGGCGAGCAGGCACAGCCCGGGTGCCAGTGCCTCGAGCCCCCTCGACTCGGCCACGACGCCCAAAACCCACGGGATCACCGCCACTCCCAACGTGGCGGCGGCCAGCTGGTAGCCGACCGTTGTAGTCGAACGGTCCCGTCCGATTCGGGTCGGGGTGAGCGAGACCAGAGCAGGGAAGATGGCAGCCAGGCCCAACCCGGTGATGGGAAGGCCAATGGCCCCGAGACCTGCCGGGTCGATCCACAGGAGCCCCAGGCCGATCGAGGTAACGGCCATCGAACCGGCGAGGAGACGTCTCCGGCCGATTCGGGCGCCGGAGAACCCGAAGACGAAGCGACCCAGGGTCAGGCCGCCCCAGTAGGCGGCCACCCACGTGCCGGCGGCGGCGGTGCTCAGTCCCCTCCCCTCGGTGAGCAGGGTGAACGCCCACTGGCCGGTGCCTACCTCCACACCGGTGTAGATGAAGAACAGACCGAGCATCAATGCGAGGCGAAGCCGCCTCCGTCTCGGCGCCATCGCCGTCGCGGAGAGGTCGGTCTCCCCCTCCGACCAGTCACCCCGTCTCAGCCAGATCGCCACCACCGCACCGACCTGAGCGATGGCCAGCGCCCAGTATCCCGCCCGCCACGCGCCTGTCGCGGTGAGGCTCAGGGTCATGACCACCGGCCCCAAGGTCGAGCCGAGCCCGAAGCACCCGTGGAGCAGGTTCATCGAGCGCAAGTCGAAGGCGAGGGCGGCATGCGCATTGAGCCCGGTGTCGACGAGACCGCTGCCAAACCCGAGGACGAGCGACGTCGCCACGATCCATCCCCACGAAGGAGCCACGGCGATTCCGGCCAGACCGACGAGGACCCCTATCGATCCCCCGATGAGGAGGCGACCGGTGCCGGCTCGCAGGTGCAGCCGCCCATAGAGGGAGCTGGCGGTGATGAAGCCGATGCTGCCGGAGGCGATCAGAATGCCTAGGTCGGCGACCGATCTGGAGAAGTGGTCGCGAATCGAAGGCCAGGCCACTCCGAGGACACTGGTGGCCACGCCGATCATCACGAAGGCCACGAAGGCGACGGCGAGGACCCGCACGGTGGGGCGGACGGAATGGCGGCCGGTCACCGACGCACTATGGCGCGGGACGCAGCCAATCGCTGGCAGCTCGACACCAGGGTCGGTGTACTACGTGCTCACCCGGTGACGGGCATCGCTTCCTCCACGGAGATGCGCTCGCCGACTACTTCGAGGATGTCTAGAAAGAGATCGCAAAAAGTTTGCGGGCCCGGTCGATCGAGCACATTCGCATTCGTATAGATGTCGAAGGTGCCCGACAGGTCGTCGGAGACCGAGAACGAGAAGGAGCTCGAAATGAGTCAATACCTGCTTTCCGTCTACTACGTCGACGGTGAAGAGCAGCCCAGCGACGACGTCATCCAGGAGATGTATGCCGACGTCGATGCGGTCAACACCAAGATGCAAGAGGCCGGGGCCTGGGTGTTCGGCGGTGGTCTCCACACTCCCGATACCGCCACCGTGGTGCGGTCGGAGAACGGCGAGGTCCTGACCACCGACGGCCCGTTCCCCGAGGCCAAGGAGCAGATCGGCGGGTTCTGGGTCATCGAGGCCGCCAATCTCGACGAGGCGCTCGACTGGGCAGCCCAGGCGACGGTCGCATGTCGTGGCCCCGTCGAGGTTCGGCCTTTCCAGGACGAGCCCGAATCCTGAGCACGCGCATCGGCTCCGTGACCGACGATCGCGAGATCGTCAGGGTCTTCCAGGAGGAGTCGGGACGAGCAGTGGCCACCCTGGTCCGCCGCTTCGGTGACATCGACCTCGCCGAAGAGGCGGTCCAGGATGCCTTCGTCGAGGCGGTTCGCCGCTGGCCCGAGAGTGGCGTGCCCCCCAGTCCCGCCGGTTGGATCATCACCACCGCGCGTAACCGGATCATCGACCACCTGAGACGTGAGGCGACCCGCGACCAACGCCAGACAGAGGCCCACGCCCTGATGTATGACAACGAGCCCGATGAGATCGAGATCGTCGAGGACGATCAGCTCCGCCTGATGTTCACGTGCTGTCACCCGGCACTGGCGCCGGATGCACAGGTTGCACTGACACTGCGTCTGATCGGCGGTCTGCAGACGCCGGAGATCGCCCGTGCCTTCATGACCACCGAGCCGACGATGGCGCAACGACTCGTCCGGGCCAAGCGGAAGATCCGGGACGCCCACATCCCATACCGGATCCCGGGTGACGCCGAGCTGCCCAACCGGCTCCGACCCGTGTTGTCGGTGATCTACCTGATATTCAACGAGGGCTACGTGGCTACATCCGGAGGGTCGCTGGGTCGGCCCGACATCAGCGGAGAGGCGATCCGCCTCGGCCGGATCCTGTGGGGGCTGATGCCCGACGAACCGGAGGTCGCCGGTCTCCTGGCCCTGATGCTCCTCACCGAGTCGCGACGCGAGGCGCGTCAGAGCGCCGACGGCGACCTGATCACATTGCCTCGACAGGACCGCACCCTCTGGCGCCAAGACCTGATCGAGGAGGGTCACGAGATCGTCAGGGCATGTCTCCGGCGCAATTCCCCCGGCCCTTATCAAGTGCAGGCGGCGATAGCCGCGGTGCACGCCGATGCGGCCACTGCCGACGAGACCGACTGGGCACAGATCGCAGCTCTATACACCCAGCTCGTGGCCCTAGCCCCCACCCCGATCGTCGAGCTCAACCGGGCGATCGCCATCGCCGAGACCGGCCGGGTCGCCCCAGCCCTCGTCATCGTCGACGGCCTGCCCCTCGACGATTACTACCTCTTCCACGCCACCCGCGGCGATCTCCTCGCCCGGCTCGGCCGCCGGCCCGAGGCGCGGGTCGCTTTCAGCAGGGCGGCAGGATTGACCGACAACGAGGCCGAGAGGCGCTACCTGGAGAGCCGGGCCGCCGCCTTGTGACCAGTCCGCGACTCAATCGGGTCGACCCGTTCGGCGACCTGCACGCCACACCCGAGCGAGGGCTCCTCACGGGCAATCGCGGCTGCCTCGTCGACAACAACCGGAACGTGGTGCGCCACCACCACGGGAACCTGTGGATCAGCTGTGTGACCACCTACAAGGACTGGCGATCTCCTCTCGACCAACCCCGACACTGGACGCCGCTCTTCTTCCTCGACGACGCCGTGGCTCTCGCCGCCGGGCATCGTCCCTGTGGGCTGTGTCGACGTGAGCAACACGCGAGCTACCAGGGGGCCGTGGGCGCGGGACTCGGCCGGGCCGACACCGTGAGCGCGACCGAGCTCAACCGGCTTCTCGCCTCCGAGCGGCTCCGCAGGGGACGCGGCCTCGCCCGGGCGGGCGATCGCGTGCCTTGGGACATGCCGGCCCACCTCGTGCCGGACGGCGCCGTGGTCGTCAGGGATGGAGCTCCGCACCTCGTCGTCGGCGACCGTCTGCTCGCCTTTCACTTCGCCGGATGGCGGTCACCTCAGGCGCGACCCGGCAAAAGGGGACCTCTTGGTCCTGACACCCCCAACCTCCACGCTGGCGTTGAGCAACGGCTTTCAGCCGCTGCTTCACCCCACCGCCGTGGTCTAGCTCTCAGACCCAGAGGGTGAGGATGACGGCGACGATCGAGAAGGCGATGACCGAGTTGAGCCCGTTGATCAGCCAGTAGGAGCTTCCCTTGCTCTCGTACACCTGGCTGACCAGGGCCCCGACCATCCCGAAGCCGACGCCCAGGGTGACCCCCAGGGCGAGCCCGTCGACCAATTCTGCCGCTCCGGTGGCGGCGACGAGCAGACCGATCACCACGGTCGTGACGAAGTAGCCGATGAGGGTGGGGATGAAGAGCAGTGCGAGAGGAGGGCCGTCACCGGTCGCATCGACTTTGGCGGCACGCTGCCAGGCCTGGCTCAGTGGCGGCACCGAGTACCAGATAGCGCTGAAGGCGAACCAGGCGATGGTGGCAACGATGACGGCCAGCCAGTTGAGATCGGCGAAGTAGTCGAATATCACGTGAGCCTCCTTCCCGCTCAAGCTAGCGGGCGGTATACGGGACGAGAGCGAGATGCGTTCGGAGTGCTCCGTGGGTCCGGCACATCGTGTGACAGAATCCACGGGCTGGTGGACATGAACAACGAAGTGAGCTCAGAGACGGAGCGGCGCCGGCGATTCGAAGCGGCGGCCGATGAAGTGTTCGAGCCCCTGCAGCGTTATCTGCGACGTCGCACCGATGTCGACACGGCACAGGATGTGCTCTCCGATGTCCTCCTCACCGTATGGAGGCGGCTCGACGACGTCCCCGAGGGCAAGGCGCTCCCCTGGTGTTACGGGATCGCCCGACGCACGTTGGCCAATCATCTCCGCGGGCAGCGGCGTCATCTCCGTCTCGTCTCACGTCTCGAGGCGGAGCCGAGACAGACCGTCGTGCCCGACCCCGCCGAATCGGGGCCGGATGCCGACCTGACCCAAGCGCTGTCGCTGCTCGGTGAGGACGATCGAGAGATCATCCGACTCTGGGCATGGGAGCGTCTCGAACCTCGCGAGATCGCCCCGATCATGGACATCACGGTCAACGCCGCGACGCTGAGGCTGAGTCGAGCAAGGACGCGGATCGGCGAGCATCTCGCCAGACAGGATCACGCCCCGGTCGGACATGAACCGGTCGACGGCACACAGGAGACAGCATGACTGACGAATTGAGGGAACGGCTCGCCCGACTCGATCCGATGCACGCCGGTGTGCCCACCGAACCGGCGACCAGTGAGTCGTCACGACAACTACTGGAGGACATCATGAGCACACCGACCGAGGAGAAGACCGAGACGGCATCGCCCGCACGCCGGCAGTGGACCATTGGGATCGCCGCCGTGGCGGCCCTGGTCCTGGCGGTTGCGGCAGGCCTCGCCTTCACCGGAGGTGACGAAGCACCAACCGCCTCGGCACCACTCGAGCTCGACGCACCGGCCGAGGACATCATGGCGATGTGCATCGCCTTCTCACCCGAGGAGCTGGAGAAGGTCGCCGGGATCGCCTTCGAGGGGACCGTCACATCGGTCGAGGGCGACACGGTCACACTCACGGTGGACCACTGGTTCCGCGGCGGAGACGCAGCCGAGGTCGTCCTCAATGCCCCACAGGGCATGGAGGCCTTGATCGGAGGTATCCCCTTCGTTGCAGGTGATCAGTATCTGATCACCGCACAGGAGGGCACCGTCAACTACTGCGGTTTCTCCGGCCCAGCGACACCGGAGTACCGGGCGGCCTTCGAGGAGGCCTTCGCCCAGGGTTGATCACCGATCATCGGTGCGGGCCGTCGTCACCGACGGCCCGCACCAACTACCTACCATCCTGTGAGCATGGCGATCAGGCTCGAGTACGACATGATGGGATCGAGGCTCCGCTCCATCGGCACCACCGCCATCGAGTACGACATGATGGGAGATCGGGCGAAACGGCTCGGGACCCATGAGCTCGGGTACGACAAGATGGGATCGCGGCTCCGCTCCATCGGCACCACTGCCATCGAATACGACATGGCAGGCACCCGCCCTCGCCGGCTCGGCCTCCACGAGCTCGGCTACGACATGGTCGGATCGCGGCTTCGCTCCATCGGCAACACCACGATCGACTACGACATGTTCGGCAGCCGAGTTCAGCGCATCGGGCGTTTCACCGTCTCCCACGACATGGCCGGTTCCAGGGCCCGCAGCCTCGAGTCCGATGACGGTCAGCCGATGAGCCGACGAGGAGATCATGCACATCTTCCTGGTCCTCGGGTCGGCGCCAATGACTCTGTAGGTCTGGGTCGACTCCGAGCCCTCACACCCGGTCGAGAACCGCCCTGATCCCCCTCGTGGCTTGTCTGGTCCGGTGTTGGTTCTCCACCAGCGCAAACCTGACGAAACCCTCACCACTCGGCCCGAATCCGATGCCGGGGCTGACCGCCACCTTCGCCTCCTCGATCAGATGCACGGCGAAGTCCAGGGAGCCCATCTCGGCGAAGGCGTCGGGGATCTTGGCCCAGACGAACATCGTCCCCTTGGGCGCCTCCACCTCCCACCCTGCCTGGTTGAGACCCTCGATGAGGGTGTTGCGTCGCTGCTCGTAGATGGCGTTGACCTCGGCGACGTAGTAGTCGGTCTCGTTGAGGGCGATGATCGCGGCGATCTGGATCGGTTGGAACGTGCCGTAGTCGAGATACGACTTGAGCTTGGCGAGTGCGGCTACGGCCGCGGCGTTGCCCACGACGAAGCCGACCCGCCACCCGGCCATGGAGTGGCCCTTGGTCAGGGTGTACAACTCGACGCAGACGTCTTCGGCTCCCGGCACCTGCAGGATCGAAGGAGGCACGTAGCCATCGAACGAGATGTCGGCATAGGCGAAGTCGTGGACGACGAAGATCCCCTTCTCCCGGGCGAAGGCGACCAGACGCTCGAAGAACTCGAGATCGACGCAAGTCGTCGTCGGGATTGTGGGGAAAGGAGACGATGAGCACCCGTGGCACCGGCCATGTGCTCTCAACGGCCTGGCGCAGATGTGCCAGGAACTCATCGGGACCGCCCCCCACCGGCACCCGGTTGACCTCGGCGCCGGCGATCGAGCCGGCGAAGATGTGGATCGGGTACGAGGGCTCGGGGACCAGGGCGACATCGCCGGGCTCGACGAGGACCCAGATCAGATGGGCCAAGCCTTCCTTGGCACCGATCGTGGTGATGACCTGGGTGTCGGGGTCGAGGGTGACTCCGAAACGCCGTTGATAGCGGTCGGCCACGGCCTTGCGCAGATTGGGGAGCCCCCGAGACGAGGAATAGCGATGGTTGCGGGGATTGAGCGAGGCCTCCCGCAGCTTCTCCACGGCTTCCGGTGGCGAGGCGATGTCGGGATTGCCGAAACCGAGATCGATGATGTCCTCACCTCGACGCCGTGCGGCCAGCTTGAGCTGGTCGATGGTGGCGAACACATACGGTGGCAACGAATCGATACGTCGAAACTCCATGACCCGGCTGGTTTAGCCGCTCACGGCCGGCCGGCCAACCTGGGCGACTAGACAAGGGGAGTGACCAGATACGTCGCCCTCCTTCGTGGGATCGCCCCGACCAATCCCAACATGGCCAACGCCAACCTCCGAGCAGTCTGCGAGGGGCTGGGGCTCCATGCCGTGCAGACCGTCATCTCCAGCGGCAATGTGATATTCGAATCAGACACGTCGGATCCCGCCGGTCTGGAGGAGTCGATCGAGGCTGCCTGGCCGTCCGAGCTCGGATTCACCAGCACGACCATCCTCCGCTCCGAGGCCGAGCTCGAAGCGCTGGTGGAGTCGGATCCGTTCGCCGGCCGGACCCATGGCCGCGAAACCTATCTCCTGGTGACGTTTGCCAAGAACCCGTTCACCGATCGAGTTCGCGTTCCCGTACCAGCCGCCCGAACGCGATTACTGGATCGTGGGGGCGACGTCAGGTGAGCTGTTCAGCGTCACCGACACCGCGGCCAGTCAGACGCCCGACGTGATGTCCTGGATCGAGAGCAGGCTCGGGAAGGAGATCTCATCGCGGACCTGGCTGACCGTCAACAGGATCCTGGAACGGATGCGTAAGGAGTGACGGCTAGCGCGCAGCGCGGATGGTGAGACGTCTTCCCCCCAACGTCGCGCCGTCGAGCGCCCCGATCGCGTTGCGGGCATGGCCCGGCATGTTCACGATGGCGTAGCCACGCGGGCGGCCGTCATGCCGGGTCGCGATCTCCACGTCGGCGACCTCGCCGTGCTGGGCAGAACATCGCCTCCAACTCGTGACGGGTGGTCTTCCAGGGGATGTTCCCCACGTAGATGCGCTCGGCCGGCCGGCCGATGTCCCCGACCGGGCGCCGCGGGGTTGCGCTTCGGGCCGTTCCCGGCGTCCAGATCTCGTGGCTCTTCGAGCTGGCGGCGTCGTCGCCTCTCGGGCCACCTGAGCTGCGGGCACGTCCGGCCGCCCTTGGCGACACCGTAGGTCGGAGCTTGCAGCGGGGACTCGATTCCGAGCTCGCGTTGCAGCTTCCGGGTCTCTTTCTCCTGACCGTCGATGACGAGGCTGATCACCGTGCCAGTCGCCCCGGCGCGTGCGGTCCGCCCCGAGCGATGGAGATAGTCCTTGCTGTCGCCGGCGATGTCATAGTGGATCACCGCGTCGACACCGTCGACATGGATGCCCCGGGCGGCGACGTCGGTCGCCACCAGTGCCCGCGCTTGACCGGTGGAGAAGGCCCTCAAGGCCCTGGTCCGTTGGCTCTGGGAACGACCACCGTGCATCGCGACTGCGGAGACGTTCTCACTGTGCGAGCTGCTTGACGAGACGATCGGCACCGTGTCTGGTGCGGGTGAAGATGATGCTCCGATCCGATTCGCCGATGAGACGGGAGACGACCTCCAGACGTCCATTTCGATGAACCCGCCAGAAATGGTGGAGGAGCATCACCATTCGTCTCCTCGACCGGCTCTGAGGTGACGACGATCGGGTCGTGCTGGTAGTCGCGACTGAGCACGGCCACATCGCCGTCGAGGGTCGCCGAGAAGAGGGAGGTCTGACGTCTCGGGCTCGTCTTGTCGAGGATCCTGCGGACGGCGGGCATGAATCCCATGTCGGCCATCCGGTCGGCCTCATCGAGGACGACGATGCTGACCTCGCGGAGGTCGACCGTGCCTCGCTCCAGAAGGTCCTCGAGTCGACCGGGGGTGGCCACCAGCACGTCTACTCCATGGCGCAACGACTTGATCTGTGGGCCATAGCCGACCCCGCCGTAGATCGCCTCGACAGTGCGTCCGACCTCACGGGCCAACGGAGCGAGATCCTTCTTGATCTGCTCCGCGAGCTCGTGGGTCGGCGCCAGCACGAGTGCATGAGGCCGATGTGACCCGGCCCTGGTCACCAGGGACAGGAGCGGCAGCCCGAAGGCGAGCGTCTTGCCCGACCCGGTGGGTGCCCTTCCCTTGATGTCACGACCGGCGAGACCATCGGGGATGGATGCTTCCTGGATCGGGAACGGGGTGGTGATGCCGCGTGCTTCGAGGGCACGGGAGAGCTCGTTCGGACAATCCGAGCTCGGTGAAAGTGGTGGACGTGGACATGGTCTTCCTTCTCCTCGAAGGCGAGGATGGCTGGGATGGTCGATCTCTGATCGAGGCCGCGCTCACAGGCGCAGATGTCGAGATTCGGCCGAAAGAGGTAGTCCAACCGGGAGAGAAACTTGCCGTCGGTCACCGGGAAAGTGATGGCGTCACTGACCTCCACCCGGTGCGGCTGTTCCGAAGGATACCAGGAACTGGGAATCTACCGCGATTCCACGCAGGTCAGTCGGTGCGCTCACCGGTGCGGCGCTCGCGCTCACGATCGTGATCCTCGTCGCGTTCACGCTCGTGCCGCTCGTGCTCTTCCTTGCGCTCTCGTTCATGACGTTCGCCGTCGGCCAGACGTTCGCGTTCGTGACGCTCGGCGCGTTCCTGATCTGACTCCATCTGCTCCCACCCTATCGCCTGACAGTGAGGTAGGAGGGCCGGGTGCCCACCCGATATGCGGTTGTCTCCGACCGTGGGCTAAGCTGACTCACGACGCGGCTCGACCGCGCCCGCCTTGCTTGCTTCTTTCCCTCCGTCGGATGTCGCAGCTGATCGGTGCCCGATGTGGCACGGCTCCGCTTGCCAGGTGTCCATGTAAACGACGGCGATTAGCTCAAAGGAGCACCAAGTGTCCACCAACCTCTTCGTAGGCAACCTCACGTTCAACACCACCACCAGCGAGCTCGAGACGATGTTCGCCGAGTTCGGCGAAGTGTCGAGCGCTCAAGTCATCACCGACCGCGACACGGGCCGATCCCGCGGATTCGGCTTCGTCGAGATGGCCACCCCCGAGGCCGCCGAGAAGGCGATCTCGTCCCTCGATGGCAAGAACATCTCGGGAAGGGCCATCAAGGTCAACGTCGCCACACCCCGGTCGCGCTGATAGAGCGTCACCAATCTCCGGCCGGCCTTCTCATCGATGGCTAGGCGCGGCCGCGAAGCCGCGCTCAAGCGCGCTCGTGAGAAGGCGCGGCAGGACAAGCAAGAGGCCAAACGCGAGAAGCAGCGCACCAAAGAGGACGAGGCTCCCGACCAGCCGGTCGACGAGCAGGCCTTGATGGAGCAGTTCGCCCGTCTCAGTGAGCGGCACGCCGCCAACCAGATCAGCATCGCCGAGTACGACGAAGAGCGGCACCGCATCTTCGTGGAGCTCGGCATCGAATCCGACGACTGAGCTTCCCGCCGACCCGGCTCCGGGTCGGCGGCGTAGCTTGCGGCGGGTGTGAGACCGTTCCGCCCGCTTCTGGTCGTCGTCCTGTTCGTCGTCGTCTCCTGTGGGGGAGAAGCGTCCCCCCAGCCCACCGACGAGGGCTCGTCGTCCGACACCACCGCGACCTCAGGTTCTGACGTCACCAGCACGACGGTCACGACGACCGAAACGTCGACGCCTGCGTCGACGACGACCACGCATCCCCAGCAGCGTCGACCACGCAGGACCCGGCAGAGCTACTCGAATCGCTCCCTCCCGAATGTGTCGAGCCACTGAAGACGTTCGTGATCGCGATCGAGGACGTGGTTGCCGACTACGACTACGACGCTGCCCGGCTCTTCGAGTTCGAAGACCTCACCATCGGTCTCATCGCCCCGTTCACCGCGTTCGCCGGGGCGCTGAATGCAGCCGACTGCGCCTCGGATGAAGGGCCGATCACCGATGACGCCTACCCAGCCCTCATCGCGTTCGCAGAAGCGAATGCCCCGGGGTCGGTCGACTATCTCCGGATTCAAGATGAGATGCAGTCACTGCCTGCGGGCGAGTCATGCACCGACTACATCGACATCGTGACGGACTATGTCGCCAGGGGAGGGACCGTCGCCGACTTGACCCCCGCCGAGCGCTTCCACGTCTTTGGCCTCATCGGGTCGATCAATGCATGGTGCCCACTGCAGACCGCGGGGGCATTCACCACCACCAGCGAGATGCAGGCATATCTGGAGACGGAGCTGGACTGATGCCCTGGTCCCAGATGGCGTCTTGCGTCCCACCCACCCCTGAGGTGACCACCCCGATCTCGGACTCGTGACCGGCGTGGCTTCCTTTCGGGCTCCTGTCATCGCAGCCCTGCTGATTGCGGCGACATCGGCCGGTGCCGTCGTCCAAGTGGCCGGTCTGCCGGCCCCGGCAACCGGGACCACCGGGGAGGACGGTCCGGCAAACCAGGCGGTGCTCAACAACGCGGAGGACATCGCCGTGGCCCCCAACGGCGACATCTATATCGCCGAGTTCAACGGAGCCCGACTGCTTCGCATCCGCGATGGCATCCTCACAGTGGCCTACCGGGGGGACTTCGCCGTCGGCGAGAACGACTTCTCCGGGGTCGCAGTCGCTGCGGACGGGACCGTCTATTTCAGCACGGGCCTCGCTCTCATGTCCCTCGCTGCGGACGGGACCATCACCGAGATCCTTCAGTCGGACAACCCGGGCCAAGTCGAGGGCCCAAAGCTGTCGATCGGGCCCGACGGCGACGTCTTGCTCGCAGGTGGCCGTGTCCCGACCCTCGAATGGGTCGACGGCGATGGATCCACCTCGCTTCTGGCCGGGGACGAACAGCCCGCCACCGAGCCCGGGATAGGTGATGGCGGACCCGCTGCCGCAGCGAGGTTCGGCTCGATCTCTGACATCGCCATCGACACCCAGGGTGTCGTGTATGTCGCCGACGAGGGATTCGGAGATGTGAGGCGAATCGCACCCGACGGCGTCGTGTCCACGGTCTTCGGCGCCGGGTCGATCCCGGTCGGGGAGGCAACCGACGGGACTGACGCCGCCGACATCGACTACGGCTCGGCCGAGATCGGCATCACGGTCGACGACCAAGACCGTCTCCATGTCGTCCCCCGCCTCGCCGGCAAGGTGTTCCGCATCGAAGCGGGTGCCATCACCACCGTCGCCGGGGGCGGACCCAACCCAGGAGCGGGGTCCGAGCCACTCGACACCCAACTCCAGGCACCCTTCCGCATCGCCTTCGCCGGCGACGATCTCCTTCTCCTCGTCGAGGATGGACGCTTCCTCTTCCTCGCCCCCGACGTGAACGGGGGGCCGGCCCTCATCGCCTCGGTGCCGGCACCGAGCGAGATCAATCTGGATCCTGTCGTGATCGCCGTATCCGTCGCCCTCACCGCCGGGATTGCTGTTCCTGGTCCCCTTCCCCGCCGAGCTGTTCAACAACACCCTGGTCGAGCATCACGATCGCATACGCAGGTGGTTCCGACGCCGGTCACCCGATGCCCCGTCGAGCTTCTGGTCCCGCCGTTGGGTGATAGTCGCCGGTCTGGTGGTCATGGCCCTCCTCTACGGATTCCTCGACCCGGGTTTCGGCACCGATCAAAGCTCTGTCCCCACCTTCATCGGGCTGTTCGTCGGTGTCGTGGCCACGACACTCGGTTTCGTGGCCCCGGTCTGGACCATGCGCCGGCGGCGCTCTGGCGACAAGGGCGCTCCCCGTGTCCTGCCCGTCGCCCTGATCGTCGCCGTGGCCTGCGTCCTCCTCTCCCGGCTGATCGGATTCCTCCCCGGATATCTCTACGGGATAGCTCTGGCGGTTGTCTTCGCCGCAGAAGTCGACGAAGAGACCGAATCGAAAGAGGTTCTGGTGACTGCAGGGGTGGTCATGATGCTGGCCATAGGCGCATGGTTCGGTCTCGGTCTCGCCCGTTCCGGACCGCCAGGAGTTGTCTCCGACATCGCCACCGCCTCCCTGGCGATGATCACCGTGGCGGCATTCGAATCGTTGGTCTTCGGGTTGCTCCCCATCTATGGCATGCCGGGGCGCATCCTCTTCCGAAATCGTCGTTCCACCTGGGCCGTGATCTGGGGTGTCGCCGTCCTCGCCTTCTTCCACGTCCTCGTCAACCCGCAGTCCGGATATCTCGTGGACGCAGCGGTGGTGCCCACTGCGACGACATATGGCCTGCTCGCCTTCTTCAGCATCGTCTCCGTCTCGCTCTGGTGGTGGTTTCGACGCGAGGGCCAGCGGCCGACGAGGGCGCCGGAACCGACCGTCGAGGAACAGCCGGGCTAGACGACAGCGACAGCCGTTCCACGCCGGAGAGATCGCGACCGCACCGGTCGTATCATCAGCGACAAGTGCCCCTGCTCGAAGTCAGAGACGAGATCGATGTCGCCTCCCCCGTCCTGGTGCTCGCCATCAGCGGATGGGTCGACGGCGGTCTGGTCGCCACTCAGGTGGGCGAGTACCTGACCGACCTCGGCAAGCTCGTGGCGGTCTTCTCCCCGGATGACATCTACGACTACCAGAGCCACCGCCCTTCACTCGAGCTCGCCGCCGGGGCGACCGAGGCGATCGAGTTCCCGGCCCTGTCGGTGCACACCGTGTCTATCGATGGGGTCGACCTGATAGTGACCACCGGCGCCGAGCCAAACTTCAAATGGCAGGGGGTTGCCACCGAGCTCGCGGACCTCGCCGGAGCCCTGGGGGCGACCCGCGTGGTGTCGGTCGGGGCGGTGCCGGCGATGGTCGCCCACAGCAGGCCCACCCCCGTCATCGTCACCTCGACCGATCCTCTGCTCGACGCGGTCGGCATGCCCGCCGACCGGCTCGTGGTGCCGGCAGCCCTCACCAACGTGGTGGCCCACCGTGTGGCGAGCGCCAACTCGATCGCCGACGTCGGGTTCTGGGCCCAGGTGCCTCACTATGTGTCCGGGGTGTACTGGCCGGGGGTCGACGCCGTCCTCACCAGGATGGCCGCTCATCTCGGCATGACACCAGGGCTCGATGTGATCCGCGCCGCGGGCGGTCGACCTGATCTCGCGTCTCGACGAAGCCGTCTCGGCCAGCCCGGACGCGCAACGCTTCATCGAGGAGCTCGAGGCGAGCATCCCAGGCTTTGCGGTCGACGAGAGCGGCCGTCTCGGGGACGAGATCGAGGAGTATCTTCGCTCCTTGGGTGAGGACGACCCCGATTGAGCAGGGGCCCCTCATCCACTCCGATGTGGGGTTAGGCCATGAGCAAGACGGGTTGGATCGTGATCGGCGCAGTGCTGGCTGCCGGGTTCGTGATCGTGTCGATCCTCGCCTGGATGGGCAATCTCGACCGCGAGTCGAGCAGTCAGACCTTCACAGACGTGACCGAGCTGGTGTTCGACCTCGACAACGCACCCATCCAGATCGTGGCCGGAGACGGCGACACCATGGTCGACATGACGATATCGACCGGATTCGGCGGGTCGGATGTGGATCTCACCCAAACCGGCGGCACGCTGCGGCTCACCCAGAGGTGTCCCGGGTTCTTCCTGGGCTGGGCATGCTCCGCCGAATTCGAGGTGAGCATTCCGCCCGGGGTGTCGGTCTCCGGTGGCACGTCCAATGGTGCAATCGTCCTCACCGGGATCGACGAGTCGGCGAACGTAGCCACGAGCAACGGCGCCGTGAGCCTCGAGAACGTGTCGGGTGAGATCACCGTCCGCACATCGAACGGCGCGATCGTGGGTGAGGGGCTCAGGTCGATGGCGGTCGAGGCCACCACCAGCAACGGTCTGATCGAGATGGTGTTCGATGCTCCACCCGAGACGGTCATGCTCGACACCAGCAACGGGGCGGTCAATGTCGTCCTTCCGTCGGACGCTCCCCCGGTGAATCTGAGCACGGACACCTCGAACGGCGACATCGTGACCGAGGTCCGCACCGATCCGGGGTCGGCGATCACGATCCAGATCGAGACTTCGAACGGCGACATCACCGTCGTCTACGCCGACTGACTCGCGGCGCGAACGCGTCGCATTTTCAGTCCACTAGGTTGCGAGCGATGTCGGAAATCACCGGGTCAGCCACGAGCACCACAGCCACCCGGACCGACATCGATCCCGACTTTGCAGATCGAGACGGCATGCGCTGGATCCCCGGGGGTCGTTTCCGCATGGGATCGGAGGACTTCTACCCCGAGGAACGGCCGGTGCACGAGGTCTCGGTCGACGGCTTCTGGATCGACCCACGTCCGGTCACCGTCGCCGAGTTCCGTCGCTTCGTGAAGGAGACCAGCTACGTGACGGTCGCCGAGCGACCACTCGACCCCGCCGAGTACCCCGACGCCGATCCCGGACCTCCTGGTGCCGGGCTCGCTCGTCTTCCAGCAGACGTCAGGCCCCGTTGACCTCGACGACTACCGGAACTGGTGGGCCTACGTCCCGACTGCCCATTGGCGCAAGCCCGGCGGGCCGGGGACGACGTTCCACGGTCGCACCGACCATCCGGTGACGCATGTCGCCTTCGAAGACGCCGAGGCCTATGCGGCCTGGGCCGGCAAGGACCTACCCAGCGAGGCCGAGTGGGAATACGCCGCCCGTGGTGGGCTCGATGGTGCCGTGTTCACCTGGGGCGACGAGCACTTCCCCGGCGGGAAGGCCATGGCGAACAGCTGGCAGGGTGAGTTCCCGTGGCAGAACCTGACGTTGGACGGTTTCGAGCGGACCTCGCCCGTCGGCAGCTTCCCACCCAATGGCTATGGCCTCTTCGACATGGCCGGAAACGTCTGGGAATGGACTTCCGACTGGTACGTCCCGCGTCATTCGGAGCCGGCAGCACATGCCTGCTGCGTCCCCACCAATCCCCGGGTGACCTCCCCGGAGCAGAGCTTCAACCCCGGTCAGCCCGGTGAGCACATTCCGAGACGGGTGATCAAAGGGGGCTCGCATCTGTGCGCCCCCAACTATTGCCTGCGCTACCGACCGGCGGCACGCCAGCCCCAGATGATCGACACCTCGATGTCGCATCTGGGCTTCCGGTGCGTCGTCCGGCCCACCCCCGAAACGAAAGAGAGCAACACCCATGGCTGAGAAACCGAACATCCTGGTCATCTGGGGCGACGACATCGGAATCACCAACCTGAGCTGTTACAGCGACGGGATCATGGGATACCGCACCCCCAACATCGACCGGATCGCCGCCGAGGGCATGCGTTTCACGGACTCATACGGTGAGCAGAGCTGCACCGCCGGCCGCGCGGCCTTCATCACCGGGCAGAGCGTCTACCGCACCGGTCTCAGCAAGGTCGGCATCCCCGGCTCCCCCATCGGCCTGTCGGCGGAGGATCCCACGATCGCCGAGCTGCTCGAAGCCGCTGGGATACGCCACCGGGCAGTTCGGCAAGAACCACCTGGGAGACCTCAACGAGTTCCTCCCCACCGCCCACGGTTTCGACGAGTTCTTCGGGAACCTCTACCACCTCAACGCCGAAGAGGAGCCGGAACGACCCAATTGGCCCGACCCTGAGGAGTTCCCCCGATTCAACGAGATGGCCCGGCCCCGGGGCGTGATGCGCTCCTGGGCCACGGACGAGGACGACCCGACCGAGCAGGGGCGCTTCGGCAAGGTGGGCAAACAGAGGGTCGAGGACACCGGACCGCTGACCGCCAAGCGGATGGAGACGATCGACGACGAGGTCACCGAGGCCACGATCGACTTCATCAAGCGGCAGCACGAGGCGGACACACCGTTCTTCGTGTGGATGAACACCACTCACATGCACGCCTTCACGCACACCAAGCCGGAGAGTGTCGGCCAGTCGGGTCGGTGGCAGTCGCAGTACCACGACACGATGATCGATCACGATCGCCACGTCGGCCAGGTCCTCGACCTCCTCGACGAGCTCGGGATCGCCGACGACACCATCGTCATCTACTCGACGGACAACGGTCCCCATATGAACAGCTGGCCCGACGGGGGCATGACCCCGTTCCGCAACGAGAAGAACTCCAACTGGGAGGGCGCTTTCCGCATCCCGAAGGTGATTCGCTGGCCGGGCAAGATCGAGGCAGGCGTGGTCTCCAACGAGATCGTCCAGCATCACGACTGGCTCCCCACCCTGCTCGCCGCTGCCGGTGACACCGACATCGTGGAGAAGCTGAAGAGCGGGCACACCATCGGGGACAGGACCCACAAGGTCCACATCGACGGGTACAACCTGCTCCCTTACCTGACCGGAGAGGAGGAGAAGAGCCCGAGGAAGGGACTCGTCTACTTCTCCGACGACGGCGACGTGCTGGCTCTGCGGTTACGACAACTGGAAGCTGGTGTTCATGGAGCAGCGGGTGACCGGCACACTTCAGATCTGGGCCGAGCCATTCGTCCCGCTACGGGTGCCCAAGCTGTTCAACCTGAGAACCGACCCGTTCGAGCGGGCGGACATCGCCTCCAACACGTACTACCAGTTCATGCTGGAGAACGCCTACCTGGCCTTCGCCGGAACGGTGCTCGTGACCGAGTTCCTCCAGACGTTCATCGAGTTCCCACCGCGGCAGAAGGCGGCGTCGTTCACCATCGACCAGGCGGTGGCGAAGCTGGAGAGCACCCTCGCCGGAGGTTGAGGCTGATGCTCGACTCCTGGAACGACACCCCGACTCGAGCCGCTATCGAGGACTATGTCCGGACCGTCACGCGACGGTCCGGGCTTCGTCCCCGAGGCGGAGCGGATCGCCACCTTCGACAACGACGGGACGCTGTGGTAGGAGAAGCCCATCCCGATCCAACTCGACTTCACCCTACACCGAATGGCCGAGATGGCCGAGGCCGACACACCACTCCAGGAGCCAGCAGCCTTGGCGGGCTGCGATACGAGCACGACATGAAATGGCTCGGCGACGCGATGATCAAGCACTATCAAGGTGACGACAGCGACCTGAGACATGCTTCTCGGGAGCCGTCCCCAAGACCATTGCCGGCCTCAGCGTCGAGGGATACCACCAGGAAGTCACGGATTTCTTCGAGACCGCCGAGCACCCGACCTTGAAGCGCCCCTACCGAGGGCTGCGGGTTAGGAGCCCATGGTCGAGTTGCTTCGCTTTCTCGAGGAGAGCGGGTTCACGACTTATATCGCCTCCGGGGGCGACCGGGACTTCATGCGGCCCATCGCAGGAGCATATCTACGGAATCCCGCCGGAGCGGATCATCGGCAGCTCACAGACCATCGAGTATCAGGAGACCGAGGACGGCACGGACGTCCTCTACAAGGCGGAGATGGAGTTCTTCGACGACGGTCCCACCAAACCAACACGGATATGGAGCCGATCGGGCGCCGGCCAATCGTGGCCGGTGGCAACTCCAACGGGGATATCGCCATGCTCCGCTTCGCCACGGGGGCCCAAGACACGAGCCACTACCGACTGTTGCTGCTCCACGACGACGCCGAGCGGGAGTTCGACTACACGGCAGGGGCCGAGGAGGCCCTGGCCCGGGCCGACGAGAAGGGTTGGACCGTGATCAGCATCGCCAACGACTGCTCGAACGACTTCGACGATCACCAAGCCGAAGAATTCACGACCACCAGATCATGGATCCAGAGATGCTCGAGGAATCCGGCTTCGGCACCGGGGATGGCAGAGATCGCGGCCTCGCCGTCGATGGCCCGGAACACCGAGAGCTGATCCCCATCGAGGAAGCAGACGAGATCCCGGTCGACGTGGGCCTGATTGATCACCGCTGCCGCCTTGCCCGGAGAAGACGATCCTCGACCACGATCACGGTGGCCGGGATGATCGGCACGAATGAGGTCCCGTCACTCCAATCGAGCGGTTGCAGAGATGCGTCTCGACTCGGTGGGCGATGAGGCTGACGGGTGATGGTGCCCCGGAACAGCTCCATCGCGGCAGATCCATCGACCTCGGCCAGCGCCGCGTATCCGCACCCGGGGGGAGCCGTCCCATGATCCCGCACTGGGGCCGATACGGCGCCTGACGAACCCAGCGAGTGAACTGCATCCCGCCCTGATCGAGGAGGTCGAACACCTCGGGCACCGTGTAAGTCTGCTCCCTCGGGTTGAGGAGGGCATCGGCGATCGTGTCCGATCCTCGAAATCGTGGGCCTCTTGAGGACGCGGCTGATCGGATGCCCCAGTGGGACCTCCTCAGGACGTCCATCAACGCGGACACGTCCTCAGCCCCGATTCCCAGACGCCGGCAGTACTCCCTCATCATCGAGATCCCCGTCCGCCCATGAGTGGCGTACACCATCAGCTGCAAGGCGCCGTAGGGAGCGAGGCTGCGACGCAACGCCTGTAGACCCAACTCGGGATCGGCGATGAGCTGGAGGACCCCAGTGACACCGATCTGATCGAAAACCTCACCCAGTTCGCCCACCTCCTCGATGGGAATTTCTCTCACCTCCAGGTTGGTCACGTCGTGACTCGGGGCGAAGGGATTGGTCGCCTCGAGACTCGAAGGGCTCACGTCGATCCCGACCACCCTCGCCGGAAGGTGACGGACGGCCCAGCGGGCCGCCTGCGACGTGCCACACCCGGCGATCAGGATCGTCCGCTCCTCCCGATAGGGGAGGGTCGGCCAATGCAAGAAATGCTCGACACGAGGTCGGAACGGGTCGTCCAGCCGATCAGCGCCCGCTCCAGGCTCTCGACCGGAGGCGGGTAAGGATGTGCGTCGTAGAAGGCTGTGATCTCGTCGTGGGCAGGTATCTCTGGTCGGTGTTGCGTGGGCGCAGGCTTCGTTCGCCAGCCTTGTCCTGATACACCCCGTGATGAGTTCGACTTGACGAATCTGATCAATACAACCGTATGGTTGTATGTATGACGAGGACGATCCATGACGACACCGGGGTCGACGCCGTGTTCGGGGCACTCGTCGACGGCACCAGGAGGGACATCCTCCGCCGTGCCATGGCCGGCGAGGAGGGTGTCAGCGAGCTGGCCGCCCACTATGCGATGAGCTTCGCCGCCGTGCAGAAGCACATCGCCATCTTGGAGCGGGCCGGCCTGGTTACCAAGCACCAGATCGGTCGGCGCAAGGTGGTCCGGACCCGCATGGCCGGACTGCGCCAGGCACAGGACCTGCTCGATCAGTTCGAGGAGCTGTGGCGGGGACGGCTCGAACGAATGGCCACGATCATCAGCGAGACAGAGGAGCAACCCACATGACCGTTACCAAGGTCCACAAGGACACCGAGACCCTGACTCTGACCGTGACTTCCGAGTTCGATGCTCCTCCGGAGCGGGTTTGGCAGCTCTGGGCGGATCAAGGCCAACTGGAGCAATGGTGGGGCCCGCCCACCTATCCGGCGACATTCACCAGACACGAGCTGTGGCCGGGCGGGCGGGTCGAGTACCACATGACCGGGCCCGAAGGCGACCAGCCGCGTGGCTACTGGGAAGTGGTCGAGGTCGAGGAGCCCCGGTGGCTCAAGTTCGAAGACGGGTTCCTGAGCGCGGACGGCACCGAGAACGGCGACTTCCCGGTCATCACCTTCCGCATGTCGATCGAGCCGATCGGCGGAGGTCGGTCACGGATGACTATCGACAACGAGTTCGCGAGCACCGAGTCCATGGAGCAGATGCTGGCCATGGGTATGGAGGAAGGCCTGACTGAAGCGGTCGGTCAGATCGACGAGCCTCCTCAGTGCCGAAACCACCAACCCGATCCATCCCTGAGGAGGGGACATGTCCACGACAACCGAAACATCCATCACCCACACCCTGGTCGTCCCCGGCGCCACACTCACCTATGACGTGCGGCGGGGCGATGGAATTGACCAGCCACCCTTGATGCTGATCGGGTCGCCCATGGACGCGGCAGGCTTCGTAACCCTGGCTGGGCACTTCGCCGATCGCACCGTCGTCACATACGACCCCCGGGGAACCGCCCGCAGCATCAAGGACGACCCCGCCGACCCGGTCGATCCCGAGATCCACGGCGACGACCTCCACCGGGTCATCTCTGCAGTCGGTGAGGGAGCGGTCGATCTCTTCGCCAGCAGCGGCGGGGCCGTGAACGCCCTGGCCTTGGTGGCCAAACACCCGGAACTGGTGAGGACTCTCGTGGCTCATGAGCCCCCGCTCGCGGCCATCGTCTCCGACAGTGATGAGGCCCTGGCGGCGTGCCGGGCAGTGGCCGACACCTACCAGCAGGGCGGGTTCGGAGCCGGCATGGCCCATTTCATCTCGGTGGTCAGCCACGAAGGCCCCTTCACCGACGAGTTCCTGACCACTCCCCCACCCGACCCGGCGATGTTCGGCATGCCGACCGATGATGACGGGTCTCGGTCAGACCCGCTCCTCGGCCAGAACATGATCACCTGCACCCACTACCTGCCCGACGTCGAGGCGCTCCGGTCGGTTTCGACACGGATCGTCCCCGCAGCGGGCTCGGGGTCAGGTGAACAGTTGGCCAGCCGTGGCGCCAGAGCTGTCGCGGCGAGCCTGGGTCTCGAACCAGTGATGTTCCCCGGCGACCACGGTGGCTTCCTGGGAGGCGAGTACGGCCAGACCGGGGAGCCGGACGCCTTCGCCGCCAGACTGCGCGAGGTGCTGCTCGACAGCCACTGAGTTGGGAACTGTTGGCCGGCCCATCTCATCTAATGGGTCATGAGGAGAACCATCTGGATCGTATTGCTGGTGTCCCTCTTCGCCGCATGCGGCGGAGAAGACCCTGGCGCAGAGGAGCCCACCACGACCGTGCCCCCGGCGACCACGGCCGATCCTGACCAACCGGTGGACTCCGGTGACGGCGACGAGCCCATCACCGAACCGCTGCCGCCTGGCGAGGTGCCCAACCCGCGGCCCCCGATCGAAGGGAACATCGATGGCGAGGTCTCGATCGACTCCACCGATCTCCTGATCATGGAGAGCTTCCCGATCCAGGTCAGCCTTCAGGTCGAAGGGGAGAAGCCGACTCCGTGTCACGAGATCTTCTGGATCGCCGAAGACACGGGGGAGACGATCGAGATCGACATGATCTCTCAGGTGGCCTCGGATCAGTCCTGTGCCCAGGTCATCGAGCCCTTCATGATCTCGGTCCCCCTCGGCAGCTGGGCCGACGAGTCTCGGACCGTGGTCCTCAACGGTGTCGAGGTCGGCTCGTTCGACAGCTGACGCTTCGACATCGGCGGTCGGTAGCCGGGGAGAGCCGCTCCAGAGCTACATGCCAGGGATCTCCAATGTCTCGTGCACTTCGATCGACGATCCCGGCATCTGCAAATGGGGATGGCCATCGAGCAAGCTCACAGCAGCGTCGATGTCGGCCGCCTGGAGGATCGAGTAACCGGCGACTTCGGTGTTCGCTTCCAAGGCGCCACCCGACGTGAGCCGGCGCCCGTTGCCCAGGGGAGTCCCCATGTCGACGATCCCGCCGGCTGCCCGGGTCGGCCCAGTCGTTCCATGCCTGCATCGCTGCCGCAGCCATGTCCTGGTCGTTGTTCTCCATCTGTGCGGAAGCCGACACCGGGGCGTTGTAAAGAACCACGTAGTTGGGCATATCCCTTCCTTTCTGTCTCCGACTTGTAAGCTTTGGCTTACGTAAGCGAACACTATCACTTTCCACATGATCGATGTCGACTCAGCATTCCGCGCATTGGCCGACCCCACCCGTCGCCGCATCATCGAGCTCGTCGCCCTGCGAGGGCTTCCTGCCGGGGAAATAGCTCGACACTTCGACACGACTCGCCCGGCCGTGTCCCAGCACCTGACCGTTCTCCGCAACGCCGGCCTGCTCACCGAGCGGCGGGAGGGGAGAGCGCGGATCTATCAGACGAACCCGGAGACAGTCGGCGAAGTGGTACGGCATCTGCAATCGTTCTGGGCGGGTCGCTTGGAAGAGCTCAAGCACCAGGCCGAGAGGGAGGAGCGCCACCGTCGTGACCAGCGTTGACCCGGTACAACTCGAGATCATGATCGAGGCCTCCCCCGAGACGGTCTTCGAGTTCTTCGTCGACCCCCAGCTCATGCGGGGGTGGATGGGAGGCCATGCCCAGCTGGAAGCCCGGGGTGGTGGTCTCTTCGCTGTCGACATAGGAGGCAACCACGCACGAGGCACTTTCCTCGCAGTGGAGCCACACCGAAAGAGTCGTCTTCACCTGGGGATGGGAGGGCTCGGAGCTGGTCCCACCAGGATCGAGCACCGTCACCTGCACTTTCGAACCGAGAGACGGAGGCACGCTGGTCCGTCTCGTCCACAGCGACCTGCCCTCCGGGGAAGACCTCCGGCACAGCCACGGATGGACCCACTACCTGGGCAGGCTGGCCCAGGCCGCCGTCGGCATCGACCCCGGTCCCGACCCGCACGAGGAACGAGGAACCGTCATGCACGAGGTGGACGCCGAACAAGGCTGAGCCGTCGACTCTTCGGGACGACAGCCCAGCCGTCCGCCCTTCTTCCCCGGCAAAGGTCCTGAGATTCGGGGCCGTACTGCCCTGTCCGCCGGGACGGCTTCTCCCGACAATCGGAGTGATGAGAGATCC
Source organism: uncultured bacterium (assembly GCA_963751005.1). Classification (GTDB taxonomy): domain Bacteria; phylum Actinomycetota; class Acidimicrobiia; order Spongiisociales; family ZC4RG35; genus JANQRA01. The sequence goes on from CAVVSY010000012.1 coordinate 299,447, forward strand.
GAGCTGAGGAGCCGACGATGAAACACCTGGTGGTCCTGGGCGCCGGCACGGCCGGGACCATGGTCGTCAACAAGCTGCGCCCGGTCCTCCCCGACGACGAGTGGAAGATCACGATCGTCGATCAGGTGACCGAGCATCACTACCAGCCGGGCTATCTGTTCATTCCCTTCGGTGCCTACCGGGAATCGGAGATCGTCAAACCCTCACGCCAGTTCATCCCCGATGGGGTCGAGCTGGTCACGGCCGAGATCGATCGGATCGATATCGAGGCCAACGAGGTCCAGTTGATCGGCGCCCCACCCCTTGGGTACGACCAATTGGTGATAGCCACCGGTGTCACTCCACGGCCGGATCAGACCCCGGGCATGGACGGGCCCGAGTGGCGACGTTCCATCTTCGACTTCTACACGCTCGAGGGCGCGGTGGCGCTCAGAGACCGGTTGCGCACCTGGGACGGGGGGCGTCTGGTGGTGCACATCACCGAGATGCCGATCAAGTGCCCGGTTGCGCCCCTGGAGTTCACGTTCCTCGCCGACTCCCACTTCAAGGATCGGGGGATGCGTGACCGCGTGGAGATCGTCTATGTGACTCCACTCGACGGTGCCTTCACCAAGCCGGTGGCGGCGAAGCACCTGGGTGGCATGCTCGAGGAGCGGAAGATCGAGGTGGAGACGGACTTCTACATCGAGAGCGTCGACAACGAACGTCGGGTCATCGTCTCCTACGACGAAAGGGAGATCCCCTTCGACCTGTTGGTGACGGTGCCCCTCAACATGGGTGCCGACTTCATCGGGCGGAGTGGCCTCGGTAACGAGGTGAACTTCGTTCCGGTCGACCATGGCACGTTCCTCTCCAAGGCCGCCGCCAATGTGTTCGCCATCGGCGACGCCGCCGATCTGCCCACGTCCAAGGCCGGCTCCGTCGCCCACTACGCCGCAGAGGTGTTCACCGAGAACTTCCTCCATCACATTCGCGGCGAAGAGATGCCCTTGCGTTTCGACGGTCATGCCAACTGCTTCATCGAGTCGGGTGACGGCAAGGCGCTCCTGCTCGACTTCAACTACGACGTCCAGCCGCTCCCCGGCAAGTACCCGCTGCCGGTGATCGGTCCCTTCTCCCTGCTGGCGGAGTCCGAGATCAACCACTTCGGGAAGCTGATGTTCAAGTGGGTCTACTGGAACGCCCTTCTCCCGGGCCGGGAGCTGCCATTGCCCGCTCTCATGACCATGGCCGGGAAAGAGGAGGTGCCCGAATGACAGCCACCCCCGACCTCACCGTCGCGAGAAGACTCGACCTGATCGGCGAGCAGATGGACTTCCTGGTTGCCGAGGCGACGAAGACGAAGGAGCTGAAGGACTCGCTGATCGAGCTGACCGAGGACCTGTCGCCCGTCACTCGCCAGGTCATGGACAGCGCCACCGCGGCGTTGGCCGTCGCCGACCAGAGGGGTTATGTGGACTTCGCCAGGAGCGGGCTCGGAATCGCCGACCGGATCGTCACCGAGTTCAGCAGCGAAGACGTGGAGGCCCTCGGCGACAACATCGTGCTCATTCTGGAGACGGTGAAGGAAATGACCCAACCCGAGGTCATGAGGATGATGAGATCCACCGTCCACCAGGTCCGGGAGGAGTCTCCGGCTGAACCGCCCTCATTGTTCACGCTGGCCCGACGTCTCCGTGAGCCCAACGTTCGAAGGGGCCTCGACCGCCTGGTCGTTCTCCTCGACAGCCTCGGATCGAGCGAATTCGAAGAAGGACAGAGAAAGGAGCCCGGACTTGAGCCTGGCAACGATCGCCGGCCATGACATCCACCTCGACGAGGAGGGATTCATGACCGAGTACGACGAGTGGAGTGAGGAACTGGCCGGCCAGTTCGCGGCCAACATCGGCATCGACCTCACCGACCGTCACATGGAGGTCATCCGGTTCCTGCGGGAGGACTACAAGACGCAGGGCGAGACCGCCACCCTGCGCCGTGTCTCCACCGTGGGGGGGATACCCACCAAAGAGCTGTTCCAGCTGTTCCCGAAGAAACCGGCCAAGAAGATGGCCTACGTCGCCGGCCTGCCCAAGCCGGCGGGATGCGTTTGAGAGGAGGCGCCACCATGACACTGACGATGGAAGCACCGGTCCCGGTCTTCGATGACGATTCGACCGGGCGCAAGATGGCCATCATCTGCTCCAAGGGATCCCTCGACATGGCCTATCCCGGCCTAGTCCTCGCCAACGCTGCGTTGGGCGAGGGGATCGAGACCCACCTGTTCTTCACGTTCTGGGGCTTCGACATCATCAACAAAGAGACGATGTCCAATCTCCACTTCACCCCCGTGGGCAACCCGGCGACGCACATGTCGCCGATGCTGATGGGTCTTCCCGGGATGACCGCGTTCGCCACCCACATGATGAAGAAGCAGATCGATGGGATCGACGTGCCGGAGGTCCCCGAGTTCCTCGAGATGATCACCGACTCCGGCGGGCATCTCTGGGCATGCCGGATGTCCGCCGACATGATGCATCTCACGAGGAAGACCTCTACGAGAGGGTCGAGGGGATCATCAGCGCCTCCGACTTCATCGAACTGTCCGAAGGGGCCCAAACGATCTTCATCTGACAGCCCACAACCACCGCATGGGAGCGAGTGTGAGTTGAAGCCGCATAGCGGCTTCAACTGCACACGCTCAGCCCGCCCGACCCGCGATGAGCGAGTCAGCGCACCTGGCGATAGACGAGATGGGTGACCGCGGTGGCGCCCCGCGCCGACACTTGTTCGAATGTCATCGGTGGCACCCCGTCGAAGAGACGTTCCCCTGATCCGATGATCGTCGGTGTGACGTGCACCCGTAGCTCGTCGATGAGTCGGGCCGCCAGATACTGATTGACGGTGCCGGCCCCGCCGGCAATGGCCACGTTGCGATCACCCGCAGCTGCCCGAGCTCGTTCCAGAGCGGAGTGGATGCCGTCGGTGACGAAATGGAACGTCGTGCCGCCTTCCATCGGTAGATCGGCACGTTCCCGATGGGCGAGGACGAAGACAGGTGCGTGATAGGGCGGGTCGTCTCCCCACCAACCCCGCCAGGAGAGGTCCCACTCCCCCCGATCGGGGCCAAACATGTTCCGTCCCATGATGAAGGCGCCCGCATCGACAATGGCGTCGATCTCGGCTTGGTTCTCCGCGTTGGTGCCGAACACCGAGGACTCCGGTCGTCAGGGTTCTCGAAGAACCAGTCATGGAGACGGTTGTGCTCGATGGTGCCGAACGGTTGCTGGAGCGTCTGACCCGGTCCGGCCGCGTAGCCGTCCATCGAGACCGAGATGTCGCACGTGACGTCAGGCATGACCTTGGACGCTAGTCACGCGTGATCCCCATCCGATGAGGGGTGGGAAGGGCTGTGGCTGTCACCCGGAACGGCGCGCCCTTCGTCTGTCTTTTCAGTACGAGGTTCGAGGAGGACCACATGAAATCTCAGGTCAGGATGACCGGGACGCTCGCACTGGCTGCGATGTTGGTGATGCTCATGGCAGCACCACTCCTGGCGCGAGGGGCCGAGGTGACCACTGGATCGCTGGAGTCGTTCGCGGCCGGGACGGGTGACGTCGACTACGGCGATGTCGAGGGGAAGGCAACGATGATCCGTACCGCATCGGGCGATACGATCGTGGTCGTCACCGCTCGTGGTCTCACCCCCGGCCAGACCTATGGGTCGCATGTCCACAAGCAGGCTTGCGACGATGGCGACGCCGGCGGCCATTACAGCTTCGGATACATCGTGCCCGGTGGTGCCTTGGACGGCTCAGAGATATGGCCGGGCCCGTTCACGGCAAACGCCGCTGGGAATGCCGTGGGCCGGACCGTCGTGGGTGACACCGCCGGCGATGACGCGGTGTCGGTGGTCATCCATGCCCCGAGGAGCGGGGCGAAGATCGCCTGCGCCGACCTCGACTGAACCGAAGACGTGGGTCGGCGAGGCATCTCGCCGACCCACGTTGTCGTGGTCTCCCGGGGCGTCAGCTCCCGTCGGCCCAGAGGTCGGTGGAGAGGTACTTCATGCCCGAGTCGGCGAGCACGACTGCCACCGTCGCCCCGGGATGTCGCGTGAGCACATGCTGCTCAGCGGCGGCAACGCAGGCACCGGACGAGAAGCCGGCGAAGATCCCCTCCAGCCGAGCAAGTCGCCGAGCGGCGTTCAATGGCGTCGTCATCCGAGACCTCGACCACCGCGTCGACGACGGTGTCGTCGACACCCATCAGATGATCCATCGCGTACCCCCCTCCCTGGATGCGGTGGCTCGGATTGGTCACCTGCTTACCAGCCACAGCGGCCGCCCCCTTGGGTTCGACCAGGAAACAGAGCACATCGGGGTTCCGTGCCTTGAGATACCGGGCCACCCCGGCGAAGGTGCCGCCCGTTCCGACGAACTCGCAGAAGACATCGATCGTCCCGCCCGATTGCTCCCAGATCTCCCGTCCCGTCCCCTCCGCATGAGCGTCGGCGTTGGCGGGGAGGTGAAACTGGTCGGCTCGGAAGGCCCCTCGTTCCATGGTCAGTCGTTGCGCGGCCGCCTCGACGATGGCGAGGTCATGGCCAGTCACGTGGCCGGCCCTCGACCCCTCCTCCTGATCGACCAGCACCACCTCGGCACCCAGGGCCGTCATCATCTGGGCTCGCTCTTCGCTATTTCCTCTCGACATGACCGCCACGAACGGATAGCCCTTGACCGCGCAGACGATGGCGAGGCCGGTTCCGGTGTTGCCACTCGTCAACTCGACAACCGTTTGACCGGGTGACAACGCCCCGGACCTCTCGGCATCCTCGATCATGCGCAAGGCGATCCGGTCCTTCTTGGAACCACCGGGATTCAGATAGTCCAGCTTCGCCAGGATCTCTCCGGGTCCGGGCCAGAGCCGATCGAGTCGAACCAGCGGCGTCCCCCCAATGGCATCCAACACCGAGCTCGAGACGTGCGCCCTCTCCATCGGGCCGAATCTAAGGCGGGCTCTCCCCGACGCGTCGGGCAGAAACCCCGGCCCGCCACGCCAAACGTCTCTATCGAGGGGCAGCGAGAGGAGGGTGCTCGAGCACCCGTGGTCGGTACTCCACCATCTGGATGCGGCCATCGAATGTGTGACTGCCGATCATGTCGAGGGCGACGTCCGGGTAGCCGTCATAGATGCGTTCCGATCCGGTGGCGCCGGTGATCACAGGGAACATGCCGACCCGGAACCGGTCGACGAGTCCGGCTTGAAGCAAGGATCGAGCAAGGCTGAGGCTTCCGATGGTGCTCAAGATCCCCTCGTTGTCCGTCTTCATCTCGCGGACCGTTTCGACCGCATCGTCTCTCACGAGAGTGGCGTTCGCCCACGCCAGCGGCTCCTCGAGGGTCGACGAGAAGACGATCTTCCTCGCTTGGGTGAGCCCGTCGATCGAGTCTTGCTCGTCCTCGGTGAACTCGTCCGTCCCGGCCGGCATCTCCCCCGCCGAGAACCCGAACATCAGCCGATAGGTGTTGGCACCCATCAAATAGGTGACTTCGGGCTGCTCCTCGAGCCACGCCAGATACTCCGGCCCTTCCAGGCCCCAGAAGCCGGGCCAACCCTCCCCCGATGCATATCCATCCAGGGAGGTGATGAAGTCGACCAGTAGCTCCGCCATCGGCATGCCCTTTCTAACGATCGTCGCATTCTCGATTGGCTTATTTCCCCATCGAGCGACCGCTCAACCGCACGGAGTACCCGATGTTTCTCACCCGAAGACGCACCCACTGCGGAGTGGTGATCGGCGCCATCCCGACGGGTTCACTGGAAAGGATCAGGCTCAGCCCCTGAGCCGAAAGGTGTAATCGAACTGGTCGGTCCTGAGTTCGATGTCGAGGATGTGCTCCGGCATCGACCGGCGGTAACCCCTTCTTTGTAACGAGATCGCTCGTCATCCTGGAGAGGGAATTCCCGCGGGGAACCCAGAAGAGCGGGAAACGCAATGGTCCCCGTCGATCTTGTTCGCACCGCGCCGCTCCCGTGCGATCATGTCGGTACCCCACCAGGAGGAACGATGTTCTACCGCATGACCCGTCTCCACTTCGCCGAGGACAGCTTCCGACGATTTGGTGGAGTCAGCCACGTCGCTCCGAGATCGCTTGGAAGGGATCGCCGGGTTGAGATTCGCCGACCTGATCAGGACGGGAGAGGGTGAGGGAATGCTCATTTCCTCGTATCACGACGACTTAGCGTTCGAGGCGTCGGCTCACGCTGAGGCCGGTGTGCTCGACGATCTGGCCGATCTGCTCACGTCGGCGCCCCACGGCCACGAGGGCTCGGTGGTTCTCTCATTCCACGGCGCCTCAGGCTGACGTGCGCCATCCGGGGATTTGAAACGCCGACACCTCGTCCCGAACATGCAGCCTCTCCAAATGGCTGCATGCCGACCGACCACTCGAATTCGGATACCGCCGAACCCGGCATTGCCAACCTGATCGCTCAGGTCATGGTCGGCTGCGGCCGATTCTGGGTATCAGGAAGCGCAATCTGAAGGTATGGCGTGGACCAGGGTGAAGCAGAGTTCAATTCGGTGCTCGAGGCGGCCAAGGCAGGAGCCGACTGGGCCTGGGGACACATCTTTCGCGATCCTGGCCGGTCCGGTCACCGGATACCTGAGGAGCCGGGGGGCCAGGGAGCCCGAAGACCTCACCAGCGAGGTCTTCCTCCGGGTGGCGGGAGCGATCCAGGACTTCACCGGGGACGCTGCCTCTTTCCGATCCTGGATCTTCGTCATTGCTCATCGCCGACTGCTCGATGAGCGCCGTTACCACGGCCGTCGCCCCGTTCTCACCGACCTCGACACCGATAGACCAACGCCGGAGTCCGGTGGGTGACGTCGAGGGACGAGGCAGTCGAGCAGATGGTCACAGCCGAGATCGCCGAAGTCTTCAACTCCTTGACCGAAGCGCAGCGCGACGTCCTCGCACTGAGGATCATCGCCGGGCTCTCCCTGAAGGAAACGGCGGAGGTCCTGGGGAAGAGAACCGGTGCCATCAAGGCGTTGCAGCATCGTGCACTGGAGGCCCTCAAGAGAGCATTCGACGAGGAAACCGTGACTCTATGAGCGATTTCGACGTTTACAGCAGTGACATGCCATACCGCGGACTGACTCATCAGGATGTGGAGCTCCTGTTGGTTGGAGGCGGCTCGGAGCGGGAAGATCTGGCGCGCTTCGCCGCCATCCTGGAATCCCTCCACAGCACCGGCCCCACGACTCCGCATGACGAAGTCGTCGCCGCGTTCTCCCTCCAGGCCGCCGACATCGTTCGAGCCGGCCGGCATGATTCACCTGTCGCCAGTGCCCCGACGGTGCCGCGTCATCGAGGTCGCCTCAGCAGGCAACTCGCAGGCGGCCTGGGGGCCGCACTCCTTCTCACCGGGATGACCGGTGTGGCCGTGGCTGACGACGCAGTGCCTGGAGACGCCCTCTACGGGCTGGATCGCGCAATGGAATCGATCGGGATCGGTGCTCCAGGTCTGTCGGAGAGGATCGCCGAAGCACAAGCTCTCTCCCAAAGAGGAGAGATCACGGCAGCCATCGCTCATGCGGCCGACGCTGTCGAAGCCACCGTCCAAGACGGTGGGGCGGATCAAGAGAGTCTCCTCTCCGAATCTGCGAAAGGCAGTCGAGGCACTCCGAGGTGCCGCGGAGCGGGTGGAAAGCGACCAGATAGATGTCGAGGATCCGGCGGTCCAGGCTGCAGTGGCTGGGATCCTCGGCGAGATCGCCACGATGTTCGATGCCGAAGGCCTCCAACCGTCGGAGCTCGGGAGGCGGATATCGGAGCTGGCGAGGGGAATCGGACGCCCCGGCGACACCGGGCCCGAGAACGCCGAGACACCAGCACCCGCGGACGAGACGTCCGGGCCTCAGCCGAATGCTCCAGCAGGGCCGCCCGAAGACATCCCCGGAGGCCCGCCCCCTGGAACCCCGGCCGGCCCGCCCGACGACCCCCCGGGGCGAAGCCGCCCCTGATTCCGTCGAGTCGCCGGACCCGGCAGCCGTTGGGAGCCACCCGGAACGTGGTTCCCGCTCTCCCCAACTCGAGCCCAATGTGAAGGGCCCGGGTTACCCCGGGCCCTTCACCCCCCAACCGGAAGTCGTTACGGCCGACCGGGAGAATCTGGCTTGCCCTTGGCGTCCCGCGGATGCTCGCCACCGAACTTGTCGAGCACGTGCTGCGGCGGCCCGTTGTCCTCGGACTCGTCACTCCCGTCCTCGTCATCGCCCTTGCCGTGCTGGCAATCCGTCGTGACCGTGGTGAAGCTGATCGATCCCTCGACGACCTCGGTCTCACCCTCCGGTGGCTCGGTGGGCTCTCCGTCGTCCCCCGTGCCTTCATCGGCTTGCACCTGTTGGTCGCCCTTGCCCAGTCCGGAGCGTGCGATCTGGCTGACGATGCAGCCCCGTCCCTCGCCGTCATAGATCGAGTTGAAGAGCTTCAGGAACATCCCGTGGTTGACCTGTCCGGCCGGACCGGTGACGTCGCCACCGCTGAAGTCACCACAGACGATCTCCTCGCCTTCTGCTTCGCCACCTTCCGAGGTGACGGTGATCAAACCTGTCGCCGGGTCGAACGTGTAGGTGTATTGATCGGGATTCTCCGGATCATCACCTTCCAACCCGCAAGCGACCAGGAGCGCCTCGAGCTGAGCCTCCTGGTAGCCCTCGAGCAGCTCATCGAGCTGTCCCTCGTCAGGCGAGTACTCGAGCGAGGTCACATTCCAGATGAAGAAATGGGTCTCCTCGTCGTACCCGTAGTTCACCACCGTGTCGTCGCCCTCGGCGGCCATCGCGATGCCGGTGAAGGCAAAGGCCACGATCGCGGTGAGACCCACTACCAGTCTCTTTCTCAGTCTGTCCATTGGGAGCATCTCCTGAAAGTCGTTCCCAGCCACCACCACACGTGTAAACGCCACGCCCGGCCATAGGGTTACGGGTCGCCCGGCCCACCTGAGCCGGCGACAACTACGGTTGACAGCCTGGTGGTAACGGATCCGAACGCGACCGATGAGGTCCGGGCTGCCGAGGTCATCGCCTCGATGTGCCTGGCCACAGATCTGGGGATGGGCTTTCCCTTCGAACATGGGTTCCACGCCACCCTGACCACGATGCGGCTGTGTGACGTCCTCGGCGTCGACCAGGAGACAGCCTCACGGACCTATTACGCCTGCCTACTGATGTACGCGGGATGCAACGTCGACGGTGCTCAGAGGTCGCAGGTCTTCGGAGCAGGCATGACCGAGCACCTCACTCATCGTCAGTTCGGGTCAGCCCTCGAGGGCCTTGGCGGGGTGATCCGAGCCCTGCCGTCGCCAGATGCTTCGCTGTCTCGCCGGACCTTTCAGGTGATCGCCGGACTCCCGCGAGCAGCTCGATTCAGGGGAGGTCACTTCGCCGCATTGTGCGAGGTCGCGGGAATGCTGGCCGAACGTCTGGGTGTGCCCCCATCGGTCCACGAGATGTTCCCCCTGCTCACCGAGCGTTGGGACGGAACCGGCGTCTTGAAGCGTGCCCGGGGATCCGAGATCCCTTTACCGCTCCGCATCATCTTGGTGGGCCGGGACGCCACCTATCAGCGTCTCATGGGTGATGACGACTACGTCATCGAAGTGATCTCGTCACGAGCTGGACACGCATTCGACCCGGAAGTGGTTGCCGTGTTCATGGACAACGCTGCAACCATTCTCGGACCACGTGACCCCTCTGAGACGAAGTGGGATGATGTGCTCGCTTCAGAGCCCCGTCCCTGGCTGACGTTGCACGGGCCGGCCATAGACGTGGCCCTCGGCGCCATCGGAGCCTTCTCCGACCTGGTCTCCCCAGACCTCTCCGGCCACTCTTCGGCGGTTGCCCGAATCGCGACGGCAGCAGCGAAACACCAAGGTTTCAGCCCCACGGAGGTCCAGAACATTGGACGGGCAGCCCTCGTGCACGACGTGGGGAGAACGGCGATCGACTACCGAATCTGGGGCAAGCCAGGACGGTTGACCATCGACGAGCGCGAGCAGGTTCGGCTCCACCCCTATCACACCGAGCGGGTACTGGCCCCGTCTCCGTTCCTCTCCAATCTGGCGCCTATCGCCATGGCCCATCACGAGCGTTTGGACGGGTCGGGATACCACCGTGGTCTCGACGGTTCCTCGCTCTCCCGTGCGGGCAGGCTCCTTGCAGTGGCGGACGCATACCAATCGAAGACCGAGCCCCGACCCTACCGGGACCCGCTTTCGCCAACGGAGGCGATCGAGATGCTCGTCTCCAAGGCCGACGCTGGTGTGCTCGACCCGGCGATGGTCATGGCAGTTGCCGAGGCGGCAGGTGAAGCTCGTCCCATGGTCGACCGCCCCGCCGGGCTGACCGAAAGGGAGGTCGAAGTGCTCGGCTTGGTGGCGCGAGGCTGGCAGACGAAGCAGATGGCCAGACAGCTCGCCATCTCGCCCAAGACCGTCGATAAGCACATCCAGAACACGTACCGGAAGATCGGGGTGTCGTCGCGCGCCGCCGCCACCTTGTTCGCCATGGAAAAGGGACTGATCCCCAGGTAGGGGCTCCCCGGGTATGGGGAGTATTCCGTATTCACGGGCCTCGATCGCGTCCTTACGTTCGAGGCATGCCACCGAACAGCATCCGGCCTCGACTACTGGAGAACCACCCCCTCCCATATGCGTTCGTGGCTTCGCTCGGGTTGTCGATCGCCGTGGTCGTTTCCTCACGGCAGGAATCGTCTCTTGGGTCACCGGCTCTGTGGCCCTGGGTTCTCACGGGGCTACAGGTGCTCGCGCTCTGGGCCGCCGGCAGGCGGCGGTGGTGGGCATGGCTGCTCGGCGGATGCATTCAGCTTCCTTGGATCGCCTATGCCCTCATGACCGATCAGTTCGGGTTCATCCCCGGCTGTGCGATCTCCGCAGTAGTCCAGACCTACAGCTTTCTCCACTCATCTCGAACGACACGATCGGAGGCATTGGCATGAGAAATGGAGCCCAAGAACGAACAGACACCCTGGTCATCGGTGGGGGTCAGGCCGGATTGGCCGTCGGCTACCACTTGTCGAGGGCGGGAGTCCCTTTCCTGATCGTTGATGCCAACCGGAGAACCGGCGATTCGTGGCGTCAGCGATGGGATTCCCTGAAGTTGTTCACCCCCAATCGGTTCAACAGCCTGCCGGGATGGCAGATCCCCGGAGATGACTGGGGCTTCCCCACCAAAGATCAGCTCGCCGACTACCTCGAGTCATACGCGTCGCATTTCGAGCTCCCGATCCGTCACGAGACACAGGTGGAGCGGCTCACACGGGACGATGATGGGTTCGTCGCGATCACCCCCGACATCGAGATCCACGCCAGCAGAGTCGTGGTGGCCATGGCCTCTTATCAAAAGCCGAAGGTACCTGAGTTCGCCCGCATGCTCGACGCGGGGATCCTCCAACTCCATGCCGCCGAGTACGAGAACCCAGCCCAGCTCCATGTCGGGGACGTGCTGGTGGTCGGTCTTGGGAACTCGGGCGCGGAGATCGCGATGGATCTGGCAGGGGACCGTCGCGTGCTCCTGTCGGGTCAGCCAAGTGCGGTCCAGCCATTCCGGCCCGAGCGCCTCTCGGGAAGGATCCTCATGCCGTTCGTGGGCCCGGTGATCCTCAACCGGGTGCTCACGACGAGCAACCCACTGGGCCGGAAAGTTCGATCGAAGATGCTCCACAAAGCGGCGCCGCTCCTTCGGGTCAAGCCGAAGGATCTCGTCGCCGCCGGCGTGGAGCGGGTCGGACGGGTCACGGCTGTCGTCGACGGTCACCCGGCACTGGATGACGGCACCGTCCTCGACGTGGCCAACATCGTGTGGTGCACCGGCTTCGAGTCAGGATTCTCGTGGATCGACCTACCGGTGTTCGACGAAGATGGTCAAGTCGTCCATGACCGTGGGGTCGTCGACGCCGTGCCCGGCATGTACTTCGTCGGCCTCAAGTTCCAGTACTCGGTGTTGTCCGACACCTTGCTCGCCGTTGGCAGAGACGCGGGTCACGTCGTCGACCACCTTGCCGGCAACCGCCGAGCTATCGAGTCTTCGATGGCAGCAATTCCCAAGCCTCCCGTGAGCGCTTGATGCCCTCGTGGTTCACACATGAGGCGCTGGGCGAGTCACACGATTGCCCGAATCACTGGGATCGTGCTGTCCGAGATGTCGGTTGGCTCCGTATCAGGGACGGAGCGCCTCGAGGATGTCCCGCGCCTGGCAGCGATGCAGGGATCGTGCCACGCAGACCGATATGACGGACCACAGCCTCGACACGATCGACCAGGTCCGCACTGGCATGGCCCTTCAGGTGTGAAAGCCGGGCCGCGGCCACCAATCCCATCGCCACGGCCTCGCCGTGGTTGATCGCTCCATCGGAGGCGTACTCGATGCCGTAGCCGAATGTGTGGCCGAGATTGAGGAAGGTCCGCTGGCCCTTCTCCTCGAAAGGGTCCGCCTGGACGATCGCGATCTTGATCTGGATGGCTTCGGCCACGAGAGACTGGAGGTCGGCGAGCATGCCAGGGAGCAAGTCGCCGGTGCTATCCCACGACGTGGACTCGATGCGCCCCAACAAGGAGCTGCTCGAGATCAACCCATGCTTGACCACTTCCGCCAAGCCGGAGGCGAAGTCCCGAGCTGGGAGCGTCTGCAGAGTCCCAACATCGGCAAGGACGGCCTTGGGATGTTTGTAGAGGCCGATGAGATTCCTCCCCTGGGGAACGTCGAGGCCGACCTTCCCACCAACGCTCGTGTCGACCATGGCGATCAAGTTCGTCGGGCAGTGAACGAGGTCCAATCCACGCAGGTAGGTGGCTGAGGCAAACCCGGCGACGTCGCCGACGATGCTGGTGCCCAAGGACACCGCCGTGGCCGACTTGTCGATTCCGGCCTCGAACAGCTGTTTGTAGACCGTGCCCACTGCATCGAGAGTCTTCTGGGCTCGACCTGAGGGAAGAGTGATCACCAGGTCGACCTCACCAGGCTGGGGACATAGAGATCGCGAATCACATCATCGGTGATCACCACGATCGGCCCTTGAATCGAAGCCAGCTGACGGACGAACGGAAGGATTCCGGCACCGACGGTGTAGGGATAACCCCCGGCAGGGCTCGCGATGTCGTACGTGCTTTGACCCGACCACAACTGGGCGACTTCGTCGGCGATGAGACTTACGTCAGCGTGATCGGTGGTCAGCTGCGGGAAACGGCCGTAGTCGTACTGTCTCTCGACCATCAGCTCGATGATGCGCTCCTGCGGGTCTTCGACCTGGAGAAGAGGCCGATCCCTGGTGTTCTCGTTGATGATCCGGTGATGAATCTCCTCCGGCGTGGCGACCAGGCAGAAGATTGCCCGTTCTTGTTGAGCGCCTTGAGACTCCGGATCGAGGATCATCCGGCGACCCGTGGCGATGACCAACCCAGTCTTCGCTCCCAGTTCGGAGGCGACTGCCTTCTCGATCTCGCGGAACGCGCCCTCACCTCGCTCGGCGAAGATGCGACTGATGGGGCCATGCCGGGACTCGATCAGCTCGTCGGTGTCGACGAATTCCATTCCGAGCTTGCCCGCGAGTGAATGCCCGACCGTTGTCTTTCCCGTCCCCATGAAACCCGTGAGGACGAGGTTGTGCTCCGGGTGCATCCCTACAAGGTAATTGAGGGGCCTACTTCTACTTCAATCGTGGCCCTCACGATCGACGCCCGCCCTCGGCTACAGGTACCCCATCTCCTGGGCCTTGGCGAACGCCTCGGTGCGGTTTCTCGCCCCGAGCTTGACGATGGCCGACGACAGGTAGTTGCGCACGGTTCCCTCGGCGAGGTGGAGCCGTTGCGCGATCTCCACGTTGGGAAGTCCTTCACCGACCTCTCGCAGGACTTCGCGCTCCCGGTCGGTGAGTGGGTCGCTGCCGGCCCACGCCGACACTGCGAGCTCCGGGGCGATCACGCGATTGCCCGCTGCAACCCGCCTGAGGGTGTCGGCCAGATCATCGATCGGAGAGTCCTTGAGGACATATCCAGACACTCCGGCGTCGAGCGCCCGTCGCAGATAGCCGCTTCGGGCGAAGGTGGTCACGATGACCACTCGGACCGTCGGATGGTCCTTGAGCCGAGATGCCAGCTCGAGTCCCGTCATTCCTGGCATTTCGATGTCGGTGATGAGGATGTCCGGCTCATGCTCGGCGACAGCCGCCAAACCCTGCTCGCCATCCTCGGCGACGGCGACCACCTCGATGTCCGGTTCGAGGTCGAGGAGCCCCGCAAAGGCCCCGCGCACCATGGCCTGGTCTTCGGCGAGGACGACGCGGATCATGAAGAGCTCCCACCGAACGGCATGTCGATCCGTAGCTCGGTCCCGCCGGTCGCTCCGGGCCCGAACGTGAGGGTTCCCCCTGCGGCGATCACCCGTTCGCGCATGCCCTGGATTCCCGAGCCGGTGCCCTTGCTGGGCCCGATCCCGTCGTCAGTCACCGTTAGTGACACGCCCCCGTCCTGGCTGTCGATTCGGACCTTCACCTTGCTGGCGTTGGCATGTCGCAGAACATTGGTGACCGCCTCGCGAAGTCCCAACGCCAGGACGTTCTCGACCGAGGGTGCCAGATCGACCTCCAGAGTCTCCGAGCGTCTCCAATTCGATCTCCGCCGCGGCGAGCGCATTGCGGGCAACGGCGAGCTCGTCGGCAAGCGACGCCTGATGCCAGCCGGCAACGCTCTGCCTGATCGAGGACAGGGCATCGCGAGCGATGCGTTCCACCTCATCGGCTTCCTCTGTGGCGCGACGCTGGTCCGACGGGGCCAGTCTCTGGACCAGTTGGCTCCGCACGATGATGGCGGTGAGGGCCTGGCCTGCGATGTCGTGGACATCGCGAGCGATCCGTTCCCGCTCGGCGATCGTGGCGAGATGGGCGACCCGGCGGTTCTCAGCCTGGAGAGCGACCGCGTGATGATCCCGTGACACATCGTGGAAGACGGCTGATCCAATCACCCAGATCATGATCACCGGGATGCCTATGAAGATCCGAAACGGCCACGGGAATCGAACTCAGGAAGAAGCCGGTCAGAGTGAGGACGGTGATCACCGCCAATCTGAGTCGAAGCGTCTCCTCAGTGGCTGACTCGGCAACCAGAGCGGCGGCGTAGATGGGCAGCGCCATGATTGCCGTCGAGCCCAGAGGTGCAGTCGCCAGTGCCAGCACCATCAGGACGGTCGCTCCCCCGATGTTCCAACCTCGGATTTCCGAGACGACAAAGGTAGGGAGGGAGATCGCAACCACACCGACTGCCAAGGCCCAATCCTCGGGACCGGCGTCGGGGTTGAAGATCGGCCCGATGAGGATGAATGCGAAGAAGACCAGAGGGGCCCAACGCGAGAAACCGGAACGCCTCGTGTCGAGGCGTTCCGAGTTCTCGAGTCTGAGTGTCGTGTCGTTCACACTTCCGCGGAACGGTACGCCAACGCTGCTGCGATCGCTCCCACGATCGTTGTCGCCACGAGGTAGGCGACGTGACCCCACGCTGCTCCACCGTCGACCTGCGCCAGCGCCAGCTGTGCCAGGTGATAGGGCGGGAGGTACACCGCGATCTCCCCGAGCCACGTCGGCAGCATCTCGAGCGGGAACCAGAGCCCCGAGAGAATCACCGAAGGGATGAGCATCGCGTTGAGCACCGATATCGCGGCGCTGGTGCTGAACCTCGCCCCGACCGCCAGGGAGAAGAGGCTGAACGGCAAGGCGCCGAGTACCAGCACACCGCTGACCCGCAGGACCTGAAGCAAGTCCAGCGGTCCGGTGACGAACCTGGCGACCAGGGCTATCCCTGTCAGGGTGACGAGAGCGTACGGCAGTGCTGCAGTGACTTTCGCCGACAACGTCACGCCAAGTGGCGTGCCGTCCACCCTCTTCACGCGGAGCCAGCCCCGCTCCCTGGCGTCGGCGAGGCTGATACCCGGGTTCAGTAGAACCGCGGACAGCACGCCGAACGCCCCGTAGGTCGCCAACGACTCGATGCCGAAGCCGTCTCCCTCGTTGCCGAACATCGCTGCGAACAGTGCAAAGAATGCCACGGGCATCAGCACCGAGAAGAAGAGAGCGGCTGGCTCCCTGACGATTCCCAGTACCTCGTCTCGCACCTCGGTGCGATAGATCCGAGCGTTCATGCTGCCACCTCCTCACGGTGGGTAATGGCGACGAGGACCTCTTCGAGGCTCGCCGTCGCCACGGTCAAATCGGTTGCGTCGGGGTCCAGTTCGAACAGCGTCCTGACGACCTGTTCGCTGTCGGTCGCTGCGATCACGGTGCGCCCATCCTGCAGCTCGACCGAGTGCACCGAATCGAGTGCTCTGATCACATTCACCGGCGTCTTCGTCCGGATCTCGATCCGACGGTCGGGGAGGGTCCTGCGCAGCTCGTCTGGCGTCCCTTCGGCGACTACACGCCCGCGATCGATCACGACGACCCGATCGGCGACTGCTGCCGCCTCGTCCACGAGATGCGTGGTGATGAGCACACCGGCCCCGTCGTCGATACGTCGCCGAATCGTGTTCCAGAACCGACGCCGTGCCTCCACGTCGAGCCCTTCGGTGGGCTCGTCCAGCACCAGCAGAACCGGATCCGCCACCAGGCCCATCGCGAGCTGCAACCGCTGCTGCTGTCCGCCGGAGAGCTTGGCCGCCCGCCGATCCTCCAGGCCGGTCAGGCCCATCTCGGCGATGGCCTGGCTGGCTGCTTCCGGGGGACAACCCCGGCGAGTCGCCGCACCGCCGACGATCTCGCCGACGGTGAGAGACCGCGGAAAGCCGACCGACTGCTGCACGACACCGAGCCTGCGTCGAGTCTCGGCCCGACGCGGGTTGCCACCTGCCACCTCGATGAGGTCGGCGTCACCTTCGATCAACCCGATCACATTGCGAACGAGGGTCGTCTTACCGGCCCCATTTGGGCCGAGAAGGGCGACACACTCCCCCGACGCGACAGTCAGATCGACTCCGGCGAGAGCCGTGTGGTCACCGTATCGGTGAACGAGACCTCGTACTTCGAGCACATGTTCCATCTACTACCTCCTTTGCACCGATCATGCGGGACGACCGGTGCGACGGGTAGTGAGATCGATCACGAACTCGACATGACAGATGTCATCCGGATCGAGTCGAGGCTTCCACCATGTCCCACTCCACGCAGACAACGATGGTCGTGTGTCTTGGCTCGACCGCGGGAGAAAGGAGGGGAGTCCATTGAGGGTGAATGACGCGGAGAATCCCTCACCGGGCGAGGAAGAAACCGGCAAGTAGATTCTCCGATTGGCCCCCGGCCCTCTTCCCAACGGGATCTGATTACCCGCCGGCTCTCGGCTCTAAACCCGTCAGACTTCCAATCCTTTGTCACCGTCGAGTAATCCGCCGGCGCCATATTCGGAGCCACGAGCGAAGATGACATCGGCGCCCATTACCGCGAGGGCGTCAACCGAGGTGGCGCTTTGGTAACCGTCGACGTCACAGAGGATCAACAGAACGAGGTAGCCGAGGTCCTACGTAACGCAGGCGCCACGAAGGTCGACTCTACGACGACGGCTGGAGCTGACCCATCTCGTAGCCCGCTCAGGAACAGGGCACCTGCTGGAAATGCGAACCAAGCCCTCTCAGCCCTCAAAACCTCGACGTCAGCGAGAACCTCACTACTCGTCCCCTACATACCGTCGTCCATGGTCAAGGGCCGTTGGCTAGATTGCAGCGATGTTCCGTCAGGCGTCTAGTGACGAGTGGCGCCGCATCGTCGCTTCGGCCCTGGCTCAATCAGGCGTCGCCTGCTGGGAGTACCACCTGGCCACCGGTGAACTCTGGTGGTCGGAGAACACTGGCCCCCTTTTCGGGCGGGAGCCGGGATTCGTGCCTGACAGCTTCGAGGCGGCAATGTCGATGGTCCACCCTGAGGACGGGCGACCCGTCGACATCGATGTGATCGTTACGGCCTTGGAATCGGGGCCCGTAGAAACTGAACGTCGAGCAGTGTGGCCCGACGGTTCGACCCGCTGGACCGCCCAGAGGTATTTCTTGATGACAGGACCCTCGGGCCAGCCGGAGCGGATCGCCGGGATGATGAACGACATCGAGGACCGCAAGCGGGCGGAACAGCACGATGCCACGTTGCACAGTGTCAACGAGGTCTTGATGGGGTCCGTCGATCTTGCCGACACACTGCAGAAAGCGGCCGAGCTCCTCGTCCCCGATATCGCGGATTGGTGTGTCATCGAACTCCTCGAAGAAGGAGTGCTTCAGCCCGTTGTGCGATCTCACATCGACCCGGAGAAGCTGCGGTGGGCCGAGACAATCCAGAGTGAGTATCCGGTCGACATGGATGCACCGCTTGGTTCGCCCAACGTCGTCAGAACCGGCCGGCCTGAGCTCTACCAGGAGATTCCCGACGAACTGTTGGTAGAGGTGGTCGAGGGCGACGAGCGTTTTCTCGAGATATTGCGTCAGGTGGGCTACCGGTCCGTGATCGTGGTGCCCCTCCGGGCACGTCAAGGCGTGATCGGGACAATGACGCTGGTGCTGACCGACTCGGGCCGCCGCTACGACGAGCAGTCACTTTCCTTTGCCGAACGCATCGCTTCACAGATGGCGGTGTCCATCGAGACGGCTCGTCTTCACACCAACTTGAGAGAGGCATGGGACGGCCAGCGCGTTGCTGTTGAGACCCTGCAGCGAGGCCTGGCTCCTGTCCCCCTGCCCGACCTCGAATCAGTCGAATTGTCCGGGCACTACGAGATCGGCGGCACGGACCAGGTCGGAGGCGACTGGTACGACGTGTTCGAGGCATCCGACGGCAAGGTCTGCATGGTGATCGGAGACGTGGCTGGACGGGGTGTGCCAGCCGTGGCACAATGTCGCGCTATCGCCACAGCCTCATGGTCCTTCTCTCCGAAGGACACTCGCCCGCGAAGGCGTTGACCGTCCTCAACTGCCTGAACGGCTGTCAGTCAGACCAAGGAAATGGGTTCGCCACTGCTGTGTGCGTTACATACGAACCAGGACGACCGGATGATGACTTGGTCGGTAGCTGGCCATTTGCCCCCGATGATCCGACATGAGGAGGGGAAAGTGGAGGCGCTCTCGTATGCGCACGGCCCTCCGTTGGACGTCATGCCCTCCTTCGAGTACACCGAGCAGGCCATCGAGATCGTGCCAGGGACCATGCTGGTGCTCTACACAGACGGTCTCGTCGAACGACGAGGCGAATCTATAGACGACTCTCTCAAACGGCTCATCACCGAATTGGAATCGGCACCACCCACACCAAGAGGTGCCGTTCAGCATCTCCTAGATCGGATGCTTGCACAGCAATCATCCGACGACGTCGCGATCGTCGCCGCTCTCTTCTGATCGCTAGTCGTGCTCCGAGGCGAGGCGCCGTCGATTGACAGGTGGCCCCGCCACTACCGTCAGTTCTATTGCTAACGATGAGGTCAACAGTGCTGTGGCCAGGAATACAGTTGAAGCCGTCTCGCGGGGCGAGCCATAGTGCGTTTGCCGGAACGGGCGAGTCTTATCGAGATTCATCGCCGATCAGCGTTTCACGTCGGAGGAGCAGGCGCCTACCTCAACCAGGCGGTTACCCGTTCGGGAGGAGAACATCGCGTCCCACCACGGCACCATCCAGGACACGTTGATGGAGGATCTCGGCATCCTCCAGTGGATGGAGGCCGGCGACGATCGGTCGGATCCTGCCGTTGGCGACAAGGGCTGCAACTGTCGCCAGTTCGTCTACGGTGACGTTGCGGGAGCCGAGGATCTCCCATTCGTTTCGGTAGATCAGCCCCGGGTCGATTTTCCAGTCCGAGCCTGTATGAGACCCCACGATGACCATGCGGCCCCCCTTGGCCAGCGACTCGAGTGTCGCGGGCATCGTCGCCGGCCCGACGAGCTCGAGCACACCGTCGACCCCGATGCCGGACGTCCACTCCTGGGCAGCGGCAACCAGATCCGTTTCGCTGGGATCGACCACCTGCTCGGCGCCCGCTTCCCGCATCGCCTCCAGCTTGGCGGCTCCGAGGTCGACTCCCATCACCCGTGCCCCCAGCATCACCCCTATCTGGATGGCGTGGAGTCCCACCCCTCCACCGCCGCCGGTGACAATGAGGTGTTCGGCAGGAGTCAGACGCATCCGCTTGATCAAGGCGTGGAACGGGGTTCCGACCACGTTGGCGAGCAACGATCCGGCGGGGAAGTCGACGCTTTCGGGCAGGCCAACCAGATTGGAGGCGGGAAGCACCGTGTACTGGGCGTAGCCCCCGGGAGAGTTGACGCCGATGTGACCGCCAAAGTTCTCACAGATGGTCTCCCGACCGCGCCGACACCACCGGCAATACCCGCAGGTGAGATAGAGCGACGTCACCACCCGATCGCCCTCGCGCCAGCGGTCGACTCCCTCACCCACTCCGGCCACCACGCCGGAGATCTCATGGCCGAGGATGAGGGGCAGCTCGGCCCTTTCCCGGACCTGGGCTCGGATAGCAGTGTCGAAACGGTCGACGGCACACGCCCGAACCTCGACCAGAACCTGCCCGGCGCCCGGCTGGGGAACGGGCACCTCCGCCATGACGAGGGACCCCCCGATCTCCTCCAGCATGACCGCCCGCATCGTCCCCATTGCCATGCCCCGAGGCTATCGGAAACACAGGAATCATTGACGTTCAGCCGCCGACCAAGCGACCCCATCGGGAACCCGGTGAGATCGAAGAGTTGAGGAGGCGATGACCAAGGCGCGGTTCGATGCGATGCCTCGCGTCAGCCCCAGTCGCGCACCTCCCCGACCAGAGACGCTGCGAGCTGAGCGCCCCACACCTCGGCCCGCTGCACCTCACCATCGAGTAACGGGCCTGGCGTGTCCTTCACGTAGAAGCTCTCTGGCCGCGTAAGGGGTCGATATCCGCGCTCGCGCGCCAACTTGGCTGCGGCCTTCGCCGCCGATCCGGGTAGCCGGCGCACCATTTCGACTCGTGTGTCAAACGCAGCGAACATCTTGTCGTTCCCCTCAGGCAGCTCCTCCAGCCACTCGCGCAAACCGAGCTTGGGATCTGCGTTCGCTCCCTGAGTCACCGCATCCTGACGCGTTGTCGCCCGCGACATCGAGAAAGCGTGCGTCGGCCCTCCCATCACGAGCAGATCCGTTCCTTCGGGCAACTTTCCCTCGGCGACGCTGTGGATCTCGGCATCGATGTGTTCCGTCAAACCGTCGACAATGGCTTGGGCGATCCGAGCGGTGTTGCCGAAGAGAGATTCATACACCACGAAGCCTCGCACGGTGACTCCTTGCGTTGGGATCGCCAGGCTACGCCGTCTCGCATCCCGCCGAATTCCCTCGCGGATCGCACATGGCCGGGGGGCCGCCACTCAGACGGCCCTCCAAGCAGACTCCCACAGTCGCTAAGGCTCGACGATGACCTTGGCTCTCATCCACGGATGAGGCGTGCACAGGTACTCGAACTCCCCCGGCTCGTCGAACGTGTACGACCAGGTGTCGCCCTCGTTGAGGAACCCGGAATCGAACATGCCGTCAACCGAGGTCACGGTGTGGATCATCCCCGGATCGTTGTTGGTCCAAGTGATGGTCGTCCCGACCGGAACGGTGAGCACGTTGACCGAATAGTCAGCGGGAGTCTCCGAGTCGGCGAACTCGTCGGCCGCATCCAGGTCCTGGTTGGTCCAGGCGCCGACCACGATCGAGATCTGCTCACCGGTGGGTGCCTCGCCTTCTTCCCCACCGCCCATCTCGTGTCCGTCGGTAGCCCCGGCCCCACCTCCGGTGACGTCCTCGAAGATCTCGAGGTTGGGCTCACCCGAGACGACGATCTGGCCGATGGCGCCCTTGTCCACCGCCCGAGCCAGGGCATGGTCGACGAGGACGATCGTGGAGGGGACCTGGCCGATCAGCTCCACGACAGTTCCCCCACCTGCCGGCACGAGGGTCGTTTGTGAGCCGCGAACGGCTGGTTGAGCAGGGCGGCCTCCGGATAGACCTTGTCCCAATGAGATCCAATTGGATGGAAGTTGGAAGTCGAGGTTGAGCCCGGCGTTGACGAAGTAGATCCGGGCCTTCTCCCCGACCGACATCTCCAGTGCGTTGTCTCCCGTCAGCGCCCCGACTGCTCCGTTGAACACGACGTAACTCGGTGATTCGTCGGTCACGGCTTCTCGATCGAACTCGACGACACCGGGGTCCTTGCTGGAGGTGTAGTACTCGGACTGGACCATGTACCACTCATGATCGACTGCCGGGAGTGGGGTCTCGGGGTCGACGAGGATCCCGCCGTACATTCCGTGGGCGATGTGGGAGGGGATATCCCCGTGGGCGCAGTGATACATGAAGAAACCGGGATAGAGGAGACGTGCTTCGATCGTCTTGGTCTCTCCAGGAGCCACAGTCGTGGCCTCGGCGCCGCCGCCCTGTCCGGTGACAGCGTGGAAGTCGACGTTATGGGGGTTCGAGTTGTCGGCCGGGTTGGTGATGGTGAAGCGGAGCACGTCACCCACCCGCGCCCTGATCACGGGGCCGGGTGTTCCGACCACGATGCTGTCGGCGCCGTCGAACAACCTATAGCCCCAGGTCTCCGTTTCCACACCGGTGGCGGGATCGATGGCGTTCACGCCCTCGACCACTTCGAACTGCACCTCGACGATGGCCGGCGTGGTCCTGTTGGAAGGGGGAGGCATCTCCGGCGCCACCGCCACATTGACCTCACCGGCAGGAACCACAGCGAGTTCCGCCTTGGGCACGAGCGCCGGGATCACGTCCTCGGCCAGCTCGGCCGGCAGTTCCGTCTGCGCGAGAAGATCGTCCACGCGTGCTGCAACCAGAGCGTCGTCCACAGAGTTCCGGCTCGCCGTGATCATCAAGGCCGCGATCGCGATCCCGATGGCGGCGAGCGTGCCGATGACGCCAATCGTGATCAGCGTCCCCAGCGTGTAGTGGGGATGGGATGGGACGTCTCGTGGGGTTGACGAGGTCTCTTCGCGAGTCTTTGTCTGTGTCATAGCCTTTCTCCTGCATCTACGGCTGGGATCTTCCGAAGCCCCTCGATCAAGACCTCACGTGCGTCGGTCCAGACGACGTGAGCGGGACAAGAGTCGTTACCGGGGCATGGCTGGTCGCGGAGGACACATCGTCCATCCACGGTCGGGCCTTCTGTGGCCTCGAGGAGGTCGAAGAGCGAGACATCGATGGAGGCCTCCGTCAGTGTGTAGCCACCACCGGGGCCCCGCTCCGAGGCGACCCAGCCCCGGTCGATCAAAGGCGCGATGACCTGGGGCAAGAAGGAGGTGGTCGTGCCTATGGCCGACGAAAGGGCGCTCCCTGAGACCTTCTTGCCGGGTGTCCCGAGTCGTCGCAGGACACGGAGGGCGAGGTCGGTCTTTCGTTGGAATCCAAAGTTCATTAGTTCCTGAGTCAATCACTCAGGAAATACGGAGCCAGGGCCGAAAGTCCCAACCGCTCTGGGACGCCCCAGCGTGGAGCGAGTCGCCTGTGTGAGAATCCTGTGCGTGGAGATGCCGCCTATCGAGTACGCCTGGCGTGGAGAAGTCTCCCTCGCTTATCAGGTCCTGGGCGACGGGCCGATCGACCTGATCTATCTCCAGGCTACCTGTCGAACGTCGGGATCAACCGGGAGAACCCGCGTCTGGCCCGGTTCCTCCGCGACTCGGGAGCCACATTCGCCTGAACATCACCGATCGTCGAGGGCTCGGCCTTCCGAGCGGTTCACCCGGCCTACACGCCCGATCTCTAGATCGTGACGCCTTCAGCGCCCGACTTGTGCCTCCCACGCGGCCTCGCCCTCTCGCTCCATGACCTCGAGTCGCTGGTAGTAGTCCGGGAACTCTCGCAGGTGGGCCAGGGCAATCTTCAGTGTTATCACGGGGTCGTCTCCACTCACATCAAGGTCGGGGAACCTGGTCCCATGCTCCAGCTCGACGTTCATCCCATCCCGGACATCCTCTAGGTCATACCGCTCGGCGGAAATGTCGATGCCGGCAGCCGCCAGGGCCGCTGCGACGTCCTCAGTCGTAAACATCGCTCCTCCTATATGGGAGATTCGGGACTACCTGGAGCAGATCAACGGTCGAACTCTCCACCGATGATGTTGCACCTCGTTCTCACGCGTGAACAGAGGAGAAGGACCCATCCCATCAGACCCCCGATCTGTTGAGTGTGGCGAGACCGTCCACCCGGCTCGGCAGTAGTGACCAATCTCCCGGACCGGGGGCTTTGGTGGGAGACAACGGGCTTTGAACCCCGGACCCCCTCATGGCGAACGAGGTGATCACCGCGCCGTCTTAGCGAGTTCGTGCCCCGGCCCGGACCAGTATTCGGTGCAACCTGGAGCGAGCATCGTGCCGAACTCGGACCAACCTCGAGGTTTAGAGCGGATCTAGAGGACGGATCGAGATGATTCCGGAGCGACGTCTCGCAGACTGTGCCAGGTTGGCCAGCCGCTAAGCCGTTGGTGCCCGATCAGTCGCGATTGGGCTCAGGGATCGGGCTCAGGGGCCCTGCGCCGGCAAGGGGTTGGGAGATATCGTGGACGGCGAGGATGTGAGGCGGAAAGTTGCAGTTCCAGATGTTGGGACAACTCGGAGTGAGATCCGAGGAAGGTGATGTGGACCTCGGGTCGCCGAAGCAGCGTGCCGTCCTCGCCGTCTTGCTCCTCCACCCCAACGAGATCGTTCCCACTGACCGCATCATCGACTTGGTCTGGCGGGAGAGCCCGCCCCGGACCGCGGAGCACTCAGTCCAGATCTATGTCTCGAATCTTCGCAAGCTCCTCTCCGATGGAGCGCGAGCCGGTCTCATCGAGACTCGGACACCTGGGTATCTCCTCACGGTGTCTCCCGACGCGGTGGATGCTCTGCAATTCGAGCGTTTGGTCAGGGAGGGATTGGCGGCGGTTCGAGCCGGTGACATAGCTGGAGGTCGATCCGCACTCGAGAACGGCCTGGCAGTCTGGACGGCACCTCCGCTAGCCGACTTTGCCTACGACGACTTCGCCCAGGGGTACATCCGCGCCCTGCAAGAACTCAGGTTGGACGCTCTCGAAGCCCTCGCCGCGGTGCATCTCGATCGAGGAGACTTCGACGAGGCTCGTGACCTCGCCCGAACTGCGATCGAAGCCGACCCGCTACGCGAGGAGCCACGGCGGGTGATGATGCTCGCCTTGTACCACTCCGGTCGTCAGGCCGAGGCGCTCCGCCACTACGGGGACTACCAGACGCTCCTCGGTGACGAGCTCGGCCTCGAGCCCTCGGAGCTCCTCCGGGACCTGGAAGTTCGGGTGCTGCTACGGGATCCGACTCTGAGTCCCGCAACAACCACCGAAACCGCGACGAATCCGTATCGAGGGTTGCGTGCGTTCTCCGAGGATGACGTCGACGTCTATTTCGGACGGGAGAGCTTGGTGGCCGAAGTGCTCGGGAAACTGGACGGCGGCTCCGGATTCGTGTCCATTGTCGGTCCTTCCGGGTCGGGCAAGTCGAGTGCGGCGCAGGCAGGTTTGATCCCAGTACTGCGGGAGCGAGGTGACACGGTGGTCCTGTTGACACCGGGCCCGAGACCACTCCAGACGCTGGCCTCGGCCTTGGACCACGCCGGGTTCGGCGCGCAGGCAACACTCCTCCGCCGGTTCCATACCGACCCGAGAGCCCTCATCGCGACCATAGACAGGCCGGCAGTACTGGTCATCGACCAGTTCGAGGAGCTATTCGCCCTTTCCGACCCCGAGACGGTTGCTCGGTTCTCCGCGCTGGTGGCCACAGCCGTCGAGGACGAGGGTTGTCAGCTCCGCGTCGTTGCGACGCTGCGAGCCGACCACTACGACAAGCCTCTTTCCATCCCCTCCCTGGCAGAGGTCTTCTCAGACTCGGTGGTGAGTGTCAAGCCGATGACCCCTCAGGAGATAGAGCTCGCCGTGGTGGAGCCCGCCCGCGCGGTGGGAGTGGCCGTGGAACCCGCCCTCCTGGCTCAGCTCGTGGCCGACATGCGTGGCGCGCCTGGGGCTCTCCCGATCCTGCAGTTCACACTATTCGAGCTCTTCGAGCGGACATCACACGGCCTGAGCTTGACGCACTACCAGGAACTGGGTGGGCTCCAGGGCGCTCTCTCCTTCCGCGCAGATGAGCTGCTCGAGGAGCTGGACGCCGAAGGTCGCGATCTGGTGGAGCAGCTCATGGTCCGCATGACCCGCAAGGGTCGGGACTCCAGCACCGCCCGCCCGGTCCGCCTGCGGGACCTCCTCGACCTGGGCATCGATCCGGTGGCGCTGCAAGCCGTCCTCGATGCCTTCGGATCGCGGCGGCTCCTCACCTTCGACCGAGAGGCTTCCGGTGAGGCGGTCGTCCAGATAGCCCATGAGTACCTGATCACGGAGTGGCCCCAGTTGGTGTCCTGGATCGAGAAGCACAGCGACGATTTGGACCGGCTCCATGCCTTGGATGCAGCCACCGAAGAGTGGATGACAGCCGACCGCTCGGAGGATTATCTGCTCCGCGGGGAGCGGCTGAAGGGATTCGTGGACTGGCGTGTAAAAGACTTCCCTTCTCCTCACGAAGAGAGAAGCTGAGTTCCTCGACGAGTCGCTCGCGTCTTCGGGACCGCCCCCAGCCGCCGCCAGATGTCATCCTCTGGTCGTCTTCAGAGGATGACAGCTTCGGGAAGCTGATAAGCACGGGTCTGAACCTTGCCGTGGAAAAGCATGGCATCGAGGCGGAGCACCTCATCGACGATGTCGGTCGGGTCATGATGCGGGCCAAGGTCGAAGATCGCCTTTCAAGAGGAACCCGTTTCGTGGTGTTGACCTTTGTCCTCGGAACGGAGCCTGAGGTTCACCAGCTGATCGAAGACCATCCCGACACGTTCTTCCTGTGGCTCGACTGCCAAGACACCCTGCTTGGCCATGTGGGCAGTCCAAATGAGAGCTGCATCACATCCCGTCACCACGAGATGGGCTTTCTCGCCGGTGTTGTCGCCGCCCACAAGACCGCAGCCGGCCATGTCGGAATAGTGGTTGGCATGGACGCCCCCTTCATGCATCCGTTTCACGAGGGATTCGAGCAGGGGGTCTTCTATGTCGACCCCAACATGAGAGTCAGCCACGTATATCTGAGCCGATCTGTGGACGGGTTCGCAAGCGAAACCCTGGGTGGGCTGGGTGCTCGGGCACTCATCGATGAGGGAGCAGACGTCGTGTTTCACGCTGCCGCACGATCGGGTGAGGGTGTATTCGATGCCATCCATTCCGAGTCGGTGCGTACCGGCCGGTCGTTGTGGGCTATCGGTGTCGACGAGGACGAGCACGCCAAGTTCGAGGCCCGGAAGTCCGAGCAATCGACAAGTCAGATATCACTAGATGGCCGGCAAGCACGCACTCTCACCTCGATAGTGAAACGACTCGACCTGGCAGTATTCGAAGCTGTGGACAACTATCTCACGAAGGGCGAGGTGGGCAACGTGTCGATCTCTATCGAAAGTGGCGGGATCGACTATGTGACTACGGGTGGGTTTGTCGAAGACATCGTTCCCCAGCTCGAAGCTGCCAAAGAAGACATCAGGAATGGGTCGTTCCGGCTGGTGTCGCATGGCCTGAGTGAGGTACGACACCTCCAAGATCTCCTCGCTCGCTAGCCGACCCTCGTTCAGCGTTTGGCCCGCGAAGTCGCCCTCACCAGGGCGGTCGGGTGGAGCTGGGGGGATTTGAACCCCCGACCCCCTCATTGCGAACGAGGTGCTCTGCCAGGCTGAGCTACAGCCCCTTGCGGGAGCCGAATTGTACCGACGGTCTCGTCCTCCACTCAATCGCCCGGCGACCTGCCTGACTTGTAGATGAGCGGATAACCGCCGGATATGGCGATCGCGAACCCCGGGTTCGTGGGACGCAACGCCCTAGTTGATCCGCTTCTCGTGGCCGGCCCACTCCTTGTCGCGGAGGACGTACTTTTGGATTTTGCCGGTGGAGGTCTTGGGGAGCTGATCGACGAAGTCGACCGAGTCGGGGGCCTTGTAACGGGCGAGCTGGGTGCGGACGTGCTCGATGATCTCCTCGGCGGTGACGGACTCGCCCTGTTTGAGGACGACGAAGGCCTTGGGGCGCTCCCCCCACTTCTCGTCGGGGACGGCGACCACCGCGCACTCCAGCACTGCCGGGTGTGAGGCGATCGCCCGTTCCACTTCGATGGTGGAGATGTTCTCGCCTCCGGAGATGATGATGTCCTTGGACCGGTCACGCAGGTCGACGTAGTTGTCGGGATGCCAGACGGCGATATCACCGGAGTGGAAGTACCCGCCGCGGAAGGCGGTCTCGGTGGC
Source organism: uncultured bacterium (assembly GCA_963751005.1). Taxonomy (GTDB): domain Bacteria; phylum Actinomycetota; class Acidimicrobiia; order Spongiisociales; family ZC4RG35; genus JANQRA01. The sequence goes on from CAVVSY010000012.1 coordinate 327,832, forward strand.
CTCCTCGTTGTCGTAGTAGCCCTTCATCACGTTGTTGCCCCGCATCACCACCTCACCCATCTCGGCGGCATCGCGAGCGACGTCGCCCATCGCATCGTCGACGACCCTGGTCGGGTCGGCGGTCACGAACGAGACTCCTTGCCGGGCCATGAAGCGGGCACGATCGGATGGCCGACATGGCGGCGACCGACGGCTGGATCTCACACACGGTGTGGGGGCCGTAGGTCTCGGTCAGCCCGTAGACATGGACCAGGCTCACCCCCAGCCCACTCAGCGACTCGATCAGCGACGGCGACGGTGGCGCCCCGGCGGTGGTGACCGTCAAAGGCCGGTCCAGAGCCCTGGCATCGGGATGGTTGACCAGACCGATCAGGACGGTCGGGGCCGCATTGAGGTGGGTCACCCCCTCCTCGTCGATGAGTCTCCAGATCCGCTCGCGGGTCCACCGCCCGCAGACAGACATGGGTCCCACCGATGGCGGTGACTCCCCAGGTGGTGCACCAGCCGTTGCAATGGAACATCGGCAGGGTCCACAGGTAGACCGACTCGGTGTTGTGGCGGGAGTGGATGACCTCGCCGAGGGCATTGAGATAGGCCCCGCGATGGGTGTACATGACCCCTTTGGGCCGGCCGGTGGTCCCCGACGTGTAGTTGATGGCGATGGTCCGCTCCTCGTCGTCCACCGTCCAGGGCAGGGGCTCGTCGTTGCCCCGGGCGAGGAACTCGTCCCAGGGAACGGTGTCGAAGGGCACCGCGGTGCCGGTCTCGTCGACGGACACCACCGTCTCGACGGTCTGCAACCCGTCGATCACCGGGGCCAGCGCCGCCAGCAACTCGGTGTCGCCGACGAGGATCCGGGCACCCGAGTGGTCGAGTATGTAGCGGATCTCCTCGGGTGCGAGCCGGGTGTTGATCGCCACCAGCACCGCCCCGAGCAGCGGCACCGCAAAGTGGGCGACCAGCATCTCGGGGATGTTGGGACAGAGGAACGCAACCCGATCACCCGCACCGATACCCGACGCCTCCAGGGCTCGGGCCGTCCTGGTGGCGAGCGTCGCCATCTCCGAGTAGGTCAGCCGTCGGGCGCCATGGACCACTGCCGGCTTGTCGGGGAAGCCGATGGCCGCTCGCTCCAGGAACGCCAGCGGGGTCAGCTCGGTCCGGTAGACCTTCTCCATCAGGATCCAGGGTCCCGATCCGACCAGACCGGGGGGCGTTTCTCGAGAAAGGCGCTCATCCCCTCTTGTGCGTCGGGGGCCGCGGCGTTGCCCGCCATCACCGGGGCCACCACCGAATAGGCCTCACCCTCGGGGAGACCGGTCTGGGCGTAGTAGGCCCTCTTCCCGGTGGCGATGGTGTGAGACGAGAACCGGAGGATCTTGTCGGCGAGTGCGGCGACCGTCTCGTCGAGTCGATCCGCCGGCACGGCCTCGTTGATGAGACCCCATTCCACGGCTTGCGCCGCGGAGATCGGCTCACCGGTCAGCAACATCTGCATGGCTCGTTTGTGGCCGACGGCGCGGCTGACAGGCACCATCGGTGTGGAGCAGAACAGCCCGATGGACACCCCGGGGGTGGCGAAACGGGCGGTGTCGGCGGCGACGGCGAGATCACACGAGGCGACCAACTGGCAGCCGGCGGCGGTGGCGATGCCCTGTACCTTGGCGATCACCGGCTGGGGGATGGCGTGAATCGTCTCCATCATCCGCACACAGGTGTCGAAGAGCTCGGTGAAGTAGTCGTCACTGCGGTCGATCATCTCGCCGAGGTCGTGACCTGCCGAGAAGGCAGTGCCCTCGGCAGCGAGGACGACCACACCACATCCCTCGGGGACCGACTCCAGGACCTTGGTCAGGTTCTGCAGCATCTCCAGACCCAGGGCATTGCGACGATCGGGACGAGCGAGGGTGATCGTGGCCACCCGGTCGTCGACTTCGAGCCTGACACCGTCGAGATCCATGGGGATCATCCTACGGGCCGGGCGGTACGGGCCGCAGCACGGTTCGCCCAAATTGCCTCTTGTTTAGCTAATTCTGATAAAGTCGAGGCATGTCGGTTGAAGCCTACGATCCGATCGCCAATCCCTATGCCCCGGGAGCGGGCACCCCACCACCAGAGCTGGTGGGCCGCGACCGGGTCATCGAGAACGCCGAGATCGCGCTCCGACGCATCCTCTCTGCCCGCACCAGCCAGCACCAGCTGATCACCGGTCTGCGTGGGGTGGGCAAGACGGTCCTGCTCGGGAAGCTCACCGCGCTCGCCGAGCACATCGGGTACCGCGTGATCAGAATCGAGGCCGTCGGCGGAGAGGACACGCTGCGCAGTCTCTTGCGTCAGTCGCGCCGCATCGTGGAGGACCTCGATCGCTCCGGGGCGGCCCGCGCTCTTCGGTCGATCGAGAGCGTGTCACTCACGGTGGCGGGCACGGGGCTCACCGTCGACCGATTCGACACGACGCCCGACCGCGAAGCCTTGTCGGACGCCATAGTGGAGATGGCCAGGGTGGCCCAGGACCGTCAAACCGGGGTGATGCTGGCGGTCGACGAGGCGCAGATGGTCGACCCCCACGATCTACGCCGGATCCTGGCGGGGGTGCATCGATGCAACCAAGACGGGCTGCCACTCTTCATCGCCCTCGCCGGGCTCCCCAACCTGGTGGGCGTCGTCGCCACCGCATCCACTTACACCGAGCGCATGTTCTCGGTCACCGACCTCGGGCCATTGACGCCAGATCAGGTGGCCCAAGCCGTCAACCGGCCCGCCGAGGAGCTCGGAGTGCAATGGGCGCCCGAGGCGACCGCTGCCATCGTCGACCACTCCGACGGCTATCCGTTCTTCGTCCAGACCTGGGCATATCACACCTGGAACGCCGCCCAGGACGATCCGATCTCGGCTGCCGATGTGGAGCGAGCAACTCCCCACGCCTCCTCGGCCCTCGACATGTCGTTCTTCGCGGCCCGGACGGCGCGCATCCCGGCGTCGGAGGTGGCATACGTGCAGGCATTGGCCTCGCTGGGACCAGGACCCCATCGATCCGGTGATGTGGCCGAGGCGGCAGGCAGGACCACTTCCCAGGTCGCCGCCTTCCGTGACCGGCTGATCCGTGAGGGGCTCATCTACTCGCCTCGATATGGCTGGGTGGAGTTCGCCATCCCCCACTTCGACGCCTACATCCGAAGGGCGCTGCCCGAGAATGAGCCGGCTCCGGCGGGGTCAGCCCTTCAGGTCGCGGCGAAGCCGATCTTGGACGACCGTTGCCGTGAGGTCGGAGCGGGACCGCTCGACCAACGCACGTGCCACGTCTGTGGTGCGTCGCAGGCCGTTGGTCATCCCGTCCGGGTAGTCGACCTCGGCAAGGAGGTCGACTATGTCGTCCATCTCGGTCAGGAGGGTCTCGGCATCGTCGAGACGCTCTGCTCGCAGCAGGTCGAGCAGACGCCGTCTCATCTCCCCCACTGCCTCGCCCAGACCATGCAGATACGGGATGGGGTCGACACCGAGGCCGGCGAACCCGGGAATCGGCTCGCCGGCGAACACGGCTCGGGTGATGCACGCCTCGGAGTACTCCTTGGCGGCATCGTCGACCACGGCATGACCCAGCGAGTTCGGGATGGTCGGCGAGGGTGGTCGTGATGTTCAAGAGCATCGTCCCGGCCTCGGCGATCAAGCCGTCGGCTGTCTCCCGTGTCAGAGCGATGCAGCGCCCTGATCGCATTGGCAGAGGAGCGGACGACCTTGCGCGACTCGGAGATGGCGAGCTCGCGAGCGGCGAAGCGGGAATCGAGCAGGGAGCGGACCTCGTCGGGGAGGCCCGGGGTCAATTGGCGATGACTTTGATTTGTGGCTCTTCCCACTCGGTGGGACGTTCCGCCACGTGCGTCACCTTGAGACGCTGGAGCCGACGCTGCTTCATCTGGGCGAGGGCGACGACATAGAGGACGAGGAGAGAAGAGAAGAACAACCCGGCGAGGAGCCAGGGCATCGAGCCGAAGTAGGCAGCTGCGGCGAGGGCGGCGATGGCGATCATCGTCAGCAGACCCAGGGTGCGGCGCCGGCGGGTGCGGATCCGGTCCTTGTGGCTGGCGGCCAGATCGGCCGCGGTGTGCTTCTGCACGTGAGCGACGGAATGGGACCACCGGTCGAACTCTTCGGTGGAATTGATCGAAGCGCTACCCCGCTCCCCGAACACAGCCGGCAAGAGGTATACGGCCCATATGGCCCCGATCACCAGCGCGGCAACTATGAGGGGTGTCATCATTTGTCTTCAGTTACTCCGTCCGCTCATCGAACGTTAGTTTTCTGATGGTTGTCAATCAATGATCTCGGAAGAGATCTCTGATCGCTCCCACGTGCCGGTCCTTCCCCCCTCCTTCTTGCGAAGGCGGACCGACTCGATTGTCACGCCTCGCTCCACGCCTTTGACCATGTCGTAGACGGTGAGCGCCGCCGTCGCGACTGCCGTCATGGCTTCCATCTCGACGCCGGTTTGACCCGTGGTCGAGACGGTAGCGGTGATCAGGACACCATGCCCACCCGGAGTGAGGGCGATCTCGACCGAATCGATCGCGATCGGATGACAGAGCGGGATCAGCTCCGGTGTCTTCTTGGCCCCCATGATCCCGGCGACCCGCACCAGGGCGGGGGCGTCTCCCTTGGGGAGGTCACCGCGAAGAACCTGGCGGCGAGGTCGGCGGGCATGGCGACCACACCCTCGGCCACGGCCGTTCGACGGGTGGCGGGCTTGTCCCCGACGTCGACCATGCGCACTTCGCCGGCATCGTTGAGATGGGTCAGGTTCTTCTCATCCATCGCTCAACCCCCTCGTCGCATCGGACCGGAAGAGCTCGAGGAGCACCGGGTCGCCCTCTGCCACCTTGGCCACCCCCACCTCCAGAACGGCGAAGGCGTCGGCGTTGGCCACCCCGGAGATCACATGCGAGCCCTGGCCACCGGTTCGCACCACCCGAAAGCCCGGGTCGGCGGACACCAGCCGCACCCTCAGGTACTCCTCCTTCGCCGGGTCCGACTCCAGGTCCTCACCGGCGACACCCATCACCCTCGGCCGGAGAATCGCGGTGGCGCCCTGCATCGCCAGCAGGGCGGGGCGGACGAACTGCTCGAAGGAGACGTGAACCGAGACCGGGTTGCCGGGTAGCCCGAAGAAGGGCTTGCCGCCCAGACTGCCGAAGCCCTGGGGTTTGCCCGGCTTCATCGCCACCGGGAAGAACTCGACCGACGCCTCGTCACGCAGCACCATCTTGGTGACGTCGTACTCCCCCATCGAGACGCCACCCGAAGTGACGATGAGGTCGGTGAGCGCCGCGGCCTCACCCAACGCCGCACGGAGGACGTCGGCGTCGTCGGGGATGCTCCCCATGTCGACGGGATCGGCCCCGGCATCGGCAACCAGCTGCATGAGCATCGGCCGGTTCGAGTCGCGGATCATCCCGGGCGCCAGAGACGGGGTCGAAGCCGGGACCAGCTCGTCACCGGTCGACATGACCGCCACCCGGGGGCGTTTGGCCACTTCGATCTGGGTGACCCCGATCGTGGCGAGAACGCCGAGATGGCCGGCGGTGAGTCGCACCCCGGGGTGGAACACCGTGCTCCCAGCACTCACGTCACCACCCGGAGGCCGCACCGAGGTGCCCACCTCGGTGGCGACCGAGATCCGGACCTTGCCATCCTCCGCCTCGGTGTCCTCGACCCGAACCACGGTGTCGGCGCCGGCCGGCATGGGTGCGCCGGTCATGATCTTCGCGGCCTGTCCCTGACCGACCACCACGGTCGATGCCCGACCGGCGGCGATGTCGTCGACCACCTCGAGGACCGAGCCCGCCGACGTGACGTCGCTGCCCCTGACCGCGTACCCGTCCATCGCCGAGTTGGCGAAGCTGGGAACGTCGTGGGGTGCGACCACGGCCATGGCGAGGATCCTCCCCGCCGCCTCGTCGAAGAGAACCGCTCTCCGTCCCGGTCGGGCGCACCAGGCCCAGCATCGATCGACGAACTTCTCCGACGGTCCTCACGACTCGAAGACGTCGGGCCCGAACTGATGGCTGCCCAACACCTCGTCGCCTGGAGAAGACCCTCCGGTGTCCCGGTGTCGAGGAGGTCGGTCTCGGCCACGTAGCCACGGAGACGTCCCTGACGCCCCAGCTCGTTGATGGCATCGGTGAGCTGGATCTCGCCGCCTACTCCAGGTTCGGTCTCGCTCAGCACCTTGAAGACGTCCGGCGTGAACAGATACCGGCCGACGAGACCGAGACGTGACGGTGCGTCGGCGACCCCGGGCTTCTCCACCGCTCCCCCGAGCTCGAGATAGCCGTCCACGATCTCCGAGGTTGGGACGACGACCCCGTACTTCTCCAGGAACTCGTCGGTGAGACGTCGCAGACACATGACCGACACCTCGCCCTCGTCGCTGCCCGCGGCCATGTCCTCGAGCACGTCTTGCCCGGGACGGACGATGTTGTCGGAGAGGAGACAGAAGAAGGGACGGTCACCCACCATCTCGGCGGCTTCGAAGACGGCGTGACCGAGGCCGAGTGGCTCTTCCTGGACCACCGGTCGGACCCGGATGTCCTCGAGACCGGGCAATGGCCCGCCCAGCTTGAAGTGCTGGGCGATGAGATGGCCGGAGTCGAGATCGACTACGACGACGGCCTCTTTGGCCCCGGCCCTCGCCGCCTCCTCGACCGCGTACTGGATGGCCGGCCGGTCGACCACGGTGATGAGTGCCTTGGGCACGACCCGCGTCGCCGGTCTCATCCGGGTTCCCCTCCGGCCGCTGGTATGACCGCGACTTCGACACTCATGTCTCGACTTTCTGCTCGCTGCCCTCACGACACGTTGGATGTTGCCCCTTGTGACGCCAGACGACTAAGACACGGTCGCCAGCAGCCAGACCAGGCTCATGCCGCGGACCCCCTGCCACGATCGCCAGCGGGATCGATGGCAGAACACACGATCAACGAGGAGATCGAGGCGGTCTTGGTCAGCTTGACCAGGACGAGCCAACTCGTGACGACGATCAGCCCGACGATGGGCATGGTGAAGAAGAGGACGCCGAGACCGGTGGCTACCCCTTTGCCACCCTCGAAACCGGTGGAACACCGGGTAGCAATGGCCGATCGACCGCGGCGAAACCGGCGAGGAACACCCACTGGCCGAGGGGGTCGACCGGTGGGCCGGAGGCGATCATCCCCATGGCTGCCCCGACGACGCCTTTGAGGGTGTCGCCCGAGCAACACCATCGCGCCCGGGACCTTCCCGACCGAACGCATGACGTTGGACGCTCCCGGGTTGCCGCTCCCGACGCTCGTGGATGTCGACGCCGTGCATCCTCCCCACGATCACCGCGAAGTCGATGCTCCCCACGAGGTAGGCAGCGATCACCGCCAGGGCGATAGTTGAGGTCATCTGCTGACGATCATATTGGCTGGAAGCCGGAATGGAAGAGCCGGCCGGTCGGGTTCTAAAATCCGCTCTACCACCAACGACAAGAGCGGCCAGCGTCAGATGCCAACCTACGAGTACCTCTGCAAGAACTGTGGGGAGACCATCGAGGTCTTCCAGTCCTTCTCCGACAAGCCGTTGAAGAAGCACAAGGAGTGCGGCGGCGACCTGCAGAAGGTGTTCCACGCTCGTGGGATCGTGTTCAAGGGTGGTGGTTTCTATGCCACCGACTCGAAGACCTCGACGTCGTCGAAGGGCGCCTGTGATGGGGCTCCGAGTGGCAGAAGCCGGAAGGACGAGCAAGACCAAGAACGAGAAGTCCTCGGCCAAGGCCACCGCAAGCGCGCCGACCTCGACCTCCTCGTCCTCGTCGACGGCCCGTCGGACAGCGACTGACGACAGCCCTTCTTACCGCCGAGCGTCGCAACCGTAGCGTCGTGGGCATGCTCTGGTTCGAGCCCCTACCCATGGGCCGATGGGCCTGGTCGTCCTGGTCGCCTGCGGTAGCCGCCTACATCGAGTTTCGAGCCCGACTCCGAGTGTCGAGGCCAGCCTTCGCCATCGTTGCAATCGAACTGCCGGCGACGAGATCATCGACGAGACGAACACCGAGTTGCGACCTGTCGCCGCCGGGCTCATCGTGACCGCGGTGAGGGGTGATGTCGCCGTCGTTCCATGCCCGCAGGAGACCCCGTCCTCGCTCCGTGACGTCGAGGCGGCACCGACGACCTCGCCCCAGCGACTGGTGGGTGGTCGGCGTCACCCTGCCTGACGGGGCGGGCAGTCGGTGACCCGGTCCGCCTCGTGCTCCTCGACGACGGCGCAGAGGTCGAAGGTGTCGTGGCCCACCCTGGCGCCGAGGACCCATTAGCCGCCACCGACGGAGGGGTGGCGGTGCCCTCCGGAGACTTCGGCGGAAGTCGCCCTCGCCGCCGCCAACTGGGCGGCTGGCCGTCCTGATCTCCACAGGGTGACCGCTATGTGCCGGCGTGCTCGCCGCCGTCATCTGGGGTCTGGTCCAAGGTCTGACCGAGTTCCTCCCGATCTCGTCCGTCGGTCATCTGGTGATCATCCCCGCGTTCCTCGAGCAGCTTGGGAGTGGACATCGAGCCGCCGAGTCTCGCCGTGATCGCCCTCCTCCATCTCGGGACCCTCATCGCCGTTCTCATCTACTTCCGCGACGACGTGCTGAAGGTGCTTGCGGATGCGACCGAGCCCGAAGGCCGCAAGATCGCATTGCTGGTGTTGGTCGGGCACGATCCCGGCGCGCTGATCGGGTTGCCGCTCCGGAACCGGCATGGAGACAATCTCAGGAGAACGTGACCATGGTCGGCATCGCCCTGATCGTCACCGGGTCTGATCCTCGTCGTCGGGCAGCTGTTCGCCAGGGGGACCCGTCAGCTCATGGACGGGAAGATCCCCGACGCTGTCGTGGTCGGAGTCGCCCAGGCGTTCGCCCTGATCCCGGGCATCTCCCGCTCCGGAACGACGATCTCTGCAGGGAACGGGCAGCGGTTCCGAGCCCACGCAGGCGGCCCGCTTCTCTTTCCTCCTCGGCGATCCCTGCCATCGCCGGCGCCGGGCTCCTGTCGATCCCGGACGTCGTCGCCGCCGGGAGCTTCGGCATGGAGCTCGTGGTCGGGATGGTGGCGGCGGGTGTCTCCGGGTACGCCGCCATCGCCTTCTTCTCCGCTCGTTGAATCGCATCGGGCTCTACCCGTTCGCCGTCTACTGCTTCATCGTCGGGGACCCTGACCGTGATCTACCTCTGATGGCACGCAACGTCCTCGGTGGCGCCGCTCGAGCCCTGTTCGGTCGATCCCGTCACCGGCTGGTTCCGCGACGGGTCATGCGAGACGGTCCGTCGGACATGGGCAGCCACACCATCTGCGCCGTGGTGACACGGGAGTTCCTCGATCATCAGCTCGCCATCGGCAACGACCTCATCACACCGATGCCTGCATACCAGTTCCCGGGCCTGTCGCCCGGGGACCGCTGGTGTGTCACGGCGGGCAACTGGCTGCGCTCCCACGAGGACGGGCGCAGCGGCACCGGTCGATCCTCGCCGCCACCAATGCGAAGACCGCTCGAAGACGCCCCCTGGACATCCTCAGGCGTTACGCGGTAGACGTCCCCGACGACCCGGGATCGCTGGACCCACCCGTGACTCGGCCGGTCTACTGGCTGTAGTTGGACGACATCCGCATCGTCTCGGCGATGTGGACGTTGACCAGGGAGGGGAGGCCCGATGCCTTGGCCCGTTCCAGGGCGGGGCGAATCTCGGCGGGGTCGTCGACGAACTCCCCGTAGCCGCCGAGCCCCGCACCATCTCGTGATACGGACGCACCCCGAGGTCGGTGGCGACTAGACGCTCGGGATATGCCATCCGATGGAAGGTCTTGATGTTCGACCAGACTCCGTCGTTGCCGATCGACTCCGATGATCGGGAGTCCGAGACGGACCATGGTGTCGTACTCCATCCCGTTGAACCCGAAGCCCCCGTCGCCGAACACGATGCCGACCATCTTGTCGGGGAAGACGGTCTTGGCCGCGATGGCGTACGGGGCGCCCGTCCCCAGGGTTCCGAATGGCCCAGGATCGAGGACATGGCCCGGCGTCGAGATCTGCAGCCAACGGGCCGTCGTGGAGACGATGTCACCGCCGTCGACCGAGACGATCGAGTCGGTGCCGAAGAAGTCGGCAGACCTCGCTGGCGAATCGCTGCGGCATCACCGGCGAGGAGTCGTCGGCGGCCGCAGTCTCGGCCTCGGCCGCTTGCCTGCCTCGGCATCGATGATCTCCTTGGTCCACACGGGCAGGTCGGCACGTCGGAGATCGTCGGCACGATCGACTAGCTGGCTCACGACCGTCATGGGGTCGGCGACGATCGCCGAGGTGCGCCGGGACGGTTCCAACCGACCTTGGCCGCGTCGCCGTCGACCTGGATCACCGTGGCCTCCGGGGCGATCTTGCTCGCCGTAGGAGGTCCGGAAGTCCCAGTCGACACCGAGCGCCAGGACCACGTCCGCCTCCGCCATCGCCTTGGACCGCATGTGGTTGCCGAGGAAGGTCGTGACCGAATGGCAACGATCCCCGGGCGCGGCTGTTGACGAACGTCGGCGCCTGCAGGAGCCTCGGCGAGTTCGGCGAGACGGTTCTCGGCGCCGGCCCGCGCCCCGCGCCGGCGAACATCATCACCCTCTCGGACCGGTGCGAGCACCGCGACGATCGCGTCGAGTGCCTCGGCGTCGTCGACCCCGAAACTGGCCGACTGCCGGTAGGCCGTCGGGAAACCGGACCGCGGTCTCCTCGACCATGTCGAACTGGACGTCCATAGGCACATCGAGGAAGACCGGCCCTCCCCGCCCGGCGAAAGCGTGACGGGCCGCGGTGGCGATGTAGTCGGCGAGACGGTCGACCTGCCAGGCGGTTGCCGCCCACTTGGTGATCGAGTGGAACAGCCGGGTGTGGTCCATCTCCTGGAGCCCGCCCTTGAGCTCCTGACGGATCAGGTGGCGCCCCCCGATGACCAGCATCGGGGTGCTCCCGTAGAAGGCGGTCGCGACACCGGTGATGGTGTCGGTGACCCCGGGCCTGCAGTGACGGCGGCGACCCCGAGCCTGCCGGTGAGCCGGGTGTAGGCCTCGGCGGCGTGAGCCGCTGTCTGCTCGTGGCTGACGTCGACGATCCGCATCCCCTCCTGGAGACACCCGTCGAGGATCGGGACGATGTGACCCCCGGTCAGGGTGAAGATGGTGTCGACGCCCTCGTTCTTGAGCGCCCGGGCGATTATCTGGCCGCCGTGGATCTTTGCCATCACATGAACCTATTTGAGGACTGCGTCCAAACCCAAGTGAACCCCGCCCTCCAGGGACATCACGCCACGCACCGCGAAGATCGCACCCGCGGCGAACGACTCGTAGCTCGTAGAGAGATGCTCGATGCTGAGGACCTCACCCGGGTTGGAGAGGGCAACCTCTTGCTGTGAGATCAGGCCCGGAAGACGCAATGCATGGACCCGGACACCTTCGACAGATGCGCCCCCGTGCTCCGGGCACCAACTCCGCGGACTGATTCGCCGACGCTCCGCCGCCCCGACTGACACCCATCGCCGAAGCCAGCGCGGTGCCGCTCGGCGCGTCGGGTTTGGTCGAGTGATGCCGCTCGATTATCTCCACCGCTTCGAAGTGACCGGCGGCCTCCTCGGCAAAACGCATCATCAGGACCGCACCGATCGAGAAGTTGGGCACTACGAGACACGGGGTTTCGTCGCCCCACGAACCCCGCAACTGTTCGAGACGATCCGGGGTGAATCCGGATGTGCCGACGACTGTGGCCATCCCCGAGTCCCGCCAGGCGGCGAGGTTCTCGAATACCACATCGGGGTGGGCCGTCTCGATGATCACGTCGGCCGATACGGTGGATCGGTCGCCGGAGACGGTCACACCGTCCATGTCCTGACCGGCTCGATTCGGGTTGTAGAGGGCAACCAACTCGAGGTCGTCGGAGACCCCGATGGCTGTGATGATGGGCCCGGCGAGCTTGCCACCTGCTCCGGACACCGCAACGGAAGTCATCGGTTCACCGTGTGCGACCCGGAGGCGAGGGCCTCTGTCAGCGACTCCTCGAAGACCTCCAGCGTGGTGGAGATGTCCTCGTCGGAGTGAGCGGCGCAAACGAACCACGGCTCGAGGGCGTCAGGACAGGGCATCACACCCTTTCGGATCATCTTGAAGCAGATCTCGTCATATAGATCGTGATCGTGCCCGCTGGTGTCGCGGAACTCCTTCGGCTCGCCTTCTCCGATGTATATCGAGAACATCGAGGGGTGCCCGGTGACCTGGGATTCCACTCCCTTGTCGGAGAGGATCCCATCGAGTCCCTCCATCAGAGAACGACCGACTTTCTCAACCCTGGCGAGCGGCTCCCCGGTCAGCAGCTGGCTGACGGTTGCGTTGGCCGCCGCGGCGGCGACGCTGTTGCCCGAGTAGGTCCCGGCCTGTGCGATCCCACCTTTCTTCCAACCTTCGGCCACGGCGGCGGTCGTTGCTATCGCGGCAACCGGGAAACCGTTGCCAACGCCTTGGCGTATGTCCCGATGTCGGGCTTCACACCGAAATGCTCGGTGGCTCCGCCGACGGCGATTCGGAACCCCGTCTTCACCTCGTCGAAGATGAGGAGGGCGCCGTACTCGTCACACAGCTTGCGCACTCCTTCGAGGAATCCCGTCCACGGGCAAGAGCCCGAAGGCGTTGCCCAACATCGGCTCGACTATCACGGCGGCGATGCGAGCGCCCCTCGTTCTCGAACGTTCGCTGGGCCATCTCGATGTCGTTGAAGGGGAGGGTGCGGACGTAGGTCCTGATCGATTCGGGGATGCCCGAGCTCGACTGAAGCGGCACGGGCGCGAACCTCGAACCAAGCCCGCCGATCGGCACTCCGGCCGTCGAGAAGAGCACGTAGTCGTGCATGCCGTGGTACTGGCCTTCGAATTTGAGGATCACATCGCGACCCGTGAGCCCACGGGCGAGACGGACGGCGTGCATCGTCGCCTCAGTGCCGGTGTTGGTGAAGCGCATCCCGTCTGCCCAACCTAGGGCCTCCATCACCTTCTCGGCAGCCTCGACCTCTCTCCTCTGAGTCATCGCGAACGACGTGCCTGATGCCGCCGCTTCGGCTACCGCCGAGACGACCGCCTCATCTCCATGACCGAGGATGATGGGACCGAAACCACACTGGTAGTCGATGTAACGCTTGCCATCCATGTCGAAGACGTGACCACCCTCGCCACGATCGATTACCAGAGTGTCGTCGTCACCCCAGTAGCGGAACTGGCTCGACACACCGTTGATCAGACTCGACGAGCGCCGCTGAAACCACTCCGAGGTCTTGTTTCCCTGCAGACCCATGTCTCTCCTTGAAGGCGGTCAGCCAGGATACCGGTGGCCTCCCGGGGCGGCGGGACGACGAAGGGGAGACGCCGGCCACCGACTAACTTTCCTGCCATGGCCCAAGACCTGAAGCTCTTCATCGCCGGCGAGTGGACCGAGGGCACGGGTGACGGTCACTACGAGGTGCTCGTCCCCGGTAACCGGCGAGCACATCTACAACGTCCCGATCGCCTGCCAGGCCGACATCGACCGGGCGGTCGCCGCGGCCCGCTGTGGCGACCGAAGAGATGCGCCATTGGACGGCTTTCGAGCGGGCCGAGATGTGTCTTCGCATCTACGAGCTCTGGCAGGAAAGGGTCGAGGAGGTAGCCCGCATCCTCACCCTGGAGCAGGGCAAGCCCTTCACGGCCGAGGCGATCGACGACATCGCCGAGGCAAGTGACTACTTCCACATCGCCGCCGAGGACGTCAAGCGTCTCTCCGGGGAGGTGATCCCCACCACGGAGCGCAACGACGCATGTTCACGGTGCATCGACCCGGTCGGAGTGTGGGTGGCGGTGACGCCGTGGAACTTCCCGGTGATGATCCCGATGGAGTACGTCGGGCCCGGTCTTGCCACCGGCAACGCCCTCATAGTCAAGCCACCGGAGTTCACCTGTTGGGCGCTGCTAGAGATGGCCAAGGTGTTCGAAGAGGCTGGTGTCCCCAAGGGCGCCATCTCGGTCATCCCCGGCGCCGGCGAGATCGGCGAGGCGCTGGTGACCCACCAACGGTGTCGATGCGATCGGGTTCACCGGCTCGTCGGCTACCGGGGCGCGCATCGTCTCCAAGATGGGTCTGAAACGGTCGATCATGGAGATGTCGGGCAACGGTCCGACGATCGTGACCTCCGACGCCGACATCGAACCGCGCCGCCGAGGCCGCCGTCTATGGCGCCTACTACAACGCAGGTCAGGTGTGCGTCGCCACCGAGCGTCTCATAGTCCTCGACGAGGTGCACGACGAGTTCGTCGAAGCCGCCCTGAAGGCATCCGAGGTGGTTCGTCTCGGCGACCCCTTCGACGACGAGACCAACATGGGCCCGCTCAACAACGAGCCGACTGCCCAGAAGATGGATCGGCATATGGCCGATGCCGTCGAACGCGGCGCCGAAGATCCTCGTCGGGGGCAAACGTGCCTCCGGGCATCCCACCGACCTCTACTACGAGTTCACCATCATCGACCACGTCCCCGAGGAGTCGGCAGTGTCACAGGAGGAGTCGTTCGGCCCGGTGCTGCCCATCCTCACCGCACGCGACGATGCCGATGCCGTAGCGGTTGCGAACCGCACCAGACTCGGTCTCCAGGCGGCGGTGTTCACCAACGACCTGACCAAGGCCTTCTATTACGCCGACCGGATCAGGTCGGGGACCGTCATCGTCAACGACTCGACTGACACTTGGGAGACCTTCCAGCCGTTCGGAGGGGCTGCCGGGACTGACACCGGGTGGGGACGCCAGCGCATCCACGAGTTCACCGACCTACAGACGATCGTGTTCAGCCTCCGCGAGGAGTGACAGGCGATGCCCGTCTCTCGGCCGTCCCAACGATCCGGGATGCCATGCGACGGAAGATCAGTATGTGGAACGGGAACATCGCCCACCAGTAGAGACGGCCGAGCAATCCTCTCGGGATGAACACTGCAGTCTGGATGAGCCGTGACCCCGAATCGAGGTCTTCGGCTTCGAAGGACAGCCAAGCGTCACCGGGCAGCAACATCTCGGCGTATAGGCGCAGAGATCGTCCCGGCTCGACATGGACGACCCGCCAGAAGTCGAGCGACTCGCCGACCCGGAGATGCTCCGGGTGACGCCGGCCCCTGCGCAAACCCACTCCGCCCACAGCGGCGTCGAGAAGCCCTCGCAGACGCCAGGCCCAGTTCATCGTGTAGTAGCCGACGTCGCCACCGATCCTGGTGAACGCCCAGAACAGATCATCGCGGGAGGCGTGGGTGTCGGCGATCTGCTCGTCGATCTCGACTGTCCCGCCCGACCAGGAGGGATCGGACGGATAGGGCAATGCGGGAGCCCTTCCCGTCCCCGACCACCGGGTGGGCACGTCGAAGTCTTGGGAGCGTTGCATCGCCCTCGCCACCGCTTCGCGGTAGCCGATCAGCGGCCCGGCCACCGTGTCGGCGAACGAGTTGTCTTCCACCGTCACCTCGACGGTGAGACTGTCCACCAGCGGGCGGGCGACCCCCGTCGGCACTGGAGTGACCAGGCCCACCCAGAGACTGGAGAGGCGGGGTGTCAGCGCGGGCACAGGGATGATCCAACGACGGGGCAACCCGGCGACCTCCGCGTACACCCGCATCATCTGTTCGTAGGTGAGCTGGTCGGGACCTCCGATCTCGTGGATGACACTGTCGCCTTCTTCGAGGATCGCATGGACCAACAGCTCGAGCACGTCACGGATCGCGATCGGCTGGCACCGTGTGTGCACCCATTTGGGAGTCACCATGACGGGGAGGACCTCGGTGAGATAGCGGAGCATCTCGAATGACACCGAGCCAGATCCGATGATCACCGCGGCCCGCAACTCGGTGACCGGGGTGGCGCCCGACGCAAGCAGGCGGCCGACTTCCTGACGGCTCCGCAAGTGCGGGCTCAGGTCCCCTTCCCCGAGACCGCCGAGATACACGGTGCGGCGCAGCCGGGCTTCGTCGCAGGCGAAGGCGAAGTTCCGCGCGGCCTCCCGGTCACGCTGGCCGAAGTCGCCGCCTGTCTGGTCCATCGAGTGGACCAGATAGACCGCTTCGGTGCATCCCTCGAACACACCCTGCAAAGACGAGGGCTCCAACAAATCGCCTTCCACGACCTCAACGTCGCCACGCCACCACATGTCGTCGAGCTTGTGGGGATCTCTCGTCAAACAGCGCACCGAGACGCCGTCCTCGAGGAGTCTGGGAACCAAACGACCACCGATGTATCCGGTGGCACCGGTGATGAGGACGCGGCGAGGGTTCGTCATTCGATCCCCTTCGATGCCCGTCCCGCCTCTGGATGATGGGTTCTCCCCTGCCCGGAGGCTGGTGGTCGGTCGTTCGTAACGCTCAGTCCATCGTCATGGCGAGACCGGCGAAACCGCCGGCGAAACCGCCGAGCAGGATGCCGGGAAGGAGCGCGGTGGCGAAGGAGTCGGCAAGGTCGAGATCGGTGATCAGCCACACGGCCACGGTGAGGCCGATCAGACAGATCGGGAACCCGAGCCCGACGCCCCTGAGGATGGCCCTGCCCATCCGGCCGTCGCTGCCGTCGTCCGCTTCTTCGCTGTGCTCACTCATCGGTGGTCATCATGCCAGATCGTCATCCATGGTGGCATCCGACGGCTTGGCCACGCCGTCGGCGGGGAGACGCATCCGGCGCACCGCCCAGAGGAACGGGAGCTGGAAGGCGTAGAGGACACCGGCGACGACATAGCCGAGGCCCAATGAGTAGACGTCGGCGACCCGGCCCAGGACGGGCTGGGCGACCACCCCGCCGGCGCTTCCCATCAGCGACGTGAACGACAGGACCGTGGCTCGCTGCTGCGACGGGATGACGTCGTTGATGTACGCCTGCTGCATCGGTGCCGACAGCGCCCCGATCAGGGCGATCATCGCCAACAGCGAGATAGCCACCCAGAACCCGATGGGGATGTCGAGCACCTGAGCCGCCCCCACCGCTCCCAAGGCCAATGGCAGTGAAGGTGGCCTGGGTGATGATCACCGAGCTGCGACTGTCGAAACGTCGTCTCGCCCACCTGACCGAAGCCCCACCAACCATCTGGGCCAGGGCGAAGATGGCGGCGGCGATGCCGGAGAGGTAGACGGCCGACTCGTCGCCGAACAGCTGGAGCAGATAGGGCTGGAAGGCGTAGAAGGCCCAGATCCCGACCCCGGCCGAGAATGGGGCGGCGAGCATGAACATCCGCACCGGGCGGTTGCGCCACCCGTGCTCGACCGAGGCCTTGAAGATCGTCCTGACCTCGTTGCTCACCGAGCCGGTCCGCGCCGGCGTGTAGCCGATGTCGTGCATCCAGAGGTAGGCGGCCACGATCACGGCCACGAGGAGGAGAGAGCGGGCCAGATAGGGGAGCCCCAGGCTGATCTGGGCCAGGAACCCACCGCTGATCGTGCCGATGAGCGTGGCAGTCCCGACCGCCGTCTGTCCCTTGCCGAAGACCTCCTCGATCGAGCCGGGGAAGCCGGTTGCGGTCAGGGCGTCGACCAGCCATGCCTCGGTGGCCCCGGAGAAGAACGTGAACCCGAGCCCGATGAACGCCGACGAGACCACCCACCATCCGATCCCGGCGCCCACGTACCAGAGGGCGAGGTACGCGAGAGTGGCGACCAGGAGGGTGACGGCACCGAGGATGAACGAGGTGCGCCGGCCGGCGGCATCGGCCACCACGCCGGTGGGGACCTCGAAGATCACCATCCCGAGAGTGAAGGCGGCGTTGGCCACGAAGGCCTCGGTGATGCTCAATCCGGCGTCGAGGAGGAAGAGCGTGTTGACCCCCCAGATCAGCGATGCAGCGAGGGTTTGCAGCAGGACCAGGGTGAGATAGGTGCGCTGGACCCGCTCGTGGGTCATGCCTTCCAAGGTTGCCACAGACGGTTAGCGTAACGAGCCGATGTTCACGCCCTACGAGGAGCGAAAGACCGAGATCCCCTTCGCCTCGGCCGAGTACATCTCCTTCGCGTCACGGAACTCGTTCCTCGGCTGCCCGGCAGTGACCATGGACCAACTCGGCGACGGCGACGTGGTCATCCTCGGGGCGCCATTCGACTGGGGGACCACCTACCGACCCGGCGCGCGATTCGGCCCATCCGCCATCCGCAACGCCGATTACGGCGCGATGGATGGGTACCGCCCTCACCTCCCCACCGGGCTCGACCCGTTCGAGGTGCTCGGGGTCGTCGACATCGGTGACGTGTACGTCCAGCCAGGTCAACTGGAGGGGTCGATCGACCGGATCGCCGACGTGGTCACCGAGGTCGCCCGGGCGGGGAAGGTGCCGATCATCCTCGGTGGCGACCACACCATCACCTGGCCCAACGCCCTCGGTGTCGCCCGTGCCCACGGTTTCGGTGAGGTGGGACTGATCCATTTCGACGCCCACGCCGACACCGGTTTCACCCAGAACGGGAGTCTGATCGGGCACGGGCTCCCCATGCGACGTCTCATCGAGTCGGGGGCGGTACCCGGGCACCGTTTCGTCCAGATCGGCCTGCGCGGGTACTGGCCCGAGCCCGAGGTGATGGAGTGGATGCGCGAGAACAAGATGCGCTCCTTCCTGATGAACGAGATCGTCGACCGCGGTCTCGACGACGTCGTCGACGAGGCGGTCGAGATACTCCATCAAGGGCGGCGCCAAGGGTGTGTTCATCTCGGTCGACATCGATGTCGTCGACCCCGGGCTGGCCCCGGGGACCGGCACCCCGGAGCCGGGGGGTCTCAACTCCCGTGAGATCCTCGACACGGTGCGTCGTCTCTCCACGTGATCTCGGGTGCTCGGGGCGGATATGGTCGAGCTCTCGCCACCCTACGACGGGCCCGGCGAGCAGACGGCCTATCTGGCCAACCGGGTGGTGCTGGAGATCCTCAACGGCATGACCGAGCGGAAGACGCATATCGAATGAAATTCGATATGCCGTCTGTCCGCAGGACAGACGGCTCGTGAGACTGAATACCGGGGAAGCGTTGCTTGACCCGACCCAGGCGCGGCGCATCGACTTCCACAGCCAGATGGTGAGGGCCGTGGCGGCCACCACCAGCACCGCCACCACGACGATGGTGACCAATGGGTAGGTGACCGCGAGGGTCACCAGCAGGGCCACCCCCGTGTCCTCGGCCAACGACACCCCGATGTTGCTCACCGGCTCAGGCGAGGTGTTGACCACCAACCGGGTGCTGGCCTTGGCCGAGTGTGCGTCGAGTGCCAGCAGACCCGGCCACCGTGGCCCCGAGGGCGGCGCCGATGCTGTCGGACTGCACCGGCGATCACCGCACCGATCGCCGCCGCTCCCAATAGGCCTGATGAAGGTGTGGATGCTGTCCCAGAAGCTGTCGAGAATAGGGAACCTTGTCGGCGAAGAACTCCACGACGAAGAGGACCCCGGCGACGATCATCACGTCGACCCTGGTGAGCACGTCAGGGATGTCGGCCCATCCGGCACGTCCCGCCACACCCAACATGAGCGTGACCAGATAGAGATTGATCCCGGCCGCCCAACCCGAACCGCTCAGGATGCCGATCGTCTCGATCATGGTCGGTTCTCCCAGACGATCAGGGCGGCCCAACCATCGTCTGCCTCGTCCTCGAGGTAGTCCTCGAGCATCCCCCGCACCTCGAAGCCCTGGGCCAGTTGAAAGCTGAGGGTCGGGTCGCGTCAGATCGCCGGCCACGACGCGGTCGACGTACTCCGCCGCCGTCATGGCGTGCTTGTGCTGGTAGAAGCCGGGCAGAGAGCCACCGGCGATGATCCCGCGTTTCCCGGCTGCGACGACCAGGCCCTTCCGGGCGTCGTAGAGCCGGGCACCGATGCCGTGGCCGCGATGGTCGGGGTGAACGGTGATATCGGTGCCGTAGTACCAGGCCCCGTCGGGGTCGTGGTTGCCACATTGGTGATCACCGGTGATCCCGGCGATGGTGTGCTGGGGGTTGTCGAAGTCGAAGTCGAGATAGATCCCGGCCCCCTGGCCCACGGGCACGCCGTCGAGCATCAGAGCCACGAAGTAGCCCTCCGGGAACACCTCGGCATAGGCCCGGATGTCGTCTGGCGGAGAGGAGGTCATCAGGATTGGCCATCGGGAACGAGAGGAGCTCGATCCGCTCCAGATCCTCCGCCATCGCCGGCGTCGAGGTTGACGATCTCGAGGCTCAGAGCCGGAAGGTTTCCCACGGGTGGTCTCCAGGCACCCCCCAGACCGCCTTCATCTTCCTCTTGGCGGGCTCGACGATCACCGCCCCACAGGTGGCCACCTCCGCCATGTCGTCGGCGCGCCGGGAGATCGTCGGGCTGGCGAAGAACGCCTCGAGGTCGTCGGCGAGCTTCGATCCCGAGCCGGAGCCGCTCCTCACTGTTGGCTCTCCACTCGGGGTTGCGCGGCCCTTCCTCGGCCATGGTCTCGGGATAGAGGCAGTTGTTGGCGTGGACCAGCGGCGACCCATTGGTCCGCGTCACCCGCTTGCTCGGCGGCATCGCCTCGACGGTGGCGCCCTCGCCTTCCGGCCCCATCACGAAGTAGTTGTGGCCCCCGGCGACATCGGCGCCGACGACGACCTCGATCGCGGCGTCGAGGTCGGTCTGCTCCAGAGCCTTGCGCACCACGAACGGCCAGGTCACCCCGGGTCTTCCCATCGCAGTGAGATTGTTGATGCCGACTGTGATGCCGGCCTCGTTCATCCCCATCTGCCCGAGGCAACCGGCGGTGGTCTGGACGAATGCATCCGGCCCGATCAGCGGGTCGAGCTTCGAGCATGAGGACGAACTCGCCCGCCGAGGCATGCATGTCCCAGGTCTGGGCGAAGATCCCGGTGCGGGGGTTGATGATCCCGGTGCAGTTGTGCTCATCAGGAGCGACACCCACCTGCGATCGCACCACGTCGGCGAGATCGGTGAAACCTCCCACCGCCACCGCCTCTTGGGGGGTTATGCCGGCGGCATCCGCCATCGCCAGCATCTCGGTATAGAGACTCTCGGAGAAGCGCTCGTGATGCTCCAAGGTGGCGTCGGCGCAGGTGAGGATCAGGTCGCGGTCGGCACGCCCACCGCTCCAGTCCTCCTTCGAGGTGAGGTTGATCCGGTCTTCGGTGTACTTGCGGATCATGTCGACGCAGGCAGAACCGTGGCCGCGGCCCAGGTCCGCGAGAGTCGCCGAAGATCTCCGAGCACGCGCATCTGCCCGCCGTACATGGTGGGAACGGTACCCCGACGCATCGGATGTGGATGACTCCGTCAGTTGATCGAGGCGCGGGTGAGGAACACCGTGAGCCCGGCGACGAGAGCGCTCGGCAACGATCTCCCCACCGACGATGGGAGTCGTGTCGGGACCGTGCAGGCTCAGCTCTTGGCGATCGCCAGGTAGTCGGTGAAGTTGATCTCGTAGTCGCCGGTGTCTTCGATGATCTCCAGACCTTCCGCCGTCTCGGTATCGGCGTAGAACTCGACCACTTCTTCATCGACCAGACCCTGGTCGATCGAGGCGGCGTTGGGCGTTCCGTAGTAGTTCCAATTCGTGAGGGTCGCACCATTCTCCGCGTCGAGGATGTAGTTCATGAACGTGAACGCGGTACAGGGGTGCTCGGCGTTGGCAGGAACCGTCATGTTGTCGATCCAGAACGTCGCTCCCTCCTTGGGGAGGATGTAGACGAAGTCATCCGGATTCTCCGCGCCCCGATTCCCACGATCATGTTGCCCGAATAGCCGTGAGAGACCGCCACCTCGCCGTTGGCCAGTGCCTCGTCGTACTGATCCGAGTCGAATGTCGTGATCCCGTCCTTGGCCGCTGCGATCAGGTCGGCGGCCTGCTGGAGATGCTCCAAGTCGGTGTCGTTCAGGGAGTAGCCGAGATACTTGAGGGCGGCGCCCATCGCCTCCCGTGGGTCATTGAGAACAGACACCCCTCCAGGGAACGTCGTGGTCAGCTCGGGGTCGAAGATCAACGCCCAACTGGGGTCGAAGTCCTCACCCACCAGGCTGACGTTCACGCCCAGCCCGGTGGTGCCGTACTGGTACGCCGCGGAGTACTCCGGCCCCGGGTCATAGGGGAGCTCGGTGAACCGTGGGGCGAGGTTGGCCAGGTTCGGCACCGCCTCGTCGGGGATGGGAGCGAGGAGCCCCTCCTCGATCATGATGCCCACCATGTAGTCGGAGGGGACGACCAGGTCGTAGTTGGCCCCAGCCTGGAGCTGGGAGAGCATCGCCTCGTTCGACTCGTAGAAGTCGGAGGTGACCGTTACGCCGTACTCCTCTTCGAAGGCAGCGACCAGGTCGGGGTCCATGTACTCCGACCAGTTGTAGAAGTTGAGATCCCCGTCGACTTCGTCGAGGGCGCAGTCAGGGGCCTCGCCCCCACCCGCCTCCGCATCACCATCTCCACCGCATCCAGCCAGAAGTGCCATCACGGCAACCAAGGCGAGAAGCGACCTCATGCTCCTCATCATCTCAATCTCCCACTAGCGAAAACGGGCCAGAGCCCAGCCGATCTGCGACATTAGCCCGGTCGCAGCAGCACGGGGATCAGACCTCGGCGGTAATTTCCTCGCGCGAACGCGTCCGGGTCGGCAAGCTTCTGGCCTCGGGCGGTAGCGCCTCGCTGGAAACCGAGCGAGATGCCGATGAGGATCATCGACGCCACCAGCATCACAACGCTCACTGCGTTGATGAGAGGGGTGACACCTCTCCTCACCAGACCAAAGACATAGACCGGCAGGGTGGTCGAGCCGGGGCCGGACACGAACTGGGTCACTACGACATCGTCGAGCGAGAGGGTCAGGGCCAGGAGGGCGCCACCGGCCACACCAGGAGCGATGAGGGGGAGCGTGATCCGTCGAAACGTCTGCCAGCGGGACGCGTAGAGGTCGGCTGCCGCTTCCTCCATCGCAGCATCGAACTGCGCCAGGCGGGCACGTACGACGACGGCGACGAAGGAGATCGTGAAAGCGATGTGAGCGAGAGTGATCGTGGACAACCCGGTGGTCATGCTGATTCCGAGCAGATCGTCGAGGATCCCGAACGACTGGAAGAAGAAGACCAGCAGCGCCACTGCCATGGTGACATCCGGGATGATGATCGGCAGGTAGGCGAGCCCGTCGATGGTGCCCCGGCCCCGGTAGCGGTACCGCTCCAGGGAGATCGCCAGCATCGTGCCCAGGATCGTGCTGACGATCGTGGAGGCGAATGCGACGATCAGCGAGTTCCTCAGCGCATTCATCACCGCCTGGTCCCGGAACATCTCCCCGTACCACCGCAGCGACGGCTCGGTCCAAATGGAGACGTTGTTGTTGTCGTTGAACGAGAAGACGATGAGCAGGACGATCGGCGCATAGAGGAAGAGGAAGATCACCCAGGCATTGAGAGCCAGGATCCGATCGACACCGCGGCTCACTCTGGACCCGCTCATGTTCGATTCGCTCCCGCGCGGAAGTAGAAGATCGTGGCCACCAGCATGACGAACATCACTGCGAAGGAAAGGGCCGACCCGAACGGCCAGTTACGGGCGGCGAGGAACTGACTCACGATGTAGTCCCCGATCAGCACCGTGTTGGCACCACCGAGCAGAGCCGGCGTCACATAGGCCCCCAGCGAGGGGATGAACACGAGTATCGAGCCGGCCACGACTCCCGGCATCGAGAGGGGCAGAGTCACCTTGCGAAATGCGGTCCATCCGCTGGCGTACAGGTCTCGCGCCGCCTCGACCAGTCTCCAATCGAGACGCTCGATCGACGCGTACAACGGCAGCACCATGAAGGGGAGAAAGCCGTATACGAGGCCGAGGAGGACTGCCGAGTTGGTGAACAGGATCCGTACCGGCTCGCCGCCGAGGGCCTGGCTGATCTGGGAGATCAGCCCATCGGATCCGAGGAGGACCCGCCAGGCATAGGTGCGGACCAGGAAGTTCGACCAGAACGGGATCATCACCAGGACCAGGAGAACGTTTCGAAGGGAGGGCCCCCTGGTGGCGATGTAGTAGGCAAACGGATAGCTGAGCAACAGGCACACGACGGTCGTCACCCCGGCGAGCAGTAGGGATCGGACGAAGATCTCGCCGACCAGCGGGGTGAAGATCCTCCGGTAGGAGTCGAGGTTCCAGTCTTGGAGAAGGGTCTGGCCGGTCGAGGATCGACTGGCGAACGAGTACACGAACACCAGCACCAGCGGGATGGCGAAGAACAGGATCAGGTACCCCGCGGCGGGAGATCCGATGAAGAAGCCCCTCCTCGACTCGGCTCGCTCGGCAGCCTTCTCGAGTTCCGGGGTGACCGGAGCCTCCTCGGTATCGGGCGCTGCCGGGAGCTGAGACATCAGTCCGCGACCAGGTTGGCCGACTCGGTTCGCCAGCTCACCGTGACCTCGTCACCGACGTCGTGCAGCTCGACGTCCGGGCGGTTCTCTTCCTTGACCTCGATCGGCTCGGCGAGACCCGCCTCCACGTCGTAGTAGTAGACGTCGCCGTAGTACGTGCGGCGAACGATGCGACCCTTCATCCGGTTGCGTCCGTCGGGAACCACATCACCCGACTGATGCAGCCGAAACCGCTCGGGCCGGACGGCGAGAGTGACGTGACCGGTTGGAGGATGCCCCGGCCCGATGCCCACCTCGGCGCCATTGGCCAGACGGGCCGATCCGGCGGCGGTGACCTCGCCGGCGATCAGGTTGATGTCACCGATGAAGTCGGCGACGAATCGTGAGCGAGGGCTCTCGTATATGTCCTTGGAATCACCGACCTGCAACAGCTTTCCTTCGCTCATCACCCCGATCCGGTCGGACATGGTGAGCGCTTCCTCCTGGTCATGGGTGACGTAGATGAAGGTGATCCCCACCCGTGCCTGGAGGTCCTTGAGCTCGTATTGCATGTTCTGACGGAGTTTGAGGTCCAGGGCGCCCAAGGGCTCGTCGAGCAAGAGCACCTCGGGCTCGTTGACCAGCGCCCGGGCCAGGGCAACGCGTTGCTGCATGCCGCCGGAGAGCTGGCTGGGCATGGCGTCGACACGTCGTGTCAACTGCACCTGATCGAGCACGCGCCTCACCTTGGCGTCGATATCGGCGCTGGCCACCTTGCGCATCTGGAGGCCGAAGGCCACGTTGTCGTAGACAGACATGTGGGGAAACAAGGCATACGACTGAAAAACGGTGTTCACCGGCCGCTGGTTGGGCGGCCGCAGGCCCATCTCGTGCCCATGGATGCGAATGCTCCCCTCGGTGGGGAACTCGAACCCGGCGATCATGCGAAGGGTCGTGGTCTTCCCGCAGCCGGAGGGACCCAGGAGCGAGAAGAACTCACCGTCGGAGACCGTCAGATCGAGTGCGTCGACCGCGAGCACGTCGTCGTCGAAGCGCTTGGTGACCCCTACGACCTCGACCGCCTCGACCATCAGTGACCTTCGTATACGACCTCTCCACCGACGACCGTTCTCACGACCTCGGCGTCGCGAAACGGCCCGTCCCTGATGGGATCCCGGTCCAGCACCGCGAAGTCTGCGAGCTTACCGACGACTATCGACCCGGAGACGTCCTCGGCGTGGTTGACGTAGGCCGAGCCGAGGGTGAATGCGGTGAGGGCCACCAAGGGGTCGATCGCCTCCTCGATGACCAGGGGGCCTCCCTCGGAGCCGGTCCGGGTGATGGCGACATCCACCTCCTCCATCACGTTGCAGGTCGAGACCCCCCAGTCGCTGCCCATGGCCATGGGGGCACCCGCAGCCAGCAACGACCCGAACGGGTATTGCCACCGATAGCGCTCTTCGCCGATGAATGGGATGGTGAGATCGGTCTGATGGCTGTCGTGACACGCCCACAACGGCTGGGCGTTGGCGATGGCCTCCAGCTCTGCGAAACGTGCGATGTCGTCGGGATGCACCAGCTGGATGTGGGCGATGTGATGACGGTTGTCGCCGGGACCGTTGCTGGCACGGGCGGCGGCGATGGCGTCGAGGGCGTTGCGGACTCCGCCGTCGCCGATGGCGTGGAAGTGACACTGGAAACCGAGACGATCGAGGGCGGTCACCGCCTCCTCCAGCACGTCAGGGTCGATGAAGTCGATGCCACGGTTCTGGGTCAGCGTGCCGTCACCGTCGAAGTAGGGGGTCAGCATCGACGCCGTGAAGTTCTCGACGACTCCGTCGACCATCAGCTTCACCGAGGTGGGACGAAACCGGGGACCACCCCGCTCGCGGCCGGCGACGAGATCTGGTATCTGCTCGAGACCGCGGAGCCGGTCCCACCACATCGCCCCCACCACCCGACCTACGAGCCGGCCCGCCCCGGACGACCTCGAGGTAGGCGTCGTGGATATTTCCCCCGATGTTGGCGTCCTGCCAACCGGTGATCCCGTGGCGGAGCATCTCCTCCTGCCCCCGGATCAGCCCGGCGGCGAAGTCGGCGACGGTGTCGGGCGGGGCGAACTTCATCACCATGTCGAAAGCGCCCTCATGGAGGGTTCCCTGGGGCGACCCGTCCGGGTTCCGCTCGATGCGACCGTCGTCGGGATCCGCTGGTGTCGGCGCCGATGCCGGCGATCTCCAGAGCACGTGAGTTGGCCCAGGCCCCGTGCCCGTCGGTGTTGGGGATGAGGACGGGACGATCCGGGACCACGGCGTCGAGCAGATCTTTCGAGGGGCAGCCACCCCGAAACCAGGATGGGGCCCAGCCGGCGCCGATGATCCAGGGGAGGTCGGGGTTGGCGGCTGCATAGGCGGCGACGGTCTCGACCGCCGAAACGGCGTCATGGGCGTCGTCGAAGTGGCAGCGGAGCTTGTCGAGACCGCTCGTCGCCGGATGGACATGGGCGTCGATGAACCCCGGTGTGGCCAGAGCTCCTTCGAGATCGATCACAGTCGTCTCGGGCCCGATCATGCTCTCCGCCTCGGCACCCAAGGCCACGATCCGGTCACCACGGGAGGCCACGGCCTCGGTGAAGGGACGATCGGCCTCGGCCGTGAAGATCCTCCCCCCAAGCAACACGAGATCAGCATTCATGCGACGGCAGTATGGCCTGGCCGGGAGCGTGTGGCCCTGAGCGTGTGCAGTTGAGGTCGCATGGCGACCTCAACTGCACACGCTTGGCCCGCCACCACTAGCCTCCGGCGCCATATGGGATCTCTCTGGCACCCCTTTGCCGACATGACCAAGGTGCAGCACGCCCCGTTCGTCATCGATCGTGGTGAGGGCATCTACGTCTACGACGAGGAAGGCAACCGTTACCTCGACGCCGCCGCCTCGCTGTGGTACATGAACGTCGGCTACGGCCGCGACGAGGTCATCGACGCCATGGATGCCCAGGCCCGCAAGCTCCCCGCCTTCCACACTTTCATCGACTACGCCACCCGCCCCACGCTCGATCTCGCCGAGCGGATCGCGGCGGTGTCTCCCGATCCCGGGTCCAAGGTCTTCTTCGGCTCGGGAGGCTCCGACGCCGTCGACACCGCCGCCAAGCTGGCCCGCCGCTACTACAACGCCATCGGCCAGCCGGAGCGGACCGTTTTCATCGGCCGGGAGTGGGGCTATCACGGGATGCACCCCTACGGCACCACCCTGGGCGGGATGGAACCGAATCGGACCGGATACTCGGGCGATCTCGTCGCAGACGTGGTCCTCGTCCCCCATGACGATGCCGAGGCGGTGGAGAAGGCCATCGACCATGCCGGTGCGGAGCGTGTCGCCGGGATATTCGTCGAGGCGGTGATCGGCGCCGGTGGCATCCGGCCGGTCAGCCCCGAGTACCTGAGCCGGGTGCGTCAGGCCATGCGGGATGCCGGTGCGTTGTACGTCTCCGACGAGGTGATCACCGGTTTCGGCAGGGTCGGCGACTGGTTCGCAGCCAACAAGTTCGGTCTCGAGCCGGACCTGATCACCTTCGCCAAGGGTGTCACCAGCGGTTACGCCCCACTGGGCGGGGTGATCGCCGCGCCCCACATCGCCGCCCCCTTCTTCGACACCCCGGGGCTCATCTTCCGCCATGGCTACACCTACTCCGGCCACAGCACCGCCTGTGCCGCCGGCCTGGCGGTCATGGACATCATCGAGCGAGACGGCCTCATCGCCAGGGCAGCCGAACTGGAGAACGAGATCTACGAAGCCCTCGTCGGGCTGGAGAGTCTCGACGTTGTCTCCAACGTCCGTCGTGGCGTCGGCGCCCTCGCCGCGGTCCAACTGGAGGTCGGCGACGACGACACCTTGCCGGCCCGGGCGGCCGCTGCCTGCCGGAGCGCCGGTGTCCTGACCCGTGCCGTGGGAGGTGGGGGCCTGCAGGTGTCACCACCACTGGTGATGACGAAGGACCAGGTCGCGGAGATGGCTTCCCTGTTCGAGGCGGGGCTCTCCACCCTGTGAAGCAGGTGCCCTTCTGGGTGGACGACCACCCGCGGCCGGAGGGCCTCACCACCGACCTGCCCACCGAGACCGACTACCTGATCGTCGGCTCGGGTCTCACCGGTCTGTCGGCCTCGCTCCGACTGGCAACAGCGGGCAAGAGCGTGACAGTGGTCGACGCCGGCGAGATCGCCGGAGGTGCCTCGTCGGTCAACGGAGGCATGGTCTCGCCCGATGTGAAAGCCGGTGTGGACAGTGTCTCCGCCACCCATGGGCCGGAGATCGGCCGTGAGATGTGGATGTCCACGGTCCGGTCGATCGAACTGGTCCGGGAATACGCCACCAGGCCAGGGGTCGACGCGTTGATCCACGACGGCGGCATGGCTGCGCTGGGACGCGGTCCCAAGCACCTCGAGAAGTTCAAAGCCCATGTCGCCTCGTATCGGGAGCAGTTCGGGGTCGATTGGGAGGTCCTGGGCGCCGACGAGATCGGCAGGGTGGTCGGTGGCGGTCACTTCGACGCGGCCATGTACGAGCCCGAGGGCTTCGGGGTCCACCCCGCCCGTCTCTCGTTCGGCCTCGCCGCCGAGGCCAAGGGATCCGGGGTCGCCCTGGTCGACGAATGCGAAGCGCTCGCCTGGGAGCGGGACACGAGCGGGTTCGACGTCACCACCAACCGGGGACGAATCCGCGCCGGGGAGGTGATCCTCGCCACCAACGGCTACACGACGGAGCGACCCGCCAAGGAACTGGCACGTCTCGTGGTCCCGATTGGGTCGTACATCATCGTCACGGAGCCGATCGGCAGAGCAGGCGCCGACGCCATCTTCCCCGGCTCCTCCATGACCTACACCAAGCGACGTCTCCTCAACTACATGAGACGCACCCACGACGACCGCATCCTGCTGGGGGGTCGGCGCAGCCTGCACACCGGTCTCGACCTCGTCGATTCTGGCTCACGACCTGCGCCGCGCCCTCGTCACCTTCTGGCCGCAGCTCGAGGACGTCGCCATCACTCACGTGTGGGGTGGGAAGCTGGGGATCCCCTTCGACCTGACCCCGCACATCGGGCGTGTCGACGGGGCCTGGTACGCCCTCGGCTACGCCGGCCACGGAGTCGGCCTGTCATGCCAGCTCGGATACGAGCTGGCCGGGATGCTGCTCGGGGAGGACCCGCCCAGCGTGTACAGCAGGATCGGGCACAAGGGGCGCTTCTATTACACCGGCAAGCCCTGGTTCCTCACCCCGGCTTCGCATCTCTACCGGTCGTTGGACCGACTCGGGATGTGACCATGGCCGTCACGTATCCTCGGACCATGGACAGTGTGTGGCGTCACCGCCTCATCGTTGTCGGCACCGCTCCTCGCAGTCTTCCTGGTCGGTCTCGGCGGGACCGTCGAGGACGGGCCGACTCTCTGCCCCTTCGCTCTCTGCACCGGGACCGCCTGCCCGGGATGTGGGATGACCCGGGCGGCATCCTCTGTCGTGCGGGGCGACTGGGGACGGGCGTTGACCTTTCACCCGCTGGTGTTCCTGGTGCTCGCCCAGCTGGCCGGTGCGTGGGTCTGGTACCTGTTGCGCCGATCGGGCCGGGTGGCGCCGATCGGTCAGCGGACGCTCAACCTCGTCCTGCTCGCGAATCTGCTGGCTCTGGTCGTGGTCTGGCTGATCCGGCTCTCGGCCGGGACCCTCCCCCCCGTCTGACCTGACGCCGCACCAAGTAGACCAAGCTGCCCACGAAGGCGGCGCCGATCGCCACCTGCATGGGGAACATCCACTGGGAAGCGGCGAGATTGGAGATGGTCTCCTGTACCGGGGCCCGGCCACCCTGGGGGTCCGTCGCCCAGGAGCCGAGCCGGAGCAGTACTGCGAAGCTGGCACCACCGACGGCCACCCGGTTGAGCAGGGAGCGCAACGCCTGCAACCGATCGCGCGAGAGCAGGATGTACCCGGCCCCGAAGGTGAGGAGCCCGAAAAAGGCGACCAGGGAGGCGGTGCCCAGCCGTGCGGCCGTCGACGAGCTCGGCCCGACCAGGGCCCGCGTCCCGGGCTGGCGGATCACCAGCGGGTCGAGGTCCTCGACCACCTCGTGGACCGCTGGCTCGGTGACCGGGTAGCCCATTTCAGCCGAGACCGAGGGCCACCTCGGGTATGGCAGGAGCGATCAGCGAGCGCACGTCGACGCTGGACCCGGCCGGATCGGAGGACGCGCGCGGCGACGACCATCTCATCGACGAGGACGGCGATGGCGTGTTCGACTGTCGAGGATCCGAGCACCAGGTCGACCGTGGGGACGGCCACCGCCGGATCGACAGCCGACTCGCTGAGCTCGGCGGACATCCAGTCGGCGAGGAGATCGCCGACCACGTCGGACCGGCCGAGGGGGGCGAGGGACTCACCGAGGGTCTTGGTGTCGGCGACCACCGCCCGTCCCCACAACGAGACGAAGAGTATGGAGAGGCAGATGCCGAACGCCCAGCGCCAGCGTGGACCGCGTCGTGGTGCGCAGACTCAATTGATGACCAGAGCCGGGTTGGTGCGGATCCGCGGCCGCTTCTCGATGACGGCAGCGGCGAGACCGTCGAAGGCCGCCTCGGCTTCCGAGCCGGGCGCGGCCAAGGCCACTGGAACCCCCTCGTCGGCGCCCCGGCCCATTGCTGGGAGGAGTGGCATCTGGGCCATCAACTCGACCCCGAGCTCGTCGGCGAGGGCGCGGCCACCTCCCGACCCGAACAGCTCGTACCGGGTGCCGTCGTCGGCGGTGAACCACGACATGTTCTCCACCACGCCGATCACCTCCTGATCGACCTCGGCAGCCATCAGCGCGGCCCGCCGGGCGACCCGCTGCGCCGTGGGCTGCGGTGTCGTGGCGATCAGCACCTGGGCCCGGGGCAGGAACTGCGACATCGAGATGGCGATATCGCCCGTCCCCGGGGGCATGTCGACCAGGAGGAAGTCGAGATCGTCCCAGAAGACGTCCTTGAGGAACTGCTCGATGGCCTTGTGCAGCATCGGGCCCCGCCAGATCACCGCCTTGTCCTCGCCGACGAAGTAGTCCATCGACATGACCTTCACCCGATGGGCGACCGGAGGGACGATCATCTCGCCGACCATGACCGGCGGGTTGACGATGCCGAGCATGGCGGGGATGGAGAAGCCCCAGATGTCGCCGTCGACGATTCCGACCCTCTTGCCGGTCCGAGCCAGGGCGACTGCGAGGTTGGACGAGATCGACGACTTGCCCACGCCGCCCTTCCCCGAGGCGATGGCGACCACGCGTGTGGCCGACCCCGGTTCGCCGATCCCTGGGCCCGACTTGGCCTGGAGCGACTCCATCCATGCGGCGACCGCGTCGTCGTCCATGACCTCGACCTCGACGTCGACACCTGAGCGTGAAAGGCGTCAGGGCCTCCTGGAGCCGTTCGTTCAGGGTCTCAGGCGGATTGCCCGAAGGGAGGATCAGCTCGACTTTGACCTTGCCGGTCAGTCTCTTGGAGACATCCTTGACCAGACCCAGCTCGCCCAGGGTCCGCCCCACGAAGAGCGGCGACTCGATGGACGCGACGGCATCGTGAAGCTGTGATTGGTCGGCCATCTGAATCCCCTACGGCAACAGTGGTTAGAAGCCATCGAAACTATAGTTTTGGCAAGGACCTACCTCAGATGGACACCAGCACACTCGACAGCAGGATCTCCGATCTCACCGCATCCCTGGGAGACCCGACCCGTCGCGCCATCTACATCGCAGTGCGGGAGTCGCCGGATCCGATGACCACAGCCAAGGTGGCGGGTCTGTTCGACATCCATCCCAACGTCGCCCGCCATCATCTCGACCGCCTCGCCGACGACGGCTATCTCAAGGTCTCCCATCAGCAGCGCCCCGGGGGCCCGGGGGCCGGCAGGCCCGCCAAG
Organism: uncultured bacterium; assembly: GCA_963751005.1. Lineage (GTDB taxonomy): Bacteria > Actinomycetota > Acidimicrobiia > Spongiisociales > ZC4RG35 > JANQRA01. The sequence continues at coordinate 360,148 of CAVVSY010000012.1, forward strand.
TCATACGAGTCCACCAACAAAGAAGTCAGCGTCCACTTCGCTCCACGACGATTCGAGATGCTCACCGAGATGCTGTTCCAGGTGCTCGCCGAGGTCTCACCGCCCAATCTCGCCGAGGTGGCCGAGAAGGTGGGTCGGGCTTATGGGAAGCAGCTCGCCGCCGAGATCGGCGGCCCCGAGGACCCCGGCTACGACGAGGCGGTCCAGGCGGTCGCCAGTGCCATGACCGGGCTCGGGTTCTCCGTGGACCCCGACGTCGAAGGCCAGCGCCTGCTCACCTCGCACTGCCCCTTCGGTGAGACGGCGACCAACCATCCCGAGGTCATCTGCTCCCTCGATCGAGGCATCGTGGCCGGTCTGTTCGGTGCCCTTTCGGTGCCTTGCAACCCGGTGGTCTTCCCACACCAGGTACTCGACGACGACTGCGTCACCCAGGTGCCGGTGACCATCGGCCGCTGAGCCAGCATCTCACGTCGCCTTCGCAGACCGAAAAGCGCATGAATCATGCGCCGCACATGCTTTCCACAGGCCTTTTCGGGCCTGCTGGGAATGGCGGACGAATCCCGCCTCGTTAGGCTCGTTTGCAAAGGATTGAACGAACCGAGAGGTTGAAATGTCCAATGACCCGTTCCGGGCCCGTGCCGTCCTGGAGACACCTCTGGGAGCGCGCGAGATCGCCCGTCTCGACGCCCTCGATGGTGTCGAGAGCCTGCCCTATTCGATAAAGGTCCTGCTCGAAGCGGCGCTGCGCAATGTCGACGGCGTGGCCGTCACCGAAGACGACGTTCGTCAGATCGCGGCGTACGACGCCCGGCACGTCGGAGAGACCGAGATCCCCTTCATCCCGGGCCGCGTCGTGCTCCAGGATTTCACGGGAGTCCCTGCGGTGGTCGACCTCGCCGCCATGCGCTCCGCCATCGTCCGTCTCACCGGCGAAGAGGGCGCCGCCCAAAAGGTGAATCCGCTCATCCCCGCCGATCTCGTGATCGACCATTCGGTGCAAGTGGACGCATTCGCCCGACCGGATGCGCTGATCATCAACTCCACCAAGGAGTTCGAGCGCAACCAGGAGCGTTACGAGTTCCTCAAGTGGGGCCAGTCGGCCTTCGCCAATTTCCGGGTGGTTCCCCCGGCGACTGGCATCGTCCATCAGGTCAACCTCGAGTATCTCGCCAAGGTCGTGTGGGACGACGGTGAGCACCTCTACCCGGACAGCCTGGTTGGGACCGACTCGCACACGACGATGATCAACGGCCTGGGTGTCGTGGGGTGGGGTGTCGGCGGGATCGAGGCGGAGGCGGCCATGGTCGGCCAACCCATCTACATGCTCCTCCCCGAGGTCGTGGGTTTCCGGCTCACCGGCAAGCTGCCCGAGGGAGCCACTGCCACCGACCTCGTGCTCAGGGTCACCGAGATGCTCCGAGAGCACGGCGTGGTCGACAAGTTCGTCGAGTTCTACGGTCCGGGACTCGCCGACATGCCGTTGGCCAACCGGGCCACCATCGCCAACATGGCCCCCGAATACGGGGCGACGATCGGCTTCTTCCCGGTCGACGAGCAGACCCTGAAGTACCTGCGTCTCACCGGTCGCGAGGACAAGCTCATCGACACCATCGAGCAGTACTACAAGGAACAGGGGATGTGGCGAGACGACTCCCGTGAGATCGCCTACAGCTCCTACCTGGAGCTGGACATGTCCACCGTGGAGCCTTCACTGGCCGGGCCCACCCGACCCCAGGACCGCATCGCACTCGCCGCGATGAAGGAGCAGTGGCACTCCGACCTGACCAACACGTTCGGGAAGATCGGGGGCTGCGTCGACCTCCACGGTCGTCAGCTGGGAGGCGGAGGGGGGAACGGCTTCCACCACACTGGACGCCCCGGCATCGGTGGTCATCGACTACGAAGGCGAGACCTTCCACCTCGACGACGGCCACGTGGTCATCGCCGCGATCACGTCATGCACCAACACCTCGAACCCGGATGTGATGGTCGCGGCAGGTCTCGTCGCCCAGAAGGCAAGAGCTTTGGGCCTGCGCCGCAAGCCATGGGTGAAGAGCTCCCTGGCGCCCGGTTCGAAGGTCGTCACCGAGTACCTCACCGAGTCCGGGCTGATGGACGACCTGGAGAGTCTGGGTTTCGGGTTGGTCGGCTACGGCTGCACCACCTGCATCGGAAACTCCGGCCCTCTGCCCGAACCCATCTCGGTGGGGATCAACAGCCACGACCTCGTCGCGGCGGCGGTCCTCTCCGGCAACCGCAACTTCGAAGGGCGGATCTCACCCGATGTCCGGGCCAACTACCTGGCTTCGCCACCGCTGGTGGTCGCCTATGCGCTGGCGGGAACCATCGACTGGGACCCGATCTCGGAGCCGATCGGCGTCGACCGAGACGGCAAGGCCGTCTTCCTCAAGGACATCTGGCCCACTCAGGACGAGATCGCCGAAATCGTCAGCGCCAACGTCAAGCAGAGCCAGTTCCTCGACAAGTACAGCGACGTGTTCACCGGTTCGGAGGAGTGGCGCGACATCGCCACTCCTGAGTCCGACCTCTACTCGTGGAACCCGGAGTCGACCTACGTCCAGGAGCCACCTTTCTTCACCGACCTGACCGCGGAGGTCCGACCCATCTCACCGATCGTCGGGGCCCGCGTCCTCGCCAAGCTCGGCGACTCGGTGACCACCGACCACATCAGCCCGGCGGGCTCGATCGCGATCGACTCGCCAGCGGGCGCCTATCTCATCGACGGAGGGGTGCAGCCGGCGATGTTCAACAGCTACGGGTCGAGACGGGGCAACGACCGGGTGATGACCCGGGGGACATTCGCCAACATCAGGGTCCGGAACCAGATCGCCCCCGGCACCGAGGGCGGATGGACCACCGACTTCACCGACGGGAAGGTCAAGTCCGATCTACGAGGCAGCGATGTCCTATCGCGACGAGGGGACACCACTCATCGTCCTCGGCGGCAGCGACTACGGCATGGGATCCTCGCGGGACTGGGCCGCCAAAGGGACGTTCCTGCTCGGCGTCAAGGCCGTGATCACCAAGACGTTCGAGCGAATCCACCGTTCCAACCTGGTGATGATGGGAGTCCTCCCGCTCAACTTCCTGCCGGGACAGGACGCGAGCACCCTCGGGCTCGACGGGACGGAGAGCTTCGACATCGAGGTCGACGACGACCTGACCCCACGACAGCTGATACCGGTGACGGCGACCCGGGCGGACGGGATCACCGTGCACTTCGACACCGTCGCCCGTGTCGACACCCCAATCGAGGTCGAGTACCTGCGCAACGGCGGGATCCTCCACTACGTGCTGAGGAGGATGGCCACTGGCTGACGATCGGCCCGGGCCACTTCCCCGGCCCAGCCTGAGGCTGACCGGGGTCTTCGTCCTCGTGATCACAGTCGGCCTCGTGATCGGGGCCTTCTTGAGGGACGACCAGGCAACGGCCGCAGTGGGAGGAGGCGGCGCCTGACTTCACCGTCGAGATCATCGACGGAGGATCCTTCACGCTCTCCGACCAGATCGGGGCACCGGTCGTCCTCAACTTCTGGGCTTCGTGGTGCGAGCCCTGCCGCACCGAGATCCCCGCGATCTCGGCCTTCGCCGAGAGCCATCCCGAGGTGGTCGTCATCGGGGTCTCCGCGCAGGACGCGGAGTTGACCGCACGTGAGTTCGCCGACGAGGTGGCCGCCTCCTACCCATTGGCCTTGGGGAGTGAGGAGATCGAGGACGCTTATCCCTTATTCGGGCTCCCGGCGACGTACCGTGATCGACGAGAACGGAGTCGTCGTCGAGTTCTTCGACGGAATCATCGACGAAGCGACCCTCGACGCCCTCTTCGGACGACATCTGAGGCGACGGTCAGGCCGGCGCCAGCTTCGCCTTGTTCAGCTCGATATAGCCCAGATTGGGGCCGTCGACCATCTCCGCCCAGACCACCAGACGCTCCCTCGCGGAGAACTTCGGGTGACAGGTCGTCATCGTCAGCCAGCCACCTGGGCGGGGGTCGATCACCCAGACATCCGTGGGGGCCACGACATCGATCTCTCTGACCGCATAGACGTGGGTCCCAACGGCCGACTCGACCTCGACACGGTCACCCACCGCCAGGAGGTCGAAGTCGAAGAACGGCCGCCCATAGGTGGTGCGATGCCCGGAGATGACCGCGTTCCCGGGCTGGCCGGGCAGCGGCGTGCTGGGCATGTGGCCCGGCCCCTTCTTGAGGTCCTCGACATCCACACCCTCGTACACGACCACACCATCGAGCCCGAGGGTCGGAATGGTGAGGAAGGCGAAGGGCTCGCCCTCGCCGACCGCCTCCTCGGGGAAGTACTCGACCGTCTCGGGCAGGTCGGAGGGCCCTCCGAGGAAGTCTTCGCTGTTCACCGACTCGGAGCTCGGGTCGGCGGCGGCGAGGTCGGAACCGAGCTGTTCCGAGGCGGCCGCTCTGGATCCCGGCGTTGACCAGGTCGGTTCCCCACAGCAGCCAACCGAGATAGCCGAGGATGAACAGGCCACTCCAGATGAGGGCCCACCCCACAACCTGAATCCTGTACTGCATCGGCGGAGAAGGCTAAAGCTCGCCGTCGCCCTACGTCACTGACCAGATTTCCCGATGCTCTGGATCTCAGGATCCTGTCCAGTCGGGGCGGCCTCTTCTCCAGGAAGGATCTCACTCCCTCGGCGTGCGTCCTCGGTGAGCGCCAACTCGGTCAGGCCGCCCTGGAGCCGGTCGAGCGCGGTGTCGAGGTCTGCGTCGGCCATCGCGTTGAACGCATCCTTGCCGAGCATCGATGTCGTCGCGCTCCAGCGCGAGCAGGGCGGCCACGATCTCGTCGACCGCCTCGTCGAGACCGGCGCGGGGCACGACCCGGCTGACCGCTCCCAGCCGTAGCGCTTCGTCGGGCGTGACGACCCGGCCGGTGAGCATGAGCTCGAGGGCCGCCTTGCGTGGCATGACCCGAGCCAGGACGGCGGAGATCATCATTGGCCAGAGGCCCACGTTGACCTCGGTGGTCCCCAGTCGGGCATCGTCGACGCAGATGGTGATGTCACAAGCCGCGGCGAGACCGAAACCCCCGGCGAGGGCATCGCCGTTGACCCGGGCCACCGTCGGTTTGCCTCCCCGCCACATGAGGCGGAGCAGTTCGGCCATGGCACCTCTGGCGCGATGAAGACCCAATGCGTCGTCGACGAACGAGCCGGAGAGATCGCCGCCGGCGCTGAAGGCTCGGTCGCCGGCGCCGGTGTAGACGAGCACCCGCACATCGATGTCGTCCACTGCCTCCCGAGTTCGCTCCAGGAGCCCTGCATCGTCTGCACGGATAAGGGATTGCGACGCGAAGGCTCGTCGATGGTGATGGTGGCGCATCCCGAGTCGACGTCGTATCTCACCGTCATTTTTCGCACTCTCGGCTTGGGGGGTCGGCTCTATTACCGTCCTGGCCCATGCTATGGCTCGCCATCGTGATCTTCGTCGCTCTGGCCATAGCGGTCCTCCGGGGCGGCCGGCTGGTCAACCTCGGCGACATCGAGCTGAAGGCGTGGTGGCTGCTGCTCATCGCCCTCGGCCTGCAGATCGGGACCCGGCTGCTACCCAAGGAGGACTGGGCGGAATCGGTCGGTGTGGCGATGGTGCTGCGTCTCCTTCGTCCTTCTCATGGGGATGGTGCTGCTCAACCGCACGAAGCCGGGGATGTGGATCGTCGGGCTCGGGGTCCTGATGAACTTCATCGTGATCGCCGCTGAATGGCGGGATGCCGGTGCTGGCCGGCGCAGCCGAGGTCGCCAGCGGCTTCACGGTGTCGGACCCCGACTTCTCCGGCACGCTTCAAGCACGTCCCCCTCGACGAGACCTCGCGTCTCACCTTCTTCGCCGACGTGATCCCGCTGCGCCTGGTCGGCATCGGCGAGGTCATCTCGCTGGGTGACGTCTTCCTCGCTCTCGGGCTGGGAGTCTTCCTCGAGCACGAGCTGCGTCGCCCACGCCGCTACTTCAAACGGGGAGCACAAGCACAGCCGGGCTCGGCGAACCGCCCCTGATCAGACCCGGGTCGGTCGCAGCACGCCCCGCGCCTCGAGAAGACGACGTAGCGACGCCACCACCTCGGGATCGAACTCGTATGCCGCCCCGGCATGCAGCTCTTCCAGAGCCGACAAGGGCGACATCCCGCTCCGGTAGACCTTCCAGTCGTAGGCAGCAGCCACCTTGATGATCCGGGACACGATCGAGACATCGGGATCGTCCTGCTCGCCCGGTTTGCGATAGGCCTCGTACTGATCCCTGACCTGATCGGCCACCCGTTCCAGATAAGGAGACTCGGCGATGATCTCGGCGCTCCATCGGGCGATGTCGTCGTCGGTGAAGCCGATCTTGAGGATCTGTGGCTCGCTGAGCGACACCCTGCCGATGTCGTGCATCAACGAGGCGTACTCCACTTCCTCCACCTGGCTGGGGCCCAAACCCATCTCCTTGGCGATCGAGGTCGCCATGTCGGTGGTGCGGTCGGCGTGCCCGTCGATGCCGAGCCCGGAGACCTCGGGGATACGGGCCAGGGCCCTGATGGTCTGGCGATAGGTGGTCTTGGTCTGCTGGAACCGTTTGAACGCCGAGTGCGCGAACGAGTAGGGCAGGAGTGCGATGGGAAGGGCCCACCACTGGATCTCGGGGTAGAGCTCGCCGAAAAGGGCGCCGGTGAGAGCCAGACCCATGAAGACGTTCAGATCGTGGAGCAGGGCCCTGGCCAGATAGCTCCGCGAGAGCTCCCGGGGCCCGAGCACGAGCAGGGCCCGAATCATGACCTCGACGGCAAGCCAGGCAACGATGGCCACCGCGAACGGCCACAGGTCCTCCCAGCCACCGGTCAGGTCGGCGAATGGCCCGACGCCGCATCGCCGAGTAGACGGTCCCGTAGACGATGTAGCCGCCGAAGCGACGGACCATCACCGGGAGGAGCTCGCGATGCGGCTCGCCCTTCGAGTAGCGCATCACCCAGACGCCCGCCAGACCGATCCCGTACGCGGCGATCGAGCGCGGCGGGCTCGATCATGTCGAGACTCGAGAACACGAACGGGATGGCGGCGGCGACGGCGAGACCCATCGTGAAGCGGTTGCCCGAGTTCGAGGTGGCGACCCCGAACATGGAGCCGATCACGAGGACGGCGGCCGCCACGACGATGTAGAGGAGGTTTCCGCCGGCCTGAGATCGCCGCATAGACCCCCACCGCCCCGGAGACGAGGGGGAACATCCAGGAGACGACGGCGAGGAGGCGGGGGTGCCAGTTAGCCACGAAGTGTCAGCTCCGGCTCTTCGGCGAGACGTCTCGCCATCTCCTCGTCGTTGACGTGCGGCGCACCCCAACCACGACCCGACTTCTGCAGGGCCTTCTCGAACATGTCGACGACCTCGGGGTGGAACTGGGCGCCGGAGTGCTTGCGCAACTCGCCGAGGGCGTAGCGCTGCGAGAGCGCCATCCGATAGGAGCGTGCCGAGGTCATGGCGTCGAAGGCGTCGGCAACCGCCACGATGCAGGTCTCGAGACTCGGTGTCTCCCCCTCGTTGTGGCCCCGGCCCCCATAGCCGTTGCCGTCGTAGTGGCTGTGATGACCGGAGGCGATCTCGACCATCGGCTGGAGGAAGTCGACCTCGGCGAGGATCTCCTCGACGAGATGGGCGTGCTCTTTCATCTGGGCGTACTCCTCGTCGTCGAGGCGGCCCCGTTTCCGGATCAACTCGGTGGGCACGGCCAGCTTGCCCAGGTCGTGGATGAGGGCGGCCCACTTGATCTCCTCGAGTTGGGTGCCGTTGAACCCGTACTCCTCGCCGATCATCTCGGCGAAATGGGCCACCCGCTCGGTGTGGCCCCGGGTGTACATGTCCTTGGCCTCGAGGGTCTTGACGAAGCCCTTGATCGCCGAGATGTGGGAGACCCGGAGTTGAGAGAAGGCGTAGAGCGACATGTGCCCGATGCCATAGACCCCGATGATCAGGACCAGGATTGCGGGGCGGTCGGCGATCAGGAAGGCGCCGCCGATGAGCCCGCCGAGCAGACCCATGATGAACTGGCCGACGAACAAGCGTCCCCAGGTGTGACCATGGCTGCAGCCGGTCGAACGGGTAGACGACCTGCACCGCGCGACGCACCAGGAAGTTGTTGACGGCGGCATACGCAAGCGCGGCGACGGCCGACGCGCAAGGCGATGCAGGAAGAGATCGCCGGGCGCCGGGTAGTCCCGAGATCTCCAAGGGTGAGGTCGAGAACGAGACCGGCGGCCGCTCCGGACAGCGCGAGCTGTCCGAAGTTGGCCATGGGCTGGAACCAGCGTCGTTGTCTGATGTCATCGGGGACCAGCGGCGCCTACGGCCGCCATCAGGGCCATGCCAAAGGTGGCATCGGAATCGGGTTGCGATGGCGAAGATGACGCCGGCGGTCATCACCACCATGATCGATGACGAGTGGAACAGGCGGTCGTTGACCTCGACCGAGAACAACTCGAGAAGCACGAAGAGGCCGGTGAAGAGCGCCCAGATCCGCCAGTCGGGGCGCATCGCCGAAGAGCGCGGACGATGACGAGGACCACCACGCCCGCGAGGAAATAGGGCACAGCGATCTTCAATCTGCGCTGTACCGCCGGTTGCAGACGCCAGTAACGACGTCTGAAACGATCCACACCGAGCAACCTCAAGGGGGATCCCTCCACTTGCCTTCGACCCCGGTGAGAGGGCGTCTCCGCTCAGCCGATCTTTGCGGAAGCCGAGCCAGCGGCAATCAAGGCTGAAAGGCTGGCGGCGGCTGCGAGTATGCGGACCAATCGGGCTCTCATAGCTCTTGGCACGTCCACCTGAGTGTCGTATTTGCGTCGACTCTGGCGCCGACACAGACAGTTCCGCTCCGCTTTGTTTGATGGCGTGTATTACAGAGTCACGACCGAAGGGGACGCCGTTCTCACCGTGTTCCCGAAACCGGGAACCCTTAACATGTCAAAAGGCCCCTGACTTCGCCCGCCTGAGGGACGGCAAGCGATCAAGTGACCGGTTGCCCCACGCCCCATGGATTTCCTTCCAGCAGGTGCGCAATCTAAACGGGGCCAGGTGCCTCCACAAGAGAAAACGTCTTCCCGGGGGTATCCGCCGAGGCAGTGAAGGTTTACGCTGACCGAGGGATGGACATCAGCGCACTCCAGGAGAAGATCAGCAGGATCGATGGGGTCGAAGCCGTGAGGGTGGTGGCGGGGAACGGTCACATCGACGAGATACACGTTCTCGCCAGACACGCCAAACCGCCGAAACAGGTGGTCAGGGACGTGCAATCGCTGGGTCAGGCCTTGTTCGGGCTGGACATCGACCGACGGATCGTGTCCGTCGTGCAGCTGGCCGACTCGGTGCTCAGCACCGGGAGCCGGCCGGCGTTGGTGGACGTCGCCGAGATCATCGACGGCAACCGGACCGAGGTGACGGTGACCCTGAAATGGAAAGAAAGCCTGCTGGTGGGGCAGGCGACGGGGGCCGCAGCCGCCGCGACACGCTGGCGTCTGGTCGGCGAGGCGACCCTGGAGTCGGTGCGTCAGGCGATCCAACACAACGTCGGGCTGGGGATAAGCGCCATGGACATCACCACCCTGGGCAGCAGACGGCTCGCCATCGCCCAGGTGGTGGTGGTCACCGCGGCCGTCGGAGAGGCTGCTCATCGGTTCCGCCTATGTCGACGAGGACGAGTCGCGCTCAGTGGTCCGCTCCGTTCTCGACGCCCTCAATCGTCTCCTCCCCGACCTCAAGACACCTTGAACTCCCGGGCGGTCGTCACCCCCCATCACCTCTCCGCCGAAGCCGCCAGGCAGGTGATGTCGGCCGGTGGCAATGCAGTCGATGGAGCGGTGGCGGCAGTGGCCGCGCAGGGGGTGGTAGCCCCGGAGACCTGCGGTCTGGGCGGCGACCTGTTTGCCCTCGTCTCGGCTCCGGGATGGGCGACGCCCCGGGCTCTCAACTCATCGGGCAGGGCAGGGTCACGAGTCTCGGCGGAGGCCATCCGCGCCGACGGGCACCAGGTCATCCCGACCGACCATGCCGCGGTCGCCACCATCCCTGGCTGTGTCGACGGGATGGCGACGCTGGTGGGGGAACTGGGCCGGCTGAGCCTGTCCGATGTGCTCCGACCGGCGATCGCCCTCGCCGACGAGGGATTCGCCGTCTCCACCGAGCAGGCAGCGGCCTTCGCCCGCCGCGCCGCCATGTACGTCGACAACCCGGCGGTCGCCGACTTCTACCCCGGGCGCAGACCGGTGGAGAAGGGGGAACCGGTGACCAGACACGACCTCGCCAGGACACTGGTCGAGGTCGCCGAGGGCGGCCGGGCCGCCTTCTACGAGGGCAGCCCCGGTGCGGACATAGTCGAAGCGGTCGGAGGCCTCATCACCAGCGACGACCTTCGCGCGACCCAGGCGGAATGGGTCGATCCGATCGGGGTCCAGGTGGCGGGCTTGACCGCCTGGACCACACCGCCCAACACACAGGGATATCTCGGTCCGGCGAGTCTCGCCGTCTGGGAGATGCTCGACCCTCCCCACGACCACGAGGACCCGATGTGGTGGCACCTCCTCATCGAGGCATACCGCTGTCTGGCCTGGGAGCGAAACGATGTGGTGGCCGACCCGGACCATCTGGCCCTGCCGGCATCGATGCTCATGGACAAGTCACGGCTGGAGCGGGCCGCCGCCTCGGTCGACAGGGAACGCAGCGGAGTCTGGCCGGTGGGGATGGGCACCGTGTCCGGGACCGCCTACATGTGTGCGGCCGATGGCGAGGGCATGGCGGTCTCGATCATCCAGTCGAACTACAACGGTACCGGCTCGCCCTTCGGAGCCGCCCGCTCCGGGTTCCTCCTCCACGACCGGGGCTCCGGCTTCAACCTGATGCCGGGTCATCCCAATGAGCTGGCCCCGGGGAAGCGGCCCCTGCACACACTCTCTCCGACCCTGTGGACGGATTCCACGGGACCGCGCTGGACCCTCGGCACCCGCGGAGGTGCAGTCCAGCCCCAGTTGGTCGCCCAGGTGGGGGCCCGCGCCATCGTCGGCGCCCTCGATCCGGGCGATGCCCAAAGCGCCCCGCGATGGACGGTGGCCGACTTCGGCCCCGGTGCGACCTCGGGTCCGGTGCTGGAGCCGGAGACCCCGGAACCTGTCATCAGAGGGCTGGAGCAGCGAGGCCACCGCATCGAGATCGCAGGGTCGGCACAGCCGGGCTGGGGCCCGGTGTCGATCATCGGCCTCGACGGAGACACCAGGAGGGCCGCCTCCGACCCCAGAGTCGACACCACCACCGCCCTGGTGTTCTGACCACCACGTATGTGGACCAAAGCGTGTGCAGTTGACGTCGCTATGCGACGTCAACTGCACACGCTCGGCATAAGGCCCTCACGAGTGGAGCTGGGAGATCACCTGTTTCAGGGCGTCGGGGTCGTCCATGAGGACGGACCCGACGCTGTAGAACCCGACCCGCTGGACCCGGTCGCCGTACCGGGTCTTGATGGCATCGGCGAGCCCGTCGATGGGGGCGATCACGCCGACCTGCTGCAAGGCCTCGTCGGGGACCACGTCCACCATCTTGTCCCACTCTCCGCGTTTCGACATGGCGCTCAGCTCGGGCCCGAAGTCCCAGTTGCTCGCCTCCAGGACCGAGCGATACGAGGGTGTCGACGCATAGAAGGAGACCTGCTGGCGCACAGCCGACTTGGCCTGCTCGATCTCTTCCTCGGTGTTTCCGGTCATGATGAAGACCGTGGTGACCATCTCGACGTCGGCGACCGACCTCCCGGCCCGTCTGGCCGCCTTGTCCATGTTGGGGATGACGACCTCGTCGAGATAGGGCACGGTGTGGAAGGGGTGCACGTGAAACCCGTCGCAGAGCTCACCGGCCAGCGCACTGAGGTAGGGCCCGACTCCGGCGATGTACACGGGAATGTCCGGATGTCGGATCGGGCCGGGATTGAAGAAGGGCGTCATCAGGGAGAGCTTGTAGTACTCCCCCTCGTAGGCGAGCGGCGTTCCGTTCTGCCAGCAGTCCCACACCGCCCGCATCGCCTCGATGTACTCGCGCAGCTGGGGGGCCGGCTTGCCGACCCACGTGGAGCTGAAGCGGCGAACGATGTGTCCCCGCACCTGGGTGCCGAGCCCGAGCAGGAACCTGCCCCCGGTCTGTCGGGCCAGATCCCAAGCGGTCATGGCCATCGACGTCGGGGATCGTGGGAAGGCGACGGCGATCGCTGTCCCGAACTGGAGACCAGGCTCGGCGACGGCGGCGTGGGTGATCGGGAAGAACGGGTCGTATTGGGTCTCGGCGGTGAAGAAGCCGTCGTAACCGAGGGCGACCGCCTCGTGGGCGGCCTCGGCGGCACCTTCCGGTGGGCGTGAGGCGAAGTAGTAGTCGACCTTCATGGAAGCCAGCGTAGAGAGCACCCTCAACCTCTGTAGCCTGGTCTCGCGATGAAGAGAGTGGCCAAAGTCGTGGGATTCGTCGGTGGCGCGATCGCCGTCATCTGGGCGATGCGCGATCGATTCATCTCGGTGGCGACGTCGCGGGAGCCCCAGCCACCGACATTCCGCACCGTGTCCACCGAGACGGTCCCGCGTGGACCAGCTCGACGGGATCGGCCCGGTGTTCGCACAGCGGCTCAGCGCAGCCGGTCTGGGCGACGTAGGGGCGCTGGCAGCAGCCAGCCCCGACCAGGTGGCCGAGGCGGCGGGGGTCAGTGCGGCCCGAGCCCGCAACTGGATCGACCTCGCCGCCTCTCACTGATGTCCTACCTGCCGGCGCCCGAGGACCTCGGGGATCTCCTCGAGGGTGAGCCGCCGTACCGCGTCGACCAGCTTCGGGATTGGCTCTACCGCACCCCGGTGATGGACGCCGGGGACATGACCAACCTCCCCGCCGCCCTCCGCGAGAGGATCGGGCCCGGGCTGTGGCCGTTCAACGTCGAGATCGAGCAGTCGGCGGACGGAGGGACCACCAGGAAGTGGCTGTTCCGGGCACCGGACGGGGCCGCCATCGAAGCCGTGCTGATGGGATACCGGCGACGGGCGACGTTGTGCATCTCCAGTCAGGCGGGGTGTGCCCTCGCCTGCACCTTCTGCGCCACCGGCCAGTTCGGATTCGAGAGACATCTCGAGCCCGGTGAGATCGTGGCCCAGGTGGCATATGCCTCTGCATTCCTGCGTCAGATCGGGATGCCGGGGGTGCCCGACCATCTGACCAACATCGTGTTCATGGGGATGGGCGAGCCCCTGGCGAACTACGAGCGCGTTCGCGAGGCCATTCGACGCATGATCGAGGTGATGGGGATCTCGGCACGATCGATCACCGTGTCCACGGTGGGCATCGTGCCGGGGATCCGACAGCTCGCCGACGAGCCATGGCCGGTGTACCTGGCGGTGTCCCTCCACGCTGCCGACGACGAGCTTCGGACGTCGCTGGTCCCGATCAACAAGCGCTACCCCATCGCCGAGCTGGAGGCCGCTGCATGGGAGTACTTCGAGAAGAAGGGACGACGGCTCTCCATCGAGTGGACGATGATGGACGGGGTCAACGACACCCTCGACCAGGCCGACAAGCTCGCCTCCATCGCCCGCCGTCTCCGGGCTCACGTCAACCTGATCGCCCTCAACCCGACCCCACTGAGCTCGGAGCGGGCTTCCACCAAGCTCCACATCGAAGAATTCGCCAATGCCCTGAAGCAACGCGGGGTAAACGTCACCGTTCGGGACACCAGAGGGCGAGACATCGACGCCGCCTGCGGGCAGCTCCGAGTTTTTTCTGGAATTTCGCGAGGAGACGGGTAGGGTGAGCTCGCGGTGCGAGTCAGGGGCTGAAGGAGTTGTACCTTCGTATGCCCGAATTTCGTCGTTCCCGCGCCCTCGTGGTCGGCTCAGCGCTGGTGCTGGTCGTGGCCATATTCTCCCTCGATTACACGGTCGAGCCAGGTGACACCCTCGGCAGGATCGCTCGCGATCAGGGGGTTTCCGTATCGGCCATCATCGCGGCCAACAACATCTCCAACCCCAACCTGATCTTCCCCGGTCAGAAGCTGAAGATCCCCGGATCCGACAAGGTCCACGTGGTCGTCTTCGGCGAGACCCTGGGCCGGATCGCCATCAAGTACGGGGCTTCGGTCTCCGGTCTCGCCTCGCACAATGCGATCTCCAACCCCAACCTGATCAGAGTCGGGCAACAGATCGTGATCCCGGGTGGTGGCGGGGGCTCCGGAGGATCGTCGGGCGGGTCGGCAAGTCCCCCCGCCGACAGCGACATCTCCGACCGCACCGGGCAGAAGCACATCGTCCAGCGGGGCGAGACGCTCAGCAAGATCGCCGCCCAATACAGCGGGGTCTCTGTCGACGACCTGGCCAAGGCCAACGGGATCGTCAACGGGGTCATCTACTACGGCCAGGCGTTGTACCTCAGCGGGCCCGGCTACGTGGCGTCGGGAACCGCCGGGGAGACCACCTACAAGGTGCGCAGCGGCGACCGTCTGGCCGACATCGCCCACAGCCAGGGAGTGTCGGTCGGCACCCTCACCTCGGCCAACAACATCAGGAACGCCAACCTCATCAGGATCGGCCAGGTGTTGCGAGTCCCCACCGGCAGCGACTGGACGTGTCCCGTCCCGGGAGCGAAGTTCATCAACGACTGGGGCTTCCCCCGCGGTGGCGGCACCCGGTACCACGAGGGCAACGATCTCTTCGTCCCGCGTGGAACACCCGTCTATGCCCCGGTCTCGGGGACCGTGCGCCACCGCACCGGGACGATCGGTGGGAAGCAGTTCACCCTCGACGGGTTCCGATGGCATCACCTACATCGGCAGCCACATGAACGAGTTCGGCAAGTCAGGCAAGGTGTCGTCCGGCGACATCATCGGCTACGTGGGCAACACGGGCAACGCCATCGGCGGCAACCCCCATCTCCACTTCGGGATGTACTACAAGGGAACGCCGGTGAACCCCTATCCCAGCCTGATCGCCCACGCCTGCAAATGAGGTCTAAGCCGGCCGGTTGACCTCGAAACGGCGCCGGGTGTCCACATAGCTGGCACCCGCCATGCGGCCCACGGCGCGCAGTGTGTCGTTGTCGACACGGGCGCCATCGAGCACCGAGCCCTCGACGTGGATTGCGACCACGTCGCCGAGGATGACCTTGGTCTTCTCCTCGATGTCGATCACCTGACGCACCCGACACTCCAGATTGGCCGGTGACTCGGCGACGAGGGGCGCCGCGATCCGAATTCCGGGCACAGCGGTCAACCCGGCGATGGCGAACTCGTCGTCAGCAGCCGAGTAGGTCCCCGAGGTGAGGACCATGGCCTCGACGACTGCCTCTGACACGATGTTCACGCTGAACTCCCCCGTTTCGACGGCGAGGGACGCCGAGTCCTTGGGGCGGTCGCTGTGGGATCCGGCCGAGAACACCACCACCGGTGGATCGACCGAGACCACGTTGAAGAACGAGAACGGGGCGAGGTTGTTGGCTGCCGTCGGGCCGGCGGGTGCCGATCCAGCCGATGGGACGGGGCACCACCAGACCGGTCAGCAAGCGGTAATGGTCGCGATTCTCCCCGCCGGTCAGATCGAAGAAGGTCTTGGTCACCTCATCGCGTCCCAGAGATGATCGAGTCTGATCGCCCCGGCGGCGAGCATCTTCTCGTGGAAGACCTTGAGGTCGAATCCCTCGACTGCCCGGGCCTGGTCACGCATGGCGAGTATCTCCCGCTCCCCCACCTTGTAGGAGATCGCCTGGCCGATCCAACCGAGATAGCGCTTGCACCTCCGACTCGGCGACATCGCGTGCCTGCAGACCCGATCTGTTCCATGTAGTCGACCGCCCGGTCGTAGTCCCAGACATCCCCGGCGTGTATCGGGGCGTCGTCGGGGATTCGCAGGCTCAGCTGGCATCCGATGTCGACGACGACCCGCAGGCGCCCGGAAGAGCTGGCTGGCGAGGAGACCCAACCGGTACTCGGGTTTCTCGAAGAAGCCGAGCTCGTCCATGAGCCGCTCGGCGTAGAGCGCCCAACCTTCGCCGGCACCCGAGTACCAGATGGCGGTGCGATGGAACCTGGTCAGCTTCTCTCGCTGCAGCACGGCGGTGGCGACCTGGAGATGGTGCCCGGGGAAGCCCTCGTGGTACGCAGTCGACACCTCCTGCCAGTAGGGCAGACGCTCTCCTCGACCGGGGGCGTACCAGATCGAGCCGGGCCGACTGAAGTCCTCGGAGGGCGACATGTACCAGGCACCGAGCGGGCCACCGGGTGGGGCGATGTTGACCGAGACCCGACGAAGCTCCTCAGGCACTGCGAAGTGCTCACCGGAGAGCTGGGCGATGGCCTGCTCCTGGATCGCCGAGACGAAGTCGACGAAGTCCTGTCTGGTGGCGGCGGAGCGGTCGGGATCGGTGTCGAGCAGTTCGATGACCTCGGCGATCGGACCGGTCCGGGTCGATCGCGGCGGCCGTGCCGGCCATCTCCCCGCGGATCCGGTGCACCTCACCCCAGCCCCACTGGTAGGTCTGCTCGGGATCGATGCTCATGCCGAGGAACTCGTCGGCGCCGCGCAGGTAGGAATCCCTTCCGACGGCGTCTTCGGGTCGAGCCACAGGCAGGTAGGTGCCGCGTAGCCATGCGCCGAATTCATCACAGGCCGCCCGCACCCCGTCGACCGCCGCCGCGACCTCGGCTGGGTCCGCGCCCAGCGGCCGACGCCTGCTCCGGATACACCAAGAACCTCGACTCGTCGGAAGCCGCGGCATCGACCTGCTCGAGCAGAGACTCCGCCTGACGCACGGCCACGGTGTCTGCCCGCGTCGATACCGGCCTGCAGGGTCTCGCGGTAGCCGGCCACCATGCCACCAAACCCCTGGAGACGGGCGACGATCGCCGACCAGTCCTCGACGGTGTCCTTCCCCATGACGTCGAAGACGTCACGCATGTTCTGGAATGGGCTGTACGTGTGGTTGAGATCGCGACGCCACTCGCCTTCCTCATAACGGTCGACCCTCTCCTCGAGCCAGCGTCCCAGCACCTTGGCCCCGAACCGCTCCACGTCCGATCCTTCGTCCCGATGAGGCTCGAGCTGTTCGAGTGTGGATCGATAGAGGTCGGCCCGGCTCGCATGGCCTTCGGGTGAGTAGTCGGTGCACCGGTCCTCGCGCCCGGCGATGCCGTAGCTCGTCGCATCGATGGGCATGGCGTCGGCCCAGCGTTCGGTGAAGGCCTCTGAGATCTCGAATGTGCCTGACATGACGAGCAGGCTAACCCTGGCGCGCAGCAGGCGTTCGATACGCTCCCCGAGCGTGAGTGATCTCATCGAAGTCAGGCCGGACGAGATGTTCGACGTGACCCCGTCTCACCGCCTGGCTCGCCGACGTGCCCGGTATCCCGGAGGGTGCGCCGACGGTGTCCCAGTTCGGTGGGGGCAAGGCCAACCTCACGTACCTCTTGACCTTTCCCGACGGCGCCGACCTCGTCCTCCGGCGGCCGCCCCTGGGCCCGGTCGCCCCCGGCGCCCATGACATGGGTCGGGAGTATCGAGTCCTCTCCCGACTCTGGGAGGCGTTCGACAAGGCGCCGCGCGCTCTGGCCTTCTGCGACGACGAGAGCGTGATCGGCTCCGAGTTCCTGCTGATGGAGCGTCTCGACGGGGTGGTGGTGCGGGGTGTCGTCCCCGACCGGTTCGGTGGCGGGACCGACCCGGAAGCCAACCGAAAGCTCTCCGAGGTGGTGATCGACACCCTGGCCGACTTCCACCGTGTCGATCCCGACGCCTGCGGGCTCGGGGAGCTCGGCCATCCCGAGGGATTCCTCCTCCGCCAGGTCGACGGCTGGGCGGGACGCTGGCGACAAGGCACAGCACGAGGAGAACCCACTCGCCGACGAGCTCGGCGAGTGGCTCATCGCACACCTGCCGCCGGAGACCCGGACCACACTGCTCCACAACGACTGGCGGCTCGACAACATGGCCGTCGCCGCCGACGACCCCGGCAGGTGCGTGGCGGTCTACGACTGGGACATGGCAACCAGAGGCGATCCGCTCGCCGATCTGGGGACGCTCATGGGGTCCTGGTTCGATCCGGGAGAGGCACCCGGATGAGCTGGGCATGATGCCCACCCAGCTGCCGGGCTGGATGGACCGATCGGCACGCAGTTGCCCGATACACCGATCGATCCGGCTACGACCCGGAGCACATCGACTGGTACCTGGTGTTCGGCGCCTGGAAGCTCGCCATCATCCTGCAACAGATCTACATCCGCTGGCTCCGTGGCCAGACCCAGGACGCCCGTTTCGCCACCCTCGACGAAGGCGCCCGCCACCTCTTCCGCCTCGCCGCCGCCCGTCGCCCCTGAGTACGCGAACCCGGGGTTCTCTACAGCCATATTGGCGGTGATCCGCTCACCTTCAGACGGGGTTCAGCGAGTGGAGCCGACGCGTTCGATTGTGAGTGAGTACTCACTCACTCTACGATGTGCGTGATGAGCTCACGAGTTCGGGCCGAACCGCTCGCCCCCGATGATCGACGACGGGCGATCTTGGAGGCGGTCACCCCACTCGCTCCTGGAGAAGGGCGGGAGGTCACCACAGCCCAGATGGCGCAAGCTGCATGCATCGCCGAAGGCACCATCTTCCGGGTCTTCCCCGACAAGCCCACCCTGATCTTCGAGGCGATCAAGGCGTCGTTCGATCCCCAGCCGGTGATCGACCGTCTCGCCACCATCGAGCGGGCCCTGCCCCTCGACATCAAGCTGCGCAAAGCAGCGGCCATCATCCTGGAGCGCTCGTTGCGGGTCCATGCCCTCGTCGCGCGTCCTCAGGTCGATGCCATCGTTCGATCACTCCAACCACGAGGACGCCCACCGGAATGCGATCGCGGCCAACAGCCTGATCCTCCGTGAGCTGACCAAGATGTTCGCCGGAGACCGAGGGCTTGGCGGTCGAGCCGGCGCGTGCCGCCGCCGCCTTCAGGGGGCTCCTCTTCGCAGTCAGCTTCCCGCTCAACGATCCCGATGAGCAGCTCACTGCCGATGAGGCGATCGAGATCCTCCTCCGGGGTGTGTCGAGGAGACCCGACTGATGCTCTGGCGTCTTCTCAAGACCTATCTCGCACCCTACCGGCGGGAGCTCACCTTCGTGCTCGGTCTGCAGCTCGTGGCCACCATCGCCGCCCTCTACCTGCCCACCTTGAACGCCGACATCATCGACAACGGCGTGGTGCGGGGGGACACCGGCTACATCATCCGCGTCGGGCTCATCATGCTGGTGGTGTCCCTGGTCCAGGTCGGGGCGACGATCGCAGCCGTCTACTTCGGCTCGCGGTCGGCCATGAGTCTCGGCCGCGACCTCCGCGCCGCGATCTTCCGGGCCGTAGGGGCCTTCTCCTCCCGGGAGATGGCCGGCCTTCGGAGCGCCCTCACTGATCACCCGGAACACCAACGACGTGCAGCAGGTCCAGATGGTCGCCGCCATGGGTCTGACGATGATCGTGACGGCGCCGATCATGATGGTGGGCGGGATCATCATGGCCCTCCGGGAAGATGTCGGGCTCTCCTGGCTCGTCGTGGTCGCCGTGCCCGTCCTCGCCGCCTCCATCGGTTTCATCGCATCACGTCTGATCCCGTCGTTCCGCAAGATGCAGAAGCGAATCGACGATCGTCAACCGGGTCCTCCGCGAGCAGGCGACGGGCATCCGCGTGCTCCGCGCCTTCGTCCGTGAGCCCTATGAGACACAGCGATTCGCCACGCCAACGCCGAGCTGACGGATGTCTCGCTCACGGTGGGCCGATGGATGGCGGCGATGTTCCCATCTGGTGATGCTGATCCTCAACGTGTCGAGCGTCGCGGTCCTCTGGTTCGGCGGGATGCGCATCGAAGCCGGCGCGATGCAGATCGGCTCGCTCACCGCCTTCCTCACCTATCTCATCCAGATCCTGATGTCGGTGATGATGGCTTCGCTGATGTTCGTGATGATCCCGCGAGCAGCGGTCTCCTCGGAGCGGATCGGTGAGGTGCTGGACACCGAATCCTCCGTTCAGCCGCCACTGGCTCCGGTGACGCGGCTCGTCCAGAAGGGGCACCTGAACCTCCACGAGGTCACATTCAGCTACCCCGGCGCCGACCACCCGGTGCTGAGCGAGGTCAGCGCCACCGCCAGACCCGGCGAGACACTGGCGATCGTCGGCTCGACCGGCGCCGGGAAGACCACCCTCACCAACCTGATCCCCCGGCTGTTCGACGTCACCAGTGGGGCGGTTCAGGTCGATGGGGTCGACGTGCGCGACCTCGACCCGGATCTGCTGTGGTCGAGGATCGGGCTCGTCCCCCAGAACCCCTACCTCTTCTCGGGCACGGTCGAGTCGAACTTGCGATACGGCAAGCCAGACGCGACCGAGGAGGAGATGTGGGAGGCGTTGGAGATCGCCCAGGCCAAGGACTTCGTCACCGCCATGCCCGATGGTCTCCAATCGCCTATCGCTCAGGGCGGCACCAACGTGTCCGGGGGCCAGCGGCAACGGCTCCAGATCGCCCGGGCCCTGATCAGGCGTCCGGAGATCTACGTCTTCGACGACTCGTTCTCCGCACTCGACCTGGCCACCGACGCCCGGCTTCGCCGTGCCCTGCGGCCTGTCACGCGGGAGTCGACGGTGGTGATCGTGGCGCAGCGGATCTCGACGATCATCGACGCCGACCAGATCCTGGTGCTGGAAGATGGGCGCGACGATGGGTCTGGGCAGCCATGACGAACTGCTGGCCAACTGTCCCACCTATGTCGAGATCGTCGAGTCGCAGGCCACGGCGGAGGCGGTGTGATGAGCGGGCGCACCATGAAACAGACGGAGCGCATCGAAGCTCCTCGCGGGCCCGGGATCGGCATGGGCGGCCAGCTCGGCTCGAAGGCGATGAACTTCGGGCCATCGCTGCGACGCCTCGCCGCCCAGCTCCGACCGCAACGGGTCAAAGTGGCACTGGTGATCGTGGCCGCCATCGCGGCCGTCGGCGCTGGCCTCCTTCGGCCCACGCGTGCTCGGTCGCGCCACCGACATCGTCTTCGCCGGGGCCGTGGGCGCCCAGTTCCCGGACGACATGACTCGAACCGAGGCCATCGACGGAGCGCGGGCGGCCGGACAGGACCAGATCGCCGACCTGCTCTCGGGTATCGACTTCACGCCTGGTGCCGGGATCGACTTCGAAGCCCTCGCCGCCGTGCTCGGCGTGGCCCTCGCCCTCTATGTCGGCTCGGCCCTGCTCTCGTACCTCCAGGGATGGCTGCTCAACGATGTGGTGCAGAGCACCATCTACCGACTCCGTTCCAACGTCGAGGACAAGCTCAACCGGCTCCCCCTCGGCTACTTCGACCGTCAGCCTCGCGGCGAGCTGCTGAGCCGGGTGACCAACGACATCGACAACATCGCCCAGAGCCTGCAGCAGACCATGAGCCAGCTGCTCACCTCCGTCCTCACCATCGTCTTCGTCGTGGCGATGATGTTCCTGATCTCGCCCTCACTCGCTCTCATCGCCCTGGTGACGATCCCGGTAACGATGGTCGTTGCCGGGCTGATCATGAAGAGGTCCCAGAAGCAGTTCATCTCACAGTGGCGTTTCACCGGGGCGCTGAATGGCCAGATCGAGGAGGCCTTCACCGGTCACTCCCTGGTCAAGGTGTTCGGGCGTCAGGAAGAGGTCGGAGCCCGTTTCGCCGAGGAGAACGAGCGGCTCTTCACGGCGAGCTTCGGCGCCCAGTTCCTCTCCGGGCTGATCATGCCGCTGATGATGTTCATCGGGAACCTCAACTACGTGATCATCGCCGTCGTCGGAGGGCTGCGAGTGGCCAGCGGCACCATGAGCCTCGGTGATGTCCAGGCTTTCATCCAGTACTCCCGACAGTTCACCCAGCCGGTGACGCAGGTGGCCTCCATGATCAACCTGCTCCAGTCGGGTGTTGCGTCTGCAGAGCGCGTGTTCGAGCTCCTCGACGAGGATGAGGAGCCGGCAGGACGACCACATGGGCACATTGCCGGGCGACGCCCACGGCCAGGTGACCTTCGAGAACGTCTCGTTCCGCTACGACCCGGATCGTCCTCTCATCGACGACCTCAGCCTCACGGTCAGCCCCGGGCAGATGGTGGCGATCGTCGGGCCCACCGGGGCGGGCAAGACCACCCTCGTGAACCTGATCATGCGGTTCTACGACCTCGACGCCGGTCGGATCACCCTCGACGGTGTCGACATCGCCACGTTGCAGCGTTCAGCCCTTCGCTCCCAGGTGGGAATGGTGCTCCAAGACACCTGGCTCTTCCACGGCACCATCCGGGACAACATCGCCTACGGCCGCCCCGATGCGAGCGAGGAGGAGATCCTCGCGGCGGCCCGGGCGACCTTCGTCGACCGCTTCGTGCACAGTCTGCCGGAGGGATACGACACGGTCATCGACGACGAGGGGAGCAACATCAGCGCCGGGGAGAAGCAGCTGATCACGATCGCCCGCGCCTTCCTCGCCGGCCCCGCGCTCCTCATCCTCGACGAGGCGACGAGCTCTGTGGACACCAGGACCGAAGTGCTGCTCCAGCACGCCATGTCGGCCCTACGCACCGAATCGCACGAGTTTCGTGATCGCACATCGGCTCTCGACCATCCGGGACGCCGACCTCATCCTGATGATGGAGGACGGTCAGATCGTCGAGCGGGGAAGCCACGAGGAGCTCATCGAGCGCGGGGGTGCCTATGCCAACCTCTACAACTCCCAATTCGCCGGGCCTGATGTCGATTTCGAGCCTGCGTCACCCGTTTCCGGGATCCCCCTGTCCCCGATTCAGTAGTCGATGCCCCGTCGGGCCATGACGCCGCGATCGAAGGCGTGTTTGACCTTTCGCATCTCGGTGACCGTGTCGGCGATCTCGACTATCGGAGCCGGGGCGTCCCGGCCGGTGAGGATGACATTCACCTGGTCGGGTCGATCCCTGAGCGTGGACACGGCCTCGTCGACATCGATCCAACCCCAGTTGATCGGGTAAGTCACCTCGTCGAGCACTATCAGGTCGTAGTCAGCGCTCGCGATGAGAGATTGGGCGTGCTCCCACGCCGCCCGGGCGATCGCCTCCGACTCCTCCATGCTCTGCGAGTCCCAGGTGAACCCGTCCCCCAACGCCCACCAATCGATCCCGACCTGACGACCGATCTTCTCCTCGCCGACACTCCAGTCGCCCGACTTGAGGAACTGGACGACCGCAACTCTCCATCCCCTCGCTATCGCCCGCATCGCAGTTCCGAAGGCAGCGGTCGACTTGCCCTTGCCGTCCCCCGTGTTGACCAGCAGGAGCGAGGGCACCCGCATCGTGGCTTTGGGGGGCGCCTCAGTCGGTGGGACTTGGTCTGGCATCCTTGCTCCTCAACGGGACGACGACCGGCCCGTCGATGTCGTCGATGACCTTGATCCCGGCACCGTAGTGAGCCCGCAACACCTCCTCGGTCAGCACCATGGCCGGGCTCCCCTCCGCGACGACGCGGCCCGCAGAGAGCAGGATCAGCCGATCTGCATAGCGTCCGGCGAGGGTGAGGTCGTGGGCCGCCGTCACCACGGTGAGCCCCTCTTGGTGACGCAAGTCGTCGAGAACCCCGAGCACGTCGACAGCGTGGCCCACGTCGAGACTCGCCGTCGGCTCGTCGAGGAGCAGAACCGGGGCCTCCTGAGCCAGAGCCCTGGCGAGGACCGCGCGTTGCACCTCGCCACCGGAGAGCGTCCCCAGCGGCCGGCGCGCCAAGGTCGTGAGATCCAGTCTCTCCAGTGCGTCGTGCACCCGCTCCAGGTCGTGACGCCCCTCGGCGGCGAGATAGCCAAGATGGGGCGTCCTCCCCAGCAGCACGTAGTCGGCCACCCCCATCTCCTCGGGGAGGTGGGGTCGCTGCGGCATCCACGCCACGTCCAGCCCGGGTCGGGGGGTCAACCCAGCAGTCGTGACCGATCCGGAATGGGGAGCCCCGCCTACCGCGGTGCGGAGCAGGGTGGACTTGCCGGCACCGTTCGGCCCGATGAGGCCGAGCCACTCGCCGTCGCCCACCGAGATCGACACCGGCCCCAGCACTCGGCGCCCGCCATAGGTCACGCCTACCTCGTCCCAGGAGATCACGTCGGGCCCCGCATGGTGCGCAGCACGAGAAGGAAGAACGGCGCGCCGAAGAACGCGGTGACCACACCGATGGGCAGCTCGGCAGGTGCCATCAGGGTGCGGGCGGCCACGTCGGCCAGCATCAGGAAGGCGGCGCCGAAGAAGGCAGACAACGGGATGATCACCCGGTACGACCAGCCGAAGATCAGCCTGACGGTGTGAGGGACGATGATCCCGACGAAACCGATCAGACCGCTGACCGCGACCGCTGCCGCCGTGGCCAGCGTGGCGGCCACCACCATCACGATCCGGACCCTGCCCACCTTCACCCCGAAGGCGACGGCCTCCTCGTCGCCCAGACTCATCACATCGAGGAGACGCCGTCCCCCCCAGAGCACAACGAGGGCGACGATGGCGTAGGGAAGCAGGCTTCGGACCTCGGTCCAGCCGACCGTGACCAGCCGGCCCAGGAGCCATGAGTAGACCTCGCGGAGCGTCTCGACGTTCTGTTGGAGGATGTAGGTCTGGACCGCGGTGGCGAATGCCGAGACTGCGACTCCCGCCAGGATCAGTGACGTCGGCGATCGTCCCCCGACCGATCTGCCCAGGCCGTAGGTCACCACGACCGCAGCCATCCCGCCGACGAAGGCGAGGACGGCGACCAATGTCGAGTCTCCATTCGTCGCGAACGCCACCGTCGCCCCCAGCCCCGCCCCGGCCGCGACACCGAGGAGGAAGGGGTCGGCGAGGGCATTGCGAAACACGCCCTGATATGAGGCTCCGGCCACGGCGAGAACGGCACCCACCAATGCGCCGAGCACCACCCGGGGCATCCTGATCTCGAACAGGATGGTGGTCTGCACCTCGGTGAGGCCGCTGTCGACGGACACACCGGGGATGGCGTCGATCATCGCCCGGATCACATCGACTGGGTCGAGACCCGCCGCCCCGACAACGCAGCCGAGGATGGCGGCGAACAGGACGGCCACCACGCCGGCGAGCCATGAGGCCCACCCGACCCGAGTCGGGCGAGCCTCGACAGCGGCGGGCTCGGAAGTCAATCCTCGCTCACGTATTCCTCGAGCGCGGCCGAGATCGACTGGGCGAACTCGACGATCCTCGGCCCCCATCTCGACGCTATGTCGGAATCGAGACCGAAGATCGAGCCATCCTCGACTGCAGAGAGGGATCCCCATCCGGGTCGGGCGGCGACCGTCTCCGCCGTCTCCCCGTACAACGTGTCGGCGAGGAAGATCAGGTCGGGATCGCTCTCCACGATGTACTCACTGGACAGCTGCGGGTAGCCGAACCCGTCCGGATCCGCCTCGTCTGCGATGTTGGCCAACCCGAACATGGTGTAGATGCTCCCGAACAATGTCGACGAGGTCAGGGTGTAGAACGTGTTGTCGACCTCGTGGTAGTAGTCGGTTCCCTCGGGGACCTCCGGGGCGTCGGCGACAGCCTTGTCGAGATCGGTGGCGATCTGCTCGTTGACGATGATGGCGTCGTCACCGTGACCCGTGGCGGCGCCGACCGCCTCGATCTGGCGGTACACGTCGTCGAGTGTCGCCGCCGCTCCGAAGTTGACGACTGGAACGCCGGCGGCGCTCAGTTGGGCCACCAAGTCGGCCGGGTCGTAGCTGATGAACACGACATCGGGCTCGTAACCGAGGATCGCCTCGACGTTGGGAGTGAACCCGGAGAGGTCGGTCATCGGCGCCTCCGCCGGGTAGTTCGACTGGTCGTCGACCGCGACGACCTGATCACCAGCACCAACTGCGAACAGCATCTCCGTGGCCACGCTGGACAGGGAGACGATCCGCTCGGGCTCCTCGTCGATGGTCACCGAGCCGTTGTCGGCCTCGATGGTGACCGGGAACCCGTCGGACGCGGCTGTGGTGGCCGGCTCGACGGTCGTGGTGGTGACCGCCTGAGCCACGGTGGTCGTGGGCGGCTCGGCGGTCGTGGACGTGGCCCCGCCGTCGGCCGGGCCGCAGGCAGCTGCGAACAGCAGCGCCAGGAGCAGGAGACTCCGCTTCATGAAAAACATCCTCCGTTTTCGGAGGATGAAGAGGTGTGGCTTCCCTGAGCACACGGTTCCGTCTTCATCCGAGACTTTCACGCGGCCCCGATACCAGGCGACCTGGCTCGTCTCTCTCCCGGCATCGGCCACTCGGCCGGGACGGGAAGGAGCTTCACAGTTGCGGGACAGCGTCGGGTTCGAACCGACTTCGCTGTTCCGGGGCACCCGCAGGTTGCAGCGGGCGAGACCGAGGCTACCACGACGACACAGGCCTCCCCCGCTCCAACGTTCCGACGCCATCAGCCACAGGCCGTAGAGGGTCGCCCCTTTCAGAATGTCATGCCACGCCAACCGGCCGAAGGCCGGCGGGGGGTCTGAGGGGGGTCGCCCCCCTCAATGTGAGAGCCCCCCTCAATGTGACAGCTACCCGAGGTCTTCGGTGCGGACGTCGAGGGTCACCGAGACCGTCATCTGCTCGCCGTCCCGGATCAAGGTCATGTCGACGGTCTCCCCGGGGCGGTGGGCCCGAACCTGGGCGATGAGATCGTCCCAACCGAGCACGGCGACATCGTCGAAGGTGATGACCACGTCGTCGACCTGGATCCCGGCGACATCGGCGGCCGAGTCGGAGGTCACCTCGGTGATGAGGGTCCCCGCCTGGCCTTCGGTGTCGACATCGGCGCCACGCACGCCGAGGAACGCCGTCTCCAGGGGCTCGCCCGAGATGATGCTGTCGGCGTAGGCGATGGCGATCGCCGAGGGCACCGCGAACCCGACACCGTCATTGGCTCCCGAATTGCTGAATATCGAGACGTTGATCCCCACCACGTTGCCGTTGCGGTCGACCAGTGCTCCCCCGGAGTTTCCGGGGTTGATGGCTGCGTCGGTCTGCACCATCGCCGAACAGGTGTCGGCTGAGCAGTTCGTCTGATCCACTGCCGAGATGATCCCGGCGGTGACAGTGGATTCCAGGCCCCAGGGGCTCCCGACGGCGACGGCCATCTGGCCGACCCGCGGCTTCTCCGGGTCGAAGGTGGCGGCGGGGAGATCCTCACGGTCCACCTGGATGACGGCGATATCGACCTCGGGGGCGGTGCCGAGCACCGTTCCGGTGGTCTGATCGCCATCGGCGAACCGGATCCTCACCGTGTCGGATCCTTCGACGACGTGGGCCGCGGTGACGATGGTGCCGTCACTGCCGTAGATCACACCTGAACCGAGACCGCTCTCGGTCTCGATGAAGACGACGGAGGGAAGGATGACCTCGGCGGCGTCGGCGATGGGCTCATCCCCCGTCAGATACGACGGTGCGCTCACGTCGACGGCCTCGGGGCCGGTGGTGGTCGTGGTGTCGAGGCCGGCGGACTCCTCACCCGATGTGGTCGGGTAGAGCCACATGATCCCGGCTACGAGCAGCGCCACGCCCCCGAAGAAGAGGAGCGCCGACAGCCATCCGGTTGGCTGGCGGGGTCCTGTGGTTGTGGGTTCTTGTGTCAATTCTCGACCTCCTGGTACATCCGACCCTAAGGGCGAGGGATTAAGCACCCGCTAAACCACTCATTAAGAATCGATGAAGGGCGCCGACGCGGGGACCGGGCCAGGGCTGTCGACCGCGGGGAGCCAGACCACCATGGTGGTGCCTTTGCCCGTGCTACCGGGAAACGAGGCCAGGCTGCCTCCGTGTGCCTCGGCGACCTGGGTCACGATGGAGAGACCGAGCCCGACGCGATCCGTGCTCGACTTCGGGGAGCCCCGGTCCCGAGTCTTCGACGAGGAGCCATGCCCAATCGTTGGAGCGCCCGTCACCGACCAGCACCGTCGATCCCGGAGGCGCGGCTCTCACTGCGTTCTCGATGAGGTTGCTCAAGGCGCGGTCCAGGGCGACTGCGACCCCACTGACCGTCACCGATCGTCGGCCGGCTCTCTACAGACACCGACGATTCCGCGGCCAGACGCGGTGAAGTCCGCCACCTTGGCCACGACCAGTTCACCCAGATCGACTTCGACGGCGCCGGGCCCGACCGGTCTGCAGTCGGGCAGTTGCCAGCAGACCCTGGATCATCTCGGACATCTTCTCGGCGTTGCGCTGGATCACCGCCCCTGCCCGACGCCAGTCTTCGACGTCCGCATCAGAGTCGGCGGCGACCAGCTCGACGTTGGATCGGATCACGGTAAGGGGGGTGCGTAAGTCGTGACTGGTGTCGGCGAGGAACTGCCTCTGGCTCGCGAAGGCGATGTCGAGACGTCGGAGCATCTCGTCGAACGTGTCGGCGAGACGTTTCAGCTCGTCGTCCGGCCCTTCCAGTGCGATCCTCCTGCTGAGGTCGGACGCTTGGATCTCCCGCGCCACAGCGGTGATCTCCCCGACCGGCTTGAGCACGCGCCCCGACATGATCCATCCCACGATCAGGCTGAGCAGGAAGAGGAGACCGATCGCGATGAGCGTGAACCGGGCCACTTCGTCGAGAACGATCTCGTTGTAGATCGACTCGATCGCCCGGACCTCGATCTCCTCGTAGTGGGGCAGGATGACCACCTGACCCGACTCGAAGGACCACGCGGCGGCCGGTCCACAGCTCGGCCATCATCGTCTGGGAATCGATCTTCCTCTGCACGGCTATGTAGACCAGGCCGAGCAGACCACCCCCGATCCCGAACACCAGCGCCGAGTACTGCACCGAGAGCCGGAACCGGATCGATTGCCAGCTGGGCATCAATCCTCCTCCAGCCGGTATCCACGGCCGGCGACGGTGGAGATGAGCGGGGGCTCGCCCAGCTTCTTGCGCAGGTTGCTCACGGTGACCCTCACCACGTTGGTCATCGGGTCGGTCATCTCGTCCCAGACATGCTCGAGCAGGTGCTCCTGGCCCATCACCACACCGGCGTTGGCCATGAAGTAGTGGAGAAGGGCGAACTCCTTGGCGGTCAGGTCGAGACGTGCCCCGTCGCGTCCTGGCTACGAACCGCGCCGGATCGAGAACGAGAGGACCCACCGACAGGACCGGGTCGTTGTCGGTGTCCCGCCGGATCAGGGCACGAACCCGAGCAGACAGCTCGGCGAAGGCGAACGGCTTGACCAGGTAGTCGTCGGCACCCGAGTCCAGCCCGGCGACTCTGTCCTCCACGTCGTCGCGGGCGGTGAGCATCAGGATGCGGGGACGATCACCTTCCAGAGTCGGCAAGTCACCCGAGACCAGGTCACGGCACAGCTGCAGACCTGATCCGTCGGGAAGGTTCCAGTCGAGGATCGCCAGGTCGTAGCCGGCGGATCGCAGCTTTATCTCGGCTTCGGACACCCGGGTCGCCACATCTACGGCGTGGCCATCACGACGTAGCCCGCGGGCGACCACATCGGCCAGATCCGGCTCGTCTTCGACAACTAGGAGACGCACGAAACACCAAAGATACGAGGCATTGCCTAATCGGTGGATAAACCGGGGTTCTACCCGATCGCAGGCAAGTATGGACTTCCGACCTATGCACTGGATGCAACCTTTGGCCGAATCTGAGAGTCGGAGATATCGATGGTCGTGACATTCATCACTCAAGACCGGGACGGGTTCCACACCTACACCGGGCACGTGGTCAGCCGAGGCCCGTCCACGATCGTGGTCCTGCTCACCGAGCCTTTCAGCCTCGCTGGCCGATCCGTGCAATTCCGCATCAACGAAGTGGTCGAGGAAAAGGTGGTTTCGGCCTAGACCCCCACCAGGTCAGGGATAGGCTGAACCCATGTTGTTGGATGCCTCGACTTTCGTCACTTTCGCCATCCTCGGCGGGGTAGGGGCACTGGCCGGCTTTATCGGCGGGTTCATCGCCCGGGCCGACAACCTGTTCGGGACGATCCTGATGGGGGTCATCGGCGGTATCGCCCTGTCGGCGATCTTCCGTGTCGCCGGCGCTCCGGTGATCTATGGCGTAGGTGCCGAGGAGTTCTCGGTCGTCTGGGCAGCCGTTGGTGGGCTCGTGCTCGGCTACGCGGTGGGCAGCTCCAACGTCTGAGCCGTCCCCTCGCCGTCGTGGTGGCTGCGGGCATCATCTTCGCAGTCAGCGCCTGCAGTTCGGTCTCGGAGGCGCCCACGTCCAGCGGAGAAACCACCACCTCGCTCGCCTCCACAACGACGGAGCCGACCACCACGTCTACCACGACTGTCGCGACCACCACCCCCCCGTCGACCACGACCACAGCCGATCCCGCCACCACCACTTCCAGCAGCGGGGAAGGGACCACTCCAACCCAGGGGACGACGCCGACCACCGTGCCTGAGCGCAACGAGAACATCGAGGACGTCGACGCCGCGGCGCTCGCCCACAGCTACACGGCCGACTGCCCGGTGCGTCCCGAGGATGTCGTCCTGGTCCGGGTCCGGCATTGGGGTTTCGACGGGCAGGTACACAACGGCGCCATCGTGGTGGCGCGGGCACAGGGCGAGGCGGTCGCCGATATCTTCGCCCGCCTCTTCACGGCGCGTTATCCCATCCAGAGCGTCATCCCGATCGGCGACCTGCCGGTGGGCATCGAGGACTCCGACCCCAACTACAACAACACGTCGGCTCTGCACTGTCGTCGCGCCACGGGATCGACCCGCTGGTCCGAGCATGCCAAGGGCCTCGCCATCGACATCAACCCGTTCCAGAACCCATTCATCACCCCCAACATCCTGTGGCCGGCCAACTCGGAGCGATATCTCGACCGCACGTTGGGCGAGCCGGGCATGATCGTCGACGACGACGTGGTGGTTCGCGCCTTCGCCGCCAACGGATGGCTCTGGGGCGGCTACTGGTCCTCCATCAAGGACTACCAACACTTCTCGGTCAGCGGACGCTGACGGATTCGTGACGACACGTCGAACCCGGGGTTGATGGCGTCATATACGGCGGTAAGACGCTCGAGTATCGTCAGGAGTGCCGGCGCATATCTGAAGACTCGAGCGGATAACCGCCGTGTCCGGCGGCGTGTCGAATGAAATTCGACACGGATACCGCTGCCGCCTCCAGGACAGGCATGAACCCCGGGTTCGCTGTTCGCTGGTTGCGCCGGGCCTAGCCGACGGCGCCGGCGGCGGCCATGTTGAGCTCGATGAGGCGGTTCATCTCGACCGCGTACTCCATGGGGAGCTCCTTGATGATGGGCTCGATGAAGCCGGCGACGATCATCGACGTGGCCTGATCCTCGGTGAGACCACGCGACATCAGGTAGAACAGCTGATCCTCGCCAACCTTGGAAACCGTTGCCTCGTGACCGATCTCGGCGTCCGTTTCCTCGATCTCCATGTACGGGTAGGTGTCGGATCGGCTGTTCTCGTCGAGGATCAGTGCGTCGCAACGGACGAAGCTCTTCGAGTTCTCGGCACCCGGCTCGACCCGGACGAGCCCGCGATAGCCGGCCCGGCCCCCGTCCTTGCAGATCGACTTGGAGACGATCGTCGACGTGGTGTCCGGGGCGACGTGGACGATCTTGGCGCCCGCATCCTGATGCTGACCCTCACCGGCGAAGGCGATGGAGAGCACCTCACCGTGGGCACCCGGCTCCATCAGCCAGACCGCCGGGTACTTCATGGTCAGCCTCGACCCGAGGTTCCCGTCGACCCACTCCATCGTGGCGTTGCGATAGGCGGCGGCACGCTTGGTGACGAGGTTGAAGACGTTGTTCGACCAGTTCTGGATGGTGGTGTACCGGCAGCGGCCACCTTCCTTGACGATGATCTCGACCACGGCCGAGTGCAGAGAGTCGGTGGTGTAGGTCGGTGCGGAGCAGCCCTCGACGTAGTGCACGTAGGCACCCTCGTCGACGATGATCAGCGTCCGCTCGAACTGGCCCATGTTCTCCGAGTTGATCCGGAAGTACGCCTGGAGCGGCTGGTCGACATGGACCCCGGGGGGCACGTAGATGAACGACCCGCCCGACCACACCGCCGAGTTGAGAGCGGCGAACTTGTTGTCGTTTGGGCGGGATGATCGTGCCGAAGTGCTCCTTGACGATGTCCGGGTACTCGCGGAAGGCGGTGTCCATGTCGGTGAACAGGACACCGAGCTTCTCGAGATCGTCACGGTTGCGGTGGTAGACGACTTCGGACTCGTACTGTGCCGTCACCCCGGCGAGGTATTTCCGCTCGGCCTCAGGGATGCCCAGCTTCTCGTAGGTCTGCTTGATCGACTCGGGGACCATGTCCCAGTCCTTCTGCATGCTCACCCTCCGGCTTGACGTAGTAGTAGATGTCGTCGAAGTCGATGGTGTCGAGGGCGCCGCCACCACCCCACTGCGGGATCGGCTTGCGCAGGAAACGCTGATAGGCCTTGAGACGGAAGTCGAGCATCCACTCGGGCTCGCGCTTCATGGCCGACATGTCGCGGATCACCTGCTCGTCGAGTCCCTTCCGCGGCTCGAAAGCGAGGGCTGACCTCGTCTTTCCAGCCGAGCTGGTAGCCGCCTAGATCGATATCGACTGTGGCCACGGTCCGATCACCTCGAGAGTCTGTGCTCACGGCCGGTACAACAAGCGAGCAGTCGCCGCCGAATTTCCACTACCGGTATAGGGGAATTGTAAGGCGAGCGTCCGGGTGCGTAAAACCCGCGATGCGGGCGCGATCCGGACGGCAGCCGGGCGCTTCCAGGGTATGTTGCCGCCATGCCCGTGATCGTCGTCGGCGCGGACACCGAGGTCGGGACCCGTCTGCTGGACCGATGCACGACCCGACAGACGAGAGGTGAGGGCGTTCGTCTCCGACGAGGAAGTCGGACAGCGTCTCCGGGAACGGGGCTTCAAGGTGGCGACCGGTGACGTGTCGGACGAGAGTCATGTCGAGGCGGCCTCGACCCGATGTTTCTCTGCCGTCCTGATCGAGCGAGGCTGCCACCGATGCGCGAGAGAGGTCGTTCGCCGACGACACGCCGACGGACGTGATCCGACTGGATGGGCGGATGCCGTGGGCCCAATCGGGGGTCACAACGTGTGATCTGGGTCGCCGAACGGGCGCCACCCGAGACACCGGTGGCCGAGGTCGCCTCGGTGAGCCCGTCACGATCCGGATCGTCGACCGGGCAGGTGGACGAGCTGGCTCACGCCGCTCTTACTCGATGTTGATGTAGGGGAGGCGTGGGCACCCGACGACAGCTGGCGACGATCCACTCCTCGTGATCCCGTCGCGGTCGAACGCCTCCTGAGAAGTCGAATAGGGGTTCATCGGCCGGCCGTCGCTGCGCAGCTCGAAGTGGGTGTGGGGCGTGGTGCCTTCTGCATTGCCGGAGTCGCCGACCCAGCCGATCAGCTGGCCGGCTTGACCATGCGATCCCAACTCGACGCCAGGGGCGACAGTGAGGGTCCACGGGGCATCCCCGTCGTCGGCGCCGATGATTGTCATTGTTGAGATGGACGTAGTGACTGGTCCAGCCGTCCTCGTGCTCGATCTTGACAGTTGCGCCCGGAGAGCCTGTTGGTGCCGACGTGGATGACGATGCCACGAGGCGATGGCGTAGACCTCGGTCATCCGAGGGGCCAGCAGGTCGTTGCCTTTGTGGCTGCGCCCGCCCGAGCGATGGTCGCCGTAAGTGCGTCGAAGTAGGTCTTCGAGGTGTCTTGGGGAAAGGTGATCTCGAAGGGTGGCTCGGTGTCGGCTGCCACCGCGCACCGCCGGAAGGACATCGTGACCACGGTCACCGCGACGACGGCGGGAGCGAACGGAAATAGACGAAAGGGGACTCGGGAATGCAACAGGTGCTCCTCTGTCAGACGGGGATTGGGGGCGGACCTGGTGGGCCCCTATGGAAAGCGACTGCGGGAAGGCTAAGGGCAGCGTTCGCGCTACGCAAACTCGAAGTTGCAGGAGTTGTCGGCCTTGGACCTTCAGACCGTGCCCGGAGAGGTGGTGGTACGCTCCCGAACGCCGAACCTGAGCCGGCTGGACCGGTTGGTCGTCGACCGAGATCACGAACGAGTAGGCGCCCTCACGGTCGAAGCGGAGGTTGTTGAAGGTGAACGACCGGATGAGCCCGAAATCGGTGGTGGTCGGCGACGGGGCTCTGCTCGGCGGGGAGACTGAATCCGATGGGACAAGGGCCTGCGGCAGAAGGCCCTTGCCGTCCTGATCCTGGAGGTCGACCGAGAGGTCGAGCGTCTCGGACTGCCACGAGATACGGGACCCGGAGCCGAAGGCCGATCGCCAGGCTGGGGTGTCGGGCCGGGAGACGTGCCACCCAGAGTGTGTCCCAGCCCCCGCCGAGGACGAAGAGCTTCCCCTGCACCGCCTGCACCGAATCGGCGAGCAGGGCGACGTCGACGGTGGGTCCCAGCGAATCCGAGGGGATATCCAACATCGGGCGAGCCTACCGGTGCCGGATTCAGCCCTATCAGCCGACCGTCGGTATCGTTCCCGGCCGGAGGATCATGACCGAACCAACAAAGATCGCCCCCGCCGACGGCAAACTCGGC
Source organism: uncultured bacterium (assembly GCA_963751005.1). Classification (GTDB taxonomy): domain Bacteria; phylum Actinomycetota; class Acidimicrobiia; order Spongiisociales; family ZC4RG35; genus JANQRA01. The sequence continues at coordinate 394,747 of CAVVSY010000012.1, forward strand.
ATCCTCACCCCCGGCATGGGAGCCGTCGTCGACCACATTCGTCGGCGGGTGTGCTCGCTGCCCGCAAGGGATATGCCCAACCCACCGGGTCGCTCAGCCAGCTCTCCCACATCCGGTTGGGCAAGCGGGGCGAGGGCCGCAACCCGAAGATCAAGGACTTCGTCCCGCTGGCCGTCCCTCGACGACCTCGAGTTCGGCGGCTGGGATCCGTATTCGGACGACGCCTACGCGGCGGCCATGAAGGCGGGAGTCCTCGACGCACGGCACATCGAGGGAATCGGCGACGAGCTGCGCGCCATCAAGCCGATGTCTGCGGTGTTCTCCCGCGTTGGGTCAGGAATCTCGACGACACCGACCAGGTCAAGACCGGACAGCGCACCCACATGGACAGTGCCGAGGCACTGATGGAGGACATCGACAGGTTCAGATCCGAGAAAGAGGTGGACCGTCTCGTCGCTGTGTGGTGTGGCTCGACCGAGGCGTACGAGGAGCCCGCGAGGTCCATCTCGACCTCGCAGTCGTTCGAGAAGGGGATGAAGGAGAGCCATGAGGCCATCACCCCCTCGCAGATCTACGCCTACGCCTGTCTCAAGATGGGAGTCCCTTTCGCCAACGGAGCGCCCAACCTGACGGTCGACATCCCGGCCATGGTCGAGCTGGCGGCCCAGGAGCAAGTGCCCATCGCGGCAAGGACTTCAAGACCGGGCAGACCCTGATGAAGACGATGATCGCCCCGGGTCTCAAATCCCGCATGCTCGGGATCAACGGCTGGTTCTCGACCAACATCCTGGGCAACCGCGACGGTGAGGTCCTCGACGACCCCGACAGCTTCCGTTCCAAGGAGGTGTCCAAGCTGGGGGTCCTCGAGACCATCCTCCAGCCCGAGGTCTATCCCGAGCTCTACGGCGACATCTATCACAAGGTCCGAATCAACTACTACCCACCGAAGGGGGACGACAAGGAGGGCTGGGACCACATCGACATCTTCGGATGGCTGGGCTACCCGATGCAGATCAAGGTCGACTTCCTCTGCAAGGACTCGATCCTGGCGGCTCCGATCGTGCTCGACCTCGCCCTGTTCATGGATCTGGCGGCCCGCGCCGGCGAAGCGGGATCCAGGAATGGCTCTCGTTCTACTTCAAGAGCCCGCAGCACGCCGAGGGCCTTTATCCGGAGAACGACCTCTTCATCCAGCTGACCAAGCTGAAGAACAACCTTGCGTCACATGATGGGTGAGGACCTCATCACCCACCTCGGCACCGAGTACTACGACGAGGGGTGATCGGTCACCTTGCAGATCACGATGGAGTTTCGTTCCGAAACTCCCGGGCTAGGTATCACCTTGCAGATTCATGAAATGAATCTGCGGCACCGGCGGTGGGCCGATCAGCGGTCCGGGCTTCGGGGCCGAAGACTCCCGGAGTCCGATTACGCTCAGCCTCTGGCTGCCCTGAGGATCGCAGTGACGCTCTCTTCGATGTCGTTCTCGGTCGTGGAGTAGCCGGAAACGGAGATGCGCATCGCCGTCTTTCCTTGCCACACCGTCGGCCCGGCAAACATCACGCCCTCGTCCGACACCGCCTTGACGATCCGACGCGTCTCCTCCGGGTCGCCGAAGGAGACCAGAACCTGATTGAGGACGACATCGTTGAGCATCTCGTAGCCCTCCGCCTCGAGCCGCGCGGCAAAGTGCTGGGCGAGGTCGATGGTCCGGTCGACGAGGTCGGCCAAACCCGAGCGCCCCAGCGACTTCAGCACCGCGTAGGTGGGAACACCACGCGCCCGGCGTGACAGCTCCGGGGTGTACAGACCGGGATCGTGCCCGATCTCTCCCTCCAGCAGATAGGAGGCGTCGACACTCATCACACGCTCTAGAGACGACGGATCGCGCACCAGGACGAGCCCGGCGTCGTAAGGCACGTTGAGGTACTTGTGACAGTCCGTGGCCCAGGAGTCCGCCAGCTCCATCCCCTCGGTCAGGTGACGGTGACGGGGCGACACTGCCGCCCAGAACCCAAATGCGGCGTCGACGTGGACCCATGCCCCCGCCTCTTTGGCCATGGGGACGATCTCGCTCATGGGATCGAAAGCGCCGGTGTTGACGTTCCCGGCCTGAACACAGACGATCGTCGGGCCCTCGATTCTCGGCATCTGGTCGGCCCGCATCCGTCCCTGATCGTCGACCGGGACCTTGACCACCCGATTACGGCCGAGCCCGACGAAGCCGAGGGCCTTGACCAGGCTCGGGTGCACCTCCTCGCCGACGATGACCGTCACCTCGGGTGCGCCGAACAAGCCGTCGGCGGTGGCATCCCACCCGACGGCCGCCAGCACAGCGGTGCGGGCGGCGGCGAGACCGGTGGCATTCCCCACCGTGGTGCCGGTCACGAATGCGCCCCATGAACCACTGGGCAGACCGGCCGCCTCGCGCACCCATCGCAACGCCGTCGCCTCCAGCGCAACCGTCCCCGGGGTGGCGTCGTGGAAGACACTGTTCTGGTCCCACGCCGAGGCGAGCCAGTCCGCGCCCAACGCAACCGGATAGACACCGCCGATCACCCAGCCGTAGAACCTCGGGTTGGAGAAACCCATCGTCGCGGGGGTCGACCGTCTCATCGATGAAGCGGATCACCTCTTCCGGCTCCATCCCCTCTTCGGGGAACGGTTCGTCCAATGCGGTCAGGTCATGTCCGGGCTCGGGTCTGATCGGATCGACCGCCACAGCCTCACGGTGGGCGATCGCACGGTGAGCGGCATCCAAGCAGGATCTTTTCCATGTGGGGAATGTACGCCTACCGGCAGACAACGGCGCAACTCGGGGTCGGCTTAACGTGATGCCATGGATGGTCTCGTCATCGGGCCGCACACGATCCCCGAACAAGAGCTGGTCGAGATCTTCAGCACGTCGGGCGGGCCGGGCGGGCAGCACTCCAACCGATCCGAGACGGCGGTGCGTCTCCGCTTCGACATCACGGAATCGACACTCCCCGAGGAAGTTCGGGCGACTCTGCACTCCAAACTCGGAGAGGTGGTGGAAGTGGTCTCCTCGGAGTCCCGGTCACAGTTCCGCAATCGTGCCCTGGCCCGGCAGCGACTGCGCGAAAAGCTGGAAGGCGCGCTGGTGGAGCACCCGAAGCGGAGGAAGACCAGCCCTTCATCGGCCGCCAAGAAGAAGCGGGTCGACGAGAAGAAAGCACGTGGGGAGACCAAGCGTCTTCGACGAAACCCGTCCCCCGACGACTGATCTACCCTCCGTTGATGGCGATGACCCCGGAGACCTGGAGCTACATAGGCGAATATGCCGACGATGTGTTCGGCCAGTACGACGATCACCTCGCCGGTCTGATGGGTCGAGCGGTCGAGGCCGGGCTGCCCCGGATCGCCGTCTCCGCCGACGTGGGAAGACTGCTGAAGATCCTGATCTCGATGACCCCGGGACGACAGGCGATCGAATTGGGAACCCTCGCCGGCTACTCGGCGATATGGATCGCCCGGGGGCTGGCACCCGATGGGAATCTGATCACCGTCGAGTACAACGAGAAGCACGCCGACTTCGCCCAACGCGAGCTGGAGACTGCAGGTGTCGCCGATCGTGTCGAGATCGTGCGTGGCGCCGCCCTCGACGTCCTCCCCATGCTCGCCGACCGGCTCGGCGAAGCCAGCGTCGACTTCGCCTTCGTCGACGCGGTCAAGACCGAGTACGTGCAGTACCTCGATCTCCTCAAGCCGCTGCTCAAGGTGGGAAGCCTCCTCGTCGCCGACAACGTCTACGGCACCGGAGCCGGATGGATCGACCAGGGACACGGGACCGACGACTTCAACCGCACCATCGCCGCCGACCCGGACTTCGAAGCCGTGGCCACACCGATGCGGGAGGGCGTGCTGATCGCCCGCCGGCAGTGAGCGTGTGCAGTTGAAGTCGCTATAGCGACTTCAACTGCACACGCTCGGACAGGCCGAGCCGCCGGAATAGGCGTCCCACACTGGCTGTTCGTCAAAGTCCTTGAGCATTCCCGTCCCTCGCCAGCCCGACACCGACCACGGCCGCAAGTGGTTCGTCATGGCGGCGGTTGCCGCCAGCACGTTGCTGGCCACCATCGACGGGTCGATCGTCAACGTCGCGTTTCCCACTCTCGTCGACGAGCTCGACTCCTCGTTCAACGTCATCCAATGGGTGGCACTCGCCTACCTGCTCACCATCGCCACGCTCACGATGGGCATGGGGCGTCTCGGCGACGTGGTCGGCAAGAAGAAGCTGTTCATCGCCGGCATCGTGGTGTTCACCCTCGGATCGGCACTCTGCGGGATCGCACCGGACGTCTCCTGGCTGATCGGGTTCCGCGTGGTGCAGGCCATCGGGTCGGTGCTCATCCTCGCCCTCGGCGCCGCCATCCTCGTCGAGGCCTTCCCGGTGAACGAGCGGGGCAAGGCGCTGGGCTGGATCGGGACCACGGTCTCCGTGGGGATCGTCAGCGGTCCGGTGATCGGCGGGGTCCTGATCTCGTCGCTGGGTTGGCGGGCCATCTTCTTCGTCAACATCCCCGTGGGCATCGTCGGGATGTACCTGGCCCTGCGTCACGTGCCCAACACCAAGCCGCCCCGAGGCCAGACCTTCGACGTGGTCGGCGCTCTCCTGATGAGCGTCGCCCTCTTCTCCCTCTCCCTGGCCCTGACCCTCGGTCAGGAGGCAGGATTCACCTCGCCTCCGATCCTCGCCCTGTTCGCATTGTCGATCGTGGCGGCGGCGGCGTTCGTGCTCGTCGAGTTGCGGGTCCGGTCACCGATGCTCGAGCTCCGCCTCTTCAAGAGCCCGATGCTCTCGGTGAGCGTGGTGACCGGGTTCCTGACCTTCTCCTGCCTGTCGGCCACCTTCTTCCTGCTCCCCTTCTATCTGGAGGGAGTCCTCGGGTTCGACGTCGGGCAGGTCGGGCTCCTCCTCGGGGCAGCCCCGCTGGCGATGGGATTGGTCTCCCCGATCTCGGGCACATCTGTCCGATCGGCTGGGCATCCGTCGTCTCACCCTGCTCGGCCTGCTCATCATCGCCGGGGTCTACTACGGGTTCACCACGATCGGGATCGACACCACGCCCGTGCACTACCTCCTGCTCGCCGTGCCGCTCGGCATCGGCATCGGCATCTTCCAATCGCCCAACAACAGCGCGATCATGGGCTCGGTCCCTCCCGAGTACATGGGAATCGGCGGGGGCCTTCTCACCATCACGAGACTGCTCGGCCAGATCTCCGGCATCGCCGTTCTCGGTTCGATCTGGGCCGCCAGCGTCGCCGCGGCCTCGGTCGGCGGCTTGCCCCCGGAAGGGGCGCCCGCCGCGGACCCGGTCGCCCAGGTCGCCGGGCTCCACACCACTTTCATCATCGCGGGAGCGATCATGACGATCTCGGTGCTGGTGGGCGCCTGGGGAATGCGAAGGGAGCGCCGCGACATGCGCCACCCGCAACCGGTGGCCGCCGAGGCCTAGTCGGAGCCCGACAATGCCCGACGGTCGGGCTTTCCCATGTCGGTCCTCGGGATGGACTCGAGCCGGATCCATCGTTTCGGGATCATGAACCCAGCGAGATGCTCCGAGACCCAAGCAGCCAGGTCATCTCCGCTCGGCGAGCCCACGTAGAAGCACGTCACGATCTCACCCCACTCGGGGTCGGGAGCACCGACAACCACGGCATCGATGACATCGGGGTGACGGCGCAGCTCGATCTCGACCCGCTCGGGAGCGACATTCTCACCTCCTGTCACGATCATCGTGTCGGCCCGGCCCAGCACCCGGACCGCTCCGTCAGGGTCGAGGGTGCCGATGTCGTTGGTCGTGAACCAAGGGTCGGGGCGGTCCGGCTCGCCCAGGTACCCCGGCGAAACCTGATCACCACGCACCGCGATGCGCCCGTCGGGCTCGATCCTCATCTCGACGCCGGGCAGCGGATGTGCCTTCCTCTCCAGAGGCGCATCGGGGCGGAGAGTCGCCACCTGGCCGAAGGTCTCGGTCATCCCGTAGGTGGGGAGCACGGGCAGTCCGGCCTCCAGGGCCGACTCGAGCAGGCCATCGGGGCTGGGGGCTCCGCCCACGAGGACCGCCCGCAGGCCGGGGAATGGGCCGAGGTCGACGATCCGGCGCAGCATGGTGGGCACGACCGAGACCATCGACACACTCGCCCTCATCGCGTCGGCGAAATAGGCCGGCTCGAACTCGGCGAGCATCGTCACCGCCCCACCGGTGTACATCTGGCGCACCAGGATCGAGATCCCGCCGACATGATGCAGCGGCATCGCCAGCAGCCAATCGTCGTCGGGGCCGTGACCGAGATGCGCGTGCCGATGCCGATGCCGCGGCCGTCATGTTGTCATTGGTGAGACGAACTCCCTTGGGTGGTCCGGACGTGCCGGAGGTGTAGACGATGAGGTGCAGCCGCCCGGAGATCGGCATACGTCTCGACGAGCCGGGAGGCGGGCGCGGCGACAGTGGCGCCGCCGCCGGCGAGCCCGGCGATGCAGGTCGAGCACGGAATCGGGAGTGAGCGTGGGGTGGAGCAGGCGATGCTCGCGAGCCCGCCGGCTCTCCACCTCGCACAGTGCTTCCCCGTAGGTGAGAACCTGTCCCTGGAACCGGAGGAAAGGGCGTGCAGGGTCGACGCGGCTCAGCCATTCGATCACGAGGCCGATTCTGCCCCTTATCCTCTCGATTCGTGGTTTCTGAGATCTTCGACGCAGCTGCCTGGGACCAGGTGCCAGGGTTCGACTTCACCGACATCACCTATCACCGCGCCCGGGATGCCGGCGTGGTGAGGGTCGCGTTCGACCGTCCCGAGGTGAGAAACGCATTCCGGCCCCACACCGTCGACGAGCTCTACATGGCGCTGGACCACGCCCGGCAGACCCCAGACGTCGGTTGTGTCCTCCTCACCGGCAACGGCCCCTCTCCCAAGGACGGCGGCTGGGCTTTCTGCTCCGGTGGCGACCAGCGAATCCGCGGCAAGGACGGGTACCAGTACGCCGAGGGAGAAGAGATCGCGCCAGGTCGCACCGGCCGTCTCCACATCCTCGAGGTGCAGCGGCTCATTCGATTCATGCCCAAGATCGTCATCTGTGTGGTGCCGGGCTGGGCGGTCGGAGGCGGTCACAGCCTCCACGTCGTATGCGACCTGACCCTGGCCTCCGAGGAGCACGCCATCTTCAAACAGACGGATGCCGACGTCGCCTCGTACGACGCCGGCTACGGGTCGGCATATCTGGCCCGCCAGATCGGTCAGAAGCGGGCAAGGGAGGTGTTCTTCCTGGGGCGGGACTACCGCGCCCAGCGACGCCTACGAGATGGGGATGGTGAACGCGGTGGTTCCCCACGCCCAGCTCGAAGAGGTGGCCCTGCAGTGGGGCCGGGAGGTCACCGCCAAGAGCCCGATGGCGCAACGAATGCTGAAGTTCGCCTTCAACATGATCGACGATGGCCTGGTCGGCCAGCAGATCTTCGCCGGGGAGGCCACCCGACTCGGTTACATGACCGACGAGGCGCAGGAGGGCCGTGACTCCTTCCTGGAGAAGCGCGACCCCGAGTTCGAGCAGTTCCCCTGGCACTACTGACCGCGGCCTGGCGATGACCCGTTTCGGCGCCTGGAAGACGGCGGCACGCCCGCACACGTTCCCTGCAGCGGTCGTTCCCGTCCTGGTGGGCTCTGGTCTCGCCTACGGGGAGGGAGTGTTTCGCTGGGATGCGTTCGTCCTGGCTCTCGTCGGGGCGCTTGCCATCCAGGTCGCCGCCAACTTCGCCAACGACGCGTCGGACGCGGCGAGAGGAGCCGACAGCGAAGGGCGTCTGGGCCCACCGAGAATGGTCGCATCAGGGGTGATCTCGGCTCGACAGATGTGGGTCGCCACCTGGATTCGCTATAGCCGTCGCCGCATTGGCCGGCGTCCTGCTCACCATCATCGCCGGCTGGGTCATCCTGCTCGTCGGTGTCTCCTCGATCCTGGCGATGCTCGGCTACGTCGGTGGCCCGGCGCCGTATGGCTACCGCGGGCTCGGCGAGCTGTTCGTCTTCGTGTTCTTCGGGCTCATCGCCACGGTCGGCGCCCGATATGTGCACGACATGACCGCACCGCTGTCGGCATGGCTCCTGGCGATCCCGGTCGGGATGCTGGTCACTGCCATCCTCGTGGCGAACAACTTCCGTGACATCGACACCGACCGCGCCGCCGGCAAGCGCACCCTCGCCGTCGTCATCGGCAGGGAGCGGACCAGGGTCTTGTTCATGGTCCTCGTGTTCGGGGCGTTCGTCGCGATCGCCGTCTTCGCCATGGCCGGCTGGACTCCTCTGTCGACCCTCTTCTCCTGCTTCCTCCTGCCGTTCGCCGCCCTCCCGGTGAGGATCGTCTCCACCAAGACCGACGGACCGACCCTGATCCGGGCGCTGAAGAGCACAGCGCAGCTGCACCTCTGGGTCGGGGTGTCACTGGCGGCTGCGTGCGCCTTGGTTCCTTGAAACCGTGGGCCCGACGGGCACCGTCTAAACCGCCATGAGGAGATTCGTCGTCATCATTGGCGCTCGCCCTTTCCACGGTCGCCTGTCTCGGGTCCGACTTCGCCGACAGTCTCGAGGGGTCATGGCAGCTGACGTCGGGAACGGTTGACGGCGAACCGATCCCGATCCTCGACAGTCACCCAATCACCATCGTGTTCGATGGGGAGCAGGTGAGTGGCACCGCCTCATGCAACGGCTACGGCGGGTCCTACGACCTCTCGGGCTCCGCCATCTCGTTCGGCAACCTGGCCATGACCGAGATGGCGTGCGATCCACCCGAGGCCATGGAGGCGGAGGGACGGTACGCACAGGGGCTGACGGCCGTGACGACGGTCGCCATCGACGGCGACCTCATCCTCACCGGCCCTGACGTCGAGCTCATCTTCACCGCGCTCGAACCAGTGCCTGACGCCGAGGTCACGAACACCGTGTGGGTCCTCGACGGCCTGGTCGCGAATGACGCAGTCAGCTCGGTTGCTGGGGAAACCGCCACGCTGGAGTTCTTCACCGACGGCTCTGTCCTGGGGACCACCGGATGCCGGTCTTTCACCGGCCAATACGTGATGGCCGGGGCCGAGGTGGAGGTCACCGACCTCGCCGGCGATGCCACCGAATGCGACCCCACCCTCACCGCACAGGACGATCACGTCCTGACCGCCCTCGGTGACGGCTTCACCGTCGACGTCGAAGGCAATCGCCTCGTCGTCGACTCCGGTGATCTGGGGTTGACGTATCTGGCCCAGGAATGAAGCACCTGGCGTTGGCCGGGCTGCTCGTGGCCGCCACGGCCTGTGCCGGTCTCGCCGGGCGACTGTGACCCGGTCGACCCCGACGGTGCGGTGCCGTTCCACCTCTACGTGAGCAATCAGAGCTTCGAGATCGACCCGGTCGACATCGTGGTCTGGATCGACGACCGACAAGTGGTGTGTGATCGATTCGACGTCGAGGGGCAACACAACTGGATCCTCTTCGACCTCGGTTTGGAGCCCGGCTCGCATCTCCTGCGTGCCGTCGGCAATGACGGCAAGACCACGTTCGAGCAGGAGTTCGACCTCCCCGCCGAACGCTGGGCGGTCCTCGACTTCTGGTACTACCCCGACGACGAACCGGAGAAGTTCACTTTCTCGATCCACGACGGCCCGGTCGGCTTCGACTGACGTCGAGGGTTTCTCGTCCTTGCATCCCGGGTACCCGGTAGTCGAACCACATCCTGAAAGGACTTGTGATGAGAACCACCGGAATCGGAGGAAGTCTGTTCCTGGTAGCCCTGGGAGCCATCTTCTACTGGGCGATCTCGGTCGAAGCCGAAGGGTTTTCGATCAACACCATCGGCCTGATCCTGATGATCGTCGGAGGTGTCGGTCTCTTGCTGAGCATCTTCATGAGTGCCAGCGCCGACCAGGCGCAACGCGAGAGCGGCGGCGTCACGGTCGTCGAACGCGACTGACCCATCGGACGAGTCCAACCCGGGGTTGATAGCGCCATATATGGCGCTATCAACCCCGGGTTCGTTTATGGGCCCCCACCGTCTCCACGAAACGGCGCACCCGATCGGCTACCAATTCCGGGCGCTCCATGGGGAGGAAGTGGCCCGCATCCGGCACGATGTCGACCCCGGCGCGTGGAAACTCCGATGCCTGGCGGCGGGCGAGATCGGGCGTGATCGTCGCCGACCCCTCCCCCGCCATGATGAGCACCGGTACCTCGATCTCACCCATGCGCTCCCACGTCTCGTGCGCATGCCGAGCCCCGATAGATGTCGGCTTCGATCTCGGGATCGCATGCCAGCTGCACCGGGCCTTCGCCGACGAGCCCACAACGGATGTATCCGGCGAACGCCGCCTCATCCCAGCCGGCGAACGCTCCCCGGCCGCGAAAGCTGTCCGCGGCCTCGGAACGGTCGGTGAATTCGCGACGTCTGCGCAGCGCCGTCTCGCTCATCGCGTTGTCGCTTCGTTCATACGGTCCGGGAAGGACCACCGGCTCGACCAGCACCAAGGCGCGGAACCGATCCGGATCGGTCGCCTGCGCCATGATCAGGGCCGCGGCTCCCATCGAGTGGCCGACGCCGATGCCGCCGGCCTCGGTCGACCTCGAGCACATGCTCACCGAACGCCGACCATGCGATCGGTGGCGAGATCGGGGGGCCCTGGCCGTGTCCCGGGTGATCCCAGGCCACGGTGTCGAAGTCGGCGAGGAGGGCGCGGACCGGGTCCCAGACGGCGCCACAGAAGCTGGTGGCGTGGGAGAAGTAGACCGTCATCCCGACCGAGGCTAACCCCAAGATCGGCCGAACTTACCGGAGACCCATATCGTCGGCATCGACCACAGTTGTTACGTTTTCCCCAACGAATGCCCCATCTCTACGACTTCGCCGACGCCGACGGCTCGGACCGGGACCTCCTCGGCGGAAAAGGAGCTGGTCTCGCCGAGATGACCGGGCTCGGTTTGCCGGTGCCTCCCGGATTCGTGATCACTACCGACGTCTGCCGTCACACGATGGAGACGCGGGAGATGCCCGATGATCTGTGGGATCAGGTCGACGAGGCGATAGGGCGTCTCGAGGGGAAGACGGGGCGGAAGATTCGGTGGTGGCCCCATCCCGGTGCTCTTGTCGGTTCGGTCGCGGCAGCAAATACTCCATGCCCGGGATGATGGACACCGTCCTCAACATCGGCATCAACGACGAAGTCGTCGCCCATCTCGAGGAATGGTCGGGGGACGCCCACTTCGCCTGGGACGCCTACCGCCGATTCGTCCAGATGTACGCCGACGTCGTCCTCGGAGTCGACGAGCATCTCTTTCAGGAGGTCTTGACCAACCTGCGTCACAAACGAGGGCGTCACCGATGACTCCGAGCTCACGGCCTCCGACCTGGAGCGGGCCACGCACATGTTCAAGGCGATCGTGGAGGAGCGCCGGCCCGGGGAGCTCCCCTCCGACCCGAGGGAGCAGTTGCAGGGGGCGATCGAGGCAGTCTTCCTCTCGTGGGGAAACCGGCGGGCGATCGACTATCGCCGGCTCCACAAGATCTCCGACGAGCTCGGCACGGCGGCCAACGTCCAGATGATGGTGTTCGGCGACCTGGGCGACGACTCCGGGACCGGGGTCTGCTTCACCAGGGACCCCGCGACAGGGGCCAGGGTCTCCTACGGGGACTACCTGCCTCGCGCCCAGGGCGAGGACGTGGTGGCGGGGATCCGCAACACGATGTCCCTCGACGAGCTTGCCGGGCTCCACGCCCGCTGTCATGCCGAGCTCCTCGAGATCATGGACGGTCTGGAACGGCACTACCGGGACATGTGCGATATCGAGTTCACGATCGAGCGCGATCGGCTCTACATCCTCCAGACCCGCGTGGGCAAGCGCACCGCGGAGGCGGCGGTCCGACTCGCCGTCACCATGGCGTACGAGGGTCTCATCGACCATCGGACCGCGGTGACGAGAGTGCAGCCGGCCGCCCTCGAGCAGCTCCACCGCCGCCGGATCGACACCCGAACCGCCCCCCCACCTGTGATCAGCGGAGTGGCAGCCTCCCCAGGAGCTGCGTCCGGGAAGGTGGTGTTCACCGCCGACCGGGCGGTGGAACAGGCCCGAGACGGCGCATCCGTGATCCTGGTGAGACCGGAGACCACCCCTGACGACATCCATGGCATGGCGGCGGCCGTTGGGATCCTCACCAGCCAGGGCGGCAAGACCTCCCATGCGGCGGTGGTGGCTCGGGGCATGGGCAAGCCGGCCGTGACCGGCGCTGCCGACCTGTTCGTCGATCCCGAAGCCGGTGTGGCCCACGTCGGTGGCCACGACTTGCGCGAAGGAGACGAGATCACGATCGATGGGACGAGCGGAGCGGTCTATGTGGCGGCGGTCGACCTGATCGAGCCCGAGACCATCCCCGAGCTCGAAGAGCTGCTGGGGTGGGCAGACGAAGTGCGCAAGATGGGGGTCCGCGCCAACGCCGATACCAAAGAGGATGCTGCCGAGGCCAGACGCCGAGGGGCCGAGGGCATCGGATTGGCCAGGACCGAGCACATGTTCCTCGGGGAACGGCTCGGCATCGTCCAGCGGGTCATCCTCGCTCCCGACGCGGACCGTCGAAACCAGGCCCTGGAAGAGCTCGAGAAGATGCAGGTGGGTGATTTCGAAGGCCTGCTGGAGGCGATGGATGGGCTCCCGGTGGTGGTCAGGCTGCTCGACCCGCCACTGCACGAGTTCCTCCCCAGCCGGCTCGAGCTGGAGAAGGAAGCGCTACGCCGTGTGCGCGCCGGGCGGCCGATCGAGGACCTGCAGAGCATGTCGGAACAGGTGGCGAGATGGGAGGAGGACAACCCGATGCTCGGTCTTCGGGGTGTTCGTCTCGGTCTGATGGTCGACCAGCTCTACAGGATGCAGGCCCGGGCTGCAGTCACGGCCTATGAGAGGCGTCTCGCCGCCGGCGGAAGGCCGATCCTCGAGATCATGGTGCCGCTGGTGGCCACGGCGGAGGAGCTGCGCCGGATGCGCGAGGTGATCCTCGAAGAGATCGGGGAACACCACGAGATCCCGGTGGGGACCATGATCGAGCTCCCCCGTGCAGCTCTCACCGCCGGAGAGATCGCCGGGGTCGCCGACTTCTTCTCATTCGGTACCAACGACCTCACCCAGATGACGTACGGGCTGAGCCGCGACGATGCAGAGGGGCTGTTCCTTCGCGACTACCTGGAGCAGGGCATTCTCAGCAGCGACCCGTTCCAGACTCTGGACCGGGATGGGGTGGGACGTCTCATCGCAGTCGCCTGCCGGGAGGGTCTTGCCGCCAACCCGGCCCTGAAGCTCGGGTTGTGCGGCGAGCACGGCGGCGACCCCGATTCGATCGACTTCGTCCACGGTCTCGGCCTCGACTACGTGTCATGCAGCCCGCCACGCGTGGAGGGGGCGCGTCTCGCTGCCGCTCAGGCCGAGCTAAAGGAGGATTAGCCGGTCGATCTCGGCGAGCACCTCGGCCACGCCCTCTCCGGTGGTGGCTGTGGTGACCAGGATCCTGGCGTCCCTGGAATCGGCGGTCTCCCGCAGGGCCCGGACGACGTCGCTCACGCCGGGGCGATCCCCCTTGTTGACCACGTAGACATCGGCGATCTCGACGATGCCGGCCTTGTCCGCCTGCACCTGATCACCCCAGGACGGTCCCACGACCAGGACGACCACATCGGCGAGATGCATGACCTCGACTTCCGATTGCCCGACACCGACGGTCTCCACCACGAGGCGGTCGAACCCGGCGCTGCCCATCAGTGCGACTGCCGAGTGGGTTGCCTCGGCGAGCCCACCCAGATGGCCCCGGGTCGCCATCGACCTGATGTAGACGCCGTCGTCGTCGACATGAGCCTGCATCCGTATCCGGTCGCCGAGTAGGGCACCACCCGTGATCGGGCTCGAGGGATCCACGGCGAGAACGGCGATGGTCTCGCCGCGACTTCGCACCAGCTCGATCATCGCCGCGATCAAGGTCGACTTGCCCACCCCTGGCGGGCCGGTGATGCCGATCACCCGACCCGGTGGGAGCTCGTCGATTCGATCGCGCCCCTCTTCGACGAGTGTGATCGCCCGGGAGAGGGCGCGCCGGTCTCCGGAGCGAACGGCATCGAGCAGGGCGGCATCCATGACGCGGAGCCTAGGGTCGATCAGAGGGTGGGCAGGGAGATCCCGATGCCGTCGGTCACCTCGTCGAGGGCCCCGGGGGCGTCGGCGGAGGCGATGACCTCTTTGACGCCGGGGACGCGGTCCTTGAGGATCCGCTCGATACCCGATTTCAGGGTCATCATCGACAACGGACAGCCCCCACAGGCCCCAACCATCTGCAGGCTCACCTTGCCGTCCTCGGCACCGAGCAGCACCAGGTCACCGCCGTCGGCTTGCACGGCGGGACGGATGTATTCGAGGGCCTCGTTGAGCTTCTCGGTGTCGATGGGGCCGTCGGCGACTGCGGCCGGGGCAATTGTCACTGGAATCGAATTATCCGACATTCTCTTGGGTCAAACCGATCGACGTGAGGGGTTGTTCCCGAGTGTAGGGACCGTCCTCAGGTGCGCTCAATCCTCGCCCCGAGCCCACTCAGCCGCCCGACGAAGTCCTCGTAGCCCCGGTCGATGTGGGACGCATCGCTGATCTCGGTGGTCCCCTCGGCGACCAGGCCGGCGAGGACCAGAGCCGCCCCCGCACGGATATCGGGCGCGAGGACAGGGCACCCCGACAGACTGCCCACCCCCCGGATGATGGCGTGCTGTGCCTCGATGGAGATGTCGGCACCCATGCGAAGCAATTCGCCCACATACCGGTAGCGGGCGTCGTAGAGGTTCTCGGTTATCACCGACGTGCCGGTGGCCACGGAGAGCAACGCCACCATCTGTGGCTGCATGTCGGTATGGAAACCGGGATAGGGCAGAGTGGCGAAGTCGATCGCATTGGGGCGTTCGGGGCCTTTCACCCGAAGCCACCCGTCTCCCTTCTCGACGTGGCAACCCGCCGATTCCAGCTTGGTCAGCTCCATGCGCAGATGATCGGGATGGCAGCCGGTGACCGTGACATCACCTCCGGTGATCGCGCCCGCCACCGCGTAGGTCCCCGCTTCGAGACGGTCGGGGACCACCCTGTGCTCCACGGGCTGGAGACTCTCGACTCCCTCGATGCTGAGCAAGGACGTCCCAGCACCTTCGATCCGAGCCCCCATGGCGTTGAGCTGGACGATCAGGTCCTGGATCTCCGGCTCCCGGGCCGCGTTGACGATCACGGTCTCCCCCTCGGCCAGGACACTGGCGAAGACGAAGTTCTCCGTGGCCCCGACCGAAGGGAACGGAAGCTCGATCTCGGTGCCTTTGAGTCGTCCGTCCACCGTGGCGACCAGCTCGCCATGGACCAGGTCGAAACTCGCCCCCATCTGCTCCAGACCGTGCATGTGCCATTCGATGGGCCGCGCCCCCAGGTCGTCACCACCAGGGAGGGCGACACGTGCCTCGCCGCAACGGGCGAGCAGGGGGCCGAGGACCACTATCGAGGCTCGCATCTGGCGGACGAGCTCGATGGGTGCCTCGGGGCGGGGCTCTTCGGGCACGACGATCCACAGCTCATGGTCTCCATGCTCCACCCTGCACCCGGTGTGCTCGAGCACCTGTGCCATCAGCTCCACGTCGAGGATCGCCGGGACGTTGGTGAGGTGATGGCGCCCCGGGGCGAGCAGCGTGGCGACGATCTCCTTGAGGACGGCGTTCTTGGCCCCCAGGGTCTGCACCGTCCCGGATAGGCGCGCTCCGCCCTCGACGAGGATCTCGGACATCAGCGCGAATCTACCTGCGTGCCCCGGAAAGACCCGGAGACCCGGCTGAATCCGGTGTCGGGGCTACCCTGCCTGCGGTCATGAGAATCGCCGTCGGATCCGATCACGCCGGATACCCCATGAAAGAGCGTCTCGCCTCCTGGCTCGCCGAGTCGGGTCATGCCGTATACGACCTGGGCACGCACAACACCGACCCGGTCGACTATCCGGACTATGCGGCGGCCGTCGCTCAGGCAGTCCTCGATGGCAGGGCGGACCGCGGGATCGTCATCTGCGGCTCCGGCGCTGGTGCCGCCATCGCCGCCAACAAGCTCCAGGGGATCCGGGCAGCGGTCGCCCACGACGGCTACACCGCTCATCAGATGGTGGAGCACGATGACGTCAACGTCCTCTGTCTCGGGTCTCGCGTCGTCGGCGAGTCGCTCGCCGAGGACCTGGTGACGACATTCATCGCCGCCAAGTTCACCCGGGACGACCGTCACGTGCGGCGGCTCGACAAGATCCGGGCTCTGGAGGCCTAGGGACCTCAGCCGGTGATGCTCTGCTCGGCCAGGGCCTTCATCGTGTCGAGACCCGCGACTCCGACTACACCGGCGAACCGGCCGAGGACCTTGCCCTCACCGTCGAGCACCACGTAGAACGGCGTTCCGCGCATCCCGTAGGCGATCACGGCGCTCGATTCCTGGTCGTCCATGACCGTGGGGAGGCTCCAACCCTCCTCCTCCAACCAGTCTTGAGGTGGCCAGTTGCCCTGGAGACGATTGGTGAGGACGGTGAGACCGTACATGTCGACGTCGCTCCCGAGCCCGCCACCGTCGACCCAGTCGACGATCACAGGCACCTCGGCCTGGCAGTGGGGGCACCAGTGGGCGAGGAAGACCAGGATCTTGGGCCGGCCGTCGGGACCGATCGTGGTGGGCACGTCGTTCCAGTCGGCGCCGCTGACCACCGGGGCGTCGAGACCCAGCGACGGGTCGGCCAGGCTGGCGTCGGGGTACACCGGCAGGGGCTCCCCCTCCACGGTGACCTCACCGAACCCGATGGACTCGTCCTGTCCGGGATCCCCGGCGATGGAGAAGGCCAGCCACACGATCAGGCCGAGACCCACCACCCCGCCGATGATCCACCACAGGGTGTTGCTAGCCGGCTGTTGCTTGTTCTTGTTCGAAGCTGTTTTTGTTGACATAGAGACCAAGTAGGACGGAGATCAGGATAAACGCACATCCAGCCATAAACGGGATGGTGACGAAACCGAAGATGTCGATCTCCGTCGCCGAGCACGGGTTGGCCGGATCGCAGGCCCCACCTTCGAGGTTGGGGAACCGCTGGATCAGGTAGTGATAGATCGATATGCCCAGACCGAGGATGGATAGCGGTAGCGCGTAGTACTTGACCTGGAACTCGCGTCTGATCGCACCGACGAGCAGCACGATCGCCATCGGGTACATGGCGATCCGTTGGAACCAGCACAGACGGCATGGGACGAAGTGGATCACCTCCGAGTAGACGAGCGAGCCGACGGTGGCCACGAGGGCCACGGCCCACGCCGCCCAGATCGCCTTGCCACCTAGAGCCGTCGCCGCATCCGGGCCCTTGACGATGCGGAGGACCACCAGCACCACCGTGGCGGCCAGCGCGACGAAGGCGAGCAGCGCCAGGAGTGTGCTGTAGAAGAGGATGGCGTCGTTCGACATGATCACCGGGAGTGACAGACGTTATCCGTCTGCCGGCCCTGGTGATAATCACGCTCCCTCGCCCGTCACCGTGCGTGGTGGCGGCCTACCGTCGAGTCTTCGGCTGGGCGCCCGTTGGTTGGGCGGCCTTGAGGTCCCAAGGGGGAGGCACCTCCACGGACGCCCAGCCCAGAACTCGACTAACGAGACCTCACAACATCGGCATCACCACCTTGAAGACCGTTATGTCGTCGGGTCGTTCGTAGGTCAACGTCCCGCCCATGAGACGGGCCAGCTCCCTGGCGATCCAGAGACCGAGACCCACCGAGCCCGGCGCAGGGGACCGGGCATCGGACCCGTCACCGACGATCAGAGCAGCCAGGGAATCGGGGATCCCGGGGCCGTGATCCCTCACCTCGACGACGGCCATGCCCGACTCCTCCAGGATCGAAATCGACACGGGTGCCTTGCCGTGACGTAGAGCGTTGGTGAGCAGGTTGCGGACGATCTGGCGGTAGCGAGCCGGGTCGCCGATCGCGTTCACGGCCTGCTCCTCACTGACCCTGATGGCATCGCCCCGCCCACCCATCGACTCGATCACCTGAGCTACGTTGGCGCCGACATTGACCCGCACTTTGGCCATCCACAACGCGCCCAGCTCCGCATTGGCCACTGTCAGCAGGTCCTCGACGATGCCCGCCAGGTCCCATGCCTGATCGGTCATGTCGCGGACCATCTCCACCCTGGCGTCATCGTCGAGCATCGACCTGGGCTCGGCGAGGAGGCTGGCGTAACCGACCACTGCGGTCAGGGGAGTTCGCAGCTCATCACTGACCGCGGCGAGGAAGTCGCTGCGATCCCGAACCAGATCGACGATCGTCTGCCCCGCATTGCGAATCCCGGTGATGTTCTTGAACACCACGAGGACCACCGGGGCCGACACCAGCGGTCGCGCCGTGATTCGGTAGAGGTCCGAGCCCGAGCGGTGCTCGGCGAAGGCCCCGCCGGTCATCTCGGCGTTGACGATCATGTCGTGGACCAAGGCGCGGGCCGCCGGGTCGAGCACATCGGCGATCGAGTCTCCCGGGCCGACGACTCTGGTGAACACGGGCGACTCGGGCCGGTTGACCCTGAGGATCCTTCGCTCCAGGTCGAGCTGGACGATGGTGTCGGGCAAGGAGCCCAACACCTCGTCGAAAGTCGCTTCTAGCGTCCGATCGGAGAAGTCGGGTGAAGGCTGTGGCAAGTGGCTCTCTCCAACGAGAACGAGCCGGCCCCGGGGAGGAGGAGCCGGCTCGTCACTGTGGTTCCGGGCCTTTGATTCAGCTCATCTCACTTGTGGATGCGAGGGCAGGCGCGGCAACGGCGAGCGCACTGAGAACGACGAGTAGGAGAACGTAGAGACGACGACGCATTTGGGGACCTCCATCAGCCGGGGCTTTTGCCTTTACGACCCCCAATATGCGTTATGGCCGTCTTTTCACTGTCTCAACCCCTGGGCCCGCTCGCGCCAACCTTCCGTCACCCGGCGCGACGTTGTCCCCGCGTGTCGATCACGTGACCTTGCGCTCGGAGGAACGCCAAATCGCGCCGAATGGTCGACGGGCTGACAGCGAGATGCCTCGGCCAGATTCTCCACAGAAGGCACAGCGCCTCCGCGTAGGGCTTCACCCATGAGACGCAATACCCGGGCCCGCCGTCTGGCGATCTCGTTCTCGACCCTCTCGTCATCGGGATGCTCCACGGTCCAGATGACCAGCCGACGGTCGTCGCCCTCCAAAGGCCGCCCGGTTGGAGCCCCCGCAGCGGGGAGACTCACCTCGACCATCCGCGGGGAGACGCTCTGCGCCATCGCCACGATCAGACGGTGCTCGGGAACTCGAGCCACCGCCCTCTCGAACTCCGGATCGGTGAGACCGGCAAGGGCCTGTCGTAACGCACGATCGGCCAGGATCATCGCCGCACGAGCTTCGTCGGGGACACCGGCGGCGCTGGCGGCCAAGGCATGACGATGGTGGAGGAAGATGAGGGCGCTCCACGCCCGGGGACAGGCCTGGAGACCGCCTCACGGGCGAGTTGCAGCGCCGTGGAGTGATCGCCGTCCCCCAGAGTCGCCTGACTTCGAATCGAGATCAGCTCGACGGCCAGGTCGTCCAGATGTGCCTCGGAGCACACGCGTGCTGCCTCGTCGAGCGCTTCGATGGCTGCCGCCATGTCTCCGTCCAGGATCTCGAGGAGGGCGACAGAACGTAGCTGCTGCACCTCTAACACCGGGTTTCCCGAGCCTGCCAGGTCGGCCATCCCCGACTTCAGGAGCTCCCGCGCCTCGCGGAGCCTCCC
This sequence comes from uncultured bacterium, assembly GCA_963751005.1. Classification (GTDB taxonomy): domain Bacteria; phylum Actinomycetota; class Acidimicrobiia; order Spongiisociales; family ZC4RG35; genus JANQRA01. The sequence continues at coordinate 414,595 of CAVVSY010000012.1, forward strand.
CCTCCGGGTCTCGACCCCGGCGATGGTCTCCTGACACTGCGCACGGCGGGCCTTGTCGCCGATCGCGGCAAAGAAGGTCATCGCTGTGGTCGCATCGGTGCGGGCGCGGTCGTCATCACCCAGGAACTCATGGCGAGCTGAGGCAGAGTTGGCAAGGACCATCGCCTCACCTCGACGATTGCCCAGCTCGGAGAAGATCCGCGGCGGCTTGGTCATAGCCACCCAAAGCGCCGGCTAACCGAGCCCGAGAGCTTGAAGATGTTCGACAGATTCGTCAGGTTGACCCCTTCGCCATGTCTGTAGCCGATCCGCCGACAGAGCTCGATCGCGGTCTCGTAGCGCGCTATCGCCTCGGTCGGTTCGCCATGCCGGTGCAGGAGGCGTGCCTCGATCCCGGCGACCTCCGCCTGGCCACGGAGATCGCCCAGCTCGGTGAAAATGAGGCTGGCCTCTTCGAGGTGAGCGAGGGCAGGCTCCACGCGCTGCAACTCCACGAACGTCGAGGCCAGTTCTGTCATCGCATCAGCGCGACGACGCTCGTCGGTGGCGACTTCCACCGCCTCGGAAAGAGCGGGCACGGCGTCGAGCGGCCGACCCGACCAACGCCGGATCGTTCCCAGAGCCACCAACGCAGAGCCGAGGACGGCGGCGTCGCCGTCGAGACGACCGATCGCAACCGAGCGATCCGCGCTCGCCTCCGCTCCTTGGAGATCGCCGGTTTGCGCCAACAGCCAGGCCCGCCGCCGCGCCACATCGGCCTCACCACCGGGCACACCCCGAGCCATCTCCTCCATGTGGTCGATGACCCCACGTTCCGCGTCGCGATCGCCGAGAACACCGAGGACGTCTTCGAGCAGACCCAGGATCTCGTATGTCGTCGACTCGGCGAGCCCGGAAACGACGGCACAGTCGCGGGCCGACTCGAGGTGACTCCGAGCCGACGCGTAGGCGTTCATCTCGATCGCCTTGAGACCGGCCCGACGCAGGTAAGGGGCAGCCTTCGCTGGGTCGCCACCTTCCCGGAAGTGGTATCCGATGGCCTCCACGTTGTCCGGGTCCCCAGACGGAGAGCGTCGCCCCGACCAGGAGATGGAGGTCGCTGCGACTCTCCTGCGACATTCCGTCGTACACCACCTGCCTGATCTGGTCATGCGTCAGTTGGAACCGCCCGACCTCCTCGTCGCGCAGCAGACCCCGGTAGAGCAACTCGTCGACCGCATTGAGGACCGTCGTCTTGTCGAGACCGGATGCCGCCTGCAGGAACGGGATGTCGACCCGATCTCCGGCGACGGCGGCCAATCGATAGACCAACGCGGCCGATTCCCCCAGCAGCGAGAGCCTCGACTCGATCACCCACCTCACCCTCGGGGCCACGGGAACGTTCCGATCCTGGAGATGACGGTCGAGGACGGAAGCCGGGTCGACACCCGACTCGAAGAGCCCCTGATCCCGGATCGACAGCAGCGTCTCCAGGGTGAACAGCACGTTCCCGCCCGTCTGGCGATGCAGGCGCGCCGCCACGGTCGAATCGAGCCGGCCCGTCCCGAGGATCCGCCGCACCATCTTGTCGAGCTCGAAGACGGAGAGGGGCGACAAGATGACCCTTCCCACCCCGGCCACACGGTCGAGCTCGCGGAGAACGTCCCAGACCTCGGCGTCCCCCCTCGCCTCCTCGCTTCGGTAGAGCACGGCGAAGAGGACCCGCGAGTCGACGAGTCGGGAGCCGACCTGGGTGAGGACCGCCAGGGTGTCCCGATCGGCCCAGTGGACGTCGTCGATGATGATCAGGTGAGGTGCGATCCTCCCCAGAGCGACGATGGTGTGGACGAGCGCCTCGATCATGCGAGCCGATTCCTCAGCCGGCCGCGATGAGGACTGGGCGACCGGGTCACCGGCGCCGGCGAAGACCGGGGCGAGACGCGCCACCTCCTGCAGCCAAACCGGGGACACCTGCTCCGACACCTGCTCGATGCGGAGAGGGCTGAGCGATTCGAGCACCTCGATCAACGGGGCGAAGGGGCGCAGCGCACCGGGCCGACACGATCCCCAGTTGACTTCGAAGCCACGCCATCGCGCGTCTTCGGCTGCCTCCAGGGTCGTCCGGGTCTTGCCCACACCTGGCTCGCCCTCGACCAGGACGACTCCCCCGCCCCGGAGAGGACCGCGTTCCAGGGCGTCGATCATCTGGCCTCGCTCCAGCTCCCGACCCACGAACGGCGCATCGGTGCGCCGCCCCAACATCACGGCTCGCTCGCCCTCGCGGAGGGGTCTGACCCCGACCCTGCGCTGGGTCATGATCTTCTCGTAGAGCTCGACCGTGGGAGCGGAAGGCTCCGCCCCCAGCTCCTCCTCGAGCACCGACCGGCACCGCTCGAACTGGTCGATGGCCTCCGTGGTGCGGCCCAGGAGGAAGCTGAGGCGCATCACTTCCTGATGCGCCTCTTCGCTCAACGGATCGTGGTGGGTGAGACGACGGGCGACCGACAGGGCGTCCTCGTATGCGGCGTTGGCCTTGTTGGCGTCGACCAAGCGTCGCAGGGCCGTCAGGTACCGGCGTCGCAGGTGGTCCTGCTCGATCATGACCCAGTCATCGAAGAAGCCGGCCAGGAAATCGCCGCGGTAGAGGTCGACACAGGAGCGGAGACGGGCCACCTGATCATCGTCGTGACGGGGATCGGCCGGTCCCGGCTCGAAACTCTCCTCGAACACGGTGACGTCCAGCCAGTGGGGTGCATCCCTGTTGAAGGACAGCGTGTCGGTCGTGGCGTTCAGGTAGGAGACGTCGTCGGTGTTGACCACATCCTGGATCTGCCACAACGTGTGGCTGAGCCGTCGTCGGGCCCGGCTCTCCGGCAGATCGGGCCAGAAGATCCCGGCCAGATGGTCACGCTACTGAGGGCGCTCGGCATGCATCACCAGGTAGGCGAAGAGAGACCTGCCGGCGCGGGAAGCAATGGGGGGAGCGCGACGGTGCCTCGCTGCAGGAGGAACTCCGCCGAACAGGTGGATACTGGAGCAGCTCCACACCATGACGCTATCCGGAATGGGCCCACGGATAGGAGGTCCAATCCCTTGCCGGCGAAAGCCTGCGGGCAAACGATCTTGCAGTCCCGACCGGATTCGAACCGGCGTTTCCGGCTTGAAAGGCCGGCGTCCTAGGCCACTGGACGACGGGACCGGGTGCAGGAGAAAGGTTACGCCGAGCCGGAGGTCAGCCCAACTCTCTGCGAGCCCGGTCGATTCGCTCCAGGGTCTTGTCCCGGCCCAGGGCCGTGATCGATTCGAACAAGGGTGGGCTCACCGACGAGCCGGTCACCGCGACCCGAAGCGGTTGAAAGACCTTTCCGGCGCCGATTCCGAGCTCTTCGGGGAGGGCGCGCAAGGCGCTCTCGATCGTGACGACCTCCCAGGGCTCGGCACCTGCGATCGCGGCGCCGCCCCGCCTCGAGGACCGCCGCCACCTCGTCTCTCCGCATCACCTTCTCCCAGGACTCGGCGTCGTACTCGGCGAAGTCCTCGAAGAGGAAGACGACCTGGGCCCCGGCCTCGGGAAGGAGCCTGGTCCTCTCCTGGACCAACGGTGCCATTGAGACGAAAGTGCGCCCACTCGTCCGGCTCCAGGCTGCGGCCGAGCACGTCCTCGACGAACGGCCGAACCATGTCGGCGAAGGCACCGGCGTCCATGGCCCTGATGTACTCGCCATTCATCCAGGTGAGCTTGTCGGGGTCGAATGCCGCCGGGTTGCGGGAGACGTCGGACGAGGTCGAACTTCTCCACGGCCAGCGCCCGATCGAAGATCGTGGTCTCGCCGTCGGGCGACCACCCCAGGATCGCCAGGTAGTTGAAGACGGCGTCGGGAAGGAACCCCGCCTCCCGATACTCCGACAGCGCCGTCGCCCCGTGCCGTTTCGACAGCTTCTTCCCGTCGGTCCCGAAGAGGAGCGGCAGATGGGCGTAGATCGGGGCCTCTCCGCCCAGGGCCCGGGTGAGCAGGATGTGCTTCGGGGTGGAGGGGAGGAGGTCCTCACCACGGGCGACGTGGGTGATCTCGTAGTCGATGTCGTCGACCATCGACGCCAGGTGATAGGTGGGGGTGCGGTTGCTGCGCAGGATGACGAAGTCGTCGATGTCGGCGGGGGCGAACGAGAGGTCTCCCCTGATGACGTCGTTGAACTCGACGGGGCCGTCCTGCGGGATCGACAGACGGATGACGCCATCGTCACGTTCGATGTCGGGACGACGGATGTAGTGCCCCGGGTGCCTTCCCTCGCTCCTGGGCCCGCTGCCGAAGTCCATCGAGCTCTTCGGGAGATCGATCGTCGAAGTAGGCGTGCCCCGACGCCACCAAGGATTCTGCGAGCTCCGCATAGCGGTCGAGCCGGTCGCTCTGGCGGTAGGTGCCATGCGGCCCCCCGACCTCGATGCCCTCGTCCCAGTCGAGCTCGAGCCAGCGGAACGAACGAGAGGATCTCGTCCTCGAACTCCTTCGTGGATCGCTCCAGATCGGTGTCGTCGATGCGGACGATGAATGTGCCGCCGGTGTGCCGTGCGTAGAGCCAGTTGTAGAGGGCGGCACGGGCCGTGCCGACGTGGAGGAAGCCGGTTGGAGACGGGGCCATTCGCACCCGAACCGTCATGGCGACACGACAGGGTTGGCGAGGATCCCGATCCCGTCGACCTCGACCTCCATCAAGTCCCCGACCTCGACCTTGCCGACGCCAGACGGTGTCCCGGTGAGCACGACGTCGCCGGGGAGGAGGGTGGTGAAGGCGCGTGATGTACTCGATCAGCTCGCCGACCCCGAAGACCATGTCGGAGGTGAACCCGGCCTGGCGCACCTCGCCGTTGACCCGGCAGATGACAGCGAGCCGCTCCAACGGATCGAGCTCGGTCTCGATGGCCGGGCCCGAGCGGGCAGAAGGTGTCGAACCCCTTGGCCCTGGTCCACTGGCGATCACTTGCCTGCAGATCCCGTGCGGTGACGTCGTTGGCCGCGGTGTATCCGAAGATGTACTGCGAGGCGTCCTCCGCCTTGACGTTGCGGGCCGGTTTGCTGATGACGACCGCCAGTTCCGCCTCATGGTGGAGCTCGTTGCTGATCGCGGGGTGGACGACGTTGGCGTTGGGGCCGACCACCGAGGTCGCCGGTTTCATGAAGATGAGCGGCTCGTCGGGGAGTGGCGTTACCCATCTCGTTGGCGTGGTCCTCGTAGTTCCTGCCCAACGCAGAGGACCTTGGTGGGGAACACCGGCGCGAGCAGAGTCACCGAGGGCCAAGGGACGACGACCTCGGTCGGCTCCCACGCCACGAAAGGAGAGCCCCGATAGACGAGGACACCCTCGGTGTCGGCCACGCCGTAGGCGATGTCGTCACCGGATTTGATTCGAACGACCTTCATTGGGAACGAGACGCTACCTAACCCGGCGGCTCAGGCCCAGATTCCGAGCCGGGCGGTCAACTCGTCAGGTTTCAGGACCAGCAATGCCCGATCCACCTCGGCGACTGCAGTCGCACCGGGACGCTGCTCATGGGGCGATGCCTGCAGCCACCGCTCCCGTCGCTCGATCGACATCCTCGGAGACGGGGATATCCGTATCCGAGCAGCAGGAGGGCGACTTCGATGTCCTCGGGGACCGGCGCCCTTCCCAACGCCGCAGCTCGGGCCAGGGTCAGCCCGGCCACGACGGCATGCAGGCCGACGTCGTCACTCGGGAGCTCCGATCTGGGCGAGGAGCTCGCAGACCCCAACCCGGGTCGGGGCCCGGTGGTGCCGTAGAAGCCACCGCCTGCCGATCGGTCGGGGCGCCTCGGCTATGCCCGGTTTGCCGGATCGCCAGCGGACGGCAGGGCCGGGCTCCAGCAACCGACGCGGCTGTTCGCCCTCGGTGATCTCGACATTCGGTTGTTGGGCCATCAGACGAAGGCCAACCAGTGCCCGTAGTCGTCGAGCTTGCCGGCCACGGCTGCCCCAAACAGCTCCTGGGCCTTCTTCGTCACCGGGCCACGGCTTCCTTCGCCGATGATCCGGCGGTCGACCGAGCGGATCGGGGTCACCTCGGCGGCGGTGCCGGTCAGGAAGATCTCTTCGGCCGCATACAGGGCGCCACGAGCCAGGTCGGTCTCCCGGACCTCGACCCCCTCGTCGGCGAGCAACTCGATCACCGAGTTCCTGGTGATGCCCTCGAGGATGCCCGCGGAGATCGGCGGGGTGTAGACCGCGCCCTGGCTGACCACGAAGAGATTCATCCCGCTGCCCTCGGAGACCGAACCGGCGTCGTTGAGGAGGATCGCCTCGTCGAAACCGGCAGCAAGCGCCTCCTGCTTGGCCAGAACCGAGTTGAGATACCCGCCGGAGCCCTTGGCGGTGGGGATCAATGAGGTGTGCGAGATCCGACGCCAGCTGGAGACCATGGTGTCGATGCCCTTCTCTGCCGCGTCGTCGCCCAGGTAGGCGCCCCATGGGAACGCCGCCATCATCGCCACGACCTCGTTCTTCGCCGGGTTGACGCCGATCGAGCCCCCGCCGTAGAACACCATCGGCCTGATGTAGGCGGACTCGAGACTGGTCTCGCGGAGCAGGTGGAGGCACGCCTCGTCCCACTCATCCACGCTGTGCCGCATCGGGATCCCGATAGGCACGGGCCGAGGCGTCGAGACGAACCATGTGCTCACGCAGTCGGAATACGGCGGTTCCCTCCGGGGTGTTGTAGGCCCGGATGCCCTCGAACACACCGGTCCCATAGTGGAGGGCGTGTGAGAGGAAGTGGACCTTGGCGCTCTCCCAAGGGACGAGCTCGCCATCGCTCCAGATGTGTGATGCCGTTTCCATCACGCAAGGCTATACGCGACCGTTCGCTTGCGAAACCCGGTTCTAGGCTCGCCCCGATGCGTCGTGGCCCCAATGCATAAGGTCGTTGCCTCCTGGTTCGGCGCGGGCCTCATCCTGGGCAGGCTGCGGGGAAGTCACCTGGGCTCGGGGACCGTCGGAGCCGCCGTTGCCTTCCCCATGGCCTTGCTCATCGGGGAGTGGTGGGGATGGCAGGCGCAGATCGTGGCCGCCCTGGTCGTAGTCGGGCTCTCCCTGTGGTCGGCGTGCCCACTTCGTCACCGACGAGGGCGACGCCGGATGGATCTGCGCCGACGAGGCCGCCGGAACCTTCATCGCCGTGATCGGGCTCCCCTTGTGGCCTTGGGCGGTCGTCGCCTGGGTGGTATTCCGGGCCGCCGACATCTTCAAGGAGTTCGCCCCCGGGGTGGCCCAGGCCGAGAACCTCCCCGGTGCGGTCGGGATCACCGCCGACGACGTCGTCGCCGGTGTCTACGGGCTCGTCGTCGGCCATACATTGCTGGCATTGCTCTAGATTCAGGCCATGGATTGGACGATTGCAACGGTGGTGGCAGGTGTCGACGGCTCGGAAGGGAGCAAGCGGGCCGCGGCGCATGCCGTGGTGATCGCCCGACGCTGGCAGGCGAAGTTGAAGCTGGTGACGGTGGTTCGCACCCCCGAAGGGTGGTGGGGGCTGGGCGGCGCACCTCCCAGCCCTGAGGCACTGTCGACCGCACTCGTCGAAGGCCAGCAGATGATCCTCCGGGAGTTCGAGCAAGAGCTCGAGCTGCACGGGGTCGACTACGAGACGGTCGAAGAGCTGGGTGACCCCGTCGGGCGTCTCATCGCCGTCTGCGAGGACTCCTCGGCAGACCTACTGGTGATCGGTCGTCGCGGCGCCGGCTTTGCCGAGCGGGTCATCCTCGGCTCGACAGCCGACCGGCTGACCCATCTCGCCGAGTGCCCGGTGCTGGTCGTTCCCTGACCAGCCCGATGGCCGAGACGTTCAGGACTCGACCCGCACCCCGCGCCAGAAGGCGATGCGATCTTCGATCTCGGCGGCGGCCGGAGCCGGTGTCGGGTAGTACCACGCCGCGTCCCGGTTGACCTGACCGTCGACCACCACGTCGAAGTAGCTGGCGGTTCCCTTCCAATAGCACCGGGTGTGGGTCTCGGAATCGGCCAGGTGCTCGGGTTTGACCGCACTGCGGGGGAAATAGTGATTGCCTTCGACCACGACGGTGTCCTCGCTCTCGGCGATGACGACACCATTCCACGACGCTCTCACCATGTCGCGATGGAACCTGACCGGGATCACGGCTATTCCTCCTACCCTCGCCCCGTGCCCCGAACCGGCCTCATAGCCGCCCCGATGATCGCGATCGTGCCGGTCAAGTCGTTCCGGCACGGCAAACAACGGCTGGCCCCTCTGCTGACCCCAGATCAACGGCACGACCTGGCTCGCGACCTCGCCACCCATGTGACCTCGACTGCCGAACGCGCCGGGATGTCTCCCATAGTGGTGACAGCCGACGACGAGGTCGCCGAATGGGCGAAGGCATCGGGACACAGCCTGCTCTCCGACCCGGGCACCGGGCTCGACGACGCCGCCGCCGCAGGCGTGGATCACGTCGTGAGATCGGAGAGCCCATGGCTGATCCTCCACTCCGACCTCCCCCTACTGGGTGCGGACGACCTGCAGGCTCTGGCTCACGTCTTGTTGGGCGGATCGCCGGTGATCGCCCCTTCGTCGGACGGGGGCACCTCCGCCATCGGATCGACCGGGCCCTTCCGCTTCTCGTTCGGCCCGGGCAGCTTCCATCGTCATCTCGCCCGTCTCCCGACACCCGTCGTCGTGACTCGCACCGGGCTGCTCCTCGACGTGGACACTCCCGACGACCTGGTCGCAGCGCGGGCGATCGAGGAGTGGGCCCGCCGATGACGAAGACTCGGCTGGTCCGAGAATGGCTCCGCTCGGGTGTCGAGGCGGTGGCACCGGAGACGGTGACCCGGCTCGCCCTGGCGTCGCATCGCGGTCCCCTGCGCCTGATCGCCATCGGCAAGGCGGCGCCGGCGATGTGTCGCGGGGCTCACGAGGCGGTGGGCGAGGTGTCCGGGATCTGTGTCACCGACCATGAGGAGCCTGTGCCCCCCGGTGTCGACCTTCTCCTGGGCGACCACCCGGTTCCTGGTGATCTGAGTCTCGCTGCCGGTCGGCGCGCCCTCGAGCTCGCGCCCGACGCCGATCTCGCCCTGATCAGCGGCGGCGGCTCCGCCCTGTGCGAGGTGCCCATCGACGGGGTCGACATCGGCTTTGTCGCCCATGTCACGGAGAGGCTCCTCGACCTAGGCGCCGACATCGAGGAGGTCAACCTGGTCCGGGGTCACCTGTCGCGTGTCAAGGCGGGCGGGCTCGGCCCGCTCCCCACCTACCTGATCTCCGACGTCGGGCCCTGGGGCCAGGCGGTGGTGTCATCCGGCCCGACCCTCCCCCACCATCCCGATCCCGAGCGGGCGATCGCGGTGATCCGAAAGGTCGGAGTCGACGTGCCGGTGGACATCGAGCAGGCGATCCGGGCCCGCCGCGTTCACCACCCGGATACCGGAGACGGTGGTGACACTCGCCGACGGGCGCACTGCCGCTGCTGCCGTGGCCCGGGCAGCGTCGGGCTATGGGCTCCACTCCCGAGTGAGCGACGGGTGGCTGACGGGAGCCGTGGAGGGTTGTGTCGCCGAATTCATCGAAAAGGCCGCCGCTGGCGTCACCGTCGCCGCCGGGGAGCCGGGTGTCACCGTGAGGGGTGACGGCAGGGGCGGTCGCAACACGCATGCCGCTCTGCTGGCGGCGGAGAGCATCGCCGGCACCGGGTGGGTCTTCGCAGCGCTCGCCACCGACGGCGTCGACGGGCGGTCCGGCTCGGCCGGGGCCGTGGTCGACGGCACCACGGTGCATCGGGGCGGCGACCCGTCTCTGGCTTTGGAGACGAGCGACTCCGCCTCCTATCTCGACAGGACCGGTGACCTGATCCCCAATGGCGCCACCGGGACCAATGTGGCCGATGTCTGGCTCGTGTGGAAGCCGGACGGGCAGCCAGAACCTATATTGACCTCGTGAGCAAAACGGTCCTGATCACTGGCGGCACCGGAGGGCTGGGCACTGCCCTGGTCAGACGGCTGATCGACAAGGACTACCGGATCGCCGTCACCTACCTGCTGCCCGACGAGGCACAGGCCTTCGAGTCGGTGTTCGAGGTCGACGAGGAGCAGATCATGCTCACCCGGGTCGACTGCACCAACGCCGAGGCGGTGAACGGGTTCGTCAAGGATGTGGCCAACCGATGGGGCGAGATCCACGGGCTCGCCTCGCTGGTCGGGGGCTGGGCCGGAGGCCGAGACATCGAGGAGACCGACGATGTCCGCTTCGAGCGCATGCTCGATCTCAACCTGCGCTCGGCGTTCTACGCGGTTCGGGCGACCGTCCCCTACCTCAAGGAGTCCGGGTGGGGCCGCATCGTCCTGGTGGGCAGCCGGGGAGCGGTCGACTTCTTCGAAGCACAGGGGGCCTTCAACATCGCCAAGGCCGGCGTCGCCGCATTGGGACGGAGCGTCGCCTCCGAGCTCGACGGCAGCGGGGTGACCGCAAACGTGCTGATGCCGTCGGTGATCGACACCCCGGCGACGAGAAGGTCTCTCCCCTATGCGGACTACGTCGGCTGGCCGACACCTGACGAGATCGCCGCCGTGGCCGAGTTCCTGCTCGGGGAGGACTCGGGTGTCATGAATGGGGCCCTGGTCCCCGTCTACGGGCGCGCATAGAGCTCGATCCAGTCGGCGTGGGGTGCTGCCATGCCGATCCTCTCCCAACCGGAACCACTGTCGATCTCGACGCCGGCCGCGTCTTCGTCTGCGGTCAGCCACTCCATGGACACCCGATAGACCGGTCTCCGACTCCCTCAGGTCGGTGAAGACGTCCGCGAGAAGGTCACGGCGTTCCGGCGGCATCTGATTGAGGACGAAGGAGTTGATCACCACGACCGGGTCGGCGTCTGGCAGCGACCCGACGACACCGGCCAGGGTGTCGATCGCATCGCCGGCGACGAGCCGGGGAGGGTCGGCGGCAGCCAGGGCTAGTGCCGCCTGGAGCCGCTGTCTGCGGTCGTGGTGCTCGGGCCACACCAACGCCTCCAACCAGAGCCGGTCTTCGGGATCGGTGGCGTCGAGCGGCTCCAAGTCGAGCCCCGTCCTGGTGAGGGTCGCGACTGGACGCGGGGTGACGGGGCGCCCCACGGCTCTCGGTGGTGAGACGGACGGTGGAGTCAGGACCCCACTCGGTGTCGCCCCACTCGTAGTGGTAGCGGAGCATCTGGAGGTTGAGACCGGCGCTGGTCCCGAGGTCCACCAGGTGGAAGCTGTCGACGGGGAGAGCCCAGATCGCCGGGAGCAGGGCCACACAGCGGCGGCACTCATTGGTCTGGGTTCGGCGATACCGCCCGATCTCGACGAGATCGGAGCGATGCTCCATGACGAAGTGGCGGAACGGTTCGTCGATGTCATCCGGGTCCCGGGCCGAGGCCGCCAGATTCGGGTAGAACCTGGCCAGGTCCTCTCCGTCTCCCTTCAACAGCAGCAACTGCACCCCGGCGAGCATGACGTTGGGTCGGGGCGAGCTCTCCATCGCGTTGAGGACGCCCAGCAGATCGGGGTCGGAGGCGATGACTTCGATGAGTCGTCGATACAGGGGCGAGGCTCCGGCGTATCTCCCCCAGGAACGCGCCTGGTCCGCGGTGAGTGGCGGGGCGTTCAGAACACGTCTCTCCGGTACGCCGTCGCCAGCGAGTCGGCGTACTCGTTCCACCGGTTTCCGCTGTGCGCCTTGATCCATTGGATGTGAGCCGCCGGTCGGGCCCGGGCCAGCTCATAGGCCTCCTTGACCAGCTCCAGGTTGGCGATGGGCCCGGGAGACTTCTTCTTCCAGCCGTTCGCCTTCCACCCCTGGGCCCACTTGGTGATGATGTCGACGATCAGCTTGGAGTCGGTGTAGACGGGGGTCGGAGTGTCGGCCGGGATCATCTTCAACCCGGCGATCATCGCCATCAGCTCCATCCGGTTGTTGGTCGTGTGCGTCTCCGACCCGTAGTCCTCGTGGATCACCTGACCGTCGACCACCAGCACCGCCCCCCAACCGCCCGGCCCGGGATTGCCCTCGGAGGCGCCATCGGTGAACACCCCTGTCTGCGGCCCGTCGTGGAACATCGAGAGGACCTCGGCGACGGTGAGGTCCCGGCTCTTGGACACGCTGGGCCGCGACGACGTGGACTGCGCACCGGTCGTGGGAGCGCGTTTGGTCACTGATGATCCGTCACGACAGTCGAGACATTGCCGGGGCGTCCAACCCGGGTAGCGGTCGAGGACACTCTGCGCCAGCTCGAACTCGGCGCCGCAGGTCTCACAGGTGAACATCGGTCAGGGTGTCTTGGTGAAGACCGAGGAGAACTGGGGAGACTTGATCAGGCTGAACTCATGGGCCGTCTCCTCCAGACCGAAGGGCTGGGCGAGACGACGCATCTTCGAAGGCCACAGCTTGTGACAATGGACCTGTCTCGCCTTGAACGGCGTGCCGTGGAGGATCACCGACGTGGGGATGGCATACAGCCCCATCACCGGCTCGGCGGGATAGACGAATACGGCCTGACCCCCCGGTTTGAGGACCCGGGCGATCTCCGACAGCGCCCCGTCCAGATCGGGGATGTGCTCGAGGGCGTGGACCGAGATGACGGAGTCGAATGATCCGTCTTCGAACTCGAGCGCCTCGGCCTTCATGTACTTGACCAGGCCGTTGCCGGCGATCTCCGAGGCGTTGGGGTTGGCGTCGATGCCGATGATGTCGACTCCCTGGTCGGCCAGGGCGCGGGTGAGGTGGCCCTGGCCACAGCCGACCTCGAGCACCCGGTCGTCCGGGCCGAAATGGGTCAGACGGTTGATCCGTTTGAGATGGGACTCGTCCCAGCGATTCACCAGTGCGTAACGGCGTGAGTCGTAGTCGGTCACGGTGCCCTCGCTCACTGGAGCGATTCGAGATGTGTGGCGACGGAGTAGTCGAGGATCTCGGGGCCGCGTTCGCTCAAGGCGACGTGGGTCACCGAGGTGTTGGCCGGAGTGAAGAAAGACTCGGAGTGAGTGTCGGTGGTCTTGGTCAGCGACGAGATGTACGAGCGGATGGCGCCTCCATGAGCGACGGCGAGTGTAGGCCCACCCGGCTCGTGCTCCAGGGCCGTCAGGGCGGCCGAGATCCTGACGGTGAGCTGCTCCCAGCTCTCGCCGGTGTTGCCTCGTGGGAGATCCACTGCCGTTGACGTAGATCGTCTCCATCACCTCCGGCCACGCCGCCTCGATCTCGGAGGTGGTCATCCCTTCCCACTCCCCCATGTCGATCTCCATGAGCTCCCTGACCGAGACGACCCCGTTGGCGGCGACACGTTGCGCCGTCGAGGTGGCTCGTTTCAACGGGGAGGTGTAGACAGCGGGGATGACGCCCGTACCACTCCCCGAGCAAGTCGGCTTGTCGGACCCCCAGCTCGTCGAGATCCCAGTCACCTTGTCCCTGCCAGCGTCCCTCCACGTTGGCAAGCGTCTGGCCATGGCGGATCAGGCTCAGCACCGGCTCTCCCTTGGCGACGTGCGCTTCGACCAGGGCCGAGCGCGGGCCGAGATGCCCGGTGTCGTTGAAGCTGGCCAGACGGGGACGTCCGAATTGACGAACGATCCTGGTGATGGACGTGTTGGAGCTGAACGCGTGAACCCGGCGGCCGCTTCCTGCCATGTGCCGGTTGAGGACCGGCTGCATGAAGCCTCCGTGGGTCACCACCGCCGTGACCTGACCCTCCGACATGGTGTCGAACAGGGCGTCGACGGCTCCGATGGCCCGATTGGCCACCTGGTTCAGACTCTCACCACGCCGGCCCATGGGCAGGTCTCGGTCGGCGATCGCCCCGGCCAGCTCCTCGCCGTGGCGGGACTCGACCTCGCTGAAGGCCATGCCCTCCCAGTCGCCGAGGTCGATCTCGGTGAAGGCCTCGTCGACCGTCACCTCCGAGGCGAAGGCGGCGGCCGTCTGGCGGGCACGCGTCAGGGGAGATGAGATCACGGCGTCGAAACGCCAGGTGGAGAGTCGCCGCCCCAGGAGGTCGAGGCTGGCCAAACCGGCCTCGCTCAGCTCGCCGTCGGTCCGCCCGTTCCACACCCCATCGAGGTTCGCCTGCGACTCGGCATGCCGGATGAACACGATCTCCTTACGGGAGTCGTGGACCGGATAGGGCTGATGGGACATGGCTTTCGAGCTTACGAGCGGTTGCGGAGACTGGCGATTTCGCACCGTTCTGTGAGTGGAATCGTCCAGATTCTGGACGATTCCACTCACAGAAGGTCGGTCAGCCGACGAATGCCGAGGCGAAGATGAGGGAGACGATGGTCATCACCTTGATGACGATGTTCATCGCCGGGCCTGAAGTGTCCTTGAACGGGTCGCCGACGGTGTCGCCGATCACCGCCGCCTTGTGGGCGTCGCTCCCCTTGCCGCCGAAGGCACCGGTCTCGATGAACTTCTTGGCGTTGTCCCAGGCGCCCCCGGCATTGGCCATGAAGATGGCGAGCAGGAAGCCGGTCACCAGCGCCCCACCCAAGCAGACCGCCCAGGGCCTCGACGTCGATGAACCCGACGATCAGCGGGAGGGCGATGGCGAGCGACCCGGGGATGATCATCTCGCGGAGGGCGCCGGCGGTGGCGATGTCGACACAGGTGGTGTAGTCGGGCTTGGCGTCCGGGAGCCCCTCGCGCAGTCCGGGGATCTCCCGGAACTGACGCCGCACCTCGTCGATCATCTTGCCCGGCGGCACGACCCACCGCATTCATGGTCAGAGCGGCGAAGAGGAAGGGGAACATCGCTCCGAGGAAGAGCCCGATGGTCACCGGTGCCGACGAGATGTCGATCGGTCTCGAGACCCACCGCCTCGGTGAAGGCGCTGAACAGGGCCAGAGCGGTGACGGCCGCCGAGGCGATGGCGAAGCCCTTGGCCACCGCGGCGGTGGTGTTGCCGAGCGAGTCGAGGGCGTCCGTCGCCTCGCGGACCTCGGCAGGAAGATGCGCCATCTCGGCGATGCCACCTGCGTTGTCGGCGATCGGGCCATAGGCATCGACCGAGATCGTGATCCCCAGGGTGGCGAGCACGCCGATGGCGGCGATGGCGACGCCGTAGATGCCCCCACCCTCGCCCATCGCCCAGTCACCGGCCCAGTAGGCGGCACCGATCCCGGCGGCGACGACGATGACCGAGTAGGCGGCCGAGCGCATGCCCTCGGCGATCCCGGAGATGATCACCGTCGCCGGGCCGGTCTGTGACTGGCGGGCGATCTCCTTGACGGTCTTGTAGTGATCGGAGGTGAACCACTCGGAGATCTTCCCGACGAACCAGCCCACGACGAGGCCGGCCACGACGGCGATCCAGATCCCGATCCAGTTCTCGGCGACCTCACCGAACACCCAGTAGGCGAGCCCGGCCACCCCCAGGGCGGTGACGATCATGGCGAAGTTGGTGCCGCGATGAAGGGCGGCAGCCAGGTGTGACTCGTCCTTGGCCCTGCACCAGGAACGACCCGATCGATCGAGGCGAACATGCCGAGGGCGGCCACGGCGAGAGGGAAGATGATCGCCGACGCCCGCAGATCGCCGCTGAAGACGAAGATCGAATAGGCGACCGGGGCCACCAGCGAGCCGACATAGGACTCGAAGAGATCGGCGCCCATCCCGGCGACGTCCCCGACATTGTCACCGACGTTGTCAGCGATGACCGCCGGGTTACGCGGGTCGTCTTCGGGGATCCCCGCTTCGACCTTGCCCACGAGGTCGGCGCCGACGTCGGCAGCCTTGGTGAAGATGCCCCCGCCCACCCGTGGCGAACAGGGCGATCGACGAGCCGCCCAGCCCCACCGCGGTGACGATGTCGACCCAGTTGTCGTCGGCGAGCGGGCCGTCGACCCCGAAGAGCCAGAAGGCGAGGGCGACGCCGAGCAGCCCGAGACCGGCGACGGTGAAGCCCATGACCGCTCCCCGCGGAAGGCGACAGGCAGGGCGGCGGGATGCCCCCGGCCCTCGCCGCCTCGGTGGTGCGGGAGTTGGCAGCCGTGGCGATCCGCATCCCGACGAAGCCGGCGAGACCCGAGAGGAGCGCACCGAAGACGTAGGCGACGGCGCCCCATGGACGACCCCAGTCGAGGAGGACCGCGATGAGGACCGCCATCACGACGACGAACACCGAGACCCAGATGTACTCGCGGCGGAGGAATGCCATCGCCCCCTGTCTGATCGCGGTGGAGAGCTCGATCATGCGCTCGTTGCCCTGGGGGGCGGCCAGCACTGCACGGGTGTAGAAGACGGCCAGGAGAAGGGCCAGCACACCCGCGACGAGCGCGATGTAGAGAATCGTATCCGTCATTTTGCGTAGTCCTCCGCGGGGCCTGAGAGCGTTCGGGCGGTGCAGGAGTATAGGGAGGGACTCGGGCTCAAACCGAAACCGAATGTCGGGCGCAGCCTGACATCCCGCAGCTGATTCAGATCGACCGATTTGGCCCGTTCCAGCGCGGAGACCATCACCGCGACCGAATAGGGGCCGGCGACGGCCGCCTCGTCGAGGGCCATCTCACCGGCGACGTAGGCCGATGCCAGGTCGGCGACGGCAGTCAATTCCGCATGTTGGGACCGGACGAAGCTCTCGTCCACCACGTCGCCGTGACCGGGCACGGCCACCGCGGGCATGTCTTCGGCGGCGAGTCGAAGTGTGAGGGGCCACAACTCGGGATAGCTGTCGCCGAAGTTCGGTGGCCCCCCGTCTTCGATCATGTCGCCGAAGAAGGCCACCCCCGAGTCGGGGACCCGGATCACGATGTCGGCGTCGGTGTGGGCCAGCCCGTGATAGGTGAGATCGACGCGGCGCCCGATGGCCAATGAAGCCCGGTCGGAGAACGTGCGGCCCGGCGGCAGGATCTCGACCTCGTCGAGATCAGGATGTTGCTCGGGCGGCAGCCACTTCTTCGCGCTGCGTTTCATCTCCTCGCCGAGCTCCTCCAACCCGACCCGGCACAACTCGTGACCCCAGATCTCAGCTTCCCGAAATAGTGCGTTGCCGTAGGCGTGATCCCAGTGCCAATGGGTGTTCACCACCCAGCGCACCGGAAGGGCTGAGAAGTTCGACAGTTCGGAGCGGAGCTCTGCCGCCTCGCGATGAGTGGAGCGGGTGTCGACGATGAGGAGACCGTCTTCGCCGATGACGACTCCGACGTTCAGGTCGAGCGACTCGTAGCGTCTTCTGAAGACCCCTTCGCCGATCTCCTGGAACATCTGGCCACGTTAGACCTTCGAGCTCACTTGAAGTCGAGCTCTACAATCGCACCATGGACTGGCTGACCATCGGTGAGCTGGCCTCGCGATCGGGGGTGGCGACCTCTGCACTTCGCTTCTACGAGACCAAGGGGCTGATCGCCTCGAGGCGGACCGACGGCAACCAGCGCCGCTACCCGCGGGCGACGTTGCGCCGGGTTGCCCTGATCCGGGCAGGTCAGGAGGTCGGTCTCTCCCTCGCCGAGCTGGCAAGTGCGTTGGAGACGCTCCCTCATGACAAGGTCCCGACCAAGACCGACTGGGAACGTCTCTCTCGATCGTGGCGCAACCGGCTCGACGGCCAGATCGCAGAGCTGGTCGCTCTCAGGGACGAGCTGACCGACTGCATCGGGTGCGGCTGTCTCTCCCTCAAGTCATGCGCCATCTTCAACCCCGACGACGCCGCATCGGATCTGGGGACCGGGCCGCGTTATCTGCTGGGCGACAGCCGGGACGCGGTAGCCGTCGACTCCTGAAGGGCATCCGCCGAGACCAGGACATAGGCGACCCAGAGCGCATCGGCGAGCGCCAGATGGACGAGCTGCATCCACACCGGGACGCCGAGAGCGACGTTGGCGAGCCCGGTCAGCATCATGAGGCCGACCAGGATCGGGATCGCGGTGGACCATCTGGTCTGCGGAGGAGCGGCACGGGAGGCCACCCACCACCCCGACGGCGACCACGACCACGGCGAGCAGCGGGTGGACGATGCGGAGGTCGGTCAGGAAGTGCTCCTGACCCGTGATGTCGGTCCCGGACGCCTTGGGGAAGAGAGTGTCGGCGAGGGCGGTGATCGCTCCTGTTGCCGCGAGCAAGAGCAGCGCCACACCCCCGAACACGACTGCTCGCGTCATCGGCCCGATCCCTTCTCGGGTCGAGACGGCCCCCGCCATCGAGCCAGAAGATGGTGAGCGCCAATGCGGCGAGCAGGAAGAAGGTGTTGAGCAGATGAAGGGGAACCGAGATGGCCCGGGCGGTCGACGTGTCGTCGGCGACCCACTCGGCGAGGACGATCATCGCCCCGATCAAGGCTTCGCCGACGATGGCGATCACCGACAGAGCCGCGCCGGTGCGGGCCGGCTCCCCCCGAGGGACGTTCCTCCAGACCAGGACGGCGAGAACGCCCACTGCGATCAGAGCGAGGCCGCTCACTGCTCGATGGGTGAACTCGATCGCCGTCGCCCCCTCCAGCGGGGGGACGACCTGGCCGACGCATGTAGGCCATGACCGACCGCACCCGGCGCCGCTGCCGGTAGCTCGGACCAAGGCGCCGAGCAGGATCACCACGACGTTGAGGCCGAGCACGAACCAGGCGTACCTGGTCAGGGTCTTCACCGGGCAAGGTTAGGGATCGGACGAGGGAAGTCGATCTGCCATCATCGCGCCCGTGGATCCTGCGACGACACTGGCCCTGGACGGTGGCTATTGGCTCTCCGGCGTCCTCACCGTCATTGCCGCGGCCATCGTCACGGTGGTGATCCTCGTCTCGTCCCGGTCCGACGACAGCCTTTGACCAGATGACCATTCACGAAAGCATCGTCGACCTCATCGGCGCAACTCCACTCGTCCGACTGTCCCGCCTCCATCCCCCCGGGAACCTGGTGGCCAAGCTGGAGTTCATCAATCCGGGAGGGTCGGTCAAGGAGCGGATCGCGGTCACCATGATCGAAGACGCCGAGCGTCTCGGGCTCCTCCGCCCGGGTGGCACCATCATCGAGCCCACGTCGGGGAACACCGGGGTCGGTCTCGCCATCGTGGGCGCGGTGCGTGGATATCGCGTCATCTGCACGGTCCCCGACAAGGTGTCCAGAGAGAAGCAGGACCTGTTGCGCGCGTACGGCGTCGAGGTCATCGAGACACCCACCGAGTACGGGCCGGATCATCCTGAGTCGTACTACGGCGTCGCCCGGCGTCTCGCCACCGAGATCGAGGGCGCCTTCCACCCCAACCAGTACCTCAACGAGGCCAACCCTCGGGCCCACTACGAGAGCACGGGGCCCGAGATCTGGGAACAGACCGCCGGTGCCGTCGACGTCTATGTCGCCGGGGTGGGGACGGGTGGGACCATCACCGGGGCCGGGCGGTACCTGAAGGAGCGCAAGCCGGAGGTCGAGGTGGTGGGGGCCGATCCCGAGGGATCGATCTACACGGCCGGTCCCGATGGGGACATCCACCAATACGACGTGGAGGGGGTCGGCGAGGACTTCTATCCCGACACCGTCGACCTGGAGATCATCGACAGGTTCATCGAGGTGACCGACGCAGATTCGTTCGCCATGGCCCGACGTCTCGCCCGCGTCGAAGGCGTGCTCACCGGGGGCTCCGGAGGATTGGCGGTCGTCGCCGCGCAACAGGTGGCGATGGAGACCCCTGACCGTCTCGTCGTCGTCCTGGTCCCTGATTCGGGAAGGGGCTATCTCTCCAAGGTCTTCAACGACGACTGGATGAGGGACAGGGGCTTCGCCACCTGAGTCGTGGAACGTGAGAGACCCCGCCAGAGGCGGGGTCTCTCGATAGATGGCAGCCCGGACATTTCACTGATGGTGCTGCGGTAGGACTAGATCCGCAGTAGTCGGGGCCGGGTGGTCCAAGTTTGGAGTCGCCACCGGTTCCGAAGAACGAGCGGCGCATTCAGCGGTCAGCGCCGCTCAGCGCTTGGCCACCTCCAGAGTCCTGAGACATTCATGCAAGTTCGGACCACCTCCTTTCTCTGGTAGCCAGATTCTGCCACAGGCGCAATCGTGGTGGAACGGTTTTTTCCCGGACTCACGCGGTCATGGACACGGGGACGCGGTGCCGGTGGCCCTCACTTACCCCGGTGGCTACGACGACATCGTGAGCTTCTCTGACTGGATCGACAGCAGTGGGGCGAGGTGGTCAACAGTGTCGAGTCGTCGAGCCCCAGTCGGTGGTTGGACCCGTCAGGAGATGGCGGCGGATCCACCATCAACGTCGTGGACCTTGGTGAGTGGCAGGGTGCAGGTGTTGTTGATCACCGACGCCTAGAGCCGCAGGTTCCCGAAGAAGGAATCCCACCAGTCATTGAGCGCTCCCAGACCCTCGCCGACGGCCCAGATGAAGGCGACGACCAGGGCGACGATGGCCACCAGTGTGGCCAGGGAGCGCACCCGGTACATCTGGCGCTGGGACTCGTCCTCCATGTAGGACATGTCGACCATGCTCGGAGTGGGCACCGTCTGCACGAAGGGATCGGGTGGTGCGACATATGCCGGCCCCGCCGCCACCCCGACCAGTCGTCTCGCCGGCTCGCGTGGCACCGGGGAAGTCTCTGCGGGAGAGCCCGGGTCGTCGATCTTCGACTACGGGTCGGCGAGATGGGCCGGTGACTCGCGACTGGGCTCGGGTGGGGCGAGCGTGGCCAGAGCTTGTTCCACGGTGGGGCTGGTCTCCTCGAACAACAGGGGTCTCGACCTCGGCCTTGTCGAACAGCTGCCGCTCGTCGACCCCGAGGATGGCGGCGAGGGCTTCGAGCACCTTGGGGTCGTTGGGCGGGACTTGTCCCTCTCCCAGGCGCGCACGGTCGCAGTGGAGCGACCCACCAACTCGGCGAGCTTGGCCTGACTCAGACCCAACTTGGTTCGCCGGTAGCGCACGGTGCGACCGAAACTTCTCTCCGGCATATCCATGAGAGCGTATATACCCGCCCGAAGGTTCCCCAAACGATCGACGACCAAAGACCTCGAACCCGGGGTTCATATCGCCATATACGGCGGTTATCCGCTCATCTACGGCCCGTCTAGCCTCGACCGTCCACCTCGGAGGCGTACGGACGCCTGGTGGGTCCCCCGGTCTTCAAAACCGGTGAGAGGCCGATACGGTCTCTGGCGGGTTCGATTCCCGTCCGCCTCCGCCAGCCTGGCCGTAGCGATTAATTCCCGTGACGTCGCTCTCCGCCGGTGCCTGCGTGCCCGCTCAACATTCGCCTGCAGCCCGATTGGAGGTGAACGACATGCCCAATCGATTCGGTACTTGCGCCCTGTCGGACTCACCTGAACTGGGCCCTCGGGCCGGAGCGAGAAAGGAACCGGATGGGTGGGCTGAACCCATATCCAGCGCTGCACCGCACCAGAGCAGTCAAGCCGGACGTGCGCAGACCACCGCCGCAGCATCGGACAAGGAATCGACAGCCCATGTATTACGTCGCCAAGCGGATCGGCCAAGACGATGGAGAAGCCAGCATCGAGCAGGACCAAGAAGTGGCGACGACTAGACAACTAGACAGCGAGCGAGCAGGACAACGCCCCCGGAGCAGATCGACTGACGGCTCGTCGACATCACCACACGAGGGCCATCTGACCAGGCGGTCCTTCCGTAGCCACGTCGGGGTGGTTCATGCGACTGGTTGCAGAGGAGTGAAACGTGGGAAGAACCGCCTACTGCGTCGCATGGCCTCGGAGTGATCCTCGTGCTCGGGCCTTCTGAGGCTAAGGCTCAAGCAGCGTCAGCCAAGGGCACGAGAGGCAGAAACTACTTCTGCTAGCCGTCTGGATGTGAAGAAGCTACAGGCCCCCATGGGCGATGTTCAGGGCCTGCATCGTGGCGCCACGAAGGGAGCGATCGCTTCCTTCTAGACCGGCTCGAACTCGATGAATGGCGAGGCGGCCACCCACTTGTGCAGGCTCGCGTCGACACCTTCCGGAGGAGAGTCCCAGTTCTCGATGAGGGCGCGACGCAGGATGCGGCCCCGCTCCTCCTCATCCGGCTCCGGTTTGCCGGTGACCGCCACATCGGCGGTGATCCCGCGCTTGAGATGCAGGGTGAACTCGGGGTGGGCGATGATGTTCGCCTCCCAGTCGCGGCGTCGTGACGAGGGCCGCCCGGTCAGGTAGTACCGGCCGTCGAACTGGTGGAAGTAGATCTCGATCCGTCTCGGGGTGCCCGTCTTGCGACCGATGGTGGTGATATCGGCGATGCCGCCGGCATCGAGGGCTGCTCTCACATCCTGTTCCATACCAGGGTGAACCGGTGACGGGACGTCCCTGTTCCCCGGCTACCGTCACCGCCCCATGGGCCAACTGATCGCCGTCGCACCGGTCGTCATCGGTGACGTGGCGGTGTTCGATCTCGATCGGTCACTCACCGGACAGGACGCCAGTGTCTTCCGCGATGTGCCGAGCGGTGCGACACCACCCGAGATCCTGGCGCAGAAGCTTTGGGCGGACGACCCTGAGGTCACCTCGGTCCACGTGCTCTCGAACACCGTCACCGTGGCCCGGAACACGGGCTGGGCCGACGATCGTCTCGGGGCGACAGCCGAGATCATCGCCAATCTCTTCATTCACTATGACGCCACACCGGACGGCGACGCCCACGAGGAACTGCGCCAGGAGTACTACAACGCCACGATCACCTCGATCCGGATCCACAACCCCGAGCTGTGGGTGATCAGGATCGATCCCGACGAGCCGGTCGAGCCTTTCGCCGCCGGTCAGTACACGACGCTGGGTCTCGGATACTGGGAGCCGAGGGCGGACGACGCGATCGAGGACTTCTCCGACACCCCGGAGAAGGAGGACAAGCTGGCGAGACGCTCCTATTCGGTGTCGAGCTCGATGCTCGACCGACGACGGTGAACTGGTCGACCCCAACCCGCCCCAGGTCGAGTTCTACATAGTGAAGGTGCCACCCCATCTCGAGGAGATCCCGGCGCTGACACCGAGGCTGTTCAAGAAGACGGTGGGCGACCGGCTCTACATGGGTCACAAGTTCACCGGCCGCTACACGCTCGATGGGGTCGAGAGCCGACGACAGCGTGGTGTTCCTCAGCACCGGGACCGGGGAGGCGCCCCACAACAAGATGACAGCCGAGCTGCTGCGCAACGGCCACGAGGGGCGGATCCTGTCGGTGTGCTGCGTGCGCTACCGGCGCGATCTCGCCTACGAGGCCCAGCATGCCGAGGTGGAAGCCAGATATCCCACCTATCGATACGTCGCCCTCACCACCCGCGAGCCGGAGAACGAGGGACAGAAGGTGTACATCCAGGACTATCTCGTCTCGGGTCGGCTGGAATCGGACCTCGAGGCGACACTCGACCCTGCCCGGACCCACGTCTTCCTGTGCGGCAATCCCCTGATGATCGGACTCCCCACCTGGGACGAGGGGGGAGACCCCCAGTTCCCGGAGACGCTCGGGGTCTGTCAGCTCCTCCACGAACGGGGTTTCACGATCGACCACGGCCGCGAACGCGGGAACGTCCACTACGAGGAGTATTGGAAAGAGCGCTAGCGCTCAGCCGCGTCGCTGGGCGTCGGCGACGGCGATGGCGGTCATGTTGACCACGTCGGACACCGAGGCATCGCGCTGCAGGACATGCACTGCCTTGGAGAGCCCGCTGAGGATCGGCCCGATGACCTCGGCGCCACCGAGCTGGTTGAGCAGCTTGTAGGCGGCATTGGCGGCGGTGAGGTTGGGGAAGACCAAGACGTTGGCGGCCTTTCCGAGCGATCCGTCCGGGCTCCGGGACGCCATCAACTCGGCGGCCACCGCCGAGTCGGCCTGCATCTCACCATCGACCAGGATGTCGGGCCGGAGCAGACGGAGGATCTCCACGGCCTTGCGCACCCGCGCCGGCTCCTCGCCACCGGCCGACCCGAAGTCGGAGTAGCTGATGAAGGCGACCCGCGGCTTCTGGTCGAACTGCTCCTGCGGCGGTAGTGGCCGCGGCGAGTGCGATCTCGGCGAGCTGTTCGGCAGCTGGGCTCGATGTTCACCGCGCAGTCGGTGAAGAAGTAGGGGCGCCCTCCGACCACCACGATGTAGACCGAGGAGACGATCGACCGGCCCTCCTCGACCTTGAGCACCTGGAGGGCGGGACGGATGGTCTCCGGGTAGAAGGTCGTGAGACCCCCGAGCACGGCGTCTGCGGCTCCCTCACGGACCATGAGACAGGCGTACATGTTGGGATCGCGAACCGAGCGCTCGCGCCTCGAGCATCGACATCCCCCGATCACGACGAAGCTCCTCGAGGACCGAGGCGTATCGCCTCTGCTCCGAGTCGGGACCGTCGGGGTCGACGACATCCATGCCGTCCAGCGAGATCCCGGCATTGGCCGCCGCCAGCTCGATCTTGTCGGCCGGGCCGAGCAGCACCGGACGGGCCGATGCCCTCGTCCTTGACTCGGCGGGCCGCCCGGATGATGCGGAGGTCGTCGGCATGGGGGTAGACCACCTTCTTCGGCTGCTCCATCGCCTTGGTGGTCACGGCGTTGATGAGCCCGTGGGAAGCGCTGAAACGTGCCTGCAACGCCGACCGGTACTCGTCGAAGTCCTCGATCGGCGCTCCCGCCAGCCCCTCTTCCACCGCGGCCCGGGCCACCGCCGGAGCGACTGTCCACAGGACTCGAGGATCGAAGGGCTTGGGGATCAGGTAGTCGGGCCCGAAGGCAAGATGCTCCAGGTCATAGGCCCGGAGCACCGAGTCCGGGACGGGCTCCCGGGCCAGTTGTGCCAGTGCATTGGCCGCCGCGATCTTCATCCCCTCGGAAACGCCCGCGGCCCGCACATCGAGGGCGCCCCGAAAGATGAACGGGAATCCGAGGACGTTGTTGACCTGGTTCGGGTAGTCGGAGCGCCCCGTGGCCATGATCACGTCGTCGCGGGCCGCCTTGGCATCGGCATAGCTGATCTCGGGGTCGGGGTTGGCGAGAGCGAACACGATCGGCTGATCGGCCATCGACTGCACCATCTCCTTGGTGACGATCCCGGCGACGGCGACGCCGATGAAGGCGTCGGCCCCGACCAGAGCGTCGGCCAGGGTGCGGGCGTCGGTCTCGACGGCGAACTCACGCTTGATGTCGTTGAGATCGTCGCGACCGCTGTGCACCACCCCGATGGTGTCGGTCATCAGGACGTTGGCCGGGTCGACGCCCAGCTCGATGAAGAAGCGGGCACAGGCGACACCGGCGGCACCCGCCCCGCGACCACGACCTTGGTCTTGGTTATGTCCCGCCCGGTGATCTCGAGCGGCATTGATGAAGGCGGCTCCACCGATGATCGCCGTGCCGTGCTGGTCGTCGTGGAAGACCGGGATGTCGAGCCGCTCGCGCAGGGTCGGACTCGATGTAGAAGCACTCCGGGGCCTTGATGTCCTCCAGGTTGATCCCCCCGACGGTCGGGGCGAGCAGCTCACAGAAGCGGATGACGTCGTCGGGGTCGGGAGCGTCGATCTCGAGGTCGAAGACGTCGATATCGGCGAATCGCTTGAAGAGGACCGCTTTGCCCTCCATCACCGGCTTGCTCGCCAGGGGCCCGATGTTCCCCAGACCAAGCACGGCGGTGCCATTGGAGACGACGGCGACGAGGTTGCCGCGATTGGTGAATCGGAACGCGGCATCGGGGTCCCCGGCGATGACTCGACAGGGCTCGGCCACGCCGGGGGTGTACGCCAGGCTGAGGTCGGACTGGGTGGCGGTCGGTTTGGTCGCCCGAATCTCGACCTTTCCCGGACGTGGCTTCTCGTGGTAATCGAGCGCTTCTGAGAACTTCGGTTGCGCGGCCATGGGGAGACCTTATCGGCGCTTCGCGGGCACGCGTCCGCCTCGGCCCCGATCGGGGCACGGGAAAGCGACCCACGGTTTCCGTTCTGGACGGTTCCTGCGAGAATCGGGGAGTGATCGAAACCGAGATTCCCGTCCTGTCGGACAACGGGTACAACGTGATGGGTGGGTGGCGGGTCGGCTCGGCTCCTGAGGACACCACCACTCGCTCCGGCCTGCTCGTGCCGGTAGGCACCAAGGACGGCAACGACGCACTGGCACTCGTCGACGTGCAGACGGGGCAGCGATTCTGGGCTGTCCCCACCGGGGCGTGGCGGTTCATCTGGCCGCCGTCCGGCAAACCGGTCATCGCGGTGCGCGAATCGCAGATCATCGCCGAGGAAGAGCTCGAACACGTCGGCGACGAGGGCCAGTACCTCTGAGCCTGCCGATTAATCCACCGCAGCCACGAGGCCGAGAGTCCATCATGACTCGTCCCCAACCCGCCACCTCGTCATGACCTCTGAACATCGCTCCCGCTCCGGCAGACGTCTCACTGCCACCGTCACCGACCTCGAAGTCGCGGTCCAGCGAGCCTTCCTGATCGGAGTCCAGCTTCCCGGGACCACCACGGCGGTCGAGGAGCGCTCGCTCGAAGAGCTGGCCCTCCTCACCGACACGGCCGGCGCCGAGGTGGTCGACCAGGAAGTGGTCAAACGCGACCAGATCGACCCGGCGACCTTCATCGGATCGGGCAAGGCCGAGGAGCTGGCCACCCTGACCACGGCGATGGACATCGACGTGGTCGTGTTCGACCAGTCACTGAGCCCCGCCCAGCAGCGCAACCTCCAGAAGGTCTTCCACGTCGACGTCGTCGACCGGGAGGCCTTGATCCTCGACATCTTCGCCCAGCACGCCACCTCGAAGGTCGGCGCCATCCAGGTCGAGCTCGCTTTGCTCCGCTACAACCTCCCCCGTCTCCGGGGAAAGGAATCCGCCCTCGCCCAGCAGCGCGCCGGGGTGGGCACCACGATGAGAGGGCCCGGCGAGACCAAGCTGGAGACCGATCGGCGCCGGGTCCTGGCCCGGATCTCCAAGCTGGAGCGTCAACTCAAGGAGTCTGCCGGGCACAGGGAGACCCAGAGGAAGCAGAGGAGACGCACCCAGATCCCGCAGGTGGCGATCGTCGGTTACACCAACGCCGGCAAGTCGACTCTGCTCAACGCCCTGACCGACGCCGACGCCCTAGTCGAGGACCAGCTGTTCGCCACTCTCGACTCGACGGTGCGCCGGCTCGAGCTCCCGGACAGCCGGCCGGTCGTCATCGCCGACACTGTCGGGTTCGTCCGACGATTGCCCCACCACCTCGTCGAGGCCTTCCGCTCCACCCTGGCCGAGACCGACCGAGTCCGACCTGCTGCTGCATCTGGTGGACGGGACCGACGAGGACCCGGCCGGTCAGATCGCCGCCGTCACCGAGGTCCTCGAGGAGATCGACGCCGCCGCGATCCCCCAGCTCCTCGTGATCAACAAGATCGATGCGCTCGATGCGGTGGAGCTGCGGCGTCTGGAGAACCTGTGGCCCGACGCCGTGATGATCTCGGCTCGTGAGGGCATCGGGCTCGACCGTCTCGAGACTGCCATCGGTGAGACGCTGTCACGGTCGCTCATCACCCTTTCGCTGGCTATTCCCTACGACCGTGGCGACATCGTCGCCGCCGCCCACCGGTTGGGTGAAGTCATCGAGGAGAAACACGACGAGCAGGGGACCATCCTCGACGTGAGGGTGCCGGAACCGGCTGCCGCCCAGTTCAGGCCGTTTGTGACGAGCTAGCCACCAGGGCTGCTCCCACCAGACCGGCGCTGTTCCCCATCACCGCGGGGACGACCGGCAAGGAGTTGTCCAGCGTGTGTCGCCACAGCTCCCAATGTTTCACCAACCCGCCGCCGATCACCATGAGATCCGGGCTGAACACCATCGCGACGTGCAACAGATAGCGGTTGGCCCGGTCGCCCCACTCGTCCCATTCGAGGTCCTCGTTGCGTCGCGCCTTGGCCGAGAAGTAGCGCTCGGCCGGGACGTGGCCCTCGAGCTCGAGCTGTCCCAGCTCGAGGTTGGGCACGAGGACTCCATCGACGAGCAGCCCGGAGCCGATACCGGTCCCGAAGGTGATGGTCAGGACCATTCCCGGCACTCCCTGGGCGGCCCCATACCTGGCCTCGGCCAATGCGGCAGCATCGGCATCGTTCACCACGGCGATCTCCCGGTCGATCGTCCCACCGACCAACTCCCCGATCCGAGTGCCGATACAGGTGGCATCGATGTTGTTGGCGGTCTCCACGGTGCCGTTCCGGATCACGGCGGGAAACCCCATGCCGACCGGCCCGTGATAGTCGAAGTCGGCGACGAGGTCCTTGATGGTGCCGGCGATCGCATGCGGCGTCGCCGGTTGTGGAGTGTCGACACGCTCCCTCTCGCTGAGCAACGAGCCGTCGTCGAGGTCGACGAGGGCGGCCTTGATGCCCGAGCCTCCGACGTCGATGCCCAGATAGATGTTGCTCACGGGGGCTGAAGGCTAAGCGCTCGGATCGAGTAGTAATAGCCTCGCCTCGTGAGCAATCAATCCGACATCGCTGTGGTGGGCCTGGCCGTGATGGGCGCCAACCTCGCCCTCAACCTCGCCGACTCGGGGAATCGGGTCACGGTGTACAACCGCACCACCTCAGTCACCGACGAGTTCATGACCGGCGAGGCCGGCGAGAAGGACATGGTCCCGGCGCACACCCTCGAGGAGATGGTCGCCTCTCTGGCCTCACCCCGGGTGATCTTGCTGATGGTCAAGGCCGGGCCGCCCGTCGACGCGGTGCTCGACGATCTGGTCCCTCTCCTCGATCCCGGCGACGTCGTCATCGACGGTGGCAACTCCCTGTACACCGACACCGCTCGTCGCTACCAGAACTTGAAGCAGGCCGGGATCCGCTTCGTCGGCGCCGGGGTCTCCGGTGGGGAGGAAGGAGCGCGCCACGGCCCGTCGATCATGCCGGGCGGGGACCCGGAGGCATGGCCCGTGGTGCGGGAGATCCTCCAGGGGATCGCGGCGAAGGCACCCGACGGCGCACCGTGCTGTGAATGGATCGGCGAGGGCGGTGCCGGTCACTTCGTCAAGATGGTCCACAACGGCATCGAGTACGGCGACATGCAGGTCATCGCCGAGGCCTACGACCTGATGCGACGTGGTCTGGGGATGGCACCGGCGGAGATCGGCGAGGTGTTCGCCCGGTGGGACCAGGGCCGGCTCCGCTCCTATCTGGTGGAGATCACGGCCGACATCCTGAGCGCCACCGAGAACGGCAAACCGATGATCGACGGCATCCTCGACGCCGCCGGTCAGAAAGGCACCGGTAAGTGGACCGTGGTTGCCTCGATGGAGGCCGGTGAGCCCACGACTCTCGTGGCCGAGGCCGTCTACGCCCGGATCGTCAGCTCGGACCCTGACCGGCGTCGACGGGCCGCCGGGGTGTTCGACACACCGGTCGGTGACCTCACCGGGGTAACAGAGAGTGATATCGAAGCAGCCCTCTATGCCTCGAAGATCATCTCGTACGCCCAGGGCTTCCGTCTCATGAAGACGGCGTCGGACGAGAACGGGTGGGATCTCGACATGGGGGGCCTCGCCTCGATCTGGCGGGCGGGGTGCATCATCCGCGCCGTCTTCCTCGAAGACATCACGGCCGCCTATGAGGCCAAACCGGACCTGCCCGACCTCACCGAGGCCGCCTTCTTCGCATCGGCCTTGACGGATGCCGAGCCGGCGTGGCGCAAGGTGGTCGCCGCAGCTGCCCTGGCGGGGATCCCGTCACCTGCGTACTCGAGTGCCCTGGCCTATTTCGACGGGATGCGCTCATATCGGCTCCCCGCCGATCTCATCCAGGCGCAACGGGACTACTTCGGCGCCCACACCTTCGAGCGCGTCGACCGGCCGCGCGGCGAGTTCTTCCACCACGATTGGATACCGGGTTGACCCTCACCGTGAGCGAGGCCGACATCCAGACCATGAGCGATGACGAGCTCATCCCGCTCCTGCACATGATGAACCGCCTCGATCGGGAGTCATATCCCCGTCATACCGACATGACGATCGAAGACATGCGCATGTTCGACCACAGCCCCGGCATAGCCCAGCAACGTCTGTTGATCCACGACGGAGCCGACCTCGCCGCCACTGCGGTCTTCCGTAACAACGACGACGGCACCAACCCGGACGTCTTGATGGTGGGCATCCGAGTCCTTCCCGAGCATCGCCGCCGGGGCATCGCAACGATGCTGCTGGGACGCGCCGTCACCGCCGCCACCGAGATGGGACGAGACAAGCTGCAGGGATTCATCCTCGACACCGTGCCCGCAGGGAGTGAGTTCGTGTCGGCCGTCGGCGCCGAGAAGCTGCTCGACTTCCACGAGAACGTGATGCGTGTCGACGCCCTCGACCGCGACCTGTTGCAGAGCTGGGTCGACCAGGGCCCCGTTCGCGGCCAGGGGTACTCGGTGCGTCTCGGCGAGGGAGACTGGCCCGAGGAGCTGTTCGACGACATCGCCCACCTCTTCCACGTGCTCGAACGCGACATGCCGAGGTCGGCCACCTTCGAGCCCCGGGAGTGGAACGCGGAACTGGTTCGTGAGTTGCATGACCACTACGCCCCCGGAGTGGACGCATTGTCCGTGTTCGTCTCCGAGGACGCCACCGGTGCGACCGTCGGCATGACCGACATGATCCGGCGCAAGACCGACCCGACCACGTGGATCGTTACGACGACAGTGGTGGACCCCGACCATCGTGGCCGGTCCTTGGGCAAGTGGATCAAGGGACTGATCAACCTGGCGGCCCTGGACCGATGGGAGGGCGGGATCTACACCGAGACCGGCAACGCGTTCACCAACGAGCCGATGCTGGCGATCAACCACGCAATGGGATTCACCCATGAGCTCACGATGACCGACTGTCTCCTGACAGTGGGCCAGGCCCGCATCTACCTGGAGTCGAGGGGCCGGGCCTAGACCGGCGGCGTCCCTGGGACGTCGAGCAACGGCTTCGGTTCGAAGTCGGGATCGGCGGCGTCGGCGGCGTCGACGAAGTCGCGACGCACCCCCATCAGGAAGAGGATGGCGTCGAGATAGGGCACCGAGACCGCGGTGTCCGCCCGTTGCCGGACCACAGGCTTGGCGTTGAACGCGATGCCGAGACCGGCGACGGCCAGCATCTCGAGGTCGTTGGCGCCATCCCCCACCGCGACCACCTGCGACGGAGAGATCCCCTCGGTGGCGGCTACCTCACGGAGGAACGTCGCCTTGCGCGGGCCGTCGACCAGCTCACCGGCCAGCCCACCGGTGAGCACCCCATCCTTCACCTCGAGGGTGTTGGAGAGGGAGTAGTCGATGTCGAGATCGGCGGCGAGCGCATTGGCGAAGCGAGTGAACCCTGCGGAGACGATCGCCGTCTTCATGCCCATCCGCTTCAACGTGCGGATGAAGGTCCGGGCGCCCGGCGTGACGCTGATCCGGGTGTGGACGCGGTTGACCGACTCCTCGTCGAGACCCTTCAGAAGGGCGACTCTCTCCCGGAGCGATCCCTCGAAGTCGATCTCGCCCCGCATCGCCTTCGACGTGATGGCGGCGACCTTCTCCCCGACCCCGGCCTCGTCGGCGAGCAGGTTGATGACCTCGTTCTCGATCAGCGTGGAGTCCACATCCATCACGACGAGTCGTTTCGCCCGCCGCTCCAGACCCTCGGGCTGGATGGCGACATCCATGGGCCGTTCGGCGGCGGCCGACATGAGGACCTCACGGATCTTGTCGATGTCGCCGTTGGACACCGCCAGCTCGTAGGAGATCACCGGGTACCGGGAGAGCCGGAAGATCCGCTCGATGTTGCCCCCGCCCTCGGCGATCCCTCGAGCCACCACACCGAAGTCGTCCGGCCCGATCCGCTCACCGAGGATGGTCACCACCGTCATGCTCTTGATCGGGGTCGGGATCGGGTCGACCACCTCGAACTCGATGTGGAGACGCTGCTCCCACCCGAACAGGAGCAGGTCCCGGATCGTGGTGTTCTCACCGTCCACACCCACCAGGACATTCAGCGTGAGACGGCCCCTGACGACGATCTGCTCGACGTCGTAGATCTCCGCGCCGGTGACGGCGAGCACGTCCATCAGACCGGCCGAGATGCCGGGTTTGTCCGGTCCGTGGACGGTGACCAGGATGGTGGAACGGTCGCTCACCTCGGAGAGGTTAGAAGTCCGGCAACGGCATATCCACTTCGACCGGGACGACATCGCCGGTACCATCGGGGATGTCACGCGATCAGAGGTCCCAGTTGTCACAAAACCCTTTCCGCTTGCCCCGACACACCGTCCCGGTGCACTACGACATCCGTCTCGAGCTCGATCTCGAGACGTTCACATTCCTGGGCAACGCCGGGATCGATATCAGGGTCGAGGAGGCGACGGACTCATCTGGTGCTCAACGCCGCTGAGGTCGAGATCAAGTCGGCTCGCCTGTCCGATGGCACCGTCATCAGCGAGATCGTCTACGACGACGAGATGCAGCGGGCCCAGCTCAACCTCGGAGTCAGAGCTCGCCCCCGGTGAGTACCGCCTCGAGATCGAGCACTCCGGTCTGATCAACGACCAGCTGCGCGGGCTCTACCGATCGACCTACCGCGACGCCGCCGGGGTGGAGCATGCTCTGGCGACCTCCCAATGCCAGGCCACCGATGCCCGGCGCATCTTCCCCTGCTGGGACGAGCCCGACTTCAAGGCGACCTACCGGGCGACGATGGTCGTGGCTGCCGGTCTCGAGGCTTACTCGAACACCGCCGAGCTGGAGCGGGTCACCCTCGACGACGGACGGGTCGAGTTCCGGTTCGACACGACGATGAAGATGTCGACCTACCTGCTCGCATTCATCGCCGGCCCATTCGAGGCGACCGAGCCGCGTGTGGTGCGGGGCACACCGATCCGCATCATCGTCCCCAAGGGCAACGTCCACCTGACCGACATCGCCCTCGAGAACGCGGTGTTCTGCTTCGAGTACCTCACCGACTACTACGGGATCCCCTATCCCGCCGACAAGCTCGACCACATCGCCATCCCCGACTTCGCCGCCGGTGCCATGGAGAACGTCGGCCTGATCACCTATCGCGACGCCTATCTGGTCATCGACCCGGCCAAGGCCAGTCATGGGGAGCTGCAGAACTGTCTCGACGTGATCGGCCACGAGGTGGCCCACCAGTGGTTCGGGAACCTGGTCACCATGGCATGGTGGGAGGGCGCCTGGCTCAACGAGGCCTTCGCCAGCTTCATGGAGCTGAAGGCGACCGACGCCATGCGCCCCGAGTGGAAGCGCTGGCTGGCTTTCGCCAACCTCGAAGTGCCTTGGGCCATGTCGACCGACCAGCTGGCATCCACCCGGCCGATCGAGTTCGAGGTGACCGCCCCCACCGAGGTCGACCAGATGTTCGACGCCATCACCTATGGCAAGGGCTCGGCCGTTCTCCACATGATCGACGAGTTCGTCGGTGTCGAGAACTTCCGCAAGGGTGTGGGCAACTACCTGCGCAAGCACGCCTACGCCAACACCGTCACGACCGATCTCTGGGAGGGTCTCGACGGAGCCTCGGAGTACCCGGTGTCGGAGATCATGGACACCTGGGTGTATCAACGAGGCTTCCCCCAAGTCGATGTCAAGACGGTCGACGGCGGGGTTCGCCTCAGCCAGCGGCGCTACATGGTGATCCCCGACGAGACGGACACCACGATCTGGAAGGTCCCGGTGCAGCTGCGCGGCTCCCTCGGGGGCAACCCGTTCGAGGAGCGGTTCCTCCTGGAGTCCGACGAGGCCGTCGTCTCCCTCGACGGCGAGGTCGACTGGGTGGTGGCCAACGCCGGGGGCCATGGCTTCTACCGCACCAACTACTCACCGAGTTGTTCCAGGCGCTCCTCGACAACGTCGACGACCTCGGTGACACCGAGCGATACGCCCTCGTCTCCGACACCCTCGGCTTCGTCCGCAACGGCGACGCTCCCGTCAGCGACTTCCTCGACCTGGTCTCCAAGTTCCCGGACGAACGGGAGCAGGCGATCTGGTCGGTGGTCACCGGGGGTCTCGGCGTTGATCGAGCATCACGTCCTCGACGAGGAGGCCCGTCCCGGTTTCGAGCGTTTCGTGGCCGAGCTGGTGCGGCCCGCCCTCGACCGGCTCGGTTGGGAGGTGGGCGCCGAGGACACCGACCTGCAACGGAAGCTACGGGGGGACCTGATCGCCGACGATGGGCAATCTCGCTCGCGATGCCGACACCATCGACCGATGCCGGGAGATCGTCGGTGCCGTCCTCGCCGGCGACCCCGTCGATCCCGAAGTGGCCACGGCTGCGCTCGCCGTCTACGCCCGGAATGGCGGAGATCCCGAATACCAGACGTTGTGGAAGGTATACGAGGAGTCGGCTACACCCCTCGACCAGGTCCGCTATCTCCGGTCCGTGGCCGGTGTGGAGACCGAGGAGCAATCGCTGGAGACGCTGGACAAGATCATCGACGGCGACATTCGGACCCAGGACGGCTTCTGGGTCTTCGCCCGCGCTCCTCGGGGGCAACGCCGGGCCGGCCGTGTGGGCTGTTGCTCGCTCTCGTTGGGAGCGACCTCCTCGCCGCCATGCCCGGGCTGACCCGGACCCGGGTGGTCGAGGGGATCCCGGCACTCTCCCAACCCGAGGTTGCCGCCGACATCCGCGGCTTCTTCTCGGAGCACCCCCTGCCCGAGGCGTCACGGGCCCTCGAGCAGAAGCTGGAGCTGCTCGACGCCAACGTCAAGCTCCGCGAGCGGGAGACCGCGGCGGTGACGGATTACTTCGCCTGACCGGTCGCTTTCCACACCTGACCGTACAACGAAGGCCCCGGCGTCTGCCGGGGCCTTCTCGACGCTGTACTGAATACAGCCGTGGTGACTGGTGGTTACTTCAGTTCGACGGTGGCTCCGGCTGCCTCGAGGACTTCCTTCGCCTTGTTGGCGGTCTCCTCGTCGACGGCCTCCAGGACGGCGGCGGGAGCCCCGTCGACCAGGTCCTTGGCCTCCTTGAGACCGAGGCTGGTCAGCCCGCGGACTTCCTTGATCACCTGGATCTTGGCCGACCCGGCGCTGGTGAGGACCACGTCGAACTCGTCCTTCTCCTCGACAGCGGCGGCGCCGTCACCACCACCGGCCGGGGCGGCAGCCACGGCCATGGGGGCGGCTGCGGTGACGTCGAAACGCTCCTCGAAAGCGTCGAGGAACTCCTTGAGCTCGAGGACGGTCATCTCCTCGAAGGTGCCGAGGAGCTCGTCAGTCGTCATCTTTGTCTTTGCCATGTTTCATTCCTCCTCGGCCGTCGCGGCCGTGGTCTCGATGGGCTCGTCGGCCGGGAGGGTCGCCTCGTCGGCGCCGCCGGTCACGAATTCGCCCGACTCTTTCTTGTCCAGAAGCTGTGAGAACATCGACGCCGCGCTTCGGTTGAACGAAGCGAAGAGACTCGCCGCCGAGAACAGCGGCGCCTTGGCGGCGCCGGCGATCTTGGCGAGGAGCACCTCGCGGGGCTCGATCTCGGCGAGCTTGGACACCTCTTCGGGAGTGAGGATGTTCCCGGAGAAGTAGCCCGCCTTGAGGACGAACACGTCGTGAGCCTTCGAGAAGTCGTTGAGCGCCTTCGCAGTCGCCACCGGGTCGCTGTTGGCGAATGCCAGAGCGGTGGGGCCGACCAGGTACTCGTCGAGCCCCTCGATGCCGGCGTCGCCCGCGGCGAGCCGAGCCAGGGTCATCTTGACGACCTTGTAGTCGGCGCCACTGGCCCGCACGGCATTGCGCAGGTCCTGCACCGCCTTTACGGACAGCCCGCGATACTCGGTCAGGAACACCGCCTCGGCGGTCTCCAGACCTTCTCGGATGTCGGTCACAGCCTGGACCTTTTCTGGTCTTGCCATTGCGTCTCCCTAGACATCAAATAAGCCCCCCGGCAAAGACGAGGAGCTTTCGAGAAAGCGAACCTACGCAGGCGGGCGGTGTGCCCTTTGAGTCGCCGCACATCTGTGCGTGCTGACACCGGCGGTCTCTGGCCGAGGAATTGGAGTTGCGACCTCGATTGTATCCCGCCCCGAGACCTCCGCAATTCGGATACCTTGACCGCATGGTCTCGCATGGATACGCCCCGTCGGGAGAGGCGATGATCTACTACCAAACCGAAGGAGACGGTCCCGCCGTCCTGTTCATCCACGCCGGGGTGGCGGACTCCCGGATGTGGCAGGCACAGATGGGTCTGCCCGGGCTTCAGACCATCGCCTTCGACCAGCGCGGCTTCGGGCAGACGGCTTGGGCCCCTGAGCCGTACGCGAACCGTGAGGACGCCCTCGCTGTCCTCGATCATCTCGACATCGGATAGCGCCGTCGTGGTGGGCTGCTCCAATGGCGCCGAAGCGGCGATGCAGCTGGCCCTCATCGCCCCCTCCCGGGTGCGGGCCCTGGTCCTGATCGGCGCCGCGCCACGGGGATGGGAGCCCGAGGGCGGGTGGAGTGCCGAGCCGATCGAGGATGAGATCGCGTCCTCGTTCGACCGGGGGGCGTTCGAAGAGGTGGTCCGTCACGAGGCCCAACTGTGGTTGGCGGGACCGACCCGTTCCCTCGACGATGTCGACCCCGAGACCTTGGCGTTGTTCGAGGAGATGGACCTGATCCCGCAGACGACGGAGCGGGAGCGCGGGAACCATGTCCAGACCTTGAACCCACCCACCAACGAACAATTGGACCGTATCGACGCTCCCAGCCTGGTGATCGTGGGCGAGCACGACCTCCCGGACCTTCGCCTCGCCGCCGAATACCTCGCCGCCAGGCTCTCCGACCAGGCCGCGGTCGTGCTCAGGGACACCGCACACCTTCCCTCGATGGACCAACCGGGCGCTCTCAACCGGGCCCTCAACGGCTTCATCGCCTCCCTGTGACCGGATTGCCAAAATTTCCCTGGACAGTCGCCGGGGGACGCGCGACACTCGACCTGTTGAAAACAGGGGGTCTCCGTGTTACTCGGGCGGGTTCCCTGACCGCCCCCGCCCGATTTTCTCGGACCCAAATGAGTGAGGGCCGCGTTGGCCGACGGATGAAGACCAGCCCCTACCCTGGTCCACAGACAGATCGTCGGTAAGCGTGCGGACGGTGGACCTGGCAGCCGATGCCCTCCCAGCCCACGGATGTTCCGAGCGCGGAGATCCCCCTAGTTTCGACAAGAGAAAAGCCCCCGGCAACGGGGGCTTTTCTCCGCCATCAGGGGTCGGTCAGACGGCCTTGTCGGCCGGGTCCTCGACTCGATTGGGGTCGACCTTGACCCCGGGACCCATGGTCGAGGAGACGGTCAGGCCCCGCATGTACCGGCCCTTCGAGCCGGCCGGTTTGGCCCGCTGCAGCTCGGCGGTGAGCGCAGCCAGGTTCCCGTAGAGCTGATCGACATCGAACGACACCTTGCCCACGGGGACGTGGACGTTGCCGTACCGGTCGTTGCGGTACTCGAGCTTCCCGGCCTTGAACTCCGAGACCGTCTTGCCCACGTCCTGGGTCACGGTTCCCGACTTGGGGTTGGGCATGAGACCACGAGGCCCGAGGACACGCCCCAGCTTGCCCACCTCGGCCATCATGTCCGGGGTGGCGATGGCAACGTCGGCTTCGAGCTCCTTGCCGGCCTGGAGCGCCTCGACCAACTCGACGCCACCGACGATCTCGGCTCCGGCGTCCTTCGCCTCCTTCTCCTTGTCAGGAGGGCAGAAGACGGCGACCTTGACGTCCTTGCCGGTGCCATGTGGAAGCGAGACCGTGCCTCGCACCAGCTGGTCGGCCTTGCGGGCGTCGATCCCGAGGTTGTAGACGACCTCGACCGTCTCGTCGAACTTGGCCGGGGCGAGGGACTTGACCAGATCGAGTGCCTCGCGGGCGGTGTAGCGGTGCTCTTTGTCGTACCGGGAGGAGGACTCCCGATACTTCTTTCCGTGACTCATGTCTCTCCTTGTGGTCCAGGCGGCCGATCGATTGGCCCCAGTCCGATCGCATCGGACTGGAAGCCGATTTCGTTGGCCTCCCACCTCGAGTTTCATTGGACTGGAACGATTTCATCGTCCACGAGATGTTTCGTCGTCACACCCCGTGAACGATTTCATCGTACTCGAAGGTGATTTCATCACCCTTCGACAGTGATCCCCATCGAGCGGGCCGTGCCTTCGATGACCTTCATGGCGCCGTCGACGTCGATGGCGTTGAGGTCGGGCATCTTGATCTCGGCGATCTCCTTGACCTGCGCCTTGGTGACCTTGCCCACCTTCTCCTTGTTGGGGACGCCCGATCCCTTGTCCACTCGGGCGGCCTGACGCAACAGGGCGGCGGCGGGTGGGGTCTTGGTGACGAAGGTGAACGAGCGGTCCTCGAAGATCGAGACCTCGACCGGGATGATCTGGCCCCGCTGGCTCCCCGTGGCGTCGTTGTACGCCTTGACGAAGTCCATGAGGTTGACCCCGTGCGGGCCGAGGGCGGTGCCGACCGGCGGCGCCGGGGTGGCCTGACCGGCAGGGAGCTGCAATTTCAATGTGGTGACGAGTCGTCTTCTACCCATGAGGCTGTCCTAAGTGTCCTGGTTGCCTAGTTCTTCTGAATGTCTTCGAATCCGAGCTCGACCGGGGTGTCCCGACCGAAGATGTTGACCAGCACGACCACCTTCTGCTGGTCGATGTTGAGCTCCTCGATCACCCCGTTGAAGTCGGCGAACGGGCCGGTGACGACCCGGACCTGCTCGCCCACGTCCCACTCGGGCTTGAAACGAGGCTTGCCCTTCTCCTCTTCCTCCTGGACGCCGAGGAAACGCTCGACCTCGCGGCGGGAGAGTGGGGTGGGCTTCTGGGCGTTGCCGGCGACGAAGCCGGTCACGCCGGGGGTGTTGCGCACGGCGTACCAAGAGTCGTCGTCGAGGCTCATCCGAACCAGGATGTAGCCGGGGAAGACCTTCTTGGGCACGGTGACCTTCTTGCCGCCCTTGAACTCGACCACGTCCTCCATGGGGATGTGGACCTCGAAGATCCGGTCCTCCATGTGCATCGACTGGATGCGGGTCTCGAGATTGGCCTTGACCTTGTTCTCGTAGCCCGAGTAGGAGTGGATGACGTACCAGTCACCGGGGAGGTCGTAGGGGCTCGCCGGCTTGACCGGCTCGACCACTTCCTCGACAGCGTCCACGGTCTCAGCAGCGGGTTGCTCCGTAGCCTCAGTGACGGCAGCGACGTCGGTTGTCTCGATCAGGTCGGCCATCAGCTCCTCAATTCCACGAGCCAGAGGATGAATTCCTTCGCCGCCACGTCGAACCCGAAGATGACGATGGTGAGGGCGGTCGAGGTGATGAGGGTGACAGTGGTGAAGGCGATCATCTGCTCCCGGGTCGGCCAGGTGACTTTCCTCAGCTCGACTCGCACTTCGTGCAGGTAGTCCTTGACGCGGGCGAAGAACGGCTCACGTTCTGCCGACTCCGGCCCACGCTTCTGAATGGACGCGGCCTTACGCTGAGCTGCGCTCTGTCCGGCCTGTTCCTTCTTGCGGCGCCGCTCCTCTGCTTCCTGCAGGCGGCGCATCTGTCTATTGCTCATTACTCAACTGATCCAGTACCACTGTCTCTCTTGTGGCAGGGGTGGAGGGACTCGAACCCCCAACCTCCGGTTTTGGAGACCGGCGCTCTAACCAATTAGAGCTACACCCCTAGGGGGTTCGCGGGTCGTCTGAGTATAAGGGCGGCGAGTCCGCTGTGGAAACTCGCTGGAGGGAAGAGAGTTAGAGGAAAGAAAAACCGGAATCCCCTATGCCCCCCGGTCCGCGATTCATTAGGGGCGAGCTACACCTCTCTCACCTACCCAGAGGATCCACCGCCCGACCGGTGGGCGCCACCAAGGAATCATCACTCCCAGCCGGTTATG
Source organism: uncultured bacterium (assembly GCA_963751005.1). GTDB lineage: Bacteria > Actinomycetota > Acidimicrobiia > Spongiisociales > ZC4RG35 > JANQRA01. Next base: position 454,365 of record CAVVSY010000012.1, read on the forward strand.
CGGTGGGTGCTTGGACCGGTCTCATGGGCGGCGGCCCGGGACTGCGCTGAGACTCCGAGTTGGGGTCAAAACAGTCAGTCGGATCCGCAGCACTTGAGGTCGACGTTGTTGAGGGAGGTTTCGATGCGGTTCACTAGATCATCGTCGCCCTCGATCACGTCCTCAATGAGGTGCTGGTCGCTCAGGATGAAGGTGATCGGCACCCCGGACACACTCCAGTCCGCTTGTGCCTGCTGCCATGTGGACGCAACGGTGGGCAGGGTCAGTCCAGTTGAGGCCACGAATGCCTCGGGGGTCTCGAATCCCGGCTCGCCTTCCACATCCTCGTTGTTCATCCCTACGGTGAGGATGTTGTATTTGTCTTCGAGGTCTTCCCAAGCGTCCTGGATGGCGGGAACACTGTCCTGGCAGTGGGGACATGTGTTGAGCCAGAACACCACGGCGGTTGGCTTGCCGGTCAGGTCGGTTAGCTCGTCGACCCCGGTTCCGGTCAGATCGTTGCCCGCGAGTTCTGGCGCCTGTTCACCGATCAGAGAAATCGGATTCAGTTCCTCGTCCGAGCAGGATCCCAATGCCAGAAGAAATAGACCTGCGACCACGATTGCGGCCATGGATGATTTGCGTGTGCGATTCTTCAGCATTCGATGCCTCTCGACTGGACCACCGATCGGGCGGTCGCGAGGCACGGAGCCGCATGAATGGAGAAGATAGCGACCAGGCCGCGTGGCATGGACAAACCTCTCGCCTCGAGCAGGAGGGTAGCAGCGCCACGGCGATGTTCCGATTGAGCTGACAGCCCGGAAGAACTAACTCAGATCACCAATCTCGGGCGGATAACGAGCAACTCACGAGGTGCGCCGGATCGGCACATCCCGAGCCACCTGGTGTCGAGCTGGCCACTGTCCTATTGCCTCTGAGGCGCCGGGTCCGCTTTGTGGTCAGCCCGATGCACTTCGTCCCGTCTGACTGCCCGTAGCTCGGCCGTGTGGCGTGTCTCTGCCGTGTAGCTTTTGGCGTATGGGAGGAACAATTCCCGTCAATGGGACTGACCTGTTCTACGAAAGCATCGGCTCGGGTGACCCGGTCGTGGTCCTGGGCGGAACTGCGCTCGGTCATTCCTACCTACGTCCGTCCATGGACCGCCTGGCCGGCTCGTTCCGCGTCATCTATTACGACCAAAGGGGAAGTGGTAACTCACCACTAGGCGACGCCGAGAGACTCAGCTTCGACACCGCGATCGCCGACCTCGCCGCCCTTCTCGACGGACTCGGCCTCGCTAGCGCAAGTCTGTTGGGGCACAGTCTTGGCGGTGACACGGTTGCACTCTTCGCCGCTCGCCACCCCGATCGCGTCGACGCCTTGGTCGTAACCAACCCGGGCCCACCGTTCGACCCTGAAGTTGTGGAGGTGTTGGAGTCGGAGATGATGAGCCGCCGCACCCCCGCCGACAACCAGGCGCTGGAAGACATCGGAGCATCCGAGGCTTTCCAAAACGGTGAGCCCGCAGGCGTTGAGGCTTTCATTCGCAACATTTATCAGCCGTTCTTCCTCGACCGTGCCAACTCCGATGCTGCTTCCTACAATTTCACCGCCAACAGCGCCGCCACCGTTCTGGATCAGGAGTCGGTGTTGTTCCAGGACTTCGACCGCGAGGCAGCCTGGTCGGGCTTGTCCCAGGTTACGAGCCGGACGTTGGTGGTCTACGCCGAGTACGACCCCATACCCGAGTCCTTCGCCCGAGGGCTCGTCGAAGCCATACCCGGCGCCCAGTTCCAGTTCCTGCCCGGCACGAATCACTTCGCATTCATGGAGACTCCAGACCTGTTCTTCCCGCCGGTGATTGAATTCCTCGGTTCGAGGAAAGATCAACTTCGCGTGTAGGGCCCCCGACCGACTCGTTGGACTCGCCCACCGCGTGGCCAACGACGCCTGATGACCCGGATCGGCACATATCGCTCGGGCTGTTGGGTTGACCTGTTGATACGTGCGGGTTGGTTCTTCTCGACTGGTTTGGTCTGGCCCCGATCGAACCGGCTCACACCCCTCGGGTTGCGTAACGAATGACCTGCCGACTCCCGGCCTCGATCACATAACGACCGGGCGCGCCAGGTGTGACCTGAAACGAGCGTGCCCCCACCAACCGTGGGTGGCTCATCCCTGTCGTGTCCACCAGATGCCCACCCCGAAACTCGCCGGCATCTCGCGTCGGCCGCTTCAACGCGCCCCGAACACGTCAAAGCAGAAACCCCTTGACATCCATACGAGCTTCAATATGCGCTGCTAAAGGATCGTCCTCGGCGGATCCTCCCGCTTGGTGCGACGCTCGGAGAGAGGGTGTAGCTCGCCCCCAGATGAACTGCGGAACGGGGGCATTGGGGATTCCGGTTCTTCTTTCCTCTATCTCTCTTCCCGGAAACTCGGTGAGCGTGAGCAGTGAACTATCCTTGTCCGCGTCGGACGTGGCGCCGACGCCTGAACCGGTACCGTCATCGGAATGAAGGTTGCGGTCCCCGTCGAGACACCGGGTGAGCGACGGGTTTCCCTCACCCCACAGGTGGTGATACGTCTGGTCGAAGCGGGCCACGAGGTCGTGGTGGAGACCGGCGCGGGCGCCGAGGCGGGATTCACCGACGAGGAGTACCGGGAGATGGGTGCCGTCGTCTCGGACGATCCGTACGAGGGTACCGACGTGGTCGCCGTCGTCGGCCCTCCTTCGCCGGCCCAGGTCGAGCGGATCCCGGAAGGGGGCGCGCTGGTCGGTTTCCTCGATCCGTTCACCGCAACCGAGATGGTTTCGATGCTGGCGAAGAGACGGATAACCGCCTTCGCCATGGAGGCGATACCCCGGACCACCCTCGCCCAGAGCATGGATGCCCTCTCGTCACAGGCCACGGCAGCCGGCTATCACGCCGTTTTGATGGCCGCCGTGGCCACGCCCCGCTTCTTCCCCATGCTGACCACCGCTGCGGGCACCATCCCCCCGGTGAAACTGCTCGTCCTCGGCGCCGGGGTCGCCGGTCTCCAGGCCATCGCGACGGCACGTCGTCTCGGGGCATCGGTTTCTGCATACGACATCCGACCAGAGGTGAGGGAGCAGATCGAGAGTCTGGGGGCGAAGTTCGTGGCGGCACCCGTCGACGAGTCGGTGGCTGCCGCCAGCGGCTACGCCAAGGAAGTGTCCGACGAGACCCAGCGACGGCAGCAGGACTCACTTTCTGCCGTGGTGGCCGAGTCTGACGTGGTGATCACCACGGCACAGATCCCCGGCTCTCCGGCCCCGCTGTTGATGTCGCGGGAGATGGTGGAGCGGATGCGACCCGGCTCGGTGATCGTCGATGTCGCCGCCCCCTCGGGCGGGAATTGTGAGCTGACGAGGCCAGGCGAGACCGTCGAGCACCGTGGGGTCAGGATCCTGGGCCCCATCGACCTACCCGGGCGGGTGGCCCACGATGCCAGTCAGATGTATGCCCGCAACCTCGCCTCCTTCCTGACCAAGATCAGCGACGAGGAGGGGAACATGGTCTTCGACTTCTCCAATCAGATCGTCAATGAAGCGTGCATCACCCACGATGGGCGGGTGACTCATCCCGTGGTGCGTCGCGCCATGGGACTGGAGGGTGAGTCGTGAGCACCCTCCTCGTCGGGATCACGGTCTTCGTGCTCGCCGCCTTCATCGGGTTCGAAGTCATCAGCAAGGTCCCGCCCACGTTGCACACGCCGCTGATGTCGGGGGCCAATGCCATCTCGGGCATCACCATCATCGGGGCCCTGATCGCCGCCGGTCTCGGAGCATCGCCACTGGCCCAGGTGCTCGGTTTCTTCGCAGTCGCCACCGCCACCGTCAACGTGGTCGGTGGCTTCCTCGTCACCGATCGCATGCTGGAGATGTTCAAGAGTCGTTCCGAACGCAAGCGTCCCGAGCGATGACCGCCATCCTCTATCTGGCGTCGGCGGTCGCGTTCATCGTTGGCTTGCGGCGTCTCGGTGCTCCCAGCACGGCACGCTCGGGAAACCGGATCGCCGCTCTCGGGATGCTCGCCGCCATCGTGATCACACTGATGTCCGAGGGCATCCTCAACTGGGGCGTGGTGCTGGCCGGGTTGTTGGTGGGCTCGGTGTTCGGTGCGTGGGCGGCGATGCGGGTTCAGATGACCGCCATGCCGCAGATGGTGGCGATATTCAACGGTCTCGGCGGAATCGCCTCAGCACTGGTGGCGGCCACCGAGGTGATCGAGTCCGACCTGCTCGCACTCCCCGTCGAGACCGTGGTCACCATCCTCATCTCGATCCTCATCGGCTCGGTCACCTTCACGGGGAGCTTCGTGGCGTTCGGCAAGCTCCAGGGGCTCATCCCCGGCCGGCCTCTCACCTTCCCCGGGCAGCGCCTCGTCAATGCCTTCCTGACGATCGTCCTGGTCGGATTCGCCATCTGGGCAGGAGTGGGTGGCAACGAGGTCGGCTACTGGGTGGTCGCGGGGATATCACTGTTGATCGGGGTGATGGCCGTGATACCCATCGGCGGGGCCGATATGCCCGTCGTCATCTCTCTGCTCAACTCGTTCTCCGGTCTCGGCCGCGGCCGCGGCAGGCTTCGTCATCGAGTCGAACCCGCTGATCATCGGTGGTGCGCTGGTCGGCGCCGCCGGGCTCATCCTCACCGTTCAGATGACCGAGGCCATGAACCGGTCGCTGGCCAATGTGCTGTTCGCCGGATTCGGGACCGACGGCGCCACGTCGGCGGCGACCATGTCGGACAAGCCGGTGAAACGTGCCACAGCCGAGGATGCCGCCATCAGCCTCGGATACGCCGATTCGGTCATGATCGTGCCCGGCTACGGGTTGGCGGTGGCTCAGGCGCAACACGCGGTGCGAGAACTGGCCGACGCCCTCGAAGAGCGGGGAACGGACGTGCACTATGCGATCCATCCGGTGGCAGGGCGGATGCCCGGTCACATGAACGTGCTCCTCGCCGAGGCGGACGTGCCTTACGAGCAGCTTCTCGACCTGGAACAGGCCGACCCGCGATTTCCCCAAACCGATGTCGTGCTCATCCTCGGTGCCAACGACGTGGTCAACACGTCTGCCCGTGACGACCCCGGTTCGCCCATCTTCGGGATGCCCATCTTCAACATCGATCGTGCCGGGACGGTGATCGTGGTGAAACGCAGTCTCGCTCCCGGATTCGCCGGGATCGACAACCCGCTCTTCTACGAGGACAACACCCTCATGTTCTTCGCCGACGCCAAGGATGCGCTCGAACAGACCACCGCGGCACTGCGCTCCGTCTGACTCGGGCTGTTGGACGTGGTGAGCGTGTGCAGTTGAAGTCGCTATGCGACTTCAACTGCACACGCTTGGTTCCGGGTCAGGCACCAACCGGACGGGGGCGGCTGACGCCGATGCCGCCGAGGGTGTCGGCGCCGAACCGCTCGATCTCGGCGTCGAGGTCGAGACGTCTCGCCGTCGGGGTCATGTCGCCATCGATGCGGTCGGCGGGAACCAGCCAGGAGACCTCGAAGTCGAGACCGTCCGGGTCACGGGCGTAGAGAGCCTTGGTCGTGCCATGGTCGGTGGCCCCGACCAGCGCCCCGGCCTCGGTGAGACGTCGGGCGATCGTGGCGAGATCGGCGAGGGTGTCGACCTCCCACGCCAGGTGATAGAGCCCGACCGCGCCACGACCGGCCGGCGAGGGCCCGGCCTGGGCGCCGATCGAGAACAAGCCGAGGTCATGGTCGTTCACCGACCCTTCGGCCTGCATGAACACCGCACCGGGAATGGCCATCGGGAGACGTCGGAACCCGAGCACCTCGCTGTAGAAGTCGGCCGACTTCTCGGCATCGCGGACGTAGAGGACGGCGTGGTTGAGTCTGTGAATCGGCATGTCGATCCTTCCCTTCGTGGTGAGAACTGTCCTAGAGTCAATATCGTTGAAGCTTCAAGTATTCCCGAGGAGGAGACATTGTCCCTGACCAGGTCGGAGCTGCGCAGTTGGGTGACGATCGTCGCCGGGATGCAGGCCTTGCTCGATGCCCTCGATCGGCAGCTGAGAGACGAAGCCGGGATGAGTCACGACGAGTATCGGATCCTGAGCCGGCTCCATCGTGGGGGCGATCAGGCGATGCGGATGAGTGACCTCGCCCGGGAGGTCGGATTCTCCCCGAGCAGGCTGTCGCATTCCGCCAACCGTCTCGAGAGCGAGGGCTGGCTCCGTCGCCATCGGTCCCGAGAGGACGGCCGGGTGGTCATGGCCACATTGACCGAAGCAGGACAGGCCCGGGTGAAAGCGGTGTCCCCCGGACATCTCCGCCTGGTGGATCGGCTGGTCTTCGAGACTCTCGGACCGGAACGGGCCGCCGACTTCGCTGCGGCCTTCGACCAGATCCGAAGGGCGACCCGGTAGGGCCTAGCTGGAGACCGTCCGGGGACGGAGCTTCCAGATCAGGAGGGCGGCGGCCATCGACAGGGCGGCGGCGGTCAGGGCCACCGGCTTGCGCCAGGAGCGGGTGACGGCGAGGTCGCCCTCCAACGCCGACATCACCCTCCACTCCAGGTCGGCGGGTGCGGCGAGACGGTCCGACCCCATCGCCGCCAGCTCGCGGGCGGTGCGGGCCATCGCGACATGACGCGCCTGGCACCGAAGACAGGTCGTGACATGGGCGCGAAACGGCCGGGCGACCGGATCGCCATCGACGGCGCTGTTCGCCACGAACGGCGCCGCCATCTCGCAATAGACGCTCACGCGCTCTCCTCGAGGTCGCGGGCGAGACGAGCTCGAGCCCGATGGAGCCGCACCTTGGCGGCGGTGACCGAGACGCCCATCGCCTCGGCGATCTCGGCGTGTGTCCATCCGTACACGTCCTTCATCACCACGACTTCGCGCTGTGAATCGGGAAGCCGGTCGAGCGCCTGACGAAGACGCCCCCTCAGCTCGAGGGTCTCCCCGGCCAATTCGGGCAGGTTCGGGTCGAGACGATCCGCCACTTCGGAGAAGTCGTCGAGCGGCGTGGCTCGATGACGGGCCGCCCGGTTCTTGTGAGTCCAAGCGGTATTGACCGTGATCCGGTAGAGCCAGGTGGACAGCTTGGCGTCACCCCGGAAGTTGGGCAGGGCGCGCCACGCCCGGATCAACGCCTCCTGGGCGACATCAGCAGCCAGATGTGGGTCGCCGACCAAACGTCTCGCCAATGTGTAGACCTCGTCCTGATGGGCTCTCACCAGAGCGGCGAAGGCGGCGCGGTCGCCATCCTGCGCTCGGGCTACGAGCTCTCGTTCTCTCTCTGTTTCGACCCGGCTCGGGTCGGCTGAGTTACTCATCGGACAGGGTCATGGTGGCAGTCATGTACTCGGTATCGGTGGAAGCGAGGGTCACGTCGATGCCGGCGTCGCCGGCTTTCGACGGCGAGGAGGGCCGGGCGTGCCGGCAGCAAGGGGTTGCGAAACCGAAAACGGCTGCCGGCGAAGGGCCGAGCCCCGGTCGTGGACTGTGAGGCGGAGCGGAGGGCCCAGCCGGCCTGGAGGAGCCCGTGGACGACGACACCGGGGAAACCGGCGGCCACTCCGGCATCGTGGTCCCAATGCACCGGGTTCCAATCACGGGTGGCGGCGGCGTAACGCACCAGGTCGGCCCGTGACGCCGACACCTCACCATCGGCGGGATCGCCCCGATAGGAGTGGGGTGGCTCGGGGTGCTCGACGGCGCCGAGGCCGGCAGCGAGAGACTCGCCGGAGAGCAGGAACAGCGATCGCCCGGTGACGATGACGCCGTCGTCGTCGCCGACCTCGACCTCAAAGGTCATGAAGTGCACCCCGGCGCGTTCCCGGACCCGGGTCACCGTGCCGGCGACGTGCGCAGCTGACGTCGATGGGCATGGGTCGGGCCCATTCGAAGGTCTGTTCGCCGTGGACCACGGATCGGTCGTAGAGCTCGGCGAGGAGATCCGGGGCCACGGCGAAGAGGGCAGCCGCGGCGAAGCCGGGAGGGGCGTGGGTCTGCCAGCGGTCCGGGTCGTCGCCGGTGAGGGCGATGAAATCGCCTACCGCAGCGGCCGTGGCGCTCCAAGGGACCGGTCCGTAGACCCGGCCCTCGAAGTCACTCGGATTCATCGTCGCGACGGTAGCCATCACCGCTCTCGGCCTGGTCGGCACGGATTGCCTCCGACGACTGTTCCTCGACGACGTATTCGGCCCTGGGGTCGACCAGCTCCTCGAGGAGACCGAGCATCCGCACCCGGGGTGGCCGGGTCCGATAGAAGATCCAACCCCGGCTCTCGGCGTATCCCGCCAGCCGGTGGAGACCGTAGAGAACGGCCAGGATCACGAGGACGATGACAACGCCCCTCATGAGCGGGAAAGGGCCCCGTGGGGCCCTTTCCTCGACACGATGTCCTACCTGGTCTCTCTGTGCACCGTGTGGGTGCGACAGAAACGGCAGTACTTCTTGAGCTCGAGTCGATCCTGAGTGTTCGACTTGTTCTTGGTGGTGACGTAGTTCCGCCGTTTGCACTCGGTGCAGGCGAGCGTCAGCGGCGGTCTCTTGTCGGATGCCATTACCTACTCGTTTCGTCGGGTTCGGGTTACGAGCCCTACTTGTTGATCTTTATGACTCGGCCGGCGCCGACGGTGCGGCCACCTTCACGGATGGCGAACCGGAGACCTTCGTCCATGGCGATCGGAGCGATCAACTCCACCGACATCTCCGTGTTATCCCCCGGCATCACCATCTGGGTCCCCTCCGGCAGTTGAATCGACCCGGTGACGTCGGTGGTGCGGAAGTAGAACTGGGGGCGATACCCGGGGAAGAACGGGTTATGCCGACCCCCCTCCTCCTTGGTCAACACATACACCTGAGCCTCGAAATCAGTATGCGGCGTGATCGACCCCGGTTTGGCCAACACCTGACCCCGCTCCACATCATCCTTCCCAATCCCCCGCAACAAAACCCCGACATTGTCCCCCGCCACCCCCTGATCCAGGAGTTTGCGGAACATTTCGATCCCAGTAGCCACCGTCTTCTGCGTCGACCGGATCCCCACAATCTCAACCTCTTCGTTGACATTGAGGACACCCTGCTCGATCCGACCCGTAACCACCGTCCCCCGACCCGTAATACTGAAAACACATCCTCGATGCTCATCAGGAACGGTTTATCCATCTCCCGGGCCGGCTCCGGAATATACGAATCAACCGCCCCCATCAACTCCATGATCTGATCCCCAGCAGCAGAATCCCCCTCCAACGCCTACAACGCCGACCCCCGCACCACCGGAACCTCATCACCCGGAAACTCATACTCAGTCAACAAATCCCGAACCTCGAGCTCCACCAAATCCAAAAGCTCAGCATCATCAACCATGTCAACCTTGTTAAGGAAAACAACAATGCTGGGCACCCCCACCTGACGGGCCAACAACACATGCTCCCGAGTCTGCGGCATCGGACCATCAGCAGCAGACACCACCAGAATCGCCCCATCCACCTGCGCCGCACCCGTAATCATGTTCTTGATGTAATCAGCATGACCCGGCATATCCACATGCGCATAATGACGAGCCGCCGTCTCATACTCCACATGAGAAATACTGATCGTGATCCCCCGCTCCCGCTCCTCCGGAGCCTTATCAATATTCTCAAACGACGTAAACGCATTACCCCCACCAACACGCTCCGCCAAAGTCTTCGTAATCGCAGCAGTCAACGTCGTCTTCCCATGATCAATATGACCCATAGTCCCAACATTCACATGCGGCTTATTCCGCTCAAACTTCGCCTTAGCCATCGCCAGACATCCCTTCTTCCTTCACTTACCAGCCGACCAGGCTACGTGTCTCCCGGACACGTTGCGTCGACGCCCATGTAGCGGCGGGCAGACTCGAACTGCCGACCTCTCGATTATGAGTCGAGCGCTCTCACCTACTGAGCTACGCCGCCTCAGACTTCGCCTCAGGTTGGAGAATCTCCTGTGTGCTGCTTCGCAGCACGCCGGCGATTCTCCTGCCTCGTCCAGGCGGGGAGAATTGGCTTGCCAATTCTCCAACCTCTCGGCGAAGCCGAGAGGCAGAGCCCCCTTCCGGATTTGAACCGAAGACCTCTTCCTTACCATGGAAGCGCTCTACCGACTGAGCTAAGGGGGCGCGTGAGCTTCGCTCACGTTTGGAGATTCACCTCCGCTTGCCTTCGGCTCGCTTCGGCGAATCTCCTGTCGACCTTGAATTGTGAAATGAACACCTGGGCGTCCGTGCCGGGAGAAGGATTCGAACCTCCGTAGGCGTTTGCCGGCAGATTTACAGTCTGCTTCCTTTGGCCGCTCGGACATCCCGGCGCACACCGAGACCGTGCGTTGACGCACGATATGCAGTCGAAATCTTAATCGGCGCCCGTGGCAATAGCCCATGCCGAAAGGCGGGGAGACAGTGCCCAATCGGGCCCACGCGGAGAACGTTCAGCGACCCCCATCGCCATCTTTTGGAGACGCTCGATGCGCTCCTCGACCGGCGGGTGGGTGCTGAACAGACTTGTCAATCCGGCCCGCGAATGGCCTTGAGTGGGTTATCGATATAAGAGCTGCTGGTGGCGCTGGGTTGACCGGCATCGGAATACGGGCCGTTCCCGCGGAGATCTTTCCAAGGCACTGGCCAACTGGAATGGCTGTCCGGTGATCTCGGCCCCTGACTTGTCGGCCTGGAACTCACGGGTTCTGGAGATCGCGAACTGGATGAGCATCGCGTCAACGGCGCCAGAATCAGTGAGACGATGGCGCCAATCGCGGCAATAGGGTTGTTCCGGTTGTCGCCGCCGCCAAACCAGAAGCCCATCCGGGCGACCACGGCGATGGCGGCCCCAATCATGGCGGCCACCGACCCGATGAGGATGTCCCGGTTCTGCACATGGGCTAGCTCGTGACCGAGCACGGCTTCCAACTCCTCGGGGGTCAGGGTCTGCAGGATCCCGGTGGTCACCGCTACCGCGGCGTGCTTGGGGCTCCGTCCCGGTGGCAAAGGCGTTGGGCTGGGGAGAGTCGATGACGTGGATCGTCGGCTCCGGGATCCCATCTGCGTGGCGAGACGGCGAACCTCCCGTAAACCTGGGGGAGCTCCGGCTTCGGTGACCGGCCGTGCCCGGCTGGACGCCAGGGCCATCTTCGGCGGAGAAGAAGTAGGCGAGGAGGTTGAACCCCCGATGAAGACGAGCATAAACCAAAGTTCGACTTGGAAGAGCTGCATGACCAGCACCAGCCAGAGCGCGGTCATGAAGGCGAGGAGACCAACCGTCTTGAGGTTGTTCATGAGACCGATTGTAGACCCCGGAGGACTTACCGTTTTCTCGTGACAGCCATGCTCTGGACACCTTCCTGGTTGCGATCCTGGGGCCAGCTCGGTGGGAGCCAGAAGGAAAATGTGAGACGAGAACTAGCAGTTCTCAGCGCACTCTCAACGCCGGCAGCGCGGCAGCATGCGCGCTCATCCACTATGACGACCTCAACGGATCCGGCCGTTTCGGGTGGATATCGACCTGGAAGACCCTGAAATCACCCAGGCCCCTGGGATGGAGAAGGGTCTCGACCTCATTCTTGAGCGTTCGGAGTGCGAGTCTTTGCATCTCGTTGCCTTGGCGAGCTGCCTCGAGCTCCCCTCTCCGCAATTCGGCCAACCTGTCACGCAACCCGAGCTCGCCGAGAAAGTCGTCCTGGCGATGGAGGATCGCCGTCGGATGGAGGTCGAAGAGGGCCGTGAAGTTGACGTCGGCCGTGATGTCCGTTGCCCCGGGCTCGGCGAGGGGGTGTGGTCCGAGATGATGGGCCCGATACGTTCGAAGTGTGCCGTCCTGACGTCGGGGCAGAAGGTTTTGGGCGGTGTCGCCGTAGTCGATCACCAGGAGGGAACCCGCCTCCAGGCGACGGAGGACGTCGCCGACCCATTCCCGGGCGGCCAACTGCACCTCCACCCAGCCGCCCACAGGCACAGGCCCGGCATAGGCGTCGACCCAGTCGAGCACGTCGGGGCGGGCTGGAGCGTCCACGAAGGCCAGACCCCCTTCATCGGCTCCCACCCAACGCTCCCGCCAGCCGTCCACGGTGCGCTGTGCCAGCGCCATCGGCAAGTTGTCCATCAACTCGTTGGCGATGACGACGCCCCTGACAGAGTCGGGAAGTTGATCCGAGACCGGGACGAACTCGGCCAGCGAGACCCGGGCGGCCGGCGAGATCTCGACTGCCAGGGCATCCACGTCCAACACGGTGAGAATGGGACGCAAGAGCGACCCAGAGCCTGCTCCGACCTCTACGAGCCGGAATGGTTCTCTAATCCGGTCCCTCACCGCCGCAACAAAGACGGACAGCGTTTCTCCGAAGATCGAACTCACCTCGGGGGATGTCAAGAAATCGCCCGACTTCTCGGAGCGGAGCTGGTGGCCCCCGAAGAAACCTTCCGGATCATATAGGGACAACTCCATGAATCGCTCGAACGGCATCGGGCCGTTGTGGGCAACTTCGTCGATGATTCGTTCCTTGAGGTTCACTGGTTGCGCTGTCGTTGACGGGACAAGGAGCGGTCATCGTCCCAGCTCCGTTCCGATCCAACGAGCTGGGAATGTCGTAGGGGACCCGAGCGCGAGAGCCGGGGTCGATCTAGCGAAGCGGACCTTCTGCCATGAGGTCTTGCCGAACCCAGCCGACCTCCCAGGGTGCCCGGCCGGCCACATCGTGGTGGGTCCTGTCCGACATGCCCCACAGCACTCCCGCCGCGGCCATGAACGTGGCTGTGTACGTCACCACGTTGTCGGTCGTGGCGAAAATGAGCAGTGCAAGTACAGCCAGCGCTCCAACGGCTCCCAGCTCCGATTCGATGGGTGTGGCTCTCCTATCACGGAACAGCTGCCATCCCCTAAAGCCGACGAGGAGGAAGAACGGCCAGAAGAAGGCGCTGCCGACAAACCCGAACTCGCAATAGATGCGGAGATAGTCGTTGTGAGGATGGTCGGTGTTGCCCACGGTCGCCTGAATGGTGAGTAGGGCCGAGGAACCGGCCCCATTCCCAAACATCGCTCCCCCAGAGCACGCCTCGGCAATCCGCGGCCAATTCTCGGCCCGACCAGCGGTATTGAAGTTGCCCTCGAGGGAGACTATGTCCGAAAGCTCTCCTGAATTTCTCCCGACAAACAATCGATCCTGTATCGCGTCGACCTGAATCACGAGTGAGAATGTCACTAGGGCGGCGGCCACCATCACGAGGCGAGTCTTTGCCTTGACTCTTGTCGCAGGCGTCAGTACGAGCACCACACCGAGGACAGCGGTCCCCATTCGGCCCCCTGAGGCGACGGCCACGAGGAACAGGGCTGCCCACAGCAGAAGCGTGAAACGGCGCGATCTCCCGATCGTTGCGATCAGAAAAAGAAGAGAGAGCATCATGGCCATAGGACGGGCTCCGTCGCCTACCAACCAGCCGAAACTGAAGCGCCCATCGAGAACGGCTTTGCCAAAGACGATCAGCGCGGCCGGCAGCATCCAAAGGGCCAAGCGTTGGACCGTTCCCAGCAAGCGTCGATCTGCCTCGAGGGCCCTCCATCCGGCAACGTATGCCACGGCCACGGTCGCATACTGGAAGAGAATCTGCATGCCATCGGCGAAGTCGTTGGTGACGACGAGCGTCGCCGTCCCATAGCCAAGGAACAAGATGAAGGGCAGAAGCGCTCGTAGCGTGGATGGCTCTATCGGCACGACGAGTGCGGCAAGGACGCCTATGGAGATGATTCCCACCCAGGCGAGTGTCCCCAGGCTGATGTTCTCCACCTCCCCGATCATCGCCAGGGGAAAGCCCAGAAACGCAAGGAGGATCACTGTCCAATCGAGAGTGTGGATTCGAGTAGAGGCACTCTTGGCAGCGTCGATGGGCATGCCGATCGTGTCGAGAGTCTTGGTCACGCCTGCAAGTTTATGCCGGCTCGCAGTCATGTCGGCGTGCGCTCAGACCGTTCTTCGCGCCCGATGCAACGCTTTGGCGTATACATCCTCAAGCGTGAGCAAACCCACCCTCGGCGAGAAGCGCTCGTCGAACTGGCGTCGAGCCACCTCGCCTCTCCGGTCGGCGTCCCCACCGTCTACCGAAGCCTGCATGGCCTTCCCCAGAGAATGGACATCGAGTGCCTCGAATCCCCAGCCACCGCCTTTCACCACGTCGGGGATGGCGCCGAGATGCGGGTAGACAACCGGGGTGCCCGACGCCAACGCCTCCACCAACACCATCGGTAGCCCTTCGTACCATCGACTGGGGAAGACCAAGGCCCGAGCCCCGCGGAAGAGGTCCCTCATCTCTCCGGACGGTCGCCGACCAAGTAGATGGGCACCTGGTGGGAGGGCTGACGCCACCTGGCCTCTGAGAGGGCCATCGCCGGCGATGAGGAGTTCGAGCCCTTTCAGCGGCCCGACCCGCCAGGCGGCAACGAGGTCGGCGATCCCCTTCTCCTCGGCGAGGCGGCCCGCAAAGAGGACGTAGCTGCTCTCTGATGGCGAAAATGGCCTGGTCCCCGGGTCGTCTACGGAGTTTGCCTTCACCATGACTCTCTCGCTCGGAACACCTGACGCAACCAGGCGGTCGGCAGCAAAGCTGGTCAGAGCAACGACCACATCGGCGTGTGACTCCCAAGTCCCCGTCGAACGATGAGCCATGACTGTGATTCCCACCATCGCCGATTGGAGGGCCGAGTCTCGGTAGCAGCGCCGGGTCACTCCCCTCCACGGGACTCGGCCGACACAGTCCTCACACGGGGCACCCTCCCGGTACAGCTGTGCGTTGAGACATGCCAGCCGATAGTTGTGCATGGTGACGACGGTGGGGAACCCCGAGGCGTGGAGCCCGCGCACAACCGCGGGTGACATTCGGAACCAGGTGTTGTGAATGTGGACGACATCCGGCTGGAAGTCCTGCGCGGCGCGTACCACCCTTCTGGTCGCACTCACGTTCCATGGAGAAGCAGTCAGGGCGATGACCGACTCTGCCGCCGACTCGGGATTCTCCTCCATATAAGTCATCACGTCGTGCCCCGCTGACCGCAGCAGATCTGCCTCGTTGGCGACCACGGTGTCCTCGCCCCCGGCCTCCCGGTAGCGGGTGTGGACCTGGAGAATTCTCATGTTCCGTCGCGGACTTTGAGCACGGTGAGTGCTCGCGCCACCCGGGATCTGAATGTTCGGGTCATCTGGAATCAGAATATCGGCGAAAGCTCGCAGCTCAGAAATGTGAGTCGCGGTTGCGCCCGGATCACCCCCGACCCTAGGGTCCCGCCCTTCTCAAGTTTCTAGGTCGATAGACCTAAAGCCCCCGGCTTTCCAATCCGATCACAACAACTGAAGGTTTTGTTCCGTCCGTGCTGTGTGTGCTCACGGTGTGCAAGGAGTAGATGATGTCCCCATCGGCAGTCCCCACCGATCGTCCCGCCTACCTACGTCTTTTCGTCATCGTCCTAGGAGTGATGGCGCTCGTCTTCTCTCTCGCGCCTCAGGCGAAGGCGGAGGGGGCCTTCACTGACGACGACGACTCGATTCACGAGGCCGACATTGAATGGATAGCCAAGAGGGGCATCGCTCGAGGCTGCAACCCACCCCGTAATGACCGCTATTGCCCCCAGAACTCAGTGACGAGGGGTCAGATGGCCGCTTACATATCCCGAGCTCACGAGATGGGCAAGGCACCCTCAGCAGGCTTCGTCGACACCGCGTCATCCATCTTCGAGCACGACATCGACGCAATCGCCGACGCCAACGTGACCCTGGGATGTAATCCGCCCCGGAACAGCCGCTACTGCCCCGACGACCTGGTCACCCACGGGCACATGGCGGCATTCCTCACCCGGGCGTGGAACCTGAAGTCGACCAGCACCAACTACTTCTACGACGACAACGGCACCACCTTCGAGAACGACATCAACGCTGTGGCGGCGGCCGGCATCACCATTGGCTGCGGCAACGGCAAGTTCTGCCAGAGCTCCCCGGTGACCCGAGAGCAGATGGCATCGTTCATACGGCGAGCGATCTCCGGGGGCCTCGCACCGCCTTCGCCGGTGCCCAACTCGCCCAAATCGTCATCGTCGAACTCGCCTCCTCCTACCGACCTGCCCCAACCAGGTGCCAGCCAGCCCGCGGGCTCAATCGCCGTGCGGCCCGGGGACAGTCTTCAAAAGCTCGTGAACTCACGTCCCGGCGATACGACCTTCTATCTGACGTCCGGCACTCACCGTCTCGTAGGCGTGACGCCAAAGAGTGGCAACGAGTTTGTCGGGGCCCCCGGAGCGATAATGAGCGGCGCGAGGGTTCTGACGACCTTCAGCAAGAATGGGAGCTACTGGGTAGCCTTCAGGTCAGACTCAACAGAATCCTGTTCACGGGGACGCCTCGACGAGATGTGAGAACGGTTATCCGGGATGTCTCCTACCCGAACAGCTCTTTTTCGACGGCAAAGAACTCTGGCAGGTCACCTCGAGCTCACAGCTGAAGTCAGGCACGTGGTACTTCGATTACGGCGCGAACGAGATCTACCTGGCGGACAATCCGAGCGGTCACCTCGTCGAGACGAGCGTGATCCCGCACGCATTCATCGGCGCGGCGAGCAACGTGACGATTCGCGATCTGATTATTGAGAAGTACGCTTCACCGGCGAACATGGGCGTCATCCACGGTCGTGACGGACGGGGTGGCGATCACAGCCACGGCTGGGAGGTGCTCGGCAACGAGATCCGGTTCTCGGCGAGCAACGGCGTCCATCTCGGCGACGACATGGTGGTTCGGAGCAATTACATCCACCACAATGGCCGACTTGGGATCGGCGCCACCGGCTCTAACAACGCTCTCGCAGAGCAAAACGAGATCTCCTACAACTGCCTCAACACCGGATTCAAATGCTTTGGATACGGTGGCGGCGGGGTTAAGTTCGCCCATACTTCCAACACCACGTTGCGGTCGAACTACGTGCATCACAATCAGGGCCACGCTCTCCATGACGACGAGGGCACGACCGGATCTGTTTACGAGCGCAATGTCGTGGTGTCCAACGACGGCCACGGGATCATGATCGAGATCAGCTTCGATGCCATCGTGCGAGACAACACCGTGACGTCGAACGGCTTCGACGCACCAGAGGGCCGCGCCAGCGGGATTCGAGTGCAGTCGTCGCGAAACGTGATCGTGACCGGCAACGTGGTGACAGGCAACGCGGCCGGCATCGTGGGTTGGGAGGCGAATCGCCCCCCGAACCTGCACGGTCTGACGGTCCAGCACAACACAATCGTGATGAACCACGGATTCAGCGGTCTCCGCACAAGTGGTGGGTCGGTCAACTGGGACGGTCGAGGCATCGTGTGGAGCAACAACACATACGACATCAACGGCATCGTCAAGCCGTTCCACCTCAACAATATGCAACTCACTTCGTCGGGGTGGCGAAGCGAGGGCTACGACACTGGAAGCACCTTCAAGTAGAGAATGATGCTCTGGGCCTACATGCCCCGGGTTCGGCCTGGGAAGCGTCGGTTACGCTCTATGTAGGGCTGCACGGAGGCTGTTGGGGGCTATGACGGTTGGTTCGAACTTTGCGAAAGCTCACGTATCTAGTTCTGTGCTTCTGACTCGGGTGTTGGGTGGAGTCTTCATCGTCCTCACCTTGATAGCCGCACTTGTGACTCCGGCGGTCACCGCTGGCGCGGCCGGCACCTTTGTCGACGACGATAGCTCTTCACACGAGGCTGACATCGAGTGGATCGCCGCCGCGGGAGTCACCAAAGGCTGCAACCCACCCACCAACAACCGCTACTGCCCCGACGAACCCGTCACCAGAGCGCAAATGGCCGCCTTCCTCCACCGCGCCCTTCGACGACCTCATCAGCCCCGGCGCCCCTGTCGAGTTCATCGACGACGCAGGGACCTTCGAGGCCGACATCGAATGGCTCGCCGCCACCGGGATCACCAGAGGCTGCAACCCACCCACCAACAACCGCTACTGCCCCGACGAACCCGTCACCAGAGCGCAAATGGCCGCCTTCCTCCACCGCGCCCTCGACGACCTCATCAGCCCCGGCGCCCCTGTCGAGTTCATCGACGACGCAGGGACCTTCGAGGCCGACATCGAATGGCTCGCCGCCACCGGGATCACCAGAGGCTGCAACCCACCCACCAACAACCGCTACTGCCCCGACGACCCGGTGACGAGAGAGCAGATGGCCTCGTTCTTGCGAAGGGCTCTCGATCCGGGCTCGTCGACGAGCACATCGACGACGAACCCCGGTTCTTCGACCACGACCACGATGGCGACGACGACCAGCACCGGCTCGACACTGCCACCAATGGACTTCTCCGAGGCAGTCTGGAAGGACGTCAATGATGTTTCCAGTCCCAATCCCCGACATGAGGCCGGCCAGGTCCTGGACGGGAACACCCTATTTCTCATAGGCGGGAGGCGGACACAGCCGATCGAGGAGTTCGACCTGAACGGGAGCGCCTGGTCCGACACCGGACCTTCATACCTGCACTTCCCCCATCACTTCCAGCCGGTGAATGTGGGAAACGACATCTATTTGATGGGCGGCATGGAAGGTGGCTGTTGTTTGGCGGAGAATGAGACGCCGTTCACCCATGTCCAGGTGTTCAACCCCAACACGGGGGCGATAACTGACGGACACCCCATTCCCTCAGCCCGTCAGCGAGGATCCGCCGGGGCCGTGACCCACAACGGGTTGATCTACGTCGCCGGTGGAATAACGGGCGGCCACGGCGACCAAATCGGAGAGGATGTGACCGAAAACCGCCTCTTCTTCGACGTCTTCGACCCGGACACCGGCCTTTGGACCTCACTCAATGACATTCCCCGCGAACGCGATCACTTCCAGGCCGCGATCGTCGGCGACCGGATCTATCTGATTGGGGGCCGCACGACCGAGATGCCGCAATCCGAGTACCTCCTTCAGATGAACCAAGTCGGACCGGTCGATGTGTACGACATTTCCGAGGGGCATTGGCTCACCGATCATGCGATCGCCCCGATTCCGACACGCCGCTCCGGGGCGATGGCCGCAGTCGTCGGCCGTTACATCTTCGTCATCGGCGGCGAAGGGGGTACGGAACATGACACAGAAGGAATGGATCACGATCCTGCCCACGGCGTCGTGGAGGTCCTAGACACTGTCACCGGTGAATGGGATACGTCACTGCCGTTGATCTCACCGCCCCGACACGGCACCGGGGCCACTATCTGCGGCTATGACATATATATAGCCTCGGGCACCACCACGGTCGGGGGGAATCCCGACAACGAGTCCGACGATTTTCAGTACCTCGACTTGTTCGACGACGGGCGGGACTGCTCGTGAGCCTCGGGTCGATGGCCACCCGCGCGAGACTCGAACTGCGCCGTCTGGTCTCGCCTTATCCGAGTCTCTTTCTCCCGCTCATGCGCCGACGACTCGCACACGAAGGCCACGTGATGGACGACTCGACCGAGATCATGATCGAAGGGGCCCCACGTTCTGGGAACACCTTCGCGGTGGCCGCATTCGAGCAAGCCCAGGGCAGACCGGTATCGATCGCCCGCCATCTGCACGGGGCGGGCCATGTCCTTGAAGGAATCCAGCGGGGCGTGCCGATCCTCGTGGTTTGCCGTGATCCCCGTGACTCGGTCACGTCCCAGGTGATCAGACACCCCGAGACGACGGTCCCGCAAGCCCTCCGGCAATGGATCACCTTCCATCAGCCCCTGCTCGGACACATCGACCAGTTCGTGGTCGGGAATTTTGATGAGGTCACGACCGACTTCGGCGCGGTGATCGCCAGGATCAATGCCAGGTTCGGAACAGAGTTTGAGGCCTTCGACCACACCGATGTGAACGTGGCGTCTGTGTTCCGCGAGTCGACGAGATGGACCGACTCGACCAGGGGCGACGTGCCGAGGAGCCGGATGCCACGACCGCCAGACCAGTTTGGCTCGCGAGAGGCCTTGAAGGCGGAGGTCCGGTCTCGGCTGGAGACTCCCATGATGCGCGCAAGACTGCGACGGGCCGACGAGATCCACGATCGGTTCACCGACGAGAACGCTAAGAGTGAGGTGTGACCACATTGCGTTGTGCCTGTCCTGAGGTAGCGTGCGACCGTCGGGGATCTTCGAAGGGGCTGGAATGACAGGTAGGGGGAGCATGACAAGACGCGTGACTGCATCGGTGAGAGCGGGGATCGCTGTCTTCACGTTCTGCTTGCTGGCCGCCCTCGTGCCGTTCCCGGCGCTGCCGGCTACGGCGGCGACGATATCTTTCGAGGCGGCGGACGAAATGGCAGAGCTTACGGGGGCACCAACCTCTATCGACTGGGGACCTGACCAGCGGCTATACGTGGGCCTTCAGAATGGGCGCATCGAGGTCTATGACCTCAGCGAGAACGGCGGCAATTTCTCCGCAACGCTGAATCCTGCTCGTTCAACGAACATCGTCAGGAATATCACGAACCACAACGACGACGGTGTGATCAACAACGATCCGATGGGAACCGGGAACCCGCGACGCCTCTTGACCGGAATCCACGTTGCCGGTGACTCCACGAATCCGGTGATCTACGCTACGTCGAGCGATCCCCGAATCGGGGGCGGCACCGGAGAGATCAACGATCTCGACGTCGACACCAATTCAGGCGTCGTATCCGAACTGACGTGGACAGGCAGCAGCTACAGCCATCGAATGGTGGTTAAGGGCCTGCCCCGCTCCGAGGAGAACCACGGGCCCAACGGTCTGTGGCTCGACGCGTCGACCGACATTCTCTACCTGGCGCAGGGTGGGAACACCAACATGGGTGCGCCGTCGGATGCCTTCGCTCTTCTCCCTGAATACGCCCTGTCGGCCACGGTTCTCGCCATCGACCTCGACGAGATCGGCCCTTCGGGGTGCAACTTGACCACTCTGGGGAGCACCGTTCCCCATTGCGATGGCTCCAACCCGACTCCCTGGGGTGGTGACGGGGGCGACAACCAGGCTAGAAAGGACAATCGAGTCGAGTCGCCTGTGAAAATCTTCGCCCCTGGTTTTCGCAACCCTTACGACGTGGTTGTGACCTCCGAAGGAAGCATGTACGCAATCGACAACGGAGGCAATGCCGGCTGGGGCGGGCCACCGCAGAATGAGGGTCCCGGAGGGAATTGCACCAACGCCGTGAACAACGCCAGTCCCAACTCCGACCGGGACGCGCTTCATCGGATCGCAACTGAAGCCGAGCTCGATAGCAACCCGTTGATCAGTGGCTACTACGGGGGTCACCCCAATCCGGTCAGGGGCAATCCCACTGGTAGTGGTTTTGCGAGTGCGGTGCAGGGTGGTGGCAATGCCATAGAATGCGACTACCAGGCTCCACCGGCCGCCAACGGCACCGGGGGCACCAATGAAGCACTGGTTACTTTCGACACGTCCACGAACAGCATGGTGGAGTACACCGCGTCGGTGTTCGCCGGCGAGATGAAAGGCGACCTGCTCGCTGTCGAGTTCACCTTCAACGGGCAGGGCAAGCTGTACCGGGTCGATCTCGACGCGAACACCGGCGCCCTGGCCACCGGCTGCGATCCGACCCACAACGACATCGACACTTCGGACGACTGTGTCCAGGAGCTGCTTACCCCCGGTGTCGGGCCCCTTGGAATCACCGCTCTCGGGGACGGCGATGACTATCCCGGGCTCATCATCGTGGCCAACTGGGGGGATGGGAACTTGGTCGCCTTCGACCCAATCGACGACTTCGAGTGCTCGGGCGCGGACAACCCGAACCTCGACGAGGACTTCGATGGCTACGACAACGCCGACGAAATCGATGCCGGAACCAACCCTTGTTCAGCCGGCAGCATCCCACCGGACAATGACAACGACGGAACATCGGACGTGACCGATCCTGATGACGACAACGACGGAATCAACGACGTCAACGACCAATTCGCCATAGACATGCACAACGGGACCACGACGAACATCCCGGTTTCCTATGGCTGGGAGAACATCGAAGACGGGCAAGACCCTGGCATCCTCGGCCTCGGCTTCACCGGCTTGATGACCAACGGGTCAAGCAACTACCTGAACCTGTACGACCCATCTGGGATGACGGCCGGTGGGGCCGCGGGAGTGCTGACTGTCGATGCTATCCCGAACGGGGATGCGCTCGGGGGGCTCAACTCCCAAGAGTATGGATTCCAGTTCGGTGTTGAACCACTCGGCAGCAACACCTTCTCGGCGCACACGAGGCTCATCGCTCCGTTCGGAAGTGCAGACATCGAGGACTTCCAGTCGCTCGGCTTGTTCATCGGCACCGGCACCCAGAACGACTATGTGAAGGTCGTGGCAGCCGCCGCGGGCGGGGGTGGCGGCATCCAGACAGTCAGAGAGGTCGGGGGCGCTGCGACGGACCTTCTGACGAAGAATGTGCCCCTACCTGGCCCAAACACTATCGACTTATGGATCACGATCGATCCACAAGAGAACAGCGTCACATCCTCCTACTCTGTCAATGGCGGGACTCGGACGGTTGGCGTCGCTGACGTGTCAATCCCGGGCTCGTGGCTCGACAAACCGCTCGCCGTCGGGATCCTTGGGACATCCCGCGGCCCCGCCTCACCTTTTCCCGGCACCTGGGACTTCATCGAGGTCATTCAGGACGATTGGGCACCTCCGTCGGGTGGCGGAGGCGGTGGCGGAGGTGGTGGCGGAGGCGGCTCCGATTTCACCGACATCGGAGGATCCCAGTTCCAGACCGAGATCAACTGGCTTGCAGACCAGGGAATCACCAAAGGGTGCAACCCACCGGCGAACGACCGGTTCTGCCCCGAGGACGACGTCACCCGCGGTCAGATGGCGGCGTTCCTGCACAGGGCCCTCGACGACATTCTGAGCCCGGGCGCACCTGTCGAGTTCGTCGACGACAACGGGTCCACCTTCGAGGCAGACATCGAATGGCTGGGAGCCACCGGCGTGACCAAAGGATGCAACCCACCGGTGAATGACCGGTTCTGCCCAAATGCCGACGTCACTCGCGGCCAGATGGCAGCGTTCTTGCACAGAGCCCTCGACGACATCCTGAGCCCGGGCGCACCTGTCGAGTTCGTCGACGACAACGGGTCCACCTTCGAGGCAGACATCGAATGGCTGGGAGCCACCGGCGTCACCAAAGGATGCAACCCACCAGCCAACGACCGGTTCTGCCCAGACGCCTCCGTAACGCGCGGTCAGATGGCCGCCTTCCTCTTCAGGGCGCTGGGACCCTAATGTTGGTCGAACGGAGGCACGTCTTGGTTCGATCGCGAACGTCGAGCTCGATAAGCGGAGCAATGAGGACTAGCAGATCTGTGATGACCACGCTGGTAGCGGCGGTCATGACCTTCTCACTCATCGTTCTCCCCGCACCGCGGCCCGGTCATGCCGCTGAACCGCTCTACATGATCAACGCGGGTGGGCCTGACCTTCTGGTCGGGCCGTGGGCCGTTGACAACAACGCCAACCCGAGCCAGTTCAGCAACCACCAGGCGGCTGGCACCTCTGCCACGATCCCGACCGCCGACGCGCAGACAGCCACTTCGTCGGTGCCCCCAGGCACAAACACTAACCTGTTCCGCAGCCACCGATTCGACCCACCCGGGGGACCTGAGATGTCCTGGTCGTTCCCGGTGGCCAACGGCGGCTACATCGTGCGCCTCTACTTCTCAGAGACAGCAGACGGAGGACCTGGCACTCAGGTGATCAACGGGCCGGGCCAGCGCACGTTCGACGTCTCCATCGAGGGCAACAAGGTGATCGACGAACTCGATGTCTGGGCGGCGGCCGGAGACAACGACACGGGGATCGCTCGCTCGTTCGTCGTCCAGGCGAGTGGTGGTCTTCAGATCGACTTTGACCGCGTGAAGCAAAACCCAATGGTCTCGGGTATCGAGATCGTCCCCGTCGACGCCGAGAACAACCCGGTGAGCGTGGCCCCGACTGCGATGACCCTCGTGACGCCACCGGGTACCTCAGCCCAGCGAACCGTCACCGTCTCCAACTTAGGAGGCCCGTCAGCTCCGAAAGTGACGCTCACCGGGGTTTCGGTCGGAGGCACCGATGCGTCTGACTTCTCACACGACTTCTCGGCCCCCGTGACACTGGGACCAGGTGGCACGCGGGACATCGAGGTCACCTTCGACGCTCCGGGAGCATGAAGGAGAATCGAATGCGACATTGTCGGTGGCCACCAGCGGAGCCGGAACGTTCACAGTCGGCTTAACGGGTATCTCGTCGAACTCGATCCAGCCCTCGACCCTCGGGACCAGTGTCAACACGGTGAGTTTCGGGAATGTCGCGGTGAACCAGACGAAGTCAGTGAATTTCAACCTCACGAACGACGGCTCTGACCTTCCAATCGCGATCAACGCCGTGGAGGTGATCGGGACGAACGCCGACCAGTTCTCAGTCAGCGTCGGCACAGGTGACCTCGCAGCCGGAGCCTCCAGGGCGGTGACCGTGACATTCGATCCAGACTCACCAGGTTCGAAGACGGCCACGCTCCGAATCGACCATGACGGTGATAACGGTCCGACGACCCTCCCGATGAGTGCCAACGCCACCACAGTGACAATCCCGAGCGCCGGGTTCGTCGACATCGACGGCTCGATCTTCCAAAAGGAGATCAATTGGCTGGCGTCGACCGGCATCACCAGGGGATGTAACCCGCCGAAGAACGACCGCTTCTGCCCCAAGGACATTGTGTCCAGAGGCCAGATGGCGGCATTCCTTCACCGTGCCCTCGACGACGTCCTCACCCCGGGACCTTCGGTCGACTTCGCCGATGACAATGGATCCACCTTTGAGACCGACATCGAATGGCTCGCGGCCACCGGGGTCACCAAAGGATGCAACCCCCCAACCAACAATCGGTTCTGCCCCGAAGACAGCGTGACCAGGGGTCAGATGGCTGCGTTCCTGCATCGAGCACTCCAGGGGGAGTTGGAGCTCACTTCATTCCCTACGTACATAGACGACGACGACTCGACATTCGAAGCGGACATCGAATGGCTCGGCGCCACCGGCGTCACCAAGGGATGCAACCCCCCAACCAACAACCGGTTCTGCCCCGACGAAGAGGTGACCCGAGAGCAGATGGCGGCCTTCCTGTTCAGGGCGTTGTCCGAGCAGTAAGGTCGGTTGTCGTCGGATTGGATGAGGCCCCGATGTGGCCGGCTCTACTCCGCCCCCTTGCACCCGAGGACACCCCCTTCAGTGGGCTTCGAGAGCCTCCACCAAGTCGCCGGTCACCACTCTGAAAGTCGCCATGACCTCGTCGTCGAAATAGTTCTCCCAGTCCCCGGCGACCCCCTTGCGGAAGTGGGTGTAGACGTCCTCGCTCCCACGACTCCGTCCGCTCAATCGCTCGAACGAATAGCGCTCTAGGAGCGCCGCCAGCGTCTCATCGTCGACTTCGAGTCGACAATGGTCGAAGATCCGGCGGTAAGTCCCGAACGAGTCCGCACCGATCAGGTCCTCGAAGCGGACGACGATGGCGTCGGGATCGTTGGCGGCGTCGAGCCACGAACGTTGCGCAGCGAAGAGCCCGAACTCGTCCAGATGCCGAATGGCGTATGAAAGACCCTCGGGCTGGGGGAGATCGCCGAGAACCCCCCGGACCTCGCCGATGTCGCCCATGAGCCCGTGGGAGAATCGCTGGGAGAAGTACCAAGAGACCACGAGGTCTCTCGGATCCCTAGTTACGAAGAAGGCCCGCGTTGACTCCGGCTTCGGTATCGCGGAGTAGTTGTCGTAGTCGATGTAGAGCGGCGAGACGATGGTCCTCATCGGAAAGGGCTCGATGAAACTCCGCTCGTTGACCGGACGCGGATCGTGGCCCTCCGGCAGATCCGCCTGGTACTGATAGATGCTCAGGCCTGTGGCTCGGTAGACGTCGGGGTCAGCGAGGATCCTTTTCACCCATTGGCTACCTGTCTTCTGCAGACAGCAGTGGAGGACATTGTCGGAGGCAGACATGAATTCGGGTTTGGTGAACGCCCCCCTTGCCAACACCAGCGAATCCCGGAGTCGTAGCCGGGTCTTGGAGACGACGGTTTGCAGCTTCATTGCGTTGGCAGTCTACGGAGGCGTTGCTGCGAGACCATAGTCGCCGAGCCTCATTTTCAGTCTGGACTACCACCTGGGCGGGGCTATGGTGGCCAACAAGCGAGACCACAGGGGGGTCAGAAAATGAACGCAATCACACCGATTGCCATGCGGAAGAAGAGCCAGGCGGTTCTCCTTGTGTTGGCACTCGTGGCCACGCTCGTGGCATTAAGCCCGCCTCAGGCGAGAGCGGACGAAACCAGTTACAAGATCAACGCCGGCGGGGCCGCGCTCGCAGGAGGTGCCTGGGAGGCGGATCAAAAGAGTGCTCCGTCGGTCTACAACAACGCGGCCGGCGGCCAGGATCAGACGTTTTTCGACGCGACCGACGTGACGGTGGACGGATCGGTCCCCGCCGGCACGCCTGTCAACATGTTCAAGGCTTTCCGCTGGGATCCAACCGGCGCTCCGGAGCTCCAGTGGGACTTCCCCGTGGCCGACCCCGGCATCTACGACGTTCGCCTGTATTTCGCGGAGATCGATGATGCCATCACGGCAGCCGGCGAAAGGGTCTTCGATGTCTCGGTGGAGGGTGGTGCATTCGCCCTCAGTGACTTCGACGTCTACGCCGAGGCGGGCAACGCCGTCGACGTGGGCATCATGCGTGGAGACATCCTCCCGATCAGCGACGGCAACGTCGACGTCGACCTGACTCACGGTACTGCGAACAACCCCATTATCTCGGGGATAGAGATCCTGACTATCGTCCATACGTCCTCCGACGTGACCGACTTGTCCGCGGCGGTCGGGGGCTCGGACACTGGCACGGTGACGGTGACGAACGCTAGTGATAGCGCCGTTACCCTCGAGAGCACCGGCATCGCCGGCGATCCGGGATTCAGCGACGACTTCTCCGACTCCGACACGGCGATCGCTGCCGGCGACTCGCTCGACATCGCAGTCACGTTCGACGCCCCCGGCACCGCCGGGACGACGACCGGGACCCTCGACATAACGGTCGACGGCGACACCATCTCGGTCGCCCTCCAAGGCGAGGCCAACCCGATCGATCTGAGTCCCGATCCGTTCGAACTCGAAGCCGAGATCAACGACTTAGCTGTCGGCACGGTGACCCTCTCGAACAACGGTTCTGGTGAGGTCACCCTGGAGTCGACTGTTATCACGGGGGCCAACGCTGGGAGTTTCTCCGATGATTTCGGTGATACGGACACGGTCATACCCGCAGGTGGGTCCTTGGACATCGAAGTCACTTTCGAAGCTCCGGGCAGCGTCGGAGGCGTCGAAGCTTCACTAGACGTAACAGTCGACGGGGCGATCTTTTCGGCGAACCTGAGCGGAACGGCGACGGCGGTGGACGAGCCAGATAGCGACTTCATCGATATCGGCGACTCGATCTTCCAGACCGAGATCAAATGGCTTGCGGACGAGGGCATCACCAGGGGATGCAACCCGCCGGTCAACGACGAGTTCTGCCCCACGGACTTCGTGACACGGGGCCAGATGGCGGCGTTCCTTCATCGGGCCCTCGACGACGTCCTGACGCCGGGTGACCCGGTCTCGTTCGTGGACGACGACGACTCGATTTTCGAAGCGGACATCGAATGGCTCGGCGCCACCGGCGTCACCAGGGGATGCAACCCGCCGGTCAACGACGAGTTCTGCCCCACGGACTTCGTGACACGGGGCCAGATGGCAGCGTTCCTTCATCGGGCCCTCGACGACGTCCTGACTCCGGGTGACCCGGTCTCGTTCGTGGACGACGACGACTCGATTTTCGAAGCGGACATCGAATGGCTCGGCGCCACCGGCGTCACCAGGGGATGCAACCCGCCGGTCAACGACGAGTTCTGCCCCACGGACTTCGTGACACGGGAACAGATGGCAGCGTTCCTCTATCGGGCCTTGGCGTCGTAGAGGAATCGAGAGTGAGATGAGCCGCCCCCGGGCAATGGGCCGGGGGCGGCTCTATTTCAGGCCACCAGACGGGGTGGTACCGCCGAAGCCGGCATGATCGAGAAGGAGCCGACAGACCTCCGGCTTTCCATGCGTGGACCTGACCAGCTCTCTGCCTTTGCGGGCGATCTCCCCTAGACGACCCTTATCCTCCAGCGCCGCAACGATTTCTCCATGCAGCATGTCGGCCGGAAGGCTCGTAGAAGATCGCGGTCTCGTTGTGCCGCAGCTCGTAGTGCACCGGTATCAGGGGCTCATTGATGACGGGAACCGCGCCCACCAGCAACGCCTCATAATGGCGCCAACAATGCTCGCCGTTGCCGCGTGGCGAGACCACGAGGCGCGCCCTGGCCAGACGTGACAGATAGTCCTCGAAGTCGACTCTGCCCTCGGGAACGTCGACCCTCAGACCCTCCCGGCCGAGACGGCGGACGACCTCAAGGCCTGAGCTCTCAGCTCACTGTTTGGCCGGGCCGCATAGAACACGTCGACTGTCTTGCCTATTCCCGCGAAGCCGTCATAGAGCCCGAGCTCGAATGGCATCGGCGTGTATACCACCGGAGGTCGGCCTGGAGCCGATCCTAAATCCGCCTCCAACACCTCTCGCTTCGAGTAGACGGCGGCGTTCGGGAGCAATCGTCAGACCGGCGTCGTCGATGTCGGGAATGTCACTGACGTCGCGGATCATGTAGGTGAGGCCCCCAAGCCGAACGCCGCCTCGGCCAGGCGGGCCGTCGCCTGGTACTGCGTCAGACGCAATAGAAAGCGCCGCAGAAGCGCCCGCATCGGCTGTTTGGCGTCGCCCGGGCCCCAGGACCTCAAGGCCGGAAAGACCACGAAGTCGTACCTCCGAAGGACAAGTCCAGCGAGAGCGCTGGCCAGTCCGATCCGGTCCACATCCGGGTGTCCTGCGTGTCTGCCATAAGGCTCGAGCGGCCGGCCGGTCTGAACCCAGGAAGTGCGGTCTGGGTACACCGCCTTGAACAGTGGGTCCCGCGATATTTCGAGGATGCTCTCAGGCGACATGCTCGCAACTCAAGATTCACTCGTGTCGGTGATCGTCACCAGACGACTCCTGGCGCCTCGCCCGATTGCTATAGATCTCACCGACCTTTACCTTGTAGCCGACTACTCGAATGAGTCCAAGAATGGCGTCTCCGAGCGGCATGGCGAAGGACCCGATCCCGGAGACGGCGAGCGCCGCAAGCATCCGGCCGCTCTGGCCCGCGGTCTCGACAGCGGTGACCCATGGCTCCCGTCCCCCGCCAAGCAACTCGTATCGGTTGGGGAACCCGATACCGACGAGGACGTTGGCGAGACAGGTGGCCAACACAAGACCGCTGACGGCATACGCAGCCGGGACGACATCGCGGGCGACATTGAACAGCCAGTCGAAAGCCACGATCCCGGTGTACAGAAGCCCGCCCAGCACGAACACGCCATGGAAGACCCAGGAGACCTTCTTCGCTTTCGCTCTATCCAACTGTTGGGCCGCCGAGATGGAGCGCGGTGCCAATGCCTGGCCGAGTCCCGTGCTCACCACCGTGATCGGACGCCCGACCACTCTGGCAGCCTCGGCCAGTCCCAGCACGCTGGCATTTGCAAGGGCGAGAACAATGCTCTGCACAACCAAACCCCCGACCGGGGCAAGCAACCCGGTCGCCAGCAACCACCGGCCCGACTCGAGCTGGAGTCTGATCGTCGGAAGCTTCGAGGCCAGAGGGGCAGAGCCCCTCCTCGACATGATGATGCCCGTAGCCGAACTGGCGACGTTGGCAATCGCCAATGCTGAGAAAGGGATCCATAGCGGATTGACATCGAGGACCACAAAGATGCCCAAGACGACCGCCACGACCCCGGCTTGGACCATGGAGACGACGGCTGCCGACCAGGAGCGCTGGGCGGCATGGAGCATCCTGCGGATATGGTCTTGGAGTGGTGAGACCATGCCAGCAACGGCAAGAGTCAGCGCGAAGGGAACCGGATCGTCGAATCCTCCTGCAACTGTGATGGCGAGTCCGATGAGAGCGCCGGCCATGCCCGCGACCGTCGACACCGTCAAACCCCTGAGGAGCGACTTGACCAGGAGGGGCATCCGCTCTTCTTGTGGCAGAGTCAGGGCATGTATCTCAGTCGGCACCATGAGGAGCTTGCCGGGGATTTGGACTGCAGTGAGGAACGCGGTGAAAAAGACCGAGTAGTAGCCCAGTAGAGCGGGATCGAACTCACGCGCCGCGTAGATAGCAATGACGAATGTCGCGAGAGCCGCGAATCCGGCATCCAGCACACCCGCCGGGACGGCGTTGCGCATTCTCACCTGGAATGAAGCTTGATCAAGGCACCCTGCATTCTGACGGCCCCCGTGCGAGCAAGTGAATCGTTAAGCCGGCGCACTCGACCCAGCAGCGCGTGTGCGAGTCGACTGACAGGACACAATGGAGCAGAGCATAATTCCTGGTGGCACGTTGACTCATGAGCCCCCAGAGAGGCTGCGCCGTTGCCAAATGCCCTGGCGACGCCGATCCGGCTGGATAAGTGAAACGGGATCGCGTGTAGGATCCAGATTGGGCATGGGAGGCGACTCAACCCACCGGATGACAAGGGGTGTCATCATTTTCGCAGTGGCATTCTGCGCTCTGGTTGCGTTCGCCTTCGCGGCCAGAGCCCATGAGGGCCACACGGTGATCGTCTTCTGGAAAACGGCCGGTTTCGTCCACGACGACATGGCGGCCAGGGCAGCAGAGGTGGCCGAGGTGGCAGAGGCCGAGGGCTATCACGTCATCACCACCGCCGACTCGACGATCTTCAACGACGCCGATCTCGCCGACGTCGAGGCGGTCATTTTCGTGTCGTCCAGCGGTAGTTTGATGACCCTCGATCAGCGAGCTGCGTTCCAGACGTTTGTCGAATCAGGTGGCGGTTTCGTCGGCGTGCACTCACCAGGTGATGCGAACAACAACTGGGACTTCTGGAACGATCTCGTCGGCTCCGACTTCGTTAGCGATCCCTCGGGCCAACACGCAGGAACCGTCCTCATCTCTGACCCGAACCACCCGTCCACCGTGGGCTTGCCGGACCGGTGGGACGTGGTCGATAGCTTCGCCAACTACCTTCCACACCCTCGGGAAACAGTCCATGTGCTCGCCACTGCCGACCTCCGCAGCCTGAAGGGCAGTCTCATGGGCCCTGACCATCCGGTCGCCTGGTGCCATGTCTTCGGGGCGTCTCGATCGTGGACGACTCTGCTGGGCCACCCCACTTCGATGTATACCGACACCTTCTTCCGTCTCCACCTGGCAGGTGGCATCAACTGGGCAACCGGTGAGGCGCCAGGCGACTGTGACGCCACGGTGGAATCGAATTATCAGAAGGTCACTCTCGACGACGTCACCACCGACCCCATGGAGTTGGACATCCTCCCAGACGGTCGGGTCCTCTGGATCGAGCGCAACGGCGCCGTCAAGCTCTACAACCCGACTTCGGGAAGCACGAGCCTCATCCATGACCTCGACCCCTACCAGCAATGGGAAGACGGCCTGTTGGGCATGACGCTGGATCCGTCTTTCTCATCGACCGGATGGGTATGGCTCTACTACTCCCCAAAGCCGGCATCAGCGAACAAGAACGTCCTTTCCCGATTCACGTTCACCGGCAGCTCCCTCACCAACGAGGTGGTTTACCTCGAGGTCCCAACCGACCGCACCGATTGTTGTCCGCATGCCGGAGGGTCGCTGGCATTCGACCCACAGGGGAGGCTCTACCTCTCAACGGGTGACAACACGCATCATTCGCCATTTGGCGCTTACGACGAGACCAGCCCCAGCAACGATGCACAGCGGACATCGGCGAACACGAACGACCTGCGCGGAAAGATCCTCCGGATCGACCCCAACTCCGACGGCACATATGCCATACCTGCAGGAAACCTGTTCGCTCCGGGAACTCCTCTGACCAGGCCGGAGATCTACCTGATGGGGCTCCGCAACCCCTTCCGCCTATCGATAGATCCTGACACAGGCTGGTTGTACACCGCAGACGTCGGGCCCGACGCCAAGAACGCGAACTCCAACGGACCTCCAGGTCACGACGAAATCATCCAGGCTAGGCAGGCCGGTAACCATGGGTGGCCTCACTGTATCGCCGACAACCTCCCCTATCTCGACCCGAACGAGGGTGTCCCCTATGACTGCGCCAACCCGACTAACGACTCGCCGCACAATACGGGCGCTGACGTTCTTCCCGCATCGAAGTCCGCCTTCATCTGGTACTCGTTCAGCAACGCCTACAACGTCGACTGGCCTGAGGTCTCGGATGCGGAGTGCACGCCCCCGATCCAGTCCGCGTGCGGAAACACAGCGATGGTGGGGCCCGTCTACCACCGGCCAACCTCTCCCAGTCCTGATGCGCTGCCGGCTCACTACGAGGATCGGCTGTTCATCTACGAATGGACCAGGGACTGGATCAAGACGGCGAGGCTCGACAATGTCGGCAACGTAATTGCGCTGGAGCCGTTCCTCCCCTCTTTGGCCTTCAAGTCCCCGATCGATATGGAGGTCGGGCCCGACGGGGTCCTCTACTTCCTCGAGTATGGAACCGGCTTCGGCAGCAATGATGACGCTTCCCTCTCCAAGATCGTGTACCAGCCAGAGAACCGGTCACCGGTCGCCTCCATCACTGCTGATACAACGAGCGGAGGCGTCCCCCTGACAGTGAGTTTCTCCGGCTCGGGATCCACCGACCCCGAAGAAGGCACGGTGTCCTCGTACGCATGGGACTTCGACGGGAACGGAACAGTCGACTCCACTGCCCCAGGCCCCTCCCACACCTTTGCGACCACCGGAGACTTCACCGTCACACTCACCGTCACCGACTCACTGGGCGCCGAGGGGTCGACGAGCGTGGTCATCTCGGCTGGAAACAACGCTCCAGTCGTGGAGCTGGTCGGTCCCGCAGATGGAGGGTTCTTCGGATGGCAACGTCCAGTGCCCTACACGATCGTTGCCTCCGATGCCGAGGACGATCCAGTGAATCCGGCCGATGTCACGGCGTCGAGCTTCCTGGGTCATGACTCACACGCACATCCGATCTCATCCCAACCGGGCACGTCCGGTAGCTTCTCATACGACCGCACCGGCCATACCGACCTCGAGAACGTCTTTGGAGTCCTCGAGGGCTCCTATTCCGACAGCGGAACCGGCTCCAACGGTCCTTTGTCGGGATCCGATTCCGCGGTGCTGTACCCCTATCTTCGTCAGGCGGAATTCCACACAAGCTCCTCGGGCATCTCCCTGGTGGTGTCTCAAGACGACCCAGACGGCGGGGCGGACGTTGGTTCGATCGACGATGGCGATTGGATAGCACTCGACCCGGTGGCCCTCAATGGGATCCACTCCATCACGGCGCGCCTCCTTCCAGCTGCAGCCGGAACCATCACCTATCGGCAAGGGAATCCAGCCGGTCCGATCCTCGGCTCGGCCACGGTACCTGCAGGTAGTAGCCAGACGTATGTGTCCCTGACCACGCCGATAACCGCCTCGAGCGGGACCACGGCGCTCTATGTGGTCTTCGACGCTACGGGCTCGGACACCACCGAGATCCTCCAGCTCAACTGGCTCTATTTCAACGGAGATGGTGTCGCTGCACCTGACACGACGGCGCCGTCGCTCGTCGCAGCGTCCGGTGCCGGGAACACGGTCACAGTGGAGTTCAATGAGCCCGTCGACCAGCAAAGCGCCGAAGACCACAGCGCCTATTCGATCGACGCAGGAGTCACCGTCAACGATGCCGTCCTCAGCGGAGATCTGACCACCGTCATCCTCAGCACCAGCACCCTCGCGGATGGTGACTACACAGTCACCGTGTCTGGCGTCGAAGACCGGTCGACTGCCGGGAACCCGGTCCCAGCCGGCTCCAGTATCGATTTCACGGCTGGGTCCACCGGGGGGGCCGAGGTTTTGTTCCGGGTGAACATCGGTGGTCCGCTGGTGGCTGCTACCGATGGTGGCCCCGACTGGGCGGTCGACACTGCCGCTAACCCTTATCCGGGACGGGTCGCCGGCAACCAGATCAGCACTTGGCCGGCTGTCACCAACGTCGACGCTTCGGTGCCTTCGACCACCCCCACCGCCGTGTTCTCCACCGAACGGTATGACCCTGCCGCAGGCGCTGAGATGCAGTGGAACTTCGCCGTCGCATCGGGCACCGAACTCGAAGTCCGCCTCTACTTCGCCAACGGCTGGTCCGGAACCGACCAGCCCGGAGAACGAGTCTTCGACGTCATCATCGACGGCACCACTGTCCTCAACGACTATGACATCGCCGCCGACGTCGGCCATCAGATCGGAGTGATGAAATCGTTCAACATCACCGCAGACGGCAACATCGACATCGACTTCGGTCACGTCACCCAAAACCCACTCATCAACGCCATCGAAATCATCGGCTTCAACGGTCAGCCACCGGCCAACCTGCCGCCGTCGATCACGGCGATCGCCAATCAGACGATGACCGAAGGCGGCACCCTCACCGTCAACGTGGCCGCTTCTGACCCCGACGGCGACACCCTGACCTTGACCGACAGCGGAACCCCATCGTTCGGATCGTTCACCGACAATGGTGACGGCACCGGCACGTTCACGTTCAACCCGGCCACCGGCAACAACGGCACCTACAACATCTCAGTCACCGCCACCGACCCCGACAACGCCACCGACACAGAACCGTTCACCCTCACCGTCGACCCTGGGCCCACCGGTGGGGCCGAGGTTTTGTTCCGGGTGAACATAGGTGGTCCGCTGGTGGCTGCTACCGATGGTGGCCCCGACTGGGCGGTCGACACTGCCGCTAACCCTTATCCGGGACGGGTCGCCGGCAACCAGATCAGCACGTGGCCGGCTGTCACCAACGTCGACGCTTCGGTGCCTTCGACCACCCCAACCGCCGTGTTCTCCACCGAACGGTATGACCCTTCCGCAGGCGCTGAGATGCAGTGGAACTTCGCCGTCGCATCGGGCACCGACCTCGAAGTCCGCCTCTACTTCGCCAACGGCTGGTCCGGAACCGACCAGCCCGGAGAACGAGTCTTCGACGTCATCATCGACGGGGCCACTGTCCTCAACGACTATGACATCGCCGCCGACGTCGGCCATCAGATCGGAGTGATGAAATCGTTCAACATCACCGCAGACGGCAACATCGACATCGACTTCGGTCACGTCACCCAAAACCCACTCATCAACGCCATCGAAATCATCGAGCTCAGCTGAACCGCATCAAGCTCGTCATCCAATGGATCTGGGAAAGAGCGGGTACCGATAGCGAAGGAGGAGTGGAAGTGTCACGCGGTGACTCCCCAGTGGAGCAGACCGTCCACGGCCTTGGAATCTGGGCGAATGACAAGGTCATGGGTTCCCAACTTGTCCGGATTTCCAGCCAGCGCATGCTGCTGACCCACGCTCGCGTGGTCGCCCCGTATGAAGTCGAGCGCTGGCTCGGTACCCAACACAGATGGCACTACCGCCGAGAGTGTGCCGGACGGATCGAGAACGAAGTCTTCGTACCTCACGCGATCGTAACCAGCGACCTTGCCAGCAAGCCACTCGCTACCGACGTTAAAGCCAGACCAGCGAACAG
The DNA here is from genome assembly GCA_963751005.1 of uncultured bacterium. Lineage (GTDB taxonomy): Bacteria > Actinomycetota > Acidimicrobiia > Spongiisociales > ZC4RG35 > JANQRA01. The sequence goes on from CAVVSY010000012.1 coordinate 490,044, forward strand.
ATGTGAGCAGGGGATTGATCGCCCTGAGATATGACTTCGCCTCTTGCCTGCTGGCGACGACCGAGCGCGGATCACGAACGAGGTGAACTACATGTACCCGAATGTCACCGCATTCAGCTGCCAGCCGCGGAATGGCTGGATGTTTTGAAGCGTCGACTATGACCTCGGCGCTCGATGCCTTCGCGACCTGGGTGTATACCTCCGCGATTCGCCCCCGCATTGCGACCATGTCTTCTGCTTCCGTGGAACCGAACATGCGACGGAGGCGGATCGTTCGGGCAGCTAGAGCGCGGTCAGATCCATTGACCGAGCTGGCGATCGAATGCCAGAACTCACATTCCTCTGGGCGTTGGGTGCAAGAACACGGGATGCCACGGTCGTACATGTCGCTCGAGAAGAGTGAAAGAATGCACTCCCCGGTGTTGATGACACCCTTAACCTCACCGAGGAGCCGCGCCATCAAAGTGCTTCCGCTGCGCCCCAGCCCAGCAATGTAGAGCACGTTCACAGGCATTAGACGGATGCTAAACAAGGTTGCCTCGTCCCAGGGCATCAGAACGTGAAAGGACCCGGGCGGATGCCCGGGTCCTTTTCGATCTTGTGACTCGGCTCGGACTAGAAGTCCATGCCTCCGCCGCCATGGCCGTGACCGCCGCCCATGCGGGGCGTCCTCTTTCTGCCTCGGCCACCAGAGCCTCGGTGGTGAGCAGCAGGGCAGCGATCGAAGCCGCGTTCTGCAGGGTCGAACGGGTCACCTTGGCGGGGTCGATGACCCCGGCGGCGACGAGATCCTCGTACTTGCCGGTGGCAGCGTTGAAGCCGACTGTTCCCCTCGGCGGTGCGCACCTGCTCGACCACGACACCGCCTTCGAAGCCGGCGTTGATCGCGATCTGACGAAGCGGCTCCTCGAGCGCCCTGCGCACGATGTGGCGACCGGTCTTCTCGTCATCGGTGCCGCCGCGCAGCTTGTCGATCGAGGTCTGGGCACGAAGGAGCGCAACACCACCACCGGGGACGATGCCTTCTTCCACCGCAGCACGGGCGCCGGAAACGGCATCCTCGATGCGGTGCTTCTTCTCCTTCAGCTCCACCTCGGTGGCCGCGCCGACCTTGATGACCACGACACCACCGGACAGCTTGGCGAGACGCTCCTGGAGCTTCTCACGGTCCCAGTCGGAGTCGGTGTTCTCGATCTCACGCTCGATCTGCTTGATGCGAGCCTTGACGTCGCTCTCGGAGCCGCCACCATCGATGATGGTGGTGTTGTCCTTGCTGATGACGACCTTGCGGGCCCGGCCGAGCATGTCGACGGTGACGTTCTCGAGCTTGAGACCGACCTCTTCGGAGATCACGGTGCCGCCGGTGAGGATGGCGATGTCCTGGAGCATGGCCTTGCGGCGCTCGCCAAAACCGGGGGCCTTGACGGCCACCGACTGGAACGTGCCGCGAATCTTGTTGACCACCAGGGTGGCGAGGGCCTCGCCCTCGACATCCTCGGCGATCACCAGCAAACCCTTACCGGCCTGCATGACCCTCTCGAGAACCGGGAGCAGGTCGTTGACCGAGCTGATCTTCTGGTTGGCGATCAGGATGTAAGGATCCTCGAGAACCGCCTCCTGGCGATCGGCATCGGTAACGAAGTAGGGGGAGATGTAGCCCTTGTCGAACTGCATGCCTTCGGTGAATTCCAGCTCGAGACCGAAGGTCTGGCCTTCTTCGACGGTGATGACACCGTCCTTGCCGACCTTGTCCATGGCGTCGGCGATGGTCTTGCCGATCGTGGAGTCGTTGTTGGCCGAGATCGAGGCGACGTGGGCCATCTTCTCGTGGTCTCGATGTCGCGGGCCATCTCGCCGATGGCTTTGACAACCGCCTCGACGGCCTGCTCGATGCCGCGCTTGAGGTCCATCGGGTTGGCGCCTGCAGCGACGTTGCGGAGACCTTCCTGGACCATCGCCTGGGCGAGGACCGTGGCGGTGGTGGTGCCGTCACCGGCGACGTCGTTGGTCTTGGTGGCGACTTCCTTGGCGAGCTGGGCGCCCATGTTCTCGTAGGGGTCGTCGAGCTCGATCTCCTTGGCGATGGTGACACCGTCGTTGGTGATGGTGGGGGCGCCCCACTTCTTCTCGAGGACGACGTTGCGGCCCTTGGGGCCGAGCGTCACCTTCACTGCGTCGGCGAGTTTGTTGACGCCCGCCTGGAGCCCCTGCGGGCCTCCTCGTTGAAGCGTAGATCCTTCGCTGCCATGATTTCTCAGCTCCTCAGTTGACGATGGCCAGGATGTCGCGCTCGCTCAGGACCAGATACTCGCCTGAGTCGAACTTGACTTCGGTGCCGGCGAATTTCGAGTAGAGGACCTTGTCCCCCACCGACACGTCCATGGCGATACGAGCGCCGTCGTCGTTGAGGGCCCCGGGGCCTACGGCGATCACTTCTCCGATTTGCGGCTTCTCTTTGGCGGTGTCGGGGATGACCAGACCCGACGGGGTGCGGGATTCCGCATCCTCTACGGGTGAGACCACCACTCGGTCGCCGAGCGGCTGGAGCTTCATACGTAGCTCCTCCTTGAGCGTCTACGTGTGCTTCCAGCGAGAGCCTGCCAGTCCGAGATGAACCCCGGGGAAGGCGGGCGTTACCCGACTGTTAGCACTCTCACGTTGCGAGTGCTAATGAATGTAGCAGTCTCCGGCGACGAGTGCTAAATCGGATGTGAGTCGGGACGCGCTCAGGTTCTATCTACAGGACCATCGAAGGGTCGACGTTCTCCGCCCAATCGGTGAGACGACCCTTGCTGAGCCAATGGCCACCCGCCACACCGATCATCGCCGCGTTGTCGGTGCACAGGATCGGGTCGGGCAGGGCCAGCGTCACCCCGCGTTTGTCGGCCTCCTCGGCGAAACGGTGTCGCAAGCCGCCGGTTGGCGAGGACGCCGCCTCCCCCCGCCACCACCCGTGCCCCGGTGTCGTCGACCGCGTGCGAAGGTCTTGTCGACGAGAACGTCGACGATCGCCTCCTGCACGGAGGCGGCGACATCGGCGAGTCGGGGAGGTCGCCGGAGGCGGAGCCTTGTCGACGAAAGTGATGACCGAGGTCTTCAAACCGGAGAAGGAGAAGTGATAGGGCCGCTCGGGCAGGGCGCGGGGGAAGGCGACGGCGGCCGGGTCGCCCCCCTCGGATGCCTCGTCGATGGCCGGGCCTCCCGGGAACCCGAGACCCATGAATCGGGCCAGCTTGTCGAACGCCTCGCCGGCGGCGTCGTCGATCGTCTGGCCCAGGGTGTCGTACTCTCCCCAGTCGGTCACATGGACGATCTGAGAGTGCCCGCCGGAGGCGAGGAGCACGACGGCAGGTGGGACGAACTCCTCGTCGAACTGGAGCCGGGGCGCCATGAGGTGGCCTTCCATGTGGTCGATGCCAACGAACGGGAGCTGGCGGGCCCACGCCGTGGCCTTGGCGAACGAGTGACCCACGAGGAGGGCGCCGACCAGACCCGGGTCCGGCCGTCGCGGCCACCCCGTCGAGGTCGGCGGGATGGACCCCGGCCTCGGTCAGGGCCCGGTGGGTCAGCGACCGGATCGCCTCGACATGGGCCCGCGCCGCCACCTCGGGGACGACCCCCCCGAATCGGGCATGCAGGTCGACCTGGGAGGAGAGGACATTGGAGAGGGCCTCGGTGCCGCGGACCACCGCCACGGCCGTCTCGTCGCAACTCGTCTCGAACGCGAGGATGGTGGGTCTCATCGCAGCCCTTCCAGACGTATTCGGGGCGATCGATGTCGTGGGCCCACAAGATGAGGGCGTCGTCGTCGCCGTAGTACCGCGGCCGGACCCCGACCGGTGCCAGTCCCAGCCCGGCATAGAGAGAACGGGCCGCCTCGTTGGCGACACGGACCTCGAGGGTGAGATGGCGGGCCCCGGCGGAGACGGCCGCTTCGATCAGCGAGATCATCAGCCGGCGACCGATCCCGCCACCCCGCACGCCCTCATCGACGAGGAGATTGGTGACATGTGCTTCGTCACCCACCAGCATCACCCCGCCGAAGCCGACGACCTTCCCCTCCCGCTCGGCCACCAGATACACCCGGTTCTCGGCATCGAGCTCTTCGGTGAAGACCTGGGACGACCAGGGCCGGGGTTGATGCGCGTGCTCCAGCGTCACGACGCTCTCGAGGTCGCCGGTGGTCATCGGGCGGATATCCATCACCGCGGTCCCCACGGCCCCTCCTGACGCAGCTTCTCCCAGTTGATGTTCACATCGGGCTCACGCATGTAGACGGGACGGATGTCGTCGGGCGAGGGGTAGTCGTCCCGGTCGTACTTGCCGGCGCCGATCTCGGCCAGTGCCACCGCATATGGATACCGGGGCCGCCCGACCTTGACGTGGTGCATGCCCGAGGAGGAACCCCTCCGGAAGCTCGGCCGCATCACCGACGAGCAGGTTGTCCTCACCTGTCGACTCGAGGGCGGCCCGCAGGACTTCCGGGCTCATCAACTCGGTGGGCGACTCCCTGACCACCCCGCCCGGCACCGGTCGGTATCGAGCCACCGCGAACTCGCCGCGGCGCGCATCGACCACGGCCCAGATCATGCGGTGACCGGTCTTGGCCTCGAGGGCGAGGGCGTCGACGGAGACCGCGGGGATGATCGGGATCCCGAAGGCGGCGGCGAGACCCTGTGCGGTGGCCAGCCCGACCCGGATACCGGTGTAGAGCCCGGGCCGACGTCGACCACGATCGCGTCGAGGTCTACGGGCGACCATCCCACCTGATCGAAGCAGAAATCGATGGCCGGGACGAGGAAGCCGGCATGACCCATGCGATCGATCCGGGAAGCGGCGGCCAGGGTGCGACGATCCTCGACCACGGCGACCGACGAGCCCGGAGTCGAGGTCTCGATGGCGAGGAGCTTCACGCCACACCACTCAAGTCGCGTTCCGACCAGTCACCCTCACCCACGAAGGACAGGGTACGGGACTCATCGTCACCGACCTCGAAGTGGATGCGCAGATGGTCGGCGGGAAGCGCCGTCTCGACCGCCTCTCCCCACTCGATGATGAGGACGCCATCCTCGGACATCTCCAGGACGTCGAGATCGTCGAACTCGTTCATCGAGGTGAGGCGGTAGACGTCGGCATGGATCACCGGCATGAACCCGCTCCGATACTCACGGACCAGCACGAACGACGGGCTCACGACCAGCTCGTCGACACCGAGTCCGGTGGCGATTCCCCTGGTGAAGAGGGTCTTGCCCGCCCCGAGCCCTCCGGCGAGGACGATCACATCGCCGGGTCGCAGTGATGCGGCGAGCCGTGCCCCCAGGGTCTCGGTGTCTCTCGGTGTGGGGCAGAGGACCTTCATCAAGGGAGCGAGCCTTCCTCGGCGCGGTCGAGGACGCTGCGGGCCACCGCGAAGTCCTGGCGCATCTGATCGGTCACCCGGGAGCCGCTGCGCAATGCCGCAGCCGGGTGGAAGGTCGGGATGAGGGTGGCGCCCAACCACCAGTCGATCTGTTGTCCCCTCATCCGGGTGATGCCCACATCGGTGGGGACCAGCAGCTTGGTGGCGAAGTTGCCCAACGTGACGACCACCCGAGGCGAGATCATCCTGATCTGCTCGCGTAGATAGCCCTTGCAGGCGTCGATCTCGTCCGGTTGCGGGTCGCGGTTGCCCGGGGGCCTGCACTTGAGCACGTTGGCGATGTACACCTCGTCGCGATTCAGCCCGATCCCGGCGAGCAGCTCGTCGAGCAGTCTCCCCGCCGCACCGACGAATGGCTCCCCCTGCAGGTCCTCGTTCTTGCCCGGGGCCTCTCCCACCAGCATCAACCGAGCTCCGGGGTCCCCGACCCCGAACACGACGCTGTGCCTCGTCTCGGACAGTCGGCAGGCCGTGCACACGAGAGCGGTATCTCGGAGCTCGATGAAGGCAGGAGGGGCGGAGATCAATGAGGTCCCATTGTGGCAAAGGTCGGTCTCAGGAGTTGGCGGCTCGGACGGCATTCTCGATGGCTGCGGCCGTGGCGGCGAATGCCCCCTCGGCGAGCGTCGCCCTGTCCTCGTCGACAGCGCCGACGGATGCGGCGAACACGACATCACCATCGAACCTGGTGTGCACCGGGCGGAGACAGGCCGCCAGGGCGTCGTGGGCCCGAACCATGAGACGACTCAGCTCGTCCCGGGTCAGAGCCGCATCGGTGGCGAGCACGACGAGGGTGGTGTTGGTCAGATCGGATGGCACCAGATTCGGTGGTCCGGGGACCGGATCCCCGCCGGTCAGCGACTCGCCGCCGACGGTGAACACGTCTCCGACCGGGTTGACCACGACCAGAGCACCAACCTGGGCGGCCCCGGCGGTGACGAGCGCCGAGCCGAGCCCGCCTGGGCGTCTGTGCTCGATGCCGCGCCATTTCGCCGCAGTGGCGCCGGTTCCGGCACCGATCAGCCCGGCAACCACCGGATCGGCATCGGCGGCGTCGTAGGCGGCCCTGCCCTCGGCCGGGCCCGGCCTCACCGATGGGGTCGCCGTCGAGCAGATCGAAGATCACGGCCGTGGGGACGATCGGCACTCTGATGCCGATCCCGGTGTCGTGGCCCCGCCCGTCGGCGACGAGCCCGGCCATCACCCCGTCGGCGGCCGACAGCCCGAAGGCGCTGCCCCCGGTGAGCAGGAACGCCTGCGCCTGCTGCACACTCATGCCCGGCTGGAGCAGGGCGTACTCCCGGGTGGCGGGGGCGCCGCCCCGCACCTCGCCGGCGACGACGTTGGGCTCGGGGAGGACCACCACGGTGCATCCGGTCATGGCCGCCGTGTCCTGCCAGTGGCCGACCCGGACACCAGGTATCGCGGTGATGGTCCGATTCACGAGTACCTCCGCGGGACCCGTGGCCCTATGGAGCAGACCACCTCGTAGGAGACGGTCCCGAGACGGCCTGCCCATTCGTCGGCGCCCACACTCTCCTCGCCCTGGGCCCCGAGCAGCACCACCTCGTCGCCGAGCTGGACGTCTTCGTCGCCGACATCGACCACCAGTTGATCCATGGTCACGGTGCCGGCGAGAGGGAACCGCCGGCCGCCGATGAGCACCTCGCCACCACGGGTGAGCGATCGCCAATAGCCGTCGGCATAACCGATGGGCACCGTCGCCAGCGTGGCGTCGTGAGGCAAGGCTCTCACCCGGCCATACGAGGGCCGCTCTCCGGCAGACAGACGCTGCACATGGGAGACGTGGCTGACCACCCGCATCGCCGGGCGGAGCTGGAGCACGTCACGTGTCTCCTCGCAAGGGTGGAGCCCATACGTGCCGAGGCCGATCCGGCAGAAGTCACGGCGCGCCTCGGGGAACAGAGCGGCTCCGGCGGTGTTGGCCAGATGGGTGGCAGGCGGGTCGTAGGCAGTCACCGCCTCGTCGAACCGCTCGATCTGGGTGCGGGTGAACTCGGGGTCTTCGTCGGCGACCGCGAAGTGGGTCCACATCGAGGCCAGCTCCAGATTGGAGGCGGCCCGGACCGCCTCCATCACCCCGGCGAGTTCCGCGGGACCGGCGCCGACGCGATGCATGCCGGTGTCCACCTTGACGTGCACCGGGATCTCGGCCCCGGTGGCGGCGAGCGCGTCGACGAAAGCAGTGCTGTAGACGCTCGGCTGCAGGTCCCAGCCGACCACTTCCGCGGCAGCATCGGGGCCTGGCTCGCTGAGAACGAGGATGGGGGCATCGATGCCCGCCTCGCGCAGACGCGCCCCTTCCTCTACCAGCGCCACGGCGAGGAGGGATGCTCCTGCTCCCAGAGCGGCAGTTGCCACCGGCACGTCACCGTGCCCGTAGGCATCGGCCTTGACCACGGTGCACACCGCGGCGGGGGCGATCAGGTGGGCGAAGGCGCGCACGTTCCCGGCGACGGCATCGAGGTCGATCTCGGCGTAGGTCGCTCTCACCAGGCGAATCTCCCGATATGTCTGGCGAGCCGGTCGGCGGTGAGGGTTCCGCCGGCGGCGAGGTCGGCTCCGGCGACACCGTGCCAGTACGCCGCCGAGATGGCGGCGTCCCGCCCCGAAAGGCCGCGTGCCCAGAGCGCGCCCAGCATGCCGGCGAGGACGTCCCCGGTGCCGATCGAGGCCAGCTCCGGGCCACCGGTCCTGACCAGGACCGGCAACCCTCCGTCGGTGACCATCGTCGGGTTCCCCTTGCGCAACACGGTCACCCCTTGCGCATGGCGAAGGATCGGATCGAGAAGGTCCCGGCGCCCACCCCGGCGACCCGGGCGAACTCTGCGTTGTGCGGGGTGATGACGACCTCGGCGTCGCCGGCGCCGGCCGCCTCGAACGAGCTCAGGGGTGAGACCGCCGGCGTCGAGGACGACCCGTCGCGCCTCCGTGACTAGCGTCTTTGGCCATCCCCTGGTCGGCCTCGGCCAGACCCGGGCCCGGCCACGACGACGTCGAAACGGTCGAGGCGCTCTCGCGCCTGGTCGAGGTCGTAAGTCGGCAACTCGCGGGGCGGCGGTCTGAGACGCTCGGCGATCCGATGACGAAATCAGATAGACCGTCCCGCCCCGAAGGCGAGAGCGGCGCGCCCGGTGAGGATCGCAGGCCCCGCCAAGCCCGAGTGATCCGCCGACCACCAGCACGGACCCGGCAGCCCATTTGTGGGTGGTCGAGATCGAGCCGGTCGCGGGGCATCTCGGCCTCGGCGACGAACAGTGACGGCTCGCCTCCTGAGATGCCGATGTCGGCCACGGTGACCACGCCGCAGTGATCGGGCCCCGCTCCGAGGAGATGCCCCGTCTTGAGACAGCCGAAGGTGACCGTTTCGACTGCCCGAAAGGCGCGTCGGCGACCGCACCGCTGTCCGGGTCGAGACCCGTCGGGTAGTCGACCGCGATCACCGGGGCGGGTGTGTCCATCCAGGCGAGGACACCGGACGGGATCCCATGACGTGACCCTCCTCCGAATACCGCATCGATCACGAGGTCGGCAGTCGTTGACGGGCCAGATCGCGGACCAGCACCCCCGCAGCCACCGCCCGGTCGGCGGCCGCTCGGGCCAGATCGGTGCCGGGTGCGGCAAGGGCCTGAACCTCCACGGCGGCACCGCGGGCGCGGAGATGACGCGCGGCGACATAGCCGTCGCCACCGTTGTTGCCCGGCCCGGCCAGGACCACCACCCGTCTGCCGTATCCGGCGCCGTGACGGGCGGCCGCAAGGGCGACGGCGTGGCCCGCCCGCTCCATCGCCTCGGCCAGGTCTCCGGTGTAGCCATTGTCGACCCGGCGGTACTCCTCGCCGGTGAGCACCGGTCTCATGTGTCGTGCTCGCCCACCGCCAATGCCATGACGAGAGCGGAGGTGTCGGTGTGGGTGATGGTCACGAGGATCTCCGTGACGCCGAGGGTGGCTGCACGTGCGGCTGCACGCGCCGACTCATCCGCACGGTGGGCTTGCCCGCCACCCGTGATCTCGATGTCCTGCCAGCTGATGCGTCGCCACCCCGTCCCCATCGACTTCATGACCGCCTCCTTGCCGGCGAAGCGGGCAGCAAATCGTCGTTCCGGCCGCGAGAAGCGAAACGCGTACTCACGCTCGTGCTCGGTGAAGCAACGTTCGGCGAACCGGGGATACTTGCTCGAGGACCACCCTGATCCGTTCTATGTCAGCCAGATCGACCCCAAGACCGATGATCATCATTTCGCTGCAGCCTAGAAAGCCCCATGCCTCGGTCACACGCTGACCACGCGTACTCATATTCCGATGTTCCAGGACTGAAGCCGTCTTCGACCCATGACCTTCGCGGCCAACAATCGAACTCCAGAAGAATGGTCAGCTGGCATCGGGGTACGTGAGGCCTTCCCATGTCCTACGAGCGTGCAGAAGCTCGGGTCGGCACTAGTCTTCGAACACCGAGAGTGACGGGACGGGTGGATAGTTCGAACACAACTCTATTAGGTGCTGCCTGGAAACATCCAGTCCTGGTGGCGCTTGTCATCCTCGCGTTCCTCGCAATTGGGATCGGCTTTATCGCTCTGCAGGGTTCGGACCGTTCCTTCGCTGCCGAGGCCCTTGTTGTCGTGCAGGACCCAAACGCCACCGAGAGCGGAACGAGCAGTCGTTTCATACTCGAGCAGGTGGAGATCATGTCCTCCCCGATCGTCGCCGATGCGGCAGCCAGTCACTTGGCGGATGAGTACCCGGATATTGATGCCGGCGTGATCCTCGGCGCCACTGCAGTTAACGGTTCCCCTGACAGCACGCTGGTTTTTCTGACGGCGATGGACGAAGACCCTGAGAGAGCAATGGCGATGGTCAATGCGGTTGCCTTGGGCTATCAAGACGTCACGAACCGGCAGGCAACGCAAACCAGTGTCGCAGCTCTGGAGAGGCTCGACGCCCAGATCGCTGCCCTCGAGAGCAGGTTCGTGGAAGTAAGCGACTCAATCCAGTCGGAGCGGGATGCCAACACTGGGCTTCGAGTCCTGGAAGCTCAATACCAGGAGGCACTCGCGCTGATCGCTGAGCTTCAGGCTGAACTGACGACAGCTGACTCCGAATCGGCAGGTCCGATCCGGCAGGAGATTTCCGACCTCCAGCTACGGATCTCGAACTACCAACAGGCGGTCGCCGCCTCCACCGATTCACCGGAGCTGCAGGCGCTCCTGGAGGAACAGGCACAGGTAATAGACCGGCGCACCGAATCGATACAGCGTCGCGATCAAATTGCCATAGACACCGAGCTCGCCAGCGGCGCCGTGGCGTTGCTCCAAGAGGCACAAGGGGCGTCCGAGTTCAGCACCACCTCGCCGTTTCGGGTCCTGGTAGTGGCCCTGGGCCTTGGCGGCTTCGCTGCCATCGGGGCGGCATACTTACTTGAAGTTCGCCGGCGTTTGTTCAGTGGACGACTCGAGCCTCAGAGCCTTCTCGGTGCACCGCTTCTCGCCGACATCCCCTCGTTCTCCGATGAAGGGCTCGTCTCGACTTTGCCGGTCCGGGATGCGGCCAGTTCTGCGGCGGCCGAAGGATTCCGATTCGCAGCAGCGGCGATCACCGAGGCCACCCGCTCCCGGGGCGCGAAGACCGTGATGATGGTCAGCTCGACGATCGGACACGGAAAGTCGACTTGCGTTGTCAATACCTCTATGGCCGACGCGCGGCGGGGCCACTCGGTCTTACTCATCGACTGTGACTTCGGAACTCAGGATGCAGCGCGCCTGGCACTGGGGACCGAATCCACTACACGGCCCGGGCTCGTTGATGTAATCGAGAATGGCGTCGATTTCGACAACGCCGTGACCAGCCTCGCGCATGGGGACCACGTTTCATTGAGCCTCATGGGTCAGGGAACTCGTCCCGTTACATCGAGCGTTCCACTGGGCACCGAGTCCGCAGAGCTATTTTCCAGGGCCGGTCAAAAATACGATATCGTCTTCGTGGACGGGCCGCCTTTACTTCAGGTTGCTTACGCGTCGACCATCGCCAACCAGGTAGATGCACTCGTAGTAGTCGTCTCTCATGGCACTCCGGTACGAGAGATGACTGACCTCGTCACTCGTCTGCAGTTGATCGACACACCTGTCGTGGGCTATATCTACAACCGCTCACCTCTCCGAAGGGAGATGACTCGCCGTGAAGGCTCGATGAGAGACATCACCTCCGAGGAAGAGGGAGTCCGTTCGATTGATTCAGTGCAGCGATGGTGGCAAAAGTTTCGTTGACCCCGCGCCGTCAGATTGAGAACTGCACCTGATCAGAAGCCGTTGCGGCCGAAGATCACTGCCGCCGGCGTCGAGAAGAGGATTTTCAGGTCGGTCCAGAGGCTCATCGACTCGATGTAGCGCAAATCCAATTCGGTGCTGTCCTTGAGGAGATCTTCTCTGCTAGACACCTGCCAGAGGCAAGTGATGCCGGGCTTCACGTTGTGCCTGGCATGCTGCCAGTCCTCATATTGATCCACGATCTCAGGCAGTTCTGGCCTCGGCCCAACAAGGCTCATGTCGCCGACAACCACGTTCCAGAACTGAGGCAACTCATCCAAGACTGAATTTCCTCAGGGTCCGACCGAACGGGACCACGCGAGGGTCGTCCGGAGACTTGTGCACCAACCTCCGATCAGGGCCGTGGAAGCTCTGGCTCTCGCCCCGTCGGTCCGGGATCATGGTCCTGAACTTGTAGATCTTGAACATCTCGCCCCCGCGACCAACCCGCCATTGCGCGTAAAGACCGGAGAGCCAACGCGGAATCGCACCAGCATGGCCACCACGGCCATCACCGGCACCAGAAGCACGAGAAGCACTGACGAGACGACCAGGTCGAACGCCCGCTTGAGCGAACCGCTCATACAAACTGATCGGTCGATTTTGATCTTTATCGACGGGTACTCCGCGAATGTGCGAATCACTGCTCCGCGGCCCAGCCCCCAACGTAGCCACAGCCTCTACTCCTTTAGCCCCTTCGGATCCCCCATACTCTACACCACCGAGAGTGGTCGCCAAATGGCCAAATAGGCTGACCACTCTTTGTGGCCATGGGGCGCAGCATGTGGTACCTGTTTTGGGCGGAATCAACGAGTAGACAGGGGGTGAAGCTATGGAACGAGTGGTAGTGACCGGCGCTGGTGGGTTCATAGGGCACCATCTGGTCACATATCTCAAGCAAAGCGGGTATTGGGTAAGGGGCGTGGACCTCAAGAAACCTGAATACACCGATTCGGACGCCGACGAATTCATCGTCGCTGATCTTCGCACCAGGAAGGAGCCGAGATCGCCGTTGCCGACGTCGACCACGTATATGCCCTGGCCGCCGATATGGGCGGCATGGGTTTCATCTCGAGCAACCACGCGACGATTCTCTACAACAACTCCATGATCAACTTGAACACCATGGAGGCCGCCCGGTTGTCGGGGGTCTCCAAGTACTTGTTCTCGTCATCGGCGTGCATTTATCCGACCTACCTCCAGGAAAGTGCGGCCGTGACGCCACTCAAAGAGAGCGACGCATTCCCCGCCGATCCCATGGATGCCTATGGGTGGGAGAAGCTGGTCTCCGAGAAGCTCGCCGAGTACTACGCCGGTGAGTTCGATTTGGAAACTCGGATTGTCCGGTTCCACAACATCTACGGTCCATATGGGACATACGACGGTGGACGAGAAAAGGCGCCCGCAGCCATCTGTCGCAAGGTTGCAGACGCCGAGGACGGTGGCACCATCGAAATATGGGGAGACGGAGAGCAGACCAGGTCGTTCTGTCATGTCGATGACTGCGTCGAGGGCATCTTCCGCTTGATGAATTCCGACTATTCCGAGCCTCTGAACCTGGGTACCGACCGGATGGTCTCGATCAACGAGCTCGCCGATCTCGTCATTGATATCTCGGGCAAGCGAGGACTCGACATCAAGCACGTCCCTGGACCACAGGGTGTTCGCGGACGTAACTCGGACAACACGAAGCTGCGTGAGGTCCTCGGCTGGGAACCGGGTATCACGCTCGAGGACGGCTTGGCACCAACATATCGCTGGATCGAGAAGCAAGTACTCGCCAAGAGATGATCGCCAGGGTCGATATCCTTGGAGTGAATGTCAGCGCAATCAACCAGGACATCGCGCGGAGCCAGGTGTCCCAATGGATCGAAATCGCGCGAGCGACAATATGTCTGTGTGACCGGCGTCCATGGCGTGATGGAATCGCAAAGGGATCCTGAACTTCGCGAGATCCACAACGCATCGGGAATGACTACTCCGGACGGAATGCCGCTGGTGTGGTGCGCCAGATATGCCGGCGCCGATTCGGTCGAGCGGGTCTACGGCCCCGACCTCCTACTCAACCTATCGGAGGCTTCAGTCGAGCAAGGTTGGAAGCACTACCTCTATGGGGCTGGTCCTGGTGTTGCTGACACGCTGGGCGACAACCTGAAGACGAGATTCCCAGGTCTCGATGTGGTTGGCACCCTTTCGCCCCCATTTCGAGATTTGACGGATGAGGAAGCCGATCTGATCTCAGCGGAGATCAATCGCGTCGGTCCTGACATTGTCTGGGTTGGACTTTCCACTCCGAAACAGGAGCGCTGGATGGCGCGATTTCGTCCACTCTTGGAGGCGCCGGTCCTGATCGGCGTTGGTGCCGCATTCGACATCCATGCCGGCGCCAGTCGACAGGCGCCGTCCTGGATGCAGGATCGAGGTCTCGAGTGGCTCTATCGCCTATATCAGGAGCCGGGACGTCTCTGGAAGCGGTACCTGGTGAACAATCCAGCTTTCGTCGGCCGGATCATTCGCAGGCCCCCGAAGATCATCTGAGCTCTCTACTCGACCGTGACCGTCTTCGCCAGATTCCTGGGCTTGTCGACGTCGAGTCCGCGTGCTGTCGCCGCGTGATATGCGAAGAGTTGCAGCGGCACCACCGAAGTGACGGTGCATATGAGATCGGGTCCTGAAGGGATCCGGATGACGTGGTTGGCAACGTCTCCGACCTCGTCGCCTTCCTCGGCCACCAGCAATGATTGAGCCTCCTCGGGCCTTCATCTCCTCCAAGTTCGACAGCGTCTTGGCTCGCACATGACTGTCGCAGGCCACGCCGACGATGACCACTCCTTCTTCGACCAGGGCGATCGGCCCATGCTTCATTTCTCCCGCTGCATAGCCCTCGGCGCGCACATATGCGATCTCCTTCAGTTTCAAGGCTCCCTCCATGGCCACCGGGAAGTCGCCCGCACGGCCCAGAAAGAAGAAATCACGGACGCCCAACCATGACACGGCCAACCGCTCTACCTGTTCTGACGTCTTGAGGGCAAGCTCGACGTTCTCAGGAAGTCGCGATATCTCCCGGACGAGCCGTGTGATCTCGTCGTGCTCCAAGCTCGATCTCACCTGTGCCAGATACAGTCCGAGTAGCTGCATCACAACCAGTTGGGTCGTGAATGACTTCGTTGCTGCCACTCCGATCTCCAACCCTGCCCGCGTATAGAGGACAGAATCGGATTCGCGGGCCAATGCGGAGTCGATGACGTTGCTGACGCCGATGAGGTTGGCTCCTTGAGTCTTGGCGTATGCCATGGCCGCCAACGTATCGATAGTCTCTCCCGACTGGCTGATCCCGATCACGAGTGATCTCGCGTCGAGGACAGGATCTCGGTAGCGAAACTCGGATGCGATGTCGATCTCCACGGGCATGCCGCGTCCATCGCTCGATGGCGTATTTGGCCATCATCGCGGCATGGTATGACGTTCCGCATGCCACCACGAACACTTTGTCTACGGCCCTCAGCAACGCCGGTGACATGTCCAGTTCACTGAATAATACGCGACCATCCTCGGCCACCCGCCCGACAAGTGTGTCGGCGATGGCGGGGGTTGCTCGTGGATCTCCTTGAGCATGAACGTGGGAAAACCACCCTTCTCGGCGGCATCGAAGTCCCAGTCAATCTGACGATGTTCCTGCTCCACATCCCGGCCTTCGAGGTCGCGGATCTCGATACTTTCTGCTCGCAACTCCACGACGCATCCGTCATCGACAACGACCATCTGGCGGGTGTGTTCGAGAAAGGCCGGGATGTCCGACGCAATGAAATTCTCGCCATATCCTCTTCCAACCACCAGCGGTGAGCCTCGTCGGGCACCAACGATGAGGTTCGGGCTCGCTCTTCGTATCGCAGCAATGCGCAAGGGAACCTTCGACCTGATTCATGACAGCTCGCACAGCCTCGGCCAAGGGCAAGTCCGGCGCGCTCCGCGATCATGTACGCGATGACTTCGGTGTCGGTGTCGGTGCGAAAATGATGTCCTTGCAGGATCAGCTGGCGTTTTAGAGGGACCCAGTTCTCGACGATGCCGTTGTGAACGACCGCCACTTCCCTGTCGTCGTCTGAGTGTGGATGAGCGTTAACAGTGTTTGGAGCGCCGTGCGTGGCCCATCGTGTATGGCCAATCCCTGCAACTGCATCGACACTGGGGCCGGCTACGATGAGACGCCTCGAGATCCGCGATGCGACCGGCGGTCTTGACCAGGGAGATGGTGTCACCGTCGTTCAAAGCGATTCCGGCCGAGTCGTAGCCGCGATACTCGAGGTGAGACAGGCCTGGAACCAGAACGTCCAGGACTTGGCGAGGCCCAACGTATCCAACGATTCCGCACATCACAGTTCCTTTCCGCGACAAGTCAGGAACGCGTGCGACAGCCCACGGCTCTTGAAGCCGATACCAGACCGAGTTGATCTCTGTTACCGGGATCACTCCCGGGCTTTGATCTCAACTCGTAACGACTCTGGAGCCGGGAAGGCATCCGCCGAATACTTCGATGACCTTCCTCCTCGTCACCTCACCTTGGCGAGGCCAGGCGCTGTAGTTGTCTGTCACAAGAGTCGCTGACTTCTCGCTGCTTACCGATGTCCCAAATGGAGGTTCAGATGTCCTGGGAAGGCTAACCCGTCATGGTGTGTGGAGGCCAATCCGACTCAAGTCAGGTTGCAGCACCATCGGCGATGCTTGAATCCCACCTGCGGCCGAGAGCGGCCGATTGCTGTGGAGGCAACGGAGTTTGGACGGACAATGGAAGTCCTCGTTCAGCGCCGTTTCAGACCATGCGCACGCTGGAATGAGGCTTGAGAATCGAGATCGAGTGAAGAAGCAACCACGACGACGAGGAGCGGCGTCGAAGAGCCGTCGATAAGGGCTGGAATCTCATCCAGAACTATCGAAAGGAAGATCCCGAGCGCCATACGACAGGGCTTGAGCACGCGGGCCGACCTACTCGAGATCACCTCTCCTGCTGCAAACTGAGATGAGGATCTTCCAATCTGAGGTGCTCAGCTGGCTCGAGAGCGGACTCGTTGCTTGGTTCGGTTTCTATTTTGCGATTGGAGATGGGAGTCCTCAGTCTCGTCTCACCCAAGCGTCTGGGGACGAGCTGGACAAGGCCTCGGAGCGGCTCGAGGCGGCCGCCAAGCTAATCGCACAGCTCCCAAGTCGAGGCACCGGCTGGCATGGCACCGTCGCGGGGTACGGGGACGCTGTGGCCATGTGGGGCACCGCTATCGACCTTATCGCCAATGGCGCGCGATTCGACCGTGCGGGCGTTGCCCGGGAGGGTCTGGAGCGCATGGATGATGCATCGGCCGCCGCCGAACGTGTTGTTGACATCGAAGCCGGACCGGCGCATCTGGTCGATTTGAAGGGGCCATTGTGGACATTGGAGCGGCTCAAGCCGTCGAAGAAGGTCCCAGCTAAGGCGATCGATGAGGCCAAACGGCCATGGGAGCGGGCGTTGATTGCTTCGGGCTCTATGCTCGATTGGTCGCCGTTCCCATCCTGAGCCTAGCGACGCGCCGACCTGTCGTGGGTCACGTGGCCGCACTAAGCGAGGCGGCGACCGCTGCCAGACGTTCAGCGTAACCGCTCGCCCGCTCATTGGGAAGATGCCTCGACCATGATCCGCACCAGGGGCTCGGTCCCCGAGGGCCTGACCAGGACCCGGCCCTCCTCGCCCAGCTCTTCCTCGACGACCTCGACTTCGTCCCAGAGCTCGGTCAGCTCGGCGATGTCGACACCGCGCTCGATCCGCACGTTGACCAGCACCTGGGGGTACTCCGTGATCGTGTCGGCGCGGAGCTGCCGCAGCTCCTTGCCCGTGCCCGCCACCACGTTGAGCAGCTGAACGGCGGTGAGGAGGCCGTCCCCGGTCTGGGCCATGTCGGCGAAGATGACGTGACCGGACTGCTCCCCTCCGAGCAGCGCCCCCCTGGCGGTGATGGCCTCCATCACATGACGGTCCCCGACCGGTGTCTCCACCATCTCGATCCCCGCCTCGGCCATGGACTTCCTGAATCCCAGGTTGGACATCACCGTGGCTACGACCAGGTTCCCCTTGAGCCGTCCCTGCGCCTTGAGGTGACGGGCCACGATCGCCATGATCACGTCGCCGTTGGCGACACGGCCGTCCTCGTCGACGGCGATCAGCCGGTCGGCGTCACCGTCGAAGGCCAGCCCGATGCGGCCGGCGCCCACCTTGGCGATGAACTCGGGGTGGGTGGCGCCACAACCGTCGTTGATGTTGCGTCCGTTGGGCTCGGCGTGGAACACCCGTGTCTCGGCGTGGAGACGTTCGAACAGCTCGGGAGCGACCTGGTATGCGGCGCCGTTGGCGCAGTCCACGGCGAGCTCGAGACCGTTCAGAGAGTATCGGGACGCCGAGAGCAGGTGGTCGAGATACTGGTGATATCCCTCGTGGTTCTCCAGCCGGTACCCGATCGACCCGCCGAGAGCGGTCTGGTGGCCGCGGCTTCGCATCCGCTCCTCCAGCTCACGTTCCACCGAGTCCGGCAGCTTGGTGCCCCGGGCGGCGAGGAGCTTGATCCCGTTGTCCTCAGCCGGATTGTGCGATGCGGAGACGATGGCCCCCATCGTCGCCCCGGTGTTGGTGGTCAGATAGGAGATGCCCCCGCTGGGGAGCACGCCGACGTCGACCGTGTCGATGCCGACGGAATTGAACCCGGCCTGGAGTGCGGAGGAGAGCATGGAGCCGGAACGCCGGGTATCCCGGCCGACCAGCACCGGGCCACCGTTGAGATGAGATCCGGCGGCGCGCCCGATGTCGAGGGCGAGTTCTGCGGTCAGTTCGGAGCCGGCAACACCGCGGACACCGTCGGTGCCGAAGATGGGCTTGCCATCGTCGAGCAGACGACGCAGCGGCATGCGGTTAGTGCTCTGGCCGCTGACGTTGGCGATGTTCAGGGCGAGCCAGGGGCGCCGATGGCAAGGACGCAGGACGCAGACGCACCCGAAGGTGCGTTAAGGACGAGGACGCAGCAAGCGGTGTCATCTGGTCGACCTGAACGCGGCAAACGTTAGTGGTCGGGGCACTAGCGCTTGGTGTACTGCGGGGCCCGACGGGCCTTGCGCAGGCCGTACTTCTTGCTCTCCACGATCCGGGAGTCGCGGGTGAGCATGCCGGCCTTCTTCAGGGCGACCCGATGCTCTGCGTCGAGCTCGACGAGGCCGCGGGAGATGCCGAGTCGGAGAGCGTCCGCCTGCCCGGTGGTGCCACCACCGTCGAGGGTGGCGTCGATGTCGTAGAGACCCTGGGTCTGGGTGATGTTGAGGGGCTCGAGCACCCGCATGCGGGTGGCCATCGTCGGGAAGTAGGCCTCGAGAGGCTTGCCGTTGAGGGTGACCTGGCCGGAGCCGTTGTGGAAACGGACCCGGGCGACCGACTCCTTGCGGCGACCGGTGGCCTGGACGATGGGTTTGGGCATCAGGCTTCGACCTTTCGGATCTTGAACTCGAGGGGTTTGGGGCCCTGGGCCTCGTGCGGGTGCTCGGGCCCGGCGTAGACCTTGAGCTTGCGGGCCATGTGCCGGCCCAGCTTGTTCTTGGGGAGCATTCCCTTGACGGCGCGTTCGAGGACGGCCTCGGGACGACGCTGGATTAGGGATTCGAAGGTCTCGGCCTTGATCCCCCCCGGATAACCGGAGTGGCGGTAGTAGATCTTGGACTGGCTCTTGTCGGAGGTGACGACGACCTTGTCGGCGTTGACGATCACCACGAAGTCGCCGGTGTCCATGTGGGGGGCGTACATCGGCTTGTGCTTGCCCCGCAGCACCTGAGCGACCTCGGAGGCGAGACGACCGAGTGGCAGGTCGGCGGCGTCGACGACGTGCCATGAGCGCTCGATGTCGCCAGGCTTGGGGGAGTAAGTCTTGTTGTGAGTCATGTGTGGGTTCCTCGCACGTTGAAAGCACGGGGAGCGTTTGGGGAAACGGCCTCTGAACAGAAGCCCGCACATGGTATTCGACCCGTGACAGCTAGGCCAATCCGTTCTCGGGTTGGTCGTACCCCACCGCCCAGAGGGTGAGGCCATGGGGCGGGGCGACGGTGGCCACCGCCGAACGGTCACCTGTAGCGACCACCTCCTCGACCAGGCCGCCGTCGCTGAAGCCACGCCCCACGTCGTAGAGATAGCCGACGATGGAGCGCACCATCTGATGGCAGAAGGCGTTGGCCTGGGCCCAAATCTCCATGGCGTCGCCCATCTCGGTCACTGTCAGCTCGGTGACCCGCCGGACGTTGCTCCTGCCCTCCACCGATCGACAGAACGCGCTGAAGTCATGCTCGCCGACCAGGACCGAGGCGACGGAGCGCATCGGCTCGAGATCGAGTCTGCGGTCGACGTGCCACGCGTAGCTCCTGGTGAGCGGGTCTGCTGCCGGACCGGTGTCGATCAGATACCGATAGCGCCGCCAGATCGCGGAGAACCGGGCGTTGAACCCTTCCGGGGCCTGGGTACACGCGAAGACACCGATCTCGGGTCTGAGGATGCCCGCCAGCCCGCGTCGGATCCGGTCGGTGTCGAGGGGCTGGCCGTCTTCCGGGTCGACGGTGAAGGTCACGACCTGGCCGCGGGCGTGAACCCCGGCGTCGGTCCGCCCGGCGACGGCAGTGGACACCTCGAAGCCGAGCAGGGTCGCCAGCGCCGTCTCGAGCTCGCCCTGCACGGTGCGCAGACCTTGCTGGCGGGCGTATCCGTGGAACCCGGTCCCGTCGTAGGCGAGATCGAGCCGGTAGACCGGCATCCTCAGACGAAGACGCCGGAGAGCAGCCCGAAGGACGCCCCCATGAGCAGCCGCACCACCGCGGCCACGGCGAAACCGATGAGCACCGAGACCCCGGCGAACTTGTAGCTGAGGTCGGTCGCCTCCTTGGTGGCCACCACCAGGACGGCGAGGTACCAGACCAGCCCGACCAAGGAGATCGGTGAGCCGAAGATCTCGAGGAGCAAGGGAAGGACGGCGAGGCCCTGCATGGCGATGAGGGTCTGATACCGGTTCGACGACCCGAAGAGACGGGTGGCGGCGAACCATGTCGCAAAACCGAGGATCAACCAGGAAGCGACCGAGTAGATCAGCGACTGGATCAGTCCGATGATGTCGAATCGCTCGATGGCGCCGAACCAGAACAGGATCCCGACATAGATCGCCGCCCCCACCAACGCCACGACGATGGCGCTGTCGGCCATGGCGTCGTCGTCGAAGAAGGCCTCGGTGAAAGCCTTGCGGTCGAGGATCGCGGCTCGGGCGGCACGGGTGAACATCTTCACGGTCGGGCAGGGTAACCGTCGGAGCCGATATCGTCTGAGCGGCATGACGGCTCCAACCGGTCGACCCGACACCCGCTTCATCGAGACCAGCAATGGTTTCGTCGGGTATCAGGTGTTCGGGCGGTCCGAGCCCGACATCGTCTTCATCAGCAACTGGATGACCAACATCGACCTCTTCTGGGACGAGCTGTCGGCCATCCGCTACCTGGACCGGCTCGGGGAGATCGGGCGGGTGTATCTCATCGACAAGAGGGGATCCGGTGTCTCCGACCATCCCGCCCGCGGGCACATCGAACCGGTCGAGGACACCATCGACGACGTGCGCGCCGTCCTCGACGCCCACGACTCGAAGGAGGCGGTCCTCATCGGCGACACGGAGGGGGGAATGCTCGCCTGTGTCCTGGCGGCGACCTACCCGGAGCGTTTTCCCACCCTGGTGCTGGTCAACTCCTATGCCCGGATGTCACGCGCCGACGACTACCCCATCGGCGCCCCCGCCGAGGTCATGACCTCGATGTCGGAGACCTGGAAGGCCACGTTCGGCCTCACCCCGGGGACCCTCGACTACACCGCGCCGAGTGCCGCCGCCGATCCCAGGTTCCGGGCGTGGTACCCGTGGTTCCAACGCCAGGCCATGTCACCGTCGCTCGCCCGCAAGGCCGTGGAGTGGATCGCCGAGACCGACGTGAGGGCGGTCCTCCCCGCCATCCAGGCCGACACCCTGGTGATCCATCGCCGCGATGCCAGGTTCCACCGCCTCCCCCTGGGTGAGTACCTGGCCGAGCACATCGCCGGGGCCAAGCTCGAGATCGTGGAGGGCGAGGACACCCTCCCCTTCCA
Source organism: uncultured bacterium (assembly GCA_963751005.1). GTDB lineage: Bacteria > Actinomycetota > Acidimicrobiia > Spongiisociales > ZC4RG35 > JANQRA01. Next base: position 511,952 of record CAVVSY010000012.1, read on the forward strand.
CGCCGGCGACACCTCGAAGATCCTCGACGCCATCGAGGCGTTCGTCACCGGGCGGAGGGTCAGCGTGCGCACCAATCGCATGCTGGCCACCGTCCTGTTCAGTGACATCGTCGGCTCCACCGACCTGGCCTCGCAGGCGGGCGACGATCGATGGCTCGACGCGCGAGCCGAGCACAACCGGATCGTCCGGCTCCAACTCGAGCGTTTCCAGGGTCGGGAGGTGAACACCACCGGCGACGGGTTCGTCGCCGTGTTCGACGGACCGCTCCGGGCGATCCAGTGCGCCCAGGTGATGGTGAGCGAGTTGAGGAGGATCGGGCTCGAGATCAGGGTCGGCATCCACACCGGCGAGATCGAGGTCCGGGACGACGACATCGGCGGCCTCGCCGTGCACATCGGCGCCCGGGTGATGGCTGAGGCGGGGTCGGGGCGGATCATGGCCTCGGGAACCGTCAAAGACCTGGTCATAGGGTCCAACATGGACTTCAACGACTGCGGGCCCTTCGATCTGAAAGGGGTGCCCGGCACGTGGAACCTCTACGAGGTTCGCCAGCCGTCTAACGCCGCAATCTGACCCGGATCACCTCGTGATCGGGGCCCTTCTCCAAGATCAGCGAGGCCCGCTCCCGGGTGGGGAGGATGTTCTCCACCAGGTTGACCCGGTTGATCCGATCCCAGATCGCCCTGCGCCTCTCCGATCGGCCTCCGCCTCGGTCAGATCGGCGTAACGATGGAAGTAGGCGTCGGGCTGGGTGAATGCGGTGGCTTTGAGGGTCAGGAACCGCTCGACGTACCACTTCTCGATGTCGGCGATGTCGGCGTCGACGAAGACGGAGAAGTCGAAGTAGTCGGACACGAAAGGTCCTCCGGACCCCGCCTGGAGCACGTTGAGACCCTCGACGATGAGGATGTCGGGCTGGGTCACGATCCGTTCCTCACCGGGGACGATGTCATATCGGATGTGGGAGTAGATCGGGATCTCGAGATGGTCCTCCCCGGATGCCGCCCGGGCCACGAAATCGAGCAGCGCCGCCCGGTCGTAGCTCTCCGGGAACCCCTTGCGGTCCATGAGCCCCCGTTCGGCGAGCACGGCGTTGGGGAGGAGGAAGCCGTCGGTGGTGACCAGGTCGACCCTGGGATGATGGGGCCACCGTGCCAGCGAGCGCCTCCAACACCCGGGCAATCGTGGACTTGCCCACGGCGACCGAGCCCGCCACGCCGATGATGAAGGGGCGAGGCCGGGGTTGTGTGCCCAGGAAGGTGTCGGTGACCGAGGCGAGGAGCTGGCTGCCCTGGACATAGAGGTTGAGGAGCCGGGACAGCGGAAGGAACGTCTCCTCGACCATGTCGATGTCGAGATTGACGCTGATGCCACTGAGCTTCTCGACCTCCTCCTCGGTGAGGGTGAGCGGGGTGCGGCCGCGGAGACTGGCCCAATCGGCGCGGTCGAAATCGAGATATCGAGCTGGTGCTCACCGAACGGTCAGGCTACCGCCACGACAGCCGATCACACCATCTGCGATACTCACCCCATGACCAGCTCCACCGCAGTTCCCGTCAGAGTCCAGTGCTTACCCGGAGCAGAGTCAGGCCACCACGATCCTGGTCCTGGGGATCCTGGGCATCGTCATCTGCGGCATCCTCGCCCCATTCGCCTGGTCCATGGGCAACAAGGAGCTCGCCGCCATCGACTCCGGGCGTCGTGCGCCCGAGAATCGGGGCACCGCCAATGCCGGGCGCATCCTCGGGATCATCGGGACGGTCCTTCTCGCCGCCGGGGTGGTCCTTCTCATCCTCGTCATCGTCGGGACCGTGACTTTCGGCGCTTTCAACGACGGTTTCTCCGGCTAGAAATCCGTAAGGTCGGCCCGATTCGGGCCGATATTCGAGCGAATGGGCACGTTCACAGCCTCGTTGCGCGCAATCGGGGACGTCAACACATTGCCGGCCACCGTCTCGGTAGGCGAAGGCCGCATCAGCATTGCCTCCGGGGACACCGAGATCGGCAGCTGGGCGCTCGCCGACGTCCATCTCGAGCCGATCCCGACCGGGTACCGCATGGCGGCCGAGGGGGATCAGATCCTCATCGAGCTCAAGGACGTGGATTCGTTCACCGCCGCGATCACCATTGACAAGAAGCGTCGGCTCAAGATCCCGGGACGAGCCAAGCCCGCCAAGGAGCCAGAGCCAGCCCCCAAGGTCGACACCCCCATCACGATCGCGCCGGTCGCGGCCGCCACCAACCACACTCCACCGGCGCGGGTAGTGGCCCTGCCCCCTCAACCCGAGGCCGTGAGTGCGGACAAGAAGACACGCGAGAAGAGGGAAAAGGACTCAGCCAAGCCCGGAGGGCGTGGCCTCGCCTTCGTCGACGGCACCCTCAGCAAGGCGTCGAAGCGATTCGGGCCCTACCTCCCGGAGTGGATGTTCACCCGGGTGATGTTCGGAGTGGCCTTCGTCGCCCTGATCCTCACCATCGTCCTGCCCGGGGCTGGTCTCGACCTTCATGCTCATCGCCGGGGCCCTGATCGTGATGTTCGGTGCCATGGTCATACAGCGACCCGATGCTGGCATCACGTTGGCTGCCCGGCCGGACCACTCCACCCCACGTGCTCCTCTTCGGCGTGATCATCCTCATGCTCGGCGTCCTCCTCGGGGTCATCTCCCGCTGACGTGCTGAGACTCCTCCAATGCAGAAGACCCGCCCAATCGGCGGGTCTTCTGTTTGATCGACAGTGAAGGATCAGACCAGCTCGATGATCGCCTCTTCGGCGCCGTCACCACGTCGCGGGCCGAGCTTGGTGATCCGGGTGTAGCCACCGGGACGATCGGCATAGCGGGGCGCGACTTCCTCGAACAGACGGGCCACCGCAGCCTTGTCGGTGATCGTCTTCAGGACGACGCGTCGTGGCGTGGAGATCTCCCTTGCGCGCCTTGGTGATCAGCTTCTCGGCGATAGGGCCGAAGGGCCTTGGCCTTGGCCTCGGTGGTGGTCAGCTTGCCGTGCGTGAACAGCGACGGTGGCCAGGTTGGCCATGATCAGTCGATCGTGCGCCGGAGAGCCCCCGAAGCGGGGGCCCTTCTTGGGGCGTGGCATCAGTCGCCGCTCCCGGTGGGCGATCGGCGAGGCTAAGACCGAGCTCGTCGAGCTTGGCGATCACCTCATCGAGGCTCTTCTGACCGAAGTTGGTGATGTTGAGCAGGTCGTCGGAGGTGCGCTCTCGACGAGCTCACCCACCGTCTTGATCTGGGCGCGACGGAGGCAGTTGCGGGGACGCTCGGAAAGATCGAGTGCCTCGATGGGCAGCTCGAGGTCGGGCGAGCCGGAGCTCTCCGGCACCACGTCGACCAGTTCGAGACCCTCACCCTGACCGACATCGGCGAAGATGTCCATCAGCTCACCGAGGGTCTTGCCGGCCGACGAGACCGCGTCCTTGAGGCTCGATGGCCCCGTTGGTCTCGACATCGAGGACCAGACGGTCGTAGTTGGTCATCTGGCCGACCTGGGTGTTCTCAACCCGGTAGGCGACCTTGCGGACCGGCGAGAAGATCGAGTCGACCGGGAATGACGCCGATGTGGGTCGAGCCGCCCTTGTTGCTGTCGGCGGTTCGATAGCCGACGCCAGGAGCGACCGTCATCTCCATCTCGAGACGACCCGGAGGCGGAGAGGGTGGCGATGTGCGCGTCGGGGTTGACGACCTCGACCCCGGCGGGGAGCTTGAGGTCGCCGGCGGTCACGTCGCCGGCGCCTTTGGCCGAGAGGTAAACGGTCTGCTCGTCGATGCCGTCCAGTTGGACCACGATCCGCTTGATGTTGAGGATGATGTCGACGACGTCCTCGACGACGCCGGGCACTGTCGAGAACTCGTGCTCGACACCTTCGATCTGGATCGACGTGATGGCGGCGCCGGGAATGCGGGACAGCAGGGTCCGGCGCATGGTGTTGCCCAGCGTGTAGCCGAATCCCGGCTCCAGCGGCTCGACGATGAACCGCGACGCGGTTGACGCCGACTTCCTCGACTTCGATTTGGGGGCGCTGAACGATCAACAAGGGGTTTACCTCACTTCGAGTAGAGCTCGACGATCAACTGCTCGTTGATGTCTGTGTCGATCTGGTCCCGGCGGGGACGGTCGTTCACGGTGATCTGACGCTCGTCGGCATTGACCACGAGCCAGTCGGGCACGAGCCTGATCCTGGGTGTCGACGGAGTGCTGGATGACGATCAGATCCCTCGAGCGGTCTTTGATGGTGACTGACATCACCGGGGCTGACCTGATAGGACGGGATGTCGACCTTCTTGCCGTTGACCCGGAAATGGCCGTGGTTGACGAGCTGACGGGCCTGGGGGCGGGTTGCGGCGAAACCGGAGCGCCACACGACGTTGTCGAGACGCTGCTCCAGCATCCGCAAGAGGTTCTCGCCGGTGATGCCGGGGCGACGGGCGGCTTCCTGGTAATAGCGGCGGAACTGCTTCTCGAGCACGCCGTACATGGTGCGGAGCTTCTGCTTCTCGCGAAGCTGGATCTGGTAGTCGCTCTCGCGGACGCGGCCCCGTGCCGTGCTCGCCCGGTGGATAAGGGCGACGCTCGACGGCGCACCGCTTCGACTGGCAGAGCTGGGTACGCGCCCGACGGCACGCCTTGCACTTGGGTCCGGTGTAACGGGCCATGACTCAGTCTCTCCGACGCTTCTTGGGCCGGCAGCCGTTGTGCGGCATCGGGGTGACGTCCTTGACCCAGGTGACCTCCATGCCCATGTTCTGCAGGGTGCGCACTGCGGTGTCACGCCCCGAGCCGGTGCCGCTGACGATGACGTCGAGCTTGCGGATGCCGTGCTCCCCGGCGCGGCGGGCCGCCTCTTCGGCTGCCACCTGGGCGGCATAGGGAGTCGACTTGCGGGAGCCCTTGAACCCGACGGAGCCGCCGGAGGTCCAGGCGACGGTGGCGCCGGTGGGATCGGTGATGTTGATGATCGTGTTGTTGAAGCTGGCCTTGATGTGGGCCTGGCCGTGCGAGATGTTCTTGCGCTCGCGGCGTCGGACCCTCTTGGCGCCTTGCTGTCGGGAAGTCACTACTTGGTCACTTTCTTCTTGCCGGCGATGGCAACTCGACGGCCCTTGCGACCCCGGGCGTTGGTGTGGGTCCGCTGGCCTCGCACCGGGAGACCGCGCCGATGGCGGATGCCCTGGTAGCTGCCGATCTCGATCTTTCGCTTGATGTTCTGCTGGACATCGCGGCTAAGGTCACCCTCGACCTTGAAGTTCGCCTCGATGTAGCGACGGATCCTGGCGACCTCGTCGTCGGTCAGTGACCGGACCCGGGTCGACGGATCGATGTCGGTGTCGGCGCAGATCTTCTGCGCAGTGGTCAACCCGATGCCGTAGATGTAGGTCAACGAGATCTCGAGACGCTTGTCCCTGGGGATGTCTACTCCTGCAATACGAGCCAATTCAGATCAACCTTGTCGTTGCTTGTGTCGTGGGTTCGGACAGATCACCCAGACGCGGCCACGACGCCGGATGATCCGACACTTCTCACACATCTTCTTCGTGGAAGGTCTCACCTTCATCGTGCTTATCTCCAATAACTAGCTGCACATGGACGCGTGCACAGGCCACAGTCAGTCGCAACCTGAGCGGTGCAGAGTGGTTGCGGGCGACGGTGCCCTGACTACAACCGCGATTCCGGCCAAAGGAAGAGCGGTAAAGACCCCCAAATGATAACCATGTCCTCGAATCTTGCTCAAGTCGGGCGGGCTCGCCTCGAAATTGGGTCACCAGGCCCAGACGGTTTCGGTGTTCGATGTCTGCCTCGACCTGATTCAATGGGAATCATGTCCAGCGAGGCGAACAACCACCGATTCGGCGCCACTTCGGCGTCTCGACAGTGACCCACCGCGAGGCCCTCGCCCTGCTCTCGGCCCTCGAGATCTCGCCTTTCGACGACGAGGTCCTCACCCAGAACTGTTGAACCGGCTCAGATCGGATCCCTGATCGCGATTTCGTGGCAGTACTCCTGAGCTGGCGTACCGTCCGCAACTCGGGGTGAGAAATGGGCCAATTGGCCCACACGTTACGGGATCAAAGAACTAACTCAGGTGATTCAATTGCCGTTCGATGGACAGCGAGTCCTTCGGACCTCGTTCAAGAACAGAGAAACCTCACTGTCACTCACCGCGAGGCCCTCGCTCTGTTGTCCGCCCTCGAACTCTCTCCGTTCGAGGATGAGGTCTTCGAGCAGAAATTGCTCGAGCTCGTCTATTCGAGCCAGCGTCAGCACGGGCATCCCATCGGCCGTCCGGGACTTCACCCACCATCGCCGGTAGACGTCGGACTCAGAGGATCGCCAGGTCACACCTACACCACCCAAGGGCAATCGCCCTAGCTCAGGCTGAATGGCGGGTAGTCGTCGGTCAGCAACAGGAAGCGCATATGCCTCCACCCGCAAGGTCCACCGGGCCACTCCGACCACGAAGTCGAACATCCCCCTCGGGTAGCTCCCGGTGAAGAGGATGGCGATCCATGCGATGAACGTGACGAAGATCACGGCCAGCCAGAGGAATGCCAGCACGAAGTAGTGGGGTATCGCCAGGAACCACTTCACCAACGGCAGCCATTGATTGAGATCGTTCTCGGCGTCGGGGTAGTCGAGCTCGAGATGGACGGACTGCTCCTCGACGGTGGACGGGTAGCGGTCGGTGAGCAGACCCAGGTACGCCCCCACCCGCGCCCTGAACCGAGTCAGCTCTCGTGCGAAGTCGAACCACCACCGCGGGTATCGCTGACCGGAACACGATCATCAGGACCGTGGCCAGGAACAGACCCCCCATGATCCCGCCACCGGTGTCGGTGACGTGGTGGTGATGGTCTCGCCCGTTGGGTCACGACCGTGTAGGTCTCGCCCCCACCGGTGATGAGGCCGAGGACGATCGCAATGGGGATCACCCAGATGAGACGGAAGAACGTGGTCAGACGATCGAGCTTCTCCGGGTAGTCGATCTCCAAACGCGCCGGATAAGACGCCTCACCCTGAACTGTCACGGGATGCCTCCTGGTCGTGTGTCCCGGCGGCCGAGATTAGGCCCCCTCCACCGGACCTTGCTGGTCAGTTGGAGGCGAGGCGAGTCCGAAGACTGCCAGGTCGACCGGAACGGGCTCGGGTGACGCGGTGAACACCATCGGCGCCCTCGGGGGTGATCGCCACCGTGTGCTCCCAATGGGCGGAGAGCGAGCCGTCCTCGGTGCGCACCGTCCAGCCGTCCGGATCCACCTTGGTGTGACGACGTCCGATGTTGAACATCGGCTCGATGCAGAGTGCCATGCCGCTCCGGAGCTTCATCCCGCTGCCCGGCGTCCCGTAGTTGGGGACCTGGGGCTCCTCGTGCATCTGACGGCCGATCCCGTGACCGACGTACTCCTCGACCACCCCGTAGCCATGGGCCTGGCCGACGGCAGCGATGGCGGCGCCGATGTCGCCGAGACGGTTTCCTTTGCGCACCGCGCGGATGCCGGCCCACATCCCCTCCTCGGTGGTGTCGATCAGGTGACGCGCCTCGTCGGAGATGTCACCGATGCCGACGGTGAAAGCGGCGTCACCGTGGAAACCCTCGAAGATCGCCCCGGCGTCGACGGAGAGGATGTCCCCCTCTTGGAGCCGGTAGTCACCAGGGATCCCATGCACGATGACGTCGTTCGGGGAGAGACAGAGGGTCGCCGGATAGGAGCCGAGATAGTGGAGGAACGAGGAGGTGCACCCGTGCGCGGCGATCACCCCGGCGCCGATCTCCTCCAGCTCCAGCAGGGACACTCCGGGTTGGGCCGCCTCGCGAACGGCCGCGTGGACCGCGGCCACACAGGCCCCGGCACGTTGCATCTTGGCGAACTCGCGGCGGCTCTTGATGGTGATCATCTCGGTCAGGTGATGTCGGGTCGGCCCAGTGCGTTCAGGATACGGTCTGTGACGTCTTCGACCTCACCGATTCCGTCGACGGTGACTGTCAGACCCCGCGCCGAGTAGAGGTCGATCAGGGGCTGGGTCTGCTCCAGGTAGACCCTGAAACGGTTGCGGATCGTCTCTTCGTTGTCGTCGGCCCGGCCCCGGGAGAGGAGACGCCCGACCAGCTCGTCCTCGTCCACCTCGAGGACGACCACCTTGTCGAGACCTTCCTCACCGAGCAGGTCGTCGAGCGAGGCGACCTGGGCCTCGGTGCGGGGGAAGCCGTCGAGGATGTAGCCGTGGGCGGCGTCGTCCTGGGCGATCCTCTCGGAGAGCATGGCGACGGTCACCTCGTCGGGCACGTAGTCCCCGGCGGCCATGATCGCCTCGACCTGCCGGCCGAGATCGGTGCCTCGGGCGACGTTGTCCCGGAACATCTCACCGGTGGAGATATGGGGCATGCCGAGCCGGGCGGCGACCTTCTCCGCCTGGGTGCCCTTGCCGGCCCCGGGAGGCCCGATGAACAACAGTCTCATCACGCCACCTCGCGAGCCCATCAGGAGAGGATGCCCTCGTAGTTCCGCATCGTCAGCTGCGACTCGATCTGCTTCATGGTCTCCAAGGCGACGCCGACCACGATGAGGATCGACACACCGGAGAAGGCGATCTGGATGTTCCAGATGGCCCCGGCGATGGCGGGCAGGATCGAGATCGTCGCCAGGAAGATCGAACCGGGGAGCGTGATCCGGTTGAGGATGAAACCGAGGTGCTTGGCGGTCTGCCGTCCGGGACGCACCCCGGGGATGAACCCACCCTGACGCTGGATCATCTCGGCCTGCTGCTCGGGGTCGAACTGGATGGCCGTGTAGAAGTAGGTGAAGAAGACGATCAGGGAGAAGAGGATGGCGATGTACCACCAGCTCACGGCCTGGGCCCCGGCCGCCGAGGTTGTCGTCGATCCATCGGTAGATCGACTGCAGCCAGGCGGCGTCCGACGGGATGGCAGTGATGATCAGCGACGGGATCAACAACACCGAGGTGGCGAAGATCACCGGGATCACGCCGGCGGTGTTGACCTTGAGCGGGATGTAGGTCGACTGGCCACCCATCACCCGGCGTCCCCGAACCCGCTTGGCGAACTGGATCGGGATGCGTCGCTGCCCTTGGTCGACGTAGATGATGGCCCCGATCATCACCAGGAAGATGGCCACGATGACGATGAAGCGGATGGGTAGCCCCACTGCCCCGGTCTGGCCCCAGATGTTGACGAAGACCGACGGGAACTGGCTGAGGATGGACACGAAGATGATCAGGGACATGCCGTTGCCGACACCGCGCTGGGTGATCAGCTCGCCCAGCCACATCACCATCGCCGTGCCGGCGGTCATGGTCAGCACGATGAGGATGACCCGACCCGGGGTGTAGTTGGGGATCAGGTCGATGCCGCCGGTGAAACGCCCGGAGTGGAAGAGGAAGGTGAACCCGGTCGACTGGATCAGCGCCAGGACCACGGTCAGGTAACGGGTCCACTGGGTGATCACCTTGCGCCCCGACTCGCCCTCCTCCTGCAACGCCTGCAACCGCGGGATCACCACGGTGAGCAGCTGCATGATGATCGACGCAGTGATGTAGGGGATGATCCCCAGGGCGAAGACGGAGAACTGCTCGAGGGCGCCGCCGGAGAACAGGTTGATCAGACCGTAGATGCCACCCGCCTGCTGCTGGCTCTGGAAGAGCTCCACGGCATCGAGGTCGATGCCCGGGACCGGGATGGTCGTGCCCAGCCGGTAGACCGCGAACATCGCCAGGGTGAAGAGGATCTTCGCCCGGAGGTCCGGGATCTTGAACATGTTGCGGTAGATGGAGAGCATGAGTCCTAGCGGGTCAGGGCGTGACAGCCATTGTCATGGCTGAGCCGGGATACCCGGAGTCGGGACCACGAGGTCAGATGACCTCTGCGGTACCGCCTGCCTTTTCGATCTTGTCCTTGGCCGAGGCACTGAATGCATGAGCCTTGACGGTCAGGGCCTTGTCGAGATCGCCTTCGGCGAGCACCTTGACCTGGCCCTTGTGCCGGATCAGACCCGCGTCGCGCAGGGACTCGGGCGTCACCACGGTCCCGGCATCGAATCCGCCGAGCGCGGTCAGGTTGACGATGGCGAAAGTCTCCTTGTTGGGGTTGGTGAAACCTTTCAGCTTGGGGAGACGCATGGCCAGCGGGGTCTGCCCGCCCTCGAACCCGGGACGCAGGCTGTTGCGGGCCTTGAGACCCTTGGTGCCGCGTCCTGCGGTCTTGCCGCGACGCCCACCCTCACCACGACCGACCCGGATCTTCTTCTTCTTCGATCCGGGGGCCGGGGAGAGGTGGTGCAGCTTCAGCTGTTCTCTCTCTTCGCTCACTTGCTCTCCTCGACTTCGACGAGGTGTCTGACCTTGTGCAGCATCCCTCGGAAACTGGGCGAGTCGACATGTTCGACCGTCTGGTTGATCTTGCGCAGACCCAGCCCGGCGACGGTCGCCCTGGTCTTGGGCTTCTCACCGATGAGACTGCGGCGCAAGGTGACCTTGACGGTCTTGTCCTTGGTCTTTGCCATGACTACCTACTTGACCTCACTGGGGGCGGCTCGCAACGCCTCGGTGGTGTTGTAGGCGGCGAGGAGACCCGGGGGGGTGATGTCCTCGACCTTGCGGCCGCGGAGTCGGGCCACCTCGTCGGGGCGACGCTGGCCGAGCAGCCCGTTCATGGTCGCCTTGGCCACGTTGAGATGGGTCGGCGACCCGAGCGACTTGGCCAGGGCATCCTTGATGCCGGCGGCCTCGAGGATCTGACGGACCGCACCGCCGGCGATGACACCGGTACCGGGTGCGGCCGGCTTGATCAGGACCCGGGCGGCATCGTGCTCGCCGGTGATCTGATGGACGATGGTCTGGCCCGCCATCGGCACGATCTTCATCCACGCGTCGCGCCTGCTCCATCCCCTTCTGGATGGCCGCGGGCACTTCCTTGGCCTTGCCGTAGCCGACACCGACCTTGCCGTTGCCGTCACCGACGACCACCAGGGCGGTGAAGCTGAACCGACGTCCACCCTTGACCACCTTGGCGACACGGTTGATCTGAATGACGCGCTCGTCGAATTGGCTCTGCTCGGAGCCTGGGCGTTGTTGTCTTGCCATGCCTTAGAACTCCAGTCCTGCCTCGCGAGCGGCGTCGGCCAGTGCCTTCAGCCTCCCGTGGTACTTGTATCCGCCGCGGTCGAAGACCACTGCGGTGACACCGGCCTCCTTGGCCCGGTCCGCGACCAACGTCCCCACCTTGGCGGCGGTTGCGACGTTGAGGCGCTCGGTGCGGAGATCGCTCTCCTGCGACGATGCCGCGGCCAGTGTCGTCCCATCCAGGTCGTCGATGACCTGGGCGTAGATGTATCGGTTGCTCCGGTAGACCGCCAGCCGGGGGCGCTGCGGTGTCCCGCGCAGGGTCTTGCGGCCCCTGGCGTGGCGGCGAGTCCGGGCGTCCTTGCGGGAACCCTTCATCACTTACCTGCCTTTCCGGCCTTGCGTCGCACGTACTCGCCGACGTACCGGATCCCCTTGCCCTTGTAGGGCTCGGGGGGCCTGACCTTGCGGATGTCGGCGGCGACCTGGCCCACCTGCTCCTTGTCGATGCCGGAGACGACGATCTTGGTCTGGTCGGGGACCTCGAAAGTGATCCCTTCGGGCGCCTCGACCTCGACCGGGTGGCTGTAGCCGACCAGCAGCTCGATGTTGCTCCCCTTCAGGGAGGCGCGATAGCCCACGCCGTGGATCTCGAGCTCCTTGCGGAACCCGTCGGAGACCCCGACGACCATGTTGTTGAGCAGCGCCCGGCTCAGACCGTGCAGGGCTCGTGACTCCGCGGGCATCGTCGGGACGGGTCACCGTGATGACGCCGTCCTCGATGTCGAAGCCGATGCGCTCGTTGAACGAGCGCTCCAGCTGGCCCTTGGAGCCCTTCACCGTGACCAGGCTGCCGTCGACGACGATGTCGACGCCGCTGGGCACGTCGACCGGCTTGTTGCCGATGCGGCTCATCACCACACCTCGCAGACGATCTCGCCACCGAGGCTCCGCTTGCGTGCCTCGCGGTCGGGCATGAGACCCTGGCTGGTGGACACGACGGCCACACCGAGACCGCCCTGGACGCGGGGAAGCTCCTTGGCGCCGCGGTAGACACGGTGCCCGGGGCGGGAGACCCGCTTGAGACCTTCGATGACAGGGCGGCGACGCTCGGCGTAACGAAGCACCAGCTCGAGCTCGGAGCGATGATCCTCGCTCTTCACCTCGTAGCGGTCGATGAAGCCCTCGTCGACGAGGATCTGGGCGATATTGACCTTCAGCTTGGATGCCGGCATCGCGACACGCTCGTGACCCACCGCAACGGCGTTGCGGATGCGGGTGAGCATGTCCGCGATCGGATCGGTAGTCATTGTCACCATGACGCCTTTCTCACTCCGGGCAGCTCACCGCGACTGGCCAGCTCCCGGACGCAGATACGGCACATACCGAAGTCTCGGATATAGGCACGGGGTCGACCGCAGCGCTTGCAGCGGTTGTACTCCCGGACCTTGAACTTCGCCTTCCGGTTGGCCTTTGCGATCATTGATTTCTTAGCCATGAATCCTCCTCAAACCTGGGCTTCGACCTTGCGGAACGGGAACCCGAAGGCATCGAGCAGGGCCTTGCCTGCCTCGTCGTTGTCCGCTGTGGTCACGATCGTGATGTTCATGCCTCTGGTCTCCGTCACCTGGTCGAAGTCGATCTCGGGGAAGATCAGCTGCTCGGAGGCACCCACCGAGTAGTTGCCCCGCCCGTCGAAGGCCCTGGGGTTGAGACCACGGAAGTCACGAACCCGCGGGATCGCGACAGAGAGGAGCCGGTCGAAGAACTCCCACATGCGAGGGCCGCGCAACGTGACCGAGACCCCGATCGGCATCCCCTCGCGGAGCTTGAAGTTGGCGATCGACTTGCGGGCCTTGTTCACCTTCGGCTTCTGACCGGCGATGAGCCCGAGCTCGTCGAGCGCCTCGTCGATGGCCTTCTTGTTCTGGATGGCCTCGCCGAGCCCCATGTTGAGGACGATCTTCGACGAGGGTCGGGACCTGCATGGGATTGTCCAGCCCGAGCTGTTCCTTCAGCTGGGCGTGGATCTCCTCGTTGTACTTGACCTTCAGTCGTGGCTGTGAGCTCACAGGTCACCCCCACACTTCACACAGGTGCGGTGCTTGTTGCCCTTGTCGTCGAAACGATGGCCGATACGGGTGGGGCCGCACTTCTCGCAGACGATCATCACGTTGGAGACGTCGATCGGCATGTCCTTGTCGATGATCCCGCCCTGCATCGTCTGACCGGTCGGCTTGGTGTGACGCTTGGCGGTGTTGACCCCTTCGACCTGGATCTTGCCCTTCTGGGGGAGGACCCTGGTGACCTTGGACTCCTTGCCGGCATCCTTGCCGGAGATGACCATCACCGTGTCGCCTTTCTTCAGCTTCATCACAACACCTCCGGTGCGAGGGAGACGATGCGCATGAACCGCTCGTCACGCAGCTCCCGGGCCACCGGTCCGAAGATGCGGGTGCCGCGGGGCTGGCGGTTGGTGTCGATGATCACGCAGGCGTTGTCGTCGAAGCGGATGTAGGTCCCGTCGGGACGACGGGACGCCTTCTTGGTGCGCACCACGACGGCGCTAACCACCTCGCCCTTCTTGACCGAGCCACCGGGGGTGGCCTCCTTGACGGCGCCGACGATCACGTCGCCCACGCCGGCATAGCGACGGGACGAGCCACCGAGCACGCGGATGCAGAGCAACTCGCGGGCACCGGTGTTGTCGGCCACCTTGAGACGGGTCTCCTGCTGGATCATCGGGCACGCTCCACGATCTCGATCACTCGCCAGCGCTTCTGCTTGGAGATGGGCGGGTCTCCATGATCCGGACCGTGTCGCCGAGATGGGCGTCGTTGGTCTCGTCATGGGCATGGAACTTGCTCGAACGCCGCACCACCTTGTCGTAGCGAGGGTGGGCGGTGGACGTGGCCACCTCGACGGTGACCGTCTTGTCCCGGCTGTCGGAGACGACGACGCCGACCCGCACCTTGCGGTTGTTCCTGGTTTGGTCGGTCATCAGGCACTCTCCTCGGCTGCCACCGTGGTGGCGGCTTCAGCCAGTTCACGCTCACGCATCACCGTGAGGATTCGGGCGATCTCTTTCTTGACCGACTGCAGGCGGGCGGTGTTGTCGAGCTGGTTGGTCGCCACCTGGAAACGCAGGTTGAACCGCTCTTCCTTGGCCTCGGTCAAAGCCTCGACCAGCTCGTCTGTGGTGAGCTCACGAAGGTCGGACGCACTCATGAGTCCTCCCTGGTGACCACGCGGGTCTTGATCGGGAGCTTGTGCCCCGCCTTGCGCATGGCCTCACGGGCCATCTCCTCGGGCACGCCGGCGAGCTCGAACATGACACGTCCCGGCTTCACCACGGAAACCCAGAACTCCGGGTTTCCCTTGCCCGATCCCATCCGGGTCTCGGCAGGCTTCTGGGTCACCGGCTTGTCGGGGAAGATCGTGATCCAGACCTTCCCGCCACGCTTGACGGCACGGGTGATGGCGACACGGGCGGACTCGATCTGACGGGCCGTGATCCAGCCCTCCTCGAGAGCCTGGAGCCCGTACTCACCGAAGTTGACCGAGGTGCCACCCTTGGCCACGCCCTTCCTGCGCCCGCGATGCACCTTGCGGTGCTTCGTTCTCTTGGGCATCAACATGACGGACTACTCCTCTTCACTCTTTGCAGCCGCTTCATCGGCTGCGTCGGGCGCGGACTCGTCGGCAACCTGTGCCGCGGTCTCCTCGACCGACTCTTCCGTGACTCCGGACTCGGCAGCAACTGGTGCTGCGGTCTCCTCGGCCACCTGTCCTTCGACGACGGGAGCGACTGCGCCGGTTTCCACGACGACCGTCTGCTCCTCCTGGGCGCTCTCGTACTCGACCGTGGCCTCGGCGGCAGTGGGACGACGTCCCCCACCGGCCTCGATCAGACGACGACCGCCCTCCTTCGGCGCACTCTCGACGACGGGGCGCTTGCCGCCACCGGCCTCGATGAGACGGGGTTTGGCCTCGACCCCTGCGGCCTCCTCGGCGCGGGACCGGAGACTCTTCTGGGTGCGGCGGGCCGGCCCGCCGGTGGCCAGGTCGGCCTCCGCGGCGATGCGCTCCCCGGAGACGGGCCCACTGTCGAGCACCTCTCCGCGATAGACCCAGACCTTGACACCGATGGCCCCAACCGTGGTGGTGGCGGTGGCCGTTCCGAAGTCGATGTCGGCCCGCAAGGTGTGCAGCGGCACCCGTCCCTCGCGGTACCACTCACGGCGACCCATGTCGGCGCCACCGAGTCGACCTTTGCACTCGACGCGCACGCCCTCGGCCCCGGCCTTCAGCGCGGACGCAACGGCCCGCTTCATGGCCCGTCGGAAGGCGATGCGATTCTCCAACTGGTCGGCGATGCCGCGGGCGAGGAGGGCGGCGTCGAGATCGGGGTCCTTGACCTCGTTGATGTTGAGCTTGACCCGGCCCATGGTCATCTTCTCGAGACCCTCCCGGAGACGCTCGGCCTCCGCACCCTTCCGTCCGATGACGACACCGGGTCGGGCAGTGTGGATGTCGACGATGAGCCGGTCACGGGTGCGCTCGATGTCGATACGGGACACGGCGCCACGCACCAATTCGTCGCGCAGCCACTCGCGGATCTGCCAGTCCTCATTGACGAACTTGACGTAATCCTTCGTCGAGAACCACTTCGACTTCCAGTCAGTGGCAACCCCGAGACGGAATGAATAAGGGTGGACTTTCTGACCCATCAGTTCACCTCCTCATTCATGTCCGAGACCACGATCGTGATGTGGCTCGTTCGCTTGTTGATACGGGTGGCACGTCCCCGGGCCCTGGGCTTGAACCGCTTGAGGGTCGGGCCCTCGTCGGCGAATGCCTCGGCCACGATCAGGTCTTCGGCATCGAGGGCGTGGTTGTGCTCGGCGTTGGCGACGGCCGACTTCAGCGTCTTGGCCACCGGTGCGGACGCCGCCCGGTTGGTGAGACGCAGCACGTGCTCGGCCTCTTCGACGGGGAGACCCCGGACCAGGTCGAGGACCAGACGCACCTTGTAGGGCGACTGGCGGATATAGCGGCTGTGTGCTCTGACCTTCATCGTCTCGCCGACTTCTCGGCATGACCACGGAAGGTCCGGGTCGGGGCGAACTCGCCGAGCTTGTGGCCAACCATCGACTCGGTGATGTAGACCGGGACGTGCTTGCGCCCGTCGTGCACCGCGATGGTGTGCCCGATCATCTCGGGGATGATGGTGGAGCGGCGTGACCAGGTCCTGATCACTCGCTTCTGGTTGGTCCGGTTGAGCTCGTCGACCTTGTTGGCGAGATGGTCGTCGACGAAGGGGCCCTTCTTAAGTGAGCGCGACATCAGCGCCTGCCTTTCTTCGTGTAGCCAGACACGGCAGAAGCGCAGCTTCTGCAATGCGCCGACGAACGTGATCGAATCGTGCGCATCAGCGCCTGCCCTTCTTGGTGCGTCGGCGCACGATGTACTTGTCGGAAGCCTTCTTCTTGGAGCGGGTGCGCGCCTCGGGCTTGCCCCACGGGCTGACCGGGTGCCGGCCACCGGAGGACTTGCCCTCGCCACCACCCAGGGGATGGTCGACAGGGTTCATCGCAACACCGCGGGTCTGGGGGCGGACGCCCTTCCACCGGTTGCGGCCTGCCTTGCCCAGCTTGATCAGCTCGGCCTCGGTGTTCCCCACCTGGCCGATGGTGGCCCGGCAGTCGAGCGGGACCTGACGCATCTCACCGGAGGGGAGCCGGAGCAGGGCGAGCTCACCTTCCTTGGACATGAGCTGAACGGCGGATCCGGCGGAGCGGGCGAGCTTGGCCCCTCCTCCGGGTCGCATCTCGATGGCGTGCACCATCGTTCCTGCCGGCACGTTGCGCAGTGGCAGGGCGTTGCCGGGGCGGATGTCCGCTTTCGCCCCCGACTCGATGCGGTCGTCGACCTTCACCCCGACGGGGGCGAGGATGTAGCGCTTCTCGCCGTCGACGTAGTTGAGCAGGGCGATGCGGGCGTTGCGGTTGGGGTCGTACTGGATCGAGGCGACACGGGCTGGAATGCCGTCCTTGTCACGTCTGAAGTCGATGATGCGATAGCGCTGCTTGTGCCCCCCGCCGCGATGGCGCGAGGTCACCCGACCGTTGGTGTTGCGGCCACCGGTCTTCGACTTCTTGGCGATCAGCGACTTCTCCGGCTTCGTCTCCGTGATCTCGGCGAAATCCGAGACCGTTTGGAAACGGCGTCCCGGGGATGTCGGCTTTCTCTTCTTTATGGCCATCTCAGACTCCGAACAGGTCGATCGAGTCGCCTTCGGCCAGGGTGACGACGGCCCGCTTGATGTCCTTGCGCTTGCCCAGCTTGTAGCCGGTGCGCTTGGTCTTTCCCTTGCGGTTCATCGTGTTCACCCTGAGGACCTTCACGGCGAAGACTTTCTCGATGGCGTCCCGGATCTCCTCCTTGTTGGAGCGAGGGTCCACCTCGAATGTGTACGTGTTGTTTTTCTCGATCAGGTCGTAGGACTTCTCCGAGACGACCGGGGCGAGGATGATGTCGTGCGGGGTCTTCATCACAGCTCCCTGCAGAGTTGGTCAACGGGAAGTTCGACGAAGGAGAACTTCGTACATCTCGCGAAGCGAGAGGCGTCGTGCGGGGTTTTCATTCCTCCTCACCTCCGTCCTTGCTCGCACTCGGGGTCGCCTTGTCCTCTTTGACGAAGTCGCTCTGGCTGACCTCGTACTTGTTGGAGCGGCCCACCGAGCCCACGGTGTGGGAGGTGAAGACGACCTGGTCGGACCAGAGGACGTCGTATGCGGTGAGGTGGCCGGGCTCGACCATGCGCACCTCGGGGAGGTTGCGGAACGACTTCGCAGCCGACCCTTCGAGCTGGTTGAGGACGACGAGGGTCTTGCCGGAGGCCTCCATGGCGCCGAGCAGATGAACGGCCTGCTTGGTCTTGGGGGCGGCCCAGTCGAAGTCCTCGACGACCATGATCGCCGCCTCTGAGGCACGGGCGGAGAGAGCGCTGCGCAGGGCGAGACGCTTCATCTTCTTCGGGGTGCGCTGGCTGTAGTCGCGGGGCCGGGGGCCATGGGCGATGCCGCCACCGGTCCAGATCGGAGATCTGGTCGATCCGTGTCGGGCACGTCCCAGACCCTTCTGACGCCACGGCTTCCGCCCGCCACCACGGACCTCGCCGCGGGTCTTGGTCGAGGCGTTGCCGCCTCGGGCCGCGGCCAGTTGAGCCGTGACCACCTGATGGAGCACGTCCATGTTGGGCTCGATCCCGAAGACCTCGGCGTCGAGCTTGATCTCGCCGTTGGCGGCGCCGTCGGCCTTGAACAGGGGGGCCTTGATATCAGCCATGAGCCTTCACCGCCTCCCGGACGAAAACGAGCGAGCCTTTGGGGCCGGGCACCGAGCCGTTGAGCAGCAGCAGGCCGCGCTCGGCGTCGACACCGGCGATCTCCAGGTTGAGGGTGGTCACCTTCTCGCCGCCCATCCGACCCGCCATGCGCATGCCTTTGAAGACACGAGCCGGGGTGGCGCAGGCGCCGATGGACCCGGGGGCGCGGTGCTTCTTGTGGTTGCCGTGGGAGGCGCCCTGACCGGAGAAGTTGTGCCGCTTCATCACACCGCTGAAGCCCTTGCCCTTGGAGACACCGCTGACGTCGGCCTTGGTGCCGACCTCGAACATCTCCTCGACCTTGATCTCCTGACCCACCTTGAACTCGCTGGGGTCCTCGACCTTCACCTCGATGAGGTGCCCGCCGGGGGCGACGCCGGCCTTGGCGTAGTGGCCGGCGGTCGGCTTGTTCACCGACTTGGACTCGCCGTAGGAGATCTGGATGGCGTTGTAGCCGTCGTTCTTGATGGTCTTGATCTGGACGACGCGGATCGGGCCCGCCTTGACCACGGTGACCGGGATCGATCGGGCCTCGTCGTCGAAGATCTGGGTCATCCCCAGCTTCTGTCCGAGAATTGCTTTCATCGCATAGTCCTTAGAGCTTGATCTCCACTTCGACAGCTTGATTGTCAGGGGGGACGACCCCCCTGAACCCCCCGCTGAGGGCAAGCTCACTCCGTGTTGGTTGAAGGGTGGTCATAGCTTGATCTCCACTTCGACGCCCGCAGGCAGCTCGAGACGCATCAGCGAATCGACCGTCTTCGGGGTCGGGTCGAGGATGTCGATCAGACGCTTGTGGATGCGCATCTCGAAGTGCTCGCGGGAGTCCTTGTGGACGTGCGGGCCCCGGACCACGCAATAGCGGTGGATCTCGGTCGGGAGCGGCACCGGGCCCTTGATCTGGGCCTGGGTGCGCAGCACCGTCTCGGTGATCTTCTTGGAGGACTCGTCGACCACGTTGTGGTCGTAGGCCTTCAAGCGGATGCGGATCTTCTGGTCGGCCATTACTTGTTGATCTTTATGACTCGGCCGGCGCCGACGGTGCGGCCACCTTCACGGATAGCGAACCGGAGACCTTCGTCCATGGCGATCGGAGCGATCAACTCCACCGACATCTCCGTGTTATCCCCCGGCATCACCATCTGGGTCCCCTCCGGCAGTTGAATACGCCGGTGACGTCGGTGGTGCGGAAGTAGAACTGGGGGCGATACCCGGGGAAGAACGGGTTATGCCGACCCCCCTCCTCCTTGGTCAACACATACACCTGAGCTTCGAAATCAGTATGCGGCGTGATCGACCCCGGTTTGGCCAACACCTGACCCCGCTCCACATCATCCTTCCCAATCCCCCGCAACAACACCCCGACATTGTCCCCCGCCACCCCCTGATCCAACAGTTTGCGGAACATTTCGATCCCAGTAGCCACCGTCTTCTGCGTCGACCGGATCCCCACAATCTCAACCTCTTCGTTGACATTGAGGACACCCTGCTCGATCCGACCAGTAACCACCGTCCCCCGACCCGTAATACTGAAAACACATCCTCGATGCACATCAAGAACGGCTTATCCATCTCCCGGGCCGGCTCCGGAATATACGAATCAACCGCCCCCATCAACTCCATGATCTGATCCCCAGCAGCATCATCCCCCTCCAACGCCTTCAACGCCGACCCCGCACCACCGGAACCTCATCACCCGGAAACTCATACTCAGTCAACAAATCCCGAACCTCGAGCTCCACCAAATCCAAAAGCTCAGCATCATCAACCATGTCAACCTTGTTAAGGAAACACCACAATGCTGGGCACCCCCACCTGACGAGCCAACAACACATGCTCCCGAGTCTGCGGCATCGGACCATCAGCAGCAGACACCACCAGAATCGCCCCATCCACCTGCGCCGCACCCGTAATCATGTTCTTGATGTAATCAGCATGACCCGGCATATCCACATGCGCATAATGACGAGCCGCCGTCTCATACTCCACATGAGAAATACTGATCGTGATCCCCCGCTCCCGCTCCTCCGGAGCCTTATCAATATTCTCAAACGACGTAAACGCATTACCCCCACCAACACGCTCCGCCAAAGTCTTCGTAATCGCAGCAGTCAACGTCGTCTTCCCATGATCAATATGACCCATAGTCCCAACATTCACATGCGGCTTATTCCGCTCAAACTTCGCCTTAGCCATGGTGTCATTTCTCCTAGTTCCTTCCTAAACCTCGGTCTGGCCTGATTTCATCAGGCCGCAACGTGATTTCATCACGCCTCACCGCGGCGATGAGCCACGATCTCCTCGGCGATCGAATCAGGCACGTCCTGATATGAGTTGAACTGCATCGAATAGTTGGCACGCCCTTGCGTCTTGGACCGCAGGTCGGTGGCGTAGCCGAACATCTCCGACATGGGCACCTGGGCTCTGATCACCTGGCTGTTGCCACGCTGATTCATGCCCTCGACCTTCCCGCGACGCGAGTTGAGGTCGCCGATGACGTCTCCCATGTACTCCTCGGGGGTGGTCACCTCGACATCCATGACCGGCTCGAGCAGCTTGACCCCCGCCTTGCGGGCCGCCGCCTGGAGTGCCATGGAGCCGGCGATCTTGAAAGCCATCTCCGAGGAGTCGACGTCGTGATAGGAGCCATCGACGAGGATGGCCCGGACGTCGACGAGGGGGTAGCCGGCGAGGATCCCCTGATCGAGGGCCTCCTCGATGCCGCTGTCGACCGACGGGATGTACTCCCGGGGCACGGCGCCACCCTTGATCTTGTCGACGAACTCGTAGCCACCACCGGGGCCGGTGGGCTCGAGGTTGATGACCACATCGGCGTACTGGCCCTTGCCGCCGGTCTGCTTGACATGCTTGTACTGGACCTTCTCGATGCCCTTGCGGATGGTCTCCCGATAGGCGACCTGGGGCTTGCCGACCGAGGCGTCGACCTTGAACTCACGGAGGAGACGGTCGACGAGGATCTCCAGGTGGAGCTCGCCCATGCCCGAGATGATGGTCTGGCCGGTCTCCTCGTCCCCACGGACCAGGAAGGTCGGATCCTCCTCGGCGAGACGGTGCAGCGAGCTGGACAGCTTCTCCTCGTCGGACTTGGTCTTGGGCTCGATCGCCACCGAGATCACCGGGGCGGGGAACTCCATCGACTCCAGCTGGATCGGCGGCCGCCGGGTCGGAGAGGGTGTCTCCGGTGGTGGTGTTCTTGAACCCGATGCCGGCGACGATGTCACCGGCGAAGACGTCGTCGATGTCCTCGCGGTGGTTGGCGTGCATGCGGAGGATGCGACCGACCCGCTCCCGCTGCCCGGTGCTGGTGTTGAGGATCGTGTCACCCTTGGACATGTGACCCGAGTAGACGCGGAAGTAGGTGAGCTTGCCGACGTGGGGGTCGCTCATGATCTTGAAGGCGAGGGCGGCGAAGGGCTCGAGGTCGCTGTTCTTGCGCTCGATGATCACTTCCTCGTCGCCCGGCTTGAAACCCTTGGTCTCGGGGAGGTCCTCCGGGCTGGGGAGATAGGCCACGACCGCGTCGAGTAGCAGCTGCACGCCCTTGTTCTTGAAGGCCGAGCCGCAAAACACCGGGGTGAAGGCGTTGCTGATGGTGCCGAGGCGAACTCCGGTGTGGATCTCCTTGGCGGTCAGGTCGCCACTCTCGAGATAGGCGTCGAGCAGCTCCTCCGAGGTCTCGGCGACCGTCTCGAGGAGTCTGCTCGCGATAGATCTTCGCCTGGTCGACCAGGTCTTCGGGGATGTCGATGGTCTCCCACGCCTTGCCGTCGTCGCCCTTCCAAACATGCGCCTTCATCTCGACCAGGTCGACGACGCCGGTGAAGTCGGCTTCGGTGCCGATGGGTAGCTGCATGACCAGAGGGGTGGCCCCGAGACGCTCGACGATGGAGTCGACGTCGAAGTAGAAGTCGGCGCCGGTGCGGTCGAGCTTGTTGATGAAGCAGATGCGGGGAACGCCGTAACGGTCGGCCTGACGCCAGACCGTCTCGGACTGGGGCTCGACGCCGGCGACGCCGTCGAAGACGGCTACCGCGCCATCGAGGACACGGAGCGAGCGCTCGACCTCGACGGTGAAATCGACGTGGCCGGGCGTGTCGATGATGTTGATCATGTGCTCGTGCCAGATGCAGGTGGTGGCGGCGGAGGTGATGGTGATCCCACGCTCCTGCTCCTGCTCCATCCAGTCCATGGTGGCGGCGCCCTCATGGACCTCACCGATCTTGTAGTTACGGCCGGTGTAGTAGAGGATGCGCTCGGTCAAGGTGGTCTTGCCCGCGTCGATATGGGCCATGATCCCGATGTTCCGGGTCCGGCTCAGCGGCACCTCGCGGAGGTGATGCAGCGCGTTGTCGTTGCTCATTTCTCTTCTACTACTCCAGCTCGTTATTCAATTCAGAACGCCGCTCCCTTAGGGAGCCGCCCTCACCGTCCCGTCGGTTCGGACCCGAGCTTTTAGGGCCGCCTTGCGGAACGCTTTCTGTTGTGAAACTCAGTTGTATGGAGTTCGCTTGCGAACTCCGTTGTCTCGCTCGCGGCCACAGGCCGCTTCAGCGAGACACCGCTACCAGCGGTAGTGGGCGAAGGCCTTGTTGGACTCCGCCATCTTGTGGATGTCTTCTTTCCGCTTCACCGCCGCTCCGGTGTTGTTGGAAGCGTCGAGGATCTCGTTGGCCAGTCGCATCGACATGGTCGGCTCGCGACGCTGACGGGCATAGTTGACCAGCCAGCGAATCGCCAAGGAGTTCTGACGACGGGGGGTGACTTCGACGGGGACCTGGTACGAGCTTCCGCCGACCCGGCGGGAGCGAACCTCGACCGAGGGCCGGATGTTGTCGACCGCGCGCTTGAGGACGATGGTCGGGTCCTGGCTGGTGCGTTGCTCGATCGTCTCGAGTGCGTCGTAGACGATGGTGCGGGCCAGGTCCTTCTTGCCTTCCAGGAGGATCTTGTTGATCACCTGGCTGACCAGCGCGCTCCGGAATACCGGATCCGGCTCGACTTTCCGCTTCTGGGCAGGAGCGCGACGCATCAGGAATCCTTCTTCGATCCGTACCGGCTGCGTGCCTGCTTGCGGGCGCTGACCCCGGAGGCGTCGAGCGCCCCACGGATCACCTTGTAACGGACACCGGGAAGGTCGCGGACACGCCCACCACGAACCAGCACCATGCTGTGCTCCTGGAGGTTGTGACCCTCACCCGGGATGTAAGCGGTGATCTCGACTCCAGAGGAGAGCCGGACACGACACACTTTGCGAAGCGCCGAGTTCGGCTTCTTCGGGGTGACGGTGTAGACACGGGTGCAGACGCCGCGCCGCTGCGGGGCACCGGCAAGACCTGCGGTCTTCGTCTTCTTCTTCTTTGGCTTCCTGCCCTCGCGGACAAGCTGCTCGATGGTCGGCATTCTGCTCCTTACGCGGCGCCTCGGCTTCGCCGAGACATTCGAGTTTCCGCCGGAAACTCGGACACAAGAAAGCCCGTGCTTCCTGTGTGAAACCTTGCGTACCGGGCGCAGCGAGTGCACCCGGCTGTTCCCTGACGGAACTGCTGAAACGCAGGTCCGGGAACCGACACAGATTCTATGTCTGTGTCTGCGCGCGTACCAAATCCACCGGATCAGCCGGCAGAGAGACGCACGGTAACACGTCGGCGATTCGACGCCCACCGAGTTTCTACGGTTCCGGGGGTCCAGGGGGTCCAGGGGGCGGTCCTTTCGGGGGGACTGCTCCGTTGTCGTCGTGGAAGTAGGCGGCTCCGTCGTCGTCGTTGTAGTAGGCGGCTCCGTCGTCGTGGTGGTGGTCGAAGTGGTGATCGGCGCCGACGACGTAGACGTGGCAGAGGTGCTCGATGTCGAGGTGGGTTGTTGTGTCGTCGGAGTGGTGCCCGTGGCCGAAGTCGTGGGGGGCGTCGGGTTCGACGGTGTCGACGTCATGGTCGTCGTGCGTGGGGGAAATGTGGCGCGGGTGAAGCCGGACGTCGTCGTGGTGGCGAAGGGCCCGCCCAATGTGGTCGTGGTCACGTCGCCACCCACCGTCTCGGGAACAGTGGTGCCGAAGAAGCCGGGCAACGCCGCTCCGTCATCGTCTCCCCCGTCGCCACCCGAAGGGGCGATCGCCCCGATCTCTCCTGTGGATGCCGACGATCTGCCCTGGAACCAGTTGATGCCGATGGTCACTGCGAAGGCGAGACCACCGGCGAGGGCGACGATGACCAGACCCGAAATGAGTCGACCGACCATGACGCTGTTGCGAAGCGAGAAGGAGAGGCCGTGCTTCTCGGGTCCGACGGTGGCGAGGTGCTCGGCGATCTGCTTGGCGAGATCATCCGGGCTCAACTTGTCTCGGCCGTTCGGCCCTCGACCACTCGGTGGGGGCAACCGGGTTTCCCTTCTCTCCCTGAGCCCCGCTTTGCGCAGTCAAGACGACGAGAACCCCCATGTCAACGTTATGGAAGAGGCGAGACGGGGGTCGTGCACGACCCCCGGTCTCCTCCCTCCCTGCGATCCGGGCAGGCCGGTCGGAAAGAGGCCAGGACGGGTGCCCACCGACCCGTCGGCGTCGCCGACCAGAGCCCACCCAAACTCCGTCGCCGATCGTAGAACAGACCTCCCGGCAAAGAGAAGGACCGCCCTGGGTCGGGCGGCCCTTCTCGAACCTGAGCGGATCCGCACCGGATCCGGTTCTTGCTACCCGGGGTTCGGGTTACTCCTCTTCGTCTTCGTCGCTGACGTTGACGGAGCCGCCCAACGAGGCCAGCCACTCGGCCGGGTCCTCGGGCAGTCCGTCGTCCTCACGCGGACCGGAGCCACCTTCGCCCAGGAAGCCGAGGCTGGCAACTGTGGTGGCGCCCGGAAGTGAGGGCTGCAGCATCTGATACTGCTCGGCACCGGTTCCCGCCGGGATCAGCTTGCCGATGATCACGTTCTCCTTGAGCCCCCGCATGAAGTCGGAGCGGCTCTGGATGGCGGCGTCGGTGAGCACCTTCGTCGTCTCCTGGAATGAGGCCGCCGACAACCACGAGTCCGTAGCGAGCGAGGCCTTGGTGATGCCCATCAGCTCGGGGCGACCCTCGGCCGGCTTCTTGCCCTCGGCGACCAGCTCACGGTTGGTGTCCCGGAAGACCTGGTCGTCGATGAGGGCGGCCGGCAGGAAGTCGGAGTCGTTGGGGGCGACGACACGCACCCGACGGAGCATCTGACGCACGATCATCTCGATGTGCTTGTCGTGGATCTCCACACCCTGGGACCGGTACACCTCCTGCACCTGGTCGACCAGGTACTGCTGGGTGGCACGAACTCCCCGGATGACCAGGACCTCCTTGGGGTCGAGCGGGCCTTCGGTGAGCTGGGTCCCGGCGTCGACTTCGGCGCCGTCCTGGAACCGGAGCTTGGCGAAACGGGAGATCGGGTAGGTCACCTCGTCGTCGCCCTTGGCGATAACGATGCGCCGGCCCTCCTCGTCGTCGACGAGATGGGCGACACCGGCGATCTCGCTGAGCACCGCCTTGCCCTTGGGGGTCCGGGCCTCGAAGAGCTCGACGACACGGGGCAGACCGTGGGTGATGTCCTCACCGGCGACACCTCCGGTGTGGAAGGTGCGCATGGTCAGCTGTGTCCCGGGCTCGCCGATCGACTGGGCGGCCATGATCCCGACCGCCTCGGCGGTCTCGACCGTCCGACCGGTCGCCAGCGACAGCCCGTAACAGACCTGGCAGACGCCGCCTCGGGTGTCACAGGTGAGCGGTGAGCGCACCCGGACCGACTCGATGTCGGCGTCCTCCACGGCGTGGAGCTCCTTGGTCCCGATGATGGTGCCCTCGCGCAGCTTCTCGTCGTCCTCGGTGGCGACCAGGGTGCGTCCCTCCTTGAGGTCCTCGGCCAGGGCACGGCCGTAGATCCGGGAACGGAGGTTCCTGATCTTGTTGCCGCGCTCGTCCACCACCCGGATGATGATGCCGCGATCGGTGCCACAGTCGTTCTCGGTGACGATCATCTCCTGGGAGACGTCGACGAGACGACGGGTGAGATAGCCCGAGTCGGCGGTGCGGAGTGCGGTGTCGGCCAACCCCTTGCGGGCGCCGTGGGTCGAGATGAAGTACTCGAGCACCGAGAGACCCTCGCGGAAGTTGGAGATGATGGGCCGGGGGATGATGTCGCCCTTGGGGTTGGCCACGAGGCCACGCATCCCTGCGATCTGGCGAACCTGCATCATGTTCCCGCGGGCACCCGAGCCGACCATCATGTCGAGCGAGTTGAACTTCTCGGTCTTGAGACCGGCCTTCATGGCGTCGGTGACCTTCTCGGTCGCCTCGGTCCAGATCTCGATGAGCTCCTGACGACGCTCGTCGTCGGTGACCACACCCTTGGAGAACAGGTTCTGCACCTTCTCCGCCCGCTCCTCGTACTCGGCGAGGATCTCGGCCTTGTCGGCCGGGGTGCGGACGTCGTCCAGTGCGATGGTCAGACCTGCCCTGGTGGCGAAACTGAAGCCCAGCTCCTTGATCCCGTCGAGGGTGTTGGCCACAGCCGTGCGCGGGTAGCGCTCGATGATGGTCTCGATCAACAGCTTGATATCGCTCTTGATCACCACCGAGTTGATGTAGGGGAAGTCCTCGGGGAACACGGTGTTGAGCAGCGCCCTGCCGAGAGTGGTCTCGGTGAGGGCGGTGCCGTCGACCGGCTCATCGTTGATGAGCTTGCGCAAGGTCTGCTTGAGGTCGAGGTGGAGCGCCGGATCACCTGCGAGGGGACCGAGACGCATCTTGATCGGGGCGTGCAGCGACAACTCGCCGATCTCGTAGGCCATCACGGCCTCGTCGAGGTCGGCGTAGTTGTGACCTGCTCCCTGAGCGTCCTCGACGAACTCCGAGAGGTAGTACACGCCGATCACCATGTCCTGGGACGGGGTGACGATGGGACGACCCGACGCCGGCGAGAGCACGTTGTTGCTCGACAGCATCAGGATTCGGGCCTCGGCCTGGGCCTCAGCCGACAACGGGAGGTGCACCGCCATCTGGTCCCCGTCGAAGTCGGCGTTGAACGCCTCACAGACGAGCGGGTGGATCTGGATCGCCTTGCCCTCGACCAGCACCGGCTCGAAAGCCTGGATGCCGAGACGGTGCAAGGTGGGCGCCCGGTTGAGGAGCACGGGATGCTCCTGGATCACGTCGGAGAGGACGTCCCACACCTGGGGACGCTGCCGCTCGACCATGCGCTTGGCCGCCTTGATGTTCTGGGCCAGGTCGAGGTCGACCAGACGCTTCATCACGAACGGCTTGAACAGCTCGAGGGCCATGATCTTGGGGAGACCGCACTGGTGCAGCTTGAGCTGGGGGCCGACCACGATGACCGAACGGCCCGAGTAGTCGACGCGCTTGCCCAACAGGTTCTGACGGAACCGGCCCTGCTTGCCCTTCAACATGTCGGAGAGCGACTTGAGGGCGCGGTTGCCCGGCCCGGTCACGGCACGACCGCGACGACCATTGTCGAAGAGGGCGTCCACGGCCTCCTGGAGCATGCGCTTCTCGTTGTTGACGATGATCTCGGGGGCCCCGAGGTCGAGGAGCCGCTTCAGGCGGTTGTTCCGGTTGATGACACGGCGGTAGAGGTCGTTGAGATCGGACGTGGCGAAACGGCCACCGTCGAGCTGGACCATGGGACGGAGGTCCGGTGGGATCACCGGGACCGTCTCGAGGATCATGTCCTGGGGACGGTTCTGCCCCTCCCAGAAGGGCTTGACGACCTTCATCCGCTGGGTGGCGCGCTGACGCCGCTGCTGCGACGAGCCACCGAGGTCCTCGTCGAGCCGCACCATCTCGGCATCGAGGTCGAGACCGAGGAGCAGTGTCCTCACCGCCTCGGCGCCCATGCCGCCCTCGAAGTAGTCGGCGTAGCGGAAGTAGATCTCACGCCAGAGCTGCTCGGACTCGATGAGCTGCTTGGGCCGCATCGTGCGGAAGGTGCTGAAGGCCTCTTCGATGAGCTCGATCTCGCGATTGGTGCGCTCCTCGCGCTCCTTGATCTCCTTCTCGACCTCCTTGCGGCGGGCGTTGATCTCCTGGGTCTTGGCCCCGCCCTCCTCCATGCGCTCCAACTCGTCCTCGAGGGCCTCGAGACGGACCTCGTGCCACTCGCTGAACTCGTTGCGAACCACCTCGATCTCGTCGCCCATGGCGGCTTCGAGCTCGGGCAGGTCCTTCTGACGGTTCTCGTCGTTCACCGAGGTGACGATGTAGCTGGCGAAGTAGATGACCTTCTCCAGCTCCTTGGGCGACATGTCGAGCAGATAGCCGAGACGACTGGGCACGCCCTTGAAGAACCAGATGTGGGTGACGGGCGCGGCCAGCTCGATGTGGCCCATCCGCTCGCGACGCACCTTGGAGCGGGTGACTTCGACGCCACAACGCTCACAGATGATCCCCTTGTAGCGGATCCTCTTGTACTTGCCGCAGTAGCACTCCCAGTCCCGCTGCGGGCCGAAGATGCGCTCGTCGAAGAGCCCTTCCTTCTCCGGGCGGAGGGTGCGGTAGTTGATCGTCTCCGGCTTCTTGACCTCTCCATACGACCAGGCGCGGACCTGGTCGCTGGAGGCGAGGCCGATTCTCAGTTCATCGAATATCTGCTGCGCCATGTATTGCTATCTCTCTTGCCTCGTTGATCGTGCTGGCAATGTTTGAAACGAATCGTTATTCCGAGTCGGGTCGCTCGGGACGACTCAGGTCGATTCCGAGTGTCTCCACCGACCGGTAGGTGTCCTCCTCGAGCTCACGGAGCTCGACTTCCTCACCGGCGGAGAGCATCTCGACGTTGAGCCCGAGACTCTGCATCTCCTTGACCAGCACCCGGAACGACTCCGGGATGCCGGGCTCGGGGATGTTGTCGCCCTTGACGATCGCCTCGTAGACCTTGACCCGGCCCTGGACGTCGTCCGACTTGATGGTGAGGAGCTCCTGGAGCGCATAGGCCGCGCCGTAGGCCTCGAGTGCCCACACCTCCATCTCACCGAATCGCTGACCACCGAACTGGGCCTTACCACCGAGCGGCTGCTGGGTGATCATGCTGTAGGGGCCGGTCGAACGAGCGTGGATCTTCTCGTCGACGAGGTGGACCAGCTTCAGGATGTAGATGTAGCCCACCGTCACCGCGGTGTCGAAGGGCTCGCCGCTCCGACCGTCGTACAGGATCGCCTTGCCGTCGTCCTGCACCAGCCGGTCGCCGTCCCGGTTGGGATGGGCGCTGGCGATGACCTGCATGATCTCGTCCTCACGGGCGCCGTCGAATACCGGCGTGGCCGTGCGGGTCCAGGGCTTGGTGCCCACCGCGGCCGGCGACGGCCCGGTGAAGGGCTCCCAACCCTGGGCGGCGGCCCATCCGAGATGAGTCTCCAGCACCTGGCCGAGGTTCATCCGGGAGGGAACACCGAGCGGGGAGAGGATGATGTCGACCGGGGTTCCGTCGGCCATGAACGGCATCTCTTCCTCGGGCAGCACCTTGGAGATGACACCCTTGTTGCCGTGACGGCCGGCGAGCTTGTCGCCCTCGGAGATCTTGCGCTGGGTGGCGACGTAGATGCGCACCAGCTCGTTGACGCCCGGGCTGAGGTCGAAGCCGTCCTCACGCTTGAACACCTTCACCGCGATGACCTTGCCGGTCTCGCCGTGGGGCACCTTCAGCGACGTGTCACGCACCTCGCGCGCCTTCTCACCGAAGATGGCCCGGAGCAGACGCTCCTCAGGAGTCAGCTCGGTCTCGCCCTTGGGTGTGACCTTGCCGACCAGGTAGTCGCCGGGGCCGACCTCGGCACCGACCCGGATGATTCCCTCGTCGTCGAGATTGGCGAGGACTTCCTCGGGGACATTGGGGATGTCACGGGTGATCTCCTCGGCTCCGAGCTTGGTGTCACGGGCGTCGAGCTCGTGCTCCTCGATGTGGATGGAGGTGAGGACGTCGTCCTTGACCAAACGCTCCGAGATGATGATGGCGTCTTCGTAGTTGTGACCCTGCCAGGGCATGAACGCCACCAACAGGTTGCGACCCAGCGCCAGCTCACCGGCCTCGGTGGAGGGCCCGTCGGCGAGGACATCGCCCACCTTGACCTTGGCGCCCTCGAGGACGACCGGCTTCTGGTTCATGCACGTGCCCTGGTTGGACCGCTTGAACTTGTCGAGCACGAAGGTGTGCTTCTTGTTCGTGCCGGTCTCCTTGACCACGATCTCCTCACCGGTGACCTCGACCACCTCACCCGCCACGGGGGAGACGATCATGTCGCCGGAGTCGGCGGCGGCCCGGGCCTCGACACCGGTGCCGACCAGCGGCGACTCGGCGGTGAGGAGGGGGACGGCCTGACGCTGCATGTTCGAGCCCATGAGGGCGCGGTTGGCGTCGTCGTGCTCGAGGAACGGGATCAGAGACGTGGAGACCGAGACGATCTGCTTGGGCGACACGTCCATGTAGTCGACGTTCTTGCCTTCGACGAACTCGACGTCGCCGCCACCGCCGGCACTGCGGACCAAGACCCTCTTGTTGCGGAAGGACCCGTCCTCGTTGAGCGGGGCGTTGGCCTGCGCGATGACGTAGCGCTCTTCCTCGGTGGCGGTCAGGTAGTCCACGTTGGTGGAGACCACGCCGTTGTGCACCTTGCGGTAGGGCGTCTCGATGAAGCCGAAATCGTTGACCCGGGCGTACGAGGCCAGCGAGCCGATGAGCCCGATGTTCGGGCCTTCCGGGGTCTCGATGGGGCACATCCGGCCGTAGTGGGAGGGATGGACGTCACGAACCTCGAACCCGGCGCGCTCCCTGCTCAGCCCACCCGGGCCGAGCGCCGAGAGCCGACGTCGGTGGGTGAGGCCGGCCAGGGGGTTGGGCTGGTCCATGAACTGGCTCAGCTGGCTGGTCCCGAAGAACTCCTTGATGGCCGCGGTGACCGGTCGGATGTTGATCAGGCTCTGCGGAGTGATCGCATCGGGGTCCTGGGTGGTCATCCGCTCGCGGACGACCCGCTCGAGACGGGTGAGACCGACCCTGACCTGATTCTGCACCAGCTCCCCGACGGTGCGGATGCGCCGGTTGCCGAAGTGGTCGATGTCGTCGGTCGAGACCGCCACGTCGAGGCCGTGATGGGTCGAGAAGGTGGGGGCGCCGGCATGCAGAGCCACCAGGTACTTGATGGCGTCGACGATGTCCTCGTCGCGCAGCATCTGCAGACCCTCGGCGCGGTAGTCCTTGGGTGCCGACTCGCCGAACTTCTGGGCGATCTTGTATCGGCCGACCCGGGTGAGGTCGTAGCGCTTCGGGTTGCGGAACAGGGTCTGGATGAGACCGCGTGCCGACTCGACCGTGGTGGGCTCGCCGGGGCGGAGCTTCCGGTACAGGTCGAGGAGGGCCTCTTCCTTGTCGGCGTTGGTGTCACGCTCGATGGTGTTCCTGATCGACTCGGAGTGGCCGAACATCTCGAGGATCTCCTCGTCGGTCTCGGCGATGCCGAGAGCCTTGAGGAACGCGCTCACGTACTGGCGGCGCTTGCGGTCGACCCGGACGCCGATGGTGTCCTTCTTGTCGGTGTCGAACTCGAGCCAGGCACCGCGACCGGGGATGATCTTGCCGGAGTAGATCATCTTGTCCGAGGTCTTGTCCTTGTTGACGTCGTAGTAGATGCCGGGAGAGCGGACCAACTGGGACACGATCACCCGCTCGGTGCCGTTGATGACGAAGACACCCTTCTCGGTCATGATCGGGAAGTCGCCGAGGAAGACCTGCTGTTCCTTGATCTCACCGGTGCCGCGGTTCATGAAGCGGGCGGTGACGAACAGGGGGCGGGCGTAGTTGGTGTCCCGCTCCTGCGCCTCTTCCAGAGACATCTGGGGCTCACCGAAACGATGATCGGTGAGCTCGAGGGCGAGGGAACCGGTGAAGTCCTCGATCGGGCTTATCTCTTCGAAGATCTCACGGAGACCTTCGTCGAGGAACCACTGAAAAGACTCGTGCTGGACAGCCAGCAGATTGGGGAGCGGCAGAACCTCGGGGATCTTCCCGAATGAAAACCGCTCAGCCACACGCGAAGCCAAGGGATGCCTCCTTGAGGTGGTGGGTAGTCGGGGGGTAACGCAAGAAAGGACATGCTAACAGACGCGGGAGCATGTCCCCAATCGTTTCCACGAGTTGTCTAGCCCACTTGGTGACCCCCCGGGAAGGGTCGATCGGGGCTTCTTGCGACGCTCGTCCGATCACCGATCCAGGGAACGTCACCGAGACGGCCCGGAGCCCCAGGGGCTCTGCGACCACTCTATCGCACATCGGAGAAAGCCGTCAAGGAACCGCGGTGAAACGCGACACCGGCGAAGGGGGCCGCGGGAAGGTGCTGGCAACGGCGCGGTCGTCATTCATCGGATTGCGCTGGGTTCTCCGTAGCATGCCAACCGTCATGGCCAGGCACCGTGAACATACGAACGGTTGGCTCTGGGTGCTCCCCTCGTTGGTGATCCCATTGATCGTCGCCGCCGTGGCATGGACGTTCCACGTGTCCTCCGAAGGCGAGCAGGTCGCCCCGAACGTGCGCTTCGCCGGAATCGACATCTCGGGTCTCAGCCCCTCGGCGGCGGCCGCCGAGGTGGAGACTCGTGAGGAGGACTTCCTGGAGACACCCGTCATCATCGACCTCGGCGAGAGTCGCGTCATCCTCACGGCCGAGGAGATCGGCTTCGACTACCTGTACGGAAACACGCTCGCCGACGTGGTCTCGGCGCGTCATGGCGAAGGCCCCTGGGACGAGTTCCTCGCCTGGGCGAGCACGCCGTTCGAGACGGTGACGGTCGAGGACCGGTTTGCCCTCAACGTCACCACCGCCCGTCAGCGTCTCGCCGGCGAAGACTTCATCATCGAGGCGCCGGTGGAGCCGGTGCTCAGCAACGAGGACGCCTCGTACATGTATGCGATCCCCGGGACCAACGGGGTGACGGTCGACGTCGACCAGGTCGTCGCCGAGCTCGTGGAGGCCGACATCGCCGCCGGCACCATCGAGGTGATCGCCGAGCATGAGACGCTGCCACCCACGGTCACCGACGACGAGGCACGCGCCGCCGCACTCGCCATCAACGACGAGACCAGGCCGGGGATCCTCGCCGTGGTCGGGGA
Source organism: uncultured bacterium (assembly GCA_963751005.1). Taxonomy (GTDB): domain Bacteria; phylum Actinomycetota; class Acidimicrobiia; order Spongiisociales; family ZC4RG35; genus JANQRA01. The sequence goes on from CAVVSY010000012.1 coordinate 545,575, forward strand.
CCACACTGCCCAGCTCAGCCCGGGTCAGGTGCGGAGCCACCTCGTCTCCACGGTCGACGACGGGTCAATGGAGATCTCGGTGGACGTGGAGGGGCTCAAGGAGGAATTGGAGAGCGCGTTCCCGGAGCCGATCGGCGCCATCGTCCCTCCGGTGCTCGAAGTCGTCGACGGGGTGGTGGTGGTCAAGTCGGTTGGCGTCCCTCCCCCGATCTGTTGCAGCCTCGAGTCGGTGGAAAGCGTCGCCGCCAAGCTGCTCGACGGGGGGAGCACCTTCTACCAGCTGGAGACGAGGCCGTCGGACGACCCTGAGGTAATGGCCTGGGCCGACGGGTCGGCAGTGACCGAGCCGGTGGCCACATTCACGACCAACCACCCTTGCTGTGAGAGCCGCGTCACCAACATCCAGACGATGGCCGACTTCATCAGGGGCAAGTACCTGATCCCCGGTGAGACGTTCTCGGTCAACGACTACGTCGGGCCCCGCACCCGGGACAAGGGCTACGTGTCCGCCGGGGCGATCAGGAGCGGCTACATGACCGAGGAACTGGGCGGTGGGGTCTCCCAATTCATCACCACGCTCTTCAACGCCTCGTTCTTCGGGGGTCTGGACCTCGACGAGTACCAGAGCCACTCGATCTACTTCTCCCGCTACCCCTTCGGCAGGGAGGCGACCCTGTCGATCCCGGGTCCCGACCTCAAGGTGACCAACAACACCGACTACCCGGTCCTGATCTGGCCCACCTACGACGACAACTCGATCACCGTCACCCTCTACTCGACCCCGAACGTCGAGGTGGAGGAGCTCGACCAGCGGGTCAGCTACTACAACCAGTGCCGGCACAGTGAGATCGACCGCCAACGGACCTTCGCCGACGGGCGAGTCGAGGTCGACACCATCGTCGCCAACTATCGCCCGGGTGACGGCATCGACTGCAACGGGCGACAGATCCCGCAAACGCCCTAGAGACCGGTCTCCTCCAGCACCTCGGCCAGAGTCCGGGCACCGATCTCCCGCATCACCGGGTTGTCGGCGGAGTGCGCCAGGAACGCGCTGCCCAGGCTCAACGCCCACCCGAAGGCTCGTGCCCACAATGCCGAGTCGTCGTTCCCGTAGGCATCCACCAGATCCCCCCTCGTCGTCGAGTCGAACATCATCCATGCCACGGCCAGATCCGTCGCCGGGTCTCCCGATGTGATGTCCCCGAAGTCGACCACACCGGTGAGCCGACCGTCCTTGGCGAGGAGATTGTGCGGGTGCAGGTCACCGTGGAGCCAGCGGGCATCGCCCTCGGGTCGCCCGATCTCCAGGGCCCGGTCCCAGATCCGTGTCAACGCGGCGACATCGACCGAGTCGGCGAGGAGATCGAGACGCTCCCTGGTGGCGGCATCTCGCGCAGCCAGAGGGACGCCCCGGTATGGGTTCGAAGGGGCCTCCCGCGGCGCAACGCGGTGCAAGGCGGAGAGAAAGCTCCCGAGCTGTCGGGCGACGTCGGGGTGGTCGAGCCCACCGACCAGAGCCGCGGATTCCCCCTCGAGGTGGGGGGCGATCAGCCAGGGCCAGGGATAGCCCTCCCCCGGCTCACCGCGGAACAAGGGCGTCGGGATCGGCAGCGGCAGCATCGGTGCCAGGAGTGGCAGCCAGGTCATCTCGTGATCGATGAGGGCGACGGAGGCCTCCCTCCGCGGCAGACGGATCACGTGATCCTCGCCGGCGCGGAACGAGAAGTTGTCCCAGCCGTTGGCGAGCACCACGACGGGGAGACCGGCCAGGTCGGGATACTGCGAAGCGAGAAGTCTCCGCACGAGGCCGGCATCGACCTCCACCTCGGCGGTAGGCATGTCCTGACCCACCATCGGCGAATCAGCCGAGATTCGCGACGAGACCCTCGACGACAGGGTCGTCCCCGAAGCCGAGGAGGTTGAAGATGACGATGGCCCCGACGAACAACACGACGGCCAGGATCAGCCCCAGCTGCCAGGCCGGGAGCTTCTTGCGGTGACGCGCCATCGTCGCCACCGCCTCAGACGCCGCTGTCACAGAAGATGGCCCACACCGCGAAGTCGGCGCTGAAGTCCTCGAACCGGTGCGCGGCCCCTGCCGGCACGAAGAGGAGATCGCCCGGGCCGAACGGCTCTCGTTCCTCGGCGGTGACGAGGAAGCCGGAGCCGGTGAGGACCACATAGAACTCGTCCTGGTCGTGGGCGTCCTGGTCGTCGACACCGTGAGGCATGTAGATCCCGGCGGTCAAGGTCCCATGTCTGAACACCTCGGAGTACCGCTCGTCGGTGGCGATCGCGGCCAGGGCCGTCTTGTATCCGATCACATGCCGGCTCATGTCATCGAGGCTAATCGGCTCAACCTCTCAGTCCAGGCGGGACCTAATCTGACCGGCCGTGCCCATGATGAGACGCAAGAGGAAGACGATCGGGTGGCGGGAATGGGTCGCACTTCCCGATCTCGGGGTGCGTGAGATCAAGGCAAAGGTCGATACCGGAGCCGACAACTCCTCGCTCCATGCCTTCAACCTCACCCGGTTCGAGGACGAAGGACGCCAGATGGTCCGCTTCGAGGTCCACACCCGGCAGCGCAAACGCAAACCAAGCGTCGAGTGCGTGGCCGAAGTCGTCGGCGAGCGTATGGTGAAGAATCCCGGTGGCCGCGCCGAGCGTCGTCCGGTGATTCGGACCAGGCTGGTCGTTGCCGGTCAAGAATTCGAGGCTTTGGTGAATCTGACGACACGTGACGAGATGACATTCCGGATGCTGCTGGGTCGTCGCACCTTGCGCAACGAGTTCCTCGTCGACCCGGGGCGCAGCTATCTCGGGGAACGGCCGAAACGAGATCAGCCATGAAGATCGCCATCCTCTCCCGCGGCTCCGCCCTCTACTCCACCGCCCGTCTCAAGGAGGCCGCCATGGCCCGCGGCCACGAGACGGCAGTGGTCGACTACCTCCGCTGCTACATGGAGATCACCGCCCGCCGTCCCAAAGTCCTGTATCGGGGGGAAGAGGTCAAGCCCCACGCCATCATCCCCCGCATCGGCGCCTCGTACACCTTCTACGGCACTGCCGTGGTTCGTCAGTTCGAGATGGCGGACGTGTTCACCCTCAACAGCTCGGATGGGATCAGCCGATCCGCGACAAGCTCCGCTCCCTGCAGATCCTGTCACGGGCCGGCGTGGGCCTCCCCACGACGAGCTTCGCCCATGCCATCAACGACGTCGACGGGCTGCTCGAGGCGGTTGGCGGTACCCCCGTGGTCGTGAAGCTCCTCGAGGGGACCCAGGGCCTCGGGGTCGTGCTCGCCGAGACCAAGAAGGCTGCCGAGTCGGTGATCGGTGCCTTCCGTCAGCTCGACGCCAACATCCTCGTGCAGCAATACATCAAGGAGGCAGGTGGCGCCGACATCAGGGCGTTCGTCGTCGGGGGCAAGGTGGTGGCGGCGATGAGGAGACAGGGCGCGCCCGGGGAGTTCCGGTCGAACCTCCATCGCGGCGGTCATGCCGAGGCGATCAAGCTGACGGCCTCGGAGCGATCGACGGCGGTTCGCGCCGCCAAGAGCATGGGGCTGTCGGTAGCCGGGGTCGACATGCTGCAGTCCGCCGAAGGGCCGATGGTCCTCGAGGTCAACTCGTCGCCCGGGCTGGAGGGGATCGAGGGGGCCAGCGGGGTCGACATCGCCGACCTGATAGTCGAGTTCATCGAAGACAACGTTGGTACCTGAGAGGGTCAACGAGCCGATCACGGTCGGTACGGTGACGGTGGAGCCGGGGCGCAAGGTCCAGATCGAGCTTCCCTTCGCCCGGGTGGTGACCGGTGCCACCGAGTCGCTGCCGGTGAAGGTGATCAACGGGCGGTCCGCCGGTCCCAATATCTGGCTGTCGGCGGCGATCCACGGTGACGAGCTCAACGGGATCCAGATCATCCGCAGAGTCATTCGCGAGCTCGACGCCAAGACTTTGCGGGGGGCGGTGATAGCCGTCCCCATCGTCAACCCCCTCGGCTTCATCATCGAGTCCCGCTACCTCCCGGACCGTCGCGACCTCAACCGCTCGTTCCCCGGTTCGGCGCGTGGATCGACGGCCTCTCGACTCGCTCACCTGTTCATGGACCAGATCGTCTCGCAATGCACCGTGGGCATCGACCTGCACACGGCGACCAACCATCGAATCAACGCCCCGCAGCTGCGGGCGACACTCGACGACACGACGACACTGGGATTGGCCCGAGCATTCGGGGCGCCGTTCACGATCCACGCCCGGGTACGCGACGGCTCGTTACGACAGGCCGCGGTAGAGCGAGGCAAGACGATGCTGGTCTACGAGGCCGGTCAGGCCCATCGCTTCGACGACGAGGCGATCGAGGTCGGTGTCGTGGGGGTAATGCGCACCCTGAAGGCGATGGGGATGATCGACACCCGGCTCCCCCGGCCACGGCCGACCCGGCTGGTGCGGCGAACGAGATGGATGCGGGCCCGGCGAGGAGGAATCGCCGACATGCTGGTCGACTTGGGCGACCCGGTGGAGCGTGGTCAGGTCGTGGCCTCGATCTCGGACGCCTTCGGGTCGCGGCCCACCAATGTCAGGTCCACCGACGACGGGTGGGTCATCGCCCAGTCGCTGCGACCGATGGTCAACTCGGGCGACTCACTGGTGCACATCGCGGCCGCGACCGGCCCCGATCGAGACGAGCCGGCCGAGAAGACGCAAGAAGCGATGGCGGCTCAGCTCGCCTTCTGAATCTCCTCGAGCCAGCGGCGGCGCAGCTTGCGTCGCTCCTTGGCGGTGTGCCCGCCCCAGATCCCTTCGGTCTGGTTGGTCTCGATGGCCCAGCTGAGGCACTCGGAGGCCACCGGGCAGGTGGCGCAGACCGCCTTGGCCTTGACGATTCCGCCCAGGTCTTCCTTATCCGGGAAGAAGCTGACTTCGTCCTGGACTTCCAGGCAAGCTGCTGCTTCCCGCCATGGTGTGACTGTCAAGTCGATCAATGGTCGCCCCATCATCTGTTGGCTCACTTAAACGCACGGTCAAAACGAATCGTTCCCACGAACTTACGTTGTAAGTAACGGTTCCGGTTCGCCATTTATTCGGGGCATACCCCGAATTCGGATGGTTCAGACGGGATTAGGTGACGGGGTCGGCGCCGGGACCGAGACGTCCCAACTCGGCCCGTGCCACCGAGCGACGATGCACCTCGTCGGGACCATCGGCGATGCGGAGCCAGCGACCCATCGAGTAGAGCTGGGCCAGCGGCCAATCCTCGGTGAACCCGGCCGCACCGAACAGCTGCATGGCGTCGTCGGCGATCCGGGTGAGCAGATTGGGCGCCGCCACCTTGATCGCGGCGATCTCGGTACGGGCGCCCTTGGTCCCGACGTTGTCGATGAGCCACGCCGTCTTGAGGACGAGGAGCCGCACCTGCTCGATCTCGATCCTGGCATCGGCGATCCACTCACCGACCACTCCCTGCTCGGAGAGCGGGCGACCGAAGGCGACCCTGGACTGGGAACGTTGCACCATGAGGTCGAGGCAACGCTCGGCGGCGCCGATGGCGCGCATGCAGTGATGGATCCGCCCCGGCCCGAGACGAGCCTGGGCGATGGCAAAACCGCCACCCTCCTCACCGAGGAGGTTCTCCACGGGAACCCTCACCCCGTCGAAGTTGATCTGGGGATGTCCACCCCGATCCTGATACCCGAAGACGGTCGGCTCGCGCTCGATCACGACACCGGGGGCGTCGAGGGGGACGATCACCATCGACTGCATCCGATGCCGCTCCCCCTCCGGGTTGGTCACACCCATCACGATGGAGAACTTGCAGCGCTCGGACGCCGCCCCCGAGCTGAACCACTTGCGGCCGGTCACGACGTACTCGTCGCCCTGCCGTTCGATCCGGGTCCTGATGTTGGTGGCGTCGGAGCTGGCCACGTCGGGCTCGGTCATCGAGAAGCAGGAGCGGATCTCGCCCTCGAGCAGAGGATGGAGCCAGATCTCTTTCTGCTCGGGGGTGCCGAACATGTGGAGTATCTCCATGTTCCCCGTGTCGGGCGCCGAGCAGTTGAGCGCCTCGGGGGCGAGGTGCACCGATCGCCCCGTGATCTCCGCCAGGGGGGCGTACTCCTGCACCGAGAGCCCGGCCCCGTCCTCGGCATCGGGAAGGAAGAGATTCCACAGGCCGCGGCTGCGGGCCTCCTGTTTCAGGTCCTCGAGCACTGCCGGGTGATGGTGGGGATCGCCCGACTCGCCCATCTGCCGGCGATAGGTCTCCTCGGCCGGATAGATATGGCTGTCCATGAAGTCGAGGAGCCTCGTGCGGTAGTCCTCGACTTTCGGGCTGTAGGCGAAGTCCATACCCGGACGCTAGTGGGGAGGCTCCGGCCCGTCCTCAGATGCGGCATCGCTGCCGCCGAGCGGTTCGGCCTGCTCCTCGTATGAGTCGGCCTGCTCCTCATTGACGTCGGCCTGCTCCTCGTAGGAGAGGGTGGGCAGACCCTCCGTCTGACGGGGGGCCCGGCCGGCTCCGAGCTCGGACAAGAGCAACCACCCGGCCAGGACGGCGACGAAGACGAGACGGAACCACAAGGCGAAGGCGAGGGCGCCGGCCGCGGTCACGGTGAACACGACACGGGCGATCATCTCGGCGCGACTCGGGGCGAGTTGGTCGAGGAGCGACTCGAGGAGATGCCCGCCGTCGAGTGGGCGTATCGGCAGCCAGTTGAGCAGCCCCCAGAACACGTTCACGTAGATCGTGCTCTCGAGGATGAAGGCGAGCAACGGCTCATACGGGCCGAACCTCGAGGCGACCAGCCACACCACGCCGCCGAAGACGAGACCGACGGCCGAGCCGGCCGCGGCGATGAGGGCGCGGCGACCCGGTGTCAGCTCGCCGTCCTTCGCCGACCATCGGCGTGAGGCCGCCCAGACCGTTGAGCTCGATCGCCACGGCCGATCCGTAACGGCGGGCGGTGAAGGCGTGGCCGAGCTCGTGGATGAGGATCGAGACGAAGACGATGCCGATCCAGGCGATCGTCTCCTCGATCTCGCCTACCCCGGTGAACCCGATCAGGGCCGCGATCAAGAGAAACGAGGCACGGACCGTGACCGGCATCCCGAACAGGCGAAACCTCAGCACGCACTCATCTTGGCATCGGTACTCTCGCTGCGATGCACGATGATCTCAGGGCCGCGGTCGCGGCCGACATGCCTCGACTTCAAGAGCTCCTCGCCACGCTGATCCGGATGGACTCGGTGAGCGCCGACGGCTACGACCCGGCGCTGGTGCGCTCGGCCGGCGAGAAGGTCGTCGGTCTGCTCGACGAAGCAGGTTTCCAGGGAGCCAGGCTCCTCGAGTCGTCGTCCGGTCATCCGGCTGTCTTCGCCGAGCTGCCGGCGCCGGAGGGAGCACCAACCGTCCTCCTCTATGCCCATTACGACGTCCAGCCCCCCGGGCCGATCGAAGAGTGGGAGACCGGGCCATTCGAGCCCTTCGAGAAGGGTGGGCGGCTCTACGGACGAGGCGCCAGCGACGACAAGGCGGGCATCGTCATGCACCTCGGCGCCGTGGCGGCCCATGCCGCCGACGGTCTCCCCGTCGGCGTGCAGCTCTTCCTCGAGGGCGAAGAGGAGGCGGGCTCGATCGGGCTCGAGGAGATCCTCCAAGCCAATGCCGGCTCGCTCCATCCCGACGTGATCGTCATCGGTGACGGGGGCAACTGGGAGGTGGGCACCCCGGCGTTCATCTCGTCGCTGCGCGGCGTCGTCGGGGTCAAAGTCGAGTTGCGCACCCTCCACTCGGCGGTCCACTCCGGCCAATACGGAGGGGTCGTGCCCGACGCCCTCATGGCGCTCTCCCGTCTCCTCGCCTCCCTCCACGACGACAAGGGCGTGGTCGCCATCCCCGGTCTGGTCTCGGAGGAGATCGAGGAGTCGCTCGACGTCCCCGAGGCCATGGCGCGGGCCCAGGCCGGGGCGGTCGACGGTCTCGAGCTGATCGGCGAAGGCTCTCTGCCGTCCCGTCTCTGGACCCGTCCCGCCATATCGATCCTGGCCATCGACGCGCCGCCGGTCGCCGAGGCCATCAACCAGTTGGTGCCGGTGGCCCGGGCCAAGGTCAGCATGCGCATCGCACCCGGTGAGGACACCGACGCCGCCCTGGAGGCCCTGAAGGCACATCTGGTCGCCAACGTGCCTTGGGGGGCCCAGCTCGAGTTCATCTACGAGGAGAAGGGCGATGCAACCGTCCTCGGCTCCGACAACTACGGCGTCGACATCTGGCGGCAGGCGTTCCTCGAGGCGTTCGGGAACGAAGCGGTCGAGATGGGTGCAGGCGGTTCGATCCCGTTCATCGCCACCTTCCAGGAGATGTTCCCCGACGCCCCGATCCTCGTCGTGGGCGCCGCCGACCCGACCAGCGCCTTCCACGCTCCCAACGAGAGCCAGGACCTCGGCGATCTGGAGCGGTCCGTGCTGGCGGAGGCCATAGCGTTCCGTCTCCTCGCCGAACGCGGTCTGGATGCCGGCCATCCATCGAGGGGGGCGACCTCAGACAGCCCGAGCTCAACCCGACCCGGGGAAGCCCTGCTGTCTCCACGCCTCGTAGACGACGATCGCCGCGCTGTTCGCCAGGTTGAGTGAGCGCACACCCGGCACCATGGGGAGACGGAGCCGCTCGGTGATCCAGGGCAGGGCCTTCACCGATTGCCGGAAGACCCACCGACTCCGGGCCGAACAACAACGCGTCACCCGGGGTGTAGGCGATGTCGCTGTAGAGGGTGGGTCCGTCGACCGTGAAGGCGAACACCCGATCGGGCGTTCGTCTCCCGATGCCAGCTCTCCAGACTCGGGTGCACCGTGAAGGTGGCCCGGTCTCGATAGTCCATCCCGGCCCGGCGCAGCTTGGCGTCGTCCATGTCGAACCCGAGGGGCTCCACCAGATGGAGCCGGCAACCGGTGACCGCGGCGAGACGCATCGCGTTGCCGGTGTTGGGCGGGATCTCCGGTCGGAAGAAGACGACGTCGAACATCAGCGCAGGTCGAACAGCCTGAGCTCGGTGTCCTCCGCCTCCCTGAGCCCGTCGTAGTCGACCTCGATGGCGAGGATGCCCCGGGACTCGGCGATGACCCTGGCCTGTGGTGTGATCGACTGGGCGGCGAAGATCCCACGGACCGGGGCGAGGCGGGGATCGAGATCGAGACGCTCCAGATAGCGGGCGAGTTGCTCGACCCCGTCGATGTCACCGCGGCGTTTCACCTCCACCGCGACCGTGCGGTTGGCTGCGTCCGTGCAGAGGAGGTCGACCGGGCCGATATCGGTCGGGTACTCCCTCCGGATCAGGCCGAGCCCTTCCTCGAGCGTCTCCGGCGCCGCCGCCAGCAGCTGCTGCAGATGCGCCTCCACCCCGTCCTTGGAGAGCCCCGGATCCACGCCGAGATGATGGGTCACATCCTCGAGGATCTCGTGGATCCGGATCTCGAGGCGCTCCCCCTTCGAGTTGGTGACGACCCAGCGGTCCTCGTGGTACTCGACGACATTGGGGGCCACCATCCAGTTGAGTGGCTTGGAGGCGTTGCCATCGGAGTGGATCGCCAGGGTCCCGTCCGCCTTGATCATGATGAGTCTGGTGGCCTCGGGGAGATGTGCGGTGAGCCGGCCCGAGTAGTCGACTGCACACCGGGCGACGACGAGTCTCACGTGCGGGCCACCGTGGTTCCCGCCGGGATGCGGAACGAGATGAGGGCGGAGAAGACCAGCAGCAACGCGGTGGCGATCCACCCCGGGGTGTACGAGCCCAGTTGGTCCACCGACAAGCCCATCAAAACCGGGCCCACAGCGAGACCGAGAAGGAAGCCGAGCAGGACGAACCCGGTCCCCTTGCCCACCCCGCCTTCCGGGGCGAAGTCCATCACCGCCAGCATGCCCACGGCGTTCCAGGCGACCGCACCACCACCCAGGAGGGCGACGGCGGGGAAGAGCGCCCACCCAGCGAGGACATCGAGACTCGTGAGGGCGAGCAGGATCGCGCTGAACGTGGACATGACGGCGAGGATCCGGAGGGTGCGACCGTGCCCGATAGTCCTCTCCGAGAATCGGGGCCAGAGCACCCGGGCGAAGATCCCGGCCAGCCCGGTGAGTGCGACCATGGCCCCGCCCGCCGCCTCCGACCAGCCCAGATCCTCGTTGGCGAACAGAGGGAGGAACCCGATCATCGCGGAAGTCGCCAGACCCGACATGAGCCCGTAGGCGGCCACCCAGCGAACCGAGACAGGGAGCGGGGCCTTGTGTCGTGGCTTGCGCACGTGGGTGTGTGATCCCTCTCTCTTGCCCACCATCCCGATGAGGCCACCGATCGGCATGGCCAGGAAGACGAGGATGGCGACCCGCCAGGACCACCAGGCAGCGAAGGCGGGGAGGAGGAGCCCGCCGAGAAACGTGCCGGCCTGCACCCCCGACTGCTTGATGCCGGTGACGACCCCCCGCATCCCGGGAGGGATGTTGTCGACGATGAGGGCGTTCGTCGAAGGATTGCCCCAGGCATTGGCGAGACCCGTGAGCAGGGCCGCGCACGACCAGGAGCTGATAGGTCGGCGCCATGGCCCAGGTGGTCAACGTGACCGCCCCCGCAACCAGCGCGCCCACCACGGAGCGATAGGACCCGAGCCAATCGGTGACCCTGCCGAAGACCGGTGACGCCAGGGCACCCATCAGCCCATTCGCCAGCGCCAGGACGCCTACCTGCGCCCGGGAGATCTCGAACTCGTCGATCAGTTGTGCGGCGAGGACACTGGCCGACAACGATGGCAAAGGTCGACGTCGCCATCGTCGCGGCGGTGACCGCGCCGAGACCCGTCTTCGAGAACGACCGCATCATCTGACGGTAGCCATCGACGCTAGACTCGCCCCCGAACGTGAGGGCCGCGCCGGATTCAAGGGCGGCTAGGTGGTCGCCGGGTCCCGCGTGGGTCGGGAGAAGACGAACCAGATCGCATACACGCCGACGGCCGCCAGGACCAGCCTGACCCACAACAAGTCGGTGAGGAACAACCCGGAAACGAGCAGCGAGGCGCTGATGGCGACGGCGGCGATCCACTTCATGCGCACGGTCAGCCCGTGGTCGCGAGTAGCCACGGATGATCCTGCCGAAGTAGGGGTGGTTGACCATCCACCCGTACATCCGGTCGGAGGACATCGAGAAGAAGAAGGCGGCGAGCAGACACGAGGTCGAACGTGGGGATGCCAGGCAGGTAGCTGAGGGGCACCAGGGCCAGGCACAACATGCCCAGGACGAACAGCAGCCCGCGAACGATTGGGCTGCGAGCCTTCCGTGGTGCGGATGACTCTACGGGTTGGGCCATCACCGGACTCAACCTAAAGGTGCCCGTTGCCGACGGCGAGTCGGCAAAGGGGAGCGACTACCTTCAGACGCAGCAAGCGATAGGAGAACCCCGGGTGCCGATCGCCACCCCCGAGAAATACCGTCAGATGCTCGACGCCGCACGTGCCGGCGGATACGCCCTGCCCGCCATCAACACCACTTCGTCGTCGACGATCGTGGCCGCACTGGAAGGCTTCGCCGCAGCCGGGTCGGACGGGATCATCCAGTTCTCCTACGGCTCGGGTGAGTTCGCCTCCGGCCAGTCGAACCGGGACATGGCCATGGGCGCGCGAGCCCTCGCCGAGTTCGCCTACGTGGTGGCCGACCAGTACCCGGTCAACGTCGCCCTCCACACCGACCATTGCCCACCCGAGCGGGTCGACGGGTTCGTCCGGCCACTCATCGCCATGAGTCGAGGAGACTGTCGCCGCCGGGCGCGGCCCGATCTTCCAGAGCCACATGCTCGACGCCTCCAACCTCCCCATGGAGGAGAACCTGGCGCTCGCCGCGGAGCTGTTGGAGAAGTGCGCGGCCCTCGACATCGTCCTCGAGCTCGAGATCGGCATCGTCGGCGGTGTCGAGGACGCCAGCGACCACTCCGACGTCGACCGCTCCAAGCTCTACACCTCCCCCGAGGACATGGTCCGGGTGACCGAGGTCCTGGGGACCTTCGATCGCGGCCGTTACCTGCTCGCCGCGGTGTTCGGCAACGTCCACGGCGTCTACAAGCCCGGTGCCGTCCAGCTCGACCCGACGATCCTCCGCGACGGCCAGCAGGCGGTCGCCGAGCGTTTCGGCGAGGAAGCACGTCACTACCTGGTGTTCCACGGCGGGTCGGGCTCGAGTCTCGAGGAGATCCACGAGACCCTCGGCTACGGGGTGGTCAAGATGAACGTCGACACCGACTGCCAGTACGCCTACACACGGCCGATCGCCGCCCACATGTTCGCCAACTTCGACGGCGTCCTCAAGGTCGACGGCGACGTCGGCGACAAGAAGGCCTACGACCCCCGGACCTACATGAAGCTCGGTGAGAGCGGGATGTCCGCCCGGGTCGTCGAGGCATGTCAGGTGCTTCGTTCCGCCGAGAACAGCCATCGCCTGACCATGGACCCGAGACACCGGACGTGGGCGACGTCGGAACGCTTCGTCCCCAAGACCTTCATCGAGCCGGTGGCATCGGTTCACCCGGATCGAGGCCGCCTCGGGAATCGTCCTGCTCATTGCCGCGGTGGTCGCCTTGGTCTGGGCGAACAGCGGCTGGTCGGAGACCTACTTCTCGCTGCTCGAAGAGCACCTGACCATCGAGTTCTTCTCGTTCCACCTCGACGAGTCGGTCCTCCATCTGATCAACGACGGTCTGATGGCCATCTTCTTCTTCGTGGTGGGCCTCGAGATCAAACGCGAGCTCGTGCTCGGCGACCTGCGAGACCCGAAGACGGCCGCATTGCCGGTGATGGCCGCCCTCGGCGGCATGGTCGTGCCCGCACTCATCTACGTGGCCTTCAACGCCGGGACTGCCGCCAGTCACGGTTGGGGGATCCCGATGGCCACGGACATCGCGTTCGCCGTGGGTGTGGTCGCTCTGCTCGGCTCGCGGGTCCCCCCGGAGCGAAGCTCTTCCTGCTCGCCGTGGCCATCGCCGACGACATCGGGGCCATCGCCGTGATCGCGATCTTCTACACATCCGACCTCGATGGGCGGTACCTGGCCGCGGCGATAGTCGGGCTGCTCGTCGTCTGGGTCGCCAGTCGGGTCGGGATCCGGGCGATGTGGTTCTACATCCCGATCGCCCTGGTCATATGGTACTTCACCCTGGAGTCAGGGGTGCATGCGACCCTGGCAGGAGTCGCCCTCGGGTTCCTCACCCCGGCCAACCCCTATTACCGGCCGCGTGAGTTCGACGAGAGGGCGCGGGCGATTCTCGACCAGTACGAGCCGGACGACATCACCGATCGCGCCGCCCAAGAGCACGCCGACCACGAGGCTCTGCTGCTCTCCGACATCGCCAACGAGTCGGTGGCGCCCCTCGCCAGGCTCGAGCACCGTCTGGTTGGGTGGAGCTCTTTCGTCATCGTGCCGATCTTCGCCCTGGCCAATGCCGGGGTCGACTTCCGGGGCTCCAGCATCGCCGACGCCCTGACCTCGCGGGTGGCTCTCGGGGTCTCGGTGGGGCTCATCGTCGGCAAGTTCGTCGGCATCTCGCTCGCCTCTCTCGGTGCGGTGCGCTTCGGGCTGGGGCGGCTCCCGGCCGGTACGTCGTGGTCGCACGTCCTCGGGCTCGCTGCCGTCGCCGGGGTCGGCTTCACCGTCTCGCTGTTCGTGGCCGGGCTCGCGTTCTCCGATCCGGAGCTCGCCGAGCTGGCCAAGGTGGGGATCTTCGCCGGTTCCCTCGTCTCGGGGATCATCGGATCGATCCTGCTCACCCGGGCCCGCCCCCCGAGCGAGACGTGAACAACCCACCCGAGTCGTTCACCTGCGTGGAATGCGGAGGAACCGCCTACCTCCTCAGCTTTCTATCCGAAGAGGAGCCCATCGAGCCGGGGGAGAGCCTCGCCTACCGCTGCGCCGACTGCCTCGACCGTTTCGACGTGGTCTGGGAAGAGCCCGAAACAGGCTCCTGAACCGTTCTGTGAGGGTTTACCCCGCTCCCGGCGGGACAGATCCGCACAGAACGGTGTCAGTCGGCCCAACGGTGGACGTTGATGGCGTCGGCATCGAAGCCCATCGCGGTGCAGAAGTCTTGGAAACGCTCCCGAGGGACACCGCGCCATTCCAGGTCGGCCAGCTCCTCGGCGATGGGGGCATCGAGACGAAGGGTGGTGAGCTCGCGGAACAGATACGCCTCCCGTTGGTGCTCGGCGAGGGTGACGGCCAGCTTGGCTGCGCTCCGGACCACAACTCCCCAGTCGTCGGGGCTCGGCGGAATGAGCTCGAGACGGGGAAACTTCGCCAACACCGTGGATGCCGATTTGGCTCCCCACCCGGGCAGCCCGGGCACACCGTCGGCGGTATCACCGACCAGCGCGAGGTAGTCGGGGATCGACTCGGGATGGATGCCGAACTTCGCCACGACACCGGCCTCGTCCACCAGACGCTGCTCACGCCGGTTGTAGGTCACGATCCGGTCGCCGACCACCACCTGGCACAGGTCCTTGTCCGGGCTGCAGATCACGACCTGCTCGACGTCGTCGACCCAGCGCACCGCGGCGGCGGCAAGGGCGTCGTCGGCCTCGAACTCGACGTTCCGCCACACCACCACGCCGATCGCCTCCAGCGCATCCTCGGCGAACGGGAACTGGCGCAGGAGCTCCTCATCCATCCCTGCCGACGACTTGTAGCCGAGGAACATGTCGTTGCGAAACGACTCGATCACCGTGTCGAAGCTGGCTGCCAGATGGGTGACTCCGGGCTCGCGGAGCAACGCCAGGGTCGACTCGAGGATGCCCAGGGTCGCCCTGATGTCGTGGCCGTCCGGTGCCAGAACAGTGTCCTTCCGGCCGAAATGGGAACGAAACAGCTCGTAGGTACCATCGAGGAGGTGGAGACGCACGAGCAGGATCCTACGTCACGACAGACGGTCGATCCCTGGACGACCTTCCACGAGGAGTTCTCCGGTCTGGGAGACCAACTCCGCGACACTTATCGCAAGGTCGCCGCCGATGGCGGGCCCAGCGAACAGGAGATCCAGGACGCCTTCAGCACGCTGGCCGGCGCCTGGAACCAGGTGGCCGGCTCGGTGTCCTCCGCGTTGCGTGACCCGGAAGTGCGCCGAAGGCTCAAAGACGCCGGCACCGCCTTGGCCACCGCGGTTGGTAAGACGATCACCGAGCTCGGGGCGGAGCTGGGCCAGCAGAGCTCACCCGAGCCCGGCCCGGTCGACGAGGAAGAGTGATCACGCCCCTTGTCTCACCAACCCGTTGAGGAGCGCAGCGCCGGTGGCGGCGTCGTCGACGGTCACTGCGAACTTGCGCCCCCCTTCCAGTGATACCTCGATGCCGTCGCCACGGCGGAGCACGACAGCCGTCCCCCCGGGATCATCCGGTAACCCCATCCGCCCCACTCCTTGGGCTCGAGGTCGATTGCCCGAGCAGAGGAGATTCGGTCGAGCCCGATTCGGCGAGCGGTGAGGGCGCCGCCGAGACGGACCGAGAGACCGGCCTCGGTCGACCTTGACCTCGACCCGGGCCAACAAGAAGGCGAGACCGAGATACAGCGGGGCCAATGCCTTCAGCCATCCGGGGAGGAAGAGGAAGACGACGGCGAACGGGCCGAGAACGAAGAGCGGCCAGCGAGCGCTCGTCGACCCCGTCCAAGTGGCACGTTCGGACTCGGAGAGCACCAGGACCGGCGACGACGAGACAGGGGCGGACTCAGCCGGGGGAAACCAGCGTCGGCCCAAAATCAGCCCCGCCCAGCCGAACAGGATCGACGACCCCACCACCCCCAGCACCTGGACCAGGCCGAAGCTGCCCGCCTCCTGCCAGGTAGCGGCACCCCGGTTGAGGATCACCGTGCTCAACCCGATCCATATCGCGATCCCGCCCATCACGCCGAGGATCGCCGCCGACTCGGCGCTTGGTCTCCCGTCGGCTCGGAACAGCACGGCAAGAACCGCCCCGAGTGTCACGATCGCGATCGGGAGCAGCCAGACCAAGCTTCGAGGCATGGCGCCGTCAGGTGCCCCATCGAGACCCCAATGCGACGCCACGGGATCGGGCAACGAGGGCCAGCCGAGAACGAAGGGCAGAAGAGCGAGGACGGCGAGGGCAACCGCCCAGGCAGCCAGGGTCGGCCACCCCCGTCTCACCACGAGTCCTCGAGCAGACGCGTCACCTCGGATCGGCTCACCCCGTGACGATGAGCCGAGGAGACGAGGGCTCGGACCTGTGACACCAGGTCGGCGCGGCCGGTGACCACCACTCCGCCACGCCCACGGCGCATCTCGACGAGGCCGTCGGAGTCGAGGGCGGAGTACGCCTTGAGCACCGTGTGCATGTTGACGTCGAGGGATCGGGCGAGATCACGCGCCGACGGGAGCCGGTCACCGGCGTCGAGCAGACCCTCCTCGATCTGGGCGCGGATCGCTGCTGCGATCTGCCGCGTAGATCGGAGTGTCCGAGCGAAGGTCGATCCGGATCAGCACGACGACATCCTACCGTATTGTTCTATAACAATCGGCGGACAGTCCCCTTCTGCTAAATACGACCAGGTGTCTCCACTCATATCGGCCGACGGCCTCGCCGCAGCCCTCGATCGGGTGCATGTCTTCGACGTCCGCTGGGACCTCATCGACCCGTCCCGCGGGCGGAACAGCTACGAGGAGGGCCACATCCCGGGAGCGGTCTTCGTCGATCTCGACCACGACTTGGCCGGCCCACCGGGTATCACGGGGCGTCATCCGCTCCCCGAGCCGGGTGGGTTCGCCATCACTCTGGGGCGGCTCGGGATCGAGCCGGAATCTCATGTCGTGGTCTACGACGACGCCGGTGGACGGGTGGCCGCACGGATGTGGTGGATGTTGAAGGCGATCGGGCACGGGGCGGCACAGGTCCTCGATGGCGGTCTCCAGGCATGGGTCGACGCCGGCGGTGACCTCGACCCTGGGTGGGTCGAGCCGGTCCCGACGCGGTACCCGGCACCGGAGCGGTTCGAGGGCGTGATCGGGCCCACCGAGGTGCCCGGTCACACCCTGATCGACGCCAGGGCCGGCGAGCGTTACCGAGGCGAAGTCGAGCCCATCGACCCGAAGGCGGGCCACATCCCCGGTGCCATCAACATCCCCACCGATCGCAACCTCGACGACAGCGGCCGATTCCGCTCGGCCTCCGACCTGGCCCTGGTCTATGACGACGTGCCCCCGAACCCGGCCGTCTCCTGTGGCAGCGGGGTCAACGCTGTGTCATGCTGCCCTGGCGATGGTGGTCGCCGGGATGCCGATGCCCGACGTCTACGTCGGGTCGTTCTCTGAGTGGTCGAGACGCGATCTCGACGTCAGCACGGGGCCCATGCCGTGATCGGCTCACGGGCAGTCGAGGCGATCGAGACGTCCGACACCGACGAGTTGATCCGGGTGGTCGACGGCCTTTGTGCCTCGGCCCAGTGGGAGGACCTGGTCGAGTTGAAGCAACGTTGTCGGGAGGCGGTGGGACGGGGCAAACAGCTCTGGGGGGTCGAGGAGCACATCCGCTACCGCCTGGCCCTCGAGGCCCCGGGACGATGGGCCGGGGCCGCGGTCAGCGAAGGGGTGGCTCGTTTCACTCCCGGGCCACTGCCGGAGGTGGCGGCCTCGACCAAGACCTGGGGAGACCTCGAGCCCTACCTGTCGGACGGCCCGTGGCGGGGGGTCACCGCCGCGGAGCGGGTGGTTCGGGGCGAGACCGGCATCGGGCCGATCGCCGATCTGCCCGATCGCCTCCTCGGCTTCGAGCCGGCGTATCCCCTCGCTACCTACAAAGCCGACAAGGTGGAGACACCCTCGCCGACGCTCCCTCCAGTCGTCGAGACCACGCTGCCGGCGACGTTCATCCCATCGAGGACGTCGAGTCGGTTGGGGCCCTGTCCGATCTCGTCCAGCCGTGGGTCACCGAGTCGAACGGTCGCTGTGAGACCGGTGTCGTCGAAGGCGACGCTCTCGCCGCCATCAGGTCACTGGGTCTCACCAGGGCGCGGGTCGGAGCCATGGACACCCCGCTGGCCCTGCAGTGGATGGCATGGGCCGGCGCCTCGGGTGGAGCCCATGGCCGTCGCCGCGGCACGGCGGCGGGTCGCTACGGAACCTGGTGGGCGCTGGCGACCCTGTGTGACCTCGACTGGCCGGCAGACCCCGGCGAGATCGGGGAATCGGTGGGCCGGCTCCGCTTCCACTGGTTCGACGACGGGTCGCCCGGCACCGGCTGGGGGCTCCGGCTCGCCATCGAGGACTCCGGGGCCGGGTTGAGCTGGGCGATGGCGGCTCTTGACGCGTCGGATGAAATCCGAATTGCAGTCCGATGAAATCGGACTGCGCCGTGGTGCAATCCCAGCCGGATGAGATCTGACTGGTTTCGGTGGGGAGTGGGTCAGGTGACGTCGACCGAGAGGCTGTGCCATCCGGTGGCGCCATCGGGGGCCGGTGGTCGCACCTCGCTGGTCTGCACCTCACCGTCGCCGTCGGTGGCCCGGCAGGTGATCAGGTGTCGTCCCGATGTCGTCTCCCAGTCGACCTTCCATTGCACCCAGGCGGCGTCGGACAGCGGCTCGGAGAGCTCGGCGTCTACCCAGTCCCCGTCCTCCCCGAGCTGCACTTCGACCCGTGATATCCCCCGGTTGGGAGCCCAGGCGACCCCGGCAACCGTCACCAGTCCCGGCGTCAGCTGGGCTCCGTCCGACGGGGTGTCGATACGGGACTGAGTCTTGATCGGCCCTTCCTTGGACCAGCCGCGGGGGACCCAGTAGGCGTCGAAACCGTCCCATGTCGTGAGCTCGATCGCCGAGAGCCACTTGGTCGCCGAGACGTAGCCGTAGAGACCCTCGACCACGAGACGGGCGGGAAACCCGTGCTCGAATGGAAGGGGCTCGCCGTTCATCCCCACGGCGACGATCGCCTCGCGGCCGTCATACACCGCGGCGAGGGGGAATCCCACCGTGAAGTCGTCGACCGAGCGCCCCACGACCTGCTCCGCGTCAGCCGACACTCCGGCCCGGTCGAGCAGCGTCCCCAGCGGCACACCCAGCCAACGGGCGTTGCCGACGAGGCCTCCTCCGACCCGGTTGGAGACACACGAAAGGGTCACGTCACGTTCGACCATGGGCATGTCGAGGAGCTCAGGGAGCCCGATGGCGTATGGGGAGTCGACCATCCCGCCGAAGCTGAGATTCCACTCCTCCAAGTTCACGTTGGGGACCGATAGGGCCGTGTCGATCCGGTAGAAGTCGTCATTGGGGACGACGATCGGGGTGAGACCGGAGATAGAGAATTCGGCAGCGGCAGGGACCGGCGCCAACGGCATGCTCGCCGTCGGGAGCACCACCTCCTCGCGGCCGGCTATCGCCCGCTTGGCGCGTTCCAGCAACGTTCGCCCCAAACCGGCGGAAAGGACCGCCACTCCGACCACGGCTCCTGCCCCGAGGATGAAGGCCCGTCTCGACCCTTCCATCGCGGCCGGCTCGGCGGTTCCCAGTCGATAGAGCATCCGGAGGGTCGCCAAGCCGGCGACGATGCCGAGCAGGGCGGGCACCAGCGCCTCGATCGCCGAGATGCGCGGGTCGGCCGTCGCCGCCAGGACGGCCAATACGCCGAAGCCGGAGAACACGGCGACGGCGAGCCAGAACCGGGTGCGGGCGAACATCCCGACCACCGCGCCGACTATCAGGATGACGACGGTGATCGAGACGAGGAGGGCCAGCTTGTCGTTGGTGCCGAAGACCTCGATCGCCCAGTCCTTCAACGCCGGGGGAACGTGATCGATCACCCACGTCCCGAGGCTCTCCACCAGAGAGGGGGCGGAGGTGACGAGCCCGGCGACCAACTCGGTCACACCAACGGCGAGGCCCGCCGATATGGCCCCAGCAAGTGCGTCACGGAGACGGGTGTCCTTCACGTGGCAGAACTTAGATAGCGGGCCGCTAACCGAGGTTAAATGCGGACGGTCTAGGGTCGACGTCATGAGATTCGGCGCTTTCGTCCCCCAAGGCTGGAGAATCACCCTCTCCGGCATCGACATCGACCAGCACTGGCCCACCATGTTGGGTGTGGCCAAGGACCTGGAGAGACTCGGCTTCGAGTCCGGCTGGGTGTACGACCATTTCCACACCGTCCCCGAGCCCACCCAAGAGGTGACCTACGAGGCATGGACGCTCATGGCGGCGCTGGCAGCGACGACCGAGACCCTACGACTGGGACAGATGTGCACCTGCAACACCTACCGACCACCGTCATATCTGGCGAAGGTCGCCTCGTCGATCGACGTCATCTCCGGTGGACGTCTCGAGATGGGGATCGGTGCCGGCTGGTACGAGCACGAGCACCTCGGCTACGGCTACGAGTTCAAGTCCCCTGCTGGTCGACTCGGGATGCTCCGCGAAGGCGTGGAGATCATGCGGGCGATGTGGACCGAGGACGTCGTCGACTACGAGGGGAAGTACTACACCCTCAAAGGTGCCATCAATCAGCCCAAAGGAGTCCAGAAGCCACACATCCCGCTCTGGATAGCCGGCGGTGGCGAGAAGGTCACGCTCAACATCGCGGCTCGCTACGCCCAGTACACCAACTTCGGGGGAGACGACCTCGATCTCTTCGTGGCGAAGTCGGAGATCCTGCGGGGCCATTGCGCCGACGTGGGCACCGAGTTCGACTCGATCATCCGATCCGCCAACTTCAACATCCTGTGCGCCGAGACCGAGGACGGGGTGAACGAGAAGAAGGCCTGGCTGCACCGGCATCTCGCCCAATATGTCTCCGAACCGGCAGCAGATCGGTTCGCCAAGATGTTCGACTCCACCTCGGGCACTCCGGAGCAGATCGTGGCCAAGCTGAAGGACTTCGATAGTGCCGGACTCGGGTATGCCATCGTGCAGTTCGCCGACATCGCCTATGACCGAAGCAGTGTGGAGTTGTTCGCCCGTGAGGTGATGCCGGCTTTCGCCTAGGCCGTCATCCGGTCGACGACATGTCCGGCGATGGCGAGACTCGAAGTCGCCGCTGGTGACGGTGCGTTGCGGACGCTGAACACCCGGTCGCTCTCGAAGATCCTGAAGTCGTCGACGAGCGAGCCGTCGCGGTCGAGAGCCTGTGCTCGTATCCCGGTTCGTGCCCGCACCACGTCGGCCGATCCGATGGCGGGGACGTAACGGCTGGCGCGACGCATGTACGCGTCGACCGACATCGACCCCCACACCTCCTCGATCCCGACCTTCCAATTCGCAGCCGCCATCCTCCAGAACCCGGGCCAGGAGAGGATGCTGCCGACGTCTGCCATGTCGATGTCACGTCGCCGGTAACCCTCCCGTCCCAAGGCGAGCACGGCATTGGGGCCGACCTCGAGGCGATCGTCGACCATCGTGGTGAAGTGGACCCCGAGGAACGGGTAGCGAGGGTCGGGCACGGGGTAGATCAGCCCCTTCACGAGGCTCCGTTTCGACTCGGCGACCTCCATGTACTCGCCACGAAACGGGACGATGCGGGGTGAGTCCTGGCCATCCACCGGCTGGGAGACCCGGTCGGCCTGCAGTCCGGCGCAGATGACCAGGGACCCGAGACGACGAGGCCCGCCGGGAGTCTCCACCACGATCGCCCCGGCATCACGCGTTATCCGGGTCACCGGGGTCGAGACCGAGACACTGCCCCCCGCCGACTCGATGTCACTCGCATAGGACCGCGCCACCGCGGCGAAGTCGGTGATGGCGGTCTCCGGGGAGTGGAGGGCGGCCAGCCCGGCGGCATGAGGCTCGATCTCGGCCATCCCCGTCGGGTCGACCCGGCGCAGGCCAGGCACTCCGTTCTCGGTAGCCGTCTCCTGGAGTCGATCGAGACGAACCAGTTCGGACTCATCGACGGCCACGACCAGCTTCCCGCATTCCCGATAGGGGAGCCCGCGGTCGGCGCAGTACTCACGGAGCATGAGCCGGCCCCTCGTGCAGAGCTCCGCCTTCAGCGATCCCGGCCGGTAGTAGATCCCGGCGTGCACGACCCCGGAGTTGTGCCCGGTCTGATGGGTCGCCAGCCGGTCTTCCTTCTCGAATACGGCGACCTCGAGCCCGGGGAACCGGAGGGTGAGCTCGCGACCGACCGCCAGACCCAGGATCCCGCCCCCGATCACCCCGACCGGGAGATTGTCTGTTGTCGGACCACCCATCGACACCTACCTGACCGGCGAGCCCTCAGCGTAGGGTGCGACCGGCCCGATCGAGGAGCCAGGAGACTGATGGAACTGATCGTCGGTGACGACGGGCTCCCCCGCTGCTGGTGGGGAACGGAGCCCGAGATCTACCGCTCCTACCACGACGACGAATGGGGCCGCCCGGCGACCCAGGACCACCGGCTGTTCGAGAAGATCTGCCTCGAAGGCTTCCAGTCCGGGCTCTCGTGGCTCACGATCCTGCGCAAACGCGACGCATTCCGCGCCGCGTTCGCCGGATTCGACCCGGCCCGCGTTGCCGGCTTCGGTGAGGAAGACGTGGCGCGGCTGCTCGACGACGCCGGGATCGTCCGTCACCAGGGCAAGATCCGCTCGACGATCAACAACGCCGCCCGCGCTCTCGAGCTCATCGACGAGGCGGGCTCGTTGCAAGGGTTCTTCTGGTCCTGGGCCGACCCGGTGGACACGGCCCCGGTGGAGATCCCCGCCACTCACCGAGGCCTCCACGGCGCTCTCCAAGGAGCTGAAACGACGCGGGTGGTCATTCGTCGGACCGACGACCGTCTACGCCTTCATGCAGGCGATGGGTCTGGTCAACGACCACCTGGAGGGGTGCCATGTCAGGGAGGAGTGTTCCCGGCAACGAGCTTCCCTAATGTCGGGACGTGATCGAGCGACCTGAGTTCACGATCGGCATCGAGGAGGAGTACCTCGTCGTCGACCGGGAGACCCGCGACCTGATCGAGGAGCCGCCCAAGGCGATGTGGGACGCCCTCGGGGAGGTGCTCGGCCCCCAGGTCACCCAGGAGTTCCTCCAGGCCCAGATCGAAGTGGGGACCAAGGTGTGCACGAAGGTCTCGGAAGCACGTGCCGACCTGGCGGGCCTCCGTCGCGACCTGTCGAACATCGTCGCCGAGTACGGGGCGGCGATCATCGCTGCCTCGACCCATCCCTTCGCCAACTGGGCGCAGCAGCAGACGACCCAGGACCCCCGCTACATGAGGATCCAGGCCGACTACCAGCAGGTGGCCCGGCAACTGGTGATCTGCGGCATGCACGTCCATGTCGGCATCGCCGACACCCATCTCCGCATCGACCTGATGAACCAGGTGCGGTACTTCCTCCCCCACCTTCTCGCCCTGTCGACGTCGTCACCCTTCTGGGACGGCGCCGCCACCGGGCTCCATGCCTACCGCCTCGTCATCTTCCAGAACCTGCCCCGCACCGGGATGCCCGAGGAGTTCGCCTCCTGGAGCGAGTACGAGCGGTACGTCGACATCCTCGTCAGCGCCGGTCTCATCGAAGACGCCTCCAAGCTCTGGTGGGACATCCGCCCATCGAGCCGTTACCCCACCCTGGAGATGCGCATCACCGACGTCTGCACCCGTCTCGACGACGCCATGACCGTGGCCGCCCTCTATCAGTGCATGCTGGGGTATCTCTATCGGCTTCGCCGCAACAACCAGCGGTGGCGGGTGTACTCGCCGGGGATCATCGAGGAGAACGTCTGGCGGGCCCAGCGCTACGGCACCCAGGGATCCCTCGTGGACTTCGGGAAGGGCACCCTGGTCCCGTTCCCCGAACTGGTCGAGGAGATGCTCGAGGTGGTCGCCCACGACGCCATCGAGTTCGACGTTCGTGACGAGGTCCGCCACGCCCGGGCCATCGTCAGCGAAGGGACCAGCGCCGATCGTCAGATGGCCGCATACGAGCGGGCCAAGGCCGCCGGTGCCGAGGAGCACGAGGCACTCCAGGCAGTGGTCGACGAGCTCATCGCCGACACCCTGTACGGGATCGAGGAGCCGGCTGTTTGAGACTCGACACCCTGGCTAGAGTCCACGTCCGTGAGTGACGTCTCGGCGGCCGGCGCCGCCCTCGGCATACCCCCTGATCTGGTGCAACGCTCGGCGGCCGCACGTGCCGCCGCCAACGGGACGTCCGTCGACGAGATCCTCTCGGCCTGGTCGGGTGGGGCCCCTGCCCCCGCCGCGGCGCCAGCCTCCAGCGAGCCGGTGGCCGCGGTCGCCGACGAGTCCCCTGCCGAGACGGCGACCACCGAGCCCGTTGCGGCCCAGCCAGAGGTCGCAGTCGCAGTGCTCGAGCCTCCAGTGGTGGAGGTCGCGGCGGCTGCGGAGCCCGAGCCCGAGGTGCTCCTGGAGCCGGTTCCGATCGGTGCCAGGCTGAAGACTGCGGTGCGAATCGGGGCGTGGACCGGCGCCGCCCTGGGAGTGATCGGATTCCTCGCCGCCTCTGCCTTCTGGGCGCCCAACGCCACCGTCCTCCCCGACTCGGGCCCGGTCGTTCAGGTCAACCCGACGAGCGTCATCATCGGCGTGGCGCTGGTCAGCATCTTCTTCGGGGCGGTGGTGGCGGGCATGTCCCGAGCAGCTACGGCGTGGAGCAACCCGGCGATGCAGCTGTCCGGGTCGAAGTCCACCACGGCATGGTTGGGGGCGGCCGTCGGGCTCGTGCTGGGTGTCGTCGCCGGGGCACTGCTCAACGGGTTCGGCACGGCGGTCGAGGGGTCGGATCCGGCTGCGGTGCAGCTCCCGGTCCTCGCCACTCTGTTCGTCATGGTCGTCGGCGGGGCGATCTTGGGGGCCGCCACGTCGGTCGTGCCCCAAGTGCTGGGTGTGCCCGTCGCGGTCGACGGCTCCGACAGTGAGGAGCTGTCGACGGTGAAGGGCCGTCTCGGCGGGGCATTGAGCATCCCGCTGGCCGGGTTGCTCCTCCTTCTGCTGCTGGTGCTCCCCTTCGCCTACACCTTGATCCAGTCGAACCACCTCGCTCCCGGCGTCGGTGGCGCGGTCGTCGCCATTGTCGCCGCCAGCGGCATCCTCGGGATTCGCCGCCCTTGCCGGGTCCAAGCCGGAGATGCGAATCTCCTTCGGCGATCTGGTGTGGGCCCTGGTCGGTCTCGGCGCCCTGCTGGTGATCGTGATCTCGGTCTTGCTCTACACCGGTGATGGCGAGGAGCACGCCGACGAGCCGGCCGAGCCCGAGGCGGCCGTCGTCCAGCTCTACTGAGCCAGGTCGCCGGCGTTGATGGCGCCGGAGACATCCCCGGTCACGAAGAGGTCCTTGATCTTCTCCGCCACCTCGGTGGCGACGCCTATCTGCGCCTCATGTGTGGAGGCCCCCAGATGCGGGGTCAGCACCAGATTCGGAGCATCCCGCAACGGGCTGTCGTCAGGTAGCGGCTCCTCCTCGAAGACGTCGAGGGCGGCGCCGGCGATCTGGCCGGAGTGCAGTGCCGCGGCCAGGGCGTGCTCGTCGACCACTCCGCCCCGCGACGCATTCACGACGTAGGCAGTCGGCTTGATGCGGGAGAGGAGGTCGGCGCCGCAGATGCCCCGAGTCTCCTCGGTCAAAGGGACGTGGATCGAGATGAAATCCGCCCGTTGCAGCACACCTTCGAGGTCCACGAGCTCGGCTCCCAGCTCGGCGGCCCGCTCGGCGGAGAGATAGGGGTCGTAGACCACGACGTCCATGCCGAAAGCCATGCACCGAACCGCGACCTCACCGCCGATCCGACCGGCGCCGATGAGACCCAGTGTCTTGCCCCGCATCTCGACCCCCTTGAAGCCGGCCCGCTCCCATCGTCCCGCCCGCAGCGAGGCGTCGGCGGCCGGGATGTTGCGCGCCGCGGAGATGAGCAAGCCCATGGTGAGCTCGGCGGCGGCGATGGTGTTGCCACCCGGGGCGTTGAAGACCGCCACCCCTGCCTCCGTGGCCGCGGGGATGTCGACGTTGTCGACTCCAACCCCCGCCCGGCCCACCGCCCGTAGCTGTGGCGCACCTGTGAGCATCTCCCTGGTCACCCGGGTCGCGCTGCGGACGATCAGGGCGTCGGCGACGGCGAGGGCCGAGACGAACTCGGCAGTCGACGAATCGTCGACTGAGGTGATGGCGAAGCCGTCGTCGTCGACGAGGGGGTACAGGCCCGACAGCTCGACCTTGTCGGTGACGAGGACCTGGTGGGTCACGTCAGCACGTCGGTGATGACGTCCAGCAACTCGTCCAACTCGTCGACGGTGTGATCACCCATGTGGCCGATGCGGAACGTCGAGCTCTTGAGCTTGCCGTAGCCATCTCCGATCACCCACCCGCGGTCGAACAGCTCGGAGACGACCTCCGGCGAGCGGTCGCTGGCGATGCACGAGACGGTCGGAGACCGGTGCCCCTCGGCGGCGAACACCTCGAGATCGACGCCGCGCTCCTTCATCTCCTCGACCCAATCGAACGTGCGCTGCTGCATGGCGAGGTGACGTTTCCAGCGGGCCTCGATGGTCTCGGCCCCGATTCGCTTCAGCTGGAAGTCGAGGGCGTAGAGGAGGGAGACGGCAGGTGTGGCCGGGGTCTGGTTGACCAGGATCTGTTTGTAGAGCATCTCCAGGTCGAAGTACCAGCCCTTGTTGGGCACCTGGGCCGAGCGCTCCAGGATGGCGTCGCCGGCGGCCGCGAAGGCGAGGCCCGGGGGGAGGGCGAGTGCCTTCTGGGAGCCGGTGAGGATGTAGTCGATGCCCCAGGCGTCGGTGTAGGTCTCGACACCGCCCACCCCGGTCACCGAGTCGACGAGGAGCAGCGTCTGCTCGTGAGCGCCGACCACCGTGGCCACGGCCTCCAGGTCGTGGAGGGACCCGGTCGAGGTCTCCGACTGGGAGAGCGTCACCGCGTCGTATCCGCCCGTCCTCAGACGCGCCGCGAGCTCGTCGGGATCGTGCACCGTCCCCCACTCCACCTCCCAGACCTCGACCTCGTGGGCGCATGACCGAGCGATGTCGGCGAACCGCTGGGAGAACGAGCCGGTGACGAGGCTGAGGACCTTGCCCCCGAGCACTCCGTTCCGCAATCCCGCCTCCATGAGGCCTGTGGCCGAGGATGCCAGCACGATGACCGGGCGCTCCGTCTGGAAGACCGGCCGGATCCCCTCCTGGATCGAGGCGAGGAGGGCCTCGATGTCCTTGCCCCGATGGCCCATCATCGGGCCGGTCTGGGCGGCGAGCACGTCAGGGTGGACCTCGGTGGGACCGGGGAGGAAGAATCGACCCGGTTGCAGTGGCTGGCTCATCGAGAACTTTGTACCAGGGTCGGCGCCCATCGAATGCAATTCGATGGGTTGGGAGTTTCCTACGGAAACTCCAACCTGTCCCGAAGGGACAGGCAACCCCGGGTTCGGTATCGGGCGCTCAATCTCTCAGCCGCGGATGGCGACGACGCCCATTGCGGAGAGGACGACGAGGTAGAGGGCGCAGGCGAGGATGAAGCCGGCGGTGAAGAAGCGGGCGATCATCGGCTTCTCGTAGCGGACGTGCATGAACCATCCGATGACGACCAGGAACTTGATGGCCGAGAGGGAGATCAGGGCGAGGGCGTTGAACACGCCGAGCTCGAGGGCGTGGTCGATGTAGAACAGCGACACCTCGATCGCGGTGAGGACGGCGAGGAAGGCGGCGATCTTCCAGTACTGCGCCGGAGTGGGGTGATGGTCGTGGGATTCGACGCTCATGCGACCGGGACCGAGAGCAGGTAGACGACGGTGAAGATGACGATCCAGATGATGTCCACGAAGTGCCAGTAGAGACCGACCAGCTCCAGGTTGAGGCCGTGCTTCTCGCTGAGCCCTCCCTGACGTCGTGAGATCCCCCACAGCGACAGGAGCATGATCACCCCGATGGCGACGTGGGTCCCGTGGAAACCGGTGAGCACATAGAACGCCGATGCGGCCGGGTTGGTCGACAGCGTCATGCCGTACTCGTTGATGAACTCGGTGAACTCGAAGACCTGGCCGCCGAGGAACACCGAGCCCAGAGCGGCGGTGGCGAACAGCCAGGTGCGTGCCCCGTCCTGGTCGTGCCGGCTCAGGGCGTTGTGGGCGAGCACCATCGTCAACGACGACATCAGCAGGACGAACGAGCTGACCGACGTGAAGGGGATGTCGTAGATCTCGGCGGGGTAGGTGCCCTGCGAACCCGGCCCGGTTCGAATAGAGCAGGTAGTTGGTGATGAGGGCGCCGAAGAAGAGGAACTCCGAGCTGAGGAAGACCCACATCCCCAGCTTGCGGTTCTCGATCCCGGTCGACTCGTGCTCGTCGTGATGACCGACGGCGGCGTCGTGGGCGAGGTCACTCATCGTCGACCTCCACCAGCTCCGCGGTCGTCCTCATGCTGAGCTGCAGTGCGTCAGCCTCCATGCGTCTCCGGCATCAGCCGGAGACGCCTCTTCCAGGGGCTCGATGGCCCAGCCGATCAGAGCCGAGAGCGAGATCAGGACGCCGATGAGGATCATCGCCTTGCCCCAGGTGGCCTCGTGATAGATGACCCCGTAGAAGATGATGGGAAGGCCCAAGGCCATGACGAACGGGAAGTAGGACGGCGCGGGGAGATGGATCGGGCTCTTCGGGTTGAGCCCGTCGTACTCGAGGGCGGCCACGATCTGGTCGGCGTCGGGCTTGCGCACCGGCGCGGCCCTCTTCGTCCTCGCCGTACTTCAGATGCCAGAAGTGGTCGAGACGAGTCACGACCGGTGGACGTGGCGAAGTTGTACTCCGGGGTCGGGTTGGGGATCGTCCACTCGAGGGTCCGGGCGTCCCAAGGGTCGAGTCCCGACGATCTCGCCATGGCGTCGGCTCCGATACCAGTTGATCATGAAGACGAGGATCGAGAGGGCGATGACGAACGCCCCGACGCTGACGGCGACGTTCCAGGTCTCGAGACCCGAGCCTCCGGGGCGTACTTCCAGGTGCGACGGACCATGCCCTGCAAGCCCGAGCCAGTGCATCGGGGCGAAGGTCAGGTTGAACCCGATGAACATCAGCCAGAAGTGGACCTTGCCCGAGCTGCTCGTTCATCACCCGTCCGGTGAGCTTGGGGAACCAGTAGTAGAGCCCGGCGAAGATCCCGAACACCGCCCCACCGAACAGCACGTAGTGGAAGTGGGCGACGATGTAGTAGGTGTCGGTCTGCTGCCAGTCGGAGGGGACGACGGAGTGGGTGACCCCGGAGAGGCCGCCGATGGTGAACATGGCCACGAACCCCATGGCGAAGAGCATCGGGGTCTGGAACTGGATGCGCCCACCCCACATCGTCCCCATCCAGTTGAAGATCTTGATCCCCGTCGGGATGGCGATGGTCATGGTCGCCAAACCGAATGCGGCCTGGGCCACCGGGGTGATCCCCGAGGCGAACATGTGGTGGGCCCACACCCCGAAACCGAGGAAGGCGATGGCGGCGCCGGCGAAGACCACTGCCGAATAGCCGAACAGTGGCTTCCGGCTGAACACCGGCAGCACCTCGGACACGATCCCCATCGCGGGCAGGATGAGGATGTAGACCTCGGGATGCCCGAACAGCCAGAACAGGTGCTGCCAGAGGATCGGATCACCACCGCCGACGGGTGCGAAGAACAGGGTCCCGAACTGCCGGTCGAAGGTGACCATGAACAGGGCCACGGCGATGATCGGCAAGGAGAAGAGGAGCAGGAAGGCGACCACCGTGGACATCCAGGCGAACACGGGCATGCGAAGCAGCCGCATCCCCTTCGCCCTCATGTTGAAGACGGTCACGATGAAGTTGACCGACGAGATCAGCGAGGCGAGGCCGAGGATCTGCAGACCGAGCGCCCAGTAGTCCATCGCCGTGCCCGGCGAGTAGAGCGGCCCGGCGTTGGGCTGATATCCGAACCAACCACCGTCCGGCGAGGTCGCCAGGAAGTTGAACGAGCCCGGGCCGCCCCCGGCCGCCAGGTTGCCGGTGATGCCGTCGGGACTGACCGGTGGCAGCGAGGTGCCGAAGATGAAGGTCGGAGTACAGGAAGATGCCCGCCGAAGAAGAAGATCCACCACGACAGGGCATTGAGACGGGGGAAGGCGACGTCACGGGCCCCGATGAGCAACGGCAGCATGTAGTTCATGAAGGCGGCGCCGACACCGGCATCACGAAGAGGAAGATCATCGTGGTGCCGTGCATGGTGAACAGGGCGTTGTAGGCGCCGGCGGTCAGGAACTCGGCGTTGGCCGACGCCAGCTGGATGCGGAGCAGCAGCGCCTCGACGCCGCCGACGACGAAGAACGATGAAGGCGGCATAGCCATACATGATGCCGATCTTCTTGTGGTCGACCGTGGTGACCCAGCCCCAGAAGCCGCGTGGTGGTCTTGGGTCTGCGGAAGATCGTGGTGGTTGGGCGTTCGGCGGTGGCGGTCACTCGTTGCTCTCCAGCCAGACGATAAGCGAGTCGATCTCCTGCTCGGTCAGACCGAGGTTGGGCATGAAGCTGCCCGGTTTGATCTCCGGTGGGTCGGCCAGCCAGCGCTTCAGGGCCTCGTCGTAGGTCTCACCCTCCTCGGGCAGGGTCGCGCCGGCGAAGACGTTCCGTGAGGCGAAGTGGGTCAGCTCGGGCCCGTTGAACGCCTCGGGCGCGATCAGCGACCGAGGCCTCCTCGTCGTCGAAACGCATCTGATGGCACTGCACGCAGCCCTTGTTGAGGAACACCTGATATCCGTCGTACCCGGGGTCGCCCTCGGCCGGCAGGACCGCCGGTTCTTGCTGGGCGGCCAACCAGGTGTCGAACTCGGCCGCGGTGACGGCCTGGACCCGGGCCCGCATCAGGGAGTGGGACAACCCGCAGAACTCGGCGCAATGGCCCCAGTACTCACCAGGCTCGTCGGCCTGGAGACGGAGGTGGGTGGTCTGGCCCGGGATCAGATATCGCTTGCCGTTGAGAGCCGGGATCCAGAAGTTGTGGAGCACGTCCTCAGAGGTCATCCGGGCGCACACCTCTTCGCCGGCCGGGATCACCATGACGTTGGCCGTCTGGATGTCGTCGTCCGGGTAGTGGTACTCGAACCACCACTGATGCCCGATGATCTCGATCTCCATGGCGTCCGGGCTGCATTCGGTCAGGTCGAAGATCGAGGACACGGTCGGCACCGCGATGCCGGCGAGGATGAGAGCGGGGATGACAGTCCAGAGGACCTCGAGCTTGGGGCTGCCGTGAAGCTGCTTCGGCTCCTTCTCCCCTTCCCGCCTCCGGTCACGGAAGGCGAACAGGATGAACGACCAGACCACCCATGACGAGCAGGAACACGGCGGTGGCGATCCAGAAAACCAGCCAGAAGAGGTCGTCGATCTGCTGGGCGAACGGGCCCTCGGGCTCGAACGTCGTGAGCGGGTTCTCGTCGACCTCGATGATGGCGCAAGCGCTGAGGAGGAATGTCGCCCCGACGAGCGAGGCCAGTCGGGTCGAGCGTCGGCGGAACGGGGCCATCGGGACGGCATCATACGGAGATTGCCGAATAGCGACCAACTTCATCGCCCACCCGCCGTCGCCCGGTCATCCAGACTTTCGACCGGGCCCGAACACCGGTCATGAGACGTTTGCCGATGTTCCCGCTGGGCACGGCGCTGCTCCCCGGGATGGCCCTACCGCTGCGTCTCTTCGAACCACGCTATCTGCAGATGTATGCGGACGTGATCGATGCGAGCCGCGAGTTCGGGGTGGTGCTCATCGAGCGGGGCATCGAGTCGCGGGACGACAACCCGACATTCCATGTCGGTTCGGTTGCCCGGATCGTGGGCT
This sequence comes from uncultured bacterium, assembly GCA_963751005.1. GTDB lineage: Bacteria > Actinomycetota > Acidimicrobiia > Spongiisociales > ZC4RG35 > JANQRA01. Next base: position 577,363 of record CAVVSY010000012.1, read on the forward strand.
CGGGCATCAACGAGGACGGCACGATCGGGCTCCTCACCATTGGCATGAGCCGGATCCGCATCGCCGAGTGGCTTCCCTCGGACCCCTATCCGGTGGCGATGATCACCGACCTGGACGACGATCCGCTCAGCGAGCAGGGAGTCGCCTCGCTCCGAACCGCCACCGACGATCTGCTCCGGCTGTTCGCCCTCGCCGGCGATCTCGGCTCCGAAATCGAGACCGTGGCCCCGACTCTCTCCGACGATCCCGCCCGGGCCGTCTACGACCTGGCCCAACTCGCCGGTCTCCAGGAGCTCGACCGGCAGCGGATCCTCGAGGCCCCCACTTCCGACCGCGCGGGCCCACCTGGTGCACGGTCTCATCACCGAGACGATCGAGCTCATCAGACTCCAGCTGGAGACAGGCGACCCGGAGCCACCTCCCACCGAGTAAGCGTGTGCAGTTGAGGTCGCTATGCGACTTCAACTGCACACGCATGGGCCGATTGGGCCGCCGTCCGTGCCCGGGACTCACTGTGAGATGTCGGTGATGGCTCGTTCCAGCTCAGCGTCGGACACGGCACCCTCGAACACCGACACCACGGTGCCCGAGGCGTCGATGGCATAGAGCCACGGTTGGGAGGGAAGGCCCCACTCGGTCACGACCGGGGAGATGACCAGGTCTTCCTCGGAGTCCGCTTCCGGATTCTCGAAGACCTCGACGAGCTGCCAGGAAACACCCGGCGCCCCTTCGACCGCCGCCTCCACCTGATCGGCCAGGGGCCGGCACGAGTTGGAAGGGCACCAGTCGAGACTGGCGAACAACACCAACCGCGGACCTTCCTCGGCCCCGTCTATGGCGGGGCGATCTCGGACGCCACCACCTGGACCGGGTCTTCGACGGTGGTGAACCCCGCCGGACCGGCTTCTCCGGGGTCTCCGACATCGATCGTCAGCTGATAGGTCTCGGCCGCCGGGATGTCGACGACGAACGCGTACATCGCGTGCTCGTCGGGGATGACCCAGACCCTTTCTCCGGGGTAGACCCCGAGTGGTGAGCCGTTCTCGTCGCGGAGCGTGGCGGTGGGCGCGCCGTCGATGACCCGGGCCCCGCCGGCGGAGTCACGAAACTCGATCAGGATCCGCTGCGATCCGAGACCGATGGTGTCGGCGGTGGAGACGACGGTCGCCGTGATGTCGGCGCCGCCGCAACCGACGAGCGCCAGCACGAGGACCGTTGCCCCGAGGGCGAGGCGCATCAGAGGACGACGTCCAGGAGGACCGCGGCGAACAATGCCGACAGATAGACCGTCGAGGTCGTGAACAGACGCATGGCGTCCTCGGGGTGACGGACCACCCGCCAGGTGTCCCAGAGGAACCACGCCCCCAACCCCACGGCGGACCCGAGGTAGATCCACGACATGCCCCCGAGCGGGACCAGCAGGAGAGAGACTCCCACCATCAACCCGGTGTACAACAGCATCCGCCTGGTGGTCGCCTCCACGCCGGCGACGACCGGCAACATGGGCACCCCGGCAGCGGCGTAGTCGTCCTGATAGCGCAGGGCGAGTGCCCAGAAATGGGCGGGGTCCAGTAGAAGACGATCAAGAAGAGGACCCACGCCGGAACGCCGACCGTACCGGACACGGCCGCCCAACCGACGAGCGTGGGGGCCGCCCCGGCGGCGCCACCGATGACGATGTTCTGCACCGTCGCCCGCTTCAGCCTCCTGGTGTAGACGAACACGTAGAAGAGAAGGGCCGCGGTGGCGATGGCGGCGGCGAGGAGCGTCGTGAACACCCAGAGCCACACGAACCCGGCGACGCCCAGGGCGACACCGAAGACGAAGGCGTTGCGCGGCGGCACCTCATGACGCGCCAGTGGACGGGCCCGGGTGCGACGCATGATCTCGTCGATGTCCCGGTCGTAGTACATGTTGAGGGCGTTGGCCCCCCCTGCCGAGAGCGAGCCGCCGATCAGCGTGGCGAGGACCAGCCAAGTCCCCGGCCAGGCGCCCGCAGCGAGAACCATCGACGGGACGGTGGTGATGAGCAAGAGCTCGATGATCCGGGGCTTGGTGAGGGCGACATAGGCGGCCACCCGAGATCGTCTCCCCGGGGAGACGTCGACGATGGCTGAATGGTGGACTTCGGTCATCCCGGGCTCTTCACGGTCAGGCGATTCTCGCAGACGCGGGAAGTGAGACGCACGGGCTCACTCGCCATCCCTGGCGGAGTCGCCCGCGGCCTCGCCGGCGAGAAAGCGACGGAGCTCGTCGGCCACCCGGTCGGCATGGGTCCACACCAGCTCGTGTCCGGCCCCCTCGACCTCGACCACCTCGGCACCGGGTATCGCATCGGCCAGCTCTCGCTGCCAATGCGGTGGCACCAGGAAGTCGTTGGTGGGGATCATCACCAGGGCATCGACACCGATCCTGCCGATCCAGTCCCTCGAGTCGAAGCGCAAGAGAGCGAAAGTCGCCTGGGCCCCGCTCTCGACGTTGCGGCGCTGGGTCTCCGACCACACCCACCGGGCATGCTCGGGTCGCACCGCGTGTCGGGCGATCAGGTAGCCACTGCGCACTTCGGGCGTGCCCACCCCGGTGAGACGCTCCCAAGCCCGACCGAGGAACGCTCCGATCCGGCGCGCCATGCGGTACCCCTCGGAGTGGCTGGCGAACGTGGCCATGAGGACCAGCTTGCGGACCCGGCCGGGATGACGCATCGCCATGGCCTGTGCGATCACTCCGCCCATCGAGTACCCGACGACGTCGACGAGACCCACCCCGAGGTCGTCGAGCACGCCGATCAGGTCGTCGGCATCGTCTTCGACCTCGAACCTGAGATCGGCAGGGGCCGAGAGCCCATGACCCCGGTGGTCGATCATGATGACCCGGTGATCGACGGCGAGCTTCGGCGCCACCTGGTACCACTCGGTGAGTGATGCTCCGGCGAGACCGTGGACCAGGAGCACCGGGACACCATCATCGGCACCCATCTCCCTGACCAGGTACTCGTCGTCGCCGACGAAGACGGTGCGACCGGGCACCCGCAACGGGTGCTCCTGAGGCGGTCTGAACTCAGGTTGGAGCCGGGGGCCGAAGGCCCGCCAGATCACGGCACCCGCCAATGCCCACTTCCACCACTTCATGACTCGAGCCCTCCCACGGCGAACACCAGATCCTCGACGGGCCGACCCCCGACCAGGTGCTCGTCGATGACCCGGTCCAGCTTGTCCAGGTCGAGGTTGGCGTACCAGGTGCCCTCCGGGTACACGACGGCGATGCACCCCTGCTCACAGATACGGAGACAGTCGGCCTTGGTGCGAAGCACACGACCGGTCCCGGGCTCGACCGGCTCCGGGTCGACCGACATGTCTCCCTGCCACTTGGGCGGCGCCGAGGCGAGATCCAATTGCTTGAGCCGGTTCTTCAGATGGGCCCACAGCAGATTCGTCTGCTCACGTGGGGCGCATTTGTCGTTGGTCTGGTCGGCACAGAGGAAGATGTGGCGCTGTGCTCGGGGCACCGAAAGGGCCTCGGCGATCTCGGTTAGACGCTCGGCTTTGTTCACGTCACCGCCAAGTTAGGCAAGGCGTGGGGTTTGTCCGAACCCCTTGATCCGACACGGAGGTTCCACCACAGTGGAGCCGTGGTCAGCCCGGAAGCACAGCGTCACGACTTGTACAATGGTCTCAGCGACCTCCTCGGAGAGGAGCGAGCCGGAGTGCTCATGACCTACCTCCCCAAACTCAGACCGAAATCTGGCCACAAAGGACGACATCAGCCAGCTCCGCCTGAGCGTCACGGAGCTGGGACGAAAGGTCGACCGCATCCTCTTCGCCTTGATCGCCGGGCTGGTGGCCGTGGTGGCCACACTGGTCTCCCAGCTTCCCGGCTAGAACAGACGGATCTCCTGGCTGTCAGTCACCCGGCCATGGTCGCCGACCTGGCACGGCGTCGAGGAACCCGCCGACCCGTCGCTCCGGCAACGCCACCAGCAGACCACCTGAGGTCTGTGCATCGACCAGTGGTTTCACCGCCTCCGGGTCGAGTTCTGTGACCACATCGGGAAGGATCGACTTCAGATTGCGTTGCGACCCGCCCGCCCACATCCCGGCCGCGAGCAGATCCGGGACACCGTCGAGAATCGGGACCGAGTCGACGTCGATCTCCGCACCGACACCCGACGCCCGGCACACCTCGCGGAGATGGCCCAGGAGCCCGAATCCGGTGACGTCAGTGGCGGCGGTGGCGCCATGGGGGCGCAAGGCAGCGCCGGCGACGTCGTTGAGCGTCGCCATCTGCTCGATGGCCTTCTCCGCGAGCCGGGGCGGGCATGCCTGGCGCTTGATGGCGGTGGTGACGATGCCGATGCCCAGCGGTTTGGTGAGGACCAGCACGTCCCCGGGGCCGGCGCCGGCGTTGGTCACGATGTCGTCGTCGCCGGCGATCCCGGTGACTGCGAAGCCATAGGTGGGCTCAGGACCGTCGATCGAGTGCCCGCCCACCACGGTGCACCCGGCCACGGCCATCTGATCCATCCCGGCGGCGACCACCTCGGTCGCGAGATCGAAGGGGAGTCGGTCGCGGGGCCAGGCGAGATATTGGAGCGACGTGAGGGGCACCGCACCCATGGCATAGATGTCGGACAGTGCGTTGGTGGCGGCGATCCGACCCCAGTCGGCGCCCGAGTCGACCACGGGAGTGAAGATGTCGACGGTCTGGACGAGAACGCGCCCGTCGCCGATGGCGTACACACCGGCGTCGTCCCCGGTGGCGATCCCCACCCGGAGGTCGGGATGGGTGAGCGCGGCATGCCCCGTCACCGGGTCGAGGATCTCGGCGAGCTCCGCCGGGCTCAGCTTGCAGGCGCAACCCGCTCCGTGGCTGTACTCGGTGAGTCTGGTGAGGGTCACGGGGCGAGGTTAAGCGCCGCGTGACGACGTGGATGCCGCCTCAGGCGTGAGCCACAGCGTCTCTCGTCATCTCCAGGCGAGCTCTCACGTCCTCGGCGATCTCGTGCAGTACGTCCTCCCCGACCATGTCGAGGAGCACCGCCGGGTCCATGAAGTCGACCACCACGCCATCCCCGGGGAGGGCGCGCACCACCACGTTGCAGGGGAGGAGCACGCCGATCGAGGGCTCCAGAGCCACTGCCTTGCGAGCGAAGTCGGGGATGCAGGCGCCGAGGATCAGGTAGGGGTCGTGATCGACTCCCAATTTGAGCCTGACCGTCTCGGCGACGTCGACCTCGCTGACGATCCCGAACCCGTTGTCCGCCAACGCCTGCTTGGTCTTGGTGACAGTTTCCTCGAAGTCATCGTGGACCGTGACGGAGAAGTGATAAGGGACCATTCCATTCCTTTCATTGGCGGGCATGACGAAGGTAGGTGACGGTGACAGGGGTCACCACGGGCCAAAGTCCCTGTCGTCGCCGGGATTCCGGCTCACCACGTAGGCACATAGGAGGTCAGCGTCTTCATGTAGCCGACGCGTTCGAAGACACCAGGGTCGGGGACTGCCTGGTAGCTCAGACTTCCTCGAGCCTGAGCCACCGAGTCGTATCCGTGGTCGTCGAGCCAGCGAGCCAGCCCATCACGCAAGTCGGTCAGCCGCCCGGGCCCATGGGCGAGGAGAGCAGAGGCGGACATGACCACCGTGGCCCCGGCGAGCAGCGCCTTCACGGCGTCGTCTCCGGAGTGCACACCCGAAGTGGCGGCCAGGTCGCATCCGACTCTGCCGTAGAGGATCGCCAGCCACCGCAGCACCAATCGCAGCTCCACCGGGCTCGACAACACCAGGTTGGGGGTCACGCCCAAGGTCTCCAAGTCGATGTCGGGTTGGTAGAAGCGATTGAAGATGACGAGTGCGGCAGCGCCGGCGGCGTCGAATCGTTGTGCCATGTCGGCAAGAGACGAGAAGTAGGGGCCGATCTTGACCGCCACCGGGATATCGACCGCTGGTCTGCAAGCCTCTCCACGAGATCGAGGTAATCCTTCTCCACGTCGGCCCCGGTTCGACCCGGGTCGGCGGCGACCCGATAGATGTTGAGCTCGAGGGCATCCACACCCTGGTCGGCGAGCGTCTGTGCGTACCGGGTCCATCCGCCGTTCGACACACCGTTGAGGCTGCCGATCACCGGGATCGAGGTCTCGCTCTTGGCCCGACGAATGAGCTCCAGGTAGTCGTCCGGCCCGGTGTTGTAGTCGTCCAACTCGGGGAAGAACCCCTCGGCAGACTCCCCGAACCCGTCGGCACCCACCTCCAAGCTGTGATGGATGGCCATGGCATCGTGCTCGATCTGCTCTTCGAACAAGCTCGGGAGCACCACGGCTGGTGCCCCGGCGGCGACCAGGGCGTGGATGTGGTCGATGTCGGCCGTCAGGGGCGAAGCCGACGGCACCACCGGATGTGCCAGATCGAGACCCAGATAGGTGGTGGTGAGGTCGACTGTCATTCGGTCTCCTCCGAGTACTCGGCCGTCCGATGGACCTCCACCATCTGCTCGTACAGCTGCCAGCGATCGTCGATGTCTTGCTGGGCCCGCTGCATGAGGCTCCGCGACGCCTCGGTGTCGACCCTTGCCAGCATGGCGAACCTGGTCTCGCTCTTGGCGAAGTCGACGAACTGGATCGAAGGCTTGCGACTGTCGAGACGGAGCCCGGGAAGCCCTTGTGTCTCCCGGCGGGGGTCATATCGGTAGAGCGGCCAATAGCCCGAATCGGTGGCCGCCTTCTGATGGCTCAGCTGGTCCTTCATGTCGATGCCGTGGGCGATGCATGGGCTGTAGGCGATGATCAGCGAGACTCCCCGATGCGCTTCCGCCTCGGCGAATGTCTTCACGGTCTGGGTCGGGTTGGCGCCCATCGCCACCTGACCGACGTACACGTTGCCATAGGCCATGGCGATCTGACCCAGGTCCTTCTTGGCGGTCTTCTTGCCGCCTGCGGCGAACTTGGCGATGGCCGCTCGCGGAGTCGCCTTCGAAGCCTGGCCACCGGTATTCGAATAGACCTCGGTGTCCAGGACGAGGATGTTGATGTTGCGGTCCGAAGCGAGCACGTGGTCGAGTCCCCCGAACCCGATGTCATAGGCCCAGCCATCGCCACCGACGATCCACACGCTGGTCTCGATCAGTGAGTCGGCGACGCTTTCGAGCCGGCGGGCCAGCGGGCCCTCGATCTGGTTGAGGCGAATCACGAGATCGTCGACCTGGGACCGCTGTTGCGCCACCAGCCGGTCGAGATCGGAGAAGTCGGGGCGCTCGGCGGTCTCGAGGATCTCCACCGCCAGCTCACCCAGCTCCGGGGCGAGCGCAGTCACCAGCAGGATCGCGTCGGCGCGTTTTGCCTCCAGGGCGAGCCGCATCCCCAGCCCGAACTCGGCGTTGTCCTCGAAGAGGCTGTTCGACCAGGCCGGGCCCCGCCCGGCCTGGTCGAACGTCCACGGCGTGGTGGGCAGGTTCCCGCCGTAGATCGAGGAACAGCCGGTGGCGTTCGCCACGATCATGCGATCACCGAGCAGCTGGGTGACCAGCTTGAGGTAGGGGGTCTCGCCACACCCGGCGCATGCGCCGGAGAACTCGAACAGAGGTTGCAGGAGCTGCGAGCCCTTGACCGAGCCTGCGTTCACCTCGGATCGATCCGACTCTGGGATCGTGAGGAAGTACTCGAAGTTCCGACGCTCCCGCTCGCGATGGTCGGCAGCGGGCGCCATGTCGATCGCTCGGTGCCTCACCTGCTCCTTGGAGTGGGCAGGGCACACCTCCACGCAGATACCGCACCCGGTGCAGTCGTCGGGAGCGACCTGGATCACCACCCTCTTGCCAGACAGGTCTTTGCCGGTCGGCTCCTTCCACAAGAACCCCTCGGGCAGCGGGGTCCCGGCGTCGAAGGCCTTGAATCGGATGGCGGCGTGGGGGCACACCAGGGCGCACCTGCCACAGTCGATGCAGAGCGCCGGGTCCCACACCGGGATCTCGGCGGCGATGGCCCGCTTCTCCCATCGAGCCGTCCCGGTGGGGAAGGTCCCGTCGACCGGCAGGGCCGAGACCGGGAGGAGGTCCCCCCTGCCCGCCATCATCATCCCGGTCACCCGGGTGACGAAGTCGGGGGCTTCCTCGGGGACGGGCGCCTCGACGCGGAGAGCGCTGTCGGCCGGTCCGGGATGCACCCGGAACAGACCGGCGATGGCCCCGTCGATCGCCAGCTCGTTCCGGCTCACCACGGTCTCGCCGCGTTTGCCATAGCTCTTGCTCACATGCGACTTGATGGCGGCGATGGCAGCATCCGTCTCGAGGAAGTCGGTCAGGTGGAAGAAGCAGGTCTGGAGGACCGTGTTGACCCGGCCGCCCAAGCCGGCCCTGCGGGCGATGGCGCCGGCATCGATCGCCCACACTTCGAGCCCCTGTTCGAGGACCCGGCGCTGTGCCTCGAGGGGCAGGCGATCCCACACTGTTTCGACCGGATAAGGGGTGTTGACCAGGATCGTGGCCCCCGGTGCCGCCACTTCCAGGGCGTCCACGTCGTAGAGGAGCTCGAACTGGTGGACGGCGACGAAGTCGGCCGCGTCGATCAGGTAGGTAGAGGTGATCGGCTCGGGAGACACGCGAAGATGAGACACCGTCCGTGACCCCGACTTCTTCGAGTCGTAGACGAAGTACCCCTGGGGGTGGAGCTGGGTGGTCGAGCCGATGATCTTCACCGAGTTCTTGACCGCTCCCACCGTCCCATCGGAGCCGAGCCCGAAGAAGATCGCCCGCGTCACGTGCTCCGGTTCCTGCCACCACCCGTTCTCCACGTCCAGCGACGACCAGGAGACATCGTCGGTGATCCCCACGGTGAAGTGACGACGTGGCTCTGCCCGTCTGGCCTCGGTGAACGCCGCCGCGACCATCGCCGGGGTGAACTCCTTCGAAGACAAGCCGTATCGCCCGCCGATCACGTCGACGGAGCGCCCCTCCTCGGCGAGCGCTGCCACGACATCGAGATAGAGCGGCTCCCCGACTGCACCCGGCTCCTTGGTGCGGTCCATAACGATCACACGGCGTGCCGAGTCGGGGAGAGCTGCAGAGAATGCCGTGGTGTCGAAGGGCCGATAGAGCCGGACCTGGAGGACGCCCACCCGGTCACCCGTCTCGACCATGTGGGTCACGGCCTCCACTGCGGCCCCCACCCCCGAGCCCATCACGACCATCACGACCTCGGCGTCGGCAGCTCCGTGATACTCGAACAAGCGATAGTGACGTCCGGTCTCCGCGCCGACCCGGTCCATGACCCGGGCCACCACGTCCGGCACCGCGGCATGGAACGGCGTGGCTGCCTCACGTGCCTGGAAGAACACATCCGGGTTCTGAGCGGTCCCTCGGAGCACCGGGTGGTTCGGGTCGAGGGCTCGCCGGCGGTGCGCCGCGATCAGGTCCTCGTCGACGAGTGCCCTCAGGCTGCGCTCCTCGACGACCTCGATCTTCGCGACCTCATGTGAAGTCCGGAACCCGTCGAAGAAGTGGAGGAAGGGCACGCGGGTCTCCAGAGTCGCCAGATGCGCAACCAAGGCCAGGTCCTGTGCCTCCTGGACCGACGCGGAGGCGAGCATGGCGAAACCTGTCTGTCGAGCGGCCATCACGTCGCTGTGATCCCCGAAGATCGAGAGAGCATGGGTCGCGACCGTCCGAGCGGCGACATGGATCACCGCCGGGATCAGCTCCCCGGCGATCTTGTACATGTTCGGCAGCATGAGGAGCAGCCCTTGTGACGCGGTGAAGGTCGTGCTGAGGGCTCCGGTGGTGAGGGCGCCGTGGACGGCGCCGGCCGCCCCAGCCTCGCTCTGCATCTCGACGACGTCGGGGACGACCCCCCAGAGATTTGTCTGTCCCCGATGAGACCACGCATCGGCCATCTCGCCCATCGGCGACGCCGGCGTGATCGGGTAGATGGCGATCACCTCACTGAGGAGGTGGGCGATGCGCGCGGCAGCCTCGTTCCCGTCGACGGTGGCGGTGGGTACGGGCGCGGCCAGGCTCATGGTCTCAAGAGACGGAATGGGCTGCTCTCATAGACTCGAAGCTACGGACGGCCCCACGACGTCTTCAGGGCACAAAGTCCCGTTCCACGGTGCCCCACGCCCCCTTGGGTCGCCCGTTGTCGTCTTAGCTGACGGCACATCTCTAACCTCCGTCGTTCCCATGACCGAACAGCCAACGTTCCTCACGCCGGCAGCACTCGCCAAGCTCGAACAAGAGCTAGAGGAGCTGAAGACCACCGGCCGGGCCGAGATCGAGGACCGGATCGCCGAAGCCCGCTCGCACGGTGATCTGAGGGAGAACGCCGACTACGACGCCGCGAAGAACGATCAGGGTCTGATGGAAGCCCGCATTCGCAAGCTCGAGCACCTCATCCACACCGCCGAGGTGCGGGAGGTGGCCGATACCGGGAAGGTCGAGATCGGCTGTGTCGTGACGGTCATCGACTCCGACGGCGACGAGATGGAGTATTTCGTGGCACCGCAGGAGAACAAGGCCCCCGGTCTGTTCCTGGCTTCACCGCTCAGCCCGTTGGGGGCGGCACTTCTCGGCTCCTCCATCGGGGACGAGGTCGAGTACGAAGCACCCGTAGGCAGGCAGACCGTCACGGTGACCGCCGTCCGCCCCTTCGCGGGGTGAGTCTGAGCCAGGAGCGGCCAGCGCAGTAGCCTGATCGCCGGTCCATCGCACCGGGGTGTTTCGTGAGACTTCGTCTGAGAAGACCGCGCCAACTTGCAAGTCAGCTGCTGGCGGTCGCGCGCCGGGACCACGACCAGGTAGCCGACTATCTCGACGCCAACCGTGAGGAATGGGAGGCGCTGGCTCTCGCCGCCCCGAGCGATGCCGCCGACATCCTCGAGCAGCTCGACGAGGCCGACGCCGCCGAGCTGCTGTCCGAGCTCTCCCCCGCCGATGCCGCCGAGGTGCTCGAGGAGATCGCGCCGGAGCTTGCCGCGGAGCTGATCGAACAGCTTTCACTGCACGATCTCGCCGCTGCCCTCAACGAGATGCCCAGCCAAGCGGCCGCCGATCTCATCGGCGAGCTCGACGACGAGGTGACCGAGGACGTCCTGGCGGCGATGTCAGACGAAGCCGAAGACGACGTCCGAGATCTCCTGCTGTACCCGCCCGACAGCGCCGGAGGCCTGATGACCCGGGAGTTCGCAGTGCTCCCGATGGGTGTGACCACCGGGGAGGCGATCGAACGGATCCGACAGCTGCACGAGGACTACGAGGACCTCTCCTACGTGTATGTGGTCGACGACGACGGCCGGATCCAGGGAGTGATCTCATTCCGTGACCTCGTGTTCAGCCGACCGGGCTCCCCGTTGGCGGATGTGATGGTCCACGACCCGGTCTCGGTGGGGACCATGACCGATCGCGAGGAGGTCGCCGAGCTCGCCCAGCGCTATCACCTTGCCGGGATCCCGGTGACCGACGACGAGGGCCGACTGCTCGGCATGGTCACCAGCGAGGCCGTGATCGAGGCGATCCAGGACGAGGCCAGCGAGGACTTCGCCGTGGCGGTCGGCGCCGGTGTCGCCGAGACGGTCTACACCGACATAACCGCTTCGTTCCGGATGCGCGTCCCGTGGCTGGCTCTGAATCTGGTCCTGGCGTTGGTCGTCGCCTTCGTCATCGAACAGCTGACCGGTGTGATCAGTCGCGAGCCGGTGCTGGCGGCACTGATGCCGGTCGTGGCCCTCGTCGGGGGCAATGGCGGCAACCAGAGCCTGGCAGTGATGATCAGGTCGCTCGCCTCGGACGATGTCCCTTCGGCGCAAGTCCCGGGCATCCTCTACAGGCAGTTCGGGGTGGGGCTGCTCAACGGATTGGTGCTGGGGCTGCTGGCGGGAGGGTTGAGCTGGGCCCTGATCGAGGCCGGAGTCTTCACCGGCAGGGCCGAGGCGCTGGAAGTGGCGGTCGTCGTCGCCCTCTCCGCCTTCGCCGTGTTGGTGGTGGCCGCGGTGGTGGGTAGTGGTATCCCCATCCTGCTCCGGAAGTTCGGTCAGGACCCAGCCCTCGCCTCGTCGATCTTCCTCACTCTGGTGACCGACACGGTCGGATTCGGCGGCTTCCTCCTGATGGCGAGCCTGCTGCTCTGATCCCGAGACCGTTCTGTGCGGGTCTATAGCGCCCTGGGCGGGACAGACCCGCACAGAACGGTTCGTCAGCTGCCGATCGCCCCGCCGGGGAACTCGGCGAAGGGGCCGCGGAACTCGATGGTGTCGCGGCCGACGAGCGTGACGAAGTGGTTCTCCTCGATCAGGGCCGTCTGCTCCTCGGTGCGATCGGCCTCCGGGGTCAGGAAGGCCTCGGCAGCGGCGGGATCGTCGAAGATCTCGGCCCCGTACAGCTCCGGGTCGGCCTCGATGAGATCGATCACGAAGTTCTCCAGGTCGACGTCGGTGTAGGCGCCCTGCGGGATGACGTAGTGCCGCTCCTCGCCGTTGTCGTTGGGGATGCGGTGGACGATGCTCGAACTCGCTGACCGCCTCGCCGGCGAGTGTCGTGGACGGGCGAGGCCCCGGACCCGCCACCATCGTCGGGGGTCGTCGTGGTGCTGGGCGCGGGCGCATTGGTGCCACCGGTGATGATGGTCGAGCCGGTGGACAGCTCGGCGTCGCCGCCGTCACACGCGGCGAGCACGGCCGCCAGGGCTGCGATCAGGATCAGAAGTCGGGTCTTCATGGCCACCTAACGGAACGCTAGTGCCCCCTGGTTCCCCAACCGGTGCGCTCCCCAAACCTGGAGGCGAGCTCGGCGGTCACCGGGCCGGGTCGCCAGCTGCGAGCGCCGACCGTCTCGACTGACTGGACCTCTCGCACGGTCGACCACGCCATGACCTCGCTGGCGCCGTCCAGAGCCGCCAGGGACCACACCCCCTCGACCACGTCGATGCCCGAGCTCCGGGCCACCTCGATGACGATCCGCCGCGTGATCGAGTCGAGGATCCCCAGGTCGAGAGTGGGCGTCTCGACGACGCCCTCGCGCACCCACGCCACCGCGAAGGTGGGGCCCTCGAGCAAGGTCTCATCGGGCGTCATCAGCACCGCGTCGTCGAAACCATCCAGTCGGGCGCGCCGGGATGCGGACATGTTGGGCGCATAGGAGGTGGTCTTGCTCCCGGCGAGGTCCCAGCCGATGCCTGCCCCATGCCATGGAGCGGCGACAGGCAGGAGACGCAAGGGCCCGGTCACCGGCTCGACATCGTGACCGAAGACGACCACCCGGGGCGGGTCGTCACCTCCGGGGAGCGCCGAACCACGGCTGACCACGACGCGCACGACGCCGTCACCGATGTCGGCGGCGGTCTTCTCCACCCATTCCCGGAGCAGTCGCCGCGCCGGGAGGTCGATGAGGAGGGCCGAGGCGCTCGCGTGCAGCCGGTCGAGATGCTCCTCGGTGGCGAACGGCGCGCCCCCGTATGACCGGATCACCTCGAAGCAGCCATCACCACGGAGAACCGTGGAGTCGGTCACCGGGATCCTCCCGTCCGAGACCTCGCCGTTGATGAGGACGTTGGTGATCATGGCCCGGTCGGCCGGTAGCGGTTGGTGATGGGGAGTCGGCGGTCCTTGCCGAAGGCCTTGGTCGTGATCTTGACGCCGGGTGCCGCCTGACGGCGCTTGTACTCGTTCCGGTCGACCATCCGGGCCACCGCCAGCACGGTGGCCGCGTCGTAGCCGTCGGCGACGATCTCGGTCACACCCATGTCGTCCTCGACGTATCGCTCGAGGATGGCGTCCAACACCTCGTACGGGGGAAGGGTGTCGGAGTCCTTCTGATCGGGGCGCAGCTCGGCCGACGGTGGCTTGTCGATGGTGCTCTGCGGGATCACCTCGCCGTCCTTGTTACGCCATCGCGCCAGCTCGTAGACGAGGGTCTTGAACACGTCTTTCAGCACCGAGTACCCGCCCACCATGTCGCCATAGAGGGTGGCGTAACCCGCCGCCATCTCCGACTTGTTGCCGGTCGCCAGCACCATCGGGCCATGCTTGTTGGAGATCGCCATCAGGGTGGCGCCGCGCGTCCTGGCCTGGAGGTTCTCCTCGGCCACGCCGAACTCGGTGCCGGCGAACACCCCGGCGAGAGAGTCGAGATGGGCCGCATAAACATCGTCGATGGGGATCAGGTCGAAGCGGATGCCCAGGTTCGACGCCAGGGCGCGGGCGTCGTCCACCGAGTGTGTCGACGAGAAGCGGGATGGCATCGCCACCCCCCAAACCGAGTCGGGGCCGAGCGCGTCGGCGGCAATGGCCGCGGTGAGGGCGGAGTCGATGCCACCGGAGAGGCCCAGCACCACCCCGTCGAAGCCGTTCTTGGAGCAGTAGTCGGACAGACCGAGACAGAGAGCCCGGTAGACCTCCTCGGTGGGGCCGAGGGGCGGGGCGATCGCCCCGGACCCGACCCGCTCCTCACCGACCGGAACGTCGACGACGAAGAAGTCCTCTTCGAACTGGGGGGACCGATGAAGAAGCTCGCCGTCGGCGCCGATCACGACGGAGGCTCCGTCGAAGATCAGCTCGTCCTGACCGCCGACGAGATTGAGATAGACGACGGCGGCCCCACCGGCGATCGCCCGTGAGCGCAGCATCTCCTCCCGTTCGGCGGACTTCCCCCGATGGAACGGAGAGGCGTTGATGTTGAGCAGGATCTTCGCTCCCTGTCGAGCCTGTTGGAAGGGGGGGCCGTCGGCCAACCAGATGTCCTCGCAGATGGAGACCCCGGTGGGGACTCCGCCGATGTCCCAGACCCGGTCGGGGTCGGCGCCGACCACGAAGTAGCGGTCCTCGTCGAATACGCCGAAGTTGGGGAGATGGACCTTGTGATACACCCCCGTGACCTCACCCCCGGAGAGGACGGCGGCGGCATTGGCGACCCCGCGGGCGGTGGAGTCGACGCCGTGGCTGCCGGAACCGGAGGCGAAGTCGAGAAACCCGACGATGGTCGTCATGGCGGTCGAGCGACGTGCCAGCCGTCGCATGGCGGCGATGTTCGCTTCGACGAAGTCCCGCCGCAGGACGAGGTCCTCGGGCGGGTAGCCGACGAGGGCGAGCTCGGGCAGCAGCAGCACGTCGGCGCCGGCGGCGACGGCACGGTCCATGGCGGCGGCGACCCGCTCCTCGTTGCCCCCGATGTCGCCAACGGTGAGGTCGATCTGGGCTCCGGCGACCTTGAGTGGCATGTCGACACGATACGCCTGCCCCTCCCGATCAGCGATGGTCATAGCCTGTCGCCCGTGACAGACATCGACGCCGCCGTCACCGACCTGGCCAGGGTGAGCCCACCGCTCGCCGAGGCCCTTCGCCGCCGGCCCGACCTCCTCGACGGGGTGGGGCCTGAGGAGACCGTCAGCACCCGTGTGCTCGCGGCATTGATCCCGGTGGCGCTGGGTGACGTCAGGGGCGAGACCGATCTCGCAACGACCACGATGGCCCTCTCCGATGCGATGGACGGCATCGTGGCCGACGAGCTGGCCGCGGTGACCCGTCTGGTGTCGGAACGTCACCCGGTGGCCGAGGAGATCGGCTTCGCCGTCATCTCGATGGGCAAATGGGGCGCCCGCGAGCTGAACTACTACTCCGACATCGACCTGGTCTTCGTTCACGACGCCGGGGACCACGATGAGACCGAGGCCCGGGCCGCCGCCCTGGCCATCGCCGCCCGGCTCATCACGACCCTGGCCGCTCCGACCTTCGACGGGCCTTCCCTGAACGTGGATCCCGACCTCCGGCCCGAGGGGACGATGGGACCGCTTTCCCGCAGTCTCGACGGTTATGCCGGGTACTACCAGCGCTGGGGCGAGGCATGGGAGCTCCAAGCACTCCTCAAGTCGCGTTTCACCGCCGGGGATGCCGAGCTCGGCGGGCGCTTTCGCTCACTCGCCGATCGCATCATCTGGGAAGAGGGCCTCGACGTCGACGCCCTCCGCAGCATCCGACGCGCTGAAGGCGCGCGCCGAGGAGGGATCGAGCTCGGCCGACATCAAGCGGTCGCGCGGAGGGATTCGCGACATCGAGTTCGCCGTTCAGATCCTGCAGCTGGTCCACGGCCGCGGCGACGAGGACCTCAGGGTGACTTCGACACTCGCAGCGATCTCGGCACTCAATTCCCACGGCTTCATCGAGGAGGACGAGGCCGAGCGGCTCACCGACGCGTACACCTTCCTCCGCGACACCGAGCACAGACTGCAGCTGCGCGAGCTGAGACAGACCCACTCGCTGCCGGCGAGCCAGGACGGGCGAGAATGGCTGGGGCGCGCTCTCGGGTTCACCGTCGACCCGGCGGCCGAGTTCGAGACCCGGCTCGCCGAGGTGAGGGCCAACGCACGCGATCTCCACGAACGTCTCTACTTCCGGCCGATCCTCGACGCGCTGGTTGGTCTCGACACTGCTCGGCTCACCCAGAGCGGCGCTGCAGTCCGTCTCGAGGCTCTGGGTTTTCGCAAGACCGTCGCTGCCAGCCAGGCGGTCAACGACCTCCTCTCCGGGATGAGCCGGCGCTCCTCGGTGATGCGCCAGGTCCTCCCGCTCATGCTCGACTGGCTCTCCCAGTCGCCCGATCCCGACCTGGGTCTCGCCCAGCTCCGACTGCTCCTGGCCCACTCCACCGACCACGCCGCCCTCGTCGCGCGTCCTGCAGACCAACCCCGTGGCCGGCGAGCGTCTGTGCACCCTGCTTGGGCACCGGCAAGCTCCTCGGCGATCTGATGGACCGGATCCCGGAGTTCGTCCCACGTCTCGCCGACGACGAGCTCCTCGCCCACATCCGTGGCCGTGAGGAAGACACCCAGCGACTCCTCGGGGTCCTCGACAGCCGACCTGACGCCGATGCGAGGATCGGCACGATCCGACGTCACGTGCGGCGGCGCAAGCTGCGCATCGCCGCCCGAGACATCCTCGAGGCGGCGACGCCGGAGACCACGATCAACGCCCTCTCCGACAGCGCCGACATCGCCATCACCACCGCCCTGCACATCGTGTCCGACCCGGGCGAGGAGTTTGCCGTGATCGCGGTGGGTCGTTGGGGCGGGGAGGAGCTGTCCTATGGCTCGGACATCGACCTCATGTACGTGCACGGGGCGCGGAACAAGGAGCGTGGGCTCGGGCTCGCAGTCGAGATGAGCCGGGTCCTCTCCGAGCCGAGCCGTCACGGGGAGGCCTACGACATCGATGCGGGGCTCCGGCCGGAGGGACGCAAAGGGCCGATGTCGCGGTCTCTCGACTCGTACCGGCGCTACTACCAGGAGTGGGTCGAGCCCTGGGAGCTGCTGGCGTTGGTGAAGGCACGACCGGCCGCGGGAAGCCCCGAGCTCCTGGCCGGGTACTTCGAGATGATCGAGCCTCTGATCTGGCGGCCCAGCCTCTCCCGGGAGATCGTCGCCGAGATCCGGGCGATCAAGGCACGGGTCGAGTCGGAGCGGATCCCGGCCCACGAGGACCCCGACTTCCACCTCAAGCTGGGACCGGGCGGGTTGAGCGACGTCGAGTTCGCCGTTCAATTGCTCCAGCTGAGACATGGCGGGACCATCCCCGAGCTACGAGTCACCGGCACGTTCCCTGCCCTGCACGCGCTGCATGAGACCGGTCTGATCACCCCTTCCCAGTTCCGCGACCTCCACGACGCCTACCTGTTCTGCACCCGGGTCCGCCTCCGCTTGCACCTCCAGTCGGGAAGACCATCCGACTCCCTCCCCATGGTGCAAGAAGCGACGTCGAGACTCGCCGCCTCGTTGGGCTTCGAGCGCAGCGGGGAGCTGCGGGAGCAGTACATGCGGGTCACCCGGCGCTCACGGCGCACCTTCGAGGCGATCTTCTATGACTGAGCCTGGGTCGTTAGGCTGGAGATATGCCCGACCCGGCCGACCTGGCGGGATTGGTGGAGACGATCGCGCCGCAGGCCATCGAGCTGAGACGCCGTCTCCACGAGCATCCCGAGCCGGCGCATCGCGAAGTCGCCACGACCCAGCTGATCCGCGCCGCCCTCGAATCGGAAGGCATCACCTTCCACGACCGTGGCCCGAAGACCGGCGGCTGGGCCGACGTCGGCGGGTCGACGCCGGCATTCGGGTTCCGCTGCGATCTCGACGCCCTCCCCATCCTCGAGCCGGCCGACAACCGCCCGCGGTCACGGCAACGACGGGTGGATGCATGCCTGTGGTCACGATGCCCACATGGCGATCGCGGTCGGCATCGCCATCGCCTTGAAGCGCATGGGACGTGACGACGGAGTGCGCTTCATCTTCCAGCCCGGCGAGGAGGCCAACCCCGGCGGCGCCGTCGAGCTGGTCGCCGAGGGCCTGGTCGACGGTCTCGACGGTCTGATCGCATTCCATGTCGACCCGACCCTGCGGGTCGGCCGCATCGGGGCCCGAGTGGGGGCGATCACCGGCAGCGCCGACAGCGTCACCATCGTCGTGCACGGTCCAGGGGGCCACACCTCCCGCCCTCATCGGACGGTGGACCTGGTCGACGCGGCCGGGCGGGTGGTCACCGAGCTCCCCACGGCGATTCGCAGGTCGATCGATGCCCGTACGGCGGTCGTATGCGCCTTCGGGTCGATCCACGGCGGCGACGCCGCCAACGTCATCCCGACCGAGGTCGTGGTGAAGGGCACGGTGCGAACCCTCGATCCGGGGCTGTGGGACGTCCTCCCCGGGCTGATGGACAAATCGCTGGGATCGATCCTGGCGCTCTCCGGGGCGGGCTACACGCTGGACTACCAGCAGGGGATCCCGCCCGTGGTCAACGACAACCGCATCGTGGCGATCGCCTCGGCCGCGCTCGAATCGGAGATGGGTGACGGCACGGTCGTCCCGACCCAGCAGTCGATGGGCGGCGAGGACTTCTCCAACTACCTCGCGGTCGTGCCGGGGGCGCTTCTCCGGCTCGGCACCGCATCGGGGGGCGGCGACATCCACTCCGCCGGGTTCAAGCTCAACGAGGCCGCCATCCCGTTCGGGATCCGAGCCGGGCTCACCACGTTGCTCGCATTGTCCGAGGCCCGCGAGCTGCACTGACCAGTGGAGCTCCAGCACCCCAAGGGCTACATCCCCCACATCGGGCAGAGCCGGCAGTACTGGCGGGACATCATCCTCGGTGTCAACGACGGCCTGGTCTCGATCTTCCTGCTGGTGGTGGGTGTGGTGAGTGGCGGTCTCGATCGCCAACAGGTGCTGCTCACCGCCGTGGCCGGCGCCATCGCCGGCGCAATCTCGATGTCCGCCGGCGAGTATCTCGCCACCAAGTCCCAGGATGAGGTCCTCGCTGCGGAGCTCGCCCTGGAGCGGAGCGCACATCGAGGAATTCCGCGACATGGAGCTGAACCAGCTCCGTGGGTTCTTTACCGAGATGGGTGTTCGCCATGAGGACCTCGACCAGGTGATGGCTGCCTTTGCCGGCAACGACGAGGCCTTGCTGGCGGCGATGGCAGCCCTCGAGTTCGGCATGGTCGAGTCGGAGCGCCGTTCCCCATATCTGGCGATGGCCGCCTCGGGAGGGCTGTTCCTCCTCGGAGCCCTCCCTTCCGTTCTGCCGTTTGCCGTCGCCACCACGACGTCGACAGCTCTCCTCATCGCGACAGTCGGTGCGCTTGTCGGGTTGTTCCTGGTTGGTGTGGTCAAGGCATACGTCGCCCGAGGCTCGATGATCGTCTCGGGTCTGGAGAACCTGATCGTGGCCGGAGTCGGGGGTGTACTCGCCTGGGGAATCGGGTATTTGTTCGGCACTGCGGTCTCCTGAGATCGCAGTACGCAGGCTGCTAACATGTGCTTGCAATTGCTAGCACTTAGCTGTATGCTTGCAGGAGATGAACGAGAGCAAGCATGGTGACCTGGGTGAGTTCATCCGAACCCAGCGAGAGCGTGCGAACCTCTCCTTGCGAAGACTGGCCGAGAGTGCAGGGATCTCGAATCCCTATCTCAGCCAGATCGAGCGGGGAATCCGCAAGCCCTCGGCCGAGATTCTGAAGAATCTCTCCCGTGCCCTCGAGATCTCGTCCAACACTCTGTACCGCAGAGCCGGACTGATCGACGAGGAAATGCCCCCGGCGTCGGTGTTCGAGGCCATCGACAGCGACGAAAGACTCACCGGGGAGCACAAGAAGGTGCTTCTCGACATGTACCGGGCGTTGGCCCGGCCCGAGTCAGAGACTTCAAACGAAGAACAAGAACAGGAGTAAACGAAAATGCAGGCAAAGAGCGTTCTGTATGCAGCAATCGGCGCCCCCGTGGTCGCCGCCCGCAAGGTGACCGGTCAGGTCAGCGTGATCAAGGACAAGGTGTCCAAGGAGACCGCCGACTACACCAAGGTCGCCAACAAGGCCATCGACGAGCTGGGCCACCGAAGGTGAGAAGGTCGTGTCCCGCATCAGCGAGGGGAAGGTCGTCGAGGAGATCTCGGCGAAGGTCGACCTCGATGGTGCCAAGGAGCAGGTGAGCAAGCTTCGCGACCAGCTCGAGGACATGCTCGCCACCTGGCGGCAGTCCTTCCGCCCGGAGAAGACCGCCCCGGCCGCCAAGCCCGAGGTGAAGACGGCACCAGCCGCCAAGCCCGCCGCCAAGAAGCCGGCCGCCAAGACTTCTGCCGCCAAGACGACCAAGTCGTCGACGGCTGCGAAGACGAGCCCAGCGAAGTCGACAGCCGCTAAGGCCGAGACCAACTGAGCTCACTCCTCCTCACAGAGGGAAAGGGGCCCCATCGGGGCCCCTTTCCCTTGTCCCAATGGATCGAGGGTCACGAGCTGATCGACGGCTCCAACTCGCCGGCAGCGGCGATCCAGGCCTCCACCATCGCTTCGGTGGGGAGTCTCTCCACCACCTTCTGCGACCCATTCATCCCGATGATCTTGGCGAGCAGGGCGGTCGGGTTTCGGCGACGGAGATCACGCAGCGTGTCGACGCCGGCCTCGACGAGAAGTGCGGCGTACTCGGCGCCAACCCCCTTGACCCGAAGCAGGTCGGCGTGATGAACCCAGAGCTGGAGATCTTTGGGCCCCAGTCCGGTGTCCTTGGCGAGCTTGGTGCGTCCCCGTCTCGTCGCTGCGTTCTCGGTGAGGGCCTTGGACGTGCGCACTCCCGCTTTGCGCAGCTTGGTTGCTTGTCGATGACCAATACCAGCGACTTGATCGATCCGAGCCATCTCGCCCTTCTGTCTGCCGACCTCGGCCGTGACCCGAATATAGACAAACTCAGGCGGTGGGAATCAGGAGGAATGGCGAGGTCTCAGCTCGACGACATCGTCCTCGGTGTCGACGTCACGCGGCCCGGTGTCGGAGAACCACACCCCGTTGACCCATTCGGGGTGTGCCTGCCAGAGCCGTTGCGCCCCCTCGTCCCCCTCCAGCGACATCACCCTCGCCCACAACGACCGGTCGATCAACACGGGGTTGCCCCAGTTGTAGCGATACTTGGGCACCGTCACGGGTCGGCCCTCCCGGGCATGTGACGCCAGGATCTCCTCGACGGTCTCCACCGGCACGTCGGGCTGGTCACCGATCACCACCAGGGCCTTGTCGCACCGGGAGAGCCGGGTCAATGCGTCGAGAGCCACCCGCAACGAGGAGGCGATGCCCTCCTCCCACTCCAGGTTCTCGATCACATAGGCATCGCCGAGGTCGGTCGTCGCCAGGATCGTCTCCGCATCGTGCCCCAACACCACCCAGACCTCGTCGACCGGGAACTCCAGGGTGCGTCTGACGACGTGGCCGAGGAGATTGGAGTCACCCCAAGGCTCGAGCTGCTTGGTGCGGCCGAGACGTCTCGAGCCCCCAGCAGCGAGGACGACGGCGGCGGTTGACATGCGGCGAATGTAGTGAGCGTGTGCAGTTGGAGTCGCATGGCGACTCCAACTGCACACGTTCAGACCGGGACCGTCACCGGGAAACGGGTCAGGGCGCCGACCCCTTCCCGGTCGAGTGGTGAGGCCACCGATATCTGAGACGTCGTGCCGCCGGCGCTGACGACGGCGTCCATCACCGCAGCGACGACGTCGTCGACCTCGAACAGGTCCGCACCACAAACCGGGCACGACGACCCGGCTCGGGTGAGATGGCCACATGAGTCGCAGATGGCGCCCGGGCGGGTGAACGGCCCGGCGACCACGAGGGTGTCGATGGCCTGGCTGTTGGCAGCTGCGATCACTTCCTGGAGCCCGAGCACGGCATTGCCACCGCTCCACGCCGTGTCACACACCCGGCCCGCCAGAGCACCTTGCCGTTGACGCCGGACCCGGCGATCCATGTCGATCACCTCTGCCCGCAACCACGGGAGAGTCATCGACTGGGGGTTGGCGACGAAGGTCTCACGCTGCAGACGGCCCAGATAAGGATGGAGGCTTCGGGCGATCTCGTCGATCGTCTCGTCGTGACCGCCGATGGCGATGTAGTCGAACCGGCGATCCATATGACGCTCGAGGAGCCGGTCGCTCGCGTCACGCCACACCCGAGCCGACACCTCGTCGGCGTGCGATCTGACCGTGTGCTCGTCATACCCGGAGAAGCCTCCGTAGTTGCGGTTGCCGATATCGGCAGTGATCGGCTCGCGCACTTCGTCGACGATCCCCTCGACGGTGACGAAGGTGCGGGCGGTGGCATGGTCGGCGACGATGATCCCGCTCCGCAACGAACGCGGGGTTGCCCGGAGTGGGCGGAGATAGGGGCGAGGGCCGATGGCAGCGACATTCGTCACCGCCTGGTCGAGTGGCTCCAGCACGAAGATGTCGTCGTGCTCCGAGGCGAAGACGGCGTAGCCCGGAGCCGAGTCGATCTCCAACTGCTCGGCGAGATCATGGATCCGGTCGGTGTCGACCCGGACACTCTTCCGAACCAATCGGTCGAGACTCTCGGCTCGATCTCGGATCGGCTTGACCAGGCCCGACAGCAGCGCGCCGAAACCTCCGGGGCTGGGACGACCGGCGTACAACGAGATCAGGGAGCCCTGGGGGCTGCGCAGGTCGGCTATGCGGTCGCCGTCCAAGCGAACCTCCTCCTGGGCTCGGTCCGGGGTTGGTCTCCCATCGGCCGCCGAACCTACCCCAGCGGAGGTGGGTGCGCGTCAGAGACGCCGCATCAGCTCGACGGTGAGCTCCTCCTGGACCCAACCCAGGTAGTCCATGACCTGGCGGCTCTCCTCGGAGAGATCGTCGTGATCGGATTCGACGTCGATCCCGAGACGCGCCCCCAAGGCGAGTCGGGCCTCGTTGAGCACCCGGAGCACGGCGTCGGCCTCTTCGCCGTCGAGCCAGATCGGCTTCGGTGACGACACCATCCGGTCGAATACGGCCCGGTCGGCGCGCCGGGCCCCGGAGAGGTCCTGACCCATCAGACGCCACCACTCGTCGTTGGACTCGGGATCGTCGAGATACACCGGGATTCGAAGCCGATCGGCGGCCGGATCGACGCCGGTGGGACCAATGCCGGCCAGGAGGGGCAGCACGTCTCCCAAGAACATGCGCTCCTCAGGCGTCAGTCTCACCTCGATCCCGTCGCGGACGGTCTTGAAATGGCTCATTGCTCGAGGGTCGCCCAGAGACCGTGGTTGTGAAGACGGAAGCAGTCGAGCTCAGCCTGCTCCCGGGGACCGTCGGAGACGATGGCACGTCCCTCATGGTGGACCTGGAGCATGAGCCTGGTGGCCTTGGTGTCGTCGTAACCGAAGAGCTTGCGCAGCACGTACACGACGTAGGTCATCGTGTTCACGGGATCGTTCCAGACCACGACCTGCCAGGGGCGGTCGATCCCGAGATCCTCGTCTGTCTCAGGGACCATCACGGGAGTGGGCTGTGCGAGCGCTGGGCCCGGTGTAACGATGCCGGCTGGCCTGGGCATTGCCATGAACCTTAGGTTGGGCGCCGCGGCGCGGATCCGACGGAGCCGAGCCCCATCGGACACATCACCTGGTGTTGCACACCGCCACGGCCTCCGGCAGAGCGGGGTCGGTCCATGGGATCTGGCTCAGGGGGAACGGCGACCCCACGCCGTCGAAGTCACGCACGGGTGGGGGAAAGCCGTCCACCCCATGGTCGCGGATGCATTCCGAGAGTGCGACCAGCTGGGTCACGACGATCTCCCCGATCCTCGGGTCGGCGGCGAACGCCAGGGCCCCAGCGGACAGCTCCTGTCCACACCGATCGAGCGCCTCGAGCACCGCCCGGTCGGAAAAGTCGAGCTCGGCCATCGCCCTCGCCAGGAGCGGACGGCCCAAACCGTCCAGAGCGATCTCCCCGATGGTGACGCCCGCCGCGGCAAGGCATTCGCGATACGCGGCGAGTCCTTGCTCGAGCGTGACGGTGGTGGTGGTCGTCGGTGGCACGGTCGTCGTCGTGACCCCGTGCGGGTCGGTGGGCGAAGGGGCGTCGGCACCGGCGACGCAACCCGAGACGACGATGGCGGCGCACCAGGAAGCCATCGACCGCCTCAGGATGTGCCCGGTTGCCATGACGGCCCGGGTCAGTCCAACCCGTCGGCGAGGATCATCGCGATATCACGCACCGGGACGTCGCCACCCAGCTCCTTGACCCCGTCGTCGAGCATCACGAAACAGAAGGGACAGGCCACCGCGATCTCGTCGGCCCCGGTGCCCAGCGCCTCCTCGGCTCGTTCGATGTTGACCTTCTTCCCGGTGTGCTCCTCCATCCAGAACCGGGCGCCGCCTGCACCACAACACAAGGCCCTGGTCCCGTGGCGAGGCATCTCCACCACCTGGTTCCCCGACCCCCCGACCACCTCCCGCGGAGCCAGGTACACGTCGTTGTGCCGGCCCAGGTAACAGGCATCGTGATAGGCGATCTTCTTCACCTCGCCGTCGGGCTTCCGCGGCTCCTCGATTCGTCCCTGGGCGAGCAGCTCGGCCAGGAGCTGACTGTGATGCACGACCTCGTAGTCGCCACCGAACTGCTTGTACTCGTTGCCCAATGCGTTGAAGCAATGAGCGCATTGGGTGATGATCTTCTTCACCCCCAGCTCTTCGAACGTGGCGACGTTCTGCAAGGCCAGCTGTTGGAAGACGAATTCGTTGCCCGAACGGCGCGCCGGATCGCCGTTGCACAACTCCCGCTGGCCGAGGATGGCGAAGTCGATGCCCGCCCGGTGTCATCAGCCGGGCCAGCGCCACCGAGACCGCGGTGTTGCGGTCGTCGAACGAACCGGCACATCCGACGAACCACAGGTACTCGGCGGTGGTCGACTCCGTTCTGCCCGAAGATCGGGAGGTCGAAGTCGAGCTCGCTGGTCCAGTCGGCGCGGGCCTGCTGGCTCAGCCCCCAAGGGTTGGACTGGTTCTCCATGGCGACGAACGCCTTCCCCAGCTCGGCGGGGAACTCCGACTCCATCAGCGTCAGATAGCGACGCATGTCGAGGATCCGATCCAGGATCTCGATGTCGACCGGGCAGATCTCGTCGCAGGCCCGGCAGGTGGTGCAGGCGAAGACCTCCTCGGGCCGGATCCGCTCGAAGAGCGACCCCGCCCCCTCCAGCACCGCCGTGGTGGAGACCGGGGCCGCCACCCCGGCCAGGGAGGCGGCGACCTCGCCGGACTTGAGCACCATCTCCCGGGGGTCGAGTGGCTTGCCGGTGATGTTGGCGGGACAGACCGAGGTGCAACGGCCGCAGACCGTGCAGGCGTCGGTGTCGAAGATCTGCTTCCAGGTGAGGTCGGTGGCCACACTCACGCCGATCGACTCGATGTCCTCGGCCTCGAGCAGGTTGGGCATCGGGCGCATCGCCCCCTTGGGCCGATCGTGGGCCGAGAGGAACATGTTGGCCGGCGACGTGAACATGTGCCGCAACTTGGTCAGGGGCAGCACCACCAGGAAGGCGACGAACGAGAAGACGTGGGTCACCCAGAGAAATCGGTGCCAGTCCCCGGCGTCGGCCACATCGAACAGGTAGGACAGCGGGAAGCCGAGGAACGACCAGACCTCGAAGTCGGGGCGACCCGCCAGTGCGATCCGCGCCGCCTCGACGAGGAGACCGGTGATCCCGATCAACGCCAGCACTGCCGAGGATCAGCATGTCCTGGGGCTTGGTCTTGGAGCGGAGCCTCCAGGGTCTCAGCCCGTAACGGATCCCAACGGCGGCGAGCGAGCCCGCCCAGGTACACCAGCCCGGCGAGATCGAGGATCGCCGAGTACCCCAGGTAGACATTGCCCTCGAGGAACTTGAGATCGGCCGGGAGGAGGTGGTCGATCTCCAGCGTCACCGTGCCGAGGAAGAGGACGATGAAGCCGTAGTAGACCATCGAGTGCATGACCCCGGAGCGCCGGTCGCGCATCAGGGTCTTCATCGTCAGCCCCTCGTAGAGCCGGCCCATCCGTCGTCCCCAGCTTGCCGGTCCGATCGTCCGGGCCACCCTGTGCCCAGCTCTCGGACCGCTGTGCGAAGAGATGGAACGTCAGGTAGAGGAAAGCCGCCAGACCTACATAGAACATCACCACCACGGCGTCGGGGATGTTCCCGAACACCTCGCGGCCCACCTCCTGATGAGGGTGATCCGGCAACGTGCCGAGCAGGCCGAGGGCGATAGTGCCCAACGCCGACAGGATGCCCAGCGTCTCCAGTACCTGCGAGGTGCGGGGGCGACGAACGCTGACCATGGGCGGCGAGTGTAGGAGGGGCGTCTCCCCCCGACGTGAACTCGACCTGTCCCCTACCTCGTCAGACGGATGTGGGGGACTCCATCTCCCGAGTCTGCGCTCGATGAACGACCCTGGCGCTGAGCCAGGTGGTCACGGGCACAGCCGCCACCAGCCCGATCGAGCCCACCAGCGTCCTCACGATCTCCACCGCGACCACCTCGGAGCTGGCGATGAAGCCGAAGCTCTGGTCGGCGAGGGTGAAGAAGATGAGAAGGGGCAGGGAGGCGCCGGCGTAGGCCAGGAGGAGCGTGTTGACCGTGGAGACGATGTGATCGCGACCCACCCGGATCCCCGACTCGTACAGGGCGTGATGGTCGAGGGTCGCGTTCGCCCCGTGGACCTCCCAGACGGCGGAGGCCTGGGTGACCGTGACGTCGTCGAGCGCACCGATCGCCCCGAGGACGATCCCGGCGAGCAGAAGGCCGCTCAGGTCGAAATCGGGGACGAGGAGCAGGTAGAACGCCTCCTCGGAGACGAGGCCCGAGAAGTTGGCGACCTCGATGGACAGCCAGGAGAGGAAGGTGGTCAGCAGCAGGGCAGAGAAGGCACCCAGTGCGGCGACGTGGGTCAGCGAGTTGTACCCGTGCGCCAGATACAGCGACACCAGGGCGATCGCCCCGCCACCGACCAGGGCGACGAGGACCGCGTTCTCCCCGGCGACGATCGCGGGCAGGATGAACCAGAGCAGGATCGCGACGCTGATCACCAGACCTGCCAATGCCGCCACCCCGCGCATCCGACCGAGCCCGATGACCGCCGCCGCAAAGATCAGTGCCAGCAACACGAGACCGAGCCGACGGTCCTGGTCGGCGTACTGATAGTCGACTGTGCCGTCCTCGAACGTCACGACGGAGAGGAAGACGACGTCGCCCTCGGTCAGCTCGTGGTTGTCCCCGCTCGTCGGGGAACTCGAGAATGGCGATGTCACCCACCGGCTCGTCGAGCAGGGTGAGCTGGAACAGCCGACAGTCGAGGTCGACGGCGTCCCGACAAGGCCCGGTGGTGGCGATGACGGTCTCGGCCCGGACCACCTCGTCGGCGAACCCGATCTCGCTCAGATCGAGGTCAGGTGTCTCGGTGGGCCACAACGCCACGAAACCCAAGGCCACCAGTGCGGCGATGACGACGACCACGGCGCCGAGCCCCTGCGGACGGGGAGGGAGACGCCGATCGGGCCCGATCAGCGTGTCGAAGTCGGACCTCGGCTCGGGCATCCTTCCGGATGCTAAGCCTCACTGGTCGGGCCCGAAGACGATCTCGACCATCGGTGCCGAGGCCACGAGACCGTCGAGCTGCGCCTGGCTCGAGTACCACGACGTCGCCGGCTGGGTGAAGAAGCGTCTGCGGAAATCGGGATCGTCGATGGGGACGGCCCGGGCGGGGATGTCCTCACCGTCGACGTGCACGGTGACCCGTGGATCGGCGAGGACATTGGCCAACCAGTCGCGACGACCGGGTGTGCCACTGATGATGAACCGGCCGTCGACCCGGAACCACCAGATCTCGATCCGACTGGGCCGGCCCGACTTGCGCCCGGTGGTGGTGAGATCGATGGTTCGATGCCGGGCGATCCGGTCGAGGTCCAGAGTCCATCAGGGAACGCTACGACTTCAACCGTGGTGGAAGTCAAACGAGTCACGACCCCGAGAAGAGGGCACGGGCGAAGAACCAGAAGTTGGCGGGGCGCTCGCCGAGACGTCGGGTGAGGTACGGGTACCACTGTGAGCCGAACGGCAGGTATACCCGTAATGGGTGGCCCTCGGCGACCAGCTGCGCTGCAGCTCGGGGCGGACCCCGTAGAGCATCTGGAACTCGAACGGCGCTTCCCTCCCCTCGGCCAGCTCTCGCGCCAGGTCGAGTTGAGCCGTGTCGTGAGTGGCGATCGCCGGTGTGACCCCCTCCAGTGCCATCAATGCCCGCAACTGCTGGGAGAAGGCGGCGTCGACGGCCTTGCGGGAGGTGAGGGCAACCGCTTCGGGCTCGACGTAGGCACCCTTGCACAGCCGGATGTGACCACCCCTCGGCGCCAGACGCTCGATGTCGCTCGGAGTGCGATGGAGATAGGCCTGGAGTGCCACCCCGAAGTTCCCGGTCGCCGTCTTGCCCTGCTCGAACAGCCGCACGGTCGCCTCGGTGTAGCGGGAGTCCTCCATGTCGATCGTCACCGTCGTGCCCACTGCCGCGGCTCGCTCCCCGAGCCGTGCGATCGAGGCCATGGCCAGGTCCTCGTCGATCGCCAGACCGAGCTGAGTCGGCTTTATCGAGATGTTGGCCTGGAGACCCTCGGACTCGATCGCGATCGAGACATTCCAGGTATTCGTCCACCGCCTTCGCCGCCGATTCGGCATCGGTCACTTCCTCGCCGAGGAGGTCGAGGGACACCAGGAACCCGGTGTCGTTGAGACGATGAGCCACGATCACGGCGCTCTCGAGGGTGTCTCCGGCGACGAACCGCTCCGCCACCGCCCGACCCGGCCTGGTCGAGGTGAACAGCTTCTCCACCGGCTCGGAATTGGCCACCGAGACGGTGGCCCGGGTGAACAGACTCAGGCGTCGCCTCCGAGCTCCGCGCGCCCGTACGGCGGCGGCACGGACGGCATCCTCGACCAGGGCCCGGAAGCCCTTCTCCTCCAGCACATGCATGGCCGCCGCCGTGGTGCCCCCCGGAGACGTCACCTCGTGACGGAGCCGGGCCGGGCTCTTCCCGGTCTCGGTGAGGAGGTGCCCGGCCCCTCTGATCGTCTGGTGGACGAAGCTCTCGGCGACGTCACGAGGCAGACCCTCACGCATCGCCGCCTCGGTGAGGGCCTCGGCGAGGAGGAAGACGTAGGCGGGACCGGTGCCGGAGACCGCGGTCACGGCATCCATGAGCGTCTCTTCCATGATCCGGACCGAGCCCACTGCGCCCAGGACCTCACGGCGCCACCTCGAGCTGATCCACCCCGGCATGGTTGCCGGCGGCGATGCCGGTGACCCCTTCCCGGACCAGGGCGGGCGTGTTGGGCATGGCGCGAACCACCGGGACCGTCCCGAGGACGCTCTCGTAGGTCTGGGTGGTCACCCCGGCAGCGAGGGAGATGATGACCTGGGCGTCTTCCACGACACCATCCAGGGCCTTGACGACCAAAGCCACGTCGCGGGGCTTGACCGCCACGACCACGACGATCGCTGCCGGCGATGCTCTCGGCGAGTCGAGACTCACCCGGCACCCGGTGCGGGCCGCCAGCTCCTCGGCCCGATCCGCCCGCCGGACGCACAGGGCGACATCGGCCGGGTCCCATCCGGCGCCGAGCAGACCCGACACCAGGGCCTCACCCATGGCGCCGACTCCGATGACCGAGACTGTGGATCGCACAGACATGGGTCGAGAGTCTAAGAGACGGGTGTTACCTTGCCTCGATGGATCTCAGGGTTGCGGCGAGCGAGCACGACAAGCTCTTGGAGCAACGTCTCGGCAGCATCGTTCCCGACCTGATGCGACGGCACGGTTTCGAGGCGTGGGTGATCGTGGCCCGGGAGTACAACGAGGACCCGGTCGCCGGCCACGATGCTCCCCGCTACCTGGCTCTCGACCGCGCGCCGAAGGACCATCCTCGTCTTCAAGGATTGGGGAGCGAGCCGGGCCGCCGTCGCCCGCTATCCGGTCGGGCCGTTCCCTTCGGTCTGGGATCCGGCATCGAAGCCCGACCAGTGGTCTGCCCTCGCCACATACCTCGACGACGTGAGCGGCCCGATCGCGAGTCGACACCTCCGAGTGTCTCGCACTCGCCGACGGGCTCAGCGCCACCCAGCCCGACGCCATGCGCGAAGACACTCGCCGGTCACGAGCTGGCCCCGGCCGATCCCCTGGCGATCGGCTGGCTGGAGACCCGGCTCCCCGAAGAGGTCCGGACGATGAGCGAGGCGTGTCGCGATCGCCCACGGGTTCCTGGCGCGGGCCCTCTCGACGGAGGTGATCCACCCGGTGTCACCACGACCCAGGACGTCGCCTGGTGGCTCGCCCAGGCCACCCATGACAGCGGGGCACGGAAGCTGGTTCCACCCGGGGGTGACCGTGCAGCGTCCCGGTGACAGCCCGGCCACACCCGCGGACGGGCTGCAAGATCGGGTGATCGAGCCCGGTGACCTCGTCCATATCGACTTCGGGATCGTCCGTCAACGGCTATCACACCGACCAGCAGCAGCACGGCTACGTGCTCGACCGCTGGTGAGACCGAGCCCCCCGCGTCTTTCCGCACCGCATTCGGCAGGCCAACCGGCTCCAGGACATCCTGATGAACGCGATGACGACCCGACGCCACCGGGAACGAGGTCCTGGCCACCACCCTGGATCGGGCGAGGGCCGAGGGGATCAGGCCGGTGATCTACACCCACCCGATCGGGCTCCACGGGCACGCCGCCGGGTCGACCATCGGGCTCTGGGACAACCAAGGGAGGGTGGATGGCGCCGGCGACTACCCGCTCCGGCGTCGACACCGCATGGTCGATCGAGCTGGCAGTCGAGCTGGATGTCGTCGAGTGGGGAGGCCAGCCGGCGCGAGTCATGCTCGAGGAAGACGCATTCCTCGTCGGCAAATGGGGTGGAGTTCCTCGACGGGCGCCAGGAGGAGATCTTCTGATCGGCTGAGTCGCTTCAGTTGAGGCGCGACCGGATCAACTCGACGACCGTGGCCACCGCCGCCGGGTTGTAACCCTCGGGGATGATCAGATCGGCATACCGCCGCGAAGGCTCGACGAACTCGAGATGCATCGGTCGGACCGTCTTGAAGTACTGCGCGATGACCGATTCGACCGAGCGGCCCCGTTCTGCGATGTCGCGTTCGAGCCGCCGGGCGAGACGGAGGTCAGGGTCGGTGTCGACGAAGATCTTCAGGTCGAGCTCGGAGCGGAGCTCCGGCTCGGAGAGGACGAGGATGCCTTCGACGACGATCACCGGGGCGGGTTCGATGCGGATGGTCTCCGGTGATCGCAGGTGCGCGGGGAAGTCGTAGACGGGATGCTCGACGGCCAGCCCGGTGCGCAACATCCCGAGATGCTCGATCAGCAGCTCTGTCTCCAGCGAGTGGGGATGGTCGTAGTTCACCCGGGTGCGCTCCTCGAAGGTGAGGTCGACGCGGTTCCGGTAGTAGGCGTCGTGATGGAGGAGGGCGACACGTCCCTCGAGACCGGCTCGACGACCTCCTCGGCGATCGTGGTCTTTCCCGACCCCGAGCCACCGGCGAGACCGATGAAGAGGGGACGATGTGGTTTCCAGGGGGTTCGCTCGGCCATGGTCGAGCGAGGCTAACCCCTACTTGCTCTCCGAGACCTTGCTGCGAAGACGACGGATCTCGTCGTAGACACCGTCGGTGAGGGTGGTGGAGGCCGGTGCCGACACGCCGAACGCCCCGGCAGGCTGTGGCGCGGGCTCGACCACGACCTCCGGTTCGGGTGCCGCGGCGACGGGCTCGGCTCGGGCTCGGGCGTCGGCTCGGAGACGGCCACCGGCTCCGCCTCCGGCTCCGGGGCGGCATGACGCCGGGCGGGGTCGTCGGTGACCGGCTCGAGCCAGGTCGGCTCGGAGCCGTTGGCCACCCCGTCGGCGAGATGATCCAGCCATGCCGACTCGTCGTCGTCGTTCTCGATCGCCTCTGCGACCCCGAGACGATGGAGGGTGTGGAAGATCCGGACGGCGCCGCCACGACCGACGCGGGACTCGAGGAAGTCGAAGGTAAAGGGCTGGACGAGGGTGACCAACGCCTGCCAGTCCTCGGGGGCCAGGCTCACCGGCTCCGACACCTCGCGGATGAGCCGGACACCGGCTGCCTCGAACAGCCCGGCGTCGATGACCTCGCCTTCGAGGGAGCGAAGGGCGGCAACCTCGCCCATGATGTCCTCGACCACGAACCCGTCGGCAGAGGGGCCGTCGGCGGGGCCTACGCCGAATGAGCCGGAGTCGAGTGTGGAGAGGACGTAGAGGATGTCGGCGATGGCGCCGCGATCGGTGCCCCGGTAACTGCCTTTGGCCCCGGCGAGCTCGGCACCGGTGACCGCTCCGTCGACGAAGTGGATCCGACCGCGACGCTGACCCTCGATGTCGAGCGAGCCGGTCTTCTTGGTGACCTGCATGATCTGGAGCAGATCGTTGATGCTCCAGTCCGAAAGCTGCCCCGAAAGATTTGGTCCTTCCAACATCGTCCCTCTCTGAGATATCAGTATCGGCAGAGATCGTCACGAAGATTGAGGGGACTTCAGCCCTTTCTCGACTGCTTTCATCGCTTTCTTCTGGAGACGAAGGGTCGCCACATCGTCGAAGGTCGCCACATCGGCGATGCTCGGCCAGTCGGCCGCCTTCTCCTCCCATCTTCGGGCGGGCCCACCCGAGACGTTTGCCCAGCAAGCCAACGAAGATGCGGGACTTGGCGTCGCCGAACCCGGGCAGCGCCTTGAGACGCTTGAGCAGCTCGGCTCCGGTTTCCGCCGTCTCCCAGATGTTCTCGGCCCGGCCGTCGTAGTCGTCGACGATCGTCGGAACAAAGCGCCTGGGTGCGTTGCGCCATCGCCGACCAGTACTGGTGGATCGCCGGCGGGCCGCTGAAACATCGTCGCCAGCTCTTCGGGGTCCCAGTGGGCGATCCGCTCCTCGTCGAGATCCTCACCGAGCCGCTCGGCGAGCAGATAGGGCCCGTAGAAGGCCCTCTCCATGGGGAACTGCTGGTCGAGGAGCATCCCGATGAGCAGGGCGAGCCCATCACTGGCCAGGAGACGGTTGGCGGCTTCCGACTCGGTGAAGTTCAGCTGCTCGGGTGTGTCCATGCCGGCCAACTTACCAACCACCGTTCTGTGAGTGTTTCCGTCCAGATTCTGGACGGAAACACTCACAGAACGGTATGGACCGGCGCGATCGGCCACAATTGGTGTCGATGAGCAGCATCTACATCGTCGACGGGGTGCGCACCCCGATGGGAAGGCTCGGGGGCAGTCTCGCCCTGGTTCGACCCGACGACCTCGCCGCCCACGCCATCCGCGAGCCTGATGGGACGTCATCCCGACCTCGACCCGATGGCGATCGAGGACATCCAGTGGGGCGCCGCCAACCAGGCGGGTGAGGACAACCGGAACGTCGCCCGTATGGCCTCCCTCCTCGCCGGGCTCCCCATCGAGGTCCCCGGGGCGACGGTGAACCGGCTCTGCGGTTCCGGGATGCAGGCCGTGGTCTCCGCCACCCACGCCCTCGCCGATGGCTGGGGTGACGTGATGATCGCCGGAGGCTCGGAGTCGATGAGCCGGGCGCCCTATGTCATCAGCAAGGCCGAGAAGGGCTTCGCCACCGGCTTTCCCGAGTCAGCCGACACGGTGCTCGGATGGCGACTGGTCAACCCGGAGATGGACCGGCTCTACCCGCCGATCACACTGGGGATGACGGCCGAGGAGGTGGCGGCCAAGTACGACGTGACCCGTGAGGACCAGGACATCTTCGCCCTGGACAGTCATCGCAAAGCGGTGGACGCGGCGAACGCGGGCCGTTTCGAATCGGAGATCCTCCCCATCGACGCTCCCGTCGACCCGAGACGCCGTGGAACCGTCACCATCGACTCCGACGAAGGGCCCCGCGCCGACACCTCGCTCGAAGCCCTCGCCGGGCTGGCTCCGGTCTTCAAGGAGGGAGGGACGGTCACCGCCGGCAACTCCTCGCCCATGAACGACGGTGCGGCGGCCCTCCTCCTCGCCACCGAACAGGGCCTCGACCGCCATGGTCTGACCCCGATTGCCCGAATCGCCGCCACCGGGGCGGCGGGGGTCCACCCCGACATCATGGGCATCGGCCCGGTCCCCGCCTCGGAGAAAGCGCTGCGCAGGGCGGGACTCTCCGTAGCCGACCTCGACCTCGTCGAGCTGAACGAGGCGTTCGCGGCCCAAGCGGTGGCCAGCGTGCGTCTCCTCGGCCTCGACCCCGAACGCGTCAATGTCAACGGCGGAGCCATCGCCCTCGGTCATCCCCTGGGCGCCTCGGGGGCCCGGATCCTGGTCACCCTGATCCACGAGATGGCCAGACGCGACGCCCGCTACGGGCTCGCCACGATGTGCATCGGGGTGGGTCAAGGGATCAGCACGGTCGTCGAACGTGTCTGACGCACCCCTGCGGGGCGTCGTCGTCGTCGAGTTCGGCAACCTCATCGCCGCCCCTTATGCAGGGATGCTGCTCGCCGACCTCGGCGCCCGGGTGATCAAGGTCGAGCCGGCGACCGGAGACCTGGGACGCGGGTTCGGGCCGTATCAGAACGGTGAGTCAGCCTTCTTCATGGCGGTCAACCGCGGCAAGGAGTCGATCGCCCTCGACACCTCGGATTGGGTGGCGAAGCGGGTCCTCGACAATCTGGTGCGCAAGGCAGACGTGGTGCTCCACAATCTGCGACACGGGGCGATGGAACGTCTCGGGCTCGGGGAGAGCCGCTGCCGCGAGTTGAACCCCGAGCTGATCTACACCGTGATCTCCGCATTCGGGGCTGAGGGCCCTTACTCCCGACGAGCGGGTGTCGACATCATCTTCCAGGGCGAGTCGGGGATGATCTCGATCACCGGGGAGGCCAAGGACGGGCCTCGCAAGACCGCCACCACGATCGCCGACTACGTCGCCGGGACCAACACGGCGCTGGCCGTCTGCGCTGCCCTCGCCGAGAGCCCACGCCGCGGACGACGCATCGACATCTCATTGCGAGACGGGCTCATGGCGGTCCAATCGGGCTGGAACGCAATCGGGCTCGCCGCCAAGAGACAGCCGGAGCGAACCGGGACGGCCAGCCCATTTCTCGCCCCCAACCAGGTCTTCGAGGCGGCAGACGGCCCCTTCACTCTCGCCATCGTCTCCGATCGCCACTTCGAGCTGCTCTGCGACGCCATCGAGCGTCCCGATCTCGTCGAGGAGTTCCCCAGCAACGAGGAGCGGATGGCCGGCCGGGAATCGCTGGCCCGGAAACTCGCCCGGGTGTTCAAGACCGAGGGTGTCGAGTTCTGGGTCGACCTCCTCGAGCAGGCCGGAGTCCCGGTCGGCCGGGTCCTCACCATCGCCGAGGCGTTCGAGGACCCCCAAGCGCGCCGGCATGGCATGCTCGTGGAGTTCGACCATCCCGTCGCGGGACACGTCCGCACCACCGGCTCGCCGCTTCGGCTCGACGGTGACCAGGCGCGCTCACAGATCCTGCCTCCATCACTGGGGCAGGACACACGCACCCTGATGAAGGAGATGGGTGTCGACGCCACCACAATCGAGACCATGATCGAGGAGGGGAGGGCGATCGCGCCGTGAACGTGTTCCGTGCCAACGTGGTCGATGACGATTGGGCTCGAGTCCGCGCCGAGTTGGACCGCGCCTTCCAGATGAGCAGGTCCGCGGCCCAGGCCGAGCAAAACTTCGTCTACGTCGTGCACCACGACGATCTGTTGGGGCGCAGGGGCGCCGGCAATGCGATGGTCGCCACCGGTCTGCTGTCGGCGGCCCGCACCGCCGCACTCGAAGGGTCGCGTCGTGGCTGGACGGTCAACGTCCTCGCCTACGACGACACCGTCGAGCCGGAGGTGATCGACGAGTGGGTGCAAAGGCTCGCAGCGGATTCGAGGGGGCTGACCGGAGAGGTGATCAGGCTGGGCGCGGGCCATCTCGGGGAAGACGCTGCCATGAACGGGGCGATCGTCGTCACCGGCGCCGCCCGCGGCATCGGGCGCTCCATCACCGAGCGGCTCGCGGCCAACCCGTCCTTCTCGGTCGTGGGCGTCGACCTCGCCCCGGAGCTCGGGAGCATCGACGACGTGATCCCGGTGCAGGTCGACCTGACGACGGGCGAAGGGGTCGAAGCTGTCCGCGCCACGGTCACCGACCTCGGCCTCCCCCTCCTCGGTCTGGTCAACAACGCCGGCATCACCCGCGACTCCCGTCTCGTCAACATGACGGACGCCGACTTCACCGCGGTGCTCGACGTCAACCTCGGGGCCACGTTCCGGCTCACGACCGCCTTGGCCGATCTCGTCGCCGAAGGCGGCTCAGTCGTGAACATCGCCTCCCGGGCCTATCTGGGCAACTTCGGGCAGTTCAACTACTCGATGTCGAAGGGCGGAGTCGTCGGCCTGACTCGGGCGTTGGCACTGTCCCTCGCCCCACACGTCCGGGTCAACGCCGTGGCGCCCGGGCTGATCGGGACGGAGATGGCGCTGGCCATCCCCGATGACGTCCTCGAGAAGATGGTGTCGTCGATCCCGCTCGACCGCATGGGGACCCCGAACGAGATCGCCAACGTCGTCTGGTTCCTGCTCACCCCCCTCTCCTCCTACATCACCGGCGAGGTGATCGTGGTGGGCGGCGGCCGTTCCCTGAGCTGAGCTTCAGCCGTTCTGTGCGGATCTGTCTCGCCAGGAGCGGGACAGATCCGCACAGAAGGGTGGTTCAGTAGTACAGCCGGGAGAGTCGCTCGGCCACCATGCCCGGCTTCTCCTGACCCTCGATCTCGGTGACATAGGTCTCCTTGAGGTGGATACCACCGGGAGCCTCGGAGGCCTCGTCGAGCGTGATCCGCACCCGGATCCTCGATCCCACCGGGACCGGGGCGGGAAACCTCACCTTGTCCAGACCGTAGTTCACACCCATCATCGGGCTCCCGAAGTCACGGACCACCTCGGCTCCCATGGCGACGGTCAGCGACAACGTCAGGAATCCGTGGGCGATGGTGCCCCCGAAGGGTGTCTGCGCCGCCAGCTCCGGATCGACGTGGATGAATTGGTGGTCCCCGGTGGCCTCGGCAAAGGCATCGACCCGATCCTGGGTCACTTCCCACCAGTCACTCACACCGGACTCGGTCCCGATCCGGCCCTGGAGTCTCTCTAGAACTTCCTGCATGTCGACCTTTCTGAACGGCTCATGGACAGTATTCCGTCCTCGTGCATGGGAACGCGTCTGAGTTGGGTAGACGCCCGCGACCATCTAAGTTGGGGGCATGGCCGACGCAACCAAGCTAATGGTTTGGATCGATCAAGACCTCTGCACTGGCGACGG
The DNA here is from genome assembly GCA_963751005.1 of uncultured bacterium. Lineage (GTDB taxonomy): Bacteria > Actinomycetota > Acidimicrobiia > Spongiisociales > ZC4RG35 > JANQRA01. The sequence goes on from CAVVSY010000012.1 coordinate 615,020, forward strand.
CATCTGCGAAGAGATCACCCCCGACGTCTTCGTCGGTCGCGACGACGGGCTCTGGATCGTCAAGGAAGAGTCCAAGCACTTCGGGCGGACGGTGATCTTCGACGGTGAATCAGCGCCCGACGGTTCGCGCGGGCTCGCCCGTGTCCCCGACGCCCTCATCGACGACGTGATCGAGTCGGCGGAGGAGTGCCCCGGCGAGTGCATCATGCTCGAGCCTTACCAGGAGTCCGCGGTCCACAGCGGCTGACACCCGCTAACTACGCTCCAACCCATGCCGGTGTTGAAGACGCGTCTCGACACGCGTTCCGAGCAGTACCAAGCCAACCGCACCGCCATGGAGGAGAGCCTCGCCGAGTTCGAGCGTCTCCAAGCCCAGGCCCGGCTCGGGGGCGGCGAGAAGTACGTGCAGCGACACCGCGAACGGGGAAAGCTGCTCCCCCGTGAGCGAATCGACCTGCTCGTCGATCGTGACTCGCCATTCCTCGAGCTGTCGACCCTGGCTGCGTGGGGCACCGACAAGCCACTGGGCGCCAACCTCGTCACCGGGATCGGCGTGGTCAACGGGGTCGAGTGCGCCATCCTCGCCAACGACCCGACGAGCCAGGCCGGGGTGTTCAACCGGTACACGCTGGCCAAGTCGCTCCGGATCATGGACATCGCCATGGAGAACCGGCTCCCGCTTCTCAACCTGGTGGAATCGGGTGGAGCGGACCTGCCCGACCAAGCCGACGTGTTCCTGGTGGGCGGCAAGTGGTTTCGCAACCTCACCCGTCTCTCCAAAGAGGGCATCCCCACCGTCGCCATCGTGTTCGGCAGCTCCACCGCCGGAGGCGCCTACTTCCCTGCCATGTGTGACTACGCGGTGATGGTGCGGGAACAGGCCAAGGTGTTCCTCGGCGGGCCTCCCCTGGTCAAGATGGCGACTGGAGAGGAGTCGACCGACGAGGAGCTGGGCGGGGCGGAGATGCACTCCAAGGTTTCAGGTCTCAGCGACTACTTCGCCGACGACGAGCACGAGGCGATCCGCCTGGGGAGGGACATCGTGGCCCACTTCAACTGGCGCAAGCAGGGGTACGGGCCCACCAAGCCGGCGACCGACCCCATTCACGACCCCGACGAGATCCTGGGGGTCATCCCGGCCGACCTGCGGGTCCCCTTCGACATGCGCGAGATCCTGGCGCGCACACTCGACGGTTCCGAGCTCGAGGAGTACAAGGCGGTCTACGGCACCTCGATCCTCAACGGATGGGGTTCGGTGCACGGGTATCCGATTGGCGTGGTCGCCAATCAGCAGGGGGTGATCTTCAGCGACGAGGCGAAGAAGACGACCGAGTTCATCCAGCTCTGCAACCGCTACGACACGCCGATCCTGTTCATCCACAACACCACCGGCTACATGGTCGGCAAGGAGTACGAGCAACGGGGGATCATCAAGGACGGCGCCAAGATGATCAACGCGGTGGCCAACTCCGAGGTGCCTCACATCTCATTGATGGCCGGGGTGTCCTACGGGGCGGGAAACTACGGGATGTCCGGGCGGGCCTACGAGCCCCGTTTCGTGTTCGGCTACCCGACGCACAAGGTGGCCGTGATGGGTGCCAAGCAGCTGGCCGGGGTGATGTCGATCGTGGCGAGGCAGTCCGCCGAGTCCCAGGGGTTGGATTTCGACGAGAAGGCCGACGCCAGCCGCACCGCCGAGCTCACCGCCATGATGGAGGAGTCGGAGCAGGCGTACTACTCGACGGCGCGGGTCCGAGACGATGGGCTGATCGACCCCCGGGACACCCGCCCCGTGCTCGGCGTCGCCTTGTCGGCGATCCACTCCGCACCCGTCCAAGGCACCGATCGGTTCGGTGTCTTCCGGATGTAGCGTCTCCAGCCGAAGGCTGGAGACGTTGGAGTTCCCGAAGGGAACTCCCCACAGACCGCGAATGCCTTAGCCTTCTTCGGGGAGGGGGGCGTCGAAGGTGACCTCGACGTCGGCATACCCCAGGCTGAGCAGGAAGTCGGTGAGGACGGTGCGGGCGTTGTCCTCGGCCCTGTCCAGTATCCCCTCCTCGATCGCATTGTCGACGAGCACCTCGTCCGCGATCCGGCGGACATCCGATTCGAGACCGGGATCGCCGCTGGTGAAGATACCGACGTCCCGTTCCAGGACCTGAGTGGATTCCTCGTCGGGGTCGACGTACTGGATGGTTGCCGCCGGCACGTTCACCTCGACGACACCGTCGTCGCCGACGACCACGTCGCGCACGCTGAGGTCCTGGAGGTCGACACCGGCCCCGATGCGGGCCACTGCGAACATTCGCAGCGAGTCGCCCCGGGCCCAGGCGAGCCAGCCCTCGTCGGTGCCCTTCTCCACGATGGTGTATTGCACGGTCTCGACCGTCGTCAGCTGAGCCAGGTCCCTGATCGCAGTGATGGTGACCGGCCCGATCTCCTCGTAGGGCTCGGGCTCGAAGATGCCGGCGATGTCACCTGGCGTGGGGATGGCGTCGATGACGGTCCGCACCCCCCACCACGTGAGCAGACCCAACCCAACGACGAGAACCAGGATTGCCACGGGGACGGACGGGAACCGAGACTTCGTCTCGTTGTCCATGCCCCGGATTCTACCGGGGGGCAGATTCCTATCCAGTGTCCCCACAGGACTGCGTCCCAGCTGCACAGCTAGCCTGCCGCCACCGATGATCTCCAAGGTTCTCGTCGCCAACCGGGGTGAGATCGCCCGTCGGATCTTTCGCACATGCCGCGAGATGGGCCTCTCCACCGTCGCCGTCTACTCAGACGCCGATGCCGGTGAGCCTCACGCCCGGGAGGCGGACCAGGCCGTGCTCCTTCCGGGGATGGCTGCCGTGGACACCTATCTCGACATCGAGGCGGTGATGGCCGCCGCCAAGGAGACCGGGGCGGACGCCATCCATCCCGGATACGGATTCCTCGCCGAGAACGCAAACTTCGCCCGAGCGGTGATCGCCTCGGGGATCACCTGGGTGGGCCCATCGCCGGAGGCGATCGAGACGATGGGCTCCAAGCTCGAGTCGAAACGGCTCATGGAGGCGGCAGGGGTGCCGACGCTTCCCTCAGTCGAGCTCGCCGGTCTGACCGCGGTGGGCAGCGCCGCCATGTCACTCGGGTTCCCGGTCCTGGTCAAGGCGTCGGCGGGCGGAGGTGGCAAGGGGATGCGGGTGGTGGCAGACCCGTCCGAGCTCGACGACGCCATCGCCGCCGCCGGCCGGGAGGCGGCCGCCTCGTTCGGGGACGACACACTCTTCCTGGAGAAGTACCTGACCGCCCCGCGCCACATCGAGATCCAAGTCTTCGGCGACACCGAAGGCACCGTGATGTCGCTCTACGAGCGGGAGTGCTCGATCCAGCGACGTCATCAGAAGATCATCGAGGAGTCTCCTTCGCCGGCCGTGGACGAGGCACTACGCCAGGCGATGGGTGACGCAGCCGTGGAGGCCGCCAAGGCCGTCGGCTATGTCGGGGCCGGGACGGTCGAGTTCCTGTTCCAGGACGGCAGGTTCTACTTCCTGGAGATGAACACCAGGCTCCAGGTCGAGCACCCGGTCACCGAGATGGTCACCGGGGTCGACCTGGTGCGACTACAGCTCGAGGTCGCCGACGGGGTGCCCCTCCCCGACAAGGGCCCCCGCATGGCCGGGCACGCCATCGAGGCCCGGCTCTATGCGGAGGACCCGCTCAACTCGTACCTGCCGGTGACCGGGGAGTTCCGGCGCTTCGACTTCCCCGAGATGGAGGGTCTACGGGTCGACGCCGGAGTCGCCGCCGGTTCCAGCGTCACCGTCCACTACGACCCCATGATCGCCAAGGTGATAGCCCACGCCCCGACCCGGGCAGGTGCCACCGAGGTGCTGGCCACCGCCCTGCGGCAGGCCCACATCCACGGGTCCACCACCAACCGGGCCCTCCTGGTGCGAATCCTGGAGCACCCCGAGTTCGCCGGCGGGGAGACCGACACCCACTTCCTCCAGCGCCACGACGTGTCCGAATTGGGACGACCTCTGCTCGAACCAGTCGAGGAGCGTCTCGCCGCACTGGCGGCCGCGGCGAGCGATCAGGCATTGGAAAGAGCTTCCACCAGGACCCTGGCCACGTTGCCCTCCGGGTGGCGCAACTCCCCGGGACATCTCCAGCACCGTTCCTACCGGATCGGGGACCGGATCGTCGAAGTCCGCTATTCGATGACCGAGGACTTTCAACTGGACGGGGTGGGGAGCGTGGCCGTGCGTGCTGCGACCCCCGACGAGGTGACCATCGAAGTCGGGGACCGTCACCACCGGTTCGAAATCTCGCGATATGGCGCCGATCGTCACGTCGACTCAGAGATCGGCCCCGCCCATCTGGTGGAGGTGCCCCGCTTCCCCGAACGAGCCACCGGGGAGGCCCGCGGCTCGCTGCACGCCCCCATGCCGGGGAAGGTGATCCGGGTGGAGGTGGAGGTGGGTGCGACCGTGGAGGACGGGTCAGGCCCTCGTGGTCATGGAGGCGATGAAGATGGAGCACACGTTGCGTTCGCCTCACCCCGGCCAGGTGAGCCAGGTGTCTTGCGCACCCGGCGATCAGGTGGAGGCAGATGCCGTCCTCGTGATCGTCGACGAGCCGGAACGGTAGGTTCGGGGCCGATGACAGAGACTCAACCACCGTGCAGCAGCCCGGAGGCGCGTCAGTTCGACTTCTGGCTCGGCGACTGGGACCTCACCTGGCCGGCGGAGCAACTCGGGGGCGAGGAGGGTGAGCTCGGAACCGGGACCAACCGCATCGAGCGTCTCTTCGGTGACTGCGTCATCGAGGAGAACTTCGCCGTCACCGGCGGTGATTTCCTCGGCCGGAGCCACTCCGTGTACGACGCCCGGCTCGGCCTCTGGTACCAGACCTGGGTGGACAACTCCGGCGGCTACATCGCCCTGTCGGGGACATTCGAAGAGGGAGAGATGACACTCACCACCCAACCGGCGATCTATGACGGGGTGACCAGGGTCAATCGGATGATCTTCAGCGAGATCACCGCAGAGTCGCTTCTCTGGCGGTGGCAGGGCTCCTCGGACGACGGCGTCACGTGGAGTGAGCTCTGGACGATCGACTACCGGCGTCGTTGAAGTCGGCCAGCACCTCGAGGACGTAGGCGATATCCGCCTCGGTGTGGTCGGCGTTCACCTGGAACCGGATCTCCTCGTCTCCTTTGGGCACCACGGGGTGGTTCAACCCGGTGGCGAGGACACCGTGGTCGAAGAGGTGCCGCACCAGGTCGGCGGTCCGCCCCGTGTCCCGGACCATGAGGGGCACCACCGGGTGCGGTCCCGGGATCGTCTCGTAACCGCTCGCCAGTAGACCCGCCTCGAACGTCGTGGTCAGGGCGGTGAGGTGGGCCAACAGCTCGGCCCCTTCCGGCGAGTCGAGGATCGACACCGCCATGTCTGCCGCGGCGGCCTCACCGGGAGTGATCGGATTCGAGTAGATGTACGTGGGCCCCCGCTCCCGCAGATACCGGGTGACCACGCTACTCGCGGTCACGTAGCCCCCGTTGACGCCGAACGCCTTCCCCAGAGTCCCGATCAGAACATCGGCCCGACCGCTGGTGACCTCCTCGGTCCCTCGACCCGACACCCCGTAAGCGCCGATCCCATGCGAGTCGTCGACCACGAGGACCACGTTCTCCGGATACGCCTGATCGTGACGGTCCGCCACTGCCCCAAGGGCGGCGAGGTCGGCGAAGTCGCCCCGCATCGAGAACACCCCGTCGGTCACGACGACGACGCGGCGGGCCCCGCCACTCTTGTCGGCGAGCATTGCGTCGAGGGCCGCCATGTCGAGGTGGGGGTAGACCGCCCGGTCGGCGGGTCGGCTCATCTTGATCCCGTTGATGATGCAGTTGTGGTTGAGCTCGTCGGAGAGCACAAGCGTCTCCTCGGTGATCAGCGCGGTCAGGGTGGACAGCACGGCGGCGTATGCCGACGAGAACAAGACCGCGGACTCGCGCCCGTGGAAGCCGGCGAGACGCCGCTCCAGGTCGAGGTGATGCTGGTAGGTCCCCGAGATGAACCGCACCGCACCCGGGCCGGACCCGAAGCGCCGGGTCGCGGCTTCTTCGGCGTCGACCACCGCAGGATGCGATGACAGCCCGAGATAGCTGTTCGAGTTCATGCGGAGGAAGTCGCCGTCGTGACCGTTGAGGCGGTACCGGGGCCCGAGACCGCCACGCGGGGCCAAGACCTCGGTGACGACGGACTCGTGACCTTTGGCGGTTCCCGACGCTCCCAGATCGGCCAACTCCGCGGACAAGGCCCGATCGAGACGCTCGCCTGGCATCAGGTGCTCACGCCAAGAGGTCGCTCTTCACCCTGGCGACGTGACCGGTCGCTTTCACGTTGCGGTACGCCTTCTCGACCGCACCGTTCTCGTCGACGACGAAGGTCGACCTGATCAGCCCCTCACTCGATTTGCCGTAGAGCATCTTTTCGCCCCAAGCCCCCAATGACTCGGCCAAGGCGTGATCCTCATCGGAGAGCAGATCGAAGTTGAGCCCTTCCTTCTCCCGGAACTTGGCGTTGCGCGACGGTGGGTCGGGACTGACCCCGACCACCTCGTAGCCGGCGTCGCGGAACTCCTGATAGCTGTCCCGGAAGTCACAGGACTCCTGGGTGCAGCCGGGGGTCATGGCCCTCGGATAGAAGAACATCACATACCTCATGCCGGCGAAGTCGGAGCTGGACACGGGGGATCCCTCGTGGTTGAGGAGATCGAAACTGACGGTTTCGGCCATGGAGGAAGGCTAACTCGCCTCGGCGACGGCCTTCGCCTCGTCGGAGCGGAGGAACGTCGAGCCGCCGGCGAGGAAGCTGAGCGCCGCCGGAAGCCAGTACGAGACGACGCGGTAGACGAGGACCGGCGCCAATGTCGTCGACACCGGGAACCCATAGGCGGCCAGGATCGCCGTGATCGCGCCCTCGGTGACTCCGAGACCACCGGGCATCCCGGGGAGCCCGCCGACGATCTGGGAGGCGGCGTAGGTGGCGACCGCCTGACTCACCGAGACGTCGATCCCGAAAGCCTGCATCACCAGCCAGAAAGCGGCGGCCTCCAGGATCAGACGTGCCCATGTGTACACCTGGGACTCCCACCCGGGAGCATGGTTGACCATCGACGTCTCGACCTTGTCCCTGATGAACTTGGGGAGGTACCTGGCGATGCTGCCCAGCTTCCCCGAGCCGAACATCAAGAGGACACCGATGACGAGCACGATGGGTGCGATGACGATGAGAGAAGTGCCCAGCACCGGGATCTCCCGGCCGGGACGCTCGATGAGGACACCGGCGCCGGCCATCATGAGGAGACCGGCGTAGTTGAGGAGGACGGCTCGGATCGCCGGCCCGGTGCTGTCGGCGACCTCGTCACGCACAGTCCACGACATCGCCACCGGCGTGATCGCCCCACCGGCAGGGATGAGCCGTGCCACACCCACGCCTACCAGGGCGGCCTTGAACGCCGACCATGCCCTGACATCGGAACCGATCTCCTGGATCGACTCCTTGAAGAGGAGGCCAAAAGACCATTTGGCGCTGATCTCGCACAACGCGGCGAAGGCAATGATGGCCAGGGCAGCCCCTTGGATGGCGGGAAGCTCGAAGTTGGGGTTGGTGACCACCCAATAGATGAATCCGCCGTACAGGACGGCGGCAATGACTGCAATCCAGAAGACTCGCTTCGGGCTCACGGAGTCAGCGGATCGTCAGCCGTCTCCCCAGCGGTCCCGGTCACCAGGTCCTTGTCGAACAGGGCGCGACGCATCATCGAGCTCCAGTCCATGTCGTCGCCGGGGTTGCCTTGCATACGACGGCCCATGAGCACCGTCGTGAGGAGGAGGATGACGAGGCTCTCGGTGTAGGGGACACCCAAGGCGATCGCCACGATGGGAAGCAGACCCCACCCGAGAAAACTGGCGATTCCGCTTCCGATCTTCCAACCGGCGACGGCCCAACCCGTGGTCCACACGGCCAGGGCGGGGTTCAATGCCACGATCATCCCGAAGGCGGTGGCCAGGCCGCGGCCGGAGCGGCCCCTCATGAAGATCGACCAGTTGTGACCGATGACGGCACACACACCGACCAGGCCCGCAGCCCCCGGCCCCAGACCGCCGCTGAGGGCGAGCCACACCGGGACCAGGCCCTTGAGCCCGTCCAGCACCCCGGCGGCGAGACCCCAGGGGGCCCCGACGGTGCGCGTCAGGTTGCTGGCCCCGACGTTGCGAGAGCCGACCTCCCTCAAATCCACCCCGTTGACCCGAGCCAGCACCTGGGCGAACGGAATCGAGCCCAGTATGTAGGCCCCGAGCAGCATCAAGGGCCAGTAGACGATCGGCGACGAGATGACCGGCATTGCCAAGTAGAAGTTAGCTAGGCCTCGTCGGAGTGCGAAGCTAGGACCGGTGACCTGACGTCGGCCAGGGGGAGGAGGAGACGGAAGACGCTGTCCCCTGCGCTCCGCTCGTAGGCGAGCGACCCTCCCATGAGCTCCGCCAGCTGACGGGCAACGGCCAACCCGAGACCGACCGATCCCTGCACCCCGGAGTTGCCGGTGACGTAGGGCTCGAAGATGTGGGCGGCTTCGTCATCGGGGATGCCGCCACCGTTGTCCCGTACCTCCAGCCACACCTGGTCGAGGAGGGCACCGGTCGATATCCGCCGGCTCGGCCCCCCGTAGCGTTGGGCATTGGTCAGCAGGTTGCGCAAGATCTGCCGCACCCGACGAGGATCCGCCCGCACCTCCGGGCGTAGGCTCCTTGGGAAGTTCGACGACCATCCCCAACCCGTCGATCGTCGCTCTGACCTCTTCGATGAGATCCACGGTCTGGAGCTCCACCGCCACGCTCCCCATCTCGGCGCGTGCGGCCACCAGCAGGTCGTCGACGATGGCGGACATCTCCGCCGCCTGGGCGGCGACGAGGTCGAGCAAGTCGTCGCGCTCCTCCGAGCCCATGCCGGGAGTGGCGGCGATCTCGGACGTGAGACCGATCACGGCGGTCAGCGGGGTACGCAGCTCGTGGCTGATGTTGGCGATGAACTCGTCTTTCGCCCTCACCACCTCCGCCATGGCCTCGCTGCGAGCCTTCATCGGTGTGATGTCGGCGAGGGCGATCACGATCGAGCTCCCCGGGACACCGGTGGAGGTGTCCACCGACCTGCTCTGCAGCCATTGCATCTCCCGGAGCGACGCCGGAGACGAGTCTCGTGCTCCCAGGTGGTCTCCCCCTCGTACAACGACACCAGCGCGCTGACGAAGGTCTCGATGGTGTCCTCGGTCACGACGTCCGGGTCGCGATACCCGAGGAATCGGGCGGGTTTGTCGATCTCCAGCAGGGCGAGGGCGGCATCGTTGGCTCGCAGTACGACTGCCTTGCCCACGGCCCGCTTCACCACCGTGGGGTAGGCCATGAGGAACTGACGGATCCGCTCCGGCTTACCGGTGTACTCGGAACGGACGTACTCGATGGCCTCCGACCAGTCCTCCTCCAGCGCTGCGGTCGGGGACTCCTGGAACAGCATCTGGTATCGGGCGTTCATCGCCGCGGCAGTGGTCTGGATCGCCCCGAGGATGGCGTAGGTCATGGCGAAGCTCAGCGACATGATGCAGCCGAGGGCGACCTGCTGATCGGTGTCGAGATCCCAGAGGAAGGGAATGGCGAAGAGGAGCGCGGCGAGAGTGGAGGCGATGATCAGTCGCTGCCGGGTGATGAACAGCATCGCCAGCGAGGTGATCAGCACCAGGGCCACTGCCGCCGGGATGATGGTGCCGTCGTCGCCGAAGAGGGTGTACCAGGTGGCCACCACCAGGCCGGAGGCGAAGAGCGCCACTCCCCGTCCTCCCGGCCCACCATGATCTGGATCGTCATCAGGGCGGCGGCGAGCAACGGACCGACGGCCTCGATGAGCATGCTTCGGTCCCCGGTGAACGCACCCGCGACCAGGTAGATGGCGGTGGCGATCCACGCCGAAGCAGCTCCTACCCGGACCACGATCCGATGGAGGCGTGATCGCTCCTGGCGCGACGCCAGGAGCGTGGTGACGGCTCGACTGGCCATGACCGAGTTATCGGAAAAAGGCCGGTCTCCTGTCATCGGTCTAGCGACCCATTCCCCACGGTCGCGTTATCGTGACCTGGGTCGACGCCATCCAGAGAGGACCCACACATGGCTCTGCGCATCACCTACGCCACGATGTCCGCCGACAACGACGAGCTGAACGAGGCCTACGAGAGGGCCATCGCCGCAGCCACGGAAGACTCGGGCCACCCATGGCGTGATGGTGGACGGCGAAGAGCGCAGCGAGCGTGAGGTGTTCGAGGAGCGGTCGCCTATCGACCGCGAGATCGTGGTCGGCCGCTACGCCCAGGCCACGACAGCAGACGTCGACGATGCGATAGCCGCGGCCGCCGCTTCCAGCCGGAATGGGAGCGTCTGGGGTGGGAGGCCCGCCGGGACATCATGCTCGAGGCGGCCGACATCATGGAATCCCAGGTATTCGATCTCGGGGCCCTCCTCACCTTCGAGGTCGGGAAGAACCGGCTCGAAGCACTCGGAGACGCCCAGGAGACCATCGACTTCCTCCGCTACTACTCCAAACAGATCACCGACAACGAGGGCTTCGTGCGACCCCTCAGCTCGCTGAGCGACGACGAGCACAACATCTCGGTCTCCCGCCCATGGGGTGTGTGGGGCGTCATCTCGCCGTTCAATTTCCCCCTGGCACTGGCGGCCGGGCCTTCGATCGGCGCCCTGATCACCGGTAACACCGTGGTGGTCAAGCCCTCCAACGTCGGGGCGCTGATGGCCCTCGAGTTCCACCGGATCATGCTGGAGGCAGGTCTGCCCGCCGCCGCCCTCCACGTGGTCACCGGGGGCGACGAGACGGGCGACTACCTGGCCCACCATCCCGATCTCGACGGTCTCACCTTCACCGGATCACACAACGTCGGCATGTACCTCTACCGAACCGTCAACGAGACCCGGCCCAAACCGGTCACTGCGGAGATGGGCGGGAAGAACCCCGTGATCGTCACCGCCACCGCCGACCTCGATACCGCCGCCGAGGGCATCCTCCGGGGTGCTTTCGGGTTCAGCGGGCAGAAGTGCTCGGCGACCTCACGGGTGTATGTCGAAGACGACGTGTATGACGCATTCGTCGACAAGCTCGTGGAGAAGACGGCACAGGTGAAGATCGGGGCCCCCAACGAGAACGGGGTCTTCGTGGGCCCGGTGATCGACACCGCCGCAGTGGACCGGTTCCAGGAGGCGGTGGCCGAGGTGAGGTCGAGCGGTGGCGAGGTCCTCGCCGGTGGCGAGGTGATCGAGGACGGTGATCTGGCCCGGGGCAACTACGTCCAGCCGACGGTGGTGACCGCGCCCCGCGACTCGTGGATCTGGGAACGGGAACTGTTCGTGCCCTTCGTCGCGATCAGCCCGGTGTCCGGGCTGGACGAGGGCTTGCGGCTCTCCAACGACACCGAGTTCGGGCTCACCGCCGGTCTGTTCACCGGCGACGAGGCCGAGATCGAGCGCTGGTTCGACGGGATCGAGGCCGGGGTGACCTATGTGAACCGGGCGGCGGGAGCGACCACCGGGGCCTGGCCGGACATCCAGTCTTTCGGGGGATGGAAGGGCTCGGGCACCTCGGGTGCCGGCGGTGGCGGCCCCTGGTATCTCCGTCAGTTCCTGCGCGAGCAGTCCCGCACCCTGGTGACTTAGACCATTCTTTGCGGATCTGTGCCACCCCACGCGGGGTAAACCCGCGAACGGTTGGGTGACCTACTCGAGCACGATCCGGAGACCGTCGGGATCGGTGAGAACGAGACGGGGACCGTCCGCCGAGGTGGGGACTCCGAGGTTGGAGAGGTGGTCCTTCCAACGAGCGTGATCCTCCACCCGAAAGCTCAGCGACTCGGGTCTGGCGGAGCCTCCCTCCACCAACTCGATGTGCTGTCCGGGACCGGCCTCGACGACTGCGGCGATCACGCCTTGTGACGGGGATCGCACCTGGTTGAACCCGAGGACGTCGCGGTAGAACTCGAGGGAGGTGGCCAGTGACGCAACCCCGACCGGCGTCCTGGTCACGGAGATGCCCCCGGGAGCGCGCTTGGGGCCACCGCCGGCGAGCACCTGCTTCGCCTCCTCGACGGTGAAACGCCCGGCGGTCACCTCGCGACCCACCACGACCCCGCTCAGGATGCGGCCCGAGGTCTCGAGGAGCATCAGCTTGCGCAGGTCCTCGAGGTCGCGGACACCTCCGGCTGCGATCACCGGCTCCTCCACTGTGGCCAACGCCTCGGCGAGGATCTGCAGGTTGGGTGGCTCGCTGAGCGCGTCACGCCCGGCCTCGGCCACGAGGAAGGCCACGGCACCGGCGGAAGACATCTCGATGAGCACCTCTTCGAGGAAGCGCCCGCTGTTCTGGGTCCAGCCCCGGGTGGCGACCTCCTCGTTGGGCCGGACATCGAGAGAGACCACGATCTTGTCCGGGTGCTCCCGGCACATGTCCCAGACCATGATCTGGTTCTCGATGGCGGCGGTGCCCATGACGATCCGCCAGGCCCCATTCTCGAGGAGCTGGTCCGCCTCACCCTCCGAGCGAATCCCCCCGGCGACCTGCACCGGGATGTCGATGGCTTCGACGAGACGCCGGATCAGATCGCGGTTGCGATAGTCGCCGTATGCGGCGGCGTCGAGGTCGACGACGTGGAGGTAGTCGACGCCTTGCTGCTCCCAGTTTCTGGCCCGGCCGATCGGGTCGTTGTCGAGCGGGATCGCCTCGTCGAGGCCACCGCGAGGGAGCCGGACCGACAGCCCGCCGAGGATGTTGACGCGGGCATAGATGTCCATCTCCTAACCCTACCGATCGGAGGTGAACGACGGGCAAACACCGTCCCGGTCAGGCCTCCGGCTCGATACCCAGGGCTTTCTCGGCGGCGTCGAGGCTCTGGCCCCCCTGGGTCACCGGGGCGAAGAGATCGCCGTATCGCTGGAACCGGTCCCAGACGTCGACGATGGTGAAGTCGCCATTGGCGACCTCGCCGACCTCCTCCCACATCAACGGCACGGCCACCGGTGCCCCCGGCCGGGGTCGGACCGAGTAGACGGAAGCCACGGTCTGCCCGAAGGCGTTGCGGTTGTGGTCAACGAAGACCTTCCCCTTCCGCTTCGGCTTGTCCCATTCCATCGTGATGTCGTCCGGGTTTGCGGCCGCGAGGTACTCCCCCACCTCTCCGACGAATCGACGGACCCGGGCATGGGTGTGCACGGGGTCGAGCGGCACATAGACGTGGAGCCCGCGCGAGCCGGAGAGCTTGGGATACCCGACCAGACCGAGTTGACCCAACGCCAGATGGAGCAGCTTGGCGGCGCCGGTCACCTGCTCCCAGGACGAGCCCTCGGCCGGGTCGAAGTCGAATATGGCGTAGGTCGGAAGGTCGAGACCGGCGGTGGTGGAGTGGAAGGGGTGAAACTCGACACAACCCATGTTGGCGAACCACATCAGAGCCTCGGTCGAGTCCGCGACGAGGAAGTCGATGATCCCACCCTGGGAATCGGACGGCACCGGGGTGGTCTTCATCCAGTCGGGTTGGTGGCCGGGGGCCCGCTTCTCGTAGAACGACGGGCCCGTCACGCCGTCGGGATAGCGGGACATGGAGATCGGCCTGCCGGCGAGGTGCGGCAGGAGCAGCGGAGCGACGGAGACGTAGTACTGGATCAGGTCGCCCTTCGTGTATCCCGGGTCGGGGAAGAAGACCTTGTCGATGTTGGAGAAGGTGATGGGCCGGTCGACCGCGGTCGGGATGAAGCGGTCACCCTCCTTCACCACACGGACCGGCGTGGGAAAGTCCGCTTCCGCCGATGCGAGGGCACGTCCCGTCGGGGCCGGTCTCCTCGCCATGGTCTCCCGCACCTCGTCCCAGATCTGCCCATGGCTGTTCATGTCACACGCTTCGGAGATGAGGACCATGGGCATCCCCATCTCCTCGACCGCCTCCACCAGAGGACCGACCCGCAACGTGCCCTCCCCATAGGCGATGTGTCTGATCTCGCCGGCATCCCCGAACTGGTTGTCGGAAAACTGGACCTGGAGCGGGGAGACCATCCAACCGGGGAAGTTGTCCCTGACGAACTCGAGTACCGACTTGAACGCGTCCTTGGTGGTGAGAGCACCGCCGGTCATCGCGTGGACGTGGGCCCAGTCGACGACGGGCCGGACGAAGCTGTACTCCGAGGCGAGGATGGCGATGTCGCCGAGACTCCCGAATGCGCTCTTCTTCCCGGCAGTCTCCAGACCGAGCCCCACCCCCATCGACTCCACCTTGGGAGCGATGAAGTCGAGACGCCCCCTGATCCGATCCATGAGGACGGCCGGGTCCTCGTCGTAGGTCGACCCGAGATGAACCACGATCACCGGCGCCCCCAGCCAGCTCCCCAGCTTCATCGTGTGCTCCATGGCATGCACCGACTGCGTGCCCCGGTCGTCCTCGGGGATGGTCAGCCCGACGAAGTAGGGGGCATGCACCGAGAGCCGGATGTCGCGTGCGGCGGCGAGAGCCGCGAACGACTCGCAGCGCTTCTCCTTCCAGGGGAACCCGCCGGTGAAGGGGAGCTCGAGGGCGCGGTGGCCCTGCGCGACGAGATCGTCGAGGAACGCGGTGTCGTCGCCGTCATCGGGGGGGAGGTGGGAGATCCCGAATCGCAATGTCGTCACCGGGGGAATCCTGCCAGGCCTAACGTTCCCGGCCATGTCAGATGCCGAGTCACTGCGCGCATTGTCCGTGGTCCACGGGTTCTGGTCGATGACCGGACACCCCGCCGTGATCGACACTGCGGCGTCCGCCGGGCCTGACTTCATCTGCGTCGACACCCAACACGGTGTGGACCTCGGTCTCGTGGATGCCTCCTTGTTCACGTTGATGGCGTCCTACGGGGTCGCCGGCTTGGTGAGGGTGGAGAGCCTGGACCTGGGGCGGATCGGCCGCGCCCTCGACCTCGGCGCCGCCGGCATCGTGGTGCCACTCGTGGAGACGGCCGCCGATGCGGCGGCGGCCGTCCACGCCACCAGGCATGCTCCCCGGGGCGGGCGCTCCTACGGGATGCAGACGCGGCGTCTCGGCCCGTTCGACGAGAAGCCCTACGTGGTGATCCAGGTGGAGACCTCGGCCGCCGTCGCCGACATCGACGCGATCGCATCCGTCGACGGGGTCGACGCCCTCTACATCGGTCCGGCCGATCTCGGGCTGGGGCTTGGTGGCGCCCCTGCCCCCGATGTCATCGATGTCTTCGACGGGACCCATCCCAACGCTCCCGTCCTCCGGACGGCATTCGATGCTGTGGTCGCAGCTGGGCGCAGGCACGACGTCGTGCCGGGGCTCCACTGTGGCAACGGGGCCAGCGCGTCTCGGGCCGTGGCCGAGGGGTTCGCTCTCACCTCGGTGGCGGCAGACCTGGGGTTGGTGGGTACCGGTCTCGCCGAACAGCTCGAGCGAGGCGTCGCGGCGACTGAGCTACGTATCTGGGCCTGACCGGCGCAATTCCCGACTCCGGAAGAGGGCGGCATTGATCTCGGCGCTGCCGACCACGATCATCCCCAGCCAGTACGCCCAGGTCAGCATCACCAGGCTCAGTGCGATGGAGCCGTAGCGGTCGGAGAGATTTTCGACCGTGGGAGCGAAATAGACCACCATCGCCACCCGCAGCCCCACGACCCCCAACGCCACGAAGAGGGCCCCCGGGATGAAGTCGCCCCACCGCCGCGCCTCGGGAACGTGCGGCAGCATGCGGCTCACCAGAGTCCAGAAGATGGTGATCCCGATGATCTCGAGCGCGAGAGCACCGATGAAGACTTCCACCGTCCATTCCTCGGACGCCGACCCCAGACTGCTGAGGAAGAGACCGACGAGGGTGAGCGCGATCACTAGCAGGGGAACCATCCAGGGACGACCGAGTTTGGAATAGGGGACGCCCCACACCAGGGCGCTGCTGCGACGCACCAGACGACCCAGGGTGTTGGCGGAGTACAAGGCGGCGTACGCGGTGGCGAGGACAACCGCGATCCGCACCCCTTCGCTGAGATCGGCGGTGTCTTCGACGGTCTGGGCGACGAGGGAGGCCATGCCGACGTTCCTGGCCGTCTCGGCGCCGCTCTCCTGAGTGACGTCGCCGTAGAGCCCGAACGAGAAGACCAGGAGGGCGAGCAGTGGGACCATGTAGATCACGATGCGACTTGCCATCGCTCCCACCAGCAGCGACGCGGGCAGCACCCGGTTCCGCTCCAGGATCAAGAAACCCGAGTCGACGAAACGCGAACGGCCGCGCCGGGCCTCTGCAGCCTCCGTCGCCGCCTGGAGCCGGGTGCGCATCGCCGACTCGTAGCGTTTCCACAGACTCGCTTCGAGCGAGTCATCCTCGGATGACTCGGGCTCGGCCCCGGACTCGGGGAGCTTCTCGGTCACGATCCCTCTTTCGTTGTCCCGGCGGCACGCCGAAGATAGCGGTGGCCGTTCCCATGCGGGATGAAGCCACTCGATAGCGGCGTTACGTCTCCTGAGATGCCGCCGGTACCATCTCGCAGACCGGGTCTCTAGCTCAATTGGCAGAGCAGCGGGCTTTTAACCCGAAGGTTCAGGGTTCGATTCCCTGGGGACCCACCTCGACCCGGCGCCCCTCAGCCCCTTGGGGATTCTCGGGTTTCACTAGCCTGCACTTCGCTCGTTCGAGCCTGACCGAAGTGAGGAGTTGGAGTGAGCAGGTGGCTGATGGTGCTCGCGATCGTTGCCTTGGCGGGTGTCGGTTGCGCTTCCGATGCAAATGTCACAACCACCTTCCGCCTCGAGGGCTCGACAACCGTCCCTGAGGTGACGACTACCCCCGAGGTGACTACCACCGCCGCAACCACCACCGCGGCCCCAGGGGCCGCCCCACCAGAGTTGGCAGGGCAGTGGGAAACTGATCTCGATACCGGTGATCCCCAGATGGACCGCGTATTCGTGAGCTTCAATGGGACGAGCTACTCGGTCTCACGTGGTCCGAACTCGGCGAGTGGAGCCATCCTGGTCGAAGGGGACCGAATCACCTTTTCCGACGCCAGCGCTTGTCCGGGTATGGGCCTCTACCAGTGGTCGGTCGAAGGTGACCGTCTGACTTTCACCATGTTGGACCCCTCGGACGAGTGTGGTGGCCGGAGCCCGATATTCGATGGCATCACCTACACCCGATAGGCCTTGTCGGGATCGTGAAGGCATACCAAGTACCGGTCGGGGCGCCTTCGATATTCGCTTCCTGGTCAGAGTCGTTGTGGATGTCTTTCCAACCACATGATTCAGGCTGCGATTCACTGGGTCCCCCTCGGACCCTGACCAGCTGAGGACG
>CAVVSY010000013.1:0-35223 GCA_963751005.1 uncultured bacterium
ACCCCCGGGCCACCCGGTCGAGCAGGGCGCCTACCGCCCCCGGCGCCTCCAGCACCATCGAGTGGGACGTCTCCAGTTCATGGACCGTCGCCCCGAGCAGACGGGCCGAGGCGTGTTGCTGTGACGGAGGGAGCACCCTGTCGCCCGTGGCCACGACCCAGTGCGTGGGTGGCATCTCCAGATCGGCCCAAGCACGCACGTCGAAGTGGCGCAGGGCGGTCGCTCCCGCCTTTAGGAGGTGGCCGCCGGCCCGGTGGGTGTAGGCCCAGGCGATGTGCGGGGCCCACTCCGGGAGGCGGATCAGGTCGGACCTCTCGGTGTGGGCCAGCAACGGTGAGCGCGGCCCCATCAGGTAGGGGGCCAGGGCGATGGTGGCCCGAACCCGGGGACGGGCCCCCCAATACGCCGAACTGGCCAGGGCGATCATCCCGGTGAATGCGGCCGCGCCGGCGGCCCGGATCGCGGTGAGCGCCACCGGGCCACCCATGGAGTGGGCCACCAGGAGGGGAGACTCCAGGCCGGCGTCGTCGATCACCCCGAGCACCGCGGCAGCGGCGACTTCGAAGCTGAAATCCCCGCTCAGGCCGGACTCCCCGTGTCCGGGGAGGTCCACGACCGCCATCGACGGCCTCCGGCGGCTCAGGACGGGCCACCAGGCCGAGTCGCCGGTCTTGCCCCAACCGTGGATCAGGACCAGCGTCGGGAGCGTCTGGTCGCCCTCGATCCAGCGGTAGGCGATCGACCCCCAGGGCGTGGCCAGCGATCGGCGCACACCGGGGAGATGGGGCGGGATCGCCTCGTGGCCGTCGACGAAACGACGGGCCTGCCGGGCGCGATGCCAGGCCACCCCTACCCCCGCACCCGCGGAGACGGTGGCGATCGCCATGGCCTTGGACCGGCTCATTCCGACTCATCGGCGCGATCCGGGGTTGACCCAGGGTGCTAGCGAATCATTTCCACCCGCCCCGGTGCGACAATCACCACGTGAGACCGGACGATGGCATGTCGCGGGACGAGACGGTGGCTCGAGTCGGTAGAGGGACGGATGCGGTGCTCGGTCTGCTCGCCCTGCACAATCTGGTGCAGAACACGTTGCTCAACGAACGGGGTTACGTCACCGGGAACCTGGTCGTCTCCGGGCTCCTCGTGGGCGTCGGGCGAGCCTCCGGGCTGACCTGGGAGGAGATGGGGCTCCGCGGGGGCAGTCTCCGGGATGGTCTGCTGGTCGGCGGGGCCGCCTCGCTGGCCGCCACCACGGTCGGTCTCGTCGCCCTGGCACACCCGGAGATACTCGATGACGACCGGGCCGCGGCGTCGGGGGATGCGGTGTGGCGGAGGGCCCTGATCCGTTTCCCCCTGGGCACCGCCCCCTTCGAGGAAATTGCCTTTCGTGGCGTCCTCACCGCCTTCTTGCGCCGGGCCCACCCCGCCGCCCGGGCCGAGTGGCTGGCCGCCGCCGCATTCGCCGCCTGGCATCTGATCCCAACCGGTCGCGCCCTGGCGGGCAATCGGTTGGGTCGGGAGATGTCGCCGCCGCAGCGGTTGGGGGCAGCAATGGCCGGATCGGCCGCCGCCGGCGTCGCGGGGTTGGCCCTCTCCGCGATGCGACGCGGCACCGGATCGCTCCTCGCTCCCTGGCTGGCCCACAGCTCGTTCAACACCGTGTCCTATCTGACCGCGACCGCCGCGGGCAGGCGGCCAGGATCGAGGAGGCGAAAAGCCACAGCCGGGAGAGGTCGTTGCCCACCGACCAGACCTGAGCCGGGGACGACTCCATGAAGGCTCAGCTTGACTTGAACGCAGGTGGCGGCGATCAACACCAGAGAGCTTGCCGGATCCCTGCCGGCTCGCTCGGCGATGTCTTTCGAGACACCGGGCTCCGGGCGCTTCACGCCTGGCCGGAGGCTCGAAGGGTTCTCGTAAGGGCGGCGACAAGCCTGCTCATGATCGGATACGCTCCTGACCGCAGTTGACCGCCCATAGTGGGGAGAACCGTGGCAACGTTTGCGCTGGTCCCTGGCGGCGGAGGCGATCCGTGGGAGTGGCACCGGTTGGCGCCTGAGCTCAACGCCCGGGGGCACGAGGCAATCGCAGTCCGCCTTCCTGCCGAGGACGTCACCGCTGGCTGGTCTCAGTACGCCGACGCGGTCGTTGAGGCCCTGAATGGCCGCGATGAGGTCATCGTGGTGGCAGGATCGATGGGCGGGTTTACCGCTCCGATTGTCTGCGAACGGCTCAAAGTCGAGTTGATCGTGATGCTGAATGCCATGATCCCGGAGCCCGGGGAGACTTTCAATGCGTGGTGGTCGAATACCGGCTCCGGAACGGCGCGCGCGAGTACCACGCCAGCATCGGACTGGCACCCGGGGAGGCCGACGATGACGCGGTTATCTACTACCACGACTTGCCGGCTGAAATCCGTACCGAAGCCACGACCCGGGCATGGCAGGACCAGTCGATGACACCGCTCGATGAGCCCTGGCCGCTGCAATCGTGGCCCGACGTGCCTACCCGTGTTCTTGCTGGCCGCCACGATCGGATGTTCCCGCTCGAGTTTCAAAAACGGATCGCTCGCCAGCGACTGGGTGTGGAAGTCGATGAGATCGACGGAGGTCACATGGTCGCGATGAGCAACCCGGCAGAACTGGCCGATCGCCTGGAGGCGTATCGCCTCGAAGTCCGAGATCGGGGGCAACGTGCCGACGAATGAGTGCATCGCCGCCCTGACGACACCGCGGAGCCCCGACCGTGACATGTACGCGACGCCCCGGACGTGGTAGCGAAGTCGGAGCCCCCCGATCGGGCGATGGACCGCCGCGGCTGGGGGTTCTCGATTCAGCAGTCCGCGAACAGCGCGACCGAGATCTTGGTCACGGCATCGGCGTGAGCGCCGCGAGTTCGTAGGCGGCACACGAAACGTTGCCTACATCAACCTTTCGGTCGCTGCCAGGGTTCGATCGTCTTCAGGGGCCCTCGGCGTCCCCCCATGAGGTGAGGACGTCAGCATTCGTACGGGCCGGCGCCGGGTGGATACGGCTCGGATCCCTCGAGCGCCCAGGCGAACACGAACGCAAGAGCGTCGACGTCGCATTGTGACAAGACCGGGTCACCCAGGTCGGGCCATCCGTACCCCATCAGATCGGTGCTCTCCAACAGGTTGGTGGCATGACCCAGACCCAGAGCGTGCCCAATCTCGTGCAGGGAAACCCATCCGAGGTACTCGGGGTCGTATGGGTCCCGATCGAGGGATGGGGGCAGGTCGGAACGCACCAAAATGTTGGGGCATCCGTGATCACCACAGATCGCATAACCACCGAATACCACGCCCCCGGCGGTGGGCACGTAGTGGACGACGATGTCTGCAGCCTTCTGTGGATTGATTCCCGACCCGGTGACATCGGTCAGGGTGATCAGGCCGTCGAAACATTCCTCGAGCAGACTGGACCACGTCGCTATGGCGTCAGCAATGGCGTCGAGTTGAGCTTCTGTGGCGCTCGGGTGAGCCTGGACAGCAATTGTCAGATCGGTGTGGTCCCACCAGTAACCCGGGTAGTAGTTGTTCAGGATCTCCAATGCCTCCGCATCGGACTCGGGCAAGTTGCACGATCTGAGCGGCATTCGACTGTGATGGTTGCACGGGCTTCTGCCCCAACGCCACGGCCGGTGTCGCCATGAGCGCAGCCGTCACCAATCCAATCAGTACTCTTCTCATCGTTGCCTCTTCCGATTCGATGACCGTCCACGGAGCTACCCAGATAGGCCAGCACCTAAACGCCTGACGGACGGATGCGAGTCTCGAGATCGTGTGCTGCAGCCTCGGCGTCCCAGAGGTCCACCCTCACCGAAGCTGCAATCGGACCGCGGTCCGAGTTCAGCCGATCTCCCGAATCCTCAATCCGCGGACTCCATCAACACCCGAGCGACTGCGTGCATAGAGACTCAACTTGTGCTCTTTGGCGGTGGCTGCGATCAAGGCGTCCGGAAGACCGATCCCCGACTCTCGCCGCAGTCTCCCCGCGCGCTCGGCGATCTCCCGATCGATGTCTATCTCACGAAACGGAGCCAGGAGAACCCTCACAATCTCCGTAGCGGCGTTCCCAGCAGACAACTCCGCCCTGGTCACGACCGAATAATGCACTCGGTGAGACTTCGGCTCGAGTTCCTTCGCTCCCCGGAGATGATCAATGAACACGTCGGTATCGATGAGAAAGTCAGCCACGATCCCACTCGTCGCGAGATGACACCTCGAGGATCCGGAGCCGACCCCGAATGTGGCAGCCAAGGCAGCACGCGGATCAGCCTGCTCGTCCAAGTAGCCGTCGACCGCACGACGAATGACCTCTGCCATCGTCAGCCCTTGAGCGGACGCCAGTTCATCGATTCGGCGCCTCTGGTCGTCGGTCAAGTAGATCTGTCACAAAGACGCGAAAGTGAGGCCGGTCAACCGGCCCCACTTTCTCTGGTCAATGGCTGGATCAGCTCTGGGCGGCTTCGAGGGCGTTGACGACACCGTGTCCGAAGAAGGACGTGCGGCCACCGTTGCCGAAGCAACGCCGTGGGTCACCGTCGAGTTGGGCGGGCGGACACGTCAGCTGTGTGGCGGTCCTTTGCAGGGCCGACGTCACCGCACCCTGGCTCCAATCCGGGTGCTTCTCGATGATCAACGCGGCCACGCCGGCGGCGTGTGGCGACGCCATCGAGGTCCCGTTGAGGAACCCGTATCGGTAGCCACCGTCGGCGAGCACGGTCAGACCATCGAATTGAGGCAGACCCGTGTTCTCCGCGGCATCGAAGATCTCCCAGATGCTGTTGTCGGCATCACCTGTGCTGGACAACGCGCCGAGTACGGCGTCCTGACGGGTGTTGGTGGCACGGAAGTAGTCACCACCGGGTGCCGTCACATCGACCCGGGACATGCCCACCGACGAGTAGTCGGCGATCCACAGGTCGTATCCGGGATAGCCCAGCGGGCCGATTGACGAGACGGTGACCACACCGGTCAGCTCGGCGGGAGCCACCCGGCAGTTGTTCTTCACCTCGCGCACCTCCGCGGTGTCCGGCGGCCAGTCGGGGCTGACGTCGTCGATGATCGGATGCTGCAGGTCGTGGACCTCGTTGCCGGCGGAGGCGACGATGAGAACGCCACGCTGCTGGGCATACTTGGCCGCTGATTCCAGCTCCTCGAGCATCGCCCGCTGTTCGGCGTCGCTCTTGCAGTAGTACAGATACGGGTCGGCGAACAGACTGAGGTTGACCACGTCGAGGCCGACATCACCGGCATAGCGGAGTGCTGCTGCCACCGAGTCGCCGAAGCAGAAACCCACCTCTGTGCACACCTTCAATGCCACGATCGTGGCGTCGGGTGCGATCCCGGCGATTCCGATCCCGTTGACAGGGGCGGCGATGTTCGATGCCACGTGGGTTCCGTGACCGCTCAGGTCCTGCACGGCGCCCTTGTTGGTGCAGTCACCATTGGCGATCTCCGCCGGGTCGGCGGTCGGGGTGTCATCGAATATGAACGAGCACGACCGGTCGACATCGAGGTTGGGAGCGATGTCGGGATGGTTGAAGTCGACACCGGTGTCGATCACCCCGACGCTGACCCCGTCACCGGTTGCCTCGGCGAAGCTGTCGGTGCCAGCGTCGATGACGGCCATGTCCCATTGACAGATGGCTAGGGGCTCTGTGTTGGGGACTCCGAAAACATCCCCGAACAGATCCTCGCATTTGTCGACGATCTCGGTCTGAGTCGCCGCGGCAAACCCTGGTACGGCTGGTACCACCACCAGGGACATGACGGCAACGAGGCCGAGTAGCTTGCGAATGGTTCGCATTCGAACCTCCTCCGTAGGTCTTGCGTTCTGCACAGGCGCATGACGCAACCAGACGCCCTACCCAGCCGACGCGGAGTTGAAACACCAGGCGTCACCGGGATCCGGTGGACCTGATGGACAACTGCTACTTCCCCTACCGCATCCACTCGGCACGGGTCTTGGCAAGTTGCTGGTGCTGATCTACCAGCAGCGACCTGGTTCCAAATCGCGCGCCGTGTCAGTTGATATCGAGGATTAGCCCAAGCACTTGTCGGAGCTCTGAAAGTGTCCGCGGCTCCGACGTTGCCTCTCACCGATTCGACCCTATCGACGGATACGGACCTGATGTGTTGACACTGTGCAGAGGAGTCTGACTCCAGGCCGTTGGTCTCGTCCGCGTGGATCTCTACTTCTGAGCCGAATGGCCGAACTGACGTTGTCAATGGAACGACCTGCACGACATTGGCCGACTCATCCAGGATTTCCTGAGCAGTTACGACTACAACCGGCCTCCGTAGACCCGCCTCCCGCCCCTTCGGCGAACCAAGGTCGAGATCAACGACATCACCCGAGGTCAGCATCGAGCCATTTCGTTTCGTCCTCGGTCAAGGGTGCTGACAGATCCCGGCCCATTCGCTGTTGGCGGAGTCTTCGAGCGGCAATGGCGACCGCCTCCCCGACTGTTGTGCCTAGATCTCTGGCCAGTCTCTTGAGCTCCTCGTGAGTCTCCCGATCGACACGAACACTTGTGCTTGGCATACGATTGAGCATACGTTTCTGCATGCTGAACTGTCAACAGGTCCCCCAAACGCGTTACATGGGGTTCGACGGGTACCGGACTCATGTGAAAGCCTGGTCCTCGCAGATGAGAAGGTGAAACCCATCTCCTTTCGAATGAGCGGACCCAGGGTTCCAGATTTCGCTCAGCGAAGTGTGAACCCTGGGTTCCTGCCGGCCCCCCGTCGCGATTCAGGTCGACGAGCGGGCGATCACCAACCGAAGGCCCGCACGAAGAACGAGGCGGCCTGCGCCCTGGTCACGATGTCGTCGGGGCAGTACAGGTCGTTGTCGGGCGGGTTACAGCCGAGGGTGATCCCCGCCGCGGCGATCCGGTTGATATTGGTCTCGTGGGTGTTCCCGTTGTCGTCGATGAACCGATCGACGTCGCCACCTTCGGTCAGACCGAGGGCGCGGACCATGAACGAAGCCCACTGGGCTCTAGTCACCGTGCCGTCGGGGCAGTACTCGTCGTTGGCGGGCGGGTTGCAACCGACTGTGATGCCGATGGCAGCGATCGCGTTGATGTCACCCTCGAAGATCGAGGTGTCATCGTCGACGAAGGCGTCGACGGCTGAGGGCATCAAGTTGAGACCCCTGTCGAAGAAGGCTGCAGCCTGGCCACGGGTGAACCCGTCGTCGGGGCAGTACTCGTCGTTGGTCGGCGGGTTACAGCCGCGAGTGATGCCGGCTGCCGCGATGACCTCGATGTCGGCCTCGTGGGTGTTGCCGTCGTCGTCGACGAACGTGGCACCGGGCGCACCTCGCTCGAGACCTTCCACCTGACCCCGGATCTCACCTGTCGGGTACGCCAGGGTGTGCACATTGACGTATGCGGTCCCAGCTCGAAGGAGATCGATCAGTGTCGGCATCGTCCCGTCGAAAACACCGGGGATCTCGATCAGGTCCGATTCGGTGATCGTTCCCGACTCCAAGACTCCATCGCGGGTCACACCGGCGGCCTCGGGGCCGAACAGGAAGACGGCCACCTCTCCGTTCTCACCTCGAGGGCCGACATGGATATGAGCCATTGTGGCGCCTTGTAGCCCGTAGGTGATGAGGTTGTAGTCGAGCGCGGTCTGAGAGTCGTTGAGGCTGAAGGTGGTCAGACCCGTCCCGGCGCTGGCCACCGCCGGCACCTCGTTGTCGCCCGACAAAGACGTTGTGAAGTCAAATGACGCCATACCGAGCTGACCGCGGATCTCTCCGGCCGGATTGGTCGTGGTGTGCACGTTGACGTAGGTACCACCCGAACGGATCAGCTCCTGGAACTGGGCCATGGTCCCGTCGAACACACCTGCCGTCGCGGTGAGGTCGGCTTCGGTGATCGTACCTTCGGCCAGGAGACCGTCGGAGGCAACCGCGGGGTCGGCAGGGCCGAACAGGAAGACGGCGACCGGGCCGTTCTCGGTAGCGGATCCCACATGGACGTGTGCCATGACGACGTCCTCGAGATCGTTCACGTACAACCGGTAGTCGATCGACGACCCGTCCTCGGACAACGTGAGTTCGGCATAGCCTCTCCCGGCGCTGTTGACGGCGGGCACCTCGTTGTCTCCTGACAGTTGGCTGTCGAACACCGACTCGGGGAAGTGGGTATCGGCCGTCGCAGACACTGCCATCAATCCCACCGTTACCGCCATCGTCACTAGAACCGTGATCAGTCGTCGCATGGTCGCCTCTCTATTTCGCTGGATCCGACGCGACATACCCACATGGCGCAGGCCGCAATCACCCGCTCGTGCAATGAATACGGATCTGGTGGAGGATCGGTTCAGCAGGAGTCCGAGAGCACGAAAAGATGTTGCCATGGCGTCCTCCATCCACGACTCAGGGCATGCGGCCGGTCGTCGTCTCGACGCCGAGTAGCTCGTTGAGGGCACACCCGACGAGATCGTCAGAGACGCCTCCGTCATCGAGGCCCACCTAGAGACACACCATGTTCGAGGTTGAAGGGCTCGAATTTGGCCTATGGCGATTTCCAGGTGGTTTGGGGCGTGTCGTTTGGCGTCCTCAAGGATTCCATCGGGGGCATCCTCGTCCCCAACGGGGCCGGTCGGGGTTTGATGCCGGCAGAAGCTGAGGTCGATTCCTGTCGAGATCCCGTTTCCCCTGGTCGCTGGCGCGGGTTCCCAATTGCGCGCGGTTCGAGCTCAGCCGATCTCTCGAATCCTCAATCCGAGGGTGCTAGCGGGGACCAGGATCGTGCAAGAACGAGCCTATGGAGACTGGTGCCCGACGCCGCGCCCTCGATCCGGGACCTCAGAATTGTCCTGATTTCCCGACGCACCCGGATCCTCGGGCTTACCCGCGCCTTCAGGGGCACCAGCGTCCTCGGGTTTGCCCGCGCTACCCGACGCACCCGGATCCTCGGGTCTGCCCGGGCTCCCGGACGCGCCGGGATTCTCTGGCCTTGCCGCCCCGTTGCTGGCGATCTCCGAAACCGCCGACCCGTCCACGCGGTCGGCATTCCCGATGTAGGTGAGCAGGTCGGTCACCCGTGCCAAGGACTCATCGGAGTGGGCACTCTCGGCGTCGAGCGAGTCGAGGATGAGCAACTCGTGACTGCGCTCGGTGCCCCCGCCGGCGCCGATGCCCAATCCTTCGAGCGCCCGGTCAAGCCCATAGTTCCAGTCGCCGGGCACGGCGCCGTCGGATGCCAGTGCCACACCGCTCGCCGAAACAACGATCAGCAGGCTGGCCGCCGAGGCGGTGACTTTCCGGCGAAGACCATCGACCATCCTGCGACCAGGACTCGGTGTGACGGAGCTCGAGGCCTTGCCACGCTGGGCAGCTTGGAACTCGGCTGCTTCGACGGCATGAAACTCGATGAGATTCTCGGAAACCGTCACACGCGCCATGGACCGAAGCTCGGCCACTATGCCGATGAGTGGGATCAGGTCGGTGTTGTCCGGGGTCCCTCCGGCGATGAGTGACTCGACATCGCGGTCATACAATTCCTCGTAGCGGTCGATCCGTGTCGCGCCTTGACTCATGTGGACACCGATGCCGCCATCGTGCCTCGGATCCTCGCCAGCGCCTTCCTCTGCAAAGTCTTCACGCTGGCGATGCTGCGGCCGATCACCTCAGCGGTCTGTTCGACGGTCAGTCCGGCCACGATGCGCAGACAGAGCACGTCCGTTGTTCCGGTTTGAGAAGAAGAAGTGCCGCCCTGACCGAATCGGAGATCTGAGGCTGTCTGTCGTCGATGACGACTTCGATCTCGCTCTCGAGACGGTTCAACACCATGTCGGCCAGGGCTGCACGGGGCTGCCGTCTTGGGTGTAGGTCATCGACCACCAGCCGCTTGTATGCAATCGCGAACACCAGCGTCGTAAAGGCGTCCTCGTTCCCGTGGAACATCTCGAGATTCCGGGATAGCTCGAAGAACACGTCGCCGGTGGCGGACTCGGGGTCAGACACTCCACGAGTTCGGAAGAAGCCGGTTACCGGACCGGCGATCTCCCGGTACAGGGTCGACCACGCCCAGGGGGCGCCAACTCTGGCTGCCTCGAGGACGGACTCGAATCCGAGACCCACCGTCATCAGGTAGCACCCTTCTGGTCAAAGGATCGACACGAGCAGTCTCGGGCCCTCGCCGTCCGTTCCCGGGAGGGGGTGCTGGATGCGATACCAGAGTGGATACGGATGGTGCCGACCACAAGGACAAGGGCGTCCCCCATACGTCGGATATCGGTGTGAGCCACATGGAACTGGTGTGTCATTCGTCTTCTCTGCAAAGGGACTAGTTCCGTCGCCACCCCTTCGACCTACTCGGGCCGGCCGAGAGGAGACGTCAACACGCTGCTGGGGCGCACTCATCCCGGTCCACTCAGGAGACTCGAGCCGGTTCGCTGTCTACCGCCTTCCGGCCGGCAACAGGATCACCCTCGATGTCGATTGCGGGGAGGATGCGGTCCAGCCATCCCGGCAACCACCAGTTGGCGTCGCCGAGCAGTTTCATCGTCGCCGGGACCAAGATCATCCGAACCACGGTGGCGTCGAGGAAGATGGCGGTGGCCAGTCCCAGACCCATCATCTTGGTGAGCGGGTCGTCGCCGAGCACGAACCCGAAGAAGACCGAGATCATGATCAGCGCCGCCGAGGTGATCACCCGAGCGGTGGTTGAGATGCCCCGAATCACCGAGGCCTCGTTGTCACCGCTCGCGGTGTACTCCTCACGCACCCGGCTGAGGAGGAAGACCTCGTAGTCCATGGACAGACCGAACAGGACGGCGAACATGAACATCGGGATGAAGGAGATGATCGGCACCGTCGATTCCAGTCCGATCAGGTCCATTCCCCAGCCCCACTGGAACACCATGACCAGCACCCCGTAGGCAGCCCCGATGCTCAACAGATTGAGCAATGCGGCCTTCAGCGGCACGAGGATCGACCGGAACAACACCACCAGCAGCAGGAACGACATGAGGACGACTGCGGCGATGAACAGGGGCAGACGGTCTTTGACCTGGTTGCTCATATCGGACCAGGTGGCGGTGGCTCCCCCGACGAAAGCCCGAGCCGGGCTGTCGTCGAGAACCGCGGGGATCACTTCGGTCCTGAGACGCTCGATCGTTTCAACGGTCGCGCCATCCTGGGGGGCAGTGGCGGGGAAGGCGACCAAGGTGGCCACCCCGTGCTCGCTGTCGATACTGGGGGGGACGACTCCGACTATCGCCGGGTCTGCGGAGATCGCCGCTACCAGGGGCTCGACCACCGTGGCATCCTCACCGATGTCCATTGCGATCAGCAACGGCCCGTTGATACCGGGGCCGAATCCCTCGGCAACCAGGTCGTATGCCCGCCGCTCGGTCCGGCTCACGGGGAGAGTCCCTTCATCGGGGAACCCGAGACGGAGACTGAGCACCGGGGCGGCCAAGGCCACGAGGGCGAGGGTGGCCCCGATGGCATAGGGCCACGCATGGTCGGTGACGTGCCGGCCCCACCGCTCCCATCTTCTCCCCTGCTCGCTGTGATCCGTCCGGCGACGAAAGCCATATCTCATGAGACGCACCCCGGCGAGACCGAGCAGCGCAGGAAGCAGCGTGACCGAGGCGATGACCATGATCCCAACCACCACAGAGGTGGCGACGGCCGCCGCGGTCATGAAGGGGATGCCGGCCACGGCCATGCCGAGGATGGCGATCACCACCGTCCCACCGGCGAACACCACCGCCTGGCCGGCGGTGGCCACGGCCCGGCCCGCCGCCTCCACCACGCCCAACCCCTCCGACAAGAACTCACGGTGTCGGGTGAGGACGAAGAGCGCGTAGTCGATCCCCACGCCAAGCCCGATCATGATGGCGATCTGGGGGGCGAAGCTGGGGATGTCGATCAGATAGGTGACCAACCCCATCGAGGTGATCACCAAGAGCCAGGCCGAACAGGGCCAACCCGATGGGAAGCCCTGCAGCGATCACCGATCCAAAAGAGATGAGGAGGATCACACCCGCCGCGATCACACCGATCAACTCTCCGGTGCCAGTGGGAGCCTCCTCGAATGAGAAGAACAGGTCGCCACCCATCTCGATCACGAGGGGCGAGCCATCCCGGGCGTCCTCGACGAAGGTCTTCAGGTTCTCCAGGTCGACGACGCTCAGCTCCTCCTGGACGGGGTACTGGACCCCGATGAGCGCGACACGACCATCCGGCGAGATGACCGGTTCCGCGGCGGCCACCACCTGGGGGAGGGCTCCGAGACCGGCCTGCAGATCGGTGAGGGCCGCCGTCACCTTCGAGTCGGCGAAGGTGACGTCGTCACCTCGAGGCGTGGCCACCACCTGAGCGGTCAGACCCGCCGAGGCGGATTCGGCCGACGCCAGGAGTTCGAGGGCTTGCTGGGAGTCGAGACCCGGAACCTCCATCGAGTCCTCCAGGTCGCGACCGAAAGCCGAGGCCGCACCGACCACCACCAGCGCCACCGCCACCCAGCTGGCGATGACGACCCAGGGTCGACGGGCGGCGAAACTGCCCAAGCGATAGAGACGGTGTGACATGTGATGCCCTCCTTGGCAAGCCGTTGTGTCCTCCCGGCATCGTGTCGCACCGCCGTTAGACGCACATCAGGCAGTGAGCCAGACTTCCCTTGGCCATTCGGTCCCCCCGAAAGCAGCCATTCGGCCGATTCGACGCAAACGGTCATTCCCTAACGTGAGCGGTGGATGAGAAACGCCTTGCGGTCGTTGTGGCGGGAGCCCCGCGCCCCGGACAACCCGGGCACCTTGTGGTGGGACCGCTGGCTGGTGCTCGGTCTGGTCGTCATCGCCATCCTCGAAGGGACCCTGCGCCCCGACGTCGTCCAGCCTCTGCTCTCGACGGTCCTGGCAGTCGTGCTCGCCGTCAGCTTGCTGTGGAGACGCTCCCATCCGCTGCCGGTGGTGGCGGTGAACTTCGGGATCATCGCCGTGTGGAACGCACTCGTCATCATTGGTAGCGCTGAGACCTTCGGTCTCTACACCAACGTCTTCATCCTCTTGCTCCCTTACGCCCTCCTCCGCTGGGGCTCGGGGCGGGAGATCGTGTACGGGATGGTTCTGATCCTGGCCGGCTTCACCTTGGGCATCGTGGCCGATGTCAGCGACGTCGGCGAGGGGGTGGCGGCATTCGTCTTCGCCATCAGCCCGGCGCTGCTCGGCGCCACCGTGCGCTATCGGTCCCACGCTCGCAGCCGGGATCGCGACCGTGCTGTGCTCGAAGAGCGGGAACAGCTGGCCCGGGAGCTCCACGACACCGTGGCCCACCATGTGTCGGCCATCGCCATCCAGGCGCAAGCAGGCCAGATCCTCGCAGACGAAGACCCGGACGCCCCTCGCAGGGCGCTTGTGGTGATCGAGGAGGAGGCGTCGCGGACCCTGGCCGAGATGCGTGCCATCGTCGGGGCGCTCCGCCAGGGCGACGAACCGGACCTGGCGCCGGTCCCAGGAATCGCCGACATCGCCCGCCTCGTTCCCGAGACGGGCCAGCCGCGGGTGGAAGTCGAGCTGTCCGGAGGTCTGGATGACATCACCCCAGCCGTCGACGCCGCCATCTATCGGCTCGCTCAGGAGTCGATCACCAATGCCCTGAGACACGCCCGCCACGCCACCAACGTCGAGGTCTCGGTTTCGGATAGGGGCGAGCAGGTGACCCTCAGGGTCCGCGATGACGGTGAGCCGATCCATGCGAACACTGACCCCGGTTTCGGGATGATCGGCATGAGCGAGCGGGCCAAGCTGCTCGGAGGCAGTCTCGAAGCCGGTCCGGGCCCGGACCGGGGCTGGGTGGTCACCGCCGTCATCCCCAAGAGCGGGACGAGCCGATGACTATCCGAGTGGTCGTCGCCGACGACCAGGAGCTGGTGCGCACCGGCCTGGCGATGATCCTCGACTCCCAGCCCGACATCGAGGTGGTGGGCCTGGCAGCGAACGGGCGCGAAGCGGTGCAGTTGGCGCGCTCGCTGCGACCCGACGTCTGCTTGCTCGACATCCGCATGCCCGAAATGGACGGTCTCGAGGCCACCCGCCAGCTCGCCGGGCCCGACATTGCAGAACCCATGGCGATCGTGGTCATCACCACCTTCGACCTCGACGAGTACGTCCACGGCGCATTGAAGGCCGGGGCCCGCGGCTTCCTGCTCAAGGACGCCGGGCCAGACCTGCTGGTCCAAGCGGTGCACGCCGCCGCCGACGGCGACGCCCTCATCGCCCCCAGCATCACCGCCCGGCTGCTGAAGACCTTCGCCCGCAGCGGCGGACAACCGGCGCCACGCCAGCCGGCATATCCCCTCACCGAGCGGGAAGAGGAGGTACTGCTGACCGTCGCCAGAGGTCTGACGAACACTGAGATCGCCTCGCAGCTCCACATCAGCCTGAGCACGGTCAAGGCTCATCTGTCGAGCCTGATGACCAAGCTCGATGCCCGCAACCGGGTCGAGTTGGCGATGTGGGCCTATGAGACGGACCGGGTCTGATCCTGTCAACACCATCAGTTCCCAATCGCGGGCATCTCTCATCGGGTCGTGGTCCGCTTATCCTCGTCTGGTGGACACGCTCCCGGAATCACCCAACACCGCCGACGACTGCGGGCATCTCGACGACTGGCGTGGGGTCGGCTATCTGGTGGGCATCGCCACCGAACGGCTCAGCGCACCGGTCGAAGGCATGCACCGGGCGATCATCGGCCGCTGGTTCGCCGCCGCCGGGCCCAAGGCGGAACCCGCCCGCCGGTGTCGTGGACGGGTTGACCGCGTCGATCTACTCGATGGTCCGGCTCGGTGGGTCCGCTGCGGGTGTCGCCATCTCGGTCGGAGCCGAATTGGCCGACCGGCGCAGGAGTCTGCGTCCGGTATGGGAGACCCCGAGGGGCAAGTACGTCCAGTCGATCATGAACGGTGTCTGGGGTGACCGATTCGAGGAGGACGCCAGCCCTTTCGGCATCGAGCTCGGTCTCCGCGACTCGCTGGGGAGACGGGTCCCCATCACTCCGGCCTCGCTGCGTCAGTCGTTTCCCCGACCCTCCGGTCGTCTCGCCGTGATGGTCCACGGTCTCGGCGAGAACGAACGATCCTGGGAATCCGCCGACGGCACCGGTCTGGCCGACGGGCTCGAAGCCGACGGGTTCTCCGTCCTCCGTCTCCGTTACAACACCGGGCGGACGGTGACCGACAACGGATCCGACCTGGCTGATCTGCTCGAGGAAGTCGATCAGACGTGGCCGGTTCCGGTTGACGAGATCGCACTGATCGGTCATTCGATGGGTGGTCTCGTCGTGGAGAGCGCCGTGGCTGCCGCCCACGAATCGGGCCAAGGCTGGGTCGAGAGGACCTCCCATCTCGTCGCCCTGAGCACACCACACCTCGGTTCCCCCATCGAGAAGCTCGTTCACCTCGTCAGCAAGAGCCTGGGGCTGTTTCGGGAGAGCCGTCCGCTCGGTGCCTTCCTCGACCAGAGGAGCGCCGGAATCAGAGATCTCCGGCACGGTCCGACCGTCGACGGGGGCCCGCTGGGAGTCGATCGAGCATCACCTCGTCGCCGGGGCGGTGACCACCGACCCAACTCATCCCCTCGGTGTCCTGGTCGGCGATCTGGTGGTGAGGGTCGCCAGCGCCACCAGAAAGGGCCGCGACGTCGATGCGGAGGTGCTCGTCGTCGGGGGAAGGAACCACGCCGGCCTCCGTCACGACCCCGAGGTCGTCGCCCGGATCAGGTCCTGGCTCGGCCAGGAACAGCCGGCGACTTCGTATGCGAACCTCGA
Source organism: uncultured bacterium (assembly GCA_963751005.1). Taxonomy (GTDB): domain Bacteria; phylum Actinomycetota; class Acidimicrobiia; order Spongiisociales; family ZC4RG35; genus JANQRA01. The sequence goes on from CAVVSY010000013.1 coordinate 15,825, forward strand.
GGCGTCGTCTCCGTCAAGGGCAAGGGCGAGATCGAGCACCTATCTCCTCGTCGGCCGCCGCTGACCCGACGCCCAGGTTTGTACTCTCACCGCCGCATGAACGAGCCGGACCCGACCTACGAGTTGATGGGTGTCCTTGTCGAGACCGCCCGAGCTCACCATGCCGCAACCGGTGGGCCCAGCCCGGAGTGGGCGAAGTGGTATGCCGAGCGTGCCCTCGACGAGGTGAACCGGATAGTCGGTGCCGAGATGACAGCGGCCGACCTGGCAGACTTGGCTGGCGGCCGCCGATCGCCGCTACACCGAGGAGAGCCCCGACCTGTCCTGGCCCCGCGCCTATGCCACCTGGCTGCTCGAGCAGCCCCGCTGAGGGTTGGTCCACCCCAGGAGGGTCAGCCGCCGAGCTCTCTTATCTGGCGGGCGGCGACGAGGAGAGGGTCGATGCTCGTGGTTCCCTCCTGTGCCACCGACTGCATGAACTCGTCGAGACGGGTGTGGCGGTCTTGACGCTGCAACCGGTAGGTCTCCAGCGCCTCCTCAGGGGGGCGACCATCCGCGGAGTCGAGGATCTTCTCGGCCAGTTCGCGACGCAGCTCGATCAAGTCGCTTTCGATGGTCCGCACCGCCCACTTGTGCCAGCGGGACGAGGCCACGATCTCGCCTAGCTGGCCCTCCAGCCAATCGAGCCGATAGCTCCTCCCGACGAGCATGAACAGCTTCGCCACCTCGCGGACCGTGCGTTGGCGAGTCCTCGCCAGCTCGATGATGTCGGGGGCGTGGACCAGTTCGTCGTGCCGCACATGACGCCGGGCCAACATGTCGCTCATGCCCGCCTCGGTGAGTGACTGCACCTCACCGGTGTCTTCGATCCAATCGTGCCACTGCGGTTCGGCGAGGAACGACTCGAGCTCGGCGAGAGCCGCCCGGTCTGCTTCGATCTGTTCCGCTGACGGTAACGGTCGGGATCCTGCCAGGTACCACCTCGTCACCGACTCGACGAGCCAATCGATCGCCTCGAGCATCTGGAGCCGCAGTGCAGGATCGAACGTCGGATCCAATGCTTCCACGGACGATGAGCGCTCATCGGCACCGATCAGCTGCCGCGCCGCGAGGTATGCGGTCACAACCCGTGGAGGCGTGGAGCCGGTCTCCATCACCAGCCGGTTCACGAATGTGATTCCCTGGCCGTTGAGGACCCGGCCCGCCAGCACCGTGGCCAGGATCTCCCGCCGCAGTGGGTGCTCCCACATGAGATGGCCGAACCGCGAAGCCACCGGGGCGGGGAAGTAGGCCTTCAACTCGTCGATCAGAACCGGGTCCTCCAGAGCGTCCGAATCGATCAGTGCGTTCTTGAGGTCCTGTTTGGCATAGGCGAGGAGCACGGCCAGCTCCGGCCGTGTCAGCCCCCGGCCATCACGCCCTCGGGCCACCATCTCCTCGGATCCGGGCAGCGACTCGAGCCCACGGTCGAGCACCTCGTGGGCTTCCAGGCTGCGCATCAGCTGCTCGTAGACGTCGAGATTGGTGGTGGACCACTCCTCGTCCTGGGACAGGACGAGGGCCTGGTCGTAGTTGTTCTGAAGGACCCCGGCGACGACATCGGAGGTGCTGTCCAGGACGACGCCAGCTCGCTCGCTCTGGTCGAGCTCACCCGCCTCGGCAGCCATGCCGAGCAGGATCTTCAAGTTGACTTCGCGGTCGGAGCAGTCGACCCCGCCGGAGTTGTCGATGAAGTCGCTGTTGATCCGCCCCCCGCCCCAGCGCGTACTCGATGCGACCCTGCTGGGTGAAGCCGAGGTTTCCACCTTCTCCGACCACCGAGCAGCGGAGTTCGGCGGCATCGACCCGGACCGAGTCATTGGAGCGGTCCTGACAGTCAGAGTGGGACTCGGCATGGGCTTTCACGTAGGTGCCGATGCCGCCGTTCCACAAGAGGTCGACGGGTGCCTTCAGGATGACGTTGATCAGCTCGTCGGGGGTGAGGGTGCTGGCACGAGTTCCCAGTGCTGATCGCATCTGGTCGGTGAGATCGATTCGCTTCTCCTTACGGCTCCAGACACCGCCTCCGGGCGAGATGAGCGAACGGTCGTAGTCCGCCCAACTCGAGCCGGGCAGAGAGAAGAGACGTTGTCGCTCGTCGAAGGCGGCGGCGGGGGCGGGATCGGGGTCGACGAAGACATGGCGGTGGTCGAAGGCTGCGACGAGACGCAGCCGGGGCGACTGCAGCATCCCGTTGCCGAAGACGTCGCCTGACATGTCGCCGATGCCGACCACGGAGATCTCCTCGGAGTCGACGTCGATCGACATGTCGGAGAAGTGGCGTCGCACCGACTCCCAGGCGCCACGGGCGGTGATGGCGAGAGCCTTGTGGTCGTACCCCTGGGAGCCACCGGAGGCGAAGGCGTCCTGAAGCCAGAACCCGTACGAGTCTGCGATCTGGTTGGCGGTGTCGGAGAGGGCGGCCGTGCCACGGTCGGCAGCGACGACCAAGTAGGGGTCATCGCCGTCGTGACGGCGGACATGTGGCGGCCCCACCACCTGGCCTCCGACCAGGTTGTCGGTGACGTCGAGCAGGCCGCGGATGAACGTCATGTACCCGGCCCGCACCGCCTCGGGCACTCCGATGTCCGGTGGGAGGTTTCGCAGCACGAACCCGCCCTTGGCCCCCGTGGGGACGATCAGGGCGTTCTTGGTCATCTGCGCCTTCATCAGACCCAGGACTTCGGCCCGATAGTCCTCGCGCCGGTCGGACCATCTGATCCCACCACGGGCGACTCTGCCCCCGCGCAGGTGGATTCCTTCGACATGGGGCGCCCAGACGAAGATCTCGAACAGCGGCTTGGGGTCGGGCATGCCGGGGACTGCCGGCGACCAGAGCTTGAGGCTGAGCGAGTCACGGTCGGGCTTGTACGCATTGGTGCGCATCGTCGCCAGGATCATCTCGAGGAACCCGCGCAGGATCCGGTCTTCCTCGAGGGAGCTCACTTCCTCGAGGAGACGAAGGATGTCGCCTTCGACCTCCTCCCAGCGCTGCCCCTCCGCCGTCGGGATCGAACCTCGCCTCGAAGAGCTCGACGAGGAGCTCGGAGATGCGGGGATGCGCCACCAGGGTGTCATTGGTGTAGCGCTCGGTGAAACCGGACCCGACCCGTCGTCGATAGGTCCGATAGGCGCGGAGGAGGCCGACCTGGGTATGGGTCAGGTCGGTGAGGACGACGAGACGGTCGAGCGAGTCGATCTCGGTCTCACCGGCCAGTCCGGCTTCGATGGCGGCAACGAGTCTCGGTCGGCACCGCTCCACATCGAGCAACTCGCCGTCCTGACCCAATACGCCGATGTCGTGGATGAACATGTCGACGTCATTGCGCTCGACGCGAGTGGGAACCTCTTCGACGATCCGTAGTCCCACAGCCTCGAGCGGCGGGAGGATCTGGGAGAGCTCCAATCTGTGGTGGTTCGTGTAGACCGCGACCCTGGTCAGGGGATCGTCACCGGCTTCCTCGTTCTGAATCCCCACGCTGAACGTCGCCCCCGATCTGGCCAGCGCATCCAACTGGCAGACGTCCCCGGCGGCGATCGTCAGGTCGGTGGAGGTCTTGTAGTAGTCGGGTAGGAGCGGTGACCAGCGGTCGAGCAGTAGGTTTCGGGTCGTCCGCCACCTTCGCCAGTCGATCGACCATCCGGTCATCCCAGGTGCGGGAGTACTCGACCACGGTTTGCTGCAGCTCGTCGTAGGGCACATCAGCCACCGGTCCTTCGACCCACACCCTGAAGTGGATTCGAGCCGTCCCGTCGGCGCCCTGGGTCAGCTGAAAGTCGACTGAAGTCCCGTCAAAGCGCTCGACGAAGTAGTCCTGGAGCCGGCGTCGGAATGTGGGGTTGAACCGATCCCGGGGCAACACGACCATCAGCGAGACACTCCGGCTGAGCAGGTCCGGAGAGACGAACAGTCGAACATGATCCCGGTTCTCCACGAGCAGCAGGGCATCCAATGTTTCCTTGATGGCCTCGACCGGCATCGACCAGAGGTCCGACTGGGGGAAGCTGTTGAAGAGGCGCACCAGCGCCCGGTAGTCGTGTGACTCCTCCATGAGGTCCTCGGCCTCGAGCACCGCCTTGAGCTTCATGCGAAGGGTTGGGATCGAGTCCGGCTCCGTCATGCAAGGCATGCGAGGTGAAGAGCCCCAACAGGCGCGCCTCGCCGACCACCGAGCCGTCGGCGCCGATGACGCGTATCCCGATGTAGTCCATGCGGACGGGGCGGTGGACCGTCGAGACGGAGTTGGTCTTGGCCACCACCAGCAGAAAGCCCTCCTGGTATCGAACCTGGAGCTCCTCGGGAAGGCTGGCGATGGGGACCGGCTTGGCGAACCTCGACTGCTCTCTCGTCGGAGAGGATGCCGAGACCCGAGCCCGGATCGGCGACGAGACTCCGCTCACCATCGACGTCCACCACTACGTACTCGCGATACCCCAGGAACACGAAGTTCAGCTCCCGCAGCCACCGGAGGAACTCGACTGCCTCTTCGACGGTGTCGTGGCCGTAGCGGGCCTCACCCTGCCGGGTGAGCTCGATCATCCGCGAGACGGCGCCCTCGAGCATCGGTTCGAAGTCACGGACCGCGAGCCGAACGTCCTCCAACACACTCTCGATGGCGTCTCCGCAGCGTGTCCATCTCTTGGTCGTCGAGGAGACGGTCGAGCACATAGTGCTGGATCGACTCCCGATGCTCTCCATCACGGGCGGGACCGACGTCGCGCAGCTCCCCGGAGTCGTTGCGTTCGATCCCCATCACCACGTGCGCATCGACCGTCACGCGGTATCCGGCCCGCTCGATCGCGGCGAGAGTCGAATCGACGAGGAACGGGGAGTCGTCGACCACGATGTCCACCACCGTGCCGCTCTCTTCATAACCGTCGCTCGACAGGTCGGGGTTGAAGACCCGGACTGCGGCCACTCCAGTGGGGCGGGTGGTCATGAAGTCGAACACACTGCGCAGCTCGGCGAACACGGCGTCGTCGAAGGGGGCGGCTACACGATCATCCGTGATCCGCCTGACGAAGGCCTGAGCGAACTCCGCGAGCGCCGGCTCGAGGTCTTCGCCTGGATTCAGGTGCTGATCGGTCGACTCCAATCCGAGTCAAACCTAGGCCGTGGGCCGACAGGCTCGTAGGGGCCAACGACCCAACACCATGGGCCACTCGATCTCAGCGGTCGATCATCGTTCTGTGAGTGTTTCCGTCCGGATTCCGGATGGAAACACTCACAGAACGGTCTTCGTCGGGTCAGAGACTGACCAGGAGGCGGGCGGTGTAACCGGCCATGACCGCCCAGAACAGCCAGGTGTAGCCGCGCTCGCCGATGCTCCGGTTGATGGTTCGCCCGGTGAAGGTGGCGACGATCATCAGCGGCACCGCGATCAGGGCGATGACGAAGCTCTGTCCACCCAGGAGATCGGCCCCGGTGAAGACGGCGGTCTTGGTGGCGTCGCCGACGAGGGAGACCAGCGAGGCGGCACCGACGAAGTGGGCCCGGTCGAGGTCCAGCTGCCGGATCGCCATGCCCTTCAACGGCCCCGAGGTGCCGGAGAAGCCCGACGTCGCCCCGCTGGCGAAGGCGAGCACCGGGCCTCCGACCCGGCGCAGCCGTGACAACTCGAGACGCTCGGCGATGAGGGCGAACACGAAGCTGACGATCACGGCCACGGTCACGACGTCCTCGGGTGCCGCCACCAGCAGACCGGCTCCGAGGGCGGCGCCCACCGCGACCAGGACGATCACCACCAGCGCCTTGCGATACGGGAGCGTCTCCCGGTAGGCGAACACCTTGACGACGTTGTTGGCCGCCAACAAGCAGGGCGGCCAGGGCCACACCCTCTTTGGTGCCGAGGACGAGGGCGAGGGTGGGCACCAGGATCAGCGACCCGCCCAAGCCGGCGGCCGCCGACACCGTGAACGACACCGCCGCCGCCACCAGCACGAGGAGCATCACCCCTGGCTCCATTACTCGATCATCCTCCTGAGCCTGCGCAGTTCAGCGCCGAACCGCGGGCAGGTCGGACGTCGGCCATCAAGGCGTTGAAGGCGGCGAGCTCGTTCTCGAGGACCTCGTCGAAGTCTGGCGAGCTGCTCGTCGATCTCTGCCGAGTACTTCGCCGCCACCTGCAGCGAGTTGCGGGTCGGCATGGCATCCGCAGAGGCGATGATGGGGATCACCGAGGACAGCTTCTCACTGAGTCGCGCCGGCTGGTTCAGCCCGAACACATCCTTGTGCTCTCCGGGCACCATCAGAGTGTCCTCGATCTCGTGGAGCTGGGCCTCGAGGGCGTCGGCCGCGCGGTGTCCCTCTTCCTCCAGGTCGGACCGCTCCCGCCATTGGGCCAGCTGCCGCTTGATCGACCGGATGGTGGTCACCGCGGTGTGCGCCCGGGAGATGTGGTCCCGGATCCCGAGGAGCGCTTCCAGTTGCTCCTCCAGATGCTCCTGGGGCACCTCGACCCGGGGATCGTTCTTCACCGAGAACGACTCCTCCCAGGTCTCGGTTTCTCCCGACGCCTTGGTGATCACGAGACGAGCCCGGTATGTGCCCGGCACCACCATCGGGCCCTGGTTGGCCTGCCCACCCAGCTTGTTCCCGAGCACCTTGGTGGCTCCCTCATGACGCAGATCCCAGACGAAGCGGTTGACTCCGGTCTTGGTAGTGATCCAGGGGCCGGAGTGCATCGCCTTCTCGTCGTCGCTCATCTCGTCCCTGCCCGCCGGTTTCGGCTCGATCCGGCGCACGATCCGACCCTCGTCGTCGACGAATTCGAGGGCAACCGAAGAGCCGGCGGACTCCTCGTCGAGCACGTAGACCACCACCGCTCCCCGGGGACCGGACTCGCCGGCGTCGAGATAGGTACGGACGGGTTGCCCGGTCTCGTCGGGCTCGGCATGGAAGGTGGCCGACTTGCCGAGCGACACCCAGTAGTCCTTGCCCTCGGTGGTGATCCACGGCTCGAACAGCGAGGGGAGGATTCGCCAGGTGTCACGTGGCTTGAAGAGACGCGTGGCACCGTCGGGCTCGCCGTCCATGCAGTTGGTAGAGGGGGGTGAGGTCGTCGACGATCCAGAAGGAGCGGCCGTGAGTGGCGATCACCAGGTCGTCACCCTTGATCGTGAGGTCGTAGACCGGGGTCACCGGGAAGTTGGAGCGCCAACGACGCCACCCGGCACCGTCGTCGGTGGAGACGAAGATCCCGGTCTCGGTGCCGACATAGAGGAGACCGGCCCGGTTGGGGTCGGCCCTGATGACCCGCACGATCTCGTCGGGGGGAATGGCGTCGTCGCCATCGCCGGTGATGGCCTCCCAGGTCTGTCCGTAATCGGTGGTGCGGTAGAGGTATGGGGTGACGTCGTCGAGCTTGTACCGGGTGGCGGCCACATAGACGGTGCCGGCGGTGTGCGGCGAGGGCTCCACCGTCCGGATGAACGTCCACTCGGGGAGGTCGGGTGGGGTGACATCGTCCCAGTTGGCCCCGCCATCACGGGAGACGTGGACGAGGCCGTCGTCGCTCCCCGCCCAGAGCACACCGGGCTCGAGCGGGCATTCCCGCAGAGTGGCCACCGTGCAGTAGTGCTCGGCACCGCTGGTGTCCTTGGTGATCGGGCCCCCCGACGCCCGCAGCTTCTCGGGGTCGTTGCGGCTCAGGTCGGGGCTGATCGGCTCCCAGGTGTGACCCTGGTCGGTGCTGCGGAACACGACGTTGCCCGCGGTGTAGACGACCGTGGAGTCGTGGGGCGAGAAGAGGATCGGGTAGGTCCAGGGGAAGCGGTAGTCGAGGTCGCCGGGGCCGATCCCGCCGTGGGCCTGGGGCCAGACGTTGACCAGGCGGATCTGGCCGCTCTTGTGGTCGTAACGCTGCAGCGAGCCGCCCCCGCCCGGTGAGCTGCCCACGGCGCCGACGAAGACGATGTTGGGGTCTTCGGGGTGGACGGCCATGAACCCGCTCTCCCCCGAACCGGCCGGGTAGCAGTCCGCCCAGACGATGGCCCCGTCGTTGGCGCCGCTGGGCACCGCGATCGAGGAGTTGTCCTGTTGGGTCCCGTAGACGTAGTAGTACGGCTCGCGGTTGTCGGTGGTCACCGTGTACATCTGGGCGGTGAGCTGGTTGTAGACGGTGCTCCACGATTCACCGGCGTTGAACGAGACGTTGGCGCCGCCATCGTTGCCCTGGATCATCCGCTGGTTGTCGGTGGGATCGATCCAGAGGTCGTGGTTGTCGCCATGGGGGGTGGCGAGTCGGGTGAAGCTCTTGCCGGCGTCGGTCGACTTCCACATCTCCAGGTTGTTCACGTAGACGGTGTCGGCGTCCTGGGTGTCGGCGAAGACGTGCATGTAGTACCAGGGCCGGTAACGGAGGCTGGCCTCGTCGTTGACCAGTTTCCAGGTCTCACCGGAGTCGTCCGAGCGGTAGAGACCGGGAGCGTTGGAGGCTTCGACGAGGGCCCAGACCCGCCCCGCCTTCGCCGGCGAGGCGGTGACCCCGATCTTGCCCACGATGACGTCCTCGCCGAGACCCAGGTTCGGGGTGATCTCCGTCCAGGTGTCACCGGCATCGGTCGACTTCCACAATCCGCTGTCGGGGCCGCCGCTGCTCAACTCCCAGAAGTTGCGGTGGGTCTCCCACATCGTGGCGAAGATCGTCTCCGGGTTGTGCGGATCGAACGAGACGTCGACCGCTCCCGCCTTGTCGCTCTTGTAGAGGATCTTGTCCCAGTTCTTGCCGCCGTCGGTGGTGCGGTACAGGCCACGCTCGGAGTTGGGCCCGAATGCGTGGCCCAGGGCGGCGACGTAGACCCGGTGCGGATCCTTGGGGTGGATGCGGATCTCGCCGATGTGCCGGGTGTCGGCGAGGCCACAGTGGGTCCAGGTGCGGCCTCCGTCGCCGGATCGATAGACCCCGTCGCCGTGGGAGACATCGGAGCGGATGCAGCTCTCCCCCATCCCCGCATAGATCACGTTGGGATCCGACGCCGAGACGGCCAGAGCGCCCACCGAGCTGGTCCCGAGGAAACCGTCGCTGACGTTGCGCCACGTGGTGCCGGCGTCCTCGGTCTTCCACACCCCTCCGGCCACCGCTCCGAAGTAGAAGACAGCCGGGCGGTTCGGGTCCCCGGCGACGGCGACGCAGCGCCCACCTCGCGTGGGCCCGATGCAGCGGAACCGCATCTGGTCGAGCAGGTCCTTCGCCACCGGAGCGTCGAGCAGCGTCATGTCGGCAGTCACCTCGCAGTCGGGAACACGCCGGCGAGCGTAGTGGCGGGGCAAGACCCGAAGCGCCTCGGGTCCCCCGGTCAGAGACGGCCGATCACAGGGTGGCTATGGCCTCATTGGGCAACGAAAGGCCGTAGCTGGCCCGAATCTCCGTCTTGCGCTCGAGGGCATCGATCACCGCGCCCGCGAAGTCGACCTCGTAAAGAGAACCGGCACTACCCAGCCCGCCAGGGCTGAACACGTTGGCTTCCATCAGCTTGTCACCTGCGATGTCGAGACCGACCAGGAACATCCCGTCATTGATCAGCTTGGGGCGGACCAGGTTGACCACCTCGAGCATCTCGTCGGTGACCCTCGCCTCCTCCGCACTGCCGCCAACATGCATGTTGGAGCGGACGTCGTCGCCGGGATTGACCCGACGGAAAGCGGCCACCTTGCCGTCCACCTCGAGCGGCCTCCCGTTCATCACGAAGAGCCGCACGTCACCCCGCTCCGCCTCTTTGAGAAACTCCTGGACGACGACGTAGCCGTCACGGGTGATGGTCTCGATGATCTGGTTGAGGTTCTGACCTTTCTTCCCGGCGACCAGGAAGACACCCTGCCCGCCCGAGCCCTGGAGTGGCTTGAGCACCGCTCGCCCTCCGAGTTGCCTGACGAAGTCCTTGATGTCGTCGGGAGTCCGGGAGATGAGTGTGCGGGGACGCACCTCTTCGGGAAAGTGCTGGAAGTAGGTCTTGTTCGACGGCGTCGGCGAGATGAACCGGATCGTTGACCACGATCACTCCAGCCGCCACCGCCAGCTGGCCGAACAACACACCAGCTGCCTGGGCCCAGGGACGCTCGGTGGCATCCTCGGCTGGATCGTTGCGCAGCATGAGCACGTCCAGGTCATCGACTGGGATGAGCTCCGCCGGGCTCTCCGGGTCCTGGATGTCGGAGAGGAAGTTCTTCAACGACCGGTATGACTTGTCTTGCGGGGCTCGGGCCCGGGCCATCACGGTGCCCGAATCGTTGTGGGAGAGGTCCCCGACCCCCATCAACCACACCTCGTGACCCCTCTTCTTGGCAGCGAGGGCGAGACGGGTCGTGCTGTACTCCGGCTTCTCGGTGTCGACCTGGTTGACCACCAGTCCCAATCTCATACGGCGACGCCTCCCATTTCGATCACACTCACCCCGTCTCTTATCCGCTCGAGCCGTTGCAGGGCAGACTCGGATTCCAGGAACCGTGGCGTCAGCTGTGGCTCGACCAGAACTGCTCGGTCGAGGAGGTCGGCCACCAACGGTTCGTCGGACAACGATATCTTGCCCACCAGTAGCGAATCGATCCGGCCATCCTCGCCGAGATAGGCGAGGAGCCGGGTCAGCCCGCTGAGATAAAGGGCGTCCTTGGTCATCCCGCCCGACCGGTGAGACCGCATCGTGGTCATGAACGCCAGATGCCGCCCCGCCCCGTGTTCCTCGAGAACCTGAAACGTCTCCCGGAACCCGGCGCGGTCGCTGACCGAGCGGGCGGCGAGCACCCGGAGGGCGAGCACCCGCAGTCTTCCCGGTCCCAACCCTCCGCTGAGATGCTCCGCCAGCACACCCAACGCCTCTTGTGTCGCCTCGTAGCCGGCGAGGCCGACGGCGAGCATCCGAATCGGCTGAGCGCTTCCGTTGATATGAGTCAGCACATGCACCCCGATCTCGTGCTGGATGAGCTGTTCCACCCGACCGATGGCCACCGTCGTGTCCGCTCCGATGAAGAGGTGCCCGTTCTCGACCATGACTCCGGGTGCGGTCTCGGTGACGTGGATCTGGGTGCTCAGCTCGGGAAACCGGGCCCGGTAGTGGCCCAACTCGCGACTGGCGAGCTCCGCCACTTCGTCCGCGGAGATGTGCTCGGTGGAGGGAGGGCCGGGCGGGACCGTGGACAAGATCTCGATGGCGAGGTCGAGCAACGGCTGGTCGACGCTGCCATGGGCCTCGATGGCGGTGAGCAGGAAGCGATCGGTGTTGCGGTTGCGCAACAGCTCGAGCCGGAGCTCCAACTCGCGGTGCATGCCCCGGATCAGGTGGATCAGGATTGGGTCGGCGGCGGACTCCGGGTTGATCTCTGCCAGTTCCCGGCCGATGGCGTCGAGGTCGGGGAGCGGCCGGTACTCGAACCCAGGCTCATCCACTTCCCCCGCGAAGAAGGCCTTCCTCGTCTCGGGCACGTTGGTAGGGGTGAGCAGATGGAGCATGGGGAGAAGACCGCTGATCTCGCTCAGTCGCCGATCCAAGGCCAGGTCGTGGTCGTCGACTGTCATAGCAGGGACAGTTCGGGACGCACCGCCTCGGTGGAGGCGAACAAGGCTGCGCCGAGCTCATCGAGATGGCCGCCGTCCAATTCGTCGGTCCACTCGTCGACGAACTCCTTCTTCAGTTCGATGGCCAGGGCACAACCGCTGTCCCCGTAGTTCTCGTGGACCCATCGGGAGAGGTGTCCACCCTGGAAACGGACGTTCTCTCTCACGTCGATCGGCTCCCCGCCCAGGGTGGCTGCGGACATGGCATCGAGAAAGGCCTCCGCCACCGACCGCCACTTCGCCGGCAAGGTCCCGGTCCCCAGGTTGATCGTCGGATTCTCGGGGGCTGGCTCCGGTTCGGCATCGGGCCCGCCACGGCGATGGTTGTAGGAGTGGATGTCGTAGACGACGAAGCCCCCGAAGCGGGAGATGAGCCCGTCGAGCACCGAGGCGAGGTCGGCGTAGAACATGTCGTAGAGATGCAGCGATTCGGCGACCTCGTCATCGGTGAGAGGGCGGGTCCAGACGTCGAGCCCCCAAGCCTCTTCCGGGGTTCGGTACACGGCTCCGTGGCGTGGCCGGTTGATGTCGACCTCGAATCGGGACCGGTGCACGACGAGGTTGGCGGGGAATCGGGAGGCCACCACGCCGGTATGAGGGTCCTCTTCCCGACGCCGGGTGGCGTCATCGAGGGCAACGATGCCCGCCAGTTCCGGTCGGATGTCGTGCCCGTCATGAATGGCGGTTGCGAAGACCGGATCCGAATCGGGCGAACTGAAAGAACAGAAGTCCATGGTCGAGACAATCGATACCCGTATGACTTTCCGTGCAAACGGTTCAGGTCCGCGCCAACAGCTCCACGACCACCCTCGAACCCTCCGAATCCGTCGTTTGCGCGAAGAGGTCGAGGGATCGCTGCAAGAGCAGGCGGGCCTGGTCGGGCTTTCCCTGGGACAGCAGGAGTTTGGCCTCCTCCACGTCACAGATTCCCGCGATCATCTCGAAGCCCCGGGCGTGAGCGTCATCACGCAGCGCCGCCAACTCGTGTCCGGCGCTCGACTTCGCCCTCCGCATGAGAGCGGCCAGGCGAGGATTGCGGAGCATTGTCTTCCAATCCCCGCCGAATTCTCCGCTGGCGAGTCGGGCCAGAAACACGGTCTTGACGCTGCGGCCGTACAACCATTCCCAGCCCCGAGATGCCTCCGAGGCCACCTCGATCGACCTCTCGAGGAGCGCCATTCCCTCGATCAGGTCGCCATCGCCCATCACGACGAACGCCTCACCGATGTCGACGAAGAGCGGAGACGGCAGCTGGACTCCGGTGGCGACGATGTCGCGGAGGTACGTAACGGCGGCACGGACAGTCTCGAGATCCCCGGCGAGGGATGCCGCGGCGATAAGCGTCAGCTTGGCGGTATCGCGATACATGGGGTCCTTGGCGGTCGAGCTCGCCTCCTCAGCCAGTGACATCGACCTTCCGTAGTTCCCCAGCGACACCTGCAACATGGCCAGTGCCTGGATGCCGAAGGCGATGCACCGGTTGTTCCCCACCTTGTGACCGAACTCGATCACGTCGGTGCACATGCCCTCGACACCTGCGAACTGACCGGAGAAGCTCAGCGCAAAGCCCAACACACATTGCGACTTGAAGAATGGATATGGATCGACCTCACGATTGGCGATCGCCCATTCTTCGATCGACTTCGCCGCCTCGATGGCGTCCCGGGGGCGGCCGGCCACGAAATGCCCCCAAACCTGCCAGGTCCTCGCGTAGGCATATCCGGTCTCGTCGCCGATCCGTTGCGCGATCTCGACAGCCCGGTCGAGATGGGCCACATTGTCGGCCTGGTCGAGTGTGAAGCCGGCAGTGTGGCCACGCCAGATCAACCACCACATCCGCTTGCTGTCGTCATCGAGACGCTCCATGCTGTCTTGGTGCCGGTCGAGGAGCTCGCGGAAGTCGAGGAGTCGAGCCCGGTAGTAGAAGAGGAGCGCCCAGTCGAGGATGAGGTCAACGAGCTCGGTGTCACGTTCGTGACTCGCCCTCCAGATTCGCCAAGAGCTCATATGCGTTCTCGAAATGGGCTTGTGATTCGACCAGGGCGTAACGGTCGATCGCCTTGGTGCCGGCAAGACGAAGGAAGCTCACTGCCTTGTCCGTCACCCCCGCTTGGGTGTAGTGGTAAGCCAGGGTCTCGGTCACCTCGCCGAGACGGTCCGTGAACTGGTCTTCGATGGCCGCTGCGGCCCGGGTGTGGAGCTCTCTCCGCTCCTTCTTGAGCAGCCCCTCGTAGGCGACATCCTGAGTGAGGGCGTGTTTGAAGAAGTACTCGAGGTCGGGATCGGAGCGCTCCCGGATGAGATCGGCATGCTCCAGATCGGCCAGACTGGGGTCGAGAGTCGCGGTGACGGTGGCCACCCGCTTGATCACCTCGTAGAGGAACTGCCGGCCAACCACTGAAGCCTCGCGAAGCACCCGTTTTCGATCGGCCTCCAGCCGATCGATCCTGGCCGCAATCACGCCCCGGACCGATGTGGGGAGACCCGCGTCGTCCAGTGAGCCTTGGATCATCCAGCCCTCGTCACCTGACGTCAGGGTCCCGGTTTCGATCAGTGAATTGATGATCTCCTCGATGAAGAAGGGGTTGCCATCGGTCCGGTCCACCACGAACCGGACCAGGTCGCTCGGGGGGTCTTCGACCTCGAGCAAGGACGAGAGCATCAGGCCGGTTTGCCGGGGCGACAGGGCGCCGAGCTCGATCTCATGCACACTCGTGAGGGTGCCTTCGAAGGACGGGCGGTAGTTGGCGATCACGACCGCCGGGGCGGTCACAGTGGTGATGAGACGGTCGATGATGGTGATGGTCGAAGGGTCCACCCAGTGGAGGTCCTGGAAGACGAGCACCGTGGGGGCGCGGCTGCAGAGGGAGTCGACGACAGCCACCAGTGACTCGAGCAAGCGGTCTTGAAACGAGTCCTTGTCCAGAGCGGCGTCATCTCGTTCGGGGAGCCCGTAGAGACGTGCGAAAGGATCGAGGATTCGGGCCTCGCCCCCCACCAGCGGGCCGATCACGGTGCGGAGCTTGTCGGAGATCGACTCAGTTGTGTCTTCCTCACCGACGTCGATGGCGTTGGAGATGAGGTCGATCAGCGCCGCATATGGGATGTTCTCCCCGTAGGGATATGCCCGCCCTTCGAGCCACTGAACTCGATCGCCGATCTTCGACCGGAACTCCTCGAGGAGGCGGGTCTTCCCCGAGCCTGCCTCTGCCCGGATCCCGATGACCGATCCTTCCCCGTCCTGGACCCGCTCGACGGCAGCGAGGAGGACACCGAGCTCCTCATGCCTCCCCACGAAGCCGGCCTGTCGGCGAGAAGGCCGGCTGCGCTCCTTCTTGAACCCGATCAACCGCATCACCGGCACCGGGCCGGACTTGCCCTTGAGGTCGTGGGTTCCGTAGTCCGCCAATTCGAAGACGCTGTCGGCGAAGCGGGCGGTCTCGGGACCGAGGAGGATCTCCCCCGGTTCCGATAGGTCCTCGAGCCGCGCCGCCAGATTGATCGTGTCACCGAGGGGGCCCGTGTCCGCCATGTCGAAACTGCCGGCGCTGGTGACGACGACACCGGTGTTGAGCCCGGAATGCATCCTGAGTGAAGTTCCGATCTGGGGCTCAAATCGCGGGCTGATCTCGTCTACTGCGGCGTGGATCTCGAGGGTGGCCCTGATCGCGCGCTCGGCATCGTCTTCGTGGGCGACCGGATCGCCGAACACCGACATCACCGCGTCGCCGAGGAGCTTGTCAACCCGTCCCGAGTAACGCTCGACGATCTCGGTGGCCTGGGCGAAATCTCGCCCATCACCGTTTGAACGTCCTCCGGGTCGAGATTCTCCGACATCGCCGTGAACCCGGAGAGGTCGCTGAAAACGACTGTGATCTGCCTTCGTTCGGCGTTTCGCGTCGATTGCCCCTCGAGCGGCTGGCCGCAGTGGCTGCAGAAGCGGGCTCCCTCGGGGTTGGAAAAGCCACAGTTCGCGCATGCGGTGACGACGCCCAAGGTCTCCATATGAGCCGAGCCTACGACGGTGCCCGAGGGCTGGGCGCCGGTGTCAGAACATCAGGGACAGCCCCTCGATCGCGTCACGCACCGACATCATGTCGGGAAAGTCGAGGGCGGCCCGTTCCGCTAAGGCGCGCACATCGTCCACCGCCGAGTCACCGCTGAACTCGAAGTACTCGAATGTGGGCGCTGCGAACGTGCCGTCCTCGAGCTCTTGCTCGACGAGAAACCCCCACGGTTCGCGACATGAGATCGCCCATCACCACGTAGAGCAGACCCACGGCACGATGTGCTCTGCCTGGCCGCTGAAGATCTGATTCAACGTCAGGTACACGCCCCGGTAGAGGGCGTTGAACAGGTCCGAGACCACCCTGATCTCCTCCGGATAACCCGCCGTGGTCGGGTTCCGCCGCACCGCGACGACACGACCGAGTGGGCTCCGCCCCTCGTAGATCTGGACCAGCTTGTGGAAGTGGGTCAGCTCCTGATGGGCGGGGTCGGCCCAACGGTCGTCGCTGAGCCCTTCACCCTGATGGATGATGATCTCGATGGCCTCGATCGCCGACGCCAGATCGTCGATCAGCAGCAGACCGCCGCTGTCTTCGGCATCGAAGGTCACCGGTCGGTAGTACGACGGGTTGGCCATCTGGGAATCGGTCTGAGGGTCCTCGAACAAGTCGAATCGGTCGGACATCTCCTGGAGCCCGATCTCGAGGGCGTGGTAGAACTGGCCCAACGACTCGTAGTCATCGGGCTCCGGCGGAGCGTCGTGGAGCTCGGGTTGCTCGATCCTCATGAAGACGTCGCGGATCGTCTCCATCGAGCACGGAGCCAGCTCCAGAGGCAGCGGCGGCCGATGATGGGGAAGCTCCATCGGATAGGACGGCACGTAGCTTCGATCGCCATACGAAGGAGCGCCACCCACGGCGAGCAGCAGGTTCGTTGCCAGGGCGGCGTGCAGCATCTCCTCGGCGACGATGCTCCGGATCAGCTTGGCGGCGTCCGACCCATGGTCCTCGATCGAGTACATGGCGAACAGATAGGGCGGAATCGTGGACAGCTCGACCCGTATCGCCAGCTCGATATGACTGCGCAGACTCTCGATCGTCTCGATCGGCATCGACCCTCCCAGGCTCCTCGAAGCTACTCCACGCCCTACGTTCTCGGCATCACCGACAACTAAGTGACCTTCGGCCCTGTTGCGCTTTCGCCAGGTCTCCAAAGCTGGAACCGAAAGGAGGGCTCGATGAGCCAATCCGGAAGCTACGTCTGTTCGACATCCCGGAGGGCCAGACTCCTATCGACAGCGGCTTCCTGGTGCGACTGGGTCACCCCGTGGAGGTGTGCCATGGCCCGGGCGGCGAAACGGTGTGCCCCCTGGTCGCCGGGCAAGGGTGCCCGCTCGCGGAGAACGCTCACGGCATCGTCTTCGAACTCGATCTCGAGCGTCCGGAGCATCGCGCCATCCTGAAGAAGTACCAGAGCGAGTTGCGTGACGACGTGCCGATTCGGGTCATGGTGCGACCCGGGCAGGAGGAGGAATACGCCGACCTGCTCAGAGGAGTGAGGGTATGGACCCATACTCCGGTTGCCGGCGATCTCGATGCCATCGCCGCGGAGATCGACGCGGCGGATCAGCTCCGCTGACCAACTGAGGCAGGGTCACCGATGAGGACGGGCCGCCCAGGACTTACCTCTAATCGTGAGGGGTAGGTTGGCGGGTATGCCCAACGTCATTCGAAGTGACGATCTCCCCACGCTCGAGTCGACGAGAGACGGGCGCCATCGCATCGACCTCGTCACCGAGGAGCTGTTCGGTTTCACCGATCTCAAGGCGGACCACATCACCTACCGGCCCGGAGACACCGCCGCCGCCCACTACCACGTCGGCGCACGCCACATCTGGTTCGTGTCCGAAGGGCGCGGGGTATTCCACCTCGGAGATGAGAGGTTCGAGATCGCCAAAGGAGACGTGGCCACCGCGGCCGACAGCGAGATCCACTGGTTCGAGAACCCGAACGACGAGCCGTTCGCCTTCTACGAGCTATGGGTGCCGGCGCCGACCGAAACCATTTGGGTCAATGAGCACGACATATGAACGTGGGCGCCGAACGAGTGAGTTCACTCGTCTGACGAACGACCGAAGACCCTCACAAAGGGCTTTCGCCTCTGGCGACGACCGCCCCCCTCACCGATGCTCGGACGAGACACACCTTCGAAAGGGAGAAAAGTGACTGGATTCAGCGAGTTCTTGGGCAATGCCCACGATCAAATGAACGTAGAACGCGTCGATGGCGCCCCCTACGAAGCAGACGGGGTGGTGTTCATACCGGCAGCATCCATCAAGGGAGGCCTTGGCGGTGGTGAAGGCGAAGGCAACGAGACCACCCCCTCAGGTCGTGGTGGTGGATTTGGCGTTTCGGCCCGACCGATCGGGGCGTATCGCATCAGTGGCGACAGTGTGAAGTGGGTGCCTGCGGTCGACGTGACCCGGGTCGTCCTCACCGGCCAGGTCATCGCCGTCGTGGCGCTGCTGGTCTTCAGATCCATCGCCAAGATGCGGGCCTGACCTCGGCGGCGCATCGGCGCCCGATCGTCATATTCTGACCCTCGTGAAACCCGGGACCATCCTCATGTTGTTGGGTGCGGCTCTCCTGGTCGTCGGGGCTTTGGTCCGATTCGCCCCCGGCCTTTTTGCCTGGTTCGGTCACTTGCCCGGCGACATCCGGATCGAAAACGAGAACTCGACGGTTTTCATCCCGATCACTTCGATGATCGTGGTCAGCATCGGCCTCACCCTGGTGGTCAACCTCGTCGGTGGCCTGTTTCGCGACCGATAGGTCGGTCGCCTCCACCGCGCACATGGCTCGCGATCAGCAGACGACGTCCCGAAAGGTCATGGCAAGGAGAGTCGACCGGCCCTAGTGCCCAATGCCGCGGAGGAGCGACGATTCCCCCATGGATGTCCAGCGAAAGGAGCTGAGATGACACTCCATGCGACCGTGGAGCTCGACCGACCGACGACGGCGACCTTCGACACCTGGTGGCTGGTGGCGGTGGGCAGCGTGATGGTATCGGTGCTGCTGGCCAGCATCTTCTCCCCCGACATGATCTCGGGTGCCGAACAGGAGCATCTGCCCCTGGCGCCGCTGACCCTCTGGGTCTGGGGCGCCGCGGCGATCGGATATCTGTCGTTCGTCCGACGTGACGGTGCCGACCCCGTCTTCGGGCTGTCGGTGGCGATCCTCTGGGCTGCAGTCGCCGCCACCAGCATCTCGCCCCTGAGCTGGTGACCGGAGCCGATCCGACCCGAATTCCGTTCGCGGCCCTGGTGGCCCCGGTCGTCGGCACGATCGTCACCGGTTTCCTCGCCCTCAACGTGGCCCTACGGAGACGCTGACACCGGCCCGGTCTCGGCCGCTTCGATCTCGGCGCCGTGCTCGCCACTCAGGTCGGCGGCGAGAATGCCGCCGCTCCGGGATGGCGAGGTGGAGGCCGGACTCGACCTCCATCCCAACCTGAAGGGGCCCACCGGCCAGGGCGAGGACATGCCCACCGATCCGACGGTCGTCCGATATGAAGTGGAAGTGATAGCCGGGGACGCTGACAGCGTGGGCGTATTGCGGCGGCCAGAAACCCAACCAGTGTCCCCGTCTCATCGGCGACGGTGTACTCGCTCTGGTGATGGGTCGCCGCCAACAGCCCCTCCCCGGGGCGGGCGGGACAGGCGGCACCGCAGGGTCAGCGAATCGAAGGTGGCATCGACTCTGATCCCGGCGAAAAGGTTCCGGGAAGGCCGTATCGAGTCGAGT
>CAVVSY010000014.1:0-9995 GCA_963751005.1 uncultured bacterium
TGATCGACTTCCTGGCCCCTCTCGCCGGCACCGGTCGAGCGCTCGAGCTGGGTGTCGGAACCGGTCGAATTGCCCTTCCGCTCGCCCAACGCGGCATCCCTGTGTCCGGGATCGACATCTCCCAGGCGATGGTCGCCCGGCTCGCGGCCAAGCCACGGGGCGAGGACATGGAGGTGACAATCGGTGATTTCGCCACCACCCGGGTCTCGGGCGAGTTCACCCTGGTCTATCTGGTGTTCAACACGATCATGAACCTGGACTACACAGAGGGCCCAGGTCGAGTGCTTTCGCAACGCTGCCACTCACCTCGAGCCGGGGGGCTGCTTCGTGATCGAGGTCGGCATCCCGGACCTGCAGCGGCTCCCGGTGGGCGAGACGACGGTGGTCTTCCGCTCCGACGACACCGGTTGGGGGCTCGACGAGTACGACATCGCCACCCAGAGCCAGACTTCGCATCATCTCGACATCGTGGGACGGGCGCATCGAGCGGGTCCTCGATCCCGTTTCGCTACGTCTGGCCATCCGAGCTCCATTCGATGGCCGAGATCGCCGGGATGAGGCTCCGGGACCGATACGGCTCCTGGGATCGCGATCCCTTCACCAGCGACAGCCGCCAGCACATTTCCGTGTAGGAGAAGAGCTAGCCGGCCGGTGTCGCGGCCTGGTCGACCACAGAGAGGATCTCTTCGACCACGAGGTCGGGAGAATCCCGATGACCATGACGCCGTTCCCCGATCGGTGAACGAGGTCGAGTTGGTCGAGAGACTTGCGTAGAAGTCGAGCCCTTGCTGCCAATACTCCTCGACCTCATCCGCAGGCCCTCGACCGAATGCATTGACGAAGCCGGCGTTGAGATACACCCGATTCGGGTCATGGCCGATCACCGTCATCGGCAGGTCGTCGAAGTCACCGAGCTCGTCGACCTGCCCTTCCGCCAGGTCAGCCCATGGCGGATGGCCCACGGCGTCGGGAATGAAGCTCGTCGAGGGACTCGGGGAAGCCGACCGCCATCGGATCCACCAACACCACACCGACGACGTCATCGCGGCCTTCGGCAAAGAGACGGGTGGCGTGCACTCCGTCTCCACTGGAGGCGAGGACGAACGGACCGTTGAGATCCGACTCGTCGAGTGCCTCGGCGAGCTGGTCGGCCCGAGTCTGTGGGGTGGCCTCACCTTCGACGAAGCCATTGACGCAAACCAGGTGACCTTCGGCCGACAGCATCGCCTGGACGACCGACCACGAGCCGTAGTCCACCCAGTCGTACGGCTCCAAGATGATGGTGGGCCCAACGGCTTCGCCGTCACCGGTGCAGAGGAGCCGATGCGGGAACCGGTTCCAGTCATCGACGGCGACCGGCGCTGCCTCCACCAGGCCCTCTGGGTCGAGTCGAACCAGCGATCCCCATTGGTACACGGTGGCCCAGAGCGAGCCATCGGCGACGAAGACGCCTCCCACCTTCCCCGGCAGCGGGTATCGCACCACCTCCGCGGTGGACGGATCGATCCGGGCGATCAGATGGTCGGTGTTCGAGGCCACCCAGAGGAACCCGTCGAACTCGGTGAACCCGAGGAGGCCGAACGTGATGCCGACGAAGGAGGAGAGCTCGCCCGTGGAAGGGTCGAACCTGCTCAGGTTGGTCCCCCACGGATAGTTGCCGTCGAGGAGCCAGAGGTCGCCACCGGCCTCGATCACGTCGCGCACCCCGAAACCGTCAGCGGTGTCCACCCCGGCATGAGTGGGGATGACGACATCACCCATCGTCCCGTCCTCGGCCAGACTCGATATGAGCCCTGTGTCCGGGTCGTTGACCCAGAGATAGCCCAGTCCATCCCCCTTCAGCTCGCCTCGAATCGTGGAGGCGATCTCCCCGTCGGCATCGATCCGATGCAGATCGCCCTGGTCGTTGCTCACCCAGAGACTGTCGAACGCCCAGCGTGCTGCATGCCACGGTTGGCCTCCGATGGGGGTGCTCCGGTCGACGATGCCCGACTCCGGGTCGAATCGCAGCACCTCGCCACCGTTGTCGTAGCTCAGGAGCCAGACGAAGCCGCCACCGGTCACGACCCCTTCGACATAAGGCTCGATCGAGTGGGTCGCCAGCAGCTCCCCACTCGATGCCGACACCTCCTGAAGCTGATGGGCGAGCGAGCTCATCACCCAGATCGTGTCGCCATCCACCGCCGTCGTCTGCACGCCACCACTCGCCAAGCCCAGGACGGTTTCGACCCCGGGATGCCGCTGCAGGGCTCCGAGATCCGGGGAGATGCCGCCGTCCCGACGCAACAGCGCCGGAAGCCCCACCAGGACCACGAGGAGGAAGGCGGCAGCAGCCACCAGCCAAGCCCTGGGTCGGGATCGACGCTCGCGGCGCAAGGTGGTCGAGATGCCCAGCCGCTCGTCCACGAGAGCGCGCAGTCGCTCGCTGTCGACTTCATGCCCGACAGCAGGGTCGAGACTCTTCATCAGGTCGATCATGTCGACGCCTCCTTCGGGCGAGTTTCCTTCGGGCCACCGGAGACACGTCCCAGCTCCACACGTAGACGCGACCTGGCTCGGTGAAGACGCTGATCGGTGGCGTTCTCGCTGATCCCGAGAACGGCCGCGATGGCGTGCCGGTCGAGGTCGTCCCAGGTGGACAGTTTCAGGATCTCGCGATCGGAAGCGTTGAGCCGGCCGAGGGCGGCCAGCAGCAGCTCGCCGTCGGAGACGTCGTCGGATGGCGCCGAGGAGTACATCGAGCCCTGGACTCTGGTGGTCAGGCGGGCGCGTCCGTCGGGATGAGCGATAGCGGTTGCCGACCACACGGAAAGCCACGCCGTAGAGCCACACCCTGCTCGCGTCGCCCTCCGGGATCGCTTCCCGGCGCCGCCACGCCACGGCGAAGACCTCGGCGGCAGCATCCTCGGCGTCGGCTGCCTCCAATCGACGCAGGCAGTACCTGTAGATCGCCTGATGATGAGTTCGGAACAGTTCTTCGAAAGACTGCTCGTCATCGCTCGTGGGGCTCACGACACCACCTGTGGGCACAGGTCTCCTTCCGGATGTTAAGTGTCCGGGTCGGGTCGGTCGCTTACCGGTCGGAGCCCGCCAGCACCGGCCAGCAAGCCGCGGCGGCGGACGCTTCGAGCGGGACCGGGCCGGGGTCCTCGGAAACGCAGCGGGTGGCCATCGTCTCCGAGAGGGTGCCCGACTGCAACAGGGGGCAGCGGGGGTGGAACCGGCACCCGCCCGGCATCCTGGTGAGATCCGGGATCTCACCTTTGAGGATCTGTTGCTCCATCTCCCTCGTCTCGGGGACCACCGAGAGAAGCGCCCGGGTGTAGGGGTGCTTGGGCTCGTCGAGGATCTCCTCGGTGAGACCAGTCTCCACGATCCGCCCCAGATACATCACGGCGACCCGGTCGGCGATGTTCCACGCCAAACCCAGATCGTGGGTGACCACCAGGATGGCAAGACCGGTGTCGTCGACGAGCCCGCGGATCAAGGCGAGGATCTCGCCTCGAATGGAGGCGTCGAGACTCGCCACCGGCTCGTCGGCGAGGAGAAGCCTGGGCTCCATGACCATCGCCCCGGCGATGACGACTCGTTGCCGCTGTCCACCGGAGATCTCATGGGGATACAAGGAGAGGAATCTCTCGGGCGGGCGCAGTCCGGCACGGGACAAAGCACGAGAGACCATCTCCAACTCGTTGCCGCGGTCCTTCCGGATGCGCAGGCCCTCGGCGACGATCTCGTAGACGGTCTGTCTCGGGTTGAGGGCGCCAGTCGGGTCCTGGAACACCATCTGCACCGACGGGTCGTGGAAGATCGTCTGGGTCTCGCCCTCGACCCGGATCGTGCCCGAGGTCGGCTTTTGCAGCCCCTGGATCGCTCGTACCAGGGTGGTCTTACCCGACCCCGACTCCCCGACCAGGGCCAGGACCTCACCGGGCATGACCCGCAGTGAGGCACCGTCGACGGCACGGGCGTCACCGAAGTGGACATGGAGGTCCTCGACCTCGACGAGAGGGCTCACACCAGGATGCACGCGGCGCTCCTGCCCGCCCCGGAGGGTCGCAACTCGGGCTCGGCCAACTGGCACTCGGGACGGGCCAAGGGACAGCGCGGATGGAAAGGGCAGCCCGCGGGCAGGTTGCCAGGTGTTGGCGGGTCACCGCCTAGTGCCGAGGGCTTCATCCGCGAGCTCTGGTCACCGATGGTGGGGAAGGCGGCGGCGAGTCCTCTGGTGTAGGGGTGTAAGGCGTCGGCGAAGACTTCCCAACCGGGCCCCTGTTCGACGATTCGACCTGCGTACATGACCGCGAGACGACTGCAGGCATAGGTCAAGACCGAGAGGTCGTGGGTGATGAACATGAGGGTGAGCTCGCGTTCCGTGTGGAGGTCTCCCAGCAAGGCGAGCACCTGGGCCTGGACCATGAGGTCGAGGGCCGTGGTCGGCTCGTCGGCGATCAGCAGAAGCGGGTCACAGGCCAGGGCCATGGCGATCAACACCCGTTGCCGCTGCCCACCAGATAGCTGATGCGGGTACGAGTCGGCGCGCGATGCCGGGAGGCCGACCCGTCCCAGCAGCGCCTCGGTGCGTTCTCTGGCGGCCTTCGCCGAGTCGGCGGTATCATGGACGAGCATCGGCTCGCCGATCTGCTCGCCGACGGTGATCACCGGATTCAGGGCGTGCAGCGCTCCCTGGAACACGATCGAGCCCGCCGTCCAACGCACCGCCCGCAACCCGCCGGGGCTGAGGTCGAAGACCGACTTCCCGTCGAGGACGACCTCCCCTTCGACTTTCGTCCCTTCGGGGAGAAGGCGGAGGATGGCTCCGGCGAGGGTCGATTTCCCGCACCCTGATTCCCCAGCCAGACCCAGTGAATCCCCCCGGGCCAGATCGAAGCTGACACCACGAACAGCCGGTACCGGTCCCCCCGCGGTCTGGTAGGTGACGCTGAGATCACGCACGCTGAGCAGAGCACCGCTCATGTCTGGCCCCCCAGCCTCGGATTGGAGATCTCCTCGAGAGTGCGCCCGATCAGGGTGAAGGCGAGGACGACGGTGAGGATCCCGAGACCGGCGGGAAGGAAGTACCACCAGGCGTTGCGGGTCATCGCTCCGTTGACGAAGGCCTCCTCGAGAGTCTTGCCCCAGGAGGCGGAGGAGGGGTCGCCCAACCCGAGGAAGGCGAGCGTGGTCTCGGTGAGGATCGAGATCGGCACGGCGAGCGTGGCGTTGGCCAGGATGAGCCCGCTGACATTGGGGAGGATGTGGCGGCTCACGATGTGCCATCCCCTGGCCCCCAGCGAGCGCGCCCGGTCGACGAACAGCCTCTGTTTGACGGTGAGAACCTGGGCTCGCACCAGCCGAGCAGTCGACGGCCAGGACGTGACGCCGATGACGAAGATGATGTTCCAGACCGACCGTCCCAGCACCGAGGCGAGGACGATGGCGAGGGGGAGGAACGGAATGACCAGGAACCACTCGGTGACCCTCATCAGCACCGCATCGAGACGCCCGCCCACGAATCCGGCGACGATGCCGACCACCGACCCGATGAAGATGGTGAGAACCGTTGCGGCGAGACCGACGAAGAGGCTCACCCGGGATCCCCAGACGAACTGAGCCCAGACCGACCTCCTGATGTAGTCGGTTCCGAGAGGGGGGAACTCACCCGGCGGCGCCCACTGCGGGTTGCCCTGCGCCCGGGCGTATACCGGGTTGAGCTCACGCACGTCGGCGAGCAACGGGGCGGCCAGCGCCATCAGGACGAACACGAGGAGGACGCCGAGCCCGATCATGCCCTGCCGTGACGTGCGGAACTGCCGCCACACCCTCCCGGCGGTTGCCCGGCGCCGCTGCATGGCAAGGCTGGTCATCAGTCCTCCACCCGCGGGTCGAGATAGGCGTACATGAGGTCGGCGGCGAGGTTGAACACGATCACCGCCGCGCTGAACAGCAGGAACAAGCCCTGCAGCATGGGCAGGTCGGGGCCCCTGATGGCGTCGGCGGTTGCCTTGCCCAGACCGGGCCAGGAGTAGACCGCCTCCACTGCGATCGCTCCGGAAAGCACGAAGCCGAAATTGATCGCGGCCAGGGTCACCACGGGTAGGAGGGCATTGGGCACGGCGTGCCGGCGACGCACGATCTTGTCGCGCAGCCCCTTGGCACGGGCGACGGTGAGGTAGTCCTCACCCATCACATCGAGGAGCGAGCTCCGAGTGATGAGGGCGTACTCCCCCAGGTAGGCGAGAGTCAACGTGAGCGCGGGCAGGAAGAGGTGATGCAACTGGTCGAGGAGCAGGGCGAGGCCGGTCTCATTCGACCCGGGGTCGGTGATACCCCCCACCGGGAAGATGGGGATCACCACGGCGAAGCCGACGAGCAGCAGCATGCCCAGCCAGAAGTCGGGCATCGAGTAGAAGAGCATCGTCCCCGAGGTGATGGTGTGGTCCTTCCAGGTGTTGCGTCGCCAGGCGGCGACGATCCCGAGAACCGTCCCGATCACCGCAGAGAGGATCGATGAGATGCCCACCAGCGCCACCGTGGCCGGGATCGCCGAGACGATCTCGTCCCAGACCGGCTGGCGGCTCTGATAGGAGATCCCCAGGTTCCCGGTGAGGGTCTCCCGCAGATAGAAGAAGAACTGCGTCAGCAGCGGCTGGTCGAGGCCGAAAGCGATCCGGAGATTGTCGATGGTCTCCTGAGGCACATTCCGCCCACGGAAGAGCGATCCGATCGGGTCGGTCTGCACCACCCGGAACAGGAAGAAGTTGAAGACGAGGACGAAGATGAGGGTGAGGACCGAGCCCGCCACCTTGCGGGCGACCATTCGCCCCCGGCTCCCCTTCCCGGCCCGTCGATCGTCATCAGGGCGATCGACGGAGCCGAGAAGATGCTCAGTGGCCAGGGACTACTCCCGCTCGTCGGCGGTGCCCCGGCGACGGGTGGCGAGGACCACCCCGCCCACCACGACCACGGCGGCGATCCCACCGATGAGCAGCCAGTTGACGCCTCCGCCATCGGCGCCGTCGGCGCCGATCGGGGTAAGCAGCACGTAACTGGGCGATGAGTTGGAGAACATCACCGGGCCGACGTCGGCCGGCTGACGTACCCACCCCTCGAAGGTGTCCGTCCGGTACGCCTGCAGGTCGGGCCCGAGGTACATCGGGATGTACACGGCGGCATCGTGGAGGATGGTGAGCATCTCCTGCACCATCTCGATACGGGTCGCCTCGTCGAGCTCTTGGTTCTGCTCGAGATAGAGGGCGTCGAATGCCGGGTCGAACCAGTTGGCGTCGTTGTAGTTACCCAACTCGGCTTCGGTGAAGTACGACAGCATCGGGTCGGGGTCGACGAACGGGACCCAGCCCCAGAAGAATGTGTCGTACGTCCCCTCGACGATGACACCGAACAGGGCGTCCTGGTCGTAGGACTCCAGGGTGACCCCGATGCCGATCTCCTCCATCCAACCCTGGAAGAGGTTGCCGATGGCGTCGGCGAAGTCACCGTCGGTGTTGACGGCGTGGCGGAGGATGATCGGGTTGGTGCCGTCGGGCATCTCCCGGATCCCGTCGCCGTCGCTGTCGAGGTAACCGCCGTCGTCGAGGATCTGGTTTGCCAGGTCGACGTCGTAGGTGAGCTGGTCCTCCTCGGGGATCTCGGCGAGCCACTTGGGGTCTGCGGAGGGGCTCATCACCTCGAGGGGCGAAGCCAGACCAAACCAGAGGTCCTCTATCACCGCGTCCTTGTTGATGGCGTGGGCGATGGCACGACGCACCTCGACGTCGAGAAGAGCGGGATGGGGTTGGCCCTCGACGGCGCCACCGTTGATGGCGATCTCGTCGAACCCGCCCTGCTGCCCGGCGACGACTTGGATGTTCTCGTCGGCCTCGAGCTGATCTGCTGATGCCGGCGGGAAGCCATGGATGGCGTCGAGTTGGTTCTGGAGGAGGGCGGCGACCATGGCGTCGGGGTTCTCGAACAGCTGGAAGATGATCTTGTCGTAGGGAGGCTCCTCGCCCTCCCAGCCGTAGAAGCTGTCGTTGGCCTCGAGCACCACCGACTGTCCCTTGGTGTACTCGGTCACGACGAACGGGCCCGATCCGGGCACATCGGCTCCGGGGTCGTACTGAGTCACGGCGTCGTAGTCGGTGGCGATCGGCTCCCAGATGTGCTTGGGGAGGATGTAGACGCTGATGCCGGGAAGCTTGGGGTCTGGGACCGAACTGGTGATCTCGACGGTCCGATCGTCGATGACCACGGCGTCGAGATTGGCGACGACCGAGCACATGTTGTCCCAACACTGATCACGGCCGGTGTTGATGTTCCAGGCGACATCTTCCGCGGTGATCGGTTCACCATCCGACCAGGTGAGCCCCTCACGCATGGTGTAGGTGTAGGTGAGGCCATCGTTGGATTCCTCCCACGATTCGGCCATGCCCGGCTCGATGGAGAAATCCGCCGCAGCGAGGTTGGTGAAAGGCGCGTAGTGAACGTTCCACACCTCATACTCGGGGACGGCGAAGCCCGACGTCGGGTTTAGGGTCGACCAGTCTTGGGTGAGACCGATGCGAAGTACGATCTCATCGTCCTCCTGGGCCGACGCGATCGGAACGAGCGAGACGGTGAACATCGCAACCGCCAACAGGACGAGGACCCGCCTCATAACTGAACCTCCATTCAGGACTTGGGGAATGTAACCCATTCCACCAGGGCGCGTACCCGAACCACCCCTCGAAGCCGCCTTCCGTTTCCTGAACCGCCGTTCAGGTTTGAGTGCTAGCGTGATCGGCGATGGACCTGACACCGCGTGAGCAGGATCTGCAGCGCATCACCCGCCAATTCGTCGACGAGCTCATCCCCTATGAGGTCGAGGCGGAGATGAACCACGGGGACCTCGCCGAGGACGTCGTTCGCGGCCACCACGAGCGGGCCGCCGAGCTCGGGCTCATCTCCATCAACATGCCCGAGTCGATGGGCGGACCGGGCTATTCCATGATGGAACAGACGATCATCCAGGAGCAGACCGGCCGGGTCACCAACGCCCTGGGCTGGGTGGTCAACACCGGGCCTTCGTGGATCGCCGACGTGGTCACCGAGCATCAGATGCAGCGTTGGGTGGGTCCCACCGTCGCCGGTGACATCCACGAGTGCTACGCCATCACCGAGGAGGGCGCCGGCTCCGATGTGGACGGGATCGCCGCCACGGCGCAACGCGATGGAGACTCTTACGTGCTCAACGGGGAGAAGTGGCACGTGACCTCGGCCAACCTCGCCGCCTACGTGTTCTTCCAGGCCAAGCTGGTGGACGGGCCGAGTGCCGGGCGTCATGTGCTCTTCTTCGTCGACATCGACGCACCTGGCGTCGAGTGCCTCAGGGCGCCCGAGTACAGCCACACCTACGGGCACCATCACTGGGAGATGCGGTTCACCGACGTGCGGGTTCCGGTCGAGAACCTCGTGGGCACCGAGGGCGACGGCATGAGCTTCTCTCACAGCTGGTTCCGCTACGAACGCCTGATGATCGCCGCCCGATGCTGTGGTGCGGCGGAGCGGCTGATCGAGGAGGCCACCACTTTCGCCGAGCAGCGTCAGGCCTACGGCTCACCGATCGCCGAGTACCAGGCGATCCAGTTCATGCTCGCCGACTCGCTGACCGAGCTCTGGGCGGCGCGTCTGATGACCTACGACACCGCACGTGCCATCGACGCCGGTGCCGACCTCAAGGTCCAGCACGCCCGTTGCTCGATGGCCAAGCTGTACGCCTCCGAGATGGCCAACCGGGTCGCCGACCGGGCGGTGCAGATCTTCGGCGGGCGCGGGTTCATGCGGGAGAATGTCGCCGAGCGCTTCTACCGCGAGCTACACATCGACCGGATCTGGGAAGGCACCTCCGAGATCCAGCGCATCATCATCGCCGACCAACTCCGCAAACGAGGCCCCAGGCCCCCTCATCGCCTGAGCTCCCGAACCGTTCTGTGAAGGTTTTGTCCGCTCACAGCGGT
>CAVVSY010000015.1:0-7772 GCA_963751005.1 uncultured bacterium
GAACCGGGTCAGCCGAGACTTCCCGAGACCGGCCTCACCGGTGATGAGCAGGACACGGGAGCCACCTCCGAGCACGGTCTTCCAGGCGGCTCCAACGGCGGCTCGCTCGTCGCCGCAACCCACCATCGCCAGCGGTTCCACCGATGACAACGACTCGCCCTTCCTCGCTCTGAGGACATCGTAGGTGATGGCGGCGGCGGTCAGACCGCGCAGGTCGACCTCACCACGGGGGCGCAGCTCGAACTCGTCACCGATCAGCTCGGCGGTGTCGTCCGAGATGATCACCCCGTTGGGCTCGGCCAGCGACTGGAGACGGTCGGCCTGGTGCACTGCCTTGCCGGCCACCTCGAGCGACCCGCCGATCTCACCGACCACCACGTCGCCGGTGTGGACCCCGACCCGTAGCGCCAGGTCGATCCCGTATCTCTCCTTCACCCCACCGGCGAGCTGACCCACCGCGGTCACCAGGGCGAGCGCCGCGTCGACCGCGCGTCGGCATCGTTCTCGTGGGCGCGGGGGATGCCGAACAGGGCGAGGTGCCCGTCGCCGAGACGTTTGTAGACCGTCCCGTCGAAACGGTGGATGACCTCGCTGCAGGCGTCCTGATACTCGAGGAGCAGCTCCCAGAGCGGCTCCTCGCCGATCTGTTCGGCGATGGCCGTCGAAGCCACCAGGTCACACACCAACACGGTGGGCCGGCGGAGGGTGTCCCGGGGGGTGGTCGTGGTGACCGCGGGCTCCCCGATGATGACGTTTGCGCTCCCGGGCTGATGTAGACGTTGTAGGTCCGGACCGCCGGTTTGCCGTCGGTGTCCACCACCTGCACCGATCCCTCGTAGACACCTCTCATGAGCCCGCTGCAATCGACGACGACCTTGAGCCCGCCTCTGTGTCCACGCTCAGGGTGAGCGCCTTTTGATCGGCGTCGTCGCTGTCGCTCCCCCTTCGTCTCAACCCCGACTGCAGAGCCGGCGCCCCCCGCTCTGCAATGGGAGATCGAAGGTCTGCATCTCCCCGTCGGGGCAAGGCTCCGGTGACGGAAGGTGAGCGGGCCGCCGGGGTCTTCGGCGAGCAGGGTGGCGATGTTGTCCCAGAACAGGAGGAACCGGGCTGCGGTCTGGGTCAGGTGGGGAACGCGCTCCGCGGCCTCCTCGCAGAAGTCGACGTCCTCACCGCGGCCGAGACGCTTGAAAAGGTCGGCGGTTGCCTTGCCGTGATCGGAGACAGCCTCCACCACCAGATCGCTGAACTTGGGGACCTCACCCATGTTGGTTGCCTGCCAGTCCGCCCTGGTCAGTCGGCCAGGTCGATCATGAGCTTCCGCGTTGCCACCCACGCCTTCGCCGAGGCCCGGACGCCCACACCCATGCTCTCCCGAACGGCCACGAGTGCCGAGTCGGCGGTGCCTTTCTCACCGATGCTGTTCCACATCTCCGCCCACTCGCCGGCGACATCCTTGACGGTGCCCGCCGTCAGGTCGGTCATCTCCTCGAAGTAGGTGCCCAGCCTCTCCCACGTGTCGTTGCCCTTGGTCATTGTCTTCCTCCGGGTGCCCTGCACTGAGCCATGGCCCTCATCATGTCGATCCAACCGAACTCACATAGAAACGAGAATGGCAGATCGTCGAGACCGACGAAACTGAAAGTCTTCTGGGACGTGACCACCAGTTTGCCCGGTTCGGTCGGGTGCCTCTCCGCCAGCAGATAGCCGTGGTCGACGTCGACTTTGCCGTCGCCGTGGGTGCCCGGGGTGAGGTCGAATTCCATTTCCACCGAGTCCTCCCCGACGAAGAAGCGCGTGGTCAGCCCGGTGCGCACCGTGAGCAGGTCCTCCAGGCCCACCAGCTCCTCAGATCTCCGGCGTATCCGAGGTTGCCGAGATCGTCGGGTGGTGGAGCCGGCACCGCCCGTCCAGCTTCGGTCATGGAGACGAAGAACCAGCTGCAACTGGGCCAGTTCCGCGGGTCGGTCGCATAAGTGAGGTCCTTGACGTCGCCGTCGATGTCGAATCGGTAGACCGCGGCGGCACGCGTCCACCCTCCTCCGCTGACGCCGGTGGACGTGCAGGCCGGGGCGTCGGGGATGGGTGGACGGATCCATCCCATCCTCGGCGAGCTGCTTGGTCGATCGGTGCAACGACGCGGGGCCAGACCCTGTCCTGGTTTCACCTGCGGGTAGGGGGCAAGCGGGGGGGCGGGGTCGGTCGAAGATTTGGTCCCATTCGTGGAATTCGCTGGTGTCCCACTTGAGATGGTTGGTGGCGTGCTCCAGGAGCCGGCGACGCTGTCCGTCGTCACCGGTGACCACATTGGCGAGACGGGCGACGTGGTCTTGTCGAAGCCCGATCTGGTGTGCGTCGCCGATGAGCTCGAAGACGGTGGGGGCCACCTGGGCGGGAACCAGCGAGTTCCTCTCGGTCAGCTTCCCGACGACGTCGTCGACTGCCTCGTCCAGGCCCAGCGGTCCGGGGAAACCGTGGCGGTCGGTCAGGAAATCCCACACCGGCTGCCACTCCCCCCCGTACCTGAGGCCCCGGAGGCTCATCAGGGCGTGAGCCGGCACCGTATTCTCCGCGTGTGTCCACAGCCGGGACAAACCTAGTACCGGGGCCGAAGACCGGGCCATCCACTTACCACCTGGTCGGTCTGGCCGACCAGGCCATGGCCCGAGTCGACGAGACCTCGTCGGTGGGTTTCTCGGCGATAGTCGAGTTGCGGGGAGCGATCGACCAGACGGCGCTCGCCGAGGCGTGGAGAAGACTCGCCGCCCTCCATCCCATCCTCACCTGTGTCCGGGAGGGGGCGAAGTGGCGTCCCGTCGGGCCGCCCCCCATGGGACACGACGAGATGGCACCACGCCATGACCAGCCCCCGATCGCGCTGCGAGTGACACCCACGCCCGACGGGCTGCGACTGACGATGCTCTGCAACCACGTCGCCTTCGACGGGGTGGCGAGCCGGATCCTCGTCGCTGACCTGCGAGACGAGTACGAGTCGGTCCTGGAGGGCCGTCCGGTCCGGCCGCCCGACTGGGCGCCGTGGACCCTGGAGGCTCACACTGCCGACGTGGACTGGCGCAGGGTCACCATCTCGGCCTTCCGGAGCGTCTCCTCGTGGTGGCGGGCGCCGGTATCGACCCATTCCGACCCCGGCCCGATGTCCGACCGGCCCGCCGAATCCCACGCCCTCCTCGAGGTGGGCAGCGTGCTGGAGGCATTCACCCCCGCCGGCGCAAATACCACTGGTCGGTGGATGCCGTGCTCGTCGGTGTCCTGGAGAAGGCCTCGGCCGAGGTGCGGGCCCCCCCGGGCAGAGAGCACCTGGCTGGTCGCACGTGACATGCGCCCGGCAGTGGGATGGGCCCGCGGGATCGGCAATCTGAGCATGGCGGCAGGAGTTTCGATCCCAGACCCGACGTCCGACCTGACGACGATGATCGACCACGCCCAAGCCGCCCTCGCCACCCAGAGCCCGGATCTGGCCACGATTGCGCTGCCCCTCGGCCGGTGGCGGCAGGCCGCGGATGCGACCTTCGCTTCCATGCTGCGCCGGAGCGCTCGGCTACGGGCCTATCGATCGGTGAGCAACGTCGGCCAGCTCGGCGAGTCTCTCGACCGGTGGGGGCGGCGTCGCTGCACCGGGTCTGGTTCGTGGGGCCGCTCGCCCATCCGCCGTACAACTCGTTCATCGCCACCGGACACGGGCTCTCGACACTGGTTCGGTGCGAACGTCGCCGACGTGGTTGACCGAAGACCATGCTCGTGCCTTGGAACAGGCGGCACAGACGCTGGCCTGAGGGGGCATCGAGCAGGAATCGAGAAGCGCATTCGGCTCGCCGCCCGTAGGTTCGACAGTGACCCGATCAGGAGGTGACAACTTGGCTACCACGAAGAAGACAGGTTCGGAGGGTTTCTCGGAGGCGGAACGCGCCGCCATCAGAGAGCGCGCCCAGGAGCTGAAAGCGCAGGGCCGCGGCGGCCAGAAGAAAGCCGACAACGAACAAGCCGTGCTCGACGCCATCGCCGAGATGCCGGATGACGACCGCGCCCTGGCCGAACGCATCCACGCACTCGTCCTGGCCAAGGCGCCGGGACCTCTGCCCAAGACCTGGTACGGCATGCCCGCCTACGCCAACGCCGATGGCAAGGTGGTCTGCTTCTTCAAGGCAGCGGCGAAGTTCGAGGGTCGCTACGCCGTCCTCGGTTTCGAGGATGCCGCAATGCTCGACGACGCCCCGATGTGGCCGGTCGTGTTCGCCATCGTCGATTGAGCCCTGCGGTCGAGAAGAAAATCGGAGCTCCATCACGTCCGCCGTCGCTTGATCGCCGTTGGCGGAAGGGGCACGTAGAGTCTCTGCGCGATGACCTCTGACGCCCTGTCCGTAAACCTTGGCCGCACCGGCCAGCTGGGTGAGTTCAAGCCACCATGGCGGATCGTCCTGTTCGCCATCGGCACGCTCTTCGCCTTTTCCTCGGGTCGACGGCAGCCGTCGCCGTCCCCGCCCCGACCGGCTAGCTTCGTGGGACGGGACCGGGTCCTTCTCGTGGACGCGAGCCAACCGGAGACCCACACGCCGGCCGTGGACGACGTTCGCTCGGTCCCCCTTCAGCTCTGGTACCCGGCCGAGGCGGGCACCGGGGCCACCGCCGAGTATGTGGACGGTCTGGACGACATCGCCACCGGGTTGACGGCGAGTGGCGCTCTGAGCGGCATCGAGGTCGCCGCGCTGCCGCTGGTGAGGACCAATGCCTTCGATGGGGCGACCGTCGCTCCCGGGAGCCACCCGGTGATTGTCCTCTCCCCCGGCAACGAGACCAATGTCGCCTTCTACGGGTCGCTGGCGGAGGGTCGGAATCCCATGGGTATCTGGTTATCGGTGTCGATCATCCCTTCCAGGTGGCGGCGACTACCATCGCCGCCGGCCAGGTCGCCGTCTACGACACGGCGATGGACACCGGGGATCTGGGCTCGGCGGTGGCAGCCAAGATCGAGGAGAGGGTGGCCGACGTGATGTTCCTCCTCGATTCGCTCCGCACCGGCGACGGCCAACTTGCGCCCTTCGCAGCCGGGGCCGACCTGAACCGGATCGGAGTGCTCGGGCACTCCAACGGGGGCCTGACTGCCTTCGAGGTGTGTCGGGCTGATCCCACGCTGGATGCCTGTCTCAACATGGATGGCCAGGGCGCGGGAGGGCCCTTCGGCACCCAGATCGAGGCTTCGGCACCACCGGTGCCGTTCCTCTACCTCACCAAGGAGACGCTCATGCACCCCACCATCGGGGAGCGTTTCGAGGTGGCCACCTCCTCGGCGGTGCGGGCCGTCGTGCCCGACGCCTCACATGACAGCTTCACCGACGGTCCCCTGTTCCAGCCCGGCATCAACCCTCTGACCACTTCGGCTCAGCGGGTGATGACCAGTGTTCGATCGGTCACCGTGGCGTTCTTCGACCAATGGCTGAAAGAGAGCGCCGACCGGCCTTATGACGGCCTGGTGGCGCCGGGCAGACATCGACATCAACGTCTACCCGCTCGGTGATTTGGGACCACATCCCCGCCGGCGAGGGCCCCCGGCCGGATTGCGAAGTCAGACCGCGGGCACCGAAACCGGCTGATACTGGCCGGGGACATAGCATTCGGCGATGACCCAAACCACCGACCCTGCCCTCGGGTCGGGCTATCAGCAACGTGGGATCGAGGAACTGCGATGGATGGAAGCTGCGCGCCAACTCGTTCCTGTTCGGGTGTGCGTCCACGAGCGAAGGCCCGCCAGCTAGGAGACGTGTGTCGGGGGACCGCACCTCGTCGGACGACCCGGCCCCGGGCATCGCTCCCGCCGGCCAAGAGCTTTGCTTCGAGACCACCATCAGTGTCTACGGAGTTGGTGCCTTCTTGGGGTTGTTCGCTCCACCGGGATCCTCAGCCTGGCCCGAGCTCCTCTCGGCACCCGGATCCGCGGGCTTGCTGGCCCTACCCGACGATCCCTGATCCTCGGGCTTGTTCGCCCTACCCGACGCACCCGGATCATCGGACTGGCCCGAACTCCCCGCCGCACCCGGGTCCTCGGGCTTGTTGGCCCTACCCGCCGCACCCGGATCCTCAGGCTGGCCCGAACTCCCCGCGGCACCCGGATCCTCGGGCTTGTTGGCCCTACCCGCCGCACCCTGGATCCTCTCGGGCCTGGCAGCTCCGTCGCTTGCGATCTCCGAAACCGTTGACCCGTCGACAGAGTCGGCATCTTCGAGGTAGCCAAGCAGTTGGGTCACTCGTGCCGAACCTTCACTGGAGTGGACAGTCACGACGTCGAGGCCTGCGAGGACCTCCAACTCGTGAAGACGTTCGCCTTCACCACCTGCTCCAATGCCTGCGACTTCGAGCGCCAAGTCAATCCCATAGTTCCAGTCACCTGGCGCTGCGCTGTCGGACGCCACCGCGACGCCGGTTGCTGAAGCGAAAATTGCCAGGGTGGCCGCGGCGGTGGCCGTTCTACGGCGAACGCCTAGTCGATGACGCGGTGACCGTGGCCAAGTCCAATTGGCGTCGAGACATGGCGGGCGGCACAGAGTTCGGCAGCCTCGGCCGCATGAAACTCGATGAAGCTCTCCGAAATCTTCCAGTGAGCCAGAGCACGGAGCTCGGCCACGAGACCCCTGAGCGGGATCAGGTCGGTGTTGGTCGGAACCCCTCCGCGGATGAGCGTCTCGACATCGCCGTCATCCATCGCCTCGAGGCGAACAGCGTCCTGTGGTGGTGTCGGCTCTCATGTCGCCACCGGAAGCGGCATGGTTCCACGGATCCTCGCCAGAGCTTTCCTCTGCAAGGTCTTCACTGTGGAGATGTCGCTCCCGATCACCTCGGCGGTCTGCTCGACGGTCAAACCGGCCACTACTCGCAGACTAAGCACATCGCGTTGTTCTGGTTTCAGAACCTGGAGCGCCGTTCTGATGGAGTCGGCAATCTTGGGCCCGGTGTCGTCGATGGTCACCTCGATCTCACTCTCGAGGTGGTCCAACACCTTGTCGGCCAAGGCCGTCCGAGGCCTACGCCTGGGGTGGAGGTCTTCGTAGAAGATCCGCTTGTAGGCAATCGCGAACACGAGTGTCGTGAAAGCGTCCTCGTTTCCCTCGAACGTCTCGAGATTGCGGGAGAGTTCGAAGAACACGTCGCCGGTGGCCGATTCCGGGTCCGCTATGCCTCGGGATCGAAAGAATCCGGTCACCGGACCTGCGATTTCGCCGTAGAGGCTCGACCACGCCCAAGGAGCGCCGAACCTGGCTGCCTCGAGGACAGAGTCGAATCTCAAATCCAAGGTCACAAGTTCTAGGGTGTAGAGCCGGGCGCAGAGCGCAATGGGCCTCGGGAACTAAACGGTCTCGTGACGGTTTCGTCACGTCAAGGTCGGGGCGTCCATGAGGGTCCTCCGTCGAGAGAGATCGGGTGATGGGTTCTTGAGAATCCTCAGATTTCCGATCGGGGCCGTTGCCGTGGGAACCGGCAGCCGCCTTGTTCAACCCGCTAATGAAAAGGGTCACCCGTTCGGTAGACCGCCGCATCAACAGATTCTCGTATAACGGAGTCGGTTAACGACGAGTTCGCTCTGCTGATTGACAGCGAGACTCAGATGAGTCAGTTGACGAGCCAGTGGTCCGAAGTCGCAGTCGCTGACCATGCAGCCATCCTCGATCGGTTTGTGGATCGCGGACTCCGCAGTCGCCCGGGCAGGACCCCGCTCGCAGCGGGCCTCGCGTTCAAGGTCACTGAGGGGTTCACCGAAGAGA
>CAVVSY010000016.1:0-8537 GCA_963751005.1 uncultured bacterium
GTGCGGCATGGTCTCGGGCGAACCAGGTCGACGTGACTTGCCCAGACCCGCCTCCCCCGTGATGAGCAGAACATGGGAGCCACCACCGAGCACGGTCTTCCAGGCGGCGCCGACGACGGCTCGCTCGTCGGCGCGTCCCACCATCGCCAGGGGCTCGACCGACGACAGCGACTCGCCTTTCCTCGCTCTGAGGACGTCGTAGGTGATGGCCGCCGCGGTCAGGCCGCGCAGGTCGACTTCACCGCGGGGTCGCAGCTCGAATTCGTCTCCGATCAATTCGGCGGTGTCGTCCGAGATGATCACCCCGTTGGGCTCGGCCAGTGACTGGAGACGGTCCGCCTGGTGAACGGCCTTTCCGGCCACCTCCAGCGACCCGCCGATCTCCCCGACCACGACGTCACCGGTGTGGACCCCGACCCGGAGTGCCAGGTCGATCCCGTACCTCTCCTTCACCCCACCGGCCAGCTGACCGACTGCGGCAACGAGTGCCAGTGCGGCGTGGACCACGCGTCGGGCGTCGTTCTCGTGGGCGTGTGGAATGCCGAAGAGGGCGAGGAGCCCGTCGCCGAGACGTTTGTAGACCGTCCCGTCGAAACGGTGGATGACCTCGCTGCATGCGTCCTGGTATTCGAGCAGCAGCTCCCAGAGCGGCTCCTCACCGATCTGTTCGGCGATGGCGGTCGATGCCACCAGGTCACAGACGAGAACGGTGGGCCGCCGAAGGGTGTCCCGGGGGGTGGTCGTGGTGACCGCAGGCTCGCCGATCATGATGATTGCGCTCCCGGGCTGATGTAGACGTTGAATGGCTTGACCGCCTGTTTGCCACCGGCATCCACGACCTGGACCGAGCCCTCGTAGACACCTCTCATCAACCCACTGCAATCGACGACGACCTTCATCCCACCCCTGGTGTCCGAGCTCAGAGTGAGACCCTTGGTCTCGACTGCGTTCCCGTCGTCACCTCTCCGTCTCAACCCGCCCTGGAGTGCAGGGGCTCCGACGCTCTGTAAAGGCAGGTCGAAGGTCTGCATCTCCCCTTCGGCGCAGGGCTCCGGTGGTGGGAAGGTGAGCGGACCGTCGGGGTCTTCGGCCAGCAGTGTGGCGATGTTGTCCCAGAACATGAGGAACCGGGCCGCCGTCTGGGTCAGATGGGAGACGCGTTGGGAGACTTCGTCGAGGATGTCGACATCCTCGCCGCGGCCGATGCGCTTGAAGAGGTCGGCGGTGGCCTTGCCGTGGTCGGAGACAGCTTCCGCCACCAGATCGCTGAACTTTGGGACCTCACCCATGTTGGTTGCCTGCCAGTCCGCCCCGGTCAGTCGGCCAGGTCGATAATGAGCTTGCGGGTCGCCACCCAAGCCTTCGCCCAGGCCCGGACGCCTACCCCCATGCTCTCCCGAACGGCGACGAATGCCGAGTCGGCGGTGCCTTTCTCACCGATGCTGTTCCACATCTCCGCCCACTCGCCTGCCACGTCCTTCACGGTGCCCGCCGTCAAGTCGGTCAACTCCTCGAAGTAGGTGCCCAGTCTCTCCCACGTGTCGTTGCCCTTGGTCATTGTGTTCCTCCGGGTGCTCTGCACTGAGCCATGGCCCTCATCATGTCGATCCAACCGAACTCACAAAGAAACGAGAATGGCAGATCGTCGAGACCGACGAAGCTGAAAGTCTTCTGGGAGGTGACGACCAGTTTGCCGGGCTCGGTCGGGTGCCTCTCCGCCAGGAGATAGCCGTGGTCGACATCCACCTTGCCGTCGCCGTGGGTACCTGGCGTGAGGTCGAACTCCATCCCCACCGAGTCCTCGCCGACGAAGAAACGCGTTGTCAGCCCGGTGCGCACCGTGAGCAGGTCCTCCAGACCCACCAGCTCCTCGAGGTCACCTGAGTATCCGAGGTTGCCCAGGTCGTCAGGTGGTGGAGCTGGGACCGCCCGTCCCGCCTCGGTCATGGAGACGAAGAACCAGCTGCAGCTGGGCCAGTTGCGCGGGTCGGTCGCATAGGTGAGGTCCTTGACGTCGCCGTCGATGTCGAATCGGCCGTAGACCGTGGTGGCGCGTCCGTCCACCGCCCCTCCCGAGACACCGGTGGATGTGCAGGCCGGAGCGTCGGGGATAGGGGGCACCGACGTCATCCCATCCTCGGCGAGCTGCTTGGTCCAGCGGTGCAACGACGCCGGGGCCAGACCCGGCGCGGGTTTCACCTCGGGGTAGTGGGTGAGCCGGGTCTCACTGTCGGCGAAGACGTGATCCCAGTCGTGGAACTCGCTCGCGTCCCACTTGAGATGGTTGGTGGCGTGTTCCAGGAGCTGGCGACGCTGACCGTCGTCACCGGTGACGACGGCAGCGAGACGGGCCACGTGATCTTGTCGGAGGCCCATCTGGTGTGCGTCGCCGATGAGCTCGAAGACCGTCGGGGCCACCCGGGCGGGAACCAACGAGTTCCTCTCCGTCAGCTTCCCGACGACGTCGTCCACTGCCTCGTCGAGGCCAAGTGGTCCGGGGAAACCGTGGCGGTCGGTCAGGAAGTCCCACACCGGCTGCCACTCACCCCCGTACTTGAGGCCGCGGAGGCTCATCAGGGCGTGAGCCGGCACCGTATTCTCCCGCGTGTGTCCACAGCCGGGACAAACCTAGTACCCGAGCCCGATACGGAGCCATCCGGCTATCACCTGGTGGGTCTGGCCGACCAGGCAATGGCCCGGGTCGACGAGACTTCGTCGGTGGGGTTCGAGGCGATCGTCGAGCTGCAGGGAGCGATCGACCAGACCGGCGCTGGCCGAGGCGTGGGCAAGACTCGCCGCCCTCCACCCCATCCTCACCTGTGTTCGTGTGGGGACGACGTGGCGACCCATCGGGCCGCCGCCCATGGGTCGAGGACGAGACGCCGCCAAACCATGACCAACCGCCGGTCGCACTCCGAGTGACACCCACGATCGAGGGTCTGCGTCTGACGATGCTGTGCAACCACGTCGCCTTCGACGGGGTGGCCAGTCTGATCCTCCTCGGTGACCTTCGGGACGAGTACGAATCGGTCCTGGATGGCCGTCCGACGCGGCCACCCGACTGGTCGCCGCGGACTCTGGAGGCTCACGACCTCGACGTCGACTGGCGCACTGCCGCCACCGTGGCCCTGCGCAGCGTGTCGTCATGGTGGCGGGCGCCGGTTTCGACCCATGTCGACCCTGGCCCGTTGTCCGACCAGCCCGCCGAAGACCACGCAGTCATGGAATTGGGCCCGGTGCTGGAGACGTTGACCCCCGCCCGTCGCAAATTCCACTGGTCGGTGGATGCCGTGCTCGTCGGTGTCCTCGAGAAGGCCTGGGCCGACGTCTTCGGGCCTGCCCGGGCCGAGAGCTCGTGGCTGGTGGCCCGTGATTTGCGTCCGGCGCTGGGATGGGCCCGCGGCATCGGCAATCTGAGCACGGCGGCAGGCGTGTCGATCGCGGACCCGACATCGGACCTGATGACGGTGATCGACCGGGCAGAAGCCGCATTGGCCACCCAGAGCCCGAGCCAGGCCGCCGCCGCATTACCCCTCGGTCGGTGGCGTCAGGCTGCGGACGTGACCTTCGCATCCATGCTGCGCCGGAGCGCTCGGTTGCGGGCCAATCGGTCGGTGAGCAACGTCGGCCAGCTCGGGCGAGTCCCTCGACCGGTGGGGAGCGGCATCGCTGCACCGGGTCTGGTTCGTGGGGCCCCTGGCCCACCCGCCGTACAACTCGTTCATCGCCGCCGGCCACGGGCCCTCGACCCTGGTCTCGGTGCGAACGTCGCCGACCTGGATGACCGAGGACCATGCCCGTGCCTTGGAACAGGCCGCACTGGCGCTGGCCTGAAGGGGGCATCGAGCAGGAATCGAGAAGCGCATTCGAGCGCGGTGCCGGTAGGTTCGGCGGTGACCCGAATCAGGAGGTGAGAACATGACGACCACGAAGAAGGACGGTTCCGAGGGCTTCTCCGAGGCGGAGCGCGCCGCCATCAGGGAGCGCGCCCAGGAGCTGAAGGCGCAGGGCCGCAGCGGCCAGAAGAAGGCCGACAACGAAAAGGCCGTGCTCGACGCCATCGCCGAGATGCCGGACGACGACCGCGCCCTCGCCGAACGCATCCACGCCCTCGTCCTGGCCAAGGCGCCGGAGCTCATGCCCAAGACTTGGTACGGCATGCCCGCGTACGCCAACGCCGACGGGAAGGTGGTCTGCTTCCTCAAGGCGGCGGCGAAGTTCGACGGCCGCTACGCAGTCCTCGGGTTCGAAGATGCGGCGATGCTCGACGACGCCCCGATGTGGCCGGTCGTGTTCGCCATCGTCGATTGGAGCCCTGCGGTCGAGAAGAAGATCGGAGCCCTCATCGCCTCCGCCGTCAGTTGATCGCCAATGGTGAAATGGGTATTTAGAGTCTCGAGACGATGACGTCTGACGCCCTGTCCCTACCGGTTGGCCGGACGCGCCGGCTGGGTGGGTCCAAGCCACCGTGGCGGATCGTCCTGTTCGGCATCGGCACGCTCTTCGCCCTTCTCGGCGGGTCGACGGCAGCCCATCTCGCCGTCCCCGCCCCGACCGGCTCGCTTCAGGTGGGACGGGACCGGGTCGTTCTCGTCGACGCGAGCAGACCCGAGACGCACACGCCGGCGGCCGGGGACGTCCGCTCCGTCCCCCTTCAGCTCTGGTACCCGGCCGAGGCCGGCACCGGGGCTCCCGCCGAGTATGTCGACGGTCTGGACGACATCGCCGCTGGGTTGACGGCGAGCGG
The DNA here is from genome assembly GCA_963751005.1 of uncultured bacterium. GTDB lineage: Bacteria > Actinomycetota > Acidimicrobiia > Spongiisociales > ZC4RG35 > JANQRA01. The sequence goes on from CAVVSY010000016.1 coordinate 4,748, forward strand.
CACTCTGAGCGGGATCGAGGTCGCCGCGCTGCCACTGGTGAGGACCAATGCCTTCGATGGGGCAAGCGTCGCCGCCGGGAGCCATCCGGTCATCGTCCTCTCCCCCGGCAACGAGACCAACGTCGCCTTCTACGGGTCGCTGGCGGAGGATCTGGCGTCACATGGATATCTGGTGATCGGTGTCGATCATGCGTTCCAGGTGGCGGCGACGACCATCGCCGATGGCCAGGTCGCCGTCTACGACACGGCGATGGACAGCGGAGATCTGGGCTCGGCGGTCGCCGGCAAGATCGAGGAGAGGGTGGCCGACGTGATGTTCGTCCTCGAGTCGCTCCGCTCGGGCGACGGCCAACTCGCGCCGTTCGCAGCCGAGGCCGATCTGAATCGGATCGGGGTGCTCGGGCACTCCAACGGCGGTCTGACTGCGTTCGAGGTGTGTCGGGCTGATCCCACGCTGGATGCCTGTCTCAACATGGATGGCCAGGGGGCGGGTGGACCGTTTGGCACCCAGACCGAGGCCTCGGCACCCCCGGTGCCGTTCCTCTACCTGACCAAGGAGACGCTGATGCATCCCACCATCGGGGAGCGTTTCGAGGTGGCCGACTCCTCGGCGGTGCGGGCCGTCGTGCCCGACGCCTCACATGACAGCTTCACCGACGGTCCCCTGTTCCAGCCCGGCATCAACCCCTTGACCACATCGGCACAGCGGGTGATGACCAGTGTTCGGTCGGTCACCGTGGCGTTCTTCGACCAGTGGCTGACGGAGAGCCGCGATCGGCCGTACGACGGCCTGGTGGCGCCGGCAGACATCTACATCAACGTCTACCCGCTCGGCGATTTGGGGCCCATCCCCACCGGGTAGCGCCCGCGGCGTGTTGCGTGAAACCTGACCGCGGACGCCCAGACCAGCTGATACTGGCCGGGAGGGGACATAGCATTCAGCGGTGACCCAGACCACCGGCCATGCCCGACCGCACCTCGTCGGACGATCCGACCCCGGGCATCGATCCGAGGACGACGTCCCAGCCTCGGTCCTGACCTCCAGTATGAGACCCCGCTGGCAAGAAGCTTTGCTTCGAGACCACCATCAGTGTCTACGGAGTTGGCGCCTTCTTGGGGTTGTTCGCTCCACCAGGATCCTCAGCCTGGCCCGAACTCCTCTCGGCCCCCGGATCCTCCGGCTTGCCGGCCCTACCCGACGCACCCGGATCCTCGGGCTTGTTCGCCCTGCCGATGGCACCCGGATCCTCGGGCTGGCCCGAACTCCCCGCGGCACCCGGATCCTCGGGCTTGTTCGCCCTGCCGATGGCACCCGGATCCTCAGGCCTGGCGGCTCCGTCGCCTGCAATCTCCGAAACCGATGACCCGTCGACAGAGTCGGCATCTTTGAGATAGCCAAGCAGTTGGGTCACCCGTGCCGAACCTTCACTGGAGTGGACAATCACGACGTCGAGACCTTCGAGGACCTCCAACTCGTGAAGACGTTCGCCATCATCACCTGCTCCGATGCCTACGACTTCGAGCGCCAGGTCAATCCCATAGTTCCAGTCACCTGGCACTGCGCTGTCGGACGCCACCGCGACGCCGGTTGCTGAAGCGAGCATTGCCAGGGTGGCCGCGGCGGTGGCCGTTCTGCGGCGAACGCTGTCGACCACTCGGTGACCGTGGCCACGTCCAATTGGCGTCGGGACATGGCGGGCGGCACAGAGTTCGGCAGCCTCGGCCGCATGAAACTCGATGAAGCTGTCTGAAATCGTCCAGTGAGCCAGAGAACGGAGCTCGGCCACGATAACTCTGAGCGGGATCAGGTCGGTGTTGGACGGAACCCCTCCGCGGATGAGCGTCTCGACATCGCCGTCATTCATCTCCTCGAGGCGATCATCATCCGGTGTGGTGGCGGCTCTCATGTCGCCACCGGAGGCGGCATGGTTCCCCGGATCCTCGCCAGAGCCTTCCTCTGCAAGGTCTTCACTGTGGAGATGTCGCTCCCGATCACCTCGGCGGTCTGCTCGACGGTCAAACCGGCCACTACTCGCAGACTAAGCACATCGCGTTGTTCTGGTTTCAGAACCTGGAGCGCCGTTCTGATGGAGTCGGGAACCTTGGGCCTGGTGTCGTCGATGGTCACCTCGATCTCACTCTCGAGGTGGTCCAACACCTTGTCGGCCAAGGCCGTCCGAGGCCTACGCCTGGGGTGAAGGTCCTCGTAGAAGATCCGCTTGTAGGCAATCGCGAACACGAGTGTCGTGAAAGCGTCCTCGTTTCCCTTGAAGGTCTCGAGATTGCGGGAGAGTTCGAAGAACACGTCGCCGGTGGCCGATTCCGGGTCCGCTATGCCTCGGGATCGAAAGAATCCGGTCACCGGACCTGCGATTTCGCCGTAGAGGCTCGACCACGCCCAAGGAGCGCCGAACCTGGCTGCCTCGAGGACAGAGTCGAATCTCAAATCCAAGGTCACAAGTTCTAGGGTGTAGAACCGGGCGCAGAGCGCCATGGGCCTCGGGCACTAAACGGTCTCGTAACGGTTTCGTCACGTCAAGGTCGTAGGTTCGTCCATGAGGGTCCTCCGTCGAGAGAGATCGGGTGATCGGTTCTTGAGAATCCTGAGATTTCTGGTCGGGGCCCTTGCCGTGGGAACCGGCGTCCTGGTGTTGGTCGTGGTGGCGATCGAGGTCGCAGTGGGTGGCGTCGATGCTCTCTGGCTGCTGTCCTGGCTGGGGTTCGTGTTGGTCGGCGGCTACCTGGTGATACGACAGCCGCGCAACCGGGTGAGCTGGGTGCTCTTCGGGCTGGGCTTCTGCGTCTCGATTGGGGCGTTGAGCGAGCTGGCTTCCGAAATGGTGCCGCCCCTGGTTCTCGCAGTTCAGAACAACATGGCGATGTTCGGCTTCTTGCTGCTGCCGTTGCTACTTCTGTGGTATCCGACCGGTCGCCCTCCTTCGGTTCGCTGGACCTGGCTGGAGCGAACGATCGTGGTCCTAGGGTCGATCGCGGCGGTGTACTACCTCTTGAGGCCAGGCGAAATCGGAGTCACTGAGGTACCGAATCCGCTGGGTCTTGCCTTCCTCACACCACTGAGGGATTCGTGGGTCGAAGAGTCTGCTGGCTCCGCAATAGTGTTGGCGGGAGTCTTGGCATTCGTGTCACTCGTCGTCAGATGGCGTCGAGGGGCCGGACCAGAAAGACAACAGATCAAGTTCGTCGTCCTCGCTGGATTGCTCTTTGTTGGGCTCGTCATAGTGGGGATGATCTTCGGTGAACAGGGCATCTGGGGAGTGGCTCCGTTCGTGTTGGGACTGAATGCGATCGCGGTGGCCGTCGCCGTGGCAGTAGTGAAGTACCACCTGTACGACATCGACCGAATCATTTCGAGGACTCTCTCCTATACCGTCGTGATCGGCCTCTTAGGGACATTCTTCGTCCTTGTCGTGTCTCTGCCGAGTTTCCTCATCGGTGGCGCCAGCGAGCGAGGTGAGCGTGCGACTTCCCCTCCCGTCTTGGTGGCAGCATCCACCCTGGCAGCAGCCGCTTTGTTCAACCCCTTGCGAAAACGAGTCACCCGTACCCTGGACCGCCGCTTCAACAGATCCCCGTACAACGCGGAGTCGGTGCTCGAGGAGTTCGGTTCGCTCATTGACAGCGAGACACAGATGAGTCAGATAGCGGGCCATTGGACTCGCGCTGTCGTGGCGACCATGCAGCCGTCCTCGATCGGTGTGTGGATCGGAGGCGATCATCTCAGGTCTGATCGAAGCGGCCTCTAGGTCCGGCCTGAGGGCTGTTCTGCCCG
>CAVVSY010000017.1:0-46781 GCA_963751005.1 uncultured bacterium
AGACTGCGCCATAGGAGTGCCCGAGAACCATGACCGGCTCCGCCACCGCCGAGACCACCGCGGCGACATCCTCCGCCTCTCGCAACAAGTGATACTCGGGACCGTCGGTGCTGTCTCCCCGGCCCCTCCGGTCCATGGCGTAGACCGTGAAGTGCTCGGAGAGCTGAGGAGTGATCATCTGCCAGCGAGAGTGATCCGCAGTGGTGCCATGGACCAGGAGCAGCGGTGGCCCGCTCCCGGCGACGAGACAACTCAGCGTCGTCCCGTCCGCGGAGGTGATTGGTTTCACCAACCACCTTATGCCGGTGCGGTCGCCACTCTGTCAACCCTCGGCGTCTCGTTCGTGGGTTGGACGACGAGATAGGTGTTCATCGGGCCTAGACCACGAAGCTGCACGGGCCCCCGCGACTCGTACTCGAAGGCCTCGCCGGTGAGACCTCGAGTTTCCTCACTGACATGGATGCGACCGGGCACACCCGTCGTCTCGAGTCGAGCCGCCGCGTTGACGGTGGTGCCCCAGACGTCGTAGGCGAACTTCCGGGTTCCGATCACCCCGCCGGCCACCGGGCCGGAGTGAATGCCGATTCGAAGCGACAGGCCGGGGAAATGCAGGGCCGTGCCGGTGCACGCCTGCATGGCCATCGCCAGGTCGACGACCCTGTTGGCGTGGTCCGGCAATGGATCGGGAAGCCCGCCGACCGCCATATAGGCATCGCCGATCGTCTTGATCTTCTCCAGACCGCGTTCAGTCACCAGATCATCGAACATGGTGAACAGTCCGCTCAGCATGGTGATCACCTCGTCCGCGGTCATGGTCGCAGCCATCGCAGTGAAGCCCACGATGTCGGCGAACAAGACCGTGACACTGGGGAAGTCGTCGGCGATCGGGTTCTCGCCTTCTCGCAGACGCTTGGAGACGGCCGCCGGCAACACGTTGAGCAGGAGACGCTCCGACTCCGACCGTTCGACTTCGATCGCGGCGCTCTGCTCTTCGATCACCAGCCTCTGGTGCCAGACGCGGCGCCGGTTTCGCTCCAACAGACGGAGACCAACGAGACTCCCCACCGAAGCCGCGGCGAGGAAGAAGGCGTCCATGATCAAATGTTCCGGCTCGTCGAACGTCGCCCACACCACCGCAAATCCGACCGCGATGACGACCGTGCGGATCAAGGCGAAGACGAAACGGGTGCGTGACACGAAGCCGAACATGTACAGCAACATGATCCCGGAGACTGCGAACCCGGCCACCGCGTCACCCTCGACGGCCAGGAGGAGGATGACGAGACCGTTGGCCGAGGTGAGGAACGATGCCAGGCCATGCTGGCGGTTCATGGTCTTCGCCCAAGGGGAAACGGCCAGGGCGGCCGCACCCACCAGTGCCATGAGTCCGCCGACCCGCCAGGCGACCTCGCCCGAGATGTCTGTCCCCAGGGGGATCAGGACCGCCGCCAGCGCCCAGAGCAGTGCCGTCGCCCCGGTGATGATCCGATAGCCGGAGAGACCCAGCCGGCCTTCCTCCTGTTGGAAGCTGGCCTCCAAGGCGGGATCGTCGAATCGGAGGGTGAAAGGATCGAGCCGACCCAGTTCGATGATCCGACTCATGCCCGCAGCCTAAGCGTGGGCGAACCGAGAGCGGCTTGCCGAGACCTGCGTGTCTTACGGCGAGCTGCTGACCACACAAAGATCAGCTGTTCTGACCGCTGGGGCTCTTCTCGTCCTTGTTGAACATTGCGGCGACTGCGCCGAAGTTGGGCGCCCAGCCCACGCCAAAGACCTTGGAGCCGACGATCGGGCCCTCTTTGTTCCAGTAGGTGTCACGCACCCTGGCCGCGGTCGGCATGCGGAAGTCGTAGGGCACGAACTCGGCGACTTTCCCGTGCCAGGTCCTCTCCTCGGCCGGCTTGCGCAGCTCCTGGACGATGGCGATGACCCCGATGACGGCCAGGATCAATCTCCATATGTCCCGAACGTTCGGCATTCTCCGCTGGTCTTGCATGTGCTGAGGTTACCCACTCCGCGGTAGGGAGCTGGGTGGAGCCCCGATTCGGGAGTCCACCCAGCTCAGTGTCGGTTAGCGCCGGGCGCTCTGGCCCTTGAACTCGAGGTCGGTCACCGACTTCGTCGCGTTCGCCTTGTCGGTGCCCTTCACGGATGACGTGGTCATCGCATAGGTCAGCACCGCGTGTGCTGCGGCGTCGGAGTTCTGATCCAACGCTTCGAGGCTGATGTTGTCGAACGTGTCGCACGCCAGGTGATAGCACGGGTCGTATTGGATCCCGGCCGTCCCGCCATAGTCCTCGACCTGCTCGGGCGTCTTGATTCCCTCCGCACCGGTGAACAGACCACCGGCCGGAATGCCCACCGCGATGAACGGCCCGTAATCGGAGCGACCGTCGAACGCAGTCGGCTCGGTGACGAGCCCTTCGCCGGTGAAGTAGTCGAGGAACACGTCTTCGATGTTCCCCGATCCGTTCGGGCCGGCGGTCCCGGTAGCCGAACCGTCCCCGTCGTAGACGTACCGGACGAAGTTCGGCGAACCGATCATGTCGAAGTTCAGGTTCAGGGCGATGTCCTTGATCTCCCGCTTGCTCAGATTGGCGACGTAGTGCTCCGACCCGAGCAACCCGGCCTCTTCAGCACCCCACCACGCGAAACGGACCTGATTGCGGGGCTGGATGCCGAGCTCGGCCATCTGGAGGGCGATCTCGAGAATGGCCGCCGAACCAGACCCGTTGTCCTGGATGCCGGGACCTTCAGGAACCGAATCCAGATGTGCGCCCACGACGACCACGCGGTCGTCCCGGCCGGCGGTCGTCTCGGCGATCACGTTCTCGGATGTCCTGATCTCGTTGGTGGCATCGACGAATAGCCGGACAGTGGCACCGTTGGCGGCGAGATCCTCACCGATCGCAAAGGAGGTGCCGACGACGGGGATGTCAATGCCAGGACCGCCGAGCGTTCCCAGGAACGCATCGGTCCGGCCTTCCTGACCTTCGTTGAAGATCACCACTCCGAAGGCACCGGCGTCTTCCGCGTTCTGCGCCTTCACCGCGAAGTCACAGGAGCCACGCTGGATGCAGCGCGATGTTCCCGGCGATGAAGTCATCGAAGTCGGATGCCTCACACCCACTCGTCGACGTGTTGGCGGTTGGGCCGGGGGGCAGAACCAGGTCGACGCCCTGGGTCACGGCGGTCACATCGCCGTTGCCCGAGTAGTCCATCGTTGCGAAGTCGACGAAGTACTCATAGATCGTGGGATTGGGTGCCGTCTGTTCGAACTCGCCAGGGACGTTCTCCTGAAAGAACGGGTACTCGAATTCCTGACGGGTCACGTCGTAGCCGGCCGCCTCCATGAGGTCTGCCACGTAGTCGGCAGACGCCGTGTAGCCGGGGCTGGATGCCTCCCGGGTGCCTCCGTTGGCAACGGCGGCCGTCTGAAATGCGGCTTGATGGACTCGGACTCCGTCGACGGTCACCGCGTCACGGAGGTCTTCCGTGTCCACCGGGGTGGCCGCGACGGCGGACATCGCCAGTGCCGCCACCATCGAGACGACGGCCAAAGCCGCAGTCAGTCGCCTGGTCATGATTTCGCCTTCCTGTTGTCTCCCACACCACGCACCACAGCAGATCCCCTACCCCGGTCGAGGTCATTCGAAACACCGCTCACCCGCGCTCCAGTTCTGGCCAGGACCAGAGAGGATCAGGCTGAGGCGCGATCAGCGGGCGATCCGATTCGATACCGCTCACTCCCACCTTGCGCTAGGTGTACGGTTCCAGGAGAGGCGGAGCACCAGGCGACCCCTCGTCAGGTATCGCTCCACGCAATGGCGGCTCCGTGCCTCTCGTCCGCCGCACCAGCTGCAGATCATGGAGGAGGAAAGATGCCGCTGTTCATGGACACTCACCGAAATGTCGTCGACCTAACCGCCGAGGCGGTGGCGGGCGCACACCAAGCCGATCTCGCCACTCAAGAGAAGTACGGAGTGGACTACAAACAGTACTGGTTCAACGAAGCCGAGGGCGCCGTCTATTGCCTGGTGGAGGCCCCGAACGCCGAAGCCGCGATCGCCGTCCACCGGGAAGCCCACGGGCTCCTGGCAGATGACATCGTCGAGGTGCACGAGGGGCACTGAAGATCGACGTAGCGGGGCTTTCCTGAACCTCAGAGCCTGCCGAGCTCCCTGACCAGATCGGCCACGTCCTCATGGTTGTTGTACGGGGCCAGTGAGATGCGGAGTCGCCCACCACGACCACCGACGACGATTTTGGCCTGACGAAGCTGTTGAATCACGTCCCTGATGTCGACACCGCTCGCGTCCCAGCGAGATGACATGACCGGAGGCTGCGCGGTCGTCCAACTCTCGTAGAGGATGCCAGCCATGTGGTCTCAGCTCGTCGACCACATGGCGAGCGAGGTGGGCAGCGGCCCGCTCGATGTCGTCGAGGCCTGCGACGAGTAGCTGATCGATGGCCGCGGTGAGACCGGCAGCCGACGCGTAGGAGATCGTCGACTGGGTATATCGCCGTCCACCTGGTGCCAAAGGGAGCCGGGTCGCGTCGAAGTCGAAAGGTTCTGGTGCGGACATCCATCCCGGTAACGCCGGTGTCTCTTCGAGCAGGTCGCGCCCGATGACCCCGATGGCCACCCCGCCATGGCCCCCTAACCACTTGTATCCACTGGTGACGACGGCATCTGCCCCCCAAGACCCGATGGAGCGGTTCGAGGCTCCCGCCTCCTGAGTGGCGTCAACCACCAACCGCGCTCCGGCCTGGGCTGTGGCAATCCGCAATCGGGGGATGTCGACGAGGGTTCCGGTGGCGTACTGCACAGAACCGACCGTCACCGCCACAGTCTCGCTATCCATCTGATCGATCAGATCACTGGTGAGGTCGCGATCAGGGCTGTCGTTGACGAAGTCCACCCGACAGCCACCCTGCTCCGCCAACCGCAGCCAGGGGCGGGTGATCGCCGGAAAGTCGGTCGACACCGCCAAGACCCTGGTCCTGGCACCCCGGGGCAGAATCAGCGGGATCTGGCCGAGCAGCTCGCTGGCGCTCGACAGGATTGCGATCCGCTCCGGCTCTGCTTGGAGCAACTGTGCCGCCTTCGAGCGGAGGGCATCGAGAAAGTCGGCCTCGTCTTCGTCGGACATGTAGGTGTTGCCATGACGACCCACACCCTCGAGAAACGCTTGCATCGCATCCAGAGCCGGCTGCCCGATCAGACCGAGCGAAGCCTGATTGAGGTAGACGACATCGCTCAGGGTGGGGTAGTCGTTTCTGTCGAGCATCAACCCACGGCCCCAGGAAGCCTGGCTCGAGACCCTTGGAGGACGGTCCTCACGCCGCCCGGGCTCACAGGTCCCGGCTGACGACGAAGTCGACGGCTTCGGAGAGGAAACGGCGATCCGCGGCTGTCGGGCAACGAGCCGAACGCCTGATGGAACGTCTCGGCCGCCCGCTCGGCGAGGGCGAGGGCGTACTGGCGGCCGTACTCGATGCTCCCTTGGGCGCGCATCATCTCCCTCACGATGGCGACGTCCTCGGGCGAGCGGCTCTCCCTGCCCCGTCCGCATGAAGTCGGTCAGGAAGACCTGGTCCGACCCCTCGGCGTTGCCCAGGAGATGGATGAGCATCAGAGTCCGTTTGCCTTCGGCGATGTCCCCGTCGATCTCCTTGCCGTAGAGCGACTCGTCGCCGGTGAGGTTGAGCAGGTCGTCGGTGATCTGGAATGCGGCGCCCAGGTAGAACCCGAACCGGGAGACGGCCGCCAGATCGGCGCGCCCCCAGGTGCCGATCAAAGCCCCGACCCGCAGCGGGAAGATGGTGGTGTAGGCGCAGGTCTTGAGGGCGACCATGTCGAGGTAGTCCTCGCCGGTCAGTTCGACCGTGTTCTCGGCGCGCCATCCCAGCTCGATCGCCTGACCCTCGATGGTCATCGCGGAGCAACTCGCTGAATTCGGCCATCACCCGGTTGTGCATCGACGTGCCCAGCAACCCGAGATTCTGGGTCAGGGGCTGCAGGGCGAGGGCGGCCAGACCGTCGCCCACGTTGATGGCGATGGGAACCCCGTGCTCGGCATGCATGGTGGGGAGCCCGCGCCGGGACGATGCTGCCGTCCTCGACGTCGTCGTGGACGAGGAAGGCGTTGTGCAAGAGCTCCAAGCGCCACCGCCGATGGCATCACCCGCTCGGTGGCGGCGCCATGGGCCCGGGCTGCGGCGATGCACAACGCAGGACGGATCGACTTGCCGGCACGACCGACGAACTCGGTGAGAGGGCTGTACAAGGAGTCGCGCGGGCCTCCCGCGGGGAGACTCGCCGCCACCGCCTCGTTGACCCCGACCCGCACTCCTTCCAGGTAGTCGGTCAGGAACGGGGTCGCCGCCGTCACCATGAGTCGTGCGGGATCGGCCGCCGGCGCAACCACCTCGACACGAACGTCGATCGCCTGTCCCGGGCGAGCCCGAGGAGTGACCGTTGCCTGGTACTCCCCGGCGGGAAGCATCATCGGGGACCTCGCCACCTCGACCATCACCGGGACCGCCGAGCGGGCCGGCGCCGAGATGGTCGGTCGGGGAGAAGAGTCCACCGAGGTTGCGCCGACCGCCTCAGCCCCGGAGTTCGTGAGCGGCGAGCCGACGAAGGTGACTTCCGTCGACCGGCTCGTCGTCGTAGTTGTGAAGCCACAGGACCGAGGCTCGCCGTGCTGCCGGGCACCACCGGGCCGAGGACGAGCACGTCCGCCCCTCCCGGCTGTCGAAATGATCTCCGGGCTGAGGAGGGTGCCGTAGAGACCGAAGGCATTCCTCACCATGTCGAGGTTCAGATCGACGACCCGGCCCATCTCGGCCCGGAAACGGTCCCAGCCTGCGGATCCGACTTCCTCGATCGTGGTCGGCGGCCGGGGATCGCCGATCCGCTCGAGCAGCCGGTCTACCGCACCCGCCGCGGCCCGGTAGGCCTCCTCGCGGACCTGGTTGGCCTGTGGCGTCGCTCATCTTTCGGTCGTCCTTCGGGTAGAAGCCCAGGATCGCATCCCATCGTCCCGCCCCGAGCTACCCGTTGGCCGCCTGCAGCCCGGAGATGGTGGCGGACTCGACACATCCGGCGTTGAGACCGGAGTCGGTCCAGTCCCCGGCCAGGTACAGGTTGTCGAAGCCACTTCGGTCGGGCCGGAGTCGGTGGCGCTCCGAGCCGGGGAGCGAGAGGACGTAGCGGTCGGACGGGTCGACGTTGGCCCTCCAGTACTGGCTGTCGATCCGATCGGGCCCGATGTCACGTTCGGAGCCCACCAGGAGGTCCCAGCGAAAGCCCACCGGTGGCCTCGTCGAGGGCCGCAGGCCAGATCTCGACCAGATCGTCCTCGATGAATCGGATCGCCTCTTCGCGCACCAGCTCGTCCTGACGTTTCGTGTAGCCGAGGTCGACGGGATCGGGGGGCCAGTCGGTGGGAAGGGTGTCGACCAGGTAGACGAGGGACCTGGGGCCGGCTCCGGCCTCCCAGCCCTCCCACGCGAAGCAGGTGGTCCATCGACGACCAGGTGTCGAACGGCTCGACATACCCGGTCATCGTGACGTTGCGGGGCGAGGCGATGCCGGTGACGTTCTCGGCCAGCCACAACTGGGCCGTCTTGGTGGCAGTGGTCTCGACCCGGTCGACCATGTCCGCCCAGGCCTGGCTGGCGGCGATCAGGTCGGAACACACGAATCGGTGCATACCCACCGGGATGGCGAGAACGACGTCGTCGAAGTCGTAGCCCCGTACGGAGCGTCTCTCGCCGGTGATCGGGGCGCTCGGACCAGAACGACTCGAGCGAGTCGTCGTCGGTGCCCACGATCTCGACCTTGGGGCCGGTCAGGGAAGCAGGGAAGACCGCCGAAGTCGACCAGCGGGTCGTAGGCGGCCGGCCCGCCCGGGACGTCGACCTGACGGCCGATCTCGATCGTCTCGATCGAGACCGCCGTCGGCGTCGAGACCCAGGGAGTCGACCCTGGTGAAGAACTCGAAGTCGACCCCCCGAGCCACAAGCGCCTGGTAGAGAGGGGCGAAGAGGACATCACCCATGCCCGCGTTCATCTTCCAGAAGATGGAGCCCCGGTAGTCGAGGAACAGCTTCCCGGAGAGGAATAGCCCGGTGCCGGCGGCGAACCGCGGGCGGGAGGGGTCGCCGTGGTGGTTGGCGAAGGTCAGGTCGTACATGCCCCGAACCAGCGCCGAGTCGAGGGTGGTCTCGAGACGCTCCGTGCCGGGCGATCCAGTCCCGGTAGTCCTCGTCGTTGATGGCGGCGAAGCCGCGTGGGTCGAGGAGCAAGCCCGTCGGCCACGATGCCCCTGGTGGTCGTCATCACCAGGTCGACGAGGGACCAGAGCCGTCGGGCGCGGTCGTCGCCCATCACCAGCTCGCGAAGCGCCGAATGCAGGCTCTCCAGCGTCGAGTCGAGCGAAGCCAGCCAGGGGAGCTCGACCGAGGCTCGCTTCTGGGCTTCCCGCACCATCGTCACGACCTGCACCGCCCCGGCGATCAAGGAAGGGATCATCAGACCGAGGGCACGTCCTCCACCCGGAGTCGTCGGCAGGGGCTTGGGGCTGGTGGAGACGACGAGACCGGTGCGGGGCGGCAGGGTGTCGAGTGATGCATAGAAGTCGCCGACCAGACGAAGGGAGCGAGTGACGAACTCTCCGACCGTCATCGCCCCCGTCGGCGGCGTCTTCCTCACCGGGGAGCTCGCCGTTCTGGCGGAAGGTGGCGACCCAGTGCTTCCAGCGTGTCCCGTCGAAGTCCTCGAATCCGACGTCGGTCACGGGTTGGAAGGCATCGGTCCAGGTCTGAATGGGTGTCGCCGGAGCGGTCGGCGGCCCGGTCGAGCTCGGCGTAGACCTGACGTACCATCCGGAACGAGTTCTCGTAGTAGCCCAGCCAGATATGGAGGCCGTGCTCCTCGATCCGCCCATTGCTGCCCCGGCTGCTCGCTCCCTTGCCTCCGAGCCGCCATCCCCGCTGGTAGACGGTGATCCGGGAGAACCGCTCCTCCCAGCCGGGCTCGCTGAGCCGCCACGCTGCCGCCAGGCCCGCCATGCCACCTCCGAGGATGGCGACCTTGCGACGTTCCCCTTCGATATCACCCGACCTCATCGGACCGAGGACAGGATCAGTTGGGCGCGGGCGTGCTCCTTGTAGGTCTCGGGCTCGCCCATCTCGCCGAGGACCTTGGTCAGCCGTTCCGAAAGGTCGTCGGGCGGCTCGGGAAGACGGCTCAGGTCGAGGAGGGCACGCAGCGTGAAGATGTGAGCGTCCTGTGTCATCGCCGTCTCCAAGGCAAGCGTCAGGTCGCCCCGGGCATCGTCGGGGTCGGGGCGGGCCGCAGCCCTGATGCGGTAGGTCTCGGGCAGGTAGATGAACTCGGAGGTGGCCTCGGCCAGAGCCAGGGACTCCTCGACGAGCTCGAGCGCCCGTCCCGGACTGCCGGCCCGGAGCCGGATCTCTCCCTCGGTGGCCAACAGATATGGCTGGAACGACGATCCGGCGGTCATCGCCGCCGCTGCACGACGACGGGCCAGCTCGTCGGCCAGCTCTTCGGTCGGCTCGAGCTGGGCGGCGGCCACGGCCTCGAAGGCGTCCGCCAGGGCCTCCCACATCGCGAAGCCGTGCTCCCGGCCGAGGTCACCCTGCTGTCGCTGCGCGTCGAGCGCCTTGGCCACTTCGTCGTCCATCAGATTGACCCAGCCGACGTAGCCGACCGCATAGGCGAGGTTGAATGCGTCCATCGGATAGGGCACCGACTCTGCCGCCTTGATGGCCCTGCTGGCGGCGGCGTCGGAGAGGGATCGATCCCCTTGAATCCAGTAGATCGGGATCAGCTGGGCATTGGCGGTGGCCGGCAGATCGGTGGGCAATGGGTAGTCGGGCCAGGGCGCCCCGTGACGTGGCGGCCCTTGATAGCTCTCGAGGGCCCTCTCGAAGCTCGATCGCGGAGCTGGTGAACCGTCCCAGCCCGAAGTCGTGGAGACCTCGGGCGAACACGATCTCCGCCTCGATTTGGATGCGATCCGACTCGGGGGCCACTCTCCAGGTCTGCCTCGAGACCCGCGACGATCGCCTCGGCCTCCGGTCGTTGCCCGAGGATGGTCGCAGTGGAGAACTCGGTGAGGCGAGGGCCCGCCGAGTGGATCACCGAGTCGGGTGGCGCCAGCTGGACGGCGAGTGAGGCCGCCGCATTGCGCCGCCTCCGAGCCGAATCCCTCCCTGGCGATGTAGACGAAAGAGGACCGCAGCACCGCGACCCTCTTCAACTCGTCGCCGGTATCCGGCGGGGAGCTCGTCCTCGGCCAGCTGCCGTGCCCGCCCCAGGTGGCGCAGCGCCTCGGCGAAGGCGCCCCGGGAGGACGCCGCTTCGGCGGCATCGAGATAAGCCTCGGCCGCCTCCTCGTAGCGAGCGGCGCGGTCGAGATGGAGGGCGGCGAGGCTGGAGCTCTCCAACCCGCCCTCACCTGCGAGGTAGATGTCGGCCAGCTTGGAGTGGACCATCTGGCGGTGGCGGGTGGGAATGGAGGCGTAGGCGGTCTCCCCCAGCAGCTTGGGCACGAAGCGGAGGCGGCGTCCGGTGTGATCGTTGTGATAGGCTCAGGATGCCCTGGTCGACGAGACCTCCGATCCGCCGGTCGAGGCTCCGCGTTCCCGGCCACCGCCTCGAGGAGACGGGGGTCGATGGTCCGGCCGATGACCGAGGCGATCTGGGCCAGTTCGAGATCGCCTGCCGCGTCGAGACGGGCCATCAGCAGGTCGCGCAATCCCCCGGGCACGACCTTGCCCGACTTGTCGTGGGCCCGCGCCAGCTCGCGAAGGAAGAGGGGATTCCCACCGCTGAGGTCGATGAGGTCCTCGACCGCGTCCTCGATCGATGGCGAGAGCGCCTCGAGGAGCTCGCGGGCATCTTCATCGGGGAGCGGTTGGAGCTCGATGATGTCGTCCGGTCCGACCTGTGGCATCACTCCGCCGGGCCGGGCGGTGAGGATCAGGAAGATCCCCGGTCCCAGTCCTTCGGCGACCGCACGATCGATGAGGGCCATCGTCGACGGGTCGGCCAGGTCGAGGTCCTCGAGGACGATCGCCCGGGCCTCTTTGGCGGCCAGACCGCGCCACCAGTCGATGATGACCCCCGTGGTCTCCTCGGCCACCTCACCGGGTGACATCACGGCGCTCTCGAACCGGTCGTCGAGGGCGACCGACAACAGTGGGGCGAGCAGCGGGACGGCACGCTCGGGATCGAGCCCTGCGGAGGTCGCGGCCTCCTCAAGGGCGTCGAGGACCTCTCGGATCCTCCGCCTCGGGGTCGACGGAGAGGTGGTTGGCGATCATCCGACCGATGACATGGAACGGGACGTCGGAGTGATAGGGGAGCACTCGGCTTCGAGCGGCACGCCGCCATCCCGTGCGGCGTGGTCCCGGGCGAACCGGGTCAGACGTGACTTCCCGAGACCCGGCCTCCCCGGTGATGAGCAGAACACGGGAGCCACCTCCGAGCACGGTCTTCCAGGCGGCTCCGACGGCGGCTCGCTCGTCGGCGCGTCCCACCATCGCCAGCGGCTCCACCGATGACAGCGACTCGCCCTTCCTCGCTCTGAGGACGTCGTAGGTGATGGCGGCCGCGGTCAGACCGCGCAGGTCGACCTCACCACGGGGGCGCAGCTCGAACTCGTCTCCGATCAGCTCGGCGGTGTCGTCCGAGATGATCACCCCGTTGGGCTCGGCCAGCGACTGGAGACGGTCCGCCTGGTGCACGGCCTTGCCGGCCACCTCCAGCGACCCGCCGATCTCCCCGACCACGACGTCACCGGTGTGGACCCCGACCCGTAGCGCCAGGTCGATCCCGTATCTCTCCTTCACCCCGCCGGCGAGCTGACCCACCGCGGTCACCAGTGCGAGTGCCGCGTGGACCGCGCCGTCGGGCATCGTTCTCGTGGGCGTGGGGGATGCCGAAGAGGGCGAGGAGCCCGTCGCCGAGACGTTTGTAGACCGTCCCGTCGAAACGGTGGATGACCTCGCTGCAGGCGTCCTGATATTCGAGAAGCAGCTCCCAGAGCGGCTCCTCACCGATCTGTTCGGCGATGGCGGTCGATGCCACCAGGTCACACACGAGCACAGTGGGCCGGCGGAGGGTGTCCCGGGGGGTGGTCGTGGTGACCGCAGGCTCGCCGATCATGACGATTGCGCTCCCGGGCTGATGTAGACGTTGTAGGTCCGGACCGCCTGTTTGCCGTCGGCGTCCACCACCTGGACCGATCCCTCGTAGACACCTCTCATCAGCCCGCTGCAATCGACGACGACCTTCAGCCCGCCTCTGGTGTCCGCGCTCAGAGTGAGCGCCTTGTTCGACGGCGTCGTCGCCGTCGCTCACCCCTTCGTCTCAACCCGCGACTGGAGAGCCGGCGCACCGACGCTCTGCAATGGCAGCTCGAAGGTCTGCATCTCCCCGTCGGCGCAAGGCTCCGGTGGCGGGAAGGTGAGCGGACCGTCGGGGTCTTCGGCCAGCAGGGTGGCGATGTTGTCCCAGAACAGGAGGAACCGGGCTGCGGTCTGGGTCAGGTGGGAGACGCGTTGCGAGGCCTCCTCGCAGAAGTCGACGTCCTCACCGCGGCCGATGACGCTTGAAGAGGTCGGCGGTGGCCTTGCCGTGGTCGGAGACAGCCTCCACCACCAGATCGCTGAACTTGGGGACCTCACCCATGTTGGTTGCCTGCCAGTCCGCCCTGGTCAGTCGGCCAGGTCGATCATGAGCTTGCGGGTCGCCACCCACGCCTTCGCCGAGGCCCGGACGCCCACCCCCATGCTCTCCCGAACGGCGACGAATGCCGAGTCGGCGGTGCCTTTCTCACCGATGCTGTTCCACATCTCCGCCCACTCGCCGGCGACATCCTTGACGGTGCCCGCCGTCAGGTCGGTCATCTCCTCGAAGTAGGTGCCCAGTCTCTCCCACGTGTCGTTGCCCTTGGTCATTGTCTTCCTCCGGGTGCCCTGCACTGAGCCATGGCCCTCATCATGTCGATCCAACCGAACTCACATAGAAACGAGAATGGCAGATCGTCGAGACCGACGAAGCTGAAAGTCTTCTGGGAGGTGACCACCAGTTTGCCCGGCTCGGTCGGGTGCCTCTCCGCCAGCAGATAGCCATGGTCGACGTCGACCTTGCCGTCGCCGTGGGTGCCCGGGGTGAGGTCGAACTCCATCCCCACCGAGTCCTCCCCGACGAAGAATCGTGTGGTCAGCCCGGTGCGCACCGTGAGCAGGTCCTCCAGACCCACCAGCTCCTCGAGATCTCCGGCGTATCCGAGGTTGCCGAGATCGTCGGGTGGTGGAGCGGGCACCGCCCGTCCAGCTTCGGTCATGGAGACGAAGAACCAGCTGCAACTGGGCCAGTTGCGCGGGTCGGTCGCATAAGTGAGGTCCTTGACGTCGCCGTCGATGTCGAATCGGCCGTAGACCGTGGTGGCGCGTCCGTCCACCGCCACCTCCGCTGACGCCGGTGGACGTGCAGGCCGGGGCGTCGGGGATGGGTGGCACCGATGTCATCCCATCCTCGGCGAGCTGCTTGGTCCAGTCGGTGCAACGACGCCGGGGCCAGACCCTGTCCTGGTTTCACCTGCGGGTAGTGGGCGAGCCGGGGGGGTGGGGTCGGTCGAAGACATGGTCCCAGTCGTGGAATTCGCTGGTGTCCCACTTGAGATGGTTGGTGGCGTGCTCCAGGAGCCGGCGACGCTGTCCGTCGTCACCGGTGACGACGGCGGCGAGACGGGCGACGTGGTCTTGTCGGAGCCCGATCTGGTGTGCGTCGCCGATGAGCTCGAAGACGGTCGGGGCCACCTGGGCGGGAACCAGCGAGTTCCTCTCGGTCAGCTTCCCGACGACGTCGTCGACTGCCTCGTCGAGGCCCAGCGGTCCGGGGAAACCGTGGCGGTCGGTCAGGAAGTCCCACACCGGCTGCCACTCCTCCCCGTACTTGAGGCCCCGGAGGCTCATCAGGGCGTGAGCCGGCACCGTATTCTCCCGCGTGTGTCCACAGCCGGGACAAACCTAGTACCGGGGCCGATACCGGGCCATCCAGCTTACCACCTGGTCGGTCTGGCCGACCAGGCCATGGCCCGAGTCGACGAGACCTCGTCGGTGGGTTTCTCGGCGATAGTCGAGTTGCGGGGAGCGATCGACCAGACGGCGCTGGCCGAGGCGTGGAGAAGACTCGCCGCCCTCCACCCCATCCTCACCTGTGTCCGGGAGGGGACGGAGTGGCGTCCCGTCGGGCCGCCCCCCATGGGTGCACGACGAGATGGCCACCACGCCATGACCAACCGCCGATCGCCTGCGGGTGACACCCACGCCCGACGGGCTGCGACTGACGATGCTCTGCAACCACGTCGCCTTCGACGGGGTGGCGAGTCGGATCCTCCTCGGTGACCTGCGGGACGAGTACGAGTCGGTCCTGGAGGGCCGTCCGCCGGGCCGCCCGACTGGTCGCCGCGGACCCTGGAGGCTCACACTGCCGACGTGGACTGGCGCATGGCCGCCACCTCGGCCTTCCGGAGCGTCTCCTCGTGGTGGCGGGCGCCGGTATCGACCCATGTCCGACCCCGGCCCGTTGTCCGACCGGCCCGCCGAATACCACGCCCTCCTCGAGTTCGGCAGCGTGCTGGAGGCGTTGACCCCCGCCCGGCGCAAATACCACTGGTCGGTGGATGCCGTGCTCGTCGGTGTCCTGGAGAAGGCCTGGGCCGAGGTGTTCGGGCCTCCCCGGGCAGAGAGCACCTGGCTGGTCGCACGTGACATGCGTCCGGCAGTGGGATGGGCCCGCGGGATCGGCAATCTGAGCATGGCGGCAGGAGTTTCGATCGCCAGACCCGACATCCGACCTGATGACGATGATCGACCACGCCGAAGCCGCCCTCGCCACCCAGAGCCCGGACCTGGCCGCGGCTGCGTTGCCCCTCGGCCGGTGGCGTCAGGCTGCGGATGCGACCTTCGCTTCCATGCTGCGCCGGAGCGCTCGGCTGCGGGCCCATCGATCGGTGAGCAACGTCGGCCAGCTCGGCGAGTCTCTCGACCGGTGGGGGGCGGCGTCGCTGCACCGGGTCTGGTTCGTGGGGCCGCTCGCCCATCCGCCGTACAACTCGTTCATCGCCACCGGCCACGGGCCCTCGACACTGGTCTCGGTGCGAACGTCGCCGACGTGGTTGACCGAAGACCATGCTCGTGCCTTGGAACAGGCGGCACAGACGCTGGCCTGAGGGGGCATCGAGCAGGAATCGAGAAGCGCATTCGGCTCGCCGCCCGTATGTTCGACAGTGACCCGATCAGGAGGTGACAACTTGGCTACCACGAAGAAGACAGGTTCGGAGGGTTTCTCGGAGGCGGAACGCGCCGCCATCAGAGAGCGCGCCCAGGAGCTGAAAGCGCAGGGCCGCGGCGGCCAGAAGAAAGCCGACAACGAACAAGCCGTGCTCGACGCCATCGCCGAGATGCCAGATGACGACCGCTCCCTCGCCGAGCGCATCCACGCCCTCGTCCTGGCCAAGGCGCCGGACCTCTTGCCCAAGACCTGGTACGGCATGCCCGCCTACGCCAACGCCGATGGCAAGGTGGTCTGCTTCTTCAAGGCAGCGGCGAAGTTCGAGGGTCGCTACGCCGTCCTCGGTTTCGAGGATGCCGCAATGCTCGACGACGCCCCGATGTGGCCGGTCGTGTTCGCCATCGTCGATTGGAGCCCTGCGGTCGAGAAGAAAATCGGCGCTCTCATCACGTCCGCCGTCGCTTGATCGCCGTTGGCGGAAGGGGCACGTAGAGTCTCTCCGCGATGACCTCTGACGCCCTGTCCGTAAACCTTGGCCGCACCCGCCGGCTGGGTGGGTTCAAGCCACCATGGCGGATCGTCCTGTTCGCCATCGGCACGCTCTTCGCCCTTTTCCTCGGGTCGACGGCAGCCCATCTCGCCGTCCCCGCCCCGACCGGCTCGCTTCCGGTGGGACGGGACCGGGTCGTTCTCGTCGACGCGAGCCGACCCGAGACCCACACGCCGGCCGTGGACGACGTTCGCTCGGTCCCCCTTCAGCTCTGGTACCCGGCCGAGGCGGGCACCGGGGCTACCGCCGAGTATGTCGACGGTCTGGACGACATCGCCACCGGGTTGACGGCGAGCGGCGCTCTGAGCGGCATCGAGGTCGCCGCGCTGCCGCTGGTGAGGACCAATGCCTTCGATGGGGCAACCATCGCTGCCGGGAGCCACCCGGTGATCGTCCTCTCCCCCGGCAACGAGACCAATGTCGCCTTCTACGGGTCGCTGGCGGAGGATCTGGCATCCCATGGGTATCTGGTGATCGGTGTCGATCATGCCTTCCAGGTGGCGGCGACGACCATCGCCGACGGCCAGGTCGCCGTCTACGACACGGCGATGGACACCGGGGATCTGGGCTCGGCGGTCGCAGCCAAGATCGAGGAGAGGGTGGCCGACGTGATGTTCGTCCTCGATTCGCTCCGCTCCGGCGACGGCCAACTCGCGCCCTTCGCAGCCGGGGCCGACCTGAACCGGATCGGGGTGCTCGGGCACTCCAACGGGGGTCTGACTGCCTTCGAGGTGTGTCGGGCTGATCCCACGCTGGATGCCTGTCTCAACATGGATGGCCAGGGCGCGGGAGGGCCGTTCGGCACCCAGATCGAGGCTTCGGCACCACCGGTGCCGTTCCTCTACCTCACCAAGGAGACGCTCATGCACCCCACCATCGGGGAGCGTTTCGAGGTGGCCAACTCCTCGGCGGTGCGGGCCGTCGTGCCCGACGCCTCACATGACAGCTTCACCGACGGTCCCCTGTTCCAGCCCGGCATCAACCCTCTGACCACTTCGGCTCAGCGGGTGATGACCAGTGTTCGATCGGTCACCGTGGCGTTCTTCGACCAATGGCTGAAAGAGAGCGCCGACCGGCCTTATGACGGCCTGGTGGCGCCGGCAGACATCTACATCAACGTCTACCCGCTCGGTGATTTGGGGCCGATCCCCACCGGCTAGGGCCCCCGGCCGGATTGCGAAGTCAGACCGCGGGCACCGAAACCGGCTGATACTGGCCGGGGACATAGCATTCGGCGATGACCCAAACCACCGACCCTGCCCTCGGGTCGGGCTATCAGCAACGTGGGATCGAGGAACTGCGATGGATGGAAGCTGCGCGCCAACTCGTTCCTGTTCGGGTGTGCGTCCACGAGCGAAGGCCCGCCAGCTAGGAGACGTGTGTCGGGGGACCGCACCTCGTCGGACGACCCGGCCCCGGGCATCGCTCCCGCCGGCCAAGAGCTTTGCTTCGAGACCACCATCAGTGTCTACGGAGTTGGTGCCTTCTTGGGGTTGTTCGCTCCACCGGGATCCTCAGCCTGGCCCGAACTCCTCTCGGCACCCGGATCCGCGGGCTTGCTGGCCCTACCCGACGCACCCGGATCCTCGGGCTTGTTCGCCCTACCCGACGCACCCGGATCATCGGACTGGCCCGAACTCCCCGCCGCACCCGGGTCCTCGGGCTTGTTGGCCCTACCCGCCGCACCCGGATCCTCGGGCTGGCCCGAACTCCCCGCGGCACCCGGATCCTCGGGCTTGTTGGCCCTACCCGCCGCACCCGGATCCTCGGGCCTGGCAGCTCCGTCGCTTGCGATCTCCGAAACCGTTGACCCGTCGACAGAGTCGGCATCTTCGAGGTAGCCAAGCAGTTGGGTCACTCGTGCCGAACCTTCACTGGAGTGGACAGTCACGACGTCGAGGCCTGCGAGGACCTCCAACTCGTGAAGACGTTCGCCTTCACCACCTGCTCCAATGCCTGCGACTTCGAGCGCCAAGTCAATCCCATAGTTCCAGTCACCTGGCGCTGCGCTGTCGGACGCCACCGCGACGCCGGTTGCTGAAGCGAAAATTGCCAGGGTGGCCGCGGCGGTGGCCGTTCTACGGCGAACGCTGTCGACCACGCGGTGACCGTGGCCAAGTCCAATTGGCGTCGAGACATGGCGGGCGGCACAGAGTTCGGCAGCCTCGGCCGCATGAAACTCGATGAAGCTCTCCGAAATCTTCCAGTGAGCCAGAGCACGGAGCTCGGCCACGAGACCCCTGAGCGGGATCAGGTCGGTGTTGGTCGGAACCCCTCCGCGGATGAGCGTCTCGACATCGCCGTCATCCATCGCCTCGAGGCGAACAGCGTCCTGTGTGGTGTCGGCTCTCATGTCGCCACCGGAAGCGGCATGGTTCCACGGATCCTCGCCAGAGCTTTCCTCTGCAAGGTCTTCACTGTGGAGATGTCGCTCCCGATCACCTCGGCGGTCTGCTCGACGGTCAAACCGGCCACTACTCGCAGACTAAGCACATCGCGTTGTTCTGGTTTCAGAACCTGGAGCGCCGTTCTGATGGAGTCGGCAATCTTGGGCCCGGTGTCGTCGATGGTCACCTCGATCTCACTCTCGAGGTGGTCCAACACCTTGTCGGCCAAGGCCGTCCGAGGCCTACGCCTGGGGTGGAGGTCTTCGTAGAAGATCCGCTTGTAGGCAATCGCGAACACGAGTGTCGTGAAAGCGTCCTCGTTTCCCTCGAACGTCTCGAGATTGCGGGAGAGTTCGAAGAACACGTCGCCGGTGGCCGATTCCGGGTCCGCTATGCCTCGGGATCGAAAGAATCCGGTCACCGGACCTGCGATTTCGCCGTAGAGGCTCGACCACGCCCAAGGAGCGCCGAACCTGGCTGCCTCGAGGACAGAGTCGAATCTCAAATCCAAGGTCACAAGTTCTAGGGTGTAGAGCCGGGCGCAGAGCGCAATGGGCCTCGGGAACTAAACGGTCTCGTGACGGTTTCGTCACGTCAAGGTCGGGGCGTCCATGAGGGTCCTCCGTCGAGAGAGATCGGGTGATGGGTTCTTGAGAATCCTCAGATTTCCGATCGGGGCCGTTGCCGTGGGAACCGGCAGCCGCCTTGTTCAACCCGCTAACGAAAAGGGTCACCCGTTCGGTAGACCGCCGCATCAACAGATTCTCGTATAACGCGGAGTCGGTTAACGACGAGTTCGCTCTGCTGATTGACAGCGAGACTCAGATGAGTCAGTTGACGAGCCAGTGGTCCGAAGTCGCAGTCGCGACCATGCAGCCATCCTCGATCGGTTTGTGGATCGCGGACTCCGCAGTCGCCCGGGCAGGACCCCGCTCGCAGCGGGCCTCGCGTTCAAGGTCACTGAGGGGTTCACCGAAGAGACCAACCTCGACTGTCCGAGCCCTACCGACTCTAGAATCGTTCCCGAAAGGTGGGGTGGTTGCTGCTGAGCGATAATCAGTTGAAGCCCTCCCCGGCTGCATTTCTCCCGATGGATCGACGACGGGAGCTCGCCGGGCTGGGGGAGGTGCCCCGTCACGACAGGGGATCCGCCCTTTTGGCCGACATCTCCGGTTTCACCCAGCTCACCGCCGAGCTCGGCGAAACCCTCGGCCCACGACGTGGGGCGGAGGAGATCACGTCGTTGCTCAACAAGGTGTTCGGGCCGATTACTGCAATCATCGACCGCTACGGGGGCAGCATCATTGCGTTCGGAGGCGACTCGGTCATCGCTTGGTTCTCGGATGACGACGGGTATGCCGCCACCACAGTCGCCATCGAGCTGGTCGACAGCGTCCGATCGCTGCGAGGCACCCACCCTGGATCCGCGGCATCGAAACTCGACATAAAGGTCGCGGTGGCGTCGGGGCCATCCATCCGTATGCGCGTGGGCGATCCCGATCGCGGTTATATGGACCTCTTGGTCGGAGATGTGATCGACGCTCTCGGCGTGGAGACCGAGGGGATCCAAGCTGGCGACGTGGCCGTGAGCCCCCAAGTGGCGGCGGCGCTCGGGGACAGAGCGGTCATGGCTACGAAGATCGAAAGCGGCAGAGAGCGTCTATTGGTCACTGGGATGAACCGAAGAGCGGCATTGACCACCAAGGTCAATCTGTTCGTCGGCGACATCGCCGGAGCCGAGCATTGGCTGCTTCCGCTGGTGCGGCATCAGCTCGAAGAAGGCGTGGCCGGGCTGATGAGTCAGCTACGCGAGGTGGTGGCTATGTTCGTCGGGTTCACGCCTTCTGGGGAGTCCAGCGAAGACGACGCCGAGGAGTTCGCCTACTTCGTCTCTCGGGCCGTCGACGTGATCGCCGGCTACGAGGGCATGATGCTTCAAGCACTCGCCGACGAGAAGGGACATCACCTGTATGCGGTGTTCGGGGCATCGATCTCACATGAAGACGAGCTGCGTCGCGCCGTCGTTGCCGCCCTCGAGATCGTCGCCGGAGCCAACGACGGGACTCCCCGGGCCCGAGCTGGGATCGCTGGAGGCACGGCATTCGTAGGTGCCTACGGCGGTCCTCACCGCATGACTTACGGAACGCTCGGTCCCGGAGTCAACCTCGCCGCAAGGCTGATGGAGCAAGCACCCCCTGGCGCGGTCTATGTGCCCGAAGAGGTCGCCGTTGCCAGAGGTCTCGACATCGATTTCATCGAAGCCGGAACTGCCCAGCTCCATGGTGTGT
The DNA here is from genome assembly GCA_963751005.1 of uncultured bacterium. Taxonomy (GTDB): domain Bacteria; phylum Actinomycetota; class Acidimicrobiia; order Spongiisociales; family ZC4RG35; genus JANQRA01. The sequence continues at coordinate 20,566 of CAVVSY010000017.1, forward strand.
CTGCACCCGGTCACCATGTTTCGGACCTCACCCACTCAAGGGAGACCGGCTCGGGAGCGGCGCCTGAGGGCCGCCGCCCGCCTGATCGGTCGGGAGGAGGAGAGGTCTGTGCTCGCGACTGCGCTGGCACACCTGCAGAAGGGAGAGGGCGGGGTGGTCATCGTGGAGGGGCCCGCTGGAATAGGCAAGACCCATCTCCTCCTCGATCTTGTCGAGCAGGCGGGCCGGGCCGGTAGTCAGGTGATCTTCGCCTCCGGTGAGGAGATCGAGCACGCCACCGCGTTGTTCGCATGGCGGTCGGTGCTTCGTCAGCTGTTCGGGTCCAACGCACCGGAAGCCGAGATCGCTCTCTTGTCTTTCATCGACGAGGCTCCCTGGCGCGCCGAACGGGTGGGGCTTCTCCGCTCCGTGCTGGCCTCGCCGGTCGAGGACACCTATCTCACCGCCGGCATGGAGCCGGAGCTGCGTCTCGAGAACACCCAGCAGCTCATCGCGGCAATCGTGCGCGATGTGCCCCGTGTCGCCCCGCTGATCCTCGTCCTCGACGACGGGCACTGGATGGACTCCGCCTCCTGGGCGATGGCCGAGAGAGTCGCTCGGGAGGTGCCCTCGGTTCTAGTCGTTATCGGAACCAGGCCCTTCCTGGGTACGACCGAGGCTCCTGACGAATACACCACGCTCCTCGATGATGAATCGACCAAGCACATCGTTCTTCACGAGCTCGAGCCCGAGGAAGCGCTCGAGCTGGTCGAGGTCTGTCTGGGGGTCGACAGTCTTCCTGGCCCGGTCTCTGAGATGATCATCGAGCAGGCCGACGGTCATCCCTATTTCAGCGAGGAGATAGCTTTTGCCTTGCGTGATGCAGGGCTGCTGATCGTGGAGAACGGCGAGAGCCGCCTCGCCCCCGAGGTCCATGATCTCGGGGGCATCGACTTGGCTCACAACGTTCAGGAAGTGATCACCGGCAGATTCGATCGGCTATCCGTTCTCGAGCAGAACGTCCTCAAGGTCGCCAGTGTCATCGGCAGGGAGTTCTCTCTCCAAGCCGTCACTGCCATCTACCCCTCGGCAAACGTCGACGTCGACCAGATGAGGGAAACCCTGCAGAGCCTGATCCCGGTGGACTTGATCCATCCGGTGCCGGAGGTGGAAGACCGATACCGATTCCGCCACGCCATCACCCGCGACATCGCCTACGGCATGCTCCTCTACTCACAGCGCCACGACTTGCACCGGGCGGTGGCCCGTTGGATGGAGGAGGAGAACGCAGCCGACCTCGACGCGGTGCTCGCGCCACTCGCCTACCACTATCGCAACAGTCTGTCCCCGAGCTCGTCCGGCGATGACGTCGACCGAGCCCTGGACTACCTGAGCAGGGCCGGCCGCAAGTCCCTGCGCAGCTTCGCCCACCGTGAGGCCATCGGGTTTCTCAGCGACGCCGTCGCCCTCGCCACCGGCGATGGCGGGAAGGGGGACCTCGCCCAGGTCAAGCCCGGCCACACGGTCCCTGACCGGATGCGTGCCCGCTGGGAACAGGATCTGGCGGAGGCACATCTCGGAATGGGGCGTGTCGACCAGAGCGCCGCACACTTCGAGCGGTCCCTCGAACTGCACGGCCATCCCATGGGAAGCGGCAAGATCGGCGTCGGGGCTCGACTTCTCGCCGCCGTCACTCTCCAGGCCGGCCATCGTGTCCTCGGGGCCGGGGAAAGGCACCTGGAGCCAGACCAGCGCGACGACCTGATCGAAGCCGCTACCGCATACGAACGACTCATGAAGATCTACTACTACGCCAATGATCCCGGTTCGCTGATCACTGCCGCGGTCTCCGGGCTCAACCTGGCAGAGCGGGCAGGCACTTCGCCGGTCCTCGCCCGGATCTACGCCAACATGAGCATCGTGGCGGGCATCATCCCTCTTCACCGCCTCGCCCGCACCTACCAGCGCCGAAGCCGGGAGGTTGCCGATCAGGTCGACCGGCTGCCCGAGCACGCCTGGGTGCGTCTCGCCACGAGCGTCTACGGGGTTGGCGTCGGCGAATGGCAGGTAGTCGAACCCGAGCTCCGCGAGTCCTACGACATGTACAAGCGACTCAGCGACAGCCGCCAAATGGCGGAGAACCTCGGCACTACCGGCCAGATGCTGACCGCACAGGGCCGATTCGACGAGGTCTACAGCCTGGGAGAGGAGTTGCGCGAGCTCGGCGCCGCACGAGACGACGCCCAAGCCGAGATGTGGGGCTGGCTCTATCAGGGCACCGGCCTGCTGCGCAAAGGCGATCCGAGCGAAGCCCTCGTCCGTCTCCGCAAAGGGGAAAGCCTTCTCCACGCCGGGGTCGGCGGTGCCAACGTCGGCTGGCTCCATGGTGTGATGGCGGAGACCTACTGGCGTCTGGACAACCCCGACCGGGCTCGGGCCGCAGCTGCTTCGGCAGCAGAGTCGCTCTACGCCGAGCGCCCCGGAGTGGTATTCGCCCTCGACGGATTCACCGGTGCGGCGGAAGTGTTTTTCGGGTTGTGGGCCGGCGCGTCTTCCCGGAGCTCGTCGACGGCCAAGGACGCCGCCGAGCGGGCGACCAAGAAGCTGATCGGGTACAGCAAGGTGTTCCCGATCGGTGAGCCCGCGGCGCTGCGCTACTCGGGGCACGTCAAGGAGCAGCGCGGCGACCATCGGAGCGCCGCTGAGCAATTGGGAGCAAGCCCTGGAGTGCGCCCAACGGTTGAAGATGCCTTTCGAGCAGGCCCTCACCCTCATGAACATGGGGCGCCTGGCCAAAGACCCTCACCGTCTTAGAAGAGGCCCTCGACATCTTCCAGTCGCTGGGAGCGGCGTATTTCGTCGATCTCGTCAACAGCCAGCTGCGCCCGCACCGACAGGACGTCGGCTAAGAGCGAGGCGAGCCGCACGGCGGCAACCCGAGCCCTGGTTCGAGTACCGAGCACGAACCCATGCAAGGCTGAGGTTGCAAAGCGAAGGTACGGCGACGGGGGCTACACATCGCATCTCGAGGGATCGTCATGCCCGTGACGACTACCGACTCAGCCCAGAGTGACGAGGACCTCATGAGTTGAGCCGTCGTCGACGAGATCGAGACGGTCTCCGGATGTGAAGCGACTGTGCCATCCATCTCCAGCCTCACCACCCCCCGGCTGACCGCATTGGGGTTGCTGACCCGTATCTCGTAACGGGAGGAGTGGTATCGGAAGTCGATCTCGAACTCGCCCCAGGCTCGTGGGATGCAGGGGTCGATGTCGAGACTGGTGATCCCCGCAGGCGAAACCCGAGGATCCACTCCACGCCGGCCCGGTACATCCAACCCGCCGAGCCGGTGTACCAGGTCCAGCCGCCCCGGCCGACGTGGGGCTGCTTCGAGTACACGTCCGCAGCCGCCACATACGGCTCCACCCGGTATCGGTGGATCCCGGCCCTGTTGCTGGCATGGTTGATCGGATTGAGGAGGCTGAACAGCTCACCGGCCCGGTCACCGTCGCCCAAAGTTGCGAAGGCGATCGCGCACCAGACGGCGGCGTGGGTGTATTGCCCTCCGTTCTCGCGAACACCGGGGAGGTATCCCTTGATGTAACCCGGATCGACTTCCCACTCGTCGAAAGGCGGATCGAACAGGAGGACCAGACCGTCGCCCCGATGGACCAGGTACTCCTCCACCGACTCCATGGCCCGCCGTGCCCGTCGATCTGTGGCGCCACCGTGGATCACCGACCAGGACTGAGCGATCGAGTCGATGCGGGCACTCGGGACTCACCGACGAACCGATCGGAGTCCCGTCGTCGAAGAAGGCGCGGCGATACCAGTCACCGTCCCAGGCCTCCGCTTCGATGCTGGAGCGGAGACGCTGTGCTCCCTGCCGCCAACGCGATGCGAGCTCAGCCTCCCCCACTCCCTCGGCGATGTCGGCGAAACGCCTCAGGTTGGCGTCGAGGAACCACCCGAGCCACACGCTCTCCCCTCGACCTTCACGGCCCACCCGGTTGAACCCGTCGTTCCAGTCGCCGGTCCCGATCAGCGGCAGGCCCCGTTCCCCGATCAGTGAGAGTGCCCGATCGAGGGCACGGCGGCAGTGATCGAAGATCGTTCCCGTCGTCTCCGACTGTTCGGGCGTGAAGAAGACCTCGTCCTGGCCGGGAGCGAGTGCCATGCCCCTCAGATAGGGAACGTCCTCATCGAGAACTCCCGAGTCTCCGGTCACTTCCACGTAGTGGGCAACTGCGTAGGGAAGCCACAGATAGTCGTCGGAGATCCGGGTGCGCACACCCTTGCCCGATGGCTCGTGCCACCAATGGAGGACATCGCCCTCTTCGAACTGATGGGCCGCCGCCCGGATCAGGTGCTCTCTCGTCGCATCCCGCATCGGGGTCACCAACGCCATGCCGTCCTGTAGTTGGTCGCGGAATCCGAATGCCCCCCCGGACTGGTAGAAGGCCGTCCGCCCCAAGACCCGACATGCCAGGGTCTGATACAGCAGCCATTGGTTGAGCATCAGGTCGAACGATCGGTCCGGCGTCTTCACCCGAACGGTGCCGAGGACGTCGTCCCAGTGTTGCGCCACCTCCAGCCTCACCTGCTCGGGGTCGGTCTGGCGATAACGCTGCAACCAGGCTGCGAGCCTCGTCGCTGTCCTTGCCCTGACCGAGGAGGAACACGACCTCCACCTCCTGGCCCGGGTCGAGGACGATGGGACGCTGAATGGCGGCGCAGGGGTCGTATCCGGCGCCGACCGCTCCCGACAGCTCCCCGGCGATTCGCAGGGCCGCCGGGATCGTCGACGCTGCCATGTCTGCCCAGGAACTCGGCCCGGTCACCGGTCACGGTGACCTCGCTCGTCTCCCAGGTCGGCAAAAGCCACCCTGTTTCCGAAGTCGATGTTCCAGGGGTTTCTGGCGAAGACCGCCCCGGTCGCCGCATCGCGTTCGGTGACGATCTGCATCGGCGAGACCGCCCTCGTGGTCCCCAGGACCCACTCGACATAGGCGGTGACCGAGAGACGCCGACGTCGCTTCGTCAGGTTGCGGAGACGCAACCTCGAGATCTTGATCGGGTCCTCGAGCGGCACCGTCTGGTGGAGGTGCAGCTCGATGCCACGCGACGTGTGCTCGAACTCGGAGTAGCCGGCTCCGTGACGGGCCAGGTACGCCGAGGGGTCGTCACGCATGGGCAGCGCCGTCGCCCCCCAGATCTCCCCGGTCTCCTCGTCGCGGACATAGAGCACCTCCCCGGGCCGATCGGAGATCGGGTCATTGGACCAGGGGGTCAGTTGGTTCTCCCGGCCGTTCTCCGACCAGCTGTACCCGGAGCCCGATTCGGAGACGCAGAACCCGAACCGGGAGTTGGCGACGACGTTGATCCACGGTGCGGGGGTCCACTGCCCCTCACCCAGCACGACCACGTACTCGGTGCCGTCGCCGTCGAAGCCGCCCAGTCCGTTGTTGAACTCGAGATCTGGGCTCGGATGTGGTGCGTTCGGAGTGCTGGGTCGCGGACCGTCCGGGGGCGGACCTGGGGCGGCTTCTGCGGGGTCGCCCGGCGGGCCAGTTGGTCGGCGAGAGTCCCGCGGTGGCTGAGCAGAACCGCCCGGGCCACCGAATAGCAGCGTCGCTCGATCCTCAGCGGTCAGCAACTCGCCGTTGAGGACGAACACCCCGCCGTCGGGCTCCTCGCCCACCAGGACGCCACTCTCCCTGATCAGCTCTTCGATCGCCTCCTGCAGGTCCTGGAAGTACGAGCCCGGCTTCTCGTTGATGATCACCAGGTCGGAGCTCAGACCCTTGGACCGCCAGTACTCCCGGGCACGGAGCAGGTCGCGGACCAGACCGCGTTCTTCGGGCTGGTCGATCCGCACCAGGACGATCGGCAGGTCACCGGAGATGCCGTGGCGCCACAGCGCCCCCCGACCGGCGGAGGGGGTGGCGGTCGGAGCGGGTGGGCTGCGCAGGGTGGGGTCGAAGTAGATCAGCATCCCCGCCAGCTGCTGGAACACGTGAGCCTGGTCGGGCTCGATCTGCAGGTGATGGAGACGAACCTGGGCCTGGGTCCACGCCAGGGTCGAGCTCCGCTCGAAGACGACCGGGTCGGAGAACTTGTCGATCAGGTCGAGCGCCTCCTCGCGGCTGCGGGCGAGGACCGTCGTGAAATCGAGGTGGGCGCTGGCCCCGGGCTGCGATCCGCACCCTCCTCCGGAGGCTGAACACCGGGTCGAGCACCCGGCCCACCGAGTTCGACAGGGGGCGTTCCGCCGCAGCGGCGCGATGAACCTGGTTGCCCCGGCCGAGGAACCGGGCCCGGTCGGTCTCGTACTGGACCCCGCCGACCATCTCGCCGGTGACGGCGAGGACATGGCCCGCCCACACCCTCTCCTCCTCGGCCGAGCGGGGCCGGCGGGTGGCGAGCAGGGCATCGCGACCGGGAACCACCTCGGTTTGGACGAAGAGATTGGAGAAGGCGGGGTGGGCGGCGTCGGCACGGGCGGATGCCAGTACCAGTTCGGCGTAGGAGGTGACCTCCACCTCTCTGGGCTCGGAGTCGAGATTGGTGATGGTGACCCGTCGGACCTCGGCGTCGTCCTCCTCGGACACGACCACCGTCAACCGCGTGGCGAACTTGCCGTCCCGACGCGAGATCTCGGCCTTGTCCTCGCTGAAGAACACCTCGTAGTCGTCGGGCTCGGCCAACGTCGGCTGGTACCCGGCCGACCAGGTTCGACCCGCCGCATTCCTGATGAAGAAGTACGTGCCGAAGTTGTCCCGGGTGGCGTCCTCCCGCCAGCGGTTGACCGCCAAACCTTCCCATTGGGTGTAGCCCGATCCGGCGGCGGTGATCGCCGTGGTGAGACGACCGTTGGAGAGGAGGTGGGTGACCGGGGACGGCCCATGTGGCGTCTGCACGCGACGCACCACGCCTGCCGGCTCCTCGGCAGGGCGAGCGGAGGCAGCGACCTCCTCGGCACGAGGACGGGCCACCTCGACATCTCGGGGGACCCTTTCATGGAGCAACAGCTCGGCGGCCTTCACAGCGGGGTCGGTGTGGAAGAGGTCCCGGGCGAACCCGTCATGGATGACGTTGGCCAGCGAAACCAGCGACATCGCCTGATGATGGGCCATGTAGGTCTGGACCACGACGGTCTCGGCATCTTCGGGGAGACGGCTCGGGGTGAAGTCGAGCGACTCGTAGTACCCGTACCCGCCCATCGCCCCCAGACCGTTCAACACCTCCAGGTTCGCCATCGCATCCTGGGGGTCGACCATGGTCGCCAGCAGGGTGGCGTACGGGGCCACGACCAGGTCTTCGCCCAGACCCCGTTCGAACCCGAGGCCGGGAACACCGAAGGCCCGGTACTGATAGGTCAGGCGGATGTCACGAGCCGAGTAGGCGGCCTCGGAGATCCCCCACGGTATGCCTCGCTCGCTCCCGTACTCGATCTGGCGTCGCACCACGGCCCGGTATGTGGTGTCGAGGATGCTCTCGGGCGGGGATCGCATGACCAGGAGCGGCATCAGGTACTCGAACATCGAGCCCGACCAGGAGATGAGGGCGGCATCGACTCCCATCGGGGTCATCGAGCGGCCGAGACGGAACCAGTGGCCGGGTGGGAGGTCGCCCTTGGCGATGCCGACGAAGCTGGCGAGTCGGGCCTCGGAGGCGAGCAGGTCGTAGTGGCTCTGGTCGATGGCGTTCTCCTCGACCCGGTAGCCCACCGCCAGCAGGCGGTTGTCCGGGTTCATGAGGAAGGAGAAGTCCATGTCCGCCGCGAGATCGGCTGTCCGCTCGGCCAGGGTGGCGAGCCGGGTGTCGAGATGGTCCCGCCGTCGCGTCCTCCAACACCGACCGGTCGCGGAGGTGGCTCCTCATCGTTCCCAGCAGGGCCTCGGCCGCGGCCGGCAAGGCGGTCGGCGCCGCCCCGCGCCGCCAAGGTTCGGGCGATGTCGGCCAGATTCTCGGCTTCGGCGAGGAGCGCGGCGAGATCCTGCGGAGGTTTCGAGCTCCGACTCTCCAGCGAGTCGAGGAGGCGAGCCAGGGCATCGTCGAGCTCGCGGGGGGCCACCACCGCGATGTCCGCGGTGAGGTCGAGTGCATGCGCCATCTCCTGCATGAGGAGCGCTTCGTCTCTGATCCCCTCCTGGACCTCGGCGCCCGGACGACAGATTCCGGAGACGCTCACAGCCCTGGGACACCGCTAGCAGATGACCGGCCAGGTTGCCACTGTCCACGCTCGACACGTAGCGCGGGAAGAGCGCTTCACCGGTTGTGGTGTCGTACCAATTGAGGAAGTGACCCTGGAACCGCTCGAGACGATCGAGCGTCGACATGGTGTTCTCGAGTCGGGTCACCGTCTCTTCGATACCGATCCAGCCGAACTCCCGAGCGGACAGGACGGCGAGCAGATAGAGCCCGATATTGGTCGGCGAGGTTCGGTGTGCGATCACGGCGACGTCCTCCTGGAAGTTGTCCGGCGGCAGCCAGCTCTCGTCGAAGGTGACGAAGGTCTGGAAGTAGCGCCACGTCTGGCAGGCGATGAGCCTGAGGGTCTGGGTCTCCCCGGATGTGAGCGGCTCGGCTCGTTGGACCGAACGGGGGGTGCTGGCCCAATCGGGCGATCACGGGCGCCAGCACCCAGAGCGCAGACCACGCGATGGCCACCGGGAGGGCATCCGGTTTGACCAGGGCAGCCCCGGCGGTCCCGGCGAGCCCGACCACCATCGAAGGGGCCATCCGCCGGATGAACCCGGCTCGGTCGAGGCCGAGTTTTCGCTCCACCTCCTCGGCGGTCACCCAGGTGAGAAGCCCGCGACGTGAGAAACCGAGACGCCAGAGGGTGACGACTATGGCTTCTGTGATCCTCAGGGCCTGATGGGCGAGGAAGGCGGCCTGCAGCGTGGTCCTTCCCAGCACCCGCAGGGCGTCCGTTCCCCAACGCCTCAATCTGACTGCCCCGGGTGTCGTCGTGCGACGAGGGAACATCCTCTCCAGGAGGGGCAGCAGACCGGGAATGGCCAGAGCGAGGAGGATGAACACCGTCCACGGCGCCAGCGGCCACGCCTGGGAGTGTGAACGACGCAAGCAAGGTGAAGAGCGACGCCGGTGCGCTGAGACTTCGCCGCAGGTTGTCGACCATCTTGAGACGGGCGAAGGGTGGAAGAGGGCCGTGCATGCCCACGATCCAGGGAAGCAGCTGCCAGTCGCCCCGGACCCAGCGATGCTGACGCGAGAGTGCCACCTCGTAGTGACTGGGAAACTCCTCGAAGACCTCGACGTTGGTCACCAACCCGGACCGGGCGAAGCTGCCTTCGAACAGATCATGGCTGAGCATCGTGTTCTCGGGGATCCGCCCGTCGAGGGCCGACTCGAAGGCATCGATCTCGTAGATCCCCTTCCCGGCGTAGGACCCCTCACCGAACAGGTCCTGATAGAGGTCGCTGACGGGTGCCCCATACGGGTCGATGCCGGGGGGCGGGAAGAAGACTCGCTGGAAGAAGCTGGTGCCACCCGGCCTTGAGGAAGGCGGTGACCCGGGGTTGGAGGATCCCGTAACCCTCCACCACGCGCGCCCAGCGGTTGGTCGACCCTGGCCCGATTCAGAGGGTGGGCAATGGTCGCAACCAGCCTGGTGGCCGCCCCGGGCGGCAGCCGCGAGTCGGCGTCGAGGGCTATCACATAGCGAACCCCTTCAGGGTGGGGACGATCACTGGGGAGAAAGCTGGTGTCGGTCGCCCCTCTGAGCAGACGGTTGAGCTCGTGGAGCTTGCCGCGCTTGCGCTCCCAACCCATGTGCACCGCCCTCACCCGGGTTGAACAACCGGCTGGCGATGGAAGAGCAGGAACCGATCGGCCCCTCCCGGCCCCGGCCCGTGTCTCTCGTTCAACCTCGGCCACGCCTCGCCTCGCCGCCGACAGCAGCTCGGCGTCGCCCGCCAGTTCCGGGGTCTCGGAGTCGGCCCAGTCGCTGACGAGGGCAAAGTGCAGCTCCCCTTCCGGGTTGGCCAGGTAGTGGACCTCGAGCCGTTCCACCAAATCCTCTACCTGATCGGGGCGGGTGAGCAGAACCGGGACCGCCACCAGTGTGCGCAGCTCTTCGGTCGGTCCCGAACGCAACGCCAGCGACGGCAGCTCGGCGGGTCGGGTCCGGGCGGCGATCAGCCGGTTGACCAGAGTCACCGCGATGTCGGTGGCGGGGATCAGGGCCAACCCGGCCATGAGCAGACGCATCGGCCAATCGGCGTCGATGGTGAGCAGGGGGAGGACCAGGCTCGCCGCCGCCACCAGGGCGACCGAGACCAGGTAGACGAGAGAGGGGTGTGCGCGAGCCATACGAGCCAGGGAGAGCCCCACGCCAGGGCGGAACCCGATCTGACTCTCGAGGACCGCCCGGCCTTCGCCGATCAGGAAGAAGCCGGGATCGCTCTCGGCGCCGATCGGGAAGCTGGGCATTGGCCAGCGCCGAGCGTGGCCTGGGCCACGTCGAGCTCGGAGGTCTCCGACCCCTTCGACAACTCCTCGATGGCGTGGCGATAGCGGTCTCGGGTGGCGAAGCTCATCTCGCCGTACGAGCTCTCCTCCCTGAGGGCAGCATCCACGAGGCTCACCTCCTCGACGAAGCCGGCCCAGTCGAAGAAGTTGATCTCGCGGAGACTGGTCACGATGTTGCGCACGGTGACGTTGGTCGCCGCCTGACGGCGATGGGTCTCACTCGACCACGTCGTCGGGAGTCGTTCCTTCGGCGGCGAGCCTGTCGAGAAGCCAGGTCAGGCCCGGCGTGGTCTCCGGGTCTTGATCGCGAAGACGCTGCAGCAGTTGGACCGCGAATGGCTGTGCGCAGACGTCCGGCGCCGATACGGCCCAGTGCGGCCATGGTGTCGTCGGCGCTGCGGTTCCCCAGGCCGAGCAGCCCGTCGGCGACTCCGTCGGCCTCCCGGCGGAGTCGCCGCGCCCAGACGATGGTCTCGGCCAGCCGGCGCAGGTTCTCGATGAGGATCAGCCGCAGGGTGAGCGGGAGCGCCCAGAGCTCGCCGATGCTCAGTGGCTCCACCTGTTGATACGCGCCCACGAACCTGGCAAGAGCCTCGGAGTCGAAGCGACTGTCCAGGTGGGCGATGTACGCCCAGGCGATCCCGTACACGCGGGGGTATCCGTCGAGATGCCCGCCGTCGAGCTTGGGCAGCTCGCGGTAGTAGCTGGCGGGGAGGTTCTCCCGGATCTCCCGCAACTGGCTCTCGACGAGATGGAAGTTGTCGACCAGCCATTCGGCGGCGGGTGTGAGCAGGGCTTCTTCCCGGATCGCCTTGGAGAGCTCGCGATATGAGGTGAGCAGGACCTCGCCGTTGTCTGCCAGGCGCTGGGAGATGAGACGGAATCGCCCCGGTCTTCCGCTCAGCTCCTGTGACTCGGCGAGACTCTGGGCGTGCTGTTCGAGCCGCTCCACGCTGAACAGCTCGGCCCGGATCGGCTCCTCCAGCGTCTCGAATCCCGACCCTCGGTTCAATGTCACCAGCGCACGATAGGGAGATGGGTCACCGCTGAAGGGGGCGGAGCCAATGTCCCCGACTCCTGGTTGCCCCGCGGAGGCGCCGGGTAAGAGTGGGATATGACAAGCAACCACGCCATCACCGAAGACATCGTCTTCAATCTGGTCAGCATCCAATACCACGCCCTCCACGGCTCGCATCTCTACGCCCAGTTCCTCGATGACGTCCGCCAGACGGAGCACCCGGAAGTGGAGGAGTTCATCAGGGAGTGCCAGCAGGCCGACGCACTCAGGGCCAATCGCTGCCACGAGCTACTGAAGGACCTGACCGCGGACACCCAGACCAGCTGATATTGGCCGGGAGGGGACATAGCATTCGGCGGTGACCCAGACCACCGGCCCTGCCCTCGGGTCGGGCTATGAGCAACGTCGGATCGAGGAACTGCGACGGTGGAAGCTGCGCGCCAACTCGTTCCTGTTCGGTGCGTTCGTCGTCTTCCTGGCCAGTCACTTCCTCGGTTCGGACTCGGGCATCAACGGTTTCGTCCGCGCCGCTTCCGAGGCGGCGCTGATCGGAGGCATCGCCGACTGGTTCGCGGTCACCGCCCTGTTCCGCCACCCCCTGGGGATACCGATCCCGCACACGGCGCTCATCCCGAAGAGCAAAGACGAGATCGGCACCGGGCTCGCCGAGTTCGTGCAGCAGAACTTCCTCGACCCGGAGAACTTGCGTCAGTGGATCGCAAACGCCGACATCGCCAATCGGGTGGGGAGGTGGCTCATCGTGCCCGAGAATGCCGCTGCCGCCGCCCGACGGAGCATCGAGACGGGGGCGACCCTGGCCAAGTCGCTGGACGACGAGCGAGTGGCGGCGATCGTCACCGAGACCTCTCTCGATTGGCTCCGACAGACGTCGGTCACCCCTCTCATCTCCCTGGTCATGGACACCTGGCTCAAGGGTGGCCATGTCCAGGATTCGATCGTCGCCACCCTTCGCGGCGTCGATCTGGTGGTGGAGGAGAACCACGCCTCGTTCCGACGCAGCTTCGTCGGCGCCGAGCCGTGGTGGCTGCCGGAGTGGGCCAGGGAGCGCATCTTCGATCGGGTCATCGCCTCCTTCCACGTCCTCGTGGATGAGGTGGTGGACGATCCGGAACACCCGGTCCGCGCAGAGCTGGAGAGGATGCTGACCGAGACGGCCGACGACCTGCGCAACTCCGCCGAGCTCGAGGGGCGCATCGAAGAGACCAAGCTCCGACTCCTCGACTCGCCCGACCTCGCCACCGCGATCGGCGCCCAATGGGAGGTGGTGCATCAGAGCCTGCAACGCTCGGCTGACGCACCCGGGTCCGACCTGGAGCGACGTCTCACCGAGCTGATTCAGTGGTGGGGCGCCCGAGTGCTCGAAGACCAGCAACTGCGCGGCCGCATCGACAACTGGATCGCCGACTCCGCCGAACGGCTCGCTCAGCAGTGGGACGACGAGGTGACCGGACTCATCGAGACCACCGTGGAACGCTGGGATGCCACCGAGATCTCACACCGTCTCGAGCTGCAACTGGGTCGAGACCTCCAGTTCGTCCGAATCAACGGGACGGTGGTGGGGGCCCTGGTTGGCATCGCCATCCACGCCTTGCTCCTACTGACCGCGTGAGGTCGAGCCGCGCGCCATTCAGACGAACCGTCGGCGAGTTAGCTAGGTTCCCCTGCGGGGCAGGCTGGGGTTAGGAGACAACATGCGAAGGCGAACCATCGTCTTGGCCCTCGTCGCCCTGGTGGTCGCGATACTCCCAGCGAGTGTCGGATCAGCAGCGACCCCGCCAGATGCCCTGGCGGACCTGTGCGAAACGCTCTACGGGGATGTTTTCGGCACCCCCAACAACGAGCCGCTGGGCCCGTGTCAATGGGACATGGCCCTGATCAACGCCTCCGAGGACGGAAGCTATGGGTCGGCCACCGGTGAGGGAGTCACTGTCGGCGTGATCGACAGTGGAATCGACACCAACCACCCCGACATAGCGCCCAACCTCGATCTGGCCCTGTCGTGCTCGTTCATCTTCGATGACACGCCGACGGCGGACCTTGGCGGAGATCGCAAATGGTGACTGCTCGAACAAGACCGCGGTCGAGGACCTGAACGGCCACGGCACCCATGTGGCTTCGACCACGATCGCTGCTCCCCGCAACGGGATCGGCATCGCCGGTGTGGCGCCCGATGCGACCCTGGTGGGTCTGAAGGCATGCACCATCGCCGGGTTCTGCTTTGCAGACTCGGTGGCCGCCGCCCTCCGCTACGCCGGCGATCAGCAGATCGACGTGGTCAACCTGAGCCTGTTCGCCGACCCGTACCTGTACTACTGCAAGAGCGAGTCGGAGCAGCGGGCGATCCTCGCCGAGTTGGAGAGTGCAGCTCGCTATGCACGTCAGCAGGGCGTCGTGATCGTCAGCTCTGCGGGAAATGAGCAATCCGACCTGCGTCACCCGGGACTGGACGACATCAGCCCCGACTGGCCTCCAGGTTCGGAGGAGGAGCGAGACGTCGAGAACAACTGTCGGGTCGCCCCCGGCCGAGCTGCCCGGAGTCATGACCGTATCGGCCACGGGACCGATCGGGATCCCGGGGTACGACCTGTGGATCGCCGACTACTCCACGGTCGGCGGTGTCGAAGTGGCCGCCCCCGGCGGTGACTACTTCCAGGCGACGGGCACGGTTCAGGATGCGGTCCTCGGTGCAGTGCCGATGGAAGGCGACATCTGGGCCGCCTTCGATCCGCTCAACGCGGCCTTCCCCGGCATAACCACCATCGACGGCGGGGGCGGGTACGTCTATCTCAACGGGACGTCGATGGCTTCGCCGCATGCAGCAGGCGTGGCGGCTCTGGTCAAGGAGAGTCATCCCCAATTGGGGCCCTCCGCGGTGATCGCTGCCGTCGAGCGGCAGCGCACAGCAGACCACTTGTCCCCCCGACTGGCAGCCACTCGGGCCCGGAGACGAACGCTGACCGGTGCTTTGGCAGGAACGGGTACACCTCGTTCTTCGGGCACGGGATCGTCGACGCCGAGGCCGCAGCCGACCAGTAACCGACCAAAGGCATTCGGGGGCTCCGGATCCGTCCGGAGCCCCCGGGTGGTCGAATCAGATCTCCTAGATCACTGGCTGGGCCTGACCATCGCAGGCTGTCCGGCTACGTAGGTCCTCCGGGTGACGGGGCACCCGTCGTATGAATCGGCGAGGATCGGGGAGCTGGTTGGCCCGCGGCAAGGTGTCCGCCACCAGGACCACCGTCGACGCAAGCATGAGCAGACCGAGACCGATGCCAACTCCGGGAAAGCCCCAGAGGTCGAGCAACACACCGCCCACCACTGCACCCGCCAAATAGCCGAACTGGTCAGCGGCTGCCCGGACGCTCATGGCGGCAAGACGCCTCCCTTCCGAGAGCTGAAGTCCCAGGGCGGCCCCGGCAAAGCCACGACCAGCGGCGAAGAAGACACCAACTCCGAAGCCGGCGATCGCCAATGGCAGGGGCGTCGACGGTGGAGACGAACGTCACGATGGCCACAGCAGAGCACATTCCGAAGCCGACCATCAACCTCGCCGGTCCGACGTCGATCAGCCGCCGGCTCAAAGAGTTACCGGGGAGATAGAGGATGGCGCCCGCCCCCAGGATCAGACCAGTGGCGGCGACGTCGACGCCGTAACCCTCGATGAAGACCGCCCCGACGAAGACCAATGCCCCACCCCACGCAGAAAAGGCGAGAAACTCCGAGAACGCCCACCCCTTCACCCCGCTGGTCCGCCACAAACCGAGCGGGTCACACTCCTGGCCATCGTCACCGATGGTGCGGTCGCGGAACCGAAGTGCTACCAGAGCCACGATGCTGGCAGCGAATGGAATCGCCACCCATGTCCATCGCCAGTGGAACCCGGCGATCCAACCCACGATGGGCTGTCCGACTATCCAGGCCACGGGCTGTCCTATCAGGGCCCTCGACAGAACACGTGCCTTGTCGCCGTCGACCGCCCACGCCTCCGAAGCGGCGAACCCAGCCGATAGGACCGCGGCAAGGCCCAGCCCGATGACGACATGGGTGATGAGCAACACGGAGTAGCTGGGAGCGATCGACGTCAACAACGATCCCGCGGCCAATAGCCAGAGACCAGAGCCGAGCAACACCGAGAGACGGGTCTTGCTCCCGTGGATGGCAAAGACGAGCGCCACAATCCCGGCCGTTACCCCGGACACGGATCTGAGCTGCGCAGCCGTCGCGGTGCTGACCCCCAGGTCCTCAGCCATCTGCGTCAGGATTGGCGACAACACCAGGATCGGCGACTGGACGGCGAACATGGCCAGGAAGAGCACCGTGCCCGCACCCAGAGAACGACGTCCGATTCTTGCGTCCGTGTCAGGCATCGCCATGGAACGGGTTCCGGATCGTCAGCAAAGCAGTCTCACACGAGGTGCTCGCAGATGGACCGCCATCGGCTGAGCACTGCCAGTGAGCAACACGCCTCGAGTCCACGACCACGACAAGCTCCCTTCGTCGAAACAGATGGTGTTTGGCCGGCGGCCGGGAGGGTAAGTCAGGCCCAGGCCAAAAAGGAGGAAGTCATGACCTACGACATCTATGCCTATGAGATGACCGTTGTCCTCACGGGCGATACGCCCGACATCTCCGGATTCTCGGTGGAGGCCACTGACGGCTCCATCGGAACCGTCGATGAGCACACCTACGATGCCGGCGCCAGCTACCTGGTGGTAGATACGGGACCATGGATCTTTGGGAAGAAGGTGATGCTGCCTGCGGGAGTCATCCGACAGGTCGACCTCGACGACGAAGTGATCTACGTCGATCGAACCAAGGACGAGATCAAGAACTCCCCCGAGTTCAACGAGAGCACCTACCGCGACGAGCCGTATCGCAGCAACCTGGGCGACTACTACGCCAGGAAGCACGATGTAGCAGCGCCTCGAGCTCAAGAAACGTGTGTCGGGGACCGCACCTCGGCGGAGGATCCGACACCAGGCATCAGACCGAGGACGATCTCCCAGCCCTGGTCGTAGTCGGCTCGTCGCTCCATGGCTTCGTCGCCCCGGGACTCCCATCCGTCGTGGACCAGGGTCACCTCGGTGTTGCCGCCGAGGGAGAGGAAGCTGATCTCGAGTCGTGTCGCCTCGGAGATGGTCAGCCCCGGGTACCAGTCGAGCACCATCCGACGGTCCTGTTCCCACTGCAGGACCAACCCCCACTCATGCTGGTCTCCGGAGCCTGTCACCTCGTACACCCGACCCCCGACCTCGGGATCGATCCGAGCGTCGACAGCGTCGCTGCCGGCAACCGAGTGGGATTCCAACGGCCACCACTCCCCCATCCGCGCCGAGAACAGCTCGAACACCTCGGACACGGTGCCTGGCACCGTGACCCGCTTGACCACCGGCTCGATTCGATCGTCCATGTCTTGCTCCTTTCGTGCGGCGAAGTCGGCGAACCGCCCCATCGCCTGATCCCACATCTGGTCGGTCCAGGTGCGCAAGGCCGCCAGCCCCGCCGGCCGGGCCTGGTAGTAGTGCCGGTTCCCGGACACCGAGACTTCGACGAGACCGGCCTCCGCGAGCACCTTGAGGTGCTGGGAGACTGCCGGCCGGCTCACCGGCAACCCGTCGGCGATCTCGCCGACGGAGCGGGGACCGTTCAGGAGGGTCGTGTAGATCGACCTCCTCGTCGGCACCGCGAGCGCCTCCAGTTGTTCCGACACCATGCGGATATCGTAAGCCACTGCTTACCGTAAGTCAAGACTTACATCTACCGCCACGCTTCACTCGGCCGGGTTGGAGTGTCCCTACGCCGAGGACGTCCTTAACCTGGCCTGGATGATCGCTGGAGCGGTACGAGCTCGTCGAACAGATCGGGACCGGGGGCATGGCCACCGTTTGGAAGGCCAAGGACACCCTCCTTGGCCGATCGGTGGCGATCAAGCGGCTGCTCCCGCATCTGGCCACCGACCCGGGAGCGGCCGGGAGGTTCACGCGGGAGGCCCAGGCCGCCGCAGGTCTCAGTCATCCGGGGATTGTCACCGTCTTCGACACCGGTGAGGACGAAGGAGGGCCTTACATCGTCCTCGAGCTGATCGAGGGGACGACGCTCGCCGCCCAACTCGTCGAGAACGGTCCAGTCGATCCAGCAGCCGTCGCAGACATCGTTACCCAAGTGGCCAGTGCCCTCGACCACGCCCACGCCATGGGTGTCGTTCATCGTGACGTCAAGCCGGCCAACATCATCCTCGAACCCGAGGGCAGGGTTCGACTCACCGACTTTGGCATCGCCAAGACTTTCGACGACCCGACCACGGTGACCGACCACCGGTGAAATGGTCGGAACCATCACCTATATGGCTCCGGAGATCCTCCAGGGCCACCCGGCGACCCCCTCCTCCGATCTGTATTCGCTGGGCGCGGTCACCTACGAGCTGCTTGCTGGTCGCCCACCATTCGCTGCCGAAACACCGGCGGCATTGCTCGAGGCAGTCCGGGTGGCGACACCTCCGAGCCTGAAGGGTTTGGCGCCCGATGTCATGGCATCGGCAGTCTCAGTGGCGATGGCCAAGGACCCGACCCAGCGCCCGTCGAGCGCCGGAGCGTTCGCCTCGAGTCTGATGGGGACGATCACCCAAGTGCTGGGAGCTGCCGACCTACCCATG
Organism: uncultured bacterium; assembly: GCA_963751005.1. Taxonomy (GTDB): domain Bacteria; phylum Actinomycetota; class Acidimicrobiia; order Spongiisociales; family ZC4RG35; genus JANQRA01. The sequence continues at coordinate 38,736 of CAVVSY010000017.1, forward strand.
GCCTCCGTTGCAGGGAGTGACAGCTTCGGCGGCTCCGAGGATCCGACGTTGGTGATCGCCCCACCACCAGGTCCGCCCGAGCCGGTGGAGGCGGGCACGGTGCCGGCTCAACGAAACCCCTGGCCGGTACTTGTTGGGTTGCTGGGGCTCCTCGCGGTGGCGGCCATAGCCATGTCCAACGAGCGAGACCCCGCCGCCGAGGACGCTGCGGCAGCCGGGAGTACGGTCCCCGCCGTCTCGCCCACGACATCGACGACACCTCTTACGACCACCACTCCCTCCACGACGACCACGACGACCACGACCACCATCGTCGAGGACTCCCCTGAGGGGGTTGCCGCCGAGATCGCGGCCCTTCTCAACGGACTCGAGGCACCACAGTTCAAGCCCAAAGATGTCAGAGAGGTCGACGAGCGACTCGACCGCGTCATGGAGGCGTGGGAGAACAGCGATGACGAGGAGCTCAGACAGGAGTTAGAGCGAGCTTTCGAGATGGTGAACGACCTCGACGACTCAGCGGAGCGAGACGAGCTGGCCGAGCTATTCATCCATCTTGCCGAGCTGATGGGGTTCGATGTCGAGCGGGCCGACAGGAAGATGATTAGGACACGGAGCGAATGAATGCCGTAATAAGGGGCCGATGTCGCTATCATTCGGATTGTCGTGATGCTTCCGGCGACGTTAAACACGGAAGCGCGATAGGAATTTGGGCCTCGCCGTCTCCCCTCCGACCCAGGAGATAGCGCAGGTCCTTTCCTGTTTCTCGGGGTCCCTGCGTCTCAGCTGACCGCTAATGGCGGTTCAGGAACTCGCTGACGATGCGATGGAATTCGGTCACCGACTCCTTGTAGATGAGATGCCCCCCGTCCATCACCACGCTCGTCGCTCCCGGTATCGCCGCGGCCAGCTCCCGGGACAGATGGGGAGGAGTGCAATTGTCGGCCGAGCCCACCAGCACCAGGGTGGGTCGTGTCGATTTGAGAGAGACGGTCCAGCGTGTCGTGCTGGAGGATCATGTCGATGCGGTCGGCCATGACCTTCGGATCACCGAGCGAGGCAGCCTCGTGCCAGCGCTCCACCTCGGCGTAGTGGTCCCGGAAGAACTCCGGCGAGAAGAGGAAGAGGGCCGACACGGTGGCGTACGAGCCAGACCCGAGACGCTCCAGCACCTCCCTTCGGGCGGCGAACTGATGCCGGAAGAAGTCGTCGGGACGAGCCCATGAGGACACCAACGAGATGCTGCGCACAACGTCTGGATGGTCCAACCCCAGCAGTTGGGCGATGGCGCCCCCGGTGGACGACCCGACGATGTGGGCAGGGCCGACCTCGAGGTGTCTCAACAGCGCGGCGATCGCCTCCGTGTGGTGCGAGAGCGTCGTCTCCTCGGGCGGGGAGGAGTCGCCACACCCGGGGTGGTCGGGGACGATGACGTCGAAGTCCTCTGCAAATAGCTCGACTTGTGGGCCCCACTCCCGTCCCCGTCCCGACAACCCGGTGATGAGCACCACCGGCACACCACTCCCCTGCCGGGTGTACGCCAACTGGACTCCCGCCACCGGTACTGAAGGCACTCACCCTCCTCGCTAGAGCACTGGACCGCCCCTGATCCAGGGGGTGTGGCACGATACCCGCCCATGACCTCCAACATCGACGGTGCACTCCACCGGGAAGTCACCGGACCGGCCTCCGCGCCACTCATGCTCTTCGTGCACCCGAACCCCATGGACAACGCAGCCTGGATGTACCAGATGGCCCACTTCTCGACGTGGTACCGATGCGTGGCGGTTGATCTTCCCGGATACGGACGCTCACCCCGGGCAAGAGACGGAGTCACCCTGTTCGACCTCGCCGAGGCGTGCTGGGAGGCGGCCGATGCGGAAGGCGTCGGCCCGGTGGTGTTGGTGGGGTGCTCGATCGGCACCAACGTCGTCCTGCACATGCAACACCTTCGCCCCGAGCGCACCGCCGCCGTGGTCGTGTCCGGAGCCGGCTACGCCACCGAGAAGCCTCATCTCCAGCGCCACATCGACGCCTACCGCCGTGACGGAGTCGCCTATCGCCACCCCTATGCGCTCCAGGACTTCTCACCGGCCTTTCGCTCCACCCCGATGGCGGAGTGGATGGCCGGGCTGTGGGCCGAGCGCAACGACGCGGCCGACGTCCCCTCGATACTGGCGATGTTCGATGCGCTGATCCAGGGAGACCCCGACTGGTTTGCGGAAGTGAGTGCGCCGGTGCTGATCCTGACCGGCAGCGAGGACGCCGCTCATGAGAGGGCGTTTGCACTTCGTGACGTGCTCCCCGATGCCGAGCTGGTCACGCTCGAAGACGCCGGGCATGCCTGTCAGCTCGAGCAGCCATGGGAGTTCGACCGGCACCTTCTCGACTTCCTCGATCGCCGAGTGGGACTACCGGGTATCGCTCGCCCGGCACAGGATCCCGGGGGACCGAACCCGCTCGTGGTCAACACCACCTTTTTCTGAGCCAGTCCAGCCGGCGCCGTGCACCGTCTGAGCGATCTCGGTTAGCCAATGCGGATCCATCCGCTCGTGGGCGTCGGTGCGAACGACCCGCACTCTCCGCACCGTTTGAGACCCCACAGAACAACCTCCCGCTCCCGCTCAGCAGCTTCGTGGGGGGACATGGTCACGTCAAGGAGGAGGACGACCTCGTCCGCCTGTCCCGCCTGGTCAGCTTGAACGGCGTCGGCGGAGTCGGTAAAACCCGGCTGTCGCTCCAGGTCGCGACGGGGCTTGTAGAGGGCTCGACGACTGGGCGGGGTTCGGCGAACTCGCGCCGCCACCGAGCCCAGACTCCTCGCGGAGACCGTCCGCGAGGCCGTGGGTGCCCCGCCGGATCCCACGAGCACCGCCGAACAGCGACCAATGAGGTTCTTGCGTCCCAAGAAGTCACAGCAAGTCCGCTCTCGAAGACACTTGCCCGTAGCGCGACTTCGTCCACCTCTTCGGTGACCTTTCCGGCTACGTCGAATTCTTCCTCCTGGAGGACCTGGGCCGGGGCGGCTTGGCCCTTTCATCACCGGGATCCCCGGGGTAGGGTCGGCGCACGACTCGACTCAGACTGACGCATCCGTGGCCCCGAGTGAACTATCCCACTGTCGAGCCTTGAGATGGCAGTGAGCTCCGAGACTCAACCGTTCATGCCCGACCGTCCAGGTGCCGAACGGTGGAGAAGGTTCGCTGTCGAATGCCTTCACATTGTCGCCTTGTCTGGGTTCGCTGTGGCCCAGCCCCTGCTCGACTTGCTCGGCCGCAATGCAACCTTCTTCGCGGCCCATCAATCATCTAGCGGCGCAGTCGTTGCCTTTGCGGTGGTGCTGCTCCTAGGCGTCCCATCCATCCTCATCCTCGTCGAAGCGATCGCCCTTGTCCTCTCGCCTCGCTTCCAACGACACGTTCATGACACGGTGGTCGGCACTCTCGGCGGACTGGTCCTCGCACCCCCACTGATCCGGGAGCTCAGCGTTGCGACGTCACTCTCACTCTTGCTCTTTGTGATGGCTGGGGCCTTCGTAGCTCTGGCGTACCGAAGGTCGGATGGCGTCCGCCATGTCCTGTCCTGGGCTGCATTCGCGCCGGTGGCCTTCTTGCTCTGGTTTCTCTTCGCCACACCCGCCAACGATCTCGTATTCGGCCGGGAAGGTCCGGCGGCTGGGATCGAACCGCGTGCCTTTCCGCCCGTCGTGGTGGTGGTCTTGGATGAGCTATCGCTTGCGGGCTTGCTCACTACTGATGGCGAGCTGAATCGTGAGCGTTTCCCCAACTTCGCACGGCTCGCCGATCTCGCCACGTGGTATCCCAACGCAATGGCTATCCACGACCAGACGCGGGTGGCCGTGACGTCGATGCTCACCGGCAGGTTGGTGCCTCATGACGCCGTCCCTATCGCATCGGCGTATCCCCGAACCCTTTTCACACTTCTCGGCGATGCATACACCCTTGAAGTGCAGGAGTCGGTGACCCATCTTTGCCCCGCACGATTGTGTGAGGCTGCGGCCGGGGGGGATGCCTCCCCGATCGGGGCCATGCTGTCGGACGCGGCCGTCGTATATGGCCACCTGACAATGCCCGATGCGATCGCCGTCCGACTGCTCCCTGAGATCGATACGCGCTGGGCCGGCTTTGGTGAGCAACCGCTGGTCACGGCGCGTTCGTCAGATCTGACCCTGGAGGAGATCCGTGAGTCCACCAGGGCGACATTGCAGGCGCGGGAGGAGGACATCAAGTGGGAGCGATTCCTCAGCGAACTGGAACAGAGCGAAACCCCGACTCTGCACTACTTGCACAGTTTGCTTCCTCACGCGGCCTGGCGTTACCTCCCGGATGGCCATGTCTACGAGAATGACTTCTTCGGAGACCTGTTCACCGATGGGGGTGGCGCCACGTGGCGGGATGCGGCCGTCTATTCGGATCATGGGATGCAGAGGTTCCTGCTTCAGACGGCGTACGTCGATCGTCAAATCGGTCGAATGATTGACAGGTTGGAGGAGGCGGAGATCCTCGACGAGGCGCTCATGGTCGTGATGGCTGACCATGGAATCTCCTTCAGAGCCGGCGGCGCCCGGCGCAGCCTGAGTTTGGGGGCTGCGCGGGAGGAGATCCTGCCTGTCCCGATGTTCATCAAGTATCCAAGGCAAGAGAGTGGGAAGGTCGACCTTGTTCTCACTCAGCCCATGGACATCCTGCCCACGATCGCCGACGTGCTGGGTATCGACCTCGATGATGACCTGGATGGCTCCACACTTCGGGACCATGCGAGTCATCGGGAGCCCATGGTCGTGACATCAGAGGGTGTCGTGGCACTGGATATGGAGGGGCTCAATGCTGCTACAGAAGCCTCTGCGCGATTCCATGAGGTCTTCGGCGCGGGTGATGAACGATTCGACATCTACGGGATCGGGCCGAATCGAAGCCTTCTCGGACATGAGGTGGCCTCGATACGTGTCTCCGAGACCGAAGCCGGGACAACCGCCGCGATCTCGCAAGTGGGCCGTCTGCGCAAAGTCGACCTCACGGCGTCGGCGATTCCGGCCAGAATCACTGGAGTCTTGACCAGTGAGCCGGCGCATACCGATCTGGCGCTCGCCCTTGGAGGTCGGATCGCCGCTGTCGGCTCGGCGTACCACTTCCCAGATGAAGATCAGTGGAGGTTCTCCCTCTTCGTTCCAACCGATCTCCTCGATGAGGGATGCAATGAGGCAGCCCTCTACTACGTCGCCCAAGGTGAGGCCCTGACCGAGGTCCCCCTGGTCGAATCAGTGGGATGTTGACATCCGTGGCGGCCGATCCCGGCCCCCCAAATGGGTGCGGCTATCTGGGCCTTGGGGCTCATCAACGAGGGTAACTGCCCACAATTAGTGCATTGACTAACCTCTGTTAGTGATTACGCTAACACCATGAGCTACTTCAATGGCGCCAAGCTACGCCGGATACGTGAGGCCAGACGTCTCAGCATGTCTTCCGTTTGTCAGATGACCGGAGTCAGCGTGTCCTCCATCAGCAACATCGAAACAGGGAAGACCGACCCGAGAATGTCGACTGTCACCCAACTCCTCTCGTGTTACGGCGCCAGTCTGAGAGATCTCGAATCCATACCCCCGCTCGTGGTCGGGCTCGACGAGCTCAAACAGCGATCTCAACGAGCCGCCGCAGACCTCATGGCCTCTAAGCTAGGCCCCTCCAACCCCGAGCACCGGCTCGCCCACAAGTCCATCCGCGGCCTCGACACGACGGTCGAACTCGATGCCGTCGGCACGCGCCGGTGAGGGACGTCGAGGCCGCCAAGAGAGCCCTCGATCGTGCCGAACAGGCGACCGACGAAATCGACCGGAGCGTCTGGCTAGCCAAGGCTGCAGATCACGCCATCAGCCGCAATGCCGTCCTGGTCGGTGGTGCGGCGGTCAACCTTCACACCGGGGTCTACAAACCAACCGACATCGACCTCTGTGCCCACTTGGACGAAGAGGACCGCATCCAGCTCGACGGTATAGGTTTCAAGCACCTCCAAGGCGATCACTTTCTCTACACGTTCCGTGATGGGTGAGAAGTGGCCGGTCGAATTCCCGGATTCGGTAGTCGACGGAGACGTGATGCACCTATCGCTGGATGCTGACGAAGTGCTCGTAGTCATAAGCACCGAATCACTGGTGTTGGATCGGCTCCGTCAGGCAACGGATCGAACCGATGTGACCTTCGACGAAGCCGTACGACTCTGCCGCGCCGTGAAGGAGACCGCAGATTGGGCCCTGATCGACGACAGAGTCAACGAGGAAGATCACCGGGTGCCCCTCCTCCGGCTCAATGAAACGTATGAAAGGGTGCTGGCCAGAGCGGGGTGAACCGAGGCTCCATCTCACGAGAACGAACCAGGTGCTCTAGGCGCGGGTTTGGTAGGCATGGAGGCGAACGCACCAAACCAGACCGAAACCATGACGACGAGCGCTCCGGTGACTCCCCGAGCGGTCAATGGCGCATCGAGAAGCCACGCATCGAGGAGCATCGCCACCACCGGGAACAGCACGAACATGTATGCCGTAGCCGACGCTGTCCAACGCCGCACCACCAACAAGGTGAGCACGAACAAGCCGACTGAGCCGACGGTCACGAGATAGATCACCGCCACAATCGTGTCTTGCTGTGTTGGAACCGACCAAGTCTCGCCGACAGCCCAAGACAGGATGAGGAGAAGCAGCGCACCCACGACCATTCCCACCGCGTTGTTGATCGCCGGGTGATTCTCGGAGATCCGTTTGCTGATGATGATGGACTCCCCGATCGTCAGGGAAGCGGCCAACGTGGCAACCACTGCGCCGAGCGGGATCGCGAGACCGTCGCCTTCCAACGACATCCAGACAATGCCCGCGAACGCCATCACCGCACCGAGGAGAGCTCGACGATTGAGGGCTTCCAGCCTTTGAACCGCGGCCAGCAGCGACGTGACCAGGGGAACGGTGGCCAACACGACAGCAGCCGAGCCGGCGTTCATCTGAGTCAGAGCCCAGTACATCAAGGCGTAAGAAAGCGCGAATGTGAACACGCCATATGTCGCAGTCAGAGCGAGAGTCCGACCACGTGGCCATGGGAGACGCAAAGCGAGCGACACGAGGACGAACAGCACGGCTGCCAGGCTGAACCGAAGCCCCGCTCCCCAGAACGGAGGAAGCTCCTGGTTGCTGAAGCTGACCGCTACGAAGTTGCCGCCTCCTATGACGACGGCGGCAACAAACGCCGCAGCCGCCAGTCCCTGCGTCGACCGTGAATCCACCAAAGCCCTTTCGACGAGAAAAGCCCGAAGCTACACACCGTGCTCTAGCCCGATTGCATGCCACAGGTAAGTCGAGGTCTGAAGCGATCCGAGATCGGGGAATTCCCGATTCGGTTCCCGTCCACGAATGGCGAGTATCGGTCGAGTGGGAGCGGCCTCTAACCGGTTGAAGCTATTCCTGGCAGCCTGAACTCTTGCTCGCCGTTGAGATCAATAGCAACTTAGGAGTGACGACGAGTGGTTCGACGAACCTGACGAACTCGACCGTGTCGAAGCAGCACGTCAGTCCATCGGCGACTTCGACGACCCGATAGCGGCAGCAGGTGCCATCGCATTCAGGGTCACCAGAGCTCAAGGTTTCACCGAGAGGAAGAGGAGCCGCTGTACTGCTGGCTCGGTGGACGGTCGACAACAACGGACTAGACGGGGAGCAGGGATCATCGATCCGGATGACCGTCAGCTGGCCGGCCTGCTCGTACAAAGCGGCGGCTGGCCGCAACGTTGGAGGCCGATGCCTCGGTTCATCGCCGACCGAGCCTGATCCGTAACAGCACCAGTTCCGAACTAGGTGAGATCCCCCACGACCGGGGTCTTTACTGCCCCGCCTCAAACGCGAGAACTTGTTACCTCAGGCAATCAGTCATCCCGCTAGAACGAACTACAACTGCGGAAGCGGACAAGCCTTGTGGGGATTCCGGGGGCTCGGGCCGGTGTCTCCACCGATGATCAAACGCCGCGAAATCGCTGGCTCAAAAAAGGGAC
>CAVVSY010000018.1:0-3843 GCA_963751005.1 uncultured bacterium
GCTCCGTGACCCGATCCACCTGGTCAACCTGGCGTGCGCCGGGGCCCTCGCCCTCCGGATGGGGGCATCCCCGCAAGGGGTGGCCATGGGGGCGATCGCTTTCCGGCCGGGGGCGCACCGTCGGCGTCTGATCGCCGAGACCGGGGGAGTCCGATGGGTGGACGATTCCAAGGCGACCAACCCCCACGCCGCCATCGCCTCCATCCGGGCCAACGACTCCGTGGTTCTCATCGCCGGCGGCCTGGCCAAGGGAATCGACCTCACCCCATTGGCCCGGGAGGAGAACGTGAGGATGCTCATCGGCATCGGCGAGGCCGGGCCTGATCTCGTGGACCTGGCTGGGGATCGGGGCCGGCTGGCCGGCACCCTCGAGATCGCCGTGGAGGTGGCTGCCGGCGCCGCCCTCCCCGGTGACACGGTGCTCCTGGCGCCGGGCTGCGCCAGCTTCGACCAGTTCGCCTCCTACGGGGCGAGAGGCGACCGATTCATCGAGTTGGTGAGTGACCGAGTGGGAGACCGGAAATGACCGCGAACGTGACATCCCTGGCCAAGGTGCGGGCCGCCGCCCGGGACAAGATCGCCCGGCAACAGGTGAACGACCGCGCCACCACCGTGCTCCTGGTCCTGGTGGTCGTCCTCATCGTGGTCGGTCTGGGCGTGACGATGTCGGCGTCGTCGGCAGTCGCCCTCAATCAGACGGAGAGTCAGGACCAGTGGCATTTCCTCAAGCGACAACTGGTCGGGGTCGGCCTGGGAACGCTTGCGCCCTCCTCGCATCCCGCATCCCCTACCGCTTCTACCGCAAGCTGGCCCTCCCCGGCTTCCTGCTCACCGTGGGCCTCCTCATCGCCGTCGAGGTGAGGGGGATCACCGAGGGAAGGGCGACGAGGGGGCTTCAGCGTCCCCGGCCTGACCTCGTTCCAGCCGTCGGAGATCGCCAAGGTGACCGTGGTCTTCGCCCTGGCCTACCTGTTGGAGAAGAAGTCCAAGCTCCTGACCCGGTTCTGGCACTTCGCCGTGCCCGTGATGGCCACCCTCGGACTGGTCGGCATCCTGGTGATCCGCCAGCCCGACCTCGGCACCCTGATCATCATCGGGGCCGCGGCGTTGGCGGTGATCGTGGCCAGCGACGTCCCGATGAAGTTCGTCCTCGTCCTCGGTCTCCTCGCCGTCCTGGCGACCACCTACCTCGCCTTCGACGCCGACTATCGAGCCAGCCGCATCGACTCGTTCCTCGACCCCTATGCCGACCCGAACGGGGACGGCTACCAGGTCATCCAGGGTTACTACGCCCTCGGCAACGGTGGCGTCTTCGGCGTGGGACTGGGGGCGATCGCGAGCGCGCGGTTTTACTTGCCCAACGCCCACACCGACTTCATCTTCGCCATCATCGGGGAGGAGACGGGGCTGATCGGCGGATTGACGGTCATCGCCTTGTTCATCGCCCTCGCCGCTGCCGGGTGGGTGGTGGCCAACCGGGCCCCCGACGGGTTCGGGCGCATGGTCGCGGCAGGCATCACGGTCTGGCTCTCGTTCCAGGCGCTGGTCAACATCGGTGGCGTGCTCGGTGTGGTCCCGATAACCGGCATCGCCCTGCCCTTCATCTCGTTTGGATCGACCGCTCTGATCGTCTCGATGGGTGCGATCGGGATCCTGGTCAACATCGCGGAGAGCGGGGTCGACGCGGCTTCTTCATCGTCGCCTTCGGCGACGATGAAGGCCGTAGGGAGTTTCCTCCGGAAACTCCGGCTGAGGGTGGGCACACGCGGTATGACGTTCTCATCGCTGCGGCGGGGACGGGGGGGCACGTCTTCCCGGGTCTGGCGGTGGGGGAGGCCCTCATGGAGCTGGGGGTCGCCCAGTCCGACATCGTCTACGTCGGGGGGGACCGGCTCGAGGCGACCGTCTACCCGGCCCAGGGGTTTCGCTTCCTCCCCGTGGAGTTGTCCGGTCTGCGCCGCTCCCTGAGCAAAGTCGAACTTGCGTCTCCCCGGTGTGGTGTTGCGGGCGCGTCGAGAGATCACCGCCGAGTTGGATCGGTCCGACGTGAAAGTCATCCTCGGCATGGGTGGCTACGTCACGATCCCTGCCGGGATGGCCGCACGACGGCGCCGGGTTCCCCTGTTCAACGCCGAGCAGAAGCCGAGGCTGGGCTGGCTAACCGGATCACTGCTCGCTGGGCCCGGGTGACTTTCACATCCTTCCCGGTCACAGGCGGCCTCCAGCAGGGGACCTGGGTGGGCAACCCGGTGCGCCGGCCGTTCTGGGAGTTCGACCGGGCCGGGTTGCGCATCGAGGGCATGGAGCGATACGGCCTCGAGCCCGATTTGCCGACGCTCGGAGTGTTCGGGGGATCGCTCGGGTCGGGCGTGCTCAACGATGCGGCCGCCCGATGGTGGCGGGATCGGACGGCCCCCCTCTGCAGGTCGTGCATCTCACCGGGGAGGCCCACATCGACTCGATGTCGGAGCGGCCGTCGTCGGCTGAGGTCCTCTGGCATCGAGTCGGCTTCGAGGACCGAATGGAGCTCTTCTACGCAGTGGCCGACCTGGTGGTCGCCCGTGCCGGTGGTGCTGTCGCCGAATTGACCGCCACGGCCACGCCGTCGGTCCTGGTTCCGGGCACCTTCGGCTCCGGCGGGCACCAGTTGGGGAACGCCAGGGCATTGAGCCGGGCCGGAGCCGCCGAGGTCCTCGCCGAGGAGGAGATCGCCGATCTCCCCGACCTGGTGGGACGTCTGCTTCACGACGAGGGGGCCCGGATGGAAATGAGGGCAGCCGCATTGGACATCTCCAAACCCGACGCTGCACTTACCATCGCCCGAGCCATGATCGAGGCAGCGCGATCACCCTCCCCGATGGACGTATCCACTTGGTCGGCGCCGGGGGATCGGGAATGAGCGCCATCGCCAAGCTCCTGGTGGGCCGGGGCCACCCGCTGTCGGGGTCCGATCTCCGCGGTGGCCGTCGGTGGAGGCACTCGCCGACCTCGACGTGCCGGTCCACATCGGGCACCACCCCGAGGCAGTCGCCGGCGCGGCTCTGGTGGTGGCCTCATCGGCCGTCCCCGACTACGACGAGGAGATCGAGGCCGCCCGAGAGTTGGGCATACCGGTGTGGCGCCGGCCCCAGCTCCTCGAAGCCCTGACCGCCGACATCCCGACGATCGGTGCCACCGGCACCCACGGGAAGACCACGACGACGCAATGCTGGTGACGGCGCTCCGACGCATGGGGGAGGACCCGTCATTCATCGTCGGGGGCGACCTGGTCGATCTCGGCACCAACGGGCACCACGGCCAGGACCCTCTGCCGGTGCTCGAAGCCGACGAGGCTTTCTGCACGTCGAGAGCCTGCATCTCTCCGGGCTGGTCGTAGAACGTCTATACGAGCACGTCGATCACTTCGGCAGCCCGAAGTCCCGTCGACAGTTCGCCGCGGTTGGAGAGAGGGTTGATGGCCCGGTCATCGCTTGTGCCGACGATCCGGGGTCGGCGGAGGTCGCCTCCCGGGTCGGAGCCATCACGTATGGCATCGATGAAGACGCCGATTGGCGGATCGGCGATCTGACCGACGGCAAGGAGGCGTTTCATTCCTACTCACCGGCCGGTGGAGCGACCCGTGTCGAGCTCGCAGAGCCGGGACGTCATGTCGCTCGCAACGCGGCCCGGAGCGATCGCCCTCCTGGTTGCCCTGGGCCGGCCTCTCCAGGGTGCCGCCGCCGGTGTGTCGGCCTTCCACGGGGTGGGCCGTCGTTGGGACGACAAGGGCACGGTCGGGGTCCCGTGCCCTACGACGACTACGCCCACCATCCCACGAGGCGGCCGCCGTCCTCGACGCCGCCG